>JACKLO010000011.1 GCA_024235915.1 Burkholderiaceae bacterium | reverse complement strand
GTATCGCAGGAAGGCCAGCGGATCGAGGCCGTTGCGCAGGGCGTCCTTGGTGAACCGCAGCGACAGGTGCCAGCAGGGCTCGGCACCGCCTGCGTCCGCGGTGGTGTCCGCGGCGCCGATGACTGAGGCCTGCGGTTTGGCCGGCGTGCCCTTGCTGCCGCCGTAGAGCGCGCGAATCTCTGCACCGAGGTGCACGCTGCGCTCGGCCACGGCCGGGTCGGTGTGGCCGGTGCGCACCTCGTCGATCAAGGTCTCGATCTGGTCGCGGCCCTGCAGCAGAGCAGCCACGATGTCGTCGCTCACCTGCAACTGCCCGCTGCGCAGGCCTTCGAGCAGGGTCTCGACCTCGTGCGTGAACACCACCACGGCATCGCAGCCGAACAGGCCGGCCGTGCCCTTGATGGTGTGGGCGGCGCGGAAGGCGGCGTTCAGGTTCTCGGCGTCTTCGGGCGCGGTCTCCATCACCAGCAGGGCCTGCTCGAACTGCGCCAGCATGTCGGCCGCTTCGTCGAGGAAGCCGGCGCGGGCGGCGGCGATGATCTCTGCGTCGTCGTCGTAGGCGGACATGGCGGTCTCTCCTCAGTCGGCCAGCAGGGTCTGCAGGCCGAAGACCTGCAGGCCGTCGCGCACCACGGGCGACGCGGCCACGATCTGCAGTGCCTGCCCACGTTCGGCCAGGCTGCGACGGGCCGCCAGCAGCAGTTGCACACCGGCACTGTCGAAGTCGGTGACGTCGGCAAGGTTCAGGGCCACTTCGCCGCCGCCGTTCACGGCGTCGGCCAGGGTTTCACGCCAGGCGGCGGCGAAGCCGATGGTGAGGTCAGGGCCGAGGGTCAAGGCAGGGGTGTCCATGGGGGTCTCAGTGCACAAGCCGGCGGATCGCCGCGATCAGGTCGCCGGGCCGGCAGGGTTTCTGGAGGAAGGCCTGGGCAACTTGCACCCGGGCCTGGTCCTTGACGGTCTGCCGTGATTCGGTGGACAGCACCAGCAGCGACACCTGGCGCAGACGGGGGTGATGGCGCAGGTAGCGCAGGAAGCCCAGCCCATCCAGACGCGGCATGCCCAGGTCGCAGACGATGGCGTCGGGGGTCACCGCCACCAACTGGTCGATCGCGTCCTCGCCATCGCAAGCCTCGGCCACCGCGTAGCCGGCGCGTTCCAGCGCCATGCGCATGAGCCTGCGCACGGCGGCCGAATCGTCGATCGGCAGGACGGTGGGAGCGGCCACGGCGGTGGGCAGGCAGGTCTCAGACGCAGAGCCGGTTGACGGCGTCCACGAGCTGGGAAGGCTGGAAGGGTTTGGTGATCCAGGCGCGCGCACCGGCGGCGCGGCCTTCGGCCTTCTTGGCGTCCTGGCTCTCGGTGGTCAGCATGATCACCGGGGTGAACTTGTAGCTGCCGGTCGTCTTCAGATGCCGCAGGAATGACAGCCCGTCCATGTTGGGCATGTTCACGTCGCAGACGATCAGGTTGAGCTTGCGGCCGTCGAGCTTGCCCACGGCGTCCTTGCCGTCGATGGCCTCGACGGTGGTGTAGCCGGCCTTCTGCAGCGCCAGCTTGACGACGGTTCGGAAGCTGCCCGAATCGTCCACGATCATCACGGTCTTGCTCATGGGATTCCCCGTCTCAGAAAAAATCGACGCCGCTGCTCTGCTGCACGTGCACGTTGCCGTGGTGCTCGGAGCGCTGCTCTTCCATCGTGTAGGCCGCTTCCAGGGCTTCCAGCCAGCGCACGGCGTCGCTCTGCGTGGCGGTCGGGTTCGCGGCTAGCCATTGCGCGAGGTTGCCCATGTCGTTGGACACGATGGACAGCATCTGGCTGACACGGTCGCCGAACTGGAAGTGCAGGAAGCTGTCGTCCAGCTCGCTGCGCAGCATGGCCACGGTCTGCGCCACGTCGTCGGAACCGGCCAGTGCGGCACCCAGGCTGCCGATCAGCGTGTGCAGGGCCTGGCGTGCCGCGAGGTCGATCTCCAGGCGCAGTTCATCGTTGCTGCTGTCCGTCATCTCGCCGCGGCGATGGGCCTCGTTGAGCGGTCCTTCGAGACCAGCGATCAGCGTGTCGATGCGGTCGGCGGTTTCGCCGATGCGCGTGGCCAGCATGCGGATCTCGGTGGCCACGGCCTGCCGGCCGTCGTCCCGGGCCTGGCTGGCGTTGTCGCGGCGCTGCGATTCGATGCTGGCATTGAAGGCCACCAGCCGCGTGTGGCGGGCGAGTTCGCGGGCGGTCTTGGCGTGATGTCGAAGCTCGGTGACGCTTTCGGCGCAGCGGGCCAGGGTCGCGAAGGCTTCGTCGCGCTGGGCAAAGGCCCGCTGGCTGGCCGCGAGCAGCGGCGCCAGTGCGGCCGCCTCCCGCCCGACGGTGTCGGCCACCACACCAGGCTCGGCGGCGATGTTCTGCGCCTGCAGTTTCTCGGTGAGATCGTGCAGGGCGCCGGAAATGGTGGCGAAGCTGTTGAGGATGCCGCTGACGCCCTCGGAGGCGGCGTTGCGCGTGAGTTCCAGCTGGCGGCTCCACACCGGCACCACCTGGGTGACCATGACTTCGGCGCCATGACGCCCGGCGTTCGGCCCGGCGGACTCTGCGGTGGGCTCAGGCGTCGGCGTGTCGGCACCCGCCGATCGCCACCAGAATACGCTGGCGCCCATCAATGTCAGGCCCAGCAGTCCCGGCCATCCGCCGGTCCACGCCAACACGGCCGCGGCGGCGATGGCGGCACCGGCGGCCAGTCGGCGCGGCCACAGACGGTCGACCAGCCGGGGCGCGGCAGGTTCGTCGAGGTTCAGCACGTGTTCGGTCATGGCTTGGCGAACGTGAGGTCTCAGGGTTATCGGCAGGGCTCAGCAATGCTGTAGCGGCTGATCAGAAGAGATTTGCCGTGGTGATATGCGAATAAATGGCTTATCTGGCTATTAGCGCCAACACAAGCCGAAAATCGCTTCAAGTTGTCGGGGTGGTGCCGATAGAAGACAGGCGTCATTCGCGCAGGGCAGCCCTGCGTCGCCGATGGACGCGTGCCGAGGAGTGCCATGCTGTTGTCGCTTTCCACCCTGCGTTCTGCCTTGACACCGGGTGCCCGGGTTGCCGGGCAGGGCCGTTGGCGCGAGTTCTTCGCGTACCACGGCATCTGGGCCTTGGGGGTGCGGCCGCTGCGCCGCATCAGCGTGCGTGCCAAGGTCTTGCTGCTGCTGGCCATCCTGGGCCTGCCGCTGGCGGCGCTGAGCGTCAACTTCCTGCTGCAGTACCAGGCGGCCTACAAGCTGTCGCAGCAGCGCCTGGCCGGCGTGCGGCTGGTGGCGGCGGTGTCTGACCTGCGGGTCGAACTGGGCAGTGGCGCCCGCGCCCTCGAGACCGGCCGCACGCCGGGGAAGGACGAACGCGTGGCGGCGCATGCCCGGCTGGTTCAGGCCACCCAGGCGGCACTGGCCAGTGGTCTGAACCTGGGCGCCAGCTGGGAACGCGCACGCGCCGCGGTCGAGCGTGCCGTCCAGGCCCAGGACCTGCCCTACGACGCCCGACGGCCGATCGATGCCCAGGCGCTGCTGGCCACCCAGTCACTCCGACACGACGCCGTCGCCGCCATCCAGGCCCAGGCCAGCCGTGACGGGGCGCAAAGCGCCATGGCCGATCTCGCCCTGGGCGACCTTCCGACGCTGCAGACCTCGCTGGCCCTGCTGCGGCGGGCGGTGCTGGGCCTGGCCGAGGAGGCCGCGGCCCCGGTGACCGAGCATGTGGTCCGGGCCGCCATCACGTTTGGCGAAGTCCAGCGCCTGTGGAACCAGGTTCAGCGTCCGGTCGACTTGCTGGAGGGTGGCACGTCGACGGCACCGCGGCCGCATCTGGAGGCCACCCGCCGCTACCTGGACTGGACACGTGCCGAAGCACTGGGCCATGGGGGCCTGGTCGACGCCCAGCGCAATGCCGCGCTCTACAACGCGGCACGCGAAGAGGTGGCCGGGCTTCGTAGCAGCCTGACCCAGCGGCTGGAAGCGGCCTTGGGTGACGCCATGGACAACGCCCGCCAGGCGCGGGACGGTGTGGCCATCATGGTGGCCGTCTGCCTGGTGGCCGCCGGCTTCATCGTCTACAGCTTCTTCCTGGTGATGAATGGCGGGCTGCGCCAGCTCTCAATCCAGATGGAACGCATGGCGGACGGCAAGCTGACGGCGCGGCTGGAGCCCCGTGGCGACGACGAGGTGGCGCAGACCATGCGCGACATGACCCGCGCCCTGGTGCGGCTGTCCGACCTGCTGGCCTCGGTGCACCAGAGTGCCGCCGCGGTGAACCAGGCCACGCAGACGGTGGCACATGGCAATGCCGACCTGTCCCGCCGCAACACCGAAGCGGCGCAGAATCTCGCCACGGTGCTCGACGGTGTGGAGCGTTATGCCCGGGAGCTCACGGCCTGTGGCCGTGACATCGAGCAGGTGGTCGACCGGGTGCAGGGCCTGCGCCTGGCGTCGGCCCGCAACCGCAAGCACATGGGGCGCCTGAACCAGCGCATGGACCAACTGCGCGTCAACAGCCGAGAAATCGGCGACATCGTGCGGGTGATCGACGGGATCGCCTTCCGCACCAACATCCTGGCACTCAATGCCTCGGTGGAAGCCAGCAAGGCCGGCGAGGCCGGCCGCGGTTTTGCCACCGTGGCGCAGGAGGTGCGCAGCCTGGCGCTGCGCAGCGCCGACGCCTCACGCAAGATCGGCGACATCGTCAGCCGGTCTGGCCAGGACGTCGAGGCCTGCGGGGCCTTGGTCCAGGAAACCACCGCAGCCCTGTCCGAAAGCGATGGACAGATCGACGCCATCCATGAGGCTGTCGAGCGGGTGGCGGCCATGTCCCGCGACGGCAAGGACCAGGCCACGGCCTTGAAGGCCAATCTGGTCGACATCAGCCAGGGTGCGGACGAAAACCTGCGCCTGGTGCGGCAGTTGGCCGACGCGTCCGGCCAACTGCAATCGCACGGTGACCGCCTGCTGCACAAGATCGCGCAGTTCGAACTGTCGTGACCACTGCCCGGCCGCGAGGGTTTGCCCTCGCCGCCAGGCGGCGCGGCTGCGGCGTCAGTACATCGGGTAGGTGTTGGTGCGCAGCACGTCGCGCGGCAGCGGCGGTGCCTTGATGATGCGCGTCTGCGCCGTGATCAGACCGGGCTCATCGGTGGACCAGCGCGCCTTGCTGCGCGTGGTGGCCAGGGCACGCGCCGGGCTGGTGGATGGCTGCACCTTCTGAAACGCGCTCGCACCAGCGGCGCTGGCGAAGTAGCGCACGCGGCGGGTGCCCACCGTGGCGCGGTGCAGTCGGCCGGCCGCCACAAGGGCCTGCGCGGCGCGGCGAACCTGTTCCGGCCCATGGCCGGTGACGTCACTGACGGAGAAGCCGGCCGGGGTGGCGGCCAGGGTTTCGAGGGTCTGGTGAAGCGTGGTGTTGAGTCGAGAATCATTCATGCCTGAATTGTTGCATGAATGCGACATTAATGCAATCGTACAAATGTATTAAGCGTTTCCCGATCAGGCGGCCTTGACAGCCCTGCCGGGCCAGACCGCCAGGAAGAGCCCCGTCAACGCCAAGGCTGCCGCCAACGCGTGGCGGCCGGTGAACGGTTCGTCCAGCAGCAGCACACCCACGGCCGTGGCCGTCACGGGCAACAGCACCGTGAACACGCCGGCGCGGCTGGCCGGCACGCGCTGCAGGCCGCGCATCCACAGCCAGACGGACCAGACGCTGGCTGCGAGCGCGTAGAAGGCGAGCAGACCCCAATGCGGGAACGCCACCTGGCCGAAGTCGAAGCGCGTGGCCTGCCACAGTCCCAGCGGAGTGACCAGCACCAGGCCCCAGAGGTT
The DNA here is from genome assembly GCA_024235915.1 of Burkholderiaceae bacterium. Taxonomy (GTDB): domain Bacteria; phylum Pseudomonadota; class Gammaproteobacteria; order Burkholderiales; family Burkholderiaceae_C; genus Rubrivivax. The sequence goes on along the minus strand of JACKLO010000011.1, from coordinate 389,207 downwards.
GATCAGCGCGCTGATGCGGCGCGGCGACAGCGCCGCGGTGAGCTGCTTGCCGATGACCACGTAGCTGGCTTCGCAGAGCACCGCGCCGACCAGCAGCGCGTAGCCCCACCAGGGCCCGGGCGCGACGCTGCCGCCCCGCATCAGCGCCAGCACCCCGATGCCGCTGACGGCGCAGGCGATGGCCGCCGCCATGCGGCGGTCGATGCGTTCGCGCAGCACAGCCCACGACAGCAGCGCCACCATGGCCGGCAGTGTGGCCATCACCACACCGGCGGCCACTGCAGACGTGGCCGCCACACCGAACAGCATGCAGATGGAGAAGCCGAAGTTGCCGAGGAAACTTTCCCAGAACAACAGGCTGCGGTCTCGCGGGGACAGCGGTGGCTCAGCGGCGGGGCGTTTCAGCCAGTGCGGCATGGCGAGCGCCGCGATGCCGAAGCGCAGCCAGGCCAGCAGGAACACTGGGAAGACACCGACCAGCACCTTGGACAGCCCGACATAGCTGCCCACCAGCAGCATGCTGGACGCCAGCGCGGCGTAGGCCAGCCAGGGGGCGGCCAGGGCGGTGCCGCGGCTCACGCCGGGTCGATGCGCAGCCAGGTGGTCTTCAGCTCGGTGTACTTGTCCAGCGCATGCAGGCTCTTGTCGCGCCCGTTGCCGCTCTGCTTGTAGCCACCGAACGGCACCGTGATGTCGTCCTCGTCGTACTGGTTCACATGCACCGTGCCGGCGCGCAGGGCGCGTGCCACGCGATGGGCGCGGCTGAGGTTGTCGCTCCAGACGCTGGCCTGCAGGCCGTAGGCGCTGGCATTGGCGAGTGCGATCGCTTCGGCCTCGGTCTCGAAGCGGATGACCGACAGCACCGGGCCAAAGATCTCCTCGCGCGCGATAGTCATGCCATTGAGCACACCGTCGAACACCGTGGGTTCGACATAACAGCCGCCGGTGTCGGCCCGCGCCTGCTGGCCGCCGCCGACCAGGCGGGCGCCCTCGCTCTTGCCGGCCTCGATGTAGCCGAGCACGGTCTTGAGCTGGGTGCCGTCCACCAGCGCGCCCATCACCGTGGACGCGTCCAACGGGTCGGCCGGCTGGTACTGCGGCAGTTCGGCGCGCACGACCTCGACGAAGCGGTCGGCGATGCCGGCGTGCACCAGCACGCGTGAGGGCGCGTTGCAGCTTTCGCCCTGGTTGAAGAAGATGCTGCCGGCTACCGTCTTCGCGGCACGCTCGACTTCGGCGAAGTCGGGGAAGACGACGAAGGCCGACTTGCCGCCGAGTTCGTTGTAGACCCGCTTGAGGTTGCTGCGGCCGGCGTAGTCCAGCATGCGGCGGCCGGTTCGCGTGCTGCCGGTGAAGCCGATGGCATCCACGTCCATGTGCATGGCCAGCGCTTCGCCGGCCTCATGGCCGTAGCCGGGCACCACGTTGAACACGCCTGGCGGGATGCCGGCCTCCACCGCCAGTTCGGCCAGGCGCAGCGCGGTGTAGGGGCTCTTCTCGCTGGGCTTGAGCACCACCGAATTGCCGGTGGCCAGGGCCGGCCCGAGCTTCCAGGCGGCCATGATCATCGGGTAGTTCCAGGGCACGATGACACCGACCACGCCCATCGGCTCGCGCGTGATCAGCGCCAGCGCGTTGGCGGCCGTCGGTGCGATTTGATCGTAGACCTTGTCGATGGCCTCGGCGTACCAGGCGATGGTGCGTGCCGCGGCGGGCACGTCCACGCTGAGTGCGTACTGGATGGGCTTGCCCATGTCCAGCGTCTCCAGCAGCGCCAGTTCGTCCCGCGCTGCGGTGATCTTCTCGGCGAAGCGCTGCAGGATCTTCTTGCGCGCCGCCGGTGCCTTGCCGGCCCAGCGGCCGTCTTCGAAGGCGGCACGCGCGCTGCGCACCGCGGCTTCGACGTCGGCCACCTGGCCGCGCGCCACGGCGCCGAGGCGGCGGCCGTCGATGGGCGAGTGCTTGTCGAAGACCTGGCCGTCGGCCGCATCGACGCGGCGGCCGTCGATCACGGCACGCCCGTCGAGCGTGAGATCCGCGGCACGGGCGTGCCAGTCGATGCGTTCGTTGGCGCCCATGGCCGCCTCCCTGCGGTTCAGCCGATCAGAAGGTGACGACCACCGAGGTGCCGAGCAGATGGTTGGTCTTGCGGTAGTTGCCCTGGGCACCGATGAAGGCATTGCCGCTCGCACCGTCGAGCCGGTATTCCACCTTGAAGGTGGTGTTCAGGCCATACAGATACGACAGGCCCAGCGACAGCGCATAGCGGTTGTTGCCCTTGCCGGACGCGTCGGCGCCCCAGGTGGCGCTGGCGTCGTCGTAGACCATCTGCGGGCCGAAGCCGTTGCGGCCGTCGGCCACCAGGATGTTGCAGTCGTCGTCGCCACAGGCCGGCACCGAGCCGAAGATGCCGCCGCCGTTCTTGTCGTTCTTGACGTAGTCGGCGCGCACGGTGCCCTTCAGGCGGGGCGTGAAGTTGTAGGCCGCCAGGCCGGAGAGGCCGGTCCATTCGGCGTCGCCATTGGCGGCACCGTTTTCGATACGGCCCCAGGCCAGCTGGCCCTGCAGCGTCCAGTCGCCTCGGATGTAGTAGCCGTCGAGCTCCAGCGCGTGGATGTCGGCGCCGAAGCTCCGGCCGTGCACGCCGGCGAAGCCGAAGCCATCGAACTCGCCCTTGGAGTAGTCGACGCGGTAGGCCAGCACGTCGGCCTTGTTGTCGCGGTCGTACCGGCTGGCGTTCATGTTGCCCAGGAACACGCGCGTCCACCACTTGCCGCGCGTGATGTCGATGGCCGCACCGGTGTAGAAGCTCGGCAGCGTGAAATCGAACAGCAGGTTGTGGGTGATCAGCGGCTGCTGGTCGCTCCAGGCGTATTCATAGCCCGACCAGTCGGGGATCTGGCCGACCCACAGCCGGGTCTGGTTGTCGGTGAGCTCCAGCGAGACGCTGGCCTCGTGGATGATGGAGCCGATGTTGTAGCCGGAGCTGGCGTTCTTCTGCGGCGCCAGCGTCAGCCGCCACTTGGTGCCGTCCTCCGTCTCCTTCTGGAAGTCGAGGCGCACCTGGCCGAAGTAGGAGTTGTCGTAGCCGAAGCCATCGTCCGGGTACGAAAAATCGCTGCCGCTGCCTCCGAAGGCGTTCAGGAAGGCGAAGCTGCCGCCGCGCGTGTTGGTCCAGATGAACGTGGGGTCCATCATGCCGTTGATCACCAGGCCCTTGAAGCCCTGGTCGGTGAAGCTGTCCTGCAGCGACTCGGTCTTGATCGCGATGCGGTTGAACTCCTGCACCTGCTCGGGGGTCATGCCCCATTGCGCTTCCTTGGGCTTCTCCTGCGCCGCCTTCAGCTGGGCCTCCAGCTGATTCACGCGGTCACGCAGGGCCCGCAGTTCCTGCAGGATCTGGTCGTTGCTGGTCTGCGCCAGCGCCGGGAAGGCGGCGGCCAGGGCCAGCGCCAGCAGGGTGGGACGAACGGTGTTCATCAGTCGCTCTCCTCGAAGAATCCTTGGGGTTCAGCCGCGCGTGGCGGCCGCCATCTCCTGCGCGTGCCGGCGTTCGGCACGTGCGATCAACCAGCTGGCCAGCACCACACCGACGGCCACCACGGCCACGATGAGGGTGGCCACCGCGTTCACGCTCGGGTCCAGCCCCAGGCGCGCACGCGAGAAGATCACCAGCGGCATCGTCGTCGCACCCGGCCCGGACAGGAAGGCGGAGATGACGACGTCGTCCAGCGAAATCGTGAAGGTCAGCAGCCAGGCCGAGGCCAGGGCCTGCGCGATCATCGGCAGCGTCACCAGCCAGAAGACCTGCGGCGGCTTCGCGCCGAGGTCCATCGCGGCTTCTTCCAGCTGCGGGTTCAGGTCGCGCAACCTTGCCTGGATGACCACGGTGGCGTAGGCCACGCCCAGCAGCAGGTGGCCGAACCAGATGGTCATCAGGCCACGGTCGGGCCAGCCGACGGCGCGCTGCACGCTCACCAGCATCAGCAGCAGCGACAGGCCCACCACGACCTCGGGCATCACCAGCGGGGCATTGACCATGCCGGAGAACGCGGTACGGCCGAAGAAGCGCTTGTACTTCACCAGCGTGAACGCCGCCAGCGTGCCCAGCACCACCGCACCGCAGGCGGTGAGGAAGGCGATCTGCAGGCTCAGCCAGAGGCCGGCGATGATCTCGCCGTCACCCGCCAGATCGCGGTACCACTTGAGCGTGAAGCCGCGCCAGGCGTTGGGCACGGGCGAGTCGTTGAAGGAGAAGACCACCAGCGCCACGATGGGCAGGTACAGGAAGACGAAGCCGGCGATCAGCCAGCCGCGCGCGAACCAGCGGTTGACGGCCGCGGCCTTCATCGTGCCGACCCCTGGCCGTCCTGCGATTCGGCCTGGTATTTGTTGAACAGCGCCAGCGGCACGATGATCAGCAGGATCATCACCACGGCCACGCTGGACGCCATCGGCCAGTCGTTGTTGGCGAAGAACTCGTCCCACATCACGCGGCCGATCATCAGCGTCTCCGGACCGCCCAGCAGTTCCGGGATCACGTATTCGCCAACGCAGGGGATGAACACCAGCATGGCGCCAGCGATGATGCCGGCGCGTGAGAGCGGCACCGTCACCTTCCAGAAGGCCGTCCAGGGGCTGGCGCCGAGGTCGGCGGCGGCCTCCAGCAACCGCAGGTCCAGCTTGGCCAGGTTGCCGTAGAGCGGCAGGATCATGAACGGCAGGTAGGTGTAGGCCATGCCCAGCACCAGCGAGAACGGCGTGTTCATCAGCTTGCCCGGCGCCGGGATCAAGCCGAACGCGAACAGCAGCTGGTCGATGCCGCTGCCCACCAGCGCGTCATGCACCCAGCCGTTCTCCGACAGCAGGCCCTTCCAGGCGTAGACGCGCAGCAGGAAGCTGGTCCAGAAGGGCAGCATCACCAGCATCAGCAGCGCCGGCTGCAGCGTCGGCTTGGCCCGTGCCATGAAGTAGGCGAACGGATAGCCGATCAGCAGGCACAGCACCGTGGTGGCCGCCGCGTACTTGACGCTGGACAGGTAGGTGCTGACGTAGAGCGGATCTTCGAAGATGTACAGGTAGTTTCCGAACTTCAGCGTCAGCTGCAGCACGCCTTCTTCCCAGGTCAGCAGGTCCTTGAAGGTCACGACCTCCATCTCGGACACGCTGATCTTCATCACCACCAGGAAGGGCAGCAGGAAGAACAGCAGCAGGAACGCATACGGCACACCGATCACCGGCGCGCGGCTGCTGAAGATCGACTTGAGGCGCTCCATGGGTGTCAGACCGTCATTGGGTCAGCACGATGTGCGCCGAGCGCGACCAGTGCGCCCAGACCTCGTCGCCCCAGGTCAGCTCGTCGTCCTTGTGGCGCTGCACGTTGGCCTGGCTGACCTTGAGCATGGCGCCGCTGGCCAGCTGCAGGTGGTAGACGGTGAAGCTGCCGAAGTACGACATCTCCTTGATCGTGCCGCGCGCGGTGTTGAACTCGTCCGCCGGCTTCTGGCGCGAGACGTGGATCTTCTCCGGCCGCAGCGCCACCGTCACCGCCATGCCTTCGTGGCCGGTGATGCCGTGGCCCACGTAGTGGCGGCAGTCGGCGCTGTCGATGATCACGTGGTCGGGTTCGTCCACCGCCAGCGTGCCGTCCATCAGGTTCACGTTGCCGATGAAGTCGGCCACGAAACGTGAGCTCGGTGTCTCGTAGATCTCGCCCGGCGGGCCCACCTGCAGGAAGCGACCTTCGCTCATGACGGCGATGCGCGAGGCCATGGTCATGGCCTCCTCCTGGTCGTGGGTGACCATCACGCAGGTCACGCCCACACTCTCGATGATGTTCACGAGCTCGATCTGCGTCTGCTCGCGCAGCTTCTTGTCCAGCGCGCCCAGCGGTTCGTCCAGCAGCAGCAACTGTGGCTGCTTGGCCAGGCTGCGGGCCAGCGCCACGCGCTGCTGTTGGCCGCCGGAGAGCTGGTGAGGCTTGCGCTTGGCGAAACGCTCCAGCTGCACCAGCTTGAGCATCGCGTCCACGCGCGAACTCACCTCGTCCTTGGGCAGCCCCTGGCGCCGCAGGCCGAACGCGATGTTGTCCCACACCGTCAGGTGCGGGAACAGCGCGTAGCTCTGGAACATCATGTTGATCGGCCGCTGGTAGGGCGGCAGATCGGCGAGGTCGCGGCCGTCCAGGATGATCTGGCCGCTGGTGGGCGTCTCGAAGCCCGCCAGCATGCGCAGCAGCGTGCTCTTGCCACAGCCCGACGACCCCAGCAGCGCAAAGATCTCGCCCTTGGCGATGTCCAGGCTGACGTGGTTGACGGCCTTGAAACCGCTGAAATCCTTGACGACGTCGCGGATCTGCAGGTAGCCGGCGCCGGGCGCGGAGGCGTTGGACATCGCGGGCGGGCTCCCGGTCAGAGGCCGGTCTTGAAGGACGTGAAGGTGCGCGTCATCAGGCGGCGCAAGTCGTTGTTGATGGCGTCGGGCGCCACCATCTTGCCCAGGTCGGCCGGCGACAGGAACACGCTGGGGTTGTTGGCCACGTCGGCGCGCACGAACTTCCGCGATGCCGGGTTGGGGTTGGCGTACAGGACCTTGTTGGTCAGGCCGGCATGCACCTCGGGGCGCAGGATGTAGTCGATGAACTTCTGCGCATTGCCGGGCCGCGGTGCGTCGGCCGGGATCACCATCACGTCGAAGAACAGGATGCCGCCGGTGGACGGGATCAGGGTTTCGATGGTCTGGCCGGTCTTGCCGTCGATGGCGCGCTGACGGGCCTGGCTGATGTCGCCCGACCAGCCCACGGCCACGCAGATCGAGCCGCCGGCCATGTCATTGATGTAGCCCGACGAGCTGAACAGCGTCACATAGGGCCGCACCTTCTTCAGCATCTGCGCCGCGGCGGCGTAGTCCGAGGCGGTCTTGCTGTAGGCCGGCTTGCCGATGTAGTGCAGCGCCGCCGGCAGGATCTCGGTGGCGGAATCCAGGAACGACACGCCGCAGCCGCGCAGCTTGCTGACGTATTCCGGGTTGAAGACCAGGTCCCAGGCGTTGGCCGGCATCGGCGTGCTGCCCAGCGCGGCCTTCACCTTCTCCACGTTGATGCCCACCGTGGTGTAGCCCCACAGCCAGTTCACCATGTACTGGTTGCCCGGGTCCATCTTGGCCAGCTGCGCCTGCAGCGCCGGGTCCAGGTTCTTCAGGTTCGGGATCTTGTCCTTGTCCAGCTTGCGCAGCAGGCCGCCGTCGATCTGCAGCTTGGCCCAGTTGGACGAGGGCACGATGAGGTCGTAGCCAGTCTTTCCGGCCACGAGCTTGGCGTGCACGATCTCGTTGTTGTCGAAGTTGTCGTAGCGGACCTTGATGCCGGTTTCCTTCTCGAAATTGGCGATCGTGTCCTCGGCGATGTAGTCCGACCAGTTGTAGATGTTGAGGACCTTTTCCTCCTCCTGGGCAGCGGCCGGGGCGGACACCAGGGTCAGCGCGGACGCGATGGCACCGAGGGCGAGAAGGGGCTTCAGCGACATGGTGGGAACCTCCAGGGGGAAGGGCAGGTCGGGGTGATTGCCGGTTTTGGGGCGGGAGTCTAAGCGAGCCAGCCGTGCGCGCGGGCGTCCGCCAGCGTGAGGTCCAGGCAGCGGTGGATCAGGTCCATCATGCGGTCGATGTCGGTGCGGCTCATCACCAGCGGCGGTGCCACGATCATGCGGTCGCCGACGGCGCGCATGATCAGGCCCTCGCGGAAACAATGGCCACGGCAGACCATGCCCAGGCCCAGTTCGGGCGGGAACGGCGTGCCATCGGTCTTGTCCTTGACGAGCAGCAGGGCGGCCATCATTCCGCAGGTGTCGACATCGCCCACGAGCGGGTGCCCGCGCAGCGCTTCGAAGCGTTCAGCAAGATACGGGCCGACATCATTGCGCACGTGATCGACGAGGCCCAGCTGCTGCATCAGCCGGATGTTGGCCAACGCCACCGCACACGCCACCGGGTGGCCGGAATAGGTGTAGCCATGGTTGAACTCACCGCCGTGCTCGATGAGCACGCGCGCCACGCGTTCTCCCACCATGACACCCCCCAGCGGCAGGTAGCCACTGGTCACGCCCTTGGCGAAGGTCATCAGGTCGGGCCGGAAACCCTGGGTCTCGCAGCCGAACCAGTGCCCGGTGCGGCCGAAACCGGTGATGACCTCGTCGCTCACCAGCAGGATGCCGTGGCGGTCGCAGATGCGCTGGATCTCGGGCCAGTAGGTGGACGGTGGCACGATGACGCCGCCGGCGCCCTGCACCGGCTCACCGATGAAGGCGGCCACCCGGTCGGCCCCGACTTCGAGGATCTTGTCCTCCAGCCAGCGTGCCGCGACGAGGCCGAACTCGTCCTTGGACATGCCGCGGCCGTGCTCATGCCAGTACGGCTGCTGGATGTGCACGATGCCGGGAATCGGCAGCCCGCCCTGGGCGTGCATGCCGCCCATGCCGCCCAGCGACGCACCCGCCATCGTGCTGCCGTGATACGCATTGACGCGGCTGATGATGACCTGGCGCTGCGGCTGGCCCATCAGGTCCCAGTAGCGGCGCACCATGCGCACCACGGTGTCGTTGCCCTCGCTGCCACTGCCGGCGAAGAACACGTGCTGGAAGGACGGCGGCGTCACCTCGGCCAGCAGCGCCGCCAGTTCGATGGCCGGTGGCGTGGCGGTCTGGAAGAACGCGTTGTAGAAGGGCAGTTCGCGCAGCTGACGCGTGGCGGCGTCCACCAGCACCTCCTGACCGTAACCCACATTGACGCACCACAGGCCCGACATCGCGTCCAGGATGCGATGTCCGTCGCTGTCGGTCAGCCAGATGCCGTCGGCCCGCGTGATGACCCGGCTGCCCTTGCCAGCCAACGCCTGGAAGTCGGTGAACGGGTGCAGGAAGTGGGCAGCGTCCAGGGCCTGCCATTCAGCGGTCGTGCGCGAGAGGCTCATGCGTCGTAGGGTCAGACGTGCAGCAGCAGGTGCTCCCGCTCCCAGGGCGAGATCACCTTCATGAACTCCTCGACCTCGGTCTCCTTTATCTCGGTGTAGACGGTGACGAACTCGCGGCCCAGGGCGTCGGCGAGGTCCGTCTCCTCACGCAGCAGGCTCAGCGCCTCGCCCAGGCTGCGCGGCAGCGCGAAGTCGCCCAGGTAGGCGTCACCGCGGTACTCTGGCTTGGGCTCGATGCGGTTCTGGATGCCCAGCCAGCCGCAGGCCAGCGTGGCCGCCAGCGCCACGTAGGGGTTGGCGTCGGCGCCGATCACGCGGTTCTCGATGCGTCGCGCCGCCGGCGCGGCCAGCGGGCTGCGGAAGCCAACGGTGCGGTTGTCGCTGCCCCACTGGATGTTGATGGGGGCGGCCGTGCGGCGGGCCAGGCGGCGGTAGCTGTTGACGTAGGGCGCGAACAGCGCCATGGCGGCCGGCACATAGCGCTGCAGGCCGCCGATGTACCAGAAGAACTCGCGGCTGGGCGAGCCGTCCTCGTTGCTGAAGATGTTGCGGCCGCTGGTCTTGTCGACCACGCTCTGGTGCACGTGCATGGCGCTGCCAGGCTCGCCGGCGATGGGCTTGGCCATGAAGGTGGCGAACATGTCGTGGCGCAGCGCGGCCTCCCGCACCGTGCGCTTGAACATGAAGACCTCGTCGGCCAGGCCCAGCGGGTGGGCATGGAAGAAGTTGATCTCCATCTGGCCGGCGCCGATCTCGTGGATCAGCGTGTCCACGTTCAGCTCCATCTGGTCGCAGTAGGCGTAGACGTCCTCGAACAGCGGGTCGAACTCGTTCACCGCATCGATGGAATAGGCCTGGCGGCTGGTCTCGCTGCGGCCGCTGCGGCCGATCGGCGGCTTCAGCGGCACGTCGGGGTCGGTGTTCCGGGCGACCAGGTAGAACTCCAGCTCCGGCGCCACCACCGGGCTCCAGCCGGCGGCGTCGAATCGTTCGCAGACGCGGCGCAGCACCGAGCGCGGTGCAAACGGGATCAGCTTGCCATCGCGGTCGTAGCAGTCGTGGATGACCTGGGCCGTGGGGTCGCTGGCCCAGGGCACGATGCGCGCGGTGCCGGGGTCGGGGCGCAGGTGCATGTCGCGGTCGGTGGAGTCGATGACCTCGAAGTACGGCCCCTCCGGCGGGAACTCGCCGGTCACGCCCATGGCCACCACGCCCTCGGGCAGGCGCATGCCGCGGTCCTCGGTGAACTTCTGGCGCGGCAGGATCTTTCCGCGCGCCACGCCGGTGAGGTCGGGCACGAGGCACTCGATCTCGGTGACGCGGTTCTGGTCGAGCCATTGCTCGAGCTGGTTGAAGGTGTGGGGTTCGCGGTCGATCATGGGGCTACCTGGGCTGTGTTCTGGGGTTCGGCGGCTCAGCGGGGCTGGCTCACGCCGGGCAACGGGCCCCGCACACGATCGCGGTAGGCGCGCACGGCACGGCCAAAGGCCTCGAACAGTTTCACCGATGCGGGGTTGTCAGCCGCGCGCCATTCCGGGTGCCACTGCACGCAGAGGTTGAAGCCCGGTGCTGTGGGCTGTGTGAAGGCCTCTACGAGGCCATCGGGCGCATGGGCTTCGGCCCGCAGGCCGGGCGCCAGGGTGGCCACGGCCTGGCCGTGCACCGAGTTCACCTCGAAGCGCTCGCGGCCGACGATGCCATGCAGCAGGCCACCCGGCACCACGTGCAGCGCGTGCGCCGGTCCGTACTGCACGGCGGCAGGCTGGGCATCGTCGGCCCGGTGATCGGCGAAGGGCCCCACCTCCTGCACCGCCTGGTGCAGCGTGCCGCCCAAGGCCACATTGACCTCCTGCGTGCCGCGGCAGATGGCCAGCAGCGGGATGCCGCGTGCCAGCAGCAGCGGGATCAGCGGCAGCGTCCAGTCGTCGCGCACCGGGTCCAACGGCAGGCTGGGGTCGTGCACCGGCTGGTCGAAGTGCCGCGGGTGCACGTTGGACGGCGAGCCGGTCAGCAACACGCCGTCGGCAATGTCCAGCAGGGTGGCCATCTCTTCGGGCTCGGCCCGAGGCACGATCAGCGGCATGGCACCGGCCAGGCGAACCGCGTCCACGTACTTGCGGCCGGCGATGTGGAACGGGTGTTCGCCCAGCATGCGGTTGCAGGCGGGGACAAGCACGATCGGCAAGGTCTGTGTCATGGGTGATGGTCAACCCAGCAGGTCGCGCAGCCGGTACCAGGCCATGCCCAGCACCAGCGCCGGGGTGCGAAGCGCACGGCCACCAGGGAAGGCGCGGTGCTTCAGGCGCGCAAAGGTGTCGAAACGGCCGGCGTCGCCGGCCATGGCCTCGGCCACCAGGCGGCCCGCCAAACCGGTGAGCGCCAGGCCGTGGCCGGAGAAGCCCTGCAGGTAGTAGACGTTCGGCGCATCGGGCAGGCGGCCGAAGTCCGGCGCCCGGTTCATCGTGATGTCGACGAAGCCGCCCCAGGCGTAGTCCACCTTCACGCCCTCCAACTGGGGGAAGGTGGCCACCATGCGCCGGCGCATGCTCTCCGGCAGGTCCGACGGCGTCACGGTGCTGTAGCTGACGCGGCCGCCGTACAGCATGCGGTGGTCGTCGGTGGTGCGGAAATAGTCAAGCACGAAGTCGGTGTCGCAGACGGCCGAACGGCTCGGCACCAGCGCGGTCGCACGGGCCTCGTCCAGCGGTTCGGAACACGCAATGTACGTGCCCACGGGCATGATGCGTGGGCCGAGATGCGGCGCCAGGCCGGGTGCGATGTCCTGCAGGTAGACGTTGCCGGCCAGCAGCACCTGGCGCGCGTGCACCTCGCCGGCCGGCGTGCGCAGCAGCGCGTGGTCGCTTGCCGGCTGCAGGCTTTGCACGGGGGAGCCTTCGTACAGGCGCACCCCGGCCCGCTGCGCCGCCGCGGCGAGTCCGTAGGTGTACTTCAGCGGATGCAGGTGGCCGGAACGCGGGTCGTGCACCCCGCTGTGGAAGCGCGGGCTGGCGATCCAATGCGCCATCTCGTTCGGTGCAATGCGGGTCAGCGGGAAGCCATAGACCGATTCGATGCGGTCCGCCCATTCGGCCAGGGCGCGCCCCTTGCGCTCCGAGGTGGCCAGGCCGAGGTAACCGTCGCGCCAGTCGCAGGCAATCTGGTGCTCGCCGATGCGTGCGCGCAGCAGATCCAGCGCTTCCAGCGACATCGCCCAGACGCGCTTCGCCTCGTCCAGCCCGAGTTGGGCCTCGATGATGTCCTGATCACAGGCGAGGCCATGGATGGCCTGGCCGCCGTTGCGTCCGCTGGCGCCGAAGCCGATCTCGCGGGCCTCCAGCAAGGCGACGTCGAAACCGCGGGCGCGCAGGTCCAGCGTCGCGCACAGCCCGGCCAGACCGCCACCGACCACGGCCACATCGCAGTGGATGGACCCCGACAGCGCCGCATGGGCGGCTCCGCGCGCCGCAGTGGCGGCGTAGTAGGAGTTCCGCGTCAGCGCACGGTCGGTGTCCAGCCACGGCATACGATAGGCAGCGTCCTCTTCAGGCTCGTCGTGGGCGCGCGGACGCGCTCAGGCCACCCGGCCGAGCGCGGCGCGCACGGTGTCCACGATGTGGTCGATCTGCGCCGGCTCGATGATCAGCGGCGGCGACATCGCGATGGTGTCGCCCGTGGTGCGGATCAGCACCCCATTGGCGTAACAGTCCAGGAAGACCTCGAAGCCGCGCTTGCCCGGCTCACCGGGGCGAGGCGCGAGTTCGACGCCACCCACCAGGCCGTAGTTGCGCACGTCGATCACGTTGGGCGCGTCGCGCAGTGCGTGCAGCCGCTGGGCCAGGTGCCCGTGCAACTGTTGCGCACGCGTCAGCAGCCCTTCGTCGGCATAGGTCTGCAGCGTGGCCAGGCCGGCGGCGCAGGCCAACGGGTGGGCGCTGTAGGTGTAGCCGTGGAAGAACTCGATCAGGTGCTCCGGGCCGCTCATGAAGGCGTCATGGATGGTGTCGCGCGCGATCACGGCGCCCATCGGCACGGCGCCGTTGCTCAGGCCCTTGGCCACCGTCATCAGGTCGGGCGTGACACCGAAGGTCTGCGCGGCAAAGGCATTCCCGGTGCGGCCGAAGCCGGTGATGACCTCGTCGAAGATGAGCAGGATGCCGTAGCGGTCGCAAATCTCGCGCAGGCGCTGCAGGTAACCCTGCGGCGGGATCAGCACGCCGGTGGAGCCGGCGATAGGCTCGACGATGACCGCGGCGATGGTGCTCGGGTCGTGCAGCGCACACAGGCGCTCCAGATCATCGGCGAACTCGGCGCCATGGGCCGGCTGGCCGACGGAGAACGCGTTGCGCGCCGGATCGTGCGTGTGGCGGATGTGGTCGACGCCGGCAATCATGGCACCGAACATCTTGCGGTTGGCGACGATGCCGCCCACCGAGATGCCGCCGAAGTTGACACCGTGGTAGCCGCGTTCACGGCCGATGAGTCGCGTGCGCTGCCCTTCGCCGCGCACACGGTGGTAGGCCAGCGCCATCTTCAGCGCCGTCTCCACCGATTCAGAGCCGGAGTTGGTGAAGAACACCTTGCCCATGCCTTCGGGGGCGATCTTCGCCACCGCGTCGGCCAGTTCGAAGGCCAGTGGGTGGCCCATCTGGAACGGCGGCGCGTAGTCCATCTCCGCCGCCTGGGCCTGGATGGCGGCCACGATCTTGGGCCGGTTGTGGCCGGCGTTCACGCACCACAGGCCGGCGCAGCCGTCGAGGATCTGGCGGCCATCGGCATCCCAGTAGTGCATGCCCGAGGCCTTGGCCAGCAGGCGCGGGGCCTTCTTGAACTGGCGGTTGGCCGTGAACGGCATCCAGAAGGCGTCGAGCGCGGCATCACCACCAGTGGTGGCGGCCGCGGCCGCGGCGCTGGCCAGGGGAAGGTCTTGGGGCTTGTTCATGAGGACTCCTCGCAGCCGCACCATCGGCGTGGTGGGCTTTGGCAGTCTATGCCGGCCGGCGCGCAATGTGTGTGCGTCCCGGGGGTTGTCTTGCCCGCGCTGGCGCACAATCGTGCGATCCAGATGCCCTGCTGCGCTTCATCGTGCCTCCCGCGAGCCAACTCACGCAACTCGATGCCATCGACGTCGAGATCCTGAACCTGCTGCAGGCCGAGGGCCGGTTGTCGAACGTGGAGTTGGCGCAACGGGTGCACCTGTCGCCGTCGGCCTGCCTGCGGCGCGTGAAGGCGCTGGAGGACGCGGGCGTCATCGCGCGCTATGTGGCGCTGCTCAACCCGCGCAGCCTGGGCCGTCACGGCACCAGCTACACCATCATCAACCTGGAAAGCACGCAGCCCAAGCGGCTCGAGGCCTTCGAGCAGGCGGTGCGCGACCAGCCTGCCATCCTGGATTGCTTCTACGTGGCGGGCACCAACGACTATCTGGTGCGCTTCATGTACCGGGATGCGGCCGACCTGGAACGCTTCCACGCCGAGGTGCTGCCGCGCCTGCCGGGCGTGGTGCGCTCGAATTCGATGCTGGTGCTGCGCACGGTCAAGCAGACGACGGCCTTGCCGCTGGACGACCTGGGGAACTGACGCAGGGGCGGCGGTCGGCCGTCGGCCGTCAGCCGTCAGCCGTCAGCCGTCAGCCCGCATCGATCAGCCGCCGGTGCGCGCGGCCACGCCATCGGCCAGTGCCTGCTGGTGGCGTTTGGCCGCGGGGTAGACCACCGACTCCTCGAGCACGATGTGCTCGTCGTACAGCGCCGCGAACACCGGCAGCGCGTGGCGCAGCATGGGCAGGTCGTACCAGTTGTAGCCCTTCTCGATGGCCTCGATCTGCGGCGCCAGTTCCAGCCAGTCCTCCTCCAGCCAGCCGTGGTCCTGCTGCAGGCGCTTGACGTGGTGCACGAGGTCCGCGTCGCCGCTGATCAGCAGCGCCGGGAAGACCAGGCGCTCCTCGTCGGCATGGTGCTGGCGCGCGTGGCCTTCGAAGAAGCTGCGGATCTCAGCCGCCATGCGGCGCGCGGCCTCGTCGGGGCCGTTGTCGTCAACATGGTCCAGCAGTTCGGAAAAGCGCACCAGCACCGCCTGCACCTCGCGGTGCGTGCGGTCCAGGGCCTCGAAACCTTCGGGGGCCTGCACCTGCACCCGTTCGGGGCGTGGTGCGCGGGCACGCACGGCGGCGCCGGGCGCCGTGGTCGGCGTGGTCGAGACAGCAGCATCGGCAGACATGGCAACACCTCCTGTTGCAGCCGATCTTGGCGGCCGCAACGGGGCCAGTCCTTGAGGCGTGTCAAGGCGAGGGGCGATCCGTCCGTGGGATCGGTCGGACTTCAGCCGCCCAGGGCCTTCACGCGCCCGCAGAGGTAGGTCCAGACGAAGTGCGCCGCAGCCTGGCTGCTCTGCTCGGCATGGTCGTAGGGCGGCGAGACCTCGACGCAGTCCATCCCGACCCAGGGCAGGTCGGCACCATCCTCGAGCAGGGTCAGCACCTGGCTGGTGCTCAAGCCGCCGGGCTCCGGGGTGCCGGTGCCGGGGGCGAAAGCGGGGTCGAGGCAGTCAATGTCCAGCGTCAGGTACAGCGGCGGCTGCCCTGCGGCCGCGAGTCGGGCGCGCAGGTCGTCGAGCACGGGACGCAGCGCGTCGCTGCCGTCACGGCCGCGCAGGTCGCGCGCGGTCCAGACGCGCCCGCCTGCCTTGGTGACGTAGTCGCGTGCCGCCGCCTCTGCGGCCGACCGGATGCCCACCTGCACCAGGCAATGGGGGTCCACCAACCCCTCGGTCACCGCCTCGCTGACCCAGGTGCCGTGGCCGCTGGGTTCGCCGAAGTGGTCGGTCCAGGTGTCGCAGTGGGCGTCGAAGTGCAGCACCGCCAACGGGCGGCCCAACCAGGCGCGGTAGGCGCGCAGCAGGGGCAGGGTGATGGAGTGGTCGCCCCCCAGCCAGGCCATGTGGTGGCGGCGGATCAATGCGGCCACCGGGTCGGCGATCGCGTCGCGCATGCGTTCGAGCGATGTGTTGGGCAGGGGCAGGTCCCCGGCATCGCCCAACTGCGTGCCCGGCGCGCAGCCAAACCAGGGGTGCGTGCCGTCGCACAGCATGTGGCTGGCCTCGCGGATGCTGCGTGGTGCCATGCGCGCGCCCGGCCGATTGGTGGTGGAGCCGTCCCAGGCCACACCGGCCACGGCGAGGGGCTGGTCGACGGCGGGCGCAGCGCGCAGGAAACTGGTCTGGGACAGGAAGGCGAAGTCGCTCATGGTGAGGGCTCGTGGTCGCGGAGGCGGAGGCGGGAAGTGATCAGCGTCGACCGGATGATGCACGCCCCGGGGTGCGCGGGCGTTCTGCCGCCTGCGTCTCGCTGTGATCCGCCCCTGGGGCTCACGGTGCCGGGCTGCTGGGTGCGAGATCGGAACGGTCAGGCCTGTTCGGGGCCCGACGGTGATCAGGCATGTCTTGCGACACCGTCGTCCGCCCTGTGGGCCAGGAGACGCCGTCGTCTGCAGGCCTGGATTTCATCGACAACAACTTCATTCCGCATCATGAAAACTGCAACTGCTGCGCCGCAGCATCGAATTTCAGAAGATCGATTGTCGTTTCGTAATGTGGCATACCGAACCTAAGATGTTGATTTTAATGGGTTCTATCTTTTGTCTTATATAAGACATAAGTCTTGCGCAGTGCAGCATCCCGCGGTTAGCCTTGAGGCGTGCTTTCGAGCTTTCTCCGCAACCTCCCAGGAGCTGATTTCATGACGCAAGCCACCCGCCAACAACAGATCGCCGCCCTCGAGAAGGACTGGGCCGAGAACCCGCGCTGGAAGGGCGTCAAGCGCGGCTACAGCGCCGAAGACGTCGTGCGCCTGCGCGGCTCTGTGAACATCGAACACACGCTGGCCAAGCGTGGTGCCGAGAAGCTGTGGTCGCTGGTCAACGGCGGCGCGGCCAAGGGCTACGTCAATGCCTTCGGCGCCATCACTGCGGGCCAGGCCATGCAGCAGGCCAAGGCGGGCCTGGAGGCCGTGTACCTGTCGGGCTGGCAGGTGGCGGCCGACGGCAACACCAGCGAGACCATGTACCCCGACCAGTCGCTGTACGCCTACGACTCGGTGCCGACCATGGTCCGCCGCATCAACAACACCTTCAAGCGCGCCGACGAGATCCAGTGGAGCCGCGGCATCGAGCCGGGCAGCAAGGACTACGTCGACTACTTCCTGCCCATCGTGGCGGATGCGGAAGCCGGCTTCGGCGGCGTGCTCAACGCTTTCGAGCTGATGAAGAACATGATCGCCAGCGGCGCCGCCGGCGTGCACTTCGAGGACCAGCTCGCCGCGGTCAAGAAGTGCGGCCACATGGGCGGCAAGGTGCTGGTGCCGACGCAGGAAGCCTGCGAAAAGCTGATCGCCGCGCGCTTCGCAGCCGACGTGATGGGCGTGCCCACCATCGTGCTGGCGCGCACCGATGCCGAGGCCGCCAACCTGATCACCAGCGACCATGACGCCAACGACAAGCCGTTCCTGACCGGCGAGCGCACGCAGGAAGGCTTCTACCGCGTGAAGAACGGCCTGGAGCAGGCCATCAGCCGCGGCGTGGCCTACGCCGCCTACGCCGACCTGGTGTGGTGCGAGACCGGCACGCCGGACCTGGGCTTCGCCCGTGAGTTCGCGCAGGCCGTGCACGCCGCCCACCCGGGCAAGCTGCTGAGCTACAACTGCTCGCCCAGCTTCAACTGGAAGAAGAACCTGGACGACAAGACCATTGCGGCCTTCCAGGACGAGCTCTCGGCACTGGGCTACAAGTACCAGTTCATCACGCTCGCCGGCATCCACCTCAACTGGTACAACACCTTCAAGTTCGCGCACGACTACGCCCGCGGCGAAGGCATGAAGCACTACGTGGAGCAGGTGCAGGAGCCGGAATTCAAGGCGCGCGACCTGGGCTACACCTTCGTGTCGCACCAGCAGGAAGTCGGCGCTGGCTACTTCGACGACGTGACCACCGTCATCCAGGGCGGCTCGTCCAGCGTCAAGGCGCTGACCGGCTCGACCGAGGAAGAGCAGTTCCATTGATCGTCCGTCCCGGGCCTGCGGGCCCGACGGCCTGATCGATCTTCGGTTCGGGGCGCGATCTACGAACGCCCCGCATGACAAAGGCCCGGCAATGCCGGGCCTTTTGCTCTTGGGTGGCGGCTCAGCGCGTGGTGACGGTCAATCCGGCTGGCCCAGTGCCCGGCGGCGCACCGCCAGCGACACCGCGAACAGGCCCATCGCCAGCATCGCGTAGGTGCCGGGTTCCGGCACCACGGGCAGGATGTCGCCCGGGCCGCGCACGACGTTCAGGAATCGCCCGCTGTCGTCGTTGCCGAAGCCGGTGGTCACCAGGTAGTAGGCCGTGCCGGTGGTGAGGTCGACATCGAAGCCGCTGCGGCCGATGGTGCTGTCGTAGTCGTCGTTGCCGATCACACCGTTGAGCAGGGGCGCCGTCGGGTCGAAGCTGCCGGCGTAGAGGAACAGGAACTGATCCCAGGGCTCGCCCGCCAGCAGACCTTCTGCAAAGCTGCGGATCGAGTAGAGACCGTCGACGGCCACCGAGAAGGCGTAGACGTCGTACGCCACGTCGGTGCCGACGGACGACAGGTCGCTGAATCCGGCGAGGGCGCGGTTGAAGGTGGGGCCGCCCGTGGTGTCGTCCACGTAGAAGGCGGCCGAGGCGGGCAGGGCGGCACCAAAAGCCAGAGCGGCAGCGGCGATCGCGGTGCGGACAGGGGCGAACAACTTCATCGGGCGGTCCTCCAGTTGGTGCGTCATGCGACGCGTGCCGTGAAGGTTGCACGATGCGTGCCCGCCCAAGGTATCGGGCCGTCACAAGGTGTTCGTGACGGCCCGCCTGCTGACATCTTCTGACGACAGCCCCCTAGTGCTAGGGGCGCGCTGGGGCGCGAGGCTCAGGAGCTCGAGGCGCGGGGGACGCCACGGAAACCGGCCGTCGTGGCCTCATCCGCCATGCTGTGCACCGCGTTGGCGCCACTGCACCAGCATGGCAAAACACGCGCCGGCCAGGATCAAGCCGCCGAGCACGACCGGTGAAGCCGCCTGGCCCATGGCGTGCAGCGTGTCCTGCCAGGCCCAGACCGGTACATGGGCCAGGCCGCCGGCCAGGTCGTCGGAGGTCTCCATCACCATGGACCCCTGGCCGCTGCTGGTCACCGCCTGGCCGGCCTGGACGAAGATGCGGGCCAACCAGTCCGACAGGGCGCCGATGCCGAAGGCTTCGCGCAGCACCACGCTGCCCAGGCCCAGGCCCAGCGACATCACCACCAGCCCCCAACGGCCGAGCCAGGCGGTCAGCGCCACCATCATCAGCAGCAGCGGGGCCAGCCAGAGCGTGGCCAGCATCAGGCCCACCGACAGCCGCGCCACCATGGCCAGCGCGGCCATCAGCAGCGTGCCCCAGGGCAGACTGAGCCAGGCGCCGGTGCCTTCCACCCGGCTCACGAGCACCAGGGAGGCCAGCAGGCCGCCCACCAGCCCGATGCCCAGGGCGACGATGGGCGCCAGCAGCAGATGCACCAGCATCGGCACGGCAAGACTTTCCGCGTGCCCGGTGGGCAGCGAAAGCCAGAACTCGATGGAGCGGTCGCCGTGGTCGCGCCGGGCCAACCCGGCGACGATGATCACGGCCACGATCCACAGGATCAGCATGTGCAGGCCCATGCCGCCCATCACACTGGCGGCGGCCAGTGCCACCGGCAGGTGCGAGCCGCGCTCTTCGGCGCTGATGTGCACCTCGCCGAAGCTCAGCAGCAGCAGCGCCAGCACGGTGGGCAGCACCGCCATCAGCGTCCAGGCGAAGCGGTGTTGCAGCCATTCGCGCTTCATCAAGGCCAGGGTGTTTTTCATGGTGTGACTCCGTCCGGGTCAGAACTGGGTGCGGTCCATCTCGGGCCGGCGGGTGAGGGCCACGAACAGGTCCACGAGGCTGGGCCGTACGCGCTGACCCAGCGCCTGCAGTTCCGCCGGCGGTTCGCCGTCGAACAGCGTGGCATGCGTGCGCGCACCGCCACCGCCGAGCCGATAGCGCAGCAGCGGGTGGGCGGCCGCCATCTGCTCGGCGTGGTCGGCGTCATGGCTCAGTGCCACGAAGCGTCGGTCCATCGCCTCCAGGCTGATGTCCAGCACGACCTTGCCCTCGTTGAGCATGATCACGTCCGACAGCAGGCTCTCGATCTCTTCGACCTGGTGCGTGCTGATGAGCACGCTGCGCTCGCCGTCGCACCACTCGTCGATCAGCATCTCGTAGAAGCTCTTGCGCGACAGCACGTCCAGGCCCAGCGTGGGTTCGTCCAGGATCATCAGCCTGGCATCGATGCTGGCCACCAGCGCCAGATGGGCCTGGGCGACCATGCCCTTGGAGAGGTTCTTGACCTTGTCCGCCGGGTTCACGCTGGTGCGCCGCAGCAGGGCCCGGGCGCGCTCCGGCGAGAAACGCGGGTGCAGCGCCGCCATCAGCGTGATGAGTTCCGACACGCGCGCCCAGCGCGGCAGGATGGCCACGTCCGGGATGTAGCAGGCCGACTGCAGCAGGGCCACGCGGTCGCGCACCGGGTCCAGGCCCAGCACCTTCAGGCTGCCCTCGGGCCGCTTGAGGCCCACCAGCGCCTTCATCAGCGTGGTCTTGCCGGCGCCGTTGTGGCCCAGCAGGCCCACCACGCGGCCCTTGGGGATGGAGAAGCTCAGGTCGTCGAGCGCGGTCTTGGTGCCGTAGCGCACGCTCAGTCCGCTCGCCTGGACCAGCAGGTCCGTGCTCATCGGGGGTCCTCCCAGGAGAGTTGTTCGGGTTGGATGTCCAGTCGCTTCAGGCGCTCGCGCAGCCGCGGCCATTCCTGATGCAGGAAGCGGTCGCGTTCGAGTGCCCGGAGCTGTTCCCGGGCGCCGTCGCGCACGAACATGCCCAGGCCACGGCGGCTTTCCACCAGGCCGGCATCGGCCAGGGCCTGCAGCGCACGGTTGACGGTCAGCGGGTTCAGCAGGTGTTCGCTGGCCAGGGTACGCACGGACGGCATGGCTTCGCCATCGCCGGGCTGGCCATCCAGCAGGCGCGCGGCCAGCAGGTCGGCCAGCTGCTGGTAGATCGGTTGTCGGTCGTCCCAGGTGGTCATGGGTTGGCGCCGGTGTGTTGGTGATGTAGCACACCATATCGCCGAGCCTGGCCGCCGCCCAGCGCCGTGCGACAGGCTGCATCGGCGACCGACAGGCTGCACGGCCGCCCGCCCATGAAAAAGCCCGGCCGAAGCCGGGCGTTCAAGAGCGCAGCGGATTCAGCCGGCGCGGCGCTGCCGGCGGGCCAGGCCGCCGACGGCCAGCAGGCCCAAGGCCATCATGCCGTAGGTGGCCGGCTCCGGCACCGCCACCACGCTGCCGATGCCGCTGATGGTGTTGGTGTAGCTGCCGAAGTCCCCGTTGCCGAAGCCGGTCGTGACCAGCACATACGACACGCCGGTAGTCAACGACACGCCGCTGAAGCCGGACGTCCCGATGCCCCCGAGGTCGTCATTCCCGATAACACCATTGCTCAATGCCGCACCGGGATCGAAGCTTGGCGAGTAGAGGAACAGGTAGTTGTCCCAGCCACCGGCCGCTTCACTGACGAAGTCGTAGCTGCCACTGTCGGTGACCGTGAATTCCAGCGTGTCGTAGGCCACGGCTGTGCCCAGGCCCGACAGACTGCTGAAGGTCGCCAGCGCGCGTTGATAGGTCGGGCCACCGGTGGTGTCCCCACCGTAGACGAAATCCGCGGCCTGCGCGCCCGCGGCGACGAGTGCAGCGGCCAGCGCCACACCCAGCTTCTTCAATGGCATGTATTCCTCCTCCGATGTCGGTCGGCATGATTGCCGATCCGGCCCGCGCAATTTATGGGCCTGCGCGATCCGCGTCACCCGGCTGTCACCCTGTCCCCCCGCGATCGAGGGGGCAGGGGTTTCAGAGGCTGGCCGCCAGCATCGCCCGGTAGTCTTCGCGGGATGCGAGGCGGGGGTTGGTCTTGTGGCAATGGTCGGCCATCGCACCGTCGATGATGCGGTCGAACAGGTCTTCGCCCACCCCCATCGCCCGCAGGCCGCCCGGCAGGCCCAGGCGAGCGTTCATCGCCTGCAGTGCCTCGGCCAGTTCGGTGCCCTGGGCGTCGCACCCGGGCAGGCCGATGGCCTGGGCCATGCGCTGCAGGCGCTGGTCGCGCTGGATCGAATCAGCCGCGGCGTTGAAGCGCACCACGGCGGGCAGGAACACGGCGTTGAGCGTGCCGTGGTGCAGCCGCGGGTTCACGCCGCCCAGGCTGTGGCTGAGCGAATGCACGCAGCCCAGGCCCTTCTGGAAGGCCAGTGCACCCTGGGCGCTGGCGCTCATCATGTGCCAGCGGGCGTCTCGGTCGCTGCCGTCGCGCGTAGCGCGTTCGATGTGCGCCCAGCCGCGCCACAGCCCGTCCAGGGCAATGCCGTCGGCCGGCGGATTGGCCGCAGGCGCCATGAAGGTCTCCATGCAATGCGCGATGGCGTCCATGCCAGTGGCGGCGGTGAGCATCGGCGGCAGGCCCAGTGTCAGTTCCGGGTCCAGGATGGCGGTCTTGGGCACCAGGTGCCAGCTGTGGAAGCCCAGCTTGCGGCCGTCGTCGACGATGACGATGGCACCCCGCGCCACCTCGCTGCCGGTGCCGGCGGTGGTGGGCACGGCGATCAAGGGCAGCACACGCTCGGTGATCTTCGGGCTGCCGCCTTCGATGGTGGCGTAGGTCTTCAACGGGCCGTCGTGCGTGGCGGCGATGGCCACGCCCTTGGCCAGGTCGATGCTGGAGCCGCCGCCCACGGCCACCAGGCCGTCGCAGCCTTCGCGCCGGAGCACCTCCACGGCAGCGCGCACACCTGCTTCGGTGGGGTTGGAGGGTGTGGCGTCGAACACGGCATGCGGCAGGTCGCCCAGCGCATCGCGGGCCCGCTGCAGCACGCCGGCGTCACGCACGCCGGGGTCGGTGACGATCAGCGGGCGCTGCATGCCATGCGCGGCACATTCCGCGGGCAGGGTGCGCACGGCACCGAAGTCGATCTCGATCTGGGTGATGTAGAGGATGCGGCTCATGGGTGCAAGTATCGAGCGTGCGTGCTGCCGGCGGCCAGCGCGAGAACCCGGTGCGCGGCGTCGCAGGCGCGACAGCGGCGCGGCTGCCGATAATCGCCGCCGTGTCCCGCACCGCCATGCTCACCCCTGCCATGCAGGGCCTGCTGACGCGCATCGCCCGCGCGAAGCGCCGGCCCTGGCATGCCATGACCCCAGGTGAGGCGCGCGCCGCCTACCAGGCCGCCGCCGAGGTGCTGGAACCACCCCGCGCGGCACTGCCGCGGGCAGAGGACATCACGCTCGCCGGCCGCCCGGCGCGCCTCTATGCCGCGTCCACCGCATCGTCACTGCCGGCGCTGCTCTACCTGCATGGGGGCGGTTTCGTGATCGGGGGGCTGGAGACGCACGACAGCCTGTGCCGCCAGCTGGCGCTGCGCAGCGGTGGCGCGGTGGTCGCACTGGACTACCGCCTGGCGCCGGAGCATCCGTTCCCGGCCGCGGTAGATGACACCTGGGCGGCATTGGCCGAGCTGGCCGAACGCGGCGACCGGCTCGGCCTGGATCCGGCCCGCCTGGCCATCGGCGGCGACAGTGCCGGCGGCACGCTGGCCGCCGTCGGCGCGCTGCATGCCCGCGACCGCGGCCTGCCGCTGGCGTTGCAGTTGCTGATCACACCCGGCACCACGGCGCATGCCGACACGGCGTCGCACCGCCTGTATGCCCAGGGCTTCCTGCTCGATGCCGCCGACGTCGCCTGGTTCTTTGACCACTACATACCGCACCACCATCGGCGTGACTGGCGCTTCGCCCCGCTGGAAGCGCTGGACCTCGACGGCGTCGCGCCCGCCTGCCTGCTGCTGGCCGAGTGCGATCCGCTGGTCGACGAAGGCCTGGCCTATGGTGACCGCCTGCGCGCCGCCGGTGTGCCGGTGCAGCTGGAGATCGGCCACGGCCTGACCCACGATTTCATCAAGATGGGCCGTGCGCTGAAGGAGGCCGCGGTCTTCCAGCAACTGGCCGCCGACGCCCTGAAGAAAGCCTGGCACCATGAACCGAAGTGACTTCCGATTTGCCGAGCGCCTGCGTGTGCGCTGGGTCGAGGTGGACCTGCAGAAGATCGTCTTCAACGGCCACTACCTGATGTATTTCGACACCGCCGTGGCCGGCTGGTGGCGGGCGATGGCCTTGCCTTACGAAGCCACCATGCACGACCTGGGCGGTGACTTCTTCGTGCGCAAGGCGAGTGTGGAGTACGAGGATTCGGCACGCTACGACGACCAGTTGGAGGTCGGCATGCGCTGCGAACGCATCGGCAACAGCTCCATGCTGCTGCGCGGTGGCGTGTTCCGCGACGGCCGGCTGCTGGTCGGCGGCGAACTGGTCTACGTGTACGCCGACCCGGCCACCAAGCGGTCCATGCCCGTGCCGGGCCCGCTGCGTGATCTGTTCCTGGGCTACGAGGCGGGCGAGTCGGTGCTGGACGTGCAGGTCGGCACCTGGGACACGCTGGGCCGGCAGGCGCAGCCGATCCGGCAGGCGGTGTTCGTGGACGAGCAGGGCATCCCGGCCGACCTGGAGTACGACGCCGCCGATGCGACCGCCGTGCATGCCGTGGCCGTGAACCGCCTGGGCCGGGCGGTGGCCACGGGCCGCCTGCTGGAATACACACCCGGTGTGTCGAAGATCGGGCGCATGGCGGTGATCCGCGCCCTGCGCGGGGGCGGGGCCGGTGCCACGGTGCTGCAGGCCCTGGTGGATGCGGCCAGAACCCGCGGCGACCGTGAGGTGTTGCTGCATGCGCAGGCGTCTGCGGTGGGCTTCTACCTGCGGCGTGGATTCCGGCCGGTGGGTGACGCCTTCGAGGAAGCCGGCATCCCGCACCAGGCGATGGCGATCACGCTCTGAGTTCGAGGCCGTCGGCCGGAGCGAAGGCTTCCACGTGCCGGACCCCCGGCACGCAGGGCGCCAGCGCAGCATCGATGCGGGCCTGGGCGGTGGCATCGATGCCGCCCGGCGCGGCATAGGTCTCCATGACTGTCGCCGGCACGCCCGGATCGCTGCGCTGCCACAGGCGGGCCTGCAGGCCGGGCCAGTCAGCGCACAGGCCGGCCTGCGCCGCGCGGACAGCCACCAGGGTGCCTTCGAGCGCCTCGGCCTCGATGCGCCAGTAGACGAACAGCGTGCGGCCCAAGGGATGCGCGTCAGTCGTCGCCGGTCGGCAGCGCGTAGGGCAGGGTGGCCAGGCGCAACACGGGTCCGCCGGCGGCACCGGCGTGGAGGGCCTCGGTGGCCGCGGCGATCTTCAGTTCGACCAGCGCCGCCGGCGGCAAGCCAGCCGGCGCCGCGGCCAGCACCACGCGGCCGGCGGGTTGTTCGGCATCGGAGACGGCAAACACGTCCTGGCCGGCAGCCAAGGGCGCATTGGCCTGCACCACATAGGCGCGCCGCTTGGTCGTGCCGCGGTACTGGCTGCGTGCCACCACCTCCTGGCCCGGGTAGCAGCCCTTCTGGAAGTTGACGCCGCCCACCACTTCCCAGTTCACCATCTGCGGCACGAACTGTTCGCTGTTCACGGCCCGCACACGCGCGATGCCGCTGCGGGCTTCCAGCCAGCGCCAGGCTTCGGCGTCCAGGGCCGGGGCGTCCGGCGCGGCGCCGACCACGATGGCCCGGCGCACGCCGTCCACGGTGGGCAGGAGCACGACGCGTTGTTCGCCCAGGCCGACCACCTGCCAGGCATCGCCCGCAGGCACGGCGGGGCCGGCCAGGCCGTGCAACGGCAGTTCGGCCGTGGCATCGCTGAGCTTGCACTTGGCACGCAGCACGAACATCGACAGGCGCTTGAGCACGGCGGGCAGCAGGTCGGCGCTACAGGCCAGCAGCAGGTCACCGTTCACGTCGGCCCAGACCACGAAGCTGGCGAGCAGCCGACCTTTCGCACTGCAGTAGCCGGCCAGGCGGGCGCGACCGGGCGGCAGGCCTTGCATGTCCTGGGTCAGCTGGCCATGCAGGAAGCTGCGGGCGTCCTCGCCGCCGGCGCGGATCACGCCCCAGTCGGTCAATGGCGTGGTGCCCTGCAGGGCGGTGAGGGCGGCGGAGGCGGTGGACATGCCCTGATTATCATTTCGCCCCATGGGCCGACGCGTGTCATGGATTCGACGCACCGCCTGGGCCCTGGGGCTCGGGCTGTTGCTGCTGCTGTTGAGCGCGGCCGCAGCCGCCTGGTGGGCCTGGCGTTGGCTGGATCAGCCCTTGCCGTTGCGAACCCCGGTGGTGGAACTGTCGGTGGAGCCCGGCACGGCGCCACGGGCGGTGGCCGACGCATGGGTCCGGGCCGGGGTGGACACCGACGCGCGGCTGCTGTTTGCCTGGTTCCGGCTCTCGGGCCAGGCCGCGCGCATCCGTGCCGGCAGCTACGAAATCGAAACCGGCACCACGCCGCGCGGGTTGCTGGACATGCTGCTGCAGGGCCGTGAAGCGCTGCTGTCGCTGCGGCTGCCCGAGGGCGCCACGCTGCGCGAGTGGCGGCGGGTGCTGGCCGCGGCGCCGGACCTGACGCCCGCCAGTGTGGCCCTGAGCGATGCGGCCCTGCTGGCCGCCGTGGGGGCGCCCGCGGACGGCCCGCGTTGGGCCGAGGGCCGCTTCTTCCCCGACACCTATGCCTACAGCCGCCGGGTCAGCGACATCACGGTGCTCAAGCGCGCGTTCGCTGCCATGCAACGCCACCTGCAGGCGGCGTGGGCGGCGCGGGCCCCGGGGTTGCCGCTGAAGACCCCCGAGGACGCATTGATCCTCGCCTCCATCATCGAGAAGGAAACCGGCCGCGCCGACGAGCGGGCGCTGGTGGCGGCGGTGTTCATCAACCGCCTGCGCATCGGCATGCCGCTGCAGACCGACCCGACCATCATCTACGGCCTGGGTGAGGCCTTTGACGGCAATCTGCGCAAGCGTGACCTGACCACCGACGGCCCCTACAACACCTACCTGCGCGGCGGCCTGCCGCCGAGCCCGATCGCCATGCCCAGCCTGGCCTCGATCCAGGCCGCGTTGAACCCTGCGGCCAGCAAGGCCCTGTACTTCGTCGCCCGTGGCGACGGTTCCAGCCAGTTCAGCGAAACCCTGGACGCGCACAATCGAGCGGTGAATCAATTCCAACGGGGCGGCCGGTGAGCACGCCCGGCCGCTTCATCACCGCCGAGGGCATCGACGGCGCCGGCAAGACCACCCACCTTGACGCCGGGGAAGCCTGGCTGCGCGCGCAGGGCCATGCCGTGCTGCGCAGCCGGGAGCCGGGCGGCACGGCCCTGGCCGAGGCACTGCGCGAACTGGTGCTGCACCGCCCGATGGACGCGCTGACCGAAGCTTTGTTGGTATTTGCCGCACGTCGCGACCACCTGCAGCAGGTCATCGAACCGGCGCTGGCCGCCGGCACCTGGGTGCTGTGCGACCGTTTCACCGACGCCACCTTTGCCTACCAGGGCCATGGCCGCGGCTTCGATGCCGGTGTGCTGTCGACATTGGAGGGCTGGGTGCAGCAGGGACGGCAGCCGGATCTGACGCTGTGGTTCGATGCCGACCCTGCCGTGGCCGCCGCCCGCCGGGCCGCCGTGCGTGCGGCGGACCGTTTCGAAGCCGAGGACCTGGCCTTTTTCCACCGCGTGCGCAGCGGCTACGCGTTGCGTGCGTCCGAGGCGCCGACGCGTTTTGTGCGCATTGACGCCGGCGGCAGCCCTGAAGCCGTCAGGCACGCCGTGCTGTCGGCCCTGGAGTCTCATGCCGCCACCCGCTGAACCGCTGGGCACGCGCGTCGGGCCGGACGGCGCACTGCCGCTGCCGTGGCTGGCGCCCGGCCTGGCGGCCGCCGATGCCCAACGCGGCCACGCCCTGCTGATCGTGGCCGCCCCCGGTGACGGCGCGTTTGCGCTGCTGCACACGCTGGCCCAAGGCTGGCTTTGCGAAGGCCCGTCGGTCAACGGCCGCCCCTGTGGCCACTGTGCCGCCTGCCACCTGGTGCAAGCGGGCACGCATCCCGACCTGAGCCTGTTGCTGCCGGGTGTGCAGGCGCTGGCCCATGGGCTGGCCAGCGAGGAGCAGGTCACCAACGGCGGCAAGCGCAAGCCCAGCAAGTGGATCCTGATCGACGAAGTGCGCAGCACCCTGGCCTGGGTGGCCACCACCCGCTCTCGGGAGCGCGGCAAGGTGGTGGTGGTGCACCCGGCCGAGGCGCTGCAGGGGCCGTCGGCCAACGCCTTGCTCAAGGCGTTGGAGGAGCCACCGCCGGGCGTGCGCTGGCTGCTGTCGTGCAGCGACCCGGAACGGCTGTTGCCCACCGTACGCAGCCGCTGCCAGCGCCTGGTGCTGCCTTCACCCGACCGAGCGGGCGCGATTGCCTGGCTGCAGGGGCAGGGTGTCACCGACCCCGGTGCCCTGCTCGATGCCTGCGCCGGCCGTCCCCTGGATGCGCTGATCCTGCACGGCGACGGCGTCGACGCGCGCGCCTGGGCCGCCTTGCCGTCCGCGCTCGCCCGCGGCCAGGTCGCGGCCTGGTCCGGCTGGCCGCTGGCCCGTACGATCGACGCGCTGCAGAAGCTCTGCCACGACCTGCTGCTGCAGGCCGCCGGTGCCGCGCCGCGCTACTTCCCGCCAGCGGCCCTGCCGGCCGTGCAAGGGGGTGTCGGGCCGCTGCTGGCCTGGGCCGACGAACTCCGCCGCGTCGCCCGCCAGGTGGAGCACCCGTGGAACGAGCCGCTGCTGGTCGAGGCCCTGGTCGGCAAGGGCCGGGACGCCTTGGCTACACTGAAACCATGAGCACCGCGCCCACCGCCGCGGCCGCCGCCGGCGGCCGTCCCAGCGTCATCCAGCTGGTCTTCCGAGAAAAGGGCGCGCTGTACGCCGCCTACATGCCGGCACTGACCGACGGCGGGCTCTTCGTGCCCACCAATCGCGACTACCGGCTGGGCGACGACATCTACCTGCTGCTGTCCCTGCCCGACGACCCGCAGCGCTACCCGGTGGCCGGCAAGGTGGCGTGGATCACGCCGGCGAACGCGTCCGGCGGACGGACCCAGGGCGTGGGCGTGCGATTCCCGAACGATGAGAAGACCCGGCAGCTCAAGATCAAGATCGAGGAGATCCTGGGCACGTCGATCTCCTCGGCCAAGCCGACGCAGACCCTCTGACGCTGGCCGTCAGCGCGCGGCGGCCGCTGCAAGCGTCGTCGTGCAGAGCCCTTCACCATGTACGTCGATTCCCACTGCCACCTCAGTTTCCCCGACTTCAACGGCCGCATGCCGGAGATCCGTGCGGCCATGCACGCCGCCGGCGTCACGCGGGCACTGACGATCTGCACCACGCTGGAGGAGTTCGACCAGGTCCATGCGCTGGCGACCGGGCATGACGACCTCTGGTGCAGCGTCGGTGTGCACCCGGACAACGAAGGGGTGGCAGAGCCCACGCTGGACGACCTGACCCGGCGCGCCGAGCTGCCCCGCGTGGTGGCCATCGGCGAGACCGGGCTGGACTACTACCGCCTGAACGGCCGCAGCGTGGACGACATGGCTTGGCAGCGGGAGCGCTTCCGTGTGCACATCCGCGCTGCGCGTGCCACCGGGCTGCCGCTGGTGGTTCACACCCGCAGCGCCAGCGACGACACGGTGGCCTTGCTGCATGAGGAAGGCGAGGGCACTGTGCGCGGTGTCTTCCACTGTTTCACCGAAACTCAGGCCGTGGCCGACGCGGCGCTGGCATTGGGCTTCCACATCTCGTTCTCTGGCATCCTGACCTTCCGCAACGCCGAGGCTTTGCGTGAGGTGGCCCGCCAGGTCCCTCTGGACCGTTGCCTGATCGAGACCGACAGCCCGTACCTCGCCCCGGTGCCGTACCGCGGCAAGACCAACCAGCCGGCCTATGTGGCGCATGTGGCCGCCGAACTGGCGCGGCTCAAGGGGCTGCCGGTGGAGACGGTGGCGGCAGCCACCACCCACAACTTCGAGGCGCTGTTCGGCATCCCCGCACGAACCGGAGTTCGATCATGAGAATGCACTTTAGGTTTTCATTCTATCTCTTTGTCGCCATTGGAGTTTCGATGGCAAAGGCAGGTCCGACCGAGGACCTATTCAAGGGCGTGGAGATCGATGCACCGCACCTGGTCAGCCAGGCGATCGCGGCCGGCGCCGACCCGAATGCGCGTGACCAGAAAGGGCAGTTGCCCCTTTTCCTGGCGTTGCGGGGTGAATCGTTCCAGGCCGTCGATGCGCTGCTGACCGTGCCCGGCATCGCGGTGGACGAGGCCAATGCCAACGGCGAGACACCGCTGATGATGGCAGCGCTGCGGGGGCAGGTGGCGTGGATGCAACGCCTGCTGGACCGCGGTGCCGCGGTCAACAAGGAGGGTTGGACGCCGCTGCACTACGCCGCCAGCGGGCCCTCGCTGCCGGCGGTTGCGCTGCTGATGGAGCGCGGCGCCACGTTGGATGCGCGGTCACCCAACGGCACCACCCCGCTGATGATGGCGGCCCGCTATGGCGCGATCGATGCCGCTGAACTCCTGTTGTCCAAAGGCGCCGACGCGACGCTGCGCAACGAAAAGGAACTCACCGCGGCCGACTTTGCGGCGGCGGCCGGTCGCGAAACGTTGGCGGCGCGCCTCAGGCCACGCTGACAACCGTGTCGGAATCCCGCTGACACCCGACATGGCGGGGGGACGACTACACGGTCGCATGTTGCTTGCCTACATTGGGGCATCGCGTCCCTTGCAGGAGTCAGGACCATGAAGACCGAATCGCTGGCCCACAACCCGTTCATGCTCATGCTCAGCCCCGAGGCCGTCCTGGCTGCCGTGGAGCGCTCCGAGAAGCTGGGGCGACTGAACCGCCGCCTGTGCCACCCGCTGGACCGCCCACAGCCGTTGACGCCTGACGGCCAGCCGCGCACGCAGCCGCAGGACATGCCGCTCGACGACTGAGCCGGGGCCGCTGCGCCTGAAGGCCGCTGTCTTCAGGTGAGCCTCATGCTGGTGCAGATCATGGCCAGACGCCATGGTCGAGACCTCACCTCATTCCCATTCCCCAGCGGCGCACAGGGCTGACGCGCAGGGCCTTCACGGCCCCCACGGCCCTCAGACCGTGACCCTGGTCAGTGACGACCGTGCACTGGCCGATCGGCTGTCATTGGCACTGGCGCCGCCACTGCAGCTTGCCGCGGTGCCGCTCGTCGGCGGCCACGATGCCGGCCCGCTGAGGCTGGTGGGCACCGGACCGGTGCTGATCGACCTCTGTCCACGGCCCGACCGCTCCGTCGCGGCCATCGCGCAGGTCAAGTCCGGCGCTGCAGAGCGTACCGTGCTCGCCCTTTGCGATGCGTCGCAGGGGCTCGCGCCGGTGCGTCAGGCGCTGGCCCAGGGCGCCGACGATTTCGCATTGCGAGATGCATCCGCCTGGGAGATCCAGTTGCGTCTGGAAGCGCTTCAGGCCCGCCCGGCGCCTCAGAGCGACCTGCTGCCGCTGGTGGTGGGTGATCTGGAACTCGATGTGCGGACACGCACGGTGCGCCGGCGAGGCCAGCGTCTACAACTTTCCGGCCGCCAGTTCGAGTTGCTGCGTGTGTTCATGCGCCATCCTGGCGAGCCCCTGAGCCAGACCCGGCTGCTGGAGGAAATGGGCCTGTCGGCACAGGAGCGCGGGAGCAACGTGGTCGAGGTGCATGTGTACCACCTGCGCCGCCAGATCGGCAGCGACCGCCTGAGCACGGTCCGAGGCAGCGGATACGTGCTGCATGCCGCAGCGCCCGCGATGTAAATGAATGCTCATTAAGGGAAAGTTTTCCCATATCTGAGAAGATACACCTCAAGGTGTCACTTCTCGAATCTCCTCCAACAGCCGGCGCGGGCCTGCTCCGGCCCCGCAAAGCGTTCGCGGCCCCGAAGGGCAGCGCGACACCGTGGCGTGCCGACGCTGCGGTCCTGCTGATCATGGCCATTGCCATCGGGTTGGCGGCGCTCATCGCCCGCCAGGGCTGGCTCACGGCAGGGGACGCCGTGAGCTACCGCATCGCCATCGCGGGCGGGCTCATGATGCTCGCCGTCTTTCTCTACCCGCTGCGCAAGCACATCCGTGCGCTGGACCGGCTGGGCGCCACGCGCTGGTGGCTGTGGGGACACATCGTCTTGGGCCTGCTCGGCCCCTGGTTGATCCTGGTGCATTCCACGTTCCACATCGGCTCGTTGAACGCAGGGGTGGCCCTGTGGAGCATGGTCATCGTCGTGCTCAGCGGCGTGGTGGGGCGCTTCCTGTACGCGCGTGTGCATCGCGGCCTCCGCGGTGAGCGGACCTCGCTGGACGACCTGCGCCGGCGTGCAGGCCTGGTCGAGGCGGAGGCGGTAGGGCGGCTCGATTTCGCCCCGGCGGTGGCGCTTGCACTGCATCGCTTCGAGCAGCGCGAACTGGCAGCCCCCACGCATGGGCTGGACATGTTCCGGCGCATCCTGTGGTTGCCCCTGCGCCAGGTGCTGCTGGCCTGGCATTGCCGGCGCCTGCTGCGTGCCGCGGTCGCGACCCAGCCCGATCGGGCGTTGCGGCGGCGGCAGCGTCGAGCGGGCGCGCGGCTGGTGGCGCAGTACCTGGCCGCCGTCGTCCGTGTGTCGCAGTACGCCGCCTACGAGCGAGTGTTTGCGCTGTGGCACGTGGCGCACGTGCCTTTCGTCGTCCTGCTGGTCGTCAGTGCGGTGGTCCATGTGATCGCCGTGCACGCCTATTGAGCACCACGGTGGCCCACCCATGTCGCTGGCTGTTCACCGTTGTCACCTGGCTGCTCGCCTGCAGCCTGTGGCTGATGGGCACGCCAGCGGCCGCCCAGTCGCTGGAGTCGGTGTTGCGGCCCGGCGACGTGATCGCCGGCCATGCCAAGTGGGAGGACGACTGCGCCGCCTGTCACGTGCGCTTCGACCGTCAGGCCCAGGACGGGCGTTGCATGGACTGCCACAAGGACGTCGGGGCTGACATGCGCAAACGCCAGGGCTTCCATGGCCGCCTGGACCCTCAGGCTTGCCGCAGCTGCCATACGGACCACAAGGGCCGCACGGCGCGCATCGTGTCGCTGGACACCACACGCTTCGACCACACCCGCACCGATTACACGCTGCGGGGCCTGCACCGGGACGTGAAGTGCGCGGCCTGTCATACCGCAGGCCGCAAGTGGCGCGAGGCGCCCCAGACCTGCCAGGCCTGCCACGGCAAGGACGACGTGCACAAGGGCACCCTGGGCAACACCTGCGCCGACTGCCACACCGAAACCGGTTGGCGCGACACCCGGGTCGACCACGAGAAGACACGCTTCCCCTTGCGCGGCAAGCATGTCGACGCCCGTTGCGACAATTGCCACAAGACCGCCGCCTTCACCGATGCGCCGCAAACCTGCGTGGCCTGCCACCGCGCGGACGATCAGTCGGCCAAGGGCCACCAGGGCCGCTTCGGCGAGAAGTGCGAGACCTGCCACGATGCCAGCGCCTGGAAACCCAGCCGCTTCCGCCACGAGCGCGACACCCGATTCGAACTGAGGGGTGCGCATCGCCAGGCCGCCTGCACCGGCTGTCACACCAAACCCCTCTACAGCACGAAGACGCCGACGGCCTGCGTCGACTGCCACCGCGCCGACGACAAGCACGAAGGCAGCCTGGGCAAGGAATGCGGCGCCTGCCATCAGGAACAGCGCTGGACCGAGGTCGCCCGCTTCGACCACGACCGTACACGCTACCCGCTGCGCGGCCTGCACCGTGACGCGCGCTGCGCCAGCTGCCACACCACGCCTGGCCACTACCAGGTGGCCGACCAGCGCTGCGTGGCCTGCCACCGCCAGGACGACCGCCACCAGCCCACGCTGGGCGAACGCTGCGACAGCTGCCACGTGGAAGCGGGGTGGAAGAAGGTCGACCGCTTCGACCATGGCAAGGCCCGCTTCGCGCTGCGCGGCGCGCACCGCGACGTGACCTGCAGTGATTGCCACCGCGACACCCGCTATCGCGAGACTCCCTCGCAATGCATCGCCTGCCACCGTGCCGACGACAAGCACGAAGGACAGCTGGGGGAACGTTGCGACAGCTGCCACAGCGAAACCCGCTGGACCGGTGTGCGCTTCGACCACAACCAGGCGCGCTTCGTGTTGACGGGGCGGCACGTGGGGGTGGCCTGCAGCGATTGCCACCGCACGCCGCGTTACCGCGACGCGCCACGGGATTGCCTGTCCTGCCACCAGGCCGACGACCGGCACAAGGGCACGCTCGGCGCCGCCTGCGAAAGCTGTCACAACACGCGTGACTGGCGCTTGTGGCGCTTCGAGCACGACCGCGACACACGCTTCGTGCTCGACGGCGCCCACCAACCGCTGGCCTGCAGTGCCTGCCATCGCGACAAGGCCCCGGCGGGCAAGGCCATTGCATCGGTGGGCAGTGACTGTGTTGCCTGCCATCGCCGGGACGACCGGCACGAAGGTGCGTTCGGCAGCCGTTGCGAGCAGTGCCACACGACGACCGACTGGCGACGGCTGCACCTCCGTGCCGGCAGTACGACGCGCTTGGGGGAGGGCACACGATGAGCCGATGGATCCGCCTGCACCACGCCTGGCTGCGGTGCACCCTGGCCGTTGTGCTGACCTTGCTGGGCCTGGCCAGCGGGCCTGCGCAGGCGCAGACCGCAGCCACCAGCCGCTTCGATCACCTGGCCACAGGCTTCCCGCTGCAAGACGCCCACGCCCAGGCCCGCTGCGAATCCTGCCACCAGGGCGGGGTGCTGCGCGGCACCCCGCGAGACTGCGCGTCCTGCCATGCCCCGGGCCGGCGCCTGTCGGCCGGCAACACGGTGACACCGGCCACCCACCTGCCCACGCAACAGACCTGCGACACCTGCCACGGCACGCGCAGCTTCAGCGGCGCGCGGTTTCGCCACGTCGGCGTCGTGCCAGGCAGCTGCCAGACCTGCCACAACGGTGTCATCACCGAGGGCAAGACAGCGCAGCACATCCCGACCAGTGCGTCCTGCGACAGCTGCCACCGCAGCAATGCCTGGCTGCCGGCGCGTGGATTCGACCACGCGGGCGTCGTGCCCGGCACCTGCCAGACCTGCCACAACGGGTCCCGAGCCACGGGCAAGAACGCCCAGCACATCCCCACCGGCACGGCCAGCAGCTGTGACAGCTGCCACGGCTCGACATCCCGCTGGACGCCCACACGATTCGATCACACGCAGACCCTGGTCACCGGCCAGTGCGCCAGCTGCCACAACGGCGCCTTCCCGCCGGCCGATGGCAAGCCGAGCAACCACGTGCCGTACACCGCCGTGCCCGTCACCGCCGCGGCCAACTGCGACGGTTGCCACAAGAACGGCACCACCACCTGGACCGGCGCCCGCGTGCACGCCAACTACAGCCTGAGCACCAGCTGCGCCAGCTGCCACAGTGGGGCCTACCCGGACGCCACCGGCAAACCCACCGACGCGCTGCACGCCGGTGTCACCGGCAACTGCGAGAGCTGCCACAAGAGCACCAGCAACTGGGCCTCGGCCAAGGTGGACCACAGCACGTTCAACGCGGCCACCAACTGCGCCAGTTGCCACAACGGCAGCGCTGCCACCGGCAAGCCGGCCACGCACATCCCCACCGGTGCGGCCACCTGTTTCTCGTGCCACGGCACCACCGGCTGGACGCCCACCAAGTGGAACCACAGCCAGGTGCCGGTGACCGCGCAGTGCGCCAGCTGCCACAACGGCGCCTTCCCGCCGGCCGATGGCAAGCCGAGCAACCACGTGCCGTACACCGCCGTGCCCGTCACCGCCGCGGCCAACTGCGACGGTTGCCACAAGAACGGCACCACCACCTGGACCGGCGCCCGCGTGCACGCCAACTACAGCCTGAGCACCAGCTGCGCCAGCTGCCACAGTGGGGCCTACCCGGACGCCACCGGCAAACCCACCGACGCGCTGCACGCCGGTGTCACCGGCAACTGCGAGAGCTGCCACAAGAGCACCAGCAACTGGGCCTCGGCCAAGGTGGACCACAGCACGTTCAACGCGGCCACCAACTGCGCCAGTTGCCACAACGGCAGCGCTGCCACCGGCAAGCCGGCCACGCACATCCCCACCGGTGCGGCCACCTGTTTCTCGTGCCACGGCACCACCGGCTGGACGCCCACCAAGTGGAACCACAGCCAGGTGCCGGTGACCGCGCAGTGCGCCAGCTGCCACAACGGCGCCTTCCCGCCGGCCGATGGCAAGCCGAGCAACCACGTGCCGTACACCGCCGTGCCCGTCACCGCCGCGGCCAACTGCGACGGTTGCCACAAGAACGGCACCACCACCTGGACCGGCGCCCGCGTGCACGCCAACTACAGCCTGAGCACCAGCTGCGCCAGCTGCCACAGTGGGGCCTACCCGGACGCCACCGGCAAACCCACCGACGCGCTGCACGCCGGTGTCACCGGCAACTGCGAGAGCTGCCACAAGAGCACCAGCAACTGGGCCTCGGCCAAGGTGGACCACAGCACCTTCAACGCGGCCACCAACTGCGCCAGCTGCCACAACGGCAGTGCTGCCACCGGCAAGCCGGCCACGCACATCCCCACCGGTGCGGCCACCTGTTTCTCGTGCCACGGCACCACCGGCTGGACGCCCACCAAGTGGAACCACAGCCAGGTGCCGGTGACCGCGCAGTGCGCCAGCTGCCACAACGGCGCCTTCCCACCGGCCGATGGCAAGCCGGGCAACCACGTGCCCTACACCGCCGTGCCCGTCACCGCTGCGGCCAACTGCGACGGCTGCCACAAGAACGGCACCACCACCTGGACCGGCGCCCGCGTGCACGCCAACTACAGCCTGAGCACCAGCTGCGCCAGCTGCCACAGCGGGGCCTACCCGGACGCCACCGGCAAGCCGGCCGATGGCATCCACGCCACGATCACCGGCAACTGCGAGAGCTGCCACAAGAGCACCAGCAGCTGGTCAAACGTCAATTTCGCCCACTCGGCGGCCAACGCCGTCGGCACCGGCACCTGCGACACCTGCCACAACGGCAGCACCGCCACCGGCAAGCCGGCCAACCACATCCCGGTGCCGGTGGGCACGGCGCGTTGCGACAGCTGCCACCGCTCGCAGACGTCCTGGACCGCGTCGGTGAGCATGAACCACAGCGTGGTGACGACGGCCAGCTGCAAGTCCTGCCATGGCGGCGCCTTCACGGGTGCCGGCGCCACGGCCAAGCCGTCGAACCACATCCCCGAAGTGCAGTTGCTGGCCGGCGCCAGCATGGACTGCAAGGCCTGCCACACCAGCACCACCAGCTGGGGCGGCATGCGCATGAACCACAACAACAGCCAGGGCAACGGGGCGGGCTGGTGCAAGGCCTGCCACGACCGCTCGACCGCGTGGCTGGGCGACATGGAGAAGAAGTCGTTGACGCACGAGCGCTCGACCGGCGTCACCGACTGTTCGCAATCCGGGTGCCACCGGCCACTGGGCAACAAGGGCAGCCCGTACACACGTTGGGAGTGACGCACACCATGTTCTTTCACCGCCATGCGATGCCAGGGGTTCCGCAGGTCCTGCTGGCCTGCCTCACCGCCGCGGCACTGCCTGCGCAGGCCGCCTTCATCGTCGACCAGGTGCAGCTGCGACGCGAGGGCGATGCCGCGGTGCTGGCGCTGCAGTTCGCCACCGAGGTGCAGTTCCAGCGCCAGATCGCCACGTCGGCGGGCGACACCGTGCTCATCGTCTACCAGCTGGTGAGCACCACCAACCGCGAGATCGGCCCGGGCAGCCAGCTGATCGCGCTGGACCATCTGAAAGGCCTGGACCGCCTCCGCCTGACCGACGAACCCGGCCAGGCCGACCGCGAGCGCCGCATCGTGCTGCGCCTGGGCGAGCCGGGCGCCGTGCGTGTGCGCCAGGGCGCGGACAACCGGGGCATCGAGATCGTGTTGCCCGGGCGGGGCGACCGGCTGGCCGGTGCGCCCGGCGACCGGTCAGCACCGCAGCCGCGGGTTGCCACGGGGGCGCCGGCCAGTGCCGACACCGAGGCGCAGGCCAAGGCGCTGCTGGACAACGCCACGCAGGCGATGGCGTCCGGGTCCCACCGACTGGCGCTGGACGGCCTGAACGCGCTGCTGGACCTGCCACCCAACGCGGCCACGCGGCCGGCGCAGGCGCTGGCGGGCGACGCCTGGTTGGCCCTGGGCGACACCCGCCGTGCGCGTGCCGAGTACGAGACCTTTCTGCGGCTTTACCCGCAGGGCGAGGACAGCGACCGCGTCCGCCAGCGTCTGGCCGGGTTGCCGGCCGAGGCGGCCAGACCGGCGCCGCAGGTGGCCGAGCGCGAGCCGGCGGCACCGCGGGACGACACCACGCTGGATGCCTCCGTGTCCATGAACTGGTACGGGGGCAACGGTCAGCTGCGCAGCCAGGACTTCCAGGATTCGCCGATCGCCGGCCTGCCGCCGACCGTGGGCGAAGCGCAATTCAGCAGCGACCGCGCCAGCCAGGTGATCGGCGCGGCCGACCTGTCCTGGCGTCGCCGCACCGACGACCAGGACCAGCGCGTGGTGTTCCGCAACGCGTACACCCGTGACCTGGAGCGCCCGGAGAAGAGCCGCAACCGGCTGTCGGCCGCCTAT
Source organism: Burkholderiaceae bacterium (assembly GCA_024235915.1). Classification (GTDB taxonomy): domain Bacteria; phylum Pseudomonadota; class Gammaproteobacteria; order Burkholderiales; family Burkholderiaceae_C; genus Rubrivivax. Next base: position 350,507 of record JACKLO010000011.1, on the reverse strand, counting down.
TTCGACCACCGGGCGCTGAAGGATGGCTGGGGAGTGCGCCTGGGCCGCCAGTCGCCCACCGGGGGCGGTGTGATGGGGCGTTTCGACGGCCTGCAGGGCTATGTCACGCCCGTGGGCAAGCTGCGGCTGGGCGCCGTGGCCGGTGTGCCCGCCGAGCCGTTGTTCGACACCCAGCGCCACTTCTACGGCCTGCGTGTGGAGCAGGATCGCGTCGTCGGGGCCTTGGGCGGCTCGCTTTACGCCATCGAGCAGCGCATCGACGGTGAAGTCGACCGCCGCGCCGTCGGCATGGACCTGCGCTGGTTCTCCGGCGGCACCTCGGTGTTCGCCCAGTTCGACTACGACGTGGCCTTCAACGCCACCAACGCCGTGAGCGTGCAGGGCACGCATGTGGCCGAGGACAACACGGTCTACACGCTGCTGTACGACCGGCGGGCCCTGGCGCCGCTGTCGCTGGGCAACGCACTGACCTTCGAGGACCCGGCGCAGCCCGGCGTGATCTTCACGCGCATTGCGCCGCGGCTGGCCAACACCACCGTCGCCGCGCTGCGCGAACAGATCGTGGCGCTCACGCCCATGGTGACGCAGGCCCAGGCCGGCATCACCAAGCCGCTGAACCCGCACTGGAGCGTGGGCGCCAGCCTGGGCCTGACGAACACCGGCGCCATTCCGCCGGTGCCGGAAGTGCCGGGCTTCGAGACCGGCCGCCCGGCCACGGGCGACATCGTCAGCGCCACCGCGCAGCTGATCGGCCTGAACCTGCTGTCCGACCGCGACACCCACGTCGGCGTGATCACCACCATCCGCAGCCCGCAGCTCGATGGCCTGCTGCTGGCCTACAACCAATCGGCCTGGTGGTGGACCGACTGGCAGGTGGAGCCGTCGCTGCAGTACTACCGCGACCGCACGCCCGAGGGCAGCCGCAGTGAACGCTGGACACCGGGCCTGCGCATCACCTACCGGGGCTGGAAGAAGGTGGCGCTGGAAACGTCGCTGACCTACGAGATCGGCAAGGCGACCCGCATGCTCGCCGACCCCGCCGGCAGTGCGCCACCCACGGCCACCCAGGAAAGCTCGCGTCGCGCCAGCTACGCCCTGGGCGCGCGTTTCGAGTTCTGAGTCAGCGAAGAAGGGCAGGCCATGTGGGCTGAACTGGGGCAGGTGGCCCTGCTGTGTGCATTGGTGGCGGCCCTGGTGCAGGGCACGCTGCCGTTGTGGGGCGCGGCGCGCGGCCACGCATTGGCCATGCGTTTCGGCGCCAGTGCGGCGCAAGCCCAGGCGCTGGCCATCGCGCTGGCCCTGGCGTTGCTGACCATGGCCTTCGTCGACAACGATTTTTCACTGTTGTACGTGGCGCAGAACTCCAACCGGGCCCTGCCGCTGGCCTACCGCGTGGCGGGTGTCTGGGGCGGGCACGAAGGCTCGCTGCTGCTGTGGGTGGCCATGCTGGCCGGCTGGACGGTGGCGGTCACGATCTTCGGCGGCGGCCTGCCGGACGCATTGCGCGCGCGCATCCTGGCGGTGATGGGCTGGATCACGGTGGGCTTCCTGCTGTTCATGCTCACCACATCCAACCCGTTCGACCGCCTGCTCCCGGCGCCGCTGGACGGGCGGGACCTCAACCCGCTGCTGCAGGACCCGGGCATGGTGGCGCACCCGCCCATGCTCTACATGGGCTACGTGGGCTTTTCGGTGGCCTTTGCGTTTGCCATCGCAGCGCTGATCGGCGGCGACCTGGACGCCCGCTGGGCCCGCTGGGCGCGGCCCTGGACCACGGCGGCCTGGTGCTGCCTGACGATCGGCATCGCGCTGGGCAGCACCTGGGCCTACTACGAACTGGGCTGGGGCGGCTGGTGGTTCTGGGACCCGGTGGAGAACGCGTCCTTCATGCCCTGGCTGCTGGGCACGGCGCTGATCCATTCGCTGGCCGTCACGGAGAAGCGCGGCGCCTTCAAGTCGTGGACGGTGCTGCTGGCCATCCTCGGGTTCTCGCTGTCGCTGCTGGGCACCTTCCTCGTGCGTTCCGGCGTGCTGTCCTCGGTGCACGCCTTTGCCACCGACCCGCGCCGCGGTCTGTTTATCCTGGGCTTCCTGGTGGTGGTGACGGGCGGAGCACTGGCGCTCTACGCCTGGCGCGCGCCACGCATCGGGCTGGGCGCGCGCTTCGCGCCGGTCTCGCGGGAATCGAGCCTGCTGCTGAACAACGTGCTGCTCGCCGCAGCCACCGGCACCGTGCTGCTGGGCACCTTGTACCCGTTGATCCTGGACGCGCTGGGCCTGGGCAAGATCTCGGTGGGCCCGCCGTACTTCGAGGCCGTGTTCGTGCCGCTGATGCTGCCGCTGCTGCTGCTGGCCGGCTTCGGGCCGCTGCTGCGCTGGCGCGAGGCCGACCTGTCGGTGCTGCGACGCCCCGCGTTGTGGGCGACCGGGTTCGCCATCGTGGGCAGCGTGGCCCTCAACGGCCTGTTGGGCAGCCTGCGCCCATTGCCGCTGTTGGGGGTGGCCGTGGTGCTGTGGATGCTCGCGGGCATCGGGGTGGACCTGGCCGGCTGGTGGCGCCGTGGCCCGGGCTGGGCGCTGCGCCACCTGCCACGGGCGGTGGCCGGCATGATGCTGGCGCACCTGGGTGTGGCGGTGTTCACCTTCGGCGTCACCGGGGTCCGCAGCGGTGAGCTGGAGATCGACGAACGTGTGCAACCGGGGCAGGCCGTGGCATTGGCGGGGCTGGACTTCCGCTTCGACGGCGTGCGTGACCGCACCGGCCCCAACTACGACGCGCTGCAGGCGACGGTGACCGTGCTGCGCGACGGCCAGGAACTCCAGGTGATGCACCCCGAGAAGCGGGTCTACCGGGTGCAGCGCAACCCGATGACCGAGGCCGCCATCGCGCCGGGGCTGCTGCGCGACCTCTATGTGTCGCTTGGCGAAGAGGTTGCACCGGGCGCTTGGTCGCTGCGCGTGCATGTCAAGCCCTTCGTCGACTGGATCTGGGGCGGCTGCCTCTTGATGGCATTGGGCGGCGCCGTGGCCGCCAGCGACCGGCGCTACTGGCGCCCGCGGGAGGCCACGGTGCCTTCGGGCATGCCTGACGGGCCGTCGTCGGCGCCGGTCGGGGCCGGCGCCAACGCATTGGCCCGGGAGGGCGCGGCGTGATCGCGACCCGACTGCGACGCGTCCGGCCCGTGGTGTGGATCGCCACGCTGTTGATGGCTTCCGCATTCACGGCCAGCGGAGCCGCTACGCCCCCGGACGACGTGGCGGTGGAACTGCGCCTTCGCCAGGTGGCCAGCGAGCTGCGCTGCCTGGTGTGCCAGAACCAGACCATTGCCGACTCCCAGTCGGGCCTCGCCCAGGACCTGCGCGAGGAAGCCCGAGGCCTGATCCGCCGCGGGGCCAGCGACGACGAGGTGCGCCACTACATGACCGAGCGCTACGGCGACTTCGTGCTCTACCGCCCGCCGCTCAAGCCCAGCACCTGGCTGTTGTGGGCCGCCCCGGTGTTGCTGGCCGCGGCGGGTGCGCTGCTGCTGATGCGCACCTTGCACCGGCGCGCCCTACTGCCGGCCGACGCCTTCGAACCCGACCCCGAACTGCCTGAATCGTCCTCATGATCGAATTCCTGTTCGTCGCCGTGCTCGTGGGCGCCGCGGTGCTGCTCCTGCTGCTGCGGCCGCTGTGGCCAAAGCGGCTGGCCGGATTGACGGGGCCTGTGGCCACGCGCCGCCATCCCGCCGACCCTTCGGACACCCTGGCGGTGCTGCGTGAGCAGCTCCTGCAACTGGATGCCCTGCATGCCGCCGGCACGCTGGACGACGCGGCGCACCGTGAGAGCCGTGGCCGGCTGGAGCGCCGCGTCGTGGAGGCGGTGGTCTCGCCAACGTCCACCACGGCGGCGGCCCCGGCGGCCACATCGGCTGGTCTGCATCGTCGCCTGCCCGGGGTCCTGCCGTTGGCCTTGGGCCTGGCGCTGGCGGTGGTCGCCGGCGGCTACGCCTGGCTGGGCCGGCCCGACGCGCTGACGCCGATGCCCGCAGGGGCCGATGGTCAGGCCAACGCCGCGGCAGGGCAGGGCACCGCCCCGCACACCATGGACACGCAGCAGATCCGGGCCATGGTCGACGGCCTGGCGCAGCGGCTGGCCGACAACCCCGCCGACGCCGAAGGCTGGGCCATGCTGGCTCGATCGTGGGTCACCCTCGGTGAACCCGGCCGGGCCCTCCAGGCCTATCGCGAGGCCCTGGCCGCCGGTGTAAAGGACGCCGCCTTGCTGGCGGACTTTGCCGACGCGTTGGCGGTCGCCAATGGCAGCCGCATCGAAGGTGAGGCGCTGCAGCAGGTGCAGCAGGCGTTGGCGCTCGACCCCGACCAGCCCAAGGCCTTGTCGCTCGCCGGCACGGCCGCCTTCGACCGTGGCGACTACGCCGGCGCCGTGGCCCACTGGAGCCACCTGCAGGCCGTCGGCCCGGCCGACCACCCATTGGTCCAGCAGATGGCGCCCGGCCTGGAGGACGCGCGCCAGCGGTTGGCGGCGAACGGCGGGACGGCTGCCGGGGCTGCCGTGCCGGGCTCCGGTGGCACGCCGTCCGCCGCCGCGTCGAAGTCGCCGCGCAGTGCGCCGCCACCAGCCGGCGCCACGGCCGCCGGCGCCTTCGTGGCCGGCACCGTGCGCCTGAATCCGTCGCTGGCCAGCCAGGTCCGGCCGGACGACACGGTGTTCGTCTTCGCCCGCGCCGCGGAGGGGCCGCGCATGCCGTTGGCAGTGCTGCGGCGGCAGGTGAAGGATCTGCCGCTGACGTTTCGCCTCGACGACAGCCTGGCCATGTCTCCTGCGCTAAAGCTGTCCAGCCAGAGCAGGGTGGTCGTCGGCGCCCGCATCAGCCGCAGCGGCCAGGTCACGGCCCAGCCGGGCGAGCCCCGGGTGGAGTCTCAGGCGGTGGCGTTGGGGCAGCAGGATGTGGTGCTGACGCTGGACCCGGGCAGCCCTTGAGTGCTGACAGCGCGCGAAGATTCGCCACCTCGGCGTTCAGTCGCTCGATGTGGTCACCCAAAGACCGAGCCAGCCCGACCGCTTCGACGCAGTCGCGCTCGGCGTTGGCGTGCACCAGGGACTGGCCCCAGCGCGTCAACCAGAACAAAGCCAGCTGCGCCACGCGCGGAGCGTGACCCGTGGCGTTCCACCGGTAGACGGTCCGTTGACTGACGCCCAGGACCCGTGCCACGCGTGTTGGTGGCGGGTTGCCAGGTCCTCCAGGATCGACTGCCAAATTGGCAGTGAGACGGGCCCGTGATCGATACTGCGAAGGTCCAGCCTCATAGGTGAAGCCCTCCCTTCGGGTGTTGTTCTGCGCGCGCTAATGTATCGACTGGCGCCGCCGAGTTTCCGAGGTTGTCCACAGGGGTTGTCCACAGGCCCGCGCGATGGCCCCAGTGTGCCAGCCAGAACCGGGCTTCGAACTCCCGGGCGAGGCCGAAGGCCCCGAGCTTGAGCGCCCCGGATCGGGTCATGCGACGGCCCCAGTGCTCGACAACCTTTGTTGTGTCACCTGGCCTCGGACCGCCCAGGCCGTAGGCGATCAGGGGTTCCCATCGCCGACGCAGGATCGGCGTCACGCGATCCAGCCAGGTCAGGCCAGAGGGTTGCAGCCGCAGCACTCCTTCCACTTGAGCACGTGGCCCGATGGCTTGATCTTGCCGAGGGGGCAGGGGTCCGACTTCGACTTCGGCCGCCGGCACTTCCGGGGAGTCTCGGGCACGGCCGGGGCCGAGTCCTTCCCCCCGTTGCTCTGAGTCGGCGGCATGGCCGGCACCGGCGTGGCCTCGGACGGCCCGGAGCTTGCCCCGGATGAACCGGAGGGGTCCGACGGCCCAGCGGACCTGCGCATGCGTCGGTCGTCCAGATACTCGCGCAGCGCCACTGCCACCAGACCGTTCATCGACAGGCCCAGGTTGGTCGCGTACGCCTGAGCCTCGGTCATCAGCCCCTCGGGCAGTCGCAGAGTCGTTGCCATCGGTCGATGGTAGCTCGGTGCTACCACTTTGCCACCATTCGTCTACCTTTCCCCCCGTGTTACAGGACGGGGGGAAGGTGCGGCCGTGGTCGGCCGCCTGTCCATGGTCCATGTGATCCATGCTCGATTCACTCCATGATGAGTTGGGCCGGGGCCCCTTCGGGTCCCCGCCCGCGTACCGCGTGCGGGCTGCGCCAGCCCGGCCGGGGGTCGAAGCTGGCGCTTCGCCCTCCGTCCAGGCCGCCGCTTCCCGGCCCTGCAGGTCGCGTTGAAGTTGCGCCGGAGATCCGGTCCGATCGCTTGGTGTGGAAGGCGCGCGGAGCCAGCCAGGTCCACCGTGAGGCATGCCCGCGGGGCAGGGTGTCGGCCCTCGACCATCGCTCCGCTGGCTGGCTTGATGGACGGTCGCTCCGCTGACGTAGGGGGCGCGGCCCCCTTGTGACCCCCGCTCAGTCATGGCCACCTCCCGGTGCCGACAGCGCGCGAAGGTTCGCCACCTCGGCGTTCAGTCGCTCGACCTGGTCACCCAAGGACCGAGCCAGCCCGACCGCTTCGACGCAGTCGCGCTCGGCATTGGCGTGCACCAGGGACTGGCCCCAGCGCGTCAACCAGAACAGAGCCAGCTGCGCCACACGCGGAGCGTGACCGGTGGCGTTCCACCGGTACACGGTCCGTTGACTGACGCCCAGGACCCGCGCCACGCGTGTTGGTGGCGGGTTCGCCAGGTCCTCCAGGATCGACTGCCAAATTGGCAGTGAGACGGGCCCGTGATCGATACTCCGAAGGTGCAGCCTCATAGGTGAAGCCCTCCCTTCGGGTGTCTTTCTGCGCGCGCTAATGTATCTTATGTTAACTATTACTTGCGCTTGGCGCTTGAGTGATGGTTGACCACCCATGACATGCATGGTGGGCGCACGTGATCTCTGTACCGACTGACGCTTCACCCTGCTAAAGGCCATAGCCAAGACACACGATGGAAAGGTCGCCCAACCTTCACCTCCGGTTGGCGCAGGTGGTACCTGATCGATGTGCGCGGTCGTGTCACACAAAGTTCACCTTCACGCAGCGGCGACCACGTACGGCGGCCGGAGCATGTGCATTCGAGCGGCGTTCCCAGAAGTGCTGGCTGTTGACCGCCAAAAACGCAAGACCGTCCTGGAGGCGAGTTAAATCGTCATGTCGCTCTGGCGCGCGTGCGATCGGCGGGTTATCGGGCCGCTCGTCATCGGAGCCACCTACGTTGCGTCCCTTCGACGCTGGCGGGGCGCATCGACACCAGCCACTGTCCCCCGCTTTCGCCGCAACCAGCGCTGCTCCACCGCAGTCTGCCTTCTGACCTGGTCCTCGAAGGCGATCGCAAAGTCGGCAAGGCTTGGCTCCCCTAAAGCTGAGAGCCAGTGGTGCAACTCCACTAGATCTAGCCGTTGCACCCCGCGCTCAACCTTACTGACTGAGCTCTGACTGATCGACAGGCGCTCCGCTAGGACCTTCTGCGTCACACCCGCTGAAAGGCGCGCGGCAACCAGCAGTTCGGTGAGGATGGCGTACGGCGGTGGAAACGGCTTCTGAGACATGGGCCACGTCTTGTTGTGGCCCAAGGTTCAATGCGAACTTAGAATATTCGAAATCAGACTATTCCTGATACCTCGCTACGACACGACCGACTGACAGGGCGGCAACGGTCGGGTCCGGATCAAGTCCACGGATGGAGCCTCACGTGACTACCTCGACTGCGCAGAAAAAGCGCCCCAATCAGCGCGCTCGCATCAGGTTGGCAGCCGTGGAGCTACTGCAGCAGCATCCCGAGGGACTGACCTACACGGAGTTGGTGCAAGCAATGCGGCAGCTGCACCCCGACAGAAACCTAAAAAGCCTGTCGAACGACGTCGTCAATCTCGATCGGCACTTTCCTTCGAAGGTCTACAAGCCCGCGAAGGGTGTGTATCGGCACATCCGCTTCAGGGACTCGGCTGACGCCCAGGTGGCTGAGCCCAAGCTCCCCGTCGTAGGGCGAGCAGTCCGCATTCCCGAAGAAAGGTTCTACCCACTATTCGCAGCTTGGCTGACGAATGACCTTGAGGAGGTCACCGTGGCGATCCCTCTCGGCGGCAATGCGTTCAGGGACCGCTGGGGGACGCCGGATGTCCTCGGAAAGAACGAGAGTCGCCGGAGCGACGTGATCAAGGGACCGACAAGCATCGTTTCGGCGGAGATCAAGGTCGACACCGCAAGCCTCCTGATCGGCTTCGGCCAGGCTTGCGCCCATATGCTCTTCTCCCACAAGAGCTACTTGGTAGTGCCAGCAGATGCATCCCCGGAGGAACTCGATCGGCTCATTGCGCTTTGCCAGATGTTCGGCCTCGGCCTCGTCACCTTTGACGCGAGCAGCCTGGCGAAGCCAGCCTTCCGACTCTTGGTGCGCCCGGTGAAGCACGAGCCGGACTTGCACTACACCAACAAGTACATCAAGCGCGTCGAAGGCAAGTTGTTCACGTGAGCTGCCCTCGCAGCCCGGCGGGTCCGAAGCGGCTTCGCCAGAACTTGCTTATTGCACGCCCTTCCCTGCCCCGTGTTGCGGCCCCTGGGGCAGGGCGGTCTTGGGGCGTCGGGTGACGCGGACGGCAGCGGCCAGTCTCAGTCCGCAATTGGAACCGCGCGCTTGCGTCGCACGGCCTGCTTCGGTGGGGATGATGCGCTGGCTGCCAGCATCCCCGCCAACCGTTCAAGCGTCTGCTGCAAGGTGGCAGCTTGTTCGCGGGCGGCACGGGCATTGGCCTCCTGCGTGTGGGCTGCACTTTGTGCGCTTTGGCGCATGGTGCGCTCTTGGACAAGGTCGGCCGTAGCCGCTCCGAGTTGGCCCTGGAGCTGCTACTCCCGCGTATGCGCCGCGTCCAGCTTTCGCTGAAACTCGTCGGTGGCTGTGACAGTTTCTCGTCTTGCAGCGTCGGCCTTGGCGGCCCACCCCTCCGCCGCACGCTCGGCCTTCGCACGGGCAGACCGCTCGCGCTCTAGTTCCATTGCGACTCGGCGATCCGCGGCGTCAGTGCACGACCTAGGCAAGACTGGGCGCGGAGATCCCAGTGGCCCGGGAAAATAGATCGCAAATTGGTGGCAGCACACCGGCGGCCCAACTTGCCCCCCGTGCCGACACACTAGTGGCCCACCTTGCACGCAACACTTCACACGATTTCTGTGCCGCACCGGCTCTGCACGATCGCGGCGATGGGTCAAGCCCCGAAAGCTGACTAGAAGGCTAAGTTGCCACCCCCGTCTGCCAGTAGAAGCCCAACTTGGCCACACTGCTGATCTCTACCGGCCCAGCTTGCCCTCCAAGAAGGACCGGACAGTCGCTACCGCCCTCGGAGCACAGCAGGATGCGGAAGCGATCTGACGGACTTCTTGCTCGTCGAACGCTCTGCCCTACCCCGTGTTGTGCTGGCCGGGGCAGGGCGGCCTTGGACCTCGGCCTCCTCATCTGAGTGCCGGGTACCACCGGACCGCAGACTGCCGCGGCAGATGCCAACCGATCGGCACCGAACGCGCAACCGCACAGTCCTACACTGATGAGCGGAGATTGAGAGGCTCCTGTGCACCGCTAGCGGCCGCTCAAGCTCATGACAGCAACGGCGGCTCTGCAACCGACTGCTGACATTTGGAGCGTTGAAGCGGCCTGGACGTCCCCGATGTAGCGTTAGCGATCATCCATCTGGCGCTAGGCATCAGAGCGCCTTGATTTCTCGGGCCGATCGCGGGTCCTTGTAGCCAGGTGCGAGTTGGGCATTGTTCGCACCGTAGAGCGCGAGCGGGTCTCTTAACCACAAGGCGTACTCCAGCCCACGAAGACTGTGGTCGGGCGAGCAGTCGACCGTCCATCGTCGCAGCATGTAGCCGGCGTTCGCCGCACGGACCGGCACCTTGAGGACACCTCCAGGTTGTATGCCGTAGTCCATGCACACGACCTCCGGTCGCGGATGCTGGGGATGCGGCACGAACTCCAACTCAATGACGCGGTTCCACTGCACATCGGCTTCGGCTGACTCATGCCGCTGCACGGGGCTGTCTTCGAGCACCGTTGGCTCGTCCATACGGGTTAAGACGAAGTCGCGGAACTGCGCATGCCGACGGTCGAAGGCGCGAACGTGCCAGCGAATGCCAATGTCCACCAACGCCAGCGGCACGAGCTCGCGCTCGGTGTGCCCGCTCTCGATGGACGTGTAGCCAAGCTTCACCGCCTTGCCGCGACTGATGGCGCGAGTAATCGGTGCTAGCACAGACATCTTCGGCAGGCTCAGCGCGTTCGGTATCTCGGACCGAAGCAGCGGCTGTAGGTGGTCACCGAGACCCTCGCCAAAGCCTTGAGACAGGGCCGTCAGCACTCGCTGGGGCGCATGTTCGAACAACGGCGTGAACGCCTGGGTCGTTCGGTAGACCTTGTCAGCGTTGTCGAGCGACAGGTTCTCCGGGGCCACTTCCCTGTACAGCGCAATGTCCCGCGTCGCACCGGCGGGTCCAGTTCCGAACCGGTCGACGACGTCTGCGCGCCGCAACTCGCCCAGGAAGTACAGCTTGAAGTCGATGTGTGAGAGCCGCTCGAGCTGGGTTCTGGTCAGACGAGCGAGGAAGTCAGCGCGGCGCTGGTCGTGTGTTTCGGCCATCCGCACATCATAGCCTTTGGACGGAGGTCACCACCTACAGTAGATTCTTCATGATCATCATAATGATGATATATACTGCCGCTCAAAGCCTATACCTGGTTAAATCCACAGCCTTCCCGCCTACACTTGCCTCGAACACATGGAAGCCTCTCTCGAACTCCAGTACGCACTCGCGAGTCACCCGCCCGCGCGGCCGGTAGCCGGTCAAGCGGGGACACTGGTGGCAGCGTCGTCGGTCGAGCCCCCCATCGTCAATGACGAGGAGTTGGCGAAGGAGTTCCGGCGACTCGCCCAAGGCGAAGGCGACGTACTGGTCATCGCGAACACCCACACGGTATCCGTACGGCACCGTCGAACTGCGACGGCAGCGTGGGAGGTCGTGTGCGGCGGTGAGCTTGGCGTCGAAGCGCTGGAAGCGGCAAAGCCGCTGACGCGCAAGCGCTTGCTGTGGGCCACTACCGCCGCTGTTCCATCCGAGGTCAACCCGGACAGCATGACGGTCGCCAAGGCCAGCGTAGCCTTGTTGAACCGGTGGCTCAAGGGCTCGGTCGACGAGACGGGTCGCGAGGGCGACGTCACCCAGGCCATCAAGGATGACCTGACGTATCTGGCGGGCTGGCGTTGCCAGTTCTCCGGTTGCGGACGCGACCTCAAGCGCCACGGCGCAACAGGCGGTCGTGGTCGGTTCAGCTACTTCGCACATATCGTCGCTGCGTCGCCGAGCGGCCCGCGCGGGCACCCCCAGGACTCGAAGCTCCTGGCCTCCGAGCCCAGCAACTTCATGCTGTTGTGTGACGAGTGCCATCGACTCATCGACAAGGTGAACCCGTCGAAGTACACGGTGGAGGTCCTGCGCAAGATGCGCGAGGACAACATCGCCGAGGTCGCCCGCCTCCTCGACACGTTGAAGCACAAGCCCGCCGAAGTCATCGCGGTCGTCGGCAACATCGCTGGCCAGGCCGCCCAGTTCAGCATGGACGACGCGCACGAGGCGATGTGGGGCGTGGGCCTGCGCAGCACGGAGGCCAAGCCAACTCGGTACTTCTACCCCGGCGGCCAGAACCACGACGTTCACTCGGCGGCCTATTGGGGCTCGCTGTTCCAGCAGATGAAGTCGGACCTGCCGGCGCTGCAAACGCTCCTGAACGGAACCCGAACGGGCGCTGCTCGGCCACGCTTGGCCATCTTCCCGATGCACAGCACCTCGGTGCTGCTGTTGGCTGGCCGCGTCCTTGGCGACACCGCTGGCACTCAGCTCTTCCAGCCCCACCGCAACAAGGTTGGCCCCGGCACTCGCTGGGCGTGGCCGGCTCCCGGAACCCTGCCGATGCCGCCGCTGGACAAGTTCAGCGTGCAGGTGCTGCAGACCCAGGCGCCCGGTCAGGCAGAGGCCATCCTGGTCGTTGCGCTGACTTCCGACATTGAGGCCGACCGCATGACGTCCGCCTGCGTCGCTGACGGCAGGCTCGCCCTGCCAGCGCTGCGTGTTGTTGGCCCCAGCTTCGACAAGGACTGCATGCAGCAGCCCGAGGACCTGCAGTTGTTCGGCCTGGCCGTCGACGTCGCAATGCGCAAACTGCAAGAAGAGTGGCGCGTGCGCAAGGTGCACCTATTCGTCAGCGCGCCGGCGTCTGCCGTGGTCGTCGTGGGTCAGAAGCTCCAGGCTCGCCATCACGCCGAGTTCATCTGCCACGAGTCTATGGCAGGTCCAAGCTCAGCCTACCGCGCCACCATCGAAATCACCCCCACATCAGTCCGTGAGCTCGTCTCGGGGATGGCGCAAACCCTGTCCCTCCAGCCCTGAGCGAGGTTCTATGAGCACCAACCCTACCCTTTCCAAACGCGTCATCGAGTCCCTGACCGCGCGCAGCGAAGCCCAGCAGTGGGAAGAGCTCATCGCCAACCTGTTGCGCCGCCTGGAGCTCGATGAAGCCGAACGCGCCAAGGCCGAGGCTGACTACGAGAAGCTGGCGGACAACATTGCCAGCAAGCTCAGCATCCCGCGCCACGACGTGGAAATCTTCCCGCAGGGGTCGATGCGCACGCAGACGACCATCAGCCAGCGCTACCCGGTGAAGTTCGACCTCGACGTGGTGGTGAAGCTGTCGGGCCCGAAGTACAACTCGCCGGACCCCGAGGTGATGTTCACCGCCTTCGGCAAGGCGCTTGAAGGCAATGAATCGGTGACGGGCATCCCCGAGCCGAAGCGCCGCTGCTGGCGCTTGCAGTACCCCGGCAAGGCCTACTACTTCGACGTCACGCCCGCCGTGAACGACCAGACGCGGCGCGCGGGGTCGAGCTTGTCGGTGCGCGACCCAGACACGAGGTGGGCGCCGTCGAACCCCGAGGAGTTTGCCGAGTGGTTCTGCTCGCATGCCGCGAAGCGGTTCCCCTTCCAGACGTTGGTTCTGAAGTCTCTGGTGGAGGCCCGTACCACAGTGGCGCCGCTGCCGGACGCTCGTGTTGGCCTCGACGACATCCTCCGTCGCGCAGTGCAGCTCATGAAGTTGCACCGCGACACGCTCTACTGGGGCGCCGACGAGAAGAAGCGCGAAGCGATGCCCATCTCGGTCATCATCGTCACGCTGGCGACGACCGCCTACGCCGACCTGCTGGCCTACCGCAGCGGCGAGTTCAAATCGCCCATCGAAGTCGTGCTGGCACTTGTCGAGGCAATGCCGAAGTACATCGAGCGCGGGGTCGACGGGTGGCGCGTCGAAAATCCCAAACTCGCAAGCGAGAACTTTGCCGACAAGTGGAACGCCGACGGCGGCGCGCGCCGGGCAGAGTTCATGCGCTGGCATGGGAAGCTCGAGGCTGACCTGGAAGCGCTCCTGTACCAGAGCGCCCGCGTGCCGAGCGAAGACAAGGTTCGCGGCGTGTTCGGCACGGCGGGCGTAGAGGCCTGGAAGGCCAGCAGGCCCAAGGCAAATGTCCTCGATGGCCTGATTGGCAGCGCGATGGGCCTGGCCAAGACCAACCCCGACCGGCCGGTCAAGGTAGGTTCGTCGAACACGCTGGGCTGATTGTCTACATGAAACGAAGCCCCTTCGAGACCGCCACCGCGCGCGTCGAGGAGTGGCTCGACGGCAGCGGCTCGACCTGGGCGAAGCGCGACCGGCGCCTGCGCCCCGAGCAAGGGTTCGCGTGGGACATCGACCTGCAGGACGACACCCTGCCAGTGCGCACAGTGCGGGTCGCGTTGCCGCCTGATTTCCCGACAAGTACCTGCGAACTCTTCGTCGACCGCAGCTACTTCCTGCGTGTGCCGCACGTAGAAGCCGACGGCCACGTCTGCTTGGGCCTGCACTCCATCCCGAACGACTATGACGACCCCGTGTCGGCCGTCGTGCGCGCGCTGGCCACGCTCAAAGAACAACTTCTCGGGCCGGCGGTCGACCAAGGCTGGGTGGAGCAGCAGTTCCAAGCCGAGCGGGCGTCTTACTGGGCACAACACTGCATCGCTAGGAGGAAGGCCCCAGACCGTCGACCGGTGCCTGCGCGCACGTACGTCGATGTGCGTGAGCTGGACCGATGGGCGATGGGCACGCTGGCGGCGTATGTGCCGGCCGGCGCCAAGCACCGGCACTACTCGCTGCAGGTCGCCGCCGACCGGTCCGCGGACCCGCATGAAACCGCGACGCGGCATCGATGGGCCGATGCAACGATGGTGCGCGGGAACGTCTTGTTTGTTCGGATGGCGTCGGATGAACCGTGGACGCCGCCGAATTGGCCGACGTCCTTCGAAGCGCTCGACGCCCTCGTTGGGCGGCTCACCGACCACGAGTGTTCGGTGGCAGGTTGGCTTCAACCAGTGGGCTGGAAAGACGACCCGCAGCCCCACTCGCGCAAGCGCAAGAAGAAGCAGCGGCGCGAGAGTCAGGAAGCACCGCCTGGGCAGCGGCCGCTGCTGGTGGTTCTGGACCAAGATGGCGTGATGTATGGGTACCAACTCTTTGGCTCAGCTACGCCACTGCTCTCGCCACCCAGCATCGAACCTGTTGACGTCACGCGCGTCGACCCGAATTGGGCGCTGGCCCGAGACCATCAACTCGAAGTAGTTGAGGCTAGGCGCCAGAAGCGCGTTCTCTTCCTGGGCGCAGGTTCGCTGGGCAGCCCGCTGGTCAGCGCGTTGGTGCGCGCTGGAATCGGACATGTCGACATCGTCGACGCCCAACTGATGGGGCCGGAGAACACCAGCCGCCACAAACTCGGAATCGATGAGATTGGCCAAGGCAAGGCCGCAGGCTTGGCTCGGCGCTTGAACCGAGAGGTACCGGGAGTCACAGTCACCGGCGTCCTGGCCGAGGCCGCAGCGTGGATGGCGAAGCACTGCAAGCCGGGCCTGTACGACCTGGTAGTTGACTGCACGGCCGAGTCCTCGGTGCGCTCGTTCATCGCGCACACGCGCCAAGGACTCTTGGGCGATTGCCCTGTCGTTCATGCGTGGACAGAGCCGCTGTGCAGTGCCGGCCACGTGGTGTTGTCGCAGCCCGAGGTACCTTGGCCCGCTGAGGACCCTGCGGACGAGTTGGTGAACGCCAGCGACCTGTCGGCCGGAGACACCCGTATCCAGTTGCCGGCGTGTTCTGCCGGGTTTCACCCGTACGGTGCCGCCGATATCGAGCTTGTCGCCGCGTTCGGCGCCGAGCGAGTCATCGCAGTGCTCGACGACTTGAAGCAGACCTCTACCGTGTGGTCGTGGGTCCGGTCGAGCGCCTTCTTCCAGGGTCTACCTGTACCGGTCGCTACGCGCCCCATAGTGCCCGTTTCTTCCTCGAGGTCCGACTGCGTCATGACCAGCCGAGACTTGGCGGAGATACTGGGCAGAGAATGAATTCGACGAGCGCTTCGTTTCGCCTACCTGACGCCACTTGGACTCTCGAGTTCTCCGCGGAGGTGTTGCGAACACTCGGCGAGAGGGCTCAGAACCACCGCTGGAGCAAGGAATCGGTCGGCCAGCTCTATACAAGAGACCTGACCTCCGCTCGTGTGCTTGTCGACACAGCGACGGTGCTCAAGCCGACCTTGGCTACGCGCGCCAGGGTTCGATTCGACACAGCGGCTGCGGAGCTGGAGCGACGGACGATGTTCGACCGAGGCCTGCATTGCGTTGGCCTTTGGCACACCCATCCTGAGAGCTCGCCAGCGCCATCGTCGGAGGACCGAGCACTCGCGCGCGACCACGCCCGGGCCGCAGCTTCGCAGGTAAGCGGAGTCGTGTTCGCCATCGTCGGCACGATACCCCTGCCGGCAGGGCTGAAAGTTTGGGTCGACAACGGCCGCGAGTTGCGATTGGCCCAGAGGCTGCTTGACACCCCGCAGTAGCTCCGGAGAGGCTCAGCCAAGAACTTCTGTCACTTCCGCTCGCCTTCTTGACAGAGACCACAGAAGGTGTAGCGAAGGTCGGGGCGAGCAGCCAATAGTGAAGCCAAATCGGGCTACTCAATCTTGGTGGCGGCACAGGTGCCGTAGCTGTGGCCGCATCCGACTTGCCTAGCGGACAGCTGCCCATTGCCAGACGCGGCTCATTGACTCTTGGCGGCTGAGAGAAGCGGCCGGTCGATTCTCCAATGACGCGCTCGTCCGCTTCTTCCAAGAGCAGCCAAACGCGAGTGCCCGACAAAGGTCCACTTTTCAGTCTCAAACGGCCTTCCGAGCCGAGCGCTTGCGAGGCACGGCCGACTTGGGTGGGGACGATCGGCTGGTTGCCAGCGTCGCTGTCAGTCGTTCAAGTGTTTCGTGAAGCATAGAAGTTTGATCACGAGCAGCTCGGGCATTGGCCTCCTGCGCTTGGGCCGCACCCTGGGCGTCCTGGCGCAAGGTACGCTCGAGGGCGAGGTCTGCCGTGGCTGAGGCGAGCTGGGCCTGAAGCTGCATCTCCCGCATATGCGCTGCGTCCAGCTTGCGCTGGAGTTCATCCGTGGCTGTGACAGTCTCGCGCCGCGCAGCATCGGCTTTAGCGGCCCACCCTTCCACAGCACGCTCTGCCTTTGCACGGGCGGAGCGCTCGCGCTCCAGTTCCATGGCGACTCTGCGATCCGCGGCGTCGGCGCGCTCAAGGGCTGCAGCCACCTGTTGAGCAGCTTCGGCGCGCTGGGAGGCCAGTTCAGCCTCTAGCTGTTGAATCCGCAGATGGGTGGCTGCCAAAGCGGTACGAACCTCATCAACGCGCGCTTTCTCTGCTGCATGGTTGCGTAGAGCTTCCTCAAGGGCGCCGGCAGCCCGGGTGAGTTCTTCCTGCGCACGCTGCGCCGCCATCGCTGAGGCCTGAAGAGCGGCCTCAGATTGTTGAGCGCGGGTCTCACTTGCCAGAGCGCGCGCTTCGGCTTCGGCCATCCCCTGAGTAACACGCTGCTCAGTGTCGCGCCGCGCCTCGGCTTGCGCTACCTCCCAGAGTTGCGAGGCGGCCGCGTGCACAGGATCGGGCACGCCGCTGGGCGCGGCGAACGCGGCCGGATCCTGAATCCGTGCGCCAAGGCCCTTGAACCAAGTGTCCAGGTGGGGGCCAACCGTGTTGGGCGAGCCGCGGCCCAGATGGTGGCGGACCCGTTCGATGGTTGGGCGTGAGCCGCTGACCAGGAGGGCGTCGCAGGCCGTCCAGACGTCGTTTTCGGTGATTCCACGAGGCATCCGTTGGTCTCCGGTGTTCTACGAGTTGCGTCGCCCTATTCTAGTCACGATAATAGATACTTACCGGGACTAATAGTAGATTTGCGTACTACATCATACATAGCATGTTTGATACACAACACCACTTGAGATGATCAACCGTAGCCCAAAGCTGGAACTGGCCCCGCTGGCCGCGAGATCCACCGGCGTCGCGCCCCTGGATCCCGAGCAGCTTGGGCCGATGGCCGAGGACGCCGTCCGCGCGCTTGTTGCCGAGGGCGAGTCCGAAAACACCGTCCGCAGCTACCGAGCGGCGCTTCGGTACTGGGCCGCATGGTTCGGGATGCGCTATGCGAAGCCCATCGCCCTGCCCGTTCCTGTTCCGGCGGTCATCCAGTTCATCGTGGACCACGCCGAGCGCAAGACGCAGGCTGGCCTAGGCTCCGAACTCCCGGAGTCGATCGACCATGCTCTGGTTCAGGGCGGCTTCAAGACTGCGCTCGGCCCACCTGCGCTGGCCACCATCACACACCGGCTGAGCGTCCTGTCGAAGGTGCATCAGCTCAACCAGGCTCAGAACCCCTGCCAGGACCCCAAAGTCCGCGAGTTGATCTCCAAGACCCGGCGTGCCTACGCCAAGCGCGGCGTCAGGCAGGACAAAAAGGCCGCGTTGACGAAGGAGCCACTGGAAGCCCTTCTCGCCACTTGCGACGAGTCGCTCCGCGGGGTGCGCGATCGAGCCCTCCTGCTCTTCGCATGGTCCAGCGGCGGCAGACGCAGATCTGAAGTCACCGATGCCACGCTGGAGAACGTCCGCAAAGTGGGCGAGCGCGCCTATGTCTTCAACCTGTTCCGGACAAAGACCAATCAGGCGGGAAGCGAGAGGGAGGACAGCGCCAAGCCTCTGGTCGGCAGGGCCGCCGACGCGCTCGAGGCGTGGCTCAGTCAAAGCGGCATCACCGCCGGCCCGATCTTCCGGCGCATCCGGCGCGGCGATCGCGTCGCCGAGCCGCTCGCCCCTGCCGCCGTACGCGACATCGTCAAGGCGCGAGCCGCGGCAGCGGGCTTGCCCGACGATTTTTCGGCGCACTCGGTCCGATCAGGCTTCGTCACAGAGGCAGCACGCCAAAACATTCCCATCGGCGAGACGATGGCGTTGACCGGCCACGCTTCCGTGGCCACGGTCGTTGGCTACTTTCGGACCGCTTCTTCGCTCGAAAGCAAGGCTGCCCGTCTTCTGGGTGAGGATTCATAGCTTTTGGGGGCGCATCAGCCTCGGCAGTCCTCTGGGTAGCTCGGATTCTGAGCGAGCGGTCAGGCACACTTTGGCGATCATGTCAGCAGCTATCGCTTCCGCCCGGCGCCTGCACCGCAGGGACAACGTTCGATGAACGCCGTCCGGATCGCCGCATCTCTTCGCCTCCTGCGCGAACAGCCGCAGTGGCAGTTGCTGGCCGCGCTGAAGGCGGCACCCATCCTTGCGGTGTTGCGCGCCGTACTGTTCGAAGGCGACTCCGTGCTGGCGGGGTCAGTCCTGACCGAGCGCATCGCTCGTGAGCTCGATGCTTTGCGCGAATCCGGTGAAGACCTGCCGCAGACGGCTCAGGCCTATGTCGCCGACTGGCTCCGGCAAGGCTGGCTCGTTCGAAGGCTACCGGACGGCGCTTCCGAGGAAACCTATGAACTCAGCGCGGACGCGGTTGCAGCGCTGCGTTACATAGGCTCGTTGCTGGCACCCAAGACCTCGGCCACTGAAAGCCGGTTGGCCACCGTCATCGACCAGATCACCAAGCTGGCCGAAGAAACCGACGCACAGCCCGAGCGCCGCATTGCCACACTGCAGGCAGAACGCGACCGCATCGACCGCGAGATCGCCGCGCTGCGCGGTGGCGTCGTGCATACCCTCCCCCCTGACCGCGCCCTGGAGCGTGCACGCGAAGTGATCCGCCTGGCCGACGAGCTGGCCGGAGACTTCCGGCGCGTGCGGGATGACTTCGACCGGCTGAACCGCAGCCTGCGCCAGAGCTTGGTCGAGAACGACGGCAGCCGCGGCGAAGTACTGGAGCAATTGTTCGCCGGTATTGATGTGATCGGCCAGAGCGATGCCGGCCGAACCTTCGCTGCGTTCTGGCGCCTGCTGACCGACCCGCTGCAGTCGTCTGCGCTGTTCGACGCGCTCGAGGCGGTGATCGAGCGCCCGTTCGCCCGGCAGCTCACACCCCGCGAGCGTCGCTTCCTGCTAGGGCTTACTGCGACCCTGATGAACGAAGGCGGTGGCGTTCACGATGTCCTGCAGCACTTCGCGCGCAGCTTGAAGGCCTTCGTGCAGAGTCGCGAGTTCCGCGAACAGCGGCGCCTGCATGCGCTGCTGAAGGAGGCCACACAGGCGGCCTTACAGGTCAAGGAGGTCGTGCGTCCGAACCAGATCCTGCCGTTCACCATGACACTCACCAGCAGCAGTATCCGGTCGGCCTCGCAGTGGCAGCTTTACGACCCTGCTGAACGGGTGGCGGACGCCACGATGGACGCCGAGGTGCCAAGCGAGCTCAGCCTGGAAGCTGTTGCCGAACTGGTGCGCCAGTCCGAGATCGACTTCCGGACGCTGCGCGCGCACATCCGCGATGCCCTACAGCGATCCAGCCAGGTGTCGGTCGGCGACCTGCTGGCGGAGTTTCCCGCTGAGCAGGGGCTGGGCAGCGTGGTGGGTTATGTGGCTCTGGGCGCCCGGCATGGCGAGGTGACCGTGGGCTCCGAGGACGTCAGCTGGGTCGGCGCCGACGACCAACGACGCCGGGCGCGCGTGCCCGCCGTCTACTTCATTCGGGAGCGCTATGTCGAACTCGTGGATTGACCCGGCGGACTCCCTGTCCGCAGCAGCATCGTCGGTCGAAGCGTCCGCTGAAACGTCCGTAAAGGGCGAGGTGTCCGTCAACGGCACCTTCGCCGGCGATACCGGCCAACTCCCGCTGGAGACGCGACGGGTTCTGGTGCAACTGCTGCTGGGTCCATCGATCGATGCCACGCGGCAGCGTCTTCTGTGGCCCGTGCTGCTGCGTGACGAAGCCGTGCTGCGATCCCGCCTGCACGACCTGTTTCTGGAACTGGTCGTCGACACCGACCAGCAGGTGGCCTTCACCCGCCAGGTGGTGGCCGAGGACATCGATGCCCCGGTACTTCTTCGCAAGGCCCACCTCACCTTTCTTGAAACGGCGCTCGTGCTCTTCTTGCGGCAACGCCTCACGCAGGCCGACGCGGCAGGCGAGCGCGCCGTTGTGTCATATGAGGACATGCAGGCCCACCTGGGCGTCTTCGAGCGTGTCGCCAATCCGGACCAAGCCCGCTTCGGCAGGCAGGTCATCGGCGCGATCGAGAAAGCGAAGAAGCTCAGTCTCGTGCGCTTGCTGCCCGGTGGTCAGCAGCGCTTCGAGGTGTCGCCGACGCTCAAGCTGTTGTTCCCGGCCGAGGCGATCCAGGCGCTCACGCAGACCTACCAGGCGCTGCTGAACGGTGGTGCGCAGCCAGCAGTGGCTCTCGACACAGACGATGACGAACAGGAGGGCACCGAGCCATGAAGGACTTGTTCGACGACGATCAGGTCGTCCCTCCATCCGGTTCGCCGCCCGAGACATCGCCTGGGAACGCCGATGATCACAGCCACCAGTTCCGTCTGACACGGCTGCAGACCTTCAACTGGGGCACCTTCAGCGGGCTGCTGGACATTGCAGTCCCCTCCGAGGGCTACTTGTTCGTCGGGCCGTCCGGCTCCGGTAAGTCCACCCTGCTGGACGCACACGCCTGCCTGCTGACCCCGCCGAAGTGGGTGGACTTCAACGTCGCCGCGCGCGAAAGCGAACGGCAGGGCAAGGACCGCAGCCTGCTGACGTACGTCCGCGGTGCCTGGGCCCAACAAAGCGGCGAAGGCCGCGAAGTGGTCTCGCAGGTTCTGCGGCCCGACACGACCTGGACCGCCATCGCCGAGACGTACGCCAATGGTGAAGGCCGTGTCGTCGTGCTGGCCCAGGTGCTGTGGGTGCGGGGCAAGTCGGCGCTTGCCGCCGACGTGCAGCGGCTCTACCTGGTGGTGACAGAGCCACTCGACATCACGACGCTGGAGTTCTTCCCCCGGCACGACTTCGACGTCCGCCGCTTCAAGCACGACCTGCCGCGCGCGTACGTCACCCGCGAGTTCAGCGCGTACCAGGAGCGCTTTCGCGGCCAGCTGGGCATAGCCAGCGAGCGGGCGCTGCGCCTGCTGCACAAGACGCAGTCGGCCAAGAACCTGGGCGATCTGAACAATTTCCTGCGCGACTTCATGCTCGACGCGCCGGAGACCTTCGAGGTGGCGGACCGGCTGGTGGCCGAATTCGGCGAACTGCACGCCGCACACCAAGCCGTGGTGGCAGCCCGCCGACAAATCGAGACCCTGCTGCCCGCGTCCGAGGCGTACGAGGAACGCGAACGCTGCAGCCGCGACAAGAACCACCTGTCTGAGGTGCAGGCAGGCCTGGACATCTGGCGCGACGAGCAACGCGAGCGGCTCGTCAACGAACGTATCGCCGAGTTGCGCGTCGATGCCGAGGGCGCGAAGCAGAAGGCCACCGGACTGGCCGACCTGGCCAACCAGGAGTTCGACAAGCTCACCGATCTAAAGCGCCGGCGCCATGACAACGGCGGACGACTGATTGAAGACCTGCAGCGGCAGCTTGATGAGGCCGAGCGTGCCAAGCCCGAACGTCTGCGCAAACGCGAACTGGCGCGCGCTGCCTGTGAAGTCATGGGCTGGGCCATGCCGGACGAGGTGGTGTGGTTCGTGCAACGGGCCGAGGCCGCACGCGAGCACATCCGCAAGGCGACAACGCGCGCTGACGAAGCCGAAACCCGCAAGGACGAGCTCAAGCGGAGCAAGGTCGAGGCCGAGAAGGCCTTCACCGAGGTCGTTCGCGAAGTGCGTGCGATGGAGCGCCAAAGGTCGAACATCCCTTCGCGCTTGTTGGACCTGCGCGCGCGCATGGCGCAGGCGCTGGGTCTGGCCGAGGAGCGCCTGCCGTTCGCGGGCGAAGTGCTGCAGGTCAAGGCTGACCAGTCAGCATGGCAAGGCGCCATCGAGCGCGTGCTGGGTGGCTTTGCACGATCGATCCTGGTGGACGACAAGCACTACGCCGCCGTCTCGTCTTGGCTCGAGGAACAGAACACGGGCGAGCGCCTGTTTTATCACCGCATGCTGCCTCAGCAGGCGGGTAACCGGTCGCCGGGCGCCAACTCGCTGGTGCGCAAGCTGGATGTCGCGCCGGGTCTGGACAAGGCCGTAGCCGACTGGCTGCGCGAGGAACTGCGAGTGCACTTCGACTTTGAGTGCGCCGAGACGATGCAGGCCTTCCGCGCCGCCCAGCGTGCAGTGACACGCCAGGGGCAGATCAAGCACAACAGCACGCGACACGAGAAGAACGACCGCCAGCGCATCGACGACCGCAGCCAGTGGGTCCTGGGCTTCGACAACCGCGACAAGCTGCAGCTGTATCAACAGCGCGCGGCGGACCTGGGCGCCACGGTGGCTGGCATCGACAATGAACTGTCCGCCAGGCGAACAGAGGACGAGAAGCGCCGCAAGCAGGACGAGGCGTGCATCACGCTGCAGAACCTAAGCTGGAACGATGTCGACCTGGCTTCGCTCGTGAGCCAAGCCGCCGATCTGCGAGAACGGATCGCCACAGAAGTCGCCGCCCGACCCGATCTGGAGGCCTTGAACCGCTGGATCGAACGCCAGGACGCCACGCACCGCAAGGCAGTCGACGCACACCTCAAGGCCGAGGCGCAGGCACGCGACATTCAAAGTCAGATCAGCAAGCTCCAGGGCACACTGGTCTCGTTGCAGAACCGGCCCCAGGTGGAACTGACGCCGACCCAGCGTATCGGGCTGCAAGATCGCCTTACGCGCATCGGCCGCCCTTTGGAGCTGGAGGCACTGGACGACGTTGTGCGCCAGATGGAACGCGCGATGTCCAAGGAGGAGAAGGATCTGGACTTGCGCATGGCGGACCTGCGCAACGCCGTCGAGGCCCGCCTGGCCGAGTTCAACCGGCTCTGGCCCGCCGAAGCCGGCGGCCTGGACCCGACAATGGCTGCGGCGCTGGACTACTTCGGCAAGCTGGCCCGACTGCAGACCGACGGCCTGCCGCGCTATGAGCAGCGCTTCATGCAGCTGCTGCGGGAGCAGAGCGACCAGAACCTGACGCTGCTGTCCAGCAAGATCGACCAGGAGCGCAGCGCCATCCGCCAGCGCATGGAACTGGTCAACGAGAGCCTGTTGACAGCGCCTTTCAACCCGGGCACCCATCTCGTCATCGACACCCTGCCCCGCGAAGGCGACCAGGTCCATCAGTTCAAGCAGACCTTGCGCGATGCGCTCAGCCACAGCCTGTCATCCCAAGGTGGGCAGACCGGCGCCGCAGTCAGCGCCGCTGCCGAGCAGCGGTTTGTGCTGCTGAACCAGCTCGTGAAGCGGCTGGCCAGTCAGGAAACCGCAGACCGCCACTGGCGAGCGCTGGTGCTGGACGTCCGCCAGCACGTCGAGTTCATGGCGCGCGAGATGGACGACGAGACAGGTGCCGAGATCGAGGCCTACCGCAGTGGCGCTGGCAAATCGGGAGGACAGCGGCAGAAGCTGACATCCACCTGCCTGGCTGCTGCCTTACGCTACCAGTTGGGTGGGCGCGACCGCGCACGGCCGGCGTTCGCCACCGTCGTGCTGGATGAGGCCTTCGACAAGGCTGACGCCGAGTTCACCCACACAGCCATGAACATCTTCACCACCTTTGGCTTCCAGATGGTTGTGGCAACGCCCCTGAAGTCGGTGATGACCCTGGAGCCCTTCATCGGTGGCGCCTGCTACGTGCACAACACCGACCGCCGCAGTTCCAGCGTGCTGCGCATCGAGTACGACCGGGAGCACAGGCGCCTGGAACTGCCGCAGCAGCTGATGTCAGCGAAAGCGCTGACGAAGGCGAGCGACACCGCCGATGCCGAAGCTGCTGCATCCTGAGGACATCCGCGCCCGGTGCAAGCGGCAGTTCGCCCGCGAGCACTTGACGTGGTTGGGTGGACGAGCCGGATCGGACGAGACGCAGACTATCGCGCTGGGTGCCCCCACGCAGAACGAGGCCGCGGCAGAACCGGAGGTAGTGCGCGCCTGGGCGGCGGCATGGAGCGCCTGGGAGTCCAGCAGGCAACCGGGAGCTGTGACTTGGGAGACCCGGCAGTGGCCGCGGCTCGGCACGCAACGGCTGCCCGCCTCGCTGGTCATCAGTTCGCTGGACGATATTGCAACGCTCGCCGATCAAGCGGGCCGCTGGCAGCGTGCGGCGGCTCGCCACCATCTGCTGTCCAAGGTCTGCGTTTGGCTGCCCGGCCGGCCCGCACCGCAGCGGCTATTCGACGCGCTGGCCGATTACAGCGACACCGACTTCGAACGCTTGCTGTCACTGATGAGCTGGCTTTCGGAGCATCCTGCCTCGGGCCTACAGTTGCGTCAGCTGCCCGTCGTAGGACTGGACACGAAGTGGGTGGAGCAGCGTCGAGGATTGATCATCGACCTGCTCCAATGCAGGCCTTCACAGGCGGGCGATGAGCCCGGCCGCGACCTGCACGCGTTGCTCGGACTGGCAAAACAACCCACCCGCATCCGGCTGCGCCTTCTGGGCGACGACCTTCGGCACCAGGTCGGCGGTCTCAGCGACATCGAGGCGCCGGTGGACGAGTTGGCCGCCATGCCCATCGCGCCCCGGCTGACCTTCGTCGTTGAGAACCTCGAGAGTGGTTTGGCACTGCCGGCCGTTCCCGGTGCGGTTGCGCTGATGAAGCTGGGGCATGCAGTCAACCTGCTGCGACTGCTGCCCTGGCTTCGTGCCTCCAGAGTCGTCGTGTGGGGCGACGTCGACACGCATGGCTTTGCGATTCTGGATCGCGTCCGCTCGGTGCTGCCGCAGACGGAGTCGATGCTGATGGATCGCGACACGCTGCTCGGCCATCAGGCGCTTTGGGTCGAAGAGCTCAAACCCTACGTCGGACCGCACCTGGAGCAACTCAGCCAAACCGAACGAGTCGTCTTCGACGGCCTAGCTGGCAACGTTTGGGGCGTTGGCGTTCGCCTGGAACAAGAGCGGCTCCCCTGGCCTGTTGTCCTATCGGCGCTGGCAAGTCTTTAGTCAGCTCCGTTCGGACTCTACCGATGTAGCCAGCGCCTTCTCGAGCCGCCCACGGCTCGCCGCGCGAAGTCGCTGCAGACCCAGCTCACGTGCCATGGCGATCACAGCGTCCTCTCCGGCCAGCCCCAGGTCGCGAATCTGTCGGGCCAATGATCTGAGTTCTTGCAGGCAGATTTCCTCCACCCCCCGGGAGGCACCTTCCTCCAGCGGTGCCCGATACGGCACCGCCGAGCCCGGTTCCACGTGCTTCGGCCAGTAGAACGTACCCACGCCATCTTCTTCAGTGACAGCAAACTCGCCAGCGGCTCGCTGTTCAACGCGTTCCTGGATGCGCGAGCCCGTTCTGGCAAATCCGTGGGCTCGCGCAATCTTGCGCGCGAGAACCGCATCGAGGATGGGGCCTTCGATCTCGACAACGTGCCGCACCATCGCAAGGAGGATCTCTTCGTACCCAGGATCGAAGAAGATCGCCGCGTCGACCTGTCCCTCGCTGACGGCATCCAGCGGATCAGCCTCGACAAAGCGATTCAGCTCGCGGCCCGCCTTCGGTGCGCGACCTGCTCCTCCACCATTGGACGCAATCTCGACGCTTCGCTCGTCCTGAGGCAAGGCGATGGCCGACTCCAGAGGAGTGACCGGCAGGGACCCATCGACGGCCGTCGTCGACGATGCCTTGGCGATGGCCTCATCGGCTTCAGCACTCGCAATATCATTGACAGCCTGTCTCTGCCTGTCGGCTTCCAGCAAAGCGTCCAGTTGCGCATGCACACGCTCAAGCGTGCCGCGTGGATCGATCCACCAGTCCGTCGACCAGACGCGCACGATCTCCCAGCCCAGGCCCCGCAGCACCTGCTCTCGCAGCTTGTCGCGATCCCGGGCTGTGGCTGAGCGGTGATAGGTGGCACCGTCACACTCAACGCCAGTCAGATATCGGCCGGGCATGTCGGGATGGACCACACCCAGGTCCACGCGGAACGCCGATGCACCGATCTGCGTATGGACTTGCCAGCCCTTGCGGGACAAAGCGGTCGCAACTGCCTCCTCGAACGGGCTTTCGAAGTCACCGCGGCTGCCCATCGTGGCCTCGGCCAGCGCACGCGGGCCGCGTTCGGCGAATTCCAGAAAGTGCTTCAGATCCCGCACGCCGAGTGCCTGGGTGCGAGACAGGTCCATCTGCTCTCCCTTCAGGCTTGAAAACACCCGAAGCTCGTGCCGCGCCCGCGTCACCGCCACGTTGAGCCGCCGCTCGCCGCCATCGCGGTTCAAGGGGCCAAAGTTCATCGACACGGCGCCGGAAGCATCAGGGCCGTAAGTGATCGAGAAGTACATGATGTCCCGTTCGTCACCCTGCACGCTCTCCAGGTTCTTCACGAAGACGGGCTCGAGCTCGACCTCGGCGAAGAACGGCTCGATCGATGGATCGCTGCGCCGAGCTTCGTCGAGCAGGTCTTCGATGAGTGCCTGCTGCTCCGAGTTGAAGGTCACGACGCCTATCGTCAACTTCGACTCTCGGAACCCAGGTGACTTGAGCCGGCGTACGAGGTCGGCGACGAGTGCCTTCGCCTCCGGCTTGTTGATGCGCGCCCCACCCTTCTCGTACACGCCCTTGATGTGGTGGAAGCTCACGGCTCGGTCGTCCGTGACGGGCGAAGGAAAGGTGACCAGACTGCCGCCGTAGTAGCGGGCATTCGAGAATGCGATCAAGCTCTCGTGCCTAGATCGGTAGTGCCAGTTCAGGTTGCGCGTCGGCAGGCTGGCGCCCAGGCACTCGTCGAGGATGCTCTCCAGATCGCCTTCCACGTCTTCATCGTCAGAGTCAGCCTCGGCGCGATCGAAGAAGTTGGTGGGCGGGAGCTGCTTGGGGTCGCCCACCATCACCACCTGGCGGCCGCGTGCCATCGCGCCGATGGCGTCCCACACCGGGATCTGGGACGCCTCGTCGAACACCACCACATCGAAGTTGCTGGCATCTGCGGACAGATACTGAGCGATCGACAGCGGGCTCATGAGGAGGCACGGTGTCAGGCGCAGCACCACAGACGGGATACGGGACAACAGCTCCCTGAGCGGCAGGTGCCGCTTCTTCTTGTTGACCTCATGCCGGAGCACGCCCCACTCGGTGCTTTTGTTGACCGACTCCACCGATGGCAGCTCGGCACACAGTCGCGCCCTGATCCACTGACGCGTGATGTCGGTGAACTTGTCGTCGAGCGCACGGAAGTCCCCGATCCGCCGCTCGTGCTCGGCGGAGATGAAGGTCCGTATCACCGCTTCGTCCTCCACCACAGCCGACAGCCACCAGCGGCAATAGTTGACCTCGAATGCTGCTTGAATGTCCTTTCCTGCCAGCGCCCCCGCCTCAATGGCCGAGACCATCGAACCAAGGCCCGCCGCGATAGCTTCATCGCGCACCTTGCGCCAGGCGCACCAAGCTCGCATACCGGCCTGCTGGACAACGATCTGCCGTGACCGCTCGATCAGGTCCGAAACGCCGAGACTCAGCCACTCCTGTTTCGTGGGCTCGGCAAAGGCGCCAATCTCTGCCAACCGCTCGATGGATGGAGACAACTGCGCCCAGGCCTCCAGATACTCTGCGCCAGCGATGGCAACCGCCGCGCCGGGCGCGAGCAACTGATTCTTGTCGGCGATCAACGACCGCAGAGCGGTTTGGATCTCAGCCGCATCCTGCCCTTGCTGTGCCAGGCCTGTGACTGCCGCGTGCAGAGAGCTGTGAAACTTCAGAGCCCTGTCTACGAGGCCAAGGTCCGTAGCCAAGCCCTGCCAAAGGTGCCGGGTGCGCTCTGCCAGTCCGCCATGGGCCAGCAGCGCCTGCTCCACTGCAGCGCGCTGGATCATGCGGCCATGTTCTGCCTGCAGTCTCGCCCCACACTGTCCTTGTGCCACTTCGGTGTGTTCACTGCGCAGTTCACCACTGCTGCCCAGGGCAAGTCGCTCGCGTTCAAAGGCCATCGCGGCAACCAAAAGGTCTCTCCGCGTCGTGTGGCCCTGCCACAGGCCGTCGCTGAAGACGAGCTGATCAGCTCTCGCCGCTATGTCCACGTCCAGTGCTCGCAGCCGGCGCAGCCCCGCCACTTCCGCTGACCAGCGTTCACCGCAGCGGCCTTGTGCAGCGACTTCCAGGCCTGTGTCCTCCCAGGTGCGACCCGCGCGAGCCGCTTCGAGGCAGCTGTTCGCGCGCAGAGCGCTCCGGGCGACATCGGGCCGCGTCTTCAGGCCGGCCCACACCTCTTGCAGCTGAGCACCAGGGTTGACGTCGGACACCTGGTCACGCAGGGCCCTTATGGCGACCCAACTGGCCAGGTCTTCGGCGACCTTTGGCTCCCCTGCCCCTTCGATGACAGCCTCCAGCTGTGCCCGCACCTTGCGCTTGCCCAACCAGGACAGGGGCCAGATGGCAGCTTCAGCCTTGGCCCACTCACGTTGCAGCTGGGAAACGTTCAGCGCTTCCACTTGGGACGTGTACTTGACGGACAGCTGAGCCCGGCGCGCCTCGATCTGCTCAAGCAATTGCAGGCCCTGGCTCAGCTCTTCTGCCATGTGGGCAGGCCACGCCGTACCCAGCTGGCCGTGAATCTCTTCCCTCTCTTGCAGAACACGAAGGGCGGCTACAAGTGCAGCCGACTGTTCGACAGTCCAAGGCGCACTCATCTCGGCGTTGATCTGACGATGCTGGGTGACCAACCCCGCGGCAGACTTCAGTTCGACGCAGGTCGCGGCAGACTCGGGGGCGAGTAGAAAGCCCCAGTCATGCCCATGTGCCGACGGCAATGCCTTCGCCAACACGCAGATGGCGCCGCGCGCATGGCGTTCGAGTCCGCACGCCGACAGGCCGGCCGCTGCGGCAAAGCGGGCGTAGGCAGCGGCCAAGCCCTGCGCCGCCTTTTCCACCGCTTCAGCGGCTTCCACAGCAAGCTGTTGCCACTTCGGTGACCACTCGGTGCGGCCGATGGGCACCAGCGCCCCGATGGTCAGATCTTGCGGCCCGACCGCTGTCGAGTTTACTTCCAGCCGATCTGCGATCTCAAGCAGCCTGGCCATCTCCTGCGCATCGTGGCCTGCCAGAGACGGCCAGCTGAACTTCAGCTGCGGGAGCGAGTCGCCGCCAACCACACGGCCGATCGCACCATAGATGGTCCAGCCGTTCGCGTGTCTGTGGTGCAGGCGCTCGACATAGGCAGACAGCTCGTCGCGAATCTTCTTCAGCCGCTGTGCCTCAGCCTGCCAGGCCACCTGGTCCACGCTGCCCTGGGCGTCCCACGATTTCGCCAGTTGTGCCAGCACGTCCAGCTTCCGCGCCTTGTTCGAGTGCAGTTCCAGGCAGAACTCCCCCAGACCCACTTCCCTCAAGCGCCTGTACACCACATCCAGCGCGGCGATCTTCTCGGCCACGAACAGCACACGCTTGCCCTCGGCCATGCACTGCGCAATGAGGTTCGAGATGGTCTGGCTCTTGCCCGTGCCCGGTGGGCCGATCAGCACGAAGTCCTTGCCCTTGACCGCCGCCATCACGGCCGACAGCTGCGACGAATCGGCGGGCAGCGGGCAGAACGTCTGCTGAGGGGAGTACTCGGCGTCGAGCCGCCGCGCTTCCGGGAAGGCCACGCTGGACGCATACGCCTCACGCGGCGTGTCAATGAGGTGCTTGACGACGGGGCTCTGGCGAAGCTGCTCCGTGCGTTCGGTAAGGTCCTTCCACATCAGGAACTTCGCGAACGAGAACATGGACAGCACCACGTCCTCGGAAACCTCCCAGCCCTTGACGTCCTTGATGGCGTGCGCCACCCGACGCCAGATGGCCGCAACGTCAATACCGGTGTCGTCGCGCGGCAGTTCACCGTCGCCCACGCCGAGATCCAGCTTGAAGTCTTGCCGCAGCATCTCCAGCAACGTCGGGTTGAAGCGCGGCTCGTCCTCGTGGGCCGTCATCGTGAAGCCCGAGCGCGCGCTCTTGCGGTTCAGCGCAACCGGCAGCAGGATCAACGGGGCCTTGATGCGTTGGCCCGGCTTGTCGTCGCGGTTCCAAACCAGAAAGCCCAGCGCCAGGAACATGGTGTTGGCGCCACCTTCCTGCATCGCGTTGCGGGCACCGCGGTACAGGTCGATCAGGCGCGCTTCCATGTCCGCGGCCGCCAGCCGGACGAAGACCTCTCGCTTGCCCAGCGCTTCCCTGGCGTGTTCCTGGCGAACGTCTTCGTTCTCGCGCGCCTCGTGCAGTGCCTTGCTCCGCGGGTCGTCGCCGTCCATCAGGTCGGGATGGGCCAGCAGCTTCAGGGCCTGGCCCTCGGCCAGCAGGTCTTCCAGGGCGCCAGGGTCCGGCGCCTCCAGGGTCAGCGCTTTCTTGCCCCCCTTGAAGTTCAGCAGCGAGTTGCGAAGAGAGAGGTCGAGCAGCTTGCGCTGCCACCGGGCCAGTCGGTCTTTCGGGTCCAGCTGCGCGCTGGGAACCACCTGGCTGTCATCGTCCGGCAGGTCAGGGGCTTCTTCGAAGGCCGGCGCCGTGTCTTCAGGCACCTCCGCCGCCGGCTTGGCCACGGCCACCTCGGCGGACGCCAAAGGCTTGATGCGTGTCATTCGCGCGCGCCGCACATCGACCGCCAGTTCGAACGCGTCCTGGTGCTCTTCGGCGATCTGCTTGACCGCGTTTTCGCACGCCTGCGAGAAGCTGGCCGCCGGCCGATGTGTCACCAGCGTGGTTTCGAAGAGGATCAGCTCCTTGAGCTTGACCCGCTTGCGCAACGCGGTGACGTCGTCGACGACCGTTGTCGAAAACTCCTCGGGCCGCAGCCACAGGCCCACGAACGCATGGCCCTTGAGGAAGACGATCAAGGGGTTGAGGTGGGCTTGCTCCAGGCAGGCAGCGAACAGGAGCGCAAGATCCATGCACGTCGCCAGCCCAGACTCGGCCACCTGACTGGGCCCGCGAACCTTCTGCCCTGTGTGCTCGAAGCTGGCTGGCGGCAGTGAGTAGTCCAGCCGCATGGCGACGACCGCGCCCCAGACCGCGGACGCAAGCTCCCAGGCCCGCTTGGCGCCATGCTTGTAGCCGTCGATCGCACCACTCTTGCCGGCCCGTTGCAGCACGCCAGCGGCTGCCTTGAGGATGTGCTCGACGGCCGGGTCGTTCGGCTGAACAAAGGCGGCTGCCATTTCTGGCATCTGGCCGATGCCCGCCCAATGGTTGCGTGGCAGCAATTCGACCACTACTTCCAGCATGCACAGCACCACCTCTGGCTGCTCACGCCGGGTCAGCCGGAACGCGACGGTCGACTTCTCGGCCTCGGTCAGGCGCGACAGCAATGCGCCGTCCAGCTGCAGGTCCAGGTCCTTGACATGGACCGTCTGACCGACGCCGACGGCATCCAGATGCCAGGTACGCGGCTTCAAGAATGCCGGCGCCGAACTAACCGCGAGGTCCAGTCCTTGGAATGCAGCTTCAGTGCTGTTGGAGACCGCCAGTTCCCGCAGGGCCGGAACAGCATTCTGAAAGTCGGCCAGGTTCAGCCGCGGCACCAGCGCCGCGTGAAGCTCAAGCTTTCCTTCGTTCCCCTGCGCCGATGCATCGGTCGCTGCGCCTTCGCTCGGCATTTTCTGGTCTCCCCTTGGTGGCGCCTCTACGCGCCCGATTCACGCACCGGCTGCGCGGCCGACTTTGCTGCTGATGTACTCGCCGGTCTGCAGGGCACTCACTCGGCACCCTCGCTCAGCACCAGGGGCTCCCTGATCACCGGCGCCCCACTCCCGTGCCGCACCAGGATGTCGTGGATCTCTGCCGGCTTGAACGCCACGTCCCAACACCAGGCGCCAAACCCGCCCTTGGCGTTGACCGCCTTCACCCACAGGGCCAGCGCGTCGCGCTTGGCACTGTTCATGGGCGAGTCTTCGCCCTTGATCTCGAGCACCAAGCTCTTGCCGTTGGCAAGGCGGACGATGAAGTCCGGCACGAAGCGCTTGCGAGACCCGCCCCACAGGTAGTAGATCTGGAAACCCAGGTGGTCATTCTTGGCGTAGGCCGACACAAATTCGTTGTCGTCGAACAGCGTACCCGCGTAGATCTCCCAAGAGCTGTCGCCGACCACGTGGCTGATCTGCGACTTGCGCGTGTGCTGGTTGCCCTTGGTGGTGTACCAGGTGCGCATGGCCCGGGTGGAGCCGATCGGCTGCTCGGGGTCGAACACCGGCTCGATGCTGGCCACGTTCTGCTGCTCGACGTGCTTCACCACATGCTGGACGATCAGGTCCATGTTCAGCGCGATCAGGATGCGTCGGCGCACCCCCTCTGCATGGAACAGGCTCGGGATGACGAGCTGCTTTGAACCCAGGAATTCCTCCACCAGCCGAATCAGCTGGAAGACGAGGTACTCGCGATTGCCGGTGAACTTGCCCGACAACTGGTCGAAGGCCTTGCGCGCCGCCTGGAACACGATGCGCTGCTCGCGGAACTCTTCAGGCAGCTTCGACAGGTCGATGTTCGTCGTCTTGCTCAGGTCGGTGGCGCCACCCACGGCCGGGGCAAGCTCGGCCGTGATGACGGTCTTCGCCGGGTCCAGCTCCAGGTCCGACACCTTGGACCACTGCACCGACAAGGCCGGCTTAACGATCGTGTCTACCCGCAGCAGGTTCGGCCAACGCACCTCCAGTTCATTGCGCGACGCAAGCGATTCGATCTGCGTACTCGGCTTCGGCGGTGGCGGCGGCACACCGTCATCGCCGGTGTCCACGAATACCGACAGCGGCACGCCGAACACGTTGACGTACTCGGGGACAAAGAGCCCGTTGGCATCCGTGTCGTAGCCCACACGGCGCAGGCCGCGGCCGATCACCTGCTCGCACAGCAGCTGGCTGGTGAACGCCCGCAGGCCCATGATGTGGGTGACGTTCTTCGCGTCCCAGCCTTCCGACAGCATGGCCACCGAGATGACGCTCTGCAGCCGCTGCCCAGCCTGGCCATGCTTGCCCACGTTGTCCACGATGGCGCGCAGCAGGTCTTCCTTCTCCAGGGCCAGCAGCCGCTCCTCGCGGTCCTTGGGCAGCCGTGCCGCCTTGACGATTTCGCGCAGGCGATTCACGTATTCGGTGGTGCCAAGCAGGTAGTCGCGCACTGCGGGCGAAAGCGGCGCGCGCTGGATCAGCGCCTCCAGCTGCCTGTCGGCCGGGCTCTTGGCCAGGGTGTCCCACTCATCCGCCGGAACCGCCAGATGCTGGGCCAGTAGCTTCAGCTTCTCGGCGTCCTTCTTCGCCTCGTCGATCTTGTCGCGCGTGGCGTCAGGCAAGGCCAACGCCTTCAACAGCGACGTCATGCGTGCCTTGAACACACTCTCGGCACTGGCCTTCTCGCCGATCTCAGCCTTCTCCAGCACCTTGGAGTCCACACGCAGAGTCTGCGTGGGCGACTTCAGCTCGGGCCAGTGCGCATCGCCGTGGTTCAGGTAGTGCTCAATGCGCGCCGCGGTTTCCACACGGTTGCACACCGTCAGCATCACCGGCGGCGAGTGGTGCCCGGCCGCCTGCCAGTCCTGCAGCGCGGCGCGCCAGTCGGCACCGAGCAGCGTGTAGGCGTCCTGCACCAGCTTCGGCAGTGCCTCATGCGGCTCGGCACCGCGGCGGTTCAGGTCTTGCTGTACATCCGGATCGCGGTACAGGTGGTAGAGCTTCGACCGGTAGCTCTTCGCGTCGGGCAGCGCGTCGTCGCGGATCACCACGCGCGGCGTCTTCACCAGCCCGGCCTCGATCGCATCGGTCAGGCCGAAGTCGCTGACGATCCAGCTGAACAGACCCTCTTCGCTGTTGGTCTTGCCCGTAGGCGCAAAAGGCGTGGCCGACAGGTCGAAACAGCGCCGGATGCGCCGCGTGTTGTGGATGCGGTCCAGCCCCTCGATCCAGCGCGTGGCCTCGTCCAAGTCCAGGCCCAGGCGCTCGGCATCGGCCTTGCTGATCTTCACGTCTGCCGGCTTGCGGTAAGCGTGGTGCGCCTCGTCGTTGATGACCACGATGTCGCGGTGCTGGGCCAGTCGGCCGAGCACCTCGCGGGTGAACACCTCGTCGGTCTGGCGGCCCTTCTTGACGACCGAGCGTTCCTGCTCCTTCGCGGGCATCAGCTTGTGCCAGTTCTCCACCAGCACCTCGGCCTGGTTGAGCTTCTGCCGCAGCGATTCCGACGGGCAGGTCGAGAACTCGTCGTAGGCGTTGCCCAGGTTGCCCGGATACAGCACCTGCAGCCGCTCTTTCACCGTCAGGCCCGGCGCTACGATGAAGATGGCGCGCGAGAAGTCCTTGGTGCGCTTCGGGTAGGTCACCGCGTTCAGCACCTGCCAGGTGATGAGCATGGCCATCACCGTCGTCTTGCCCGAGCCGGTGGCCATCTTGCTGCACACGCGTTCCCATGGCCCACCGTCACCTTGCAGGAACACGCCCTGCCGGTACGCATCCGCAGCCTCCACCCACCAGATCAGGGTCTCAATCGCTTCCAGCTGGCAGAAGTAGAACGGGTGCTGGCGGGCGCTGCGATCGAACCAGTGCGCCAGTAACTGGCGCGTGACGGTGGTGATGCCCGGGTAGTCGGCGGCGCGCCATTGGTCCACCCGCTGGCGGATTTCGTTCACCTGCTCTAGCGCTTCCACCCGGCGCGTGTTGTTGCGCACGTCGTAGATCTCGTAGCTGGCAGGGCGACGGCTTTCCACCAGCTGCAGCGTCCCGTCGCGCTGCGGCACCCAGTGCTTGCTTGGCACGTCGAACGGCGAATTGACGATGACATTGCCGGGCGTCTTCATGCCGCGTCTCCCGTTGCCGCCGTTTTGGGCGGAGGGCAAACGCGACGCAGCTCTGCAAAGTCGCCGTTGGCGCGCGCCGCGATCTCGGCCCATGCACGGGCGAAGGCCGGTCGCATCAGGTTGGAACGGATGCCCTGTACCCAGAAGGCCCAGGTTTCATCACTGATACGTCCGCGGTCGTGCAGGAAGACCTGGCTGTTGCACAGGTCAAAGTAGCGATAGAACTCGTCCAGCTTCTCCGCATGCAGTTCGTCGCTGATGGGCTCGCCCAGCAGCGCTGGCAGCGGGAGGGTCGATGCCAGCTCGCGGTATTCGCGCACGAGCTCGTCTTCGAAGGACGTGGTGCTCTGTTGCTGCATGTGCCACAGCTGCCACGCCGCCACGATGGCGGCCAAGGCCGTGAACACGCCGCCGACCCCTCCACCCAAGGTGGCCCAGTCTTGCCAAGTCATGCCGCTGCCCCCTTCAGTGGCAGGATCTTCAGCGACTCAATGCCCCGGTCGTCGACGATCTTGACTGCAGCCTTGCCGTTCTTGCCCGCCTCGAACGGCAGCGACACCGTGCCGTGGAACTGGTCCAGCAGCGATTCGTCCAGCTCGGCGCGGATGTTCTTCTTCAGCTTGCGCCAGCCCTCGTCCTTGCCGGCCATGGGGAAGAACACCTGGTGCGGGAACAGGCTGCGCCCGTCGTAGTCAGTGTCGAGGCTCCACATCGCGATCTTCGCCTTGCCGCCGGAGATGAGTTCGCCCTTCACGGTGTCGAAGTAGTCGAAGCCGTTCACCTCCACCTGCCAGCGCCCGCCCGGCAGTTCAGCCAGGTGCACGTCAGGCTGACCCATCAGCCAGAAGCTCTGGTTGCTGGAGCGCGCCTTCTTCAGGTCTTCGGTCAGCAGGTCGGTGTTCATCTGCGCCTTCAGCAGGTTCACACCGGGCCAGCGGGTTTCGTCGATGTCTTTGGCGGCCTCAGGGTCGAAGGTGAAGGCGCAGAAGACCACGAACTTGGGCGACGGCCGCAATGACTCGGCCTCGTTCAGCGCGTGCTCCACCTGGCGCTGCTCCAGCGCGCCATGCTCGGGGCCGAAGCTGACCACCGCTCGCTCGCCCGTCTCGGCCAGCGTGCCGGTGGCATGCAGGCAGGTGGTGCCGGCCATCACCTCCAGTTCAGCGAACTTCAGCATCTGGCCACCCTTGCCGCGAATGCCGGTCTTCAGCAGCTCGTCGCGCCACTGTTGCTGGCGGCTGGTCTCGCCGCTGCGGGCGATGCTGGTCTGGTAGGCCTGGTCTTCGGTCGGCGTGGTGGTGGCGCCGCCTTCTGCGGCTTCCAGGCTCAGCACGGTGGGGAACGGCACCGCCTCCACGCTGAACGGACCGGTGATGCGCAGCTTGGTCTTGCTCTTCTCGGGCTGGTCGTAGAGCGTCTCGCTCTCGGCATTGGCGGCGATGGAACGGTCCATCTCGGCCTGCATGCGCTGGCGGGCGGTGTGGAAGGCTTCGAAGGGCTCGCGCAGGGCTTCCGGCCAGCCCTTGGGCAGCGCACCGTCATCGCCTGGGAACGGTACCTCCCATTCCTGCAGCACAGCGCCCTTCTTGCCAAGGCTCAGCTTCTCGCCCTTGCGCACGCCTTCCGCTACCACCAGCGGCTCAGCGGGTGGGTGGGCGCCCAGAGCGACGTTGAGCGCCGTCAACGCCTGCTCGATGGCCGGGTGGAGGCGGTCGTAGATGGCGTCGATGTCTGCGTTGTTGGCGATGGACTTCAGCGTGACGTGTGGGACCGTCTTGTAAATGAATCCGCCCTTTAGACCTTCATGCGGGTAGGCCAGTTCGTAGTAGTCGTAGCTGGCAGTCATCAGGCGCTGCTTGGCCAACGTGACGGCCACGCGGGAGGTGTCACAGGTGATCCAGCGGCGCCCCCACTTCTCGGCAACGAAGGCGGTAGTGCCGGAACCGCAGGTAGGGTCAAGAACCAAATCTCCGGGGTCTGTAGCCATGAGGACGCATCGTTCCAAGACCCGACTAACGGTTTGCACTACATAGACCTTTGGATCAGTGCGACTGGCGCCACTGCTCAAGTCATCCCAGTAGTTGGCAACGGCAGCAACCGGAAAGTCATCGAGGAAGCGCCGGTACTTCAAACTTGTCCCAGCTCCCATCACACGACCGGAGCGAATGAGTCTGCGAAAGCCGTCCGCGCCGGTCTTCCAGTAGCCTGACTTCGGCGTGATCTCGCGCCCGCGGAAAGGGACTGGGAAGTCTCCAGGCGGGCGTTGGGAAACGAGCGTGTCGGAAGAGTACCAACGACAACCCTTTGGGAGATCCTCAAGACCGGCCAGTTCGCTCTCGTTGCCAGTCCTGGCCGACCCATCGGGCCGCTGGACATAGCGATATTCACCAGTCCCGAATCCTCCGAGCTCCTTCTCTCGATACAGCTGCCGATACTTGAGCTTGGTGGTGTCCTTGGCATAGACGACCAAGTAGTCCAAGGCTCCACTTAGCCCTTCCGAAGTTTGCGCGGTTGTCTTCTTGACGGCAATCTGGCTTGCGAAGTTCTCTGGCCCGAAAACGTCATCAAGCAGGCTTCGCGCGAGATGAACGTTCTCGTCTCCTATTTGGACGAAGACACATCCCGACTCGTGAAGCAGCTCAAGAGAGAGCAGCAGGCGATCACGCAGATACGAGAGGTAGGAATGAAGCCCCAGCTCCCATGTGTCTCGAAACGCCTTCACCATCTCAGGCTCTTGAGTCAGATCCTCATCTCGCCGGTCTTGAACCTCGCGCTTGTGTACAAATGGCTGGAAGTTGGAGCCGAACTTGATGCCGTAGGGCGGATCGATGTAAACCATCTGCACCTGCCCCGCCATGCCCTCCTTCACCAGCAGGCTGTTCATGACCTGCAGGCTGTCGCCCGCAATCAGCCGGTTGGCCCAGCCCTTGTCGTGGCGATAGAAGTCCACTGCGGCACGCAGTGGCAGGCTTTCGAACGGGGCTTCGAACAGGCTGGCCTGGCGACCGAGCGCTGACGCGTCCTCGCCCTTCGCCTTCTTGGCTTTCGCCTCTTCCAGCTGCTTGCGCACCGCCGACAGGATGCTCATCGGGTCGATGCGCTCGTGCACGTGCAAGCTGACCGTGTCCACCTCGAAGCTGGTGCGCTCGGCCTTGCCGCTCCACTGCAGGTACGGCGCGCCACGGCGCTTGATCTCTTCCAGGGCCTTGCGCTCTGGAGGCTGGGTGGGCTTGCCTGTCAAGCGCTTGCGCAGGTTCGCCACCACCTCGCGCACTGCGGCTTCGTCGCTGCCGGCCAGCGCGTGATCCAGCCACGCCACGATCTCGCCCAACTGCTGCTGGCTGCTTTCGCCACCTTCGGCCAGCGCGTCGTCGATCAGGTTCTCGAGCTCGGCACGCGCGCTGTCGAAGTTCAGCACCGGGTCCAGGTGCGGGTTGTAGGCCCACTCCTTCTTCGGCTGCTGCGGGTCGCTGGCCTCGCTGACCAGGCCCACCTCGGGGTTGTTCTTGCGGCGGTCCGCGTGGCGGTAGCTGAGCACTTGTGCTTCTTCGCCAGCGTCGGCGGCGCGCAGCTTGGGCTTGCTGCCGGCTTTCGCCTTCGGCGCCTTGCTCGCTGCATCAGCATCTTCAGCGGCTGCGGCGGCCTCGCTCTCTAGCGTGAACGCCTCGCTTCCTGGGGCTGCGGCAGACGCACGGGCCGTCGAGCCCCCTCGCCCCTTGCCCTTGACCACCAGGCCGCGAGCCACCAGGTCTTCACGCAGGACGGTGAAGTCGTCGGCATTGGCCGTCAGGCCGACGTCCGTCGCCGCCTGCGTCCACAAGGTCAACAGCTGGCCATTGCTTACTGTGCTGCCGTTGGCGGGCAGCAGGCCCAGCAGCAGGCCCTCCAGTTGCTCTTGTCGTTCTGCCTTGGTCATTCAGATTCCCTGTGCAAGCGAGATGCGGTCTGGTAGTAAGGGTGGCGCGGCGGCCGTGATGGCAAGGCGGCTCTCAAGGCACCAAGACCAGCGACGCCAAGGGCCACACGGCGTAGCGCAGCCCAGCGGCCATCTGATCCTCGGTCGGGCGCTTCAGGCTGCGGAACAGCGCGTCCTCGATCGCAGCCACGTCGGCGCGAACAGACACGACACTGCCGTCCTTGATGCGCGGCACGTTCTGGCAGGCCCGGATGACCGCGGCACGTTGCTGCCCAGTCAGTTCAACGGGCTCGCCGCTTGGCGCCAGGGCGTAGCAGTGCAGCGCGAGGCCGCGTTCGGCCCAGACCCCACGCTCTTGTTCCAGCTTCTGGCGCAGGAAGGCCAGGATGACGACACCGTCGGTTTCAGGGCCCAGGAACTCCAGCCCAGACGGCCGATTCAGGAAGGCCAGCCCCACCTTTCGTGACGGTCCGAAGGGCTGGCCCAGTACTGCTTGCACCGCATCCACGTTCAGGCCGAGCTGGTGCACGTCTGCACCGTCTGCTGCTACAGCGCGCAAGCCGCCGGTGTCACCGCAGGCGAAAGTGCGGCCTGCGAAGCGGATGGTGGGCACGGCCTCTTCGACGGCAACGATTTCGTCATTCTGGAACGTGAACGTGCCAAAGGTAGCGGCTTCACCGTCGTCTGCACCACAGTGCTTGACGAGGAAGTGGCCCACATCCGCCCAGTGCGCTTCACCTGGCTCGGTGGCTCGGATCTGTTCCGCCTGCTTGCGGTAGGCCTCGTCGAACGAGCTCCACGACCTGAACCCTTCAGTGACCAGCCGGCCGATCTGCTGGATGGCGGGGTCGTCCAGCCCCACGGTGCCTGTCACATCGCTGAGAACGGTCTCCAGTTCCTTCGGAGGCACCAGAGACATCACCCGGCTGAAGAGGGATTCGAACTGGTCGGGGTCCAGGTGCTGGGAGATGAGCGCGAGTTTGTCGCGTGCCACACGGTACATGTCGACTTCACGGCTGCCCTTGGCAACGACGGTGTCGACGATCACGGTCTTGCGCGAGCCGAACCGGTGGATGCGGCCGATGCGCTGCTCCATGTCCATCGGGTTCCAGGGCACGTCCAGGTG
This sequence comes from Burkholderiaceae bacterium, assembly GCA_024235915.1. GTDB lineage: Bacteria > Pseudomonadota > Gammaproteobacteria > Burkholderiales > Burkholderiaceae_C > Rubrivivax. Next base: position 310,204 of record JACKLO010000011.1, on the reverse strand, counting down.
GATGAGCCTGCGCGCGCGCTGCATGTTCAAGCCCTCGCCACCCGCGCGGGACGACACCAGGAAGCGCGGCCCGTCGTCCGACTGGAAGCGCGCCACCTCGGCCAGCCGGTCGTCGTCCGACTGGTTGCCGATGATCAGCGCCGGCTTCTGGCCGTAGCGCCGCTCCAGGATGCCGGCCACCACAGTCACGGTCTCGACTGGCTGGGCGAACAACACCACCTTCTCATCACCGGCCGCGTCAATCAGGCCGCAGACGGCATCCCACTTGGCATGTGCGACATCGGTACCGATCAGACGGACACCTTCCTCCAGCAAGTTGGCCAGGTGCTCGGCGTCAGGTTTCCATTCTTCTTCATCGACCTCTTCGTCTTCCAGAGCCTCCTCTTCGGTCACCCGAAGACCCACCTGTCGAGACAGGCGTTCGAAAAGCTGCTCCAGCGGTTCATTGGCCGGCCCCCCGCGGTAGGGGCGCAGTGCAGCAATGGCACGCGTGAGTGAGGGGTGACCCAAGGACCACCCCAAGCGGCGCATGGCAAGGCGCACCAGGAAACCGATACCGGCCTGAACGCTGGAGGCGGCCCATTGCAGTGCCTGGCCTTTGGCCCAGCCCGCAGCACGGGCCTTGACGCCGGTGGGGCCTTCGGCGTCGTAGAGGGCGCCAATGCCCAGGTACCAGCTCTCATAGGCCGGGCCCAGGCTAACAAGCGTGGGTTGGCGGATCTCGCGCGCTGGGAAGAGCGGCGCACCACGCCAGTCACGCACGCGGTCCTTGGTCCGGAAGATCACGCGGCCCGCGGCGCCTGCCACGCTCTTGCCGTCGTCGGACAACAGACGCAGGATGTTCTTGAAGCGTGCCTCATTGCCTTGGTGAGGCGTGCCGCTCATCAGCACCAGGCGGCCGGTGCTCGGCATGGCCTTTGCAATTTGCGAGACCAGCTTGAAGGACTGGTTGGGCTTGCCGCCATCAGGGTCCCAGTCAGACAGGTGGTGGCACTCGTCGACGATGAGCACGTCCCACGGGCCGCTGGCGGCCACCTTGTCGAGGTTGGCGCCAAAAACGGCCTTGTGGATGCTGGCGACGACCACCTTGTCGGCGTCCAGGCGCGCGTCACCCAAGCCGCCGGCCACCCAGGCGCGGGCATTGATCTCCAACTTGTCGCGCAGCTCGTTCACGACGTTGCGCACCAGCCGCGCGGGTGCGAGGTACAGGATGCGCGTCGCAGGGTTGCGGTCGATCAGCCGACGCATCAGCAGGCCGGCTTCGATGGTCTTGCCCAGGCCCACCTCGTCGCCAATCAACACCTTGCGCAGATCGGGGCGTTCAAGGATGTGCTGAACCAGGCTGACCTGGTGCATCAGCGTGGCGGCCTTTCGAGCGTCCAGCCGGCGCTGCGGATCTTCGGCAACCAGGAAAGCAGCATAGAGCCGGGCCAGGCTGCGGGTGCTGAGTGCGAGCCAGTTGTCGCCTTCGTCCAGCGCACGTGCAGCGGCCATCTGTGCCGGCGACAGGATCGGCTTGACACGCCGGCGGTCGATGTTGGCTTCGACCAAGGGCGGCGCGGACTGCCCGCCCAGCAGGCGGGTCGGCACACTCACGAGGTCGTAAGACTCGAAGCCGAAGTCGTCAACGATGCGCAAGACGGCGCGCGTGTGGCCGCTGTATTCCACCAGCATTCTTTTGCTCCCTGTGGGTTGACCGGGCTACGCGGCTGTGACTTCAGGCTCTGGCTTGACCGGGCAGGCGGCCAACACCAACTCCAGCTCCTCCAAGATGGGGCGCCGCTTCTGAGCATCCGAGCGCTTGATGCGTTCCTCGTGCTTTTCAACGATGAGGTCAGCCGTGGTCTGGATGGGATCGCCGCCCTGGCGGAAGGCGGTCTGGATCTCTTCGCGCACTGCGGCGAAGTTGGTCTGCAGGATCGCGATGGCTGGCTCTTGCGCAGCCTTGGTTGCAGTGGCCGCCAGCTTCTTGAACAGATCCAGCACGCGGTACTTCACACCTGGGCCGATGTCATTGCCTGCTTGCACAAACCGCCTGCAAGCCTCTTCGACCGGCCCGCGGATGGCTTCGGACATCTTGGACTTCACGGTGTTGCGCAGTTCGTCCACCGCTTCCTTGCCGACCTGCTTCATCTGCTCGGCCATTCCCGCCACGCGTTCCTGTTGCGTCAACAGCAACTTCTGATTGACCGAGGCACCTCCGTGCTCGTTGGCCCAGGCACAGATCTCCGCCACGATCTGCTCAATGTCGGAAGAGAGGTTGCTGGTGCGCTTGCGGACATCGCGCAGAAGCTTCTGACCCCACACCGCGGCCATGGGCTCCTGAAAGTAGTTGCTGATGTCGTCGGGCAGATTGATGGCCCTGCTGCCATAGAACGTGCCGCCACGACGCACGGCCGCCCGCAGCGTGGCCCAGTGCGCGTGCTGCAATGAATAGAGATAGCTCTGAACTTCAAGCTCGGCAGCAGCCCGCGCCTCCAGCACTAGCGCTTCGATCTTCGCCTGAACAGTCGAGTCCAGAAACTCGCGAAAGGCACCGACGCGACGGTCGTACTCCTCACGCTTGGGTTGGAGGATCTTCTGCAGCGCTTCCTCAAGGCGTTGAGCTTCCTCTGCGGCGCGTCCTTCGCTGCGCCACTGCCCGTCGATGATTTGCAGCTCGCTCAACAGGGTGTTGCCCAGGCGCCTGCTCACATCCTGCAACTGCGCTGCCCTTCGCATGCGTTCCGACTCGCCCAAGCGAACCAGTGACTGCTGCAGCTCAATGACGCCCGTGTCCGCCACATCCTTCAGGACCGGCGTGTCTTCCTCGTCGTCCTTCAGGATCTTGGCGTACTCCGGCGCCGAGACAGGGTGAATCTCCAAGCTGTCTAGGATGCTGGCCCGAGCCTGATCGCGGGCTGCCTGAACGGTGGCGTTGCTCGACTCGCCAATCTTCCCCAGCTGCTCGGTGATCTGGGCGCGCATCCTGGGCTTGAACTCGGAGATCTTCTGCGCGAAGACCTCGCGCTTCTTCGGCCGGGGGCCTTGTGCCGGGTCCCAGCCCTGCCAGGCCGTCCAGGCGACGTCATCGACTCGCGTGACGGCAATCAGCATGGTGCACGGATCGCTGGACGGGTCATCGGCCGCACCGACCAGACGGTCCCAGTAACCACTGCTGCGAAGCAGATCCAAAGTGGACTCGGTCGGTCCGGCGCGGTCCACCACCAAGATGATCGCCCGCGCCTTCTCGCGCACGTAGCGCTTGGTGATGTCGCGATAGGCGTCTTGGGCGATGCCCACACCAGGAAGGTCCACGAGCTCCACGCCCGACTGCAAGACCTCAGACGGCCAGCCCACTTCGATCCGCTCGATCAGAGGCGCCAGGAAGCCAGCGGCATGCTCGCGCAACTCCGTCATGAACGCATTGGCGTCGTCACCCTGACGCCGCTCGTAGATGCGCTTCTCTTTGGGAAGCTGCAGGACGGGCCTGCCTTTGCTTGACCGCTGTCGGCCGTCGCTTCCTTCAGACGTCTGATCGCTCGACAGCTGGAAGATGCGACGCACTCTGGCCAGCCGTTTGGCGTCGGCATCGGTGATGTCCTGGTTCCAGCGCGTCTTCACGTCGCATGCGACGCGAAGTGCATCGATCAGGTAGGGCAGCGACACCTTGCTGAACTGATCACCCGTGACAATCAACTTGGCCTGCCGGATCATCTGGTCGAGTGCGTCGCTGGTGGGCGCATCGGGGTCGGCATCGGGCTCACGAACTTCTGCACTGCCGGCTGCGTCCTCGCGATCCGTGTCGTCAAGCAGGCCGGCCAGATCACCCGGATCAGCGCCGTTCGACACGCTGTGCTCTGTCGACTTGGCCTGCTGCTGCGCGAGCCGCAGCTCGTTTTCGTGCCGACGCTCCAGTGCGAAGGCAACTTTCCAGAGGTGCTTGCGCTGGTGGTACGTGACGCGGAACAGCGGAGTCGGGCTATGCCGCACCTCGGTCGCCTGAGCGGTCAACGGCCCGATGCCGCCAGCAGGCAGAACCTGCTCCGCACCAGCCGCCAGAGCGTTCAGCAATGTGCTCTTGCCGATGCCCGAGTTGCCCAGGAAGCACACCGTGACGCAGTCCGGCATGCCGATGAGTCGCTTCAGGCGCGCATGGTCGTTTTCCAGCGTCGCAAGTCGTTCGGGCGCGTGCTTCGCCAGGAATGGTTTCGCTGATTGGTCGAACCACGTCAGCAATTGGACTTCACTCATTCTTTCTTCTCTCCCTCGATCACATCTTTCAGCTACGGCCTGCGAGAGCGTGCGGCGACCACTTTGGCACTGCAGCTATGGGAACTACGAAGCGAACATCAAGCTGCATTCATCTCCAAAGCGTCCTGCAGCTGCTTGCGTACCATGGCCCGCAATGAGGCCGGCGCGACCACCGTCACGTGCCCTCCATGGCGAAGGATGTCCATCGCCAGCTCGGTGTCTTCGACGTAAGGCACTTGGAGTTCGAAGCGGCCGTCATCGGTGAAACGCCCCTTCTGTTCCGGGTGCCATTCCTCGCGGCTCACCCATTGCGCCGCCTTGGCATCAAAACTCAGCGTCGCCCATTGGCGCTTGGCGCCGGCATAGATGCCGTAGCCGGCGTCCATTTCGGCCTCCAGCGTCTTGGCGGCGACATCCTTGGCCTTCGTGTCCAGCAGTTCTGCGTGCTCGATCGCATCCAGTGAGAAGCGGCGCAGGCTATCGGTTCGGTGGCACCAGCCGTCCAGGTACCAGGTGTTCTTGTGGTGCACCATGCGCTGCGGTGACACGTCGCGCTCACTCGTCTCGGCACGGCTGCGCGTGAGGTAGCGCATGCGGATGCGGCGGCGGTTCAGCAGCGCATCGACCACCAACTCGAAGAACCTGCCCGGCACGGGCCGCCGCGCCGCGTTGATGATGCGCACGCGCTTGAGCAGCGACTTCGCGTCCACCTCATCGGGCCCCAACATCTGATGGATGCGCTCGAGCAGCGGCTGCAGGTGGCGGCTGATGACACCGTCGGTGTCCAGCTCGCTCAGCAACTGGTGGGCCATGAGCAGGCTGTACAGCTCGCGCTCGTTGAACCACAGGCCGGGCAGTTCGTGCTTCTCGCCGGGATAGTCCTCCCCGAATTTGTAGCCATTCAGGAAGCGGTCGTAGAGGATGGGAGCCCCGAGACGGTCCTTCAGGTAGTCCAGATCGCGCTTGAGGGTGGCTGGAGATATCTCCAGCTCTTCGAGCAGGGTCTGGAAGCTCACATGCCCGCGGTTGCGGATGAGCATCTCGATTTTGTAGACGCGGGCGGTCTTGGTCATGACACGGCGGGGTTGGTCGCTCACCCTGTGAGCGTCACCAACTGTATCCGCAGGTGCGCTGACTTCGTTCGATCTCGCACACAAGAATTGCACGTTCGGGTATGGCGTCATGTCACCAGCTTTGGTGATGACGAGCTCAATACCTGAGCTATCCGTGGTAACCCTCAATCCGAGGGGAGATTTATCACCAGCTCACTTCTTGAGCTTGAGGATGAAGAAGCTGTCCTGCCGGGCCAAGAGCGCCCTCCACAGGAGCACCACCATGACTTCAAGCCACCGTTTGCCGTCAAAGTCGGCCCACACGGACCCGGGTTTCGAAATCGGTTGGGACTTCGCCCATTTCCGACTGGTACCTCCGGTCGAGCAATTGCTGCCTGGGAACCCGGTGCGCGACGGATGGGAGGCCGGTCAGGCGTTATTCGGACTGCGGACGCTGCGGGCAACGCCCTACGTCAAGAAGTGGCTTCAACTGCGCCTCGGCGCGTGGATGCGGGGCAAGGCGTTCGAGCTGGTGCAGGTGACGCCGAACTTTCTGGAGCGCATCGACGTGGATGTCTGTCCCATCACCGGTCAGGTGCTCACCCGCGGCACCGGCGCCGACACCGACGCTTCCGTCGACCGGGTGAACAACGAGGCTGGCTATGCGGCGGGCAACCTGGCAGTGATGAGCGTGCGGGCCAACCGGGCCAAGTCGGCGTACGACTGGCGCGATGCGGCCACCTTCGTTCGACAGATCGAAGCGGGCCAGCTGGGCGAGATCGACGGCTTGAGTGCCCGCGAGTGGGCGCGACTGGCCGCACTGATGAGCTACTGCACGCCGCTTAGTCACGCGGAGGCCGCGAACCTGCCCTTGCTCGTGCTGCCGCCGCAGCGCCTGCGCGTCTTGAACCCGGTCCAGGCCGTTCAGGCGGGCTTGACTCTGTGCTTCGCCCGGACGGACCGAGCTCCCAAGGTGCACGCTCTGGTTCGCATCTTCCCGGCCGGCGTGCAGTTCGAGGCTCGGTCATTCATGACCACACTCTTGGCGCGTCGCATCGCGGCTGGCCCGGTGGCAACCCCGGCTCAGCTCAGCGCAGCGCTCGAAACGGCCTGGTGCGAGCCGTTGATCGTCCGGCGCTGGCAGCGTGTCGCACTTCGGATGTCCCCGGCTTGCTGCGAAAAGGTGGCGGCCGCCCTACCCACCGCGGCGGCTGGGCTTGCGCCGTTGCGCTACCTGAGCCTTGAGCAGGCGACGGAAGGCTGGGCACTCGACACCAGGTGTCTGGTGGTGTCGGAAGGTTCGTTTCAAGGCAAGGGGTACGACCGAGCTGGTGTCCGCTGCCCTGCAGCCCCGGCAGTCGAGCGGCAGCCCATTTCGTCGGTCACAACGGCAGTGGCGCGCTCGCTCGCTATTTGAGCGAGTGACCTGCAAACATGGTTCTCCGACCCTGATCTGGAGAGCGCCCATGAATGCCCACCTTTCGCTTGCATCCACCGTCGTCCTGGTGCCCCGCCGCGCTGGCCTGTGCGCCGGCCAGGACAACACTGTCGACGTCCTGGTCCGCATCCAGGCGCCCGGTGCGCCCACCGGCCATGGCGCACAGCGTCCGCCCCAGGCGCTGGCCCTTGTGATCGACCGGTCCGGCTCGATGTCGGGCCGGCCGCTGGAAGAGGCCAAGCGCTGCGCTGAATACGTGCTGGGCAAGCTGCGGCCCAGCGACGCGGTGGCCTTGGTGAAGTTCGACAACCGCGTGCAGCGCTTGTGGCCGGCCGCCCCGCTGGGCGACGGCGCCCCCCAGCGCGCCGCCATCGCGGGCATCCACGCCGGCGGCAACACCAACCTGCATGGTGGCTGGAAGGAAGGCGCGGACGCGCTGACCGACGTTGCCGGCCAGGGGCTGAAGCGGGTGATCCTGCTTTCGGACGGCCAGGCCAACGAGGGCGTGACCGACGCCGACGAGATCGCCGCCCAGTGCGCCGCCTGGGCCGCCAAGGGCGTCACCACCAGCACCTACGGCCTGGGGAACAGCTTCAACGAGGAGCTGATGGTAGCAATGGCCCGCGCGGGCGCCGGGAACCACTACTACGGCGACACAGCCGATGACTTGATGGAGCCCTTCCAGCAGGAGCTGGAGCTGCTGGGCAACCTGTGCCTGCGCGATCTGCGACTGGCAGCCACTGTGCCCGACGGCTTCGGTGTCGAGATCGTGAACCAACTGCCGAAGACCGAGGCCGGATGGCGTTTGCCGGACCTCGCCTGGGGTGCTGAGGCCTGGGCCGTGCTGCGGGTGACGGTCCCGACTGGTGCGCTGCCCCCGGCGGGACAGCTGTGCACCGTGCTGCGGGTGACGGTGGTCGGGCAGAGCCTGGAGGGAGACGCCGTGTCACTGGAACGCGCCGGACTGTCCTTGCCCGTGCTGACGCCGGCTGCGTTTGGCAACCTGGCGGACGACGAACTGGTCACGCGCCGTCTGGTGGAATTGGCCGCCGCCGAGGCACTGATGGGCATGCGCCAAGCAGCTGCGGCAAACGACTGGGTCCGCGTCGACGCTCTACTGGAGGCCGCCAGCCGGCAGTTCGCCGGCAACGAGTGGGTGGCGGCAGTACTGGAAGCGATGCGATCCATTGCGATCGGCCGCGAACGTGAGCGGGCGATGAAAGAGATGATGTACTCGTCGAGCAAGCTGCGCAGCCGACTGGCGTCGAAGGATGAAAGCGTTGCCTTCTACGCCGCCGAAAGCTTGTCCGTGCCGGCTTACCTGCGACGCAAGCCTGCGCAGGGCAAGGGTGACGTCTAGCCTGGGACTGCGGCGGCAGACTCCGCCTGGACAATGCCGACGAACAAGATCAGCGACGAGGGAGTTCCATGCCAAGGATCCTGCACACGGCCGATTGGCAAATCGGCCGCCTTTATGGATCGTTCGACCCGGACGATGCGGTACCGTTGGCCGAGGCGCGCTTCGCGGCGGTGGAACGACTGGCTGCGTTGGCGACGGCCGAGCGATTGGACGCCGTAGTGGTGGCGGGGGATGTGTTCGACGCACAGACCGTGTCTGCCCGCAGCATCCGCAGGCTGTTCAACGCACTGGAGGGCTACGGCGGGCCGTGGATCATGATCCCGGGCAACCACGACGCCGCCTTGGCCGAAAGCGTCTGGACTCACGCCGCACGCCTGGGCGCCTTGCCCTCGAACCTGCACCTGGCGCTGGAACCACGGGTGATTGAACTGCCCGAGCCTCGTATTGCCTTCTTGTGCGCACCGCTGACGCAGCGCCATACCTACGGCGACCTAACCGAGTGGTTCGACGGCGCACCAACACCGGCGGGCTGGCTGCGCGTCGGCGTAGCCCACGGGGCGGTGCAAGGCGTGCTGGCCGAGGACATCGATTCGGCCAACCCGATTGCGCCCGATCGCGCCGAGCGCGCGCGCCTGGACTATCTGGCTCTGGGCGACTGGCACGGCACCCGGCGCATGAACGAGCGCACCTGGTACAGCGGCACGCCCGAACCCGACCGTTTCAAGGGCAACGACGCGGGGCAGGCGTTGCTGGTGAGCTTCGGCGAGACGAGCGCCGCGCCCTTGGTTCAGCCGGTGGGAACGGCACAGTTCCGCTGGCAGCAGCGGGTCCACACGCTCAGCGTGGCCAGCGACCTGGACGCCTTGATCGATAGCCTGGCACAGGCCGAGGCGCGTGATGTGCTCGATCTGACGGTCACCGGGCAGGTCGACCTGGCGGACCACACCCGGCTGAGTCAAGCCCTGGGCGCCGCCGAGGCGCGGGTTCGCTGTCTGCGCTGTGATCTGAGCGCGCTTCAACTGGCCCCGACCGCCGAAGACATCGCGGCCCTGCATGCGGACGGCTACCTGGGCGAAGTGATCAACGAGTTGCGCGACGCTACGGGCGACGAGGCGCGTCGATCGCAGGACGCGCTGGCGATCCTGACCAGCCTGCTGGCCGAGCGCAATGCACGCGAGGTGACCGCATGAAGCTCACCCGCCTGCGCGTCGCCGAGTTGCGTCGGTTTCGAGCGCCCTTCGAGCTGGCGGAGATCCAGGCCGGCCTGAACATCTTCACCGCCGCCAACGAGGCCGGCAAGAGCACGCTGGTGCGCGCCATCCGGGCTGCCTTCTTCGAGCGCCACAAGTCCAGCAGCGTGGACGACCTGCGACCCTATGACGACTCGGCTGCGGCACCCGAGGTGGAACTCGACTTCGAAATTGCTGGCGTGCCCTACCAATTGAGCAAGCGCTTTCTGAAGAAGATGCGCTGCGATCTGGTGGTGGGTTCGCGCAGGCTGGAAGGTGTGGAAGCGGAGGATGCCTTGGCAGAGCGGCTGGGCTTTCAGTTCGCCCTAAAGGGAGCCAGCCGCGGAGAGCACTGGGGCATTCCGGGCCTGCTGTGGATCGAGCAGGGCTCCGCACAAGCAGTTCGAGACGCGGTAGTCAACGCCGCCGATCACCTGCGCAAGGCCCTTGACGAGTCTCTGGGAGATGTGTCGGCCAGCGGCGGCGACGAGGTGGTGGCTCAGGTACGCAAGTGGCGCGACGAGCTGCTGACCGGAACCGGCAAGCCCAAGGCGGGGTTTCAGAAGGCCGTCGACGACGCAACAGCCCTCGAGGCGCGTGTGGCGGAACTGCGGGAGGCCGTGGCCACATACCGCGGCCAAGTTGACCAGTTGAAGCTGCTGCGAGACGCGCATGCCGCTGACGCAGCGGCACAACCCTGGGTTGCTTTCCGATCGCAGCAGGCCACGGCGCAGCAGGCCTTGCAGGCGGCCGAAGCCTTGACCGGCGAACGTGATGCCCTGCAGGAGAAGCTGCGCCAAGTGACGGGACTGCGTGAGCTGCTAGCCCAGCGACTGACGTCAGCCGAACAACAGCAGCAAGGCTTGGCAACGCGGGAGGCTGCTTTGGTGGCCGCGGCTTCCAAGCACGAACAAGCAGCCGCCTTGGAGGCCCACGCAGTGCTGGCCGAGACTTCGGCCACCGAAGGCTGGCGTAAGGCGCGCGAGGCGCTGGGCCTGGCGCGCCAGGAAGACACCCGGCGGGTGCTGGTGCGGCAGGTGAGTGATGCGCGAACCCGCGCCGTGGAACTGGCCTCGCTGCTGGAGCGCGCGACCGCGGAGAACGATCGTTCCATCAGCCTGAAGCGCGACGCCGCGCATCTGTTGATCGAGGCTGCCGACCTGTCGGCGTTGCGCGAGCAGCACGCCAAGTTGAACGAGTTGCAGATCCGGCAAGCCGCAGTGGCCACGCGTCTGCGGATTGAGCTGGATGCAGGCGCAACCATCCAGCTTGGTTCTGAGGCAATCAGCGGGCAGGCTGAGCGCCTGCTGGTGGCACCGACCATGGTCACGGTGCCCGGTGTGGGCCGCATGCACATCGCCCCTGGCGGCAGCGACCTGGCCGAACTGGCCCAGACGCAGGCCCAGCTGCAGGATGAGCACGGCGCTCTGTTGCAGCGCCTGGGCTTGGCGAGCTTGGCCGACGCCGAAGCGCGCGACAAGACGCATGCGCAACGCCTTGCTGACGCCAACGCGGCCGACAAGTCGCGCAAGCTGCTCGCTCCCAAGGGACTGGATGCGCTACGTGCCGATCTGGACGCAGCACAGGCCCGCGAGTCTGAGGCCACATCGGCACTGGCCCAGCTGCCGCCGGAGCCCACCCAAGCCGCCCTGTCCTTGGACGCGGCAGAGCGCGAGCACGAGACGGCGCGGGTGGCCGCAGAGGCTGCCGGCCAGCAGTTGCAGGCCGCTCGGCAAACCCTGGCCACTGCAGCCAGCCAGCACGATGCGGCCAAGCAAGAGCGCGATACCCTGAAGGTAGTGCTCGACGACCCGAAGCTGCAAGCCGAGTTGGCCGCCAAGCGGCTGGAGCTGTTGGAGGCCGGCACCCGGGAGTCGGTCGTCAAGGCCGAGGTCGACGCGATCGTGGCGCGCATCGCCGCCGCGCGGCCCGACATCCTGAAGCAGGACGTGGATCGATTCAGGCGCAGCGCCGAGGAAGCCGAGAACCAACACCGTGCGCGTGACCGCCAAATCGTCCAGGTCGAAACGGCGCTGGCCGCCGCGGGTGCGCAGGGTCTGGAGGAGGAGCTTGAACGAGTACTGAGCGCCAGCCATCTGGCGCAACGTCGTGCCGCCGAACTGCGCCGCCGGGCCGAGGCGCTGGACCTTCTGCTGCAGAAGCTGGATCACCGGCGCCAAGCACTGACCCGCCGGCTGCAAGCGCCGCTGCAGAAGCATCTGGACCGCTACCTGCAACTGCTGTTTCCGTCAGGCCGGCTGGCGGTGGACGACAACCTCGTGCCCGGCGCCCTCACTCGCCCCGGCCCGCGGGGCCCGGAGGCCGGCGACTTCGAGACCTTGAGCTTCGGCGCCCGCGAACAAATGGGTGTCATCAGCCGGCTGGCCTATGCGGACCTGCTGAAGGAGGCGGGGCGGCCGACGCTGATCATCCTGGACGATGTGCTGGTGCACAGCGACGAGCAGCGCCTGGCCCAGATGAAGCGCGTGCTGTTTGATGCGGCGCAGCGCCACCAGGTGTTGCTTTTCAGCTGCCACCCAGGCCGATGGCGCGACATGGGTGTGCCGGTCCGATCGCTTGAAGCCGAGCCTTCGTAATGAGTGGTCGCGTCATGATCGGAACCTGGAATCTGGAGCGCTCGGGAGCGCACCACCGAGGACGTATGGCGGGCCAACTGGCTTGCCTGGCAGAGCGTGACTGCGATGTCTGGGTCTTGACCGAGACACATGACGACCTGCGGCCAAAGGGATACGACTACAACGTGGTCAGCAAGACCAATCCACGGTGGCAGTCGCCAGGGGAGCACTTGGTCGCCATCTGGTCCCGGCATCCGATGACAACGGTTCAGACCGACGACCCGTGCTTCACTGTTGCGGCTAGCGTCGACCTTCCTGGCTATCCACGCGGCTTGCTGGTCTACGGAACTGTAATCACCTATGCCCATGACACGTCGTCCCCTGCTGGACAAGCTCCCGCACCGGTTTGGTCCAGACATCGGGCGGCAGTTGCTGCCCAGACAGAGGAATGGATGAGGCTGCGGGCTCAGTTTCCTGCCGACGACATGTGCATCGCGGGAGATTTCAACATGAACCTGGACGGCACACGCTGGTACGGCGTACGCGATGGGCGCGAAGCACTCCTGAAGGGGCTACAAGCCGCAGGCTTGCGCTGCCTGACCACAGAGAATTTTCGAGCGACACGGCCAGACATCGGTCGCGCCAGCGTCGACCACATCTGCTTCTCGGACGTGCCGGGCTCTACTGCTGTCGTTGGCGCTTGGTCAGGCGGTCAAGGCAAGAGCCGGCTTTCAGACCACAACGGCTTGACAGTGAAAATCAGCCTCCGTTGAAAGCGCGGGTCACCTTGGCTTGGCTGAGCATCACCTTTCTTGGCCTTGGTCATTGAGCGGCCCACGCCTGGCCAGCCGAAGGCTTAAGCAGCTGCCTCCAAGGAGCGCCGTCAAATGCCACGAAGAGAAGCAGCACACTTCGCTAGCGACTCGCGAACAAGGACGAGAGCGACCGATCTGCCATTGCGGTGTTCCAGCGCCACAGACCACGCTCCGCGAACAGGATGTACTGCTCAAACCACCAACCAAGATGCTTCCTGGGGGTTCGTGGTTGAACAAGGAGCGCCGTCAGCGGCTCTAGAACGGGCGTCCTCCGCACCTGATCGGCGATTCGATCGGCGGACACGCGATAGATGGCAATCTGGTGACCGACCGACAGAAAGTCCACTGGCGTGTCGGTTCCGTTACCCGCGCGCATTTCCGCATGGTGGTAGTTGCTGCCGTTGAGTCCATCGCCGCGGAACATCCGATCCTGCGTCTGGGCCCCAACATAGAGGCGCTCGTCCGGCCTGAGTGCGCGCAGATCAGCTGACGCCGGCACTGCGAAGTACAGCCAAGACTCGCCCTGCTTGCATTTCGGCGCGTGCTGATCGATCTCGATCACCGGAAGATCTCGGAGTCCGCGCTTCTCGTAGCTGTAGCGTTTGGTTGGGTGCACCCGAAGAAGCGTCAGATACCGCTCAGCAACGGGGGACAGATGAGGCATGAGTTGAGGAAGGGATGTCACAGTGATGTACTTGACAGAAGATGAGCTCGCCATAGTGACTGGGAGTTAGCTCAATAAGTGAGCCTCTCTCATTGAACGTGAGCCTGTCCGGAATTTTGTGTGTGAGGCATAGCATGACGACACGGAGCATGTATGCCAAGCAAGACGAGAGCGAAGAACGCGGCCATGGCGGCCAAGTCGGCCGGGCTGCCGAAGATCCCCAAGGAACTGCTTGACCAGTTTGTCCAGGGGCCCATGACCGCCGAGGCGATCCAGGACGTCTCGATGGCGTTCAAGAAGGCCCTGATCGAGCGGGCGCTGGGCGGCGAGCTCAGCCACCATCTGGGCTATGCGCCTGGCGGCGACAAGCCCGCCACGGTAGACAACCACCGCAACGGCAGCACGGGCAAGACGGTGCTGACCGAGGACGGCCCGCTGCGCATCGAGGTGCCGCGAGACCGGGAGGGCAGCTTCGAGCCGCTGCTCATCCCGAAGCACGAGCGCAGGTTCACCGGCTTCGACGACAAGATCGTGGCCATGTACGCGCGGGGCATGACGGTGCGCGAGATCCAGGGCTTCCTGGCCGAGCAGTACGCCACCGAGGTCTCGCCCGAGTTCATCAGCTCGGTCACCGACGCCGTGATGGCCGAGGTCGGCGCCTGGCAGGCCCGGCCGCTGGAGCCGATGTACCCGGTGGTTTTCTTCGACGCGCTGCGCGTGAAGATCCGCGAAGACGCTGTCGTGCGCAACAAGGCTATCTATCTGGCCCTGGGCATCCTGCCCGATGGCACACGCGACATCCTGGGTCTGTGGATCGAGAACACCGAGGGCGCGAAGTTCTGGATGAAGGTCTTCAACGATCTGAAGACCCGCGGCGTGGCCGACATCCTGATCGCCGTTACCGACGGCCTCAAGGGCATTGGTGAGGCGCTCGGCGCGGTGTTCCCGGCCACCACGCTGCAGACCTGCATCGTGCACTTGATCCGCAACAGCTTGGACTACGCCAGCTGGAAGGATCGCAAGCTGCTGGCGGCCGCCCTGCGCCCCGTCTACACGGCCGCCAGCGCCGAGGCCGCAGAACAGGCGCTGAACGACTTCGAGGCTGGCCCCTGGGGCCAGCGCTACCCCACCGTCACGGCGGCCTGGCGCAGGGCGTGGGACAGGGTGATCCCGTTCTTCGCCTTCCCGCCCGAGGTGCGCCGCGTGGTCTACACCACCAACGCCATCGAGAGCGTGCACAGCCGACTGCGCAAGATCATCAAGACCCGCGGCCACTTCCCCAGCGACGACGCGGCCAGCAAGCTCATCTGGCTGGCGCTTCGCAACATCACCGCCGACTGGAGCCGCGCAGCCAAGGAATGGAAGCTGGCGATGAACCAGTTCGCGATACTGTACGAAGAGCGGTTCACGCAGGTCGCGCATGGCGCTGGACGGTGAGAGGGGTTGAACCATGAGTACATGGGCTCAACCGGGGCGCCTCCGGCGGCCTGGCAGGGGCCTGAAGACAGTAGAGAGATCAGCCAACAGCCAATTCAGTAAACCGCCTCACACACAGAAATTCGGACACCCCCTTGAACGTCCCAGTAGCGATCGAAAGCACGTTACGGACCAGAGGACTTTACGAATAGCTAACCCTCTCGTCACACCACGCCCTACGCCAGCATCGCTCGCAGACCGCTGACCCGGCGAGTCAATCGATGAGCGGCAACGGCCAACTGTTCGGTACTCTTTCCAATCAAGGTGAACGCAGCGCTCGCCCGGGTGATCCCGGTGTAGACCAGCTCCCGCGTCAACACAGGCACATCCTCGTCGGGCAGAACCAGCAGCACGTGCGTGAACTCGGAGCCCTGGCTCTTGTGCACCGTCATCGCGAACGCCGTCTCGACATCGGCCAGGCGACCCACCGACACCGAGCGCAGTTCGTCCCCGTCGAGAAAGTAGCAGCGCAACGTTGATTCGCCAGTGGGGCCCCGAAGCACGACACCGACATCGCCGTTGAACACGCCCAGCGACGCGTCGTTCCGCGTCACGATGACGGGGCGGCCTTCGTACCACTCGCCACGCCGCTGCAGCAGCCCGGCCTCGGCCAGAGCGCGTTCGATGGCGGCATTCAGGCCCGCCACACCCCACGGGCCCTCACGAACCGCTGTCAGCACCCTGAAGCTGTCGAAACTTCTCAGCACGGCCTTGGCCCAGTCGTCGAAGGCCTCTCCGGATGCGGGCCGCTGAGAGATCTGTTCGAGGTAGGCGCGATACCCGCCCGGCGCACCATCGCGACCGTCGATCGCTACTGGCAACACGGCACCCGCACTGGCAACAAGCCGCATCGCGATCGGCCCATCCGCGCGCGACTGCAGCATCTCCACGGCTGACGCAGCGTTGCCGGCGTTGAGGGCCAGTGCCAGCTGCCCGATCGGCCCGTCGAAGCGGCGGCTCTTGCGCAGCACCACCGTCTGCTGGGTCAGCCCCGCGCCTTGGCCGACCGTCGGGGGCGGCAGGGTCTGTCCCGAGACATCGCCGATCCAGGCCGCGGTCTCGGGACCGTATCCGTGCGCGTCGCCGTGGCTGGCATTGCCCTCGCACAAGTCGCCAAGCACGGCGCCGGCCTCGACCGAGGCCAGCTGGTCCCTGTCGCCCAGCAGGACCAGCCTGGCTCCCGCCGGCAGGGCCTCGAGCAGCTGCGCCATCATCTCAAGGTGCACCATCGACGCCTCGTCGACGATCAGTAGGTCGACGTCCAGCGGGTTCGTCGCGTCGTGCCGAAACCGGCGAGTGCCCGGCAGCGTTCCGAGCAGCGCGTGCAGGGTTCGCGCGGGCGCGAGCTGGTCGGCCCACTCACCGATGCCGACCGACTCGCCGATGCTGTCACGCAGGCCGTGCAGCGCCTTCTGGATTGACTGACGGAGGCGCGCCGCCGCCTTGCCCGTGGGGGCCGCCAGCGCCACGCGCAAGGGCTGCGCGCCGGCATGCAGACCCTGCAGCAGCACCAGTAGGCGTGCCGCTGTGTAGGTCTTGCCCGTGCCGGGGCCACCCGTGATGATCGTGAAGTGGCTGCGCAACGCCAACGCGCAGGCAATCTTCTGCCAATCGAGCTCAGGACCGGCGGTTGCGAACAGTTCGTCCAGGAGGCGGCGCGCCGTGGCCTTATCCGTCGCAGTCGCAGCAGCCTCACCAGGCTCCGTGGCCTGGCCAACTCGCGCGTTGATCTGCACCGCCACCCGGGACTCGTAGCGCCAGTACCGCCGCAGGTAGAGCAGGCCCCGGCACAGCACCAGGGGCGATGCGCCGGCGTCGTCCTCAGAATCGATCTCTAGAACGCGCTGCGACTGCCACGCAGGCTGCGGCTCTCCCCCCTCGCTGCCTGCCATGTGCTCAGCCCAGGTCTGGCGCAGCGCCGCGCCGCCCTCCAGTGGCCAGCCCAACAATGCGTCGGTGCCGGCTGCCAACTCGGCCAACGGCAAGGCGCTGTGTCCACGCCCTTCCAGGTGTGCGGCCAGCGCCGCGGCCAGCAGCAGGCTGGCTGGCGCGTCTGCATCCAATTCGTGGATGAAGCGAGCGAACGCCACATCCAGCCGGCGCAGCCAGCCGGCATCACGCCAGCTCTCGAGCGCCTGCAGCATCTGGGTGGGCGTCATGCGGCCTCCCCCATCGTCGTACGCGGGCCCGATGCCAGCATCCCATCCAGCTCGTTCAGCAAGGCCAGCGGTGGCGCCAAGTGGCAGCAGCCGGCAGTAGGGCTGTGAACGCCGCGCAGGAAAAGGTAGATCGCACCACCCAGGTGATGCTCAGGCGCATACGATGCACCCAAGCGAGCACGCAACAGCCTGTGCAGGGCCAGCAGGTAGAGGGCGGCCTGCACGTCGTAGCGGTGCTCGAGCATGGCGGCCTCCATCGCGTCCTGCGTGTAGTCGGCATCGCGCGAACCCAAAGCGTTCGACTTGTAGTCCAGCACCCAGTAGCGACCTCCGTGCTCGAACACCAGGTCGGCGAAGCCCATCAACATGCCCTTGAGCTCCCGTTCGGGTAGCGTGGGCCGGGGCCGGCCCGCCTGAAGGTGCTGCCGGCACAGGCTGTCGATCCGGCCGGCCTGCATTCCGTCGCTCGGAAACCAGAACTCCATCTCCGGTACGAGCGTACTCAGCGCTGCCAGCGGTGCCCCCAGTACCGGCAGCGTGGTCGTGCAAACCCGACGCAGCCAGGTCGCAACATCTTCGGCACGGTGGCCCCATCCCTGCCGCTCGCAGCGCCTGACAAGTGCGCGCTGCAGTTCGTCCGACGTGTCCAGCGCGAAAC
Source organism: Burkholderiaceae bacterium (assembly GCA_024235915.1). Classification (GTDB taxonomy): domain Bacteria; phylum Pseudomonadota; class Gammaproteobacteria; order Burkholderiales; family Burkholderiaceae_C; genus Rubrivivax. Next base: position 292,544 of record JACKLO010000011.1, on the reverse strand, counting down.
GCTCCGCTGCCAGCCATTCCAGCTGGTCGTGCAAGAAGTTGCCGGCCAAAGCACCGCGGGGAAAGCGATGCCAGGCCTGGCCGTCCGGCTTGCCGGGCACAGCGGCGCCGAGAACCTCATCGGGTTCATCATCGCGGACGATGCGAGCCGGCACCGAACCCGACCCGGCTGGTCCCCATGCCGCGTCGCGCACCAGCGCCGAGTAGCTGCTGATAGCCCACTGGCGGTCGAACTGCGCGGTGTAGACGGGAGGCTGCGCCAGGGCCGGCAGCGTGTCGCGCCGCTGCAGTGCCGTGACAGGTGGCGGAGGCAGCCCCTCGGCCGCCGGAACCTGCTCGACCACGACGCTCTGCTTCGCGGTGGCGAAGGCCAGCACGTCGTGGATGCGCTGCTCCGGCGGCTGCGGGGCGGCGCCCGAGAGCAGGTAGCCGATGGCGCTGCGGTGCCAGACATAGGACTTGCCGGGGCCCACCTGCAGGCCGGACAGCCCGACCCACAGCGCATGCCGTGCGCGGGTCAGCGCGACGTAGAGCAGCCGCAGCTCTTCGCGCTGCCGCTCGGTCTCGGCTGCGGCCAACTGGGCTGGGGTCGGCGACACCACCAGAGCGCGGCCGTCCAGAACGCCGGGCTCACCGTCCGCTTCGCCCCCGGAAGGCAGCAGCAACACGGCGTCCTTCGCGCTCTCACCAGCCGTAATCAGCTCTCGGAAGTGCGCCGCAAAGGGCAGGAACACCAGCGGGTACTCCAGGCCCTTGGACTTGTGCACGGTGACCACCTTCACCAAGTCAGCATCGCTTTCCAAGCGCAGCACGGCGTCGTCGCTGCCGTTCAGGCCCTCGGCAGCGTCAGCGATCTGCTGCGCCAGCCACCGGACCAACGCCTGCTCGCCCTCAGCCTGGGCCGAGGCGGCCTGCAGCAGTTCGGCCAGCTGCAGGACGTTCGTCAGGCGGCGCTCGCCTTGCTGCTCGGGATCGTTTGGCGCCAGCCAGCGCGCCGGCAACTCGAAGGCATGCAGCGCCCGTCGCACCATCGCCAGCACCCCCTGGGCCTTCCAGGTCTGGTGGAGCTGTTGCAGCCTTTCGCACTGCCGGTCGAAGAGCACGTCGTCGCTCGCCAGCGCCACCAGCTCGGCCATCGTGTGGCCCAGCAGGGCCGTGGCCAGAGCAGCCCGGGCCAGCCGCACATCGCGCGGCGAGGCCACGGCCTGCAGCAGCCGCAGCAGATCGGCGGCTTCGGGCGTCTGCCAGACCGTGTCCTTGTCCGAGAGGTAGACCGAGGCCAGGCCGCGTCTTCGCATCTCGCGCCGCACCACATCGGCCTCGGTGCGGCTGCGCACCAGCACGGCAATGTCGGCCGGCCTCAGCCGCTTGAAGGGCTCGCCATCTTCCGCGAAGCCGACTTGCGGGTCGTTGAGCAGTGTGACGATGCGCTCGGCGCACAACGCAGCAAACAGGTTGCGGCTGTCTTCCTTGTTGCGCAGCGGTTCGTCGAAGGCCAGGGTCAGGGCGGCGATCTCTTGCCCGCTCACCACCAGGCGCTCCGCGCGGCCCTTGGCTTGCACGGAGGCGAAGGGCAGTGCCGACGCCGTGCCGGCGGAGCCGAACATTAAGGCCCCCTCGCCTGCCCGTGCCTCGGCCGCGCTGAACAGGCCGTTCACGGCGTCTACCAGCGCCTGCGTCGACCGGTGGTTGGTGCCCAGCGCGTGATGCCGGCCGGCCGTGGTCCGGCGCGCCCCAAGGTAGCTGTAGATGTCCGCGCCGCGGAAGCCGTAGATCGCCTGCTTGGGGTCCCCGATCAACAACAGCGCCCGCGACGCATCGTCGTCGGCGATGCGGTACAGGCGATCAAAGATGCGCAGCTGCACCGGGGACGTGTCCTGAAACTCGTCGATCAGCGCCACCGGGTGCTGGGCCAGGATGCGTTGCCGCAGGCGCAGAGCGCTGGCGCCAGATTGGCTTTCGTCCAGGGCGACATCCAGGCGGTTCAGCATGTCCGCGAAGCCGAAGGTGCCGGCGTGCGCCTTGAGCAGCTGCATGCGACGCTGCACGTGCGCCGCGGCGTGCAGCCGCAGCGCGGGAGCGATTTCGGGCAGTACGCTGAGCGCACTCATCAGTGGCTCGATACCGCCAAAGACGTCAGGCACCTCGGCTGACATGCCAGGCTTGATCGAACCCAGCACGCCCTGTCGCGTGAGCCGCTCGGCGCCCACGCCCAGCTTCGGAAGCTCCGCAGCAGCGTCCGAAGCCCAATCCTTGAGCGCCTGAAGCCACTTGGTCCCGTTGGCTTCACCCAGCTTCTTCTTGTCGATCGGGCAGTCCTTGCGCTGCCACTGATCACGCAGCCAGCCCAGCATCTCGTCGGCCCGCTCGGCCCATCCCAGCTTCAAGCCCGCCACCCGTTCGGCCCGCCGCTGCGTGGCGCGCGCAGCGGCGTCCAGCAGCGTGCCCTGCCCTGCATCGGCGGGCAGCGGCTTGTCATGCAGGTCCTTCAGGTCCTGGGCCAAGGCATCGACGCCGTCCCATTGCGCCAGTACGCCCGCCAGCGCCGCGTCGTCCAGCGGATAGACCTGCTGCCGCCAGTAGTCGCGCACGGCCTCGGCACGCATCGCGCCTTCCTGCGCCTGCAGTTCCTCGTCGAACAGGCAGCCGCTGTCGAACGCATGCTCGCGCAGCATGCGCTGGCACCACGCATCGATGGTGTGCACCGCGGCGTCGTCCATGGCCTCGGCGGCCACGCTGAGTTGCCAGGCCGCGTGCTCGCGGGCCGGTCCGGCCGGAAAGTCCTGCAACAGGCTGCGCAAGAACGCATCGTCCGGCGGCACCGGCTGGCCGCGAAAGCAGGCAGCGGCCTCGACCAGGCGGCGCCGAATGCGGTCGGAGAGCTCGCGCGTCGCCGCCCTCGTGAACGTCATCACAAGGATCTCTGCCGGCAGCCGGGGCTGGCAGTGGTGCCCGAGCACGAGGCGAACGTAAAGGGCCGCCATTGTCCAGGTCTTGCCCGTCCCCGCGCTGGCTTCGATGAGCCGGCTGCCCTGAAGGGGAAGGTTCAGGGGATCCAAAGGCTCACTCATCGCCGGCTCCCTGTTCAGCCGTTTCGTTGTTCAACATCGTCACAGTGACGCGATCTGCCAGCCATTGCTGATATGGCTCGTACAGACGCCGTGTAGCGGTTTCGAAGTCAGGATGCGCCGACAGGGTGTCAAAGTCCGGGAAGACCCGCGCGAGGCAGGCTTCCTGCCCTTCGCCGGGCACCGGGCTCCGGAACTGGCCTTCGTAGGCTGCACGAGCGGTCTCGGGCTTGGACAGCCAGGCCACACCCGTCTTCACCGCCGTCGGCAGCGGACTGTCACCGCCCAGGCCCTCGCGGCAGGCCTGCATCAGTGCGGTCAAGGACGCGATAGCCTCGGCCTGCGCGGGCGGGCTCACGCGCACCATCGCACCTTCGCCGATGACGACTCCATCCGCCGGACAGCCGCACGCGGCCGAGGCCAGACAGCGCACCCAAGCCGTGAGGAACTTGTCCGCACGCGGAGTCGGACCGGACTTCTTGGTGCCAGCGTCTGCCACCTTGCTGGCTTGCAGTTCGATCCAGACAGGCGGCGCGTGCGTACCCTCGGCGCGCAGGCCGACCAGCCAGTCTTCGAGGGCGACGCGATCGTCCTGCGGATGCACCAGCCGCAGCGGCTGCTTCTCGCGCGCGATGGGGAGTTCGGCCAGGACCTGCTGCCAAGCGGTAGCCACAGGCAGCAGTGTCTGCAGCAACTCGGCCGCAGCGCGGCGGCCTGGTCCGGCCATCGGCAGGCGCCCGGCGCGCTGCAAGCGTGCTACTTGCCGCCCCAGGAGATCCGGCACCGGCGGAAGCGCGTCAGCCGGCACGTTTGCCCAGGCCCGGCAACTGCGCAGCACCTCCTCCAGCAGCGCCCAACGCTCGAGTTTGTTGGCGCCGAAGGATTCATCGTCCTCGTCGGCGGTGTCGAGTTCGTCGAATGACACCTGAAGGTGGTGGCGGAAGAACTCCTTAACCGGGTTGCGCAGGAAAGCGGCCAGGCCCTGGACTGTGAACGGCCGCGGGGCGAGCTCGCCAAGGGTCGAGCCCTCGGCCGACGCGGCCGATGCAGCCGGCACCGCGCTCGGTGCGCGATCGTCATGCGCCACCCGCCACTCCCCGGCATACGTGAACAGGCGGCCTGGATCGCCAGCCGCCGACGGTTCGAAGTACCGGCGGCTGAACGGCTGCAAGGGGTGTTCCGTCGTGCGCTGCTCGAGTACCGGGGCACCCCAGCCGCAGGCCAAGTAGTCGCGCAGCTGTGCCACCAGGGTTGACGGCGGTTGCTCTTGGTTGTCGCGCGGGCTGCGGCCAGACCAACTGATGTAGAGGACACGCCGTGCCGACAGCAGGGCGTCCAGCATCAGTTGCCGGTCGTCGTCGCGCCGCGAACGGTCGCCGGGCCGGGCTTGGTCGGGCAAGGCCATAAGGTCGAAGTCGCTGCGGCTGCCGCGCCGCGGGTAGTCGCCGTCGTTCATGCCCAGCAGGCACACCACCTGGAAAGGAATGGCGCGCAGCGGCAGCAGCGTGCAGAAGGTCACTCCGCCGGCCTTGAAGCGGCGTGAGACACCGGGTTCGTCGACGGCGTCCAGCCAGGCCTCTCGCACGACGTCCAGCGACACTGGCTCGTCAAAGCCGGCGGCCTCGCATGCCTGCAGCCAGTCCGCCAGCGCATCGCTCAGCGCGGCCAGCATCGCGCGCTCGGCTTCGTCGGTGGCGGCGAAGACGTCAGCCAGCAGGCTGCGCAGGCGGTCTGCCCATGCCCGCGGCGTGCGCGGCGTGGAGGCATCAGCCCACCACCCGGCCAGCTGGTGCAGCAGATCGGCCAGTGCACCGGCCAGGCCCGCGCCCAGGCCGGCCACTTCCGCGTAGGGCTCGATCCCGTCGAAGCCCGGCGCCTGTGGCAGTTCGCCGGTCGCGTAGCCCAGCAGCATGCGCCGCAGGCCGAAGGTCCAGGTGTTCTGCTCGCCGCCAGCGCCCAGCCCCAGGCTGTCGCGGTGGGCCGCGTCCAGGCCCCAGCGCACGCCGGCACCCGAGATCCATTGCGCCAGGGTCGGCAGATCCTCGGGCTGGACGCTGAAACGGCTGGCGACGGCAGGAACGTCCAGCAGGTCGCGGATCTGGCTGGCGCCCAGGCGCTCCTGGGGCACCCGCAGCATCCATTCGAGCGCCACCAGCAGGGGCTGGTGGCCGCGGTCCTTCTGGTCGGCGATGCCCCACGGGATGTGCCGCGCGTCCCAGCGCGGATACTGGCCAAACACCGAGCGGATGGCCGGGGCGAAGGTGTCGATGTCCGGCACCATCACGACGATGTCGCGTGGGCTCAAGGCCTGCCCGCCCGGCGGGTTGGCGAGCAGATCCAGCAACTGGTCGTGCAGGATCTCGACTTCACGTTGCGCGCTGTGAGCGACGTGGAAGACGATGGAGCGGTCGTCCGCTCGGGCACCTTCGCCGGCATGTTCGGCCAGGGGCAGCAGATCCCGTACGGCAGCCTGTACCTGCTGCAGCAGCGTGGTGCCTGGCGCCTCGTCGAACAGGTCGACCCGGGGCAGCTGGAAGCGCTGGCGGGTAGCCTGGACGTCGTCGAAGGCGTCTAGCTGGCGCACGAAGTCGCGGCTCTGGCGCCCCCACGCCGCCAGCAGCGGGTGGCCGTGGGCGTGCATCTGCTCGAAGGGCACGGCGGACAGGTCCTGGTCGCGGCGCAGCGGGAGGCGGCGACGCTCGAAGCGCAGCAGGTCACGGCCGTCGATGATGTCGGCCCAGTGGTAACGGCAGGGGTTCGGCACCGCCATCAGCACCTGGCAATGTGCGGCCAGTGCGGCGATGGCCTCCAAACTCTGGTGGGGAATGTGGGTCGTGCCAAACAGGACGATGCGGCGAGGCAGATCCGGGAAGGCTCTGGCACCGGAGACCGGCGGTCGCTGCAGCGCGTCGAGGAAGCGCCGGTGTGTCCCGGCACGCGAGAGATCGCGCTCAGCCGGCGTCAAGGCGGTTTGCAGCGCGCGCCACAGGGCTGGCTGCCAGACCTGGTCAGGCGGTACGGCATCGCCCGCGCGGGCTCCGCGTTGATCGCCCGTGCGGATGAGGTCGCGGCCTTGACCCCAGTCCTCGAGCCAGTCACCGCGATAGACCTGGTACTGGTCGAACAGATCGGCAAGCCGTTGGGCCAGCTGCAGCCGTCGCGACGCATCGCCGTCGGCCAAGAATCCGCGCACTGGCTCGAAGCCGGGCTGGATTGCGAGGGTCGGCAGCAGGTGCGTCAGCCGCCAGGTCAGTGGCAGCTTGTCAAGCGGCGCTGTTCCCGGCACCGCTCCGCGTCCAAGCACAGCCCGATAGGCGCGCCAGATGAAGCGGGCCGGCAGCTCGACGCTGGTCGAAGCACAGACGCCATGCGCGCCAGCCAGTTCCATCTTGAACCACTCGGCCATGCCGTTGCTCTGGACCAGAATGGCCTCCTGCTCGAGCGGTGAAAGCGGATTGGAGGCCAGCCAGGTGAACACAGCCTCGGCCAAAAGTTCAAGGCGATTGCCGTGCAGGACCAGCAGGCCTGGCTGTCTGTTATCTCGCATGCGGTGCACCTTCCTTACGCTGAGAGTGACACACCAGCGGCTCAAATCCTGAGCTACCCTGCTGCATCGCTACACAGGACCTCGAACTGATTGCACACGAATTCGGCGCCAGGAAGGCTATCAAGCCCACGTCTGACCATCGCCGTTCTCTTGGCCTCGCACCTTCAGGCCAACGAGTTGAACGAACGGGGAAGACATGTTTCGTACGAGAGCGGACCGGTACGACACCGCAAGCGCCCCGCCACGCGGCCACTCGAAGCGCGATCCACGACGTCTCTATCCCTCGGCTTTCACGCTATCCGCATCGCCCTGCGAGCCAATAAGCTCAAGCGCCGAAGCACTGTGAGGAGCCTCCACGAGCCGGCTGCGGCAGTACCTCTTCACCACTCGCTCCACAGTACCAGCGCTGACTCGAGCACGGACCTGCAGTTCTAACCTGCCCGACTCTGCCCTGGCTAGAGTGCGCCATGGCGGAAGGAATACGGACTCATCAGGCACCTCCGACCACGCGACTTGCACGCCGTACCGCAGCCTCCGCAAACTCAGCAGGGTATGGACAAAGAGAGCTTGCACTGCACGCTCGACCACGAGGCGCATGGCGCCAGAATGTTCCGGCAGCCAGTAGCCGAACGGCGGTGCCTTGGCCGTCGGCGGAGGCATTTCACCCACGACGAAACGCAAGACGTCGAAAGCGCCTGCTGAACGCCAGAACGCCGCCGCAACTGTCGACAGACGCAGGTCCAAGCGGGCGGCGCTGTGCATAGCATCCTCTACGCCCTGTGGCACCTCATTGAGGCGCGCATACCGCCCCAGCCTCCCAGCCAGGTCTACGAACGCCGAGATCACCGCACTACGGACTAGCGCGTGGAACTTAGGGCGACTGATCGCTACTTCCTCGTTGTCGAGCAGCACCGACTCGGTTGGTAGCCTCAGAAACCCCTTGCCTGCCGAGGGGTCGCCCCACACCGTATGAGCGTGAAACCTTCTTCCCAAGGTCGGGTTTGACGCGATCTCTGCTGGCGACCTGTCCCACTGCAACGCACTACGCGATTCGCCCGCACGCGGCCGTTCGCTCAACACGCGCCGCAGCGCGAGAAAGCACTCGGCCGGAGGATGACCGATGGGACCTCCCAGGGCTGCCCGGCGTCGCTCGGAGGCCACATTGCGATTGCATGCACCACAGTAGAGATGGTTGCGGGCTAAAGCCAAAGCATTGCAGGGGATGGGATGGCCACAATGCGGACAGCCCATCCTGAGCCGCTCCTCATGGATCGGGCAATGCACCACCTGGGGGAGCTGAAACAGTATTGAGTGGTTTCCCATAGACAGGCATGACCGGCAGTAGCGCAACTCACCGACAAAGACGCGCTTTCCGGGGCGACCGGCCAAGAAGTCGGCACCCCGCGCGTTTTGCCAACTCGCATGCTCTATGCCCATCGCCTGGCCCAGTTCCAGTGCTACATCCTCACTGAGGTGAAATATCGAAGGCTTAAGCGACCATCGCTGCTTCACCAGCGTGGCAACCTCACCGGCGTCCAAGACCATGTCAGAACAGAACTCAACGAAGATAATGAAAGCAGACTTCTCAAATGCGGGATCGGTGTAGCGTTTCAGATGTCGATTCCACATCCTCGTAAGGTCCGTCATTGAATCGCCTCCGGCTCCTGCTTCGGAGCCTCTTTCGGCTTGACATACGACATCATGACTCTCTTGAATCCGTTTCGCTCAAAGGATTCAAGGACCGTGACTGAGGTAACACTCTTTTCAGCATTCTCCTCAGCAATAAGAAAGAAAAACAGATAGTTCAACGTCTGCCTTAAGTAGCCCATTGGGAAGAACAGCTCGAGATTCATCTTATCAAGGTCGCATATCGAGTTAACCGCCTCCCTGATCGGTTGCGCCAATTCAACGATGGACCAGCCGCTTGAGGCTCGACTTCGAAAGTGCTTCATGGAGAAGCTGCGTTCCTGCCCATCAAGAGTGCGCAAAAATTCTGTGATCTGATCGAACGAAAGACCACGAAATTCCGCCAACTCTTGAAACTGCCGCCCCATGATATGCAGGTTCTTTTCAACGTTTGCGACAGTGCTCTGTAACTCGGGTTGACCAATGCACAACAGGAATGGCAGATACTGCCGCTCCGAAATCTCGGTCTCTATAATCGAAAATAGCCCGTAGAGTTCGATCGCTACGTTTTGCAGTTCATCCCCAATCACCACGATTCGCCTCGTGGTAGGGGTGCACCGGGACCAGATTTCGTCCATGAGTCGTGTCATCAGCGCCTCTGGGTCTCGCGCGCCGGCGGCGCGAACCCCGAGATTATTGAGCGCCCTTTTCAAGAATTGCTCTTCTTTTGAGAACTTTCGACCTCCGAACCGCAATCGAATCACAACGATGGTGCCACCGAAAATCTCGTTGGCTATTCTCTCGAAATACTTTGCAAACTCGCTCTTGCCCACGCGTGGCAAGCCCCAGAATGAAGCACCGCAGTGATCGCAGTTGATCCAGAGGACCACGAGTTGAGTAGCGTCCTCGATCTGCGATGTCCATGAGATTCCGTCGAAGAAATACAACGATTCCCCGGGAGGCGGCGCGTCGGGGCTCGAATCTTCATCGAGGTTGCTCATCGCGTCCCCCTGGGCACCGCGAACCGCCGGCCTGGCAGTCGCGGAGCGGTCTGCGGCGTTCTATGCAGTTGGGCAGGTGCGATTGGTGCGAATCCGCCTGGTTGCCTTGCAGGCGCATGCACTGTAGAGGGCGGGACATAGCCATCGTTATAGGTAAGGGGCGCATCCACACTGCCGTATTCAAGCTGTGCGGCAGCCAACTCCTCTGGGCTCACCATGCGCTTTAGGTAGGTCATGAAGTAGGCGAAGTCTTGTGCCATGGTCCAGTCGGCCTTTGCTCCGTCGGCAAGAAACTGCAGCACAGCGAACAAAGGCAGATCGCGCGGCTGCGTTTTGAATCTAGCGGCTCGCTTGCGGCGTTCATAGATCTGAAGGATGCGATCGTCGTGGGGGACTCGGCCCCAGTCACCCTCGCATCGCAACGTGTCTACGTAGGCCATGTTGTCATCTAGCAAGATGGCGGTACGCAGGTCGTCATAGTCCTGAACAACCCAGTACTCCTTGACGCCGTCAGGCGGATTGAGCTTGAGCCACTGCGAGGAGTACCGCCGCCCTAGCCAAATGAAGGGTAGTCGCCCCGACTTCGTGATCTCACACTTAACCGGCCTACGTTTCGGCGCGGAAAAGTTGTAGGGCGCTCGCCGATGCTCCGGTAACCTATTTGCCTCGAACGTACCCCTCGCCAACAGCGCCTTCATGCGCGTAAAGGCGTCGAGGTAACCAGCAGAGGCCGAGTCAGACACGTTTTCATTGGCCAACACGCAATACAGTCCTTGCTCGATGTGATTCGCATGGACAAGCTTCTCTGGAGGCCGCTCGGCATTCTTGCGAAGAGGATCCTGGGGACCACTGCCCAATGCGCCCGGCAATTGCAGAACGAAGCACCTACGCGTCTTGTGAATGTTGGACTCGATCTCAGGTCGACCCTTCGGCACGCCTGGCGTACCGAGCACCACGCGACCACCAAACAACCGAGTCACCAGTTCGTTCAAGTCGTTATAAAGATGGGCCAGAGCGTTATCCAGATACACAACTGCTGGCACGACGAAGCGCAACTGATCGAAGATGTTCTGTGGGAAACCAGCCCCCTCAACGGGCCGAAGGTTGGGATCTACCATGGCCGGTATCGGCTGACCAAGCACTGCGTTCCGGAACAGCCTGATGATGTCCGTACCCTTTGCCTGGCGGGTGAAGCACACGTGGAAGGCGATGTTCATCGCATAGTCGCCGACGCTGCGAAGGCGCAGAACCGGGAAGCGGCGCATGCGGATCACATCTCCGCCCCATCTTGCAGACGGAATTTCGACCTTGGTGTCGATGTTCGAATCGCACTCGTCAATGACCCAGACGAGGTAGTCGCATGACGGAGTACGCGTCTCTCCGTCACCCAGCTCATATCCGCCTGCCACGGCTGCGGCTTGGCCGTTGTTGCGGGCGATATGCGCAAGCAGGTGGTTTGGGAGGTACTTGGTCTTGAACCATCGCATCAAGGGCCGAAATCCCTTGCTCTCGCAAACCAGGGGATAGTCCTTGTCAGTGAGACCTTCTGACTTGCACAGCTCCTGGAACTTGGTCAATATCGTCTTGGGACTGACCTTCATTGGTCTCGCGTAGCCATTCAGAAAGTTCTTGAGCTTGTTCTCGATCTCCGGGTGGTCGCTGAACAGCTTTCCGAAGAGCCCGCTGAACCCCGCCATTGGGGCATCCTCAGGATCTTGCTCTTTCAGCTCTGCAGTTCGAGTTCTCTTACGCTGAACGAGAAAGGGTACGAAGGCCCGTGTACCGGTTATGCCCGTTCCTTCTTTCCAGGGTTCCAGTGCTCGTTCAATGTAGTCGAGCACTCTGAACGGACGCTCCTCAGCCGCTTTTGCGATCTCCGCAATCGGCTGACGTTGCAGGAAGTACTTCGTTGCCAAGCAGAGGCGGTCATACCGCGGCTGGTCTTCGGCATCCACAGACGCTCTGTCCACTGTAGGCCAAGCCTCAAACATCTCAAGATTCTTGGGTACCTTGGCCCTCAGTTCCTTGCGGCGCCGCTCTGAGACGCACGGGCGGCTCACGTGTGCCGCCTTGTGGGTGTGGCCTCTCCCTGCGCCGTCGGCGCTTCCTCTTGCGGCTTTCGGTCAGGCGTCAGCCGGACTCGCCGACTGGATCGTTCGCACTCGCGCACGTAGCGCTCGAGGGCATGCCGTCCAGCAGATGATGTGTTCAGCGGGTGATCGTGAGGTCCCAGACCCGACACACGGCATGCATCAAGGAAGCGGCGATGAATGACAGTGATGGTCACTGCCTGGCTCGGACTCCTTGCTCTCAGTCGCTCGTTGATTGCTCGTTGGATGCTGGGTTGATCCGCCAAGAGTTGTCTGAATCTTGAGGAATGCCTCATTGCGCCGCTCCTTTTGCCGAAGTGGCGCTCATGTCCCCAGCCTCCCGGAAGACGACCAGCCGCCCGGCAATATGAAGCCTGGCAAGTCGAGCGCGGATCAGGTCCCTGGGCGCATCGAGCAGCAGGCAGAGTTCCGCCAGGGATCTACTTTTCTCGGTGATGAGAGCGACAAGCGGTTCATCGAGATCGGCGCCCTTCCTGACCCAGATCGTGGCGACTTGTCGGAGCCTCTCTAGCCACCAGAATTCGTCGATTCGGGCGCGAATCTCAGTTCGAGTGCGGTGCACCACCTTTGCTCCGTTGACCGCTGCGATCCTTCGAAGCAAGCGCGATGCTGCCGTTGCTGCTTCTGTCTTTGTGGCGAGAAAGTACTCGACGGAGTCATCCCGCCGGGTTACGACGAAAGTCACCTTCGAGGATCGCTCGACGCCGTCGATTACCGCGCTGACAGTTGTTGGCTTGTGCGTGATCGACTTGGTGCTCGCCGCAAAGCGCTCCAGAACCCAGGCCTCGTAGTGGAACGCGTGGCCGAACTGAACCGGCTGGACGCCGAAGGTGTCGTGCGCCCGAATCGCTGCTCTGGGGAACTCGCGGTAGCGCTCTGGTCGGCCACCCCAGTAGGTGACCACCGAATGGTCTTGCTGGTCTCTCATGACGAAGTGTCCAGATGATCGAGCGCCGAGCGGGCGGGATGGACCCATGCCGCTCAGGCTCAACGACGGGGGGCCTATGCATCATTGGATTGGTGCACGGCTGCGCCTGACGGGCTGTCCTGGCCCGTCTCCTCCGCCCGCTGGGCGCGGGCTCACGGAGGCCAGCAGGCACTTGACGCCTGCGCCAAAACGCCGGACACTTTCGTCGCCGTCTTCAGGCAAGAAAGTCCAAGCGCGCCAGGGATTCGCAGTCCCTGACGCGTTTGGCGTTTCTGGGTCCCAGTCTTCGGACTTCAGAGTCGTTGCGCTGGTGCCACCTCCAGATCAAGCCGAACTTCAGGCCGCTTCAAGGTCATCTACCGGCAAGGCTTTGATGCCGAGTTCCACAGCGATCTTGAAGCTCTTTCCACGCACAGCCTTTCGTGTGCCCGCCAGCACTTGGTACACAAGCGCGGGGTTGAACTGGCGCGCCATCGCCCATTCCGAGATCGTGATGCCGCGATCGGCGAACCACCTCTGCGCTTCTTCCGGCGACTTCAGCCGGACGGCGTTCATGCTGGACGTTGTGGCGCATCCTTGAGCCCCTGCCAAGTAGGTTGCTTTCGAAGACGAGTGTTCCACTGTGTACGCACCAAACCAAACAAAACTACTAACTTCTTGGGTATTTCACGCTTCGCGACTGTGCTCGCGCCAGACGGTGCATGTCAATGGCTGGCCGACCTAGAAAAAACCCTGAGTTCCCGCCGCCGCCGCCCGAGACGCTCGGAGAGCGCTTGAAGGCGGAGCGCATGCGTTTGGGCCTGACGCAGGAGGAGTTGGCACGACAGATCCAGGTCGCGCTGTCTGCGTTGCAGAACTACGAACAGGACCGGAGTTCGATCAAGACGCCTGTCCTCGAGCGCATGCGAAAGGCAAAGATCGACGTTGACTACGTGGTCTACGGTCGCGATGTGGACCCCGCGGAGCCACTAGACGCCGCGCTTTGGGAACGTGTGAAGGCGTGGGATGCGGCCAACCCAAACGATGCCGACGGCAAGCCACTCAATGAGTACTTCCGCTACCAGCGCATCACACTCTTCTACCGGTGGTTGCGGGAAGAGAACGGAAGCGAGGCCGAAATGGAGGAGCGGCTCAGCCAGCTGAAAGGAGCGAAAGCCGCATGAATCGTGTTCGCCTAACAGCCGAGCACATCACCGAGCTGGCTCTGCAGTTGGCATTGTTGTCGTCTCGCCGAACCGTTGGTCAAGTGGACTTGCACTACCGACAGGTTGAGGGAGCGCTACGCTGGCATCGTTGGTCATGCCAACCGATACAAGTGGTGCGTCGATTGATTCAAGCTGCCTTCAGCCAGCGACTGCTGAAGTGTGTTGCCCTTCTTCGTCAGCAGACTGCCATGCTGCGGCTGGCCGCAGATGATGGATCCGACGTCGTTCTCGTTCTTGAGGCACTCGTAGCCTTGTCGACCTCGGTGGCACAGTACGAACTCGGCCCCGACCCCACGCCAAAACAGCGAATCGCCTTCACTGCTTGCGAGGTTCCTGCATTACGGGCTCGGTTTGCCAAGCTTGTCCGCGCACGTCAGATTGACAGCAGCCCAGCAGGCATGAGGCTGCTTCATGCGACACGCCGACGGATCGCTGCTTATGCGGTCTTCGCGCTGTTCGCCGGTTGGTCGGGGCTGCTCTTTGTTGCGATGGCGATTCGCGGAACGCTTGACCTTCAGTATCTTGCCGGATACCTGTGTGGCTCTGTGCTCATCTCCGCCTACCTGACGCGGGGCTTGTTTACGGAGCTTCGGGCCGACGAGCAGACAGTCCTTGACTTGAACTCACACCTGAAGCCGCAGCGTGTCGTTCACGAGAAAACCACCACTTGATCCGCCCAGACATGGTGTTGTCGCCCAAAGACTACATCCACTTGGCGGCGTCACCCAAGGATGCCGAATCTTGGCGGGCCCGCCCAACCTTCGTGTCTGGACATGTGTAGCTGATCGCCGGGCGATCGGAACCTGAAAGTCCCACGTGACAAGCACTTAGGCCCACCGGTACAGCCCACACATCAGGTAACGCCATCAATGCAGTTAGCTGGGTGGTGCAGTAGAACTTCCGCTCGTAAGTCCCTGATTCTTCGTCACACCGCACGACAGCAACTGGCTTTGCGCGTACGTACTGCGAGTCTTGAGTGGCGCGTTGAGCTACTGCACAGCTGAGTGGATAAACCAACCAGGTCCAATGGGCTTGAGCCTGGCAAGCCGGGTCTTTGCCTGCGTGTGTCGAGAAATGCAGCCGTGAGTGGCTGGCAGCTAGCCTAGCAGTAGCTTCAGAGGGTCCCAGTCGCCGGTAAAGGCTTTACCGTTGGGACAGCACTCACCGCAAAAGAGCGATGTGGCTCGCAGCCAACTTTCAGGCCGCTTTGTTACAAGTTCCGCCTTTACCCCTGCCATCCGTGCGGTTTTAGCCTGGAACGCGAAGGGGTGTGGCTCCCACCGAGCAACGGTGCGGCCGGTTCGGGCAACTTCGCCAAAGAGCAGTAGAGCATCGGCCAGCCAAGCCCGTGGCAGCTCTCGCAGCATCGCGCGACGCACCTCCAACGAGACTGTCTCCGGCGCAGGCAGTGCCTGGTAGGCGTTCGTGAGGACACGATTCCGCGGCCATGCACCACGCCTTGCACCATCAAGGTCCATCTGGCCGAACACGGCTCGCCCCGCAGCAGCCGCAGGGCATTTGAACGCCAGCTCGTAGTAGTCGCTGTAGTACCCATAGGGCTCTTCAAGCGCGCACTGTCGATGCTCGCGAAGCACCGTGTCCCATAGGCTCGCGACCGACTCATAGAGCTGCGCGTGCTGCCAGTAGTCCAGCCCGCTGGGACGCGTCGGCAACTCCCCTTCCCCGTCCGGGTCGGGGTGGCACAGGACGCCCTCCTCGCGCTCTTCGTAGCTGATTCCACCGCGCGTCATGCGCTTTGGCCAGCAGCCGTCGTGGCCAGGCGAGGTTTTGAAGTCAGACAGCCACCGTTCGGGGTCGTTCACCAGCGCTTCCCCACAATAGCTGCACCGCCATGGTCGGCCGAGAGGGTCCACAGCTCGTGCACAGGTCGGACAGGTTTCGCGCAGGCGCTCCCCGTGCCACGGGCAGCACCGAATGCGTCGGTCCTGGAATCTGACGCTGTGATACCAGCGGCCCATGCAGGTGTCGCACCACCGGAGTCCCAGACTGATGTGTTGACGCTCGTCGAGCTCTTCTTGGTTCGCCCACAACAGCAGCGCGCTGGCATCCTGGGCGCTGAGTTCAAACTGCGCGCGAGCAAGCTCAACGCTTTGCGGGCTGGATACCCACGTGCGGATTCGGTGAAGCTCGTCGGCTCCGACGAGCATGTCGAGCACGGAACCAACCCGTGCAGTTCCGACGTACGCCACCTTGGCCGCTAGGCACCAGAGTGAGGCGCCCGCGTGGAACCAACCTGGGTTCCAGGTGAAGGGGAGGCGTCGTCTCACTGTCTAGGCCTAAGCTGCCCCATCCACCTACGAGCTTGCTTCGAAGTCGGGCTGCCCGGGTCAACTGGCTTGGCGCCGAGGTTCTGGAACTCACGAAAGCCAGAGTGCTCGACAGCTGCTTGGAGTAGTTCATGCCCAGGACGCAAAGGTCGATGGGGGTCCACTAGGAGCTGGCTTGCACCGTCCCGCACTCCCTGCGGCGTGCCGATGGTTCCCTGCAGCAGCGCAAGCTTCGCCTGCGCAATGAATTGGGTGCCAACTTCGAGCCGTTCCGCGTTCAGCCCGATGCTCTTCGCATGTAGTACAAAGGTCTGCCATAAGCCTTCCGCTTCCCTCTCCAGTCGCCAGCCACGCTCCCAAGCTATCGGGGCGAAGTGCTGGGTGTGGCTACGGTTCGAGTCGACGGGCCAGATTGCCTGGTCTGCATCGCGTAGCAATGGCCGGAGCTCCTGGGCGCTGCGTATGCCCCGTAACGCATGTGCGCGCAGCATGAACCTTTGAACGATGTCTTGACGAGAGTGCTCGCGCAGCCACTCTCGGAGCAGCAGGACTTCCGGCTGGCCGACCAAGAGCACGAAGGGCTTGAAGCCCATGTTGAGGAGGTTCTCTGTCAGGACCTTCAGCAGGTCGAGCTGATGAACTGTGAGGTTCTGCGCTTCGTCCAGAGCGAATACCACCAAGGTGGTTTGGACCTTGTCGCATTCGTTCTGAATATGTCGTAGCAACGCCATCTTCGGGTTCTGCTGCGGGAAAGCGGACTCCTCGCCCTCCTCTTCCCCACGCAACCGACGATAGAACCTGTTCTCGAACCGTGTTGCAGAGTCTGCAAGCATGGTGGAGCGCATGACGACGCCGGACCGCGCCTTCTCAAATCGCGCCTCGAGCTCATCGAGAAAGGTGGACTTGCCCCATCGAGTCGGGGCGCTTGTCACCATGCCCAACTCTGCGGTCTGCAGGACGAGGCTCAGGGCTTCAATCGCCTCATCGAGCGGTGCCGTCCTTGTCCTGGCGCCTCTGGACCGCAGGAGTGGGTGTTGCTCGCCCACCTGGATTCCTTACCCTCGAAGACCGAAGGGGTCCGAAGAAGGCGACGGGGGCACTTGACCTGAGCCCGGCACCACGTTGACGGCAGTCGGGGCCCATTCGGTGACCTCGGTGTCATCGGATTCCTTCTCGGCGAAATCCAACAGCGAGGCAATTTGCTCTGACGTCATGTCGATGTATGGCACCACGCCAGCGCCATAGCGGTCCATGAATGCAGTCATGCCCGAGAGGAGTCGTGCCAGTCCCTCATCTGACGACGCCGCAAGCGCAAGTCCTCGTGCCAGCCCGACGCCAGTAAGCGGACCTCCGGCCGAATCGGTGAAAACCTTCGTGCGGGCGCCCTTTGACGAGAATACCCGTTCGGAATGTGTGTGCGGCGTCTGCCTCCAGCGCCCCAGACAGACCACGCGATAGACCTTTTCCGGGAACGCCCGCGGGACTACAAACGCAAAGCGTGCGTCCTCTTGCGGATAGATGTCGACGTCCTGCGTCGCGCCGAACCACAACTCCTGGGCCTGCGACAGCTCCGGCCCAACGTAGCACGCGTATCCAAAATAGACGCACAACGGCCCGTGCGTCGGCGAGTGCCGCCGACGCAAGCGCGCGCTGTATCGAGGCAGCAGGCGATAGAGGTTTCCGGTTCCAAACTCACCGACCGGGCTGCGAAAGACCTGGCCTCGCGCAGCCAGCACGGCCAACCGGCCAAGCGGAGAGTTGCCGTCAAGCGCGACCTGCGCAGTGACGTTGTAGTTTCGGACGAGGATGTCCAGATACTCCTGGGCGAGTGGCGTATAGACGACGCTGCGTAGTGCACCTCCTTCCGGGTCCCGCCTTGCCGCGCTGCCTGGCTTGTTGCCGACGGAGGACTCAAACCAGTCAGCATGCGTGGCGATGTTTTTCAAGAATCGTTCAATGGTGTCGCGCACCTGGGGGTTTGCCGGTGCCCCGGAAACCACCTCGCAGCGCGTGACCTCCATGGCATCTGCAAGAGCAGCCCGGTGGGTTGAGTGCCGGTCCATCGCCAAGGTCATCCATGAGTTGCGCGCGAAGGCCGGAAGCTCAGCCGGGTACGCAGCATCTTCCCGGTAGCGCCATTGCTCGTCACTCAGGCGTAGGCGTTCCGGTCGCTTTGGAGGATGCAAAGCCGAGTAGATGAGCCTCAGGACATCCGCAGTCTTGTAGGCCGCCCCGAAAGCAACCCCGGAGGAAAGAACCGCCGTCGACGCGCACTCCACCATGCAGAGCGCCCACAGCCGCGTAGTGTGCACCGCCAGCCATTCGCCAGGCTCTCGACCCGGAACCATCATGGCCCACATCTGGTCCATCTTGTGCTCGTCGAGCTGGGTCTCCGAGTACGCCATCGACACGTGAGCACTGGGCGCAGCGATGACAGCAGCCGACTTGTAGTCCCCTGCAATCTGCTTGGCCAGGTCCGCGGGAAGCTCATTTCGCGCCGCGGCACTCGGGTGCTTGTACTTCTGCTCTTTGTACCAACGACGCACCGCTTCGTATCCGCAGCGCTCCTCACTGAAGGGCCACAGCTTCTCCTTGAACCGGTTCGTCTGCTCTTTGCACTCAGCGAGGAACACCTCCCACACCATGCGCGGGCGGAGCATCCCAACAGGTCGCATATTCGGTCCCGTCCGGCGCTTCAGGACGAACTCGCACAATTTGGCCTCGATGCGCGGGAACTCCAGGAAGAGCGATGAGAGGTGGTGCGACGGCTTCGGAGCAGCCTTCTCGGTTGGTGCAGCCCGCCACTGAGGAACGCAAGCCCAGAACCCTATGATTTGCCCTGTGCTGTCGTCAGGCCGAAGTGCCCTGGCACACATGCGCCAGATTGAACTCTCCGTCAACGTCGTCCCGTACAACTCTTGAAGCTCCTTGTTGACCTCCTTGGGCGACATCCCGCCAAGGTACAGTTCCACAGCCTTGACGTTGAGTTGGTAGCGGGAGTGCCGAAGCTTTGCGGCTTTGATTTCCGCTTCCGACGCGCCCTTGACTGCGAAGAAGGCGACTGACGGGCGCGGCCAGTCGTTCAGCGGAAGCGAAACCCTTCGGACATCGCCGCTCGGCCTACGCCCGCGAAGAGCCAGTCGCTCAACGCTCGACATCGCTGAGCCCCTTGACTGTCCACGTGTCATCGATGAGCGAGTCACGCATCGGAAGGTCGACACGCCCCTTGCGCCAGAGATTCAGGGCAGCCGCCCTCACTCGAATCGCACTTTGGCCAGTCACCGCAGCTACGGCTTCGATGGATTGGTCGCCACCCTCCCCTACGGCGGCCAGCACCTGCGCTTCGATGGGCCCAAGGTCGAATCCGGCCGTGGCGTTCAGCAGCAGGAAGTAGGCCGTTCTCCGGTTCATGGCCTCCAGCGCATTCGCCTCAAGGAATGCGCGGTTGTAGACGCGGTAGGCCGTTCCCTCAAGGCGGCTGTGCTCCCGCTTCACTTCGATGGCCTGCTCGCCGCCGTAGCACTCGTCGTGAAAGTCGCGGTATTCCAGTTCGCCAGTGCGCAGCGTCACCGTTTGGGGAACTTGCGCGAACGCCTCCCGCCCATTCTTCTTTCGCTCGTAGCGCCATCGCGGACCGTTCAAGGCACATGACGCAACTGCCGGGTCCATGTAGGACCACGGCAGGAGGAACCTCCCCGCGTCCCACGAGCGCGTGAAGCTGTGTGCTTCAGTCTCACCCAAGATGAACACCCGCCGCTCGGTGTATCCGGCCTTCGGCAGCATTTGTTGACCTCCGTCGAGGTCAACCAATTTATTGCCGCAAATGACTTTCAGCGCACGCATCTTTGCTTGTTACATTCAGGACGATTGACGGCTCACGCAAATGCTCAACTACGAGTTGTGCGCAAGAACTCTGTGACTTGATGTTCTGGATAACTTCAATTGCAGCTTGGCTTTTCGGTTTAGGCCGCCACGGCACGTGATGAAAGCGGGCCGAAACCCGGGCGTACCAAGCCGAGGTGCCAAGCGTGGCGCGAACTCAGCCGTGATGTCGCGCGCAGCCGTCGCGCCGCCGAGGCGAACGAGTCCGTCCAGCCGGTACTGAGCGTCCGGGTCGGTTCCGGGCGGACCCAACAGCGCATACACGCTGCCGGATTCGACGGTCACGACACGCTCGTTGGCATCGACGTTCGAAATCGCGCTAGTGACCCCGCCGCAGTGCTTCTCGAGCACCCGGCCGACAAGGTGCTGCGTGGGCACCTGGTGCCAGGTAAGCTGCAGTTCCCAAAGGCTCCATCCGGCCAAGGTCAAGCGGGCTGGCTTCGCACTGCGAGAGCGACGGGCAAAGGGTTGCATGAGGCTGAGAAGGGACGAGTTCACCCGCGCACCCGCTCATGGCAGGCGCGGAGGAAGTTGGAAGCGAGGTTTGCGCGAGGCGCGCTAGGCTGGTTGCATCAGGTCGTCATGCGGCGGAAGCTCCCCACAACGACGCCGAGCACCTCAAGCGAGGCACCTGGTCGAATCGTCTCGAATGCCGGGTTCGCGGCCTCGAGCACGTACTGGCCGCTCTCCAGGACCAGCCTCTTCACTGTAGGGGCACCATCGACAACGGCGACGACTACGTCACCTGGCTTCGGTGGAGTGTTGTGCTCCACGGCAACTACATCGCCATCGAGCAGGCCAATATCCCGCATGGAGTCGCCCCTCACATGGGCGAAACTCGTGCGGTCCGGCTGACGCACCAGATACTCGTCGGCGCTCAGCAGCTCTGGTTCGCTGGCCTGGAAGGCGTGGTCAGGAAGCCCAGCCCTGACCTGTCCCAGCACGGGACGCGAGAAGAACCGTCTGGTCGGCGCAATGCGCCCTTCCACTCGCTCAAGGAAGCCAGCCTCGACCAAACGGCCGACGGCCTGGAAAACGGAGCCCGCGCTGGCCAGTCCCATGACGGCAGCAAGCTTGGCCATGGAAGGAAACGCGTGATGCCGTTTCCAGTGCCGCTGGAGGCTTTCGAGGTGCCGTTGGTCGACTTGCTGCATGTGCATCGTGCCTCACTGAATCTCTGTTCAGTGGCACTGTATGCAACAACAGTTGCTGCGCGCAAGGGGTTACGGAAGTACGCCTTCTTTCAAGCGTCTACTGACTGGATTTGTGGGCGTTGAAATCGAACTTTCAGTTCAGCCCCAGGATTCGGGTGTCAGTGGGGTCACGTAGGTGTGCATGACATGCAATGGGCAAGACGCAGCCAAATGAATCCTGCCGGTTTCCCAGAAGGCCGCCCGTTAGCGCTCCTGCTCTGACTGCTGAATCGCTTTCAACAACAAGTCGTTCGTCTTCTTTTGTTCCGCGATGAGTTGCATCAGAAGCTTCTTGACACCGAACACGGCGAACGGGAGAAGGAACCAAAGCACCGCGAGAACGAACAAGAAGATGATGATGACGAGCCAAACTGCCGTCGAGACGCCTTCGAACATGACACACCTTTCGTGTGAGTAGCTGGTCCGCCCTATAGCCACCACCAACCCTGATAGCGTTACCTCGTCCTGGAGTCCGCTGGTTTGTGGATTCGCGCCACATCTTCACTGCCCTGAACCGCAGCTACGTCCCTCGGCATCAGTTTCCGGTGCCAACCCTCTGAAAATCACCCCTTCCCAGAGGAAAGCCTCTGCGTCAAAGTCTCCGCATCGACACCAAATCGGACCGACGCGATGCCTAAGACTGCCATCAGCTTCAACGTTCCACCCAAGCTCTGGGAGGCGTTCAAGACACAGACCGAAGAACTCTTCCTGTCGCGGGCGCCGTTCCTCGACTACATGGTCAGCCGGGAGCTGCAGTACCTGCGCCACGAGCTGAAGGGCCTCAAGAACTCCTTGCGTGCCAAACGCCACATCGCCGGTGCGATGAAGAAGCAGGGGCCGGTTTCTGTGAACATTGAAGTCAAGCCGGAGACCGCCGAGGCGCTTCGGGAGGCGACGCAGGAGCACAACCTCGTGCGTGACGCGTTCATGAGCCGGCTCATCGTCTTCCTCAGAAGCACCGACGCCTTCCTGAAGCTCATTGAGATGCCCCGCGTTGCGACCAGCCGCGGCATCAACACGTCCCTCGAAGAGATGCCCTCAAGCCCTTTGAAAGCAATGGAGGCTGTGCGCGACGACCCTCTCTTCTACATCCGGGCTCACGTCGAGGACGGCTACAAGGTCGGCATTTACCGTATGCCGCTCCCGCGTCGACTGGACTGGGCTGCCTGCTACCTGGCCGACGAGGAGGTGCCCGGCACTGCCGCCCACCGCAAGCAGAAGAAGCTCGACGACGAGATGGACGCGCTGCTCTCAGGTGACGCGTCTGCGAAGCCCGCTCGCAAGCCCCGGAGGACCAGGAAATGAGCCGCAACGCCATCCACACGACCAACCCGCTGCAGGCCGACCGTATGTGGCTCCTGCTTGGCGGCCGAATCGAACCCGTGCGCCGGACCGGCGAGAAGCGATACCACCACGACCAGTTCCCGCATCCGTTGCGCACAAACGCGCGGCGGGACGACGTGCCAGCGAAGCTGCTCAGTAGGTTGAACCAGCTGCTGAAGGCGCGTGCGGCGAATGACGCCAGTTGGGAAAGCAGCTAGGCAAGAGCGGGAGCGTTAGACCACCGCACCGGTGCTACCGCGCCGCCTTCTTCGCCGCTTTGGTTGCAGGCTTCTTTGGCCTGTCTGACTCGTAGTAGAGCGTTCCGTCCTTGGCGACGAGCGGGCACTCCACGCTCCAAGCCTGCGCCAGCGCGCCGGCTAGCCCCGCACATCCGTGGTTCATCAGGACCGCCACGTACCGCTCTTTGTCGAGCGGTGGGTGCTTCAACTTCTTGCGGCAGCTCTCGGCGACCTTGAGGACCCTTACGGGCTCTGCGGCGTAGAGCGCATCGACATAGGCGCCCAGCGCGAAGCGTGTGACTTGCGTTCCCTCGAAGGCTTTGGCGGGAAAGTCCTTGATGTTCTTGGTCACGAGCGCAACGGGCTGGCCTGGCCAGTCATCGAGCGACAGCTTGTAGGCCGCAGCGGCAACGTGCCTGTCCTTCGCGTCCACTGCTTCAAACTGGTCAACGTGCTTCTCATAGCCCGTCACTTCCCACCCAGGGACCGCAGCGCGCATCCCTCGCAAGCACTCCTGAATCCCTTCGGCGTCAGCGTCCTGCTTCTTGACAACGTTGCGCGTCCACTCCGACTCGATTTCAGAGGTCCACTGGACGTTGATGAGCTCATCGGCGTGCAGGTGCATCACCAGGTCACGCATGCGCGGCGCGAAGAACACGTTGGCATCTATCAAAACGACACGAGGCGGCTGTGCCGCCTCGTTGCCATCAAGAACTCGCCGCTTTGGCATCCTCAGCGGCCAGCCCGAACCGGGAGACGGGCGAGCTCTTTGTCGTACAAGCCGAGTTTCTGGCTCGCCGCCATCATGGCGTCCAAGCCCTTAGCTTGGCGCTCCTGGCTCTTCGCCTTGTATTTCAACAGCGCCGCCTTCGAAATCCGACGATGGCCACCATCGGTACGCCGAACAGCCCCGAACACGCCCGAATCTGCAAGCGTATTGAGGTGAGTCCTCGAGACGTGCAGGAGCTTCGCCGCTGCTTCACTCGTCAGCTCATCGTCCTCATCTGCGCTCGAGGCTGCAATCGCGCTAGGCAGCACCGTCAGGCCAGCGCCGACGGTAGCCTGAAGCTCAGCGGCGGAAAGGAGGTGCGCAAGCACAGCCCGGTGCTCACGCACCGCCGTATCGTCGGCCAAGAAGCTCGTGATGAAGCCCTGCTGGAGCAGCGCCGGAACCTGCGCCGCGACGACCTTCTCAACCGCTTTGCGCGAGGCCTTCCCTGCGGCGAACTGAGCCTCAACCAAGGCAACCAGCTGGGCAGCCAGTTCCTTGGCGAGTCCATCCAGGGCGAAGTGCAGCCCCTTGAGGAACTGGTTGTCAGTTGGGGCGGCTGTGGGGGTGCGGGAAAGCGTGGTCATGACAGACCTCGTAGTTGAGGTTTGAAGTATAGTAGAAAACGTCAAATTCGTCAAAACCGCCGCGGCACCGAGGCGGCGGGGCGAAGAACCTACGGCTGCACCGCGTACGTCCGCGCCCCGGCCAACCCAGGAGTGCCAACGCGCGTCGGCTCAATCAGCACCCTGCGTCGTTCCGCTCGCCCCGGCCCGCAGGGCTGGTCGCGCCAGTGGGCACGCCTCCAGTGAGGCAGAGGTGCCTCCTGTTGAACTCGGTAGTGGCCGAACCCCTCAGGCGCCCCTGGCACGGCGGTCAGCGACAGCTTCACCGCGTGCGGAGGCCTAGGCGCAGCTCGCATCTCGCGTGCCTCGTCCTTCCGACGCTCTGCCGCCGTCCGAGGGCGCATCCACTGAGGCCGCCTATCCTGTCTCTGGAGCTCTGCGAACTTTTCCAGGAGCTTCAGCACCCGATTCACAGCATAGGCGATAGGCATCAGGCGTCCCGTCGTCTGCAGCTCGATGGCCGCAGCAGTCTGCGCTTGTTGTCGCTCCACCTGTTGCCGGTGGAACGGCTCCTTAGGTAGCTCAACCTGCGCTAGGACCTGCTGCTGATTGCGCAGCGCAGCCTCGACGACGTTCCTGACCGACCTCTGCCCCATGACATCGGCCGGCGTCAGCGTCAGCCCAACGCCCGGCAAGCCCGTCGCGCTTTGCTCGCCACGCAGCGTGAAGTACAGCTCCAGCTCCCCTCCGGGCAAGCGACGCACAAAACATCCGTCGACTGACTCACCGGGGCGGACCGAGTCCCACACGGTAAAGGCGCCGTGCCGTTCCAGCGCCAGGAAGAAGGACTCGTAGGGCAGCACCGAGGGGAGCGCGACGGGCCGGTCCACATCCAGGAAGCTGGCACCCTCCTGTACCCACCGACTCATCGTGAAGACTTGGCTGCCTGCCTGCAGGAAGCTGACGTAGGCCACGGCCTCCAACTCAACGTCGTCCAGATAGCGCAGGCAAGTCACACCTGTCGTCACGCGGGAGTAGAGGACCTGGCTCCGACAGAGTCCTGGCCGGACGCGTTCTTTGAGCCAAGCCGCGGCATCCTCAGGCGCGCTGGCCGCCTCACACTGTGCGAACTCAACAAGCTTGCCATGCCAGCGACGGGCGACTACTCGTTCACACCCAAGCTCGCTGTTCAGAACCTCTTCGTCGCCCCAAAGGAGCCCCGCGCTTCGTGCTGCGCTCGGACCGGACCACGCCATGCTGCCTCCTGCCGCTGCTGTCGTGGCTCACTTTGCCCCGAGTCGAGTTCTGTGCACAAGGGGTCGTAGCGCCTGGAGCAAGAGGCTTTCGCTGCGTGCAAATGGTGTTGGTCCCAGACCACGAAGTGGCTGAGTTCTCCACCGAGGAGGTCTGCGTCGTAGCGCTCAAGCGGCCGCCGGCAGGTGTTGCTCAAGGGCCTTCCGGTTCTTGAGAACAACCTGAGCTGCCTCGGGACTGTCCGTATCTGCTCGGTCCAGGCCCAGATGGCGAAGTACGTAAAACAGCAGCGCCTTGCGGCAGGTCAGTCGTGCCTCCCCGTCACGCATACCGTAGTCGAGCTCAATCGCGCGACGCTTGGCCTTGGCCAGCTTTGGGTGAGGCACAAGCACGAGCTCAACCTCAGTTCCCCAGTCCGCGTCTGCCTCGGCACCAGGCCCGCTAGCCTCTGTCGGTTCCAGCTCTAGCACTCGGGCGATGACGAAGTCGCGGAACGCGGCTCGCTCGTGGCAGTACGCTCTTACGTGCCAGCGGAAGCCATCATTGGCCAATGCGTGGGGCGTTATGCCGCGCCATAGGGGCTCTGTCCGAGACATCGATTGATAGAGCACCCGGACGCCAGCACCCTCTCTAATGGCGCTCAAGAGTCCAGCAAGAATGGTGGCGTCAAGCGCGCGGCCTGGTGAGGGTGCTACCGCCAACGACGGGCGCCATCCCACCAGGCTCGACTCCGGCGCCAACACACCCACCTCGGTGGCCAACAGTTCATTCAGGAATCGTGATGGACTGCTCGTGCTGGGAAACAAGGGTGCGAACGCGGACCCCGCCACGTAGACCTTCGCGCTACGGTCATAGACAAGGTTCGCGGGTGCCATCTCCGCGTACTTGGCAATGTCGATGGAAGCCTGCGGCGTAGAGATGCCGAAGAAGGAGGTGAGGTCCGCTCGGTTGAGCCGTTGCTCCCAGCGCAGCCGAAAGTCGATGAACTCGAGCCGTCTGCCCTGCCCCCAACTCGTTGCTGAGGACTGGCCTGAAAGCGGTGGAACAGGGCTCTGACGCATGCGCCGATTGTGCATCAGTCACAAAAGTACGCCAATCTAGTTTTTGTGCGTATACTTTCATTGCTGATTGCTCCTGAAGAGGTCTCGCTGGTGCTTCGAGTGCCTGTACCTGTCGACCGTCTGACCGGGTGTTCTCGACACGCGCCTCCTGTCCGGCCATGAATGACGCGGCAGATGGGGCGGCGGGAACGCCGGAAGCAGACCACGTTGCCCCCTCGCCGGGGCTACTGGACCTGTCCCGGCAACAGCGCAACCTGCTTCTGCTACGCCCACTGTTCGCCCTTGAGCTCAACAAGCAGCGCATTGGGGGCGACGACAGCGCGCCGTTTCAAGGCATCGACAGCCACTACCTCGTCCTGACCGCACTCGACAGGATGATGGAGGGCACCACAGTGTCCACCGGGTGCACGAAGGACGAGGTCCTGTCGCACATCGCCGACGTGGCCGCGGTCATGAGACCCGCGCTAACCAAGGCGCAGCTGATGAAGGTGGCCGAGACGGTGTTGGCCGCACTCGACAACAAGGCCAATCAGTACAAGGAGTTTGCATTCGAGCACTTCGACGCCGCACGCAGAGCGACGCGCACGGTGCGGTTCAGGCTTGTGACCTACGAGCCGGACATCGAAGACATGTACCGGTACAAGCCTACCCCGGAGGGCTACCTTGTCTACCTTGGGATGCTGGACCTCGCCCCCGAGGACGCCCAAGAGCTGATGGAGAAGATGCTCGACCTGCTCGTGCAGCGTGGCAGGTTCGATGCGGCCCTGGAAATCGCCAGGCGGGCTCGCACACACTCCATCGAGTACCGCCAGCTCATCCGCGACAAGCTGCACCAGGCGTACCGCGCTCCTGGGACGGTGAACTGGACCCGCGACATGGGGCCTGGCCTCGACCGCGCACGCGACCACGTTCGCCAGCGGCAGGCTGAGGACCAGCGGATGGAGGAGTCCGTCTTGGAGGCGCTCAGGCAGGCCGAGGAGCCTCGAGCGCGAGCCAATCTGGCCTTGCTGCTCAAGACGCTTCAGGGCGCCAGCATGTTGCGTTCTCAGCTGGTCGGGGATATCAGCGGCGCCAATGACCGCTTCCTTGAGTCCCAGCGAGCAGTGTTTCGGGCCCGAAGGGCTACCGGGTTGCCGGACCTTGAGTCGCGGCTGCTGCCGCAGCTCATCGAGCTCCCGAGCTCCTACTTGGCCAAGCAGGCCGAGCATGCGCTCAGCGCGCTGTACCCACCGGCCCTGCCCCGGGTGTACGACCTCAACTCGCTGTTCTCTTTGCTGCTAGAGCAGCGCGCAGAAGACGGTGAGACCGAGGTGGACGACGGGGAAATCGAACCGTTGGCGCCTCCGCCCTTGCAGTTCGACGAGACAGTCATCAAGCAGGTTTCCGAGTGGTTGGGCGGCAAGTTCTCGCAGGACCAGCCGTGGCGACTCGACGAGTTGCTGTACCAGGCAGAGGACGCCGGCTTCGACTGGACGATGCGCCGTTGCCTTGTCCTCACCTTGTTCCGGGCGTACTCGCACTCGGAAACTGACTTCAAAAACATGCGGGCCGAGGCGCTGGAAGAGTTCGTCGCCGACGTAGCCCGCGGAACAAACTTGCGATTCACGCCCAAGGGAGGGCATCCGTGACTGATATCCAGTTTGGCGTGAGACACGCCGCACGCCTGGTCTACAAGGCGCTTCACACGACACTGTCGCCAGTCAACGACTCAGAGTATCGGGAGTTGCTCGGGCAGTACCGCGCCAATCCGGCATTCTCGGCCCAGGTTCAGGATGTTGCTACGGGCATGGAGCTCATCGTGCTCGACGTCAGTGAGCGAGGCCTCATCGTCGTGCCGTCCTCCCGGGAGAGCCGATTCGCTCTGCGCATGACGGACATCCGCGCGGGCCTGGATGCGGCGCAAAAGGCGAGCCTTCTGCTCGCGCACGTCGCCATCGCCGCCGTCTTCTTTCCCACGACCGACGGCTTGGATGACGACAACTACATTCCGCCACCGTCGTCGGTGTCGAACTGTCGCGACACGCTCTATGCCCTCGCCAGGCGGCTGAAGGAGTCGTCCAGCCTGCCAGCTGACATACCCGCCGAGCTCGCCCCCGGCTGGGAAGCCGTGTCCGCGATGCCTTTGGTATTGCCCGCCGGCCAGCGTGCCTCACCCAACTCGCTGGTGGGCATCGTGAAGCTGGCGCTCGGACATATGCAGGCCAATGGCTTGGTGCGGCAGGACCGGGATGCTGACGACGATGCATCAGTGACATACACGCCGACGCACCGCCTGCGGGTCCAACTTCGGGAGCTCGCACTTCGCAGGCTGTTCGACATCGCCCAGGAAGCAGCTCGCGCACCCGCGCCGGCGGAGGCCTGACCATGCAGCGGATTTCGCGCATCTACCTGGGCAACTGCGGGTACTCGATGGCCTGGTACGACGGGCTCTTGCTGGACCTTACGGACCCCGAAACGCATCAGCCCACCGATACCATCATCAACCTTGAGAACGGCGGCGGCAAGACATCGCTGCTCAGTCTCATCTTCTCCTGCTTCGACACGAGCCAAGACCGCTTCCTGAAGCACCTGCAGAGCCGGAACAACCACTTCTCACAGTACTTCGCGCAGGATGGTCTGCCTGGCTTCATCCTCGTCGAGTGGGAGATGCCTTCGCGCACCGGCGGCGGACAGCCATATCGCCTCGTCATCGGGCAGGTCGTGTCCATCAAGGCAGGCAACGACGCACCGGAGAGTGACCGAATCTTCTTCAGTTTCGAAGCATCTGGTGCGTTGAGCCTCGAGTCGGTACCAGCGCCGAAGCTTGGCACCGCGCCCGCAGCTTCGCTGGCTGAGTTCTCACGTTGGATTCACGACGAGCAGAAGCGCCACCCGGACGTCTACGTCACGCGCAAGCAGGCCGATTGGCAGCGTCACCTACGCGAGGAGCGGCTCATCGACCTCGACATGCTGCAGATGCAGGTCAACTTCTCTGTGCAAGAGGGTGGGTTCGACACGGGCTTCCTCAACTTCACGAGCGAGGCCGCATTTCTCCAGAAGTTCTTTCACCTGACGCTCGATGCACCGCGCGCCAGTGCTGTGCGGGATGCTGTTGCCATCGCCTGCGACAAGCTGCGTCGAAAGCCGTTCTACCAGGCGAAGTTCAACGAATTGACAAAGTTCCGGGGCGTGCTCCACGCCTTCGAACAAGTGGCCCACAACTACAGGCTGGCGCTTGGCGACCAGGCCGGAGTCACGTTCGCCGGCGCCAGGCTTGTTCTCGGACTGCAGGAGCGCGCCTGTACTCGGCACGAGAAGCAGAAGCAGGAACAGGAGTACGAAGGTGCCCAGCGAGCGGTGGCTACTGCAGCAGCGGCCGACGCACTCAGCTATTCGCGCCAGGCCGCTGGCATGACTTCGCTCCTGCACGTGCGAGCCGTGCGTGCTGCGGCTGCCCGGACTGAGCGAGCCGCTCTTGCGCTGGAGGCGGCGCAGAACAGCATCACCTACGTGAAAGCAGCGCGGTTGTTGACCGAGGTGGGCGCGGAGGAGCGGCGTCTGAAGGAACTGGAGGCGCAGGCCGAGCTTGCGCAGGAAGGGCTGAAACCGTTCAAGGACCACCTCGACATGCAGGGGGCCCTGCTTCGCACCGCCCTGCACCAGCACGAGCAGGCCCTCCGGGAAAAGCAGCGCAAGATTGAAAAGGAGTCCGACGAACGGGTGGCGCAGGTAAAGGCGCATCGCGCGGCCATCGGGGAAGGTGACAAGCGCCGCCGAACTCTTGGCGATGAACGGGCCAAGCTTGTGCAGCAGGAGAACACCTGGGCCGTCGAGCGCGACCGCATGGTTGCGTCGGGGCGTCTGAGCACCGCAGAAGAGGCGGCTGAAGATGCGCTGACTCGCTGGGCAGGTGTTGAGCAGCCGATGCGGCGAGAGGAAGAGGCCCACAAGCTTGAGGCCGGCCAGCACGAGCTTCAGGAGCAACACTGGCGCAGGGAGGAGGTCCGTCTTGGCAACGAGCTTGGTCGCCTGGATGCCGAGATTCGCGCCGTGGCGAACTTCATCGGGGAAGGCAATGCCGAGCGTGAACGGCTCTCTCAGCTGCCCGCCATCCTGCAGGCGGTTGAGTCCGACACCGCGGCCCCCGATTCCCCTGCCCTACCCGGCGTCCTCGAACGCGTGGTCACCGCTTCTGCGTTGGAAGTGTCGCTCGCCGATGTGCGGCTCGCCGAGCTCAAGGCGACGATGCGAGCAATCGAGGAAACCGGCGTCGCTGGGAACAGCCCCGACGTGGCCCGCGTTGTCGCCAGGCTGCGCGAGGCCGGGGTCCGCTCGGCACGGCCGTACAACGAGTACCTAGCCGACGCGCTCCCCGACGCCGAGCGTTCGCGCGCCTTGGTACTTAGCGACCCTGCCCGCTTCCTCGGCGTTTCGCTGGCGCATAGCGAGATGGACAAGGCGCGAGCCGTGCAGTGGAAGGGCCAGAAGCTCTCGCGGCCAGTGGTCATCTCGCCTCTGGCCCTTGAACCCAGCGCGGACGCCGGCTCGCGGCTCGTCGCCCCGGCTGATAGCGACGCGGCATACAACCGAGCGGCGGCAGAGGCACTTGCTGGCACGCTGTCCGAGAGCATTCGGCACGAAGAGCGCAGACGCGGGGACTACTATCTGCGGCAGACCGGCGCGTTGGCCGCGCTGGAAGCCCTGCGAGCGTACATCCAGCGATTCGGCGATGGACGGTTGGTGCAAGCGGGCGTCCGTCGCGGCCAGCTACAAGCTGAGCGACAACATGCCCAGGAACTGAAGGACGACGCCCACAGCAAGTCGGCCGCAGAGGCAACAGCAGCACGAGAGAGTCGCGAAGCGGCTAGCCAGCGCGACCGACTCGCGCGCGAGGCCCGCGGCCATGTCCAGGCGCTCCAACACTTCGTCACCCAATACGAAGCAAACCGCGAGCATCGCCTGGAGCGGATGGAAGAGCTCACGGCCATGGTTGAGGACATCGATGTCCATCGGGAGGCTACCGAGGCGGAAATCGCCAGGGTCGAGGCGGTAACGTTCGAGCAGAACAGGCTCTCTGTACGAGCTGAGAGCGATGCCAACAACCTGGCTACGGAGCGCAGCCGACTGGAGTTCTACGACAAGGCGCTGCGAGCCGATGAACTGTTGAGGTCGAACCCGCAGTCCCTTGAAGAGCTGCGTGGAACGTACGCCGACGCTCTCACGCTCTACAAGACGAATGCGCGTGACCAGCTTGGTGTCCTGGACGTCCAGATGGGCGAAGTTCGGAAGCGACGCGACGAGAAGAAGGAGGAGTACACCCGCGACTATCCCGGTGTCACGCGCGCCCACGTCGCGCCGTATGACGGGATGGACCACAGCGCCATGCTGCCGAGTCTTGAGGCAGAGAGCGCTGTTGCCTTGCGGGAACATATTGACGCGGCATCGGCAAGCGGGGCGGCACAGAACGCATCGAACGATTGGCACCGCAAGAACAAGGATGCGCCTCCAGCGACACCAGACTTGGAGGCATTGGACGACGCGGCCCTTGAGGGGAAGCGAGATGAGGCGTTGGTCTTGAGTGCAGCGGCAGCAGAGCGTCAGGAGAAGGCCGTCCGAGAAGCAGACCGAGCTCGCGACAGCGCTAGGCGCCTGGGTGAGCTGGCGGCGCAGGACAACCAACTGGCTGAGCTTGGCAAGAGCTCAATGAAGTTGGAGGGGGCACCCAACCTGGAGTTGCTCAACCTCGAGCTCGCCAGCCTGGCCGGTCGGCCTCCGATGGTCCTGGAGGAGCTTGCGGAGCTGGTGCTGGAGGAGAACGCGAGCGAGCAGGTTACTCGCCTCGTGCGCGAGCACGGCGAGAAAGCCAAGGCCTGCGACAAGGCGCAAGGCAAGGCCCGAGAGGCGTTTGATGCGGTCAAGAAGTCAGCTGCGGAGCAAGAACTGCAGAAGGTCGAGCCTGAACTGGCCGCGGCGATGCTGGTCAACGAATTCAAGGCCGCGTGCAGCGACGCTGGCCGTCTTCTGGAAGGTCTCGACGACCGCATCAGCACGACCAAGGACAACTTGGACAAGATGCAGACCGACTTCGAGGCCTGCGTCACCGAGATGGCCAACCTGTCTCGAGTGGCGTTGAGTCTGCTTGGTGCGGCAATGGACAAGCGGGTACCGGTCACGGCGCCATACGTGGCCGGCAAGGCTGTGCTGAAGATGCGCGCGAATTTCGGCGCCATCAACTTGGAGGCGAGGCGTCAAGCGCTGACGCACTACCTCGACAGCCTCATCCAGGCCAACGTCATTCCCGCCAAAGGCTCTGACTTGGTTGCAGAGTCTGTGCTCCGCATCCATGGCGGGCGTCCTCTCGGTCTGCAAGTGCTGCGCATGGTCATCGACGAGAGCCAGCAGTACGTACCAGTGGAGAAGATTTCGAACTCCGGCGGCGAAGGCGTGGTCATGGCGCTGTTCCTCTACGTCGTCATCACTCAGCTTCGAGCTGAGACCCAGGCCAAGCTCCAGAAAGTCGCCGGTGGACCGCTCATCCTCGACAACCCGTTTGCAAAGGCAACGTCGCCGACGATGTGGAAGGCGCAGCGCCTGCTGGCCCAGGCGATGGGCGTGCAACTGGTCTTCGCAACGGCGATTCAGGACTACAACGCGCTGGCCGAGTTCTCATCGTTCGTGCGGCTGCGTCGTGCAGGGCAGAACAGCAAGACCGGTCGATGGCACCTGGAAACAGTCCGGTATCGCCTCAATGACGAGGCGACTCACGGCGCCGAGGTGGTGTGATGTCCGCAGAGTTCGCTGCACGCCTCGCGATGTCGCCTCGCAAGCGGGTTGAGCTCGCACAGGTAAAGCAGCTGTACTTCGAGCTGCATCCTGAGACTAGAAACCACCCGGAACGCAGCGCGATTCTTCTTCAAGTTCTGGAGGAGCTTGCTGCGGCAGGTGTCCTCGCCCTGCCCGCCCGCGGCAGCTGGGAGAAGGTCGGACAGCCGGCTCTGCCTCTGTGGATTGCGCTTGTCCGCGAACGCGAAGAGGTTCAGCGGGAAGACTTCTCGAAGGTCCCCTGGGTGCCCGAGCTTGGGTTTTGGCCTGAGCTCAAACCGCCGCAGCTGGTCGCGGCCAAGGCCATCAACGAGTTTCTGCTTCACCGCCGCGGCACGTTCCCGCTTGTCCCCATCAAGGAGCGCTCGCTCGAAATCTTCGGCGACGAGAAGCGGCTTGACGCGATGCGGTCCGGCAACTCGTTGTTCTCCGGACGTCTTTCGCTCGACACGCTGGGTGCGTTCGTGGTGCCGTTGCCGCTGCCGTACCGCATCGCGACGGCCCCTGGGAAGCCGGTCTTGGTCGTGGAGAACCACAACAGCTACTGGAGCTTTGGCGAGTGGAATCAGCAGGCCCAGCGGTACTCAGCCGTGGTCTACGGCGCCGGTGAAGCGTTCCGTAGCACGGGTGCAGCACTTGGCCAGGTTCTGCGCGAAGTCAACGGCGTTGGTGCACTGTACCTCGGGGACTTGGACCCCAAGGGCATCGGCATTCCGATGGACTTCAACCGTGCAGCAGCTGCGCACGAGCCCAAGGTCGCTCCGGCACTGGAGTGGTACGAATGGCTCCTGGCCAACGGTCGCGCGCGCGAGCGACCAGAGTGTCAAGGTGCTGCCATCGACGTCGCGGGGGCATGGGTGGGCGCCGAGCTCGGCTCATCCATCGCAGCGCTGTGGCAGACGGGTCGCTGGATTCCGCAAGAGGCGCTTGGGCTCGAGCAATTGCAGCTCATTCGGTAGCCTGCCCTGACATTCAAAGGCCAAGGCCCATCAACTCGCCTGAGAGACCGACGATGAAGACTTCCAACAAGCGCGACAGGGAGCGCAGAGCCTAGCCATGGTTGTCTGCTACCTTGACTACGATGGGTGCTTGCATCACGGCAAAGTCCGGCGAGGCCCAAGGCGAACAGCCGTGATGGATGAGCCGGGCCATGTGCTTATGGAGTGGGCGACGGACCTTGAACGTGCTCTGAAGCCGCACCCAGAAGTCAAACTGGTCTTGTCGACGAGCTGGGTGCATGCGCTTGGGTTCGACCGAGCCAAGAGCTATCTACCAACGGCCCTGCAAGCCCGGGTTGTCGGCGCAACCTTTCACCGTCGTGAACACGGGCCGACCCGAGAGCTTCGCCGCCTTTGGGCGGAGGGAGGCCGAGGCGCTCAAATCGCCTGGGATGTTTCGCGTCGCAAGCCGCGGAAGTGGTTCGCTGTCGACGACGCGGTCGATGAGTTCCTCCCCGGGCAACTGCAGAACCTCGTTCGGTGCGAATCATCGGTGGGCTTGAGTGAACCGCGGGCGCAGCGTGACCTCAGTGCCATGCTCGAGTCACTCCGCGAGCCAACCTCGTCGACGTAGATTCCGGCAGGCCGCTGACCTTCACCCTGCGGATGACTTGGGCCCATCTCGTGAGGCTCGTGGACAGGATGTGGCACTATCCGGATGAGTGGCCAATGTCCCGCACAGCACATGACCAAGACCGCTGAACTAGGCTTCGAAGCAGCGCGGACGCGAGGCGCTGATGCGCAACGTGGATGGGTGCGCGACGAGGTCGTGTTGCCAGCAGCGGTGTTCGCGAAGCGTCGTAGTGTGCGCGAACGCGACCTTGTTCAGCTCACTGCCAAGGGTGCCCTGTTCAGTGTCGCAGTCGATGGCGCAGAGCACTACCCTGCGGCCCTGCTGGAACTTTCTCAGAATGACGTGGTGGCGCTGTGCCAGGCCCTTTCGTGGTCCGACAGTTCAGGCAAGCTCATCTTCTTGATGAGACGTCACGGCGCGCTTGGTGGCCAAACGGTCAGTGAAGCGATTTCAGCAGGCCGCCTCTTCGAAGTGCTGCAGCTGGCACGAGCTTGGCGCGAAGGCTGAGGACTGGAACTCTCCGCGCACTCGGCGTGCTGTGCGAGCAAGTCGGTACGCTACAAGTTGCCTGCGGCCAACCGACACGCTGAACCATATGCGTTCGCCCCAGCTCCACACGGAGCAAACATCCCGCCGTCTAGGTTGGGGACTGCCTGATGGAATCCGGCAGCCGGCGAATCCACGACAAGGCTTCGTCTACGTTGAGGT
The DNA here is from genome assembly GCA_024235915.1 of Burkholderiaceae bacterium. Taxonomy (GTDB): domain Bacteria; phylum Pseudomonadota; class Gammaproteobacteria; order Burkholderiales; family Burkholderiaceae_C; genus Rubrivivax. The sequence goes on along the minus strand of JACKLO010000011.1, from coordinate 257,403 downwards.
TGAGGCTCGCGTAGCTATGGCGTAGCAGCTGGTCAGGGAGCGCCCAGTCCCACTTCTCCCGCTGCATGTTGCTCACATCGACCAACAGCGCATCAAGCGACGGGTCGTCGTCAATCCCGGCGTCGAACACGGCGTCGAGCACATCTTCGGTCGTGTGCTGACCCTTGAGTACTTCAACTCCGGGTCCGGCAGCGCTGGCCTTGAATCCACGTCGCAGCAGCAGACACGCCAGCGCTTCGTTGGCGGCATCGCCGAGCCAGGTCAGAAGCAGAGTCTCACTGCCCTGGTCCACGACGAACACGTCGTCCAATCCGCGAGCTGCGTAGTTAGCTCGCCCCTCAGCGAGGAATCGTCTGGCGACTGCATCAAGGTATGGCGGAACCTCTGTCGACTCGAGAAGTTCGCGCATGCGCTGACGTACTCGCGTGTGGACGCGCCCGGCACCACCGGAGAACAGCGGCGGCGTGCCCCCTCCCGCGCGAGCCACAAAGATGGTTTTCTGTGCCTCGTCGATTTCCTCGACGCGCCAGGTCTTGCCTGCGAAGAGGATGCGTTGCCCTACGGTCAGTGCTTGCGACACCGGCAGCGTGCCGAGCGTGCGCCCTCCGCTGACGATGCGGAACTCCTCGTCGGCCGCGAAGGCGGCGTAGAAGGTGTAGTGGTTGACGAACTTCTCGCCCACGCGGCCGTGCAGCAGCGTGCCGGTCGAATCCTGCGCCAATAGCTCTTTCTGCCCAAGATGCCGAACAAGCTCGACGAACTCTCCTTTCGAAACGCCTTCGAACGGCGTGGCCGGGGCGCAGAGCAATGAGTAGAGCTGTCCGATGGTCGCGCCACCGTTCTGGGCGATGAACGAGAGCATCTGTTGGACCAGGGTCGACAGGTGCGCACCCCTGGCCATCGGTGGTTCGAACCAGCCCTCCAGTAGCAGCGAAATCATCGCCACCATCCTCACGGTCCCGAGCCGCAGCTCGGTGTCCAGCGAAGTCTTGCCGCCGATTGCGTCCTCGACGCAGTAGCCCCGGAGGATGGCCGGCTCACCCTTGCGGCGGCCGGAGCGCCCCAGCCGCTGGCGCAAGCTGGCCACCGAGGGCGGCGGCCCAATCTGCGCCACGCTCTTGACGGCGCCGATGTCGATGCCCAGCTCCAGCGTGTTGGTGCAGATGGCCGAGGCCGGCTGCTCCTTCTGCTTGAGGGCAGCCTCGGTCTCCGAACGAATCTCCTTCGACAAGCTGCCGTGGTGCGGCCAGAACTCGTTGGGTACCTGCTGTGCCTCGCAGAGTTTGTTCAGCAGGTTCGTGTACCGCTCAACTTCGCGGCGCGAGTTCGGGAAGACAAGATTGTTGGAACCGCGAAGGCCCTTGAACAGGTGCGCGGCAATCTGCGCCGGTGTCACGGGCTCGGGCGACTCCTCAGGCTCAAGGTCCTTGAACTGGTCGGGGTCGTCGCCATCGACGTTGACGCTAAGCGCCACTACGGGGTCGGGCCTCACGACCAGAGGCTCTTCGTAGCCCTTCACCAGAATCTTCAACTCGTTGCCCGAGGACTTCGACTCCACCATCGCGACGGCCGACCCCTTGCCAGGGCGTAGGAAATCAGCCGCCAGGCTCATGTCGCCCAGGGTCGCAGACAGGCCGATGCGCGGCACGGTCCGGCCGATGACCCGTTCGATGCGGTGCATCAACGACTGAAGCTGCTTGCCCCGCTCGGCGCCGATGAATGCGTGCAGCTCGTCGACCACGAAGAACGTGAGCCGCTCAAACGCCGGCCCGATGGAGGTGCCGCGGTTACACAGCAGCGCTTCCAGTGACTCCGGCGTGATGAGAAGAACGCCTTGCCGCTTCGCCAGAAATCGCGTCTTGGTCGACGCCGAGATGTCCCCGTGCCAAGGCCAGACTGGCACCTCTAGTTGCTCGCAGAGACGGTCCAGCCGCCCGAACTGGTCGTTGATGAGCGCCTTGAGCGGGCTGATGTAGACGATGAGGCCAGGTGAGTCAGACTGCAGGAGGTGCGTCAACGCGGGCAGGAATGCGGCCTCGGTCTTGCCGGCTGCGGTGGCCGCGGCCACGATGACGTCGCGGTCTGCCTTGACGATGAGCGGAATGGCTGCTTCCTGGGCGTCCCGGAGCGACTCCCAGCCCTCGGCCCAGATGAAGCGCTGGATGCGCTCATCTAGTAGGTGGAATGAGGATGAGTTCTGCTCGGACATTGATGTGGTGGACGATACCCAGGACCACGGTTCAGCGATGAGGCATGAAGACCTGACGAAACTCCTCGTATGCGGCGCCGTGGTCGTACCGCACGTTTGGCTGCAGGTTGGCGATGATGTCGTGAATAGGCATCAGGCGAGTTCCTTGATGAGTTCAAGCTGCCGTGGTGTGTACTCGATGGACCACTCCGGGCTGAAGAGCACCGACTCACCAGTGATTGGTGCGGCGCGCTCCAACGGCTCCCGCCTGGTTCGCCGGTCAGCCAGCCATCGTTCGACCTGTTTGTGGCGCTTCTTAGGCAGATGCGAGAGCACAAAGCCTACGCGCTGCGCGACTGCGGTTTGCGCCATCGCGTCTAGCGCCTCAGTCAGCCCCTGGTCGGTCATGGACGGAGCAAAGTCCTTGGCGACCCGCGTGAAGGCCTCCAGGCCACCGACGTCCTTGCTGTGGCGCATGAGGTCCAGAAGGGTCGCTTCACGGGTGCTCACTCGGTACGCCGCAACGCCACCTCGCGCTTGCACCGTCGGGGTCCGCCCCGCTTCAGTCTTGACAGTGAAGTCCACGGTCAGCCGGCCCACTTTCAACTGCGCGCGCTTCCGACTCACCATCACTTGCGTGGTCTGAAGGGCATAGTGTGATGAGCCCCAATACCTGGCTGCAGAGAGCAGCGCCACGTAGTAGCTTGGCTCTTCTGGTCGCAGGAAGTCCTCTATCCACCAGGTGACGGGCGGTGCGCCGTACGCAGCCTGTTCAGGGGGGACAATCAGCCAGGTTGACGGTCGCTTTACGAGAGAAGCAATCTTGTTCGAGCGCGAAAGTCGAGCAAGCGCAGCCTTCACTGCAGGCCCGTCAGGTTCGCGCCCGGTCATGACTGCGAACTCCGTCGCTCGGAGTAGGTAGCGCCCGCGGGCCTGCAAGGCCCTCAATGCGCCGTCGCTGTCGAGGGGCGTGGGGGTGTCCGAGGAGCTTCGCATTGGCCGACCAAAAAAGTCTTGAATAGTAGCGTATGGCGCAACCGTTCAAGAACATTTCGGCGCCTCTCCCGGAGGCCTCCCCCTAGACGGCGACAGTGTCCGCCAAGCCGCCACGCCGTGGGCCGCTCAGTCGATGCCGCCACCGGAACACCACATTACGGTGCAAACCGAGCTCGGCGGCCGCTTCCCGGACGCTCAGTCCGGTCTTCATGCAGTGCTCGTAGTCGAGGAGCTGGTGCTTGTGGTGCACCCCGTTGAGTGGTGTGCCCGTGAGCCCAGTGAAGGTCTTCGCGCACGCCTTACACCGGTAGCGCTGCTCACCCGCGGCTGTCGTACCTCAGCGGCGGAACTCCTTGTCCCCGCAGTGAGGGCACCGGCCAGACTGTTCCACCTGCTTAGCCACCAACACGATTAGGTGACAGAGCCAATCTTTTTGGCTTCAGGCGACGTTGAAAACTTGTTTCGATGGCTGTTTGTGCGCCTACGCACAAACGTAAAGCGCCGACTTCAAACTCGGTGCGTTTTGTACACGTGGAGGCGCGCTCGCGCCGCGCGATTGCAAATGGGCCGCTCGACGGCTGCCTCATCACGCTCTACTCAATGTCCCGTACGAGTTCCTCGACGCGGTCCTCGGCCAGCAATACGAGGTCGTGGTCGCTGTAGCTTGGAAGCTCCGTGCGCAGGTCGTTGAACGCAGACGCCACGAGGTAGAGCTGCGCCGCCTGGCAGACAGCGCGCAGCGCCCGAGCCTCCCGCTGCAGTTGCGCTCGGACGGTGAAGAGGCGCAGGTCCGTGACGCATTGGTAGCGCAGAGCGGCCTGGACGGCAAAGGACACGACACGGCGATAGCCGTGCGCGAGGTCGCTTGTGCGGGGTGCCCCGTCCTCCAGCGGCGGCAACAACGCGAGGAGACGTTCGGCGTACTCCCGCCTGATGCGGTCAGCAGCCGCCGGCCCATCCTCGAAACTCCATGGCTCGCTCATGCTGGTGGGCTCCAACCGGACCAGAGCAGCCAAGCCTCGATGGCGCCAAGGATGTCCGGGTCGCTCACACCCAGGTGCGGCTCGCAGATGAGCAGGTCCCACTCGGCCTCGCGCGGGTATGCACGCCGGTCGGAGTCGAGCATCAGCAGCTTGGCCGCGGGCGCATGCTGGGTAACCCAGGTCTGGACCATCTCATAGGGCTGGCCTTGGCTCGGCAGCCACCCGAGCAGGCGCTGCCCGAAGAGCTGCCCCAGGTTCTCCTGCGCCTGAGCAGCCAAGCGTGGGGCGTGGCAGAGCAGCTGCACGTCTGGCGCAGCCAGTAGCACCTCGCGCAATGCCGGCGCCCAACACAAGGCCCGGCCTGGGGCGCTGAGGGGGCGTGGCTGCAGCACCCCTTCGACAGCGAAGCTCAGGACACGTGATGGGAGCTCAGGCACGTTGCACCTCCGCGGCCTCGAACTCGGCCCGCAGCCACCGCGTTCGGTCTTCGAGGACCGTCACGCTCCACAGGCGCCGCCAGCGGCTCCACACGTACTCGGCATCGCTGCTCATGCCCGGAATGCCCGCCAGGCGGTACACGCTGCCGCTGCGAGTCGCGACACACCGAGTAACGGAGTCGAAGCCTTGCACCGGCGACAATGCGCGGCCCTCGCCGTCGCACCGGATGTAGCCGACGACGTGCACGGTCGGCTCGCCCAGCTCGGGAATCAAGACTTCGAAGACCGCCCAGTCGTGAAGGGTGTCGGTGGGTGGCTCCGCGTCGGCGATGCGCGGAAGAACGACAGGCATGAGGGCTCCTTGCGCCCAGCAGGGCTGCAATCGAGTGAGGCATGGCTCCGCCGAACGCGCTCATGGCGCGCGTCAGCGCAACGGCGGTAGAAGAGCGCGGCCTAGCCGCGCTGGCAGAGGTGTGTCAGTTGCTCACCTCCGCATGCTTCGAAAGCTACCGACGACCACCCCGAGGACCTCGAGGGACTCACCAGGCCGGATGACCTCGTAGGCCGGGTTCTCAGGCTTGAGAACGTACTCGCCGGCCTCGAGCGCCAGCGACTTGACCGTAGCCCTGCCGTCGACAACCGCGACGACGATGTCGCCTGGCTTCGTGGGCGTGTTGTGCTCGACCACCACGATGTCGCCATCGAGCAGTCCCGCGCCGGTCATCGAGTCACCACGCACGGTGCAGAAGCTCGTGCGTTCGGGATGCGCGATGAGGTAGTCCTCGACGTTCAGGACCTCGAACCCCTCGTACTGGTCGACTTCCTGTGGGACGCCGGCGCGCACAGAGCCCAGGAGCCGATACGAGAAGAATTTCTTCGTCGGCGCGATGCGGCCGTCAGTGCGTTGCAGATAGCCGGCGTCCGACAGCCGCCCCACGAGCGCGAAGACGCCGGCCGCCGACTTGAGCCCGACCACGTCAGCCATCTTGGCCATCGAGGGGAAGGCCTTGTTGCGCTTCCAGTGCACGCGCAGCGTGTTCAGGTAGCGAATGTCGGCGGCTGCAGCGTCCATGTGTCCCATCTAAGAAGCATTCGATGGGGCCACTGTATGGAACATCAGCAGTGCACGCAAGGGGTTATGGGAGAAGGACTTTTTCCAAGCTGATAGCGCGCAAACACATGGGCACGACCGGCCGAAGGCCGTGCTGGTGACGGAAACGCCCACGGTCTCCCGTCTCGCACCTCAGGCTTAAGTCCTACCCTTGGAGCGTCTTGAACCGGCTCAGTGGCTCAGTTTGACCCAGTCGCTACGCGCGGTGTCGAACGCCGGCGCATCGATTCCGAGGTGTCGGCGGTGTTGGCGGCTGGCTTTGTAAGGAGGCAGCGCTTTGCGCGGCCCCTGCGGAGAACGCCGAGGTCTTCAGAGAGCTTCTGCCGGCGCTTGCCCAAAAGAACACGGCCAGCAAGTTGCTGGCCGTGACGGGAAAGAATGACTGGTGTGTCAGCGCAGCACAAGCATGGCGATGACTGCGACCACGAAGGCTACGACGACGACACCGACGACGCCCTCGACGACTAGCTTCGAGGCGCGCTCTTCGTTGCTCAGAAAGTTGCGGACAGCTTGGGACATTCGGGAACCCTCTAATCCTGGTGACTTGCACTGGTCAGTGTAGCGAGCAGGTCTTTGGAGACCGGGCCCCGCTGGTGCGAGTGCAAGTGCGGCACGCTGCGTGACGGGCGCGGAAGGCGCTACGGCACCTGGCTCGGGCCGCCGAGCGCGGCCAGCTACTCATCAGGCTCGTAGGTGAGCAAGGTCACCTTGTGCCCGTTCTCCTGCACAAGCGTCTGCTCGTACACAGACTCCGGGCTGTCTTCACCGCGTCGTTCAACGAGCCACCAGTGTGCATCAAGCTCGTGCCACTCGTCGGGGTCGCTCGATGCTTCTCTGCTCGGGCTCTTCGCCGGGAGTCGCTCGCCCTTCTTGACGCACAGCCGCTGCGTGAAGTACGGGCTCCAGACTGAATAGCGGACCACGTTGTCCTTAGCGAAGACGACAGCGCATGCATACTCGCTGAGCTCAACGACCCTGCGTGCGGTCATTTCCATGCTCGTCTCGAACTCATCTTTCAGCGCCATGATGTGCGCCAGCTCTGGGTCCTTGAGCTTCTGCAGTCGCGTCTTGACCAGGGGTGCCGGAATTAGCAGTTCCGCCGCAAACTGGTTGGCTTGAATCTCCCAGTCCTTGTTGGCGCGCGAGCTGATGTCTTCGGCGGTGCACTGAAAAGTCGACTGCCGATGCCACGGCAGCAAGAAGTGCCCGAGTTCGTGGCCTATGGTGAAGCGCTGGCGTGGTCGAGGGCCACGATTGCTGTAGAAGATTGCGCCCTCAGACTTCGTAGCGTTGGCAATCAACGCGCCCTCGAAGCCCTCGCTGGTGAACGCCTCAATCTTGCTGATGCCGGCTAGTCGTGCCAGGTCCTCAAGCGGAACCGGGACTGGCATCTGCGGGTTCTGTCGAAGAATCTCGGCGACGAGCTGCTCCGGCCGAACAAGGTCCGCGAGTTCTATCAGGTCAAGCTGAACCATCTCCCCCAGCCTTCTTGTTCTTGAAGACCTGGAGAGTGTGCTTCAGAAGTTCGCGCTCGGCATCCGACAACGACTTGAAGTCCCGAAAGAACTGCTGCGCCTCGACATCGTCCAGCGACGCCTCCGACTCGGAGTCGGCCAAGTAGGAGAGCGGTACTTCGAAGTGTTCGGCAAGCTTCTTGAGAAGCTCCATGGAGGGGTTGTCGCTGTTCCCCTTCTCCAGCTGCCAGACGTGAGTCTTGGAGATGCCGATGGCCGTGGCCACGGTCTGGAGTGACTCGCCCTTGCGCAGCCGTAGCTCAGCAAGCCTGGCGCCGAGTGACATCTGTGGATTCCTCGCTACACGCCGACGCGGCGAACAGTTCGCTATTCTACTGGACGAACGAGGCGTTCACAAGAGTTGACGGCGGCCGGCTCGTTCACTTAATATTACGCGACGTTCAGCAAGGAGGCTCTATGGCTGGCAAGAATCAACACGTCGTTCCTCACCCGGGTGGCTGGGCCGTCAAGGGCGCCGGCAACACCCGCGCAACCTCGGTCCACGACACGCAGGCCGCGGCGACAGACGCCGCGCGCCGCATCGCCCAGCACCAGGGCTCGGAACTCATCATCCATCGCCCCGACGGCCGCATCCGCGACAAGGACAGCCACGGCGGCGACCCGTTCCCGCCGAAGGGCTGATGTGACCGAGGTGCCCGACTTTCACGTCCTCGCCCTCTCGGGTGGCGGCTACCGCGCGCTGTACACGGCGACGGTGCTCACCGAACTGGAAGCAGCGATGGGCAGGCCCATTGCCTCTCACTTCGACCTGGTCTGCGGCACCTCGGCGGGCGGATTGCTCGCGCTCGGCCTCGCGGCCGACATCCCGGCCGTCGAACTGAAGACACTCTTCGAGAAGCAAGGTAGCCGCATCTTCAGCAGCCGCACCTGGCTGCGGCGCGCCCTGGGGTTCTGGTTGCAGGCAAAGCACAGCTCGGCGGGCTTGCGAGAAGTGCTGACTGAGCGCTTCCGCGACACAACGGTGGGCGACCTGAAGCACCGAGTCCTGGTGCCCGCGGTGAACTACACCACCGGCAGAGGCCAGTTCTTCAAGACGCCGCATCACCAGACCTTCGAGTTCGACCATCGGATGTCTCTCGTGGATGTGGCGATAGCCACTGCCGCCGCGCCCGTGTACTTCCCGCTGGCCCGAAACAACCGCGGCGTGTTCGCCGATGGCGGCCTGGTCGGCAACGCGCCCGGGCTCTTCGGTCTCCACGAGGTGCGCACCTTCCTGGCGCCCAAACAGGACATTCGCGTTCGGGTTCTGTCGATTGGCACCATGACCATCGGCGCGACCCTCCGCGGCTCCGCGAGCCTGGACCGTGGCTTCGGCCGCTGGGGCGGCGGTCTGTTCGACCTGGTCATCTCTGCCCAGGAGTCATCGGTCGACTACATGCTGCGGCAGTCGCTCGGCGACGACTACTACCAGATTGACGACAAGGCGACGCCGGACCAGAGCCGCGACGTGAAGGAACTGGACCGGGTGACCCCGGGTTCGACCAACACGTTGCGTGACCGCGGCATGCACGCAGCTCAGCGGACTCTCGGAGACCCCAAGTTCCAACCTTTCCGCGCCCACCGAGCTGGCGCCCCGACCTTCTTCCACGGCCCCAACAAGAACGCTTGAAAGCAAGACTGCAATGTTGAACCTCAGCTCCCTGTTCTTCACCGGCGACGACGCCGAACAGTGCCTTCAGGCTAGCCTGGACCTGCACAGCCATGAGCGCGACTACATCGCCGCGGCCAAGACTGCGGTACGAGCAGCGCTACGCGATGGCATTCCTCGAGAGCTGCGCCTGCTGGGCTACACGCAGGACATCCCGACGCCGCGGTTCTTCACGCAGGGGTCCTGGGCGTACAAGACGCTGAACTGTCCCGCCAAGAAGCCCCAGCAGGCGGACGTCGATGACGGCTGCTACCTTCCGTTGAGCTTCCTTACCCAGACGCGTCGGCCCAGCATCGCAGCAACCGTGTTCTTCACGGTTGCGCAGAAGGCGTTGGAGCCGCTCATCAAAGAGCGCGGCTGGCAGTTGGTCACCGACAAGCCGACCTGCATCCGCATCGTCATCAGCGCGACGGCCCACATCGACGTCCCTCTGTACGCGATTCCCGACACCGAGTTCGCCACGCTGAGTGCGCGGGCACTGGCCCTCGACAGCGTGTATGCGAACTTCAGTGAAGCCATCGCCAAGGCCGAGCGCGACGCCTGGACCGCACTGCCCAGTGACGGTGTGCTGTTGGCGCATCGTGAGGAAGACTGGATGGAATCGGACCCTCGCCCGGTCAAGCAGTGGTTCCTCAGCAAGGTCGACGAACACGGCGAACAGCTTCGTCGAGTGGTCCGGTATCTCAAGGCTCACCGAGACTGGCGGTGGACCTCGGGCGGCCCGGCATCCATCCTGCTGATGGCAGCGGCCGTGCCGCTTTTCGAGAAGCACGACCGGCGCGATGACCTGGCTCTGCTCAAGGTCGTGAAAGGCCTGCCCGCAGCGCTTCGCAAGGGCGTGAACAACCCGGTTGACGATAGTGAGTCGCTGACGGACCGACTGCGCAAGGCGAGCAAGGAGCACGACCTTGTCGAGGAGGCAGCGCTGGCTTTCGAGAGACTCGGTTCGCTGCTGGAAGGTGCCCTCGCCGCCAGCAATGCAGCGCAGGCCTGCGAGTGGATGCGGCAGGCCTTCGGCCCTCGCTTCCCAGATTGCCCAGAGCGGGTCAAGGTGGTGTCGGAGCCACCTGCAGCGGCGAAGTCGACCGTGCTCGGCGGTTTGATGGCGGCCGGCGCTGCACTGGCGGCTGCCAACCCCACGCGGCCGGTGCCGACTGGCTCCGAGAAGAGCAACACGCTGGGCTGAGCTTGTCGAATCGGCAGGTATTCGAGACCGCGGCATCTGCCGTCGAGCAGTGGCTCGAGGGCAAGGAGCACCTACGCCGAGTATCCGTAAGAGCCGCGAAGGGCGGTCTTGCCTGGGACATCGACCTTCAAGGCGAGTTCGCTCTTGTCTCATCGGTCCGGTTGGTGCTTCCTGCCGAGTTTCCGCTCGAGCCGTGCCGGTTTGAGGTCGACGCGCAGCTCGAGCTGAAGCTGCCCCATGTTGAACGAGGCGGCAAGCTCTGTCTTGGCCTTTGGGCCTCGCCCTCAGACCTCGAAGCCCCCATCGCCGCGGTGTTGCGAGCGATGGAAACGCTTCAGAACGACTTTCTGGCCAAGCTGCAGCAGCCAGACTGGGCCGAGTCAGAGTTCCACGAGGAGCGCCTGACCTACTGGTCGCTGCACTGCACTGACCCGCGGCGCGCCACTCGGTTGGATGGTCGGATTGGGCGTGTTCATGTTGACACCAGCGGCCTAGCCGGCTGGGCATACGGGGCAGTCGCGGGATACCTTCACCCGGGCACAAAGCACGGCCGGTTCTATCGGCAAGTGATTGCGTGCAACGGCGTGGACCCCGATGCTCTTGCACGGCGCCACGGGTGGGCACAGGGCACGGTGGTGAAGGGACATGCGCTCATCGTGAGGCTACCCGCCGCCCACCCCTGGACGCCGAGGACATGGCCGAAGGACGCGAAATCGCTCAACCAGTTGGTGGCTTCGGCCACCGATGGGCAGGCTTCGCTGGAGGGACTTTTCGCAAGAGCCCGGGGCGACTTCAAGAAGCATCAGGCCAAGCACAAGTTCCGCACGACGCACACGGGCCGACAGGTTCCGCAGCCGAATGCGGCTCCGCAACTGGTCGTGCTCTTCGTTCAGGGCAGTGCAACGTACGGCTTCCAGGTCATGCCTACGTTCGGACTCACCGCGCGGGGCGTAGCGATAGAGCCGTTCGAAGTCTGTCGCATGGACCCCGATTGGTCCCTGGCTCGGGACCACGGACTGCCACTGCTTCACGCGAGGCGGACCAAGCGAGTTCTGTTGCTTGGCACGGGCTCATTGGGCAGCTTCGTGGCACTGCTTCTCGCGCGTGCCGGCATTGGACACATGACGCTCGTTGACAGCCAGCTCATGGAGGCAGAGAACACGGCTCGCCATGTGCTGGGACTACTGCACGTGGGCCATGCCAAGGCGCCCGAGTTGGCCGATGAGCTCAAGCGCGCCGTTCCTGGCATCGACGTGGTCGGTGTTCGGTCGGACGCCGGCGCCTGGATGGCGAAGCACGCAGCGCCAGAGAAGTTTGACTTGGTTCTTGATTGCACTGCTGAACGCGGCGTGCGCAACGCTGTGACCTTGTTGCGCGCCATTCATTTCGGCAAGACTCCAGTCATGCACGCTTGGTTGGAGCCGCTGTGCAGCGCGGGGCACGTTGTGCTCAGCCAACCTGACGTACCTTGGCCTATCGAGGACCCGGCGAACGACCTTGTGAACGCCAGTGACCTCTCCATCGACGAGACGCGGGTGGACAACCCTGCATGTTCGGCGGGGTTTCACCCCTACGGAGCCGCCGACGTCACGCAGGTGGCGGCGTTCGTCGTCGAGCGCGTGCTTGCGGCACTTGACGCGCCGAGTACACCTTCCACAGTTTGGTCATGGGTCCGCGCTCAGGCGTTCTTCGACGCGCTACCCCTGACCGTGAAGACGCGCTCCATCGTCCCGCAAAGTGGGGGAAGACTCGACACGGCGACGACTACCCGGTCACTCTCGGACCTTTTGGGGCAGCGGTGAGCGACGCCGCGGTGTTTCAGATGCCGGGGGCGGCCTGGCGGCTGCGGTTCGAAGCTGAGACTCTGCGAGAGCTCGGGCGGCACGCGCAACGAGGTCTACTGAGTCGTGAGTCTGTCGGTCAGCTATACGCGCAGGACCTCACAGGCAAGACGGTCGTGGTGGCCAGGGCTACGCGGTTAATGCCATCGTGGGCAAGTTGGTCCCGAGTGCGCTTCGACGTTCAGCAAGCTATGCGCGAGCGAGAGCAGCTGTTTCGGGATGGCTGGCACTGCGTAGGCTTCTGGCACACCCACCCCGAATTCGACCCGACGCCCTCGCCCGAAGACCGGGCTTTGGCGGCAGAGCACGCTCGGGCCGCGTTGACTCTGACGAATGGCATGGTCTTCGCCATCGTGGGAACGCGCCCCTTGCCGGCTGGGCTGCGCGTGTGGTGCCACACCGGCTCGGCGCTGATTGACATGGTCGCCGAAGTGCCGCGAAGTGAGCCCACCGACGCTAGTTAAGGACTCTTTGGCAGGCACCGAGCACTCCGGGCGTGCGTCCGGCGCACGTCCCTCGCTAGCTTGTGCACCGCGGCTGGGGCGGGTCACCGAGAACCTGACGGGCCGCACACACCTTCAAACTGCCTATACGAGTTGCAGCCAGATAGCTGCTTACAGACCCTTGAAACTTGAAGAACTTGACTCGTATCGGCAGCGCCGCCCTCGCGCTTGCCCTCACCGGCTGCGCGACGGGCGGTCCGCAACCGCCGCTCTACAGCATGAGCGTTGTATGGCGTGCGGGCAGTGCAACGGAGGGCCGACTCTTCCACGGCACCTGCCCGCATGCCAAGCAGCCTGTGCGGTTGGACGAACGCACCGAAGCCCTAGTTTCGTGCGACGCGAAGATGTTGTTGAGAGTGACCCTCTCCTCGACAGACAGCCCTGCTGGGCCCAGTTGCAGCACGCTCTTCCCCTACGTGTACAACTTGGCCGGTGACAGCCCTGTCGGCCTCGACAGGGGCCCGGCCTGGCTAGACAGCGCAAAGGCGGAGCTCGGCGCGGCGTCCTGTTCCGTGAGTCCCTCGCGCATCTACTGAGGCCTCCGCACTGCAAGCCTTGATTCGGCCGAGCGATGTTTCGCTCGGCTGCTTCTTTTGCCCTCTCGCAGCACCAGGGCATGCAGCGGCGGAGCTTGGCGCTGCTCGCCCATAGCGAAATTCAATACGGCGCCGCACTCTGCACAGGGTGCCGGGCAGAAATTCTTCAACAGCCACAGGCACTTACGGGCGCCTGTGGTTCATCCTCGGCGTATCACCCCCCCCCAGCAGTGGGAATCACCGTCCTCTAGGGCGGTGAGGATGTCACATCCTGAACGAGCTGAACTCGTCGCCCTCGTCCGCCTCGACCGCCTGGTCCCCGGCTCCGCCCGTGTCCGCGGTCACCTCGATGCCGCCCAGGAGGTCCTGCCATGCAGCTCCCTGGTTCTGCTCGAGCACTGCCAGCAGGTTGATGAAGGCCGTGATGGTCGTGCGAGGAGTGCGAAAGTAGGTGTCGCCGATGCGCTTGGAGCAGTGCTCCATGAAGCTCATCACACCCTGGTCGGGCAGCAGGTGCTTGGCCGGGTCGCCGAAGGCGTAGACGCCTCGAATCTTCTGCAGCAGGACGTAGAAGTCCTCCGGCGTCAGGCTGGACAGCCGCACGACCGGCCCACTGAAATCCACCAGGCCGTTGGTGGCAAAGGTGTTTTGCGCCAGCCGACTCTGCAGCGCTGGGTAGCTGTAGAGGCCCCGGCGAGTGTCGAGCAGGAACTCTGGTGTGCCGCCGAGGATGAAGCCCAGTCCCACCGCAGTTCCCTGCAGCGAGTCGTTCAGGATGCGCAGAATCTGCTCGTAGTTGGAGTTGCGCGCTTGCGTGTTGGCCAGCTTGTAGAGGTTCACCAGTTCGTCCAGGCTCACGAGCAGCCCCGAGAAGCCGGCCAGGCGGATGAAGCGCGCCATCAGCTTCAGCTGGTCGTAGACGGCCGCGTCATCGACGATAGTCCGCACGCCGAGTGCCTGCTTCGCATCGGTCTTTGTGGCGAACTCCCCGCGCAGCCAGCGGACCGCGTCCGACTTGAGCTGCTCGTTGCCTTCCTCGAAGCCGCGGCAGTAGGCCGCGATGACATCGGCGAAGTCGTAGCCGTTCACCAGCTCCGTCAGCTGGTCGAGCTTCTGACGCAGCACCGCCTCTGTGGTCTGGCCGGAGGCCTTCGCTTCGTTCTTGGCCGTGGCGATGAACTTCTCGACGATGCCGCTGAGGGCACCCCCTTCAGGCTTGGTACGAGTGGACAGGTTGCGCATCAACTCGGCGTAGAGCGAACGGGCCTGTCCGCCACTGGCGTGCAGCCGCCGGTCCGGGTTCAGGTCAGCGCTGGCGACCACCAGCTTCTTCTCCATGGCGACCGCGCGCACCAAGTTCAGAAAGAAGGTCTTACCCGCCCCGTACTCACCGGTGACGATGCGGAATGCGGAACCGCCGTCGGCGATGCGCTCGATGTCAGTCACGAGCGTCTCGATTTCCCGCGTACGTCCAACCTGCACCAAGTGCTGGCCGGCGCGGGGGACCACGCCAGCGCGCAGCGACTGGATGACCGCATCACGGTCCTTGGGGCGAATCGGTGTCGTCATGCTTCAACTTTCTCCAGGATTTCGGCGTTCACCGTCACGGGGTCGTCACCCTCGAACAGCGCCATGTCGTGTGTATCGAACGCGGCCTCGTTGATGTGCTCGAGCGCGCCATCGAGCATCAGGTCGAGGTCGGCCGCCACATCCAGCAGCTCTTCGCGACTCCACTCTGGGCGCGACAGCATCATTCGGGCAAGCGCTGTGTGGGCCTCGTCCAGACCCATGAGGCCCTTGGGCGCTTCTGCCGTCTCGGTCTCGGTTTCGGCCTCCACGGGCTCGGCCGCTGCGGCGACAGCAGGCTCCTCGGTCTCGGTGAAGATGTTGGCCAGCAGCGCCGACACCTTCTCGGTGTCCTTTTGCAGCGCGGCGATGCGTGCCGGGTCGAGCTTGAAGCCCGACTGCTCGACCTTGGCGGTGGCCGCAGCGGTGGGCTTCGTCCCGGCGGCGACGGCGTGGACATCGGAGAACACCTTCTTGGAGTCCACGCCCAAGGCCTTGTAGACCTTCTCGAGCATCTTGACCTCAGCCGGCGACACCTCGCCGTCCGACTGCGCCACTGTGGCCATGAAGGCGGCAATAGTCTCTTTGGTCGAAATGTCCAGAGGCTCAAAGCGCTTCTTCAACGCGGTCAGTGAAGCAGGAGCCTGCATCAACAGTCGCAGGTGCGCCAGCAGCCGGCGAACATGAGCCGGCGTCAGGTGGCTCCAGGACATCACGGTCTCACGCAGGTGGCTCATCTCCTTGATGCCGAACTCTCCGTCGGCCGCAGCGACGGCCGAGGCCAGCTGCAGCGTCAGCGCAGCAGCCCGATACGGTCCGTTCGCACGAGACAGTTGCTCAGTAGGCGGAAGCGCGAAGAGCACTACCTTCTCATCTGGCTTGGGCGGCTTGGTTCCCCCGAGGACATCGGGCTCCATGCCTACGTTGGCAGACTCCAGAGTGCGGGCCAGCGCGAGCGTCTTGTCCTTCGTAAACGTCCCACTTGCGCCCAGTGCGTCAAGAAGGTCCTTGAACGGCATGGCGACCATGCCGTCGCCCATGCGTCCCTTGAGTGTCTGCAGCGCCTGCTGGGCCTCTTGGGGCCATAGTGGCGACGGTAGGAGGAGCAGTGCCTCCAGCGTGGCTTTGGCTTCCGGTGTTTTGCCGACCAACCGGCTGAAAGACTCCAGTGGCTTGGTTGCCGCCTCGACAACGTCCTGCAGCTTTCTCGCCGGCCCGGTCAGCACCGTGACGTCCGGCGTGTCCTTGAATGTGAGCTTGAGCTCCTGGTACCCCTGGAATCCCGCAGACGCCGCGCGGTAGACAAGCTTCAGCTTGGTTCGGTTGCGGGGAAGGACCATGCCGCTGCCATGCATCTCGGCGTACTTCTGCGCAAACAGCTGCTCGAACTGTTCGGCACAACGAGTCGCTGGCGTGCGAAGGGAGATGGTCGGGTCCAGCCTGGCCCAAGCCAGCGCCAGATGCGCAGGGACCGGTGCTGCGTCTACGGCGGCCTGACCCAGAGCCAGGCGAATGTACAAAGGCAGCTCAAACGTGCGGGGGAACTCAGGGACGGGCCTCTCGTAGAGCCTGGCTGGATGGGCCGCGAGAGAGACCCAGTCCAGCAACGCGCCGGCGTAGTTCCGGAAGGAGTGGGACTTGTCCGCGTAGATTGTCAACAGCCGCCGCAGCTCCTCTGCAATGAGCGGCCAGTCGGCCTGAGCAGCTTCGTCTTTCGCGCCGTCGATGATGGCTCGACGCTCCAGCCCGTAGAAGAACAGGAACACGTAGCCGATGTCTGCCCGCGGGTCCTGCCTGCCGCCGGCCAGCCAATTGAGGTAGGCGCCCCGCGCGTGAGGTGAGACCTCGGAGTAGCTGGGCCAGTACCCCATGTCCCGCTCGGTGTAGTCGCCCTGAGACGCGACCGGCCGCGTAGGGTCGATGAGGCAAGGGTCCCGGTCATCGAACGGTGTCGGCAAAGAGGTGCCGACGTAGACCATGCCTCCTGGGATGGTGAGCCCTGCGACGCTGACCGCCTCCCCAGGTGGAATCCATCGACCTGGACCAATGCCCTTCGGAGCGGCGGGCACCTTGAAGTTGGAGACGAAGGGGGCGGGAGCTGACCTTGGTGACACCGGATTTGGCATCACGGGGGATGAAGTCCGAACACTCACCGGTTCGTCGTCATCGACGGAGCGAGGCGCAGGAGCCGCAGCCGGTGTCGGATTGCTTGCCGAAGTTTCGATGGAACGTGCCGGTGAGCGACTTTGACGGGCGCTTGTCCGAGCAGCGGGCTTCGGCGGTTCAGACTGCTCGACTGCGATGTCGGGCTTCTTGGACTTGCCGAACATGTACAGCGCAACGCCGATGACGCCAAGCATTCCTGCGCCAATCCAGACTTCCTTTGGAATCGCCGCCAGGAGCGCAACCACACCGACAAACAGGACGGCCAGAACTCCGCCGGGTCCTGATTTCTTACGCCTTGCCATCAACCGCCCCTCCCTGACTTCTCATTGTTTGCCCGCAGGCTACCTTCAGGATAGCGCTCGACTACAGGGTTTGGGCCATCACCTCGGGGAAGAGCAAGTCAACGAGGGCGTCGTGCTCGTTGTCGGGGGCGTAGGCAGGGTCCCCTGCGCGCATGCGTGCCTTGTATTCCGTCACCTTCGTCTTCCACTTCCCAGAGTGGTCCTCCCGCCGGATGAGCTCTGCGCGGTCGTAGGCCTTCAGCGCCATGCGGAAGTAGCGCAGGTCCAAATGTGCGCCAGCGGTACCCTTACTTGAGCCGCGTCGGCGGCTTGCCGGAGTTGTCGGGGAGCAGTCCTGACTGGGCCGGACATCCTGGTCGGCGACAAACCCATCGATGTCGTGCCGGGTTGTGGTCGCGAAAGTCCTCCGGAACCGACCGAAGGTCGTGCCAACCAAGAAAACAGCGTGCTTTGCCGTAAAGCCTAAAGAGGAGATACATGGTCGCGCGGCGTGAACGCGCGCGACTTTAGCAGTCGACTCGGGCAGTAGGCCGGCCAACCTCGACGGATATCCCAAAGGGCCGAAAGCACACGGCACTTCGGATGCGGACTGCTCGCGACAGCGCAAGTGCCACCGCTGCGGAAAGCACCGCGACAGCAATACTCCCCGCCTGCACTGCAAGCGGCGCAAGCGCTGTGGCTACCAGAGCCCAGCCTACAGCGATGGCCAGCGTACGGCGGCGCAGCCAGACCCATGGCTTGGGGTCGTGCCACACGCGACTGCCGTCCGAAACAGTGGCTCCAACGACCACATGCTCAGGGGCATCAGGAAGGTTCGCGCTGGCCGTGCCGTTGATTTCGAGTGACAACATCTGCAAGCCAAGCGGCTTTGAGCCTGCCAGTAGTGCTGCGTGCAGCGGCTGTGGAACATGAACGCGGCTGAAGACCTGCTCCGCAGGACTGTCACTGTAGGTGATGCCAACCCTGAACAACTCGGCTGTGTCGGGGTATGGCGTCAGCCGCAGTTGCTGCGTCCAGTGGTACGTTGAGTTCATTCAACGTATAGCCGACGACTTTGCAGACAGCTCTCAGACCTGTGTGGAACGACATTAAAGTCTTTCCTGCGACATTGGGTTCTTAACCGACCCTCCTTCGACAAATAGTTCTTTACTGGAAACGCAGTTTGCCGTTTCGGCAGCGACAAAGGCCCTTAAGTCCCTGGCGAGCTAAGGAGCGGCAATGCTGCAGCCTCGCTCAGTCCCGCGCGGCTCGCAACCTCATCCTGACAACATCCTTCGCTAGTGCCCAGAGAATCGTACATACCTGCGCCTTTTGACATTGAGTTCTTGGTGGCACGGATGGCATTACGCAGTGTTCTTAACTGGTCGAGAAGGACCATTTCCGGCTGAGTCGCTGCATCCGTCATCCGCGGGCGCGTTCAACCGAAGAAGTCCAAGGTCGACGAGGTCAAGCCGCACGACGGACTCCGAAACTTCGTGGTGCCATTGGCCGCCTGCGAAGGGAGCTACGTGTATCCAAAGTTAGCATTGAGCGCATTACCAAAATCGTGCGCCTCATCCGGAAGCGTCGGGCAGCACCGATGGCCTACCTGATGAACGAACTGGAAGTGTCCCAGGCATCGGTCAAGCGCGACCTGGATTTCCTTCGCGACCTCCTGGACTGCCCCCTGGAGTGGGACCGCAAGAAGCGCGGCTGGGTCATTCGGGACGACCTAACCGAGGGCGGCCGATTCGAGCTTCCCGGCGTATGGTTTGACTCATCAGAAGTGTTTGCGCTGCTCACCATGCTCCACTTGCTCGAGGGCGTCCAGCCCGGCCTCCTTGAGGAGCATGTCGGACCGCTGAAGACTCGCCGTCGCAGCATGCTCGCGGAAGGCACCAAGTCCACGGTCAGCTGTCCATCCACGGCCGCCACGACGATATCGCCGGGCTCCACGACCGAGTTCGAGTCGACGATGACGACGTCGCCGCCCAGCAGACCCGCCCAATTCATCGAGTCGTCGCGCACAGGGCCGTCTTGTTCGGCTCCCCGCCGCCCCGCTGCGAGTGTATGACCGGCAGCAGCCGTACCGGTCGCTCAAGCAAATCTTGCGAAGCGTTGTTCGCAAGAATATAATGCGGTTCGCTACACGCAGGACAACCATCATCACGCTCGCAATGAAGACCTACGGTAGCCCTCAACTGGGAGCTCGCATCAAGCGAGCCCGTACCAAGCTCGACCTCAGCCAGGACGACCTCGCCCTGAAGCTTGGGTTCAACGACCGTCAAACGGTCTCGGACATCGAGACGGGAAAGCGAGCGCTGAAGGCTGAAGAGTTGTTGGCGCTGAGTGACGCCCTCGAGCAGGAGGTCCAGTACTTTCTCGACCCGTTCAGCGTGGCTGGTGAGGCCGAGTACTGCTGGCGGGCGGGCCCGTCCCTGCCACAAGCGGAGCTGGACCGCTTCGAGGAGCGAGCCAGCCGATGGGTGGGGCTTCTTCGCTGGCTCCGCAACGAGCACAAGCTGTCGTCTACGCCCCTGAAACTGACACTTCCGCTGACCAGCAGCAGTTCGTTCGAGCGCGCAGAGTTTTTCGCCGAACAACTCGTGGCCAAGTACGACCTTGGGCCCATTCCGGCGGCCAAGCTTGTCGACTTCATGGAAACGGCGCTGGACACGCCCGTGCTGTTTGTCGACACCGGCGAAGTGCAGGAGTCAGGGGCCATCTCCGGCGCAGCTTGTGACTTGGGAACACTGGGCGTCGTCCTCGTCAACCGCAACGAGCCGGCGACCCGGCGCAACTTCGACCTAGCGCACGAGCTCTTCCACACGCTGACGTGGCCGTCTATGAAGCCGGACCACCGCGAGTCCAACTCGGTGTTGGACCGCAAAGGGGCTCATCGCATCGAGCAACTTGCAAACTGCTTTGCGGCGGCCTTGCTCATGCCCACGTCTTCGCTGGACGCATTCATCGACCCCGGCATGGCTGGGGACGTGAATCACCTGGTTGAGGTCGCAGGGCGGTTGCGCGTGTCTGTTGAAGCGCTGAGCTGGCGCCTCTACCGATTGGGCCGTATCGACCGCCGGACTCGCGAGGCGCTGGCGGCGGTTCGGGCGATTGCTTCAAACGAGCTGCCGCCGAAGCCCTTTTCGCACTCCTTCGTGGCGATGCTGCACACCGCCCTTGACCGCGGCTGGCTCACAGCGCGTAAAGCTGCAAGCGCCATGGGCATGACCCTGGGAGAGCTTAAGGGACTGTTCCTGACGCACGAAATCGCGTCACCTTTCGACCTCTGACGCCCGACCCGCTTCATGACACGGAAGCGCGTCTTCGCTGACACGAACGTCATCCTCGAGTGCTTCCGTATCAACGTCTGGGCTGAACTCACCCAGCGCTGTCAGGTCGAAACCGTGGAAATGTGCGTCACCGAAACGCTCACCGGCGACCGCACGCGGACAGACTTCATCGAGGTCGACCCGGAAAGGCTGAAGAAGGGCTTGCACAAGGTGCACCCAGTCAGCAAGCGCGAGCTGGATTTGTTCAACCTGACGTACGAGAAGATGGCCAGCTTGGACGATGGCGAGCTGCACCTCTATGCCTACCTCTGGTCCAACAAGGTCCGTCTCTCGGAAGTAGTCGTACTCAGCACCGCCGACAAAGGCGCGGTCTTGCGAGCCAACGACCTCCCGGATTGGCTGGACTGGATTCAGTCCCTGCAGGAACTGCTCAGGGACGCCAAGTTACCTCGGGCCAAAATCGACGCGGTAGGACCCCAGCACACTGCAGCCTTTTTGTCGAAGGTCCGAACCGACGTTCGTAACGGCGTCATCCCTTAGCAGAGGTGGGCGGGTTCGTCCACCTCGGGAGACCGGCGCAATATAGAGTGCGCGCATCCCCAGCGAACAGACTCACGATTCGCCCGTGCCCGACGGCGACTGCAGCGGCTCGATGGATGCGTTCCATCGCTGCGGCGAGGCCGCCTGGCATGCGTACCTGCGGACGGGCAGTTCTGTGCCGGTCGAGGAGGTGTTCGCGAGCATTCAGGCCGTGTTTGACGCCAAGCGGGCGGCCTTGGCCGCTCAGGCTACGTCAAGGTAATTGCCTGAACCTCCGGGAACAGCAGTCCAACCAGAGCGTCGTGCTCCATGTCCGGAGCGTACGCGGGGTCTCCAGCACGGATGCGGGCCTTGTACTCAGCGACCTTCGCAGCCCACTTCCCTGAGTGGTCCTCACGTCGTATCAATTCGGCCCGGTCGTAGGCCTTGAGCGCCTTGCGGAAGTAGTGAAGGTGCTTTCGTACGCCAGGCTCCATGTGGTGGGCTATCTGAATGAAGTTCGGGTAGTCCCAGCCGAACACTCTGCCGTACTTGGCGGAGTAGAGGGCGTTCAACAAGGCTTTGGGCATCCGGTCGGGGAAGTACGGTAGCGCGACCCCTTCCGCCTTGAAGCTGCTGCGCAGTGCCTGCCAGTCGGACTCCTCGAACACTTGCTCGGGCACGTAGTCCGCATAGAAGGCATCAAATCTCTCCCGCAGCGCCTTGCGGCGAAGCTCGCGGCGCTGCGCCGCCTCCCGCACGAGCTTCGCTCGCTCTCTGTCAAAGTCAAAGTAGTAGGCGCGTTGCGACTGCTGGTCCAGCGTGAGCTCATCGAAGGGGACCGTGGCTCGTTGCAGCGCAGTTGTTCTGTCGCCTGGCAAGGGCGCCGCCCAGACGCACTCCAGTAAGAACCGACCACGCTCGACGGACGCTTCACGAGTGGCCGAGTTGACGACGAAGGCGTTGCGGTTGTTGTTGTAGAAGACGTCGTCTTGGGTGAGGCGCCTCGCTCCGAGGTTGAAATGAGAGAACACCCAGAACAACAAGCCACCTTCTTGACGATAGAACTCCCGACGTTGCGCGATGACGTTGATGTATGTCGTCGACAGCTGAATCTCGAAGGCCACGCGCATCCCGTCGAACACTGCCCTTACGTCGGGTCTGCGCCAGGCTCCAGTGAACTCACCGGTCCATCGCCCTTCCACGACGATGTCCGTGAACCTTCCATCGACACGCAGGCAGTCGACCACCCAACGCTTCATTTCCTGGTGGAGCCAGCTCTCCTTGACGCCGTTGTACTTGCGGGCGTTTATCTCGTCCTGAGACAGAAGGCCTCGTGTCACCGCCGAGCATCTGCCGTCCTCGAGCGTGTGTCTGAAGAAGAGCTTCTTGCCCTCAGGCTTTGACACCAGGTAGACCGGCGTCATGCACTCCGAGCAGAGAAACCGGGGGTTCACCTCGAGCGTCGTCTGCACTTCCATCCGCAGCTGCAGCGCCCTTTCCCAGTCGTCACCAATGACGTCGACGTGCCGCTCGTAGAGG
Source organism: Burkholderiaceae bacterium (assembly GCA_024235915.1). Classification (GTDB taxonomy): domain Bacteria; phylum Pseudomonadota; class Gammaproteobacteria; order Burkholderiales; family Burkholderiaceae_C; genus Rubrivivax. The sequence continues at coordinate 235,069 of JACKLO010000011.1, read as the reverse complement.
CCGGTCATTCGGTCGAGAACCTCTGCGACCTCGGGGTTCCCTACAGCGAAGACTCCTTCGGCCGTCTTGAACTGCGATGGCAACGCGCCATCGGCACCCGGTGGTGCGGCACGCAGGTCTTGCGGCGTTTTGTGCCAGCTGGCATGGCCTTGAATTCGGGCCGCGGCTTCGAGAGCGGCTGCGTGCTTGATGCGCACGCCGAAGGTGGTCAACAGGGGTCTGAGCCGCTTGGCCAAGCCTTTGACGGCTTCACCTTGGGTTGGTGCGAGCTCCTGGATGACCGCCTCTGCCATGCGCACTGACACGCGTGGCATCTTGACGACGAGAAACTGGTACAGGGCGGTCGCCTGCTGCGAAGGGGACGGGTAGTCGTCGGCGCCGTGCGCCGATGCCGAGTGGGCCATTGATGAGCTCCGTGGACGAAAGCACTCAAGGACGGCACGCGTTGTCCGGCTTTCAAGAGTTCACCAAGCCGGGTGTCGAACAACCGAGGGCTTCACCGTGCCGGACGAGGTCCGGTGCGTGCACTGATGGGCGCCTGGAGCCCACGGTTCGGCTTGAACCGCAGGGGCATCCTATGCGTCCCCAAACAGCACTGTCAAGGCGCCAGTTGCCGCTTGACGGGTGTCTGCACTGTCTGCACTACGCGCTTCGTGACGAGTCCTTTGGCACCGCCGGATGACAGAACTGGCTACCGAGCACCTTGGTTTGGCGTTCGCATCCCAACAACAGCGCAATCGCCTTTGCAGGTCAAGCGAAGTGGAGCGGCTTCACGACATCAAGATGATTCCGAACTCGTCTGGTCTGTGAAGGTGAAAGGTCGCCCAGCCGTCGATAGTGCAGCTGCTGGCGGTGGACCCGGCGTTCGTGAGAGAGGACCCGTGGCCCTGACGATGACGCGGAATCGTACCGAGACGACGCTTACGAAGTTGGCTGAGTGGGTCGCGAGCGTGCACGGGAAGCTGGCTGCGGCAGGACTTCGCAAATATAGACAGCTTGTCTACAGCCTGTTGAGTTCACTCACTTTCAACAGCGCATGCTCCGCCACGTACGCAAACTCATTCCGTTCATTCTTGCCGTTGTCGCATCGGCATCCGTAGCTCAAGAGACCAACGCCTGGTGGGCACTAAACGGCGGAAGTTGGGGTTCCCCTCCGAGTATGCGTCTACTGCCCGTGTCTCAGAACTCCGAGGAACAGGCTGCTCAATACCTGATTTACTACGGATACGCGTTCGCTCAGTACGCCTGCGAGTCGTGGAATTATTCATATGGCGAACCAGAAACCGACAACCGTACCGGTCCAATTGTTCGACGGCTTAGTTCTGGCCGAGGAACTCAGTACGACTATCCTGTCAGGGCGAACAAATGCAACAAGCTGAATGGTAGCTATTACTTTGAAGCTCTTTACTTCAAGGCGGACAAGGCCATCCGCAACGTCGTCTGCGACCCGGGATTTGAATTGGTGCGAGGCAACAATGTTGTCTCCTGCAACCTGCCATCAACGGTACCTGCGCCGCAAGAAGCAAGTGGCGCAGGAGTTCCAGACAAAGGAAGTATCGCCAGCCGCTGCAATTCGCCCAAGTGTGGCAGCCTGCTGTCTGACACCGGTGGCTCGACCTACGTTGGGGACCCTATAAACCTGGCGGGAGGTAATGTCTTCTCGGAGCAGGTCGAGTATCGCGGAGCAGGGGGGAGTCGTCTCAACTTTGCTCGCTACTACAACAGTTCACAAACAGCATACGGCGGCAATCCGATTGGCCTCGGTTGGAGCCATAGCCATCAACCAAGAATCATTTCGGGTAAGGAGTACGCAGTTGCGCTTCGTGGTGACGGTACTGAGGTGGTGTTTCAGAGGAACGCGACGACGGGGGGCGTATACGCAAATCCTAATCATACGGGTCGTCTAAGCTACACAAATGCTAGTCCGGTATATTGGACATACAAACACGCCAATGGTGACGTCGAACGCTATGACGTGTACGGGCGCATTTCAAGTTACGAGTTCGCGACAGGTGGTGCGCTAGCCTATACGTGGACCGCTTTAGAGAAGCTCGGCAGTGTCACTGACGGTCTGGGCCGCTCAATCACCTTTACCTACGAAGGCGTGCCCGCGAAGCTGACACGAGTCACCTTTCCCGACCAGACCTATGTCGACTACGCCTACTCGCCCAGCAACCAACTGCTCAGTGCGACGCACTCCAGCGGCACGGTGCGCCAGTACACCTATGTGGCGCCCGATGGTGCCCAAGCCAAGCTCCTCGAATCAGTCATCGACGAAGATGGGCTGCTCGACGTGGGGTTCACCTACGACAGCCAAGGCCGAGGCAAGTCGGCAGCAAAGGCAGACGGCGTCTCGGGTGTCTGGCTGAACTACGGCGCAGGCGTCACGACCGTTTCCAACCCGCTGGGATACCAAGAGACACACTACCTCTCGGGCGCATCGGGCGTCCCGCAAGCGACCAGCCTGCTCGTGAGCTGCGGCGCAGGCGGCTGTGCCGAGTCTGGCAACGGCAAGGCTGCACAGTACGACAGCGTCGGCAACATGACCGAGCACATCGATGAAGGCGGCGTCCTGAGCTGCGCTACTTACGTCGCCAACCGCAGTCTGGTCAGCAAGCGCATCGACGGTCTCCTGGCAGGTACGGACAACTGCACCGATGCCCTGGCCTCACCGCCAGCGCACGCGCGCGTCACCACGGTGACCTGGCATTCGTCCAAGGCCATCGCAACGGGGATGAGCCAGCCCCTGCTGGTGACGACCTATGGGCTGGACACGGCAGGCCGTGTTACGACCATCACCGAGCAACCCACCAACGACGCCACGGGTGCCGCGGGCTTCTCCGCCCTGGCCGTCGGCTCGCCCCGCGTCACGACAGTCACCTACGACGCGCAAGGCTACGTCACCAGCGTGCGCCAGCCGCGCAATGACGTCTACGCCACGACGGTCTACGCCTACGACGGCGCGCAGAACCTGATGAGCGTCACTGACCCGGTCGGGCTGGTGACCACATTCAGCAACTACGACGCCAACGGCCGCCCGGGTCTCATCACAGAGCCCAACGGCTTGCAGACCGTGCTCGAGTACGACGCCAAGGGCCGCACAAGCTTGGTCAACGTCGGCGGCATGGTGACGACCTATGGCTATACCCCTGCCGGTCGCCTGGCCACCGCAACCTTGCCCACTGGGCTGGAGATGACGTTCGGCTACGACCCCGCTGGGCGTCTGACGAGCACCACAGACTCGCTCGGCAATAGTGTGGTCGTCGAGCTCGACCTTCAGGGCAACGTCCTGCTGGAGACGGTCACGGGCAACGGCGGCGTGCTCGCCTTCTCCCGCCAGATGGCTTACGACGCCTTGTCGCGCGTCAAGTCCATCACCAAGGCCCAGTAACCAGCAAGTCCACAACATGAACAACACCAAGACGATTCAACGGGCTGCGCTGGCAGCAGCGGTTCTGCAAGCGCTGTGTATCGCGCCGGCCACCGCACAGAACGGTCCGTCTACGACCTTCATCTACGACGCTCGCGGCCAGCTCTCGGCTGTCGGACTGCCGGGCGGCCGTACTCGCACACTGCAATGGGATGCGCTCGGACGCAACACAGCGCAGTCTGGCAGCGGTGCCACCGTGGGCATGGGCTACAACGGCCAGGACAAGCTCACTGCCGTGGTCGACCCAAAGGGTCTGGCCACCAGCTACGGGCGCAACGGCTTCGGCGAAGCGGTCTCTCTGACCTCGCCAGACACCGGCGCCAGCAGCCACGGCTTCGACGCCAATGGCAACCTCTCGCAGCGTGTCAACGCAGCCGGGCAGGTCGAGTCGTACACCTATGACGCTGCCGACCGTGTGGCGACGAAGACGATGTCGCACCCGATTGCGGGTTCCCTGACCTACGTCTTCGGCTACGCGACGACAGGTCCATCAGCTGGCCGAGTGGTCAGTGTCACCGCACCCGGGCTGACCCTGGGCTACTCGCATAACCTGCTGGGGCAGGTCACGTCCAGCAGCCAAGCTGTGGGCGGCAGCCCAACGCTGTCAGTTGGCTACGCCTACTACAGCAACGGGGCGCTGGCGAGCATCACCTACCCCAGCGGTCGTGTCGTTGAGTTTGGCTACGACGGCGTCAGCCGAATCAGCAGCATCACCGCCGGTGGTTCGACGTTGCTCAGCGGCGTGGCCTACAGCCCATTGGGCGCCGTGGGTGGGTGGACCTTCGGCAACGGGCACACGGTCACGCGCGGCTTTGACCTGAACGGCCGTTTGGCGAGCGTGACACTGCCGACGGGGCAGCGCGTGTATGGGTTCGATGACGACGACCGCATCACAAGCATCACCGACGCCGTGCTGGGGAACGCTACCTACGGATACGACGACCACGACCGCTTGACGAGCGCCACGACGGCGCTTGGCCAGTGGGGCTATGCCTACGACCCCAACGGCAATCGGACCCAGCTGACGGTCGATGGAGCGACCTACGGCGTCATTGTCGACGGTGTGTCCAACCGCGAGCTTGTGAGCGCGACGCCGTACCTCCGCCAGAACCAGTTCAGCCAGGACGGGCAGCCCACCATTGTGGCGGGGGGCTCACCTCAGCCTGCATGCGGCAATGACGTGGCGCTGGGCTACACCGCGGACGGCCAGCTCGTGACGTCCAACGTGCTGAGTGCCTCGTTCGGCCCCGATGGGCTGCGACTTCAGAAGGCCGCCGCACCCTGCGCCGGTGGGCAGACAACGAACTTCGTCTACGACCCGGCCGGTCGACTGCTTGGGGAATACGACGCCGCGGGCGTGCCCATCCAAGAGACTGTGTGGCTGGGCGACACGCCTGTGGCGGTGTTCAAGTCGAACGGCCAGGCAGTCGTGGCGCACTACGTGTACGCCGACAACCTGAACTCGCCGCGTGCCATCACCAACACTTCGGGCCAGGTGGTGTGGCGCTGGGATGGCGAGCCATTCGGGGCGACCCCGGCCGACGAGAACCCGAGCGGCCTCGGGCAGTTTGCCTACGGCCTGCGCTTCCCGGGCCAGTATTTCGACGCGGAGACGGGCTACCACCAGAACCGTTGGCGTGAGTACGACCCGAAGACCGGGCGGTATGTGCAGAGCGACCCGATTGGATTGGCGGGCGGGTTGAACACCTATTCGTATGTCGGAAGCGACCCCCTGAAAACTGTGGACCCAGAGGGCCTATGGGCGTTCAACCTGGGAGGGGGAATCGTTGGCGGAATCTCAGGTGGGGTTGGCGGGTATATCACTGGGAAAAGCTGGTCTTCTGTCTGGAAGGGTGCATTGGTTGGTGCCGGCATCGGGGCGCTCAATCCGCTCAACTCAGTCTTGGGCTCATACGCTGGAGGTGTCGCGGCAAACGCCATTGGGCAAGCGCTGGGTAATCTCGACACCAATAAACCAGTTGCCGACATTGACGTCGAGTTAGCGCTGTTGTCTGGGGCGGGCGGAACTTGCGGAGCCAGACTAGCGACGTATATGGCTAATCCTCGGCGGAGCGCGTCTGCCTACATCCTTGCGCAGCGACTTCGGCCGACGCCGTGGCTAGACAAGGGCGGCGGAGCAGTCGTCGAAGGGGTCGTCGGCGGGTCCACCGAGTTGGTTCTCAACAAGGCTAAGGAGTACCAACCGATTCAGCAGCCAAAGAGTACGAGATGATTCGCACACTGCTCCCACGTGCCGCAGCGGCGGCCTATTTGTTGGCCTGGGTAACTGGGCTGACACTCATGGCCTTTGGACTGTTCCTGCTCACCCCCTTTGCGCCTACCTTCGCATACTGGTTCCCTAGTTCCGATTTTTTAGTCGGCGCCGGTGTGTTGATTTTTTCACTTCTGCTCGTACACGAGGTCTTGTCTCGTCGGTACCGTTGCATGCGGTGCAACTCACAATTACTGTTGGTGCATTCAGATGCTTGGGCTGACAGAGCTTGGCCAGCACTTCGTCCGTGTATCCTCGTGATTCGCGGACGGAAACTGAAGTGTTCTCGGTGTAACCATTTGAATTAACACCCATTCTCCGTTGAGGAGACGGCAAGATGGGGCGTACTGCCAACTGTGTTCAAGTCGAACGGCCAGGCAGTCGTGGCGCACTACCTGTACGCCGACAACCTGAACTCCCCGCGTGCCATCACCAACACTTCGGGCCAGGTGGTGTGGCGCTGGGATGGCGAGCCATTCGGGGCGACCACGGCCGACGAGAACCCGAGCGGACTCGGGCAGTTTTCCTACGGCCTGCGCTTCCCAGGCCAGTATTTCGACGCGGAGACCGGCTACCACCAGAACCGTTGGCGGGAGTACGACCCGAAGACCGGGCGGTATGTGCAGAGCGACCCGATGGGCTTGGCAGCCGGATGGAACACCTACGCGTACGCGCTTTCAAACCCTCTGACCTACATCGACGTCGACGGCAATGTTCCGCTGCCCATGGTCACTGGCGTTATCGGTGGTGCATTGGGCTTTGCCACCTCCGTTGCAGTACAGCTGAAGGGGGCGTCTGTAGGGGAGGCACTTCGGAATGTGAATTGGCGACAAGCCGCGATTGCCGGAGCGACCGGAGCAGCCGCTGGAGCCATGTTGCCCATCATAGGGACTTCGCGGTTCGGCGCCGCCGTTCTAGGGGCTAACGCGAATGCAGTTCAAACAATTGCGACGGCTGCCGCCGACTGCAAAAGGGTCGATGCCTACGACCTTCTGCAATCGATGGCCGTAGGAGCACTCGCAGGCTGGGCCGCCCCCTTCCCTGGTATCACCAGCTTCTACAAGCCCAACCCTCGCATTGCTGCGCTCTTTCAGCCTACACCCAAGTCCTTCGCAATCAAAGGACAGCTGACTGCTCCTTCCCTGGCGCCGAATGCGGCGCTCGCAGCAGGCTCAAACTTCCCCTCGGTATTGCGATGCCTAAACACAGGAAAGGACCAAAATGGAAATTCTTGCTCCAACAATAACTAGCCTTATCATCTACACGACGGCCATGTTCACAGCGCTACGAACCGCGCAGCCGTTCTTGCAGCGCGCCGAACAGGTCCGGGACGTTGGGAATCGACCATGGCTAGTTGTCGGACTCGTAACCCTCATCTGGATTCTTGTCCTCAGCTCTACCCTGGTCGTCGGGGCCCTTGGAGAGTTGTTGCTCTCGCACGTGTGGGCGACATTCCGGTCGAACAATGCCGGTACGGGCGGAGTACTGGTCGGCCTACTGTTGTGGAACCGGTGTCAGCGCTTGTCGAACCAGACAAGTTCTTGAGCACATTGGCCTGAGCTTGGCTAAGCTTCGCTCAACACCAGCGCCCTGCGGAGCGCACTTGCTACTGGGTGGACCCTTTGCGTGCGTGGGTAGTTAGAGACCCGACTGAGACCTGTCGGTATGGTGCACTTGGGACGGCAGTTGAGTTGCCCGACCGGCGGGCCATTGAACTTGGCAAGGACTTGTTGGTCTTGCGAGCGCACAGCCGCATTGCGTGAATCAGCAGCGCCAGGGTCCGCGCAGGGCTCGTAAAGCGGCATTGCCGGCCGGACAAGCGTGAACCGGCTGGACTCATCGGCGCTGAGACGCCATCGCCGCTCAGCGTGCGCGGGTTGCACTCGACCTCCTGAACTGCCCCGCGTCGCTGACGCCGTCGCATCGCCATCGCAACGGCAGACGCGAAGTCCAGCTCAGCCCGTCGAGACTCGAGCAAGCGTGAGTACTAGACTTGGCAGCGCCCTACTTATGGGGGGTGTTACCAATGCAAGAAATTGGTCTGGCAACAGGCGCCATCGACAACACTATTCAATGCAAGCCTTTCGAGACAGGCGCAGGTCGAAATCTAGTCGTCAACTTTGCACTCGGAGCTGTCGGTGGCTTTGCTGGCCAAGCATTGGCCAATGTTGGACCAAGCGTTCAGCGAGCTATCAACATTGAGAGGCTCAGGTCGCTTCAGTATCCGCCGAACACGACTGCGGCGCGAAACTTCAATGCTGGGGGATTGGCTACTGCGAACGTGCTATCTGGTTCCGGAACTTTTCTACCTACGGAATGAGGCAAGGATGTACAAAAAACTTACATATTCATTGCTGCTGATTGTATTTGCGGCTGCTTTGGGAGCTTTACTCGGAGGCGCGGCAATGTTATTGAAAGGTACAGTCTGGCAAGGCATGGCATTCTCTGTGGCGGTGTTTACTGGGATGGGCGTGTACGCGGCGTACGAGTACGTTTGGAAGGCCTAGCCAAACTGCGGCGCCTTCGTGTGCTCAGAGCAAGATGCTTCTAGCTCGTTCAAGCACCCACCGTTCATCACCGACGAGCCTTACAAGAAATGAAGTCAATGACCTGCAACCGACGGCTCAGGATGCTGGGGCTCTCGGCCGCGTTCGGACTCGCCTTTGTGCTCTTGTCGTACGTACTTGTCCCAGGCTTGCCGCAATTGGCAAGACTTGCGCTATTGCTCGGGCCGTTCGGATTTGGACTGGGGATGGTTAGCCTTGACATCTATGTCGCTCATGCAAGTCGTCGTACCTACGCAAAGTGGGTGATGGAGCTGCGTGATGCCGCCCACTTCAACTCACCTGAGCAGGCACAGCAGTTAGAGAACTTGGCGCACCGCGCCGAATGCCTGCTCTCCCTGGCGCGGTCGAGTGGGGGGCAGCGAATCAAGCGGTGACGTCGTCACAGCTCTCATTGATTTGGGGTCCAACAATCTGCCGCCTACAGGGATTGCCGCGGTAGCATGGGCACTGGCGGCCAGCGACACTTTGCAGCTGGCGCATCGGCTTCCTGTGCTGCAAGCGCGTAGCCCGGCGCAGGCAGAAGCACTTCGAGCCGCTCAGTTTGAGCGAGAGCAGGCAGCGCGCAGAGCTCACTAGCCGGGCGTCGATGCCCCGCTGCCGTCACATTCCGACCTGCTTTGACACAAAGCCAGAAGCTCAAACAGCCTCACTGCGTGAGTCAGAGGCGGTAGTGGCCTTGCACTTCCAGGCGCATTTGGCCTCAATGCCAGCCATGACTGGCGGCAGTGGGCTGCACTGCGACCCCGGAGCGCCCACATCGAGCGCTGGCCTTGCCTATCCGTCAAGGTGTGGCCTTAGCACCGATGGCCTTGGCTACGCGCGGCCACAGCGCCGCGAGCGAAGGCACTGTCCGACACTGTCGTGCAAGTTCACGACGCACCTCGTCATGACCGGTGTCGAAATGGGCCGACTCCGCCGTGCGTCGCCAGTGGTCCCTCTCAGCGGCCGCTAGAACCAGACGCATGCTCTGAAGCGTCGCCTCCGGCCAGCGACGCAACTCATCGCCCCAAGGCGCTTCGATGTATGGGTCGTTCTCTGGGTCGAAGACGACCTCGCAGGAGCAGCCAGGCCTGAACGGGGGAAATGTCGGCCGGGAGCGGGTCAAGGGTCCGAGCGGAAGATGCTCCCTTTCGACCAACTCGCAAATCTGACACTTGGGACCGACGACGGGGCGCCACCTCAATGGCTCGACGCGGAGGTCGTCTGCCTGCTTGACCATTTGTAGGACGTTGATGACGACCGAGTCAGGCAGTGTCTGCAGGTCGACAGCTGCGGGGAGCCACTGCATGCGTCCTTCCGCAGGCTCGCTGAAGATTTCAGTAGCCGCCGGAGGTGGGGTCGAGTCCTTCCAGTGCATGACGTTCTCCCGTTGGAGACCCGCAAGTTCGCGGCAGCCATGTATGGCAAGGTACAGCGTGGCGTACTCGAGCTTGACGTCGTAGGTGGTCTGACAGCCAGCCAACGCGTCGGTCTGCGCACACTGATAGACGTAAAACGCGCGCAGCATTTCCAGCGGCAATGGGCGAAGCAGCGCGAGTCGAGCTCGAGCTACCTCCGTCTGCATTAGCTCCGTCCAGTCGTCCAGATAGCGCGCTCCGAGAGACCGAATGGCGCCGTCAGGAAGCGACCGTATCCAGCGGCAGAAGAGCGGGTCGTAGGCATACAGCGGCAGCGGGCGTTGGTACATGCGACGACGGCGGGTGTCGAGCCACATGAACTGACCCCGCAGCTTGGAAACGGCCGCTGCCAGCTCGTCGATGGAGAGGTGCTGTAGTTCAGGAAGCGGTGGCAGCGCCCCATAGTAGGGTCTCATCACCCTCGCGCGCCACGCAGACAACGGTTCTAAGGAGCCTTCAAGCAAGAGCCCCTGCGCTCGCTTGGACAGGGCGCCCCACCAGGGAAAGCGCAGCGAAGGAAAGGCAACGACTGCCCAAGAAGGACTCAGTTGGTAGCGGCTCGCCCTCGCGTTTGACGTTGATTGCGGTCGCTCCGGCTTGCGTACCGGCCATTGCAAGCGCCAGCGCCAGGCGCGAATGTGCTCGGTAGAGCGCCTCATTGCAGACACCTCACGGACGGGATGGTCGTGAGCGTTGCAGGTAAAGCCCGTGCTTGGCAACGGCCGCCCCTCTCCGCTGAGCAACTGCAGCGTTTGGGTGGCTGGATGAGCTACTGCCTGGCGAGAGTGGCACCTGCTCGCGTCGACCGACTACATGCCGCCATTGACGGAATCGATGCCACTTCGAGGAGGATTGTGTCGAAACTTCGTTATCACCGTACCACCCTCAAGCTTCACTTGAAGTGAACGCACGTTCGCGAAGCAAGGGGTTGCGTAGGATTCTTCTACTGCGCTGAATGGGTGTTCAGCCAAGTGATGTCAATCCACAGCACGACACCCGCCGGCATGCTCTGCGCCGTCGACACCACTGCCCGCGTCATGCCTGACCCACGCCCGACCCTGGAACAACCCAAAGGCTGCGAACTGCCTGAACTGCGGCCAGACCGTGCCGAGGCCGAAGCACTGGACGGCCGGCTGCACGCGATGCTGGCGCCGTTCTGGCAAGGCCTGTCACCGAGTTCGATGGCATTGGCGTCGGCCGACTGGGCGTGGCATCTGGGCACGCAGCCGGCACGTGCCGCTCAACTTGCCGTGCGGGCGTGGCAGCTTGGGCAGGAGGCGGCCTCGGCGGCGTCGGACCAGGCGACGCTGCCAAGTGCTGCGAGCGAACGCCCGGACGACCAGCGCTTTGCCGCCAAGCCCTGGCAGGCCTGGCCTTGGAGTTGGATGGCACGGCAACAACTGGCGGCTGAACGCTGGTGGCGGGAGGCCACCGATCTGCGCGGCATGCAGGCCCATCACCGCGACCTGGTTGGCGCCTTCGCGCGACAGTGGTTGGACATGCTGTCACCGACGAACGCCGGCTTGGCCAACCCCGAGGTCTTGACGGCCACGGTGCAACGCCGGGGCGGCAATCTTGTCGACGGATGGACGCATGCCCTGGACAACTGGCGCGTCCAGCACGGCCTGCCGCGGGTGGAAAACGGTGGGCAGCACTTTGAACCCGGAAAGCAGGTGGCGCTGACGCCAGGCCGGGTGGTGCACCGCAATGACCTGGTCGAAGTGATCCAGTACAGCCCTGCGACGGCGCAGGTGCAGGCCGAGCCGGTGTTCATCGTCCCGAGCTGGATCATGAAGTACTACATCCTGGACCTGTCGCCGCACGATTCGATGGTGCGTTGGCTGGTGGCGCAGGGGCACACCGTGTTCATCCTGTCCTGGCGAAACCCCGACGCTGCGGACGCGCTGCTGGACATGGACGACTACCTGAACCTGGGTGTGTTCGATGCCCTTGCTGCCATTGGTCGGCTTGTGCCGGGGCAGGCGGTTCACGCGGTGGGCTACTGCCTGGGCGGGACGCTGCTGTCGATCGCAGCTGCCGCATTGGCGCGCCAGGGTGCGGTGGCGGACGCTGCCGCCCTACCCTCACTGGCATCGATGAGCCTGTTGGCGGCGGAGACCGACTTCAGCGAGCCGGGGGAGATGGGCGTGCTGATCGACGAGAGCCAGGTGGCGCTGCTGGAGGACATGATGGCCGAGCGCGGCTACCTCAGTGGCCGGCAGATGGCGGGCAGCTTCCAGTTCCTGCATTCGCGTGAACTGGTCTGGTCAGCGACGCTGCGCGAGATCTGGATGGGGGAAGCCCTGCGGCCGAATGACCTCATGGCCTGGAACGCCGACACCACGCGCATGCCGGCGGCCATGCACAGCCAGTACCTGCGGCGGCTGTACCTGCACAACGAACTGGCACTGTCCCGCTACTGTGTGGAGGGCCGGCCGGTGTCATTGCGTGACCTGCGCCTGCCGGTGTTCCTGGTGGGCACGGAACGGGACCATGTGGCGCCCTGGCGCAGTGTCTACAAGCTGCATGGCCTGACGGACACGGAGATCACCTTCGTGCTCGCCAGCGGTGGCCACAATGCCGGCATCGTCAGCGAACCCGGACACCCGGGCCGGCGCTGGCGTGAGGCGACGCGCCGTGCTGGCGACCGCTGGATGCCACCTGCGGCCTGGGCTTCGACGGCCGCGCCAAGGACCGGCTCGTGGTGGACGGCCTGGGATCGCTGGCTGAAGGCACAAGGCTGCGAGCAGCAGGTGCCTGCCCGCACGATGGGCGCCCGCGAGGGGCTGGGTGCCGCCCCGGGCCGCTACGTGCACCAGCGCTATGACGATTGAGCGGCCTGACCCCACCACCCTGCCGCGCGCCCTGCCCTGCACGCTGACGACGGCACTGACGAACAGCGACGGTTGCTCAGGCGTCAGGGAATCCGACGCAGACGCGGGGGCGGGGGCGAGGGCGGTGCAGCCTGGGCCGGCTCCACACGCTGACCGTTGACATAGGCCGCGCCGGCGCGCACTTCGATCAACATCGCCCCGAACCGCGAAGCCCAGACCACACGCAGCACGCCGGCGGTGGCCAGGTCCAGCGAAGGCTCAGCGGAAGCGGCTTGTGGATGAATGAGCCGTTCCGGCAACAAGGGCGCGTTCACGTCAGTACCGCCCGGCCGTTCCGAAGGTACCGGCAACCCCCGCGGGGCGCAGTGAACGAAGTAGGCGTGGGGGTTTCATTTCACGCCGCACTTGGTGTGCGCTGCCAGGCACTGCATCAGGCCCTGGCGGCTCATTGCGCCGACAGCCACATCGCCATCAGCGAGCCCAGTGCGGCGACGCCGGCGGCCATGCCGGCCAGGCGTGCCGGCAGGCGATGCCAGAGACTGCGGCGGACGAACAGGGGGCGCATGCGGCGGCTTCGACGTTGTCAGAACCAGGCCCAGAGCCGCCACATCCAGGCGGGCATCATCGGGGTGGCGGGGTGGTAGTGCTGGCGAAAGACGTGCTTCATGGCGATCTCCTGCCATGAACTGTACATGCACACAGCACTGGATGCAAGCTCAGTCTTGCCGCAGTGTCATGCCCGAAGCCCGTGGCAGCACGATCAAGGCCCCGAAGGCCAGCAGGCATAGGCCACTGCTCAGGGCCATGGCGCCCAGCCCCCAGCCCTCCAGTGCGGCACCGAACAGCAGCGGCGAGGCTGCCTGGGCCAGCCGCGTCGGCGCCATCAGCAGCCCTTGCATCTGGCCATAGCCGCGGGGCCCGAAGATGGCCAGCGGCAGCGTGCCCTTGGCGATGGTCATGATGCCGTTGCCCAGCCCGTGCAGGATGGCAAAGGCCGGCGCCGCCACAGGCCCCAGCCCCACCAGTACCAGCACGCCTGCCGGATGACCCAGCGCGGCCAGCCGGGCCGACAGCAGCGGGTGCAGCCGGCGCAGCCAGCCGGCCTCCATCAAGCGGCCGGCCACCTGGGCCGGGCCAATCAGGCTGCCGACGGCCACGGCCGCCGCCGCGCCGGCGCCTGCCAGCTGGAGCACCGCAGGGAGATGGGAAGCCATGGCGGTGCTGACGAACCAGGTGGCCGCGAACACGAAGGACAGCAGCAGCCCGGCCCGCAGCGGATGCGCCAACGGTGGCGGCGTGGCGAAATCCGGGGCGTCGCTGGTGTGGACGGGGGCTGTACGCCCCGTATCTGTTGTGTCTTCGGCCGAAGCCGTGGCGGAGGACGCCGAGGGCAATGGCGCCGCCTTCGGCAGGCTGGCGTTCAGCGGCAGGCCCAGGCCCAGGTGCAGCAGTGCCCAGGCGGCGCAAGCGACACGCCAGCCGAACTCGGCCTCCAGCCAGGCGCTCAGCGGCCAGCCCACGGTGCTGGCAAAGCCGGCGATCAAGGTGATGCCGGTGATGCCGCCGCGCGCGCCATGGCCCCACAGGCGCACCAGCGTGGCAAACCCGGCTTCGTAGAGGCCGCTGCCCATGGCGGCACCGATGAGCAGCCATGCCGCGAACAATGTCCACGGACCCTGAGCCACGGCCAATGCCCCCAGGCCCGCGGCGAAGACCAGGTTGCTGCCGATCAGCACCGGTCGGCCTCCAAGGCGGTCGATGGCGCGGCCAGCGGCGGGGCCCACGGCCGCGGCCAACAGCATGGCCACGGAGAAGGCGGCGAACACCGTGGTCGTGGCCACCCCCAGGTCGTGGGCCATCGGCGCAGCCAGCAGGGCCGGCAGGTAGTAGCTCGACGCCCAGGCCAGCGTCTGCGCCACCCCCAGGCGGGCGACGATGGGCCAGCGGCGGGCCGTGGTGCTCAGGATCGCCTCAGGACCGTGCTGAGGCGGTGGTTGATCCTGCCGCCGTGGGCGACGCTGCCGTGGCGGCTTCCTGCACCGCCGAGCCGCCGCCCAGCACGCGGTACAGCAGCAACGCGTTCTGCCGCTGCGCCAGTTCCAGCTGGATCACGGCCTGGCGGGCGCTCAGCGCCGAGCGCTCGGCGTCCAGCCGGTCCAGCTGGCTGGCGGCGCCCGCGGCCAGCAGCCGTTCGGCCAGGGCCAGGCGGCGCTGTTCTGCGTCAGCCTGGGTGCGCTGGGCCCGCAACTGGTCGCCCAGCGTGGCGCGTGTGGCCAGGGCATCGGCCACTTCGCGGAAGGCGGTCTGGATGCTCTTTTCGTACTGCGCCACGGCCAGCTCGCGGGCCACACGCGCGGCTGCCAGGTTGGCTTCGTTGCGGCCGGCATCGAACAGCGGCATCAGCAGCTGCGGCGCGAAGCTCCAGGCGCTCTGGTCGAACAGCGACTGCAGGTCGGTGCTGGCAAAACCCAGGCTGCCGGTGAGCGAGATGCGCGGGAAGAAGGCGGCCCGCGCGGCACCGATGTTGGCATTGGCCGCCACCAGCAGCTGTTCCGCCTGGCGCACGTCGGGGCGCTGCAGAAGCACGTCCGACGGCAGGCCCGCGGGCAGGTCGGCATAGGTGACACCCTGCAGCGGCGTGGCGGCCGGCAGCCCGGCCGGCAACGGCCCGCCCAGCAGCAGCACCAGGGCATTGAGGTGCTGCAGGCGTTGGCGTTCCAGCGCAGCGGCGCTCACCTGCGCGGCCGCCACCAGGGATTCGCTGGTGCGCAGCTCCGGCTCGCCGGCGGCACCGGCGTCGAATTTCAGCTTCACGAGCTTCAGCGAGGCCTCGCGTGAGGCCAGCACCTGCTGGGTCAGAGCGATCAGCACCTCGTCGGCGCGCAGGACCAGGTCGGCATCGGCCACCGCCGTGACCAGGCTCAGCTGCACGGCGCGGCGCGCCTCGTCGCTGGCCAACAGGCGTGCGGCCGCGGCCTCGGTGAGGCTCTTCACACGGCCGAAGAGGTCGAGCTCGAAGCTGGTCACCTGCAGGCCGGCGGTGTAGCTGCTGCTGGCACTGCTGCGGCTGACCGCCGCACCCGCGTTCAGCGTCGGCAGACGGTCGGCCTGCTGCACGCCCAGCGCGGCGCGTGCCTGCTCGACGTTGAGCACCGCAACGCGGAGGTCGCGGTTGTTGGCCAAGGCGGCCCGCACCAGCGCCTGGCTGCGTGCATCGACGATGAAGTCGGCCCAGGGCAGTTGCGCGGCAGCGGTGCCCGCTTCAGCGGCCGGCGACGGGAAGGTGGCCGCCACCGGCGCCGCCGGGCGCTCATACGTCGGGGTCAAGGCGCAGCCGGCCAGCGTGGCCGCGAGGGCGACCGCGGTCAGCGAAAGGAGTCGGCGGGTCATCGATCCTCCTGCGGCAGGTGCAGGTTCTGGTTTTCGGTCTCGTGGCGGGCAAACCGCTGCTGCCGCGCACTGGGCGGGAAGAAGCGCCGCACCACGGCGAAGAAAAGCGGCACGAAGATCACGGCGAACAGCGTGCCCGTGAGCATGCCGCCCACCACGCCGGTGCCGATGGCCCGCTGGCTGGCCGACCCGGCGCCGGTGGCCAGGAACAACGGCAGCACCCCCAGCGTGAAAGCCATCGAGGTCATCACGATGGGACGGAAGCGCAGCCGCGCGGCCTCCAGCGCGGCGTCGAACACCGCCCTGCCCTGCGCCTGCAGATCCTTCGCAAACTCGATGATCAGGATCGCGTTTTTCGCCGACAGGCCGATGATGGTGATCAGGCCGACCTGGAAGTACACGTCGTTCGACAAGCCTCGCCCCAGCGTGGCCAGCACCACACCGAGCACGCCCAGCGGCACCACCAGGATCACCGCCAGCGGGATGGCCCAGCTTTCGTACAACGCTGCCAGGCACAGGAAGACGGCGAGCACGGCAAAGCCGTAGAGCACCACCGCCTGGCTGCCCGCGATCTTCTCCTCGCGGCTGATGCCGGTCCATTCATAGCCGAAGCCAGCCGGCAGCTGCGCCACCAGGCGTTCCATCTCCGCCATGGCGTCGCCGGTGCTGTAGCCCGGCGCCGCCGAGCCGCCCAGGCGCATGGCCGGGTAGCCGTTGTAGCGGATGGTCTGCATCGGGCCGGTGACCCACTTCGTGCTGGCGAAGGCCGACAGCGGCACCAGGCCACCGCGGCTGCTGGGCGCCGAGAGCTTCAGCAGGTCCTCGGGCTGCATGCGCGCCGGCGCATCGGCCTGCACCACCACGCGCTGCAGCCGGCCTGAACTGGGGAAGTCGTTGACGTAACTCGAACCCAGCGCCGTGGAGATGGTGGCGTTGATGGCGTCGAAGCTCACCCCCAGCGCGGCAGCCTTCTCGCGGTCGATGTCCAGTTGCAGCTGCGGGGCGTCTTCCAGGCCGTCGGGGCGCACCTGGGTCACGACCTTGCTCTGCGACGCCAGGCCCATCAACTGGTTGCGGGCCGCCACCAGGGCGTCGTGGCCCTTGCCGGCGCGGTCCTGCAGGCGCAGGTTGAAGCCGCTGGCCTGGCCGAGTTCAGGGATCGGCGGCGGGCTGAGCGGGAAGATGAAGGCGTCACGGATGCCGGCCAGGGCGCCGAAGGCGCGGCCGGCCAGGGCCTGGGCACTCTGCCCGGGGCCGGTGCGTTCATCCCAGGGCTTGAGCGTCACGAAGGCCAGCGCCGCGTTCTGCCCCTGGCCGCTGAAGCTGAAGCCCAGCACGCCGACCATGCTCTCGACCTCCGGCTGCTTCAGCATGAAGCCTTCGACCTGCGTCATCACCGCACGCGCCCGTTCCTGCGTGGCGCCCGGCGGCAGCTGCACGCTGACGATCAGGTTGCCCTGGTCCTCGGCCGGCAGGAAGCTGCCGGGCAGGCGCATGTAGACATAGCCCAGCAGGCCCACCAGCACGGCGTAGATGACCATCAGCCGGCCGGCGCGCGGCAGCATGGCCTTCACGCCGGTGCCGTACCCGTTGGACGTGCGCGTGAAGGCGCGGTTGAACCAGGCAAAGGGCCCACGGCGTGCGTGTTCATGCCCGGGTTCGATGGGCTTGAGCAGCGTGGCGCAGAGCGCCGGCGTCAGGCTCAGCGCCAGGAACGCCGAGAAGGCGATGGCGGTGACCATCACCGCAGCGAACTGGCGGTAGATGTTGCCCACCGCGCCGGCGAAGAAGGCCAGCGGCACGAACACCGAGATCAGCACCACGGTGACGCCGACGATGGCGCCCTGGATCTGCCCCATGGCCTTGCGTGTCGCCTCGTAGGGCCCCAGGTGCTCGGTGGCCATGATGCGCTCGACGTTTTCCACCACCACGATGGCGTCATCGACCACGATGCCGATCACCAGCACCATGCCGAACATGGTGAGCACGTTGATCGAGAAGCCCAGCGCCAGCAGCACGGCAAAGGTGCCCAGCAGCGCCACGGGCACCACGATGGTCGGGATGATGGTGTAGCGGATCTTCTGCAGGAACAGCAGCATCACCAGGAACACCAGGCCCACGGCCTCCAGCAGCGTCTCGGCCACCTGGGTGATGGAGATGCGGATGAAGCGCGAGCTGTCGTAGGGGATGGCGTAGCTCATCCCGGCCGGGAAGTAGCCCTGCAGCTCGTCCATCTTGGCGCGGATGGCGGCGGCGGTCTGCAGCGCGTTGCCCGTGGGCGACAGCTGCACGCCGATGCCGGTGGACGGCTGGCCGTTCAGGCGCGCCGAGGTGGCGTAGGCCTGGGCCCCGAGCTCGATGCGTGCCACGTCGCGCAGGCGCACGCTGGAGCCGTCGGCGTTGGCGCGCAGCACGATGGCGCCGAACTGCTCCGGCGAGGACAGCTGGCCCGAGACGGTGACGGTGGCCGAGATGCGCTGTCCGTCGACGATGGGCAATTCGCCGATGCCACCGGCCGAGACCTGCGCGTTCTGCGCGCGGACGGCGGTCAGCACCTCGGCGCTGGACAGGCTGAAGCCGCGCAACTTGGCCGGGTCCAGCCAGATGCGCATGGCGCGCTCGGTGCCGAACAACTGCGCCTGGCCGACGCCGGGCACACGCTGCAGTTCCGGCAGCACGTTCCGCGAGGCGTAGTCGCCCAGGGCCACCGGGTCCCAGGCGGGGTCGCTGGAGGTCAGGATGGTGAAGAGCAGGAAGTTGGAGCGCGACTTGTCCACCCGCACGCCCTGCTGCGTCACCGCACTGGGCAGCCGTGGCGTGGCGCGGGAGACGCGGTTCTGCACCTCCACCTGCGCCAGGTCGGCGTTGGTGCCTGGCTCGAAGCTCAGCGTGATGCTGCCGCTGCCGTTGGCCTGGGCCACGGTTTCCATGTAGATGAGGCCGGGCGCGCCGTTCATCTCGCGCTCGATGACGGCCAGCACCGCGTCTTCCAGCGTCTGCGCCGACGCGCCCGGGTAGGCCGCGCTGACGACGATGGACGGTGGTGCCACCGGCGGGTACTGCGCGATCGGCAGCTGCTTGATCGCCACGCCGCCCATCACCATGATGAACAGCGCGATCACCCACGCAAAGATGGGGCGGTCGATGAAGAACTTCGACATCGTGGGCCCCGGGTCAGCGGCTGGCGGCCGAAGCGGGCGCGGCGGCGACGGCCGATGCTGGTGCCGATGCGGCCGACGGTGGCGTCCACGGCATCGGGTTCACCGGCGCGCCGGGCACAAACATCTTCTGGAAGCCGTCGACGATCACGCGTTCACCAGCCTGCAGACCTCCTGTGACCACCCACTGGCCGCCCTGGGCGCCCGCGACGGTGATCTTGCGCTGGGCCGGCTTGTTGCCCTCGCCCACCACCAGCACGGTATCGCCCTGCTGGGTGCGGGTGACGGCCTGCTGCGGCAGCAGCATGGCCTGCGGCAAGGTGGCCTGCGCCAGGCGCACACGCACGTACTGGCCCGGCAGCAGCAGGCCCTGCGGGTTGGGCAGGTCGGCGCGCAAGGTCACCTGGCCGGACGTGGCGTCCACGCTGAGGTCGCTGAAGAGCAGGCGCCCGGTCTGCGGCAGCACGCTGCCGTCGTCGAGCACGACCTGCACCGGCACGCTGTCGCCGCCGGTGCGCTGCAGCCGGCCTGCCGCCACGGCCTGCCGAAGGGTCAGCAATTCGTTGGCGGACTGGGTGAAGTTCACGTAGACGCGGTCCACCTGCTGGATGACGGCCAGGGGCGTGGCCTCGGCCGCGGTGACCAGCGCACCTTCAGTGACCAGGGCTCGGCCGATCCGGCCGGCGATCGGCGCCGTGACCTGCGCATAGCCCAGGTTCAGACGCGCAGCCTGCACCGCGGCCTTCGCCGCGGCCACGTCGGCTTCGGCCGTCTTCTGCGTGGCCAGCGCCACGGCGTAGTCCTGGGCGCTGATGGCCTTGGCCTCAGCCAGCGGGGCATAGCGCTCCGCGGTCAGGCGTGCCTGGGTGGCCGCAGCTTCGGCGCGCTGCTGCTGCGCCTGCGCGCTGGCCAGGGCCGCTTCATACGGCGCCGGGTCGATGCGGTACAGCGCCTGGCCGGCTTTCACGTCGCTGCCTTCGGTGAACAGGCGGGCAGTGACGACGCCCGTGACCCGGGCGCGCACCTGGGCCGTGCGGCGAGCCTCGACGCGCCCCGGCAGTTCCTGCTGCAGGGCCACCGGCTGCGGATGCACCGCCAGCACGCCCACCGGCGCGGGTGGCGGTGCACCGCCGCCGGCGGCGGGTGCGCCACCGCCGCCACAGGCGGCCAGCAGTGCCGTCAGCGCGGCCAGGGAGATGAGGGAAAGCGAGCGCTGGGCTCGAACGGGCGACGAAGCCATCGGGCGTCCTTGTGGGGTCCGGTCGGGAATTGAGGCGCATCAAGCGCTGGGCGTGACAGCAGTATACATACAGTCTAGAATGTATGAATTACATTCCTGTCATCTGCTGCGCTGCAGCAAGGTGACGTCGCCGCCAACCCCCGACACCATGGTCCGCCGCACCAAGGCCGAAGCCGAAGCCACCCGAACGGCCATCCTGGACGCCGCCGAGCGCCTGTTCGAGGCCCGGGGCGTGTCGCGCACGTCGCTTCAGCATATTGCGCTGGAAGCGGGCGTGACCCGCGGTGCGGTCTACCACCACTTCAGTGACAAGGCCGAGCTGTTCGACGCCATGATGAAGCGCGTCAAGCTGCCCATCGAACAGGCCCGCGCGGCCATGGAGCAGTGCCCGGGCCACGAGCCGCTGGCCCGCCTGCGCGCCCTGCTGATCACGATGCTCGAACGTGTGGCCACCGATGAGCAGACCCAGCGTGTGTTCGAGATCGCGCTGCACAAGGTGGAGACGGTGGACGAGCTCAGCACCGTTCGCACGCGACACCGGCAGGCGGTGGCGGAGCACATCGCCACCATCGCCCGCTGCCTGGAACATGCCGGGTTGCCGGCGTCCGACGCCATTGCCGTGCACGGCCTGGTGGTGGGCCTGATGCAGACCTGGCTGCTGGACCGCGGCAGTTTCGACCTCGTGGCCGCGGGGTCTGGCGCGGTTGATGCCCTGCTGAACGGGCTGAGTGGCCGGCTCAGCGCGCGCGCAGGTTGAGCACGTTGGCGACCACGATCACCACCATGCCTGCCAGCGCCAGGGCGTCGACGCCCTCCCCGTAGAGCCACCAGCCGACCAGCGCCACCAGCGGCAGGCGCAGGAAGTCCACCGGCATCACCGCGGCCAGATCCGCCAGGGCCAGGGCGCGCGCGATGCAGTAGTGCGCGCTGAGCGCGGTCAGGCCCACGAGCAGGATCCATGGCCACTGGTCCCAATCCGGTGGCTGCCAGGTCCACAGCGCGCCGGCGGCGGCCAATGGCAACTGCACCACCGTCATGTAGAACAGGATCGCTAAGGGCGCTTCGGTCGGTGCCAGGCGCTTGGTGGCCAGGTAGCTCAGCGCATAGGCCACGGCGCCGCCCAGCGCGGCCAGCGACGCCCACTGCAGCAGGCCGGCACCGGGCCTCAGGATCATCAGCACCCCTGCAAGACCGAGCACGATGAGCCCGGCACGCTGCGCCGTCAGCCGCTCGCGCAGCAGCAGCGCCGCCAACAGCGCCGTCCACAGCGGGATGGTGAACTCGATGGCAAAGACACTGGCCAGCGGCAGTGCGCCGATGGCGAAGAACCAGCCGAACTGTCCGCCCAGGTGGGCCAGATTGCGGGCCGTGTGCAGGCCCAGTCGCCGCGTGCGCAGCAGGCCCCAGCCAGCATGCCCTGCCAGTGCACCGACCACCGCCAGACCCACCACGCTGCGAAAGCACAGGATCTGGAAGGTGCTCAGGGTGCTGGAGAGTTCACGCCCGGACAGTGCCATCAGCAGGAAGGACAGGACCGCGCCGCCCATCCACGCGGCGCCGTGCCAGCGCGACGTTGAGGTCGTCACTGGCTTCAGGGCGGACGTCTCAGCGGTGGGCATGGCCCCATTGTGCAGGCGTGTCCGGATGCGCAAGGGTTGTCAGGACGGCATGCTGCGATGCCTTGCGCCGCCGCGCACTTCAATCCCTTGGGCACCCTGCCAGACAGAGGGGGCCGGGCCGAGCAGTCAGCGCGGCGGTGGCAGCGGCTCGCCTACGGCGCGCCGCCACAACCAGGCGATGCCACGCCGAAGATCGGGCCGGCTGCCCAGTTGCCGTGACACCGCCAACGGCACGACCGGGCTGTGCCGCTCCGCCACCGCGAAGCGGAAGATGTAGGCCGGCTCCTGCCCCATGCGCAAGTCGGTGATGCCCAGTTGCCCGCCCTGCTCCCAAATCGCCCAGAACCCCTTGCTGAAGGCCTGGATGCGCTGAACGCCGGACAGGCCACCGATGTCGCCCGCCAGCGCGTTGCCACGGTCGAAACGGTCGAACTGCATCGCCGGCGTGTCGTCCAGCAGCGAGGCAAAGCCCTCGTGGTACTGCGCGCCGTCGATGGCCACGACGCGCCAGAGCACGGTGTTGAAGGCTGTGGGCGTGACCAGGATCCGCTCGGCGTGGATGTCCTGGGCGGCCAGTGCCTGCTCCGCCCTTTCGCTGATCCAACCCTGGGCCAGCATGCCCCAGCCCAGATACGCGGTGCTCAACACCAGGCCGATGGTGTTGGCGCGCCGGCCATGGCCCGCCGGTGCGCGCAGCGCCCACGCCACGCCGACCAACAACGGCAGCGTGTAGAGCGGGTCGATGATGAAGATGCTGCCGACGCCATAGGGGTGGTCGCTGAACGGTAGCGCCAACTGGGTGCCGTAGACCGTCGTCGCATCGAGCAGCGGGTGTGTCACCAGGGCGAGCCACATCGCCCACCACCAGCGCCGCCAGCGGTCCCATTCACCGTTGAGCCGTGCGACAGCCATCGCGAATGGCAGTGAGAACAGCGTCAGCCAGAACGGTGCATGCGTCTCGGCGCGGTGCAGCACCATGTTGAGGATCGGGTCGCCATGGTCGATCAGCACGTCCAGGTCGGGCAGCGTACCCGCCACGGCGCCCCAGGCGGCGGCCTTCCAGGGTGAGGTGCGGCGGCCCATGGCGGCGACACCAACTGCGGCACCGAGCGCGATCTGGGAAAGGGAGTCCATCGCCGGATTCTGGCCGGCAAAACAAAACGCCCGCTGTTGCGGGCGTTTTGGCTGGATCAGGTTCGCGTGGTGGCGGAGTCGGAGGGATTCGAACCCTCGATGCAGGTTTTGCCCACATACTCCCTTAGCAGGGGAGCACCTTCGGCCACTCGGTCACGACTCCCACGCGAAGCCACGCATTCTAACCGCAAAGAAGCGGCCTGAATGAGCGTGGCAGCAATCAGGCGGCGGCAGGCGCCTCGCCGTCGAGACCGAAGGCCTTGTGAAGGGCTCGCACGGCCAGCTCCATGTACTTCTCGTCGATGACGACCGAGGTCTTGATCTCGCTGGTGGAGATCATCTGGATGTTGATGCCCTCCTCCGACAGCGTGCGGAACATGTTGCTGGCCACGCCCACGTGGCTGCGCATGCCGATGCCGACGATGGACACCTTGCAGATCTTCGGGTCGCCCAGCACTTGTGCAGCGCCGGTGGCCGGGCCGACCTGGTTCTTCAGCAGGTCCATGGTGCGCGCGAAGTCGTTGCGGTGCACGGTGAAGCTGAAATCGGTCTTGCCGTCGTGCGAGACGTTCTGGATGATGACGTCGATGTCGATGTTGGCATCGGCCACCGGGCCGAGGATCTGGTAGGCGATGCCCGGCTTGTCGGGCACGCCCATCACGGTGATCTTGGCTTCGTCGCGGTTGAACGCGATGCCGGACACGACGGCTTGTTCCATCTTCTCGTCTTCCTCGAACGTGATCAGGGTGCCCGAACGCGCTTCGTCGTCGAGCGGAATGTCCCAGGGGGTGAAGCTCGACAGCACGCGCAACGGCACGCGGTACTTGCCGGCGAACTCCACCGAACGGATCTGCAGCACCTTGCTGCCCAGGCTGGCCATCTCCAGCATCTCCTCGAAGGAGATGGTGTGCAGGCGCTGCGCCTCCGGCACGATGCGCGGGTCGGTGGTGTAGACACCGTCCACGTCGGTGTAGATCAGGCACTCGTCGGCCTTCATCGCCGCGGCCACCGCCACCGCCGACGTGTCGCTACCACCGCGGCCCAGCGTGGTGACGTTGCCCAGGTCGTCGATACCCTGGAAACCGGTGATGATGACCACCTTGCCGGCGGCCAGGTCGGCGCGCACGCGGGTGTCGTCGATGCTCTGGATGCGCGCCTTGGTGAAGGCCGAGTCGGTGCGCACGGGCACCTGCCAGCCGCCGTAGCTCACGGCCTGCAGGCCCTCGCTCTGCAGCGCCAGCGCCAAGAGACCGACCGACACCTGCTCACCGGTGGCAGCGATGGCATCGAGCTCGCGCATCGCGTCGGGGCCGAGGCGCTCGGGCTGCAGTTCCTTGGCCAGGCCCAGCAGGCGGTTGGTTTCGCCGCTCATCGCCGAAGGCACGACGACGAGCTGGTGGCCGGCGCGCACCCATTTGGCGACGCGCTTGGCGACGTTGCGGATGCGCTCGGTCGACCCCATCGAGGTGCCGCCGTACTTGTGAACGATGAGTGCCATGGGTTGCGGGGGTCACGGCCCGGCGCCGGTGTGGCGCATGCGGGCAAACCCGCGGATTCTAGTCGCTGTCCTGTCCGGCGGCTGACGGCGTTGGCACGTACCGCAGTCCACCTCGGCGCAGCACCAACTGGCCACCGGGCGCCGGCCAATGTCCGGAAGGTGTGCGCGGCAGTTCTGCCATCAGGCGCCGCACCAGGGTGCCTGGCACCCCGCGAGCCGACCACGCTTCGATCTGGCGACGCAGCAGCAGGGCCTGGCGTGCGGGCGACAGACCGCACCATGCACGGATCCTGAGCGCATTACCTTCAAGGCAGTGGGCCGCGTCGATGGCGGCGAGTTCACGCAAGGCCTCGGCCTCTTCGGCAGCCCGTGCGGCAGCACCGACCAGGGCCGGCTCCGCCTGCGGAAACGCAGCGGTCAGCGCGGGCCAGACCCGATGCTGCAGGCGATTGCGCGCATAGCGTGCATCGTCGTTGCCAGGGTCGTCGACCCAGCGCAGGCGATGCCGCTTCAGGTAGGCCTCGATGGCCTCGCGGGGCTGGTCGCGCCAGGGGCGCAGCCAGCGGATGCCGTCGCGCACCACGTCAGCCGGCATAGCCGCCAGGCCCCGTGCCCCACCGCCGCGCAACAGCTGCAGCAGCACGGTTTCGGCCTGGTCGCGGCGGTGGTGGGCCAGCAGCACGAGGGTGCAGCCCGCCGACCGGGCCATGACGGCCAGCGCGGCATAGCGGCCTCGGCGGGCCCACGCCTCAATGCTTTCGGCAGGTGCCGGCGCGCCGGCCAGCTGGTTCTCGTGAAAGCTGGCACCCCAGCGGCGCGCCTGCGCGCTGACCTGCTTCGCCCATTGGCCAGCCTGCGGGTGCAGGCCATGGTGCACATGCAGCGCGTGCACGCGCACGCCCAGAGGCAGCGCAGCGCGCAGCGTGGCGTGCAGCAAGGCGGTGGAATCGCGGCCACCACTGGCCGCGACGGCAATGTCAGCGCGCGGTGGTGTCGCTGAAGCGCCCATAGGCCTGCAGACGCTCGTAACGGCGCTGCAGCAGGTCCTTGGGCTTGAGGTCGGACACCTGGCGCAGCGCGTCGTTCAGCGCACGCTTCAGGGCCGAAGCCATCCACTTGGGATCGCGGTGCGCACCACCGACCGGCTCGTTGACGATCTTGTCGACCAGGCCCAGCGCCTTCAGCCGGTGCGCCGTGATGCCCAGCGCCTCGGCGGCGTCGGCGGCGCGCCCGGAGGTTTTCCAGAGGATGGACGCACAACCTTCCGGCGAGATCACCGAATAGACGGAGTACTGCAGCATCAGGACCTGGTCACCCACGCTGATGGCCAGCGCACCACCGGAGCCGCCCTCGCCGATGATGGTGCTGATGATGGGCACTTCCAGCTGCGCCATCTCGAAGATGTTGCGGCCGATGGCCTCCGATTGGCCGCGCTCCTCGGCGCCGATGCCCGGGTAGGCGCCGGGCGTGTCGACGAAGGTGAACACCGGCAGGCCGAACTTCTCGGCCAGCTGCATCAGGCGCAGTGCCTTGCGATAGCCCTCGGGGCGCGACATGCCGAAATTGCGCGCCGTGCGCTCCTTGGTGTCGCGGCCCTTCTGGTGGCCGATGACCATGCAGGCGCTGCCGTTGAAACGCGCCAGACCGCCGACGATGCTGAGGTCGTCGGCGTAGTGGCGGTCGCCGTGCAGTTCCTGGAATTCGGTGAAGACCTCGTTCACGTAGTCCAGCGTGTAGGGCCGCTGCGGGTGGCGCGCGATCTGCGTCACCTGCCAGGGGTTCAGGCTGGCGTAGATCTCCTTGGTGAGCTGCTGGCTCTTCTTCGACAGGCGGTCGATCTCGTCGGAGATGTCCACCGCCGACTCGTTCTGCACATAGCGCAGCTCATCGATCTTGGACTCGAGTTCGGCGATCGGGGTCTCGAACTCGAGGAAATGTCGTTTGCTCATTGCGTCGCCCGTCAGTAGTCGACCGGCAGGGGATCCAGGCTGCGCCAAATGTACCAAACGGCGACCGAGCGATACGGCGCCCAGGCGTCGCCCACCTCCCGCGCCTCGGCGCGTGACACCGGCTCGCCGCTGAAGTAGTTGACGCTGATGCCCTTGAGCAGGCCAAGGTCGTCCAGCGGCAGTACGTCGGGGCGCATCAGGTGGAAGATCAGGAACATCTCGGCCGTCCAGCGGCCGATGCCGCGGATGGCCACGAGTTCGTCGACGATGCTGTCGTCGGCCATGTCCTTCCATTGCGTGGGGTGGACGCGGCCCTCGTCGAAGTGGCGCGCCAGGTCCTGCAGATACTCCGCCTTGCGCGCCGAAAGGCCGGCGCCGCGCAGGCTGTCCACCGGCAGTTGCAGCACGGCGCCTGGCGCCAGGCGATGGGACGGCCCGCCCACTGCCGCGGCAAACCGGTCCCAGACACTCTGTGCCGCCTTCACCGAGATCTGCTGGCCGATGATGCTGCGGGCCAGCGTGGTGAAGGCGTCGCCCCGGCTCTGCAGGCGGGCGTCGCCAAACTGCGGGATCAGCTTTTTGAGCACCCGGTCGCGGCGCGACAGGTGGCGGCAGGCATCGTCCCAGTAGTCGGGCGAAGCCGGCGCAGCGGCGGCGCGGACCATGCGGCTCAGCCCTTCGCCGTCCAGGTCGTGCCCTGGGCGGCGTCCTGCAGTTCGATGCCGGCGGCCAGCAGTTCGGCGCGGATGCGATCGGCGGCGGCGAAGTCTCGGGCCTTCTTGGCCGCGGCACGGGCCGCGATCTGCGCCTCGATGGCGGCAGCGTCCAGCGTCGCCCCGCCCTGCAGCCAGGCGCGCGGTGGTTGCTGCAGGATGCCCAGCACGCCGCCCAGCTGGCGCAGCAACATGGCGGCAGCGGCATCGCCGCGGTTGGCATCGCCGGCCAGTTCGAACAGCACCGCCAGTGCCGCTGGCGTCTGGAAGTCCTCGTCCATCGCCGCCTTGAAGGTGGCGGCGCGCGGGTCGGCCCAGTCGATGTCGTCCGCTTCGGCCGGCAGCGTGACGCCGTCCAGCGCCGTGTACAGCCGCCGCAGGCCCAGGCGCGCGTCCTCCAGATTGACGTCGCTGTAGTTCAGCGGGCTGCGGTAATGGGTGCGCAGCATGAAGAAGCGCACCGTCTCGCCGTCGAACTTCTGCAGCACATCGGCAATGGTGAAGAAGTTGCCCAGGCTCTTGGACATCTTTTCGTTGTCGATGTTCAGAAAGCCGTTGTGCAGCCAGTAGCGTGCGAAGCCGGGGCCGTTGGCCCCTTCGCTCTGGGCCAGTTCGTTCTCGTGGTGCGGGAACTGCAGGTCCAGGCCGCCACCGTGGATGTCGAATGTCTCGCCCAGCACCGCGCAACTCATGGCCGAGCACTCGATGTGCCAGCCCGGGCGGCCCGGGCCCCAGGGACTGTCCCACTTGGCGTCCGCCGGCTCATCGGGCTTGGCGGCCTTCCAGAGCACGAAGTCAAGCGGGTCGTCCTTGCCTTCCAGCACGGCGACACGCTCGCCAGCGCGCAGTTCGTCGACCGACTTGCCGGACAACCGGCCGTAGCCGGCGAACTTGCGCACCGCGAAGTTCACGTCGCCGGTGCCGCCCTGATACGCCAGGCCCTTGTGCTGAAGCTGACCGATCATGTCCAGCATCTGCGGCACGTATTCCGTGGCCCGCGGTTCCAGTGATGGGCGCTGCACGCCAAGCGCCGCGAAATC
The DNA here is from genome assembly GCA_024235915.1 of Burkholderiaceae bacterium. Lineage (GTDB taxonomy): Bacteria > Pseudomonadota > Gammaproteobacteria > Burkholderiales > Burkholderiaceae_C > Rubrivivax. The sequence goes on along the minus strand of JACKLO010000011.1, from coordinate 206,828 downwards.
GCGGTGCATGGCGCCGATCATCTCGTCGGTCAGCTGACGGATCGGGATGCCACGCTCCAGCGCCCGGCGGATGATCTTGTCGTCGATGTCGGTGATGTTCTGGACGTAGGTGACGTCCAGCCCGCTGGCGCGCAGCCAGCGTTGCACCACGTCGAAGGCCATCACCATGCGCGCGTGGCCCATGTGGCAGAGGTCGTAGACCGTGATGCCACAGACATACATCCTCACCTTGCCGGGTTCGAGCGGCCGGAAGGTCTCCAGGCTGCGGGACAGGGTGTTGTGGATGCGCAAGGTCATGGCACGCGGTGACGGCGCAGCAGCACGGCTCGTGAACGTGCGCTCGGCGTTGGCTTTCGGGGAGGGGGCGCAGTATAGCGGCGGGCCCCAGCTAGACTTCGGGCCCTGCCGACCCCCGCCTCTCACCGGACTGATCGATGACCTCTGCCCTGCTCCGCGGTGCCTGCGCGCCGCGTTTCATTGCCCTGATGCTGGCCGGTCTGGCCAGTGCCGCACTGGCCGTGCCCGCCTGGGCGCAGAAGGTGCGCCTGGCCACCAGCGCCGGCGACATCGTCGTCGAGCTTGACGCGGCCAAGGCGCCGAAGTCGGCCGAGAACTTCGTCGCCTACGTCAAGGCCGGCCACTACGACGGCACCATCTTCCACCGCGTGATCGACGGCTTCATGATCCAGGGCGGTGGCTTCAGCAAGGACATGGCGCAGAAACCCACGCGGGCGCCGATCCCGCTGGAGGCCGGCAACGGCCTGAGCAACCAGCGCGGCACACTGGCCATGGCGCGCACCAACGACCCCAATTCCGCCACGGCGCAGTTCTTCATCAACGTCGTCGACAACCCTCGGCTGGACAGCTACAGCGGCGGCTATGCCGTTTTCGGCCGTGTCGTCACCGGCATGGACGTCGTCGACAAGATCCGCACCGTGCCGGTGGGCAACCGCGCCGGCCACCAGAACGTGCCGCTCGAGCCCGTGACCATCACCAAAGCCACCCTGGAGAACTGAACCATGACGCAGCAAGTCAAGCTCGAGACGAGCGCCGGAGAGATCCTGATCGAACTCGATGCCGAGAAGGCGCCCCTGTCGGCGCAGAACTTCATCGACTACGTGAAGGCCGGCCACTACGACAACACCGTGTTCCATCGCGTGATCCGGGGCTTCATGATCCAGGGCGGCGGCTTCGAGCCCGGCATGAAGCAGAAGGCCACGCAGTCGCCGATCCAGAACGAGGCCAACAACGGCCTGAAGAACCAGAAGTACACGCTGGCCATGGCGCGCACCAGCGCGCCTCACTCGGCCACGGCGCAGTTCTTCATCAACACCACCGACAACGGCTTCCTGAACTTCACGTCGGAATCGCCCAACGGCTGGGGCTATGCCGTGTTCGGCAAGGTCGTCGCCGGCCAGGACGTGGTCGACGCCATCGAAGGTACAAAGACCGGCCGCAAGGGCTTCCACGACGACGTGCCGCTGGAAGACGTGGTCATCCAGCGCGCCAGCATCGTCGGCTGAGCGCACTGCCCGTGGGCCTGCCGGCGCTGCCGCCGACCATGAAATGGGCGGCACCCGCACACTGGCAGGCCATTGATCTGCTGTCCGACCTGCACCTGTCGGCCGCCACACCTGGCACCTTCGACGCCTTTGCCGCCCACCTGCGGCACACAAAGGCCGACGCCGTGGTGCTGCTGGGCGATGTGTTCGAGTTCTGGGTGGGTGATGAGCAGCGGTTTCAGCCGTTTGAACGGCAATGCCTGGCGTTGCTGGCCGAGACCACGAAGCACCGTCACGTGGCCTTCATGGCCGGCAACCGCGACTTTCTCGTCGGCCCCCTGATGCACGAGGCCTGCGGTTGGCAGGCGCTGGACGATCCCACCGTGCTGTCTGCCTTCGGCCAGCGCCTGCTGCTGTCGCATGGCGACGCGCTGTGCCTGGACGATGCCGACTATCAACAGTTTCGCGCGCGCTCCCGCAGCGCAGCCTGGCAGCAAGACTTCCTCGCCCAGTCCCTGGACGAACGTCTGCGGCAGGCCACCGCGGCACGCGCCGCCAGCGAGGCCAGGAAGCGGGAGACCGGCATCGACCCCGAACTCTGGGCCGATGTGGACCGTGATATGGCTCAGGCCTGGTTGCGTGCGGCGGATGCGTCCATCTTGGTCCATGGCCACACGCATCGTCCGGCCACCCAAGCATTGGCACCCGGGCTGACCCGCGAGGTGCTGAGTGACTGGGACATGGACCATGCGTCGCGCGCGGAGGTGCTGCGGCTGTCGGCCCGTGGGCTGGAACGCCTGCCACCGGCGTCGCCGTGACGGTGACCGCCTGGCTGCGCGCGCCCCTGGCCAACTGGCGCGCCAGGGCCGAGGAACGCGCCGTGGCGCGCCGGCCGATTCCTGACGACCTGTGGAAGCGGACACGCATCCGCTACCCCTTCCTGCAACGTCGTGACCCGTCTGACGAAGCCGCGCTGCGCCGACTGACCAGCCTGTTCCTGGATCGCAAGGAATTCACCGCCGTCGGCGGCCTGCGCCTCACCAATGATGTGGTGGTGGCCATCGCTGCCCAGGCCTGTCTGCCGGTGATGCGCCTGGGCCCCGACCGTTACGACGGCTTCGTCGGGATCGTCGTGCACCCGCATGCGGTGCGCGCGAGACGCCAGGTGGTCGACGACGACGGCGTGGCGCACGAGTACGACGAGGAACTGGCCGGCGAAGCCATGGAAGGCGGACCGGTGATGCTGAGCTGGCACGACGTGCGTCAGGCCGGTCGTGATGCCACCGGCGCCTACAACGTGGTGATCCACGAGTTTGCGCACGTGCTGGACCTGGCCGACGGGCGGTCCGATGGGGTGCCGCTGCTGCCGGTGGATCTGCCCCGCGCACGCTGGGTGCAGATCCTCGGCGACGAGTACGCGCAGTTCTGCGCGCGCGTGGACACGGGCGCGCCGACGCTGCTGGACCCCTACGGTTCAAACGGCGAAGACGAGTTCTTCGCCGTGGCCAGCGAAGCCTTCTTCGTCACACCCCAGGCCCTGAAAGACGAACACCCCGCGTTGTACGGGGTGTTCTCGCTGTTCTACCGCCAGGACCCGGCAGCGGAGATGCCGCCACGGCGTTGACGCAGGCGCATGCCCGATGGCGCCAAATCAGGCCGGTGCCGCCTCGGCCTTGGGCTTGTCGCTCTTCTTCGGCGGCTGGATGTCCAGCACCACCTCGTCCTTGTCGTCCAGGTCCACCGTCAGGCGGCCACCGTCGACCAGGCGGCCGAACAGCAGTTCGTCGGCCAGCGCGCGGCGGATCATGTCCTGGATCAGGCGCTGCATCGGCCGTGCACCCATCAGAGGGTCGAAGCCCTTCTTGGCCAGGTGCTTGCGCAGGTTGTCGGTGAAGGTGACCTCCACCTTCTTCTCCGCCAATTGGCTTTCCAGCTGCAGCAGGAACTTGTCGACCACGCGCAGGATGATTTCCTCGTCCAGCGCTCGGAAGCTCACCGTGGCATCCAGCCGGTTGCGGAATTCCGGCGTGAACAGGCGCTTCAGGTCGGCCATTTCGTCGCCCTGCTCGCGCTTGTTGGTGAAGCCGATGACCGACTTCTGCATGGTCTCCGCACCCGCGTTCGTGGTCATGATGATGATCACGTTGCGGAAATCGGCCTTGCGGCCGTTGTTGTCGGTCAGCGTGCCGTGATCCATGACCTGCAGCAGCACGTTGAACACATCGGGGTGCGCCTTCTCGATCTCGTCCATCAGCAGCACGGCGTGCGGCTTCTTGGTGATGGCTTCGGTGAGCAGGCCGCCCTGGTCGAAACCGACGTAGCCCGGGGGCGCGCCGATCAGCCGGCTGACCGCGTGGCGCTCCATGTACTCCGACATGTCGAAGCGGATCAGGTCGATGCCCAGGATATAGGCCAGCTGCTTGGCCACTTCGGTCTTGCCGACGCCGGTGGGGCCGCTGAACAGGAAGCTGCCGATCGGCTTGTCGGGCTTGCCCAGGCCGGAGCGCGCCATCTTGATGGCGGCGGCCAGCGCGTCGATGGCCGGGTCCTGACCGAAGACCACGCTCTTGAGGTCGCGGTCCAGCGTCTTGAGCTTGCTGCGGTCGTCGCTGCTGACCGAGGCCGGCGGAATGCGCGCAATCTTGGCGACGATCTCCTCGACCTCGTTGCGTGAGATCGTCTTCTTCTGCTTGCTCTTGGGCAGGATGCGCTGCGCGGCACCGGCCTCGTCGATGACGTCGATGGCCTTGTCAGGCAGGTGCCGGTCGTTGATGTACTTGGCCGACAGCTCCGCCGCAGCCTGCAGCGCGCCCAGTGCGTACTTGACCTGGTGGTGGTCCTCGAAGCGGCTCTTCAGGCCCTTGAGGATCTCGATGGTCTGTTCCACCGTGGGCTCGACCACGTCCACCTTCTGGAAGCGCCGCGACAGCGCCGCGTCCTTCTCGAAGATGCCACGGTACTCGGTGAAGGTGGTGGCGCCGATGCACTTCATCGCACCGCTGCTCAGCGCCGGCTTCAGCAGGTTGCTGGCGTCCAGCGTGCCGCCGCTGGCAGCGCCGGCGCCGATGAGGGTGTGGATCTCGTCGATGAACAGGATCGCGCCGGGCTGGTCCTTGAGCTGCTTGAGCACACCCTTCAGGCGCTGCTCGAAGTCGCCGCGGTACTTGGTGCCCGCCAGCAGTGCCCCCATGTCCAGCGCGTAGACCGTGGCGTCGGCCAGCACTTCGGGCACGTCGTTCTCGGTGATGCGCCAGGCCAGACCCTCGGCGATGGCCGTCTTGCCGACCCCGGCCTCACCCACCAGCAGCGGGTTGTTCTTGCGCCGGCGGCACAGCACCTGGATCACGCGCTCGACCTCGTGCTCACGCCCGATCAGCGGGTCGATCTTGCCGTCCCGGGCCTGCTGGTTGAGGTTCTGCGTGAACTGTTCCAGCGGCGAGCCCTTGCCTTCGGCGGCCGTGGTCTCTTCCTTCTCGCCTTCGCCGCTGCCCTCGGCCGGCTTCTGCGGCTCCGGCGGGTCGCTCTTCTTGATGCCGTGGGCAATGTAGTTGACAACGTCCAGGCGCGTCACGCCCTGCTGGTGCAGGTAATAGACGGCGTGCGAATCCTTCTCGCCGAAGATCGCCACCAGGACATTGGCCCCGGTGACTTCCTTCTTGCCGCTGCCCGTGCTCTGCACGTGCATGATGGCGCGCTGGATCACGCGTTGGAAGCCCAGCGTGGGCTGGGTGTCCACCTCTTCCGTGCCGGAGACCGTGGGCGTGTTCTCCTTGATGAAGGTGGACAGGCTCTTGCGCAGTTCGTCGATGTTCGCGGCGCAGGCGCGCAGCACCTCGGCGGCGCTGGGATTGTCCAGCAGCGCCATCAGCAGGTGTTCCACGGTGATGAACTCGTGCCGCTGCTGGCGTGCTTCCACGAACGCCATGTGCAGGCTGACTTCCAGTTCTTGCGCGATCATGCGGCCTCCATAATGCACTGCAGCGGGTGGCCGTCACGACGGGCCGCTGCCAGGACGAGTTCTACCTTGGTCGCGGCGACGTCCTTCGTAAAGACGCCGCAGACCCCGCGACCTTCGTGGTGGATCTTGAGCATGATGTGGGTGGCCGTGTCCACATCGTGCTGGAAGAAGTGCTGCAGCACCATCACGACGAACTCCATCGGCGTGTAGTCGTCATTGAGCAGCACAACCTGATACAGCCCCGGCGGCTTGGTGCGCGCGCGTTTGCGCTCGACCACCACGGCGCCGTCACCCCCTTCGCGCCGCGGCGCGGTGGGCGGCAGTTTGGGTGTATTCGGGGTGTCATCGGACATGGTTCATTCTATGCACAGGCCACGCGGCGACGGCGCGACGGGGGCATCGGCGACCGTGTGATCTTGCGGCCGGGTGATGCATGGCTAGCGCCGGAATTCACTGCCGGTTCAGCCGTTGATTGCGCCTTCGAAATCTGCCCTCGCCGATGCCGCCGCGACAGGCGTCGACCAGCCCGCGTACATCGTGAAGTGGGTCACAGCCTTGACACGCTTTTCCTGCCGACGCCAGAATTTCCGGCGCGCCAGGAGGCGACCAGGAGGAGCCATGCCCGCAGGTACCGTCAAGTGGTTCAACGACGCCAAGGGTTTCGGCTTCATCGAACCCGACGGCGGCGGGGGTGACGTTTTTGCGCACTTCTCGGCCGTGCAGATGGACGGCTTTCGCACGCTCAAGCAAGGCAGCCGTGTGATCTTCGAGGTGGTGCAGGGACCCAAAGGCGATCTGGCCCAGAACATCCAGCCTGATCCAGCGGCATCACCGGATGCCGCTGCTGGCTGACTCGGCACGTCATCCATCGTCAAGGCGGTACGGCGACCGCCGGACGCTCCGGCCTTGCGCATGCGTGACGTCAGCAAGCCCCAGAAAGCAAAAGCCCGGTGCCTTGTGGACACCGGGCTTTGCCGTTCGATGGTCGGGACGGCGGGATTCGAACTCGCGACCCCTTGCACCCCATGCAAGTGCGCTACCAGGCTGCGCTACGCCCCGACGAAGCTCGCAGTATAACCCGGCCGAAGCGCACTTTCACGCCCTGAGCAACGCGGCGATCGCTTCAAGCTCGACCCGCAGTTCGCGAGCGTCCATGGCCGCGGCCGCCGCGGGTGTGCCTGCCACCGGTTGAGCGGCTACTGACGCCGCGGCGGTCGTCACGCCCTCGTCCGGCATGTCGGCCAAAGACGCAACGGACTCCTCGGCACGAAGGGCTGTGATGCTCAGGCCGCCATGGTCAGTCAGCCGGTTGCGTGCACCACTGATGGTGAAGCCCTGGTCGTACAGCAACTCGCGGATGCGCCGCACCAGCAAGACCTCGTGGTGCTGGTAGTAGCGCCGATTGCCGCGGCGCTTCATGGGCTTGAGCTGGGTGAACTCCTGCTCCCAGTACCGCAGCACGTACGGCTTGACACCGCAGAGCTCGCTCACCTCACCGATCGTGAAGTAACGCTTGGCGGGGATCGGTGGGAGCTGATTCTCCATTCAAATCAAGGAGATCGGAGGAAGTTTCCAGACTTTACTCGAAGTCTTCGCCCCCCGGCGTGTCGCCCTGCACAAGTGACTTCAACTTGTGACTGGCGTGGAACGTGACCACCTGTCTGGCCTTGATGGGGATGGATTCGCCGGTGCGCGGATTGCGGCCCGGACGGGGCGCCTTGCGCCGGATGTTGAAGTTGCCGTAGCCGGACAGCTTCACGTCCTGCCCGCTGACCAGCGTGCCATGCACGATGTCGAAAAAGGCCTCGACCATGTCCTTGGACTCGCGCTTGTTCAAACCCAGGCGGTCGAACAGCAGCTCCGCCAGGTCGGCCTTGGTCAGGGTGGGCGTCTCCAAGGACGGCAGGATCACCGGACGGTCGGCGGTGGCGTCGCGCTCGTTGTCTTGATCATTCATGGGGCAATGGCTCCATCAGGCGCGCAGACGTGCGCCGTGGGCCTTGGCGGCACGCGCAACCGCGGCAGCCACGACCGCATCGATGCGCTCGTCAGTCAGGGTGGCGGCAGGGTCCAGCAGGTCCAGGCGCAGCGCCAGACTGCGTTCGCCTGCCGCAAGACCACCCGATGGCTGGGCTGGCCGATAGATGTCGAACAGCGTGACGCGGCGAACCAGCGGGTCGTCGCCCAACGCCGAAATCAGCGCATCGTGGCCAACCGTGTCAGCCACCACCAATGCAATGTCGCGCACGGCGCCCGGCTGCCTGGGCAGCGGCTGAGGCGCCGGGAGCGGACGCGCCAGCACGGTGTCGAGATCGAGTTCGAAAAGGATGGGAGCCGACGGCAGTTCGTAGGCCTGGCGCCAACGGGGATGCAGTTCGCCCACGTGACCGATCACCTGCCCGTCGACCTCCACCGCGGCGCAGCGTCCGGGATGCAAGGCCGGGTGCGCATCGGCTAGGAAGCGCGCGTTCAAGGGCGACAGCAGGGCCTCGACATCACCCTTGACGTCGAAGAAGTCGACGCCGCGCTCCTTCTCGCCCCATTGCAGGCCGGCAGCCGGCCCCCACGCCAAGCCTGCCACCCGGCGCGGCTGCACAAGACCGGCCACGGCGATGGCCCCATCGCTGGCCTGCGGATCGCGCCTGAAGACGCGGCCGGTCTCGAACACACGGACCCTCGACGCACGGCGCGCCAGGTTGTGCCGCAGCACCCCGACGAGGCTGCCCATCAGGCTGGAACGCATCACCGCCAGGGGCGCGGCAATCGGGTTGAGCACGCGGATCGGGTCGACATTGCCCGCCAGCTCGTGTTCCCAGCGCGCTTCGACGAAGCTGAAGTTGATGGTTTCCTGGTAGTCCAGCGCCGCCAAGACGTGTTTGACGGCATGCACGCTGCGCCGCTGCTCGGACTGTGGGCGTGCGGTGACAGGCGCCACCGGTGGCGTCGGTGGCAGCTTGCCGTAGCCGACGATGCGCGCCACCTCCTCGATGAGGTCTTCCTCGATCTTCAGGTCGAATCGCCAGGAGGGCGGCGTGACGCTGATCGTGCCCTTGCCCTCTTCGAACGTCAGGCCCAGGCCGCGAAAGACCTCGGCACATTGCGCCTGGGTCAACGGCATGCCGATGACCTTGGCCGCGCGGGCCACACGAAGCGTCACCGGCTGGGACGACGGCAGGCGCAGGACCTGGTCATCCATCGGCCCGACCGATGTGTCGGGTGTGCCGCAGATCTCGACGATGAGCGCGGTGATGCGCTCGATGTGCTCGACCGTCAGCGCCGGGTCCACACCACGTTCGAACCGGTGGCCCGCGTCGGTGGCAAAGGCATAGCGGCGCGAACGGCCAGCCACGGCGTCGGGCCACCAGAAGGCCGCTTCGACATAGACGTTGCGCGTGCTGTCGGACACCGCCGTGTGCTCGCCCCCCATGATGCCGGCGAGCGACTCGACCCGCGCACGGTCGGCAATCACACCGACCTGCTCGTCCACCGTCACCGTGTTGCCGTTGAGCAGCTCCAGCTGCTCGCCGGCAACGCCCCAGCGCACGATCAGTTCGCCCTCGATCTTGTCGAGGTCGAAGATGTGCGACGGGCGCCCGAACTCGAACATGACGTAGTTCGAGATGTCCACCAGGGCCGAGACGCTGCGCTGACCGCAACGCGCCAGGCGGTCGACCATCCAGGCTGGCGTCTGCGCCTGGGTGTTGACGCCGCGCACGATGCGGCCTGAAAAACGCCCGCACAGGTCGGCCGCCTCCACACGCACGGGAAGCCTCGCGTCGTGCGTGGGCGGCACGGGCGGGAAGCTCGGCGTCTTCAGCGGCGCGCCCGTCAGGGCCGAGACCTCGCGCGCAATGCCGTAGACCGACAGCGCGTGCGCCAGGTTGGGCGTGAGCTTGAGCGTGAACAGCGTGTCGTCGAGCTGCAGGTGAGCGCGGATGTCGGTGCCCACGGGGGCGTCGGCAGCCAGCTCCAGCAGACCGCCATGGTCGTCCGACAGCTTGAGTTCCTTGGCAGAGCACAACATGCCACGGCTCTCGACGCCACGCAGCTTGCCGATGCCGATCTTGAACGGCTTGCCGTCGTCGCCAGGCGGCAATTCGGCGCCGACCATTGCCAGCGGCGCCTTCAGACCTGCGCGGGCGTTGGGCGCGCCACAGACGATCTGCAACGGCTCGCCGCTGCCCACCGACACGGTGCACACGCGCAGGCGATCGGCCTGCGGGTGCGGCTCGGCCGTCAGGATCTCCGCGACCACGATGCCGCTGAACGGCGGTGCCACCGGACGCGTCTCTTCGACCTCCAGGCCGGCCATGGTCAGCAGATCGGCCAGTGCGGCCGTGTCCAGTGGGGGGTTGCAGAACTCGCGCAACCAGGATTCTGGGAATTGCATCGTGGGTGCGGGTTACTTGAACTGGGACAGGAAGCGCAGGTCGTTCTCGAAGAACAGCCGCAGGTCGGTGACGCCGTAGCGCAGCATGGTCAGGCGGTCCGGCCCCATGCCGAACGCGAAGCCGATGTAGCGCTCCGGGTCGAGCCCGAAGTTGCGCACGACGTTGGGGTGGACCTGACCCGAACCGGCCACCTCCAGCCACCTGCCCTTGAGTGGACCGTCGCCGAAGGCCAGGTCGATCTCCGCCGACGGTTCGGTGAAGGGGAAGAACGAGGGCCGGAAACGCACCGTCAGGTCGTCAGTCTCGAAAAAGCGGCGCAGGAAATCGCTGAAGACGGCCTTCAGGTCCTTGAAGCTGACGTTCTCGCCGATCCACAGGCCTTCGCACTGGTGGAACATCGGCGAATGCGTGGCGTCACTGTCCACGCGGTAGGTGCGCCCGGGTGCAATGACGCGGATCTCGGGGATGCTGTCCCCACGCGCCAGCGCATCAGCGTGCCTTGCCACATGCGACTTGGCGTAGCGCACCTGCATCGGGCTGGTGTGCGTGCGCAGGTTCAGCTGCCGGCCCTCGGCGTCCTTCAGGTCGACGTAGAAGGTGTCCTGCATCGACCGCGCCGGGTGGTTCTCCGGGCTGTTGAGCGCGGTGAAGTTGAACCAGTCGGTCTCGATCTCCGGGCCATCGGCCACGTCGAAGCCCATGCTGCCGAAGATGGCCTCGATGCGCTCGAGCGTGCGGCTCACCGGGTGCAGGCCCCCCGTGCCGCGCTGGCGCCCGGGCAGCGTGACGTCCAGCGCTTCGGCCCGGAGCTGGCGCTCCAGTTCTGCGGCCGCCAGGGCTTCTCGGCACTCACCCAGCAGTGCTTCGATCTGCTGTTTGGCCTGGTTGATCTGCGCGCCGCGCGCCTTCTTCTCGTCGGGTGGGAGCTGTCCCAGCGCCTTGAGCTGCTCGGTCACGCGGCCGGCCTTGCCGAGGTAGCGCGCCTTGGCGTCTTCCAGCGCCGCGGGGCTGGCGGCGGCGGCGAAATCGCTGCGCGCTGCGTCGACCAGTTGTTCGAGTTCGGACATCAGGGGCAAGAAAGAATGAAAAAAGGCCGCCCCGAGGTGACGGCCTTGAGAAGCTCGACACATGCCGGCACGAAGCCGGCATGGCGGGTCAAGCGAGCTGGGCCTTCACCTTCTCCACGATGCTGCCAAAGGCAGCCGGGTCGTTCACGGCCATGTCGGCCAGGACCTTGCGGTCCAGCCCGATGTTGGCCTTCTTCAGGCCAGCCATGAACTTGCTGTAGGTGACGCCAAGCTCACGAGACGCGGCGTTGATCCGCGCGATCCAGAGCTGGCGGAACACCCGCTTGCGGGTGCGGCGGTCACGGTAGGCGTACTGCCCTGCCTTCATCACCGCCTGCTTGGCGATGCGGAAGACGTTCTTGCGGCGGCCCCGGAAGCCCTTGGCGAGCTTCAGGATCTTCTTGTGACGCGCATGGGCGGTGACACCACGTTTGACGCGAGGCATGTGTTCTCTCCTAGTCCGTCTTGAAGATCAGAGGCCAGCGAAGGGCAGCATCGCGGCGATGTGGCCCATGTTGGTCTCGTGCACGTTGGCGGCGCCACGCAGGTGGCGCTTGGTCTTCGTGGACTTCTTGGTCAGGATGTGGCGCTTGAACGCCTGGCCCCGCTTGACGGTGCCACCCGGACGGACGCGAAAACGCTTCTTCGCGCTGCTCTTGGTCTTCATCTTGGGCATGACTGCTCCTTCTATGTATGCCCCTGCAGGCGACCACGGACGTGGTGCTTGTTGGCCTGCAGCGGCTTCTCTCGTGAGGCAGGCGACCAACCTGCCCCGCGAATTCGGTGATCCAGTGCGGGGTTTTACTTCCGCTTGGGTGCCAGGACCATGATCATCTGGCGCCCTTCGAGCTTGGGCATGTGCTCCACGACCGCGACATCGGCCAGTTCGTCGCGGATGCGTTCCAGCAGCCGCATCCCGATTTCCTGGTGGGTGATCTCGCGGCCCCGGAACCGCAGCGTGACCTTGCCCTTGTCGCCATCCTCGGCGATGAAACGGCGCAGGTTGCGCATCTTGATGTTGTAGTCGCCTTCGTCGGTGCCAGGCCGGAACTTGACTTCCTTGACCTCGATGACCTTTTGCTTGGCCTTGGCCTCGGCGGCGCGCTTCTGCTCCTGGTACTTGAACTTGCCATAGTCCATCAACCGGCACACCGGCGGATCGGCCGTGGCGGCGATCTCGACCAGATCGACGTCCAATTCCCCCGCCATGCGCAGCGCTTCGTGCGTCGGGACGATGCCCAGCGGCTCGTTCTCGACGCCGTTCAGGCGCACCTGCGGCACCATGATCTCCCGGTTCAACCGGTGTTTGCGCTCCGCATTCGGCATGCGGCGGTCCATGAAGGTAGCGATGGTTCAGACCTCTCTGCGCGACGCCCAGGCCCCGGTGCCGCAGATGAAAAACAGGGCGTGACGGGGGCGGTCAGACCTTGCGGGCGATGTCGTCGGCGAGCTTCAACGCGAAGTCGTCGATCGGCATGACCCCGAGGTCCCGGTTGCCCCGGGCGCGCACGGAAACAGCCCCGTTGGCCTTCTCCATGTCGCCCACGACGAGGATGTACGGGACCTTTTGCATCGAATGCTCGCGGATTTTATACGTGATCTTCTGGTTCCGCAAATCACTCGAGACCCTAACTCCTTGTTTTTGCAGCGTTTTCACGACGCCTGCCGCGTACTCCGCCTGATCGTCGGTGATCGGGGCCACCACCACCTGCACCGGAGCGAGCCAGGCGGGCAACGCCCCGGCGTGCTGCTCGATCAGGATGCCGATGAAACGCTCCAGACTGCCGACGATGGCCCGGTGCAGCATCACCGGGTGCTGGCGACTGCCATCCTCGGCGACGTATTCGGCGTCCAACCGCTGCGCCATGCTGAAGTCGATCTGCATCGTGCCGCACTGCCACTCGCGGCCGAGCGCATCCTTGAGCGTGTACTCGATCTTCGGCCCGTAGAAGGCGCCGTCGCCCGGGGCGATGACGAACTCGACGCCGGCCTGGCGCAGGCTCTCCATCAGCGCGTGCTCGGCCTTGTCCCAGAGTTCGTCGGACCCGATGCGGGCCTCCGGCCGCGTGGCCACCTTGTAGAGGATCTCCGTGAAGCCGAAGTCGGCGTAGACCCTTTGCAGCAGCGACGTGTAGGTCACGCATTCCGGCAGTATCGAGTCCTCCGTGCAGAAGATGTGGCCGTCGTCCTGCGTGAAGCCACGCACTCGCATGATGCCGTGCAGGCCACCCGAGGGCTCGTTGCGGTGGCAGGCACCGAACTCGCCATAGCGCAGCGGCAGGTCGCGGTAGCTCTTGATGCCCTGCTTGAAGATCAGGATGTGACCGGGGCAGTTCATCGGCTTGAGCGCGAAGTCGCGCTTCTCCGACTCCGTGAAGAACATGTTCTCCCGGTACTTGTCCCAGTGGCCCGTCTTCTTCCAGAGCTCGACATCGACGATCTGCGGGCCCTTGACCTCCTGGTAGCCGTTGTCGCGGTAGACGGCGCGCATGTACTGCTCGACCACCTGCCACACCGCCCAGCCCTTGGGGTGCCAGAACACCGTGCCGGGGCTGTGTTCGTCGAGGTGGAACAGGTCGAGTTCGCGACCCAGCCGCCGGTGGTCGCGCTTCTCGGCCTCCTCCAGCATCAGCAGGTACTTCTGCAGGTCGTCCTTGGTCGCCCAGGCCGTGCCGTAGATGCGTTGCAGCATCTCGTTGCGGTGGTCGCCGCGCCAGTAGGCGCCGGCCACCTTCATCAGCTTGAAGTGCCGCAGCTTGCCCGTACTGGGCACGTGCGGGCCGCGGCACAGGTCCTCGAAGCCGCCTTCGCGGTACAGGCTCACGTCCTCGCCGGCCGGAATGCTGCCGATGATCTCGGCCTTGTAGTGCTCGCCCATGGCCTTGAAGTGCGCCACGGCCTCGTCGCGCGGCAGCACCCGTCGCACCACCGGTTCGTCCTTCTTCGCCAGCTCGGCCATGCGCTGCTCGATGGCGGCCAGATCCTCCGGCGTGAAGGGGCGCTTGTAGCTGAAGTCGTAGTAGAAGCCGTTGTCGATGACCGGGCCGATCGTCACCTGGGCGTCGGGGAACAGCTCCTTGACGGCGTAGGCCAGCAGGTGCGCCGTGGAGTGGCGGATCATTTCCAGCCCGTCGGCGTCCTTGTCCGTGACGATGGCCAGTTGCGCATTGGCCTCGATGCGGTGGCTCGTGTCCACCAGCTGGCCGTCCACCTTGCCGCCGAGCGCGGCCTTGGCGAGGCCGGTGCCGATGGAGGCGGCCACCTCGGCCACCGTGACGGGGCCCGGGAACTCGCGTTTAGCGCCGTCGGGCAGCGTGATCTGGATCATCGTGAATCTCCTGCAGGAAAAAAAAAGCGCGGGCTGTGCCGCGCTTGCTGTCCGGGGTACGAGGGGGTACGGGCGTGACGGCGCGGCCAGGGCTCAGGGCCTGGTGAAGCTGGTGCGCGTAGTCCGCGGTGTCATAACCCGTCGTGCCTTTCCTGCTCTTGGATCGTTTTGGACGAAGCCGATTGTAGTCACGGCAGCGGCAGCGCGTCGACCGTGTCGCGCTCGCACAGGCGTGCAAACTCGTCGGCCAGGCGCTGGCTTTCGGCGATGGCGCCGCGCCAGACGCGTTGCCGGCCGGCATGGTCGTCGCCATAGGCCTTGAAGTCGTTGCGGTCGGGCAGCTTGCTGCCGGGCAACGCCCGCGCCCAGTCCGGGTGCGGCACCAGCACCACCAACGGGTCCAGCCAGCGCGTGGCACGGTGGCGGCGCTTGAAGGCCTTGTCCAGCCAGCCGGGCACGATCTGCGGCTGGAAATGCGGATACAGCACGATGCCGTCGGGCAGCGCGTCGTACGGCAGGTGCAGGTGGTAGTCGGTGATGCCACCGTCCCAATAGGCGCCACGGGGGCCGCCCGGGATGTCGTGCACCGCATCCAGCCAGAACGGAATCGAGCAACTGGCCAGGATGGCCGGCTGCAGGTTGGCGGCCGACAGCGGCACGACCTGGCTGCGGAAGTCGGACGTGGGCAGCGGGAACGGCTCGCGCGCGTCGGCAAACACCACGCGCTCCAGCCAGACGCCCAGCGCGCGCCGATGCACGGCGTTGCCGAAGAAGGCCCCGGCATACCCAAGCGGCGTGCGCCAGCGGCCCTGGCGCGACAGCAGGTGGCGGCCGTGGCTGGTGAACACGTGCAGCCGGTAGCGCGGGTGGGCCAGCACCTCGGCCTCGCGCCCGGCGAAGTGCTCGCCGAGCTTGGCGCCGAACACCGCCGAGACATGGCTGGCCAGAGGTGCCTTGCCCGGCGCATGTTCGTAGGACTGCATCACGTAGTCCTTGGCCAGGCGGGCCAGCGCCGAGTCTGGATCGGCCAGACAACCGGCGGCCATGCGCCACGCACCGATGGAGGCGCCCATCAGGTGCACGACCTGGTCCGCGCGTGGCAGCCAGTGGCCGAACAGGTAGCGATCCAGCGGGTTGAGCACCAGGCCCTTGGCGCCACCGGCCGCGGCCGGGATCACGCGCACGTCCTGTGGGCGCAGGCCGCGTTCGCGCAGCAGCGCGCGGGAGCGTGGCCCAGCGTAGACCTGCAGCGCGGGGGTGCTCACCGCCGGCTCAGCGCCGCTGCAGCTTGGCGAAGGCCGCAGCCATGGCGCCGCCCTGCGCTGCCGGCTCTGCGCGCGCGCCGCCTCGGGCCCGCTCATCACGACCTGCCGCGCGGTACCGGTTGTCGCCCCCGGCGCCAGCCTTCGGTGCAGCGGCATCGAGTTTCATCGTCAGCGAGATGCGCCCACGCTGCAGGTCCACCTCCAGCACACGCACCTTGACCACGTCGCCGGTCTTCACCACCTCGCGCGCGTCGTTCACGAACTTGCTGGACAGCTGGCTCACGTGCACCAGCCCGTCCTGGTGCACACCCAGGTCCACGAACGCTCCGAACTGCGCCACGTTGCTCACCGTGCCCTGCAGCACCATGCCGGGCTGCAGGTCCTTGATGTCCTCGACGCCGTCGTTGAAGCGGGCAACGACGAAGTCCGGGCGGGGGTCGCGGCCCGGCTTCTCCAGCTCGGCGAGGATGTCCTTCACCGTGATCGGGCCGAAGACGGCGTCGGCCAGGGCCTCCGGCTTCAGCGACTTCAGCACCTCACCACGCCCCATCACCTCGGTGATCGGCCGTTGCGTGGCGGCCAGGATGCGCTCGACCACCGGGTAGGTTTCCGGGTGCACACCGGTCATGTCCAGCGGGTTCTCGCCGTCGCGGATGCGCAGGAAGCCGGCCGCCTGCTCGAAGGTGCGCGGGCCCAGGCCGCTGACGTCCAGCAGTTGCTGGCGCGAGCGGAAGGCGCCGTGGGCATCGCGCCAGCGCACGATGGCCCCGGCCACCGTGGCGCTGAGCCCCGACACGCGCGACAGCAGCGGCGCACTGGCCGTGTTCAGGTCCACGCCGACCTTGTTCACGCAGTCCTCCACCACCGCGTCCAGGCTGCGCGCCAGGCCGCTCTGGTTCACGTCGTGCTGGTACTGGCCCACGCCGATGCTCTTCGGGTCGATCTTCACCAGTTCGGCCAGCGGGTCCTGCACGCGCCGCGCAATGCTGACCGCGCCGCGCAGGCTGACGTCGAGTTCCGGCAGCTCCTTGCTGGCGTACTCGCTGGCCGAATAGACCGAGGCGCCTGCCTCGCTGACCACCAACTTTTCCAGCCTCACGTCGGGCGCCAGCTTCTGCACACGTTTGATCAGGTCGCCGGCCAGCTTATCGGTCTCGCGGCTGGCCGTGCCGTTGCCGATGGCGATCAGTGCCACGCCGTGCGTGGCCACCAGCCGCCCCAGCACGTGAAGGCTGCCTTCCCAGTCGTTGCGCGGCTCGTGCGGATAGACGGTGGACGTGTCCAGCACCTTGCCGGTGCTGCTCACCACCGCCACCTTGACCCCGGTGCGGATGCCCGGGTCCAGACCCATGACAGCCCGCGGGCCGGCCGGTGCGGCCAGCAGCAGGTCGCGCAGGTTGTCGGCAAACACCTTGATCGCCACGGCCTCGGCGTCCTCCCGCAGGCGGGCGAACAGGTCGCGCTCCAGACTCAGGCTGAGCTTGACCTTCCAGGTCCAGGCCACCGTCTTGCGGATCAGGTCGTCGGCCGGTCGCTTGGCATGGCTCCAGCCGAGGTGGCGGGCGATGCGACCTTCCGCCAGAGACGGCTGCCCGGGCACCAACTCCTCGTCCAGCACCAGCTTGGCGTCCAGCCACTCCTGTGTCCGCCCGCGGAACACCGCCAGCGCGCGGTGGCTGGGGATGCGGTGGATGGGCTCGTCGTACTCGAAGTAGTCGCGGAACTTGGCCGCGTCGTTGTGCGTGCCGTCCTTGCCGGCGGCCAGGCGGCTCTGCAGGCGGCCCTCGGCCCACAGCCATTCGCGCAGGCTGCCGACGAGTGCTGCGTCTTCCGCCCAGCGTTCGCTGAGCAGGTCGCGCACCCCGTCGAGCACGGCATGCGCATCGGCGAAGCCGGCGTCCGAATTGACGAAGCCGGAGGCCTCGGCCAGCGGCTCCAGGGTCGGATCGGCGAAGAGCCTGTCGGCCAGCGGCTCCAGCCCCGCCTCCCGGGCGATCATGCCCTTGGTGCGGCGCCTTGGCTTGTAGGGCAGGTACAGGTCTTCCAGGTCCTGCTTGGTCGCTGCGGTTTCAATGGCCGCGCGCAGTTCCGGCGTCAGCTTGCCCTGCTCGTCGATGCTGCGCAGCACGGTTTCGCGCCGGTCCTCCAGTTCGCGCAGGTAGGCCAGGCGGGCTTCCAGCTCGCGCAGCTGGATGTCGTCGAGACCATCGGTGGCCTCCTTGCGGTAACGGGCGATGAAGGGCACGGTGGCGCCGCCGTCGAGCAGGTCGACGGCCGCCTTCACCTGGGCCGGCCGAGCCTTGAGCTCGGCCGCAATCTGAAGCAGGATCTTGTCCACGAAAACCGGGTTGCGCAGCGGAAAGCGCGGGAGTGTAAGCGCCGTGCTCCCGCGCCCGACCCACCGCCATGCACACCACCGCCATCGTCGCCACCCTGCTGGGCGGCATGCTTTCCATGGCCTCTGGCCCGGCCGCCTCGGCAGCCGCCTGCGAGCGTCGATCGCCCGCCAAACCGCCCTTGGTGCTGGAGCTCTACACCTCCGAAGGCTGCAGTTCCTGTCCTCCGGCAGACCGCTGGCTCTCGCAGCTGAAAGGCCGCGACGACGTGCTGCCACTCGCCTTTCATGTCGGCTACTGGAACCGCCTGGGCTGGGTCGACCGTTTCGCCACCCGCGAGACCACGGACCGCCAGTACCAAATGGCCAAAGTCCAGGGCCTGCCCAATGTGTACACCCCCCAGGTGCTGGCACAGGGCCGGGACTGGCCCACCTGGCATCGTGATGGTGCCCTGCCCGACGTCGCGTCGACGGCGCCCGTGACCATCGTGCTTCGACGCGACGGTGCACGCGTGACGGCCGAAGTCGCCGCGGGTGCGCCTGCCACGCGCTGGACCGGCTACTGGGCCGTGGTCGAGGACGGGCACCGCAGCCGCGTCACGGCGGGCGAGAACCGGGGCGAAAACCTGGTCCACGACCACGTGGTGCGCCGCTATCAGCCCGTGGCGGCATGGACCGGTGCACAGCAGATGACCCTGGACCTGTCACCGCCCGACCCGCAGCACCCCCGTCGCGTGGTGTTCGTGGTCAGTGATCCGGCCACGCTGCGGCCGGTCCAGGCGGTGTCGCTGGACTGTTGACGCCACGCCCTGCCGAGGGGCCGTGTTGTGGCGCCATGCCGGCAGTCGGCTGTTCAAGCGGTAGCCCGGCCAACGTGCTCAGTGCCTGCGCTGCGTCGGCGATGCGGCAGGCCGTCTGCCATTGGATGCGGTCAGCGTCATTCTGGCTCTGCAGCCAGATCCGCAAGGCCAACGCGGCGTCTCGGGCGCAGGACTGGGCCAGGGTGCCAAGTTCCCGAACCAGGCGTTCCCGCAGCGGCCCAGGCGGGCACTGGCACAGGGCACTGTGTGCCTGGGAGAGACAGGCCTGCAGGGTCCGTTCGTAAGGGTCGGCGTCGTGCCCTGCACTGCGCAGCAGCAGTGCGTGGGCGCTCAACTGGGCATGCAACGACAAACGCTCGTGGACAGGCATGGTGGGCTGGGGATTGAAGATGGCGGCATCTTCGACCGTCATTGACCATAAGTGAGCGAATTGCCCGAACTCATGCGAACAAATAGCGAAATTCCCCAAGGTCTGGAGGTTGCCCGAGGCACGCTGCCCCGACCGACCTGGCCGCGCTCAGCCACCTCGTGCCAGTTGGGCCCGCAGCCGTTGGCCGATCTCCGGCCGCTCGTGGAACGGGTCCGTCGGGTTGCGCTGCATGACCTGATCTTCCATGCGCGTGCGCACGCCGCCCAGCGCCTGCGGGTGGGTGTAGACATAGAAGCGGTCGGCCACCATGGCGTCGAAGACCAGCTGTGCCGTCTGCGCCGCCGTGACCTTGCCGCTGGTGACGGCCTTCTCGCTCATCGCTGAGGCGATCTGCTGGCTGCGCGTGACCGGCTCGGTGGCGCCGCCCGGCCGGTTGCGTTCGCTGAGGTGGATGCCGGTGGGCACGAAGTACGGGCACAACAGGTGCGCCCGCACCTGCGTGCTGACCAGCGACAGGTCGTGGTACAGCGTCTCCGTCATCGACACGACCGCAGCCTTGCTGACGTTGTAGACGCCCATGTTGGGCGGCGTCAGCAGCCCCGCCATCGAGGCCGTGTTCACGATGTGGCCGCGATAGGCCGGGTCGGCCGCGGCGGCCGCCAGCATCATCGGCGTGAACACGCGCACGCCGTGCGCCACGCCAAGCAGGTTCACGCCCAGCACCCAGTCCCAGTCGGCGGCGCTGTGTTCCCACACCAGGCCGCCGGCACCCACGCCGGCGTTGTTGAACACGAAATGCGGCGCGCTGAAACGGTCCCGCGTTGCCGCCGCCAGGGCTTCGACCTCGGCCGCCTTGGACACATCGAGGCGGAACGGCAGCACCTCGGCCCCCAGGCTCGCGACGTCATGCGCCGACAGCTCCAGCGCATCGG
This sequence comes from Burkholderiaceae bacterium, assembly GCA_024235915.1. GTDB lineage: Bacteria > Pseudomonadota > Gammaproteobacteria > Burkholderiales > Burkholderiaceae_C > Rubrivivax. Next base: position 186,859 of record JACKLO010000011.1, on the reverse strand, counting down.
CCTGCACGTCGGCCATCACAATCTTCATGCCGGCCCGCGCCGCGATGCGGCTGGCCTCCAGGCCAAAACCGGACGCCGCACCGGTGATCACGGCCACTTTCCCTTGCCAGTCGTTCATCGTCGATCTCTCCTCAGGTAGGCATCGCGCGCGCCACCAGGGCCTGCAGCGGCAGCGTGCCGGGCAGCAGCCCGAACGCGTCGCTGGCCTGGTCCAGGCGGGCGGCACAGAAACTGTCGAACACTTCGGCTGGCGCGTGCGCATGCAACTGCGCCGCCTGCAGCAGCAGCGCGGTGTCGCGCGCCAGGCGGCGGGCACCGGCTTCGTCAGCCGCACCGTCCAGCGCCTCGGCGACCCACATCGCGCGCCGCTCGACGGCGGCGTGGGCACGGCGCGCCGCGGCGGTCTCGTGCATCACCGCGTCCTTGACCGGCCCGCTGCGCAGCGCGCGCAGCAGGTCCAGCGCCATGATGTTGCCGGCGCCTTCCCAGATGGAGTTGAGCGGCATCTCGCGGTAGATGCGCGCCATCACGCCCTCGCCGCCGCCTTCCACGTAGCCGTTGCCGCCCAGGCATTCCATGGCCTCCTGGCCGAAGGCGCTGCCGCGCTTGCAGATCCAGAACTTGGCCACCGGCGTCAGCACGCGGCGCATCACGGCCTCGAAGCCGTCCGGGTCCTGCCCGTGCTCGGTGCGGTCCACGGCGCGCGCCAGCCGCAGCGCCAGTGCCGTGGCGGCTTCGCTTTCCAGCGCCAGGTCGGCCAGCACCGCCGTCATCGCTGGCTGGTCCAGCAAGCGGCGGCCGAAGGCCTGGCGCTGTGCGCCATGGTGCAGCGCGATGGAAAGCGCCTGGCGCATGAGGCCGGCCGTGCCCAGCGCGCAGTCCAGCCGGGTCAGCGTGCCCATGGCCAGGATCTGCGGCACGCCGCGACCGGGCGCGCCCACCAGCCAGGCCTCGGCGTCCTGGAACTCCACCTCGCTGCTGGCGTTGGCCTGGTTGCCGAGCTTGTGCTTCAGGCGCTGGATGAAGATCGTGTTGACGCGGCCATCGTGCGTGAAGCGCGGCAGAAAAAAGCAGCTCAGGCCTTCCTCGGCCTGTGCCAGCACGAGGAAGGCGTCGCACATCGGGGCCGACATGAACCACTTGTGGCCGGTCAGCCGGTAGCGCCGGCCCCAGGCATCGTCCCCATCGAACACCGCCCGCGTCGTGTTCGCGCGCACATCGGAGCCGCCCTGCTTCTCCGTCATGCCCATGCCCATGGTCAGCGCAGTCTTGGCGCTGAAGGGCTTGAAGGCCGGGTCGTAGGCCGTGGCGGCCAGGCCCGGGCCCCAGTCACCTGCCAGTGCGCTGTTGGGGCGCAGGGCGGGCGCCACCGCATAGGTCATGGACACCGGGCACAGCACCGACGGCTCCAGCTCGGTGAAGAGCATGAAGGCTGCGGCCCGTTCGAGGTGGCCGCCCGGACCCTGCACCCAGGGTGTGCCGTGCAGACCGTGATGCAGTGCACTGCCCATCAGCACGTGGTAGCTGGGGTGAAACTCGACCTGGTCGATGCGACGGCCCCGCAGGTCGTGTGCGTGCAGCACCGGTGTGTGGGTGTTGGCCAGCCGCGCGTGCATCTGCATGGCGGCCGATCCGGCATCGGCCCCGACCACTTCGAGACGTGCGCGATCGTACGCCGGGTGGTGGTGGGCCAGCGCGTCCTGCAAGGCGCGGTTGCCGCTGGGTTGACGTCCGCCAGCGGTTCGGCCTGGTTGAAGACCTCGTGCGTCACGCTCATCGCAGCATCTCCACGTGCGGGATGTTGTCCTCGCTGTAGGGCTCGCCGACGGCCACGAAGCCGACGGCACCGTAGAAGCGCTGCAGGTGCGCCTGGGCGCTGATGCGGATCGCCTGCCCGGGCCAGGCCTGGGCACAGCGGGCCACGCCTTCGGCCACCAGCGCGCGGCCCAGGCCGCTGCCGCGGGCCTCGGGCGCCGTGATCACCCGGCCGATCGACGGCTCCGCGTACTTGTGCCCGGGATCCACCACCCGCAGGTAGGCCTGCAGCACCCCGGCATCGTCGCGCCCCAGCAGGTGCGCGGCCTGCCGGTCCAGTCCATCCGGGTCCTGGTATGGCCCCTGCTCGAGGATGAAGACCCGGCAACGCAACGCCAGCGCGTCGTACAGGTCGTCAAGGCTCAGCTCGGCGAAGCGGGCCCAGGTCCAGCGCATGGGCGGCAGCGTCAGGCCAGCTTGACCAGCTGCTTGCCGAAGTTCCGGCCCTTGAGCAGGCCGAAGAAGGCCTCGGGCGCGTTGGCCAGGCCCTCGGCAATGCTCTCGCGCGGGCGCAGCTTGCCGGTGCCCACCAGCGTGCCCAGCTCCTTCAGCGCAGCGGGCCACAGGTCCATGTGCTCGCTGACGATGAAGCCCTGGATCTTCAGGCGCGAGATCAGGATCAGCGCCGGGTTGGCCATCGGCAGCGGCTCGCCGTTGTAGCCGGCGATCATGCCGCAGACGGCGATGCGGCCGAAGGCGTTCATGCGCAGCAGCACGGCGTCCATGATCATGCCGCCCACGTTCTCGAAGTAGCCGTCGATGCCGTCCGGGCAGGCTTCCTTGAGCGCCTTCGACAGGCTCTTGATGTCCGGGTGCGCCTTGTAGTCGATGCAGGCGTCGAAGCCGAGTTCATCGACGGCGTAGGCGCACTTCTCCGGCCCGCCTGCAATGCCCACCGCGCGGCAGCCGCGCGCCTTGGCCAGCGCGCCGAAAGCCGAGCCCACGGCGCCGGTGGCGGCGCTGATCACCATGGTCTCGCCAGCCTTGGGCGCGATGATGTGGTTCAGGCCCACCCAGGCCGTCACGCCAGGCATGCCCACGGCGCCGAGGTAGTGCGACAGCGGCACGTGCGTCGTGTCGACCTTGCGCATCATGCCGCGCTGGCCGCCGTCGACCACCGAGTACAGCTGCCAGCCCCCCATGCCGACCACCTGGTCGCCCACGGCGTAGTCGGGGTGCCGCGAGGCCACCACCTCGCCCGCCGTGCCGCCGATCATCACGTCGTTCAGCGGCTGCGGCTGCGCATAGCTCTTGCCGTCGTTCATGCGGCCGCGCATGTAAGGGTCCAGGCTCAGCCACAGGTGCTTGACCAGCACCTGTCCGTCCTGCAACTCGGGCACGGGCAGTTCCACGAGTTTGAAGTTGTCGTGCGTCGGCTCCCCGGTGGGGCGCGAGACGAGCTGGATCTGCTGGTTGACGAGGCTCATGGTTTCTCCTGGAGGTTCTTGAGCGTGCGGCCGCGGGAAGGCAGCGCACGCAGGTACTTGAAGGTGGCCGTGGCGTGCGCGCAGAGCTCGCCGTGGCCGTCGAGCACCCGGCCTTCGCAGAAGGCCATGGTGCTGGTGCGGTGCATCAGGTGGCCCAGGGCGCGCAATTCGCCCTCGGCCGGGCGCATGAAGGTGGTCTTCATCTCGATGGTCGCGACACCCGGCGCCGTCATCGGGTCGCTGGCGTTGCTGGCGCGTGCGGCATGGGCCATGGCCACGTCCAGCAGCGTCATCAGCACCCCGCCGTGCGCCACCTCCCAACTGTTGAGGTGGCTTTCAAGCAGATCCACTCGCAGTTCGGCCTTGCCGTCGCCAAAACCCCAGAGCTCAAGACCCAGGTGTTCGACGAAGGGAATGCGCAGCGGGAAGTCGCGTTTCATCAAGACGTCCTGCTCATTCCCCGTGCACGGCCGAAACGCCACCGTCCACGGCCAGGATCTGCCCGGTGATGTGCTTGCCGGCGGCACTGGCGAAGAGCAGCGCGGCACCCTTGAGGTCGTCGTCGTCGCCGATGCGGCCCAGCGGCGACATCGCCGCCAGCTTGTCCGCGCCCACGGTTTCGAGCGTGCCGCGCGTCATCTTGCTGGGGAAGAAGCCCGGGGCCAGCGCATTGACGGTGATGCCATAGGCGCCCCACTCGCCCGCCAGCGTGCGCGTGAGGTTGACCACCGCACCCTTGCTGGTGCCGTAGGCCAGGAACTTCATCTTCGACGAGCCCGACAGCCCGGCGATGGACGCCACGTTGATGATGCGCCCGTAGCGCCGAGGGATCATGCAGGCCTTGCCGATGGCCTGCGACATCATGAACACGCTGCGCACGTTCAGGTTCATCACCTTGTCCCAGGCCTCGAGCGGGTGGTCCTCCGCCGGCGCACCCCAGGTCGCCCCGGCGTTGTTGACCAGGATGTCCACGGTTCCCAGCCGCTGCAGCGCGTCGTCGACGACCTTCTGCACGCCAGCGGGCTCGCTGGCGTCGGCGGCCACCCAGCGCGCGTCGATGCCCTTGTCCTGCAGCGCCGCGGCCGCGTGCTCCAGGTCGGACGCCTTGCGCGACGTGAGCAGCACCTTGGCGCCGGCCTCGCCCAGCGCCTCGGCAATCTGCAGGCCCAGCCCGCGCGAACCGCCCGTGACCAGGGCCGTGCGACCCGTGAGGTCGAAGAGTTTCTGCACCGCAGTGCTCATGTGTCGGTCTCCTTCATCCTTGAACGCCACCAGATCAACACCCCGCCGGCGGCCGCATCGGCCAGCCCGGCGATCACGACCGCATGGCCCCAGGCCGCGCCGGTGTCCTGCAGGAACCAGCCCAGCGTGGCCAGCAGCAGGCCGCTGTAGACCAGCAGCCAGGCCAGCTTCTCGACTGCCTTGCGCTGCATCAGAACCAGGCCTCGTCCATGGTGCGGCAGACGTCTTCACGCGCCGCCACCACGGCCAGCCAGGCGTCGATCTTCGGCAGCTCGTAGGCAAAGAAGTAGCGCATCGCGGCACGGCGCCCTGGCTCGGCGGCCGCCATGGCCACGTCCAGCCAGATCCACGCCAGCACCACGTGTCCGAAGGCCTGCAGGTAGGGCGTGGCGTTGGCCAGGGCCTCTTCCGGCACACCGGTGGCCCAGGCGGCCTTGGTGGCGGCGCCCAGGCGCTGCAGCGCGCTGGCCAGGGCGTTGGCGTGTTCCGCCAGTCCGTCCACCTGCCCCGCACGGGTGATCGTGGCCTGCATGCGGGTGGCCAGCAGCTTCAGGCCGGCGCCGCCGTCCATCACCACCTTGCGCCCCAGCAGGTCCAGCGCCTGGATGCCGTGCGTGCCCTCGTGGATCATGTTCAGGCGCTGGTCACGCCAGTACTGCTCCACCGGGAAATCGCGGGTGTAGCCGTAGCCGCCGTGCACCTGGATCGCCAGGCTGTTGCCTTCCAGGCACCACTCGCTGGGCCAACTCTTGGCGATCGGGGTCAGCACCTCGAGCAGCAGCCTGGCCTCGTGCGCCGCGGCCTCGTCACCGGTGTGCTGTTCGTCGACCAGGCGCGCACAGTACAACTCCAGCGCCAGCGCACCTTCGGCATACGCCTTCTGCGCCAGCAGCATGCGCTTCACGTCGGCGTGCTCGATGATGCGCACCTGCGGCTGGGTGGCGTCCTTGCCGGCACCGGTGATGGGCCTGCCCTGCGGCCTCTGCTTCGCGTAGTCCAGCGCGGCCTCGTAACCCGCCATGCCCAGCATCGTGGCCGCGAGGCCGACGCCGATGCGCGCCTCGTTCATCATGTGGAACATGCAGCGCAGGCCCTGCCCCGGCTGGCCGACGAGGTAGCCCACGGCGCCCGCCTGGCCGCCGGGCCTGAACTTGCCTTCGCCGAAGTTCAGCAGCGTGTTGGTGGTGCCGCGCCAGCCGCACTTGTGGTTCAGGCCGGCCAGCGCCACGTCGTTGCGCTCGCCAGTGAGCCGGCCTTCGGTGTCCACGAGCTTCTTGGGCACGATGAACAGCGAAATACCACGCGTGCCGGGCACCGGCTTGCCATCGGCATCCGGGATTTTGGCCAGCACGAGGTGGATGATGTTCTCGGTGAGCTCGTGCTCGCCGGCCGAGATCCACATCTTGTTGCCGAACAGGCGGTAGCGCGGGCCCAGCGGGTCGGACTCGAAATCGGCCCCATCGGGCAGCGCCTTGGTCGCCACATCCGACAGGCTGGATCCGGCCTGCGGTTCGCTCAGGCACATCGTGCCCGACCAGCGGCCGCCGAACTCGTTCATCGCGAACACCTGGCGCTGCATCGGCGAGCCATGCGCCATCAGCAGGTTGGCGTTGCCGGTGGTCAGCATGCCGGCGCCGATGCTGACGCTGGCCTTGGCAAAGAAGGCGTTGGCCGCCGCTTCCACCACATAAGGCAGCTGCATGCCGCCGATCTGTGCGTCCTGCGCCGCGGCCAGCATGCCGGACTCGGCATAGGCCGCCCAGGCGTCGTGCGTGGCCTGCGGCAGGATCACGTTCTCGCCATCAAAGTGCGGTTCCTGGGTGTCCACCAGGCGGTTGAACGGCGCGTACTTCTCCCGCGCAATGCGCTCGCAGGTGTCGAGCACGGCATCGAAGGTCTCGCGCGAGTGGTCGGCGAAGCGCTCGCGGCTGCAGAGCGATTCGACCTGGAGCCAGTCGTGCAGCAGGAAGTCGACGGTGGATCTCATGGGAGCTCGAAGTGTTGGAGGGCGGCAGCGGCCACGGGCGCGCCCCATTCCTGGACGAAATGCCCGGCGTCGGCCACTTCCATCGGCGGCGGGCAGCCGCGGATCGCGGCGTGCAGCCCACGCATGGCGGCGGGGCCGAGCACGGGGTCCTGCATGCCGATGGCCATGAAACTGTCCCCGGTCCAGCGCTGCTGCCAGAAGGCCAGCGCCTCGCGGCTGATCGCCGCGCCGGGTGCATCGTCACGGTCGGGCACCAGGTTCGGGAACCGGCGCACGCCGGCCTTGAAGCGCACATCGGGGAACGGCGCGTCATAGGCGGCGACCTCGGCGTCGGTCAGGTGCGGCGTGCCACGCCGGATCAGCTTGCCTACCGCCAGGTCAGGTTGCGTGTTGGCGTAGGCCCGCCATTGCCTGAAGCCTTCGGTCACCGTGCCCGTGCCCAGGCCGGTGTTCATCACCAGCAGCCGGGTGAAGCGCTCGGGCATGGCCATCGGCAAGGTCAGCCCGATCAGGCCACCCCAGTCCTGCACCACGAGCAGGATGTTGTGCAGGTCCAGCGTCTCGATCAAACGCAGCGCGGTGTCACGATGACGGTCGAAGCTGTACCAGGCGTCGTCGACCGGTTTGTCGGAGCGCCCAAAGCCAAAGAAGTCAGGCGCCACCACACGCAGGCCAGCCTGCAGAAAGACCGGGATCATGCGCCGGTACAGGTAGCTCCAGGTCGGCTGGCCGTGCAGGCAGAGCACGGTGGCTGGCGCGTCGCGCGGGCCCTCGTCGACGACATGCAGGCGAAGACCGCCGAGTTCCAGATAGTTCGGCGCGTAGGGCCAATCAGGCAGCGCCGCGAAACGGTCGTCCGGCGTACGCAGCACTGCCACCTCCATGGTCAGAGGACCTCGAAGATCCCCGCCGCGCCCATGCCGCCGCCGATGCACATCGTCACGCACACGCGCTTGGCGCCACGTCGCTTGCCTTCGATCAGCGCATGGCCGGTCAAGCGTTGGCCGCTGACGCCGTAGGGGTGGCCCACCGCGATGGCGCCGCCGTTGACGTTCAACCGGTCCATCGGGATGCCCAGCGTGTCGGCGCAGTACAGCACCTGCACGGCAAAGGCCTCGTTGAGTTCCCAGAGGTCGATGTCGTCCACCGTCAGACCCAGGCGCTTGAGCACCTTCGGCACGGCGAAGACGGGACCGATGCCCATCTCGTCGGGCTCGCAGCCTGCCACGGCAAAGCCGAGGAATCGGCCCAGGGGCTTCAGGCCATGCTTGCTGGCATAGGCCTCGTCCACCACCACGCAGGCGCCGGCGCCGTCGCTGAACTGGCTGGCGTTGCCGGCCGTCACCACCCCGCCGGGCAGCGCGGCACGGATGCCCTGGATGGCTTCCACCGTCGTGCCCGGACGCAGGCCTTCGTCGGCCTTGACGGTGACCTGCTTGCTGCGCAGGCCGAGCACCGGGTCGGCCACGCCGGCCGTCACGGTGACCTCGATCATCTCGTCGGCGAACTTGCCGGCTTCCTGCGCTGCGCAGGCCTTCTGCTGGCTGGCTGCGCCGTATTCGTCCATGCGCGACTTCGGGATGCCATAGCGCTTGGCCACCTGCTCGGCGGTCTGCAGCATGTTCCAGTAGATCTCGGGCTTGTGCTCCACCAGCCAGGGGTCGGCGATCATGTGCCGGTTGGCCTCGTTCTGCACGCAGCTGATGCTCTCCACACCGCCGGCCACGTAGACGTCGCCTTCGCCGGCGATCACGCGCTGCGAGGCCATCGCGATGGTCTGCAGGCCACTGCTGCAGAAGCGGTTGATGGTCATGCCGCTGGTGGTGATGGGCAGTCCGGCGCGCAGCGCGACCTGGCGCGCGATGTTGCTGCCGGTGGCGCCTTCGGGCGTGGCGCAGCCCATCAGCACGTCGTCCACCGCCGCGGGGTCCACGCCGGCGCGCTGCACGGCAGCCTGCACCGCCAAGCCACCCAGCGTGGCGCCGTGCGTCATGTTGAAGGCGCCCTTCCAGCTCTTGGCAAGCGGTGTGCGGGCGGTGGAGACGATGAGGGCGCGGGTCATGAGGGAAACTCCTTCAGCGGGCCGCCTGGTCGACCAGGCGGTGGTAGAAGCGGATCATCTCGACGAGGTTGTCGATCGACAGACGCTCGTCGGTGCCATGGAAACGGGACAGGTCGGCCGGCTTGGCGCGCACCGGCGAGAAGCGGAACACCTGGCCGGCAAAACCGTCGAAGTGGCGCGCATCGGTGCCGCCGACCATCAGGCCGGGCGCCACGATGGCGTCGGGAAACACCTCGCGCAGCGTGCGCTCGATGTGCCGGTAGCCCTCGGAATCGGTGCTCGACACCTGGGACGGCAGCGACGGTTCGCCGCTGATCGCCATCTGCACGCGGTCGTCGCCGATCACGCGTTTCAGGTGCGCGAGCACGGTGTCTGGCGTGTCGCCGGGCAGCAGGCGGAAGTTGACGATGGCATCGGCGCGGCCCGGGATCACGTTTTCCTTGTTGCCGCTGGAGACGATGGTCAGCGCCGTGGTCGTGCGCATCAGGGCATTGGTGCTGGCGCCCTTGGACAACATGCGTTCCACCAGCGGCCCAGTGAGCCACAGGTTGGACAGGGCGACACGGTTGAAGCCGGTCATCTCCGGTGCCACGGCGTCGAACAGTTGGCGCGCCACGCCCGTGATGCCACCGGGCAGGGGCTGGGCATCCACCTTGGCCAAAGCCGCCGACAGCACGGCAATGGCCTGCTGGCCGGAGGCCGGCGGCATCGACGAGTGCCCCGGCGTGCCCATCACCGACAGCTTGACGGAGACAAAACCCTTCTCCGCCACACCCACCAGCGCGGCCGGCGGCTGCAGGCCCGGCAACATGCCGTCGGCGATCAGCAGGCCTTCGTCGATGACGAAGTCGATCTTGGTGCCCCGCTGCTTCAGCAAGGCGACGATGGCCAGGGCCCCTTGCTGGCCGCCCAGTTCCTCGTCGTGCCCGGCCACCATCAGCACTGTGCGCCGGGGCTGGAAGCCAGCCGCGGCCAGGCGCTCCAGCGCCTCGAACTGCGAGATCAAGTTGCCTTTGTTGTCCCAGGCGCCCCGGCCCCAGACGAAGCCGTTCTCGATGACGCCGCTGAAGGGCGGCTTCTGCCACAGGCCCTCGGTGCCGGGCGCCACCGGCACCACGTCCTGGTGGGCCATCAACACCACCGCGGGCGCCGCGGCATCGCTGCCCGCCCAGGTGTAGAGCAGGCTGTGGCCGCCCACCACCTCGCGCCGGGCCACCGCGTGGAAGCGCGGGTAGGTGGCCTGCAGATGCGCCTGCAAGGCATCGAAGGCCGCGGCCGTGCCCGCCGGATCCAGCAGACCGCTGATGGTGCGCGCCTGCACCGCGGCCGCCAGCGACGCTGCCGCGGCGGCGCCGTCGACCGCCAACGGTGCCAGTGCCGGCACGGTCACCTGCCGGGACGACTTGCCCAGCGTACCGACGGCCAGGACAAGGCCCAGGCCGCCCAGCAGCACCAGCAGCGCGATCAGCGCCTTGCGGATCACGGGGATGGCCGCTCAGCTCAGGGGTTGAAGCTCTTGCCGTCGGCCGCCAGCTGCGCCAGCAGCGGGGCCGGCTGCCAGAAGCTGGCGTCGTCGTGCGGGTTCTGCGCAAAGCGCTTCATCTGCTGCACGACGTTGAACAGGCCCACCGTGTCGGCGTAGCACATCGGGCCACCGCGGAAGAGCGGGAAGCCGTAACCCGTCAGGTAGACCATGTCGATGTCGCTGGCCTTGCTGGCGATGCCCTCTTCCAGGATCTTGGCCGCCTCGTTGACCAGCGAGAACACCAGCCGGTGCACGATCTCGTCGGCGCTGATCTTGCGCGGCGTGATGCCGAGTTCCTTGCGGTGCTGCTCGATCATCTCGACGACGACCTGGCTCGGGATCGGCTTGCGCTGGCCCGGGGCGTAGTCGTACCAGCCGGCGCCGGTCTTCTGGCCGTAGCGACCCAGTTCGCACAGCAGGTCGGCCGTCTTGCTGTAGCGCATGTTCGGCTTTTCGACATAGCGGCGCTTGCGGATCGCCCAGCCGATGTCGTTGCCCGCCAGGTCGCCCATGCGGAACGGGCCCATGGCGAAACCGAACTTCTCGACCGCCTTGTCCACCTGCTCCGGCGTGCAGCCTTCCTCCAGCAGGAAACCGGCCTGCCGGCTGTACTGCTCGATCATGCGGTTGCCGATGAAGCCGTCGCAGACGCCCGAGACCACCGCCGTCTTGCGGATGGTCTTGGCAATGCCCATCACGGTGGCCAGCACGTCCTTGGCGGTCTTCTCGCCCCGCACCACCTCCAGCAGCTTCATCACGTTGGCCGGGCTGAAGAAGTGCATGCCGACCACGTCCTGCGGCCGCTTGGTGAACGACGCGATCTGGTTCACGTCCAGCGTGCTGGTGTTGCTGGCCAGGATGGCACCGGGCTTGGCCACCTCGTCGAGCGTGCGGAAGACCTGTTCCTTGACGCCCATCTCCTCGAACACCGCCTCGATGATGAGGTCGGCGTCCTTCAGGCCGGCGTAGTCCAGCGTGGTGGACAGCAGCGCCATACGCTGCTCGTACTTCTCGGGCTTCAGCTTGCCCTTCTTCACCTGGGCTTCGTAGTTCTTGCGGATGGTGGCGACGCCGCGGTCCAGCGCCTCCTGCTTCATCTCGAGCATGGTCACCGGAATGCCGGCGTTCAGGAAGTTCATCGTGATGCCGCCGCCCATGGTGCCGGCACCGATGACGCCCACGGTCTTCACCGTGCGCACAGCGGTGTCGTCGGCCACGTCGGGGATCTTGCTGGCGGCGCGCTCGGCGAAGAAGGCATGGCGCAGTGCCTTGCATTCCGGCGTCATCATCAGCGCCACGAAGGCTTCGCGCTCGTAGGTCATGCCGGCGTCGAAGTTCTTCGACCGGGCGTTGACCACGGCCTGCTCCACGCAGTCCACGCAGCGCGCCGGCGCCGGGAACTGCGGTGCCATCGCCTTGACGGTGTTGCGCGCGAACTGGAAGAAGGCGTCGGCGTTCGGGTGGCTCAGCGGCAGGTCACGCACGCGAGGCAACGGCCGGGCGTCGGCGATCTCCAGCGCAAAGCCGATGGCGCCGGCCAGCAGGTCGCCATCGACGATCTTCTGGAACAGCTGCTGGCCCGGCAGGCTGGCGAGCACCTCGCTCTTCACCGGGTCGCCCTTGACGATCATGTTCAGCGCCGTCTCCACGCCCACCACGCGCGGCAGGCGCTGCGTGCCACCAGCGCCCGGCACGAGGCCGATCTTGACTTCCGGCAGCGCCACGTTGGTGCCCGGGGCGGCCACGCGGTAGTGGCAGGACAGGGCCAGCTCCAGGCCACCGCCCATCACCGTGCCGTGCACGGCGGCCACCACCGGCTTGGTGGCGTTGTCCATCTGCTTGAGCAGCGACAGCAGGTTGGGTTCCTGGATCGCCTTGGGGCTGCCGAACTCACGGATGTCGGCCCCACCCGAGAACGCGCGGCCGGCGCCGGTGAGCACCACGGCCTTGACGGCCGGATCGGCCAGCGCACGGTCCACGCCATCGGCGATGCCACGCCGCGTGGCGTAGCCCAGGCCGTTGACCGGCGGGTTGTTCAGCGTGATGACGGCCACGCCGTCACGCACTTCGTAGCTGGCGCTCATCGCGTCTCCTCAGCGGGATGGAAGGCTAAAAAAAGAACGATCGTTCGATTCTAGAGATCGTCGCGCAACCGGCCTTGTCGCTGGTGCGACAGACTCGGGCAAACCCTGATCAGCAGCTGCCGAAACGGCGGCTACAGCCGACGGAGGCTACACCTCCAGCCACTCCTTGCGCACCTCGGCCGACGCGCGCAGGGCATCCGGCGTGCCCTCGAAGACGATCTCGCCGTGGCCCATGACCAAACAGCGGTCGGCCACCTGCAGGGCGATGGTGAGCTTCTGCTCCACCAGCAGCACCGAGATGCCGCGGCGGCGCAGCTCATGCAGGTACTCGGCCACCAGTTCCACGATCTTCGGTGCCAGGCCTTCGGTGGGCTCGTCGATCATGATCAGATCAGGGTCGCCCATCAGCGTGCGGCACAGCGTCAGCATCTGCTGCTCGCCTCCGCTGAGGACGCCAGCCGCCGTGTGCTGCCGCTCCTTCAGGCGCGGGAACAGCTGGTACATGTCGTCGAAGCTCCAGCGCGGCGACTTCTTCGCCCGCTGCTCTCCCATCATCAGGTTCTGGTGCACCGTCAGGTCGGGAAAGATGTCCCGGTTCTCCGGCACGTAGCCCAGGCCCTGGCGGGCGATCTCGAACGGTGTGCGGCCCAGGATGTCCCGGCCGCGCCAGCGCACCGTGCCGGCGCCGTCCACCAGGCCCATGATGGCCTTGACGGTGGTCGACCGGCCCGAGCCGTTGCGCCCGAGCAGGCTGACGATCTCGCCGGCACCCACCTCGAAGCTGACACCATGCAGCACATGGCTCTTGCCGTAGTAGGCGTGCAGGCCTTGCAGTTGCAACATGTCAGTGGCCCCCCGCCGCTTGTTCGGCCAGCACAGAGCCCAGATAGGCCTCCTGCACCTTCGGGTCGGCACGCACCTTCTCCGGCGTGTCGAAGGCGATCACCTCGCCGTAGACCACGACCGCGATGCGGTCGGCTACGTTGAAGACCACCCCCATGTCGTGTTCCACGGTCAGCAGCGTCTTGCCGGTGGTGACCTCCAGCATCAGGTCGATGAAATGCGAGGTCTCGCTGCGGCTCATGCCGGCAGTGGGCTCGTCGAGCAGGATCACGTCGGCACCGCCGGCGATCGTGATGCCGATCTCCAGCGCCCGCTGTTCGGCATAGGTGAGGTTCATCGCCGCCACGTCGCGCCGGTTCTCCAGGTGGATCAAGCGCATGATCTGTTCGGCGCGGTCGTTGGCATCCTTGGCACCGCTGAGGAATCGCCAGAAGGCGTAGCGGTAGCCCAGGCTCCACAGCACGGCGCAGCGCAGGTTCTCGAACACCGACAGGCGCGTGAACAGGTTGCTGACCTGGAAGCTGCGCGCCAGGCCGCGCCGGTTCACCTCGTAGGGCGCCAGGCCGTCGATCCGTTCGCCATGCAGCAGCACCTCGCCGCTGGTGGGCGCAAAGCGGCCGCTGATGAGGTTGAACAGCGTGCTCTTGCCGGCGCCGTTGGGGCCGATGATGGCCACGTTCTCGCCAGGGTTCACGGCGATGCTGGCGCCGCGGATGATCTCGGTGCGGCCAAAGCTCTTGCGCAGGTCGCGCAGTTCCAGCGCGGGCTGGCTCATTTACCCTGCTCCTTGGCGCGCAGGGCGGCCTCGATCTCGGTCTGCGCCTGGCCCCAGCGGGCGGCGAAACGCCGGCGCACGAATTCGAACAGCACCACGCCAACCACCAGCACGGCGCCGGCGCCGGCCCAGGACGCCGTGGTTTCGGTGTTCAGCGGCACGGCCATGAAGGTCATCTCCGGCCCCAGTGCCTGGTTGAGCTGGCCGTGGTAGACCATCTCGATCATGGCCCCGGCCCCGGCCAGGATCAGGAAGCCGGTGACGGCCAGCCCTGCGTACAGGCCTGCCAGCGGCTTGAGCTTGCCGAAGGCGTGCATGCGCAGGTTCATCATGATCAGGCTGGCAAAGCCGCCCGGGGCGTACATCACCATGAACAGGAACAGCAGTCCCAGGTAGAGCAGCCAGGCCTGGGTGATCTCCGACAGCAGCACCAGGGCCAGCACCATCAGCACCGCGCCGATGATCGGCCCGAAGAAGAAGCCGGCGCCGCCCAGGAAGGTGAACAGCAGGTAGGCGCCCGAGCGTGCCGCGCCGACCACCTCCGCGGTGACGATCTCGAAGGTCAAGGTGCCCAGCCCACCGGCGACGCCCATGAAGAAGCCGCTGACCATGAACGCCAGGTAGCGCACGATCTGCGTGCGGTAGCCGATGAACTCCACGCGCTCCGGGTTGTCGCGCACGGCGTTGAGCATCCGGCCCAGCGGCGTGCGCGTGAAGGCGTAGAGCGCTGCGGTGCTGATGAAGCAGTAGACGGCGATCAGGTAGTAGAGCTGGTTCGCCGGGCCGTAGGTGATGCCCAGGAAGGCCTCACCCGACGTGCGGTCGCCAGTGATGCCGCCCTCGCCGCCGAAGAAGCCGGGGAACATCAGCGACATGGCCCAGACCAGTTCACCGATGCCCAGCGTGATCATCGCGAAGGGCGTGCCCGACTTCTTGGTCGTCACGTAGCCCAGCAAGGCCGCCATCAGCAGACCGAAAAGCCCGCCCACCAGCGGCACCAGGCTTACCGGGAGCGCCAACGACCCGTCGCCGATCATGTTCAGCGTGTGGATGGCGAAATACGCGCCCAGGCCGGAGTAAACCGCGTGGCCGAAGCTGAGCATGCCGCCCTGCCCCAGCAGCACGTTGTAGGCCAGACAGGCGATGATGGCGATGCCGATCTGCGTGAGCATGGTCAGCGCCAGGCTGCTGGTCCACAGCATCGGTGCGATCACCAGCACGGCGGCATAGGCCGCCCAGAGGATCCAGGGGCGTTTCACGTCATCCCTCCCGGGTGCCCAGCAGGCCACGCGGCCGGAAGATCAGGATCAGCACCAGCAGCAGGTACGGCAGGATGGCCGCCACCTGGGAGATCTTGACGCTGTAGAGGGCGTAGCCGAAGGTCTCGTGCGTGACGGCGACGTTGGCCCAGGCGAACAGGTCGAGCAGGGAACGGTCGCTGCCGATCGCGAACGACTCGATCACGCCCAGGCCGATCGACGCCACGAAGGCCCCGGCCAGCGACCCCATGCCGCCGATGACGATGACGGCGAACACCACCGCCCCCACCTGCAAGGCCATCGAAGGTTCGGTGACCCGCAGCGCGCCGCCGATGACCCCCGCCAACGCTGCCAGCGCGGTGCCGCCGCCGAACACGCCCATGAACACGCGCGGCACGTTGTGGCCCAGCGACTCCACCATGTGCGGGTGCGTCAGCGCGGCCTGGATCACCAGGCCGACCCGGGTGCGCGTGAGCAGCAGCCACACCGCCACCAGCATGGCCACGGCCACGGCCATGCCGAAGGCGCGGAACGCCGGGAACTGCGTGCAGATCATGTCGGCCACGGCACGGCAGGTCTCCGGCGGCGGCCCCCAGGCCAGGCTCAGGCCCTGGCTGTCAGACGAGAGGATCGTGAACAGCGGGCCGGACAGCGATTCGGGCTGCTGGAAGTCGACCGCCGAGCGGCCCCACACCAGTTGCACCAGTTCGAGCACGATGTAGCTCAGGCCGAAGGTGACCAGCAGTTCCGGCACATGGCCGAACTTGTGCACCCGGCGCAGCACGTGGCGCTCGAACAGCGCGCCCAGCAGGCCCACGAGCGGTGGGGCCAGCAGCAGGGCCCACCAGAAGCCGACCACGTTGCTGAGCGTGTAGGCCACGTAGGCACCCAGCATGTAGAAGCTGGCGTGCGCAAAGTTGAGCACGCCCATCATGCTGAAGATCAGCGTCAGGCCCGAGGCCAGCATGAACAGCAGCAGCCCGACGGACAGGCCGTTGAGCAGCGAGATCAGAAAGTAGGTCGCGTCCATCGCCCGGCGGGGGTGAACCACGGGCCCAGCGGCCCGCGTGCAAAGAAAGGGCGCGGCACCCGGTCAGGTGCCGCGCCCGGCACGGATCAGCCCACGATCAGGGCTGCTTCATCTGGCAGGACGTGGGCGTGCTGGCCACGTAGGGTTCGATGACCTTGACCGTCTTGAAGGTCATGCCGGTGTTCTCGACGTTGTACTTGTTCTTCGCGTCGATCTTTTCCCACGATGTGATGAACATGCCCTGCTGCAGCTGGTGGTCCTGCTTGCGCATCGTGACCTCGCCGTTGAAGCCGGGGAAGCTCAGGCCACCCATGGCGGCGGCGACCTTCACCGGGTCGGTGCTCTTGGCCTTGGCCATGGCGTTGGCCAGCAAGGAAATGCCGTTGTACGTGGCGTAGGTGTACCAGTCGTCGTTGAACTTGGCCTTGTACTCGTCCTGAAGCTTGCCGACGATGCCGCCCATGTTCGGGCTGCCGTAGGCCACCACGCGCACCTTGCCGGCGGTGTCGGTGCCCAGCGCCGTGGGTGTTCCGCTGACACCTGCGTAGTAGGTGTACAACGCGGCGTTCAGGCCTGCGTCCTTCGCGGCCTTGACCAGCAGCGTCAGGTCCTGGCCCCAGTTGCCGGTGACCACGGCATCGGCACCCGAGGCCTTGATCTTGGCCACGTAGGGCGCGAAGTCCTTGACTTGGCCGATGGGGTGCAGGTCGTCGCCGACGATCTGCACGTCGGGCCGCTTGCGCGCCATGTACTCCTTGAAGAAGCGCGAGACCTGCTGCCCGTGCGAGTAGTTCTGGCCGATGATGTAGACCTTCTTGATGTTGGTCTGATCCTTCATGTAGCTGGTCAGCGCCTCCATCTTCATGGTGGTGTCGGCATCCAGGCGGAAGTGCCAGTAGCTGCACTTCTCGTTGGTCAGTGCCGGGTCAACCGCGGCGTAGTTCAGGTAGACGACCTCCTTGCCCGGGTTGCGCGCGTTGTGCTTGGTCACGGCGTCGGAGATGGCGGCAGCGGCGCCCGAGCCGTTGCCCTGCACCACGTAGCGGATGCCCTGGTCGATGGCCGCCTTGAGCGCGGTCAGGCTTTCCTGCGGCGAACCCTTGTTGTCGAAGGAGGCGAACTCGAACTTCACACCGGCCGGGTTCTTGGCGCTGAAGTGGTCAGCGACAAACTGCCAGCTCTTGAGCTGGTTCTGGCCCACGTTGGCGAACGGGCCGGACAGCGGATCGATGAAGGCGATCTTCACCGTTTCGCCCTGCTGCGCCCACGCCATGCCGGCGGGCAGAACAGCGGCGGCAGCGGCCAGTGCAACGACGGTACGGCGGGCAAGGGTCATCGTGATGTCTCCTGTGGGTCGGAATGTATGGGCGTGCACGGTAGCGGACACAACGGCACTGGGGTTTCAGGGACTACCCCGAAGGCCTGTCACCTGCGCGACCTACACTCGCCATCGGCGCCCCACAAGCGTGCGGGTTTGCCATTGAGGCTGCACCACCATGTCCGACCACGACCACGACGACCCCCGCTACCCCGTGCGCAAGAGCGACGCCGAATGGCGCGCGCAGCTGGATCCCATGCAGTACCAGGTGGCCCGCCACGCCGCCACCGAACGCGCCTTCACCGGCAAATACTGGGACCACTGGGACCGCGGCATCTACCGCTGCGTGGGCTGCGGCACGGCACTGTTTGCCTCGGGCACCAAGTTCGACGCCGGCTGCGGCTGGCCGAGCTACTTCGAGCCCATCGACGGCACGGTCGTGGAACGCCTGCGCGACACCAGCCACGGCATGGTGCGCGTCGAGGTGCGCTGCAACCACTGCGGCAGCCACCTCGGCCACGTGTTCGAGGACGGCCCGGAACCCACGGGCGAACGCTTCTGCATCAATTCCGCCGCCATCGACTTCAAACCGGAGCAGCCATGAGCGTGGCAGGCCCGGAGATCGAGGCGGCCCTGCGTGAACGTCTGCAGCCCGAACGGCTGGAGGTGCAGGACGACAGCCACCTGCACGCTGGCCACGCCGGCGCCCGCGAAGGCCGCCATTTCACCGTGCGCATCACGGCGGCAGCCTTTACCGGCCAGACACGAATCGCCCGCCATCGGCTTGTGTATGATGCCTTGAGCCCCTTGATTCCCAAGGGCATCCACGCGTTGGCCATCGTGGCCCGCGCGCCGGGCGACGCCTGACGCGCCCGCAAGATCCACCTTCACCCTCCCCTCCTTCGCCATGAAGATCCAACACCTCGTGCGCGGCGTGGCCGTGGCCGTCGCCCTGACCCCGCTGCTCGTGCAGGCGCAGAACATCGCCATCGTCAATGGCAAGGCCGTGCCCAAGGCGCGCGTGGACGCGCTGCTTCAGCAGGCGCAGCGGGCCGGTCAGCAGGTCGGTCCGGAACTGGAAGCGCAGGCGCGCGACCAGGTCGTGCTGCGCGAGATCTTCGTGCAGGAGGCCGAAAGGCGCGGTCTGGCCAAGGCCCCGGCCTACAAGGACCAGATGGAGATCGCGCGCCAGAGCATCCTGATCCGCGAACTGTTCGAGGCGCACAAGAACGCCAACCCGGTCACCGACGCCGCAGCCCAGGCGGAATACGACAAGTTCAAGGCCGCCGCCAGCGGCCAGGAGTACCGCGCCCGCCACATCCTGGTGGAAAGCGAGGACGAGGCCAAGAAGCTGATCGCCCAGATCAAGGCGGGCGGCAGCTTCGAGGAGCTGGCCAAGAAGCACAGCAAGGACCCCGGTTCCGGCGCCAATGGCGGTGACCTGGACTTCGCCAAGCCCGACAGCTATGTGCCTGAATTCAGCCAGGCCATGACGGCCCTGAAGAAGGGCGAGATGACGGAGACGCCGGTGAAGAGCCAGTTCGGCTTCCACATCATCAAGCTGGAAGACACACGCGACGCGCCGTTCCCGGCCTTCGACGACGTCAAGGCGCAGCTCAAGCAGCGCCTGGAGCAGCAGCAGATGCAGCAGTTCCAGGAAGAGCTGCGCGCCAAGGCCAAGACCGACTACAAGTTCGCACAGTGAGGCGGCCCGGGCGGTCCGCCGCCCGGTCGCTTGCTCACGTCGGTGAAGCCGTCAGGGCAGCGCCGCGGTCCTGGCGCCGCGTGGGATCCAGCCTGACGCGCAGGCCCTGGGGCTGCCACAGCGCTGGCCGGTTCGCGGCAACAGCACCTGCTGCCGCGAGCCCTGCAGGCCGCACAACTGCAGGCGTTGCCCCTTGCTCAGGCCACGGTCGAGTGCGGCGCCGGCCTGCGGGCCGGTGAACAGCGGCACCGGGTCCAGCAACTGCACGACCGTCGATGCGCAGCGGGCTGGTGCGTCGGACGGTGGCGCGGCACACCCAGCCAGCAAGGCAAACCCTGCCGCGACAGCGCACCTCATAGGAAGGCCTGCCGACCGGAGGGGCCCGAGACGCAATGCCTTCATGCCTGCAGCCGCCCGGCCTCGATGCGCAGCTGCCGGTCACAGCGCGCTGCGATGCCGCGGTCATGCGTCACCAGCACCAGCGTGGTGCCCGCTTCGCGGTTGAGCTCGAACATCAGGTCCATCACCGTCTCGCCGGTGGCGAAGTCCAGGCTGCCGGTGGGCTCGTCGGCGAGCAGCACGGCCGGCCGCATCACAAACGCGCGCGCGAGCGCCACACGCTGCTGTTCGCCGCCAGACAGCAGCTTGGGGTAGTGCGCCAGGCGTTCGCCGAGGCCGACACGCTGCAGCATCTCCGTGGCCAGCCGGCGGGCGTCGGCATGGCCGGCCAGCTCCAGCGGCAGCATCACGTTCTCCAGCGCCGTCAGGTTGCCCAGCAGCTGGAAGCTCTGGAACACGAAGCCCAGCACCCGCGCGCGAA
Organism: Burkholderiaceae bacterium; assembly: GCA_024235915.1. GTDB lineage: Bacteria > Pseudomonadota > Gammaproteobacteria > Burkholderiales > Burkholderiaceae_C > Rubrivivax. The sequence goes on along the minus strand of JACKLO010000011.1, from coordinate 166,967 downwards.
CCGCGGCGCGCTCGTCCTCGTCGAGCGCGAAGAGGTCGGTGCCGGCCAGCATCACGCGCCCGGCACTGGGCACGTCCAGCCCGGCCAAGATGCCCAGCAACGTGCTCTTGCCCGAGCCTGAGGCGCCCACGATGGCTGCCGACTCGCGGGGTGCGAGCGTGAAACCAATGTCGTGCAGTATGGTCAACGTCCCCGTGGCGTCGCTCACTTCCTTGCGGACGCCCTGGACTTCGATGATGGGATCAGACATGCAAAGAGGCACCGTGCCGCGCATTCCGCGCCGCACCCTGCTGCGTTGGGGGATGGTGCACTGTAGCGCCATCGGTCTGGCCGCCGCTGCGGCGGGGTCTCGTGCGGCCACGGCCCCCGCACCGCTGGTGCTGGTGGTGGGCGACAGCCTGTCGGCGGAGTACGGCCTGCCGCGTGGCCGCGGCTGGGTGGCCCTGCTCGAGCAGCGGCTGCAGGGGCGGCAACCGGCGGTGCACGTGGTCAACGCCAGCATCAGCGGCGACACCACAGCCGGGGGCCGCTCACGTCTGCCCGCGTTGCTGCAACAGCACCGTCCCACGCACGTCATCCTCGAACTGGGTGGCAACGACGCCCTGCGCGGCCTGCCCCTGAAGACCACCGAGGACAACCTGCGCACCATGGCGCGCGCGGCCAGGGCCGCCGGTGCCCGCGTGCTGATCGCCGGCATGCAGGTGCCGCCGAACTACGGCAAACGCTACGGCGACGACTTCGCGGCCCTGTTCGCCAACGTGGCACGCGACGAGCAGGCCGCACTGGTGCCTTTCCTGCTCGCCGGTGTGGCCGACGGACCGGATGCGGAGCGCCTGTTCCAGGCCGATCGCATCCACCCCACGGCCGAAGCGCACCCGCGGATCCTGGACAACGTCTGGCCCGTGCTTCAGCGGCTGCTGGCCGCCTGATCACCTCACACGTTCGCTGTTGCGGGATTCCCGCGCAGGCCGGTTCTCGGGTTCGGCCTTCGACGCTGGCGCCGGCCGAGTCGCTTCCGGCCGAGCCGGCGCGCTGAATGGCGCTGGGCGCGGCGCTTGGGACGCCTCCCGCTGGGCGGGTCGCGGCCGATCGTCGGGCGGGGCGGCACGATCGCCAAGCCGGGGCGGCTTGGGTGGCGCGGCTTCCGCGGGGCGGTCGTCGCGTTGCAGGCGGTCCGAACGATCCGGACGATCGGTGCGTTCAGGCTGGGCCGGCCGCGCATCGTCCCGCGGCGGACGTCCAGCCGGCTCGGCCCGTGTCACTGGCATAGGAACCGCCGGCCGCTCGGCGGGCCGTTCCGGCGTGCTCGGGACCGCCCGCACCTCGCTGGCGACGCCGTCGGTCCCGTAGCGCACGGACCCGGGCGTCATCGGCATCCCCGGCTGCGTGCTGACCGTGCTGGCTCCGCCGCGCCAACCGGGCTGGCGCGAGATGGGTTCCGACGGTGGTGGCAGGCGCCGCGGCGGTGGCCGCACATCCACGCGCGGCGGCATGGGCGGCCGCGGCGCCACGATGGGCACGTAGGGCTGCCAGGGTGGCAGCGGTTGCCAGGCCGCAGGCGGCCGGCTGCCGATCTCGATGCCGATGCTGAAGTGGCTGCCACCGACCCAGGCCACCACCGCGGGCGCAAAGACCGGCCGCACATGGCGCGGGCCCGGCCACCAGACCCAGCGGCTGCGCCACTGGACCCAGCGCCCATAGTGGCTGGTGGCGTAGGCCCAAGGCTGGGCATCCACCCAGGTCCAGCCCCAGGGCCGCATCCAGACCCATCGGCCGTCGGTGAACGGCGCCCAGCCGGCGCGCACGCCATAGGGCACCCACACCGAGCCGTACTCGGGGTGGCTGTCCCAGCGGCCGTTCGCGTCCAGATCCTCGATGCCGGGGATGCCCGCCGGGCCCGGGTAGCGGCCCTCGCGGCGTGCATCTCGCCGGTCCTCGTCGTCGAAGCGTTCGTCGGCCCAGTCGGCGAAGCGGTCCTGCGGCATGCGCGCCACGCGGCTGCGGGCGCTGTCGCCGCGCCGGTCGTCGCGCCAGACCTCGTGGCGGTCGCCGGCACCCACCAGCAGCAGGTGCCCGTGCCCCGAGACCTCCAGGGCACCACGCCACGCGGCGGCAAAGGTCGATTCACCGTCCTGGTCGACACGGTAGCGGCCGGCAGCCTGCGGCCGCACCAGGGCGGCCACCGTGCGCACCTCGGTCGATTCGGCGGCGTCACGGCTCGGCACGCGCAAGGCCAGGCTGCCGTCGTACAAGGTCAGCCGCAGGCGGTCGTCGTCCAGCGTGTCGATGGCCACGTCGGCGCCCTCGCCCAGCAACAGCACGGTGCCGCCGACGCGCACCTCGGCGCGCGCGCTGCGCTGCAGCACCAGCCGGTCGCCGGCCACCAGTGGACGGTTGCGTTGAGCGTCAGACCATTCCCCGTACTGTTCGTCGTACAGCGCCACGTCACCGCGCAGGTCGACGATGCGGCCGACACGGCCCGGGTCGTAGGCCTCTGCTGCCTCCACCGGCAGGGCCAGCACCAGGGAAAGCCCGGCCAGCCAGCGTGCCAACGGTGGGTTCAGGAGTGGAATGATGGCCATGCGCCCTCGCGGTGTGCCTTGCATGCACCGACAACGGGCGTGCCGCCTGCGTGGACGACAACGGCCGATGTAAACCAAGGTTTCCCGATGACCGACCTGCCCACCTTCCGCACCTTGGCGATCCGTCGCCAGGCCGGCAACCCGCGCATCCTGCGCCTGACGCTGAACCGCCCGGAACGGCTGAATGCCATCTCCGAAGGCATGCCGGCGGAGATCCGTGCCGCCGTCGCGTGGGCCGAGGCCGACGACCACACGCACGTGGTCGTGCTGGATGGCGCCGGCCGCGGCTTCTGTGCCGGCTATGACCTCGTCGACTTCGGATCCGGCCGCTCGGCGCATCCCTGCCAGCAGGAGGCCTACCCCTTCGACGCCATGGACGACTACGCCGCGATGAAGGGCTACACCGAAGACTTCATGGCCCTGTGGCGCTGCCGCAAGCCCACCATCGCCATGGTGCATGGTCACGCGGTGGCCGGCGGCAGCGACATCGCCCTGTGCTGCGACCTGCTGGTGATGGCCGAGGACGCGAAGATCGGTTACTTGCCCACGCGCGTCTGGGGTTGCCCCACCACGGCCATGTGGACGTACCGGCTCGGCCCGGCTCGGGCCAAGCAGCTGATGTTCACAGGCGACCTGATCGACGGCCGGCGGGCCGCTGACTGGGGCCTGGCAAATCTGGCGGTGCCCCCGGCGGATCTTGAGGCCGAAACGCTACGGCTGGCCGAGCGCATCGCCGGCGTGCCGCGGTCACACCTGGCCATGCACAAGCTGGTGGTCAACCAGGCGATGCTGACGATGGGCCTGGAGCAGACCCAGATGTTCGCCACCTTGTTCGACGGCGTGACGCGCCACAACCCGGAGGGCCTGTGGTTCCGCCGCCAGGCGCAGGTCCATGGCTTCAAGGCCGCGGTCGAGTGGCGCGACAGCGGCCGGCCTATCCCCGAAGGCGACGACGCACGGGCGCGGATTGCCGACGTGGAACGGCAGCTTGGGCTCCGGCCTCCGTCTGGGCCGGCGGACACAGACTGAGGTCCGCCAGATCGGCCACGCTGCCGATCACCAGCAAGGCCGGGCTGGCCAGCGCCTCCGCCTCGACGGCGCCGCACAGCGTGCACAGCGTGCAACGGCGGGCCCGTTGCCGCGGTGTGTGCGCGGCGCTGACCACGGCGGCCGGCGTCCCCGGTGCCAGGCCACCGTCGGTCAGGGCCTGCACCACGGTCTCGGCGCGTGCCACGCCCATGTAGACCACCAGGGTCAAGCCGCTGCGCGCCAGAGCCGCCCAGTCCGGACCGGCGCCGTCGTCCTTTCCGTGGCCGGTGACCAGGGCCACGCCCGGCGCGTGGCGACGGTCGGTGACCGGGATGCCCACGGCGGCCGGGCCGGCGATGCCTGCCGTCAGGCCGGAGATCACCGTCACCGCCAGGCCGGCCGCGCGCAGCGCGTCGGCTTCTTCGCCGCCGCGCCCGAAGACGAACGGATCACCGCCCTTCAGGCGCACCACGCGTTCGCCACGCTGGGCCTCCGCGATCATCAGGCGCTCGATGAAGGCCTGCGGCGTGCTGCGGCACCCGCCACGCTTGCCCACCCGGACGATCCGCGCGCTACGGCGCAGGTAGCGCTGCACGCCGGGGTGGACCAGATCGTCCACCAGCGCGACGGTGGCCTGGCGCAATGCCCTGACGGCCTTGACCGTGAGCAGGTCCGGGTCGCCGGGGCCGGCGCCGATCAGGGTCACCGGATGCAGGGTGATGCTCATGCCGCCTGTTCCTCGATGTTGGCGGTCGGCGGCGTGCGCTGTACCAGCGCCTTGAGCGCCGGCACGCAGGAGCCGCATTGCGTGCCGCAGCCCAGGGATTGCTGGATCGATGCCAGCCGCGCGGCGTCGCTGCCCGCGCAGCCGCGCAGGGCCTCGACGATCCGGTCCTCGCGCACGTCCAGGCAGTTGCACACTTGCGGCGATCGTGGGGCCGCCGCCGCGGGTGGTTTGGCGCTGCCGGTGAGCACGGCACGCGCCAGCGTGCCGGCCGGTTCACGGCCCTGCAGCATCGGCAGGGCCCAGGCGGCGGCGGCATCGTCGCCTGCCAGCAGCAGGCCCTGCATCGTCACCGTCCTGCCGGCCGCCAGGCGCACGCCACGGCGCTGCCCACGCCGCGGGTCGCTGTAACGCAGCACCTCCGGGGCATCGAGCCCGAGCACGGCCTCGACCACGGCCAGGGTGTCGTGCGGCACGGCTTCCGCAGCCGCCCCCTGCATCAGCACACCGATCGGCCCGCCCTGCCCTTCACGGCCGAACAACGTGGCCTGGGCGTAGCCGAATTCGCCGAAGTGGCGCGACAGTGCCGCACGCGCCGCCACTGCCGCCTCGGCCGGCAGCCAGGCGGCGGCCGTCAGCCGCCACGGCAGCCTGGCGGGCTCGACGCGCACCGCCACGTGCTTGAGCTCCGGCTGGTTGGACTGCGGACAGCGCGCCGGGTTGGCCAGCGCGTTGACACCGGCAAGCGCCTGGCCGTCGGCCGACCGCCCTCCGATGAATTCCTCGCCCCAGTGCATGGGCACGCTGGCCTGGGCTGGCCGCATCGTGTCGCTCGGCTGCACCGGCAGCACCGCCTCGCCATGGCGCGAGCGCACGCGCACCAGTTCACCGGCGCGCCAGCCGCGACGGTCCAACTCCTGCGGGTGCATCTCCAGCGCCGGAGACGGCACATGGTCGTTCAGGCGCCCGAGCAGGCCGGTGCGGCTCATGCCGTGCCACTGGTCGCGGAGGCGGCCGGTGGTGAGGGCAATGGGGAAACGCGCATCGCGGGGCTGGTTCACGTCCTTCCAGGCTGGCGCCACAAAACGTGCCCTGCCATCGATGGTCGGGAACTGGCCGTCGGCATACAGGCGAGCGCGCCCGTCCTCGGCACCCACCGGCAGCGGCCATTGGCGGGGCGCGGCGTCGAGCATGGCCCAGTCCAGGCCACCGATGTCGAGATCTCGGCCGACCGTGGTGGCACGATGCTCCCGCCACACCTGCTCAGCGGTCTCGAATGCGAACAGGCTGGCGCCATCGGCCCGCTGCGGGCCGAGGCGCGATTCCAGCCGCCGGCCCAGGTCGCGCGCGATCTGCCAGTCGGGCCGTGCCTGTCCGGCCACCGGCACGGCAGCGCGCACGCGGGTGATGCGGCGCTCGCTGTTGGTCACCGTGCCGTCCTTCTCGCCCCAGGTGGCTGCCGGCAGCAGCAGATCGGCGCGCCGGGCGGTGGCCGTGTCGCCAAAGGCCTCCTGCACGATCACGAACTCGGCGCGCTCCAGCGCGCGGCGCACGGTGGCCTGGTCCGGCAGGCTCTGCGCCGGGTTCGTGCACGCGATCCACAGCAACTTCACGGCGCCATCGGCCGCGGCCTGGAACATTTCCACCGCGGTGCGGCCAGGGGCCGCCGGCACCGGGGCCACGTCCCACAGCGCGGCCAGTTCGGCCCGGTCGGCGTCGCTGGCCAGATTGCGGTGGCCCGGCAGCAGGTTGGCCATCGCCCCCACCTCACGGCCGCCCATGGCATTGGGCTGGCCGGTCAGGCTGAAGGGGCCGGCGCCGGGCTTGCCGATCTGGCCCGTGGCCAGGTGCAGGTTGATGAGCGCCGCGTTCTTGTCGGTACCGCTGCTGCTCTGGTTCAGGCCCTGGCAGTACAGGCTCAGCGTCGGCCGGCGACCGCCGGGCGCCTCGGCGTCCACGCCACCAAACCAGCGTGCGGCCTGCACCAGGTCCGCTTCCGGGATGCCGCACAGCGCTGCCACATGCTTGGGCGTGAACTCGCGCACGCGATCTCGCAGCCCATCAAAGCCCGTGGTGTGCGCGGCGATGAAAGCGGCGTCGGTCAGCCCCTCCCACAGCAGCAGGTGCAGCAGGCCGTGGAACAGCGCCACATCGGTGCCCGGCAGGATGGGCAGGTGCAGGTCGGCCACCGCCGCCGTCTCGGTGCGGCGCGGGTCGACCACGATCCACTTCTGGTCTGGGTTGGCGCGGCGGCCATCCTCCAGCCGGCGCATCAGGATGGGGTGCGCCCAGGCGGTGTTGCTGCCGGCAATGAAGACGGTGCTGGCCAGCCCCAGGTCGTCATAGCAGGCCGGCGGCGCATCGGCGCCCAGCGTGGCCTTGTAGCCCGCCACCGCGCTGCTCATGCACAGGCGCGAGTTGCTGTCGATCTGGTTGCTGCCCAGCAGGCCGCGCACCAGCTTGTTGAAGACGAAGTAGTCCTCGGTCAGCAACTGGCCGGACACGTAGGTCCCGATCGCGTCGGTGCCATGCGCCTGCACAACACCGGCGATGCGGTCCGCCGCCAGATCGAGTGCATCGTCCCAGGCGATCGCCACCGGCGCTTCGCCGCGCTGCAACCTTTGCATCGGCTGCAGCAGCCTCGCCTGCAGCGCGATCTCCGGCGCGGCCGTCAGGTGCAGCGTGGCCCCCTTGCTGCACAGGCGGCCGAAGTTGGCCGGGTGATCCGGGTCACCGCGCACACCGGTGATGCGATCGCCCTCGCTTTCGATGATCACCCCGCAGCCGACGCCGCAATAGGGGCAGGTGCTGCGGGTGTCCATGGCCGCTTGTCAGCTCAGTCCGCTCAGGCCGCCGCGGTGTCCACGGCACGCGTGGCCATTTCCGCCGCGTCCAGGTGCACGACGCCGTCCTCGACCTTCACCGCAAAGCGCGCGGCGCAGCCCACGTCCGGTGCACGCGCCTCCCCGCTGGCCAGCTCGATCGTCCAGTTGTGCAGCGGGCAGGCCACGCTGTGGCCGAACACGATGCCTTGCGACAGCGGGCCGCCCTTGTGCGGGCACCGGTCCAGCAGCGCGAACACATGGTCGTCGGCGGCGCGGAAGAGGGCGACTTCTCCCCCCTTCTCACGCGCCACGCGTCGCGCGCCCAGCACGGGAATGTCGTCGACACGGCATATGGCGGTCCACTCGGACATCACGCGGTCTCCACGGTTTGGGTGACAGGCAGTGCATCGAACTGGCGCAGGTCCACGCTGGCCTGGGCGTGCTCGAACCAGGGATCGGGCTCGCCGTCCAGGCTGAACTGCAGGCGTTCCCACAGCGCCTTGCGGTTGGCGGTGTCCTCCAGCACGGCCTTCTTGCAGTGCTCCAGGCCCACACGCGCCACGTAGTGGCAGGTGCGCTCCAGGTACCAGCCTTCCTCGCGGTAGAGCTGCAGGAAGGCGCCGCTGATCTCCAGCACCTCCTCGGCCGTCTTGGCCTTGCAGAAGAACTGGGCCACCTCGGTCTTGATGCCGCCGTTGCCGGCGACATAGATTTCCCAGCCGGAATCCACACCGATGACGCCCACGTCCTTGATGCCGGCCTCGGCACAGTTGCGCGGGCAGCCGCTGACCGCCAGCTTGACCTTGTGCGGCGCGTACATGCGCCACAGCGCACGCTCCAGGTCCTTGCCCATCTGCGTGCTGTCCTGGGTGCCGAAGCGGCACCACTCGCTGCCCACGCAGGTCTTCACCGTGCGCAGACCCTTGGCATAGGCATGGCCGCTGGGCATGCCGATGTCGCGCCAGACGCCCACCAGATCTTCCTTCTTCACACCGAGCAGGTCGATGCGCTGGCCGCCAGTGACCTTGACGGTGGGGATCTTGTACTTGTCCACCGCGTCGGCAATCCGCCTCAGTTCGTCGGCCGTGGTCTCGCCGCCCCACATGCGCGGCACGACGCTGTAGGTGCCGTCCTTCTGGATGTTGGCGTGGCTTCGTTCGTTGATGAAGCGGCTCTGCGGGTCGTCCTTGGCCTCCTTCGGCCAGGTGCTGATCAGGTAGTAGTTGATCGCCGGTCGGCAGCTGGCGCAGCCGTTGGGGGTGCGCCAGGCCAGTGCGGTCTGCACCTGCGGGATGGAGGTCAGGTGCTGCTCGCGGATGGCGTCGCGCACGTCCTGGTGACCCAGGTCGGTGCAGCCGCACATCGCCTTCTTCGACGGCGTGGCGCTGTAGTCGCCACCGGCGGTGAGCATGATCAGCTGTTCGACCAGACCGGTGCAGCTGCCACAGCTGGCACTGGCCTTGGTGTGCTTGCGCACCTCGTCGAGCGTGAACAGGCCCTTGTCCTTGATGGCCTTGCAGATCGTGCCCTTGGCCACGCCGTTGCAGCCGCAGACCTCGTCGGTGTCGGCCATCGCCGCCGCCCGGCTCTGGCCCTGGTGGCCGGTGTCACCCAGGTTGTTCTCGCCGAACATCAGCTGGTCCCGGATGTCGACGATGGAGCGTCCCTCGCGGATCAGCTTGAAGTACCAGCCACCGTCCACCGTGTCGCCATACAGGCAGGCGCCGACGAGCTTGTCGTCCTTGACCACCAGCTTCTTGTAGACCCCCCCCACCGGATCAGACAGCAGGATCTGCTCCGTGCCATCGCCGCCGGTGAAATTGCCCGCGGAAAAGAGGTCGATGCCGGTCACCTTGAGCTTGGTCGACACCTGGCTGCCGGTGTAGCGCCCGATGCCGAACAGCGCCAGGTGGTTGGCACAGACCTTGGCCTGCTCGAACAACGGTGCGACCAGGCCGTACGCCACCCCGCGGTGGGCGGCGCATTCGCCGACGGCGTAAATGCGTGGGTCGGTCACCGTCTGCAGCGTGTCGCTGACGACGATGCCGCGCTCGCAGTGCAGGCCGATGTCCTGCGCCAACTGCGTGTTCGGGCGAATGCCGGCGGCCATCACCACCAGGTCGGCCGGCACCTCCGTGCCGTCCTTGAAGCGCACCTTGGCCACGCGGCCATCCGGGCCGGCGATGAGGCTGTCGGTCTGCGCCCCCATCATGAAGGTCAGGCCACGCTGCTCCAGCGAACCCTGCAGCAGCTTGCCCGCCGTGTCGTCGAGCTGGCGCTCCATCAGCCACGGCATGATGTGCACCACCGTCACCTGCATGCCGCGCTTGGCCAGACCGTTGGCGGCCTCCAGGCCCAGCAGGCCGCCGCCGATCACCACCGCATGCCGGTGCGTGGCCGCGGTGTCGATCATGGTCTGTGTGTCGGCGATGTCGCGGTAGCCGATCACGCCCGGCAGATCCTTGCCCGGGATCGGGAGGATGAAGGGGTTCGATCCCGTCGCGATCAGCAACCGGTCGTAGATGAACTCGTCGCCCGCGTCGGTCTGCACCAGGCGCGCCTTGCGATTCACGTTGATCACCTTCTTGCCGGTGTGCAGCGTGATGCCGTTCTCGGCATACCACTCGCGCGTGTTCAGCACGATCTCGTCAAGCGTCTGTTCGCCTGCGAGCACCGGCGACAGCAGTATGCGGTTGTAGTTCGGGTGCGGCTCGGCACCGATCACCGTGATGTCGTAAAGGTCCGGCTGGACCTTCAGCAGTTCCTCGACCGTGCGCACGCCGGCCATGCCGTTGCCCACGACCACCAGCTTCATCTTTTGCATCGTCCTCTCCAGGCGAACGTCAGAAGTACCAGGCCACCACGGCGGCGAGCTCATTGCCATGCAGCACCGGCAGCGCCACCAACGCCGTGAGCCCCGCGGCCCGCGCCGCTTCGCCCACGGGCCCCGGCTCGGCGCTGGCCTGCAGGCTGACACCCGGGACACCGGTGGCCGCCACCTGCGCCAGCAGCCCCAAGGTGGCGCTGGTGCGTGCCAGGTCGTGGGCCAGAGGGCCTGCCTGCTCGCAGAAGCCGTCGACCCGGCTCAGGCCATCACCCGCCACGGGCGTCCACAACTCCAGCCGCCGCGCGATGGGTGTCGCCAGCGCCGACAGAAAGGCCATCACGTAGGTGTCGGCGTTCCGGCTGCTTCCCTGGCCTCCGCCCGGCAGCGAGCAAGGCAGGGCAAAACCCCGGTTGATGCCCACCTGGCGCGCACTTTCGGCGCGCAAGAACTTGGTCGCGTGGCCCAGGTCCGGCATGAAGACCGGCATGCCCTGCTCCCACACCAGGCCCGGCAGACCGGTGCCGCGGCGGAACGCCGTGTGCTGCGACAGGAAGGCAAACACCTCGGCGGTGCCGCCGTAGTAGCCGCTGTCCAGCACCATGTCATGGCTGCCCGCTGCATTGCGCCAGAGTTCGATGGCGCCCACGTGCTGTTCGTCGTCGCCACAAAAGATCAGCACAACGGCACGCAGCGCGTCGCCGGCAAAGACCGGCCAGGCCACGGCGCAGTTCAGCCCCTCGGCCGCAGCGGCCTGCGTGCGCAGGAAGCCGCCGCTGCCCAGGTCCTTCAGCATGATGGGGCGGCGCTGCTCCCAGGCCTGGCCTGGCAGGCCCTCGCCGCGGCCGAAGCACATGCGCCGGCTGATGGCCCCGAAGGCCCGCGTGTCGCCATACCAGCCGCTGCCGAATTCCAGCAGCGTGTCGGCGGCGTCCGGGACCCAGACCTCGACGACACGGATGAAAGTCTTGCTCATGGCGTGCTGTCTGGTCAGTGTTGATGGCCGCAGGAGGCCAGGAAGCCGATCAGTTCCTCGCGCAGCTCGTAGTAGCGCGGATGGGACAGCAGGGCCTCGCGGGTGCGCGGCCGCTCCAGCGGCACCGACATGATCTGGCCGATCCTGGCGCGCGGGCCGTTGGTCATCATGACCACGCGGTCGGCCAGCAGGATGGCTTCGTCCACGTCGTGCGTGACCATGATGGCGGTGACGCGGTTCTTCGCCCAGACGTCCATCAGCACCTCCTGCAGCTCCCAGCGCGTCAGCGCGTCCAGCATGCCGAAGGGCTCGTCCAGCAGCAGCAGCTTGGGCTGCAGCGCAAAGGCGCGCGCAATGCCCACACGCTGCTTCATGCCGTTGGACATGTCGCTGGCCTTCTTCTGCATGGCATCGGCCAGGCCCACGCGCTGCAGGTGGTGCGCCACGGCGTCTCGCTTCTCGGCCGCCGAGACATGGGGGAACACGCGGTCCACGCCCAGCATCACGTTGTCGAAAGCCGTCAGCCAGGGCACCAGGCTGGGGCTCTGGAAGACGATGCCGCGGTCCGGGCCGGCGTCCTTGACCTCACGGCCCCCGAGCACGATCACGCCTTCGGTCACATCGGTGAGGCCGGCGATCATCGACAGCACCGTGCTCTTGCCGCAGCCGCTGTGGCCGATCAGCGAGACGAACTCGCCCTTGGCCATGCGCAGATCGAAGCCGTCGACCACGGTCTGCGGGCCGGCGGGCGTCGGATAGACCTTGATCACGTGGGAGAAATCGACGAAGCGGTCGTCGCCGATGCGGGCCACGCCGTCTTCACTCGCCAGCGGCGACACCACCGGGGCCACGGCCTCGGCTTCGACGCGCTCGGCCAGATCGGCGTGGCGCAGGCCCAGCAGACGGGCCATGGAGGGCGCAGGCGCCTTGGCCGCCACGTCCTGCGGCGTCATCGACGGCAGGCTGATGACCTGCGCACCACCGCCGCTCTGGCGTGCGTGGGCCATGTCCAGCAGGGTCTGCGTGATCTCGGCGCGCAGCGACTGGTAGCGCTTGTCGTGGTTCATCTGCCCGCGGTCGCGCGGCCGCGCCAGGTCCACGGTGAAGGCCGGGGCCAGCGTGGCGCCCTTTCCTACCCCGTTCGCACCGGGTTCCGGCAGCGTCAGCGGGATGACACGGTCGGCCATCATCAACGCCTCATCCACGTCGTTGGTGATCAGCAGCACCGTCTTGCGGTTGGCCGGATCCTCGCCCCAGATGCGGGTGATCTCGTCCTGGAGCTGAGCGCGCGTCAGTGCGTCCAGCGCCGATAGCGGTTCGTCCAGCAGCAGCACGTCGGGATCGGTGGCCAGCGCCCGGGCCACGCTCACGCGCTGGCGCATGCCGCCGGACAGCTGCGCCGGCTTCTTGTCGATGGCCGGCGACAGGCCCACCAGCTTCACGTAGTGCTTCACACGCTCGGCCCGCTCGGCGGCCGATGCGCCCGCCATCACGCGGTCGACGGCCAGGGCGACGTTCTCACCCACCGTGAGCCAGGGCATCAGCGAATAGCTCTGGAACACGATGCCGCGGTCAGGTCCGGGGCCGGTGATCGGCTTGCCCTGCTTCAAGACATCGCCGCGGTCGGCCGTTGCCAGGCCCGCCAGCAGGTTGACCAGGGTCGTCTTGCCGCTGCCGGAGAAGCCGACCACGGCGACGAATTCGCCTTTCGCGATCGACAGGTTGACATCCTGCAGCACCACGTGGGCGCCATAGGTCTTCCAGGCACCACGCAGCTCCAGCGCGGAGGCATCGGGAACGGCGGCCAGGCTGGGGCCACCGGCCTGCTGGGGCTTGAGAACGGCGCTCATGGCGGGCTCCTGTCGATCAGCGCCGCGAGGCGAGCGTCTGCAGCGCCTGCATCGCACGGTCCAGGCCGAAACCGATGATCCCGATGGTGAACACCGCGACCATGATCCGGCCCAGCGAATCGCTGCTGCCGTTCTGGAACTCGTCCCAGACGAACTTGCCCAGGCCCGGGTTCTGCGCCAGCATCTCGGCGGCGATCAGCACCATCCAGCCCACGCCCAGGCTCAACCGCATGCCGGTGAAGATGAAGGGCAGCGCCGACGGCAGGATGATCTTGCGCACCCGGGTGGCCAGCGGCAGCTGCAGCACGCGGCCGACGTTGACCAGGTCCTTGTCGACGCTGGTCACGCCCACGGCGGTGTTGATCAGCGTGGGCCACAGCGAACACAGCGTGACGGTGATGGCAGAGATCAGGAAGCTCTTCTCGAACATCGGCGTGCCCGTCGTCACGTACAGCGCGCTGACCACCAGTGTGACGATGGGCAGCCAGGCCAACGGCGACACCGGGCGGAAGATCTGCACCAGCGGGTTGATCGCCGCCTGCACCATCTTCGACGCGCCGGCCGCGATGCCCAGCGGCACCGCCACCACGGTGCCGATCAGGAAGCCGGTGAACACCGTCAGCAGGCTGGTGACGATCTGATCCAGGTACGTGGCCTTGCCGGTGTACTTGAAGTTGCGTGGCTCGTAGGTCGGGTCTTCGGCCAGACGCTCCTGGTTCCGCTTGTCCTGGCGCTCGTAGAAGGCCTTCGCCCGTTCACGCTCGTCCAGGTGCGACTGCCACAGGCCCCAGGCCTGCTCGGCCACCTGCACCGGCCCCGGCACGGCGCCCAGGCTGGTCTGGATGCGTGGCGCCACGCCCGCCCACACGGCGAGGAACAGCAGGATGGCCACCAGCGGCACACCCAGGCCCTGCCACAGCGCCTTGGGATCCGCAAATTGCTTCATCACGGCTTGCATGGCGCCCTCCGCCTCAGACCTTGTCCGCGGCCCGAACCTTCGAGTCCTGGCCGATCTTGAACTTCGACAAATAGTCGTTCGGCTTCTTGCCGTCGTAGGCCACGCCGTCGATGAACCCGTCCTGCACGCCCTTGTAGCCGTCGGTCTTCGGGAAGTCGGCCTCCTTGGCCTTGCCTTCGGCGATCAGCGCCTGCGCCGCCTTCATGTAGATGGCCGGCTGGTAGACCTTTTTCGCCGTCTCGTGGTACCAGGCGTCGGGCTTGGTCTCGCCGATCTGGCCCCAGCGGCGCATCTGCGTCAGGTACCAGACGGCATCGCTGTAGAACGGGTAGGTGGCGAAGTTGCGGAAGAAGACGTTGAAGTCCGGCGCTGGGCGCTTGTCGCCCTTCTCGAATTCGAAGGTGCCGGTCATGCTGTTGGCGATGACGGCCTCGTCGGCACCCACATAGGCCGGCTTCGAGAGGATCTTCACCGCCTCGATGCGGTTCTTCATGCTGGCGTCCAGCCACATGCAGGCGCGGATCATCGCCTTCACCACCGCCACGTGCGTGTTCGGGTTGGCGTCGCTCCAGCCACGGGTGACGCCGAAGACCTTTTCAGGATTGTTCTTCCAGATCTGGTGGTCGGTGACCACGGGCACGCCGATGCCCTTGAACACCGCCTGCTGGTTCCAAGGCTCGCCGACGCAGTAGCCGTGGATGGTGCCGGCCTCCATCGTCGCCGGCATCTGCGGCGGCGGCGTCACGCTCAGCAGCACGTCGGCCTTCTGCGTGCCGGTGACGTCGCTGCCGGTGTAGTAGCCGGGGTTCAGGCCGCCGGCGGCGAGCCAGTAGCGCAGCTCGTAGTTGTGCGTGCTGACCGGGAAGACCATGCCCATCTTGAAGGGCTTGCCCTGGGTCTTCCACTGGTCGACCACCTTCTTCAGCGCATCGGCCTTGATCGGGTGCACGGGCTTGCCGCCGTCCATCGGCAGGTGCTTCTTCATCTCGGCCCACACCGCGTTGCTGACCGTGATGGCGTTGCCGTTGAGGTCCATGCTGAAGGCGGTGATGACCTCGGCCTTGGTGCCGAAGCCGATGCTGGCGCCCAGCGGCTGGCCGGCCAGCATGTGGGCGCCGTCCAATTGGCCGTCGATCACGCGGTCGAGCAGCACCTTCCAGTTGGCCTGTGCCTCGAGCGTGACGTTCAGGCCTTCGTCCTCGAAGTAGCCCTTCTCGTAGGCGATCACCAGCGGCGCGCAATCCGTCAGCTTGATGAAGCCGAACTTCAGCTGTTCCTTCTCGGGCCTTGCCTTCTGGGCGCGCGCCATCGGGATGGCGGCGGCGCCCGCGAGCGCAGCGGCACCAGCCAGCAGACGGCGGCGACGGGTGTCGGTACGAGGCGTGTTCGAGGTGTTGGACATGGCGCTCTCCTGCTTCAAGGGAATGGGAAATGACAAGGAATCAGACCGCTTCTATGTGCTGCGGCTGGCGGATGGCAAAGCTGTCGGCATAGGCGCGCGGGTCGCGGCCGTCCCAGGTCAGGCCGTCGATCAGGCGGCTGCTGCGCCGCTCGGCCTCGGGCACCGGCACGCCGATGCCGGTGGCGGCCTCTCGGTACAGCGCCACGCGCTGGACCCGGCGGGCGATGGCCTCGTACTCCGGGTGTTCGGCCAGCAGGCCCCAGCGTTTGTGCTGGGTCATGAACCACAGGGCGTCGGACAGCCAGGGGAAGTTCACCTCGCCGTCGGCGTGGAAGCCCATGGGCAGCGGCTCGTGCCAACCCGTGCTGCCCTCGGACCCGCTGCCCAGCAGGCTGCCTGCAATGGCATCGCGGCGTGCCGCCACCCACGCGTCACCGGCGAGGATCTCGGCCGCCGCCAGGCGGTTGGCCTCGCTGGCGTCGAGCCAGCGGCAAGCCTCGAGCACGGCGCGCACTACGCCGATGGCGGCGTCCGGATGTGCATCGACCCAGGCGGCACGGCTGGCCAGGACCTTGTCGGGGTGATCCGGCCAGATGGCCGCAGACGACAGCAGCGGCACCGACACGCCCTCGAGCGCGCCGATCCGGTTCCACGGTGCCCCGACGGACACGCCATCCACCTGGCCGCTGCGCATGGCCTCCACCATCTGCGCCGGGGGCAGCACCACGCTGCGGATGTCGCGCATCGGGTGAACGCCGGCCGAGGCCAGCGCGTAGTACAGCCACAGGGCGTGCGTACCGGTGGGGAAGGTCTGCGCGAACACGTGGGAACGCGGTGCGGCGCGCAGGCGGGCTGCCAGCGCGCCCAGGTCGGCCACGCCCAGCCCGGTGAGGCGGCGACTCAGGCTGATGCCCTGACCGTTGCGGTTCAGCGTCATCAGCACGGCCATGGACTCGCGGGGCCCGCCAATGCCCAGCTGCACGCCGTAGACCATGCCGTAGAGCGCCTGCGCCATGTCCAGCGCACCGCCCAGCAGCTTGTCGCGAAGCCCGGCCCAGCTGGATTCACGGGACAGCTGCAGTTGCAAACCGTGGCGTCGATCGAACCCCAGCACCGCCGCCATCACCAGCGGCGCGCAGTCGCTCAACGGCATGAAGCCGATGCGCACGGGGGTCACGGTGACGGTCATGCACGCTCCGATGAACAGCCTGAAAACAAAAAAGGCGCCCGACCTGCGATCCCTTCGGGACCGTGGGTCGGACGCCTTTGTCCGGTGCCGGCAGCACGCCGTTGTGCCACTTGCACCAGAAGCCTTGCACGACGCGTGCCAGGCTGAAATCAGGGGTTCAGCACGATTTCCGCACCATCACTGAACGGTCAGGCCACGAGATGCAGCCAGCGTCTGGCGAGCCTGCTTCATCATGGTGCGCCGCAGCATCCAACGCAGTGCGTCCCGCGGACCGCTGGGGGTCAGCCGGGCGGCGCCAGCAGGTCAGCGGCCGCGATGACCTGCTCGGCCACCTGCTCGAGCTTGCTGCCGCGGTCCATCGCCAGCTTGCGCAGCAGTTTGTAGGCCTCGTCCTCGCCAATGCCGCGGGTGCGCATCAGGATGCCCTTGGCCCGCTCCACCTGCTTGCGAGCGCCCAGCGCCGCCTGCGCCTCGACGAGTTGGCGCCTCAGCAGCGCCTCCTGCTCGAAGCGGGCAATGGCCACGCGCAGCACGGGCGCGATGCGGCGGGCATGCAGGCCGGCCACCACATAGGCGCTGACGCCGGCAGCCATGGCGCGACGCATCGGGTCGTCGGCCTCGTCCTCGGCAAACACCACCACCGGCCGAGGAAGCTGGGCCGACAGCGTGGCCAGATGTTCCAGCGTGTCCCGGCTCGGGCTCTCGGCGTCGACGATCACCACATCGGGCCGCAGTTGCAGCACCCGGTCGTGCAGCGCGACGGCCGAGTCCACGACGCCCACCACCTCGTGCCCCTGTTGCTGCAGTTCTTCCTGGATCTGCGCCACGCGGTGCGCCCCGTCGTCCACGAGCAGGACGCGGAGTGCAGGGGTCTCACCAGGGGACGTCGGGTTCACGAATGCTGCAGTGCAAAAAACATGCCCCGATGATGCCCGGAACCGGGCCTGAGTCGCCGGCGCTCAGTCGTCGGCGTTGGGGTCCATCCCGGGAAACAGCACGCTGGTGAAGCCCAGCTTCGTGAGGTCCGGCATGCGGGTGGGGTAGAGGCGGCCGATGAGGTGGTCACACTCGTGCTGGACCACGCGGGCGTGGAAGCCGTCCGCCTCGCGCTCGATCGGCTGCCCGGCCAGGTCGACCCCGGTGTAGCGGATGCGGGCATGGCGCGGCACCACGCCGCGCAGGCCGGGCACCGAGAGGCAGCCTTCCCAGCCGTCCTCCATCGCATCGTCCAGCGGGTTGATCACCGGATTGAGCAGCACCGTCTTGGGCACCGCCGGCGCCTCCGGGTAGCGCGCGTTGCGGTCGAAGCCGAAGATCACCAGCTGCAGGTCCACACCGATCTGTGGGGCGGCCAGCCCGGCACCGTTGGCCGCGGCCATGGTGTCGAACATGTCGGCCACCAGGGCATGCAGTTCGGGGGTGTCGAAGGTGGTGACGGGTGGCGCCACGCGCAGCAGGCGCGGATCGCCCATCTTCAGGATCTCTCGAATGGCCATCGGTGGGTTCTCCAGTGCGGTCAGAGATGAAGCCAGGCGGCAGCGATCGCCAACGTGGCCAGGGTCACCGGCACGCCCGTCCGGGCATGCCGCTTCCAATCGATGTGCACGCCCTGCCGGCGCGCGGCGTCGACGACGATGAGGTTGGCGATCGAGCCCACGATCAGCAGGTTGCCCGCCAGGGTGCTCACCAGGGCCAGCGTGAGGCCGGCGGCCTGCGCCGGCTGGCCGTCGACCACCGGCAGCAGCAGCATCACCGCCGGCACGTTGGACACCAGGTTGGACAGCAGCAGCGTGACGCCGAACAGCGGCCCGGGTTCGCCCATGTGCAGGCCCTGGGCCTGCAGCCATGCCACGGTCTGTGCCGTGATGCCGGTGTGCGCCAGCGCGTGGTTGACCACGAACAGGCCGATGAAGAGGATCAGCAGTTCCCAGTCGATCAGCCCCATCACTTGGCTGGAATGGAAGCGCTGGCTGAGCAGCAGCACGCCGGCGCCCACCAGGGCGGCCACATCGCGCGGCCAGTCGGTGGCCAGGAACACGGCCACCAGCGCTGTCGCCACGGCCAGGCCCTTGAAGGTCTGCCAGTGGTCGAACAGCGGTGAGTCAGCTTCCACCGATGTCACAGCACTTTCCATCGGACGCACCGACCGGTGCAGCATCCACCACAGGAGCACCAGGCTGGCCAGCACCGGCGGTGCCGCAGCGCGCAGGAAGGCGCCGAAGTGAAGCCCCAGCACTTCGCCAATCAGCATGTTCTGCGGGTTGCCGATCAACGTGGCGGCCGAGCCGATGTTGCTGGCGCAGGCCAGGGCCAGCAGAAAGGGCACCGGGTCCAGCCGCCGGCCCAGGCAGGCGTGCACCAGCACCGGGGCCATCGCCAGGCAGACGATGTCGTTGGAGAACACCGCAGACAACCCGCCCGCCGCCGCGATCACCACGCCCAGCAGGGCCGACGGCACCAGCGGCAGGGCCACGATGCGCCGCGTCAGGGCCGCGTAGAAGCCGCCGAGCCGCATCTGCGCCGAGATGACCATGAAGCTGAACAGCAGCAGCACGGTCGGCAGGTGCACGCCGGCAGCGGCCTGCTCGATGCTCAGTTCACCCACGGCCACGATGCCGATGGCACCCAGCAGCGCCACCCCGGTGCGGTCCAGTCGCAGCCGCGGCAAGCCGCCCAGCAACATGCCCAGGTAGACCACGCCGAAGATCGCCAGCACGGCCCAGGTCCGCGGGTCGGACACGATGGGCGCGGGCTCGGGCATGGCGCGGATTATCCCGGGCCGCTGTGCCACCGGGGGTCGCCGCACCGTTGGGCCGTTCGCAGCGCGCCGCACCGCCTGCGGCGATACTCGCCGCGCCGTGAACACCACCATCCCGCCCCGCGCCGTCGTCCTGCTCATCGTGCTCACCCTGGTCTGGGGCACCAACTGGCCGCTCTTTCCGCTGGCCACGCGAGAGGTTTCGGTCTGGACCTTCCGCGGCATATCGGTGGCAGTGGCCGGCGCAGCACTGCTGGCCGTGGCCGCTGCGCGTGGCCAGCCGCTGCGCATTCCTCGCGCGCACTGGGGCACCATGATCGCGGCCACCCTCACCTACCTGGTGGTATG
This sequence comes from Burkholderiaceae bacterium, assembly GCA_024235915.1. Taxonomy (GTDB): domain Bacteria; phylum Pseudomonadota; class Gammaproteobacteria; order Burkholderiales; family Burkholderiaceae_C; genus Rubrivivax. The sequence continues at coordinate 147,502 of JACKLO010000011.1, read as the reverse complement.
GAACGTGGCCAGCACCTACGCCGCCATCTGGATCCCGTCCGGGCAGGCCGCCATCCTGGGCTTCACGATGCCGCTGTGGGCGGCGCTGCTGGGCTGGGCTGTGTTCGGCCAGCGCCTGCCCGCGCGCCTGCTCTGGGCCCTGGCCCTGGGTGCACTGGCCGTGGGCCTGCTGATGTGGCGTGGCCTGGCGGCCTATGCCCAGGCGCCGGCCGGTTTTGCCCTCGGCCTGCTGGCCGGCGTGGGCTGGGCCGTGGGCACGCTGATCCTCAAGGGCCGGCCGGTGCCGGTGCCGGCCCTGGTGCTCACCGGCTGGCAGCTGCTGCTGGCCGCGCTGCCCATCGGTGGCGGCGCCCTGCTGCTGGGCGAAGGGCCGTGGTTCTGGCCGTCGGCCGGCAGCGTGGCCGTCATCGCCTGGATCTCGTTGGTGCCCATGGCCATCGGCAACGCGGCCTGGTTCTCCATCGTGGGCATGTTGCCGGCCCAGTTGGCCGGGTTGTCATCCATCGGTGTGCCCATGGTCGCCATGGTGGCCGGTGCGCTGGTGCACGGCGAACCCCTGGGCCCGTTGCAATGGGCCGCCATGGCCTGCAGCGCCGCCGCGCTGTGGCTGTGCTTCCGGCAGCGCTGAGCGGCCGGTACCATCGGCCTTCGCCACAACAACGTCCAACGCGGGAGGCGCAATCACCATGAAGCTGCTGTTCAAGTTCAACCTGATCTACGCCCTGGTGATGGCGCTGGGCGTGGCCGTCAGCGGCTGGATCAGCCGCGGGTTCCTGCAGCAGCAGGCGGTGGACGAGGTGCTCAACGGTGCGCGCTTGATGATGGAGCAGGCGCTGGCGGTGCGGGCCTACACCTCCAGCCAGATCACGCCGCTGCTGGCGCCGCACATGGACGCCGAGTTCCTGCCGCAGTCGGTGCCCAGCTTTTCCGCCACCGAGGTCCTGGGCAAGCTGCGCAGCAACCACCCGGAGTTCGGCTACAAGGAAGCCACGCTGAACCCCACCAACCCGCGCGACCGGGCCAACGGCTGGGAGGTGGACATCGTGCAGGCCTTCCGCAACGAGGCAGCGCTGAAGGAGCACGTGGGGCAGCGCGACACGCCGACCGGCCGCTCGCTGTACGTGGCGCGGCCGCTGCGCATCACCGACGGCGCCTGCCTGCGCTGCCACAGCAGCGTGGAGGCCGCGCCACGCAGCATGGTCGCCAAATACGGCCCGGCCAACGGCTTCGGCTGGCAGATGAACGAGGTCATCGGCGCGCAGATCGTGTCGGTGCCGATGGATGTGCCGCTGCAGCGCGCCGACACCGCGTTCCGTCTCTTCGTCGGTTCGCTGATCGGCGTCTTCCTGGTCCTGGGCGTGGTGCTCAACCTGATGATCTGGTGGGTGGTGGTGCGGCCCGTCACGCGGCTGTCGGCGCTGGCCGACCGCGTCAGCCAGGGTGAGTTGGACGCGCCGGAGTTCGCCACCGGCAGCCGCGACGAGATCGGCACCCTGGCCCAGTCCTTCTCGCGCATGCGCACGAGCGTCGTGCAGGCGATGAAGATGCTGGAAACCTGATCGACTGATCCGCAGCGCTGATGGACCACCCCGAACGCCTCGGCAAGTACCGCATCACCGGTGTGCTCGGCGAAGGCGCCATGGGTGTGGTCTACCGTGGCTTCGACCCCGACATCCGGCGCCTGGTGGCGCTGAAGACCATCCGCCGCCAGCCAGGCGATGCCGGCGGCAGCGCCTTCGAGAGCGCGGCGCGCTTCCGCAACGAGGCGCAGGCGGCCGGGCGGCTGCAGCACCCTGGCATCGTCTCCGTCTACGACTATGGTGATGACGGCCGCGTGGCCTACATCGCGATGGAGTTCGTCGACGGGCGCACGCTGGCCTACTTTCTGGGCTCGCGCCTGCGGCTGGACGATGCCGACATCGCCAGCATCGCCGGCCAGGTGCTCGACGCCCTGGCCCATGCCCACGAACACGGTGTCTGGCACCGCGACGTGAAGCCGTCGAACGTGATGATCACCCCCCAGGGCCGGGCCAAGATCGCCGACTTCGGCATCGCACGCTTCGAGAATTCGGGCCTGACGATGGCGCAGACGGTGCTGGGCACGCCCATGTACATGGCGCCGGAGCAGTTCACCGGCCGCGCCATCGACCACCGTGTGGACCTCTACGCCGCCGGCGTGCTGCTGTACCAGCTGGTGGCGGGCCGCCCGCCCTTCGTCGGCGCGCCCGAGGTGCTGAGCTACAAGGTGGTGCACGAACTGCCGCCGCCACCGTCCAGTCTGGAGGGGGCCCGTTCGGCGCGCTTCGACGCCGTGCTCGCCCGTGCGCTGGCCAAGGATCCGGCGCAGCGCTTCGTCAATGCCGCCGCGTTCCGCGACGCGCTGGCCGAGGCACTGGGCCAGGCCATCCCGGGCACGGTGTCGCCCGGCGCGCTGCCGGCCCTGGGCGACGCCTACGCGCCCACCGAGCGCATCCCCACGGGTGTGCAGGCCGCACCGCCACCCACCCACGCCGGGCTCACCGGCACCGGGCTCACCGGCGAACCGCCCACGCACTTCGAGCCGGAACAGATCGCCGCGGTGGAGGCTGCCCTGGCGCGCCACGTCGGCCCGCTGGCCAAGGTGATGGTGCGGCGCACCGCGCGCCAGTGCCCCGATGTGCCAGCCTTGGTGGCGGCGCTGGCATCGCAGATTACCAGTGCCGCCGCGCGTGAGGCCTTCCTCGGCAGCCCGGTGGCGCGTGGCCCCGGCACCAGCGGCAGCCTGGGCACCCACGGTGCGCTGGCGGCCGCGCACACCGGCACGCAGCACCCGGCGGCGGCACACCGGACGGGCAGCACCGGCACCGCCACCGCGATGACGCCCCCCATCGGCCTGGGCACGCTGCCGGTGGGCGAAGCCTGGCTGGAGCAAGCGCGCAAGCTGCTGCTGGCCCATGTGGGGCCGATTGCCGGGGTGATGGTCAAGCGGGCCAGCGAGCGCACACGCGACCGGGCCTCCCTGATCCGCGACTTTGCCGCCGCGGTGCCGGAAAGCCAGCGCGCGGCGCTGGTCGAGGCCCTGGAAAAGCTCGGCTGACCGTTCAGTCCCCAGCGGCGGGGAACGGCCCGCCGGCCAGCAGCGCCTGCAGGCCTGCCTCGTCGATCACCGGCACGCCCAGTTCGCGGGCCTTGTCCAGCTTGCTGCCGGCCTCGGCCCCGGCGACCACGGCACTGGTCTTCTTCGACACCGAGCCCGCCACCTTGGCCCCGGCCGCTTCCAGCAGGGCCTTGGCCTCGTCGCGGCTGAGCGTGGGCAGCGTCCCCGTGAGCACGACGGTGCGGCCCGCCAGCGGCTTGGGCGTCGTGTCCGCCTCGCCGTCGTGTTCGGGCCATTGCACCCCTGCGGCGCGCAGCTGCTCGACGATCTCGCGGTGGTGCGGCTGCTCGAAGAACTGGCGCACGCTCTGCGCCACGATGGGGCCCACGTCGGGCACCTCCAGCAACTGGTCGACCGTGGCCTCCATGATGCGGTCCATGGCGCCGAAGTGGCGGGCCAGGTCCTTGGCCGTGGTCTCGCCCACATGGCGGATGCCCAGCGCGTAGAGGAACCGGGCCAACGTCGTGGCCTTGCTCTTCTCCAGCGCCGCCACCAGGTTGGCCGCGCTCTTGTCGGCCATGCGTTCCAGCGCGGCCAGCTTGGCCACGCCCAGCGTGTAGAGCTCGGGCAAGGTGCGCACCAGGCCGCCGTCCACCAGCTGGTCGACCAGCTTGTCGCCCAGGCCCTCGACGTCCATCGCCCGCCGGCCGGCGAAGTGCAGCAGCGCCTGCTTACGCTGCGCGGCGCAGAACAGGCCGCCCGTGCAGCGGTGGTCGATGCCGCCCTTCTCCCGCCGCACCGGGCTGCCGCACACCGGGCAGACGCGCGGCATGCGGAAGTTGGGCACATAGCCAGCCCGCGGCTGCGGTACCCGGCCCACCACCTCCGGGATCACGTCGCCGGCGCGGCGCACGATGACGGTGTCGCCGATGCGCACACCCTTTCGCCGCAGTTCGAACAGGTTGTGCAGGGTGGCATTGCTGACCGTGGTGCCGCCCACGAACACCGGCTGCAGCTTGGCCACCGGCGTGAGCTTGCCGGTGCGGCCGACCTGGATCTCGATGTCGCGCAGCGGCGTCATCTGCTCTTGCGCCGGGTACTTGTGCGCCACCGCCCAGCGCGGCTCGCGGGTGACGAAGCCCAGCTGCTTCTGCAGCGCGATCTCGTCCACCTTGTAGACCACGCCATCGATGTCGAAAGGCAGCGCATCACGCCGCGCCGCAACGTCGGCATGAAACGCCGCCAGGCCGGCCGCGCCCTGCACCACGCGCCGGTCGGTGCACACCGGCAGGCCGAAGGCGGCGATGGCGTCCAGCGTGCCGCTGTGCGTGGTCGGCTGCTGCCAGCCCTGCGTCTCGCCCAGGCCATAGGCGAAGAAGCTCAGCGTCTTGTCGGCCATGGCCCGGGTGTCGAGCTGGCGGATGGCGCCGGCGGCGGTGTTGCGCGGGTTGATGAAGGTCTTGCCGCCCTTCTCGCGCTGCCGTTCATTGAGCCGCTCGAAGTGGTCGCGGCGCATGTAGACCTCACCGCGAACTTCCAGCACGGCCGGCAGGTCCGCGGCCCCGCCCTGCAGGCGCAGCGGCACCTGGCCGATGGTGCGCACGTTGTGCGTCACGTCCTCGCCGGTCTCGCCGTCGCCGCGCGTGGCCGCCTGCACCAGCACCCCGTGCTCGTAGCGCAGGTTGATGGCCAGGCCGTCGAACTTCAGCTCGCAGGCATAGGCCACCGGCGGTGCCTCGGCCGCCAGCGCCAGTTCCCGGCGAACCCGCGCATCGAAGGCCTCGGCACCGGCGGCCGTGGTGTCGGTCTCGGTGCGGATGGACAGCATCGGTACCGCATGGCGCACCGGCGTCAAACCGTCAAGCACGCGGCCGAGCACACGCTGCGTGGGCGAATCCGCAGTCGCCAAGGCCGGATCGGCGGCTTCGAGGGCCTGCAGCTCCTGGAACAGCCGGTCGTACTCGGCGTCCGGGATCTCCGGGGCATCCAGCACGTAGTAGCGGTGCGCGTGATGGTGCAGCAGCGCGCGCAGTTCGGCGGCGCGGCGGGTGGGGTCGGAGTCGGGAGCGATGGCGGCCATGGTCGGCCGCGAGTCTACGGCCGCAGCATGCGGAAGCGGTCGAACACCACGCCCTGGTAGGGCTCGGTCACCACCCGGTCCAGACGGAAGCCCGCACGTTCGAACACCGGGCGCGAAAACGGCGTCGCCCAGGCCTGGAATCCTTGCAGACCTGACGCGTCGAGCGCGTGGGCCAGCAGGGCCGAGCCCAGGCCGCGTCGCGTCTCGGCCGGCTGCACGTAGAGCGAACGCACCTCACCGGCGGCATCGATACCGCAGAAGCCCTGCGGCGCGGCATCGCCCAGCACCCAGGTGACCGCGCCGAGGATGTAGTCGCGGAATGCCGGTGTGTCGGCGCCGAAGCTGACCCAGGCCGCCACCTGCGCAGGCGAATACACCAGCGGCCCCAGCGTCTGCGCACACAACGCATACAGCGCGGCCAGGCCCGGCACGTCGGCCGCCGCGGCGCGCCGGAATACCTGGCTCGCCATCAGCTGAACAGGCGCCGGGCGGCCGGGCTGCCGGCGGCCAGGTCGCGCGCCTCCAGCTGCGCGTAGAGCTGCTCCAGCTCCTTGCCGATGACGGCAAAGGCGTGCACGGTGATCGGCTCGCCATAGTCGTCCACCACCGTGGCGGCCAGATCGTCGGCCAGCTTGCGGGCGGCGTTGTGCCAGGCCGGGAACGGCTCCAGGGCCGGCGCGGTCTGCGGCACGTCCAGGCTCAGCTGGCATTCGCGCACGGCGGCCTTCTGCGGGTCGTCCTCCAGCGCCGCCTGGGCGTCGAAGGACAGCGCCAGGATCGGCGGGTCGCCGTCCTGCGGGGACGGCAGCACCATGCGCCCCGGCATGGCGCCGGGCACGAAGCCATGGCGCGCCGCACACTGCTGGATGAAACCCAGCGACCAGGCCACGGCGTCACTGCGCAGCGTCAGCGCCAGCTGGGCATCGCGCGGGCTGGCAAAGGCGTCGAGCTCGCGCGCGCGGGCCACCACGTCCAGCATGTCCGGCAGTTCCGTCTGCGCGCCAACGGCGTCGGCAAAGGCCTGCACCTTGTGCACGAACTCGGAATACTCGATCTCGTTGAGCGCGCCGCTGCGGCTGGCCAGTTGCACCCCGGCCTGCAACTCCGCGTAGCGGTGCCCGGGCTGCAGCGGCTGCCACTCGCCGGTGGCGGCGTCCAGGCCCTCGATGTAGAAGGGCTTGCTGCCCGCCCGGCGCGTGGTGGGTGCATGCTGGAGCAGGAAATCGCCGCTGACCGGCGACTCCAGCGTCAGCGTGGCCAGCGCGTCGATCAGCGCGTCCAGCCGGGGCGCACGGCGCAGCAGGCTGCGCCCTTCGTGCAGGCCGGCGGGGATGGTGTCGGGGCCGGTGTCGCGTTCCGCCTCATCAGCGGTGAGGCCCTCGGCCGCGGGCGCATCGATGCCGGGCTCGATGCGCTCGTTGAGCGTGGGCGGGTTGGGCACACCCGGCGGCGGGCCTCGTCGCCCCGGCCGCTCGCCCCGCGCCATCCACCAGCCCTGCAGCGCGATGGCGGCCAGCACCACCGCGGCGAGTGCGAGCAGGGGCCACGTGAGGTCCATGCGCCGCCCGGTCCCTACATCTCCGCCATCGACACCGCGGACTCCATGTCCACGGCCACGATGCGGCTGACACCCTGTTCCTGCATGGTCACGCCGATGAGCTGCTCAGCCATCTCCATCGCGATCTTGTTGTGGCTGATGAACAGGAACTGCGTGCCCCTGGACATCTCGGCCACCAGCCGCGCATAACGCTCGGTGTTGGCGTCGTCCAGCGGCGCGTCCACCTCGTCGAGCAGACAGAACGGCGCCGGGTTGAGCTGAAAGATCGCAAACACCAGGGCGATCGCGGTCAGCGCCTTCTCGCCGCCGGACAGCAGGTGGATGGTGCTGTTCTTCTTGCCCGGCGGCTGGGCCATCACCTGCACGCCGGCATCGAGGATCTCGTCACCCGTCATCACCAGCTTGGCGTTGCCCCCGCCGAACAGGCTGGGGAACATGCGTCCAAAACCCTCGTTGACCTGGTCAAAGGTGGTCTGCAGCAGGTCGCGGGTCTCGAGGTCGATCTTGTGGATGGCGTCTTCCAGCGTCTGGATCGCGTCCTGCAGATCGGCGTTCTGCGCGTCGAGGAAGGTCTTGCGCTCACGCGAAGCCGTCAGTTCGTCCAGCGCCGCCAGGTTGACCGCGCCCAGGGCGTTGATCTCGCGCTGGATGCGGTCGATCTCCGTCTGCAGGCCCCAGAGCTTGACCTGGCCCGCCTCGATGGACTGCGCCAGCGCGGTCATGTCCACCTCGGCGGCGATCAACTGCTCCAGGTACTGCGCGCCGCCGAGCTGGGCCGCCTGGTGTTCCAGCTGCAGCTTGCCGATCTTCTCGCGCAGCGGGTCCAGGCTGCGCTCGAACTGCAGCCGCTGCTCGTCGGCCTGGCGCAGCTTGGCGTTCAGGTCGTCGTACTGGCTGCGTGCAGTAGCCAGCACCTGTTCACGCTCGAGCTTCAGGGCCAGCGCCTCCTGCAGGCCGGCCTGCGCGGCGGCGTCGTCGAAGCCGGCCAGCTCCTGGGCCACCGACTCACGCGTCTGCGCCGCCTGGCCCACCTGCTGCTGCGCCGTCTCGATGCCCCGCTGCAACTCACCCCGCCGGGCCGACAGCTGGCGCGCCTGGAAGGCCGACTCCTGGGCCTGGCGCTCCAGCGCACGCAACTGCTCCCGGGCGTCGGCCAGCTGGCGCTCGGCGGCGATGACGGCGTCTTCCAGTTCGGCGTGGCGCTCCTGGGCGTTGCCGAGCTGGATGTCCAGTTCCTCGAAACGGCCCTCGCCGGTGAGGCGCCGTTCCTGGATGTCTTCCAGCTGGGCGTCGATCTCGCCGAGTTCGTCACCCAGCTGGGCGCGGCGGCTGTTGGCGGCGTCGGCCTGCTGCGTCAGGCGCAGCAGTTCCACCTGCAGCTGGTGGGCCCGGGTCTGCGCCTCGGCCGCTTCGCGGCGCGCCGTGGCCAGGCGGCCGGCGGCGTCGCTGTAGCTGGCCTCCAGGCGCACCGACACGGCCTTGGATTCGTCGGCGATCAGGGCCTGCGCACGCTGGCGGCGGTCCAGGTTCTCGATCTCCTGCGCACGCGCCAGCAGGCCTGCCTGCTCCGAATCCGGCGCGTAGAAGGCCACCGCGAACTGCGACACCGCGTGACCCTGCTGGACCACGATGACCTCGCCGTGCGTCAGCTGGCTGCGCTGCGCCAGGGCCTCGTCGAGGCTGGCGGCGGTGTAGACGCCTTCCAGCCAGTCATTGAGCAGCGCCGACAGCCCGGCGTCGTTCAGCCGCAGCAGGTCGGACAGGCGCGGCAGCGTGCGGTGACTGTTCTGGATGGCAGCGCTGGGCGCGCTGTAGAAGGCCAGCTTGGCCGGCGGTGCGTCGGCGGTGAAGGCCCGCACCATGTCGAGCTTGCCGACCGCCAGGGCATTCATGCGCTCACGGAGCGCACTCTCCAGCGCCGTTTCCCAACCGGGCTCCACGTGCAGGCGCGTCCAGAGCCCGGCCAGGCCGTCCAGCCCATGCTTGGCCAGCCAGGGCTTGAGCTTGCCTTCGGTCTGCACCTTCTCCTGCAGCGCGCGCAGCGCCTCCAGCCGGGCGGTGATGTCGGCCATCTGGCCGGATTCGCGCTGCACGGCGGCCGCCGCTTCTCGGCGTTGTTCATCCAGCTGCGGCAGCTGCTCCTGCAGATCCTGCAGGCGGGCGTCGGCGGTCTGGAAGACCTCGTCGGCCTCGGCGCTCTGCTGCGTCAGGCTGTCCAGCCGCGCCGCGTCGGGCACCACCAGGGCCTGGCGCTCGCCGGCCAGGCGTTCACGGCGGCCCTGCAGCGACCGCGTCTGGTCGTCCAGGTTGCGGCTCTCTGCGGCCAGCAGCTGGATCTGCTGCTGCACCTGGGTCACGCTGGCGCGCTGTTCGTTGGCCTTGATCTGGGCGGCGCGCACGCGCTCTTCCACGGCCGGCAGCTGGGCCGCCTGCTCCTCGGCCTGGGCCGCCTGCAGTTCAGACTGCTCCTCGGCTTCGGCGATCTGCGCGGCGATGTCTTCCAGTTCGGCTTCGGCAGCAGCACGGCGCTCGGCCCACTGTTCCACCTGGGCCTCCAGCGCCGCCAACCGTTGCAGTGCGCGCTCCCGCCCCTCGACCACGTAGCGGATGCGTTCCTCCAGCCGGCTGACGTCCAGCTGCGCCTCGGCCAGTTCGCCCTGACGCTGGTGCAGCGCATCGCTGGCGGCGTAGTGCGCCTGGCGCACCGTCTCCAGCTCCGCTTCCACGTGGCGCAGTTCGGCCAGGCGGGATTCCAGCGCGTTCGTGGCCTCGGCCACGGCCTGGGCCACGCGCTGCTCCTCGGTGGCGGCGTCGCGGTGCTTCAGGAACCACAGCTGGTGCAGCTTCAGCGTGCCCTGTTCCTGCAGCGTGCGGTACTGCTGCGCCACCTCGGCCTGGCGTTCCAGCTTGTCGAGGTTGGCGCTCAGTTCCCGCAGGATGTCTTCCACCCGCGTGAGGTTTTCGCGCGTGTCCTTGAGCCGGTTTTCCGTCTCGCGGCGGCGCTCCTTGTACTTGGACACGCCTGCTGCCTCCTCGAGGAACAGTCGCAGCTCCTCGGGCCGGCTCTCGATGATGCGGCTGATCGTGCCCTGACCGATGATGGCGTAGGCGCGCGGCCCGAGGCCGGTGCCCAGGAACACGTCCTGCACGTCGCGCCGGCGCACCGGCTGGTTGTTGATGTAGTAGCTGCTGGTGCCGTCGCGCGTCAGCACGCGCTTCACGGCGATCTCGCTGAACTGGTTCCACGGCCCGCCGGCGCGGGCGTCGCTGTTGTCGAAGACCAGCTCCACGCTGGCCCGACCCGCCGGTTTGCGGTGGCCGGATCCGTTGAAGATCACGTCCTGCATGGACTCGCCACGCAGTTCGCTGGCCTTGCTTTCGCCCAGCACCCAGCGCACCGCGTCCATGATGTTGGACTTGCCGCAGCCGTTGGGGCCGACGACGCCCACACGCTGCCCCGGCAACTGGAAGGTGGTGGGTTCGGCGAAGGACTTGAAGCCGGAGAGCTTGATCTGGTTCAGGCGCATCGGCCGGTGCGGGGAGTGTTCCGCAAGTGCTTGTCGTGCAAGGAAAAAGCGCTCCGCATCGGAGCGCCTGCGCGGCCGGATGATAGCATCGCGCCCCCCGCCGCCCGGGCTTGCCGGGTGCCTTCACCAGGCCTCGGACGCCCCGTTTGCCATGCCCAAGCCCCGCCAGCGCCAAGCGCCAGCGACACCGCCTTCCGCGCCGTCGCGCGAGTTGCACGTGTTCCCGAACCCGGCCCCGGAGCGCGACTACGTGATCCGCTTCGACGTGCCCGAGTTCACCTGCTTGTGTCCGCTGACCGGGCAGCCCGACTTTGCGCACTTCCGCATCGAGATCGTGCCGGATCGGCTCTGCGTGGAAACGAAGAGCCTCAAGCAGTACTTCTGGAGCTACCGCAACGAAGGCGCCTTCCACGAGAAGGTCACCAACAGCATCGTCGACGACCTGGTGCGCACCATCGCCCCGCGCTACGTGAAGCTGCACGCCGACTGGTACGTGCGCGGCGGCATCCGCACCTACGTCACCGCCGAACACCGCCAGAAGGGCTGGAAGCCCGCCCCGGCGGTGACGCTGCCGGGCGGCGAGGCTTGACCGCGGCAGCGGCCACCCCCCGTACCCACTGGCCCGCCGTCGCCGCGGTGATGGCCGGCGGGTTGGCCATCGCGCTGAATGTCGGCAAGGTGCCGGTGTCGCTGCCCACGCTGCGCAGCGAGCTGGACCTGAGCCTGGTGCAGGCGGGTTGGGTGGCGTCGATGCTGGTTTTCCTGGCCTTTCTGGGCGCCACCTTCACCGGCATGTGGGTGGGCCGGCTGGGGGCGCTGCGCATGGTGCTGGGCGGGCTGCTGATCTGCGCCGGAGCCTCGTTGATCGCCCCGCTGATGCCGGGCTGGTGGCCCTTGATCGGTTCACGGCTGCTGGAAGGCCTGGGCTTCATGGTGGTGGCGGTGGCCAGCCCGGCGCTGGTGACGGCCGCCACCGCACCGGGCGACCGGCGCTTCGCGCTGGGCCTTTGGAGCACTTACATGCCCGCCGGTGCCAGCCTGGCCATGCTGGCGTCACCGTGGCTGCTGCCGCGCACGGGCTGGACGGGGCTGTGGTTCATGGCGGCGGCCGGCCTGCTGCTGGCCGCGTTGGCCGTGGCTGGCCAGCGCCGCCACTACGGCACGGCGGCCCCCGGGCATGCGGCAGGCCGCGGCGGACTCTGGACGACGGCGCGTGCGGCCCTGGCGCAACCGCTGCCCTGGCTGCTGGCGCTGAGCTTCGGTGTCTGGGCCATGCAGCACTTCGCGCTCATCGTCTGGATGCCCACCTATCTGCAGGAGCAGCGCGGCGCGGGCGCCGGTACCACCGCGGTGCTCACCGGCCTGATGCTGCTGGCCTGCGTGCCGGGCAACCTGCTGGGCGGCTGGCTGGTGCAGCAGGAGATTCCGCGCGGACGTCTGCTGCTGGCGGCGCAACTGTGCACCGGTGCCGGTGCATGGGTCTACAGCGCCGAGGCGCTGCCGGACGGGCTGCGCTACGCCGCAGCCGTCTTCGTGTCCTTTGCGGGGGGTGTCATCCCGGCCGCCGTGATGGCCTCGTCCACCGTGCTCGCCCGCTCGCCGCAGCAGATCGGCACCCTGCAGGGGCTGTACATGCAGGGCGCGCAGCTGGGCCAGGTGGTGGGCACACCGCTGATCGCCGCCGTGGTGGCCACGACGGGTCGGTGGTCGAGCGCGCTGGCGGTCACGGCCACGGCCGCCACCGCCGGCGTGCTGATGGCCTGGGCAGCCGGCCGGCTGGAGGCGCGCCTGGGAGGCACCGCGCCATGACCGAGCCCTCCCCACCCCTGCGCCCGGCCTACCAGAAGTACGCCGTCGACGTGCGCCCCAGCTGCATCGACGGCCAGGGCGCCTTCGCAGCCGAGGCGGTGCCGGCACGGCGCAAGATCGGCGAGATCCGCGGCGAGGCCATCAGCGTGGACGAAGCGCGCATCCGCGCCACGCGCAGCGAACGCATCATGATCGTGGAGCTGTCGCCGCGGCGGGCCATCGACTTCACACGTTCGGCCGACCCGATGCGCTACACCAACCACAGCTGCGACCCGAATGCGCGGCTGGACATCCGCAACGGGCGCGTCGAGTTCTACGCGCTGCGCGACATCGGCGTGGACGAGGAGATCACCGTGGATTACGGCGAGACCCACCACGAAGGCCGCCTGCGCTGCCGCTGCGGCGCAGCCCAGTGCGCAGGCCGACTGTGACCGGGGTGCGGCGGCGACATCGCACGAAAACAGGGTGGCAGAAGAACTAGTCAACTCGGTACACACAAACCGTGCCGTCAAGCCGCTAAAGTCAAGTCGGGTTCCGGCCGATCGGCACGGTAGCTCGATTAACCAACACGCCAGGTGAAACTCGTCCCGTTTTCCAAGGAGTACCTGCGGGTCGACCTCTCGCTGCCTTTCTCTCTTCGCGACGAGACGGGTCAGCTGCTTCTGGCCGCGAACCAGAGTATCGCGTCTGAACAGCAACTGGCCAACCTGGCCAGCCAGGGCCTGTTCACCGGCGAGCAGGAAGCGGCCGACTGGCGCCGGCGCGTGGCCGAAAAGGTCAACGGCCTGCTGATCGGTGGCGCCAACCTGAACGCAATTGCACAGGCCCTGCCCGATCAGAAGGCCGCACCCGTGGTGCGCGACGACCCGGGTGAACCGTTCGAGGTGCAGATCGACACGCTGGTGCTGCAGCTTGACGCACTGCTGCGCCAGGTCAGCCCGGAAGGCGATTGGCCGGCACGCTTTGCACCGGTCAGCGACAAACTGCGTGAACTGACCCAACGGCGGTTCAACAGCGCGGTTTACCTGCTGATACAGCATGCCAGCCAGTCGCTGGAGCGCTACAGCGCCCACCATGCGGTGCTGGTGGCCGCCGTGGCGGCGGAAACCGCCCGCATGTTGCAATGGGACGACACCGATGTGGCGCGCCTGTTCTCCGCCTGCCTGTCGATGAACGTGGCCATGACCCGCGAGCAGGACATCCTGCTGATGCAGGCCGGTGCACTGTCCCCGGCCCAGCGCGACACGGTGCGAGAGCACGCCGTGCGGGGCGCCATGTTGTTGAAGTCGGCTGGCGTCACCGACATGGTCTGGCTCGACGCAGTGGCACGACACCACCAAGCGGAACCCCTCCTGCCGCTGACGCAGCGGTCCCCGGGCCAGCGGGTGGCCTCAGTGATCCGGCGCGTGGACATTTTCGGCGCCAAGCTCAGCCGGCGCGTGGCACGCACGCCGATGTCGCCTATCCAGGCGGCCCGCGAGGCCTGCCTCGGCCCGGACGGCAAGCCGGACGACATCGGCGGGGCGATCCTGCGTGCCGTGGGCCTGTACCCGCCCGGCAGCTTCGTTCAACTCGAGAGCGAAGAACTGGCCGTGGTGATTGCCCGTGGCCGGCGGGCCAACCTGCCGATCGTTGCCTCGCTGGTGGGGCGCGCGGGGCTGGCCCTGGGTGAACTGGCCGTTCGGGACACGGTGGACAAGCGCCACGCGGTCAAATCCGCGGTGCTGCCCGGCACCGTGAAGGTGACGCCGCCGCACGGACGGCTGCTGGAGATCATCCGGCTCAAGGAGCAGGCGCGCACGGCGGATTGGGCCGTCGGCTTGCCGTGATCACCTGACCTCTCCGAGACAGCACCGATCCCGGTGCTCCCGTGCAACCAGTGGCATCTTCCGCGCCTGAGCGTGAAGTTGTCCCGTGAGCCCGGGACCTGAGGCGATCGCCTCGAGGGTCCGCCAGCGTGGCCCGGCCACCCGCGGGGTGGAACTGACGGCGTTTCGTCGCGCATATCCATCGATTGCAACTCGCCGAGCTGCCGAAGAATTCAACTCAACGTGCACCCATCCCTGGCGGCACGTGGACCGGGAAGCATGGCCGACAGGCACGTTCGCCGGGAGTCACAGATTCTTGTGGAGTGCTCAACATGCCGCAGACGATCAATACCAACATCGCTTCGCTGAACGCGCAGCGCAACCTCAACTCCTCGCAGTCGTCGTTGATGACGTCGATGCAGCGCCTGTCCTCGGGCCTGCGCGTCAACAGCGCCAAGGACGATGCCGCGGGCCTGGCGATTGCTGAACGCATGAACGCCCAGGTGCGGGGCATGAACGTCGCGGTGCGCAACGCCAACGACGGCATCTCTCTGGCGCAGACGGCCGAAGGCGCGCTGGGCAAGGTCGGTGACGCGCTGCAGCGCATGCGCGAACTGGCCCTGCAGGCGCGCAACGCCACCAACTCGGACAGCGACAAGGAGTCGCTGAACAAGGAGTACACCGAGCTGGCCAAGGAAATCCAGCGCGTGCTGGGTGGTACCACCTTCAACGGCAAGGCGATCCTGGCCGGCGAAGCGGGGTCGCAGACCTTCCAGGTCGGCGCCAACGTGACCACCAACGACTCAATCGACATCACGACGACCAACATGGCCGCGGCGGGATCGATCACGACGGTGGCGGGCACGGGCGGCAATTCGCCGACGCTGGGCATTGGCTCCGCCGCGTCGACCAGCGACCTGCAGACGGTTGTCCAGAACATCGACAGCGCCATCGACCTGATCAACAGCGAACGTGCCACCCTGGGCGCCGCCCAGAGCCGCTTCGAATCCGTGATCTCGAACCTGCAGATCTCGGCCGAGAACCAGTCTGCCGCGCGCAGCCGCATCATGGACGCCGACTTCGCGGCGGAAACGGCGAACCTCAGCCGTGCACAGATCCTGCAACAGGCCGGCAACGCCATGGTCGCCCAGGCCAACCAGTTGCCCCAACAGGTCCTGCAGCTTCTGCAGGGGTGAGGCTGGACGTGGATCAGTCCCCGCGGACTGATTCACGCCTGCCGAACCGGCCGAGCTCTGCGAGGCCGTGGGCAAGGTTGGACTTGGATCAGTCCTTGCGGACTGATTCGCGCCGGCCAAGCGCTGCGAGGCTGTGGCCCTGTGACACTGCGAAACGGACGCTGCAGACAGTTTCACGCCTGCGGCGCCTGGCTCGGAATCCGAGGTTCGCCGCCCACCCCCAACTGTTCATGCGCGCCGCCACCGCTCGAGGGAAGCATCGATAGCTCCCCGGGCGGGGCGGCGCGCAGTTTCTTTGGGGCCGACCACAGCGGCCCCCTCAAGTCCGCCGGCGTGGTGACGATAGGCGCCTCATCACCCGGCAAAACGCCGAAAGGGATAAGCCATGCCCACCATCACTTCCACCGGCATCGGCAGCGGCCTGGACGTCAGCAGCATCGTCACCCAGCTGATGGCGCTCGAGAGTCGTCCGCTGAACCTCCTGCAACAGGCCAAGAGCAGCCTCGACACCAAGTTGTCGGCTATCGGCACCCTGCAGAGCCGGATGTCGGGCCTGCGCGACGCGTCCAACGCCTTGACATCGGTCGCTCTGTGGAACCAGACCGTGGCCACCAGCGGGAACGCGGCGGCCGTGAAGGTCAGCACCTCGGCCGGTGCTGCAGCCGGCCGCTATGCGGTGCAGGTCGACAAGCTGGCCAGCACGCAGACACTGGCGAGCACTGCCTTCGCCGGGCCCACCACCACGATCGGCCAGGGCACCCTGACCATTGAACTGGGCACCTGGACCGGCGACGCGTCGCCGGACGATTTCGCCGCCAAGACCGGCAGCAGCCCGGTCGTGGTAAGCATCGGGCCAGATGACACCAGCCTGGAGAAGATCCGCGACAAGATCAACGGCGCCAATGCCGGGGTCACCGCGACGCTGATCAACGACGCCAGTGGCACCCGGCTGTCGCTGCGGTCGAAGGAAACCGGCGCGGAGAACGCCTTCCGCATCACGGCCAGCGAAACATCGGACGACGGCAACGTCGCCACCGGCCTGTCGGCCTTCGCCTACACCGCTTCGGCGGCGTCCCCGATGACGCGCAGCCAGACGGCCATCAATGCCGAGGCGACGATCAACGGCATTCCCATCACCTCCGCCAGCAATACGCTGGCGGAGGTGGCTGACGGCCTGACGGTGACCCTGTCGCAGGTGACCACCGCCGAAGTCGAGATCAACGTGGCGGCGGACACAGCGGCCATCCAGAAGAGCATCGAGACCTTCGTCAGCGCCTTCAACGACGTCGCGAACTACATCCGCGACCAGACCAAGTACAACGCGGACACCAAGGTCGCCGGCACCCTGCAGGGCGATCGCCTGGTCGGCTCGCTCCAGTCCCAGCTTCGGGCCATCGTCAACGAGGGCAGCGGGGCGTCGGATGCCTTCGAGCGCCTGACCGACGTGGGCATTTCCTTCACCAGTTCCGGCACGCTGTCTATCAGCAGCACCAAGCTCACCGATGCGCTGGGGAACCTCCCTGAGTTGCGCAAGGTGCTGGCCGCCGACGGGGCGGACAACGCCAGCTCCGGCTTCATCGACCGCTTCAAGGACTTCGCCACGTCGGTGCTCGGCGCCGAGGGTGCCTTCGAGAACCGCACCTCCAGCCTCAAGGGGCAGATCAGCCTCAATCAGAAGAGCCAGGAGAGCATGGAGCGCCGGCTGGCCCAGACCGAGGCACGGCTGAACCGGCAGTACCAGGCACTGGACACCGCGATGTCCAACCTCAGCGGCACGTCGGACTATCTGACGCAGCAGCTTGCGTTGATTGCCAACACGTCGAGCAAAGGTTGATCCAGCGCCTATCCATGAGGATCACCCGCCTCAAGCCAGCGCATCCGGCAACCGATAACACCTTCATAACTGCTCGCCGATTCAAACCGACATGTTCAGCCCTCTACTCGCCACTCGACCCGGCCGCCCCAACCCGTTCGCCAACGCGTACCGGCAGGTGGGGCACCAGACGGCCGTGGCCACCGCGTCGCCTCACCGCCTGATCGAGATGCTCTTCGAAGGCTTGATGGACGCGCTGGCCCAGGCCAAGGGCGCCCTGCGCGCCGGCCAGGTCGAGGCCAAGGGCCGCGCCCTGGGGCGTGCCGCCCGCATCGTCGACGAGGGCCTGCGCGCCGCGCTCGACCTGCGCGACGGCGGCCCCCTGGCGGCCGACCTGCATGCGCTCTATGGCTACCTGTCCATGCGCCTGACAACGGCGAACCTGCACAACGACGAGCAGGCCATCGAGGAATGCCAGCGCCTGCTGGCTCCGCTGAAGGATGCCTGGCACGCGATCGGCCCGCAGGTCGATGGCCAAGCCCGCTGAGCCGCTGAGGACAGGACCGACATCATGGACACCCGACTGTTGAGCTACTATGAAGCCATCGAGCAGGCCAGCGCCGACATGCTCAATGCCGCCAAGGCTGGTGATTGGGATCAGGTCGTCAAGCTGGAAGGCGCCTGCGTGCTGCTGATCAGCCAGCTCAAGCACGCCGCGCGCAACGCGCCGCTGGACGCAGAGGCGGCCAAGGCGAAGTCGCGCATCATGCAGCGCATCCTGGTCAACGACGCCGAGATCCGCCACCTGGCCGAGCCCTGGCTGCAGGACCTCGACGACATGATGGCCGGCAAGCGCCAGACCTTGCACTGACACGGCCGAGCCCGCGATGTTCCTGGACACGCAACCGGCCCCGCTGCCGGCCGAAGGCGGGCGGGAGTCCTGGCAGGAGTTCCGTATCGCCCACCCGGGCGAGATCCTGGCCTACCTGCGCCAGCTGCGAGACGGCGCCGTCCCGGTGCAGCTGAGCAGCCCGGACGCCCACGCCCTGTCCGTCTCGCTCTGGTCGCTCGACGAGCGGTCTGGTCACCTGAGCTTCAGCATCGACGCCGAACGGCCGCAGCTGCCGGCCATGGTCGAATCGGACGAACTGGTGGGTGTGGCCTACCTCGACAGCGTGAAGCTGCAGTTCGAACTGGAGCAGCCGTTGATCGTGCGCGGCCGCCAGGGTGCTGCCTTGCAGACGGCCTGGCCGCGGGAAATGTACCGCTTCCAGCGCCGCCAGAGCTACCGCGTTCGAACCCTGGAGCGCCAGGCACCGACCGCCCACCTGCGTCACCCGGCCATGCCCGACATGGTGCTGCCGCTGCGCGTGCTGGACGTCAGCGCCGGCGGCTGTGCCCTCTTCGTCGGCCACGATGTGCCGCCACTGACGCCTGGCACCCGCCTGGGCGCCGTACGCATCGAGCTTGACGCCGAAACCCGCTTCGACACTGGCCTGACCCTGCAGCACGTGACCGCCATCCAGCCGGGTCAGCGGGGCGTGCGCATGGGGTGTGAATGGACCGACCTCGGGGCGGCCGCCGCGCGTGCCCTGCAGCGCTACATCGACCAGACGCAGAAGCACCGCCGTCTGCTGTCGCTGGACTGAACGTCATGCGCACGGCCTCCGGATTCACGCTCATCGAAATTGCCATCGTGCTGGCGGTGACCGCCCTTCTGGCGACCTTTGCGCTGCCGGCGATGGAACGCCGCATGACTGCCGCCCGCCGCGCCGACGCCACCGTGGCGCTGGAGCGCGTGCAACTCGCCCAGGAGCGCCACCGCGCCCTGCACGGCCTGTACAGCGCCGATGCCTCGGCCCTGGGGATCTCGCTGCGCAGCCCGGAGGGCTTGTACACCCTGGAACTTCGCACCGAGACGGCCGACAGCTACGCCGCCGTGGCGCTGCCGAGTGAAGGCAGCGCCCAACGGGACGACGTGGAGTGCACGGAGATCTCGCTGCAGGTGATCCAGGGTTTTGCCACACCCGGGCCGTCGAGGCGCTGCTGGAACCGCTGACATGGCTGCCGCCCTGCCCCGCCGCCGCGGCCTGACACTGATCGAAGTCATGATCGCACTGGCCATCCTGGCCATCCTGGCGACCATGGCCGCGCCGACGCTGACCGAACGCCTGGCCCGCCAGCGCCTGGTGTCGGTGGCCGAAACCCTGGCCATGGACATGGCCGAAGCCCGGGTTGAAGCCGTGCAATCGGGCCAGCCCCTGCATGTGGTCTTTTCGCGGCAGCGCAACTGGTGCTACGCCGTGGCCCGCACAGCCGCTTGCAGCTGCGAGTCGGCGCAACCCTGCCAGCTCAAGGTCGAGCGCGCCTCGGATTGGCCCAGTGTCATCCTGGCACATGCCGAAAACGTGACCCTGCTGCCCGTGGGCACGCCGGACATGGGCATGAATGCGCGGTTCGTCGGGGTTGGCGGCCGGCATGACCTGCAGGTCGGCCTCTCGCCCCTGGGCCGATCCAGGGTCTGCTCCAGCACCGGCATGCCCGGCGAGCCGGCATGCTGACGGCGCTGCGCACGGTGTCTCCACCGTGATGCCCGGCAGGCTCAGACCTGCATGTTCATGATTTCGCTGTAGGCCTGCACCAGGCGGTTGCGCACACCCACCGCCGCCGTGAAGCCGAGCTTGGCCTTTTCACCGGCGATCATCACCTGCTCCAGGCTGACGTTGGGGTTCTCCATGGAGAACTCCTTGCGCAGCGCGCTCACCTCGTTCTGGGCATCACTGACCGAGCGCAAGGCCTGGGTCATGGCGTCCCTGAAGTTCGCACCCTCGGCCGCCGGCGGCGCCTTGGCCAGAGGCTGACCGTCGGGCCGCAGCCCGGCGCGGGCCACGGCCTGGTTGAAGTCGAACGGTTTGAGCTTGAGGTCCATGGCGGTGAGGCGGGCGATGGGGCTGGGGTGACCTGCCCTTCACGGGCTCTGGCATGGGCTGCACTGTAGGCCGGCCGCTCGGCAGCGATGGACGGAACTGAAGCCCGATCTGGGCCCTTTTGGTGCCAACACCCGCCGGCCGGCCACCGAACAATCCAGCCTCAATGGACGCATGCCGTCCCTGACAGACACAGGATTCATGGACAACGCCGCCGTCGCCACCGCCGCCCCGATGCTCGTCCCCGCCCAGCCGGGTGTCGTCGAACGCCTGGCCGCCTTGCCGGCCCGCAGCAAGATGTCGCTCGGCGCTGGCATCGCCGCCGTGGTGGCGGTGCTCGTGGCGCTGTCGATGAACCTGCGAGAAGGCGAATATCGCGTGCTGTTCACCGGCCTCAACGAGAAGGACGGCGGGCAGGTGATCGAGAAGCTGCAGCAGCTGGGCGTGCCGTACCGCATCGGCGACGGCGCCAACATGATCATGGTGCCGGCCAACAAGGTCTATGAGCTGCGCATGAAGCTCGGTGCGGCCGGCCTGCCCAAGGGCGGGGAGACCGGCTACGACGCGCTGGACAAGGTGTCGCCGTTCGGCCGCACCCAGCGGCTGGAGTCGATGAGCCTGCAGCGCGCCCGCGAAGGCGAACTGGTGCGCACCATCACCACCCTCGACTCGGTGGCCGCCGCCCGCGTGCACCTGGCGATGCCCAACCAGAACGGCTTCTTCCGGGAGCAGGAGAAGGCCTCTGCGTCCGTGGTGCTGACCCTCCACCCGGGCCGCACGCTCGACCGCGCGCAGATCGCCGGCATCGTGCACCTGGTCTCGCGCAGCGTGCCCGACCTCAAGCCGAGCGAAGTCAGCGTCATCGACAGCACCGGGGCTCTGCTCAACCCGCAGGAGAACGCGTCGGGCCTGGACTCGGTGCAACTGGACTACCGCCGCAACATCGAGCAGACCGCGGTGCAGCGGGTGCTGGAACTGCTGGAGCCCGTGGTTGGCCGCGGCAACCTGCGTGCCACCGTGACCGCCGACGTGGACTTCTCCCAAGTGGAGTCGACGGCCGAGGAGTACCGGCCCAACTCCGGCAGCGCGCCGGCCACGATCCGCGCCACCCGCAGTCAGGAGTCATCCGAGCCGGGCAGCACCACCCCATCCGGCGTGCCGGGCGCACAAAGCAACCAGCCGCAGGCCACACCGGCGGCCCCGATCACCGGCCCTGCCGCACCCCTGCAGGCGGCACAGGCCGGCGCCACCGGCGGCAGTGGTCGGCGCGAGGCGGAGACCCGCTACGAGGTCGACAAGACCGTGCGCGTGACCCGCGGCGCCACCGGCACCGTGCGCCGGCTGCACGCTGCCGTGGTCGTCAACCACCGCACCGTGACCGATCCCAAGGGCAAGACCAGCACCGTGCCGCTGTCGCCCGACGAGATCGAGAAGCTCACCGCCCTGGTGCAGCAAGGCATCGGATTCGACGCCGAGCGGGGTGACAAGGTGCAGGTGGTCAATGCACCGTTCCACACCGAGACGCCAGCCCCCGAGGCCGAGCTGCCGCTGTGGGAGCAGCCCTGGGCGCAGGACCTGCTGCGCAGCGGCGCCACGCCGGCAGCGCTGGTGCTGGTCGCGCTGATCGCCCTCTTCGGCTTCGTCCGCCCGGCCCTGAAGGCCGTGGCGCCGCCGCCGCCCGCGCCGGCCCCCGGTGCCCAACTCGACGCGGTCGTCGCCGACGAGGAGACCCTGCCCGTGGTCGAGCCCGAGGTGCCCCAGCTGGAGGCACCGGTGACGAACGACAAGCTCGAGGCGGCGCGACGCCTGGCCAAGGAGAACCCGGCCGCGGTGGCCAACATCATGCGCAGCTGGGTCAGTCCAGAGGCCTCTGCCTGACGAGGGAACGCCATGGCCAGCGCCAGCAACATGGACGAACAAGGCCTGGAGGACGCAGCGATCCTGCTGATGTCCCTGGGCGAAGAGGAAGCGGCCGAGGTCTTCAAGCACCTGGGCCCGAAGGAAGTGCAGCGCCTGGGCGAAACCATCGCGCGCATGAAGTCGGTGCCGCGCGACCGCTTCTCCAAGGTGCTGGACAAGTTCGACGCGGTGGCGCAGGACCAGAACATGCTGGTCAGCGACACCGACGAGTACGTCAAGAGCGTGCTGCGCAAGGCCCTAGGTGACGACAAGGCCAACCTGCTGATCGACCGCATCCTGCAGGGCAGTGATGTCACCGGCATCGAGAGCCTGAAGTGGATGGATGCGCAGAGCGTGGCGGAACTGCTGCGCAACGAGCACCCGCAGATCGTGGCCGCTATCGTCGTGCACCTGGAATCCGACCAGGCGGCCGACGTGCTCAAGCTGATGACCGAGCGCCAGCGCAACGAGGTGCTGGTGCGCATCGCCACCCTGGACGGCATCCAGCCGATGGCGCTGAAGGACCTCAATGAGGTGATGAGCAAGGTCCTGGCCGGCGGCGAGCGCATGAAGAAGGCCAACCTGGGTGGTGTCAAGGCCGCGGCCGAAATCCTGAACCTGCTGGGCAGTGCCATCGAGACCTCGGTGCTGGACTTCGTGCGCGAGAGCGACAACGACCTGGCCCAGAAGATCATGGACAACATGTTCGTCTTCGACGACCTGGTCAACCTGGACGACAAGGGCATCCAGTCGCTGATGAAGGAAGTGCAGTCCGAATCGCTGGTGATCGCCCTCAAGGGTGCGACACCCGAACTGCGGGAGAAGATCCTGAAGAACATGTCCACCCGCGCCGCCGAGACGCTGCGCGAGGACCTCGAGTCCCGCGGTCCCGTCAAGCTGTCCGAGGTCGAATCGGAGCAGAAGGAAATGCTGAAGATCGTCCGCCGCCTGGCCGACGAAGGCCAGATCGTGCTGGGAGGCGGGGGCGATGACGAATACGTCTGACCGCCACCGCATCCGCAACGTGCCGCCGCCCCCGGGCAGCAAGGCCGGCAACGCCTATACGCGCTTCATCCCGCGCGAGGAGTTGCAGGGCTTCGCGGCCTGGGCACCGGATTCCTTTGGCGAGAACACCACACCGCACCCTGCCATGCAGCCGCAGGCCGAGGAACCCCTGGCGCCGGAACCCGCCATGGACCTGCAGGCCGAACTGGCCGCAGCGCGCCAGACCGGCTACGAAGACGGTTACCGGGATGGCCTCGTGGCCCTGGAAGGCTTCAAGCAGAGTTTCGCTGCCCAGGCGACGGCCCAGGTGGGCGCGCTGGTGCAGGGCATGGACAGCGCCTTCGACCAGCTCGAGGCCCAGCTGGCGGAGGCGGTCACCGCCACGGCCGTCCGCCTGGCCCGCCAGGTGCTGCGCCACGAGTTGACCGTGCAGCCCGAGCTCGTGGCCCGGGTGGCCAGCGAGGCGGTGAACGCCGTGCTGCTGTCGGCCCGCCAGATCGTGGTCCATGTGCACCCGCAGGACCTGCCGCTGGTGGCCGAGGGCGCCGCGGAACTGCTGCAGGCGCGCGGTGCCCGGCTGGTGGCCGAGGCGGCGATCCTGCGCGGCGGATGCCGCATCGAATCCGACCTCGGTGCCGTGGATGCCCGCGTCGAGTCGCGCTGGGCGCAGGCCGCCGGCGCGCTGGGCAGCGCCGAAGCCTGGACCGAATCCGCCGATGGGGAGGCCGGCGCATGACGCCGATGGCCGAACGTTCCGAGCGCTGGAAGCGCTTCCTGTCCGACCTGCAGACCTTCGCGTCGCTGCCGCAGCCCCTGGAGACCGAAGGCTCATTGGTCCGGGTCACCGGCCTGGTGCTGGAAGCGGCCGGGGTCCGGGTGCCGGTGGGGTCGGTCTGCGAGGTCACCAGCGAAGGCCAGCCCGCCGTGCTGGCCGAAGTGGTGGGTTTCAATGGCGACCGCGCCTTCCTGATGCCCACCGGCGAGGTGCATGGACTGGCCAGCGGAGCCCGCGTGGTGGCACGCCCTGCCCCCAACCTGCCGCCACGATTCGGCCAGGAAAACCACCCCTGGCGCCGCAGCGAAGACCGCGGGCTGCACCTGCCGATGGGCGACGGCCTGCTCGGCCGCGTGGTCGATGCGCATGGCGTGCCGATGGACCGTGGCGGGCCACTGGTCGCGGCGCCGGAACTGCCGATGGTGCGCCGCCCGATCAACGCGATGGACCGTGACCCGGTGCGCCAGCCGTTGGACACCGGCGTGCGGGCCATCAACGCCCTGCTCACCGTGGGCCGTGGTCAACGCCTGGGCCTGTTCGCCGGCACCGGTGTGGGCAAGTCGGTGCTGCTGGGCATGATGGCGCGCTACACCGCGGCCGACGTCATCGTCGTCGGCCTGATCGGCGAGCGCGGGCGGGAAGTCAAGGAGTTCATCGAGGACATCCTCGGTGATGAAGGCCGCGCCCGCAGCGTGGTCGTCGCAGCCCCGGCCGACGCCCCACCGCTGGTGCGCCTGCAAGGTGCCACCTACGCCACCGCCATTGCCGAACATTTCCGTGACCAGGGTCGCCATGTGCTGCTGCTGATGGACAGCCTGACCCGCTACGCGATGGCGCAACGGGAAATCGCGCTGGCCATCGGCGAACCCCCGGCCACCAAGGGCTACCCGCCCAGTGTCTTTGCCAAGTTGCCGGCGCTGGTGGAGCGCAGCGGCAACGGCCTGCATGGCAACGGGTCCATCACTGCTTTCTACACCGTCTTGACCGAAGGCGACGATCCGCAGGACCCGATCGCCGACGCAGCGCGGGGCATCCTGGACGGACACATCGTGCTGTCGCGCGAGCTGGCCGAATCGGGGCATTTCCCCGCCATCGACGTGGAGAAGTCGATCTCCCGCGTGATGGGTTCGGTGGCTGACCGCGGGCACGTGGCTGCCGCCCGCCGGGCGCGCCAGATGCTGGCCCGATACAACAAGGCACGCGACCTGATCCAGCTCGGCGCCTACACCCCGGGACACGACGCCGAGCTCGACCTCGCCGTCAAGCTCAACCCGGCCTTGACCTCCCTGCTGCAGCAGGACATGCACGACCGCGCCACGCTGCCTGCCAGCCTGAAACAGCTGGCCAAGCTGCTGCCACCCCAGGAATGAGCCGCTGAGCCATGACACCTGCCTCCCTGCAGTCACTGCGCACCTTGCTGGAGCATGCCGAGGCCGAGCGCGACACGGCCGCCTCGGCCTTGCGCGATGCCGAGGCCGCCGCCGCCAGGCACGAGGCCCAGGCCGGCCAGCTCGGCGACTACCGCAGCCAGTTCCAGGCCCGCTGGACCGCGCAGTTCCGGCAGCCGACCGCACCGTCGCTGCTGCAGTGCCACCACGGCTTCTCGCAGCGGCTGGACCAGGCGATCGTCCAGCAGCAGGCGCAGTGCCGCCAGCAGGCGCAGCGCGTGCAACGTGCGCGCGACGTGCTGCGCCAGAAGGAACAGCGCGTGGCGGCCGTGCAGAAGCTCATCGAACGACGCCTGACGGTGCAGCAGCGCCAGGCGGAACGCCGCGACCAGAAGCAGACCGACGAGGCCGCGCAGCGCACCGCCTGGGCCAAAGCCGCCACCGCAGACCTGACCTGAGAGCCTCACCTCCATGCCCATGGCCACTGTGACGAGCCTGCAAGGCCCGAGCCCTGCCCCCACCGCCGGCCCCACCAACGCCAACGGCAGTGCCGACGGCGCCGGCGAGGGGTTTGCCGACGCGCTCCAGCAGGCGCGGCGCCAGGGCGGCCCTGCCGCGCATCGCCCGGCAGAGCGCCATCCTGCGGACGCACGCCAGAAGACGGGCGGCACCAACGGCAAGGATGTCAAGGATGGCAAGGGCCCGGACGCCGCGACGAACGAGGCCAGGTCGACCGAGGCGGCCCGCGCCCGCCAAACCTCTGCCGACGCCGACGACGATGTGACGCAGGTCAGTGAGGTCGGGGCTGACTCCGGCAACGCCACGGCGGCGGCCGTCGACAACACCTGGCTGCCGCCGGATCTGGCGGCCGCCCAGGCGCGATTCGAGGGCACGCGCGCACTGGGCAAGCGCACCGATGACATCGACCTTTCCCGCGGCGATGCCGATACCGACGAAGAGCGTTCCGCCTTTGGTGGCGCCTTGTCGTCGACGCAGATGCTGGCCGACCGTCACCGCGCCACGCGGGCCGCGGCGGACGCGGCAGGCGCGGCGGACCTCGATGCTGAGCAGCCGCCCGGATTGACCGCCACCGACAGGGGCGAAGCTGCCATGGGCGCCATCGCCCTGGCGATGCCCGCCGGCGAGCAGTTTGCGCAATCGCTGCGCGCCGCCACGACCGACAACCCCACCCCCGCGGCGCCGCTCGACGCGCTTTCGGCGCTGACCAGCAGCCCAGGTCACCCGACGGCCACGGGTGCAGACACCAACCCGGCGGTGGTGGCGGAGCAAGAGATCCGCCCTTCCGTGCACAGCCCGGGCTTCGCCCCCGCGCTCGGCGCCCAGCTGACGCTGCTCGTCAAGGAGGGGGTGACCGAGGCACGACTGCACCTGAACCCTCTCGAGATGGGGCCGATCAATGTGCAGATCCAGCTGGAAGGTACCCAGGCCAGGGTCGAGATGGTGGCCGAACACTCGGCCACGCGGCAGGCGCTGGAGCAGTCCATGCCGTCACTGGCCAGCGCCCTGCGGGACAGCGGGTTGACCCTGGCCGGCGGCGGCGTGTTCGAGCAATCCACCCGCCGCGATCAGGCCGGTGAGCCTGGCACGGGCAGCCCGCGGGCTGCCGGGACGCCAGGGCGTCAGGCCGATGACGACACGGGCGCCACAGCAGGCGCCGCCATGCGTTCGACCCGGGCCCGCGGCGTGGTCGACCTCTACGCCTGAGCGCGGTCCGGCAGCCAGTCGCCGCCGGTTGGCCTGAAAACGTCCTGCTTATCCCGGCTTCAGCCGGCGCGCCCCTTCGAATAATGCCTCTGTAGGTTTCGAAGGAGTTCGCATGTCCGCTGCCGCCGCCACCGCCGATGCCCCGGCCCCCAAGGGCAAGAAGAAGCTGCTCATCATCATCATCGCCGCCGTGGTGGTGCTGGCGTTGGGCGGCGTCGGCGCGGTGCTGATGCTGAAGAAGCCCCCGGCGGACGAGGAGGAAGCCGGCGGTGGCCATGCCAAGCCTGCGGCCACCGCAAAGGCAAAGGACCCGCACGCCAAGCCGGTCTATGTGCCGCTGGAGCCCTTCACCGTCAACCTGGCGGACAAGGAAGCCGAGCGCTACGCGCAGGTCGGCATCACGCTGGAACTGGTCGATGCCGAGACCGAGACGTCGCTGAAGACCTTCATGCCGGCGGTGCGCAACAACGTGCTGATGCTGCTGGCGCACAAGACGTCGGCTGAACTGATGGAGCGCGACGGCAAGGAGAAGCTGGCCAAGGAAGTGGCGCGCGAGACCGCCCGCGGCCTGGGCATCGAGGTCGAGGACGAGGAGGCCGACGACGAGGAGGTGTCCTCCAAGAAGAAGAAGCGGAAGAAGCCGGCGCCGCCTGAGCTGCCGATCTCCGCCGTCTATTTCTCCACCTTCATCATCCAGTAAGCCGCACCGGGCACGGCCATGAACCAGCAGATCCTGTCGCAGGACGAAGTCGACGCGCTGCTCCAGGGCATCACCGGCGAAAGCCAAAAGCTCGAGCAGGAAGAAACGCCGTCCGGCGGCATCCGCGACTACGACCTGGCCAGCCAGGAGCGCATCGTCCGTGGTCGCATGCCGACCATGGAGGTGATCAACGAGCGCTTCGCCCGCAACATCCGCATCGGGCTGTTCAACTTCATCCGCAAGTCACCCGAGGTGGCCATCGGCGGCATCAAGGTCCAGAAGTACAGCGCCTTCCTGCGCGAGATCGTGGTGCCGACGAACTTCAACATCATGTCGGTCAAGCCATTGCGCGGCAACGGGCTGATCGTCTGCGATCCCAACCTGGTGTTCGCGGTGATCGACTCGCTGTTCGGCGGTGCCGGCAAATACCACACCCGCATCGAGGGCCGTGATTTTTCGCCCACCGAACAGCGCGTGATCCTGCGGCTGGTGGAGGTCATCACCGCCGAGTACCGCAAGGCCTGGACGGGCGTGTACCCGCTGGAGCTGGAATACCAGCGTTCGGAAATGCAGCCGCAGTTCGCCAACATCGCCACGCCCAGCGAGATCGTGGTGGCCACCAGCTTCACGCTGGAGGTGGGCGACACCACGGGCACGGTGCACTTCTGCATCCCGTACTCGACGCTGGAACCGATCCGCGACGTGCTGTATTCGACGATCCAGGGCGACTCGGCCGAGCCGGACCGCCGCTGGGTCAAGCTGCTGCAGAACCAGATCCAGTCCGCCGAGGTGGAGCTGGTGGCCGAACTGGCGCATGCGCCGGCCACGGTGGAGCAGCTGCTGAGCTTCAAACCGGGTGACTTCATCGAGCTCGACCTCGAGCCGGTGGTGCAGGCCAAGGTGGATGGCGTACCGATCTTCGATGCCCACTACGGCACGTCGAACGGGCGCTACGCGATCAAGATCGATCAATTGCTGACCACCGGCTCGCCGGTGGGCTGGCTGGGGGATGAAAGCCGTGGCTGATCCGCAGGAAATGAGCGAAGAGGACAAGATGGCGGCCGAGTGGGCCGCGGCGCTGGCCGAAAGCAAGGGCGGCGACGAGGTGGCCAGTGAGGTCGCCGCACCCGCTGAGACGGTGGCGCCGGCGTCGTTCGCCAACTTCGCGCCCACCGGGGCCAACCCGGCGGCCGGCAACGACATCAACATGATCCTGGACATCCCGGTGCAGCTCACGGTGGAGCTGGGCCGGACGCGGATCCCGATCAAGCACATCCTGCAGCTCGCGCAGGGTTCAGTGGTCGAACTCGACGCGCTCGCGGGCGAACCGATGGACGTGCTGGTCAACGGCTTCCTGATCGCCCAGGGCGAGGTGGTGGTCGTCAACGACAAGTTCGGCATCCGGCTGACGGACATCGTCACGCCCAGCGAACGCATGCGCAGGCTGTCCAAGGCATGAGCGCGCCGGGCCGTTCCCAAGCGCTCATCCCGCAGCGCGCAGCGCGGCGGGCGTGCTCCGTGAGCGCGCCGGGCCGTTCCCAAGCGCTGATCCCGCAGCGAGCAGCGCGGAGGTCATGCGCATGAACCCCTCCAGCCTCACGCCCCTGCTTTGGCTGCTCGGCGTCGTCGCGCTGATCCCGCTGGTGCTTTGGATGATCCGGCGCAGCCCCATGGGTGCGCAGTTCTCCAGCGGCCCACTGCGTCCGGTGGGCACACTGCCGCTGTCGAATTCGCAGCGCCTGGTGACCGTGGAGGTGGGCCACGGCGAAGAACGCCTGTGGTTGGTGCTGGGCGTCACGCCGGGCAGCATCACCCCGCTGCACACCATGGTGCCGCCACCCGGTGGCGAGCCGGCAGCGCCCACGGGTGGCACGCCGCAGGCCACGTTTGCCCAGCTGCTGGGCCGGCTGCAAGGCCGGGGGCCCGATGCGCGCTGATCACCTCCGTCGTGCCGCGCTGCCGGCGCTGCGCAGTGCCGGCCGGTCGATGCTGGCCGTATCGGTGTTGTCGGCCATTTCCGCAGCGGCTTTAGCGCAGGATCTGCCCGGTGGCGCCAACCTGCCGCTGGTGATCGGCCAGGGGCCGCAGGGCACCAGCTATTCGGTGCCGATCCAGACGCTGCTGTTCTTCACTGCGCTCTCGTTCATCCCGGCGCTGGTGCTGATGATGACCGGCTTCACGCGCATCGTGATCGTGCTGTCGCTGCTGCGCCAGGCACTGGGCACGCCGACCGCACCACCCAACCAGGTGCTGATCGGCATGAGCCTGTTCCTGACCTTCTTCGTGATGTCGCCGACTTTCGACCGCGTCTACGAGCAGGCCTACGCCCCGTTCACCGCCAACCAGATCGCCTTTGACGAGGCGCTCTCCCGCGGCGAGGTGCCGCTGCGCGAGTTCATGCTCAAGCAGACCCGCCAGGCCGACGTGCAGCTGTTCGCCAACATGGCCCGGCTGCCGGCCGGCGTGAAGGGCGAGGACGTGCCGATGCGCGTGCTGGTGCCCGCCTTCGTGACCAGTGAGCTCAAGAGCGCCTTCCAGATCGGCTTCATGGTCTTCATTCCGTTCCTGATCATCGACATGGTGGTCGCCAGCGTGCTGATGAGCCTGGGCATGATGATGCTGTCGCCGGTGCTCGTGGCCCTGCCCTTCAAGCTGATGCTCTTCGTGCTGGCCGACGGCTGGAACCTGCTGCTGGGTTCGCTGGTCGCGTCGTTCGCCACCTGAGGTTGCCGCCATGGATTCCCAACAGGTCTTCACCCTGGGCCAGCAGGGCCTGATGCTGCTGCTCACCGTCTCCGCCCCGATCCTGCTGACGGTGCTCGTCGTCGGCCTGCTGGTCAGCATCTTCCAGGCGGCCACGCAGATCAGCGAAGCCACGCTGAGCTTCGTGCCCAAGATCGTCGCTGCCGTGGCGGTTCTGGCTTTGTTGGGCCCGTGGATGCTGACCACGCTGGTGGAATACCTGCGCGAGATGCTGCAATCCATCCCAGGCGCCGTGGGCTGACGCCCGCCCTGCCAGCGCCACATGGTCGAGATCACCGAAGCGCAGCTGCTGGCGTGGATCACGCCGCTGCTGTGGCCGTTCATCCGCGTGCTGGCCATGTTCTCTTCGCTGCCGGTGTTCGGCACCCGCACCGTGCCCATGCGGGTGCGCGTGGCCCTGGCCGCATTGGTGGCGCTGGCAGCACAGCCTTCACTCCCGGCGATGCCGGTGGTGGCGCTGGACTCGCCACTGGGCTTTGCCATCATCGCCCAGCAGGTCGTCATCGGTCTGGCCGTGGGCTTCTCGGTGCGCGTGGTGTTTGCCGCCGTCGAATACGCCGGTGAACTCACGGGCCTGCAGATGGGCCTGAACTTCGCCGGCTTCTTCGACCCGGTCAGCGCCAGCTCGGCCACCGCCACCAGCCGCTTCTACGGCACCATGGTCGCGTGGCTCTTCGTGGTCATCAACGGCCACTTGCTGGTGCTGGCGGCGCTGCTGCAGAGCTTCACCGCGTTCCCGGTCGGCCCGGAGCCCTTCAGCTTCCTGCGCGAGACGCTGCCGCATCGCTGGGGCGCCGAGATCTTCGCCACCGGGCTCTGGATCGCGATGCCCCTGATCGCGATGCTGCTGTTCGTGAACCTGGTGCTGGGCATGATTTCCCGCGTGGCGGCCCAGATCCACATCTTCGCCGTTGGGTTTCCGATCACGGTCGGCGTGGGCCTCATCGGCATGCTGCTCACCTTGCCCATGCTCGAACAGCCGTTCACGATGGCCCTGGAACGACTGCTGTCCGCTTTCCGGTGAACACGGTCTGTAACTGAACTACAGATTCGTATCATCTTCAGCGTAACTTGACTACCTCCTCGCGCGACCCCCGTCGATAGGTGATGCCCCAAGCCGGGGCCTCTTTCAGGACGGCTATAGTTCGCGCCTTCACGGCGCCGTCAGAGTGCCGTCAGTGAAGCGCAGCGGCGCGCATCTTGCTTGGATGCGGGCCGACTGGAGGAAGTGAGTGGATTACGCCCAGCAACAGAGAAACCCCGGCAAGCACACCGTCGGACTCGGCATCGTCATCGCGCTGCATGTCCTGCTCGGATGGGCCATCGTGAGCGGCCTGGCCCGCAAGGTGGTCGATGTCATCAAGGCCCCGATCGAGACCAAGATCATCGAGGAGGTGCAGCCGCCGCCGCCGCCCCCGCCGGAAAACCTGCCACCGCCGCCGAAGTTCGCGCCCCCGCCGCCGTCCTTCGTGCCGCCACCGGAAGTGGTGGTGAACAACCCGCCGCCCGCGCCAGCCATCACGGTGACCCGTGAAGCGCCGCCGCCGGCGCCGGTGACGATCGCCCCGGCACCGTCGCCAGTGCAGGCACCGCCAGCGCCGCCGGCACCGCCTCCACCGCCGCGCCCGGCAGCCAAGCCGGCGATTGCCAACGTCGCGGAATGCGCGCCGACCGGGGACGACTATCCGTCGGCGGCCCGGCGTGCCGAGGCCACCGGCACCACGGTGATTGAGTTCACGGTGGGCGCCGACGGTCGCATGACTGACGCCAAGATCGCCCGTCCTGCGGGCATGTCCCGGGAGCACCGGACGCTCGACCGTACGGCGTTGACCAAGCTGAGCGAATGCAAGTTCAAGCCTGGCGTCGACGAGAACGGCCGTCCGATGGGGGGCACGTTCCGCGTCGAGTATGTCTGGCGCCTCGAGTGAACGGCAGATCGCCAGCCCCTTCATCTGCGTACAACGCACCTGTCAATAGATCGCGCGCCGACACCCCAGGCGCATCCCCTGTCGGAGAAAACATGTCCAAGAGCCTGACCCTGCGCGCCGCCGTCGGCGCCGCCCTGATCGCCACCGCAACCCTGTTCGCCCTGCAGCCCGCCCCGGCGCTGGCCCAGGCTGCGTCGGAACCCGCCGCCGCCGAACCTGCGCCGGCCGCGGCCCCTGCCGCGGAGCCGACGGCTGCACCGGCGCCGATGTCACCGGTGATCGAGAAGACCGAAGTCCACAACCCCTTCGGTCTCGCCGGCATGTGGGCGGCGTCCGACCAGGTCAAGCGTGCCACGCTGGTGATCCTGGCCATCATGTCGGTCTGGAGCTGGTACGTGCTGTTCGTCAAGTTCTTCGAGACGCGCAACATGCTCAAGAGCGGCCGCGAAGGCATCGAGACCTTCTGGAAGGCCAACAGCGTCAAGGCTGGCGTCGGTGCCTTGAAGGAAGGCTCGGCCCTGCACTACATCGCCTCGCAAGGCGTGAAGGCGGCCGACCACCACGAAGGCACCATGGTTGAGGCCATCGACAAGCACACCTGGATCGGCATGTCGATCGAGCGCGCGGTGGGCAGCGTGCAGAGCCGCCTGTCCGACGGCATGTCGCTGCTGGCCACGGTGGGCTCCACCGCGCCGTTCGTCGGCCTGTTCGGCACCACCTGGGGCATCTACAACGCGCTGGTCGAGATCGGCCTGAGTGGTCAGGCCTCCATCGACCGCGTGGCC
Organism: Burkholderiaceae bacterium; assembly: GCA_024235915.1. GTDB lineage: Bacteria > Pseudomonadota > Gammaproteobacteria > Burkholderiales > Burkholderiaceae_C > Rubrivivax. The sequence continues at coordinate 114,740 of JACKLO010000011.1, read as the reverse complement.
GGCCCGGTGGGCGCCGCGCTGATCCTGACGGCTGTGGGCCTGGCGGTCGCCGTGCCGGCGGTGATGGGCTACAACTGGATGGTCCGCCGCAACAAGACCGTGCTGGACGAGACCCGCGCCTTCTCCGGCGACCTGCTGAACGTGCTGCTGTCCGGCAAGCGCTGATCCGGCCGCCACAGGCCCGCATCGGCACCGACCGGAGGACCCTCTCATGGCCATGCAGTTAGGCGGCGAAGGCGCCGCCGAGGAAGAGCTCAACAACACCATCAACACCACGCCCATGGTGGACGTGATGCTGGTGCTGCTGATCATCTTCATGATCACCGTCCCGGTGGTCACGCAGTCGATCAAGCTTGAGCTGCCCAAGGAAAGCAACATCCCCACGCAGACAAAGCCGGAAAACGTGGTGCTGGCGGTCAACCTTGACGGCGACGTGTTCTGGAACATGCAGCGTGTGCCGGACATCGAGACGCTGGTCGAGCGCCTGAAGCTCGAAGCCGTCAAGGAGCCCCAACCCGAAGTCCACATCCGTGGTGACCTGGCCTCGCGCTACGAGTCCATCGGCCGGGTGGTGGTGGCCTGCCAGCGCGCCGGCATCGCCAAGGTCGGTTTCATCACCGAGCCGCCCGCGGGCATGCAGTAACAGGAGACCACGATGGCAATGAACGTAGGTTCCGGCGGCGGCGAGAGCGACGTGATGGTGGAGATCAACACCACGCCGTTGATCGACGTGATGCTGGTGTTGCTGATCATGTTCATCATCACCATTCCGATCCAGACGCACGCGGTGAAGCTGAACATGCCGATCGGCACGCCGCCCCCGGCAACGCGGGAGCCGGTGATCGTCCGCATCGACGTCGACTTCGACGGCCAGATCGGCTGGAACGGCGAAATCGTGCCCGACCGGGCCACCCTGGAGGCCAAGCTGGCCCAGGTGGCCGCCGAGCCTGATCAGCCCGAAGTGCACCTGCGACCCAACAAGCTCGTTGAGTACAAGACGGTCGCGATGATCATGGCCTCCGCCCAACGCCTGGGCGTGACCAAGATCGGCCTGGTGGGCAACGAACAGTTCATGAACTGAACCTCGCTGCCCGACGAGGGGTCGGCCCGTCACCCGGTCCGACCCCGTTTCGTTTTCAAAGCATAAGGAACACTCACCGATGAAGATGCTGCGCCACCTTGCCGCCGCCCTCGTGGCCGCTGGTTGCCTCACCGTCGTGCAGGCCCAGGGCCTGCGCCCCGAGATTGGCAAGCCCCTGCAGCAGGCCGGCGAACTGATCAAGGCCGGCAATGGCCGCGGCGCCTTGGCCAAGGTGCGCGAAGCCGAGGCAGTGGGTGGCAAGACGGCCGCCGAGCAACTGACCATCGACCGCATGAAGGCCGCAGCGGCACAACGGGCCGGCGACAACGCGGTGGCGGTGCAGGCTCTCAATGCGGTCTTCGGCAAGGTCTCGGGCCCCGAACAGGCCCAGACGGCCGAACAATTGGCCTTTGCCTACTCGCAGCTCAAGGACTGGGGCAATGCCGGGCAATGGGCCGGCAAGGCGCAGCAACTGGGCCGCGACACCCCGGCGTTGCGCCAACTGCAGCAGTACCTGATGTCGCAGTCCGGCGACTACAACGCCATCGCCAAGGATGCGGCGGCTGCCGTGACCGCGGCAGAGAAGGCTGGTCAGCGGCCCGCCGAGGGCGACCTGCTGCGCCTGGCCGACGCCCAGCAGCGCCTGAACAACACCAACGGCTACATCCAATCGCTGGAGAAGCTGGTCGCCTACTACCCGAAGAAGGACTACTGGACCGCCTACCTGGGTCGCTTGCCGCGCAAGAGCGGCTTCGCCCAGCGCCTGGGCCTGGACGTGATGCGCCTGCGGCTGGCCACCGACACGCTGGAGACGGCAGACGAGTACATGGAGATGGCCCAGCTGGCGCTCCAGGCCCGCCTGCCCGCGGAAGGCCTGAAGATCGTCGAAAAGGGCTTCGCCAACGGCAAGCTCGGCACCGGCACGGAAGCGGGCCGCCACCAGCGCTTGAAGGACCTGGCCATCAAGCGCGACGCCGAGAAGAAGGCCTCCATCGCCGCCGATGCCACGGCGGCCGCCAGCGAACGTGGTGGTGACGCGCTGGTGGAGGTGGGCTATGCGTACGTGACGATGGGCCAGGCGGCCAAGGGCATCGGCCTGATCGAACAGGGGATCGCCAAGGGCAACCTGAAGAACCCCGAGGACGCGAAACTGCGGCTGGGCATGGCGCAGATCCAGCAGTTGTCGACCAAGGCCAAGGGCCTGCAGACGCTGCGATCGCTGAAGGGCACGGACGGCGTCGCCGACATCGGCCGACTCTGGACGGTGCTGGCGCGCTGATCACGCCGCACGCACCACGACGACAGGCACCGCGATGCGGCGCCTGTCGACCTGGCCCCCTGGTCCCGGGCGATTTGCCGCCGCAGCGACGCGTCAGGCCACGCTGGATGTGCTGAGCAGGTCGCGGCCGATGATGAGCCGCTGCACCTCCGTCGCGCCCTCGTAGATGCGCAGCGCACGGATCTCCCGATAGAGCGACTCGACCACGTTGCCCACGCGAACCCCTTGCCCACCGTGCAGCTGCACGGCGCGGTCGATCACGCGCTGCGCGTGTTCGGTGGCCACCATCTTGGCCATGGCGGCTTCTCGCGTGGTGCGCACACCCTTGACATCACGCAGCCAGGCGGCCCGATAGGTCAGCAGCGCGGCGGCATCGATGTCGGCCGCCATGTCGCCCAGCGTGGCCTGGGTGAGCTGGAGGTCGGCCAGGCGCTGGCCGAACATGGGTCGGCGGGCCGCGTGCATCAGCGCTTCGTCCAGCGCGCGGCGGGCGAAGCCCAGCGCCGCGCCGGCCACCGACGCGCGGAAGATGTCCAGCGTCCGCATGGCGAGCTTGAAGCCTTCGCCAGGGGTGCCCAGCAGCCGGTCCTTGGGCACCCGACAGGCGTCGAAGCGCAGGCGGGCCAAGGGATGCGGCGCGATGACGTCGATGCGCTCGGCGATCTCGAAACCGGGCGTGCCCGCGTCGACCACGAAGGCCGAGATGCCGCGCGTGCCGGGGGCCTCACCGGTGCGCGCAAACACGCAGTAGACGTCGGCAATGCCGCCATTGGAGATCCAGGTCTTCTCGCCGTCGAGCACCCAGGCGTCGCCGTCATCGCGCGCCGTGCAGCGCATGGCCGCCACATCGGACCCGGCCTCGGGCTCGCTGAGCGCAAACGCCATGATGCATTCGCCCCGCGCCACGCGCGGCAGCACGGTCTGCTGCAAGGCCGGGGATCCGGCCAATGTGATCGGCCCGCTGCCCAGCCCCTGCATCGCGAAGGCAAAGTCTGCCAGGCCGTCATGCCGGGCCAAGGTCTCGCGACAGATCACCAGGGCCCGCGAGTCCAGCACCGCCCGGGCCCCGCCATGTTCTGCCGGCACACAATGGCGAAGCACACCCGCCTGGCCCAGGGCCGCCACCAGCTGGCGGCAGGCCCGATCGGTGTCGTGATGGTCGACCTGCGCACACGCGGCCGCCGACCAGGCGTCAAGCGACTGTGCCAGTTCGCGGTGCGCATCGTCGAAGAACGGCAGATCAAGGTGGGCAAGACGGGTCATCACGGCTCCTGGCTGCGTGGCATTGTCGGTCTCGATTAGTTTAGTTGTAAAGCATTTGCGGACTGCGCGCTGCACCCTCGTCGCGCCACAATCCGGCCATGACGCCCTACCCTGACTGGGCCGAGGACCTCGGCCACGGCATCCATGCCATCGACACCGGCTTCCAGCGTCCGCGTTTCGACGCCGCGTACCTGATGGTCCACGGCGGTCGTGCCGCCTACATCGACACCGGCACCAACTTCGCCGTGCCGCGTCTGCTGGCCCTGCTCGACCATCTGGGGTTGAGGCGCGAGGACGTCGACCATGTGATCCCCACCCACGTGCACCTCGACCACGCTGGTGGCGTCGGGGCACTGGTGCGCGAGCTGCCCAGCGCCACCGTCTGGGTGCACCCTCGTGGCGCGCGACACCTGATCGACCCGTCCAGGCTCTACGCCGGCGCCCTGGCCGTCTACGGGCAGGACGAGATGGACCGCTCCTACGGCCAGCTGTTGCCGGTGCCGGCCGAACGTGTGCGGGAGACCACCGATGGCACCGCCATCATGCTGGCCGGCCGTCTGCTCGAGATCGCTCACACCCCTGGGCATGCCCACCATCACCACTGCATCTGGGACGAGGCCACGCGTGGCTGGTTCACCGGTGACACCTTCGGCCTCAGCTACCGTGAGCTGGACACGGCGCAAGGCGCCTGGATCGTGCCGACATCGACCCCGGTGCAGTTCGAACCGGAACTGCTGCGCGTGTCGGTGCAGCGCCTGCTCGACCGCGACCCGGCCTGCATGTACCTGACGCACTACGGCCGCGTGGAGGGCGTGGCACGCCTGGGTCAGCGTTTCATGGGCCTGCTGGAGAACACCGTGCAGCGGTCGCGCGTGCTCGCCGGTGCGCCCGATCGGCATGCGGCCCTGTGCAGGATGCTCACCGACCTGTACGTCGGGAGCCTGCAGGCCATGGGGCATGGGGCCGACCCGGCGCAGCTTGCCGAGTGGCTGGCCCTGGACATCGAGTTGAATGCGCAAGGCATCGCCATCTGGCTGGATCGGGTGGCCCGCCAGGGTCAAGGCGAAGCGGCACGCACGGCCACCTGAGCGCCGCTACACTTTGCGCCGACGAAACCCACACGGCCCGCTGATGCGGGCCGTGCAACTTTGACGGGAGCACACACATGCCAGGGGCGATCCGCTTCGGCCTGGAAGGCCGCGTGGCCGTGATCACCGGTGCCGCCCAGGGCATTGGCGCTGCCTGCGCGCGGCGGCTGGCCGCCGAGGGCGCCGCGGTGGCGCTGTGGGATGTGGCCGACGACGCCGGCCATGCCCTGGCCGCCGAACTCGGCGCCGCTGGCGCACGCTGCCTCTACCGGCACTGCAACGTCGCTTCCAAGGCCGACGTCGACGCCGCCCTGGCCGAGACCGTGCAGACGCTGGGCACGGTCGACGCTCTGGTCAACAACGCCGGCATCTTCAGGGCCGCCGAGTTCCTCGACATCACCGAGGCGGACTGGGACGCCGTGCTGGACGTCAACCTCAAGGGCTCGTTCCTCGTGGGCCAGGCCGTCGCCCGCCAGATGGCGGCTGCCGGGCGCGGCGCCATCGTCAACATGAGCTCGGTCAACGGCACACTGACCATTCCCACCATCGCCAGCTACAACGCCAGCAAGGGCGCCATCAATCAGCTCACACGGGTGATGGCCTTGTCGCTGGCCGACCGGGGCATCCGCGTCAATGCCGTGGCGCCCGGCACCATCGCCACCGAGCTGGCCAAGAATGCGGTGCTCACCAGCGACGAGGCGCGCACCCGCATCCTCAGCCGCACCCCTATGAAGCGCCTGGGCGAACCGTCGGAGATCGCCGACGTCGTCGCCTTCCTGCTGTCCGATGCCGCCAGTTACGTCACCGGCGAGATCGTCACCGTCGACGGCGGCCGCATGACCCTGAACTACACCCTGCCCGTCTGAACCATGAGCGTGCTCTTTCCCTCCAGCGGCACCGCCGCCTCCGCGCCGCCGGCCGCTGCCGCCACGGCCGATCAGTTGCTGAGCTTCGACATCACCGATGCCGACTTCGAGACCACACTGGTCCAGCGGTCGATGGACGTGCCGGTGCTGCTGGACTGCTGGGCCCCGTGGTGTGGCCCCTGCCGGCAGCTCAAGCCGCTGCTCGAGAAGCTGGTGCAGGCCTACGAGGGGCGCTTTGTGCTGGCCAAGCTCAACACCGACGAGAACCCGCAGCTGGCGGGCATGCTGGGCCTGCGCAGCATCCCGCACGTGCTGCTGTTCAAGGGGGGCCAGCCGGTGGACCAGTTCACCGGTGCCCTGCCGGAATCACGCATCCGTGCCTTCCTGGACCCGCACGTGGGCGCACCCTCCCCGTCGGCGCAGCTGCTCAAGGCCGCCGCCGAGGAAACGGACCATGCCCGCGCGGTGGAAATGCTGACCGAGGCGCAGGCGCTGGATCCGCAGGAGCCCGCCATCACCAAGGCGCTGGAAGAACGCCAGGCCGCGCTGAAGGCGCAGCAGGACTTCGAGGCCAACCGGCCGGCCGGTGATCCCACCGCCTTGCGCGCCCGCATCGACACCAACCCGAAGGACCATCAGGCACGCTTCGATCTCGCGGCCATCCTGGCGCACGGCGGCGACTTCGCCAGTGCCTTCGAGCAGTTGCTCGAGGTGGTGCTGCGCGACAAGGCCGAACACCGGGAAGCCGCCCGCGTGCGCATGGTCGAATGGTTCGGCCTCTGCCCCGACCCCGCCGTCACCGACCGCGCCCAGCGTCGGCTGGCCATGTACCTGAACTGAACGGAGCCCTTCACATGCGCCTGCTGCACACCATGCTGCGCGTCGGCAACCTGCAACGGTCGGTCGACTTCTACACCAACGTCATGGGCATGAGCCTGCTGCGCACCAGCGAGAACGAGTCCCAGAAATACTCGCTGGCCTTCCTGGGGTACGGCCGCAACCCGGAACATGCCGAGCTGGAGCTGACCTACAACTGGGGCGTCGATCAGTACGACCTGGGCACCGCCTACGGCCACATCGCCATCGGTGTGCCCGATGCCTATGCAGCCTGCGAGAAGATCAGGGCCAACGGCGGCAACGTCACGCGTGAACCCGGCCCGGTCAAGGGCGGGACAACGGTGATCGCCTTCATCACCGATCCCGACGGCTACAAGGTCGAGCTGATCCAGCGTGCCGAGGCCACGGCCGACGGCGTCGGCCTGCGCTGATCTTCGGACTCAGCGCCGCGCGAGCGTTGAGGCCTCGCGCGCCAGACGGGAGAGCCGCGCCCAGTCGCCGGCTGCCATCGCGTCCGCCGGCGTCAGCCACGAGCCGCCGCACACCACCACGTTGTCCAGCGCCAGGAAATCCGGCGCCGAGGCCGGCGTGATGCCGCCGGTGGGGCAGAAGCGCACATCCGGGAACGGGCCGCCCAGCGCCTTGAGCATGGGGATCCCGCCTGCCGCTGTCGCGGGGAAGAACTTCAGGAAGTCCAGCCCGTCGGCCTGCGCGGCCATCACTTCACTGGCGGTGGCCACCCCGGGCAGCAGCGGCAGACCCGCGTCGCGGCACGCCTGGCCCACTGCCGCGGTGTAGCCCGGGCTGACGCCGAACACGCAGCCGGCGTCGCGCGCGGCACGCACGTCGGCCGGGCTGCGCAGCGTGCCGGCGCCGACGATGGCCTCCGGCAGCGCACGTGCAATGGCTTCCATGCCTGCCAGCGCGGCCGGCGTGCGCAGCGTGATTTCCAGCACCCGCACGCCGCCAGCCAGCAGGGCCTCGGCCATCGGCACGGCGTCGGCGGTGCGCTGCAGCACGATCACCGGAATCACCGGGCCATGCGCGATCAGGTCGGTCGTGTTCATCATGTGTCCTTCAAAGCCAGGTGACGGCGCCTTCCTCGGCGCTGCGCACGGTGCGGCGCATGCCCCCGAAGAGGTCGCGCCCGAGATCATGGGCGTTGATCTGAGCCGCCTCCATGGACAGCGACGCGGGTGAGCGGGCCGCCCATTCGGCCTCGGGCACCAGCGCATCCAGCGTGCCCATCACCGCGTCGAGGCGGATGATGTCACCGTCGCGCACGCGGGCGATCGGCCCGCCGGCCAGGGCCTCCGGGCTGGCATGGATGGCCGCCGGTACCTTGCCCGACGCCCCGCTCATGCGGCCGTCGGTGACCAGCGCCACACGGAAGCCCTGGTTCTGCAGCACGGCCAGCGGCGGCGTGAGCTTGTGCAGTTCCGGCATGCCGTTGGCCGCCGGGCCCTGGAAGCGCACCACGGCGACGAAGTCGCGCTGCAGCTGTCCGGCATCGAAGGCGCGCAGCAACTGCAACTGGTCGTCGAACACGATGGCCGGGGCCTCGACCACATGCCGATCCTCCGGCACTGCCGAGACCTTGATCACGGCCCGGCCCAGGTTGCCCTGCAGCAGCTTCAGGCCGCCGGTGGCGGAGAACGGCGCGCTGGCCGTGCGCACGATGCCTTCGTCGCCAGGCGCCGCCGGCAGCGCCTGCCAATGCAGCGAACCAGTGTCGTCCATCGCAGGCAGCCGTGTGTAGGCGGCCAACCCGTCGCGCGCCACGGTCATCACGTCGCCATGCAGCCAGCCGCCGTCCAGCAACTCGCGCAGCACGAAACCGGGGCCGCCAGCAGCCTGGAACTGGTTCACGTCGGCACTGCCGTTGGGGTACACGCGGGCCAGCAGCGGCACGGCGGCCGAGAGGTCGGCGAAGTCGGTCCAATCGATCAGGATGCCGGCAGCCCGCGCCACCGCCACCCAATGGATCAGGTGATTGGTGGAGCCCCCCGTGGCCAGCAGCGCCACCATGGCGTTGACGATGCAGCGCTCGTCCACCAGCCGACCGATGGGGGCGAAGCGCCTGCCGTCGCGGCGGATGGCGAGCACGGCGTCCACCGCGGCCCGCGTCAGTTCGGCACGGAGCCCGTCGTGCGGGTGCACGAAGGCGCTGCCCGGCACATGCAGGCCCATCGCCTCCAGCAGCATCTGGTTGCTGTTGGCGGTGCCGTAGAAGGTGCAGGTGCCCGGGCCGTGATAGGCGGCACTCTCGGCCGCCAGCAGGTCGTCGCGGCCCACCTGCTTGCTGGCGTACGCTTCGCGCACCTTGGCCTTCTCGCCGTTGGACAGACCGGTGCTCATCGGCCCGGCCGGCACGAAGACACAGGGCAGATGACCAAAATGCAGCGCACCGATCAGCAGCCCGGGCACGATCTTGTCGCACACGCCCAGCAGCAGCGCGCCGTCGAAGACGTCGTGTGTGAGCGCCACCGCGGTGGCCATGGCGATGGTGTCGCGCGAGAACAGGCTCAGTTCCATGCCCGGCAGGCCCTGGGTGACACCGTCGCACATCGCCGGCACGCCTCCGGCCACCTGCACCGTGGCGCCGCGGGCATGGGCCTGCTCACGCACCAGCGCCGGGTAGTTCTCATAGGGCTGATGCGCCGACAACATGTCGTTGTACGCCGTCACGATGCCCAGGTGCGGTGCACGTTCGGCCACGATGCGCAGCTTGTCGGTGCCTGGCATGGCGGCAAAGGCGTGGGCCACGTTGGCACAACCCATGCGATCACTGCCCCGCGGCCGCGCCGCCAGCCGGTCCAGCCGTGCCAGGTAGGCCTCACGCAGATCGGCACTGCGCGTACGGATGCGCGCCGTGACCGCCAGCACGGCGGGATGGGACGCGGGCGACGTCGCAAGACTCACGTGATGAACTCCGGATGTAACCTGTGAATCGATTATCAAGTAACCTGGTTACATGGTCAACCAAGGGCCTGGCACCAACACCTGATGTCGACGCGCTGCTGCAAGACCTGCACCAGCGATTCGGCCGCCGCGACGACCTCTGGGTGTTCGGCTACGCGTCACTGATCTGGCGCCCGGAGTTCGAGACCGATGAGCGCCGGCCGGCGCGCGTTCACGGCTGGCACCGTGCCCTGCGCATGCGCTCGCACATCAATCGTGGGACACCGGAGCGCCACGGTCTGGTCTTTGCCCTGCTCTCGGGCGGCGCATGCCGGGGCGAGGTCTATCGCCTGCCGGTGGCCCGTGCCGACGAAGAACTGCGCCGGCTTTGGGCGCGCGAGATGCCCACCGGCGTCTACACACCCCGCTGGCTGCCCTGCCACACGCCGGACGGCACCGTGCCGGCGCTGGCCTTCACGCTCAGCCGTCGCCACGAGGCCTGCCTGGCCCCGATGGACGATCACGCGATGCTGGAGATCCTGCGTCACGCTCGCGGGCGGTATGGCACCACCTTGGACTACCTCGTGCAGACCGCCCAGGCCTTGCGTGCCCGCGGCATCCACGACCGGGACATCGAGCGCCTGATGACGCTGGCCGGGCGGCACAGGCTGCTCGGACCGTCTGCAACGCAAGCCCAGGCATCACCAGCAGAAGACCCGTTCAGCCGGTAGACGTTGCGCGCCCGAACCGCCGCCGGTCAGCCGGGATGCCGCACTTGATGCCTCATCTGGTGCCGACGGGTCGCTCCTGGCGCTCAGCGCGGGTCGTCCTGGGCAAACGCCGAGCGCACGGCGGCCAGATCGGCCTCGGTGTCGACGTCCAGCAGCACGCCCGGGTCGTCAAGATCGACGGCGGCGGCCGGATACCGTGCCAACAAGCGGCGTGCGCCGCCCTCGCCTTCCAGACCGACCAACTCGGAAAACAGCTCGGCGGCGAAGCCCTGTGGATGGCCTGGCCGACCCTGGTGCTGGGCATAGGCAGCCGGGTGCTCGTCCAGCGCCTTGCCGACGGCCAGGATCGAACCGGCCCGCACCAGCGGCATGTCCCCGGGCAGCAGCAGCCAGCCGCCAGCCGCGCCTTGAGCGGCCACCCCTGCCGCGATGGAGTGGCCAAGACCGCGCGCGGCCTCGGCGGCGTCGAGCACCACGAGGTCGCGCGTGGCCACCCAAGGGCTCACCGCCGGCACCAGCGGCGGTGTGAGCACCACGCACAACGGCCACCCCGTCGCCATGGCCCGCTGGATCGTCTGCCCGAGCACACTGTGTTCACCCAGCGGCTGGGTCAGCTTCTGCGCACCCGCCCCAAAGCGCCGGCCGGGGCCGGCGGCGAGGATGACGATGCAAGGCGGGGCGGTCATGAGAGGGCGCGGCGTGGGGGAAAGCATCCCCCGCCGCAGCCGCCGGGCACAGTCGGAGCTTCACTTACGTCATTGCCCCTAGGGGATCGACCGGGCTTCCTATACTGCAGCGATGGACATCGCCGACTTGCGCAAGAGCTATGAGCGTGACGCGCTCGACGAGCACGCCGCCCATCCTGACCCATTGCTGCAGTTCGAGCACTGGCTGAAGCAGGCGCTGGACGCGCAGGTGCCGGAACCCAATGCCATGACGCTGGCCACCGTCGGCGCCGACGGCCGGCCGTCCACGCGCGTCGTGCTGATCAAGGGCTGCGACGCACGCGGCATCGTCTGGTACACGAACTACCAGAGCCGCAAGGGCCGTGAACTGGCCGCCCATCCCTGGGCCGCGTTGCAGTTCCACTGGGTCGAACTCGAGCGGGTCGTGCGCATCGAGGGGCGTGTTGAACGCACCAGTGACGCCGAATCGGACGCCTACTACGCCAGCCGGCCGTTGGACTCCCGCATCGGCGCCTGGGCATCGCCCCAGAGCGAGGTGATCCCTTCGCGTGCCACCCTGGTCGCCAATGCGGCCCAGGTCTCCGCCCGCCACCTGTTGAACCCGCCGCGGCCGCCACACTGGGGCGGGTTCCGCCTGCTGCCGGACCGCTGGGAATTCTGGCAGGGCCGCAAGAGCCGCCTGCACGATCGGCTGCGCTATCGCCGGGGTGGTGACGACACCGCGGGTGCCGACTGGATCAGGGAGCGTCTGGCGCCCTGAACTGCGTTCCCGCCAGCCGATCCAGGCCGGCCAGAAAATGGTCGAAGTCGATCGGCTTGGTCCAGTAGTCGTCGAAACCCTGTGCCTTGGCGGCGCGGATGTCTTCAGGCAGTGCCCCGGCCGACAGTGCGATGAGGTGGCAGCCTGCAGTCGCCGGGTCGGCGCGAAGCCGCGCCGCCACTTCAGTGCCATGCAGGTCGGGCAGGTGCAGGTCCAGCAGCACCACGTCGGGCTTTTCACGGGCCGCCCGCGCCAGGCCGCTCAGGCCATCGGTCGCGCTCAGGAACCGGAATGCCGGGCGCATCGCCACCAGTTCCTGCACCAGCATGAGGTTCACGGGGTTGTCCTCGATGCACAGCAGGCGCAGGGGCGCCACCGGCGCCGGGGACACAGCCACGTCGGCCAGCGGCAGGGTCACGACAAGGCGGCTGTCCGAAGGATCGGGATGCAGCCAGTCCACGCCGGCGCCCAGGCGGGCCAGCGCCTGGCGCACCAGGTTCAGACCGACGAGCGCGTCGCCATGCGTCATCGGGGGCGCGGGTTGTGGCGCGGCGTCGAACAGCAGTTCGCGCTGCGCGGCATCCAGCCGGGGGCCTGCATCACTGAAGACCAGGCGCAGCCATGGTGCGGACACGGAGGCCGTCACCTCGACATGGCCTCCCCGCTCGCTGCGGCGCAAGGCATGGGCCACGAGGTGCCGCAGCGCCTGACCCAGCAGGCGCCGGTCCGTGGCCACCTGCACCGGCGGCGGGTCAGCCGGCAGCCGCAAGGCCACACCGCGCAGGCGGGCCAACGGCGCCACCGTCTCCCGCAGTCCCTGCAGCACCTGGGACAGCGGAACGGCCACGGTCTGCGCCGCGTCCGCCACCGTGTCGAGCGCCGCAAGCTCGAAGACATCATCGATCATCGACAGGAGTTCAGCGCCGGCAGCGTCAATGCGCGCCAGCCGCTCGCGCTGACGTGCGCTCAAGGGCTCGGCGCTGTCCTGGGCCATCAGTTGGGCAAAACCCAGCACCGCGTTCAGCGGCGTGCGCAGGCGGTGACTCATCATCGCCATGAAGGCCGACTTTTCCCGGCTTTCCCGCGCCGAACGCTCAGCCTCCTGGCGTGCAGCCTCGTGCCGGACCTGCTCGGTCACGTCCAGGTGCATGCCCATGGCAAAGCGTCGTCCATCCTGCGTGCCCCGGCGGGTCCACGCCCGGACCCAGCGCTCCTGGCCGTCGTCGCCACGCACCGGCACCGTCATCAGGGTCTCCGGTGACCAGGCGGCACGGTCGGCCTGAAGCTGCTGACGCGCCTCAGCCCGGGCGGCCGGCTGGACATAGCTTTCCAGCCACTCGTCGACGGTCGGCGGCAGGCGGGACGGATCGCGGCCATAGAGCCTGTACATCTGCGCGTCCCAGACAACCGCCTCCTCGGCCTGGTCGCGCTGCCAGAAGCCCACCCCCATCGCCTGCGCCACCAGCCGCGTCTGCGCCGTCAGTGCCTCGGCGCGGGCGCGTTCGGCATCCTCTCCCGTCAGGTCCAGCGAAACGCCCATCAAGCCGGTCGCCCTGCCGTCACTGTCGCGCACCGCCAGGCGGCGCGTCAGCAGCGTCTTCCAGCCACCTTCGGCCGTACGGTAACGGGCGACGGCGTCGACCATGCCGCCCCGATCTATGGCCGCATCGGCGGCTGCCAGGATGGTCGCGCGGTCCTGCGGGTGGATGCTTTCGCGCAGTTCGTCCAGCGGAATGCCCGCAGGATCGGGCGTCATGCCCACGATCTGAAACCCCACGGTGTTGAAGTGCACGCGCCGCGCGCCCAGGTCGATGGTCCAGACCGACACACCGGCCATCGACAGCGCACGTTCCAGGAATTGCCGCGACCGCTCGCCTTGCTGCAGTTGCTGACCAACACCGCTGTCGTCGATCATCACGCCGACGACGCGCGTGGGCCGTCCCCGGTCATCCGATTGCACGTCGAAGATCGTGTGCATCAGCCGGACGTCGCCATCGGGCCGGCAGAACCGGAAGTGCACCTCGCCCCCCAGCGGCTGCCGCGCCAGGCTTACGAAGTGCGCGTCGAGTGCCGCGCGGTCATCGGCATGCACATGCTGGAGAAACTGCGACCAGTCCGGCGCGGCGGACTGAGGGTCGAAGCCGGTCATCGCGTAGAGGCCGGCGTCCCACTGGGCCAGGCCGCTGGCCAGGTCGCGTGCATACAGCCCGATGCGGCCGCTGCCCTGCAACAAGGACAACAACTCCGGGCCGAAGCCCGCGGGACCCTGGCCGCCGGACAACACTCAGCCCAGCCGCACCCGGTGGCGGAAGGTGCGCAGAAACTTCTCGACCTTGGGCGCCACGACGAAGGCGCAGTAGCCCTGACCGGGATGGTTCGCGAAGTAGTGCTGGTGGTACGGCTCGGCGGGCCAATGATTGCGCTCGGCCGCCACCTCCGTGACCACGCGCCCTCCGTGGGCGGCGCTCACATCGGCGAGCACGGCCTCGATCACGTCGCGCTGCGCCGCGTCATGCCAATAGATGCCGGACCGGTACTGGGTGCCGACGTCGTTGCCCTGCCGATTCAGCGTGGTCGGATCGTGCACGGCAAAGAAGATCTCCAACACCTCGCGCAAGGGAATGCGCGCCGGGTCGAAGTCCACCCGCACGACCTCGGCGTGGCCAGTATCACCTTCGCACACCTGCTGATAGGTCGGCCGCTCGACATGGCCGTTGCTGTACCCGGATTCGACCGCCAGCACGCCGTCCACGCGCTCGAAGACGGCCTCGATGCACCAGAAACAACCTCCGGCCAGCGTGATGCGTTCCGTCGTCATCGTGCCTCCTCACTACACTTGCCGCCCATTATCGACACCCACCGGACTGCTGGCTTGAACGACCTCATCGTCACCTTCGGCCTCGAAGGCTGGAAACCCGCCATTTCCGCCCTGCTGCTCCCGCCCTTGCCGCTGCTGCTGCTGGTGCTGGTAGGGGCCAGGCTGATGTTTCGCCGCCGCTTACTGGCCTGGGCCCTGATTCTGCTGGGCTGCGCCAGCCTGCTGCTGTTGTCGATGCCGGCCTTCGGCAAGTGGGTCCGGGCCACCGTTTTCCCGGTACCGCCAGCGCTGGGCGAGGAGCGCATGGCCGACCTGCTGCGCCAGCCCATGCCGACGGCCATCGTGGTGCTCGGTGGCGGCAGGCGGGAGCTCTCGCCGGAATACGGTGTGTCCAACCTCAGTATGCTGGGCCTGGAACGGGTGCGCTATGGCGTCTGGCTGGCAAGGCGCACCAAGTGGCCGATGCTGTATTCCGGCGGGCTGGGGCACGGTGGGCGTCCGGGGGCCACCGAGGCAGAAATTGCGGCGCGCGTCGCCGAACGGGAGTTCGGCGTGCCGTTCCGTTGGCTGGAGGATCGCTCCCGCGACACCACGGAGAACGCCCTGCTCTCGGTGCCCATCCTGCGCGAACAGGGCATCCGGCGCATCGTGCTGGTGACACACGACTTCCACATGCGGCGGGCCATCCGCGCCTTTGAAAGGGCTTCAGCGCGCGACGCCGTGGCAATGACCATCGTGCCGGCACCCGTCGGCCTGACACCGGCCTATGAATGGGAGGCCGGTGACTTCCTCCCTGGCCGCCAAGGCTGGTTCGACAGCCACCTGCTGCTGCACGAGATGCTCGGCTTCGCGCTCGGGGCCTGAGCCGGACGTGCAGCCCTGCCTGCGCAGGGATGCACGCCTGCGAAGGGGCTCGCGCATGCAAAGCGCGAGCGCGGGCTGCAAGCCTGAGCCGGACGTGCAGCCCTGCCTGCGCAGGGGTGCACGCCGCGCGCTCGTCCGGCGTTCAGCGCACCGGCACCACCAGAGGTTGGCGCCGGGCCTCTTCCTGGGCCCGGCGTTCCGCTGCTTCAGCCTCGGCCGCAGCACGCGCCTGGGCCGCGCGCAGGTCCGCCAGGCGGGCCGCGTGTTCCTTGGCGTTGGACAGGCGGAACGCATCCATCTGCAGGGCGTCGACCTTCAGACCCAGCTCGACGAACCGTTCGTTGAGGCGCCAGCCGGCACTCGCATCACCGCCCATCGCTGCCACGACCTCGTTGGCGAACAGGTCGGCATTGCCCACCACGCTGTCCACGGCAATGGCGCGCTCGGCCTGCTGTTCCGCCGCCGTCAGCAACATGCCGGCGCCCGGCACGGCCGCCGCCAGGATCTTGCCGACCACGAAAGCCGTGGACACGCTGGCGGAATCCCGCGCCTTGCCCAGCGCCTTCTCACTGGCCTGGAAGTAGGTGCCGAAGGCCGCCAGCCAGCGGAACTCGTCGCGCGCCCGTGCCTCGAGCATGGCGTTGGCGGGTATCTTCACGCGCACCGCGCCGTTGCGCTCGAAGCGGTCGGGTTCGTGGTCGAAGCCGGTGGCGGTGACGCTGCCTGCGCAACCCGTCTGCGTGTCGACCTCCAGGGTCCGGCCGCCCTTGAGCGTCAAGGTCATCGGTTTGCCGGCCTTGGCCTCGTCGCGAGCGGGCAGCATCACATCCCAGAACGGCTGTTCGGAATTCGACAGCGGTGACGAACCGCGCAGGATGGCGCTGAAGTCGAAGCGCGTGCCGCCCTGGGGCAACTCGCGCCCGTTGATGGCCACCACCACGTCGCCCACATGCAGGTCGTCCGGCGCACCTTCGTCGAGCCAGGCCACACGCCACTGCTCGTCCATGCCGGTGACCTCGGTGTAGAGCGCCAGGTCGTCGGCGTCGAGCCGGCGGCCAACGGTTCCCAGCGACCAGAGCACGAAGGGTTCGATCTCGGTCGTGGCGTCGCACAGGTTCTCGGCACTCCAGGCCACCTGGATGGCCGCCGCACGGAACTGCACCTCGCGCTCGTAGCGCGTCTTGAAGACCACGCGCTTGAAGTCCTTCGGATCGTAGGCGGCGGTCTGCTGCGCCAACGCGGGCCAGGCCATGGCCGTCAACGCGACGACGACGGCAGCGATGATGCCGGTGCGCATCAGACCACCAGCGCCACGGCGAACAGCCCGACCATCATGAACGCCAGCACCACCTTGGCGATCATGCCCAGCATCATGCCCAGCCACGTGGCCGTGCCCACCTTGAGCGCCTGCCCGTGGTCCCGCCTGGCGATGTACTCGCCGACGGCTGCCCCGACCAGGGGCATGAAGAGCACGCCCACCAGGCCCAGGAACAGGCCGACCACGGTGCCCAGCGCCGCACCAATGAGCGCTTCCCGGCTGGCGCCAGCCTTCTTCGCGCCCATCAACCCGGCCACGTAGTCCAGCACCCAGGCCAGGGCGGCCAGCACCGCGACCATGGTCAGCGTGACACCCCCGACTCGCGTGAAGTCGTCGATCCATGCCCCCAGCGCAATGCCGGCCAGCACCAGCGCCGTCCCCGGCAAGGCGGGGAGGACGGTGCCGGCGAGGCCGGCGAGGATGAGCAGGGCACTGAGCAGCCAGAGCCAGACCGAACTGTCCACGGAGCTTCGAAGGCGATGACGTGACCTTGCCGAGGATACGGCCAGAATCAGGTGTTTCGAGATGACACCCGCCGACGAACCGCCACAGACTGCACTGCGCGCCCACCGCAGCTACATGCGCCTGTGGTGGTCGCGTCTGGCGGGCGTCGGTGCCGGTCAGATGCTGATGGTGGCCGTGGGCTGGCAGATCTACGACCTCACCGGGTCGGCCTGGGACCTTGGTCTGGTGGGCCTGCTGCAGTTTCTGCCGGCCCTGCTGCTGGCCTTGCCGGCCGGCCAGTTGATCGACCGTTGGCACCGTGGTCGCATCCTGGCCAGCTGCATGGCGGTGCTGGGCGGTGCGGCACTGCTGCTGGCGGGCGCCAGCCACGGCGGCTGGGTGACGCGCGAGGGCCTGCTGGTGCTGTCGGTGCTGCTGGGTGCCGTGCGCGCCTTCCAGTTGCCGGCCACGCAGGCGCTGACCCCGCTGCTGGTGCCACCGGCGTTGCTGTCGCGGGCACTGGCCTTCAGTTCAGGCGGACTTCAAGGCGCGGTGATCGCCGGGCCGGCGCTGGGCGGCCTGGTCTACGGTGCCGGGCCGGCGGTCGTCTATGCACTGTGTGCCGCCCTGTTTGCGCTGGCCACCGGGCTGACGATGGCCATCCGCTACGAACACGCGCCGCCGCCGCACGAGCGGGTCAGCGCTGCCACGCTGCTGGCGGGCGTGCGGTTCGTCTTCGCGCACAAGGTGGTGCTGGGCGCGATCTCGCTGGACCTGTTCGCCGTGCTGCTGGGCGGCGCCACGGCCTTGCTGCCGATGTTCGCCAAGGACGTGCTGCACGTCGGACCCACCGGCCTGGGCCTGCTGCGGGCGGCGCCGGCGGTGGGCGCGCTGGCCATGTCGCTCTGGCTGGCCCGGCGCCCCATCGTGCGCCGTGCGGGCGCGCAGCTGCTGGGGGCCGTGGCCGTCTATGGCGCCGCGCAGCTGACCTTCGGTCTCTCACCGTGGTTCTGGTTGTCGATGAGCGCGCTCGCCATCTCGGGCGCGGCCGACATGGTCAGCGTCATCGTGCGCCAGACCCTGGTGCAACTGGAGACCCCCGACGCCATGCGCGGCCGCGTCAGTGCGGTCAACGCGCTGTTCATCGGGGCGTCCAACCAGCTCGGCGAGTTCCGTGCCGGCGCCACCGCGGCGCTGATCGGCGCCGTGGGCTCGGTGGTGTTGGGTGGCCTGGGCACGCTGGCCGTGGCCGTCCTGTGGCGCCGGTGGTTTCCGGCACTGGCGGCCCGCGACGCGCTGGACGCGGGCCGCCGCTGAGGAACTCAGGCGCTCAGGCGCGCCGCGACTTCGGCGATCCGCTGGCCGAAGGCCTTGGCCGTGGCCAGGTCGCCCGCCACCATCTCGTCGGCCGAGGCATCCGACGGCGTCGTCGTCATCAGGCCGGAGAAGCTGGCCACGTAGTTGATGTCGTCACGCTGGGCGGCCTTGCTGTTGCTGGGCATCAGGCCGGTGCCCACCCACAGCATGCTGTGCTGCTGGCTCAGCGTGAACAGGTAGTGCAGCGTGGACAGCTTGTCGCCGTTCATCGACGCCGAGTTGGTGAAGCCCGCCGCCAGCTTGTTCTTCCACTGCTGGGTGAACCACGGCTTGCTGGACGCATCGGCGAACTTCTTGAACTGCCAGCTGACGGTGCCCATGTAGGTGGGCGAGCCGAAGACGATGGCGTCGGCCGCGGCCAGCTGCTCCCAGCCGCCTTCAGGCAGATTGCCTTCGGCGTCGATGGCCAGCAGCGCACCGCCGCTGCCTTCGGTCACGGCCTGGGCGACCTTGGTGGTGTGGCCGTAGCCGCTGTGGTAGACGATGACGATCTTGCTCATGGTTTCCTCGTGGGGTGGGGTCAGGGATGGAGATCGAAGACGAGCACTTCCGCGTCGCGGCCGTGCTTCAGGGTCAGCGCGGTTTCGCCGTCCAGCGTCAACGCGTCGCCGGCCGAGAGCGCCTGGCCATTGGCCTGCAGCGTGCCGCGGATCAGGTGCACGTACACCGGCCGGCCCGGCTGCAGCGCCAGTTCGGCGGACTCATCACCGTCGAACAGGCCGGCGTACAGGCGCGCATCGGCGTGGATCGTCACCGCGCCCGCGGCTGCGGCCTGCGCCGGTGGTGCAGCCACCAGCGCCAGCCGGCCACGCTTGGCGGCGGCATCGAACACCTTCTGCTCGTAGCCCGGGGCGATGCCGGTCTGGTCCGGGATGATCCAGATCTGCAGGAAGTGGGTGGCCTGGCCCGCAGCGTGGTTGAACTCGCTGTGGCGCACCCCGGTGCCGGCGCTCATGCGCTGGACTTCACCCGGCAGGATGGCGCCGTCGTTGCCCATGCTGTCACGGTGCGCCAGGGCGCCGTCGAGCACGTAGCTGACGATCTCCATGTCGCGGTGGCCGTGGGTGCCGAAGCCGGTGCCGGGGGCGATGCGGTCCTCGTTGATGACGCGGAGGTTGCCCACGCCCATGTGCGCCGGGTCGAAGTAGTCCGCGAAGGAGAAGGTGTGGAAGCTCTTCAGCCAGCCGTGGTCGGCAAAGCCGCGGTCGGAGGATTTGCGCAGCGTGATCATGGGTGCAATGGTGCGGCCCCGGCGCCGCCACGCCATCTACAGGGCCTTCACGACGCTGTTCAATCGCTTTGAAGGCGACAATGGCCGCCTACCCGCCGCCGACATGCCCCACCGACGCAACGCCCTCACCCCTGAAGCGCTGGCGATGATCGACACCATCGCACGCACCGGCAGTTTTGCCGCCGCCGCACGCGAGATGGGCAAGGTGCCCTCGGCGCTGACCTACAGCGTGCGGCAGCTGGAAGACGCGCTGGACGTGCTGCTGTTCGACCGCAGTTCGCGCCAGGCGCAGCTCACACCGGCCGGCACGGAGTTGCTGGTCGAAGGCCGCCGGCTGCTGCAGGAGATGGACGCCGTGGCCAACCGCGTGCGGCGCGTCGCGGGTGGCTGGGAAACGGAACTGTCGCTGAGTGTGGACGACATCGTGTCGCCGACCACGATCTTCGAGCTGATCGAGACCTTTAGCGGCCTGTGCACCGACAGCAGCGAATCCGGCGCCGGTGGCGGCACGCGGCTGCGCCTGCGCAACGAGGTGCTGGCCGGCACCTGGGAGGCGCTGGTGCATGGCCAGGCGGATCTCGCCATTGGCGTGGCCGGTGAATTCGCCAATCCCGGCGGTATCGAACTCCGTCCGCTCGGTGCGGTCGACTTCGTGTTCTGCGTCGCGCCGCACCACCCGCTGGCCGGCGCGCCCGACCCCTTGACGCCCGACTGCCTGCTGCAGCACCGTGCCGTTGCGGTGGCGGACACCGCACAGCGCATGACGCCGGTGACGGTGAACCTGCTGCCGGGTCAGGATGTGCTGACCGTGCCCAGCCTGCGCCTGAAGCTGGAGGCGCTGCTGCGCGGCCTGGGCTGTGGCTACCTGCCCGAACCCATGGTGCGCCCGCACCTGGACGCCGGCCATCTGGTGGCCAAGCGAGGCCCCCGCGGCGATCAACCAGTGATGCTGCACTACGCCTGGCGCGGCGACCGCAGCGGCCTCGGCCTCGGCCGCGCCCTGCAATGGTGGCTGGACCAGTTGGCCAAACCCAAGACCCGCGAAGCCCTGCTGCAACGGCACGTGGGCTTGCTGCCGGGCTGAGGCCCGCGGCTGGCGTGACGGTCGTCGGCCGCTTTGCGCCGTCGCCCACCGGGCCGCTGCACGCTGGCTCGCTGGTGGCAGCCTTGGCCAGCTGGCTGGACGTGCGGGCCCTCGGCGGAGAACGGGGCCGTTGGCTGGTGCGCATCGAGGATGTCGACCGACCCCGCTGCCCGCCAGGGATGGATCAGGTCGTGCTCGGCCAGCTTGCCGCCTGCGGCCTGCACGCCGACGACGTACCGCTTTGGCAGTCTGGCCGCGACGCGGCCTATGTGAGTTCACTGCAGCAGCTGGTCGATGCCGAAGCCGCCTATCCCTGCGCCTGCACCCGGGCCGACATCGACCGCGCCCTGGCGGCGCGGGGTGTGGTGCATCAGCGATTCGGCGAGCGGGTCTACCCGGGCACCTGCCGACCAGAACATGGCGGGCTGTCCGGGCGCTCGGCGCGCGCCTGGCGCCTGCGCGTGCCACCGGGTGTGGTGCCCTGGCACGACCGCCGGCTCGGGCCCCAACACCAGGACGTGGCCGCCGAAGTCGGCGACTTCGTGCTTCGGCGTGCCGACGGTCTGTGGGCCTACCAGCTGGCCGTGGTGGTGGATGACGCACAACAAGGCATCACCCACGTGGTGCGGGGCGAGGATCTGGCCGACAACACGGCGCGCCAGGTGGTGCTGCAGCATGCCCTGGGCCTGCTGACGCCCGTCTATCTGCACACGCCATTGGTGCTGGCCGCCGATGGGCACAAGCTCAGCAAGCAGAACGGCGCGGCGCCGCTGGACCTGGCCGACCCGGTTCGGGCTCTGCAGGCCGCCGGCCACGTGTTGGGGCTGCCCGCCCTGAACGCCGACACGCCCGCCGCCTGGCTGGCCCAGGCCGTGCCGGCCTGGGCTGGCATCATCCAGGCTCTTTCAACACGGAGCGACGCCCCATGATCACCACCGCCAGCGGCCTGCAGTACGAAGACAACACGCCGGGCACCGGCGCCGAGGCCCAGGCCGGCCAGCGCGTGCGCGTGCACTACACCGGCTGGTTGCACGACCCGACGGCCGACAACGGCCGCGGCCGCAAGTTCGATTCCAGCAAGGACCGCAACGACCCCTTCGTCTTCCCGCTCGGCGCCGGCCACGTGATTGGCGGCTGGGACGAAGGTGTGCAGGGCATGAAGGTCGGCGGCACACGCACGCTGCTGATCCCGCCGCGGCTGGGCTATGGCGCGCGCGGCGCTGGCGGTGTGATCCCGCCCAACGCGACCCTGGTGTTCGAGGTGGAACTGCTGGCGGTCTGACCACCTGCCGGGGCCGGCCACCATGCTCGAAGCCCTGGCTGCACTGCTCGCCTTCCAGCTGTTGGGCGAGGCCCTGGCCTACGCCAGCGGTGTGCCGGTGCCGGGGCCGGTGATCGGCATGGCCTTGCTCTTCCTGGCTTGGCCGTCGCTGCAGCGGCTGCATGCACGCCTGGGCGCGGTGGCCGACACGCTGCTGGCCAACTTCGGCCTGCTCTTCGTGCCGGCCGGGGTGGGCGTGATGCTGCACATCGGACTCATCGCGCTGTGGTGGGCCCCGCTGCTGGCCGGCATCGTGCTCAGCAGCGCCGTGACGATGGTGTTGTCCGCCTGGCTGTTCCAGCGCCTGCGGCGTCGCCGCGATGGCCTCGGCGGCCCCAAATGAAGGCAGCCGCATGACATCGCTCTGGGTCTACCTTGGTGCCAGCCCCCTGCTGTGGCTGTTGCTCACCGTGGGTGTCTACGTGCTGGCTCTGCGCCTGCAGCGTGCTGCGGGCGGCACGCCCTGGCTGAACCCGGTGCTGACCGCGGTGGTGGTGCTGGTGGGCGTGTTGACGCTCACCAAAACGCCCTACGCCGTCTACTTCGACGGTGCCCAGTTCGTGCACTTCCTGCTGGGCACCGCCACGGTCGCGCTCGCCATTCCGCTGCGGCGGCAGTGGACCGAGGTCAAGGCCACCCTGACCCCGGCGTTGGTCACCCTGCTGGCCGGCAACCTGATGGGTGCGCTGCTGGCCATGGCGGTCGTGAAGCTCTGGGGTGCGCCGCGCGAGCTGATCGCCTCCATCGCGCCCAAGGGCGTCACCGCCCCGGTGGCGATGGCGGTGGCCGAACGTGTGGGCGGCTTACCCTCGCTGACGGCGGTGCTGGTGATCGCGAGCGGCATCCTGGGGGCGACCATGGCCACGCCGCTGCTGAACGCCGCGCGCATCACCGACTGGGCCGCGCGGGGCCTGGCCGTGGGCATCACGGCGCATGGCATCGGCACCGCGCGCGCGTTCCAGGTGAACATGGTGGCCGGCACCTTCGCCGGGGTGGCGATGGCCGCCTCGACCCTCGTGACCTCGCTGCTCGTGCCATTGCTGGTGCCGTGGTTCGCCTGACCACGGGCGACCCTGGCCGGGGCGCCCCTCGAAACGGCCACCGCCCGGGCGCCCACCACCCGGCCGTCCGCCCGGGCGGCCCATGCGTGTGGCAAAGCGTTCCGGCGCCGGCCGCTTGGGCTCCAGCCCCACGACCACGGCGTGCGGGATGTCCTGGGTGGTGAACTGCTCGATGCGGCGCACCATGCCCACGTCACGGCGCTCGGCCAGCGTCACCGCCAGGCCACTGCGCCCGGCGCGGCCGGTGCGGCCGATGCGGTGCACGTAGTCCTCGGCTTTCATCGGCAGGCCGTAGTTGATGACGTGGCTGATGGTCGGCACGTCGATGCCGCGCGCGGCCACATCGGTGGCCACCAGCACCCGCAGGTCGCGGGTGCGCAGGCCATGCAGCACGCGGTTGCGCCGGCCCTGCGGCATGCCGCCGTGCAGCGCCGCGACGCGGTGGCCGAACTGCGCCAGCCGGTCGGCCAGCCAGTCGGCGTCGCGCTGGGTGCTGGTGAAGACCACGGCCTGGTCGATGGCGGCGTCAGACAGCAGGTGCTCCAGCAGCGCGTCCTTGTGCGCGCCGTCGTCGGCCCAGTGCAGGCGCTGTTCGATGTCGGCGTGGGTATCGGTGTGCGACGCCACGTCGATGCGCTGCGGCTCGCGCAGCAGGCTCTGCGCCAGGCGGCCGACATGGCCGCCGAAGGTGGCGCTGTACATCAGCGTCTGGCGCTGCGCCGGCAGGGCTTCGGCGATGTGCTGGATGTCTTCGATGAAGCCCATGTCCAGCATGCGGTCGGCCTCGTCCAGCACCAGCACCTCCACGTTGGCCAGCACGGCGTTGCCGCTGGCCATGTGGTCCATCAGGCGGCCGGGGGTGGCGATCAGCAGGTCCAGCGGGGCACGCAGGGCCTTGAGCTGGGCGCCATAGGGCACGCCGCCGACGACGGTGGCCACGCGCAGGCCCTGGATGTGGCGGCCGTAGCTCACGGCGGCGCGCGCCACCTGCTGCACCAGTTCACGGGTGGGGGCCAGCACCAGCACGCGCGGGCCGTAGACCTGTTTGCGGTCGCGCTTGCTGCCGTTGCGGTCCTGCTCGAGGCGGGCGGCCAACACACGGGTCAGCGCCGGCAGCACGAAGCTGGCGGTCTTGCCGCTGCCGGTGCTGGACGAGACCATCAGGTCCTGCCCGGCCAGCGCCGGCGGGATCGCCTGCTGCTGCACGGTCGTGGCCGTGTCGTAGCCGGCGTCGGCCAGGGCGCGCGACAGGCGTGGGTCAAGGTTCAGGGGTTCGAAACTCATGGATCAGTTCTCAGGCATCGCGCAGCAGCATGCCCAAGGCACGCACGGCCACACGCGGCACCGGCCCACTGCACGACATGGCAGATGAGGCCCGGCACCCAGGGGGTGGGGTCGCTGAACGCTCGAAGACGAGAACTCGCGGCGACGGCATCGCCGCCGACGGCCGCAGAAGAACTCGCGGCCTGCACGCCAGATGCCGGTGAATCGGCAGGGCGTGGTCAGAGGGGATGAACGGAAGCTTTGGAGTGTATCAGGGTTCACCCGGATCTGCAGCACACAGGTACACTGGCGCTCGGTCGGCAGTTCACCCAGGCGTTGCCGCACGGTTCCACCGTGAGCTAAACCTGCCCCAGAGTCCGCGCCCCATCCGATGGTCCCATCGTGTGCACCGCGCCGGAAGTCGGCAACCCCCGGCAGACCACCCGATCCCAGGTGCATGCCTTGATGGAGTGCCTTCCGTGCCGTCCGAACCCCTGCCCCTCGCGATTCCCGACCTGTCCTCCTTTGCACGTGCGCTCAGCCATGGGCTGCAGGCGCACCTGGCCACCAAGGCCGAGCCGCCGAGCCATGTCGAGACCCTGAACCTCGTGGCGCGCGCGTTGGGCCAGCGCAACCACCAGAGCCTGCGGGCCTCCCTGCGCACGCCCGTCGCATCCCGCCAGACCGCCGAGGCTCCCGCGGCGTTGAGCGACAACGCGCGCAAGGCCCTGGCGCAATTCGATACCGAAGGCCGGCTGGTGCGCTGGCCCACCAAGTTCAGCGTGCAGCGTTTGGCGATGTGGATCCTCTGGACCCGCTTCGAGGCCAAGCGGCCCTACACCGAGCGCGAAGTGAATGCCATCCTGAAGGCCGCCAACGCCTTTGGCGACCATGTCACGCTGCGTCGCGAGCTGGTCAACCACCAACTGCTGGCGCGCAAGGCCGACTGTTCCGAATACCGAAAACTGCCGGCCCGCGCCGACGACGAGGTGCGCGCCCTGCTGCACGCCTGGCGGCGGCAGCGCTGAAACCTGCCGGCGGTCAGACCGCCAGCAGGTGCGTGCGGTAGTGGATCAGTTCGTCGATCGACTCGTGGATGTCGGCCAGCGCAGTATGGGCCTGCGCCTTCTTGAAGCCTTCCATCGCGGCCGGCTTCCAGCGCCGCGCCAGTTCCTTGAGCGTGCTGACGTCGAGGTTGCGGTAGTGGAAGAAGGCTTCCAGTGCCGGCATGTCCTTGGCCAGGAAGCGCCGGTCCTGGCAGATGGAGTTGCCGCACATCGGGCTCTTGCCCTTGGGCACGTAGCGCTGCAGGAAGGCTATGGTCTCCTGCTGGGCCTGTGCCTCGTCGACGGTGGAGGCCTTGACGCGGTCGATCAGGCCACTCTTGCCGTGCGTGCCCTTGTTCCAGGCGTCCATGCCGTCAAGCACGGCGTCGCTCTGGTGCACGGCGAAGACCGGACCCTCGACACGCACGGTCAGCATCGGGTCCGTCACGATCACGGCCAGTTCGATGATGCGGTCGTTGACCGTGTCCAGCCCCGTCATCTCGAGGTCGATCCACACGAGGTTGTGTTCGCTGGGGGCGAGCAAGGGGTCGGTCATAGGCAGGGCCTGCAGGCAAAGCTGCGATTCTCGCCCAAGCCTACACTCGCGGCTTTTGAGCCTTGCCGATGAATGCTTCCGACCTGACGCTCGTCTTCGCCGCTGCCGTGCTGGCCTCGCTGGCCGTGCACCTGTGGCTGTTGACACGCCAGATGCGCCATGTGGCGCAACACCGCGCGCAGGTGCCTCCAGCCTTTGCCGACCGTGTCAGCGTCGAGGCCCACCGGAAAGCGGCCGATTACACCCTGGCCAAGGGGCGGCTGGCAATGCTGTCCCACGTTGTCGGCCATGCCGTGCTGCTGGGCTGGACCCTGCTCGGTGGTCTGGATGCCCTGCATCAGGCGCTGCTGCCGTTGGGCTCGGCGCTCGGGCCGCTGGGCCTGCAGTTGGCCCTGCTGGCCGCTTTCACCCTCATCGGTGCGCTGATCGAACTGCCACTGGACTGGGTGGCAACCTTCCGTCTCGAGCAGCGCTTCGACTTCAACCGGCAGACGCCGGCGCTGTGGTGGGCCGACCGGGCCAAGGGTGCCGCCGTCGGCGCCGTGATCGGGCTGCCGCTGGCGGCCCTGGTGCTCTGGCTGATGGGCGCCACCGGCAGCCTGTGGTGGTTGTGGGCCTGGGGGGCCTGGGTGGGCTTCAACGGCCTGCTGCTGGTGCTGTGGCCCACGGTGATCGCTCCGCTGTTCAACCGCTTCGAACCGCTGGCGGACGATGCCCTGGCCCAGCGCGTGCAGGCGCTGATGCGGCGCTGCGGTTTTGCCGCCAGGGGCCTGTTCGTGATGGACGGCAGCCGCCGATCGGCGCACGCCAATGCCTATTTCACCGGCCTGGGAGCCGCGAAGCGCGTGGTCTTCTACGACACCCTGCTGGCTCGCCTGACGCCAGGCGAGGTGGAAGCCGTGCTCGCCCACGAACTCGGCCACTTCAAGCGCCGCCATGTGCTGCAGCGCATGGTGATGCTGTTCGGCGCCAGCCTGGCCGGCCTGGCGCTGCTGGGCTGGCTGGCGGCGCAACCGGCCTTCTATCTGGGCCTGGGCGTGCAACCCAATCTGGTGGCGCCCAACGACGCCCTGGCGCTGATCCTGTTCATGCTGGCGCTGCCGCCCTTCACGTTCTTCCTGACGCCCCTGGGAGCGGCCCTGTCGCGCCGCCACGAGTTCGAGGCCGATGCCTTTGCCTGTGCGCAGGCCGACGGCCGCGACCTGGCACGCGCCCTGGTCAAGCTGCATGAGGACAATGCCGCCACCTTGACGCCAGACCCGTGGTACGTGCGCTTCCACTACTCGCATCCCCCAGCCGCCGAACGATTGGCCGCCCTCCCCGCGCCATGAACGCGTCCAGGCTCACCGACGCCGAGGTGGATGCGCGACTGGCCAGCCTGCCGGGCTGGCGACGCGAGGACAACGCGCTAAAGAGGCGCTTTGACTTCCCCGACTACCACCACACGCTGGCCTTCGTGAACGCCGTGGCCTGGATCGCCCACGCGGACGACCACCATCCGGACCTGTCGGTGCACTACGGTCACTGCGAGGTGCGGTGGTCCACGCACTCGGCCGGCGGCATCACCGCCCGCGACATTCTCAGCGCCGCCAAGGTCGACGCGCTGATCGCCGGCGGCACGCGTTGAAGGCGCCACCCCAGACCGGGCTGGTGGTGGCGGCACATGGCCGCCATCTCATCGTCGAGACCGCCGACGGGCGCCACCGGCTGTGCCACCTGCGCGGCAAGAAGTCCGAAGCCGTGGTGGGCGACCGGGTGCGTTGGGCCGTCAGCGGCGACGAAGGTGTGGTCGAAGGGCTGGAGCCCCGGCGCAACCTGCTGTGGCGGCAGGACGAGTGGCGCAGCAAGGCCTTTGCCGCCAACCTGGACCGCATCCTGGTGCTGGTGGCTGGCGAGCCGATGTTCTCCGAGTCGCAGCTCACACGCGCACTGGTGGCAGCCGCGCACGCCGGCATCGACACCGTCATCGGCCTGAACAAGACCGACCTGCCCGCCGCCGACATCGCACGCGAGCGCCTGGCCCCCTATCGCACCATGGGTGTGCCGGTGGTGGAACTGGCGCTCAAGGCCAGGCCGGCTGAATCGCTGGCCGCCTTGAACCCCTGGCTGGCCGGCAAGACGACCTTGGTGCTGGGCCCCAGCGGTGCCGGCAAGAGCACGCTGATCAACCGCGCCGTTCCTGGTGCCGATGCGCAGGTGGGTGAGATCTCGCAGGCCCTGGGCACCGGCCGTCACACCACCACCAGCACGCGCTGGTACTGGCTGGACGGACGCGACGGCGCCCTGATCGACTCGCCCGGCTTCCAGGCCTTCGGCCTGCACCATGTGCCACCCGGTGAACTGGCGGCCATGATGCCCGACCTGGCGCCACACCTGGGCCAATGCCGCTTCTACAACTGCACCCACCGGCACGAGCCGGGCTGTGCGGTGCGCGCCGCCGCCGAGCGGGGCGACATTGCCCCCACGCGCTGGCGGATCTTCGGGGAACTGTTCGACGAACTCAGCGCGCCCCAGCGCTACTGAGCGTCAGCGGCCGATATCAGGCCACCAGCGCAGCCACCGACAGCAACGCCAGCAGCAGCAGCCACAGCAGCACCGACCGCCACACCAGCCCCACCACCGACTGCATGTGCCCCAGCTGGGGTGGCAGGCCGGGCGTGGCACCGTCGGCGCTGGCGTGATCGGCTTCGACACCGCTGGCGAAGGTCTTGGACCGGTCCGGCGTCACGCCCGGCGCCGCCGTGCCGCCCAGTTGCACGCCCACGGCGCCCGCGGCAGCGGCGAGGATGATGCCTTCGTTGGCGTGGCGCCAAAGCACCGCATCGCGCCGCCAGCCCGCCACGGCCTCCTCGAAGTTGCCGACGATGGCAAAGCCAAAGGCCGTCATGCGGGCCGGCACGTGGTCGATGCGGCTGAAGGCGCGCTGCGCGACCGCCAGCAGGCCTTCGTTGGCGGGTGCGTCCATGGCCCGGTGGCGGTAGCCCCAGTAGCGGCTGGCGAACTCCGCCATGCGGTAGAAAACGGCGCCCGCCGGCCCCAGGCCAAGCGCTGCCAGGAGCACGAACCAGAAGAAGACGCCGAACACGTGCCGGTGCGCCGCCAGCAGCGCATGTTCGATCACGTGGCGCAGCAGGTCGGTGCGCGGCAGTTCGCTCGCATCGAGGTGGCGCCATTCAGTCAGCAGCCGCCGGGCCTCGACCTCGTCGCCACGCGTCAGCGCCTCACGGATGTCGGTGAAGAAGTGGCTGAACTGGCGGAATCCGAGCGTCAGGTAGAGCAATGCCGCCATCAACAGCAAGCCGGCGACAGCCGACCACCGGTTGACCCACCACCAACCCGCGGCCACCAGCACCGTCGGCACGAACACACCGACGGCCCACACCACCCAGGCATGGCGCGGCTTGCCGGCGTCGAAGGTGCGCCCGGTCCAGCCCACCCAGGCCACCAGGGCGTGGTGCACCGGGTTGTCGCGCGGCAGCGGCTTGACCTGCTCGATCAGGAGCGCGAACAGGACCGCGAAGAAGCTCATTGGTGCAAATGATAGCGAGCGCACGGCACGATTCCGTGCATCTCCGGGCCCAATGCCCGTCAGCGCACCAGGAAGGCGTAGAGGTTGCGCAACATCGCGGCGGTGGCACCCCAAATGAAGTACTCGCCGGCCGGCCCCTGCCAAGGCATCGACAGGAAGCGGCGGCGAATGCCCTCCATCTCCCATTCGTGCCGCCGATGGTGGGCCGGGTTCATCAGGAAGGCCAAGGGCACTTCGAAGGCCTCGTCCACCTCAGAGGGGTCGGCCCGCAGGTCAAAGGGCGGCTGCACCAGCGCCACCACCGGTGTCACCACGTAGCTGGTCACCGTGGTATAGGTCGGCAGGTGGCCGATGATCTCCACCCGCGCGGGGTCCAGCCCGACCTCCTCCTGCGCCTCACGCAGCGCGGTGGCGGCGGCATCGACGTCCTCCGGTTCGGCGCGGCCACCGGGAAAGCTGATCTGACCCGCGTGGTCGCGCAAATGCGCCGTGCGCCGTGTCAGCAGCACCTGCAGACCGTCCTCGCGCACCACCAGCGGCATCAGCACCGAGGCAGGCTTCGGCGCCTGCACGCCAAAGCGGCCGCCGTCACCGGGCCACTCCGGCGTCCAGCCCAGGGCCTCTGGCATTCGCTCGCGCAGCCAGGGACCGGCCAGGCGCTCCGGCGGCACCAGCGGCAGGTGGGCATCGGTGCCAGCCACCGGCACCACCCGTGGATCATGGATGCGGGGAACGAAGCTCATGCAGTGCGGCCCTGAAACGCAAAAGGCCGCCCTGTCGGGCGGCCTTCGAGACGGGATGGGCCATCGCCCACGCTCAGGCCAGCTTCTCCTTGATGCGGGCCGACTTGCCGCTGCGCTCGCGCAGGTAGTACAGCTTGGCGCGGCGAACGTCACCACGGCGCTTGACCTCGATCTTCGCGATCAGCGGGCTGTACAGCTGGAACGTACGCTCCACGCCTTCGCCACTGGAGATCTTGCGCACGATGAAGCTGCTGTTCAGGCCGCGGTTGCGCTTGGCGATGACGACGCCTTCGAAGGCCTGCACGCGCTTGCGGGTGCCTTCGACGACGTTGACGCTGACGATCACGGTGTCGCCGGGGGCGAAGGCCGGGATGGTCTTGTTCAGGCGAGCAATCTCTTCCTGCTCGAGGGTGGCGATCAGATCCAAGGGGTTCTCCATCACGATCGTGGCCACCCGGGATGAATCGGTATTGGTGGGTGCCAGAGGATCGAAAAGCCTTCGATTATAACTCGAGAGTGGCGAGGTATCGCTCATCCTCGGTGCTGAGGCGCCCTGCGGCACGCGCGGCCGCGATCAGGTCAGGTCGCCGGCGCACCGTCAGGGCCAGGGACTGCTCCCGCCGCCAGCGCGCGATGCGGCCATGGTGACCCGACAGCAGCACCTCGGGCACCGCATCCGCGCCGCCATCGGCCGTTGGCAGGTGCTCGGGGCGGCTGTAGGCCGGCCCCTCCAGCAGGCCGTCTGAAAAGCTGTCCTGCTCGTGCGACGGCGCCGACAGCACCCCGGGCTGCAGCCGGGCGACGGCATCCAGCAGCACCAGCGCCGCCAGTTCGCCGCCCGAGATCACGTAGTCGCCCAGGCTGATCTGGTGCGTCACGTGCCGGTCCAGCACGCGCTGGTCGATGCCCTCATAGCGCCCGCACAGCAGCACGGCGCCGTTCCCTGCCGCAAACTCCTGCACCAAGGCCTGATCCAGCCGTCGGCCGGCCGGCGTGAAGTGCACCACGGGCAGGGTCTCAGTGCCGGCTGCGCGATCGGCGTGCACGGCGGAAAGCGCTGACTCCAGCGGCTCGGCCAGCATCACCATGCCCGGCCCGCCGCCAAAGGGACGGTCGTCGACGCGGCGGTAGGCGTCGGTGGCGAATTCGCGCAGCGGCCACAGGCGGACGTCGACCTGCCGGGACTCGTAGGCCCGCCGCGTCACACCCTGCGTCAGGTGCGGCGCGAACAGTTCGGGAAAGATCGTGACGATGTCGAAGCGCATGCAGCCCAGGCGGCCATCGGCGGGATGGGTTTGGCGGCGGTCAGGCCGACTCGCGGTCCCAGCCGGTGTCCCAGTCCACGTCGATGCGACGTGCTGTAGTGTCGACGGCATCCACGTAGGCCTCGACGAACGGCACCATGCATTCGCCCTGTTCGCCGCCGTGGATCACAAGCACGCAGTGCGGGCCGGTCTCCAGCAGGTGATCGACCCGCCCCAGTTCAACGCTGGCGCGGTTGAACACCTGGCAGCCGATGAGGTCGACCCAATAGAACTCACCGTCACCTGGGGTCGGGAAACTCTGGCGGGAGACCAGGATGCGCGCGCCCTTGAGCGCTTCGGCCGCATCGCGGTCGGACACTTCCTGCGCCGTGGCCACGACGTGGTCACCCTGTTCCCGGGCGGAAACAATGCGCAGCAAGGCGGGAACGCCAGCCGCCGCGCCCGGCTTGCGTGGTGCGGCGGGCTCGACGAACCAGCGCTTGGTGGAAAACAGGGCCTGGGGATCGGCGGCGAAGGGCAGGACCTTGATCGCCCCCTTCACCCCCCAGGCACCGGCAACGCGGCCGACTTCGACCACGTCACCTGGGCGCTGCGGCTCCTGCGCCGACGGCATCGACGCGTCTGTCACCACAACGGCCCGGTTGCCAGACAGGCGGTGGCGTCAGGCCGCAGCCGGCACGGCGGCCTTCTGGGCCTCGCCGACCAGGCGCGCCACGGTGGGCGACAGCTGGGCGCCGACGCTCGTCCAGTGGCTGACACGGTCCTGCGCCACGCGCAGCTTTTCCGCCGCACCCGAGGCGATGGGGTTGTAGAACCCCACGCGCTCGATGAAACGGCCGTCACGGCGCTCGCGCGAATCGGCGACGACGATGTTGTAGAACGGGCGCTTCTTGGAGCCGCCGCGGGACAGTCGGATCACGACCATGGGAATCCTCGCAAATGCCTATGGCCCGCCTGGCCGGCGCCGAGATGCGCCGTGAACTGCCGTTGACGGACCCGCTGGTTCGCCGCTGCAGGGACACGAGCTGCAGGACGACCCTGAAATTCCAGCGTCGTAGATACGCCCCGGTGTCCTCCGGGGCCGCCGCCGAAAACCGAGCATTATAGACTCCACGTCCGTCGCTTCCACAAGGCCGCCCGTGCGCATCCGCCCCAGTCAAGCCGCCGACCTGTCGGCCATCACCGCCATCTACGCCCATCACGTGCTGCATGGGACCGGCACGTTCGAGCTGGAACCGCCGGACGAGGCCGAGATGGCCAGACGCGTGGCCGACGTCACCGGCAAGGGCCTGCCCTGGCTGGTGGCCGAGACCCAGGCTGGCGGCGACCTGCTGGGCTACGCCTACGCCAACCACTTCCGCCCCCGGCGCGCCTACCGCTTCTGTGTCGAGGACTCGATCTATCTGGCCCCGCGCGCCCAGGGCCAGGGCGTGGGCCGTCTGCTGCTGGCCGAACTGATGGCGCGCTGCGAGGCGCAGGGCGCACGCCAGATGCTGGCGGTGATCGGCGACGCCGACAACGCCGGGTCCATCGGCGTGCACCGGGCATTGGGGTTCGAGCACACCGGCGTGCTGAAGGCCTCCGGCTGGAAGTTCGATCGATGGCTGGACGTCGTCCTGATGCAGAAGCCACTTGGCCCCGGAGCCGGCTGTGACCCTGTGGACCGGGTGGACGCTTGATGCGCTCGAAGACCGTCGCCGTGTGGCTGGCGCTGCTGGGCGGCACGCTGGGCCTGCACCGGCTGTACCTGAAGGGCCTGAGCAACCTGCCCGCCTGGCTGCACCTGCTGCCGACCGGCCTGGGCCTGATCGGCCTGGAGCGCTTTCGCACGCTGGGCCAGGACGACCGCCTCGCCTGGCTTCTGATGCCCCTTCTAGGATTGATGATCGCCCAGGCCATGCTGCACGCCATCGTCTATGGCCTCACCGCCGACGAGAAGTGGGCCGCCAGGCACGGTCAGCCCGTTCAGGACAGCGGCTGGGGTGCCGTGTTGGGCGTGATCGCAGCCCTGCTGATCGGCGCCACGGCGCTGATGAGCAGCATTGCGTTCGGTGTACAGAAGTTCTTCGAGTGGGAACTGGCGCCGGCCTCTGCTGCGGCCGCTCAATCGGACAGCCGCTCGACCACCTGAGCGGAAGCCGCTGCCCGCCACGGCGCCAATGGCCCCTGGCCCGGAATCACCAGATCCGGCGCCAGTTCGGCCAGAGGTTCGAGCACGAAGGCTCGAAGATGCAGTCGCGGATGGGGCAAGGTCAATCGTGCCGACTGCAGCACGGCGTCACCGTGCAGCAGCAGGTCCAGATCGAGCGTGCGTGGCGCATGGCGATATGGCCGCGTCCGGCCATGGTCGTCCTCGATGGCTTGCAACGCAGCCAGCAGCGCCTCAGGTGACAACCCGGTGTCCAGACCCGCTACCGCGTTGAGATAGTCCGGGCCGCTGGCGTCCACCGGTGCACTGCGCCAGCAGGACGAGCGCGCGACCAGAAGGGTTTCCGGCAACCCTGCCAGCGCGTCGAGGGCCGCGAACAAGGTGGCGCGCGCATCACCCAGGTTGGCGCCCAGACCCACCCAGGCGCGCACCCGCGTGCTCACGCGTCGTGATCCGCACCGCCGCCCGACGACGGCAGTGCGCTCCCCTCCCCGGCGCCACCGGCCGGCTTGCGGCGCCGGCGGCGGCGCTTGCGGGCCGGTACGGCGAAGGAAGCCTCCGAGTCATCGGACTCCGACGCGGCACGCGACATGGCAACATCGGCCTCAGCGCGCGGCGCTGACTTCGGCCCGGGCACCCGCCGTGGACCGCGCTGATGCGCATCGCGCGCCGCAGCGATCATCGCTTCGCGATCTTCGTCGCTGCCGAGCGCGAAGTCTTCCCACCACTCGGCCAGGTCGGCGCCAATCTCGCCGGCATCGCCCCGCAGCTTGAGGAAGTCGTAGCCCGCCCGGTACCGCGGCGATTCCACCAGCGAATACGGCCCATTGCCGAAACGGCGCTCGAAGCGCGGCTGCATCATCCAGATCTCGCGCATGTCCGCCGCCAGCTTGCCGCGGCCGGAGATGTCGCCGATGCGGGCGTCGAAGACCGCATCGATGGCCTGCTGCAAGGCCGGCATGGGGGATTCGCCACCGTCACGGAGCGACGACCAGCGGCCCTGCACCTCGTGCCACAAGAGGCAGGCCAGCAGGAAACTGGGCGCCACCGGTTTGCCGGCTGCCACGCGGCGGTCGGTGTCGGCCAGCGCCAGCTGCACGAAGCGGTCGCCCTGCCCACCGGCCTCGGCCTGCGCCAGGACCAGGTCCAGGATGGGGAACACACCGTGCGGCAGGCGGTGTTCACGCAGCTGGGTCAGGCTGGCCTGCGCATGCCCGGTCTGCAACAGCTTGACCATCTCATCGAACAGACGCGACACCGGCACATTGGCCAGCAGGCCGGCGTGTGGCGCGATGGCCTGGCGGGTCACGCCGTCGAGCCCGAAGCCGAGCTTGGCGGCGAAGCGCACCGCACGCACGATGCGCACCGGGTCTTCGCGGAATCGCGTGGGTGGGTCACCGATCAGGCGCAGCACCTTGGCGCGCACGTCCGTCAGACCCCCGTGGTAGTCGACCACGGTCTGCGTCAGCGGGTCGTAGTACATGGCATTGATCGTGAAGTCGCGGCGCGCCGCGTCCTCGATCTGCGGGCCCCAGACGTTGTCGCGCAGCACCCGGCCCGTGGCATCCACCGCATGGCTCTTGCCGCTGAGCTCGGCCTTGGACGTCTTCTCGTTGCCGGCCACCGCGTCGGCGGCGGTGGCGTCCAGGTAGGCGCGGAAGGTGGAGACCTCGATGACCTCATGCTCGCGACCGCGACCGAAGATCACGTGCACCAGCCGGAACCGGCGGCCGATGATGAAAGCCCGCCGGAACAACGCCTTGACCTGCTCCGGCGTCGCGTCGGTGGCCACGTCGAAGTCCTTGGGGCGCAGGCCCACCAACAGGTCACGCACCGCACCACCCACGATGTAGGCCTCGTGGCCGGCTTCCTTGAGCGTGCGCACCACGCGCACGGCGTTGTCGTCCAGCAGCTTCGGGTCGATGCCGTGCTCGGCCACGGGGATGTCCTTGCGCTGGCCCAGCGGCGGGCCGGCGGGCACGGGGGGTGGCGGCGGTGCCTTGCCGAGCAGCTTGCCGATGAGTTTCTTGATCATGTGTTGAAAAGATGCAGGACGGGCCAGCCGCGCTCGGCGGCGATTGCCGCCAGCGCGGGCACCGGGTTGGTGGCCACGGGATGGCTGACGTGTTCGAGCAGCGGCAGGTCGTTGGTCGAATCGCTGTAGAAGGTGCAGCGCTCGAAGTCGGACAAACGGTGGCCCAGCCCGGCCAGCCACGCGTCCACACACCCGATCTTGCCATCCCTGAAGGACGGGGTGCCGCGGATGGCGCCGGTGACCTGCCCGGAAGCGTCGCGCACGAGTTCGGTGGCGACGAGGTGCTCGATGCCGAACAGGTCGGCAATCGGACGCGTCACGAACTCGTTGGTGGCGGTGACGATGGCGATCAGGTCGCCGGCATCGCGGTGGCGCTGCACCAGAGCCAGCGCCGCCGGGTGAAGCGCCGGGCGCGCGACGTCGGCCAGAAAGCGTTCCGTGACGTCGGCCAGCTCGGCCGCGCTGCGCTGCCGCCACGGGGCGGTGGCGAAGTCCACGTAGGCGGTCATGTCCAGCCGGCCGGCCAGATAGTCGGCATAGAACCGGTCGTTGGCACGACGGTGCGCCTCGCCGTCGGCCCAGCCGATGCGGACGAGGTACTCGCCGAAGGCGTGGTCGGAATCGGTGGGCAGCAGGGTGCCGTCAAGGTCGAACAGGGTCAGGTGGCGGGGCATCGGGCGTTTGGGGTGGCCGCGTTCTCAGAGCGGCAGGTCTTGTTCCAGCATCTGGCGCACCAGCGGCACGGTGACGTGGCGCGACCGCGCCAGCGCAAAGCGGTCCAGGTGATCCAGCAGTTGCATCAGATGGCGCAGGTCGCGCGTGAACCGGGCCAGCACATAGTCCATGACCTCGTCGGCCAGGAAGATGCCGCGCCGGTCAGCCTCGCGGCGCAGCACGGCACGCACCTGCGGTTCGCCCAGGGGCTGGACGGCAAAGGTCGGCCCCCAGCCCAGGCGGCTGCGCAGGTCCTCACGCAGCGGCAGGTCCACTGGCGGCAGGCGGCCGGCAGCGACGATCTGCACGCCGGCGGTGGCCGCCTCGACGAACCAGCGGAACGCATCGGCCTGGGCCCCGTCGTCCAGCGTGTCGGCTTCGTCGATGATGGCCAGGGTGGCATCCTGCTGCAGCGGCCTTCCAGGCTCGAAGTCGGCGGCGACGTGGCCAGACAGGCGCACGCCGGCCGCCAGCGCCTGCAACAGATGACTCTTGCCGCAGCCCGCGGGTCCCCAGAGGTAAACCGGTGCGCCCGGCATGAGCAGCCCGCGCAGATGGGCGATCACGGCGGCGTTGTCGCCGACCATGAAGTCATCGAAGGTGGGTGCTGCCCGACCGCCGAGCGGCAGGGGCAGTTGCATGGGCATGGTCGCCATCGTCAATGCAGTGTGGCCGGCGGCGCCTGGCGCCAACGCGCGAGCTGGTCGCGTAGCGCCGGCGCATCCTCGGCATCGGGGTGCGCCTGCAGGTAGGCGGCCAGGTCAGTGCAGGCCCGATCCAGGCGCCCGAGCTGGCCGTCGATCAGCGCCCGGTCGCGGCGCTCCAGGAGGTCATCGGGCAGCAAGGCCACCAGACGTTCCTGGACCGACAGCAGTTGCGGCAGGTCGCGCGCGCCTTGATGAATGGCCTTGAGGTTGCGCAGCATGCGCGCGAGGATGTCGCGTGGCGTCGCTGCCTGCAGGAACAGACCCAGCGGCGGCTCGTCGTCGGCCGACAATGCCATGCGGCTGCGCCAGGGCTGAAGGCGCTCCTCGAGTTCGTCGCGCGACAGTGATCGGCCACTGAACGGATCCATCACCACTTCGCCCTGCGGCAGGTGCAGCTTGACCAGGAAGTGCCCCGGGAAGGACACGCCGTCGGCCGACAGTCCGGCATGTGCGGCCAGCTCCATGTAGAGCACCGCCAGCGAGATCGGAATGCCGCGCCGGCGCGCCAGCACCTGCAACAGGTCGGAGTTGGCCGGATCTTCGTAGTGGTTCAGGTTGCCGGAAAACCCCAGCTCCTTGAAGAAGTAGCGGTTCAACAGCTGCAGCCGCTGCAACGCCCCGGCATCGGCCGGGATGCGGCGGCGCAGTACGTCACCCAACTGGTCCACCTCGGCCAGCACGGCCTGGGTGTCCAGCGTTGGCTGCGCATGTTGCGCGATGGCGGCGGCAGCCTCCAGCAGCGGCAGGCCGTCGTCATGCGCCACCAGGGCCGCGAAGTACTGCAGCGGCGTCGGCGGGGTCGTGAGGTCGAGCTTGGCCGCCATGTCGTCACCCGCGACGCAGGAAGGCCTTCAGGCGCAGGCCCGACAGGTGAAGCTGCACAAAGTACGTCAGCGCCACGCCGCCCAGCACGGCAGCCATGACCAGAGCCCGCTGCCCGGCATGAGCCTGCAGCGCGATCCAGTCGATGCGCCGTGCGGCCAGCGCCAGAAGGCCACCTAGCACCAGACATCCCGCCCCGACGCGCAGCACGAAGGCCCCCCAGCCGGGGGCCGGCCGGTACAGGCCGCGCCGGCGTAGCAGGACCAGCAGCGTGGTCGCGTTGAAGAGCGCTGCCATGCCGATGGACAGCGCCAGACCCGCATGCCCCAGCCACGGCACGAAGACCAGATTCAAGGCCTGCGTGAGCACCAGTGCCACCACGCCCACCTTCATGGGCGTCTTCACGTCTTCACGGGCGTAGAAGCCAGGCGCCAGGATCTTCAGGCCGATCAATCCCATCAGGCCGATGCCATAGCCCTGCAACGCCAGCACCGTCATCGCCACATCCTGCGCGCTGAAGGCACCATAGTGGAACAGCACGGCGATCAGCGCCTCAGGGAACACGAGCAGGGCGATCGCACAAGGCAGCGCCAGCATCACGACCAGACGCAGACCCCAGTCGATGAGGCCGGAGAAGGCCTCGGCATCGCCGCCGGCACGTGCGGCGGAGAGTTGCGGCAGCAGGACGACGCCGAGGGCCACCCCCAGCAGCGCGGTCGGGAACTCCATCAGCCGGTCGGCATAGGTGAGCCAGGACACCGCCCCCACCCCCACGTGCGACGCGATCTGGGTGTTGATCACGAGCGACACCTGGGCCACGGAAACCCCCAGCAAGGCCGGCGCCATTTGACGAAGCACCCGCACCACGCCAGGGTGGCGCCACGCCGCAGCCATGCGACCTGGCCACAACGAGACGCGCGGCAACAGACCCAGCCGCGAGAGCGCGGGCACTTGCACGGCCAATTGCAGCAGTCCGCCCGCCATCACGCCGGCGGCCAGGGCCAGGATGGGGTCCCAGCCATGCCGCTCGAACGCCGGGGCACCCAGCCAGGCCGCGGCGATGAAGCAAAGGTTCAGCAGCACCGGCGTGGCCGCGGGCACCGCAAACCGCTTCCAGGTGTTGAGGATGCCTGCCGCCAGCGCCACCAGGGACATGAAGCCGATGTAGGGGAACATGAGCCGGGTCAGCAGCACGGCGGTGTCGAATTGCTGCAACCCGGAACCAATCAGCCACACCAGAACCGGTGCACCGACCACGCCGACCAGGCACAGCAGCAGCAGCGCCCAGGCGAGCAACGTGGCCACGGCATCCACCAGGGCCTTGGTGGCCGCATCGCCTTCCTGCGTGCGTGTCGCGGCCAGCACCGGTACAAAGGCCTGCGAGAACGCGCCTTCGGCGAACAGCCTGCGGAACAGGTTGGGCAAGCGGAAGGCGACGTTGAAGGCGTCGGTGGCGGCGCTGGCGCCGAAGGTGGCGGCCACCAGCTGCTCCCGCACCAGACCCGTCACCCGCGAGGCAAGCGTCAGCAACGAAACGAGGGAGGCGGACTTCAGCAGGTTCATCGGACGGCCGGCATTCTAGCGGGCAGTCAGTGCCCGTTTGCAGGGTCGATCTGGGCGTGCTATACTCGACTGTCTTTGCACCTAACGCACCTCACGAAGGTCCAACCCTTACAGCATGGCCACCTCGTCCAAAGCCAAGAAGAAGACTGTCCGCCTCGCCTCCGGCCGCAAGCGCGCGCGCCAGGACGTCAAGCTGAACGCGCACAACTCTTCCTTGCGCTCGCACTTCCGCACGGTGATCAAGAACGTGCAGAAGGCGGTGGCGGGCGGTGACGCCGGCAAGGCGACCGACCTGTTCAAGCACGCGCAGAAGATCATTGATTCGGTGGCCGACAAGGGCATCTTCCACAAGAACAAAGCCGCTCGCCACAAGAGCCGCCTGGCCGCCAAGGTCAAGGCCCTGGCCACTGCCGCCGCCTGATCGTTCTGCTCGCCGGCTTGCGCCGGCAGCCACAAGGGCCTGCACTGCAGGCCCTTTGTCATTGCTGCCGCCTGTTCAACAGGCGCGGCGCGCCACTCAGTCCGCCGGCGCCGCCCCTTCGATCACCGACAAGCCGTTGTCGCGGGCGAAGTTCATGACGAAATCCCAGGCCATCGGCTCGATGCCGCGCAGCGCCTGGTCGACGATCACGCACTTCACGCCGCCCACCACCCGCGGGAAACAATACGGCGAATAGCCAATGTGGGCCCCCGGCCCACCCGCGCCACCGCCAGGGCGGAACGACGACATCGCCCCGGCCAGACGCTCGGCCCAGTCGCTGGGTCGAAAGGTGCGGCCGTCCTGCGTGACGCCTCGGATGGTGAATTGGCCGGTGCTGCTCATCGGAACCCGCGATTGTGCCCGGTTCTGTTGCGTTGCAGCATCCAGGCCGCTGGGCGCGCCTAGAATCGTCGGCCTCCGACCACCCGCAAGGACCCTGCCGATGACTGCACCGGACACGACGACGCGGCCGATGCCCCATGTGCTCAACACCTACGGCCGGCTGCCCATCGCCCTCAGCCATGGCCAGGGCTGCCGGGTGTGGGACACCCAGGGCAAGCGCTACCTCGATGGTCTGGGTGGCATTGCCGTCAACACGCTGGGCCATGCCCATCCCAAGCTGGTGCCAGCACTGCAGGAACAGATCGGCAAGCTGATCCACTGCTCCAACTACTACGAGGTTCCGCTGCAGGAACAGCTGGGCGCCAAGCTCTGCGAGCTGTCGGGCCTGTCAGGCGCCTTCTTCTGCAGCACCGGCCTGGAAGCCAACGAGGCGGCCCTCAAGCTGGCCCGCAAGTTCGGCCATGACAAGGGCATCGCGCGCCCCGAGATCATCGTCTACGAGGCCGCCTTCCACGGCCGCTCGATCGCCACCCTGTCGGCCACCGGCAACCCCAAGGTCCAGGCGGGCTTCGGCCCGCTGGTCGAAGGGTT
This sequence comes from Burkholderiaceae bacterium, assembly GCA_024235915.1. Taxonomy (GTDB): domain Bacteria; phylum Pseudomonadota; class Gammaproteobacteria; order Burkholderiales; family Burkholderiaceae_C; genus Rubrivivax. The sequence goes on along the minus strand of JACKLO010000011.1, from coordinate 73,924 downwards.
CGTCCGTGTACCGATGAATGATCTGGCAGCGGTCGAGCAAGTGGCCCGCGAGAATCCCAATGTGGTCGCCGTGTTCCTGGAAACCATCCAGGGCGAAGGTGGCATCCACCCGGCGCGCTGGGACTACCTCCAGGGTCTCCGCGCCCTCTGCGACCGCCAGGACTGGCTGCTGATGCTCGACGAGGTGCAATGCGGCATCGGGCGTACCGGCAAGTGGTTCGCCCACCAATGGGCCGGCGTGAAGCCTGATGTCATGCCGCTGGCCAAGGGCCTCGGGTCGGGCGTGCCCATCGGCGCCGTAGTCTGCGGCCCGAAAGCCGTCAACATCTTCGGCCCGGGCAACCACGGCACCACCTTCGGCGGCAACCCGCTGTCCATGCGCGCCGGCGTCGAAACGCTGCGCATCATGGAGGAGGACGGCCTGTTGGAAAACGCTGCCGCCGTCGGCGCCCGTCTGTCGGACGGTCTGAAACATGGCCTGAACGGCTTGGCCGGTGTGGTGGAGGTGCGCGGCGCCGGCCTGATGATCGGCATCGAGCTCGACCGCCCCTGCGGCGTCATCCTGCAGCGCGCGGCGGAGGCGGGCCTGATGCTCAGCGTCACGGCCGACCGCGTGGTGCGCCTGGTGCCCCCGTTGATCCTGAGTGCGGACGAGGCTGACGAGATCGTGCAGATCCTGGTGCCGTTGATCCGGGACTTCCTTTCCGCATGAGTACTGCCCAGGGGAGCGCTCCGGCGCCTTCGGGCGGCCGCGCAGAACCGACATGAAACCCGGCGACACGTTGATGAAGCACTACCTGCAGTTCAAGGACTTCCGTGCCGAGGAGTACGCCTACCTGCTCGAGCGCACGCGCATCATCAAGACGCGCTTCAAGAACTACGAGAAGTACCAGCCGCTGACCGACCGCACGCTGGCGATGATCTTCGAGAAGGCCAGCACCCGCACGCGGGTGAGCTTCGAGGCCGGGATGTACCAGATGGGCGGGTCGGTGGTGCATCTGACCACCGGCGACAGCCAGCTCGGCCGCGCCGAACCGGTGGAAGACAGCGCGCGCGTGATCAGCCGCATGGTGGACCTGGTGATGATCCGCACCTACGAGCAGGCCAAGCTCGAAGCCTTCGCCGCACATTCCCGGGTGCCGGTGATCAACGGCCTGACCAACGAATACCACCCCTGCCAGATCCTGGCCGACATCTTCACGTTCATTGAGCACCGCGGCTCGCTGCAGGGCAAGGTGGTCGCCTGGGTGGGGGATGGCAACAACATGGCCAACACCTGGCTGCAGGCGGCCGACATCCTGGGCTTCACGCTGCACGTGAGCACGCCCAGCGGCTACGAGATCGACCCGGCCGTGGCCGGCGTGAAGAACGCCGCCTGCCTGAAGGTCTTCAAGAGCCCCGCCGCCGCCTGCGAAGGCGCCCACCTCGTGACCACCGATGTGTGGACCAGCATGGGCTACGAGGCCGAGAACGAAGCTCGCCGGGCCGCCTTCGCCGACTGGTGCGTGGACGCGCAGATGATGCAGTTGGCGCAGCCTGACGCGCTGTTCATGCACTGCCTGCCCGCCCACCGCGGTGAAGAGGTGGCCGCCGATGTCATCGACGGCCCGCAAAGCGTGGTGTGGGACGAGGCAGAGAACCGCATGCACGTGCAGAAGGCGCTCATGGAGTACCTGCTGATCGGGCGGGTGGGCTGATCCCACCCGGCGGGCGAACTTCGCCCGCCGTCACTGGGTTCGTCAAAGCCCGAAGGCGTGCAGCTTGCGGTTGCCGTAGCCCAGGAAATTGCCGCTGCCAATGAACACCTGCCCGTCGACCACCGACGGGCCGGCGTTGCACGTGGCGCTGGTGTCGTAGGACCAGAGCACGGCACCGGTTCCGGCATCCATGGCAAACAGGGTGCCGCGCGCGAAGTCGACGTTGCAGCCGAAGATCACGCCGTTGGCACCGGCCACCGCGGCTTCAGCCCGGCTGCCGTTGGGGTCGGCGGTGGTCCACAGCACGGCACCGGTCTTCGCGTCCATCGCCGCCCAACCACCGGCCTTGGTGGTCGTGCCGTCCTTGAGCACCCAGTCCAGCGCGCCGGCGCCACCGCCGTTCATCGCCGGCCCGCTGTTGGACGAGGCCACGAAGATGCGCTTGCCATTTGTGGCCGAGCCCCATTGCAGGCCGCCGGTGACGCCAGGCGGCACGATCTGGCGCGACCAAACCGGCTTGCCGGTCTTGGCGTTGAAGGTCCAGAACATGCCGCTCTTCTGGCCTGCCCCCACCAGGTTGCCGCCTTGGTTTTCCGGCCCCGAGGCCGAACCGAACAGCATCGCGCCCTGGGCGAAGTCCCAGTCCGGGCCTTCCGGGTCGGGGCAGTTGTCGTTGCGGGGCACGACGAAACCGGCGCCTGGCACGTTCAACCCGCAGCCGACGTTCCAGGCATCGTACGGCAGCCCACGGGCTGCCCAGCGGATGGCACCTGACTTCATGTCCAACGCCACGATCGAATTGAAGTGGTTGTCGGGGCTCAGGCAGCCCTTGGGCGTGCCGCCGTCCCGCAGGCACTGCTGCACCGTTTCCGGCACCGTGTAGTTGTTGCCGGTCGTCATGTAGACCAGGCGGTGCGCACGGTCCACGGCCGGCGTGCTGCTCCAGATGGCGCCGCCACCGTAACCTTCCGGCACCATGTGCGTGCGCCAGACGATCCTGCCCGTGGCCACCTCCAGCGCCAGTGCTGCGCCCCGGAACTGCCAGGACCAGTACGCCTTGGGCACGAAGGCCGCCACCAGTTCCTCGTTCGACGCCGTGCCCACGTACGCCAGGCCATCGACCACCACTGCCGACTGCGTGACGAAGGACAGGAAGGTCGGGTCGACCTCGGTGTTCCACACCGGGTCGCCGGTGTGCTTGTTCAGCGCAAACACCTGCGCTGGAGAGGACGCCGGCCCGGTGGGCTCGCCCGGCAGCTTGCCACTTTGATTGCCCAGGATCAGCAGGTCGCCGGCGACGGCGGGTGTCGCACGCGCGAAGTCACCGGGCACGCCGGTGTAGTCGCTGACCCGGCGAACCCAGACCTGCACGCCGGTCTGCCGGTGCACCTTGTAGAGGTAGCCTGCGGAGTCCGGGAAGTACAGGTAGTCGCCGTCGACCGCCGGCTGTGCCGTCACGTCGCCCGCCGTGTCCGTGGTCCATTTCAGGGCCAGTCGGCCCACGGTGGCCGGCGAGATGGCACGTTCGGCGTGCTGGTAGCGCGAGTTGTTCAGGTCGCGGCCGGCGCTGGGCCAGTCTGCGGCCAGTGCCGGCAACGCGGCGATGGTGAACGCGGCCGTACAGGCCGTGGTGATGCTCCTCGGGTTTGTCATCTGATGTCCTCGTGCACGATGAACGCCGGACACGACGCCCCGGTCAGCTGAACCCGGGCCGGTGGATGAGGGCCGGCGCGTCCTCACCGACGTCGGCTCCCGCCGTCGTCGGGGAGACGACGATGCGCGTCGAGGGAGAGACGGACGGGCACGGCGCACGGGGCTCGATGCCAGAGCCAACAGGATTCAGGCCCCGCAGGGCCGATGACGATGCACTTGGGATACCCTGCCGGGCTCCCTGTTTTCGACGATTGTGACAACTGCGCCACCCGCCAGCGTCAGGCCTTTCCCCGCACAAGAGACGGCTCAGCTGCGAATATCGCCGGCGCAATCAGGGACGCATGCCACTAATCGCACGGGGCTGGGCGTGGACACGCAACGGCCCCACGATTCGTGTCGGTCAGACCGGTCTGCAAGCCAAAAGGGAAACGCCCGGCCGCCCCAGGTCTCCTGGCGCCCTCTCAGGGGGCCGGGCGCGGAGATCCCGGCCCTTGGGGACTCAGTAAGTCGCGCGCCCGCCGGTGATGTCGAACACCGCGCCGGTGCTGAAGCTGCAGTCGTCACTGCTCAGCCAGGCCACCATGTTGGCGATCTCCTCGGGCATCAGGAAGCGGCCCATCGGGATCTTGCCCAGCATGTAGTCGATGTGCTGCTGCGTCATCTGCTCGAACATCGCCGTCTTGGCCACGGCTGGGGTGATGGCGTTGACGAGCACCCCCGAGGTGGCCAGTTCCTTGGCCAGCGACTTGGTCAGCGCGATCAGGCCGGCCTTGCTGGCACTGTAGTGGCTGGCATTGGGGTTGCCTTCCTTGCCGGCCACCGAAGCGATGTTGACGATGCGCCCGCGGCCTGCCGCCTTCATGCGCGGCGCCACGTGACGGCAGGTCAGGTAGGGCGCGATCAGGTTCACTTCGATCACCCGCCGCCAAACCACCGGGTCCAGGTCCCAGGTGGCGGCGTTGCCACCGGTGATGCCGGCGTTGTTGACCAGGATGTCGATGGCCGGCAGTGTGGCGCTGGCGGCTGCGACGGCCGCATCGTCGGTCAGTTCCACCACCCGGCCGCTCACCGTGCCGAGCTTGCCCAGTTCGGCGCAGGCCGCATCGAGCTTGCCGGCGTCGATGTCCCAGATCACGACCTGCGCGCCGCTGACCAGCAGGCGTTCGCTGGTGGCGTAGCCGATGCCCTGCGCGCCGCCGGTGATCACGGCCACGCGGCCCTTCAGGTCATAGGAATTCACGACTGCAGTCCTTTCAACGCCGTGGGGTGGCCGGCGTGGTCCTCGATGTACTGGCGGATGATGCTGGCGAAGTCCGGCTCGGGCTTCAGGCCCAGGGCCGCGGCCCGATCGGCCGTGGCGCCCCGCGCCCAGCCGGCCACGATGCCGGCGATGCGCTCGTCGCGCTCGAAACGCACGCGGGCGCGCACGGCCGGGCCGGCCACGGCCTCCAGTGCGTCCAGCATCTGGCGCACGGTGACGTTGACCGCCGGCAGGTTGAGCGCCAGGCGGCCGCCGTAGGCGGCGCGGCTGGCCTCGAACACCGTGATCAGGCCGTCCACCGTGGCGCGCACCGAGGTCAACGGGTGTGACACCGATTCGTCCACCGGGCAGATGGATGCCTCGCCCGCCAGCGGTTCCCGGATGATGCCGCTGAAGAAGGAACTGGCCGCGCCGTTGGGCCGCCCCGGGCGCACCGCCACCGTCATCAGGCGGGCGCTGCGGCCGTCGACGAAGCCCTTGCGCGTCCAGTCGGCGATCAGGTGCTCGCACACCAGCTTGTGCATGCCGTAGCTGGTCTGCGGCGCGGGCAGCGTGGTGTCGGTCACCAGCGCCGGCAGTGGCACCACCGGGTCGGGCCCGAAAACGGCCACCGAACTGCTGAAGACCAGTTTCGCCGGTGCGTGGCCAGCCTCCACACGGGCACGCAGCGCGTCCAGCATGGCCCGCGTGCTGTCCAGGTTGCTGCGCAGGCCGAGGTCGAAATCGGCCTCGCACTCGCCCGACACGGCCGAGGCCAGGTGGAAGACCCCGTCGAAGGCCTCGTCCTTCAGCGCCCCCACCTGCGACAGCAACGGCCCGGTGCGCACCTCGACCCGCGCATCGGCAGCCAGGTCCGCCGGCGGCGGCGCCTGATCGGCGATCACGACCTGCGTGAGCGCACGCCCGTCCAGCGTGCCGCGTGCCAGCAGCGTGCGCACCAAGCGCGCGCCGACAAAACCGGCGCCGCCGGTCACCAACACCTTCATGCCTTGACTCCCTTGGCTGCTTTCGGCGGGGCCGGCGCCCGCAGGCTGACCGGTGGCGCCGCCAGCGACGGCAGTTTGCGACGCGAGGCCAGCACGAGGTCGATGTCCTCGGCCGCGCCGTCGATCAGCACCAGGATCGCCTTCTCCGCCTTGGCCGGCTGGCGCGCGATCACGGCGTCCAGCACGGCGCGGTGCAGCGGCAGCGACTCGCGCGGACCGTCGGGCTTGCTGGTGGAGATCTCGAAACTGGTGCGCAACAGGGCCCCGATGGCCTTGCTCATCTGCACCATCATGCGGTTGTGGCAGGCCCGCAGCAGGCCCTGGTGGAAGCGCAGGTCGTAGGTGACGTAGTCGCCGCCGGCTTCGATGGCCTGCTTCATGCCCGCATACGCATCCTCTATGGCGGCGATGTCGGCCGGCGTCGCCCGCTCGGCAGCCAGGCGCACGGCCGCGGGTTCCACGACACGGCGCAGTTCCTGCAGATCGCGCAGGAACTCCTTGGACAGACCGGCCTTGCCCTGCCAGGCCACGAGGTCAGGATCGAACCAGTTCCATTGTTCGGCCGGCAGCACCCGCGTGCCCACCTTGGGCCCGGTGCTGAGCATGCCCTTGGCCACCAGCGACTTGATCGCCTCGCGCACCACCGTGCGGCTGACGCCGTAGGCCTCGCACAGCTGCGGCTCTGGCGGGATGCTGCTGCCCACCGGGTGGCGACCGGCCACGATGGCCTCGCCCAGGGCATGCAGCGTGTGGCCGTGCACATTGCGGACGGTGGGCTTCATGGCGCCCCGCGCACGAAGGCGGTCACCAACGGCTGGTCGCCGACCTGTCGACTCCAGTGGCCATGCAGCGCGGCGTCGAAGTTCGCGCCGACCGGCAGCGTATCAGCCGAGTAGAAGTGCTGGCCCGGTCCGAAGACCCGGCTGCTGCCGTCCTGCAGGCCGATCTCCATCTGGCCGCTGAGGATGAACACCCACTGCGGCGTGCCGGTGCAATGGAAGCTGCTGCGAAACCCCACCGGGCTCTCGCGCAGCTGCAGGCCGCCGCTGGGCATCAGGGCCGACAGCCTCGCCTGCGGCGTGCCCTCGTCCAGCGCGATGGCCTGCTCACGGAAACGCGCACGGCCGTCGGTGTCGGTGAAGAGGATGACCTGGGTGAAGGTGTTCATGCCGGCATCATGCCTACAGCGTGGCGGTCACGCCGCCGTCCACATACAGGATGTGCCCGTTGACAAAGCGCGAGGCATCACTGGCCAGGAAGACGGCCGCAGGCGCCAGGTCCTCCACGTCGCCCCAGCGCCGGCTGGGCGTGCGGCCCACCAGCCAACGGGTGAAGGTTTCGTCGGCCGCCAGCGAGGCCGTCAGCTCGGTGCGGAAGTAGCCAGGCCCGATGCCGTTGACGTTGACGCCCAGCGGGCCCAGGTCGATGGCCATGCCCTTGGTCAGCATCTTCACCGCGCCCTTGCTGGCGGTGTAGGCCGCAGTGCCGGGGCGGCCCAGTTCGCTCATGACCGAGCAGGTGTTGATGATGCGCCCTGCCCCACGCGCCACCATGCGCCGGGCCACGATCTGGCCGACGACGAACAGGCTGTCGACGTTGAGCCGCAGGATGGCCTGCCAGTCGGCCGCCGGCTGTTCATGGAAGGCACCGCGGCGCGTCATGCCTGCGTTGTTGACCAGGACGTGGATGGGCCCGATGTGGTCCTCGATGTCGGCCACCGCCGCCTCGACGGCCGCGGCGTCGGTGACGTCGAAAGCGCGGGCGTGGGCGTCCAGGCCCTCGGCCTGCAAGGCTGCGCGCGTGGCCTCCAGCCGCGCCGCGTCGCGCGCATTGAGGACCACCGTGGCGCCGGCCTGCGCCAGGCCGCGGGCCAGGGCCAGGCCGATGCCGGTGGACGAGCCCGTCACCAGGGCCACGCGGCCGTCGAGCCGGAAGGTTGCAGCGGTGATCATGAAGACGCCTCCAGCGCGTCGAGCGTGCGCTGCACCTGCAGTTCAGGGGCCAGCGCAATGTCCAATCGGATGGGTGATTCGTCGTCGCCCGGCGGTTCCAACGTGTCCAGCTGGCTCTGCAGCAGGGACGCCGGCATGTAGTGGCCGCTGCGGCCGCCCAGGCGCTGTGCCAGCAAGGCCGGGTCGCCATGCAGGAAGACGAAGCGCAGGTCGGGCGCACCGGCGCGCAACAGGTCGCGGTAGATGCGCTTGAGTGCGGAACACGAGGCCACCACACCGCTGGCCTGCGCCGTGGGGTTGTTGAGCTGCTCGGCCACGGCCTGCAGCCAGCCGTGGCGGTCGGCATCGGTCAGCGGCGTGCCGGCCGCCATCTTGGCCACGTTGCGGTCGGAGTGCAGGGAGTCGCCTTCGACGAAGTTCACGCCCAGGCGGTCGGCGAGCAGGCGGCCGAGGGTGCTCTTGCCGCACCCGCTGACGCCCATCACCACCACCCGCGGCGCAACACCCACGGCTCAGCCCAGGCGGGCGCCACCGGCGCGGTCGAACACATGTGCCTTCGCCCCGTCCATCGCCAGGTGGACGGTGTCGCCGGGGCGTGCCTCGGTGCGGCCATGCATGACCACGGTGAGGTCCTGACCGCCCACACGCACCAGCAGTTCGGTCTCGGCACCCGTGGGTTCCACCACCACCACCTCGGCGGCGATGCCGCTGTCGGACAAGGCCAGGTCCGTGGGACGGATGCCGTAATGCACGTCCTGTCCTTCGCGGCCAAGGCCGGCCGGCAGCGGCCAGCGCGCGCCCAGGGCCTCCACCGCGTCGCCCCTGAGCGTGCCGTCAAAGACATTCATGGCTGGGCTGCCGATGAACTGGGCCACGAAGAGGTTGCCCGGCCGGTCGAACAGCTCCAGCGGCGTGCCGATCTGCTCGATGATGCCGTCGTGCATGACCACGATGCGGTCGGCCATCGTCATCGCCTCGATCTGGTCGTGCGTGACGTAGACCGTGGTGGTCTTCAGCCGCTGGTGCAGGGCCTTGATCTCGGCCCGCATCGCCACGCGCAACTTGGCGTCGAGGTTGGACAGCGGCTCGTCGAACAGGAAGACCTTGGGCTTGCGCACGATGGCGCGGCCCATGGCCACACGCTGACGCTGGCCGCCGGAGAGCTCGCGCGGGTACCGGTCGAGCAGCTTGTCCAGGTTCAGGATGCGGGCGGCCTCGTCCACCCGCCGCGCCGTGTCGGCCGCGTCGGCCTTGCGCAGACGCAGGCTGAAGCCCATGTTCTCGCGCACCGTCATGTGCGGGTACAGCGCGTAACTCTGGAAGACCATCGCGATGTCGCGGTCCTTGGACTCCAGGTCGTTGACCACGGTGTCGTCGATCAGGATCTCGCCGCCGGAGATCTCCTCCAGGCCGGCCAGCATGCGCAGCAAGGTGCTCTTGCCGCAGCCCGACGGGCCCACGAGCACGACGAACTCGCCGTCGACGATCTGGAAACCGATGCCATGGATGACCTTGACCCGGCCGTAGTTCTTCTGGATGTTGCGGAAGGTGACGCTTGCCATCTTGGGGGCCTCAGCTCTTCACGGCGCCGGCCGTCAGGCCCGACACCATGTAGCGCTTGAATGCGTAGTAGATCGCTGCCGGCGGCAGCGCGTAGACGAAGCCGGTGGCCATAAGCAGTTCCCACGGCGAATCGTCGGCCGCCAGGAAGTTGCCCAACGCCACCGCCAGCGTGAGGTCGGTTTCCTTGCTCAGCAGCAGGAAACCGTAGAGGTATTCGTTCCAGGCCAGCAGCAGCGAATAGGTGCCCACTGCCACCAGCGACGGCACCATCAGCGGCACATAGACCAGGCGGAACAGCTGCAGCGGCGACGCACCGTCGATGCGTGCGGCCTCGTCCAGCTCCCAGGGCAGCTTGTCGCTCGCCTGCTTGAGCACCCAGATGCAGTACGGCGACGCGATGGTCACCATCGCCAGCACCATGGACCACTTGCTGTTGAGCAGGCCATAGTTGGCCATGGTCTTGTACATGGGCACCGCCAGGAACGCGGCCGGGATGAAGTAGGTGAACAGCGCCAGGTTCATCACCGTGCGCCCACCCGGCACCTTGAGCCGGCTGATGGCGAAGGCGGCACAGGTGGCGACGAACAGCGTCAGCACCCCCACCGACACGGCGATCAGCAACGAGTTGCCCAGCTGCAGCCAGAAGTGATTCAGGTAGAAGTGCTGCTGCTGGAACACCGTGGTGAAGTTCTGCATCGTCGGGTGATCGGGCCACAGCTTGCCGCTGGTGGCCGTGTCACGCGGCGAGATCGCGAACAGGAACAGGTGGTAGACCGGGATCAGTGTCCACAGCAGCACCGGGATGCCCACCAGCAACAACTGGGCCTCGCGGTTGGCCTTGCGCCAGCTGAATTTCATCGTGTCCTCCGCAGGGCCGGCGTCGTGCTCATTTGCTCAGCCGCTTCATCATCACGTAGACCAGGGGCAGCACCAGGGGCAGTGCCACCACGATGGAGGCCATGGCCAGTTCCACCTGGTCCAGGCGCAGGTAGCGGATGCCCAGCGTGGCCAGCACGTGCGTCAGGTCCGCCGGGCCACCGCCGGTGAGCAGGTAGACGCTGTTGAAATCACCCAGCGTCCAGATCATCGACAGGATGGTGGACGTCAGGTACAGCCCCTTCATCGCCGGCCAGGTGATGAAGCGGAACTTCTGCCAGCGCGTCGCGCCGTCCACGCTGGCGGCTTCGTACTGCTCGGTGGGAATGGCGAGCCGGCCCGCCACCAGGATCAGTGTCCAGAACGGCAGCGACTTCCAGATGTGCATCAGCATCGACAGGCTGAAGGCCAGCGTCGGGTCGTTCAGCCAGTTCGGGCCGTCCAGCGCCGTGAGCTTGAAGTACAGCGTGTTGATCACGCCCCACTCCGGGTTCAGCATGAAGCGCACCGACAGGATGGTCGGGATCGACGGCACGGCCCAGGGCAGGATGAAGATCAGCGCGACGATCTTGATCCACCAGCGGCTCTGCACGAAGAAGCCCGACAGGCCCAGCGCGATCATCATCTTCAGATTCACCGCCACCACCAGGAAGATGACGGTGTTGACCACGGTGCGGAAGAACACCGGGTCGTTGGCCAGCTGCACGTAGTTCTGCGGGTCGCGCGCCAGCCACAGGCCATAGCCCACGGGATAGAGGACAAAGACCAGGAACACCAGCACATAGGGCGCCACGAGGATGCGACCCCAGCGGTGCCAGGTGTTCGACCCTTTGGGCTTGGCCGGCGGCGCGGCCGGCGACAGGGTGGCGGTGGTGCTCATCGGAAGGCCTTCGCCCGGGCGGGGCGCCGGGGTGCGCACGTGGACCCAACCAGGGACGTGCTCACGGGAATCCTTGGAACGTCGCCCACCCTACCGACCGGGCGGTCCGGCCGGCGGGGCAAGCGGTTCAGCGAATGGCGGGCCGGGCATGCAGCAGCCTGGCCCGGCAGTCACACCACCCACAGGTGGCCGATCTGCACGGGCCGGGCACCCGGCCCAGGGTCTCAGTTGCCAGCGACCGTCTTGATGCGGGCGATCATCTCGTCCACGGCCTTGTCAGTGGCCCACTTCTCGCTGACGACCCGGTTGACGGCCTTGGCCCAGACGTTCTCGTTGTTCAGCGTGGTGAACTTGTAGTTCTTCGTGAACTCGAACGGCGTGGTGCCGGCCATGAACTGGTTGTAGACCGCCAGGCGCTGCGGGTCGGCCTTCCAGAACGGGCTCTGCTGGCTGGTCTTGAGCACCGGGAACCAGCGACCCTTGGCGCCTTCGACATAAGGCGTCAGGTTCTTCTCGTCGAGCAGGAAGCTGACGAACTTGCGCGCCGCGTCCTTGTTCTTCGCCGCCTTGAAGATCACGCCGGTCTTGACGGCCGCGCGGTAGATCATCTTGCTGCCGTCAGGCTTGGCCGGGAACCCCGCGGTGGCGATGCGGTTCTCGTAGTTGTCCTTCGCCGTCGCACGCTGTTCCGCGGTCAGGTTCGGGTTCGTGGAATCGTCCAGCCACTTGGTCGCGATCGAGATCGTCGCGTTGTGCGTCAGCACGATGGTCTTGTTGTGGAAGGCGACGTTGTTGTCCGGGTCCTTCCAGGCCGTGGACGACGGCGGCGTGCAGCCCCGCGTGTAGGCGCCGGCGTAGTCGTTCACGGTGTCGATCAGGCCTTGGCGCACAGCCGGGTCGTCCACCAGCAGCTTGCCGGAATCGCTGACCAGGGTCACGTTGTGCGCGTCCATGAAGGTCAGGAACGAGTAGAACGAGTCGCTCGAGTCCACACCCATCGGGAAGCCCGTGCCGTACACACGCTTGCCGGTCTTCTGGCGCGAGGCCGTCTGCACCTTGTCGCACCAGAAATCCCAGAAGCCCTTCCAGTCCTTCGGGATGTCGCTTTCCTTGAAGCCTGCCTCGCCCAGCATGTCCTTCCAGTACTGGATGTGCATGGTCTGCTGTTTGATCGGGTAGGCGTAGTAGGCGCGCTTGCCCGAGGTTGCATCCAGCAGGAAGGTGGTGGACAGCGCCTTCGGCTCGAACTTGTCGCGGATCGGGTCGATGAGGGAGGACACGTCCTCCAGCTTGCCCTCCGAGGCCCACTTGGCCGTGACCTGGAAGTCGAACACGTCGCTGTAGGCCACGTCCGGCGGATTGCCGGCATCCAGCGCGGCCACCGACTTCGGAATGCCCTCCTGCGGCGCATAGAGCGACAGGTCCACCTTGATCTTCGGGTACTTGGCCTCGAACTTCTTCACCGCTTCGAGGAAGGCGTCATCCTCGCCCTTGTAGAAGCCCTTGGCCCACCAGACGGTGAGCTTGTCCTGCGCAGCGGCGGGGAAACTGGCGATCAGCCCGGCGCCGGCGAGCGCAGCGAGCAGCAACTTGGTCTTCATGCGGGTCGTCTCCTTGCGTGGTCCGGCCTCAAGCAGGCCAGTGGTGTTATCGTATGATGATTGAAGGAATGCAGTTCGGGGGAATTCCCTGAGCCGCCAGCCGCGCCGGACCATTGGCGCAGCCGACGATCAGCGGCACTCCGGCACCGGCGTGCGCAGGAGCTGGCCCGCAAAGTGCAGGCGCAGGTTGTCGAATGCCAGGTCGGCCATGGCCTGGCGGGTGGCCTGGGTGGCGCTGCCGATGTGCGGCGCCAGCACCACCTGGGGCAGCGCGCGCAGCCGCGCCGGCACGCGGGGTTCGTCCTCGAAGACATCCAGCGCCGCGCCGGCGATGACACCGCGCTCCAGCGCATCGATGAGCGCTGCCTCATCCACCACCGAACCGCGCGCCACGTTGACGAGGATGCCCTCGCCGCGGCCCTTGCCCAAGGCCTGCAGCACCTCGGCGTTGACCAGATGCTTCGTGCCCGCACCGCCGGGCGTGATCAGCACCAGGAAATCGCTGCGCGCCGCCAGTGCCGTCACCTCGGGCACAAAGGCCCAGGGCAACACCGACTTTGCCGAGCGCGCGTTGTAGGCAATGTCCATGCCGAAGGCCGCGGCCCGTTGTGCGATGGCCTGGCCGATGCGGCCCATGCCCACGATGCCCAGGCGCGCGCCCGACATCTTGCGCGCCAGCGGCATGGCGCCACGGGATTCCCAGCTGCCGTCACGCACCCAGCGGTCGGCCGCCGGCAACTGGCGCGAGGCACTCAGCATCAGCCCCAGTGCCAGGTCGGCCACATCGTCGTTGAGCACGTCAGGCGTGTGCGTGACCATGATGCCGCGCGCTTTCGCGGCCGCCACGTCGACACCGTCATAACCCACACCCATGACGGAGATCACCTCCAGCGCCGGCAATTGCGCGATCAATTCGCCACTCACGCGCGAATCACCGCTGGCAGCAATCGCGCGGATCTGCGGCGCCACGGCGGTGAAGGCGGCCGGGGCCGTGTCGTGCAGGCGGTCGTGCACGGTAAAGGCCGCTTCGAGTTGCGGCACCAACAACGGCGACAGCTTGGCAGCGGTGAGCAGGTGGGCGCGTTCGGGCATCGGGGATTCCACGGTGAGGGGTTCAATCGTCATACCATAGTATTGAAGGCGTTCCGGGCGTACCCGGGAAAGCCAGCACTCCGAAAGCACACCCTCCATGAGCGACCAGCCCCGCCGCAAGAAGCGCGCCGACGAACTCCGCAGCTACCACTGGTTCGGCCGCCAGGACCGCGACGGTTTTGCCTACCGCAGCTGGCTCAAGGGCAAGGGCATCCCGCACGACCAGTTCGAGGGCCGGCCGGTCATCGGCATCTGCAACACCTTCAGCGAACTCACGCCCTGCAACAGCCATTTCCGCTCCATCGCCGAGCAGGTGAAGATCGGTGTGCACGAGGCCGGCGGCTTCCCGCTCGAGTTCCCCGTGATGTCGCTCGGCGAGGTGCTGCTGAGGCCCACGGCCATGCTCTACCGCAACCTGGCCAGCATGGACACCGAAGAGAGCATCCGAGGCAACCCGCTGGACGGCGTGGTGCTGCTGATGGGCTGCGACAAGACCACCCCTGCCCTGCTGATGGGCGCGGCCAGCGTGGACCTGCCCACCGTCGGCGTCAGCGGCGGCCCCATGCTCAACGGCAAGTGGCGCGGGCAGGAACTGGGCTCCGGCACCGGCGTCTGGAGCATGAGCGAGCAGGTGCGTGCCGGCACGCTGAAGCTGTCGGACTTCTTCGAGGCCGAGAGCTGCATGCACCGCAGCCACGGCCATTGCATGACCATGGGCACGGCCAGCACGATGGCCAGCATGGTCGAGGCCCTGGGCGTGGGCCTGACCGGCAACGCTGCGTATCCCGCCGTCGACGGCAGGCGCAACGTGCTGGCGCGCATGGCCGGTCGGCGCATCGTGGACATGGTGCACGAGGACCTCGTGCTCTCCAAGGTGCTCACACGTGAAGCCTTCGAGAACGCCATCCGCACGCTGGCGGCCATCGGCGGCAGCACCAACGCCGTGATCCACTTGATCGCCATTGCCGGCCGCCTGGGCGTGCCGCTGACGGTGGACGACTTCGAACGCCTGGGCAGCGAACTGCCCTGCCTGGTGAACCTGCAACCCAGCGGCGACCACCTGATGGAGGACTTCTGCTACGCCGGTGGCCTGCCCGCCGTGATGAAGCAGATCGAGCACCTGCTGCACCGCGACGTGATCACCGTGACCGGCCAGACCATGGGCGAGAACATCGCCGAGGCCGAGGTCTTCGACGCCCGGGTCATCAAGCCCTTCGACCAGCCGTTCAAGGACAAGGCAGGCATCGCCGTGCTGCGCGGCAACCTGGCACCGCGCGGCGCCGTCATCAAACCCAGCGCCGCCACGCCGGCGCTGATGGTGCACACCGGCCGCGCCGTGGTCTTCGAGGACAGCGACGACTTCCACAAGCGCATCGACGACGAGAACCTCGACGTCGACGAGACCTGCGTGCTGGTGCTGAAGAACTGCGGCCCCAAGGGCTACCCTGGCATGGCCGAGGTGGGCAACATGCCGCTGCCGCCCAAGGTGCTGAAGAAGGGCATCACGGACATGGTGCGCATCAGCGACGCGCGCATGAGCGGCACCGCCTACGGCACCGTGGTGCTGCACACTGCGCCCGAGGCCGCAGCCGGCGGCCCGCTGGCCCTGGTGCAGAACGGTGACCTCGTGACGCTGGACGTGCCCGGCCGCAAGCTGCACCTGCATGTGGACGATGCCGAACTCGAGCGTCGCCGTGCCGCCTGGCAGCCCCCGGTGGCACCACTGAACAGCGGCTACTGGAAGCTCTACATCGACACCGTGCTGCAGGCCGACGAAGGCGCCGACCTCGACTTCCTGCGCGGCAAGCGCGGGGCCTTCGTGCCCAAGGACAACCACTGAGCCTCTGAACAGCCCACGGCGCGACCTGGCACGGTCGTGCTGCCGGCCGTCGCAGACCGCACAACACCAGGAGACACCCCATGAAATTCGCCGCAATCACCGGCGCAGGGTCCGGCATCGGCCGGGCCTGCGCCCTGGGCCTGCTGGCCGAAGGCTGGAGCGTGGCCGTCATCGGCCGCCGCATCGACGCCCTGAAGGAGACCGCGCAGCGTGCCGGTGACGCGGCCAGCCGCTGTCTGCCCATCGCCTGCGATGTCGGCCAGGAGGAGCAGGTGGCCGCCACCTTCGCGCAGATCGAGAAGACCTTCGGCCGGCTGGACCTGCTGTTCAACAACGCCGGCATGGGCCTGCCGCCGCAGACGCCGGACCTGGTCAGCGGCGCCGACTGGCGGCGCATCGTCGACGCCAACCTCAACGGCAGCTTCTACTGCCTGAGCCAGGCCTTCCGCATCATGAAGGCGCAGCAGCCGATGGGCGGCCGCATCATCAACAACGGCAGCATCTCGGCCTATGCACCACGGCCGGGCTCCATCGGCTACACCGCCACCAAGCACGCGATCAGCGGCCTGACGCGCACCGCGGCGCTGGATGGCCGGCCCTGGGACATCGCAGTGGGCCAGATCGACATCGGCAACGCCGCCAGCGAGATGACCGACCGCATGGTCGCCGGCGTGCCACAGGCCGACGGCAGCATGAAGCCCGAGCCGCGCATGGACCTGCAATGTGTGGTCGACGCTTTCCTCACCATGTCGCGCCTGCCGCTGTCGGCCAACATGCTGTTCGTCAACGTGATGGCCACCAAGATGCCCTTCGTGGGCCGTGGCTGACCATGAGCCCCCAGCTCGCTTTGCTCGCGGCCCCCGAGGGGCGCGTCCGCCCCTTCGGGCGGCCGTGCGGGGCGGAACTCCACCCATGAACATCGGATTCATCGGCGCCAGCGGCCTGATGGGCCACGGCATGGCGAAGAACTTGCTGGCCCAGGGCCACGCACTGGCGCTCACGGTGCACCGCAACCGCGAGCGCATGGCCGACCTGCTGGCCGCTGGTGCCGTGGAAGCGCCCTCGCCCGCCGCACTCGCTGCGCGCAGCGAGATCGTGTTCCTGTGCGTCACCGGCTCGCCGCAGGTGGAGGCCAACCTCGACGCCATGCTCGCCGCGCCCAAGCCGGGCCTGGTGATCGTCGATTGCTCCACCGCCGAGCCGGACAGCACGGCGCGTCTGCGCGACCGCTGTTCGGCGGCCGGCATGACGCTGGTGGACGCGCCGCTGTCGCGCACACCGGTGGAAGCCGAAGCCGGCCGCCTGAACGTGATGGTCGGTGCCGAGCCGGCGCTGTTCGCCCAGATCGAGCCTGTGCTCAAGTGTTTCGCCGAAAACGTGTTCCACGTTGGCGGGCCGGGCGCCGGCCATACCATCAAGCTGCTGAACAACTTCATCGCCCAGGCCATCTGCACGGCCACGGCCGAAGCCTTCGCCGTCGGCACCAAGGCCGGCGTCGACCTTCGGCAACTGGTGTCGCTGGTGTCCATGGGCCCGGTCAACTGCGGCCTGTTCCAGGCGATGGCCAAGACCCTGGACGGTCAGTTGGACGGCCTGAAGTTCGAACTCGACAACGCGCGCAAGGACGTGCGCTACTACACCCACCTGGCCGAGAACCAGGGCACGCCCAGCGTGGTGGGTGAAGCGGTGCACCAGTCGCTCGCGCTGGCCAGCGCCCTGGGCCACGGGCGCAAGTTCGTGCCGTCCCTGGTCGAAGCCCAGGAGCAACTGGCCCACGTGAAGGTGATCCCGACATGACCCTGACCTGCCGCATCCACGCCGCGCACGACCTGCGGCTGGAACAGCTCGACACCCCGGCCCTGGGCCCGCACGACGTGCGTCTGCAGCTGGGCGCCGCTGGCATCTGCGGGTCGGACCTGCACTACTGGCAGCATGGTGCCGTGGGCGCCTTCAAGGTGCGCGAACCGCTGATCCCCGGCCATGAGGCCTCGGGCGTGGTGGACGCCATCGGCAGCGCTGTCACCCGCGTACAGCCGGGCGACCGCGTCGCCATCAACCCGTCGCACCCCTGCGGCCACTGCGACTACTGCCGCAGCGGCCGCGGCAACCTCTGCCGCACGATGTTCTTCCTGGGCAGCGCCAGCGTGTTCCCGCACGCGCAGGGGCTGTTCCGCGACGCCTTCGTGATGGGCGAAGCGCAGCTCACGCCGATCACGGAACCCGACATCAGCCTGGGCGAGATCGCCTGCGCCGAACCGCTGTCCATTGGCCTGCATGCGCTGCACCGCGCCGGCCCGGTGCTCGGCGAGACGGTGTTCATCACCGGCGGCGGCACCATCGGCTGCATGACGGTGCTGGCCGCGCGCCTGGCCGGTGCGGCCCGTGTGGTGGTGGCCGATGTGATGGACCGGCCGCTGGAGATGGCGCGGCTCGTCGGCGCCGACGCCGTGGTCCGCACCGACCAGGTGGATCCCGCCACCCTGGCCGACACTGCCGACGTGGCCGTGGAATGCGCCGGCCACCCGTCGGCCCTGGCCACCTGCCTCAAGGCCGCCAAGCGCGGCGGCCGCGTGATGCAGGTCGGCACGCTGCCGGCGGAGATCCCGTTCCCCGCCAACAGCATCATGGCCCGCGAACTGGACTACCGCGGTGTCTTCCGCGCCCACCTGGCCTTCGACTGGGCGGTGCAGGCCATCCGCAGCCGGCGCGTGGACGTGCGCCCGTTGATCAGCGCGCAACTGCCGCTGACCGATGCGGCCGATGCCTTTGCGCTGGCCGCCGACAAGACCCGCAGCACCAAGGTGCAGCTGATCCCTTCCTGACTTCCCAAGAGACCCCCATGAGACTGCAAGGCAAGACCGCCTTCCTCACCGCCGCCGGCCAGGGCATCGGCCGCGCGGTGGCCGAAGCGTTTGTGCGCGAAGGCGCACGCGTGATCGCCACCGACCTCAACGAATCATTGCTGGCCACGCTGAAAGGCGCCACCGGCGTGAAGCTCGACGCGTTGGACCCGCAGGCCATCCAGGCCGCCGCGGCCGCGCATGGCCCGGTGGACATCCTCTTCAACGGCGCCGGTTTCGTGCATGCCGGCACGGTGCTGGACTGCAGCGAGGCCGACTGGGACTTCGCCTTCAACCTCAACGTGCGCTCGCAGTTCCGCACCATCCAGGCCTTCCTGCCGGGCATGCTGGCCAAGGGCGGTGGCTCCATCATCAACATCGCCTCGGTGGCGGGCAGCCTCAAGGGCGCACCCAACCGCTTCGTCTACGGCACCACCAAGGCCGCCGTCATCGGCCTGACCAAGGCGGTGGCCGCGGACTTCATCACCCAAGGCATCCGCTGCAACGCCATCTGCCCGGGCACGGTGGAAAGCCCCAGCCTGCGCGACCGCATCGCCGCCCAGGCGGCCGCCAGCGGCCAGAGTGCTGCCCAGGTGGAAGCCGCCTTCATTGCCCGCCAGCCCATGGGCCGGTTGGGCACGCCCGAGGAGATCGCCCTGCTGGCCGTGTACCTGGCCAGCGACGAATCCCGTTTCACCACCGGCACCGCGCAAGTCATCGACGGCGGCTGGTCCAACTGAATACACACGATCCATGAAACTCCTGCGACACGGCCCCAAGGGCCAGGAAAAGCCCGCCCTCCTCGACGCCGACGGCCAGGTCCGCGACCTGTCCGGCGTCATCGCCGACATCACGGCGCAGACGCTCTCGCCGGCCGGCCTGGCCAAGCTGCGCGCGCTGGAGACCAGCACGCTGCCCGTGGTGCCCATGGGCCGCGCCGGCGTGCCCTGGTCCGGCCTGGGCAAGTTCATCGCCATCGGCCTGAACTACGCCGACCATGCGGCTGAATCGAACATGCCCATCCCCAAAGAGCCCATCGTCTTCATGAAGACGCCGGACTGCGCGCAGGGTGCCAACGACCCGGTGGTGCTGCCGCAGAACTCGGTCAAGAGCGACTGGGAAGTCGAGCTGGGCGTGGTCATCGGCAGCACGGCGCGTTATGTGTCCGAAGCCGATGCGCTGCAGCACGTGGCCGGCTACTGCGTGATCAACGACGTGTCGGAGCGCGAGTACCAGCTCGAGCGCGGCGGCCAGTGGGACAAGGGCAAGGGCTGCGACACCTTCGGCCCCATCGGCCCCTGGCTGGTGACCGCCGACGAGGTGCCTGACCCGCAGGCCCTGGGCATGTGGCTGGAGGTCAATGGCCACCGCCACCAGAACGGCAGCACCAAGACCATGATCTTCGGCGTGGCCACACTGGTGAGCTACCTCAGCCGCTTCATGACGCTGCGCGCCGGCGACGTCATCACCACCGGCACGCCGCCCGGCGTGGGCATGGGCGTGAAGCCGAATGCCGTCTACCTGAAGGCTGGCGACGTGATCCGCCTGGGCATCGAAGGGCTGGGTGAGCAGCAGCAGAAGGTGCATGCCTGGGATGCGAGCCTGTTGGACTGAGGGCTGAAGCCACCTGCGCGGGAGCAACCTCCTGGGTGACCGCTATTGACCCGGAGCGGACGTTGGATGCTGTGCGTGCATTTGATGCCGCCCTCCACCGCCGAGGCGGCAAGGCGACGGCGGGCAGGCCTGTGGCGCTTAGTTCGGACGGCCTGCGCTGCGCTCCGGCTCCCCTGCGCTTCTCGGTCCCGAGGCCCGCGGCCAAACTCCCTCCGCTCACTGCGTTCGCTGTGGTCGAACAGCGGCCGCGAGTCAGTCTACGAAGCGCGCTGGCGCGCGCGGCCTCGGGCCCTGCGATGCTCGGCGTCCTCGATGCGCGCCACAGGCCTGCCCGCCGCCGCCTTGCGGACGCGCACGGGTGGCCGAGGGAAAACAACCGCTGCCCCTGGCCGCGGAGGGCGGGCCTGGCCTGGCGCGAGGTAAAGGAGGAGGCGAGCGCCCAGCGCGAGCCGGGGGACAGGAGCGCCAGGCCAGGCCCGCCCTCCGTGGCTCGCCCTGCTGCAAACGCACAGAGAACCAACGTACGCGCCGGGTCGAAACCGGGCCAAGTCAACCCATCGCCAGGAGTCATCCCATGACATCCCCCGCCATCCGCATCCACCCCGCCGACAACGTCGTCATCGCACGTCGCCAGTTGCTTCCCGGTACGGTATTGGAGGGCGAAGGCATCACGGTTGCGGCGATGGTCCCACCGGGCCACAAGGTTGCCACGCGCGCCGTGGCTGCTGGCGAGCCCGTTGTGCGCTACGGCCAAATCATTGGTGCCGCCACAGCGGCCATCGCGCCGGGCCAGCACGTGCATGTGCACAACTTGGCCTTCAGCGCCTTCGACCGCGCCCACGAACCCGGCGTCGACGCCCGGCCCACGGCCTTCGTGGATGCGCCCGCCACTTTCAACGGCATCGTGCGCGCGGATGGTCGCGTGGCCACGCGCAACTACATCGGCATCCTCACCAGCGTGAATTGTTCGGCCACGGTGGCACGCGGCATCGCCGACCACTTCCGTGGCGACGCGCTGGCCGGCTATCCGAACGTCGACGGCGTCGTCGCGCTCACGCACGGCATGGGCTGCGCCACGGCTTCGGATGGCGAGGAACTGCAGGTGCTGCGCCGCACGCTGGGCGGCTATGCGCGGCACGCCAACTTCGCGGCCATCCTCATCGTCGGCCTGGGTTGTGAAACCAACCAGATCCAGGGCTTGGTGGCGCAGGAAGGTCTGGCCGAAGGCGCCAACCTGGCCACCTTCAGCATCCAGGACAGCGGTGGCACCGCCAAGACCGTGGCCCGTGGCGTCGCGCTGGTGAAGTCCATGCTGCCGGACGCCAACCGGGTGACACGCCAGCCGGTGCCCGCCAGCCACCTCACCGTGGGCCTGCAATGCGGCGGCAGCGACGGCTATTCCGGCATCAGCGCCAACCCGGCGCTGGGCGCGGCAGTGGACCGCCTGGTGCGCCATGGCGGCACCGCCATCCTGTCGGAGACACCCGAGGTCTATGGCGGCGAGCACCTGTTGACGCGGCGTGCCGTCTCGCCGGCCGTCGCGCAGAAACTCATCGACCGCATCCGCTGGTGGGAGGCCTACACCGCCCGCAACCAGATGCAGATGGACAACAACCCCTCGGCCGGCAACAAGGCCGGCGGGCTGACCACCATCCTGGAGAAGAGTCTGGGCGCCATCGCCAAGGGCGGCACCACGGCGCTGGTGGACGTGCTCGAATTTGCCATGCCGGCCACGGCGCGCGGCTTCGTCTTCATGGACACCCCGGGCTACGACCCGGTGTCGGCCACCGGCCAAGTGGCCGGCGGTGCCAACCTGATCTGCTTCACCACCGGGCGCGGCTCGGCCTACGGCTGTGCACCGTCACCGTCGCTCAAGCTCAGCACCAACACCGCCCTGTGGCTGCGCCAGGAAGACGACATCGACATCGACTGCGGCGGCATCGTCGACGGTCTGGAAACGGTGGACGACGCCGGCGAACGCATCTTCCGGCTCATGCTGGCCACGGCCTCCGGCCAGCGCAGCAAGAGCGAGCTGCATGGCTACGGGCAGAACGAGTTCGTGCCCTGGCAGCTGGGCGCGGTGATGTGACGGCCGAAACGCCGCCCTTCGACAAATCGCCAACGGGATCCTGAGCACACCACGGGCTGCATCCAATTACCAACCGGTCGCGTATTGACTGTCTGATGCATTTCGCATCCACGTCAGTACTAGCTGACCGGTCAACCTTGGAGACCCCGCAATGCACACGATCTCAAAGCTGGCGCCCCTGGCGCTGGCCGCAGCGGCCACCCTGGCCTCGGCATCCAGCCACCGCGAAGCGCCGTTCATCACCACGGCGCCCAAGGTGGACGCGTCGGACTTCTACATGTTCCGAAGCTACGAACCCGGCCGCGACGGTTTCGTCACGCTGATCGCGAACTACCTGCCACTGCAGGACGCCTACGGTGGCCCCAACTACTTCTCGCTGGACCCCAACGCGTTGTACGAGATCCACATCGACAACGACGGCGACGCCAAAGAGGACCTGAGCTTCCAGTTCCGCGTTCAGAACAAGCTGGCCGGCAACGGCGCTGGCGTCAGCCTGAACATCGGTGGCAAGCAGGTGGCCATCCCCCTGATCCAGGCCGGCAGCGTGAGCCAGCCGCGTGACCCCAACCTGCAACTGGGCGAGACCTTCACCGTCACCCTCGTCAAGGGCGGGCGGCGGCAGGCCGGCGGGCAGATGCTGGCGGCCGTCAACGGCGGCGGCACGGAACTGCCCAAGCCGGTGGACAACATCGGCAGCAAGACGATCCCCGACTACGCCGCCTACGCTGGCCGCCACGTGCACGAGGTGAAGATCCCTGGTTGCAGCACCAATGCACGCGTCTTCGTGGGCCAGCGGCAGGACCCGTTCGCCGTCAACCTGGGGGCGATCTTCGACCTCGTCAACGCCCCGCTGGACGTGATCACCAACCCGGCGCTGATCAATGCCGCGCCCAACACCATCGACGGCAAGAGTGTGACCACGCTGGCGTTGGAGGTGCACAAGGACTGCCTCGTCAAACCCGGCAGCAGTGACCCCGTGATCGGCGGCTGGACGACCGCCAGCCTGCGCCAGGCGCGGCTGCTCGACGGCAAGCCGGCCTCGGGCCACCAGACCAGCGAAAAGGTCGGTGGCGCCTGGGTCCAGGTCTCGCGCCTGGGCATGCCCCTGGTCAATGAGGTGGTCATCGGCTTGAAGGACAAGGACCGCTTCAACGCCGCCAAGCCGGCCGACGACGCGCAGTTCGCCGACTACGTGACGAACCCGACGCTGCCGGCCCTGCTGGAGATCGCACTCAACATCCCCGGTACGGCGCCGACCAACTTCCCGCGCACCGACCTCGTCACCACCTTCCTCACCGGCATCCCGGGTGTGAACCAGCCGATGAACGTGGTGGCCTCGGAGATGCTGCGGCTGAACACGTCGATCGCACCGGTACCGTTTGCCAGCCAGAACCGGTTGGGCATCGTCGGCAGCCTGCTGGCCGGCCAGAGCGATTTCGCCGGCTTCCCCAACGGCCGCCGGCCGAAGGACGACGTGGTCGACATCGCCCTGGTGGCCGTCATGGGCGGGCTGTGCGTGGCCAACGGCGACGGCAACAGCCTGGGGTTCGGCACCGACTGCAAGCCATCAGCCGCACCGCTGGGCGCCACCGCCTTCAGCCTGCACGACGCCGTGGACCAGGCCGTGGTACCGCTGCTGCCGGCCTTCCCGTACCTGAACACACCGCGGCCAGGCGCGCAGTGAGGAGGGCCCACACCATGCGCATCCTCGCCTTTGCCTTGCTGAGTGCCGCGCTGACGGGCCTGACCGGCTGTGGCGGTCATGATGATGGCCCGCCACTGTCGCCGCCGCCTCAGGCCAGCGGTGACGTGCCGGCCAGCGCGCTGAGCTCGAGCACGGCCTTCACCACCTACGTCGGCCAGCGGCCGGCGGACGACACGGCGGAGCCGCTGGATCTGGCGGACCTGATGCCGCCGACGTCGGAGACCGACGAGCCCGAGGACCTCTGAGCCCACGCCGATGACGGCAACGCGGCGCGGCGGGTCCTGCTCCGGCATGGCCCGCCGCGCCGCTTGGGCACGCCCAGGCCCTTATGCTCGGCTGCCCAAACACTGCAGGAGCCCGCATGGACCTCGACCCCGCAGGCCTGGCCACCCGACGTGCCGTGCTGGGCGACACCTACGTCGACCAGGCCCTGGCCAAGGCCACGCCGTTTTCCGAACCGCTGCAGGAACTGGTGACGCGCCACGCCTGGGGCAACACCTGGCAGCGCGACGGCATTGACCTGCGCACGCGCAGCATCGTCACCGTGAGCATGCTGGTGGCGCTGGGCCGCATGCACGAGCTGAAGATCCACGTGCGCGGGGCGCTGAACAACGGCGTCACGCCAGCGGAACTGCAGGAGATCTTCCTGCACGCCAGCGTCTACTGCGGCTTTCCGGCGGCAGTGGACGCCTTCCGCAATGCTGCCGAGGTGATCGATTCGGCCTGAGCGGCGCTGCTGGCCCGTGTTCAGGCCCGCGTTCCGACCCGCGTTCAGGCCCCCGGCCGCACGGCCGTGACCTCGATCTCCACCTTGGCGCGGTCCTCGATCAGGTCGGCCACCTGCACCGCCGTCATCGCCACGCCGTATTCACGGCCCAACACCTCGCGGTAGACGGCGCCGATCTCGCGCCCGCGAGCCAGGTACTCGCGCTTGTCGACCAGGTACCAGGTCATGCGCACCATGTGCTCAGGCCCGCTGCCGGCCTCGGCCAGCAGCGCACGCACGTTCAGCAGCGCCTGGCGCACCTGGTCGACGAGGTCGTCGCTGTCGAACTGCGCCTGCGCGTTCCAGCCGATCTGCCCCGCCAGCACCACCCACTGGCCGTGGGCCGACACGCCATTGGCATAGCCCTTGGGCGCCGCCCAGCCTTCCGGTTGCAGCACTTGTTTCATCATGCCTCCGTGCGCAGCCTGAAGCGCTGCAGCTTGCCGGTCTCGGTGCGCGGCAGCGTGGTGCGGAACTCGATCGCCCGCGGGTATTTGTAGGGCGCGATGGTCTGCTTGACGAAGTCCTGCAGCGCCTTGGCCATGGCCTCGTCGCCGGTGTGGCCGGGCTTGAGCACCACATGGGCCTTCACGATCTGCCCGCGTTCCGGGTCGGCCTGGCCCACCACGCCGCACTCGGCCACCGCCGGGTGCAGCAGCAACGCGCCTTCCACCTCTGGCCCGGCGATGTTGTAGCCGCCGGAGATGATCATGTCGTCGGTGCGCGCCTGGTAGACGTAGTGCCCGGCCTCGTCGACCAGGTAGGCGTCGCCCGTGAGGTTCCAGCCCTGCTGCACGTAGGTGGCCTGGCGATCGTCGGCCAGGTACTTGCAGCCGGTCGGGCCCTTCACGGCCAGACGGCCCACCTGCCCCGGGGGCAGTTCGCGGCCCTGGTCGTCCAGGATCGCAGCGCGATACCCTGGCACCGGCACGCCCGTCGCCCCCGGACGCGCCTGCGCCTCGTCGGCGCTGATGAAGATGTGCAGCATCTCGGTGCTGCCGATGCCGTCGATGATCTCGATGCCTGTGGTCTGTTTCCACAGCTGACGCGTGGCCGCCGGCAGGGCCTCGCCCGCCGACACGCACTTGCGCAGCGACGACAGGTCGTGCTGCTTTGCCGTGGCGGCCATGGCACGGTAGCTGGTGGGCGCCGTGAAGCACACCGTGGCCCGCCACTGCGCGATGGCCGCGGGCAGCACGTCGGGCGTGGCCTTCTCCAGCAGCACCGTGCTCGCCCCGACCGACAGCGGGAACAGCAGCAGCCCGCCCAGGCCGAAGGTGAAGGCCAACGGTGGGCTGCCGATGAACACGTCGCTGGCCACCGGGCGCAGCACATGCGGCGGCCAGCAGGCGCAGGCGGCCAGGATGTCTCGGTGCGTGTGCATCGTGCCCTTGGGAACGCCGGTGGTGCCCGAGGTGAAGGCCATCAGCGCGATGTCCTCGGCCTCCGTGGGCACGGCCTCGAAGCTGGCCGGCTTGGCGGTCATGGCTGATTCCAGCGCACCGTCCATGAAGTCCAGGCGATGCTTCAGCGTGGGGCAGGCCTGCTGTGCAGTGTCGAGCTCCGCCGCCAGCCGGTTGTCACACAACGCATGGCTGATCTGCGCCTTGTCGACGATGGCCTGCAGTTCCCGCGCACGCAGCAGCGGCATCGTGCCCACCGCGATGCCACCGGCCTTGAACACACCGAGGAAGCAGGCCGCCAACATCGGCGTGTTTGCGCCGCGCAGCAGCACGCGGTTGCCGGGCACCAGGCCCAGATCCTCAGTGAGCACGCGGGCGATACGGTTGGCCTGCGCTTGCAGGTCCGCGTAGCTCCAGTGCACCCCGGTGCCCAGCACGGCGGGACGATCGCCGTCGCCTTCGGCCACGCGCCGGTCCAGCAGCGCGGCGGTGGTGTTCAGCAGCGCCGGGAACTGCAGTGCCGGCAGTTCGAAGATCAGTTCCGGCATCAGCGCCGGCGGTGGCAGCCGGTCGCGGGCAAAGGTGTCGATGTGGGCGGTCATGGGGCCGGGCTCCTGGCGGACGGCGTTCCGATGTCGGTCATTCTTGGACTCAATACTTTAGTTGTCAACTAATTCGGCGCTCGCTACCATGCACGTCATGGCCAAGCTCTGGGACATCTCGCCACCGGTGCACAGCGGTTCCCCGGTGTTCCCGGGCGACGCCGCGTTCCAGCTGCGCTGGTCATGGACGTTGAATGCCGACTGCCCGGTCAACGTCAGCACGCTGACGCTGTCGCCGCACACCGGCGCCCACGCCGACGCCCCGCTGCACTACGACGCGGCGGGTGAACCCATTGGCGCCGTGTCGCTGGAGCCCTTCCTGGGCCGCTGCCGCGTCATCCATGCCATCGACTGCGGCCCGCTGGTGCGCTGGGACCACCTGGCCCATGCGCTGGACGACCTGCCACCCAGGGTCCTGGTGCGCACCTACCGCCACGCCCCCGTGGACCGCTGGGACCCGGCGCTGGCGGGCTACGCGCCCGACACCGTCGAACGCCTGGCCGAACGGGGCGTGACGCTGATCGGCATCGACACGGCCAGCATCGACCCCGCCGACAGCAAGACACTGGACAGTCACCAGGTCATCCGCCGCCGCGGTCTGCGCGTGCTGGAGAACCTGGTGCTCGACAGCGTGCCCGAAGGCGACTACGAACTCATCGCCCTGCCGCTGAAGCTGGCCACCGCCGACGCCAGCCCGGTGCGGGCCGTGCTTAGGGAGTTTTGATGCAGACAAGAGAAGAAGCGCTGGCACTCGACGCCGCCGACCCGCTGGCGCCGCTGCGCGCACAGTTCACGGTGCCGGACGACGTCATCTACCTCGACGGCAATTCGCTGGGCGTGCTGCCCAGCGCCACGCCGGCGCGCGTGCAGCAGGTGGTGGCCGAGGAATGGGGGCAGGGCCTGATCCGCAGTTGGAACAGCGCGGGCTGGATCACGCTGGCGCAGCGCGTGGGCGACAAGATCGCCCGCCTGGTGGGTGCCGGGCCGGGCGAGCTGGTGGCGGCGGACTCCACGTCGGTGAACCTCTTCAAGGTGCTCAGCGCCGCGCTGAAGATCGCCAAGGCCGACGCGCCGGCACGGCGGGTGATCGTGTCCGAGCGCAGCAACTTTCCCACCGACCTCTACATCGCCGAATCGCTGGCGGCCCAGCACGGTTGCAGGCTCGAGCTGATCGACGACGCGGAGGCCATCGGCGCGCGCCTGCGCGACGACGTGGCCGTGCTGATGCTCACGCACGTCAACTACCGCACCGGCCGCATGCACGACATGGCAGCGCTGACCGCGGCAGCGCACAGCGCCGGCGTGCTGACGATCTGGGACCTGGCGCACAGCGCCGGCGCCGTGGTGGTCGACCTGCAAGGATCCAACGCGGACTTCGCGGTGGGCTGCGGCTACAAGTACCTCAACGGCGGCCCTGGCGCGCCGGCCTTCGTCTGGGCCCACCCGCGCCATGCCGATCGCTTCTGGCAGCCGCTGTCGGGCTGGATGGGCCATGCCGCACCGTTCGAGTTCACGCCCGACTACCGCCCTGCCCCCGGCATCGCGCGCTACCTCTGCGGCACGCCTTCGGTGGTGGCCATGGCGGCACTGGAGTGCGGTGTCGACACCGTGCTGGCCGCCGAGCCGATGGGCGGCATGGCGGCGTTGCGGGCCAAGTCGCTGGCGCTGACACGCACCTTTGCCGCGCTGGCCGAAGCCCGCTGCGCCGACCATGGCCTCACGCGTGTCTCGCCCGACGACGATGCGCTGCGCGGCAGCCAGGTCTGCCTGTCGCACCCCGAGACCGCCTACCCCGTCGTGCAGGCGCTCATCGCGCGCGGCGTGATCGGCGACTTCCGCGCCCCGGACATCCTGCGCTTCGGCTTCACGCCGCTGTACACCCGCTTCGTCGACGTCTGGGATGCCGTCGAGCACCTGATGCAGGTGCTGGAGCACGGTGAATGGCGCGAGGCCCGGTTCAATCAAAAGGCGGCAGTGACATGAGCGGTTGCCCGATCGACCACGGCCAGGGCGGCAGCGCCGCACCCGGCCACCACGACGCCCAGCTCGACTTCAGCGCCGACATGAGTTACGGCGACTACCTGCACCTGGACGAGCTGCTGGGCGCACAGCACCCGCTGTCCCCGGGGCACGACGAGATGCTGTTCATCGTGCAGCACCAGACCAGCGAGCTCTGGATGAAGCTGATGCTGCACGAGCTGGGCGCCGCGATCCGGTTGGTGGCGGCCGACCAGCTGCAGCCGGCCTTCAAGATGCTGGCGCGCGTGTCCAAGATCATGGAGCAGCTGGTGCACGCCTGGGACGTGCTGGGCACGATGACGCCGCCGGAGTACAGCGCCATCCGCCCCTACCTGGCCCGGAGCAGCGGCTTCCAGAGCTGGCAGTACCGCTGCATCGAGTTCAGCCTGGGCAACAAGAACGCGGCCATGCTCAAGCCGCATGAACATGCGCCGGAACGCCTGGCGCAGGTGGACGCCGCCTACCGCGCACCGTCGCTCTACGACGAGGCGCTGCGCCTGCTGGCGCGGCGCGGCCTGCCGGTGCCGTCGGACGCGATCGAACGCGACTGGACGCAGCCCTACACGGCCAGCGCCGGGGTCGAAGCCGCCTGGCTGCAGGTCTACCGCGACCCGGCCACGCACTGGGACCTCTACCAGCTGGGCGAGGAACTGACCGACCTGGAGGACGCCTTCCGCCTCTGGCGCTTCCGCCACCTGACCACGGTCGAGCGGGTGATCGGCTTCAAGCGCGGCACCGGCGGCACCAACGGTGTCGGCTACCTGCGCAAGATGCTGGACACGGTGCTGTTCCCGGAGATCTGGGCGCTGCGCACGGACCTCTGACGGCTCACCGGCCCGCAGGCGCCGGGTTCCGACTCAGGACACCGCGTCCAGCGCCGCCTTCAGCCGCGCCACGGCGGCGTCGACATCACGCCACTTGTCGATGCCGAACAGGCCGACGCGGAAGGTCTTGAAGTCCGGTCCTTCGTCGCAGGCCAGCGGCACGCCGCCGGCAATCTGCAGGCCCTGGGCCGCCCAGGCCTTGGTGTTCTGCCAGTCGTCGCGGCCGGTGTAGCTGACCACCACCCCCGGCGCCTCGAAACCCGGTGCCGCCACGCTGCCGATGCCGCGTTCGGCGAACATCGCCCGCACGCGCCGGCCCAGGTCCGCCTGCGCGGCCTTGGCGTTGGCGAAGCCGAAGGCGCGCAGTTCCGCCATCGCGTCACGCAGTTGCACCAGCCCGTCCGTGGGGTAGGTCGCGTGGTAGGCGTGAGCGCCGTTCTCGTAGGTCTCGATGATGCCGAGCCACTTCTTCAGGTCCAGCGAGAAGCTGCTGCTGCTGGTGGCGTCGATGCGCTCGCGGGCGCGGTCGGACAGCATCACCAGGCCGGCGCAGGGCGTGCTGCTCCAGCCCTTCTGCGGTGCACTCAGCAGCACGTCCACGCCAGTGGCCTTCATGTCCACCCAGGCGGCGCCGCTGGCGATGCAGTCCAGCACCATCAGGCCCCCTTCCGCGTGCACGGCCTCCGCCACGGCGGCGATGTAGGCATCGGGCAGCATCAGGCCGGCCGAGGTTTCCACGTGGGGCGCAAAGACCACGGCCGGTTTGGTCTCGCGGATCGCGGCCACCACCTCATCCACCGGCGCCGGCGCAAAGGGTGCCGTGGCGCCAGGGCCGGTGCGGCGCGCCTTCAGCACCACCGGGTCGGGCGCGATGCCGCTCATCTCCAGGATCTGCGTCCAGCGGTAGCTGAACCAGCCGTTGCGCACGATCAGGCACTTCTGGCCACCGGCGAACTGGCGCGCCGTGGCTTCCATGCCGGTGCTGCCGCTGCCAGGCACGACGATGGCCGAACGCGCGCCGTAGACCTCCTTCAGCGTCGCCGACACCTCGCGCAACGCACCCTGGAAGCGCTGCGACATGTGGTTGAGGGCGCGGTCGGTGTAGACGACGGAATATTCAAGCAAACCGTCGGGGTCGACGTCGGGGCGCAGGCCGGGCATTCAGCGGTCTCCTGTGTGCAATTCACTTTGCCGCATCGTAAGCCGTGCGCAGCCACCCCATCAGCGTCGCGTCGATCTGATCCGTGGCGGACAACCGCACCGTCGCCTGGCACATGCCGCCGGGCGCCAGCTTCTTCAGGCGCGGGTGGTCGGGCAGGTCCTTCGCGTTCAGGCCCAGTTCCACCTCGGTCTTGGTGGCCGGGCCCAGCATGGCGAACTGCTTCTTGCCGCGCAGGCTGACGTACTTCTGCTTGGGCGCCACTTCGAACGGCCCGAGGGTTTGGATCTGCGCCATCAGCGCGTCATGCAGGACACGCAGGCCGGCCTTGGGGCCGGCGTAGATCGCGTCCAGCGGGTCCGCGGACGGCGCGGGCGCGGCCGCCGCCTGCTTGGCCAGCATCACCACCGTGTTGGCGTCACCATAACCGAGGCCCAGGGACTGCATCAGCCAGCTGCGCTGGCCGGCCACCTTGTCCTGGCCGCAGCCGGCCACCAGGGACTGCAGTTCGGCCAGGGACTTGCCCGTGCGGGTCTCGATGTTCCTGACCTGGGTGGCCAGTGCGGCGGCAGGGTCGGCCATGGGTGCTCCACGAACAGTGCGTGCCCGGCACGTTCCCACCCTGGCGCGTGCGCGTCAATCGGGCCACTCCTAGGAGGTTGTCAGGCTTTGGGAGGACCCCGCGTTCGGCCGCCAAGGGCATTGATGCCAGGCGCCGGCGCGCCGCCGGCGGTGGCCGTCCGGCCAGCGCCGGCAAAGCCGCAGCAGGGCCCTTGGTGGCCGACCCCTGCGGGCCGGGGCGATTCAGGATGCCATCCGTCGTTGCCCGCTCGTTGTGGGCGCCCGTCCCGCGGCCTCGCCGACGCCTGGGCTGGCACCCTGACTCGCCCCGGCGCGGGGCACTCCCAAAACCCGACAGCCTCCTAGAATTCGCGCCTTCGCCACCGATTCCGCAGAACCGCCCATGGACACCCGCGTCTCCGAACACCGCCTGCGCATCCAGCGCGTGCAGGACGCCCTGGCCACCGCCGGCGCCGACGCCCTGCTGGTGCCCTCCAGCGACCCGCACCTGAGCGAATACCTGCCCGAGCGCTACCAGGGCCGCCAGTGGCTGAGCGGCTTCACCGGGTCCATGGGCACGCTGGTGGTCACGCGGGGCCAGGCGGCTGTGTTCGCCGACAGCCGCTACTGGACGCAGGCCGAGGCCGAGCTCGCCGGCACCGGCATCGACCTGGTGAAGATCGCCTCCGGCGCGTCGGCCGAACACGTGGACTGGCTGGCGGGCACCGTGCCGCGCGGCGGCACGGTGCTGGTTGACGGCCAGGTGCTGGGCCTGGCCGCCGCACAGCAGTTGCGCGAACGGCTGCAGTCCGCCGGCGTGGCGCTGCGCACCGACGTCGACCTGCTGCAGCAAGCCTGGCCCGGCCGCCCCGCCCTGCCGGCCGCACCGGTGTACGAACACAGCGCACCGTTTGCGCCGGTGACGCGCGCCAGCAAGCTGGCCGCCGTGCGCGCCGCGATGGCCGACCGGGGTGCCAGCCACCACCTGGTGTCCACCGTGGACGACATCGCCTGGATCACCAACCTGCGCGGCAGCGACGTGCACTACAACCCGGTGTTCCTGGCCCACCTGCTGATCGCGCAGGACACCGCGACGCTGTTCGTCGGCGCCGGCAAGGTGGACGCTGCGCTCGCGGCCACGCTGGCCGCCGACGGGGTGGTGCTCGCCGACTACGACGCCACCGCCGCCACGCTGGCGGCGCTGCCGGCCGATGCCACCGTGCTGCTGGACCCCAGGCGCGTCACCCTGGGCCTGCGCCAGGCGATCGCCCAGGCCCACGTGGTCGAGGCCACCAACCCCAGCACCCTGGCCAAGAGCCGCAAGACCGCCGACGAAGCGGCCCACATCCGCGAGGCCATGGCCGAGGACGGCGCGGCCATGTGCGAGTTCTACGCCTGGTTCGAGGCCGCGCTGGCGCGTGGCGAACCGATGACCGAACTGACGGTGGACGAGCACCTGTCCGCGGCCCGGGCCCGCCGCAGCGGCTTCGTCGGCCTGAGCTTCCCGGTCATCGCCGGCTACAACGCCAATGGCGCGATGCCGCACTACCGGGCCACGCCGGCGTCCCACGCCCGCATCGAAGGTGACGGCCTGCTGCTCATCGACAGCGGCGGCCAGTACCTGGGCGGCACCACCGACATCACCCGCGTCTGGCCCATCGGCACCGTCAGTGCCGAGATGAAGCGCGACTACACCCTGGTGCTCAAGGGCACGCTGAACCTGTCACGCGCCCGCTTCCCGCGCGGCACCGCCAGCCCCATGCTGGACGCGCTGGCGCGTGCGCCGCTGTGGGCCGAGAACCTGGAGTTCGGCCACGGCACCGGCCACGGCGTGGGCTACTTCCTGAACGTGCACGAAGGTCCGCAGAGCATCAGCAAGGCCGTGCCCACGCCCGACATGGCCATGCAACCGGGCATGATCACCTCCATCGAACCCGGCCTCTACCGGCCCGGCCGCTGGGGCGTGCGCATCGAGAACCTGGTGCTCAACGTGAGCGCCGGCGAGAGCGAGTTCGGCGAATTCCTGGCCTTCGAGACACTGACGCTGTGCCCCATCGACACCCGCTGCATCGAACGCTCGCTGCTGCGCGCCGATGAGATCGACTGGCTCAACGCCTACCACGCCACCGTGCGCGAACGGCTGCGCCCGCGCGTCAGCGGTGACGCCCTGGCCTGGCTGCTGCAGCGCACCGAGCCGATCTGACGGCCGGCCCGCTCCCCCCCACGAGCGCCGCCATGGGCCTGGCGCTGGGCATCGACCTGGGCGGCACGAAGATCGAGGCCGCTGTGCTGGACGCCGGCGGCGCCACCGTCTGGCGCCAGCGCATGCCCACGCCGGCCGGCGACTACGCGGCCACGCTGCACGCCGTGGCCGGTCTGGTGGCACAGGCCGAAGACGCCTGCGGCCCGGTCGCCAGCGTGGGCGTCGGTCACCCGGGCGCGCTCACCGCCGCGGGCCGCATCAAGAACGCGAATTCCACCTGCCTCAACGGCCAGCCGCTGCAGGCCGACCTGGAGGCCCTGCTCGCGCGCCCGCTGCGCCTGGCCAACGACGCCAACTGCCTGGCGCTGTCGGAAGCCACCGATGGTGCCGCAGCGGGCGCCGGCGTGGTCTTTGCCGTCATCCTGGGCACCGGCGTGGGCGGTGGCATCGCGGTGAACAGCCGGGTGCTGGCCGGCGCCAACGGCCTGGCCGGCGAATGGGGCCACAACCCGCTGCCCTGGGCGGGCGTCGACGAGTTCCCGGGCCCCGCCTGCTACTGTGGCCGCCAGGGCTGCAACGAAACCTGGCTCAGCGGGCCGGCGATCGCGCGGGATCATGGTCAGCCCGGGCAACCGGTGCAGGCCATCGCCGAAGCCGCCGCAGCGGGCGACGCTGCGGCCGCCGCCACCCTGGACCGCCACAGCCATCGCCTGGCGCGGGCGCTGGCCAGCGTGGTCAACCTGCTCGACCCGGACGTCATCGTGTTCGCGGGCGGGGTATCGCAGCTGCCGGGCCTCGCCGACCGGGTGCAGGCGCAATGGGCCCGTTGGGTCTTCTGCGCTGGCACCGACGACCCGCCGCGCACGCGACTGGTCACGGCCAAGCATGGCGACGCCTCGGGCGTGCGCGGCGCGGCCTGGCTCTGGCGCTGAACGGCCGGCCCTGCCAGGCTGCGGCCAGCGCCGCTACATCTGCCGGAACAGGTGCAGGTAGCTGCGGCTGACCGGCAACACCTCGCTGCGGCCCTTGAGGTGCACATCGGCCGTCTCGTTGGCGCCGCGCACCACCTGGGCCACCTGGTGCAGGTTGACGATGACCGAGCGGTGCACCTGCACGAAGCGGTCGGGGTCCAGCTCGTCGGCCAGTTCGCGGATGGTGCGACGGATCAGCGCCTCACCACCGGCCCAGACCACCAGCGTGTATTTCTCGTCGCTCTTGAGGTAAACCAGTTCACTCACCGGGATGAGGCGCACGCTGTTGCCTACCGAGGCCTTGATCCATTGCAGCCAGCCGGTGCCGGCGCCCTGGCGACGGCGCAGTTCGGCCGCCAGGCGGTCGAGCACCGGCTCCAGGGCGTCCGACGGCGTCTCCGGGCGTCTCAGCCGCTGCTGCAGGCGGCGCACCGTCTCGCCCAATCGCGCTTCGTCGAAGGGCTTGACCAGGTAATCCAGCGCCCCTTGCTCGAAGGCCTGCACGGCGTACTGTTCGTAGGCGGTCACGAACACCACCTCGGCCCGGTGCGCGATGCCGCGCGCAGTCTCGATGCCGTTGAGCCCGGGCATGTGCACGTCCAGGAACACCACCTGCGGCGTCAGTTCGTCGAACAGTTCCAAGGCCTCGCGCCCATTGCGGGCCTGGGCCACGATCTGCAGGTCGGGCCAGGCACGGGCCAGGTGCTGGGCCAGGCGCTCGCGCAGCAGCGGTTCGTCATCGGCAATGAGCGCCGATGGGGCTGTTGGCGCGGTTGCGGCAGTCTGGGCGGTCGACGTGCTCATGGCTGGGCCTCGGCCGGGATCAGGATCTCGGCCCGCAGGCCATGCGGCTCGGCTTCCGACATCTGCAGTTCCGCCCTCTGACCAAAGAAGGCCGCCAGGCGGTCGCGCAGGTTGTTCAGGCCGGTGCCCGGTGCCGCGTGCTCGGCCATGCCGGCCCCGCTGTCGGCCACCCACAACCGCAGGTCGCCACCCGGTTCGACATGGCCGCCAACCACGATCTCGCCACCGTCCTCCGTCGGGTCGATGCCATGACGCACGGCGTTTTCCACCAGCGTGAGCAGGGCCATCGGCGGGAAGCGGTGGCTGCCCAGCACCTCAGGCACGTCGAGGCGGTACTGCAGCCGGTCGGGCATGCGCATCTGCATCAGCGCGAGGTAGGCGCGGACCAGTTCCAGTTCGCGCCCCAAGGTCGGCGCACCGTCGTGCAGGCGCGGCACGGCAGCGCGCAGGTAGGCGATCAGGCTGCTGAGCACCGACGCGGCGCGGGGCGAACCGGTCTCCACCAGGGCCTGCACATTGGCCAGCGTGTTGAACAGGAAGTGCGGTTCGATCTGCGCCTGTAGCAGGTTCATGCGTGCGTCCAGCGCCTGTTTCTCCAGCCGGCTGCGCTCGAGTTCGAACTGCAGCGATCGTTCGGCTTCGCGGTGTTCGCGTTCGCGCAATAGCGCCGCGGCGGTGATGACCAGGCCGAGGATCAGCGCCACCGCGGCGATCCACAGAAAGCCCAGCATGCGGGCGGGCGTGTCCAGCACCGTGCCGATGCTGCCGCCGGCGGACACGGTGGCGCCGATGAAGGCGGCCATGGGCGCGGCCACCGCCACCGCCACCACCTGCAGCGTCTGCCGGCCCCAGGCCGGCATGCGCGACGGCATCAGCCTCAGCAGCACCGCGCCGGTGGCCACATAGGTCAGCAGCAGCGCCATCGCCAGGAACACGGTCCGCCCGAGCAGGATGGGGAACGGGGTGATGAAGATCGGGTTCAGCGCCGCCGCAGCCGCCAGGCCCAGGCCCAGCGCGATCACCACGCTGCGCAGGCTGAGCGCGGCCCAGGGAGAGTTCGGCGAGGCAGTGGTGGTGTGCATGGGCACGCAGCGTAGCCGGCGCGCCCGCGCCGGCCAAGCGGGCCGCCAGGGTGCTGCGACGAACGACGGTGCGCCGGCCCTGAACGACGAAACCAGGCATGGCCCGGCACACAGGTGATAACTTCAGAGCATGGCATTCACGCTCAGCGACATCGGCTATTTCCTGGAAGTCGCCCGTCAGCAGCACTTCGGGCGGGCATCGCGCGAGCTGGGCATCAGCCAGCCGGCGGTGACCAAGGCCATCCGCCGCCTGGAAGCCGATGCCGGCGTGGCGCTGTTCGAGCGGGGCGCCGGCGGCGCCCGGCTGACGGCCGAGGGCGAGTTGTTCCTGGAGTCGGCCCGCCGGCTGCAGGCCCAGCACGCCGAACTCGACCACCTGGCCAGCGACCTGCGGGCCCAGCACGCCGGCCTGCTGCGGGTGGGCGTCACCAACCCGGAGGCCCGTTCGCGGGTCGTGGCCGTGCTGACCGAACTCGTGCGCCAGCGGCCCGGCCTGCGCCTGTCCCTGCGCATCGACACCTCGGACCGGCTCAACGACGCCGTGGAACGCGGCGATCTGGACACCGCCCTGGCGCCGGCCTATCCCGGTCACGACTTCAGCTGCCAGCAGCTGGTCGTGGGCGAGGACGAGGTGCGCGTCGCCGCCCGCGCAGACCACCCCCTGGCCGGCCGGCGCACGCTGGCCCTGCCGGACCTCGCCCCTTATGGCTGGGTGATGCCTTCGCGAGAGAGCGCATCGCGCCGCCTGCTCACCCAGATCTTCTCGGCCGCCGGTGCGCCACCGCCGCAGGTGGTGGTCGAGGCGGAGTACATGTCGGCCGTGGTGCTGGGCCTGCAGGCCGGATCCGACCTGCTGGCGGCCGTGCCGGTCTCGGTGCTGCACGACTGGGTGGGCCGGGTGCAGGCCTTGCCGCTGCCGATGCTGGCCTTCAAGCGAACGTTGGTGATGCTGACGCGACCTTCGGCGCCCCAGACCCCATTGCTGGACGCGTTTCGAGCCGCCTTGCTCGCCCAACTGCCGACGACCCGAGCCGGCGCAGGCTGACCGTCGCGCGGGTCGGCATCGCTGGATCGGGCTTTCCCTGATCATTCCCGCAGGTTATCGGCAAACAACCGCATGGGGTCGACGCGCAGCGCCAGGGTGACAGCATTCCTGGGTTGCTACAGAGATGGCCCCATGACGCTGCCCCACATCGTGCTCATCGTCGCCGACAACCTCGGCTGGGGTGAACTGGGCTGCTACGGCGGTGGTGCACTGCGCGGGGCGCCGACACCGAACATCGATCGCCTGGCCCGCGAGGGCCTGCTGCTGCAGAACTTCAACGTCGAGAGCGACTGCGTGCCGACGCGGTCGGCCCTGATGTGCGGGCGGCATCCCATCCGCACCGGCTGCCTGCAGTCGGTGCCGCCGGGCCTGCCGCAGGGCCTGGCCCGGCGCGAGGTGACCCTGCCCGAACTGCTCTCGGCGCAGGGCTACGCCACCGCGCATTTCGGCAAATGGCACCTGGGCGACGTGCCAGGCCGCTTCCCGTCGGACCGCGGCTTCGACACCTGGTACGGCATCCCGCGCACCACCGATGAGAGCCAGTTCACGTCCACCGTGGGCTACGACCCCAGCGTGGCCGAGGTGCCGCACATCATGTGCGGTGAACGTGGAGAGGCCTCGCGCAGCGTCAAGGTCTACGACCTGGACAGCCGGCGCGGCATCGATGCCGAGCTGGTGGATCGTGCGGTCGGCTTCATGCAGCGCGAGCACGCGGCCGGCCGGCCCTTCTTCCTCTACCTGCCGCTGGTGCACCTGCACTTTCCGACGCTGCCGCACCCGGACTTTGCGGGCCGCAGCGGCCACGGCGACTTTGCCGACGCGATGATGGAACTCGACCACCGCGTGGGCCAGGTCGCGGCGGCGGTGCAGGCGATGGGCATCGAGCGCGACACCGCCTTCATCTTCTGCAGCGACAACGGCCCGGAGTTCCGCGCGCCCTACCGCGGCACGGCCGGCCCCTGGCGCGGCACGTACCACACCGCGATGGAAGGCAGCCTGCGCGTGCCCTGCATCGTGCGCTGGCCGGGCCGCGTGGCGCCGGGCCGGGTCAGCAACCAGGTCGTGCATGTGACCGACCTGTTCACCACCCTGGCCCGCCTGGGCGGCGCCACCGTGCCCGCCGACCGGCCGATCGACGGTGTCGACCAGACCGACCTCCTGTTCGACAACGCTGAGGCCTCGGCGCGCGAAGGCTTCCTCTTCCACATCAAGAACGAGCTGCGCGCCGTGAAGTGGCGCGACTGGAAGCTGCACTTCCACTGGGAGCCCGAAGTCAACGAGGGCAAGGGCAAGCTGGAATCGCCCTACCTGTTCAACCTGACCCGCGACCCCAAGGAGGAGACCGACGTGCTGGTGCACAACACCTGGGTGATGGGCCCGATGCTGCGCATGGTGCGGGATTTCCAGCTCAGCGCGCAACAACACCCCCATACCCCGCCCGGCCAGCCCGACTGAGGCCCGCACGACGGCCAAACGCCAACGGGAACGCCATGTCCGACCACGCCTTCGCCTCGATCCCGGTGCCGCAGCGCCAGGACAAGCCACGCACCCGCGGCCTCAACATGATGATCGACTGGGGCATGGGCCTGGCCCGCCAGGCCGACACGCTGGAGAGCGCTGGGCCCTACATCGACAACGCGAAGATCGCCGCGTCGATCCCGCGTGTCATGCCGCGCGACGTGCTGGCGAAGAAGCTCGCGCTCTACAAGGACCACGGCATCTCGCCCATGATCGGCGGGCTGTTCACCGAGCTGGCCTACATGCAGGGCAATGCCGACAAGCTGTTCGACGAGGCGCTGGCCGTGGGCTTCGGCGCGCTGGAGGTGTCGGACAACCTGATCTCCTACCCGCCGGGGGAGAAGGCCCGCCTGATCCGCGCCTGCCGCAGTGCAGGGCTGAAGGCCTATGGCGAGGTCGGCCGCAAGGAAGGTGCACTGGACGACGACAGCTTCATCGCCGACATCGCTGACTGCCTGGACGCCGGCGCTTCCGGCGTTTACCTCGAAGCCTACGAGCTCTTCGCGCAGGGGCAGACGCGCACCGAACTGATCGAGCGCATCGGCACCACGTTCCCGGCCGAACACATCGTCTACGAACTGCCCGTGGTGATCCTGCCCGGCGTGCACCGCGAGTTCAAGCACCGCATCGCCAGCTGGCTGGTGCGCACGCTGGGCACCGAGGTCAACCTGGCCAACATCGAGTGGGACGAGATCTACATCACCGAGATCGTGCGCCGCGGCATGGCCGGCGACGCGTCCCACCCCGATGGGGCCTACCGGCTGGCCGGCTTTGCACCTTCGGAACACGATCTCTGACCCAGCACTGAGACCCGCAACAACACCGCAAGGAGACCCCCATGACCCTGCCCACCACCTCTCGCCGCGGCGCGCTCGCTGCGTTCACCGCCGTTGCCAGTCTGTGTCTCGCCACCACGGCACTGGCCCAGACCTATCCGTCCAAACCGGTGCGCATCGTCGTGTCCTTCGCTGCCGGCGGCGGCCGTCGACATGATGGCGCGTGTGCTGGCCGAGCAGTTGGGCAAGCAGATGGGGCAGACCTTCATCGTCGACAACAAGCCCGGCGCCAGCGGCACCATCGGCGCCGATGCGGTGGCCAAGAGCCCGGCGGACGGCTACACCCTGCTGGCCGGCGGCAACCCCGAGCTGACCTTCATGCAGGCGGTCAACGCCAAGCTGCCCTACGACCCGCTGCGCGACCTGGCGCCGCTCGTGCTGGTGGCCCGGGTGCCGTCGGTGCTGGTGGTGCCGGAATCCAGCCCCATCCGCACGGCAGCGCAGTACCTGGAACGGGCGCGCACGGCGCAGGGCCTGACCTACGGCACGCCGGGTCGGGGCACCGGCATGCACCTGGCCTTCGAGCTGATGAACCAGTTGCACGGCACGCGCCTGGTGCACGTGCCGTACAAGGGCGGCGGCCCGGCCACCACCGACGTGGTGGCGGGCCAGATCGAATCGGCCGTGATCAATGCGCCCCCGCTGCTGCCGCACATCCGCGCCGGCAAGCTGCGCGCGCTGGCCGTGCTGCAGGACGAGCGCTCGCCGCTGCTGCCCGACGTGCCGACGCTGAAGGAGGCCGTCGGCATCGCCGACATCCAGGCCTCGGCCTGGTTCGCGCTGTCGATGCCGGCCAACGTGCCCGCCGACATCCGCGGCAAGCTGGAGACCGAGGTGCGCAAGGCGCTGGACCTGCCCGAGTTGAAGGCAGCGCTGGCCAAGGGCGGCCTGGACGTGGTCAACCTGCCGGCTGCGCGCATGGGCGAGATCGTCACCAGCGAAGCCGCCTACAACGCCGCGACCGTCAAGCGCCTGGCCTTCAAGCTGGACTGACCCCCCCTGCTCGCACGCCGCCCGGAACACGCCCCACCCACCATGCGCCGCCGCAACGTCATCGTCATCATGTCCGACGAGCACGACCCCCGGGTCATGGGCTGCTCGGGCCATGCGTTCATCCAGACGCCAAACCTTGACGCCCTGGCGGCGCGCGGCGTGCGGTTTCCGAACGCCTATACGCCAAGCCCCATCTGCGTGCCGGCACGTGCCGCCTTCGCCACCGGGCTGCGCGTGCACCAGATCCGCCACTGGGACAACGCCATGCCCTACACCGGCACACAGCGCGGCTGGGGCCATGTGCTGCAGGCGCACCAGGTGCGGGTGGAGAGCATCGGCAAGCTGCACTACCGGCAGGAGGAAGACCAGGCCGGCTTCGACCACGAGCACATCCCGATGCACGTGGTCGGCGGCCACGGCATGGTCTGGGCGTCCATCCGCGACCCCTACATCACGCAGCCGCCGGGCGGCAAGCGCATGCTGGGCGAGCGCATCGGGCCCGGCGAGTCGCCCTACACCAGCTACGACCGCTCGGTGACGCAGCGCACGCTGGACTGGCTGGACGACGCCGCCCAGCGGCGGGACGAGCCCTTCGTGCTCTACGTGGGGCTGGTGGCGCCGCATTTCCCGCTGGTGGCGCCGCAGGCCTTCTACGACCTCTACCCGCCCGAACGCATGCCGGCGGTGAAGCTGCACCCGTCCACCGGCTACCGGCGCCACCCGTGGGTGCAGGCCTATGCCGAGTTCATGCCGAACGAGGAGCAGTTCCGCAGCCCCGAGGAGCGCCTGCAGGCCTTCAGCGCCTACCACGGCCTGGTCAGCTTCCTGGACCACAACGTGGGCCGGATCCTGCAGCGGTTGCAGGCGCTGGGCCTGCAGGACGACACCACGGTGGTCTACACCTCGGACCACGGCGACAACCTGGGCGCACGCGGCGTGTGGGGCAAGTCCACGCTGTACCAGGAGAGCGTGGCCGTGCCGATGATCATGGCCGGGCCGGGTGTGGTGCCGGGCGTGTGCGACACGCCGGTGGACCTGCTCGACCTGTTCCCCACGCTGCTGGCTGGCGCCGGGGTGGACCCGACGCCGCACCTGTCAGGCCGGCCCGGCCGATCCTTGTACGACCTGGCCGCTGCTCCCGCGGACCCACAGCGCGTGGTGTTCAGCGAGTACCACGCCGCTGGCAGCAACACGGCGGCCTTCATGCTGCGCAAGGGCCGCTGGAAGTACCACCACTACGTGCGTTTCGCGCCCGAACTGTTCGACCTGGAGGCCGACCCCGAGGAACTGCACGACCTGGCCGGCGACCCGGCGCACCAAGCGGTGCTGCAGGCGATGGAGGCCGAGCTGCGGGCCCTGTGCGATCCGGAGGCCGTGGACGCCCTGGCCAAGCAGGACCAGGCCGACCTGATCGAGCGCCTGGGCGGCGTGGCCCGCGCCGCCACGATGGGCGCCGGCGGCGCCACCCCGGCACCGGCGACGACCTGAGGCCGCCGCGGCAAGCTGCCGGGGCGGCACGCCGAAGCCTTCAGCGGATCGGCTTGAACCGCAGGCGGTGCGGCTTGGCGCCTTCTTCACCCAGGCGCTTGCGCTTGTCCTCTTCGTACTCGCGGTAGTTGCCGTTGAAGAAGAACCACTGGCTGTCGCCTTCGGCGGCCAGGATGTGGGTGCAGATGCGGTCGAGGAACCAGCGGTCGTGGCTGATCACCATGGCGCTGCCGGCGAACTCCAGCATCGCCTCTTCCAGTGCGCGCAGGGTTTCCACGTCGAGGTCGTTGGACGGCTCGTCGAGCATCAGCACGTTGCCGCCCTGGGCCAGGGTCTTGGCCAGGTGCAGTCGGCCGCGTTCACCGCCGGAAAGCTGCCCCACCAGCTTCTGCTGGTCGTTGCCCTTGAAGTTGAAGCGGCCCAGGTAGGCGCGGCTGGGCATCGTGAACGGGCCGACGACGAT
This sequence comes from Burkholderiaceae bacterium, assembly GCA_024235915.1. Taxonomy (GTDB): domain Bacteria; phylum Pseudomonadota; class Gammaproteobacteria; order Burkholderiales; family Burkholderiaceae_C; genus Rubrivivax. The sequence goes on along the minus strand of JACKLO010000011.1, from coordinate 31,538 downwards.
GTTGTCCAGGCCGCCCGAGATGTCTTCCCACACCGTCTTGTCGTTGGCCAGGCTGGCGCGGCTCTGGTCCACGAAGGCCGGGTGCGCGGTCTTGCCGATGATGACCTCGCCGCCATCGGGCTGCTCGATGCCCTGGATCAGGCGGAACAGCGTGGACTTGCCGGCGCCGTTGGGGCCGATGATGCCGACGATGGCGCCCGGCGGCACCTTGAAGCTCAGGTTGTCGATCAGGCAGCGGTCACCGAAGCTCTTGGTGACGTTCTTGAACTCGATGACCTCGTTGCCCAGGCGCTCGGCCACCGGGATGAAGATCTCGTTGGTCTCGTTGCGGCGCTGGTAGTCGACGTCGCTCAGTTCCTCGAAACGCGCCAGGCGCGCCTTGCTCTTGGTCTGGCGGCCCTTGGCGTTGGAGCGCACCCACTTGAGCTCCTCCTTCATCGCCTTGATGCGGGCGTCTTCCTTCTTCTGCTCGACCTCCAGGCGCTTCTCCTTCTGGTCCAGCCAGTCGGAGTAGTTGCCCTTGTACGGGTGGCCGTAGCCGCGGTCGAGTTCCAGGATCCACTCGGCGGCGTTGTCCAGGAAGTAGCGGTCGTGGGTGATGGCCACCACGGTGCCCGGGAAACGCTGCAGGAACTGCTCCAGCCACTCCACGCTCTCGGCGTCCAGGTGGTTGGTGGGTTCGTCGAGCAGCAGCATGTCGGGCTTGCTCAGCAGCAGGCGGCACAGCGCCACGCGGCGCTTCTCACCGCCGGACAGCAGGCCGATCTTGGCGTCCCAGGGCGGCAGGCGCAGCGCGTCGGCGGCCAGTTCCAGCTGCAGGTCGGTGTTCTCGCTGCCGGCGGCGGCGATGATGGCTTCCAGCTCGGCCTGCTCGGCCGCCAGCCTGTCGAAATCGGCATCCGGCTCGGCGTATTCCGCGTAGACCTCGTCCAGCCGCTTCTTGGCCGCCAGCACACCGCCGATGCCCTGCTCCACCGCCTCGCGCACGGTCTGCTCGGCATCCAGCTGTGGTTCCTGCGGCAGGTAGCCGATCTTCAGGTCGGGCATCGGCACGGCTTCGCCTTCGATGTCCTTGTCGATGCCGGCCATGATCTTCAGCAGCGTCGACTTGCCGGAGCCGTTCAGGCCCAGCACGCCAATCTTCGCGCCCGGGAAGAACGACAGGCTGATGTCCTTCAAGATCTGCCGCTTGGGCGGCACGATCTTGCTGACGCGGTTCATGGTGTAGACGTACTGGGCCATGGCAGGGATCCGGAATTCGAGACGGTGAGGCCCGCGCCGCAGGCGCAGACAAACGTCGCATTATCCCAGCACGCCCGGCAGGCAATCGTTCAGGGACACCTGAACGGCGTTGCGGCCCCCGTCCTTGGCGCGATACAGCCCCGCATCGGCCTGCGCCAGCGCGGCCTCCAATGCCTGCGGCGGCGTCCACGGCGCGCAGCCGATCGAACTGGTGACCTGGATCACCTCGCCCTGCCCCAGTGCAAACGGGTGTTCTGCGATGCAGGCACGCAGGGCCTCGGCCCGAAGCAAGGCGGCGTCCATCGGGCTGTCGCGGAGCACCAGCACGAACTCCTCGCCACCGAACCGTGCCAGCACATCACCGGCCCGCACCGCGGCGGACAACAGGTCGGCCGTCTGGCGGATCACTGCATCGCCGGCAGCGTGCCCGTGCACGTCGTTGATGCGTTTGAACCGATCCAGGTCCACCATCATCACGGCGTGTCGCCGCCCGGTCTCGTTCAACGCCGACACCTGATGCGCGAATGCCGCTCGATTGCCCAGCCCGGTCAACGGGTCGGTGTGGGCCTGACGCCGCAGCCGATCCTCCATGGCCGCGCGTGTCAGCACGCTGCCCAGCATCGGGGCAATCGCCTCCAACAACGCCACGCGCTCGTCGCTGAAGAAGTCCGGATGTTCGGCATACAGGGCGAAGATGCCCGCCAAGGTCGGCTCGCGGTCCTCGCCCTGCCCCTGAAGAGGCATCACCAGCACGCTGCGCACACCGTACCGCCGCGCCGCATCGCGCCAGGGGCCGTAGGGGGATGCCGCGCTGATCCTGAAGGGTTTGAGCCGCTCCCCTCGAAGGACCCGCATGGCGGGGCCCAGGGCGGTGAGCAGATTGCGGCGGATCACCAGCCCCTGCGCGTAGGCAGTCGCGCGGCCCGCGCAGACCTGCGGAACAATCTCTCGTGTGTCGGTCGCACCGAACCAGGTCCAGGCCAGACAGACCGGCGGCACCGCGTCGACCACGGCCTCGCAGAAGCGACGCACCACGTCTTGCCGCTCGGCGGGCCGTTGAAGGCTGTAGGTGCTGGCACGAATCAGGGCGTGGGCCAGCCTCAACGTCCAGTCGCGCTCTGGGTTCACGCCGATACCCTGGGTCTCGACCTGGAGAGCACGGCCTCGTGAAGCCGTTCCAGCGGCAGCACCTCGTCGACGGCACCCATACGGATCGCTTCGCGCGGCATGCCGAACACCACGCAACTGCGCTCGTCCTGGGCGTACGTGCGCGCACCTGCCTCATGCATCTCCAACAGGCCCCTGGCCCCGTCGTCGCCCATGCCCGTCATGAGGATGCCCACGGCATTGCGCCCCGCCTGCTGGGCCACCGACCCGAACAGCACGTTGACACTCGGCCGATGGCGTGACACCGGAGGCCCGTCACGCACCACGGCGTGGTAGTAGCCGCCCTGGCGGCGAACCTGCAGATGCCGCCCACCCGGTGCGATCAGCGCCTGACCCGGCAGCACGCGCTCACCGTCGGTCGCCTGCCGCACACGGATCGCGCAACACCGGTCAAGGCGTTCCGCGAAGGCCTCGGTGTAGGCCTGTGGCATGTGCTGCACGACCACGATGCCCGGGCAGGTGACCGGCAGCTCGCGCAACACGATCTCCAGCGCCACCGTTCCGCCCGTGGAGGTGCCGATGGCCACGATGCGGTCCGTGGTCTCGGCCAGCGCGCCACCGGTCGCGACAGACACCGCGCTGGCGCCTTCCGGACGTTCCCGGGGCGCGGCAGCGCGCGCCCTGGCACGGGCCATCGAGCCGAGATTCGCACGGGCGGCCATGCGCACCGCCGCCAGCAAGGCCGCGGCCTGTTCCTGCAACCCGTCCCGCACCGACGTTGTCGGCTTCTGCACCACCTCCACGGCACCGGCATCCAGGGCTTCCAGTGTCAGCGGGGCGCCTCTGGCCGTCAGCGTCGAACAGACCACCACCGGCGTCGGCCGGGACGCCATCAGACGGCGCAGGAAGGTGATGCCATCCATGCGCGGCATTTCGATGTCCAGCAGGACCACGTCGGGCCACTCCCGGTCCATCGCCTGCTGCGCGAAGACCGGATCGGCGTGCGCCCCCATGCAGACCATGCCAGGGTCACCATCGACAACGCCGCGCAGCACCTGACGCACCACGGCAGAGTCGTCCACGACCATGACCTTGATCTTCTGCGTCGTCATTGCCGTTGCTCCATCAGGTTCCAGGCCCCGCCATGGGCCACACTGACAACGCCGGTCCGGAGGTCCATGCTCAGGCGACGCATGACATGGCCGCCGACGTCCATCTGGTCAACCGGGATGCGCTGCCGCTCGAGCCAAGCGCAGATCCAGGCAAGGTTCGAGGCACCAATGCCGCCGGTGCGTCGTCCAGCCCCACCGAACACCGAGGCGCGCAGGTCCGCCCAGGGAATGCCGCGTCGGTGCGCCTCGGCTTCGAGCCAATCAATGGCCTCGTCGAGGTAACGACCATCGGGCAGTTCGTCCACACCACGCTGCCGCCGCTGCGGCAGCAGACTGTGGCAGAGCCCGCCTGCACCGTGCCGGCGCGACCACAACACCAACGAGACGCAGCTGCCCAGCAAGGTACGCACGGATCCCTCGCCGCCACCGAACAGCCAGTCACCGGGCCGCAGGAAGACCTGGGGTTCGCCGCCAGTGCCGCAATCGAGCAGGCCGTTGGACACCAGCAAGCCGGGCCGCTCTCGGCCCCGCCCAGCATCGGTCGCCGCACGGCATGTTGCATCGACACCGATATCCGCCGCTGAGCGGAACTGCACCAACGGATCGGCATCCATGGTCACGGCTTCCGGTAGACCGTGGGCACCACGGTGCGCAATCCGTCTACAACGCCGTTGAGGCTTTCCGAATGGCCCACGAACAGCAGGCCGCCTGGCGCCATGCGTTGCAGCACTGCCTGGACGATGCGGCGTTTGGCCGCCACGTCGAAGTAGATGAGCACGTTGCGGAGGAACACGACGTCGAAAGGCCCGAGACCGGCGGGCATGGCCATGAGATTGACCTGGGCGAAGTCCACACGCTGCCGAACTTCAGCGTCGACCAAGAAGGTGCCGGCGTACTCCTGGGTCCCTTCAAGCAGGTACTTCAGGGCCATCGGTCGCGGCACTTCCGCGGCGCGCTGGGCGCTGAAGACACCACGACGTGCATCCGCCAGCACCCGTTGCGAAAGGTCGGAGGCAAAGACCCGCCAGGGTCGGCGGCCGAGCACCTCGTCCAGCGTCATGGCAAGGCTGTAGGGCTCCTCGCCCGTGGAGCATGCCGCGCTCCAGACCCGAATGCCGGAGGACTGCCCCCGTGCCAGCCGCTCCGCCAGTTCCGCGCGCAAGACCTCGAAATGGCGCGGTTCGCGGAAGAAGTGCGTCTCGTTGGTCGTCAGCAGATCGATCGCCATCTGGCGCTCCGCCGTCTCGGCCGGCAGTTCGATCAGCCGCAGGTAGGCGCCGTAACCGTCGACCCCGCGTTCGCGCAGCCGTTTGGCCAGACGCCCACAGACCAGCTCCCGCTTGTGGTCCGCCAGACGGATGCCGGACGCGGCCTCGAAGAACCGGCGAAGGCGATCGAAGTCTGCCGCCGTGATCGACGTGCCTGCACGCCCCTGCAGGACCGCAGTCTCAGCCATGGGTTCGCACCTTCCGGAACTTGGACTCATCCACGCCTCCGACATGGGGTTTCGTCTGCACCCGCGAGCGCGGCTCCACGGCCATGCCAGACGCCGGAGCGGTCCTTGGCGCCGCCGCTGAAATCGGCCGCGCGGCAATCTCCACATGGAAGAAGCCCATCGCCTCGCGCAACTGCTCGGCCTTGGCGGTCATCTCCTCCGCGGTGGCGGCGAGTTCCTCGCTGCCCGTGGCGTTCTGCTGGGTCAGTTGCGTCAGCTGGCTCATGGCGCTGTTGATCTGGGAGACGCCGGTGGACTGTTCGTCACTCGCCGCAGTGATCTCCTGCACCAGGTCACTGGTGCGCCGGATGGCCGGCACGATCTCGCCCAGCAGGGCACCGGCGCGCTCGGCCGTGCGCACGCTGCCGCCCGCCAGCTCGCCGATTTCCTGCGCCGCGACCTGGCTGCGCTCCGCCAGCTTGCGCACCTCGGCGGCCACCACCGCAAAGCCCTTGCCGTGCTCGCCGGCCCTGGCCGCCTCGATCGCCGCGTTCAGTGCCAACAGGTTGGTCTGGTAGGCGATGTCATCGATGATCCCGATCTTCTCCGCGATGCTCTTCATCGCGGACACCGTCTCGCTGACTGCGTTGCCACCGTCCTGGGCCTCGCCTGCGGCCTTGCGCGCCATGCCGTCGGTGACCTTGGCGTTGTCGGCGTTCTGCGCGATCGAGGCCGTCATCTGTTCCACCGCGGCCGAGGTTTCCTCCACACTGGCCGCCTGCTCGTTGGAGCCGCTGGCCAGACTCTGCGACGTCGCCGCCACCTGCTGGGCAGCCGCTGCCAGGCTGTCAGCGTTGCCGCGCACCTCTTCAATGACCTGGCGCAAACGCATCACAGTCTCGTTGAAGGCCTGCTTGGTGTCGTCGAAGATGCCCTGGTACTGCTCGTCGATGGTCTGCGTCAGGTCGCCGGCGGCCAGCGCCTGCAAACCTTCCCGGATGCGGTTGAGCCCGGTCTCGACGCTGTCGAGCAGCGCGTTCGTGCCCTCGGCCATCGATCGAAAGAAGCCCTCCTTGCCCTGGGTCTCGGTTCGGCGGTCGAACTGGCCGGATCGGGCAAGCCGGGTCACCTCCTCCACGTCGCGCAGGCCGTTGATGCTGGCTTCCAGCAGGGCATTGATGCTCTCTCCCGCCTTGCGCTGCACGCCAATCACGCTCTCGATCTCGAAGCGCTGCGTGAAGTCACCGCGCCCCGCAGCACCGACCACGCGCTCAAGCTCCTTCTCGAAGCGCAGCGAAGCGACGGTCTCCCGGGTGATGTCCGTGGCGTACTTGACGACCTTGAACGGTTTGCCGTTGGCGTCGAAGATCGGGTTGTAGCTGGCCTGGATCCACACCTCGCGGCCGCCTTTCCCAAGCCGCTTGTACTGGCCGGCATCGAACTGGCCACTGCCCAGACGCTTCCAGAACGCGCGGTAGTCGCCGCTGTCGCGGTAGGCCGGCTCGACGAACATGCTGTGGTGCTGGCCGACGATCTCCTTCTCGCCATAGCCCAAGGTGTTCAGGAAGTTCTCGTTGGCGCGCAGGATGTTGCCCTCGAGATCGAACTCGATCACCGCCTGCACCCGGCCGATGGCCGCGATCTGGCTCGTCATGTCCGCGTCACGCTGCTTCTGCTGAGTGATGTCGGTCGCGAACTTGATCACCTTCACCGGCGCGCCGTCTGGCCCGAACACCGGGTTGTAGGTGGCCTGGATCCAGACCTCCCGCCCGCCCTTGCCCAGCCGGCGGAATTGCCCTGATTCGAACTTGCCGCCCGCAAGCCGCTGCCAGAAGGCCTGGTAGTCCGCGCTGTCCCGGTACGCCGGATCAACGAACAGGCTGTGATGCTGGCCCACCACCTCATCGGCGGCGTACCCCAGCGTCTTCAGGAAGTTCTCGTTGGCGTCCAGCACCCGCCCCTTGAGGTCGAACGAGATCACCGCCAGCGATCGGTCCAGCGCCTGCAGTTCTGCCCGCAGGCCTGCCGTGTAGCGCGACCACTCGCACAGCAACTCCGCGGTCATCCGCCCACCGCCCATGCTGGCAGGGTCGAGCGGGGGTACCGGCTGCCCCGAAGACATGGCGCCGATGGCGTCCCGCGTCCATGCGCTCAGTCGCTCATGCTGCGGGGCGAGGAAAAGGTCGAAAGCACCCATCATGTTCTCCGTTGGCTCAGTCGTTGGTCGCGGCGCCGGCCACGCGTGTGGCCCGATCGACGCAGGTCTGGATCAGTTGGGGAAGGTCGAGGATCAGCGCGATGTCGCCAGTGCCCAGCACGCTGGTGCCGCTGACGGCGCGCAGATGGCGGAAGATGCAGGCCATGGGCTTGATCACGGTCTGAATCTCGCCGTGGAGCGTGTCGACCAGCACGCCGGCCGTCCGGCCATGGGCACGGACGACGACGATGCTCGGCCGCCGAGGCACCTGGCCGCCGGTCGCGAAGGTCTCCCGCAACGCCACATAGGGCAGCAGTTCGCCGCGAAGACTCACATAACGTGGGGCTCGCGGGTCCACCGCCTCGGCGGGCAGTTCGACGCACTCCACGACCATGTCCAGCGGCAGGATGAAACGCTCCGGGCCGACACCCACCATGAAGCCGTCGATGATCGCCAGCGTCAGCGGCAGCCGGATCTGCATCAGCGTGCCCTGGCCCGGATCCGAGCGGAGCTCGATGCTGCCGCGCAGCGCCTCGACCGCCTGCTTCACCACATCCATGCCGACCCCTCGGCCAGACAGGCTGGTGACGGCGGCGGCGGTCGAGAACCCGGGCTCGAAGATCAGCCGGTCGATCTCATGGTCGGCCAGCGTCTCATCAGCCCCCACCAGACCACGCTCGACCGCCTTGGCCAGGATGCGGCGGCGGTCCAGTCCGCGCCCATCGTCGCTGACCTCGATGACCACACTGCCGGAGTCGTGAAAGGCCCGCAGTCGCAGCGTGCCCTCGGGCGGCTTGCCTTGAGCCTCCCGCTCGGCCGGCGTCTCGATGCCGTGGTCCATGGCATTGCGCACGAGGTGCATCAACGGGTCGGCGATCCGATCGACAAGCGCCTTGTCGAGTTCGGTGTCGCCACCGGCCGTTTCGAAGTGGACCTGCTTGCCGAGCTCATGCGCCACGTCGCGCACGACCCGCTGGAAGCGGCTGAAGGTCTCGCCGATGGCCACCATGCGCAGTGCCAGGGTGCCGGACTGCATGTCATCGATGAGCAGCTTGAGCTGGTCCACGGCCTCCATCAGCCGCGGTTCCCGCACCCGCCGTGCAAGCTCATGGACCCCGGCGCCGGTGACCACCAGCTCACCCACCTGCTGGATGAGGGCATCGAGCCGATCCGCCGGCACCTTGACGATGCGCTTGGGGGCCGCAGCGGCGCCAGGCCGGTTCGCCCCCTCTCCAGCGGCATGGACGTTGACCAAGGTGCCCAGGCCCGACGCCGGCGCCTTCGCTGCCGCGGGCATGGCCACGCCATGCCACTCGGCGGACGACAGCAGACCGGCCTCCAGCCAGACCTCCGGTGGCTCATCACCCAAGACGCCCCGCAACGGCGCCAAGGCCAGCGTGGCCTCCGCGGTCTGCACCGCGCGGGGCACCACGGCCACGACCGAATCATCGGCAAAGAACTCGAGGGCCTCGCGCGCCGCGGATGGATCGCCTGTTGACGAGCGTGCCGCGAGCGCCAGCCGGCAATGCAGCGGGTCCAGCTGCGCCAGCGGCGGCACCCGACCGGCATGCAGCACCACCTCCAGATCCGGGGCGCGCTGGGCGAGGTAGGCCATTGCAGCCAATGGGTCGAGTCCATCGCGCAGACAGCCGTCGCCGAAAACCGCCCACAACCTGAACCCTGAGCCAGACCCGGCGTCCGGCGCCACGACGTCGGCCCGCGTGCCGGCCACCTCGATGCCAGCGCCCAGGCGTGCCAGCACTGCCAGGCCAGCCTCCTCCAGCCGGGCACCGGAGGGATCGTCCGCCTCCGCGGCCTCCAGCAGTGCGCGCATGTGATCGCAACACTGCAGCAGCAGGGTGACCTGGTCGTCCTCAAGCCGCGCCTGCCCCTCGCGAACCCGGTCAAGCAACGACTCCACGTGGTGGGTGAATCGCGACAGCCCGTCCAAGCCCACGATGCCCGCCGAGCCCTTGATCGTATGGGCGGCGCGGAACATGGCGTTGACCAACTCGCGGTCACCACGGTCGTGACCCTGCTCGATGCTCAGCAAACCCGTTTCCAGTGATTCGACGAGTTCGCGGCCCTCCACCATGAAGGCGGCCACGGCCTCGCTGATGTCCAATCCATCCATCACCGGCCCTCCGTGACGTCGATGACCATGCCGCAGCAGCGCAAGTCGTCACAGGCGCCCAGCACGCGCGCCGCCGTCAGCACCCGCGCGGCTCCGCCCTGCAGCACGGGATCGTGTCCGCCCGCACGCAGGGCATGGCCCAGCGCCACCAGCAGTTGCACGCCAGCGCCGTCCATCTCCACGATCGCCGATGCGTCGACCGTCACCCGCGCCGCCGGCAGCCGGGGCAGGAGGTCGACCAGCGCCTGGCGCAGCGATTCGACCTCGTGCACGACCCACGCACCGCCCACGCTGAGCACGCCGGTGACTGGATCGACATCGAACGCGGCGCCCACCGCGAGATCCGCGGTGCTCATGCCATCACCAGCCGCTGCACGGCATGGACCATCTGTTCGGCCTGGAAGGGCTTGGTCATCCAGGCCCGTGCGCCTTCCTGACGGCCGATGTCCTTTTTCTCTGCTGCCGATTCCGTGGTCAGCATCATCACCGGCGTGCAACGGTACTTGGGGTGCTTCTTGATCTCCCGCAGCAGGGTCAGCCCATCCATGCCGGGCATGTTGACGTCGCTGATGACGAGGTGGATCGGGCGTCCATCCAACTTTGCCAGTGCAGAGTGGCCGTCATGCGCCTCGATCACCTCGTAGCCGCTCCGACGCAGCGCGATGCCCACCACAGTACGCACCGATGACGAGTCATCGACAACGAGAACGCTCTTGCTCATCGCTCCTCCTTGTCTAGAAGAACTCCAGGTCGCCTTGACCTGGACGCCTGCTTTCGAGGTCACGGCGCACACCGCCGTCAAGGGCCGCCTCCTCAGGCATGGTGTAGCTGCGGCGCAGCTCGCCGCGCAGCCTGGCCACCGCGTCGACCTCGGGCCAGCCGCCTTCCAGTTGCACCGCGAAGGCACGCAGGTTGGCCTCCACATGGCCGACGCGCTGAGAAACGCGGTCCTGGTACTGGAAGCCGGTGAGCGCCGCCGCAGCGCCCCGCCGGGCGGCCCGTCCGGCCTGGCCCAGCGCGGCGGTGGCAGCCAGCATCTGGCTGGTCGCCTGGTCCAACCGGTCCAGTGCCGCGTTCACGTCGTCGTGGCACGCCGCCAGGCAGGCGGCGTCACGCTGATCGTTCGTCGCTATGGCATCGGCGGCCACCGCCATGCCCGACTCCAGGGAGGCAACGGCAGCGAGAATCGCCTCGGCATCAGCGCGCGCCATGCCGGCCAGCCGTCGCACCTCCTCGGCAACGACTGAGAAGCCACGGCCCGCCTCCCCGGCCCTTGCCGCCTCCACGCGGGCGTTGATCGACAACAGGGTCGTCATCTGCGCGATGCGCTGCACGGATTGAGCCGCCTCCGCCAGCGCGGGGCCACAGGCAAACGCCGCCTGGACCCTGCGCTGCACCTCGCGGTGTCCGTCCACCGAGGCCAACATGCGATCCAGCAGTTGTTGGATGGTCGCGCGTGCAGCGGCCAGCGCAGCCTCGGGTCCGGCGCTGTCTGCCAGCGCGTCCACGGCGTTCAGCGCCGCCGCGAGGTCAGATTCCATCACGGCAAAGAGACCGGTGAGTTCATCCACGGCCTGTGTGCCCTGAGCAACGCTGGCACTCAACTGGTCGGCCCATACGGCCGCCAACCCGGCGGCGTCGCCATGGCCGCGCCGAGCGGGCAGGTCTGGCGGCAGCGTTGACGGCGAGAGCCGATTCACTGCTGCCAACCATCGCGGACCAAACGCCATCATCGTGAGCCCTCGACCGGAACCGAGGCCAGCTGTGTGACCTCTTCGATCGACAGCACCTGCTCCACGCGCATCACGATCACGAAGCGGTCCTGGATGCGGGCCATGGCCTCGATGAAGTCGCTGCGGATGGCCGCGCCGAAGTGCGGAGGCGGCTCGAGGTCGGACGGTGCGAGTTCAACCACGGCGCTGACGCCATCGACGATGACGCCCATGTCGAAGCGTTGTGACTCGTGCTGCATCTCGATGATCACGATGCAGCTGCGGGGGCCCGGCCGGGACGGTTCGAACCCGAGGCGGGCTGCCAGGTCGATGACCGGCACCACGCTGCCCCGCAGGTTGATCACCCCGCGGATGAACGAAGGCATCAGCGGCACCCGCGTGACGCTGCCGTACTCGATGATCTCCTTGATCGCGGCGATCCCCATCGCATAGGTGCTGCCAGCCACGAGAAAGCTCAGGTACTGCGCCGGTGGCTGGCCTTCGGTGGTGCCGGCGGCACGCCGGAGAACCTGGCTCGAGTCCTGGGCGGCTCGTCGAACGGCTTCAGGCGTAGAGGCGTCCATGGCTGGGTTGGTGCTTTCAGTCCCGATGGCGGCGGCATGCCGTCAATGTGATGAAAGTGTCATTTTCGAAAACAACACTTTCAACCGGTCCACCAACCAGCGTCACCCCGGGTCTTCACCCGGGGCGAGGCCTGCTCACTGCCCGGCCAGCTGACGCGCGCGTTTGAGCAGCGCCCGCACAGGCAAGTCACGCCGGGATTTCCCCGCGTGAAGTCCGGCCTCCACCTCGGCGGCCAGGGACAGGGCCTCTCGATCGCCCATCCAGGCCAGATTCCCGCGCAGCGCATGTACAGCCGCCCCCAGCGTGCGCGTGGATCGGGCACGTCGCACGGCCAGGGCCAGCCTTGGCCATTCCTGGACGTACAGCGCGCGCATGGCGGTCGATGCACGGCGGGCTGGCGCGGGATCGTCCGCTGCCGGGGCCGATGTGCGCGCGGGCGACTTCCTGGCCAGGAGGCCGACGAGACGGTCGGGGTCGAAGGGTTTCGGCAGGTAGCCGATGACCCGTGGGTCACCCACCGGGACGACAAATTCCTGACCGATGAAGGCGGAGACGAACACCACGGGCAGGTCGCCGCAGCCGTCTAAGGCGTGCAGTTGAGACGCCAAGGCCCGGCCATCGCCATCGGGCAACTGCACGTCCAGCACGGCCGCGTCGAAAGCCTCCGCGCGGGCACAGGTGAGTGCCAAGGCACCATCTCCGGCCACCGTGACCCGTGCCCCCGCAGCATTGAGCAGTTGCTGCATCAGTGTGCGATTGAGTGCGCTGTCGTCCACCACCAGCAAGGACAGCCCGGACAAGGGTGTCGCGGGCAGCGTCGTGACGTCGGCCCCACCAGGCGGGACCGCCAAGGCACTGGACTTGAAGGCCAGATGGCCGGCCACGTGGGCCGCCCGCCGCTGCAGTCGGGCGAGACGGACCAGGGCCCTTTCCCGGGCATGGCCAGGCTCAATCCACCACGTGCTCGCCTGCCGGGGGTCCGGGGTGACGTGGTGGCCCCGGGCGAACAGATGAACGGCCAACGTGTCGGACCAGCGGCGGTCGGTGGCAAAGATCGCCACGGCCGGCGCCCCAGCATCGACGGGCGGCGGATGCACGGGCATGTCCAGATCGAACCACGCCAAGGTGCCGCCGCCATGCACGGACACCAGGTTCAGTGACGACCCCAGCAGCTCCAGCAACTGGCGAACCACCGACAGACCCAGACCACTGCCGCCCACGGCTGCCGAAGCCTGGACGAACGGCCTTCCCAGCTGTGCGTTCATATCGGCGGGGATGCCTGTGCCCGTGTCAGCCACGATGAACCGGAGACGGGCCGCGTCGGACGCACGGTCCAGGACCCTGCACTCGAGGACGATCTCCCCGAGCAACGTGTGGCGGGCGGCATTGGCGGTCAGGTTCAGGAGGATCTGCGCGAGCCGCTGTGGATCGCCACAGAGTGCCACAGGGCAGGCCGTATCGAGTCGCAGTTTGACGTGCACCTGGTCTGAGCCCAGCAGCATCGGCGCGGTGTGGCCCAGGCTTGACAGCAGCAGCGCCGGACGGACCAGCCCCGCGCCATCGATCTCCAGTCGGCCGGCCGCGAGCCGGGCGTGGTCCACCAGGTCGTCCACCACGCGCAACATCACCCGGGCGGCGGCAGCGATGTGCTGTGCATTGGCCAGCACCTGGTCGTGCCCCGGTCGCGTCTGGATCAGACGAGCGAACCCGGTGATGGCGTTGAGCGGCGTGCGCAATTCATGGCCGACCTGGGCGACCGACAGTCCGGACAACAGCCCTGACGTGTCATCGCCCGAGGCGTCAGATGCACCGTGGCCGTCGGTTGCTGGGGCCACCCAGGCCTCGAATCCTCCGGCCCGCACCAAGGCAACGACCGTCAATGCCCTGGCACCGTGCCATCGCAGACTGAGCCGGGTCGGCCGCCGGGATTGCAACGCCAGGAGCCAGCGGGCCTGTTCGTCGCCCGGCCAGAGGCGCAACCACGGGTCCAGCTTGCGGCGTCGAGACCGCCAGCCCAGCAACCGAGCTGCCTGCGCATCCGCAACGACGTGTCCGCCTGCGGTGATCAGGCGGCCAACGTTCAACGCCCGCGCGAGCCAAGGTTCCAGCGCTGGCGGGGCGGCAGACAACTTCATCCCCGCTCTGCCTGCCTGGAATCGTGACATTGGCGACATGTCCTCATCGCCATCGACACGAGTGGTGGACACTTTTTTTGATATCTTTGATTCTATCAAATATACCCCCACACCTCGTTCGACATGCCATCCGATCGACCCGTTGGCCACAGAATCGTCGTGGTCGACGACCAACTGATCGCCCGCGCCGGGATCGCTGCACTGCTGGCCGAGATGCCTGGCGTCGTCCTGGTCGGGCAGGCGGACACCCCCGAAACCGCCCTGGAGGTCATCGCCGAGCGCAAGCCCGACGCCATCCTCCTTGACCTGCAGCTTCGGCAACCCGGCGACGGCCTTGAGGTGCTGCGGCGCCTGAAGGCCCGAGGCGACACCTGCGCGGTGATCGTGCTTTCCGCATCGACCGACGCCGAGAGCGCCGAACAGGCGCTCCGGATGGGCGCCGTGGCCTACGTCAGCAAGGATTTCGTCATCGACGAACTGGCCTATGCGTTGCGCAGCGCCATGGCGGGGCGGCGCCATGTCAGCGCCAACGTGGCCGTCAGGCACGCCGATCCCGGGGCGGTTGAGCTCAGCCCCCGCCAGGCCGAGGTGCTGGCGGGCATTGCACGCGGCCGGTCCAACAAGGAACTCGCCCGGGAACTGGGCATCACCCTCAAGACAGTGGCCTACCACCGTGCCGAACTCATCCGACGCCTGGACCTGCATGACGTGGCCAGCCTGACGCGCCACGCGCTGGCCCGCGGCCTGGTGGGCCGGTGATGCGGCGTGGAGCGCCTAAGGACGTGCCGGACGGCCAGGTGACAGCAGTTCGTGAACCACGCGCAGCAGCGACAGCGGATCCGCAGGCCGCACGATGTAGGCATCAGCACCCAAGGCCAGGCCCTGCGCGCGTTCGGCTTCCGTGCGCGCGGTGGCACTCAGGAAGACGAAGGGGAGCATCCGGGTCGCCTCTGCGGCGCGCAGTCGGCGCAACAGTTCGTGGCCGCCCATGCCGGGCATGACCACATCGGACAGCACGAGGTCGACATGCTGTGTGGCAAGCAGTTCGATGGCCGCCTCACCGCTGTCGCAGCCCAGCACTGTGTAACCCGCCGGCGTGAGCAGGTGTCGCTTGAGTTCGCGCAGCACTGCGCGGTCATCCACGGCCAGCAGCACGAGCCCCGGCCGCGGCGCCAGGTACGCAGGCGGGAGCGGCTCGCCGCCGAGGCTCTGCTCGACGACAGGCACCGGCGCATCCGGCTCGCCTGCGGCCAGATGCGTGTCCACCAGCGCCATGAATGACGGCAGGTCGATCGGTTTGGCCACGTGCGCCACAAACCCGCTGGCCAGCGCACGTTCACGGTCGCCGGGCATGGCTGCTGCCGTCAGGGCCACCAAAGGCACCTTGGACGTCGAGGGGTCAGCACGCATCAACGCGGCAAACGCAAACCCGTCGAGCACCGGCATCTGGATGTCGCACAGCACCAGATCGGGCCGGTGCTGGCCGGCCAGCACCAGACCGGCGCCACCGTCCGCGGCCGTCAGCACATCGTGGCCGTGGGCGCGCAGCAGGTAGCTGGTCAACTCGAGGCTGACCGGGTTGTCCTCGATGACCAGGATGCGGGCCATATCAGCCGCGGGGCAGCGTCAGGCTGAAGCAGCTGCCCTGCCCGGGGCGACTGGTCACGGTGATCGTGCCGCCCATCAGCTCCGCGAGCTGGCGTGACAGGTGCAGGCCCAGGCCGGTGCCCTCGGCACGCCGATCGCGCCAATCGCCGACCTGCACGAAGGCCTGGAACAACCGCGCCTGGTCCTCGGTGCTGATGCCGATGCCGGAATCCACGACATCCAGGCGCCAGGGGGCTGCATCCTGCGCCTCGGGCAAGCGCAGCACCACCGCGCCCTGCGCCGTGAACTTGACCGCATTGGATCCGAGGTTGAGCACCACCTGACGCAAGGCGCGACGGTCGGCCACCACCGCACTGGGCCCCGGTGGCAGGTCCAAGTGCAGGTTCAAACCTTTGGCAGAGGCCGCAGGGCGCAGCGTGGCTGCCGCCTCCTCGACCACGTCCCGGGCATCGAACGTCTCCCTGGACAGCTCGAGATGCCCCGAACCGATCTTCGCCAGGTCGAGCAGGTCATTGATCAGCGACAGCAGGTGACGCCCACTGGACTGCACGTGTCCCAGCTGGCGCTCCTGCGTCTCGGTCAGCGGCCCCGGCAAACGCATCAGCATCAGGCCGGTGAAGCCCAGGATGGCGTTGAGTGGCGTGCGCAGCTCGTGGCTCATCGTGGCCAGGAAATGGTCCTTGGCCCGGTTGGCGCGTTCGAGCTCCAGGTTCTTCTGCTGCAGCGCCGACTCGATGGCCTTGCGGTCGGCGATGTCGCGGATGGCGGCGATCACCAGCTGCCGCCCCTCCAGCCGCACCGGGCTCAGGCTGATGGCCACTGGAAACTCGTGGCCCTGGGCATGCTGCCCGTGCAGTTCCAGGCCGCGGCCCATGGGGCGCAGGCCAGGGGTGTCGAGGAATCGGCTGCGATGCGCCGTGTGCAGCGTGCGCAGGCGTTGCGGCAACAGACGTTCCACGGGCTCTCCGACGAGGGCCGCGGCTTCATGCCCGAACATGGACTGCGCCTGTGCGTTGGCGAACACGATGCGGCCGCTGGAATTGGCGACGACGATGGCGTCGGGCAACGAGTCGAACAATTCTCCGTTGCGTGCCCGTATGAAGTCACCATCCTGCCGCGCGCGCTGCCGCGTGATGTCGCTGAACAGGGCGATGGTGCTGCCATCGTCCAGACGGCGACGTCGGCAGGTCAGATCCAGGCGTTCGCAGTCGGGACGCTGCGCCTGCAGCTCGAGTGATCCCTGCATGCGGCCATCGTCCAGAAGCGCCGCTGCGACCGTGCCGATCATCGAGGCCAGCGGCGCCCCGATGGCGACCGTGGCCGCGTGCCCAAACATCAGTTCGGCCGCGCGGTTCCAGGACAACACGGCACCCTGCGCGTCGCATGACAGGATGGCATCCGGTGCCAGGTCGACCAGCGCAAGGGGGTCGGTCATCAAGGAGGCGCCGCTCCAGGCCACGGAATCCACGACTTGTGAATCCTGTCCCAAGACTTGACATAGGTCAATTCCCACATCGACCATTTGTCGTCACGTCGGCCAGTGCTCGACGGCGAACGGTCTGACCCCGGGAGCGCCACATGCGTTCCCGCCTGCCTTCCACCCTTGCATTAACCTCGAGGGCCCTCACCTTCCCTCTCACTGGAGGAACCCGAGCGATGAACAACGTCATGACCGTCGAAGCCCCCGAAGGCCTGGTGTCGACGATGCACGTGGTCTACGCGCTGCACGCGCTGGGCCTGGTGCTCGGCGCCTTCGGTGCCGCCAGCGTCATCGGCTCCTTCCTCTTCGGCTGGCCGTCGATCATCGCGGTCATCATCAGCTACGTGAAGCGGGGCGACGCACGTGGCACCTGGCTGGAATCGCACTTCGCCTGGGCCATCCGCACCTTCTGGTACGCGCTGGCTTGGGCCCTGCTCGTGGCGTTGGTGTCGTTCCCGCTGACGCTGGTCATCATCGGCATCGCCACCTGGGCCCTGGGCCTGTTCCTGCTGGGCCTCTGGGCCATCTACCGCATCGCCCGTGGCTGGCTGCGGCTGAAGGACCACCAGGCGATGCCTGTGGCGAGTTGATCCGGGCTGCGCAGGCAGGGCCTGTCGTCCGGCTCAGCCTTGCAGGCCGCACTCGCGCCAGCAGGCGCTCGCCCCTTCGCAGGCGACAGTCCCTGCGCAGGCAGGGCCTGTCGTCCGGCTCAGGCCTCGACGAAGGTGGACGGTGAGAACGGCACGGGCGCGGTGGCCTCGTCGTCGATCAGCTTCTCCGGCGCCATCGGACGTGCAAAGAAGAAGCCCTGCAGTTCGTCACATCCCAATGCCACCAGCACGTCACGCTGCTCGGCGGTCTCGACCCCTTCGGCCACCACCCGCTTGCCCAGCACATGGGCCAGCTGCACCACGGCCTGGACGACGCCCCGGGCCTGGGTGTTGGTGGCCACGTCCTTGACGAACAGGCGGTCGATCTTCAGCTCGTGCGCGCCCAGCTGTCGCAGCATGGCCAGGCTGGAGTGACCGGTGCCGAAGTCGTCGAACGAGGTGCGCACGCCCATGGCGGAGAGCTGATCGATCACCTGCTGCGTGCGCTGCACGTCGTCCATGGCCACCGACTCGGTGAACTCGCAGATGAGCAGTGACGGGTCGATGGCATGGCGCTGGATCTTGGCTGCAATGCGGTCGATGAAGTCGCGCTGGCGCACCTGCACGGCCGAGATGTTGACCGCCACGTGAAGGCGACGCCCGCGGTCCGTCCAGGCGGCCACCTGGCGGCAGGCCTCGTCCAGCACCCAGTAGCCGATCGGCACGATGAGGCCATGCGCTTCGGCCAGCGGGATGAAGCTCATCGGCGGCACCATGCCGCGGGTCGGATGTTGCCAGCGCAGCAAGGCCTCCAGGCCACGCACGCGGCCGGTGCGGCCACAGACCTTGGGCTGGTAGTGCAGGCGCATCTCGCCACGGTCCAAGGCCGCGCGCAGGTCCGACAGCAGCCCCGTCGGGTCGGCCGCCCGGTGACGCTTGGGGTCGAAGGTGTCGAGCTGGTTGCCGCCGGCACGCTTGGCCGCGTACATGGCCGCGTCGGCCTGGGCCTTCAGCTGGTGACCGTCGCCCTCAGCCGGCCCGCGACCTGCCGCAGCAGCTGATCACCGACCGCATGGCCCCAGCTGTCGTTGACGGACTTGAAGCCGTCCAGGTCGATGAAGAGCACGCCCAGATGCCGGTCGGGACGCCGCGCGGCCAAGGTCAACGCATGCTGCAGCCGATCATCGAAGCGGGCCAGGTTGGGCACGCCGGTCAACGGGTCATTGAAGGCCAGGCGCTGCAGTTCATCGTTGGCCACCTGCAGTTCGCGGTTGGTGGCCGCCAGCCGGTTGGCAAGAAGGTTCGCACGCGCCTGCAGCCGCGCATCGACGATCGAGGTCACCAGCGTGATCGACAGCAGCACCACGGTGGCGGCGATGACCAGCGCGCCCAGGTTGTCACCGCCCAGGGCATCGGCACTCAGGCACAGCGTGCCTTCCGGGAACCCGGCCGCGGCCATGCCGGTGTAGTGCATGCCGCTGATCGCCGCACCCATGACCAGTGCCGCACCCACCTGGGCCAGCCGCGCCTGCAGGCCGCGCAGACGCCGCATGCCGAAGAAGATGAGCAGCGCCGCGGCCGAGGCCACCACCGCGATCAGCGCCGACGTGGCGACGATGGCCCAGTTCCACACGATGCCCGGGGCCACGTCGATGGCGGCCATGCCCACATAGTGCATGGCGCAGATGCCTCCGCCCATGGCCACGGCACCCGTGGCCAGCACGCGGGGCGTGAGCGTCTCGCGGGACGCCAGCGCCAGCGCCAGGCCGGACACGCCGACGGCGGCCACCCAGGACCACAGCGTCATGTCGGCCCGGTATCCCAGCGCAATGGGCAACTCGAACGCCAGCATGCCCACGAAGTGCATGGACCACACACCCGAGCCTATGACCAGCGCGCCCCCGGCGATCCAGGCGCGGGCGCTGGCGCGGTCGGGCCCGCGCACGCGGCGCGCGAGGTCCAGGGCCACGTAGGACGCAAAGGCTGCGATCAACATCGACAGGGCGACGACGCCAGGTTCGTAGCGGGCAGGCAACAGGCCGATGTCGTTCATCGTGATGGGCGGCAGCGTCAACGGCTGCTGATCGATCCTCCAACGCCGGGATATCGGGTCTTGTCGGGAGATCTTGACGCCGGTCAATGTGGGGCCCTGGGCTAGAATCCAGGCATGGGCCGACCCACCAGTCGCCGGCCCGCGTCGATTCCGACCTCTCCTGAGATTCCGCGCCTCACGGACTGGTGCGCCGCCCTGGCGTACGAAGAGGCTGCGACCATCGGGCCAGTGTGCCCGCCCAAACCATGCAATTCACCGACCTCGGCTTGGCCGAGCCGATCCTGCGCGCCGTGCGCGAGCAGGGTTACGACACCCCAACCCCGATCCAGGCGCAGGCCATCCCGGCGGTGCTCAATGGCGGTGACCTGATGGCCGGCGCCCAGACCGGCACCGGCAAGACCGCCGGCTTCACGCTGCCGATGCTGCATCGCCTGGCCGCGCAGAAGCCCGCACGCGACGCCCGCGGCCGCATCGCCATCCGCGCACTCATCCTCACCCCGACCCGCGAGCTCGCGGCCCAGGTCGAGGAAAGCGTGCGCACCTACGGCAAGCACCTGCCGCTGACCAGCATGGTGATGTTCGGCGGTGTGGGCATGCAGCCGCAGATCGACCGTCTTCGCAAGGGTGTCGACATCCTCGTGGCCACGCCCGGCCGCCTGCTGGACCACCACCAGCAAGGCACGCTGGACCTCAGCCAGGTGCAGATCTTCGTGCTCGACGAAGCCGACCGCATGCTGGACATGGGCTTCATCCACGACATCAAGAAGGTCCTGGCCATCGTGCCGGCGAAGAAGCAGAGCCTGCTCTTCAGCGCCACCTTCAGCGACGAGATCAAGGCCCTGGCCGACCGCCTGCTGAACCAGCCCGCGCTGATCGAGGTGGCGCGCCGCAACGCCACCGCCGAGACCATCGCGCAGAAGATCCATCCGGTGGGCCGTGATCGCAAGAAGGCCCTGCTGGCGCACCTGATCAAGCAGGGTGACTGGCACCAGGTGCTGGTGTTCACCCGCATGAAGCACGGTGCCAACCGGCTGGCCGAGTTCCTGAACGAGCAGGACATCAGCGCCATGGCCATCCATGGCAACAAGAGCCAGG
Organism: Burkholderiaceae bacterium; assembly: GCA_024235915.1. Lineage (GTDB taxonomy): Bacteria > Pseudomonadota > Gammaproteobacteria > Burkholderiales > Burkholderiaceae_C > Rubrivivax. Next base: position 11,053 of record JACKLO010000011.1, on the reverse strand, counting down.
GTGCGCGCACCAAGGCGCTGTCTGAGTTCAAGGCCGGCACCCTGCAGGTGCTCGTGGCCACCGACATCGCCGCCCGCGGCATCGACATCGACCAGCTGCCGCACGTCGTCAACTTCGAGCTGCCCAACGTGCCGGAAGACTACGTGCACCGCATCGGCCGCACCGGCCGCGCCGGCGCCCAGGGCGAAGCGATCTCGCTGGTCTGCCTGGACGAGGAAGTCTTTCTGCGCGACATCGAGAAGCTGATCAAGCGCAGCATCCCGCGCGAAACCATCGTGGGCTTCGAGCCACCGGCCGGCGAGAAGGCCGAGCCCATCGTGCTCGGCCGCATGACCATCGGGGTCGGCGGCACGCGGCGCAACGCCGGCGGCGGTGGTGGTGGCGGTCGCGGAGGCCGCCCTGGCGGCGGTGGCCATGGTGGTGGCGCCCGTCCGGCCGGTGGTGGCGGTGGTCGCCCCGGTGGCGGCAGTGGCGGCGGTGGCGGTCCGCGCCGCGACGGCGGGCGCCCTGCGGCCGGCGGCGCTGGCCGCGGCGGCCCGCGGCGCTGAGATCACGGATGCCGGACGCCCTGCTCGCCGGCGCCACCGGCCTGGTCGGGCAGGCGCTGGTGCAGGCCTGGGCCACGCACGGCACCGGCGCATCCTTGCATCTGCTGGTGCGCCGGCCGGTCAGCCAACCGGCGGCGGCGTGCCCGGTGCACGTGGTCGACTTCAGCGCGCTGCCGGCGTTGCCCGCGGCGCGTGAGGCCTACTGCTGTCTGGGCACGACGATCAAGGTGGCGGGCTCGCAGGACGCCTTCCGTGCCGTCGACCACGACGCCGTGCTCGCCTTCGCCCATGCCGCACGCGCCGCTGGCGTTCAACGACTGGCGGTGGTTTCGGCCCTGGGCGCGAACCCGCGCTCGTCCAATTTCTACAGCCGCGTGAAGGGCGAGACCGAAGCCGCGCTGGTGTCGCTCGGTTTCACCTCGCTTGTCATCGCCCGGCCCTCACTGCTGCTCGGCGACCGGGCCGCGCTGGGCCAGCCCGAACGGCGCGGCGAACTGATCGGTCAGGCCATCACGCAGCGCATCGGCCGTCTGATCCCGGGCCGCTGGCGGCCCATCGCCGCCGACGTGGTGGCGCGGGCGCTGCTGCGCAGCCTGCAGGCGCCCGCTGCCGGCGTGACGGTGCTGGAGTCGGCCATGCTGCAGCGACTGGGCCGCTGAACGGCCCCGCCGCCACGCCGCCTCAGAAGTTCAGCACGGCGGTGGCCGAGCAGATGCCGGTGTCCGGCACGCAGACCTGGTAGCCATAGCTGCCGCTGTTGAGCGGGCCATCGTCCGTGCTGCCGTCGTTGGCCGTCGTCTGCACCACGACGCCGTTCCGGCGCACGTCGACCTGGGTGCAGCTGCCCCCCGACCAGTTCAAGCGCGCATAGGCCTTGCCCTTCTTGCGCACGCTGCTCACGGCCGTCAGCGTGGGTGCCGTTTCCGCCACCGGGGCCTGCAGCCAGGCATGGGCCGCCTTGGCCTGGATGATGCCGAAGCCGTAGGCGTTGTCCCGGCCGGCCGCACCCTTGTCGATGGCGGTGACCTGCAGCGCCTCGCGGATGTCGGCCGCGCTGCGCGTGGGATTCAGGCTCCAGACCAGGGCCGCCACGCCGGCCACGTGCGGCGTGGCCATCGAGGTCCCGTCGTAGGCCTCGTAGCCGTTGCCCACACCGGCGGTGTTGTCCAACGTGGCCGCATTGCCGATCCTGCCCAGCGCCTCGTCTCCATCGGTGTCGCTGAGGCTGATCGCCGGGATCGTGCTGCTGCCGTTCAGCGTGCCGGCGAATCCACCTGGTTCATTGTTGTAGATGGCCGCGCCGACGCCACCACCCGACACCACGTTGGCGACCTTCTGCGCAAAGCTGATGGTGCCGCGCTGGCACAGGACAACCCGGCCGGCCCAGGCGCCCACCGCTGAACAGTCGCCTCCATTCACAAGGTTGCCACTGACACTGGTGCGGGCCGAGCCGTCGATGTCGGTGCCCACCCAGGATGACCCACCGGCGCTCAGCGTCGATGGCTTGAATGGCGTCGTGGAGACCACGCCGACGCCCGGTGCGGCCAGTTCGACATCGCTGTTCTGCTGCGAGAAGCTGGCCACGACACCGGCAGCGTCCACGGCCGCCACTGACACCACACCGGCATAGCCCGCGGGGTAGCTGGTGCGGGTGTTGCCGTCATTGCCGGCGGCGGCGATCGGCAGCACGCCGTTGGCGTAGGCGTTGTCGAAGGCCGTGCGCTCGGTGCGGCTGGACGTGCTGCCGCCCAGGCTCATGTTGATCACCAGGCGGTTGTTGCCGGCCGCTGCGACGCATCGGTTGAGCGCCGTCACCAGCGACGACGAGTAGGCCCAGCCGCAATCGGCGCCGCTGAACACCTTCTCGATGTGCAGGTGCAGGTTGCCATTGCCCACCACGCCCAGCACACCCAGGCCGTTGTTGCTGGCAGCGATGGTGCCGGCCACATGGGAGCCGTGGCCACAGCTGTCTTCGGCCCAGTTGCCACTGCCGGCGTCGTTGGTGCCGGTGACATTGGTGTCGGGCAGGTCCTCGTGGGCTCGCTGGTAGCCCGAGTCGATGATGCACACGGTGGTGTTGCTGCCGCTGGCCGCGTTGCCGGTGAACACCGCATCGTTGGCCTGCACCATGGGGATGCCATAAGGCACGCTCTGCGCCAGCGGATAGCGGCGTGCATCGACTTCCACGTACTCCACCCGCGGGTGACGGCGCAGCACTTCCACCGCCGCCGCCGGCAACTCCGCTGCCAGCGCCCGTTGGGGCCGCAGTTCAAGCGCCACCCGCCCGCCCGCGGCCTGCACCGTGGTGGCCGCGCCCTGCAGGTCGCGGAACTTGACGATGTAGCGGCCGTCGGCCGCGCTCGCCGATGCGGATGCCGCCAGGGCCACGGCGGCAAGGGCGCCCACACGCGCCAGGGTTTGAGTCGAGGTCATCCACGCTCCACAAAAAAGGGGCCGCAACCGCGGCCCGTCGTTGAAGTGATTCCCCGTCAGGTCAGGCGTGCTTGGCAATGAGCTCCTTCGCCCGCGCCAGCAGCTTCTTGCCATCGAACCCCCGGCCGTCCATGTCCTTGACCCAGAGGTCGTCGATCGGCGAGGACAGCTTGATGAACTGTTCGCGCACATCGGCCGGCACCTTGTAGATGGTGTTGCCGTGGTCCTCCGCGGCCTTGCGGCCGAGCGGGTCATTGCCCTGCTGCGTCTTGCCCAGCCAGGCCGACGTGGCCAGCCCGGCGTTGGCGTCGATCACCTTCTTCAGGTCGGGCGCCAGGCCGTCGTACTTCGCCTGGTTCATCGCCATCACGAAGGTGGTCGTGTAGAGCGCCGGGCCGGAGTTGTCGAACTCGGTGTGGAACTTGGTGAGTTCGTGCACCTTGACCGCCGGCACCACCTCCCACGGGATCACGCAGGCGTCGATGGTGCCCTTGCTCAACGCGTCAGGGATGCCCGGCAGCGGCATGCCCACCGGCGTGGCACCCACGCTGGCCAGCATCTTCGTCACCTGCCGCGTGGGGCCGCGCACCTTCATGCCGCGCAGGTCGGCTGGCGTCTTGATCAGCTTCTTGGCGCTGTGGAACATGCCCGGCCCGTGCACCTGCAGGGCCAGCACATGGGTTTCCTTGAACTCGTCGGGGCACTCGGTCTGGTAGTACTCCCAGAGCGCCTTGGACGTGGCCTCGGCGTTGTTCATCATGAAAGGCAGCTCGAAGGCCTCGATGCGCGGGAACCGCCCGGCCGTGGTGCCGGGCAGCGTCCACACGATGTCGACGACGCCGTCACGCGCCTGGTCGTACAGCTGCGCCGGCGTGCCGCCGAGCTGCATGGCCGGGTAGCCCTCGAACTTGATGCGCCCGCCGGACTCCTTCTCGACCTTCTCCATCCAGGGCTTGTGCATCAGCAGCCAGACGTTGGACAGCGGCGCCATGAAGGTGTGGAACTTCAGCGTCACGGTCTGCTGGGCCAGTGCGGCCAATGGCGTGCCCAGGCTGGCTGCGGCAGCGGCGCCCGTGACGAAGGTGCGGCGTTTCATGAGGGATCCTCCTGTTTCGAATGCCCCGCAAGGTACCGGCCCGTACGCTGGCTGGCGACGCGGTTTTCCCTATCGGGGTTCCTACGCCCGCCGCGCGAGCCAGGTCCGGGGTCAGGCCACGTACTGCACCAGCCACAGCGACAGCGGCGGCATGAAGAACAGCAGCAAGGTGCGCAAGACGTCGCTGGCGAGGAAGGGAACCACCCCGCGGTAGCTCTCGGCGATGGGCACGCCCGGGGCCATGCCGTTGACGACGTAGACGTTCAGGCCCACCGGCGGCGTCAGCAGGCCGAACCCCACCGTCATCAGCACCATGATGCCGAACCAGATGGCCACGCTTTCTGGCGGCATGCCGAAGTCCAGCGCCATCACCATCGGAAAGAAGATCGGGATGGTCAGCAGGATCACCGACAGTTCGTCCATCACGGCGCCGCTGACCACGTAGAACAGCAGGATGGCGCCGACCACCGCCCAGGGCGACAGGCCCCAGCCGGCCACCAGCTCCGCCAGCTGATGGGGCACCTGGGTCAGTGCCAGCGCAGCGTTCATCAGGTCGGCGCCCAGGAAGATCAGGAAGATCATCGCCGAGGCACTGGCGGTGGCGTAGAAGCACTGGCCCAGCTTGGCCCAGGTCAGCTCGCGCCGCGCCAGTGCCGCGATGAACGTCGCCGCCGCCCCCACCGCGGCCCCTTCGGTCGGCGTGAACCAACCGCCGTAGATGCCGCCGAACACGAGCAGGAAGATCGCTGCAATCGGGCCCACACCCCACAGCGCGCGCGCCGTCAGCCGCGGCATCTCGCCGTCGTCGTGTTCCGGCGCGTGGCCGGGCACCCAGCGTACGTAGAGCGCGATCGCCACCATGTAGCCCAGCATCGCGATCAGGCCCGGAATCATCGCGGCAGCGAACAGCTTGGCAATGTTCTGCTCGGTGAGGATGGCGTAGATCACCAGCGGCACCGACGGCGGGATCAGGATCCCCAGCGTGCCGCCCGCGGCCAGCGTACCGGTGGACAGCCGCCCGGAATAGCCGTGACGCTGCATCTCCGGCAGCGCCACCTGGGTGATGGTGGCGGCGGTGGCAATGGACGAGCCACAGATGGCGCCAAACGCGGCGCTGGCCACCACCGCCGCCATCGCCAGGCCGCCGCGGGCACGTGCCATCAATGCGGCCGCCACCTCGAACAACGCCCGCGACAGACCGCCCTGGGTGGCAAAGTTGCCCATCAGGATGAACAGCGGGATCACGCTGAGGTCGTAGCTGGCGAAGCGGGCAAAGGTCTGGGTGTTGAGAAACGCCGCCAGCGGGCCCCAGCCGGCTTGCTCGACGTAGCCCACGGCGCCGGCGATGAACATGGCGATCGCGATCGGCACCCGCACGGCCATCAGCGCCAGCATCAGCGCGAACAGCAAGCCCGCCTGCATCAACGGCGTCATGCCCTGCCCTCCGCATTACCGGTGACACCGAAGCCACGCATGGCCTGCACGGCGGCGATCACGCCGGTCAGCGCCAGCGCCGGCACGATGGCGGCGTACACCGGCCACTCCGGAAAGCCCAGCATCATGGTCTCCGCCTTCGTCTCCCAGGCCGACAAACCGCCGACCGCACTGCGCCAGGTCAGCAGCGCCATCGCGGCGGCCAGCAGCGCTGCGCCGAAGCGGTCCAGCGTCTCGCGCGTCGTCGCCGTGGCGCGCTGGGTGAAGAAGTCCACGATGATGTTGGCGCGCTTCAGCTGGCCCAGCGGCAGGAACAACGCAATGGCCGCGCCCGCGGCCACGCCGGTGAGCTCGAAGTCGCCGATGAGCGTCCAGCCCGTGGTGTTGCGGCCGATGAGGCTCGCGCAGGTCATCAGGGTGACGGTGGTCAGCAGCAGGCCAGCCAGCAGCGCGCAGGCCTTGGCCAGGAACTCGAGCGCGCGCATCAGTACTGGGTCTCCGGCAGGTGCACGACCAGGCCGTCGAGCGCCTCGGTCAGCGTGATCTCGCAACTCAGCCGGCTTTCAGGCCGACGTTCGGCGGCCGTCATCTCCAGCATCGACGCCTCGTCGGCCGAGACCGGCGGCAGGCGATCGAACCAGGCCGCGTCGACATAGACGTGGCAGGTGGCACAGCTCAGGCAGCCGCCGCAGTCGGCGGCGATGTCCTCGACGCCGGCCTGGGTGGCGGCCCGCATCAGGCTCTGGCCCGGGCTGGCGTCCAGCACGTGGCGCGTGCCGTCATCGGCAATCAGGGTGATCTGCATGGAAACTGTCTAGAAACGACTGAAGTACTCGCGGCGGTCGAACTCAGCCTTGTCCTCGGCGGCATCGAAGCGCGCCTGCTCCTGGCGCTTGACGGCCACGAAGGTGTCGACGAAGGCGCGGCCCATGGCGTCGCACAGCGCGGTGTCGGCGGCCAACGCATCCAGTGCGTCGCCCAGCCGGGTGGGCAGCGGCGCGCCGCCCTCGGCATAGGGCGCCTCGGTGGGTGGCGGCGGCTCCAGGCCGCGCGCCACGCCATTGAGCCCTGCGTGGATCTGCGCCGCGATGTAGGCATAGGGGTTGGCTGCGGGCTCGCCGATGCGGTTCTCGATCCGCGTGGCGGCGTCGCCGGGCCTGCCGACGAGCCGCAGCATGGCGCCGCGGTTGTCGCGCCCCCAGGCCACTTGCATCGGCGCCAGCGCGTTCGGCCGGAAGCGGCCGAAACCGTTGGTGGTGGACGTGCCGAAGACCGTGGCCGCCGTGGCATGCACCAGCAGGCCGGCCAGCCAGTGGCGGCCGGTGGCGGAAAGCGGTTCGCTGGCATCGGCGAAAGCGTTGCGACCTTCGGCGTCCACGAGCGAATGGTGCAGATGCCAGCCGCTGGACATGATGTTGGCAAACGGCGGCCGGCAGACGAAGCTGGCGTGGTAGCCCGCCCGCCGCAGTGCCTGCTGCACGCCATTGCGAAAGCGCAGCATGGCATCGGCGGCATCCATCGCGTCCATGGCGTCGAACACGGCCTCGACCTGGCTGGGGCCGAGCTCGATTTCCAGCGAGCGCAGCGGCAGGCCCAGGCCCAGCGCGGTGTCGCGCACGATGTCGAACACCGGCGCCACACGGTCGGCATGGGCTTCGCTCAGCAACTGCCAGCCTGGGTGGATCAGTTCGACCGCCGGCGGCTCGGGTGGCCAGGTGCTGGCCGCCGGATCGAGCCGGGCGTCGACGATGCGGTAGACGTGGAACTCGACCTCCAGCCCACAGCGCAGCCGATACCCGGCCGCGGCCAGCCGCGCCACCGCCCTTTGCAGCACCCGCCGGGGATCCTGCTGCACCGGCGTGCCGTCCGCGAACCAGGGCTGGCCCAGCAGCCAGGCCGTGCCAGGCGCCCAGGGCAGCAGCGTGAAGCTGGCCGGGTCGGGCAGCAGCCAGAGGTTGGCGGCACCGGCAAAGCCCGCGGGCGCACTGTCCCGCGAACCCACAGGCTCGAACACCTTGAATGCGGTGCGGTCCGCCGTGTCCTTCAGCAGCAGCGTGCCCACGAGGCCCACGCCGTCCATCAGCGCTGCGTCCAGCGCCTTCGGCATCAGCGTCTTGCCGCGCAGCCAGCCGTGCAGGTCGCCCCAGGCCACCCGCACCTGTCGCACGTCGGCCTCGCGCACGCGGGCGCGCAGGGCCTCGCATGCCACGGCACGCGCGGCATCGTGCAGGCCGCAGCGTTCGGCCAGGGACTTCACGCCGAGGTGGCTTTCTCGGTCAGCCAGGGCGTGCCCGCCGCGCGGGCCTGCACACGCCGGCGCCACCAGTCCTCCCATCCCTGCGCCGGGGCAATGCCGTCGATCGTGTCGGGCCCGGCAGGGCCTGCGCCCTCGGGCAACCGCGGCATCGGCGGCGCGCCGCCGGCGGCCACCGTGTCGATGGCCTTCAGCAGTTCACGGCGGTTGGCCATGATGACCTTGTCGCTGGTGCCCAGGTGCTCTCGCGTGCGGTCCTGGATGGCGCCCATGCTCTCCACTGCCCACTGGTCATGGCGGTTGATGTCGTCCTCGCCCATGCCCAGGAAGGTGGTGCTGCGCTGTTCGGCGGGGTCGAAGCACCAGGCGTCGTGGCGGCCGTGCTTCGGGATGTAGTCCGGCAGCGTCATGTGGGCCAGGCGCTGGCGGCGCATGGTGTCGCGGTCCACCGGCGCATCGAAGCTGGTGAAGAAGCTGTACCAGTAGGTGCGCGTGTCGTCCACCGGCACGTGCATCTGCGTGATCGTCATCGTCTCCGACAGCGGGATCACGAAGGTGTACGGAAACGCCGCGTGCGTGACGCGCACATGCGTGAGCCGTTCGTTCATCGCGCGCAGCGTGGTGATCCTGGTCAGCCCGGGCGCCACGGCCTCGTGGCGGATCTCCGGGCTGCCGAACTCGCGCATCACACGCGTCATCGGCCAGCGCTCGCCATCCACGTCGCCACTGCTGGCGTTGCGGAACTGGCGGCCGTAGGCGTCGTCGAGCCCGGCATCCTGCTCGAAGCGGTGCAGGTAGCTGGTGTGGCTGGGGTCGATGCCCACCTCGAAGGCCTGCAGCCAGTTGCACTGCCACAGGCCCTTGAACGCGAAGACATGGCTGTCGGGCGCGTTGAAGCAGTGGAAATCTGGCAAGGCTGGCGGCGTGCCGCCTTCCGGGCCCAGCCAGGCGAACAGCACGCCCGCACGTTCCTGCACCGGGTAGCTGCGCTGGCGCACACGGTTGCAGAGGGTAGACCCCATGGGTTCGGCCGGCGTCTGCAGGCAGCGGCCGTCGGCGGCGAACTTCCAGCCGTGGAAGGGGCAGCGGATGCCGTCACCCTCGTGGCGGGCGAAGGCCAGGTCGGCGCCGCGGTGGGGGCAGTCGCGGTCCAGCAGCGCCCACTGGCCCGCGGCATCCCGGAACAGCACGAAGTCCTGGCCCAGCAGGCGCACGGCCTTCAGCGGGCGCTCGGCCATGCGCGGGTCCAGCGCCGGGTCGAACTCGTCGAGCAGCGCCGCCGGCTGCCAGTAGTGGCGCATGAGTGCGCCGCAGGGCGTGCCGGGGCCGATGCGGGTGATGCGCTCGTTCTGTTCGGCGTTCATGCGGGCACTCTACAAGTCGGCCCCGGCGGTGGCTATCAGGGCCGCCACGCGGTCGGCATCGCCCAGGTCCTGCGCCAGCAGCAGCACCAGCTTGACCAGCATCTTCTCGCTGTGCGCCTCGCCGGCGGCGTCGATGGCCTCGGCCAGGCGGTCGTAGGTGGCCTCCAGGCCAGGCAGGGTCAGCATGCGGCGGGTCCTCCCAACAGCGTGGCGATGGCGGCGTCCAGCGTGGTGGCGTCCAACCAGGTCCACCGGGCCGCCACATGCTGGTCGGGCCGCAGCAGCCAGGCGTGACCATCCGCCAGCCCCAGACGTTCGAGCGCCGGCAACGCCAGCACTGCGCAGCGCAGCCCCTTGGCTTGCCACCGGTCCATGACAGCCGTCAGGTCGGGGCGCTGCACCGTGGTCAGCAGCACCACGGCCCCGGCGGCCACGTGGTCCAGCAGATGGAGGCCAATGCCCAGCTTGAGGTTGGGCAGCGGGTCGCCAGCGGGGCCCGCGCCGCTGTTCAACGGCGAATCACCGTAGTCGTGCGGGCGGGATGTGCGCCAGTGGTACAGCGGCCGCACGAAGTCCTGCGTCAGGCTCAGCGACAGCACGGCGTCGCGCAGCAGCCGGAAGCCGCGCGTCGGTGGCGTCATGAAGCGCGTGCTCTTGCCGGCTTCGTCGACGATCTCGCGCGCGGCGGCCACACGCTCATGGCTGTAGCTGGCCAACAGTGCCGGCCCGGCCAGGCCGCGCACGACCATGCCCAGCTTCCAGGCCAGGTTCTGTGCGTCCTGGAAGCCGGTGTTGGCGCCGCGCACGCCGAAGATGGGCAGCAGGTGCGCCGCATCACCGACGAAGCAGACGCGGTGGTGCACATAGTCGGGCAGCGTGAGTGCGCGGGCCGAATACACCGAGCTCCAGTCCATCTCCCAGGGCACGCCGGCGTACCCGATCATCGCCAGCTGCGCGTCGATGCGCGCCTTCAGCGCTTCGGGCCGCAGCGCGTCGGCCGGGTCCTCGCCTGGTGGCAGTTGGTAGTCGATGCGCCAGATGCCTTGCGGCTCACGGTGCATCAGCACGGTGTTCCCGCGGTTCCAGTCGGGGTCGAAGAAGGCCAGGCGTTCGGTGGGCAGCGGCAGGTCGATGCGGATGTCGGCGATGACGAAGCGGCCTTCGTAGGCCGCGCCTTCGAGCTTCAGACCGCAGAGCTGGCGCAGCGTGGAGCGTGCGCCGTCGGCGGCGACGACCCAGGCGGCCGGCTGGCGGTAGGGGCCATGGGGCGTGTCGATCTCGACGTCCACACCCCCCGCGTCGTTGCGGTGTAGCGCCACCAGCTTATGACCCCAGCACAGCTCGATCAGCGGTTCGGCGGCGATGCGCGCGATCAACAGTTCCTCCAGCACCTGCTGCTGCAGGTTGGTCATCGGCGCAAAGCGGTCTTCGTCCGGGAACGGCGCTTCCATGCGGAACACGCGTTGCCCGCGGTAGAACGAGTTGCCGAAGCGCCAGGCCAGGCCCTGTTCAACCACCGTGTCGGACACACCGGCCTGCTGCAGGATCTCCATTGACCGCCGTGTGAACACGATGGCTCGGCTGCCTTCGCTGACCTGCAGGTCGGCCGTCAGCAGACGGCAGCGTATGCCCTGCTGCGCCAGCAGCAGCGCCGTGGTCAAGCCGATGGGGCCGCCACCGACGACCAGTACCGGGGCGTCGGTCGGCACCGCCGGGGAAGGCGCGCGCACGCAGTAGTCGAAGTAGATCGACTGGCGGGGGCTGCTGTCGGGGTGATGCATGTCAGCTGGATCTGACGCGCGGCACGTCCGGACTCGACCCGGAGCGGACGTAGGCCGCTCTGGGGCTGGCGCCCGCATTTCGGTGGGCTGTCGCTGCTCTCGCGCTCCAACGCCGATGCGGCAAGGCGGTGGCGGGTTGGCCC
>JACKLO010000010.1 GCA_024235915.1 Burkholderiaceae bacterium | reverse complement strand
AGCAGTTCGTCGGCCGAGAAGCCCACCATCGCGCTGAACGCCGGGTTGACATAGGTGATGCGGCCGTTCAGGTCGCGTGCGCGCAGGCCGGTGACCAGGGAGTCCTCCATCGCCTTGCGAAAGGCCAGCGCCTCGGCCAGCGCACGTTCGGCCAGCGCACGCCGGCGCACGTCGTAGGCCAGCAGCGCCACCAGTGCAAACAGGCCCAGCGACAGCCCCAACACCAGCGCGGTGGACAGGTTGGGAATCAGCCGTGGCGACCCCGTGGCGCTGTCCACCCGCAGCTGCAGTGTCGCACCCGGCAGGTCCACCAGGCGTTCGGCGCGGAAGACACCGACGCCGCGCGGCAGGCCCACCCGCACCAGCCGCGTGCCATCCCCTTCGACGAAGCTCAATTCATGGCCACGCGACTGTGCTGTGGTGGTGGCGGCATCCAGCACCGCTGCCAGCGCCAGCGTGCCGACCACGTAGCCCTGCACGGTGCCCACGGCGGCAATGGGCACGCAGAGGTCGATCAGCTCCTGCCCCAGCCCGCCGGGCAAGGGCACGAAGTAGCTGCGCGAAAACGCAGGGACCAGCGTCCTGCGCGCGGCAGCGCACGCCAGTTCGGTCTCGACGTCACTCTCTTCGCGGCGGATGGTCAGGAAGGGCGGGGTCTGAAAGGGTGAATCGGCCGCCTGGGCCACCTGGTCGGCATCGCTGCGCCGTTCCAGGCGCACCAGCGTGCGGTACCGGCGCAGCAGCGCGGTGGCCGCACCGCCCCAGGCGTCAACGGGCTCGGCCGCGAGGGCCTGCAGTTGCTGCTGCAGGGCCAGCAGTTCGCGCCGTGTCTCGCCAGCCACCTCGGCCGCGACCACCTCGGTGGCCTCCTGGGTGCGGGTGGCCTCGTAGCTCAGCGTGAGCCCCACCAGCAGGCTCTGCGCCACCACCAGCCCCGCCAGCAAGGCCGACCACAGCAGCACGCGACGGCGGCGCAGCCAGCGGGGCAAGGGGGTGATGGCGTGGGGCGAAGGGGTCACAGCCGGGAACACGGGGGGCGGTAATCAAGCGGTGCGCGGCGGTCCTGAAGGATGCGTGCATCCTTGCGCAGGTCACCGAGAATAGGCCCCCTCCGGTCAGGAGTGCTACGCAGTTTCGCGCATGGGTCGTGCGCGGCGGTCGGCGCACACTGCAGCCCCCCGGAGCCGCGGCCGCCCCGCGGCTTGCCACAGGAAGAGCGAATGTCCGAAGCCGATGACAAGCGTGCCGCGCTGCGCCGCGCCGCACTGGAATATCACGAGTTCCCCGTGCCCGGCAAGGTGGCGATCCACGCCACCAAGCCCATGTCCAACCAGCGCGACCTGTCGCTGGCCTATTCCCCCGGTGTGGCCGCTGCCTGCGAGGAAATCGTGGCCGACCCGGCCAACGCCTTCCGCTACACCAGCCGCGGCAACCTGGTCGCGGTGGTGACCAACGGCACCGCCGTTCTCGGCCTGGGCGACATCGGCCCACTGGCGTCCAAGCCGGTGATGGAAGGCAAGGGCGTGCTGTTCAAGAAGTTCGCCGGCATCGATGTCTTCGACCTCGAGATCCAGGAAAAGGACCTCGACAAGCTGGTCGACATCATCGCCGCGCTGGAACCCACCTTTGGCGGCGTCAACCTTGAAGACATCAAGGCGCCGGACTGCTTCTACGTCGAGCGCAAGCTGCGCGAGCGCATGAAGATCCCGGTCTTCCACGACGATCAGCATGGCACGGCCATCGTGGTCGGTGCGGCGCTGCTCAACGCACTGAAGGTTTCGGGCAAGCGGATCGACCAGATCAAGCTCGTCACCAGCGGCGCCGGCGCGGCGGCGCTGGCCTGCCTGGGCCTGTTGGTCAAACTGGGCGTGCCGCGACAGAACATCTGGGTCACGGACCTGGCCGGCGTCGTCTACACCGGCCGCACCGAGCTGATGGACGAGGACAAGGCGCAGTTTGCGCAGGACACCGCGGCGCGCACGCTGGCCGAGGTAATCGAAGGCGCGGACGTGTTCCTGGGCCTGTCGGCCGGCGGCGTGCTCAAGCCGGCCATGGTGGCCGCGATGGCGCCGCAAGCCATCATCTTCGCGCTGGCCAACCCCACGCCGGAGATCCTGCCGGAAGAAGCCAAGGCCGTGCGGCCCGACGTGATCATGGCCACCGGGCGCACCGACTACCCGAACCAGGTCAACAACGTCCTGTGCTTCCCCTACATCTTCCGGGGCGCGCTGGACTGCGGCGCCACCACGGTGACGGACGACATGGAGATCGCCGCCGTGCGCGCCATCGCCGAGCTGGCGCAGGCCGAGCAGAGCGACGTGGTGGCGGCAGCCTATGCCGGCCAGAACCTGGCCTTCGGGCCGGAGTACCTGATCCCCAAGCCCTTCGACCCTCGGCTGATCGGCAAGATCGCGCCGGCCGTGGCGCAGGCCGCGGCGGAATCCAGCGTGGCGCTGCGGCCCATCGCCGACATGGCGGCCTACCGCGAGAAGCTGCAGTCCTTCGCCTATGCCTCGGGCCAGCTGATGCGGCCGATCTTCATCGCGGCGAAGAACGCGACGAAGAAGCGCGTGGCCTATGCGGAAGGCGAAGAGGAGCGCGTGCTGCGCGCCGCCCAGATCGTCGTCGACGAGAACCTCGCGCGGCCCACGCTGATCGGCCGGCCGGCGGTGATCGCCCAGCGCATCGAACGCTTCGGCCTGCGCCTGCGCGAAGGCCTGGACTATGACGTCGTCAACGTCGATCAGGACCACCGCTACCGCGACTTCTGGCAGACCTACCTGCGCATGACCGAGCGCAAGGGCGTGACCCAGCAGCTCGCGAAGATCGAGATGCGGCGGCGGCTGACGCTGATCGGCGCCATGCTGCTGAAGAAGGGCGAGGTCGACGGCATGCTCTGCGGCACCTGGGGCACCACGGCCAACCACCTGCAGTACATCGACCAGGTGATCGGCCAGCGTGCCGGCGGCAGCCCCAGCACGCCGCAGGATGTGCGTGTCTACGCCTGCATGAACGGCCTGCTGCTGCCGGGCCGCCAGGTCTTCCTGGTCGACACCCACGTCAACGCCGACCCGAGCCCGGAAGAACTGTGCGAGATCACGGTGATGGCCGCCGAGGAGATGCGTCGCTTCGGCCTGCAACCCAAGGCAGCCCTGCTGTCGGCGTCGAACTACGGCAACCTGGAGATTCCCAGCGCCGCCAAGATGCGCCGCACGCTGGCCCTGCTGCGCGAGCAGGCGCCCTGGCTGGAAGTGGACGGCGAGATGCATGGCGACATCGCCCTGGACGCGGCTGGCCGGCAGACCATGATGCCGGGCAGCGCGCTCACGGGCGAGGCCAACCTGCTGGTCTTCCCGGGCATCGACGCGGCCAACATCGCCTACAACCTGCTGAAGACCGCCGCCGGCGGCGGCATCGCCATCGGCCCGGTGCTGCTGGGCGCGGACCAGCCGGTGCACATCCTGACGGCATCGGCCACGGTGCGCCGCATCGTCAACATGACCGCGTTGACGGTGGCAGACGCCAACGCCCACCGTTGATTCCGGTTACGTAAGCGCATACTTCTTTGCCTGAAATCGCCCCGGATTGGGGCGGGTAACTTGAGCTTTTTGGGGGTTTCCGGTAGCATTCGCAGCTGGTTTTCAGGGTATTCCCGTGTCTCCTGAGGTTCCGGTCCGCATGACGGTCGGTGCATCGAATCAGCCTGCTCCAGGCGTCAGCAAGTCAGTGCTTGCTTCGCGTCTGGTCAAGGGTACGGTTGCTGCGGCAGGCGCGTTGCTGGTGGCGCTCACCTCGGTGTCCGTCGCCTCCAGGGAAGCGCCGGCGCCAGGCGCCGAAGCGGTGGTGGCGCTGGCCGCGCTGCCGCCACAGGCCCGGCAGACGCACGCACTCATCCTGGCTGGCGGCCCCTTTCCGTACCCGCACAAGGACGGTTCGGTGTTCGTCAACCGCGAGCGTGTTCTGCCGTTGCACCCCAGGGGCTACTACAGGGAATACACCGTGAGGACCCCCGGGGTGAGCCACCGTGGCGCCCGCCGCATCGTCTGCGGCGGCCAGCCACCGAATCGCCCCGAGACCTGTTACTACACCGCTGACCACTACGCGAGCTTCAGCCGCATCGTGCAGTGAGCAGCGGGCCCGGTTCGAGCATTTCTGACCTTCGAAGGATCGCGACCATGATCTTGCAATCCGTGCGTCCGAACATCGTGCAGGCCATCCGCGCCTACCACGTGGACGACCTGATGCGGGCCGCCGAACAGGCGGGGCAGCACTTCCTGTACGTGAACCTGACCGACATGCAGTCCAAGCAGGACGTGCTCGAAGGCATCGCCACGGCATTCATGTTCCCGGTGCATTTCGGCAAGAACCTGGACGCGCTCTACGACTGCCTGACGGACCTGGTTCACAAGGCCGGCCCGCAGCCTGGTTTCGTCGTGG
Source organism: Burkholderiaceae bacterium (assembly GCA_024235915.1). Lineage (GTDB taxonomy): Bacteria > Pseudomonadota > Gammaproteobacteria > Burkholderiales > Burkholderiaceae_C > Rubrivivax. The sequence goes on along the minus strand of JACKLO010000010.1, from coordinate 445,844 downwards.
TGCTGGAACAGTTGCCCGACAACCCGCGGTTCGACCGCGAGGCCCGCGAGCAGCTGCTCGACGCCTTCCGCGACGCGGCCGATTTCTGGGCCGACCGGCGCATCCCCTTCCGCTGCTTCTACTCGTTCGCGGTCAGCCGCAGCCAGGACAGCGGCACCTGGGACGGCAAGGGTGGCGAGGCCCCGGCGCCCATCGCCGCGCCGGCCAAGCCGGCCGCCAAGGTGGCCAGCAAGAACGGCGTGAACCCGAACTTCGGCATGAACATGCCGATGATGAGCAGCGCCTTCGACACGGCGATGTGGCTCAACGCCGCCTGACGTCGCCACGTCTCTGACGCCAAGGGCCCCTGTCGGGGCCCTTCGTCATTCAGGCCGCCGTCTAATCCTGGTGATCAGCGGCCGACACCGTGGCGGCCAGCGTCACGTATTCCGCCACCGGCACTTCCTCGGCGCGGCGCTGCAAGTCGAAGGCCGCGGTGCAGCCCCGGGCCTCGAGCCAGCGCCCCAACGTGTGGCGCAGCAGCTTGCGTCGCTGTGAAAAGGCCGACTGCACCAACGCTTCCAGCACCGTCGGGTCCAGCGCGGCCGGCTGCGGCCACGGCAGCATGCGCACCACGGCCGAATCCACCCGTGGTGGCGGGTCGAAGGCCTCCGGCGGCACGTCGAGCACCGACTCCATGTAGTAGCGCCACTGCAGCATCACCGACAGGCGCCCGAAGTCCTTGCTGCCGGGCGTGGCCACCATGCGGTCGACCACTTCCTTCTGCAGCATGAAGTGCTGGTCGGCCACACGATCGGCCCAGGGCAGCAGGTGAAAGAGGATGGGGCTGGAGATGTTGTAGGGCAGGTTGCCCACCACCCGCAGCGGCTTGGGTGCGGCGGTGTCGGCCAGGGCGCCGAAATCCACCGTCAGCACGTCGGCCTCCACCACCTGCAGGCCGGCACGCGCGCGCAGCCGGGCCGCCAGATCACGGTCGAGTTCGATCACCGTCATGGCCCCGCAACGCTCCAGCAGCGGTTGCGTCAGCGCCATCAGGCCAGGCCCGATCTCCACCAGCGCCTGGCCCGGTCGCGGATCGATCTCGCGCACGATGGCGCCGATCACGGCGCCGTCGGTCAGGAAGTGCTGGCCGAAGCGCTTGCGGGCGATGTGGGCGGCCATGGGCGCCGGGCCGTGGCTTACCGGCTCGCCGTGGCGAGTTCGGGGTCGCGGATCTCGATGTAGGCGCGTGCGCGCAGTTCGTCCACCCAATCGGCATAGGCTTGTTCGAACTTGCGCTCGCGCAGCACGTTGCGCACCTGTGCACGCCGTTCGGCTGGCGGCAGCGCGGTGCGACGGCGCTCCAGCACCTGGATCAGGTGCACGCCGAAGCGCGAGGCCACCGGCTCAGAGATCTCCCCCGGCGCCAAACGGCCTGCGGGCTGGTCGAACTCCGGCACCATCACGCCCGGCCCGTACCAGCCGAGGTCGCCGCCGGCCGCGGCCGAACCGTCCTCGGACACCTCGCGCGCCACGTCCTCGAAGCGGCGCTCGCCGCTCTCGATCTGGCGCTTAAGGTCGCGCAGGCGGCGTGCGGCCTGCTCCGGTGACGCCTGCGCGGACGTGCGCAGCAGGATGTGGCGCGCCCGGGTTTCGACGACCCCCTCGTCGGCCGCCGCGGCCTGGCGCTGCAGCAGCTTGAGCACATGGAAACCAGCGCCGCTGCGCACCGGCGCCGCCGCCACCTGGCCGGCCTCCAGGCCACGCACCGCGTCGACAAAAAGGTCCGGCAGGCGCGCCGGCGGCCGCAGGCCGAGTTCGCCACCACGCTCACGGCTGGCGTCGTCCGACAGCTCGCGGGCCACGGTGGCGAAATCCTCGCCGCCGCGCACCCGCGCCAGCACCTGTTCGGCGCGCAGCCGGCGCTCGGCCAGCACGGTGCCGTCCGCGCCTTCAGGCACCGAGACCAGGATCTGGGCGATGTTGATCTCGGCATTGGCGCGCGCGGCCTCGCGTTCAGCCTCCAGGGCGCGATCGATGTCGGCATCGTCGACGACGATGCGGGCGATCACCTCCTGCTCTCGCGTGCGCTCGACGGCGATCTGGTCGCGCAGCTGGTTGCGGAACCGCACCATGTCCAGCCCCTCGATCTGCAGCCGCTCGCGCAGCTGCTCCAGGGTCATCTGGTTCTGCGAGGCCACGCTCTGCACGGCACGGTCGACTTCGGCCTCGTCGATGCGCCAGCCCTGTTCACGGGCGTGGGTCACGATGACCCGCTCCTCGATCAGGCTGTCCAGGGCCTGGGTGCGCAGGGCATCGGCCGGCGGCACCGCCTGCCCGGCACGCAGGGCGTTCTGGCGGATCATGGCCTGGCGGGTGCCGAGTTCGACCGAGGTGACGAGGTCGCGGTTGACCACCGCCACGATGTGATCGCCGGGCGTGGCCACCACGCGCGGCTCGGCCACGCGCTGCGCGCTGGCCGGGGCCAGCGTGCAGAGAACGGCGCAGGCGGCCAGGGCCGGGCGGAGAAGGGTGTGTCGGATCATGGTGTCGTGGCCGCGCCGGCGGGCGCATCGTCGGCTTCGCGCAGCAGGCGGTAACCGGGGATATTGTCCTTCAGGACCTGCAGCGGGCTCGGTCCGAGTCTGGACAGGCCCACGAGTTCCAGTTGCAGCATCAGCCGCGTCGTGGCCTGGGACACGCCGGTGGACTGGCGTTCGGCCACCATGCGCAGGATCCAGCAGCCGGCGTCGTACTCGGCGCCGACCAGCGAATCGGTGATGCGGCTGTCCTTCAGGCTGTAGTTGATGCGCCCCACGCCATACCAGGTGCCGCTGCAGCTGCTTCGGCTGCTGTTTCGCGCGCCACCCGCCGCCGGCGCGTTCAACGGCCATTGCCAACCAAGCTCGAACTGCTCGCTCACACCGCGCGCCAGGCGGTAGCGTCCGCTGACAGTGCGGTACGGCCCCGCCAGGTAGCTGGCGCCGACGATGGACCGCTGCAGGCGGCCGATGTCGGGGCTGTACTGCATCGTCGCGTCCAGCGTCCAGCGCGGCAGCAGCGTCGTCGACCCGAACAGCAGGATGTCGGACAGCCGCTGGTCCTGCACCGGGCCGTCGACGCTGCCGTCGGCCTGCGGCGCCACCCGCTGGTCGGCGAAACGGAAGCGCTGCACGATGCCCATGCGCAGCAGTTCGCCCCCGTCGGCGGGGTCGATCAGGCGGCTGGTGACGCCGGCCGTCAGTTCGTTCGCATCGGAGACGCGGTCGATGCCGGAAAAGCCGTTGGTAGCGTAGATCGAGCTGAGGTTGAAGTCCTTGCCGTAGGCGTCGAAGTTGGGCAGGTGGTCCTGGCGCTCGTACGGGGTGCGCACATAGAGCAGTCGGGGCTCCAGGGTCTGCCGCAGCGCGCCGCGGCCGAACCAGCCTTCGGCCTCCCGCTCCAGCCGCAGGCCGGCATCGAGGGAGAAGGTGCCGATCAGGCGTGACGCGTCGCGCCGGCCGTCGGCCATCGGGGTGTCGGTGCGGTACTTCGCCGCGTTGAAGGCCAGCCGAGGCACGATGCTGAAGCCGCCTTCGCGCCAGGGCCAGGCCACCTGCCCCAGCGCATGCCAGCGCCAGCCTTCCAGGCGGTCGCCCACGCTGTCGTCGGCCGGGCGCACGAAGTGATTGACTTCGGTCTCGAAACCGACTTCCAGCGGCCCCAGCCAGCCGCCGCTGCCGCGCCCCGACAGGCCCAGGCGCGGCGCGCGGGCATAGGGCGCCACGATGGGTGCGTCGGCGTCCTGCAGCACCTGCCAGTGCTGCACCTGGGCATAGGTGTTCAGCGCCAGCGGGCCGAAGGCCAGCGAGCGGTCCAGACGCGCCGAAGACGGCAGCAAGCGCGGCGTCAGGTGGCCGTCGATGCGCGGGAAGTCCTTCCACCAGTCGGCGTCGGAGACACGCACGCCGTCGACACTGAGGTTGGCCAATCCGGCCAAGCGATGCCGGTGGCGCAGCGCCAGCAGCCCGCGCGCGCGGCCGGCCACGCGGTCGTCGGGCAACCACTCGGTGTCGACCTGGCCCTCGTGGCCGGCCGCCAACCAGCGGAACTGGGTGTCCAGGCCCACCCCGCGGCGCGTGATGATGCGTGGCGTCAGCGTCAGGTCGTGGTCGGGTGCCAGGTTCCAGTACCAGGGCACGGAGAGTTCGAGGCCGCTGCGGCTGTCCAGGCCCAGCGTCGGCGGCAGCCAGCCCGTCTTGCGCGCACCGGTCACCGGGAAGCTCATGCGCGGCAGCGCCAGGATCGGCACGCCCTGGAAACGCAGCCGGGCCCCCGAGGCGCGGCCTTCGTTGGCGTCGAAGTCCATCGTGACCTCGCGCGCCTGCAGCTGCCAGTCGGGCTCGCTGCCGTCTTCGGGTCGCGCGCAGCTGGTGTAGCGGGCGTCGGCCATGGTCAGCCGCGTGCGGCTGGCAAAGTCGATGCGTGATGCCTCGCCACGCGTGCCCAGCTGCAGGAAGTCGAACTCCGGCGCCACGAACCAGCCGCTGAAATCGCGCACCGTCATTTCGGCGGCATCGCCGCGGAACACCGCACCTTCGCGCTCCACGCGCACTGCGCCGGTGGCGGCAGCGCGGTCGCTGGGCGGGCGGTAGCTCAGGCGGTCGGCACGGATCAGCAGGCCGCCCTGGCGCAGGCGCACATCACCCTCGGCCACGGCCTCACGGTCGGCGGTGACGTCGATGCGGTCGGCCTCCAGCGTGATCGGCACGGCCGCGGCCGCGCCCGCCTTGCCCGCCGCGTGAGCCGTCGGCAGGCAGGTCAGGGAGGCCGTCAAGGCGAGCCAGGCGAGCCGACGCTGGGCAGGGCGGGGGACCGACATTCGTAGAATGAATTATCCATGCCCCCTGCCGCCTCCTCCGACACCGCCGGCAACCCGGCACCCCGGCCCAGCACGGCCATCGCCTGGGCCGACCCGGCGCGTGAGGCTGCCTTCGAGGCCTGGTTCGCCAGCGTCACGGACGCGCACGGTCTGCGCCGCGAATCGCTGGTGCCGGCATCGGCCGACGCCAGTTTCCGCCGCTATTTCCGTGTGCAGGCGCAGGTCGGCAGCCTCATCGTGATGGACGCACCACCGCCGCAGGAAGACGTGCGTCCGTTCGTGCGCATGGCCCGGCGCATCGCCGCTGCCGGGTTGAACGCGCCGGCGGTGCTGGCAGCCGACGAGACGCAGGGGTTCCTGCTGCTGGGCGACCTGGGCCACGAGCTCTACCTTCACCGTCTGCAGCAATGCGATGCGCCTGAAGCCGACCACCTGATGCGACAGGCGCTGCAGGCGCTGGTGCACTTCCAGCAGCAGGTGCCGGCCGACGACCTGCCGCCCTACGACGAGGCCTTGCTCGCCCGCGAACTCGCGCTGTTCCCGGAGTGGTGCGTGCAGCGCGAGTTCGGCATCACCTGGAACGACAAGGAACGCGCCGCCTGGGACCGCGTGTGCCGCAGCCTCATCGACAGCGCGCTGGCGCAGCCGCAGGTGGCGGTGCACCGGGACTGGATGCCGCGCAACCTGATGCTGGCCGACCCCATCCCCGGCATCCTCGATTTCCAGGACGCCGTCCGCGGCCCAGTGACCTACGACGTGGCCTCGATGCTGCGCGACGCCTTCCTGTCGTGGGAGGAGGAGCGCGAGATCGACTGGGCCGTGCGTTGGTGGGAACAGGCGCGGCGCGCCGGCGTGCCGCTGGGCGAGGCGATGGCGCACGACTTCGGCGAGTTCTGGCGCGCACTGGAATGGATGGGCCTGCAGCGCCACCTGAAGGTGCTGGGCATCTTTTGCCGCCTGAAGCATCGCGATGGCAAGCCGGCCTATGCCGCCGACCTGCCGCGCTTCTTCGCCTATGCCACCAAGGTGGCCAACCGCTACGCGCCGCTGCGCCCGCTGCTGCCGTTGCTGGCCCCGATGAGCGGCCAACGCGTCGGCGAAGGTTTCACCTTCTAGGCGCCGCCATGCCCACCCTGTCCTGGGCGCGCCTGCGCCCCACCGCTGTTCCCGATGGCGCGCCGCCCACCGGGCTGTGGGCCTTCTACTGGCACTTCGTGCGCCAGTCGCGCGGTCTCTATGCCGCACTGTTCGCCACCGGCCTGGGCGTGGCGCTGATCGACACCGTGATCCCGCTCTTCATCGGCCGCTTGGTGCGCCTGATGGAGTCGCCCGACCGCGCCGCCGCCGTGCAGGGCGCGCTGCCGATGCTGCTGGGCATGGCCGCGCTGGTGCTGCTGGGCCGACCACTGGCGCTGCTGGCCGACAGCGTGGTGCGCAACATCATCGTCGTCCCAGGGGTCACCAGCCTGATCCGCTGGCAGAGCCACTGGCACGTGGTGCGCCAGAGCTGGCCCTTCTTCCAGAACGACTTTGCCGGCCGCATCGCCAACCGCGTGATGCAGACCAGCAATGCGGTGCGCGAGAGCGTGGTCTCCAGCATCCGCGGCGTCTGGTACATCGTGGCCTACGGGATCACCGCGCTGGTGCTGATGGCCTCCAGCGACTGGCGGCTGGCCATCCCGACGCTGCTGTGGTTCGCCGGCTACGTGGTCTTTCTGCGCCATTTCGTGCCCCAGGTGCGCGACCTGTCCAAGGCCGCCAGCGAACTGCGCAGCAAGGTCATGGGTCGGGTGGTGGACAGCTACACCAACATCCTGACCGTCAAGCTCTTCGCGCGCGCCCGCGACGAGGACGCCTACGTGCGCGACGTGGTCGACGAGCACACGCTGGCCATCCGCGCCCACATGGTGCTGATCACGCGCTTCATGACCACACTGTCGGTGCTCAACGCGCTGCTGCTGGTGGGTACGGGCGGCATCGGCGTGTGGCTGTGGGCCGCCGGCACCATCGACGCCGGCACCGTGGCCACGGCGCTGCCGCTGGCCTGGACCATCGCCAACGTCGCCGGCTGGGTGAGCTGGGAGGTGACCAGCATCTTCGAGAACATCGGCGTCGTGCAGGAGGGCATGGAAACCATCGCCGTGCCGCATGCGATGGTCGACGCGCCCGATGCCCGCGAACTCGACGTGCCCGAGGGCGGGATCCACTTCGAGCACCTGACCTACACCTACGGCCGCAGCGACGGCAAGCGCGTGCTGGACGACTTCGACCTCGCCATCCGCCCGGGTGAGCGCGTGGGCCTGGTTGGCCGCTCCGGCGCCGGCAAGAGCACGCTGGTGAACCTGCTGCTGCGATTCCACGACCTGGAGCAGGGCGCGATCCGCATCGATGGCCAGGACATCCGCGGCGTGACGCAGGAAAGCCTGCGCGCGGCCATCGGCATGGTCACGCAGGACACCTCGCTGCTGCACCGTTCGATCGCCGACAACATCCGCTACGGCCGCCCCGGCGCGTCGCTGGACGACATCGTGGCCGCGGCGAAGAAGGCACAGGCGCACGAGTTCATCCTCGGCCTGCAGGACTGGCAGGGCCGCACCGGCTACGACGCCCATGTGGGCGAACGCGGCGTCAAGCTCAGCGGCGGCCAGCGCCAGCGCATCAGCATTGCGCGCGTGGTGCTCAAGGACGCGCCGATCCTGGTGCTCGACGAGGCCACCAGCGCGTTGGACAGCGAGGTCGAACTCGCCATTCAGGAGCAGTTGCTGGGCCTGATGGAAGGCAAGACCGTGATCGCCATCGCGCACCGGCTGTCCACCATCGCGCGCATGGACCGGCTGGTGGTGCTGGACGCCGGGCGCATCGTCGAGATGGGCGCGCACGCCGAACTGCTGGCCAAGGGCGCGGCCGGTGGCCACTATGCGGCGCTTTGGGCGCACCAGAGCGGCGGCTTCCTCGGCGAGGCTTGACCCCCGACATTGACGGGCGTCATGGCCGGGTTCAGCGCCGCTTCAGGCGCGGCCACCAAGCTGTGCTGAAGGCGCCCATCTCGCGGCTGCCAGCAGACAGGAGTGGGTCGATGCATCGTTTTCAGACCGGTTGCGCCTTGAGTTTGGCGATGTTGGCCGCGGCGACCTCGGCCTGGGCGGGTTCGCCGACCCAGGTGGGCGCCAGCGGCCGGACCTACGCCTCCAGCGGCGTGTTGTGCCTGGCCGACCCAGCCACCGGCGTGGTGCAGGCGGCCGTCGACACCGGTCTGCTGCAGCCGTCGTCGCGCACCAAGGGCGTGGTGACGCTCAATGGCCAACGCGTGGCGCGCCTGTCGGCCAGCCAGCCGGCCGCCCGTGTCTGGCTGCCCGCAGGCACCGACGACGTGGCCGTGCAGATGAATCGCCGCACCATCGACCACTTCGGATTCAGCGTGGCGGCCACCCAGTGCCAGCTGCCCGACACCTCGGGCAACAGCTTCAGTGCCGACGGCAGCCTGGAGACCGCGGCCAGCGGCAAGTCGTCCGCCACGGTGCAACCGGGCTGTGCGCTGAACCCGGCCACCGGCGAAGTCCAGCCCTACGTGAACCTGTTCGCCAACGGCAATGTGCTGCTCAACGTGTCGGTCAACGGCGTGCCGCTGACGCAGCTCAGCCCGCAGCGGCCGTCGACGCCGGTGTTCCTGCAGGCAGGCTGGAACGTGCTGTCGGCCGCCAACGGCAGCCTGTCGGTCGATGCCTATGTGCGCGACGCCGGCGACGGCAGCTGCACGCTGCCGCCCTGACCCGCAGCGCCGAGCCCGGCCATGAAAGAAGCCCGCCGGCGGCGGGCTTCATCGGGGTGCGCCAGGCTCAAGCCCGGCGCGGCACGCACCAGGCTCAGGCGGCCCGGCGGCGGCGGGCGGCCGCACCCACGGCGAACAGGCCCAGGGCCATCAGGCCGTAGGTGCCGGGTTCCGGCACCGGGGCGATGCCGAAGGTCAGCGTGCCGCTGTCCCAGACGCCATCGGTCCCACCCGCGACGTCGTTGTAGCTCTCCCAGAACTCCAGGCGCAGCACACCGTCGGCCCCGACGGCGAATTCCAGGCCGTAGTCGGCCAGGAACAGGGTGCCGCCGCTGCTGAAGCTCTGCGTCCCGCCACTGTTCACGCCAGTGCCCACCGTCAGGCTGACACCATCGGTCTCGGCCGAGTCGGAGAAGTCCATGCGCATCTCGGACAGCCAGCTCGGGCTGTTGGCCGTCAGCGTGACGTCCCAGGCCACCGACACCACGGTTGCGCCGGCACCCACCGCGAGGCTGAAAACCTCGTTCAGCGCGTTCCCGTAACCCTCGAAGCTCTGCACACCGGTGACGTCAAACACCACCTCGGTGGCACTGATGCTCACCGGGGCCAGCACGGTACTGCCCACGCCCATGAGTTGCGGGGCCGACCCCGCCTTCGTCGCCGCAAAAGATGGCGCCGCAAAGGCCAACGCTGCCGCCAGCGCCAGCGGATGCACGATCCTGTTCGTCATTCGAAGAATCCCTCCAGAGTGTTGTGGATCACGGGGCCGCAGCCCTGCGAGCCCCCACCCGGACCTGAGCGAGGACCGTGCCAGATTATCGACAGCCGCCGTCTGCGGAGCCGGCTCAGGGCGCCGAACCCCGCGATGAAGGGGGAGGATTTCCCCAGGCCTCGCGCGTCAGTCTGTCGTGGGTGGGCACCCACGCCGTTGCGTCATGGCACTGGCCTGACCGCGCGCTCAGGGGCAGGCCGCGATCACCTGCGCCACCGCCGCGGTGAGCTTCTTGGCGTAGGGCACGTGCAGGAACTCGTTGGGGCCGTGCGCGTTGCTCTTGGGGCCCAGCACGCCGCAGACCATCATCTGCGCGGCCGGGAAGCCCTGCTGCAGCATGCTCATCAGCGGGATGGTGCCGCCCTGGCCGATGTAGCCGCAGGGCGCACCGAAATGGGCCGTGGACGCCGCATTGAGCGCATCTTCCAGCCAGGTGGACAACTCCGGCGCGTTCCAGCCGGTGGCGCCCAGCGCACCGGCGCGGCCATCGGGTTGGAACGTGACCTTGGCGTTGTAGGGCGCGTTGTCCTCCAGCAGCGCCTTCAGGCGCACGCTGGCCTGGTGGCCGTCCACCAGCGGCGGCAGGCGCAGGCTGAGCTTGAAGGCCGTGTACGGCCGCAGCACGTTGCCGGCGTTCTTCAGTTCCGGGAACCCATCGACACCGGTCACGCTGAGCGTGGGCCGCCAGGTGCGGCGCAGCAGGCCTTCGACCGCGTCGGTCGTCGTCGGCAGCACCGGGCCGCCATCGGCCCCGCAGGCCCAGGGCATGCGCTTCCAGACCTCGTCGCCCAGGATGGCGGCCGTGGCCTTCGCCTGATCGATGCGTGACCCGGGGATCTCGCAGTGGAAGAAGCCGGGCAGCAGGTTGCCGGACTCGGCGTCCTCCAGCCGGTCCAGCACCTGGCGCATCACACGGAAGCTGCTGGGCACCAGGCCGCTGGCGTCACCGCTGTGGATGCCCTCGGTCAGCACTTCCACCTTCAGCACGCCGCTGACCATGCCGCGCAGGCTGGTGGTGAGCCAGAGCTGGTCGTAGTTGCCGGCGCCGCTGTCCAGGCAGACCACGAGGCCGACGTTGCCCAGCCGCGGGCGCAGCGCGTCCAGGTAGGCGGGCAGGTCGTAGGAGCCGCTTTCCTCGCAGGTCTCGATCAGGCCCACGCAGCGCGGGTGCGGCAGGCCCTGGGCCTGCAGCGCCTCGATGGCGCTGATGGCGGCATAGACGGCATAGCCGTCGTCGGCCCCGCCGCGGCCGTAGAGCAGGCCGTCCTCGTACTTCGGCGTCCAGGGGCCGAGGTCGCGCCGCCAGCCGGTGAATTCAGGCTGCTTGTCCAGGTGGCCGTAGAGCAGCACGGTGTCGCCGCTGCCCTGCGCATCGGTCTTCGTGGCCGGCACCTCGAAGAAGATCACCGGCGTGCGGCCTTCGAGTCGGATGACTTCCAGCCGCAGGCCCGGCACGCGGCGAGATTCCACCCACAGCGCGGCGTCACGCACCACACGGTCGATGAGGCCGTTGGCCGACCAGTCGGCATCGAACATCGGGCTCTTGGCCGGCACCGCGACGTAATCGGTCAGCGCCGGCAGGATGCGTTCGTCCCAGGCGGTGTCGGCAAAGCGGCCGAGCGCGCTGGCTTCGTCGGGTTGCAGCGGCAGGTGGGGGTCGCGGGCGTTCATGCAGGTTCTCCTTGCGCAGGCCTGCACTGTGGCACAGGCGGTGCCTGCCTGCCTACTTGGCGGGCCGCGTGCCGGGCAGCGTGGGCCCGCTGATCTCGACCAGCCAGCGGGTCAGGTGGGCCAGCACCTCGGCACGCTCGGGCTCGTTGAAGATCTCGTGCGCCAGGCCCTCGAATCCGTGGTGCTGCACCAGCGGATGTGGTGTGGCCGCGGCGAACGCTGCAGAGCCCGCTGGTGCCACGCAGCGGTCGGCCCCGGCCCACATCAGCAGCGTGGGCACGCGCCAGCGCGGTGCGGCCATCAGCACGTGGGCGCCCTCGCCGACGATGAACCGCGCCAGGCGCGCGGTGATGCGGTCGTGCACCAGCGGGTCGGCCACGTAGTCGCGCACGGTCTGCGGGTCGCGCGACACCCATGCCGGCTTCAGGCCATTGGGCATGGGCCGGTCAGGCAGCAGGTGTTCACCCAGCCACAGTTGCGCGCGTTGCGCAGCGCTCAGGCCGGTGTCCAGCGCCGGCGAGGACAGCACCAGCGCATCCACCGGACGCGACCAGGCGGCAGGGGTTGCGGCCAAGGCTTCGGCCACGAAGCGTGCCGCCACCAGGCCGCCCATGCTGTGCCCCAGCAGCACGAAGGGGCCTGCAAACGGGCTCTCGTCGGCACGCAGGTGGTCGATCACCGCGGCCAGGTCGGCGCAGAGCGCATCATGCCGCGGGATGCCGCCACGCACGCCATCACTGCCGCCGTGGCCACGGTGGTCGTAGCCGTAGGCGGCCCAGCCCGCCTGCGCCAGTGCCTGCGCCACGTGGGCGTAGCGCCCGCCGTGTTCGCCCAGGCCATGCACGATGAGCACGCGGCCATGCGGCCGCGCCGGCGCCGGCCAGGTGTGCAGGCGCAGCCGCGTGCCGTCGGCCAGCGGCAGTGAATCCAGGCTTTCCATGGGCGGCATTGAAGCATGCGGCGGCTATGCTGGCAGCATGGACAGCCCCGATTTCCAAGTCACGACACCCGCGCCTGGCATCGCCCACCTGCAGCTCTGCCGGCCCGAGCGGCTGAACGCGCTGACCCCGGCCTTCTTCCGCAGCCTGCGCGCCACCGTGCAGGCGTTGGACGACGCCGGCGAGACCCGCGTGCTGGTGATCTCCTCCACTGGCCGCCACTTCAGCGCAGGCATGGCGCTGGAGACCTTCGACGGCGGCCTGCCGATGCTCGACACAGCCACGGCGCGCAGGCGGCTCGCGTTCCAGGACGGGCTGCGCCGGCTGATGCAGACGGTGGACGTGCTGGAGACGGCGCGCTTCCCGGTGATCTGCGCCGTGCAGGGCGGCTGCGTGGGCGGCGCGCTGGACCTGGCCACCGCCTGCGACATCCGCGTGGCCAGCGCCGACGCCTTCTTCACGGTGCAGGAGATCCACATCGGCATGGCCGCCGACATGGGCGTGCTGCAGCGGTTGCCGAAGATCGTGGCCCCTGCCGTGGCGCGGCAGATGGCCTACACCGGCGAGCGTGTGGGCGCCGAGCGCGCGCTGGCCATCGGGCTGGTCAACGCCGTGCTGCCCGATGCCGATGCCCTGCTGGCCCATGCACTGGACCTGGCGCGGCAGATCGCCGACAAGTCGCCCTTGGCCATCGCCGGCAGCAAGCGCGCGCTGAACTACGCGGTGGACCACCCCACGCACGAAGCACTGGCGCAGATGACGCTGCTGCAGAGCGCGATCTTCGACCTCGACGAGATGCACCGCGCCATCGCCGCGTGGAAGGCGAAGACGGCGGCGGACTTCGACCCGCTGGGGGTGATTCCGACGGTCTGAGCGTCAGGCGGTCGCGGGTACCCGCGCTGCCTCGACCTCACGCGCCAGCAACTGGTCGTGGCCGCGCCGGGCTTCGTGGAGCGCTGCGGCGAAATGCGCGTCGGCGTGCGCCGCGTTGCCGGCCGCCCGTTCGAGCAGGCCCCAGACCAGGCAGACGCGCCAGGCGTCCCGCACATTGCCCGTCCGCTGGGCAATGGCCTGCGCCCGCCCCAGCAGCTCACGTGCAGGGTCCATCGCGCCGAGCTGCAGTCGTGCCTGGGCCAGGCGCGTCAATGCGGTGCATTCCAGCGCGCGGTCTTCGGTGCGCGCTGCAGCCGCAAACGCCAGTTCCAGGTGCACGACGGCGGCCGCTGGATCGCCGGCCTGCAATTCGGTCAGACCCAGGCCGACGTGCGCGTAGGCCGTGCCACTTCCCTGGCCAGCCAATTGCGCCATGCGCAGGCTGTTGCGTCCGACCTCCCGCGCTTCATGCCATCGGCCCAAAGCCCGCAGCGGGATCGCCTGGTTGCCCAGTGATCCGGCCACGCCGGCCGCATCGCCGGCCGTCTCGCGCAGAGCGCAGCACTGCCGATGCGCCTGCAGCGACGCCTCGTGGTCGCCACGGATGCTCAGGGTGTTGCCCAACAGGTTGAGCGCCTCGGCTTCACCGTGGCTGTCACCCAGCAATCGCATCGCGTCCACGCAGGTCTGCAGCCGCGCCAGTTCGTCGTCCTGCTCGATGGCCAGGATGTGCTCGCACACCGCCAGCCGCAACGTCGCCCAGGCCGCGCCGAGCGGATCACCTCGCGTCGTCGCCAGGTCCAGCGCGCGCAGCGCGGCGCCACGCGCCTGCCGGCTGTCGTCATGGCGCAAGCGCCAGGCGCGCTCGATCAATTGCGCGGTGTCGGCGTGCGCAGCGCGCCGGATCTCCTGTTGGCTCATTCACCACCCTTGCCGCATGCCATGCGCTTTCAGCATACATCGGGTTCGCCCCGATGCCTGGGCACGGAGGCGTCGCCGACATTCCTGGCCCGTGGCTTGCTACCCTGCGGGAACGCACCGCATCGGTGCTCGCCACGCTGATCACTCATCACAGGAGCCAAGATCCCATGACCCGTTTTGCCACCCGTGCCGTGATGGCCGCCGCGTTCGTCGCCGTCGGCTTCGGCGCTTCGTCCCCCGCCTTCGCCGGCAAGGACCTCGACGCCATCAAGGCCCGCGGCACGCTGGTGTGCGGTGTGAACACCGGCCTGGCCGGTTTCTCGGCCGCCGACAGCCAGGGCAAGTGGACCGGCCTCGACGTCGACTACTGCCGCGCGCTGGCCGCGGCCATCCTGGGTGACGCCAACAAGGTGCGCTAGGCCCCGCTGACGGCGCAGCAGCGCTTCACGGCCCTGCAGTCGGGCGAGATCGACGTGCTGTCGCGCAACACCACCTGGACGCTGACGCGCGACGCCTCGCTGGGCATGCACTTCGTCGGCGTCACCTTCTACGACGGCCAGGGCTTCATGGTGCCCAAGAGCCTGAACGTCAAGAGCGCCAAGCAGCTCAAGGGCGCGCAGGTCTGCGTGCAGTCGGGCACCACCACGGAACTGAACCTCACCGACTACTCGCGCGCCAACAACCTGCAGCTCAAGCCCATCGTGTTCGAGAAGCAGGAAGCCGCCACCGGCGCCTACTTCAGCGGCCGCTGCCAGGTCTTCACCACGGACGCCTCGGGCCTGGCCTCGGTGCGCAGCAAGGAAGCCAAGAACCCGGCCGACCACATGATCCTGCCGGAGCTCATCAGCAAGGAACCGCTGGGCCCGTCGATCCGCCGCGGCGACGACGAGTTCTTCGCCATCGCCAAGTGGACGCTCAACGCGCTGCTGGAGGCCGAGGAATTCGGCGTCACCGCCGCCAATGCCGACAAGATGAAGGCCGAAAGCAAGAACCCGAGCGTGATGCGCCTGCTGGGCGCTGGCAACGAGGACACCGGCAAGCTGCTGGGCCTGGACAAGGAATGGGCGCTGCGCGCCATCAAGGCCGGCGGCAACTACGGCGAGATCTTCAAGCGCAACGTTGGCGAGAAGACGTCCATCGGCCTGCCGCGCGGCACCAACAACCTGTGGACCGAAGGCGGCCTGATGTACGCGCCGCCGGTGCGCTGAAGCGCCACCGCTGAGCCCGCAAGGGCTCCCTGGCCGGCGCGGTGCCCGAGGGCGCCGGCCGGCCCGCCCCTGACCTTCCGGAGCGCCGCTTGAGCACCCGAGAGCCCCCGCGCAAGAAGACCGTCTGGTCGCTGCGCAGCAGAGCCGTGCGAGGCTGGCTGTACCAGGCCCTGGCACTGGCCGTCGTCGCCGCCGTCGTCGCCTTCCTGGCCCACAACACGCAGGTCAACATGCGTGAACGTGGCATCCAGAGCGGCTTCGACTTCCTGGGTCAGTCCGCCGGCTTCGACATCGGCGAAACCATGGTCGCCTACGACCCCAGCGAGAGCTACGGGAAGGCGCTGTGGGTGGGCGTGCTCAACACGCTGCGCGTGGCGGTGATCGGCATCGTGCTGACCACGCTCGTCGGCGTGCTGATGGGCGTGGGCCGCTTCAGCCACAACGCACTGGTGCGCGGGCTGTGCTACGGCTACGTCGAGACTTTCCGCAACGTGCCCATCCTGCTGCAGCTGCTGATGTGGTACCTGTTCTTCGTGGAGGTGCTGCCGCCGCCGCAGGAGGCCTGGAATGCCGGCAACCTCTTCTACCTGAGCAAGGGCGGCTTCGCCTTTCCGTCGCCGGTGTGGGCGCAGGGCCATGCCTGGGCAGCGCTGGGCGCGCTGGTGGGCCTCGTCGCCGGCGTCGGCTACCGGCGCTGGGCGCAGCGCGAATTCGAGCGCACCGGGCAGGACCGCAACCGCTGGGCGCTGCCGCTGGCCGCGGTGGTGCTGGGGGCGGGCATCGGCTGGGCCGCCGGTGGTGCGCCACGCGAGTGGTCCATCCCCGAACAGCTGGCCTTCATGGTCGACGGCGGCATCAGTGCCACGCCGGAATTCATGGCGGTGCTGATCGGCCTGACGCTCTACACCGGCGCTTTCGTGGCCGAGGTGGTGCGGGGGGGCATCCAGTCGGTGAGTCACGGCCAGACCGAAGCCGCCAGCGCGCTGGGCCTGAGCCCGCGCCAGCGCATGCGCCTCGTGGTGCTGCCCCAGGCCATGCGGGTGATCATTCCGCCGCTGACCAACCAGTACCTGAACCTGACGAAGAACTCGTCGCTGGCGGTGGCCATCGGCTACCCCGACGTGGTCTCCATCGCCAACACCACGCTCAACCAGAGCGGCCGCGCGGTGGAATGCATCGCCATCATCATGCTCGTGTACCTGAGCACCTCGCTGAGCACTTCGGCGCTGATGAACTGGTACAACAAGCGCGTCGCCATCCAGGAAAGGTAAGCCTGTGGCCGACACCTTCACCCCCATCGCCCCGCGCCCGGCCCCGGTCAACACCGAAGGCCTGGTGCCCTGGGCCCGACGCAATCTCTTCGGCGACTGGAAAAGCACGCTGACCACGGTCGTGCTGCTCGGCCTGGCGCTCTACCTGCTGCCGCAGGCCGCCCACTGGGGCCTCGTGCAGGCCGTCTTCGGCGCCGACGCCAACGCCTGCCAGGCCGCGCGCGGCAGCGGCGCCTGTTGGGGCGTCGTCACCGAGAAGTGGCGCGTCATCGTCTTCGGCCGCTACCCCTTCGAACAGCAGTGGCGGCCGGAACTGGCCACCGCGCTGATGGTGGGCGCGCTGGTCGTCAGCTGCATCCGATGGTTCTGGAAGCCTTGGCTGGTGGCGCTGTGGGTCGGCGTGCTGGCGGTCTTCTTTGCCCTGATGGGTGGCGGAGTGCTGGGCCTGGCGCCGGTGCGCACCGACCTCTGGGGTGGCCTGCCGCTGACGGTGATGCTGGCCACGCTGTCGATCTTCCTGGCCTTCCCGCTCAGCGTGCTTGTGGCCCTGGGTCGGCGCAGCAACCTGCCGGCCATCCGCACCGTGTGCGTGGTCTACATCGAGCTGATCCGCGGTGTGCCCTTGATCAGCGTGCTGTTCATGGCCAGCTTCATGTTCCCGCTGTTCATGCCGCAGGGCACGAGCATCGACGTGCTGGTGCGGGTGCTGGTGGGCATCACGCTGTTCGCCGCGGCCTACATGGCCGAGATCGTGCGCGGCGGCCTCCAGGCCATCCCCAAGGGCCAGCTGGAAGCGGCGGACACCCTGGGCCTGAGCTACTGGCAGACGCAGCGCAAGATCGTGCTGCCGCAGGCGCTGGCGATGGTGGTGCCGAGCATGATGAACAACTTCATCAGCATCTTCAAGGACACCTCGCTGGTCACGATCGTGAGCCTGTACGAGCTGACGGGCGCACTGGGCCTGGCCCTGAACTCCGACGTCGACTGGCGGCCGTTCAAGCTCGAGGCCTACTTCTTCATCACCGCGATCTACTTCTGCTTCTGTTTCGCCATGTCGCGCTACAGCCTGTGGGTCGAGAAGCAGGTGGCCGTGAGCCGCGTGCGCTGACAGGAATCCGCATGTCCAACGACGAACCCATCATCCGTTTCGACAAGGTCAACAAGTGGTACGGCAATGCCTTCCACGTGCTGCGCGACATCGACCTCTCCGTGCGCAAGGGTGAACGCATCGTGATCTGCGGGCCCTCCGGCTCCGGCAAGTCCACACTCATCCGCTGCGTCAACGCGCTGGAGGCCTACCAGGAAGGCCAGATCAGCGTGGACGGCATCGCACTGACCGACGACGTGAAGGCCGTGGAGCAGATCCGCAAGCAGGTTGGCATGGTGTTCCAGCAGTTCAACCTGTTCCCGCACCTGACCGTGCTGGAGAACCTGACCCTGGCGCCGATGTGGGTGGGCCACGTGCCCAGGAAGGAGGCCGAGGAGCGCGCGATGCAGCAGCTCACGCGCGTGCGCATCGCCGAGCAGGCGAAGAAGTACCCGCTGCAGCTCTCCGGCGGCCAGCAGCAGCGTGTGGCCATCGCGCGCGCCTTGTGCCTGACGCCCAAGATCATGCTCTTCGACGAGCCCACCTCGGCGCTCGACCCGGAGATGATCAAGGAAGTGCTCGACGTGATGATCGAACTCGCCGGGCAGGGCATCACCATGCTGTGCGTCACCCACGAGATGGGTTTCGCCAAGGCCGTGGCCGACCGCGTGATCTTCATGGACCAGGGCCAGATCGTCGAGCAGAACGACCCGCACAACTTCTTCGATCACCCGCAGAGCGACCGCACGAAGGACTTCCTGGCGAAGATCATCGGGCACTGAAGCGGCGCACTGCCGGTCACGCCACAGGCCTGCCCATGGCCTGCTGTCGTGCGGGGTTGCGGGTGCGGGCGGCGCGTGCCTTCAGCGCCGGCGCGCCAGCGCCACCTTGTGCAGCAGTTCCACCAGCATGGCACGCTCGGCAGCACTGAGCGTGTGCAGGGCCTCGGCCTCGGCCTGCACCACCTGCTGCACGGCCTTGGTCACCAGCCGCGCCCCGGCCGGTGTGCAGCGGATGTGCTGCACGCGCGCGTCCTGCGCGCTGCGCTCACGCTCCACATGACCCCGGGACGCCAGACGCTCCAGCCAGACGGCGATGTTCGGCGGCGTCACCGCCAAAGCACGCGCCAACTGCCGCGCAGTGACGCCCGGGTTGCCCTGCACCAGGGCCAGGATCGTGAACTCCACCTTGCGCAGGTCGCCGGGCCGGCCCACCTGGGTGTCGAAGATGTGGTCGGTGACGATGGCCGCCTGCGCGATCTGGTAGCCGACGATGCCGTGCATCGGCGATTCGGTCAGGCGCGCCGCCGGCGTGCGGTCGGCATCCGGCGGGGATACGGTGCGGGGCTTGTTCGGCATCGGGCGGCGAGTCTGCCGCGGTTCTCAGGGCCAGCCACCGCGGGATTTCCCGCTCACCTTGATCGAGATCGATAAGTAACGTAACGATCGACATCGATCCCGGTGTACGCCGTTCCCACGATTCCGAGGAGACATCCATGCCCCGTTCTCTGCCGCGCCTGCGGATGCCGTTCGCACCGGTCGCCGCCGCGCTGCTCTTCGCGGCCGCGCAGCCCGCCCTCGCTGGGGGCCGCCTGCCCCCGATCCCGCAACTGCCCCCGGCGACGCCGGCCGATCTGGTGGGCACTTGTGAAGACCTGGCCAGCCGCTTCACCAACCTGCCGGGCACCACCATCACCGGCAGCAGCAGCGTCGCTGCCGGTGATCTCCAGCTGGCCGGTCAGCCGGTGCCGGCGCACTGCCGCGTCACCGGCCGCATGAACGAACGCGTGAGCCCGGTGGACGGCAAGACCTACGCCATCGGCTTCGAGATGCGCCTGCCGCTGGCCTGGAACGGCCGCTTCTTCCACCAGGGCAACGGCGGCATCGACGGCAGCGTCTCCACGGCTGTGGGGGCCAGCGGTGGCGGGCCGCTGACGCACGCGCTGATGCAGGGTTTTGCCGTGCTGAGTTCCGACGCCGGCCACAGCAACGCCCAAGGTGGCCCGGCCTTCGGCCTGGACCCGCAGGCGCGGCTGGACTACGGCTACCAGGCGGTGGGCACGCTCACGCCGATGGCCAAGGCCGCGATCAACCTCGCCTACGGCAAGGGCCCGGACCGCTCCTACTTCGGCGGCTGCAGCAATGGCGGCCGCCACACGCTGGTGGCCGCGTCGCGCTACGCGGCGGAGTACGACGGCTTCCTGGCCGGCGCGCCCGGCTACAACCTGCCGCTGGCGGCGCTGGCCAACATCTGGGGCGCGCAGCGCTACGCCACCGTGGCCACCGGCGACCCGTTGACGCCCCCCGGCCTGGAGACCGCCTTCACCGCCACCGAGCGCCAGATGGTGGCCAGCCGTGTGTTGGCGCGTTGCGATGCATTGGACGGCGCCGCCGACGGCCTGGTGCAGGACACCGCCGCCTGCCAGCGCACGTTCAACCTGATGCGCGACGTCAACACCTGCGCGCGCGACAACCGCGACGGGACCTGCCTGACGATAGCGCAGAAGCGCGCCATCGATCCGATCTTCCGTGGCGGCGCACGCACGACGGACGGGACCCGCTTCTACGCAGGCTTCCCGTACGACCCGGGTGTCGGTGGCGGCGGCATCCCCTTCTGGGAGTTCACCGCGCCGCTGGCACTGGACACCGGCGCGGTGGGCGTGATCTTCAAGGTGCCGCCGGCGCCGGAAGCGCTGACCAACGGTGCCGCCTTTGCCCTCGGCCTGGACATCGACGCCACGCTCGCCGAGCTCTACGCCACCGACGCCACCTACACCGAGTCGGCCATGTCCTTCATGACGCCGCAGCATCCGAGCGACCTCTCGGCGGTGCGTGACCGCGGCGCCAAGGTGCTGGTCTACCACGGTGTGGCCGACCCGATCTTCTCGGTGAGCGACAGCGAGACCTACGTGAAGAACGTCAACCGCGCCAGCCGCGGCCAGGCCAGCAGCTTCCTGCGCCTGTTCAAGGTGCCGGGCATGGGCCACTGCTCCGGCGGGCCGGCCACTGACCAGGCGGACTACCTGACCCCGCTGGTGGCCTGGGTGGAACAGGGCCAGGCGCCCGACCGCATCGTCGCGACGGCCCGCGGCGCCGGCAACCCCGGTGGCGTCAACGGCGAGGTGCCCGCCAGCTGGGCCCCGGATCGCACGCGTCCGCTGTGCGTCTTCCCGGCTGTGGCCCGCTACGACGGCAGCGGCGACTTGGAGCGCGCCGAGAGCTGGTCCTGCGTGGACCCGCGCGGCGCGCGCTGAATGCCAGCCGGCGCCAGCAGTCGCCGGCCGGATCAGCCGGCCGGCGCCACCTGCAGGGTGTGCCAGGGCTGGCGGGCCTGCCACAGCAGCAGGCCCGCCGCCACCAGCGGCACCGTCAGGTAGGCCGGATCGAAGGCGGGGAACCACTTGCGCAGGTGCATGGCCAGCAGCAACACCGCCATCGTGCCGCCGATGCGGCGCGTGACCGTCGTGGCATCTGGCATCAGCGCCGCAGCGCCCAGGAACACGGCCGAGGCCACGAAGACCAGCGTGAACAGCGTCTCCATCATCGGCGCCGCGGCGCCCGCGCTCCACCACTGCAGCCGGTAGGGCAGCCACGCCAGGCAGCCCAGCGCCAGCACCGTGGCCAGCGCACGGGCACGCCGGGCCGCGGCGCCGTCCCGCTCCGGCCCCAGGGCTGGGCGAATCAGCGGCAGCAGGGCCAGGCACAGGAGGCCGGTCAGGCCGTCGATCAGCAGCGTCTTCGGGTAGCCGATGGCCTCGGCCGCGATGCCCTGCCAGGTGGCGGAGTACGAGATGACGAGGTTCATCATCGCCATGTAGGCGGTGAACTGCGTGGCGGCCACCTTGGCGTTGGTGACGTCCATGAAAATGGCCGAACGGGTGCCGTACATCAGGCCCTGGCCCACGGAATAGGCCAGCGTGGCGATCCACAGCGCCGTCACCAGCACCGGCGGCACCACGCGGGTGGCTCGCGCGGCCGTGTCCACCGGCATCACCCAGTCGTTCAGCTGCAACTGCCAGGCCAGCCACAGCACCGGCAGGCTCATCAACGTCATGTAGACCGCCAGCGTGCGGCGCCGACCATAGCGGTCCGACAGCCAGCCACCCAGCACCATGCAGCCGGCGGAGATGACCTGCGACCACAGATTCAGCCAGGCCACGCTGTCGTCGTCCAGGCCCAGTTCCACGGCCAGGTTGGACTGCAGCGCCAGCCCCAGCGCCATCGCGCCGGCCGGCAGCAGGGCGAAGCCCAGGCCGGCGAAGGCGCCGCGCGAGCCCAGGAAGGCGCGGAAGGCGTCGACGGCAAAGCGCCGCATCTCGGCCGTGGCCGCGGCCCAGCCGGCGGCCCGCCGGTCCGCGGCCGGTGTCGGCGCCTCGCGCAAGGGCAGCACAATGAACACCGTCACCGCCGTGATGCAGCCGGCCACGAACAGGAAGCCGCCCGGCACGCCGATCCAGCCCATCATGAACAGCACGCCGGCACCGCCCAGGGCCATGCCCAGCGCCGCGCCGGCAAACATCACGCCGTTGGCCAGGCCGCGCTCATCGGTCGCCAGGGTTTCCACCGCCAGCGCGTCGATGGCCACGTCCTGCATCGCACCGAAGCTGTTGTGCACCAGCAGCACCACGCTCAGCAGCCCGAGCTGCGTCACCGGGTCCAGCGGCACGCAGGCCAGCAGGGTGGCGACCAGGCCGACCTGGGTGCCCAGGATCCAGCCGCGCCGGCGGCCCAGCCGTTCGGAGACGAAGACGTCCACGAAGGGCCCGAAGGCCCACTTGAAGGCCCAGGGCAGGTAGAAGGCGCCCACGAACGCGCCGATCTCCGCCGGGCCCACGTCCTGCCGCCGCAGCTGGGTGGCGATGGCCACCGCGCCAAAGCCCAGCGGGATGCCCTCGGTGACGTAGAGGAAGAAGAACGCGACCAGCCGGCCGAGCCGGGTGTCGAGCAAGTTGGGCAGTTTCAGCGAACGCATGGTCGCGACAGTGTCGCCGACCTGCGCCTCCGCCCGCCGGTGGCTACTTCGCGAACAGCTGCGAGCGGTCCTTGAAGGCCTTGAACTCCAGCGCGTTGCCCGACGGGTCGCGGAAGAACATCGTGGCCTGTTCACCCACCTGCCCGGCGAAGCGGATGTAGGGCTCGATCACGAACTTCACGCCATGGTCCTTCAAGCGCTGCGCAAAGCCGTGGAAGGCGTCCCAGTCCAGCACGACACCGAAGTGCGGCACCGGCACGTCGTGGCCGTCCACCTCGTTGTGGTGGTCAGCGGCCTTGGCCGGGGCCAGGTGGGCGACGATCTGGTGGCCGAAGAGGTCGAAGTCGATCCACTCGGCACTGGAGCGCCCTTCCGGGCAGCCGAGCAGGCCGCCGTAAAAGCTGCGTGCCGCGGCCAGGTCGTGCACCGGAAAGGCCAGATGGAAAGGAGAGATCTGCATCCCTGGCAGCATAGCGCGATGACGTCCACTTCGACCGACCTCTTCGCGCCCTGCACCGTCGGTGCCTGGGACCTGCCCAACCGCGTCGTGATGGCGCCGCTGACGCGCAACCGCAGTCCCGGCGGCGTGCCGCCCGCCCGGGTGGCCACCTACTACGCCCAACGCGCCAGCGCCGGCCTGCTGATCAGCGAGGCCACCGCCATCACGCAGCAGGGCCAGGGCTACGCCGACGTGCCCGGCCTCTACACCCCGGCGCAGCGGGCCGGCTGGCGCGTGGTGACCGACGCCGTGCACGCCGCCGGCGGCCGCATCGTCTGCCAGCTCTGGCACGTGGGGCGCATCTCGCACACGACACTGCAGCCCGGCGGGCGCGACCCGGTGGCGCCCTCGGCCATCCCGGCCAAGGCCAAGACCGTGCTGCTGAAGGATGACGGCACGGCGGAATTCGTCAACGTCTCACCGCCGCGAGCGCTGTCGCGGGCCGAGATTCCCGGCATCGTGGCCGACTACGCGCGCGCCGCCCGGGCCGCCGTCGACGCCGGCTTCGACGGCGTGGAGATCCACGGCGCCAACGGCTACCTCATCGACCAGTTCCTCAAGACCGGCAGCAACCAGCGTGCCGACGACTACGGCGGGTCGATCACCAACCGTGCGCGATTGGCTTTGGAGGTGACGCAGGCGGTGGCCGCCGCCATCGGCGGCAGCCGCACCGGCATCCGCATCTCCCCCGTGACGCCGGCCAACGATGCTGACACGGAAGACACACAACCGCTGTTCGAGCACCTGCTGCGTGGCCTGGCGCCGATGGGCCTGGCCTACGTGCACGTGATCGAGGGTTCCACCGGCGGCCCGCGCGAGCTGCCCGACCGCCCCTTCGACTACACGGCCCTGCGCCAAGCCTACCGGGGCGCTGGCGGCACCGCGGCCTGGATGGTCAACAACGGCTACGACCGCGCGCTGGCCGATGCGGCGCTGGCCGACGGCGCCGACCTGGTGGCCTTTGGTCGCCCTTTCATCTCGAACCCCGACCTGGTGCGGCGGCTGCGCGAGGGCCTGCCCCTGGCTGCGCTGGACCGCGCCACGCTGTATGGCGGTGGCGACGCCGGCTACACCGACTACCCCGACGTGCCCTGAGCCTTCGGCCGGGTCGCCGGCACCAGGTGGTCGTGCATCTGGACAGTGTACTAGTGCATGCGTACACTACGCCATGTGGACACCCCCATCCGCTTCCAGGTCAACCCCGGCGCGCCGGACCCGATCTACCGCCAGCTGATCGAGCAGCTGCGGCGGCGCGTCGCCGCGGGCCAATGGGTGGCGGGGCAGGAACTGCCCTCGGTGCGCGAACTGGCCCTGCTGCTGACCGTGCACCCGATGACGGTCTCCAAGGCCTACAGCCTGGCCGAGATGGAGGGTCTGCTGGAGCGCCGGCGCGGGCTGCCGATGGTGATCGCCGCCGGCCACCGTCGGCCGAGCGCTGCGCGCGAACGCCTCGAGCAGTTGCGCCCGGCGCTGGCGCGCGCTGCCGATGCGGCACACGAGTTGGCGATCCCGAAGGAGCAGGTCCTGCAGCTGCTGTCGAAGCTGCTGGACGCGCGTGAACGAGGAGATGAACCATGAGCCTGGCCCTGCCCTGGTGGCGCACCGCGCGCCGCCCGTCACCCGCCGCGAACGCCGGCCTGACCTTGTCGACGGCGACGCCGCAGGGGGCCGCGAGCGCCGAACTGCAGGGCCTGCGCGTGGCCTATGGCGCCCAGCCCGTGCTCGACGGTCTGGACTGGTCGCTGCAGCCCGGCCAGGTGGTGGGCCTGCTCGGGCGCAATGGTGCGGGCAAGACCACCCTGCTGGAGTCGCTGCTCGGCCTGCGCGACCCGCAGGCCGGCTCGGTGACGCTGTTCGGCCAGCGTGCCGACCGGCTCGACGACGCGGCGCGTTCGCGCATCGGCTACGTGCCGCAGCGCTCCGACCTCTTCGAGGACCTGCGCGCCGACGAGCTGCTGGCCTACTTCCGCAGCTTCTATCCGCGCTGGAACAGTGCCAAGGTGGAGGGGCTGATGACGCGCTGGAGCGTGCCGCGCAACCTCCCGATCGGCCAGATGAGTGGCGGCGAGCAGCAACGGCTGTCGATCATCCGCGCATTGGCGCACGAGCCCGACCTGCTGGTGCTGGACGAGCCGGTGGCGAGCCTGGACCCGCTGGCGCGACGCGATTTCCTCCGCGAGCTGGTGGAGCGCGTGCTCGACCGCGGCACCACGGTGGTGTTCAGCACCCACATCCTCAGCGACCTCGAGCGCGTGGCGTTCAACGTCGCCTTCCTGCGGCGCGGGCGCATTGCGCTCCAGGCGCCACTGGACGCGCTGCTGGACGAGGTGCTCGACGTGCGCGGCGCCACGGCCGCCCTCGATGCCCTACCAGCTGCCGCGGTCATCACGCGCGGCGATGGCCAGGCCCTCGTGCGCGGCCTGGCCGAGGCGGCGTTGCCGTCGGGGCTGGTGGCGCAGCGGGTGTCGCTGGAAGACCTGTTCGAGGGGCTGACGTGAACCCGGTGATGCTGGCAGCGACCCTTCGACTACCCTGGCAGCTGCGGCGGGGCCGGGCCTGGCGCTGGGTCTGGCTGGCGATCCTGGTCGTTTTGCCGCTGGTGGCGGCATGGCGGGTCTCGCTGACGCCGGCGCAGACCCTGGGCGTGGCGTTGGTCGCGGTCGCGGTCTGGTGGTGGTGGGTGCAGGTGGACAGCCTGCTGGCGCAGAACCACCCGAACCACGCGCGCCTGGTGCCGGGCCAGCGGCGCAGCTTGCGCACGGCACTGCTGGCCCACGCGACGCTCGCCGGTGTGCTGGCATGGCTCGGCGGCGCCATCGTGGCCGGGCCGGGTCTCGAGTGGGCGCTGTGGGTGCTGGTCGGCCTGCCGGTGCTGGCGTGGACGCAGCGCCAACCCTGGATCTGGTTGCCCCTTAGCCTGATGTCGCTCCTGCCCTTTGCCTGGCGCGCGGCAGCGGTTCGGTTCGCTGAGGCACCGGCGCTGCTGTGGCTGCCTGCGTTGGCCATGGCGCTCGTCAGTCTGCTGACCCTTCTGGGCACCGGCAGTGCCAGCCATCGACGTGTGCACGCGCGGCTTCAACGCTGGCGCGCCGATGCCCGCCGCAACGGCGAAGGGCGGAGCCTGGCGGTCACCGCACGCCGGCCCTGGCTGCGCACCCTCGTGACGCCCTTCGCCTGGCCCGACCGCTGGCTGCGCCGGCATGTGCTGGCACGGCCCACCAGCGCGAACGCCGTGCAGCGGCTGGACCTTGCGCTGCAGCCGCAGGCGGGTGCGCCGATGGTGGCCTGGATGATCGTGCTGGTCTTCGGCGGCCTCAACGTGGCGCTCATGGTCGGCGAGGTGCTGCGCCCGGACCTGGCCTGGGCCCGCCTGGTGGATGGCGGCCGGCTGGGCCTGTGCATGGGCCTGTTCGGTGTCGTCGCCGGCATGCCGATCGGACGCCTGACCCTGCTCTGGGCGCGGCGGCGCGAGCAGCCCGTGCTGGCGCTGCTGCCCGGCGCCCCGGCCGGCGCCGCCTTGGCTGCAGCGCTGGAACGCCGTTGGCGGCGCGAGGCCGTGCTCCTGTGGTTGCTGGGCGGCAGTCTGGTGCTGGTCATCGCGATGCACGGGAGCCCACGCAGCCTGCACTTCGTCGGCGGGTTTCTGGCAGCCGCGCTGCCATTGGGGGTGTGGGTGGAAACGCGCTGGCGCACGATGCACGGCAAGGCGCAGACCGCGCTGCCGTCGATCGTGCTCTTCGGCGGCTCGCTGGCCGCCGCGATGACGGCACAGCAGTTCGCCATCCCGCCCTGGGTCTGCTTGCCGGTTGGGGTGTTGCTGCACATGGCCGCGGTGCAACTGCGCGGTGCGCCAGGCGCGGCCGTGCTGCCATTGGGCCGAACGGCGCTGGGCCAACCGGCGCTCTGACACACTCGGGCGATGCCGCCCCTGATCCTGCTGCCCGGCCTGGCCTGCGACGCCGCGCTGTTCCGCCACCAGCTGCCCGCACTGCAGGCCCTGCCCGGGTGCGGGCCCGTGCACGTGGCCGACGTGCACACGCGCGAAGCCACGCTGCCGGCCATGGCGACGCGCCTGCTGGCCGAGCACCCCGGCGCGCTGGCGCTGGCGGGCGCGTCGATGGGCGGCATGCTGGCGATGGAGGTCTGGCGGCAGGCGCCAGACCGCGTGCGGGGTCTGGCCTTGCTGGGCACCACGGCGCGGCCCGACACGCCGGCCCAGATCCGCCTGCGCACCGAAGGCATCCAGGCCTTCGAGGCCGGGCGCATGGACGAGGTCCTGGCCGCCAACCTGATCTTCGCCTTCCACCCGGCCCATGGCGCGCGGCTGGCCGCGGACTACGGCGCGATGATCCGTCGTGCCGGTGTGGCGCAGCTGGTGGCGCAGAACCGCGCCGTGATGGCGCGCGAGGACCAGCGGCCGCACCTGGGCCGCATCACCTGCCCGCTGCTGGTGATGGGCGGCGACAGCGACAAGCTCACGCCACCGGAATGCACGCAAGAGATCGCGGCCGCCGTGCCGCAGGCCGAACTTGCGCTGCTGGCCGACTGCGGCCACATGCTGACCTGGGAGCAGCCCGACGCGGTGACGGACGCGCTGTGCGCCTGGTGGCGCTCACTGGCCTGATGACGCTGATGGCGCACCGGAGCGGCGCCGCCGCCTGACGCCCCAAAGCCGGCTCAGCCCGCCCAGCCCACCCAGCCCGGCCAACATCAGAGCGGCCGACGGCGGCTGCGGCACCGGGCTCGCGAGGATCGTCAGGGTCAGCTCACCGGCCGTGGTCAGCCGGGTGTACTCGCCCGGCGTCAGCAGCGCGAAATCCAGTTCGAGTCGGCGCGTCGCCGGGCCGGCGGTCAGCAGGTCGTCGGAAGACACCAGGCCGTCGAAGCGCAGGGTGAGGTCGTCCTGGCCCGACGCGGCGCCGCCATCGCTGTCCAGCGTCAGCCCGATGAAGGAGATGCCGGAGAAGGTTTCGATCGGATCGACGTCCACGCGGAAGAACTGCAGCGCGTCGTCGAAGGGGTTGCCGCCGATCAGGTTCGACCAGGTCAGGTCGCTGCCGGCGCCGGCGCCTTCGGTGGTGCCGCTGGCGGAAAAGCTCAGCAGGGTCCGGCCATCGTCGGTGGGGGTCAGCAGGAGGTCGAACGACGCGGCGTTCGCGCCCGTCGTGGCCACGCTGAGGGCGCATGCGCATGCGCACGCCAGCCGGCGAACCAGGGAGTCGAGGATCATGGTGGGGCCTTTCGGAACGCGCCCATGGCGCGAAGTCAGGCCCACCTTAGCCAGCGGCCCGTCCGCCGTCCTGCGTGCTGACACGCAGTTTTCGCGTGCCAACCCCTTCAAGAGTGGGGAGTCAGCCGGTGATCACACCGCCCCCCAGGCAGACCTCGCCGTCGTAGAGCACGGCCGACTGCCCCGGCGTCACCGCCCACTGGGGCTGCGCGAAATCCAGCCTGAACGAACCGTCGGTGCCCGCCTCGAAGACGCACGCGGCGTCGGCCTGGCGGTAGCGCGTCTTGGCGCCGTAGGCCCCGGATGCGGGCGGCGCACCCGCCACCCAGCTGGTGTCGGCGGCCTGCAGCGTGGACGACATCAGCAATGGATGGTCATGCCCTTGCACCGCCACCAGCACGTTGCGTGGCAGGTCCTTGCGTGCGACGTACCAGGGCACGTGTTCACCACCCCCATGCTTCAGGCCACCGATGCCCAGGCCCTGGCGCTGCCCCAGCGTGTAGAAGCTCAGGCCCACGTGGCGGCCGATGCGCCGGCCCTGCTCGTCCTCGATCACGCCCGGCTGCTGGTGCAGCCAGCGGTTCAGGAACTCGCGGAACGGGCGTTCACCGATGAAACAGATGCCGGTCGAGTCCTTCTTCCTCGCGTTCGGCAGGCCGATGCGCTCGGCGATGGCGCGCACCTCGGTCTTGGCCAGTTCACCCACCGGGAACAGCGTGCGCGACAGCTGGGCCTGGTTCAGCCGGTGCAGGAAGTAGCTCTGGTCCTTGGCCGGGTCCAGGCCCTTGAGCAACTCGAATCGTCCGTTGCGTTCGCGCACACGGGCATAGTGACCGGTGGCGATCTTCGCAGCCCCCAGGCGCATCGCGTGGTCCAGGAAGGCCTTGAACTTGATCTCGGCATTGCACAGCACGTCGGGGTTGGGCGTGCGGCCGGCCTGGTACTCGCGCAGGAACTCGGCAAAGACGCGGTCGCGGTACTCGGCCGCGAAGTTGACATGCTCCAGGTCGATGCCGATGACGTCGGCCACCGCCGCCGCATCCACGAAATCGGCGTTGCTGGAGCAGTATTCATCGTCGTCGTCGGCCTCCCAGTTCTTCATGAAGATGCCGACCACCTCGTAGCCTTGCTGCTTGAGCAACCAGGCGGTGACCGCGGAATCAACCCCGCCGGACAGCCCGACGATCACCCGTTCACCGCTCACGCCATGCCTCGCAGCACGTCCAGCGGGAACCGCAACCCCGCCCGGTGCTCGTCGATGCAGCGCTGCACCAGCACGCTGCGGTGCTCGGCGGCCCGCGCGGCGATCTCGTCCGGCGTGAGCCACAGCGTGCGCACGATGGGCGTGTCCAGCACGCGGCCCGGCACCGGCGCGCCCACCGTGCCGCAGAAGGCGAAGCGCAAGTAGGTGATGGTCTCGGCGCCGCGCTCGAAGCGGGCCAGGTGCACGCCCAGCAGCGCTTCGGGTCTGAAGTCGCAGGCGGTTTCCTCGCGGGCCTCGCGCACCACGGCCTGCAGCAGGCTCTCGCCCGGGTCCAGGTGGCCGGCAGGCTGGTTCAGCCGCAGGCCCTCGGGGGTGTGTTCCTCCACCAGCAGGTAGCGGCCGGCGTGCTCGATCACCGCGGCCACGGTCACGCTGGGGCGCCAACGTTCATCGCTCATCCCGGAATGCTAGCCCGGGGCCGCACGCAGCGCCGACGAAGGCTCTCCCCGTAAACTCGGCGCCGACCCCAGATGGAACCCAGGCTGGCGACGCCGGCCGATGACAGACCCCCGAGGAGCGAAGCCATGCCGTTGCGGATCGGAGTGCCCCTGGAAACGACGCCGGGCGAAAAGCGCGTCGCCACCGTGCCCGACGTGGTCGCCAAGCTGATCAAGCTGGGCTTCAGCGTCGGCGTGCAGAGCGGCGCCGGTGCGGCGGCGAACTGCGACGACGACAGCTACCGCGCCGTCGGCGCCGAAGTGATCGACAGTGCCGAAGCCCTTTGGGCCGGCAGCGACGTCGTCTTCAAGGTGCGGCCGCCCAGCCTGGATGAAGTGGCGCTGATGCGCGAAGGCAGCACGCTGATCGGCTTCGTCTGGCCGGCGCAGAACCCCGAGCTGATGCAGGCGCTGCAGGCGAAGAAGGCCACCGCGCTGGCCATCGATGCGCTGCCGCGCCAGCTGTCGCGGGCGCAGAAGATGGATGCGCTGACTTCGCAGGCCGGTGTCAGCGGCTACCGCGCCGTCATCGAGGCGGCCAACGCCTTCGGCCGCTTCTTCAACGGCCAGATCACCGCCGCGGGCAAGGTGCCGCCGGCCAAGGTCTTCATCGCCGGCGCCGGCGTGGCGGGCCTGGCGGCCATCGGCACCGCCGCCAACCTGGGCGCCATCGTGCGCGCCAACGACACGCGCGCCGAGGTGGCCGACCAGGTGGTCTCGCTGGGTGGCGAGTTCGTCAAGGTCGACTACGAGGAGGAAGGCTCCGGCGGCGGCGGCTACGCCAAGGTCATGAGCGAAGGCTTCCAGGCCGCGCAGCGCCGGATGTACGCCGAACAGGTGAAGGACGCCGACATCGTCATCACCACCGCGCTGATCCCCGGCAAGCCCGCGCCCAAGCTGATCACGGCCGAGATGGTGAAGACCATGCGGCCGGGCAGCGTGATCGTCGACATGGCCGCCGAGCAGGGCGGCAACTGCGAGCTCACCGTGCCCGGCGAGGCCGCGGTGCGCCACGGCGTGACCATCATCGGCTACACCGACCTGGCCAGCCGCCTGGCCAAGCAGTCGTCCACGCTCTACGCCACCAACCTGCTGCGCCTGACCGAAGAACTGTGCAAGGCCAAGGACGGCCACCTGGACGTCAACTTCGACGATCAGGCCATCCGCGGCCTCACGGTGGTCAAGGCGGGCGAGCTGACCTGGCCGGCGCCGCCGATCCAGATGCCGGCGCCGCCACCCAAGCCCAGGGCCGCTGCGGCCCCGGCCCCCAAGGCCCACGGCCACGGGCCAGGCGAGCCGATGTCGGCCAAGTCGCTGGTCACGGTCTTCGGCGTCGGCGCCGCGCTGTTCGCGCTCGTGGGCGCCTTCGCGCCGGCCAGCTTCCTGGCGCACTTCACGGTCTTCGTGCTGGCCTGCTTCATCGGCTACATGGTGATCTGGAACGTGACGCCGTCGCTGCACACGCCGCTGATGAGCGTCACCAACGCCATCAGCTCCATCATCGCCATCGGTGCGCTGATCCAGGTGGCGCCGCCGCTGATGGGGGGAGGCGGCGACCGGCCTTCGGGGCTGATCCTGGGCCTGTCGGTGCTGGCGCTGGTGCTCACCGCCGTCAACATGTTCGGCGGCTTCGCGGTCACGCGGCGCATGCTGGCGATGTTCCGCAAGTAAGAAGAAGGGCACAGAGATGTCTGAAGGTCTGGCCACCGTCGCCTACATCGGCGCCATCGTCCTGTTCATCCTGAGCCTGGGTGGGCTCTCGAACCCGGAGACCGCCCGCCGCGGCAACCTGTTCGGCATCGTCGGCATGACGATCGCCGTGCTGGCCACCGTGCTCGGCCCGCGCGTCACGCCTGCGGGCTACGCCTGGATCGTCGGCGCGCTGCTGGTCGGCGCCGTCGTCGGCCTCACCGCGGCGAAGAAGGTGCAGATGACGCAGATGCCCGAGCTCGTGGCGCTGATGCACAGCCTGGTCGGCCTGGCGGCCTGCCTGGTGGGCTTCGCGAGCTATGTGGACACGTCCACCGTCTTCCCGACCGCGGCCGAGAAGACCATCCACGAGGTCGAGGTCTACATCGGCATCCTCATCGGCGCGGTCACCTTCTCCGGCTCCATCGTCGCCTTCGGCAAGCTCTCCGGTCGCATCGGCGGCAAGCCGCTGCTGCTGCCGGCGCGCCACTGGCTGAACCTGGTGGCGCTGCTGGTGGTGATCTGGTTCGGCCGCGTCTTCCTGAACGCGGGCGACCACGGCGCGGGCATGACGGCCCTGCTGGTGATGACGGTGATCGCGCTGCTGTTCGGCATCCACATGGTGATGGCCATCGGCGGGGCGGACATGCCGGTGGTGGTGTCCATGCTCAACAGCTATTCCGGCTGGGCCGCGGCGGCCACCGGTTTCATGCTGAGCAACGACCTGCTGATCGTCGTCGGTGCGCTGGTGGGCAGCTCCGGCGCCATCCTCAGCTACATCATGTGCCGCGCGATGAACCGCAACTTCATCAGCGTGATCGCCGGCGGTTTCGGTGGTGGCGCGCCGGCGCCCAAGGGCGCGGGCGGTGCCGCCGAGCCCCAGGGCGAGGTGCAGCCGATCAGCGCCGCCGAGACGGCCGAGCTGCTGCGCGAGGCCAAGAACGTCGTCATCGTGCCGGGCTACGGCATGGCGGTGGCACAGGCACAGCACACGGTCAACGAGATCACGAAGCTGCTGCGCGAGAAGGGCGTCACCGTGCGCTTCGGCATCCACCCGGTGGCCGGCCGCATGCCGGGCCACATGAACGTGCTGCTGGCCGAAGCCAAGGTGCCCTACGACATCGTGCTGGAGATGGACGAGATCAACGACGACTTCCCAGACACGGACGTCACCATGGTCATCGGCGCCAACGACATCGTGAACCCGGCCGCGCAGGACGACCCGGGCAGCCCCATCGCCGGCATGCCGGTGCTGGAGGTCTGGAAGGCGCGCACCAGCATCGTGATGAAGCGCAGCATGGCCAGCGGCTACGCCGGCGTCGACAATCCGCTGTTCTACAAGGACAACAACCGGATGCTGTTCGGCGACGCGAAGAAGATGCTCGACGAGGTGCTGGCAGCGCTGCACGGCTGAGAGGCTGCGCGGCGACCCGCCGCGCGGCAGCCGCGTTCCACCATTCGCGCGCCTTGCGCGCTGGAAGTCGACTTGCGGTATAGTGATTCACCTCAGGGGTGAACTATCAGCCGATGAAAGTCGAGTTCGTCGACGCGCGGCTCAAGAAGGTCTGCGAAGACCGGGCCACGCGACAACGGCAGTTCCAGAAGGCGGCGTCCGACAAGCTCGCCGCCCGGTTGGACGATCTGGCCGCGGCGGCTCATCTCGGGCACGTCCGGCATCTGCCGGGTCAGTGGGAAGAACTCACCAGTGACCGCCGGGGGCAACTGTCGTGCCGCCTCGACAAGAAGCTCCGGCTGGTCATCCGCCCGACCCGACAACCACCCCCTGCCAAGCTCGACGGTGGCCTGGATTGGGACGCCGTGGATGCCGTCACTGTCCTCGAAGTGGTGAACTACCATGACTGAAACCACGCTCGCCTACACCCCCCGGGAGGTCTCGCCACCCGGCGAGACCCTGCGCGACCTGATGGAAGAACGCGACTGGAAGCAGCGAGAACTGGCGCACCGGCTGGGCCGACCGGTGCAGGCCGTCAACGAGATCATGGCGGGCAAGAAGGAGATCACCGAAGACACGGCGCTCGAACTCGAGCGCGTGCTCGAGGTGCCGGCCCAGTTCTGGCTCGCACGCGAGGCGCAGTACCGCGAATACCTGGCCCGCCGGCGCAGCAACGAGGCACTGCGCGAGCATGTGCCCTGGCTCGATCAGTTCCCGCTCAAGGCCCTGCAGTCGGCCGGCGTGCTGCCGGAGGGCCGCCTCACGGCAGGCTTCAAGCAGGAACTGGTGGAACCGCTGCTGCGCTTCTTCGGCGTCGCCTCGCCCGCCGGCTGGCAGGCGCACTACGACCAGATGCAGCCGCAGTTCCGCCGCGCGCGCCCGCAACGGCAGACCGACGTGGCCGCCATCACCGCCTGGCTGCGCATGGGCGAACTGCAGGCCCAGCGTCTGCACACCGCCGAGTACAGCGCTACGCGTCTGCAGGCCGCTGTTCCTGCGATGCGGGCGCTGACCCTGCAGCCGGCCGAGGCCATCGGCCCGGCGCTGGTGCGCCAGTGCGCCGACGCCGGTGTGGCCCTGGTCTTCGTGCCGGCGCTGCCCGGCACGCATGTGTCGGGCGTGGCGCGCTTCCTGAACGGCAAGCCGCTGATCCAGCTGTCGCTGCTGGGCAAGTGGAACGACGGCTTCTGGTTCAGCTTCTTCCACGAGCTGGCGCATGTGCTCAAGCACCCCATGCGCGCCATCTACCTGGACGACGCCGCCGCTGGCGACACGGTGGAATCGCCCGAAGAACAGGAGGCCAACCGCTTCGCTACCGACGTGCTGGTGCCGCGTGCGCTGCAGCCGAAGCTGGCGACGCTGCCTTTGGAGGCGGGCGCCATCGAGGCCTTTGCGCGCGAAGCCGGCGTGCACCCGGGCATCGTCGTCGGCCAGTTGCAGCATCGTGGCCACCTGCCCTGGGGCGATGGGCTGACGCGGCTCAAGGCCCGCTACGAGTTCGCCCGCTGAGCACGCCGCACGTCAACGCCACCCATGCCCACCCTCGACTGGCTCGACCGCGACGCCGCCTTCCGCACCGCTGCCCAGGTGCCCACCCGCGTGCTGCGCCCGCACGCCGCCGGCCACCACTTCGGCGACGCCGCCACCAGCGGCAACCTGCTGGTGCAGGGCGACAACCTGGAGGCGCTGAAGGCCCTGCTGCCCTTCTACCGCGGGCAGGTGAAGTGCATCTTCATCGACCCGCCGTACAACACCAAGAGCGCCTTCGAGCACTACGACGACAACCTCGAGCACAGCCAGTGGCTGAGCATGATGCTGCCGCGGCTGCAGCTGCTGCGGGAGTTTCTGCGCGAGGACGGCAGCATCTGGGTGACCATCGACGACAACGAGGGGCACTACCTCAAGGTGTTGATGGATGAGGTGTTTGGGCGGGGAAACTTCGTCGCGAGTTGCGTCTGGCAGAAGCGGTACTCGCGTGAGAACCGCGAGGCTATAGGCGATGTGCACGACTACGTGCTCGTATATGCGCGCGATCCGTTTCGATTTAAGGCCATCAGAAACCTGGTGCCGATGACAGAGGACCAGGCAAAGGTCTATAGAAATCCCAACGATGATCCGAGAGGTCGTTGGCGACCCGTGCCCATGACGGCGCAGGCTGGTCACGCAACACCAGAGCAGTTCTACGAAGTAGTCACCCCAGGAGGCGCGGTTCACAGACCACCCGTCGGCCGCTGTTGGGGAATCTCGAAGTCCACGTATGAGCGGCTGAATCGAGAAGGGCGGATCTACTTTGGCAAGGACAACAAGAGTCAGCCCAACATCATTCGCTACCTGAGCGAAGTGCCTGGAATGGCGCCGTGGACATGGTGGCCAAGCGATGAAGTGGGTCACAACGATGAGTCGAAGAAGGAGGCGATGCAGCTACAGGAGGGAGAGCTCAGTTTCGGGACGCCAAAGCCTGAACGGCTGCTTCAGCGCATCCTTCATATCGCGACGCATCCGCACGACCTCATCCTCGACTCCTTCCTCGGCTCCGGCACCACCGCCGCCGTCGCACACAAGATGGGCCGGCGCTGGATCGGCATCGAGATGGGTGAACACGCCGTCACCCACTGCCTGCCGCGGCTGCAGAAGGTGGTCGCGGGTGAACCCGGCGGCATCAGCCAGGCCGTGGACTGGCAAGGCGGCGGCGGCTTCCGATTCGTGCAGCTGGGTGCGCCGCTGTTCGATGCTCACGGCGATCTGCACGCCGACGTGCGCTTCGCCGACCTTGCCGCCTTCGTCTGGCTGCGCGAGACCGGCACCGCCTACGACGCCGAGGCGCCGGGTCGCCGTGGCACGCCGCTGCTGGGCGTGCACGAGGGCACGGCGCTCTACCTGCTCTACAACGGCATCCTGGGCGACCGCCGGCCCGCGGCCGGCAACGTGCTCACCAGTGCGGTACTCGATGCGCTGCAACGCCTGTGCTGGCACGACGGGCCGAAGGTGGTCTACGGCGAGGCCTGCACACTGGGCGACGCGCGGCTGGCGCAGGCCGGCATCACGTTTCGCCAGCTGCCGCACGCCCTGCCGCGCTGACGCCACGCCAGGAGCCGCCCCATGCCGACCCTCGCGCTCAAGCACTACCAGACCCAGGCCCTGGCCGCCCTGCAGCGCTACCTGGCCAGCGCCGCCACGCGCGGCGCGGCCGGTGCGTTCAGCGAGCTCACAGGCGGCTACGGCTACCAGGCCGAACCCTTCGGCGAGGTGCCCTGCGTCTGCCTGCGCATCCCCACCGGCGGCGGCAAGACCCTGCTGGCGGCACATGCCGTGGGCCGGCTGGCGCGCGACTGGCCGGGCCGCCACCCGCAGCCGCTGGCGCTGTGGCTGGTACCCAGCGACACCATCCGCCAGCAGACGCTCAAGTCCCTGGCCACGCCGGGCCACCCCTTCCGCGCCGCGCTGGCCGAGGGCTGCGGCGACGAGGTAGTGGTGTGCGACCTGGACGGCCTGGCTCAGCTGGCGCCACATGATTTCGAGCAGCGCGCCGTGGTGGTGGTGGCCACGATCCAGAGCTTCCGCGTGGAAGACACCGACCAGCGCAACGTCTACGCCTTCAGCGAGGCCTTCGAGCCGCACTTTCGCGGCCAGCCGCCGGCGCGGCTGCAGGCGCTGCACGGGCTGCCCGATGCACTCGTCACCGAAGCCGACGTGGCCGCCGCGGACGAAGGTGGCAAGGCCGGCCGCGCCATGTTGGCGCGCTTCGTCGGCCAGCCGCGCTGGAGCCTGGCCAACTGGCTGGCGATGCGCGAGCCCTACGTGATCGTCGACGAGGCGCACACCGCCAAGACCGAACGCAGCTTCGAGGCATTGAGGCGGCTGAACCCGGCGCTGATCCTGGAGCTGACGGCCACGCCGCTGCCCAAGCGCAGCAACGTGCTGTTCCACGTCTCGGCCCAGCAGCTGCAGGCCGAGCACATGATCAAGATGCCGATCGCACTGGTGGAGCACACCCGCGGCTGGCAGGCGGCGGTGCTGGACGCGGTGCAGACGCAGCGCCTGCTGGAAGAAGAGGCCCGCGAGGAGGAGACAGCCACCGGCGCCTACATCCGCCCCATCGTGCTCTTCCAGGCGCAGAACCAGGGCGAACCGGTGGACGTGGAGGTGCTGCGCGCCCACCTGATCGAGGACCTGCGCCTGCCCGAGGCGCAGGTGAAGGTGGCCACCGGCACGCGGCGCGAGATCCACGGCCTGGACCTGGCGGCGCGCGACTGCCCGGTGCGCTACATCATCACCGTGCAGGCCCTGGGCGTGGGCTGGGACTGCCCCTTTGCCTACGTGCTGTGCACGGTGCAGACCATCCGCTCGGGCACCGCCGTCGAGCAGCTGCTGGGCCGTGTGCTGCGCATGCCCTACGCCACGAGGCGCACGCGCGACGCGCTCAACCGCGCCTATGCACACGTCACCGAGGCCACCACGGGTGCGGCCGCCAATGCGCTGGCCGACCGGCTGATCGACGGCATGGGCTTCGACCCGCTGGACATGGCCTCGATGATCGCGCCGCAGATGGCCCTGCCCCTGGGCGACGACGGCAAGCGCGACGACGGGCCGCTGTTCGTGCGCCGCAAGGCCCTGCCGCCACTGCCGGCCCTGACCGTGGACCTGCCCGCCGGCAAGCCGTTGCCAGAGGCGGTGCAGGCGGCAGTGGCAGCGGGCGCCGCACAGGTGAGCGAAGACGGCGATCGCCAACGTGTGCGCGTGGAAGGCGCCGTGGGCGAAGCGCTGGCCGAGGCCCTGGTGCAGGCGCAGCCCAAGCGCCTGCGCGTGGGCACTCAGCAGCAGCTAGACCGGCACAACGCGCTGGTGGCCGGCGCGATGGCACCGGCCAGCCGCGGCGAGGTGTTTGCGCCCGTCCCGCGCCTGGCCTACCGGCCGCCCGGTGCCGAGGGCGGCGAGCAGATGCCGCTGGCGCTGCTGGAAGTGGAGGCGGTGCGCGAGACGGTAACGCTGGACCTGCTGGCCGCACCGATCGACATCGAAGGCTTCGCGATGGTGGAGCAGGGCACGGCCTGGTCGGTCTACCTGGACGGCGAACACACGCGCGTGCGGCGCGATGAACAAGTGCAGCTGCCGCTGGACGCCGTGGAGACCACAGCGCGCCCCGAGGACCTGGCACGCTGGCTGGCGGCGGAACTGCAGCACCCGGCACGCAATGCGGCACGCGACGTGACACCGGCGCAGCTGCGCGCCTTCACGCTGGCCTGCGTGAACCACCTGCTGCACGACAAGCGCCTGCCGCTGGCGCAGCTGGTGCGGCACCAGCACCCGCTGGTGCAGCGGCTGGCGCTGCGCATCGCCGAGCTGCGCGAGGCGGCCGGCCGCACGGCGTTCCGGCAGCTGGTACTGGACGGCGGCTGGGCGCTGGATGCGGGGCCGGCGTTCGAGTTCCGCTTCGACCCGGCGGCCTACCCGGTGCCGGGCAACCGGCGTTACACGGGCAAGTTCCGCATGCCCAAGCACTTCTATCCGGTCATCGCCGATCTCGAAGACGGGTCGGAGGAATGGCTGTGCGCGGTGGCTATCGAGACGCACCCGCGCGTGAAACGCTGGGTGCGCAACCTGGAGTCGGAGCCGGAACACGCCTTCTGGCTACCGACCTCGTCGGGCCGGTTCTACCCGGACTTCGTGTGCGAGCTGGACGACGGCCGGATCTTCGTGGCGGAGTACAAGGGCGCTCACCTGCGCACCATGCCGAAGGAAATCGAGAAGGGGGCGGTTGGCCAGGTTTGGGCCGAGCGCAGCGCCGGCCGCGCGGTGTTCTCGATGCTCTACCAGCTGGAGCGCGGCATGAACGTCGGCCAGCAGATTGACGCCGCGCTGGCCTGACCCCGCGTGCGCGGGCCTCGTGCGGACGCCGCACCCGCTATCGAATCCCCTGATGGCACCCCGCCCCCCCGCTGCCGAAAATCGGCCGCGAGGAGAGGACGTGCCGACAATGGACAGGCCCTGGCTGCAGCAGTATCCGCCCGGGGTGCCGGCGGCGGTGGACGTGCAGGCGTACACCTCGCTGCAGGCGCTGCTGGACGAGAGCTTCGCACGCCATGCCGACCGGCCGGCGCTGCGCTTCATGGGCCAGGACGTGCGCTACGCGCAGCTGGACGCCGATGCGCGCGCGCTGGCCGCCTGGCTGCAGGCCCAGGGCCTGGCGCGCGGCGACCGCGTGGCGCTGATGATGCCCAACGTGCCGCAGTACGCGGTGGCCGTGGCCGCGGTGCTGCGCGCCGGGCTGGTGGTGGTCAACGTCAACCCGCTGTACACGGCGCGTGAGCTGGAGCACCAGCTCAAGGATTCCGGCGCGCGCGCCATCGTCATCCTGGAAAACTTTGCGGCCACCCTGGAGCAGGTGTTGCCGCGGGTGCCGACGAAGTCGGTGCTGCTGGCCAGCATGGGCGACATGCTGGGGTCGATCAAGGGTGCCGTGGTCAACCACGTGGTGCGCCGAGTCAAGCACCTGGTGCCGGCCTTCCGGCTGCCGGAGGCCACACGCTGGCGCGATGCGCTGGCCATCGGCCGGCGCAGCAGCTTCCTGGCACCGACCGTCGGGCCTGACGACATCGCCGTGCTGCAGTACACCGGCGGCACCACCGGTGTCAGCAAGGGCGCGGTGCTGCTGCACCGCCACTTGGTGGCCAACGTGCTGCAGTCCGAAGCCTGGAACCAGCCGGCGCTGGCGCGGCTGGCCCCGGGCGAACAGCATGTGGGCATCTGTGCCCTGCCGCTGTACCACATCTTCGCCTTCACCACCTGCCTGCTGCTGGGGTTCAGGATGGGCGGGCTGAACGTGCTGATCCCGAATCCGCGCGACCTGCCGGCCACGATCAAGGCGCTGGCGGCGCAGCCGTTTCACAGCCTGCCGGCCGTGAACACGCTGTTCCAGGCCCTGGCGCATCACCCCGACATCGGCAGCGTGGACTTCAGCGCGCTGAAGGTCTGCGTCGGCGGAGGCATGGCGGTGCAAAGCGCCACCGCACGCCTGTGGCTGGAAACCACCG
This sequence comes from Burkholderiaceae bacterium, assembly GCA_024235915.1. Taxonomy (GTDB): domain Bacteria; phylum Pseudomonadota; class Gammaproteobacteria; order Burkholderiales; family Burkholderiaceae_C; genus Rubrivivax. The sequence goes on along the minus strand of JACKLO010000010.1, from coordinate 405,920 downwards.
GCTGCCCCATCGTCGAGGGTTACGGTCTGTCGGAGACCAGCCCGTCGGCCACCTGCAACCCGGTGGACAGCACCAGCTTCACTGGCACCATCGGCCTGCCGCTGCCGGGTACCGACGTGGTCCTGCTCGACGACGAAGGGCGCCCCGTGCCGGCAGGCACCCCCGGCGAGATCGCCATCCGCGGGCCACAGGTGATGGCGGGGTACTGGCAGCGGCCCGACGAGACCGCCAAGGTGATGACCGCCGACGGCTTCTTCCGCACCGGCGACATCGGCACCGTGGACGAACGCGGCTGGCTGCGCATTGTCGACCGCAAGAAGGACATGATCCTCGTCAGCGGCTTCAACGTGTACCCCAACGAGGTCGAGGACGTCATCACCCAGATGCCCGGCGTGCTGGAATGCGCAGCGGTCGGCATCCCCGACGCCAAGGCCGGCGAGGCGGTGAAGGTCATCGTCGTCAAGCAGGACCCGGCCGTCACCGAGCACGACATCCGCGCCTACTGCGAAGCCAACCTCACCGGCTACAAGCGGCCCAAGCTCGTGGAGTTCCGCAGCGAGCTGCCGAAGACGACGGTGGGTAAGATCCTGCGGCGCGAACTGCGCGACGCCGCCTGACCCCCGTTCGTTTCCGCCCCTCGTGACCCTGCGCCTGTTCGTCGACGCGCCGGCACCGCTGGCCGCCGGCCAGGTGCTGGATCTGCCCCCCGGCCCGGCCCGCCATGTGCAGGTGCGCCGCCTGCAACCTGGCGATGCACTCACGCTGTTCGACGGCCGCGGCGGCGAATGGGCCGCACGCGTGCGCCAGATGGGCCGTTCGCAGGTGGTGGTCGAGCTCGAGGCCCACGACCCGGTGAACCGCGAGGCCCGCTGCGCGGTGACGCTCGCCGTGGGCATGCCGGCCAACGACCGCATGGACTGGCTGGTGGAGAAGGCCACGGAACTGGGCGTGGCCGAGATCCGCCCGCTGGTCACCGAACGTTCGGTGCTGCGCCTGGACGGTGAACGCGCGGAGCGCAAGCGCGCGCATTGGCAGGCGGTGGCCGTGGCCGCTGCCGAGCAGTGCGGCCGCACGCAGGTGCCGCTGCTGCACCCGGTGCGTGCACTGGCGGCGGCTGACGCGCTGCCGGCTGCCGCCAGCGGTGCTGGCACGTCGGGAGCCGTCGACGCCACATGCGGTTGGGTGCTGAGCCTGGCGCCGGGCGCGGCCGGTGCTGCGGCGCTGCGTGGCGCCGGCGAAGCAGGCGGCGCGATCTGGCTGCTCAGCGGCCCCGAAGGCGGCCTCACCGACGCCGAACTTGCCCGTGCCGCATCAGCCGGCGCGCGCCCGCTGTCGCTGGGCCCGCGGGTGCTGCGCGCCGAGACGGCGCCGTTGGCCGCACTGGCCTTGCTGGTGGCCGGCTAAGCCGGCCGTTCGGGCCCGTGGGCCGCTTAGCATCGAGGTCTTTGGACACACAGGAGGTGCACATGGGACTGCTCGATGCCGTGGTGGGTGCGATCGGTGGTGGGGGCGGTGATGGTGGCCAGCCGGACCTGATGCGCCTGGTGATGGCCCTGGTCCAGCAGGCGGGGGGTCTGGAAGGCCTGATGGCCAAGCTGCAGCAGGGCGGGTTGGCCGAAGCCGCGGCCTCCTGGGTGTCCACAGGGCCGAACCAGTCCGTGTCGGCCGGGCAGTTGGAAGGTGCCCTGGGCGGCGACCTGCTCGGCCAGCTGGCCCGTCAGTTCGGCATGGGCCAGGGCGACCTGGCCGGCCAGCTGGCGCAGATGCTGCCGCAGGCGGTGGACAAGCTCTCGCCCGGGGGTCAGCTGCCATCGATGGGTGGGGGGCAGGACCTCGGCGCCCTGCTGGGGTCGCTGCTGCGCTGAGGCTGCGGCCCGGTGGGCCTCAGGCCCTTTGGGAGCCCGAGGCCTGACGGCGCACGCGGCGCACGTTCCAGGCCGCATGGGCCAGCGGCAGCAACGACAGGGCCACGATGCCCAGGGTGACGAGGCTGAGGTGCGCCCGCACCCAGGGCCGGTCACCCAACAGCCGCCCGGCTACCACCAGCGAGCCCACCCAGAGGCCGCCGCCGACGATGTTGAAGGCCGCGAACGCGCGGTAGGGCATGCGCGCGGCGCCGGCCAGGAAGGGCGCCAGCGTGCGCACCACGGGCACGAAGCGCGCGATGACGATGGTGGCGCGGCCGAAGCGCTCGAAGTAGGCCTCGGTGGCCTGCACGTGCTGCGGCCGCAGCCAGCGCCCCTGCAGCCAGCCCAGCACGCGCGGCGCGGCATGCCGCCCGACTTCGAAATTCACCGCGTCACCGGCCACCGCGGCGGCCCACAGCACGGCGACAGTCAGCCAGGGGTCGATGCCCGCCGCGGCGCCGACCATGCCCATCACGAACAGCAGGGAATCCCCGGGCAGGAAGGGGGTGACCACCAGGCCGGTCTCGGCGAAGACGATCAGCGCGACCGCAGCCAGCGCCCAGGCGCCGTAGGCGGCCACCCATTGGGCCAGGGTCTGGTCCAGGGCGGTCAGCAGTTGAATCAGGGTTGTCAGCATCGATCGGGCCGGTTCGGTGGGACGGCAGGATTCCGGTGACCGGATCCTGCCCAGGTGGCCTGAAGCCCCGGTGAACGGGCCGGCTCAGGCGTCGTGGCGGCCCGCCACGAGGTCGAAGCGGAACAGGCGGCATTCAATCGGCCCGTTCCACATCGGCACGCGGCGGCTTTCCTTCAGCCGCATCAGGCCCGGGAGCTTCATTTCCGGGCTCAGCAGCCACGCGGTCCAGCCGGGGTAGTGGTGCTTCCAGTGGGTGGCCAGCGCCGCGAAGAACTCGCCCGCACTGCCGCCCCCTTCGAAGGCCTCGCGCGTGACCCGGCCACCGCCCTGGCCCTGGCCTTTCGGCGCGATGCGCTCGCCGTAGGGGGGGTTCATCAGGATCGTGCCAGCGGGCATGGGCGGCGGGCGTTGCAGCGCGTCCATGGTCTTGAACTCGATGGCCGCCTTGACACCGGCCCGCTCGGCGTTGCGGGTGGCGAAGTCGGTCATGCGGAAGCTCACGTCGCCGGCGAAGATCGGCACCGGGCTGGGCCGCACCCGCGCCTGGGCGGCGCGCTTGAGATCGCGCCATGCGGCCTGGTGGCTGCGAAACGGCATCTGGCCCTCGAAGGCAAAGCGGCGCTGGCCACCCGGGGCGATGCCGCAGGCGATCTGCGCCGCCTCGACGGCGATGGTGCCGGCGCCGCAGCAGGGGTCGAGCAACGGGCCGTCCTCGGCCCGGCCCTGCCAGCCGATGGCCGCCAGCATGGCCGCGGCCAGGGTCTCCTTCAGTGGCGCCTCGCCCTTGGCCTCGCGCCAGCCGCGCTTGAACAGCGCTTCGCCCGAGGTGTCGACATAGAGCGTGAAGTGTTCCGGGCCGACGAACAGCGCCAGCGGCAGGTCGGGCCGGTGCGTGTCGACACTGGGGCGCGCGCCGGTGGCGTCACGCAGCGCGTCGCAGACGGCATCCTTGATGCGCAGCGCAGCGAAGTTCAGGCTGGTCAGCGGGCTGCGCTGGGCCGACACGTCCACACGCAGCGTCTGCGCCGGCGTGATCCAGGCCGTCCAGTCCACCTCGCGTGCGGCTCGGTAGAGGTCGTGTTCGTCCCGGTAGCGGCCCTCGGCCACCGGCCACAGCACGCGTTGGGCCAGCCGCGATTCCAGGTTCAGCAGCATCGCGGTGCGCGCGTCGCCGCGCACCCACACGCCGCCGCGGGCCGTTTCGGCGCGCGCACCGGCCACGCGCTGCACCTCATCGGCGAGCAGGGGCTCCACGCCGCCGGCGCAGGGCAGGAAGAGCGCGGCTTTCATGGGCACGCCCCCTTGGCTCCGGGATGGCACGGCCTGGCCGTCAGGGCTGAAATCGGGAAGTTCACGACAGGGAGAGGCAGCATGTTCCGCACCCCACATGTTCTCACGCTGGCCGCTGCGGCCCTGGCCATGGCCGCAGCGCCTGCCGCGGCCCAGACCTTGGGCACCGGCTTCGCCGACGACTACAGCGTCACCAGCCTCGGTTCGGTGGCCGGCCTGCCCAGCAACTATGGCGGCCTGACCTTCCTGGATGCGAACACGATCCTGATCGGTGGCGCGGCCAATGGCGCCAGCGGCAGCCTGTACACCATCGACGTGCTGCGCGACGCCGAGCAGCACATCACCGGCTTCGCCGGCAGCGCGCAGCGCTACGGCGGCGCCGGTGGCACGGTGGGTGAGTACAACGACGGCGGTGTGGTCTTCGGACCGGGCGGCGTGCTGTTCACGGCCCGCTGGCCCATCAATGGCCTGGGCCAGACGCTGCCCGGCAGCATCGACGAGGACAAGATCATTGAACTGGCACCGCTGGGCGTGGCCAGTGCCCTGTCAGCCATCAACTTCGTGCCCACCGGCTTCGGCGGCGCCGGGCAGATCAAGCTGGTGTCGTGGAGTGGCGGCCAGTGGTACAGCGCCGGCCTGAGCCCCGACGGCAACGGCACCTACGACCTCGTCGGCCTGACGGCCGTGGATCTCGACCTGCAGGCCGGTGGCGTGCAGAACGTGCCGGGCGGGCCGGAGGGTTTCGTTTACATCGCGGCGGGCAATGCCGGCTTCAACGTCAACAGCATGCTGATCTCGGAGTATTCGGCCGGCACCGTCGGCGCCTACGAGGTCGACGCCCAGGGCAATCCGCTGGTGGCCACGCGGCGCAGCTTCATCAGCGGGCTGAGCGGTGCCGAGGGCGCAGCGATCGACCCGCTGACCGGCGACTTCCTGTTCTCCACCTTCGGAGGCGGCAGCCGCATCGTGCGCGTGTCGGGTTTCATCGCGCCGCCGCCGATCCCGGAACCGGGCACCTGGGCGCTGATGGTGGCCGGGCTGGCGGCCGTGGGCTGGCGCGCGCGCCGCCGCGGCTGACATGTCTCGCGGCCCGCGGGGCCGCAGCCTCAGAGCGCCTTGCGCAGCGACGCGGGCGCGATCTTCAGCGCCTCGCGGTACTTGGCCACCGTGCGCCGGGCCACCTGGATGCCCTGCTCCTCGAGCATGGTGCTGAGCTGGCTGTCCGACAGCGGCTTGGCCGGATCTTCGGCGTCCACCAGTTGCTGGATCAGCGCGCGCACCGCGGTGCTGCTGGCGTTGCCCCCGGCTTCGGTGTTCAAGCTGCTGCCGAAGAAGTACTTCAGCTCGAAGGTGCCGTGCATGGTGGCCATGTACTTGGCCGTGGTGACGCGCGAGATGGTGCTCTCGTGCAGGCCCAGCTCGTCGGCGATCTCGCGCAGCACCAGCGGTTTCATCGCGATGGCGCCGTGGGTGAAGAAGTTGCGCTGGCGGTCGACGATGGCCTTGCTCACGCGCAGGATGGTGTCGAAGCGCTGCTGGATGTTCTTCATGAACCAGCGCGCTTCCTGCAGCCGCCCACTCATGCCCCCGCCACCGCCGCGCTGCCCGCGCATGGCCTGGGCGTAGAGGTCATTGATGCGCAACTTGGGCATCACGTCCGGGTTCAGCGCCACCTTCAGGCCGCGGCCACTTCGGCTCACGATGACGTCGGGCACGATGACGTTGGATTCGGCCTCGGAGAACGGCCGCCCCGGCTTGGGCTCGCAGCTGCGGATCAGCGCCTGCGCGTCGCGGATCAGGTCCTCGTCAGCGCCAGTGGCGGCCACCAGACGCTTGATGTCCTTGCGCGCCAGCAGCTCCAGGTGGTCGCGCGCGATGGCCATGGCCACCTCGCGCGCCGGGCTGCGTTCGCGCGTGCGCAGTTGCAGCAGCACACACTCCGCCAGCGACCGGGCACCCACGCCGGTGGGCTCCAGGCTCTGCAGCCAGCGCAGCGCACAGCGCAGACGGTCCTGCAAGTCCTCCCGCGCCTCCTCGCCATCGAGCTCGAGCATCTCGGCCAGGCGTTCGCCGATCTCCTCCAACGGGTCGGCCAGGTAGCCATCGCCGTCCAGCGAATCGATCAGCACTTCCAATGCCGCGGCATCCTCGGGCGACAGGCGCAGGCCCAGGGCCTGGCGGCGCAGGTGGTCGGCCAGGCTGCCGGCGCCGGCGCCGCGCTCGCGGCCTTCCATCTCGTCGTCCTCGCCCTGGCCGCCACCGGCCGAAGGCACCTCGGAGATGCCGTCGAAGTCGTCACGCTCGGTGCCGTTCTCCCAGTCCTCCCGCTCGGTGGTGCCGAATTCGCCGGCGCCGATCTCGTCGACCGGGGCCTCGGCGTCGCCGCCGCCGGCGATCTCCGCGCTCTCCTCGCGCTCCGCCTGCTGTGAGCGTTCCGCGGGCGGCGCATCCAGGGCCGAACCGCCTTCTTCCTCGGTGTCGAGAAAGGGGTTCTGTTCGAGCATCTGCTCGACTTCCTGGTGCAGTTCCAGCGTGGAGAGCTGCAACAGCCGGATGGACTGCTGCAACTGGGGCGTGAGCGCCAGGTGCTGACTGAGGCGGACCTGCAAGGAGGGTTTCATCGACCGGCCTCCCGCCGGGCCGCCCCAAGGGAGGCCAAACCCCCTCGGGGGGCGGCGAAGGAACGCAGTGACGAGCCTGGGGGCATCACGTCACCCTCACATCCGGAAGTTCTCGCCCAGGTACACCTTGCGCACCTGGGGGTTGTCGACGATCTCGGATGGCGTGCCTTCGGCCAGCACGCTGCCTTCGCTGATGATGTAGGCGCGGTCGCAGATGCCCAGCGTCTCGCGCACGTTGTGGTCGGTGATCAGCACGCCGATCCCGCGGGCGCGCAGGAAGGCGATGATGCGCTGGATCTCCATCACCGCAATCGGGTCGACACCGGCGAAGGGCTCGTCGAGCAGGATGAACCGGGGCTGCGTGGCCAGGGCGCGCGCGATCTCCACCCGCCGCCGTTCGCCGCCGGACAGCGCCGGCGCCGGCGACGCCCGCAGCTTGGTGATGGAAAGCTCGTCGAGCAGTTCGTCCAGCAGTTTCTCGATCTGCGCCGATGGCAGCGGCCGGCCATTCGGCCCGACCTGCAGTTCGAGCACGGCGCGGATGTTCTCCTCCACCGTGAGCTTGCGGAAGATCGAGGCCTCCTGCGGCAGGTAGCTCAGGCCCAGGCGGGCGCGATGGTGAATGGGCAGGTCCTGCGCCGGCTGGCCATCGATGCGCAAGGTGCCGGCGTCGGCCCGCACCAGGCCGACGATCATGTAGAAGGTGGTGGTCTTGCCGGCGCCATTGGGGCCGAGCAGGCCAATGACCTCGCCGGCGTTGACGGCCAGGTGCACGTCGCGCACCACGGTGCGTGGGCCGTAGCGCTTCTGCAGGCCGTGGGCTTCGAGGCGGCCTGCCGAACTGGCCGTGACCGGCACGGCGCTCATCGGCGGCCGGCCGCAGAGGCCGGCGCAGGCGCTGCAGGCGGCGCCTCGGGCAGCGGCGTGAGCACGGCGCGCACCCTGCCGCCGCTGGCTGCGTCCCCGCCGATGACCTTGAACTGCTGTGCCGCGTCGTCCCACTGGATTTCGGCGCCGGTGATCTCGTCGGCCACTGTGCCCGCCCGCAGCCGCCGCACGGCGCCGTTGCCGACGAAACGCAGGGTGCCGGCCGCGGCGTCGTACTCGATGCGGTCGGCCGAGCCTTCGACGACCTCGTTCACGCCGTCGCGCTTCTGGCGGTAGGTGGCGGGCTGACCGGGTGCGCCGGTGGCCACGGCGCTGCGGGTGCCCCCCGCCTGCTCGCGCACCTCGATGCGCTCGGCGCGGATGATCATCGTGCCTTGCACGATCTGCACATTGCCGTTGAAGACGACGACCTGGCGCTGCAGGTCCAGCACGCCCGGCTTGTCGGCCTCGACGACGATGGGCTGCTGCCGGTCTGCCTTCTCGGCCTGCGCCGGCACGGCGCCGCCCAGCACCAGCGCAGCGGCCAGCAGCCTGCAGTGCAGCGGTCGGATCAGGGGGCGAAACAATGACATGTCAACGGCACGAAACTTGCAGGCATTCTAGCTGCAAGTGTGCCGCCGACAATGGCCGGCGGGGTGGCGCGATGCCTCTGGCGTGACCGGCGCCACGCAGTGCGCAGCGCCGTGGCCGTCAGCGGACCTGCTGGATCAGGTAGTCGGTGACGCGCAGCGTGGCGGCATGGCCGCCGGCACGGCCTGCCCCAGTATAGAAGCGACCCTGCACGCCCATGGCCGGCGTGCCGTCGATCTTGTATGCGTCGGCGAGCTGGCGTGCGCGGTTGGCCTTGGTGTTCACCGAAAAGCCGCGGAAGGCGTCACTGAACTTCTTGGCATCGCCCCCGTTGGCGGCGACGAAGTCGGCGTAGGCCTGCTCCGACAGCAGCTTGCGGCCCTGCAGGAAGACGGCGGCGAAGACGCGCGCGTGCAGCGTCTCCAGCATGCCGATCTCCTCCATCGCATAGAACGCCTTCTGCGCGATCTGGTGGCGGGCCGTGAAGCCGACCGGCACGCGGCGGAACTCGACGTCGGCCGGCAGGCGCTTGACCCAGGCCTCGAGCAAGGGCTCGAAGTCGTTGCAGTGCGTGCACTCGTACCAGAAGAACTCGATCACCTCCACCTTCTTGCCGGTCGACAGGCTCACCGGCGCAGGCTGCGACAGCTTGACGTAGTCCCGCCCCTCCACCGGTGCGCCCTGTGCATGGGCGGCACCGCCAGCCCACAGGGTCATGCCGCCGGCCGCCAGGGCCTGGGAAAACTCACGTCGTTTCATCGTCATCCTTTCAGGGCTTCTGCACACGCACCAGCTGGCCTTCGATGCCGGCGCCCTGGAGCTTGAGCTGCAGGGCATCGGCCTCGGCCTTGGTGTCGAACGGCCCCAGCCGCACCCGGTAGACGGTGCGCCCGGCCTGTTCACGTTCGTGCACCTTGGCCGTGAAGCCCTGCATGGCCAGCGCGGCACGCTGGGCTTCGGCGTCCGGGCCCCGCGTGTAGGCGCCGACCTGGACGAGGTAGGTGAACGCGGCAGGGGCCGAACTGGTGGACGTGGCCGGCGACACTGGCGGCGTGGCAGCCCCGGACAGGATGGCCGCGGGATCACGTCCTGCCGGCGCACTGGCGACGGCGGCGGGCGCGGTGGCGGATCCGGTGGTGGGCGAAGCCACGCCAGGCATCGGCTGCGGATTGGGCGCCAGCGGTGCGTTCGGGTCCCAGTTCTTGTTGCGCTCCGCCTCGGCCTTGTCCTGCTCGGCCGTGCGCTGCGGCAGCTTGTCCACGAACGGCACCGGCACCTTGGCGATGTAGAGCGCCACCCCCAGGGCCAGGGCCAGCCCGATCAGCAGCCCGACGACGAGGCCGATGGCGAAGCCGCCACGGCTGCCGGACTTCGGGGCTTTCTTCGCGCGCGCCATCAGACCACCTCCGGTTCACGGGCCATCTGCGCCGGTGCGCTGACGCCCAGCACGCCCAGGCCGCTGGCCAGGACCTGGCGCACGGCCGCCAGCAAGGCCATGCGGGCGGTGGCCAGCGAGGCGTCGTCGACCAAAAAGCGTTCCGCGGCATACCAGCTGTGAAACGCCGAGGCCAGGTCACGCAGCCAGAAGGCCACGTCGTGCGGCGCATGATCGGCCGCGGCGCGGGTCAGCATCTCGGGGTATTCGGCCAGCTTGAGCATCAGCGTGGTCTCGGTGGGGGCGGTCAGCCGGGTCAGGTCGGCCTGCGGCAGGGTCGCCTCGTCGCCCGCCTTCTGCTGCTGCCACTGCGCCAGCACCGAACAGATGCGCGCGTGGGCGTACTGCACGTAGAAGACCGGGTTCTCATCGCTGGCCTTCACCGCAAGGTCGACGTCGAAGACGAATTCGGTGTCGGCCTTGCGGCTGATGAGGAAAAAGCGCACCGCGTCGCGGCTGGTCCAGTCGATCAGGTCGCGCAGCGTGACGTAGCCGCCGGCGCGTTTGGAGATCTTGACCTCCTGCCCGCCTTTCATGACCGTGACCATCTTGTGCAGCACATAGTCCGGCCAGCCCTGGGGGATGCCGGCACCGGCCGCCTGCAGGCCGGCACGCACGCGGGCGATGGTGCCGTGGTGGTCGCTGCCCTGCACGTTGATGACCTTGGTGAAGCCGCGCTCCCACTTGTGCACGTGGTAGGCCACGTCGGGCACGAAGTAGGTGTAGGCGCCGTCGGACTTGCGCATCACGCGGTCCTTGTCGTCGCCGTAGTCGGTGCTGCGCAACCACAGCGCACCGCCGTCCTCGAAGGTCTTGCCGGCGTCGACCAGGCGCTGCACCGTCTGCTCGACGCGACCGCTGCTGTAGAGGCCGGACTCGAGGTAGTAGTGGTCGAAGCGCACGTCGAAGGCACGCAGATCGAGGTCCTGCTCGTGACGCAGGTAGGCCACGGCGAACTGGCGGATGGCGTCGACATCGTCGGCATCGCCGCTGGCGGTGTAGGCGCGGTCGTCGGCATGCACAGTGGCGCCGGCCGCGTAGTCGCGCGCAATGTCGGCGATGTACTCGCCGTTGTAGGCAGATTCCGGCCAGTCGGCATCACCCGGCTTCAGGCCCTTCAGGCGCGATTGCACCGACAGCGCCAGGTTGCCGATCTGCACGCCGGCGTCGTTGTAATAGAACTCGCGGTGGACCTGCCAGCCCTGGGTCTCGAACAGCCGGCACAGGCTGTCGCCCAGCGCCGCCTGGCGGCCATGGCCCACGTGCAGCGGCCCGGTGGGGTTGGCGGAGACGAATTCCACCATCAGCCGCTGGCCGTTGCCCGGTTGCAGGCCAAAGGCGTCGCCGGCGGCCAGCACCTCGCTCACCACCGCCTGCTTGGCCGCGGCCGACAGGCGCAGATTCACGAAGCCGGGCCCGGCGATCTCCAGCGCCTGCACCCAGCGCTGCACCGCCGGCTGCGCCTGCAGCAGGGCCACGAGCTCGGTGCCCAGTTCGCGCGGGTTGCGCTTGAGCGCACGCGCCAGGCCCATGGCGGCGGTGATGGCCAGGTCGCCGTGGGCGGCCTGCTTGGGGCTTTCGAAGGCGGCCTTCGGGGCAGCGCCGGGGGCCAGCTGGTCGAGCGCCGCCTGCAGCGCCTGCAGCAGCTGCTGCTTGGCTTCAATCATGTCAGTTCCGCCCGGCCGTCCGAAGGGACTGACGCGCCCCTCGGGGGCCGCGAACGAAGTGAGCCTGGGGTCGTTTCATGTCAGATCCGCCCGGCCGTCCCGAAGGAACTGACCGCCCCCTTGGGGGGCAGCGAACGAAGTGAGCTTGGGGGACAACACATGCCAGGATTCTACGGGCGGGGTCCGAAGCGACGGGAAAGCCCAGCCTTATTCCGGCGACCGTCTTCTGCACCGACGCCGCATGATCCGTCGGACCATGTCTGCCGCCCTGCCTCCCGACGTCCTCACCGAGCCGCTGCCTACCCGCATCGGCCCCTACGAGGTGCGCGCCAAGATCGGCGAGGGCGCCACCAGCGAGGTCTTCCTGGCCCGCGACAGCTTCCGCGAACGCGACGTGGCCATCAAGCGGGTGCGCAGCGGCCAGGTGCTGGATTCGCGGGTCGGTCACTTCCAGTCCTGCTTCTTCGCGGCCGAGGCGGCATTGGTGGGCCGGCTGCAGCACCCGAACGTGGTGCAGATCTTCGACGCCGTGCCCGACGCCGAGGGTCCGTACCTGGTGATGGAGTACGTGCCCGGCCTCACGCTGCGCCGCTTCTGCCGGGCCGATGCGCTGCTGCCGCTGGCGCAGGTGGTGGAAATCGGCTTCAAGTGCGCCAAGGCGCTGGGCTATGTCTTCCGCCAAGGCCTGATCCACCGCGACGTCAAGCCGGCCAATATCCTGGCCGTGACCCATGGCGACGCCGTGGTCGACGTCAAGATCAGCGACTTCGGCAGCGTTTTTGCGCTGGATTCGGACCGCACCCAGGTCTACCGCGTGGGGTCGCTGGCCTACATGTCGCCTGAGCAGCTGGACGGTGACACCCTGGACTGCCGCGCCGACATGTACTCGCTGTCGGCCGTGCTGTACCACCTGATCGCCGGCCGTCCGCCGTTCGATGCCACGCAGCAGGCGGCGATCATGCACCAGATCTACAACGCCGAGCCGCCGCCGCTGAAGACGCTGCGCGAAGGGGTCAGCGACGCATTGCACGACCTGATCCACCGCGGCCTGTCCAAGGACAAGACGCGGCGTTTCGACAATTGGGACGACTACGCGCAGGCGCTGTCGGACCTGGTGTCCACCCAGGCCGTGCCGCGGGCGACGCTGCAGGAGGTGCTGGACTCCGAGCGCTTCAACCTGCTGCGCACGCTGGACTTCTTCAAGGGTTTCGGCGACGTGGAACTGTGGGAGGTGGTGCACCGCGCCACCTGGCAGCGCCTGCCTTTCGGCCACGCGATCTTCAAGAAGGGCGACGAAGGCAACAGTTTCCACATCCTGGCCCAGGGCCAGATCGAGGTCTACCGCGACGGCCAGCGCGTGGCGCAGCTGGGGGTGGGCACGTCGGTCGGCGAGATGGCCTACCTCGCGCCGAGCCCGGCGCTGCGCCTGCACAGCGCCGACCTGCTCGTCACCGAACCGGCCACCACCGTGAGCTTCACGCCCGAAGCGATGGAGCACCTGAGCCCGAACACGCGGCATCTGTTCGACGCCGCCTTCATTCACGTGCTGGTGCGGCGGCTGCACGCGGCGCACGAGCAGCTGGCCCACCCGCGCAAGATCCTGTAGCCAGCCGCGGCCGCGCCGGCACGGCTCGCCGGGTCAGCCAACCCGCCAGTACGCCGGATCGCCGTAGTGGTGCTTCAGGAAGTCGATCCACAGTCGCACGCGCAGCGGCAGATGCCGGGCGTGCGGAAAGACGGCATAGATGCCATTGGGCGGTGCGGCGAAGTCGGCCAGCACCACCTGCAGCGTGCCGTCGGCCACCTCCTTCTCCACCTCCCAGGTGCTGCGCCAGGCGATGCCCAGGCCCTGCAGACACCAGTCGTGCAGCACCTGGCCGTCGCTGCAGTCCAGGCGGCCGCCGGGACGCAGGTGGGTGAGCTTGTCGTCCACCGTGAAGGCCCAGCCACGGGTCTGGCTGGCGTCGGAAGACAGTGTCAGGCACTGGTGGCGCATCAGGTCCGGCGGTGCCTTGGGCACGCCGGCACGCTTGAGGTAGGCCGGTGAGGCCACGCACAGCCGCCGGTTGTCGGCCAGGCGCACGCTGATCAGGCTGGAGTCGGGCAGGTCGCCCACCCTCACGGCGCAGTCGAATCCTTCGTTGACCATGTCCACCACGCGGTCCGAAAGGTTCAGCGACAGGCTCACGTCGGGGTGCTCGGCCAGGAAGCGCGGCACCAGTGGGGCCACGTGGCGGCGGCCGAAGCCGCCCGGCGCCGTCACACGTACGTGACCACTCGCTTTCACGCCGCCCGCGCTGACGCTGGCCTCGGCGCTGGCCAGGTCGGTCAACAGGCGTTGGCAGTTCTCCAGGAAGGCGCTGCCTTCGTGGGTGAGCGTGATGCGCCGCGTGGTGCGCACCAGCAGCTTGACGCCCAGGCGCGCCTCCAGCGCGTCGATGCGGCGGCCGATGACGGCCGGCGCCACGCCCTCGGCATGGGCGGCGGCCGTGAGGCTGCCCTTGGCCGCCACGGCCACGAAGGATTCGATCTGCTTGAGGCGATCCATTCCAAGATTATGCGCATCCAACGCAAAGATCAAAGGCAATCATGGAAATTAATGCTGATACACAGGTGGAATAAAGTGACGCCATGGACACTGGCCATGCTTCTCTCCCTGCGCCGAAGGCGGTGCTCTTCGACGCCTACGGCACGCTGTTCGACGTCTACAGCGTTGGCCTGCTGGCCGAACAGCTGTTTCCGGGCCAGGGCAACGCGCTGGCCCAGGTCTGGCGCGACAAGCAGATCGAGTACAGCCGCCTGGTGTCGATGAGCGGTGGCCAGGGCCAGCACTACAAGCCCTTCTGGGACATCACGCGTGCCGGCCTGCGCTTTGCCGCCGCGCGCCTGCAGCTGACGCTGGGCGATGAGGCCGAGGCGCAGCTGATGAACCAGTACCGCCACCTGTCCGCCTTCCCGGAGAACCGCGAGGTGCTGCTGGCGCTGAAGGCGCGTGGCATCCGCGCCGGCGTGCTGAGCAACGGCGACCCCGACATGCTGGGCGTGGGCGTCAAGAGCGCCGGCTTCGCCGACCTGCTGGACCCGGTGCTCAGCGTGCACGCCACGCGCCGCTACAAGACCGACCCCGCCACCTACGCGTTGGGCCCGCAGGCCCTGGGCCTGCCGGCGCGCGACATTCTTTTCGTGTCCAGCAACGGCTGGGACGCCATCGGCGCCACCTGGTACGGCTACACCACGCTGTGGGTCAACCGTGGGGGCCTGCCGCTGGAGGCGCTGGACACCGAACCCACCCGCATCGGCAGCAGCCTACGCGACGTGCTGAGCTTCTTCCCTTCCTGATCTTCCACCAGTGAGTCTCGTCATGACCGACCGCACCACCGTCCACGGCCTTCAGGTCGCCACCGTCCTCAAGGACTTCATCGACCAGCAGGTGCTGCCCGGCAGCGGCCTGGACGCTGCGGCCTTCTGGGCCGGCTTCGACAAGCTGGTGTCCGACCTGGCGCCGAAGAACGCCGCCCTGCTGGCCGAGCGCGACCGCCTGCAGGCCGAACTGGACGCCTGGCACCGCGCCAACCCCGGCCCGGTGAAGAAGGCCGCGGCCTACCGCAGGTTCCTGCAGAAGATCGGCTACCTGGTGCCCGACCCGGGTGCGGTCAAGGCCACGACGAAGAACGTCGATGCCGAACTGGCCCGCCAGGCCGGCCCGCAGCTGGTGGTGCCGATCACCAACGCGCGTTACGCGCTCAACGCCGCCAACGCACGCTGGGGCAGCCTGTACGACGCGCTCTATGGCACCGACGTGCTGCCGGAAGCCGACGGCGCCGAGAAGGGCAAGGGCTACAACCCGGTGCGCGGCGCCAAGGTCATCGAATACGCCCGCCACGTGCTCGACCGCGTGGCCCCGCTGAAAAAGGGCAGCCACCTCGACAGCACCGGCTACGCGGTGAAGGCCGGCGCGCTGGTCGTGACGCTGAAGGACGGCAGCAGCCAACCGCTGAAGAGCCCGAAGCAGTTCGTGGGCTTTGAGGGCAGCGCCGACGCGCCTGCCGGCGTGCTGCTGGTGCACCACGGTCTGCATCTGGACATCCGCGTCGACCGCAGCACGGCCATCGGCAAGGACGACCCGGCCGGCGTCTGCGACCTGGTCATCGAATCGGCGCTGTCCACCATCCTCGACCTGGAAGACTCCGTGGCCGTGGTCGACGCCGCCGACAAGGTGCAGGCCTACGGCAACTGGCTGGGCATCCTGGACGGCACGCTGACCGAAGAAGTGGCCAAGGGCGGCAGCACCTTCACGCGCCGCTTGAATGCCGACCGCGTCTACACGGCGCCGAACGGCGGCACGGTGACGCTGCATGGCCGCAGCCTGCTGTTCGTGCGCAACGTGGGCCACCTGATGACGAACCCGGCGATCCTGTGGGGCACCGAAGGGAAGGAGATTCCCGAGGGCATCATGGACGCCGTGGTCACCACCGCGATCGCGATGCGCGACCTGATGAGCCGGCGCAACAGCCGCACCGGCAGCATCTACATCGTCAAGCCCAAGATGCACGGCCCGGCCGAGGTGGGCTTTGCCGACGAACTCTTCGGCCGCGTCGAGAAGCTGCTGGGCCTGCCCAGGCACACGGTCAAGCTCGGCATCATGGACGAGGAGCGCCGCACCAGCGTCAACCTGAAGGCCTGCATCGCTGCGGCCAAGGCGCGTGTGGCCTTCATCAACACCGGCTTCCTGGACCGCACCGGCGACGAGATGCACACCGCCATGCAGGCCGGCCCGATGCTGCGCAAGGGCGACATGAAGACCACGGCCTGGATCCAGGCCTACGAGCGCAACAACGTGCAGGTGGGCCTGCAGTGCGGCCTGGGCGGCCGCGCGCAGATCGGCAAGGGCATGTGGGCCATGCCCGACCTGATGGCCGCCATGCTGCAGCAGAAGATCGGCCACCCGCTGGCCGGCGCCAACACCGCCTGGGTGCCCAGCCCCACCGCCGCCACGCTGCACGCGCTGCACTACCACCAGGTGGACGTGTTCGCGGTGCAGAAGCAGATCGCCAAGGCCCCGGCGGACGCCGACAAGCTGCTGGCCGGTCTGCTGACGGTGCCGGTGGCCCCCAAGGCCGACTGGACCGACGAGCAGAAGCGCCAGGAGCTGGAGAACAACGCCCAGGGCATCCTGGGTTACGTGGTGCGCTGGGTCGACCAGGGCGTGGGCTGCTCGAAAGTGCCCGACATCCATGACGTGGGCCTGATGGAAGACCGCGCCACGCTGCGCATCAGCAGCCAGCACATGGCCAACTGGCTGCTGCACGGCGTGGTCACCAAGGCCCAGGTGCGCGCCACGCTCAAGCGCATGGCCAAGGTGGTGGACCGCCAGAACGCCGGCGACGCCGGCTACCGGCCCATGGCACCCGGTTTCGACGGCGCCGCCTTCCAGGCGGCCAGCGACCTGGTGTTCAAGGGCGTGCAGCAACCCAGCGGCTACACCGAGCCGCTGCTGCATGCCTGGCGCCTGAAAGTGAAGGCGGGCGCGAAGGCCTGACCTCAGCGAAGGCGCTGGGCGGCCGGGTTCACTCGGCCGCCAGCCCCTCCAGCGCCTGCCGGAACACCTGGCGCGAGCGGAACAGCACCATCTCCTGCCAGTCGGCAAACGGCGGGTAGAAGTGGTCGCGCAGGGCGTTGCGGATCGGCTCGGCTTCCGGCCCGCGCGGGTCGCCGTGCGTCCACAGCCAGGCGTCGTCGCGCAGCACCGCTGCCCCACGCGGCGGCGCATAGGTGCCGAACTCGAGTGCCACGAAGGCGATGTCTGCGTGTGCCAGCGCACGTTCGTAGCCGAACTCGGTGAGCCCCCATTTGGGCTGGCTGCTGGACGTGCCCAGCAGCGGCTCGGTCACGCTGTCGCCCCACCACCGCCGCGCGCGGGCCACGCGCTCGCCGCCGGGCGCATGGTTGCAGATCGATTCACCGTAGCCATAGGGACCCAGGCCCGTGTGCAGGTCGACGATGGCCACGGTGCGCGCGCGGCCCAGATGGGCCGCCAGGATGGCCTCGCTGGTGCGGCGCGCCCAGGTCGGCCCCGTGCCGCCGAAGAAGAGGCCGTCGGCATGCGTGTACTGGCCGCTGCTGCGCGCCACACGCTCGGCGTCGTCGCCCTGGCGACGGCGGAAATCGGCGATGGCGGCATCGGCCGCGGCCAGCGTGTTGGCGTCGAGCGCACGCGGCACGTAGTGCGCATGCAGTTCGGCATAGCCGGGGTTCTCCGGCAGCGGCTGCGAAAAATCGACCCAGTTGCGGTTGAGGTCGACGTTCTCCTCCGTCACCCGCCGCAGCCAGGCAAAGCCGTGCGGATTGACCGCGTGCACCAGCAGCACGGCGGTGTCGGCGGGCAAGTCGTCCGGGTGGCGCAGCCAGTGCACCTGCGGGCCGCTGCCGCAAAGGCCTTCCACGCCGTGGGTGGCCGACAGCACCACCAGCACGCGCGACGCGTCCTCCGGCCCCAGCCAGGCCGTGTCGGTGGCCAGGGCCTCGCCGGCCGGGCCGGGCAGCGGATGTGCGTGGTGGCCGACGCGGGCGCCTGCGGCCCGGGCAGCGGCAAGGAACTTGTCGCGCGCCTCCGCGTAGCTGCGCGAGAACGCGGTGAGGGCAGGGCGGCGGTCGCAAAGCGGTGTCATGCCGTCAGCTTACGCTGCCGGCGTGAACCCGGGGTCGTGCATCAGGTCGGCGTCGGCGTGCCGGCCATGCGGTCGTACTTCAGGAAGTACTGGCGCGCAAAGGCCACCAGCTGGTTGGGCGTGGGCTGGTCCACCGTCTCGTAGCCGACCACCTGTTTGGCCAGCGCAGCGCGGTGCTTCTCCACGTAATGCCGGAAGTCGGCCTGCGCCGTCTTCGAGCCCACCACCAGCACTTCGGCGATGCCGGCCAGCGCGTCGCACACATGGCCGAAGAACTCGTGCTCGGTGCGCACGCCGCTGCCATGCTTGGCCGTGTGGTGGCTGTGCGCCTTGACCTTTTGCGCCTGCACGTGCTCGGCGTCGAACTGCAGGATCTCGGCGGTCTGGTGGTCGATGCGGACCACGGCATGGAATGTCGTCATCGTGTCGTCTTTCTCGGGGTTCTCGGGGTACTGAAGAAGGTCGGAGTCAGCGGCCGTGCTGCTCGCGCTTGGTGGCGCAGGGCACGCAGCGTTCGGCCCAGGCCTCGACCTTCAGCCGGTCGAAGGGGATGTCGGCGCCGCAGTCGCGGCAACTGCCGTATTCGCCCTGGGCCAGGCGCTTCAGCGCGGCATTCACGGCGTCCAGTTCACGCTGCTCGCGATCGGTCAGCGCCGCGGACATGGCCAGTTCAGGCGCACGTTGCGGTGCATCGTCGCCGTCCTGGGCCAGGCGTTCGGCGGCGCGC
Source organism: Burkholderiaceae bacterium (assembly GCA_024235915.1). Classification (GTDB taxonomy): domain Bacteria; phylum Pseudomonadota; class Gammaproteobacteria; order Burkholderiales; family Burkholderiaceae_C; genus Rubrivivax. The sequence goes on along the minus strand of JACKLO010000010.1, from coordinate 387,510 downwards.
TCCACACGCGTCTGGCCGTGCAGGTGTTCGTCCAATTGCCCGCGCAGCGCGCGCTGGCGCTGCTGCAATTCGGCTTCCAGCAGCGCATGCTGGCCGGCGGTGAGGTGGGTGGTCATGCGGGTCTCCTTGTCTTCGATGCCATCGTGCGCCGGTCGGCGGCGAGCCTCCTTGACTGGCATCAAGGGCCCGAAACCCGCTCCTAGAATCGTCGCCCGATGTCCACATCCACCCCCGCCCTGCCCACCCGCTGCGACGTGCTCGTCGTCGGCGCCGGCCCGGCCGGCAGCGCCTGCGCACAGGCACTGGTGCGTGCCGGCCTGCAGGTGCTGGTGGCCGACCAGCACGCCTTCCCGCGCGACAAGGTCTGCGGTGACGGCCTGATCCCCGACGCGCACGCGGCGCTGCAGCGGCTGGGGGTGCACGACGAGGTCATGGCCGAGGCCGAGCCGGTGCAACACGTCAGCTGCTTCGGCTCTCGCGGCGGCCGCGTCGACGTGCCCGGGCGGCTGGCGGTGCTGCCGCGGCGCGTGCTGGACCACATCCTGCTGTGCGCCGCCACCGGCGCCGGCGCCACCCTGCTGCCGCCGGCACGGTTCGAGGCGCCGCTCGAAGATGCGGGCCGCGTGGTCGGTGGCCGGCTGCGGGTGGGCGATGCCTCACACGAGGTCTCGGCCCGATGGGTGGTGCTGGCCACCGGCGCCGCCGCGGGCCCGTTGCAGGCCGCCGGCCTGTGCGAACGCCGCGGTGCCAGCGGCGTGGCGCTGCGCGGCTACATCCGCCCGGCCGACCCCGCCGTGGCGGCGCGCATCCGCACGCTGCAGATCGTCTGGCACAAGGCGCTGGCCGGCGGCTACGGCTGGATCTTCCCGGCCCCTGGCGGCAGCTTCAACATCGGCGCCGGCCTCACCGGCGACTACGGCGCGAAGAACCTGCGCCAGGTCTTCGACGCCTTCTGCCGCGTGCACCCCGATGCGCGTGCGCTGGTCGACGGCGGCACCTGGCTGGCCGAGCCCAAGGGCGCGCCACTGCGCTGCTCGCTCGACGGTGCGCGCTGGTCGCGGCCGGGTTTGCTGGGCACGGGCGAGGCCATCGGCAGCACCTACGCCTTCACCGGCGAAGGCATCGGCAAGGCGCTGGAAACCGGGCTGCTGGCGGCTGAGACGATTGCCGCCGGTGGCGACGACACCGCGGTGCAGGCCCGCTATGGCCAAGCGCTGCAGGCGCTGAAGCCGCGCTTCGACCTCTACGCCAAGGCCGAGCACGTCAACCGCCACCCCTGGTTGGCCGATCTCGTGATCTGGCGCGCCAATCGCAGCCCGGGCATCCTGCGCCGCATGAGCGGCGTGCTCGACGAGACCCAGAACCCCGGCCGGCTGCTGAGCTGGCGCGGCATCGGCAAGCTGCTGTTCACCTGAAGAAGGCCCGCGCCATGTGCCAGTTGCTCGGCATGAACGCCAACACGCCCACCGACGTGATGTTCAGCTTCGCCGGCCTGTCGCACCGCGCCGACGAGCACAAGGACGGCTTCGGCATCGGCTTCTTCGAAGGCCGTGGCCTGCGCCTGTTCATCGATCCGGAAAGCGCCCGCGCGTCGCCGGTGGCGGAGATGGTGCGCCGCTACCCCATCCGCAGCCACAACGTCATCGCCCACATCCGCAAGGCCACCGTGGGCGCGGTGGCGCTGCAGAACTGCCACCCCTTCGTCCGCGAGCTGTGGGGGCGCTACTGGGTGTTCGCCCACAACGGAGACCTGAAGAACCTGGACCTGCCGCTGCACGGCCACTTCCGCCCGGTGGGCGACACCGACAGCGAACACGCCTTCTGCTGGCTGATGCAGGAGCTGGCCAAGGCCCACGCCAGCGTGCCCAGCGTGCCGGAACTGACGCACACGCTGCGCGAACTGCTGCCGCGGGCTGCGCGCTGCGGCAGTTTCAACCTGCTGCTGAGCAACGGCCAGGCGCTGTGGGCGCACGCGTCCACCAAGCTGCACTGGGTGGTGCGCCAGCACCCCTTCGGCGCCGCCACCCTGGCCGACGAGGACCTGAGCGTGGACTTCGCCGCGCTGACCACACCCGCCGACCGCGTGGCCGTGGTCGCCACCGAGCCGCTGACGGCCGGCGAGGCCTGGACCGCCATGGCACCAGGAGAACTGCAGGTGTTCGTGGACGGGGCGCCGCTGGCGGCCGCCTGATCCCGCCGTTCAAGCGCCTGATCCGGCTGTTCGACCGCCCGGGCCTCGGGCCCGGCGCCACGCTGCCTACACTGCGCCGCCATGAACGCCCCCCCGCTGTCTGAAGGCAACCGCCTGCAACGCGCCTACGCGCGCTGGGCGGCGCCGCACTACGCGCGCATGGAACCGGCCACGCGCGAGCAGGCGGAGCTGATGGACCGCTTCCTTTACAGCCGCCGCGGCCTGGGTGTCTGGGCCGGCCTGCTGGGCTCGGTGGCCGGCACCACGGCGGGGCTGCGCTTTGCCGGCCTGCCCACCGGCGTGGCGCTGCTGATCGCGCTCTTCGTCTGGGTCGGCCTGCCGATCTCGCTGCTGGGCGCCTGGCTGGTGCCGGGCAAGTTCGCCGGGCCCATGCTGCGCCGCAAACTGCCGGTGATCGTGGCGTTGGCGCTGGCCGGGGGCCTGCTGGGCTTCATCGTCGGCCACATCGTCAAACACGGCAGCCTGGACCTGATGCGGCTGTTCGACTCCCTGTGGCGGGGCGCGGCCGTGCTCGTGCCCGCCGTGCTGGCCGGCGCCGCCGGTGTGCTCTTCCTGACCTGGGGCGTGGCGCAGACACGGCGCCAGATGCTCGAACGCGCCGTCGAACGCGAGCGCCTGGCCCGCGAACGCGACACCGCCGCCCGCCACGCCGCCGAAGCACGCCTGAAGCTGCTGCAGGCGCAGATCCAGCCGCACTTCATCTTCAACACGCTGGCCGCGCTGCAGCACTGGGTGGACGTGGGTGACCCGCGCGCACCGGGACTGCTGCGCACGCTCACCGCCTTTCTGCGCGGCTCCACTGAACTGCTGGGCCGCGACACGGTGACGCTGGCCGCCGAAGGCGAAGCCGTGGCCCAGTACCTGCAGATCATGCAGGCGCGTCTGGGCGAGCGGCTGAGCGGCACGGTCGACATCGACCCCGCCTGTGCCAGCCGCAGCCTGCCGCCAGGCCTGCTGCTGACCTTGGTGGAGAACGCCATCGAACACGGCATCGCGCCGGCGCTGGACGGCGGCACGGTGCTGGTGCAGGCGCGCTGCGACGGGCAGGGCACCACCCTCACCGTGCGCGACGACGGCGCCGGTCTGGCCCCGGGCTGGCAGGATGGCACCGGCCTGGCCAACTGCCGTGAGCGCCTGCGCCACCACGGCGACGGCCGCGGCACGCTGACCCTGAATGCGCTGGAACGCGGCACCGAAGCCGTGCTTCACCTGCCGGAGGCCGCATGAAACCCGCCACACGCATGGAGCGCCCCGAGCGCATCGACTGGAGCCAGGTCTGGTACCCCGGCCCGACGCGCACCTTCACCGACGACGAACTCGCCCGCGGCGGTGCCGACAGCCCGGGCCAGACGCTGCTGATGGCGGCGATGGTCAACTATGCGCTGCTGTCCTTCATGCTGATGCAGTTCGCGCCGCCGGCGGCCACGGCGGCCCTGACGATGGTGCTGGCGTTGGGGGCGTTGATCGGTTGGCAGGGCGCGCAGCGGCTCTGGCGGCGCCCGTCTCGGCGGGGCCTGGCGCTGTGGACGATGGCGGGCGTGGCGGTCATGATGCTCGTCACCGTGGGCACGGTCGAACTGAAGGGACTGCCCCGCGGCAGCGCGCTGCGCGCCTGGACGCTGGGTGCCGGCAGTGTGCTGGCGCTGCTGCTGTCGGTGGTCTGGTGGTTCGTCACCATCTACCGCGCCCACCGCATCGAAGGCCGGCTGCGTGAACTGGCCGAGCAGCAGCGCGCACTGGACATGGCCCGCCAGCTGGCCGCGGCACAGATCCAGCCGCACTTCCTCTACAACGCGCTGGCGGCGCTGCAGCACTGGGTGCAGGCCAAGGACGACCGCGCCGCGCCAATGCTGGCCGCGCTCACCGGCTTCCTGCGTGCGACGCTGCCGTTGTTCAACCAGCAGCGCCTGGCCCTGGGCGACGAAGCCGAGGCGGTGCGCCAGTACCTCGCGGTGATGGCACTGCGCCTGGGCGAGCGGCTGCATTGGTCCGTGTCGATGCCCGCCGACGCGGCCGGCGCCATGGTGCCACCCGGCCTGCTGCTGACGCTGGTGGAGAACGCCGTGGAGCACGGCGTGCAGCCGTCGCTGAACGGTGCCGCCATCCGGGTGGATGCCGTGGCTGAAGCCGGCCGGGTGCGGCTGACCGTGCGCGACACCGGCCCCGGACTGGCACCCACCGCTGCCGACGGCGTGGGCCTGGCCAACAGCCGTGCCCGCCTGGCCCAGGCGTTCGGCGACCGCGCCACACTGCGGCTGGACAATGCGCCCGACGGTGGCTGCCTGGCCACGCTCGACATGCCCCTGGAGGAGAGTTCCGCCCGATGACCGACCCGCTGCCCCGCATCACCGCCCTGATCGCCGACGACGAGGAGGCGCCGCGCGAGCAGCTGCGTGCTGCGCTGCTGCAGGCCTGGCCCGGCCTGGACATCGTGGCCGAGTGTCGTAACGGCGTGGACGCCTGGGACGCCTGGCTGGAGCACGAACCGCAGGTCTGCTTCCTGGACATCCGCATGCCCGGCATGACCGGCATCGACGTGGCGCGTCGCATCGACGGCCGCACGCCGGTGGTCTTCGTCACCGCCTATGGCGATCACGCGCTGGCGGCCTTCGACGCCGGTGCGGTGGACTACGTGATGAAGCCGGTGGACGTGCAGCGTCTGGCGCAGGCGGTGGATCGCGTGCGGCCGCGGGTCGAAACGCCAGCGCCTGCCGCGGCCGCGCCAGCATCCGACGCGCTGCAGTCCCTGCTGGCCCAGCTGGCCGGTCAGCAGCGGCGGCCGGCGCCGTTGGACATCATCCAGGCCGGTGTGGGCAAGGAGGTGCGCCAGATCCGCGTCGATGACGTCATCTACTTCGAGGCCGACGCGCGCTACACGCGGGTGGTCTACCGCACCGAAGGATCGCCCGAGGGCGATGCCGAGGCCCTGATCCGCACGCCGTTGAAGGAGCTGCTGGCACAGCTGGACGAACGCGCCTTCCTGCAGGTGCACCGGTCGGTGATTGTGGCCCGCCGCCACGTGGCCAGCGCGGTGCGCATCGACGAGGGCCACATGCACCTCACGCTGCGCGGCCGGCCGGAGACATTGCCGGTGTCCCGGCCGTTTCAGGGGCTGTTCAAGGGCCAGTGACGCCTGGGCGGGCCCCGGCCAAGCCGTCAGGCGCTCGCGCCACAATGGCGCCATGCCTGCCATCCCCGTCCCCCGCTTCGACCAGTTCTACCGCCATCCCGAGCTGACGCGCCTGCTGCAGGACTACGCGGCCGCCCTGCCGCACCTGGTGGAACTGCAGAGCCTGGGCCGCAGCCACGAAGGCCGCGAGATCTGGCTCGTGGTGATCACGAACCAGGCCACCGGCGACCATGCCGAGAAGCCGGCGATCTGGGTCGACGGCAACATCCACGCCGCCGAACTCACCGCCAGCACCGCCTGCCTCTACTGGCTGCACCAGCTGGTCTGCGGCCACGCCCAGGACCGTGAGATCACCCAGCTGCTGGACACGCGCACGGTCTACCTGGTGCCGCGCCTGAACCCCGACGGCGCCGAGCTGGCGCTGGCCGACCGCCCGCGCCACATCCGCAGCAGCACCCGACCCTACCCCTGGGACGAGGACCCGGTGGACGGGCTGACGGTGGAGGACGTGGATGGCGACGGTCGCATCCTGAGCATGCGCATCCCCGACCCGCACGGCCCGTACAAGAAGCACCCCGACGAGCCGCGGCTGATGGTGCCGCGCGCACCGGGCGAATTCGGTGGCGAGTACTACCGCGTCGTGCCCGAGGGCCTGCTGGAGAACTACGACGGCCTGAGCATCAAGGTCAACAAGGACAAGGAAGGCCTGGACCTGAACCGCAACTTCCCGGCCTACTGGCGGCAGGAGTTCGAGCAGGTCGGCGCCGGCCCCTACCCCACCAGCGAACCCGAGGTGCGCGCGATGGTGGACTTCATCGTCAGGCATCCGAACATCGGCGCGGCGGTGAGCTTCCACACGCACAGCGGCGTGATCCTGCGGCCCATGGGCACGCAGAGCGACGACGACATGACGCCGGAGGACCTGTGGGTGTACCAGCGCCTGAGCGACCTGGGCGCCAAGCTCACCGGCTACCCCGCCATCAGCATCTGGCACGACTTCAAGTACCACCCCAAGGAAGTCATCACCGGCACGCAGGATTGGGTCTACGAGCACCTGGGTGCGCTGTTCTGGACGGTGGAGATCTGGGCGCCGAACAAGGAAGCCGGCATCACCGACTACAAGTGGGTGGACTGGTACCGAGACCACCCGGTCGAGGACGACCTCAAGCTGCTGAAGTGGAGCGACGAGCAGTGCGGCGGCCAGGCCTACGTGGACTGGAAGCCGTTCCGCCACCCGCAGCTGGGCATGGTGGAGATCGGCGGCTGGGACAAGATGAACTACTGGCGCAACCCGCCGCCGGCGCTGCGCGAGCGCGAGGCGGCGCGCTTCCCGACCTGGTTGACCACGCTGGGCCTGAGCCTGCCCAAGCTGGAGGTGCTGCGCACCGAGGTGCGCGCGCTCGGCCCCGACACCTGGCGCGTGCGCTTCGCGGTGGTCAATGCCGGCTACCTGCCCAGCCACGTGAGCCAGCGCGCCATCGAGCGCAAGACCGTCCGCGGTACGGTCTTCAACATCCACCTGCCCGAAGGCGCCAGCCTGGTCAGCGGCAAGCCGCGCGAGGAAAAGGGCCACCTGGCCGGCCACGCGCCGAAGGCCACGCTGCTGGCCTTCCTGCCCACGCGCGAACTCACCGGCGACCGCGCCGTGGCCGAGTGGATCGTCAAAGCCCCGGTGGGCACGCGGCTCGGGTTGAGTGCCAGCGCCGATCGGGCGGGTGCGGTGCATACGGAAGTGACGTTGGATTGAGGCCGGCGTGACGCCGTTCGACCCGGAGCGGATGTTCGGTGGTCCGTCAACGCCGCCGTTCAGCGTGGCCGGGGGTCCGGGCAGGCGTTCTCCGGCCCACGCTCGCGGGGCGCTGCCCGCTGTGTGCCACCGACGAGGCATCAACACCGGCGTCGGTGTGTCGCCGACGAGGCGACCGCGAATGGGGCCTGCGCCCGCCCACCCGAACCCCCGTCCCTCTTCGGCGCCGAGGCGTCGGTCCACGGGAACAGCGAGCGGGTGTCGCAGGGTGGCGGTGGCGCCTGCGGGCGCAGGCCCCATTCGCGGTCGCCTGGACGCTGACGCACCACTGGCGGCGTTGAAGCCTCGGCCGCGGAAGAACCATGGCAGCGCCCCGCGAGCGCGGGCCGGAGAACGCGGGCGACGCCGCCACCCTGCTGCAGCCGCGTTGGAGCGCGAGGACCACGAGCGCCCGAACATGAGCTTCCGCTTCGGGTCGAAATCCGCTGTTCACGGTACGCCCCGGAGCCACTGACATGCACATTGACGTCAACGGCCAGCCCCGCGAACTCGACGAAACCCTCGCCGACCCGGCGATGCCGCTGCTGTGGGTGCTGCGTGATCTGCTCGGCCTCACCGGCACCAAGTACGGCTGTGGCATCGGGGCGTGTGGCGCCTGCACGGTGCACGTGGAAGGGCATGCGGTGCGCAGCTGCGTCGCGCCATTGGCCTCCTTGCAAGGCAAGCGGGTGCGCACCATCGAGGCCTTGCGCCACGACGACGGCCTGCACCCCGTGCAGGTGGCGTGGATCGAGCATCAGGTGCCGCAGTGCGGCTGGTGCCAGAGCGGCGTGCTGATGGCCGCGGCGGACCTGTTGGCGCGCCGGCCCAACCCCACCGACGCCGAGATCGACGCCGCGCTGGCCAACCTCTGCCGCTGCGGCACCACGCCGCGCTGGCGCGCCGCGATCCGCGCCGCCGCCGAACGCATGCCGCGCCGCGCCCCGCGGCTGCTGGGCTGAAGCCATGCGGCGCCGCACGCTGCTGCTGGCGGGCGCCGGGACGGCCGGCGCGTTGATCGTCGGTTTTGCCGCGCTGCCGCCGCGCAGCCGGCTCGGCGAGCCGGACTCGCTGGAAGGTGTACCCGACGTCGCACTCAACGGCTGGATCCGCATCAGCGCCGACGGCGCGGTGCAGCTGGTCATGCCGCGCTCGGAGATGGGCCAGGGCGTGCACACCGCGCTGACCATGCTGGTGGCCGAGGAGCTGGATGTCGCCGTCGACACCATCCAACAACTGCCGGCCGGCTTCGACAGCCTCTACGGCAACGTCGAGACTTTCGTCGCCGGCCTGCCGCTGCACCCGCAGGAGCGCGAGCACCCCGGGCTGGGTGTGCGCGCCGCCGAGTGGCTGGTGCGCAAACTCGCGCGCGAACTCGGCATCAACGCCACCGGCGGCTCTACCAGCGTGGCCGACCTGTGGGACCCGCTGCGTATGGCCGCCGCCACGGCGCGCGCCAAGCTGCTGGGCGCCGCCTCGCTCGAATGGCGCCTGCCGGTGGCGGAAATGCGCTGCGAAGACGGGGTCGTGCACCACCCGGCCTCGGGCCAACGCGCCGGGTTCCGAGACCTGGCGGCACGCGCGGCGCTCACGCCGGCCAGCGGCGTGCAGCCCAAGCCGCGCAGCGCCTGGCGCGTCATCGGACAGCCCGTGCCGCGGGTGGACACCCCCGCCAAGGTCGATGGCAGCGCCGGCTTCGGGCTGGACGTGCGGCAGCCCGGTCAATGGTTCGCCGTCATCCGCCATGCACCGGCGTTGGGCGGCAGTCCAGGGGCGGTGGACGTGGCACCGGCGCTGACGCTGCCCGGCGTCGAGCGTGTGGTGCGCCTGCCAGCCTATGCCTCGGCCGGTGGCGCCGATGCGGCCATGGCGGTCGTGGGCCGCACCACCTGGCACGCGATGCAGGGTGCCCGCGCGCTGCGCCTGGAGCCCCGCGGCCGGCCGGCCGGCAACCTGGACAGCGCCGCCATCGCTCGCAGGCTGGCCGACACGGCGCGCGACGGTGGCGGCCACGCCTTTCACGCGCGCGGTGATGTCGAGCCTTCACTGACGCGTGCGCACCGACAGGTCGAAGCGTTGTACGAAGCGCCGTACCTGGCGCACCTGACGCTCGAGCCGCCCAACTGCACCGCGCAGGTGGTCGATGGCAGCGTCACGCTGTGGCTGCCGACGCAGGTGCCGGGCCTGGCGCGCGCGGCGGCAGCCCGTGTCGCCGGTGTGGCCGAGGACGCGGTGGAGGTCCACGTCACCTATCTGGGCGGGGGCTTTGGCCGCCGCCTGGAGGTCGACGTGGTGGCCCAGGCGGTGCGCATCGCCCTGGAATGCGGCGGCCGGCCCGTGCAACTGGTGTGGCCGCGCGAGGAGGATGTCGGCCACGACTTCTACCGTCCGGCCGCGGCCGCCTGGCTGCGCGCCGGGCTGGACACCGCGGGTCAGGTCACGGCACTGGACTGGCACAGCGCCGGCGATGCCATCGTGCCGCGCTGGATGGCCCGCGCCCTGCCGGCGCTGGCCGGGCCGCTGGAGCTGCCGGACAGGACCACCGCCGAGGGCCTCTACGACCTGCCCTATGCCGTGCCGCACCAGCGCATCGCGCACACGGCCACGCACAGCGGGGTGCCGGTGGGCTATTGGCGCGCCGTGGGCCATTCGCACAACGCCTTCTTCAGCGAAGGTTTCATCGACGAGCTGGCCCATGCCGCCGGCGCCGACCCGCTGGACTTCCGCCTGCGTCTGCTGGCCGACGCGCCGCGCCATCGCGCCGTGCTCGAAAGAGTGGCCGAACGTGCGGGCTGGGGCGAGCTACTGCCGCCTGGTCGCGCGCGCGGCCTGGCACTGCACGAGAGTTTTGGCAGCATCGTGGCCATGGTGATCGAGGTCTCGGCCCGCGACGGCCGGCCCCACGCCGAACGTGTGGTGGCCGCGGTGGACTGCGGCACGGTGGTGAACCCGGACGGCGTGGCGCAGCAGCTGGAATCGGCGGTGATGTTCGGCCTGGCCGCGGCGCTGCATGGCCGCATCGACATCGTCGACGGCGTGGTGCGGCAGAAGAACCTGCCGGATCAGCCGCTGCTCAAGCTGGCCGACACGCCGGCCATCGAGACCCATCTCGTGGCCAGCGAACGACCGCCCACCGGCATGGGCGAACCCGGCCTGCCGCCGGTGGCACCGGCCTTGGCCAATGCCTGGTTCGCACTCACCGGTCAGCGCCTGCGGCGGCTGCCCTTGGCCCCGCTCACCGCAGCGGCGTCCGCCCCATGACGTTGCCCGCGCAGATCGGCGTCGCCGAATTCGATGCCCTGCACGACGACGTGCCGCGCTGGCGCGACGACGTGGCGGCCATTGCCGCGCACCTGTCGCCGGCCCCGGCGCAGCCCATGACCGCCGGCACGGTCCTGGTGGCGCTGGTGGGCGACGCGCACGTGCTCAAGGTCTATCCACCCTTTCTGCAAGACCATTTCGCATTCGAGCGCGCCATGCTGCGCCACGTGGAAGGGCGGCTGCCCGTGCCCACGCCCCGTCTGTTGGCCGACGGCACCGCTGGCGAAGACAACCGCTGGCCCTGGCTGTGGATGACGCAGCTGCGCGGCGAACCACTCACTGCCGCCTGGCCGCGATTGGACGAAGCGGCACGCCTGGCCGTGCTGCAACAGATCGGCGCCACGATGGCAGCCGTGCACGCGCTGCCGGTGGCACCGATGCGGGCCTGGGCCCCGCGCTGGGCGGATTTTCTGCAGCGCCAGCACGCCGGTTGCCACGCCCGCCAGACGCGCACCGGCCTGCCGGCGCACCTGCTGCCGCAGCTCGCGGCCTTCCTGGCCGGGCCCCTGCCGTTCGACGCCAGCGAACCCGACGTGCCGCTGACTGGCGAATACACGCCCATGAACCTGCTGCACGACCCGGCGCAGCCAGGGCGGCTCAGTGCAATGTTCGACTTCGGCGACGGCCTGGTGGGCCCACGGGCCTATGACTGGCTCGGGCCGATGTGTTTTCTGGCCGCGGGCAGCGCGGCACGGCTCGATGCGCTGTTCGACGGCTACGCCGGCCGGCCGTTCGAGCGCCAGCTGCGCGAACCGCTGCTGCGCCTGCTGCTGCTGCACCGCTACAGCTGTCTGCCGGCGCAGATCGCCTGCCCGGGCTGGGCCGAGGCCTCGGACTTCGCCACCCTCGCGGCGCGGATCTGGCCCTGATCAGCCGGATCGATCGGCGGACGGTTCGCGGTCGCAGCGCGCCCAGCGCGCCACCATCGCACGCAACTGCGCCGCGTCCGTGGGTTTGGGCAGGAAGTCGTTCATGCCGGCGGCCAATGCGGCTTCGCGCTCGCTGACCAGCGCCGCGGCGGTGTGGGCGATGATGGGCAGCGCCTGGGTGGCCTGCCGGCGGCGCAACTCGGCCGTGACCTCGTAGCCGCTGAGGTCGGGCATCTGCAGGTCCATCATCACCAGGTCGTAGGGGTCGCCCGCGGCCTCGGCGGCGACCACGGCGTCCAGCGCCTGCCGGCCATCGGCCGCCTGGCCCACGCGCACGCCCACCTGCTCCAGCTGGGCCACCGCCACCAGCATGTTGACCTCGTTGTCGTCCACCATCAGCACGTGGGCGTCCAGCATGGCCAGCGGGTCGGCGTCAGGGACGTCGACCTGGGGCTCGGCCTGGGCCACGGGCAATGGCAATTCGGCCCAGAAGCAGCTGCCCTGGCCAACCTGGCTGTGCACCCCCACCTCGCCGCCCATCAGCGTGGCCAGTTCACGGCAGATCGACAGGCCCAGACCCGTGCCACCGTAGCGCCGCGTGGTGGACTGGTCGGCCTGGGTGAAAGGCTGGAACAGCCGTGCCTGCGTGGCCGTGTCGATGCCAGGGCCGGTGTCGCTGACCTCGAAGCGCACGCGCTGGGCATCGAGCCGGCGGGCACTCAGCCGCACTTCGCCCTGGCCGGTGAACTTCAGCGCGTTGCCCAGGTAGTTGGTGAGGATCTGGCGCACACGCAGCGCGTCGCCGTTGACCAGTCCCAGACGGGGTCCAGCCTGCAGCTGCAGCGTCAGGCCGCGGCCGGCCGCCAGCGTGGTGTAGCCGCGCTGCAGCGAGCTCAGCAGCAGATCAAGGTCGAAGGCGGTGCATTCCAGCGTCAGGCGCCCGGCCTCGATCTTCGAGAGGTCGAGGATGTCGGACACGATCTCCGCCAGCGAACGGGCGCTGTCCACGATCTGGTCCAGATAGCCACTGCGGCGCACCTCGTCCAGCTCAGGCGTGCGCGCCAGCTGCGCCAGGCCCAGCAGGCCGTTGAGCGGTGTGCGCAGTTCGTGGCTGGTGTTGGCCAGGAAGGCGCTCTTGGCGCGGCTGGCCGCCTCGGCCTCGTCGCGGGCGCGGGCCAGGGCCTCGTCCAGGCGCTTGCGTTCGGTGATGTCCTCGACCACCCAGATGGTGCCGCCGCGGCTGGGGTGGGACGGGTCTACCGCCCGCGCCAGCATGCGGCACAGGAAGGTGCTGCCGTCACGCCGGCGCACGTCGCACTCGACTTCGATCTGTTCGCCAGCCGCCAGCTTCGGGCCGATGCGCTGGCCGATCTCGCAGTAGGCGGCCTCGCTGGGCCAGACCACCGCGCCGGGCTGCCCGATGATGCTGCCATCGGGCCAGCCCAACATCGCTTCGAAGGCCGGGTTGGCCATCTGGAAGACCTGGTCACGCGTCATGGCGATGCCGAGCGACGCGTTCTCGAGGATGGCCTCCGTCTCCAGCCGGTGGCGTTCCACGGCCGTCATGTCGCGCGCGTTGATCACCAGGTACTCGCGGCGATCGGCCTGGAAGCGGGCGCCGGAGACCAGCATCGGCACCGGGTTGCCGTCGCGCCGGCGGAAGCGCACCGGCATGTCCTGGATGCGGCCGAGTGTCTGCACCTGGTGCACGAAGCGTTGACGGACGTCGGCGTCGTGCCAGATGCCGATCTCGGCGGAGGTGCGGCCGATGACTTCGTCGGTGGGCCAGCCGGTGATGCGCTCGAAGCTGCGGTTGACCATCGCGTAGCGGCCGCTGTCGAGCTCGGTCAGCGTGATCACGTCGGGGCTGCTGGCGAACAGGTGCGTCAGCAGTGCCTCGGAGCGGCGCAGCACGTCCTCGGCCGCCTGGCGCTCCGTGTCGTCCACATAGATCGACAGCACGGCAGCACCGCGTTCCGTCTCCACCGCCACGCCGGTGGCGCGCACCTGCAGCGTGCGGCCGCCTTCCTGGCGCAGGTGGAACTCGGTGACCGGCAGCGCCTCACCCGGCGGCAGGCTCTGCAGCTGCTGCGCCCGCCGCAGCGCCCGTTCGCGGTCGGCCGGTTCGTAGGTTTCGAACACCGAGCTGCCCAGCATCTGGCGCAGGTCGTCATAGCCGAACAGCGCCACCGCGGCCGGGTTGGCGTCGATCACGCGCCCGTCGCGGTGCAGCACCAGCGGGTTGGGCAGGCAGACGAACAGGTCGTGGTAGCGGGCCTCGGTGCGCGACAGCGCGTGCTGCGCCTGCATCGTGGGCGTCACGTCGCGGGCCACACCCCAGTAACCCTGGAAGACGCCACCGGCGCCAAAGCGCGGCTCACCGCTGATGAGGAAGTGCCGCAGGCCGCTGCGGCCCTGCCAGGCCACCGGCACGTCGCGCAGCGGCTGGCGCGCACCGACGTCGGCCTGCAGGCTGTCGAGCACCTCGGGGTCGCAGAGGAAGTTCGGCAGTTCCCAGGGCACGGCGCCCACGGCGGCGGCCCCCGAGCTCACCGGCGCACCCGACCGTTCCAGCGTCAGGTCGACCAGGCGCAGCGTGGGGTCGAGTTCCCAGTAGGCGTCGGCCGAGAGGCGCAGCAGGCTGCGGAAGCGCTGCTCGCGCTCATCAGCGGCCAGGGTGGCGCGGCGGATCAGCAGCGCTGCGATGCGCCCGCCGGCGGCGGCCATCAGGATGAGCAGCAGCTGCACGGTGACGACCAGGCTCAGCGAGCGCGCACCGGGCAGGGTGCTGAACCAGCCCTGCGCCTGGCCAACGGCGAGCGTACCGACCAGCAGCAGGCCGGCGCCCGCCACCGGCAGGCCGGCGCGCAGCCCGCCCAGCGCCATGGCCAGCGCGGCGTGCAGCGCCACGAAGCCCAGGCCCGGCGCAGGCGCACCCCAGCCCAGGCCGGCGGCGGCCACGCCAATGGCCACCACAGCCGCCAGGGGCCCGACCGCCAGGGCCAGCAAGGGTGCCCGCGGCACGGCCAGCGCGGCCAGGCCCGCCACCACGCCGGCCAGCAGACAGGCCAGCGGCACCAGGCCGTCGGGCCGGTCGGGCGTGGCGCTGAGCCACAGGACGACGGCAAAGAAGACCAGCGACCCTGCCGTGGCCCACAGATAGACCCCCGACAGGCGCCGCGTGAGCTGGCTCAGACGGGCCGTGGCATCACCACGCGCGGGCCTGAGCACCGCCGTCAGCAGCGACGGTGGGTCCTCCACAACGTCGACCGGGTCGTCGACGAGGCGCATGATCAGGCCGCGGTGGTGGAGGCCGCCGAGCCCAACTGCCGGCGCGTGGCATCGGCAGCGCGCCGGGCGGCAGCGGCCCAGTCGTCGCCGGCGCTGGCATAGAGCACGGCGCGCGAGGAGTTGACGACGATGGCACCGCCCGGGCGCAGGCCGGCCTGCACGGTGGCCTCGGCATCGCCGCCTTGCGCACCGACGCCGGGGATCAGCAGCGGCAGCGTGGGCGCGAGTTCACGCACGCGGGCGATCTCTGCCGGGTAGGTGGCGCCCACCACCAGACCGAGCTGCCCGCCGCGGTTCCATTCGCCCGCAGCCAGGCGCGCGATGCGCTCGTAGAGCTTCTCGCCGCCCTGCAGCGTCTGCGCCTGCAGGTCGTCGCCACCCGGGTTGCTGGTGCGGCAGAGCAGGATGGCGCCCTTCCCGTCCCAGCGCAGGTAGGGTTCGATGGAATCGAAGCCCATGAACGGCGACAGCGTCACCGCGTCGGCCTGGTAACGCTGGAAGGCCTCGCGGGCGTACTGCTCGGCGGTGGCGCCGATGTCGCCGCGCTTGGCGTCCAGGATCACCGGCACCCCGGGCGCGACGCGGCGGATGTGCGCCATCAGCCGTTCGAGCTGATCTTCGGCCCGGTGGGCGTGAAAGTAGGCGATCTGCGGCTTGAAGGCGCAGACCAGGTCCTTGGTGGCATCAACGATGCCGGCGCAGAAGTCGAAGATGCGTCCGGCATCGCCCTTCCAGGCGCCGGGGAAGCGGGACGGCTCGGGGTCCAGGCCGACACACAACAGCGATTCATGCCGCCGCGAGGCGGCGGCCAGGGTGTCGGTGAACTTCAAGCGGTCTCCCTTCTGGTTCAGATGCGGCGCGCCAGGTCGGCCGCGCGGCCGGTGTAGTTGCCCGGGGTCATGGCCTTCAGGCGCTCGCGTTCGTCCATCGGCAGCGCCAGGCCGTCGATGAAGGCCGCCAGCGACTCGCGCGTGACATCCTTCCCACGCGTCAGTGCTTTGAGCTGCTCGTAGGGGTTGGGCAGGCCGTGGCGGCGCATCACGGTCTGCACCGCCTCGGCCAGCACTTCCCAGCTGCTGTCCAGGTCGGCGGCCAGTGCTGTCTCGTCCACCTGCAGCTTGTCCAGGCCGCGCGCCAGGCTGTCGTGGGCGAGCACGGTATAGCCCAGGGCCACGCCCATGTTGCGCAGCACGGTGGAATCGGTCAGGTCGCGCTGCCAGCGGCTGATGGGCAGCTTCTGGCTCAAGTGGGTGAGCAAGGCGCTGCCCAGGCCCAGGTTGCCCTCGGCGTTCTCGAAGTCGATGGGGTTGACCTTGTGCGGCATCGTGCTGCTGCCGATCTCGCCGTCCTTGAGCTTCTGTCGGAAGTAGCCCAGCGACACATAACCCCAGACGTCGCGCGAGAAGTCGATCAGGATGGTGTTGCTGCGCACCACGGCGTCGAACAGCTCGGCCATGGCGTCGTGCGGCTCGATCTGGATCGTGTAGGCGTTGAAGCTCAGGCCCAGACGCTGCTCGACCACGCGGCGGGCGAAGGCTTCCCAGTCGAAGTCCGGCCAGGCGGCGAGGTGGGCGTTGTAGTTGCCCACCGCGCCGTTCATCTTGGCCAGCAGCTTCACGTCGGCGATGCGCGCGCGCGCCGTGCGCAGGCGCGCCACCACGTTGGCGATCTCCTTGCCCACGGTGGTGGGGCTGGCCGTCTGCCCGTGCGTGCGGCTGAGCATCGGCACCTCGGCCATCGCATGGGCCATGGCGGCCAGGCGGTCGACGATGCGGTCCAGCGCCGGCAGCAGCACCTGCTCGCGCGCCGCCTGCAGCATCAGCGCGTGGCTGGTGTTGTTGATGTCCTCGCTGGTGCAGGCGAAGTGGATGAACTCACCCGCGGCCTTCAGCTCCGGCAGCGCCTCGCAGCGCTGCTTGAGCCAGTACTCCACGGCCTTGACGTCGTGGTTGGTGGTCTTTTCGATGTCCTTGATGGCCTGGGCGTCGGCTTCCGAGAAGCGCAGCACCAGGCCCCGAAGCAGGCCGCGCGCGGCTTCCGACAAGGGCTTGAACTCGCTGAAGCCGGCATCGGACAGCGCGATGAACCACTCCACCTCCACCTGCACGCGGCGGTGCATGAGGCCGAATTCCGACAGCAGCGGGCGCAGCGCGGCCGTCTTCGGCGCGTAGCGGCCGTCCAGCGGCGAGAGGGCAGTGAGGGCGGACAGGGTGGAGGGCATGGCAGGGCGCGCCGAAGGCGGGGAGCGGAACCTGCTGATTTTAGAAGCCTGGCGGGCCGTGGCATGCCGTGGCAAGCGACCCGACAGAGAATGACCGCCCGACACCACTCCCGGAAGCCCACATGCGCCCCCAGGCCCTGATCTTCGACGTCTTCGGCACCGTGGTCGACTGGCACGGCTCGATCGCCCGCGAGGTGCAGCGTGCCGGTCTGCCGGTGGACGCCGAAGACTTCGCCCGCGCCTGGCGCGCCGGCTACGCCCCGGCGATGGACGAGGTGCGGCGCGGCGTGCTGCCCTGGACGACCATCGATGGCCTGCACCGGCGCATCCTCGACCGCCTGCTGGCCACCCACGGCATCGACCTGCCTGAGCCGGCGCGCGTCGATCTCAACCTGGCCTGGCACCGCCTGGACCCCTGGCCCGACGTGCCCACCGGCCTCGCGCGCCTGAAGGCGCTGATGCCGGTGGCCACGCTGTCCAACGGCAACCTGCGCCTGCTGCTGGACCTGGCCCGCCATGGCGGGCTCGTGTGGGACGCGCTGTTCTCGGCCGAACTCTTCAACCACTACAAGCCCGACCCCGAAACCTACCTCGGCGCCTGCCGGCTGCTGGACCTGCCGCCCGCCGCGGTGACCCTGGTGGCGGCCCACCCCGACGACTTGCGGGCTGCCGCCCGCTGCGGTCTCGGCACGGCCCTGGTGCTGCGGCCCGACGAGTTCGGTGCCGGACGCGGCACCGCCGCCTACACGGCCGACGAGTTCGACGTGGTGGTCGATCACTTCGGGGCCCTGGCCCAACATTGGGGGTCCTGACCCAACCTGAGGGCGGCGCCGCGCCCCGCTCCCAGGGGCGGTGGGATGGCACAGGGCTTGCCGTGTGCCGGGGGTCATCACCTGGATCCCACCCACCATGAACGCCAACCTCGCCGTCACCGCGCCCACTGCATCGGCCGCCACTCCGCCCACCAGCCGTCGCCACATCGGGGCCGCCACGGCGGTCCTGGCCCTGCTGGCCAGCCCGACGCTGCACGCCGTCGAGGTGTCTCCAGGCGCCGGTGCCGGCGCTTGCGTCGGCGTCTGCGCCACGCTGCCGGCCACGGGCGACATCGGGCTGTCGCCCACCGGCAATGCCCACTACGGCGCCGTGACCACGGCGGGGTCGGAAGCGCTGGGCACGTCGCCGATCCTGCTCGACGGCCACAGCCGCGGCGGCGGTGTCGAGACCAATGGCTCGCGCTGGACGTCCGACCCTTTCAGCGCGGCCGCCGGTGACGCGCTGTCGGTCTGGTTGAACTTCGTCTCCACCGACGGCAAGGGCTACGATGACTACGCCTGGGCGCGCCTGGTGGACGCGGGCGACGGCGCCGTCGTGGCCTGGCTGTTCGCCGCCGCGGCCACCAATTCCAGCACGGGCAAGGTCGTGCCCGGCGATGTGCTGGACAAGGCCGATTTCGACCCCGACGAGCGCCTGGTAGGCTACGACGACTGGGAATTCACCAGCAAGACGGTCGAGGACCCGGTGGACTGGGCGCCCCTGGGCTACTCGAACGGCACCTGCTGGAAGGACAACGCGCCCGGCTGCGGCTACACCGGTTGGATGCAATCCCGCTACACCTTCGCCAGCGCCGCCAACGTGCGACTGGAGCTGGGCGTGGTGAACTGGGGCGACTGGGCCTACGACTCCGGCCTGGCCTTCGACTACGCCGGCTTCACCACCGCCGTGCCGGAGCCGGCGCCCTGGCAGCTGGGGCTGGGCGGCGGCGCGCTGGCGCTCTGGCTGCGCCGGCGCCGGCCCGTCAGCCGCTGAACGCGGGCGGCGCCAAACGCGCCGTTCGGTGCGGGCTCAGGCCGCGGCCGGCATGCCGCCCGCCGCCAGCCAGCCCCCGGCGGCGTCGGCATCCAGCGGCCGGGCAAAGAGGAAACCCTGCAGCGCGGCACAGCCGCAACTCGACGCCGCGGCCACCTGCTCCGGGGTTTCCACCCCTTCGGCCACCACGCCCAGTTTCAGCGCCGCGGCCAGCGCACACACCGCCTGCACCACGGCCTTGGCGTCGGCCAGCGGCAGGGGCTCGACGAGGCCGCGGTCGAGCTTGACCTCGGCCAACGGCAGCGCACGCAGGGTGGTCAGCGACGACAGGCCGCTGCCGAAGTCGTCCAGCGACAGGCGCACGCCCAGGCGGTGCAGGGCCAGCAGCTGGTCACGGATGGCATCGAGGTCGGTCATGGCCGCGGTTTCGGTGATCTCGACGATCAGGTCGGCCGGCGAGAGCCCGTGTTCCGTCAGCTGCCGTTGCACCTCGGCGGCGAAGCCGCCATCGTGCAACTGCCAGCGCGACACGTTCACCGCCACCGGCAGCAGCCGCCGCCCTTGAGCCCGCCATTTCGCCTGCTGCCGGCAGGCCAGGCCCAGCACCAGGCGACCCAGCGCACCGATCAGCCCGGTGCGCTCCGCGGCCGGCACGAAGTCGGCCGGTGACACCGTCTGCCCACCACGCTGCCAGCGCACCAGGGCTTCGAAACCCAACAGGCGGCCATCTCCAGCCGCCACCTTGGGCTGGTAGACGAGGAAGAACTCCTCGCGCTCGATGCCGCTGCGCAGCGCCTGTTCGGCTGCCAGCGACGCGCCGGAACCCCGCTCGAAGCGCTCCTCGGCCCACTGCACCGCCGTGCCTGGCACGCGCTTGGCCTCGTGCATGGCGGCCGTGGCGGCACGCAGCAGCCGCTCCGGGTCGGTGGCGTGCTGCGGGTGCAGCGCGATGCCCACGGAGACGTCGACGTGGAACGCCTGGCCGGCCGCCGCCAGCGGCCGCGCCAGCGCTTCGCGCAACGCAGCGACCAGTGCGCTGGCGGCCGCCTGCGGGTCATCGGCCTCGACGAGCAGGGCGAATTCGTCCTCGCCCAGCCGCTTCACGGCCGTCGTGTGTTGCCGCAGCGATTGCAGCCGCCGCGCCAGCGCACGCAGCATCTCGTCGCCGACCGACGGGCCGTGCGCATCGTTGACGAGGGCGAATCGGTCGATGTCCAGCACCAGCAGCGCAAAGGGCCGGCCTTGGGGCGTCAGCTCGCGCAGGCGCTGCAGCAGCGCGCTGCGGTTGGGCAGGCCGGTGAGTTCGTCGTGGGTGGCCTGGTGCAGCCGCTGGCGCAGCGCGTTGTGTTCACCGGTGATGTCGCTGATGACGATCTGCTCGGCCGGCTCACCATCCCAGTCCACCCGCCAGGCCGAGAAGCGCAGGCGCAGCGGCGTGCCGTCCACACGTTGGCGATCGGCCTCCCAATCCTCCTGCTCGGCTTCGCCGCTCATGAGCCGGCGGTGACGTTCACGCGCCGCGGCGCGGTCGCTCGACGGGATGGTGGCATCCCGCCAGCGGGACGCGAACTCGCCGACATCGCGCACGCCATAGATGCGGCAGGCCGCCGGGTTCATGTAGAGCACCGTCTCGCCGCGCATGATGCCCAGGCCCTGGTGCGAGCGTTCGATCAGGCGCGCAAACCGCTCCTGCGCCGACTGCGCGCGGCGGGCAATGCGGCGCATGGCCGCGTCGATCAGGCAAAGGCCCAGGGCCAGGCGCACCACTGCCGTGACGGTGGCCTGCCACTCGGCCGTGGCCAACCCGCCGAAGACGGTGATCAGCTGCGACGCGCCCAGGGCCACGATGAGCAGGCCGACGAGGCGATCCGTGAGCCCGCCATGCCAAAGCCAGCGTGTGGCCAAGGCGCCCGCCACCACGTGCAGCAGGGCCGACGCCAGCATCGGCAGGTGCACACCGCGCCCCAGCAAGGCCCCCAGCCCGACCAGCAGGCCCAGAAACAGCCAGCGGCCCATGCGCCCCAGGTCGCGGCCGGCCAGGCCGGCACAGCCCATCACCAGCGACGTCAGCGCCGCCGCCCCCGACACCAGCAGCAACGCCAGGCCGGCCAGGTGCACCGCCTGCACGGGCGAGCGCCAGAGCGCGAATCCCAAGGGCGCGGCGGCCTGCCAGAGAAAGGCAGCGCCCAGGTGAAGCGGGAAACGCAGGGCGGGTTCGCGCCGCCAAGCCAACAGCAGCGCCAGCCCGACGAGGAGGCTGACGGTGCTGCTGAGCACGAGAGCATGGGCCACGGGGTATCAGCTTAACGTGGCCGCTGGGTGATCAGGGCGCCTGCGCCCGCCACAGATGTCTCGCGAGGCTGAATTTGTTGCCGACCCGCATCAGGCCGGCAGGTCGTCAGGCACGCTGGCCGGACCGCTCAGTCTTGCAGGCCGCGCTCGCGCAAGCATGCGCTCGCCCCTTCGCTGGCGGCCGTCCCCGCGCAGGCGGGGCCGGCCGTCCCGCTCAGGCGTGCACCATGCCGAAGATCATGTAGTACAGCAGCGCCGCCATCAGCGCCGTGGCCGGCACCGTGATCACCCAGGCGGCGGCGATCTTCAGGACCTCGGAGCGCTTGACCAACTGTTCCTTGTAGACCTTGCGCAGCTGCTTGCGTTCGTACTTGCTCAGCACGGCCGGCGACGCATGCTGCTTGAGCTGGTCCAGCAGTTCACGCTTGCCCTCCAGGGTGGCGGCCTGGAACTGGTCGATGAAGCGCTCGACCACGGCCTTGTCCTCGCCAGCGTGGTGAAGCTTGATGAACTCCAGCGCGCCAGCGTGGCGGCGCTTGAGGTATTCGCGCAGGAAACCCACGCCGAAGACGCCGCCGACGGCGATGTGCGTGGAACTGACGGGCAGACCCAGCTGCGACGCCACGATCACCGTCACCGCCGCCGACATCGCGATGCAGAAGGCGCGCATCTGGTCGAGCTCGGTGATCTCGCTGCCGACCTTGCGGATCAGCCGCGGCCCGTACAGCAGCAGGCCGAGCGCGATGCCCACCGCGCCCACGAACATCACCCACAGCGGGATCGGCGCCTTGCCGCCGACGGCGCCGCTGCGCACCACCTCGGCGATCGCCGCCAGCGGACCGACGGCGTTGGCCACGTCGTTGGCGCCGTGGGCAAAGCTCAGCAGCGCCGCGGAGAAGATCAGCGGCAGCGTGAACAGGGCATTGATGCTGTCCTTGGTGTTGAACATCGACGGCACTTGACGCTCGACCCAAGCGCGGCTGCCCACCCAGGCCAGCACGCCCAGCACGGCGCCAATGCCCAGGGCCACGCCGACGCCCAGCTTCACCACCTTGCTCAGGCCCTTGAGCGCCAGGTAGGTGGCGAACGCGGCCACCATCAGCGCAATCAGCAGCGGCACCAGCCGCCGAGCCGCGGTCACCATGTCGGTCTGCCAGGTGATGCCGCGCTTGATCCAGTAGAGGAAGCCCGCCGCGATGCCGCCACCGAGCAGGGGCGACACCACCCAGCTCGCGACGATCTCGCCCAGGCGCCCCCAGTTGGCGGCATCCAGCCCGCCCGCCGCCAGGCCGGCACCCAGCACGGCGCCGATGATCGAGTGGGTGGTCGACACCGGGGCCCCCGACGCGGTGGCGATGTTCAGCCACAGCGCGCCGGCCAGCAGGGCCGCGGTCATCAGCCAGACGAAATGTTCGGGGTTGGACACGGCGTCGGCACGCACGATGCCCTTCTGGATGGTGGAGACGACATCGCCACCGGCGATCAGCGCGCCCGCCATCTCGCACACCGCTGCCAATGCGATGGCGCCCACCAGCGAGATCGCCCGGGACCCCACGGCCGGGCCGACGTTGTTGGCCACGTCGTTGGCGCCGATGTTCATCGCCATGTAGCCGCCGATGACGGCCGCGGCCACCAGGATCACGCCATTGGGCCCGCCCACGCCCTGCGTGAGCGCGGTATAGAGCATGATGGCCACCGCGAACAGCAGGCCCACGCCCAGACGCATGGACTCACCGCGCCCGCGCTTGCCGGCCTTCTCGAACTTCTTGAGGCTGCTGAATTCCATCACCCGCTCCCGTATCCGGGGCGGATTGTGACAGTCACTGCTTCGTCACCGCTTCATGGCCGCCCGACCACGGCCTGCACCAGCGCCGCGGCCGGCGGTGCGATGTCCTGCACCGGCAGGGCCGAAGCCACCGTCGCCACGGCGAGCCGGGCCGCGCCCTCATCGGCGGCATGGACCCAGGCCAGCGGCTCGCCAGCGCGGACGGATTCGCCCGGCGCCCGGACGGCGGCGAGGCCGACGCGCGCGTCCACCGCGACGCCAGGGCGCTCGCGGCCGCCGCCCAGCGCCACCACCGCCAAGCCGAGGGCACGCGCGTCTGGCGTGCCCACCCAGCCGTCGCGCGCTGCCGGCACCGGCACGACCACCGGCGCCCGCGGCAGACCGGCATCCCGCCAGACGTCGGGCGGCCCACCCAGTCCGGCCACCATGCGGGCGAAGCGCTCGGCAGCGTGGCCGTCGTCCAGTCGCCGGGTGGCCAGGTCCAGGCCCGCGTCCAGATCGGGTACCAGCCGGCCCAGCCAGAGCGCCTCGGCCGCCAGCCGGAGGCACAGCGTGCGCAGGCGAGCCATGGCCGGGTCGGCGGCCCCGTCGCCGCGCAGCAGCGTCATGGCCTCGGCCACTTCCAGCGCATTGCCTGCACTGCGGCCGAGCACCGCCGCCATGTCGGTCACCAGCGCCACGGTGGGCAGGCCGGCACCGCTGGCCACGTCCACCAGGGCCTGCGCCAGCGGCAGCGCTTCCGCGGTCGTGGGACAGAAGGCGCCGTTGCCGCACTTGACGTCCATCACCAGCGCCTGCAAGCCGGCCGCGCACTTCTTGCTCAGGATGCTGGCCACGATGAGCGGCAGCGATTCGACGGTGGCGGTGACGTCGCGGATGGCATAGAGCCGGCGGTCGGCCGGCGCCACGGCCGCACTGGCGCCGACGATGACGCAGCCGGCATCGTGCAGCACCGATGCCAGGCGCTCCCGTGGCAGGTCCACGGTGTAGCCGGGCAGGGCCTCCAGCTTGTCCAGGGTGCCACCGGTATGGCCCAGACCACGGCCGCTGATCATGGGCACCACGGCGCCGCAGGCCGCCAGCAGCGGCGCCAGCACGAGGCTGACCTTGTCGCCCACGCCGCCGGTGGAATGTTTGTCCAGCACCGGGCCGCTGAAGCCTTCGCGTGACCAGTCCAGCACCGCGCCGGAGCGGGTCATGGCCTCGGTCAGGGCCACGGTGCCGGCGGTGTCCAGCCCACGCCACAGGATGGCCATCGCCATGGCGCCGACCTGGGCGTCCGACCAGCTGCCGTCCACCAGGCCGCGCACGAAGGCCTGGATCTCGGGCAGGGTGAGCGGCTGGCCACAGCGCTGGCGGCGGATGATCTCGGCGGCGGACATGGGCAACGGCGTTGGGCGGCGGACGGGGCGGCTGTGCACGGGATGCTGCGATGATGCGTTGTTCCGGTCACTGGAGGGCGCGACGATGCTGTTTGGAACCCTGATCCGTGCCCTGGCGGCCGCTGTGCTGACCACCAGCGTCTGGTGGGCGGCCACGCCGGCACAGGCACAGACCGACTGGCAGCACTGCGCCAACGAAGGTCAGACCTGCCGCTTCACCGGCGAAGCACTGGTGAGGTTCGGCGCCGGCGAGCGCTACGCCTTCGGCGTCATGCGCGATGGCGCCGTCTGCGACACGGCCACCTTCGGCGACCCTGCCAATGGCGTGGCCAAGCGCTGCGAGTTCTCACGCCAATGGCGCCATGCGGAAGCCTACCGGGGCTGGCGCCGCCGGCCCGGGACGGAGGGCGCCGCCTGGCGCTTCTGTGCCGACGAGGGGCGGCTCTGCGACACCGGCGGCCGGTCGGTGGAGGTCCGCTTCGGCGCCAATGACCGCTACGTCACGCGCACGGCCAGTGGCCAGGTGGACTGCAGCATCGACCGTTTCGGTGACCCGGCCCCTGGGCTGCGCAAGCGCTGCGAGGTGCGCGACGAGTGGGCCTGGTGCGCCGACGAACGCGAGCGATGCCAGGCTCCTGCTGGTGCCGAGGTGCGCTATGGCGCGGTGGGGCGCCACGTGACGCGTCAGGTCAATGGCCCGGTCGAGTGCCGGAACAACGTCTTCGGCGACCCGGCCCCGGGCGTGGCCAAGCAGTGCGAATACCGCGTCGGCGGCAGCAGCGCAGGTCGGCCCGGTGCAGGCCCCCTGACCTGGCTGCCCTGTGCCGAGGAGGGCGGCGCCTGCACACCCGGGGGGCCGACGATCGTGCGCTTCGGCGATGGGCAGCGCTTCCTCTACGCCGAGACCGACCGACCGTTGACCTGCGATCGCGCGTCCTTCGGCGGCAGCGACCCGGCGCCGGGCCAACGCAAACGCTGCGAGGCGCTGCAACGCTGACGGTTCACACGCAGCTTCAGTTCAGACGCTGCAGGCGCGGCACATCGTCGGGCGCAGCGCCGTTGCGCACGTAGGCCTCCAGCGCGTCGATGTCCATCACGCCGGTGCGCCGGTCGCGCCCGGCCTTGAAAGCGTCGAAGAGGTCGCCGCCGCCGGCGAGAAAGCTGTTGACGGTGATGCGCAGCGGTTCGTCGGCCCGGAGGGTGCGGCCGTGCAGTTGCAGGCTGTCGGGCACGACGCGCCGGCCCGGCGGCTGAGCCGCGTCCCAGCGGTAGCTGAAGCCGTGCGAGACCTGCAGCACGCGCGGGAACGGCTGGCCCGCCCACTGCCGCTCCAGCACCGCCTGCAGTTCGGCGCCGCTGAGCGTGAGCGTGACGAGGTTGTTGTAGAACGGCTGGGCGGCGAACAGGTCGCCGAAGGTCAGCATGCCGTCGGCGCGCGGGCGCAACGCGGCACGCACGCCGCCCGGGTTCATGAGCGCGATCTGCGCGCCACCGGCGGCGGGTGCGGCGGTGGCCGCCAGCTGCGCGTCGGCGATCAGGCGACCGGCGGGCATCTCGCCATTGCTGCCGGTCTCGTTGGCCAGTGGCGCCGCCAGGCGGCCCACCGGGCGTTCCGCCAGCGGCCGCACCTGTTCGGCGTAGGCTGCCACCGCGGCGGCGATGCGCGGGGCGGGCGCGAAGCGCTCGGTGGCCACGATCACGTTGTCCGCCTGCGCGTCGGTGATGTCGCGCGTGCGCGGGTCCAGGGTCAGCCGGATCTTCGACAGCACGGTGCCATAGCGGTCGGCGCTGGTGACCAGGCGGTCGTCGATGCGGCAGTTGTAGGCGCGGTGGGTGTGGCCGCTGATGACCACGTCCACCGCGCGGTCCAGCTTCGGCACGATCTGCGTGATCGGGCCGGACAAGGCCGGACAGTCGTTGGGGCCCTGGGCCGGGAAGCCGCCTTCGTGGATCAGCAGCACGATGGCTTCGATGCCTTGGGCGCGCAGCTCCGGCACCAGGGCATTGACCGTCTGCGCCTCGTCGCGGAACTCGAGCCCGGCCACACCGTCGGCGGCGACGATGCTGGGCGTGGCCGCCAGGGTCAGGCCGATGAAAGCCACATCGATGCCGTCGAAGCGGCGCACGATGTAGGCCGGCAGGATCGTGCGCCCGGTGCGCGTGTCCACCGTGCTGGCGGCCAGCCACTGGAAGCCGGCCTCGCGCTGCAGCGCCAGCAGGGCGGCAGCGCCACGGTCGAACTCGTGGTTGCCCACGGCGCTGGCCACCAGGCCGATGCGCGAGAGCAGGTCCACCGTCGGCCGGTCCTGTGCCAGCGCGGAGATCAGCGGGCTGGCACCGATGAGGTCGCCGGCCGCGACGAAGAGACTGTGCGGTGATGCCGCCATGGCCTCGCGCACCGCGGTGGCCAGGTGGGCAATGCCACCTGCAGGGGTGGACAGACTCTTGCCCGGCTGCGCCGGATCCGGCTGGCGGAAGCCGCCAGGCGGTGGCTGCAGGTGGCCGTGGAAATCGTTGATGGCCAGGACCTGGACGGTCACGGGGCCGGTCGGCGTGGCGGCGCAGGCGGCCAGGCCGAGCGTGATCCACAGCAGTGCAAGCGTGCGCATGGGTGACGAGTGTCGGGCATGCGCGGCGCCTTCCGGCACCCCGCCGTCAGATCTGGACCTTGGTGCCCAGTTCGACCACGCGGTTGGGGGGCAGCGAGAGGAAATCCGCCGCCGCCGATGCGTTCCGGTGCAGTGCGGCAAAGAGCTTTTCCCGCCACAGCGACATGCCACCACCCAGGCGCGGGTCGACCACGTCGCGGCTGAGGAAATAGCTGGTGTCCATCTCCGGCAGCGGCACGCCACGGCCTTCCAGCAGCTTCAACGCCTGCGGCACGTCGGGGTCGTTCTTGAAGCCGAAGTGCAGCGTCACCTGCCAGCAGTCACGGCCCAGCGGCTGCATCTCCAGGCGCTTGTCGAAGCCGATCCACGGCACCTCGTGGTGACGGACGCTGACGAACAGGTTGTACTCGTGGAGCACCTTGTTGTGCTTGAGGTTGTGCAGCAGCGCATTGGGCACCAGGCCCTCTTCAGCCGCCAGGAACACGGCCGTGCCGGCGACCCGCTGCGGCGGGCTCACGAACACCGCCTCCAGGAACACGTCGAGCGCCAGCGCTTCCTTGCGCAGCTGCTCACTCATCAGGCGCCGGCCCTTGGTCCAGGTGAGCATCAGCGTGAACATGCCGATGCCGATGGCCAGCGGGAACCAGCCGCCGGCCAGCAGTTTCAGCGCGTTGGAGGCGAAGAACAGCACGTCGACCACGAAGAACGCGCCGGTGGCGCCGATGCACAGCCACCAGGGGTAGCGCCAGCCCCAACGCAGCACGAAGAAGGTCATCACCGTGGTGATGGTCATGTCCAGCGTGACGGCGATGCCATAGGCCGCCGCCAGCGACGACGACGACTTGAACAGGGCCACCGCCAGCACCACGAAGATGAACAGGCCCCAGTTGACCAGGGGCACGTAGATCTGTCCGGTGTCTCGCACCGAGGTGTGCAGCACCCGCATGCGCGGCAGCAGGCCCAGCTGGATGGCCTGCTTGGTGACGGAGAACGCCGCCGTGATCAAGGCCTGCGATGCGATCACCGTGGCGGCCGTGGCCAGGAAGACCAGGGGCAGCCGTGCCCAGGCCGGCGCCATCAGGTAGAACGGGTTCTCGACCGCCTCGGGGTGTGCCAGCAGCAGCGCGCCCTGGCCAAAGTAGTTGACCACCAGCGCCGGCATCACGATGCCGTACCACGCGACGCGGATGGGCAGCTTGCCGAAGTGGCCCAGGTCGGCATACAGCGCCTCACCGCCCGTCACCACCAGCACCACCGCGCCCAGTGCGATGAAGGCCGTGCCCGGGTGTTCCGCGATGAAGGCCAGCGCCTGCAGCGGGTTCAGCGCCGCCAGCACCGCCGGATTGCCAAGCACCTGCGGGAGGCCGAGCGCCACCAGCACGCCGAACCAAACCAGCGTGATCGGCCCGAAGGCACGGCCGATGCCACCGGTGCCGAAGCGCTGCACCGCGAACAGGGCCGTGAGCACCAGCAGCGTGATGGGCAGTACCGCGTCGTGCAGGGCCGGATTGGCCACCGCCACCTCCAGGCCTTCGACCGCCGACAGCACACTGATGGCCGGCGTGATGACGCCGTCGCCATAGAACACCGCTGTGCCGAACATGCCCACCACCAGCAGCACCCTGCGCAGCGCCGGGCGCTCGGCCACCGCCTGCGTGGCCAGCGCCAGCATCGCGATCAGGCCGCCTTCGCCGTGGTTGTCGGCGCGCAGGATCAGCAGCACGTACTTCAGCGAGACGATCACCGTGATCGTCCAGAAGATCAGCGAGAGCACCCCCAGCACGTTGGCCGGCGTGACATCCACATGGCCGGCGTGGAAGACCTCCTTCAGCGCATACAGCGGGCTGGTGCCGATGTCGCCGTAGACGACACCCAGTGCGGCCAGCGTGAGCGCGGCCAGGGCTTTGGGGGTGCGGGGTGAGGATGCTGCGGTCAAGACGCCGGGACGGCGCCTTGCGCGCGGTCAAGCCGGGAGGAGGCGGATGTTACGCCGGCGCTTGTGCAGTGCACAAGGGCCATGATCCCCTCACCTCGGCCCTACTCGTAGATCTCGGCGTTGGGGTCGGTGGCTTCCAGCTCGTAGGCCGCCGCCAGCATGGCAAGCCGGCCAATGACGCCATACATGTAGAAGCGGTTGGGAGCGCTGGCGCCGGGTTTCTCGCCCGGGCGCGGCAGCTGCGGGCTGGGCTCGAAGGCCAGCGGCACGAAGCCGGCGCCGGGGGCGTTGAGGTTCTCGTCCACGCCACGCTCGGCGTGCACGCGGTAGAAGCCGCCGACCACGTAGCGGTCGATCATGTAGACCACCGGCTCGGCGACCGCAGCGTTGACCTGCTCGTGCGTGACCACGCCTTCCTGGATGATGACCTCGGTGACCGCCTGACCGTCCTTGACCACGCTCATCTTGTTGCGCGTGCGGCGGTTGACGTCCTCGAGCTCCTTCGCGTCGCGCACGGTCATGATGCCCATGCCGTAGGTGCCGTTGTCGGCCTTGACGACGACGAAGGGCTTCTCGTTGATGCCGTATTCCTTGTACTTGCGGCGGATCTTGGTCAGCAGCGCGTCGACGTTGCCCTGCACGCATTCCAGCCCGCCGGGCTCGGAAAAGCTGACCTGGCCGCACTGGGCGTACAGCGGGTTGATCAACCACGGGTCCATGCCCAGCAGCTTGGCGAACTTCTTGGCCACTTCCTCGTAGCTCTTGAAGTGCAGGCTCTTGCGCCGCACCGTCCAGCCGGCGTGCAGCGGCGGCAGCAGGTACTGCTCGTGCAGGTTCTGCAGCACGTCCGGCGTGCCGGCCGAGAGGTCGTTGTTGAGCAGGATGGTGCAGGGGTCGAAGTCCTTCAGCCCCAGCCGGCCGCGCGTGCGCAGCAGCGGCTCCAGCGTCAGTTCGCTGCCGTCGGGCAGCGCCAGGGCGGTGGGTGCTGCGACCTCCGGGTCCAGCGACCCCAGGCGCACGTTCAGGCCCGCCAGCGTAAAGATCTGCATCAGGCGCTGCACGTTCGTCAGGTAGAACGTGTTGCGCGTGTGCTTCTCGGGGATCAGCAGCAGGTTCTTCGCCTCGGGGCAGATCTTCTCGATCGCCGCCATCGCCGCCTGCACCGCCAGCGGCAGCATCTCGGGCGTGAGGTTGTTGAAGCCGCCGGGGAACAGGTTGGTGTCCACCGGGGCCAGTTTGAAGCCGGCATTGCGCAGGTCCACCGAACAGTAGAACGGCGGCGTGTGCTCCATCCACTCCAGCCGGAACCAGCGTTCGATGGCCGGCATCGATTCCAGGATGCGCTGTTCGAGTTCGTTGATGGGGCCGGTCAGCGCGGTGATGAGATGCGGAACCATGGTGGGCGGCGGCTGGACAGGGAGTTCCGATTGTAGAAATGCGCCGGGGCGCCCGCACGGTGAGTGCGGGGCGCCCCGGCGCGTTGGCGGGCAATGCGGGCGATGCCGGCCAACCCGCCGGCGCGGCGGATCAGCGCGACGCCAGCGTGTGCGTCAGCGTCGCCAGGCCGGCCAGGCGGATCGACTCGGCCTGCGCCGGCGTCACCACCGGCGCCGGGCCTTCGCCGTGGGCGACGACGCCCAGGCGCAGCGCTTCACGGGCCTCGGCCGCGACCTGGTCGCGGGTCTTGACGGACACGAACACGCGGTGATCCACCGACGCTTCACCGCGCTCGATGGTGCCCGCCTTCAGCGCGGCCACGGTGTCGGCGTGCACGGCCGCGCGGGAGACGGTGGACTGCACGGTGGCAAAGCCGTCGGGTGTGGCTTCCTGGGCAAAGGCCGGGTGCGCAAAGGCGGCAGCGGCGGCGAGGACGGCGGTCAGGGTGGTGAGCTTGGCGTTCATGGCAGGTTTCCTTTCAGCGGTGTTTGCAGTGACTTCGCGGTGTCGGGGGCGGGAGTCGTCCCTGGCATGGATGTCACTGTAGAAACCGCATCCGGCGCCAGCCGAACGGGAAGATGACAGTTTTGTCATCCGCGTCCGCAGGTGCGGACGCGTCGATCAGGCGTCAAAGCTGCACGTTGCCGTAGAACGCCACGGGACCGGTGGGCTTGCCCGTGGGCGAACCGCCGGCCGGCTCCACGCTCACGGCCATGTGGTCCAGCCCACTGCCGCGCAGGCCGCCTTCCAGCCGCGCCTTCAGCAGCCGGGTGTTCTGCTGCGCATCGATGAGGCCCAGCGACTGCGGCGGGCCGTCCTTCCGCGCCCACCACAGCTGCAGCGACCGTCCTGGCGCCACCTGGACCGGCGTCAGCGGCCGCACCACGAGGGCCTGCCCGTCCGCGCTGAAGCTGGCCACCACGCGCGTGCCGGCATCAGGCACCGCACCGGTGAGGTCGAGCACCACGATCAGCGGCGCCTCGGGCGCCGGCGCCTGGCCCACCTGCATGGCCAGCACCAGCGCCAGCGCGCCCGTGCCCGCAGACAAGGCACGCCACAACCCCAGGCGCTGCCACCAGGGCGCGCGTGCAGGCGCCGGCCACAGCCGTTGCGTGATGCCGGCCCAGACGCGGGCCGGCGGCTCCACCGGCGGCAGCGCCTGGTGCATCGGCATCAGCCGCGCCTGCCATTGCGCCACCGCGTCGGCCAAGGCCGGGTGCGCGGGCAGCAGGGCTTCAAAGCGGCGGCGCGCGGCACCGCGCAAGGTGCCGGTGACGTATTCGCAGGCCAAGGCGTCGGCGCGGCGGGGTTGGCTGTAATCCATGGCTCAGCGTCCGTGTTGCGGCGTGCCGCCGGCTTCGCGCGCCACCGCGGCGTCGAGACAGGCGCGCAGCGTCAACAGGCCCCGCCGGACCCAGCTCTTGACCGTGCCCAGCGGCTGGCGCAGCTGCTCGGCCACCTCGCCATGCGACAGGCCGTGGAAGAACGCCAAAGCCAGACTCTGGCGCTGCGAAGGCGCCAGGCCGTGCATGCATTGGTCCAGGCGGCGCGCCTCGACCGCGCTGTCCAGCAGTTCCAGCGCCGTCGGCGCGTCGGCCGGCAGGTCGTCGCCAGGATCGTGGGCCTCGCCGTCGTCTCGCATCGGCGCCTCTGTCTGCGGCCGCGCCTTGGCACGCCGCAGGCTGTCGATGGCCCGGTTGCGCGCTGCCTGGGTCAGCCAGGTCATGGGGTGGGCCCGGGCGGCATCGAAGCGGCCCGCGCCCTGCCAGACGGACACGTACAACTCCTGCAGCAGTTCCTCGGCCTGCGCACGGTCGCGCTGGATGCGCAGGATCACGGCGAACAGTGACCCGCTGGTGCGCCGGTAGAGTTCGGCGAAGGCTTGGCGGTCCCCCAGACCGGTGCTGGCCAGCAGGTCGGCCAGCGCGGTACGGGTGTCTTCGGCAGCAGCGGTGTTCATGGGTGCGTCGGATCCGGCCGCGGGACGGGTCGGCCACGGCATTGGCTTGTAGTGTTCCACGGCCGGACCCCGGTTCAGCGCATTTTCCGTCGGGCCACGCCGCCCAGGGCGGCGATGCCGGCCAGCATCATGGCGAGGGTGCCGGTCTCGGGCACGGCGGACACCGTCAGGCCGGCCAGCGTGCCGTCGAAGCCCCCCAGGGAGGTCGCCGCCCCGGTCATCAGGTCGATGGCGAACATGCCGGTGCTCAGCGTGGCGCCATCCACGGTCAGCGCGGCATAGGCCATGCTGTCGCCGATGACCTCGAAACCGTTGGCCTTGAGCACGTCCACACCCAGCGCCCCCACGGCCTGGATCGTGGGCGCGTTGAACGACCCCGGCGCGAAGTGCAGCATGTCGGTGTTGCTGTTGATGTAGTACAGCGCCGTGCTGGCCGGCGGCACGCCGACCATGCTGTTGGTGTAGCCCACGCCGCTGAAGCCGGTGCCGATGTTGCTGGCCTGGTTGCCCACCACCCCGGTGCCGACGTTGACCGCAAAGTTGTTGCCGGCACTGGTGACCAGGCGCAGCGACGAACCACCGGCAAAGTCGGCCGACGGGTTGAAGTCGACACCGTAGCCCAGGCTGTCATTGACCACCGCCGTGTCCAGGGTGGAGACCCAGGTGGCCATGCCGCTCATCTCGTCGATGGTGTAGATGCGCTGCGCGGTGCTCACGCCGTAGATCATCCCGTCGGTCGGGCGCAGATCGATGCCCACCAGGCGCTCGCCCTCCATCAGCCCGGTGATGGCGGTGGTGGCCAGCGTCATGCCGGGCATGCTGCTGTTGAAGCGCACGAGGTCGTTGCCGCTGGTCAGGCCAAGCAAGGTCACGGCCTGGGCGGCACTGCCCAGGCACAGGCTCAGGGCGCCGGCCGCAGCCGCACGGGAAAGGAGACGCGTCATGGGATCACTCCTGTGGTTTGATGGAAGACGTCGGCGTTGTCCGGCGTCCGCTGGCCCATACGCGGCCGCCGCCAAACCGGATGCAGGTCTCCCGCGTCCACCCCCGCGTCCCAGGGGCAGCCCACAAGAAAAAAGGCCGCCCGAAGGCGGCCTTGGATGACGCAGGGGACTGCGATCAGTTGTGGTACGCGGTCTCGCCGTGCGAGGTGATGTCCAGACCCTCGCGCTCGGCCTCTTCCGGCACGCGCAGGCCCACCACCATGTCGGTGATCTTGTAGGCGATGAAGGCCACGACCGCCGACCAGACGATGGTGATGATCACGCCTTCGGCCTGCAGCAGGACCTGGCTGCCGATGGAGAAGTCGTCGCCACCGGTGCCGCCCAGGCCGGGCGCGGTGAACACGCCGGTCAGGATGGCGCCCAGGATGCCGCCCACGCCGTGCACGCCGAACACGTCCAGCGAGTCGTCGGCGCCGAGCATGCGCTTGAGGCCGTTGACGCCCCACAGGCAGACGAAGCCCGCCAGCGCGCCGATCACGATGCCGCCCATCGGGCCCACCGAGCCGCAGGCCGGGGTGATGGCCACCAGGCCGGCGACGGCACCGGACGCAGCGCCCAGCATCGAGGCCTTGCCCTTCATCAGCGCCTCACCCACGCACCAGGCCAGCACGGCGGCGGCGGTGGCGAACAGCGTGTTGATGAAGGCCAGCGCGGCACCCGAGGTGGCTTCGAGGTTGGAGCCGGCGTTGAAGCCGAACCAGCCCACCCACAGCATGCAGGCGCCCACCATCGTCAGCACCAGGCTGTGCGGCGACATGTTCTCCTTGCCGTAACCCACTCGCTTGCCCAGCACATAGGCGCCCACCAGACCGGCGACACCGGCGTTGATGTGCACCACGGTGCCGCCGGCGAAGTCCAGCGCGCCCTTGTCGAGCAGGTAGCCACCCGTGCCCCAGACCATGTGCGCAATGGGCAGGTAGCAGAAGGTGAACCAGATCACCGAGAACAGCAGCACGGCGCTGAACTTGATGCGCTCGGCAAAGCTGCCGACGATCAGCGCGCAGGTGATGCCCGCGAAGGTGGCCTGGAACGCGATGAACACGTACTCGGGCAGCTTCACGTCGTCGCTGAAGGTGTCGGCCAGGCTGTCGATCGAGACGCCGGACAGGAACAGCTTGTCCAGCCCCGCGATGATCAGGCCCTCGCCGCCGAACGCCAGGCTGTAGCCGTAGATGGCCCACAGCACGCCGATCAGCGAGAACACCACCAGCACCTGCATCAGCACCGACAGCATGTTCTTGCTGCGCACCAGGCCGCCGTAGAACAGCGCCAGGCCGGGCACGGCCATGAAGATGACGAGCAGGGTGGACGTCATCATCCAGGCCACGTCACCCTTGTGCACCGCCGGGGCGGGTGCTGCAGCTTCCGCAGCGGGCGCCGCGGCAGCGGCCGCAGGTGCGGCTTCCGCCGCCGGCATGGCGGAGGCGGCCATCTCGGCGGCCGAGGCCGCCGCGTCCTGGGCGAACGCGCCCGTGGACAGGCCCAGCGCCGAGACGGCGAGGGCCAGCATCAGGAGGATCTTTCGCATGGTTGTCTTCTCTTGTGGGGCGGCCGCGTCAGAGCGCGTCCTTGCCGGTTTCGCCAGTGCGGATGCGCAGCACCTGCTCCAGGGCGGCGACGAAGATCTTGCCGTCGCCGATCTTGCCGGTGCGCGCGGCACCTTCGATGGCCTCGACGACGCGGTCGACGATGGCGTCGTCCACGGCCGCCTCGATCTTCACCTTGGGCAGGAAGTCGACGACGTACTCCGCACCGCGGTACAGCTCGGTGTGGCCCTTCTGGCGACCGAAGCCCTTGACCTCGGTCACCGTGATGCCCTGCACGCCAATGGCGCTGAGGGCTTCGCGCACTTCGTCGAGCTTGAACGGCTTGACGATCGCGGTCACCATCTTCATGGCTCTCTCCTTGTTCGGGTGGGCGGGATCAGAGCGACTTGCTCAGCGTGAACACCACGCGGCCCTTGTTGGCATCGCCCCAGTCGGCCTTCTTCGTGGCGCCGATGTAGGCACCTTCAACCGAGAAGCCGGAGCCGAGGTCGTAGCCGAGGCCGAGCTTGTAGTCGGTGTAGTTCACCGCGCCCTGGGCCTTGGCGTCGCTGGAGAAGCTGGTCATGCCCACGTGGCCGACGAAGGTCAGGCCCGAGGCCACTTCCATCTCGGCGTTGAGCTCGAGGTAGCCGGCCGCGCCCTCGAAGCCGAAGTACTTGCCCGACACCGTGCGCGAGTACTTGGCGGTCAGCGGGCCCCAGCCCAGGCTGCCGTAGAGCTCGGTGGTGTTGATGCCCAGCGTGGTGCCCGGGTAGTAGTAGTGCAGGACGCCGACGTCGTAGCTCATGCCGGCCGCTTCGCCGGAATAGCCGCCGTAGAAGTCCATCTCGGTGCCGGTGTCGGCCCAGCCGATGCTGGAGTTCCAGTTGCCGAGGTAGAAGCCGCCTTCGGACCAGTCGAAACCGCCCTGGATGGCCGGCAGCGCGGCCTTGGACGCATCGCTCTGGTCCTGGCCACGGAACTTGTACTTGGTCGTCACGGCCACGTTGGCCGACACCTCGGCCATCGCCAGGCTGGGGGCAACAACGGCAGCAGCCGCAGCGGCGAGGGTGATCAGGGTCTTCTTCATGAGCGCTCCAAACGGGTGGTGATGGTGAAAACAGCCGCAGGCCTTTCTGCAGCTTCCATGCCACCTCGCCACGCACGGCGTTGGACCCGGCACACGCCCCATCGGTGCGCCATGCGCCGTGTTGGTGCACCTTTGCGGTGCGCGGCACTTGAATGCACCTCAGGTGTGCAGATCCTTCGTGTCCGTCACGCGCCAGAATGCGCAGCACAGGGAGGGGACGCGATGACACTGGCCGTGGTGCACAGCCGCGCGCTCGTCGGGCTTCATGCGCCGCCGGTGCAGGTGGAGGTGCAGCTTGCACCCGGCCTGCCCGGCTTCACGCTCGTGGGGCTGGCGGAGACCGAGGTCAAGGAGTCGCGCGAACGCGTGCGCGCAGCGCTTCA
This sequence comes from Burkholderiaceae bacterium, assembly GCA_024235915.1. Taxonomy (GTDB): domain Bacteria; phylum Pseudomonadota; class Gammaproteobacteria; order Burkholderiales; family Burkholderiaceae_C; genus Rubrivivax. The sequence continues at coordinate 351,469 of JACKLO010000010.1, read as the reverse complement.
GCAGAGCGGCTTCGGCTTCCCGCACAACAAGCGCATCACGGTGAACCTGGCGCCGGCCGACCTGCCCAAGGAGTCCGGCCGTTTCGACCTGCCGATTGCGCTGGGCATCCTGGCCGCGGACGGCCGGCTCGACATGGCACGCTTGGCGTCGGCGGAGTTCGCCGGTGAACTGGGGCTCGCCGGCGATCTGCGCCCGGTGCGCGGCGCCGTGGCCCTGGCGCTGGGCCGGCGGCGCGATGGCGGCGGGTGCCTGGTGCTGCCCGCGCCCAGCGCGGCCGAGGCGGCACGCGTGCCCGGCGTGGACGTGCGCGCGGCCGGCCACCTGCTGGACGTGGTGGCCAGCCTGCAGCCGGGCGAGGCCGCGGTGCCGCTGCCGCAGGCCAGCGCGGCCCCCGCCGGGCCACGGCCGCCGTTGCCCGACCTGCGCGACGTGAAGGGTCAGGCCGGCGCCAAGCGCGCGCTGGAGGTGGCCGCGGCCGGCGCGCACGGGCTGCTGCTGGCCGGGCCGCCTGGCAGCGGCAAGTCCATGCTGGCGCAGCGTCTGGGCGCTCTGCTGCCGCCGATGCACGACGAAGAGGCCCTGGAGAGCGCGGCCCTGCTCGGCCTGGCCGGTGCCGCCGCCGGAAAGGACATCCACTTCGGCGAGCGCCCGCTTCGCGCACCACACCACTCCGCCAGCGCGGTGGCGCTGGTGGGCGGCGGCAGTCCGCCGCGGCCGGGCGAGATCTCGCTGGCTCATGGCGGCGTGCTGTTCCTCGATGAGTTGCCGGAATTCCCGCGAAATGCCCTCGAGGCCCTGCGCGAGCCGCTGGAGAACGGCCGCATCACGATCTCGCGGGCCGCCCGTCAGGCCAGCTTTCCCGCACGATTCCAGCTCGTCGCGGCGATGAACCCCTGCCCCTGTGGCTGGCTGGGCGCCTATGCGGCCACCGGGCGGGCCTGCCGTTGCACGCCGGAAGCCGTGGCCCGCTACCAGGGCCGGTTGTCGGGGCCGCTGCTGGACCGCATCGACCTGCAGGTGGAAGTGCCGGCCGTGAAGCCCGCCGACCTGCTGGGCCAGCCCGACGGCGAACGCAGTGCCGACGTTGCCGCCCGCGTGGCCGCGGCACGCGCCCTGGCACTGCAGCGGCAGGGTTGCGCCAACGCGGCGCTCGACGCCGGTGCGGTGGAAGCGCAGGCCCGGGCCACGGCGGCCGCCACCAACTTCCTGCGCCAGGCCGCCGAGCGACTGGGCTGGTCCGGCCGTGGCCTGCACCGCACGCTGCGCGTGGCGCGCACGGTGGCCGACCTGGCCGGCAGCACCACGGTGGAACTGCCTCACGTGGCCGAGGCCCTGCAGTTCCGCCGCGGCGTCATCGGCGCCAGCGCAGCGGGCATGGCAGGCGGCTAGAATCCGGCGTCTGGCGACCGTGGTGAAGTGGATATCATCCAGCCCTCCGAAGGCTGTGGCGCAGGTTCGATTCCTGCCGGTCGCGCCAGTCGCCCTGGGCGTGGTGCATCGTGCGCCTCAACGTGGGCCAGTACCCGCTCCCCCATCCCCCCGCGCACCATGCTGCGCCGGAACGAATGTCCGGCGCGCGGCAGTTCGCCGTAGGCCACCGGTGCGGGCAGGCCGTGCGAAGCGGCCGCGCCCGCCATGGCCTGCGCCCAGCACTGCGCCCGCGCACGCCTGTCCTCGCCTTGCGCGACCACGCTGCGGCCCACCGTGCGCAGCGCTGACCCCCCGGCACGCTCGCGTTCACCCACCAGCACCAGACCGGGGACCTTGAGCAGCGCTACGGGGTCGAAACCGCCATTGCGCCATCGGCGGCTGTAGGCCAGGCCATAGGGGAAGCGAACCGCGGGATCGGGCAAGGTGTACCAGCCCGCCGCGCCGAGTGCGTAGCTGCGCACCCGTTCGGGATGGCGCATGACGAACCGGTGCACGAACTGGGCGCCGCCCGAGTAACCGAACAGGTGCAGCCGGCCCCGGTCCGCGCCGGTGCACGCGGCGACCTCGCGCACCGCCTGCAACAGCAGGCGATCAGGCCGTCGTCCGTCGACACCGGCCAGCAACTGCTGGTAATGCGGAAAGGCATCGGCCGGAAATTCAGGCACCAGCAGCACCAGGCCGGCCGCGTCGGCCAGAGGCCGGAACAACGTCAGGTGCTCGCGCACATTGCGCGAGATGCCATGCACGCTGACCAGGATGCCGGCACCCGGTGCGACACTGGCGGGCACATGCCAGCGCCAGCGGAACCCGGGCTCACCCTGGGCCGTCCCGCCGATGCCGGGCCCGACATGCGCCATGGCATCACCTCCCGCCCCGCCCAGCACGGCAGCACCTGCGAGGCCGGCCATCAGCCGGCGGCGTCCGGGGTCCATGGGCATCGCGTGCGCATCTGCATCCTGCGGGTTCATGCGGCACCGCGCAGTTGCCGCGCGAACAGCGCCCGGGTGCGAGTCGGCCCGGCCAGCAGGCTGTCCGGCGCGCCGCGCTCCACGAGGCGCCCGCCCTCGAGCACCCAGACCTCGTCGGCCGTGCGCAGCCGATGCAGGTCGTGCGTGACCATCAGGACCGTTCCGGGAAACCGTTGCAGCACTTGGTCCAGATGCCCGGCAGACGCGGTGTCCAGGTGGGCGTCGGGCTCGTCCAGCAGCAGCAGTCCGGGGCCGCTGAGCAGCGCCCGCGCCCAGGCGATGCGCTGGCGCTGCCCCCAAGACAGGTTGCGGGCGCTGCCCTCCAGCCGGGTGGCCACCCCTTGCGGCAACTGCCGCAGCAATTCGTCCACACCACACAGGGTCTCCACGCGCTCGCGTCGGCGCGCGCTGGCCCGAGGACATGCATAGCCCAGGTTGCGCCCCAAGGTGCCACGCAGCAAGGGTACGTCAGGCGACACCACACCGATACGACGGCGCCGCTCTGCGGGCGACAGGCTGTCGACGGGCACCTCGTCCAGCAGTACCTCGCCGGCATCAGGGCGAGCCAGGCCGCAGACCACGGCCAACAGGCTGGACTTGCCGGCCCCGTTTGCGCCGACGATGGCCACGCGGGCCCCCGGGGGCACGCTGGCCGTCACGTCCGCCAGCACGCCGCGCACCGACACCGATTGCAGGCTCAGCGCAACGGCCGCACCCGGGCGCGACACCTGGCGCTCCGCAAATGCCGCGTCCTTGTCAGGCGGCAGTGGCGCGGCGTCTCTGGTGGCCACCAGCAGCGCTGTCAGCCGCTCGTGGGCCACGCGAGCCGCCTGGCGATCGGCGGCCACCCGTCCGAGTCCGCCCACTGACGGGCCAGCGAATGCCAGAAGAGAGGCGGCGCCGACCAGATCAGCCACGGTGGCGTGGCCCAGCCCCACCCACCAGGCCCCCGCGGCCAGGGACAGCGCCGCCGTCACGGCGGCGCCGCCTTGCGAGCACGCCGCCAGACCAGCCAGCGTGCGGCGCTGTCCGACCATGGCGCGCACCATGGCCTGCTGGCGTCTGTCCAGGCGCCGGCGCTCGCGCTCGACCTGGCCGAAGAGATGCACGGTGGCCAGCGCACCCAGGCGGTCCCCCAGCTCGGCCGCCAGGATGCCCTGGCGCCGGCGCGCGGCCCGCACAGCCGGCGCGGCGCGTCGGGCGCGGATGGCCAGCACGACAGCGGTCAGCGCATAAGTGGTCATCGCGACCGCGCCTACCGGGGGCAGCCAGACGGCCAGGGTCAGCAAGGCCAGACCCACCGTCAGGCCGCCGACCAGCAGGCGCGGCAGAGCGCGGGAAAGCCATCGTCTCAACGCTGCGGAATCGCCGGCCACGCGCATCAGCAGCGCGCCGTGGCTGCGCGCCGTGGCCCGCTGCGGCTGGCGCGCCAGGGCGTCGAAGACGTGCAGCCGCACGCGGGCCGCGTAGGTCTGGCCCAAGGCCTCGGCCTGGACCCGCTCCCACCAGCGCAGCGCCGCCAGCAGCACGCCGCTGGTGGCCAACGCCAGCAGCAGCATGCCCAGGGTGGCGAGGGCAGCCGGCGGCGACAGGCCCACCCGGTGGACCACCGCGCGCACCGCCAGCGCGCCAGCCACCACGCAGGCACCCTGGGCCAGGCCGACCAGCACGAGCTGGCGCAGCGTGCGCCGCGTCGCGGCATCGAAGGGGTCGGGCAGCATCGGGCTCATCCCGCCACACCGGCCTGGTTGGGCACCGCGACCCAACCGAGCACGTCGGCCACGCCGACGTCGCTCAAGGCGGCCAGGTCGAGCACGGGCAGGCCCGTGGCGGCCGCCGCTTCGCGCGCCGCCAGCGGCGAGGCGGTCATCAACCCGCTGGCCGCGCGGACCGGCAGGCCGCGCTGGCGCAGCCAGCCCACCCCCATCGCAGCCCCCATGGCATCGCCAGCGGCGAACACGACGGCGTCCACCATGTCGGCGAACGCCGGCGAACTGGCCAGCAAGCCGGTCTCGCGCTGGAGCAGCCCATCGGCCACTTCGAAGACCACGGCGTCGTTGCCCTGCGCGGCGAGGGTGTCGATCAGGCGCTGCTGGGCGGCGGCCAGCTGCGCCGTATCGGCCAGGTAGGTGGACGCCATGCCGGCGTCGGTGAAGTCGAGCACCTGCCGGGCACCGGCGTCGGTCATGCTCCAGACGTCGCCACCGGAGCCCGTGCCGGTGACCTTGGCCGCGCCCACGCGCAGGCCGGAAGCCGCCAGTCCGCGCACCAGGTGACTGACCGTCTCGGTCTTGCCGGCATTCATGGACGTGCCGAGCACTGCCACCGTGAACGGGCGGCGGCGCACCGCGGGCGGCGCCGGCAGCGCATGGTCGGCCAGGTTGATGACCTGACCCTGGCGGTCGCCGATCAGACCCAGAGGCTGAACCTGGGTGGCTGCGCGCACGCGGCCGTGGCGCGAGAGCATGCACGAAGCGATGCCGCCGGCAGCCACCATGTGGCAGGGGCCGAGATGGTCCGGCACCTCGGCTTCGAACTGATCGGGGGCGTAACGGTGGCCATAGGCCAGCACCACCTCGTCGCCGGCGAACAGACGAGACCGGCGGCCGCTGACGAGTTCAAGGTGCCGATGCTGGCCCAGCCGCTCCACGCGGACCAGCACCAGATCGCCCGGGCGAGGTTGACGTTCACCGCCCAGCAGTGTGGCCATGACGCCGCGTGGCACGCGCCGCGTGACAAAGGGCATCTTCAGCGTCTGGGCACGTGCAGGGGCCAGCAGGGTGATTTCGGGCAGCAGGGTCATGACAGTCTCCAGGTGAGGATGTGGCATGACATGCAGACGTTGTGCCAGTTTGGGAGTATTTTCCCATTCGTGATCAAGTCTATATTTTTCAATGACTTGGCACCACTGCCGTGCGAAGGCAGGCCGGTGTCTGGTCCAACCTGGGGGATATGCCCCACCCATCCCCCACCACACCGGTGGGCCCGAACGACCCCTGATGGGGCGTTCACCGTGCGCTGCCGCCAGTGCGCTCGCTAACATGTCGACACCACCACGGCAGCCCCTGATGAACCTCCCCCATCCACGCCGGGCGATTCCGACCGGTCTGCGTTGCACGACGTTGCGGCTCGTCCTGGGCATCGCCGGGATGGCCCCCGCGCTGGCCGCTGGCCCGGGTGCCGCCCAGGCGGTCCTGCCGGTACCGGCCGAGGTCAAGGCCGTCACGCAGTTGCTGGGCCTGGGGCGACAACGGCTGGCGCTGGTGGTGGGGCTCAGCCGCGTGGGTGAGCTGGACCTGCCCGCCGTGCGCCGCGATGCCGCGGCCGTGGCGGAGTCGCTGCGTCGCAGCGGTTTCCTCGTCATGGCCCGGCCTGACCTGGGCATCGACGATCTGCGCCGCAGCCTGGCCGAGTTCCGCCAGCGGCTGGACCCGGCAGGCGCCGGGCTCATCTACGTCGCCGGCGCCGGCGCCCACGTGGACGGCCGCTCCTGGCTGGTCACCCGCAGCCTGCCGGCCACGGGCCAGGCCCTCGATGCGGCCGCCTTGAAGGCGGCCTCCCTGCCGTTGGACGAATTGGTGCTGGCGCTGCAGATCACGCCGTCCAGCCTGCGCATGCTGGTGGTGGACGCCGCCGTGCCGCCACCCAAGCTGCCGGCCGACTGGCAGGGCCTGGTCGCGCCGACGATGCCTGATGGCGTGATGGCTCTGCTGTCCGCGCAGCCGGGGCAGACGCTGCCGCGCTGGCAACCGCCGGCCCTGCCGTCGCCGGCGCCGTCGGACCCTCGCGAAGCGGCTGGCAGCCCCTTCGGCAGCGCGTTCGTGCACGCGCTGCTGGCGGCCGGCCACACCGGGCCACAGGTGCTGCAGGCCACGCGCCGCCTGGCCCTGGACGCCACGGGCCAGATCGTGAACCCCTGGCTCGGCGGCCGCACCGACGACGCCGACGAACTGGGCGCCCCGACGATGCCCATCGCCCAATGGCCGGAGGCGGCGGCCCAGCGTGCCATTGCCGCCTTGGGTGGACAGGCCCTGGACGATCTGCGCCGCAGCGCGCGGCAGGCCCAGGGCCCGGCACCCGACGCGGCGCCGCCGTCCGCGCCGGCCACCGCGCCCGGTGCGCCACTGGCCAGTGCCGGGCCGGCGGCAGCGGCGGGCGCTGCCGTGGTCGCGCAGGCCGAGGCCGCCAAGGTCGCGGCGGCACAGGCCGCCGGCGCGCAGGCGGTGGCGGTGGCCGGCGCTGCGGCGGGTGCCGTGACGCGGGTGCTCGGCGGCGACAAGTCCGCGACCCCGCCCACGGCGCCAAGCGCCAAAGCCCAAACGGCACCCGGGGCCCTACGGGACGTCAGGGACGGCGACGCGCTGAACAACGCACCGGCCCAGGACCCTGTCGGCAACGACGGCCCTGCGGCAACGGCGCCTGCCCCCGCGGGGGCGGCACCCGCGGCCGCCAACCCGCCCGCGGGGACCGCTGGCACTGACGCCACAGCGGCCCCGCCATCGCAAGCCCAGCCGCCCGCTGCGCCAGCACCTTCAGTACCGCCGCCCGCGCCCGCCGTCCCGGTGCCGCCGCCGTTGAACCCCTACGGCTATGCCCCCGGAGACAGCTTCACCTACCGCCACATCGACCAATGGAAGGGCGAATCGGTCGGGCTTGTCGTGCAGGTGATCGACGCCCTGCAGGCCGCCGGTGACCTCACGGCCCGCGCCGGCGAAGACAGCCAGACTCTCGACCCGCAGGGCCGCGTGCGCAGCCGCAGCGGACCGGCCGGCAGTTCGGTGTTCACGCCGGTGGAAGAATTCTGGTGGGCCAAACCCAAGGTGGGCGAAAGCCGCGATGTATCGTTCACCGAGATCTTCGAAGGCCGTGACGGCCGCGGGGAACGTCGTTGGGAAGGTGAGATCGAGGTCGGCGAGCCCACCCGCATCGAGACCAGTGCCGGCAGTTTCGACGTGCTGCCCATGGAAGGCGAAGGCTGGGTCCGCGAGTGGCGCATGCCGCAGCGCACGCGACGCGACATCCAGTGGTCGCGCGTGGTCTGGTATTCGCTCGACCTCGGCCACCCGGTGGCCGTCGACATCCTTGAACGCGATGACGCCAACCGGCTGCTGCGCAAGGAGCGCCTGGAGCTGGTGCACCTGAACACCAGCCGGAGCGTGGCGCGCTGATGTCGAGAGCGACCACGGTGGGCCCCATGGCCGCCTGGGTCCATCGTCGCGACGCGACCCGCCTGGGCCCGGCACTGCTGGGTTTCCTGCTCCTGATCCTGCTGCTGGGCGGCTGTGCCAGCCGTGCACCGGCCGTGTGGTCCGGGCGCGACGGCGCGGCGGCGCAGACGCCGGCCGACCTGGAACGCACCCCCGACGCCGTGCCGCGCATCGAGCCCTTGCGCGTCGGCGGGCCGAACAAGCCCTACGAAGTGCGCGGCGTGCGCTACGTGCCGATGACCGAGGACCTGCCGCTGCGCGAACGCGGCCTGGCGTCCTGGTACGGCCGCAAGTTCCACGGCCGGCCCACGTCCAACGGCGAGACCTACGACATGTTCGCGATGACCGCCGCGCACAAGACCATGCCGCTGCCCAGCTACGCGCGGGTGCGCAACCCGGCCAACGGCCGCGAGATCATCGTGCGCGTCAACGACCGTGGGCCCTTCCACGAAGGCCGGGTCATCGACCTGAGCTACACCGCGGCACTGAAACTCGGCGTGCTCGGCGGCGTGGCGCCGGTGGAGGTGGAGCGCATCACCTTCGACCAGATCCGGGACGGGCTGCGGCCCACGCCCAACGCACCCACGGCACCCTTCGACGCCACGGGCGGCAGCGCCACCGATGCCACCGACACCGGCGGCCCAGGCTTCTGGCTGCAGCTGGGGGCATTCCGCGACCGTGAAGGCGCCCTGCAACTGCAGCGCCTGCTGCTGCGCGAGACCCCCTGGCTGGCCGACCAGCTGACACTGCAGGACGACGGCCAATGGGTGCGCGTGCGCGTGGGGCCCTGGGCGCGGCGTGACGAGGCCGACGCCGCTGCCGCTCGGCTGGCCGATGCTCTGCCGTTGCAGGCCCTGGTGGTGCGCGTGCCCTGAACCATCCGAGCTCGGTGGCTTGCGGGCCATGACCGTGGGCAGCCCCTGAGCGGCGCGGCGAATCCCTAGTTCGGCGTGGCCACGCCGCTTCCCGATGGACGCGGCTGCCGTTTGCGCCGATGCTCGCCGGATGAGCGCCTCAACGATCACCTTCCTCGTTCCTGGCCAGGCCACGGCTACGCGCAGTGGCAGCCCGCTGCGCGCCAGCGACGGCCTGCCGGCCGAGGTCAAGGCCCGCGTCACCGTCGGCGCGCGGCGCGCAGGCGTCGAACCGGTGCGGCTCGAAGCAGTGCCGGGCGAGGACCTGGTCGTGCTGCACGTGGCCGGGGGGCCGGCGCTGGTGCTGCACCCGGAAACCGCGCGCGACATGCTGCTGGGCCAGGGCACGCAGACCACGCGCAGCGCTGGTGCTGCCAGCGGCGACGTCGTCGTGCCCACGCAGCTGCGCTGGCGCGGCCTGGAACAGGCGGCTCCGGCGCGCTCGCGCGGCTTCCTCGGCGACGTGCTGCTGCAGGCGGTCGAGGTGCTCACCGGCCTGGCCAAGGACAAGGCGGCGGACTTCGCCGCGTCAGCCGTGGTGGCCAAGGTCGACGGCCAGGTCGTGCCCGGCGTGTACCGGCTCGAGCCCACGGCGCTCAAGCCGCTGAAGGACCGTGCCACCCCGCTGGCCGCGCTGCCTGCGGCCGATGGCCCGCTGCTGGTGCTGCTGCACGGCACCTTCGTCGACACCGCCAGCACCTTCGGCAAGCTCTGGGACCTGCACCCTGCCCAGGTGCAGACGCTGTTCAAGCATTACCGGCAGCAGGTCTACGCACTGGACCACCCGACGCTGGGCGCCAGCCCGATCGAGAACGCGCTGACGCTGGTGCAGACCCTGCCCAGCGGCGCCCGGTTGCACCTGGTCACGCACTCGCGCGGCGGCCTGGTGGCCGAGGTGCTGGCGCGCATCTGCGGCCGCGGCGGCGAACTTTCAGCGGACGACCTGGCGCCGTTTGCCGGCCCCGCGTACGCCAAGCAGCGTGCCGCGCTTCAGCAGCTGGCCAGCCTGGTGAAGCAGCGGGGCATCGGCGTCGAACGCGTCGTGCGCGTCGCCTGCCCGGCCCGCGGCACGCTGCTGGCCTCGCGGCGGCTGGACGCCTACCTGTCGGTGCTGCGCTGGGGGTTGCAGCTGGCCAACATCCCGGTGGCCCCGGCGCTGCTGGATTTTCTGGCCGAGGTGGCCCGCCGCCGCGAGGACCCGGGCAAGCTGCCGGGCCTGGCGGCGATGATGCCCGACAGCCCGCTGGTGCGCTGGCTCAACGGCGGCGAGCCCGTGCCCGGTGACCTGCGGGTGGTGGCCGGCGACCTGGAAGGCGACACCCTGGGCAGCTGGGTCAAGACGCTGCTGGCCGACGCCTTCTACTGGACCGACAACGACATCGTGGTGCAGACGCGCTCCATGTACGGCGGCACCCCGCGCACGAACGGTGGCGCGCAGTTCCTGCTCGACCAGGGCGGCAAGGTCACGCACTTCAACTACTTCGTGAACCCGCGCACCGTCGGCGCGGTGGTCGAAGGGCTGACGCAGGACCGGCCGTCCGGCTACCGCAGCATCGGCCCGCTGTCCTGGGCTGGTGAGGACGCCGGCGGCCTGCGGGCCGCCCGTGGTCGCCCCGCCGGGCTGCCGGCGCCCGCCGACCGGCCGGCGGTGTTCCTGCTGCCCGGCATCCTGGGCAGCCACCTGAAGGTGGGCGACAAGCGCATCTGGCTGAGCCTGCGCCTGCTCGGCGGTCTGGACCGCCTGGCATGGCAGGGCGAAGGCGTCGACGACCAGGTGCACCCCGATGGTCCCATCGGCATGTTCTACGACGACCTGGCCACCGCTCTGGAGCGATCACACGAGGTCATCCCGTTCGCCTTCGACTGGCGGCGGCCGATCGAGGACGAAGCCCGTCGCCTGGCCGACGCCATCGACCGCGAGCTGGCACTGCGCGAAGCCTCACGCCAGCCGGTGCGCCTGATCGCGCACTCGATGGGCGGCGTCGTCGCGCGCACGGTGCAGCTGGAACGCCCGGAGACCTGGGCGCGGATGCTGCAGCGCCAGGGCGCCCGCCTGCTCATGCTGGGCACGCCCAACGGCGGCTCCTGGGCGCCGATGCAGGTGCTCTCCGGTGACGACCGCTTCGGCAACCTGCTGGCCTCGGTGGGCGGGCTGTTCGACGACGAACGCGCCCGCCAGACCATGGCTGGCATGCCCGGCTTCCTGCAACTGCAGGCGGCCCTGCTCGACGACGACGGCCGCCTCGCCCGCCACGACACCTGGGCCGACATGGCCCGGCGCGACCTGCAGAAGGTGCGCGACGCCAACTGGTGGCACCGCAACTGGATCGCACCCGACGACCCCAGCCAGCTGGCGCCCTACAGCTGGGGCGTGCCGCCGCAGCCGGTGCTCAACCGCGCGCTGGCGCTGCGCCGGCGCCTGGACGCGCAGGTGCAGACCGACCTGCCGGCCTTCGCCGACCGCCTGCTGCTGGTGACGGGCCACGCCCGCTACACGCCCGACGGCTGGCAATGGGGCGATGAAGGCCTGGAATACCTGAACGCCGTCGATGGTGGCGATGGCCGCGTGCCGCTGCGCAGCGCCCTGCTGCCCGGCGTGCGCACCTGGACGCTGAAGGTGGACCACGGCAGCCTGCCTGACCATGCCGACGCCTTCGAGGCCTACCGCGAACTGCTGGAGCATGGCGACACCGAGCGCCTGCCGCGGCTGGCCGAAGCACAGGCCGCCGCCAGCCGCGGCGGCGCCGAGGGTGGCGCGGCCAGTGCCGGGGCCGGCACCGCACTGGCTCATGTGGCCTCGCGCCCGTCGCGCGGGCACCAGCCCGGCGTGGCCCGGCCCATGGACAGCATGAAGTCGCTGCTGTCGGCGCCGGGTCTGGAGAGTGACGCCGCGGCGGCGCGCGCGGCCGACCCCGGTGCGGCGCTGCGCGTGGACGTCTGCAATGGCGACCTCACCTTCATCGGCCAGCCGCTGATGCTGGGCCACTACCACGCCACCAAGGTCACCGGCACCGAGGCCGTGATCGACGGCCGCCTGGGAGGCGCACTCAGCGCGTCGCTGGACGCCGGGCTCTACCCGCAGGGCATCGGCGAACACCAGGTCTTCGTCAACGGCGGTGCGTCCGACGACCCCTGGCGGGCGCCCCGGCCGCGGGCCGCCATCGTCATCGGCCTCGGCGACGAAGGTGCGCTGACGCAGAAGGACCTGGCCTTCGGCGTGCGCCAGGCCACCCTGGCCTGGCTGCAGCGCCTGGCCGAGCAGGGTGAATCGGCGGCGGCGGTGGAACTGGCGGCCACGTTGATGGGCAGCGGCGGTGCCGGCATGGGCCCGGGCGAGGCGGCCGCCGGCATCGCCACGGGCGTGCGTGACGCGGCGGAGATCGTGCGCCGGGGCAACGCCGCGCGCCAGGCGGCAGCCGATGCCGCCGGCCGCCCGGACAACGCCCTGCTGTGGCCGCTGCCCACCCGGCTGACGCTGGTGGAGCTGTACCTGGAGCGCGCCTCCGACGCCTGGCGCGCGCTGCAGGTGCAGGCCACGGCGGCGCCGGGGCACTTCGTCATCGCACCGGTCATCACCCCGGGGACCGGGCCGCTGCGGCGGCAGATCGACACCGCCTACCGCGGGGCCGACTACGACCTGATCACCGCCTTGTCGTCCGCCGGCGCGCCGGACCAGATCCGCTTCCGGCTGGACACCCGACGCGCGCGCAGCGAACTGCACAGCGTGGCGCCGCAGGCCACGCTGGTGCACCAGATGGTGCGCCGCGCCGCTGCCGACACCAACGACGACACCCAGCTTGGCCGCACGCTGTTCCAGCTGCTGGTCCCGCGCGACATGGAGGCCTACCTGGGCGGCACCGAACGCATGGTGCTGGAACTCGACCCGCACACCGCCAAGGTGCCATGGGAACTGCTGGACATGCCGCCGGAGCGGCGCAGCGGCGGCGACCCGCGGCCCTGGGCGGTGCGCACCCGCCTGCTGCGCAAGCTGCAGACAGCGCATTTCCGCAGCCGCGTGCGCGACGCCAGCGCCGACGAACAGGTGCTGGTGGTGGGGGAGCCCCGGCTCACCGACGACCGCTACGCCCCGCTGCCTGGCGCCTTGCAGGAAGCACAGGCCGTGGCCGCCGCCCTGGGCGGCCTGCAGGGCGTGGGCGCTGAACGCGTGAAGCTGGTGGCGCAGGCCGAGGCGGTGGGCATCCTCAACGCCTTGTTCGAGCGGCCCTGGCGCATCGTGCACATCGCCGGCCACGGCGAGGCCAGCGACGGCAAGGGTGGCCCGGGCGGCCTGGTCATGTCCGACGAGAGCTTCCTGGGCCCGCGCGAGATCGAGCAGATGCGCGACGTGCCGGAACTGGTGTTCGTCAACTGCTGTCATCTGGCGAAGATCGCGCCGGTGGCGCCGGGGCGCGATCCGCTGGACAGCCCGGCCTTTGCCGCCAGCGTGGCCGAGGCCCTCATCGAAGCCGGAGTGCGCTGCGTGGTCGCCGCCGGCTGGGCGGTGGACGACGACGCTGCGGCCGCCTTTGCGGCGCGTTTCTACCGCACGCTGCTGGCCGGCCGGCCCTTCATCGACGCCGTGGCCGAGGCGCGCGAAGCCGCGTGGCGGCAGGCCGACCCGCTGCAGGGTGGCAATGGCAACAACACCTGGGCCGCCTACCAGTGTTATGGCGACCCGGACTGGGTCTTCCGCCGCGGGGTGGGCGACGCGCAGGCCAGCGACCCGGTGGTCGACGAATACGCCAGCCTGTCGTCCCCGCTGGGCCTGGCCCTGGCGCTGGAAAAGCTGGCGGTGGAATCGAAGTTCCAGCGCCGAAGCGCCGCGCGGCAGTTGGAGCACCTGCGCCATCTGGAGGCACGCTTCAGCGCGCTGTGGGGCGGCATCGGCGCGGTGGCCGAGGCCTTCGGCCTGGCCTATGCCGAGGCGGGCGCGCTGGCCGAGGCCATCGCCTGGTATGGCCGGGCCACGGCCGCGCCCGACGGCAGCGCGCAGATGAAGGCGCACGAGCAGTGGCTGAACCTGCGTGTGCGGCACGCCGAATCGGCCGCCCGCGGCACGCCGGTGGGCAGCGACGAGCGTGAGGCGGCGCGGCAGACCATTCCCGATGCCGCCCGCCAGCTGGAAGCGCTGGCCACACTCCAGCCCACCGCCGAGCGCCACAGCCTGTGCGGATCGGCCTGGAAGCGACTGGCCATGCTGGAACGCCTGGCCGACCCTGCCGCGGCACAGTCCGCCAGCCATCAGGCCGACGCCGCCTACGCCCGCGCCGAGGCCATCGCGCTGGCCCAGGACGCGCCCGACCTGTTCTACCCCGTGGTCAACCGCCTGGCCTGTGTGCTGGCGCAGCCCGGGCGCTCGGCGCTCGACGCCACACTGGTGGAACGCGCCCGCCTCAGCGCGCAGCGCAAGGTCACCGAGGCGCCGGATTTCTGGAGCGTCGTCGGCCTGGTGGAAATCGATGCCTTCGTGGCCGCGGCGCGGGGTCGGCTGGCGGCCGAACTGCCGGCGCTGCTGGCGCGGTTGGAAGACTTGCACGTGCGCGTGCCGGCGCCCAAGAGCTGGCGCTCGGTGCACGACAACGCCGAGTACGCGTTGCGCGCCCGTGCCGGCACAAGCGCTGGCGAGCCGCAGGCCATCACGGCCTGGCTCGACCGGCTCCGGGCCTGCGCCGGTGCCTGAAGCATCGCTGTACGCCGCCGTACGCCGCGGCGCGCCGGCAGAAGCCGGCCGACGCGGCGTCGATCAGCGCCCGCCGGTCACGTCCAGCAGGGCGCCGGTGGTGTAGCTGGCCGCGTCAGACAGCAGCCAGACGATGGACGCGGCCACCTCGTCGGCGGAGCCAGCGCGCTGCATCGGGATGGTCGGTGCCAGGTCCCGGGCACGGTCGGGCTGGCCACCAGAGGCGTGGATCTCGGTGTCGATGATGCCCGGCCGCACGGCGTTCACGCGCACACCTTCGGCCGCCAGTTCGCGCGACAGGCCGACAGTGAGGGTGTCGATGGCGCCCTTGCTGGCCGCGTAGTCCACGTACCAGCCCGGGGCGCCCAGGCGCGCCGCCACCGACGACAGGTTGACGATGCTGCCGCCACGCCCGCCGTGGCGGCTGGACATCCGCCGCACCGCCGCACGCGTGCACAGCAGCGTGCCGATCACGTTGATGCCGAAGATGCGCTGCCAGCGCGCCAGGTCCATCTGATCGAGCCGCTGGGCGCGGTCCACCACGCCGGCGTTGTTCACCAGGCCGGCCAGCGGCGGCGCCTCGGCGTCCAGGCGCGCGAACATGGCCTCCACCTGGGCCTCGTCGGCCACATCGGCGGGCAACGCCCAGGCCTGGCGGCCGGCGGCGCGCACGTCGGCACACACGGCCTCGGCAGCCGCGGCGTCCCGCGCGTAATTCACGGCCACGTGCCAGCCGGCCGCGGCGGCCTGGCGCGCCACGGCGGCACCGATGCCCCGGCTGCCGCCGGTGACGAGCAGGAGTCGGTCGGAAGGTGCGGCGTCCATGGCGGCCATCGTAGCCGCGCTACGATCCCGTTTCCCCCAAACCGGATGGAGACAAACACATGCAACGTCGGGAACTGATGCTGGGCGGCCTGGCCGCCGCCGGTGCGCTGGCCGCGCCGGCCCTGGTGCGCGCGCAAGGCCTGGAGAAGGCCAAGGCCACGATCGCCGTGGGCGGCAAGAACCTGCTGTACTACCTGCCGCTGACGATCGCCGAGCAGAAGGGCTACTTCAAGGACGAAGGCCTGGACCTGAGCATCGTCGACTTCGCCGGCGGCTCGCGCGCCCTGGCCGCGGTGGTGGGCGGCAGCGCCGACGTGGTCTCCGGTGCCTTCGAGCACACCGTGAACATGCAGTTCAAGGGCCAAGCCATGCGCGCCTTCGTGCTGCAGGGCCGCGCGCCGCAGATCGTGCTCGGCGTGAACCCGAAGACGATGCCCAACTTCAAGTCGGTGGCCGACCTCAAGGGCAAGAAGATCGGCGTCACCGCACCGGGCAGTTCCACCAACGTGATGGCCAACTTCGTGCTGGCCAAGGCGGGGCTGAAGCCCAGCGACGTGTCCTTCGTCGGCGTCGGTGCCAGCAACGGCGCCGTGGCCGCCATGCGCGCCGGCAACATCGACGCCATCAGCAACCTCGACCCGGTGATCACGCTGCTGGCGCGCTCCGGCGATCTGAAGATCGTGACCGACACGCGCAACGTGGCCGAGGCCGACCGTGTCTTCGGCGGCCCCATGCCCGCCGGCTGCCTGTATGCGCCGCAGAGCTTCATCGACAAGCACCCGAACACCGTGCAGGCGATGGCCAACGCCATGGTGCGTGCCAACCACTGGATCCAGCAGGCCGGCCCGGGCGACATCATCAACGCCGTACCTGAGGCCTTCCTGCTGGGGGACCGCGCGGTCTACATCGACGCCTTCCTGGCCGCCAAGGGTGCGCTGTCGCCCGACGGCATGATCCCGGACGCCGGCTCGACGACCGCCTTCCGCGCGCTGAGCAGCGTCGATCCGAAGATCGCCGCCGCCAAGCTGGACCTCAAGGCCGTCTACACGAACGACTTCGTGAAGAAGGCCAACGCGAAGTACAAGCGCTCGTGAGCACGCCAGCCCTGCAGCTGGCGGGGGTGTCCTGCACCTTCGTCAGCAAGGACGATCCGGGCCAGCGCTACACCGCCGTGCGCGATGTGGACCTGACCGTCGGCGCCGGCGAGTTCGTCAGCGTGGTCGGGCCCACGGGCTGCGGCAAGAGCACGCTGCTCAACGTCGGCGCCGGGCTGCTGCAGCCCAGCACCGGCCGCGTGCAGGTGTTCGGTCAGGACCTGCAGGGCATCAACACGCGCGCCGGCTACATGTTCCAAGCCGAGAGCCTGATGCCCTGGCGCACCGCGCTGGGCAACGTGATGGCGGGGCTCGAATTCCGCGGCGTGCCGCAGGCCGAGGCGAAGGCACAGGCCGAGCACTGGCTCAAGCGCGTGGGCCTGGGCGGCTTTGGCGATCGTTACCCGCACCAGCTCTCCGGCGGCATGCGCAAGCGCACCAGCCTGGCGCAGACGCTGGCGCTGGACCCGGACATCATCCTGATGGACGAGCCCTTCAGCGCGCTGGACATCCAGACCCGGCAGCTGATGGAGAACGAGGTGCTCGACCTCTGGGCGCAGAAGAAGAAGGCCGTGCTCTTCATCACCCACGACCTCGATGAAGCGATCGCGATGAGCGACTGCGTGGTGGTGCTCTCCGCCGGCCCCGCCAGCCACCCCATCGGCGCCTTCGACGTGACGCTGGAACGCCCGCGCGACGTGGCCGAGGTGCGCACGACGCCGGCCTTCATCGACCTGCACAACGCCATCTGGGCTGTGCTGCGCGAAGAGGTGCTCAAGGGCTACGCGCAACAACTCAAGGCAGCGTGACATGGGGCCCCCAAGCTCGCTAGCGCTCGCTACCCCCCGACGGGGCCGTCCGCCAGCGGCCCGGCAAAGCCGGGTCCGCGGCGGGAAGCTTGGCTTGGCAGCTGCGCCCAATGCGCCGCGCGAGGCGCGATGCGCCGTGGAAAACTCCGAATGCTGAAGAACGTTCGATTCTGGCAGGGCGGCCTGCTGCTGGCACTGGTCGGGTTCTGGTACGTCATGACCGAACCCGGCCTGGTGCCGCCGATGATGTTCGACAACGACCGCCAGGCCGCCTTCTTCTTCGGCCAGCCGGGGATGGTGGGCGAACGCATCTGGACCTGGTTCGTGGTGGATGCCGACATCTACCGCCACCTGGGCGTGACGCTGCTGGAAACCCTGCTGGCCTTCGGCATCGGCGCCGTGCTGGGTCTGGGCGGCGGCCTGTGGCTGGCGCTGGCGCCGTTGGCGTCAGCGGTGCTGGACCCTTACATCAAGGCGCTGAACTCGATGCCCCGCATCATCCTGGCGCCGATCTTCAGCGTCTGGTTCGGGCTGGGCGTGGCGTCCAAGGTGGCACTGGGCGTGACCCTGGTGTTCTTCATCGTGTTCTTCAACGTCTACCAGGGCGTCAAGGAAGTCAGCCCGGTGGTGCTGGCCAACGCGCGCATGCTGGGCGCCAGCCAGCGCCAGTTGCTTCGGCATGTCTACCTGCCCAGCGCCACCAGCTGGGTGTTCAGCAGCCTGCACACCAGCGTGGGCCTGGCCTTCGTGGGCGCCGTCGTGGGCGAATACCTGGGCTCCAGCCAGGGTGTGGGCTACTTGATCCTGCAGGCCGAGGGCACCTTCGACATCAACACCGTGATGGCCGGCATCATCGTGCTCACGGCCTTTGCGCTGGTGCTGGACGCGCTGGTCGGCCGCATCGAGAAGCGGCTGATGAAGTGGCAGCCCAAGGTGGGCGAGACCGAGAAGCTCTGACAAGGCACGATGGATACCGGCACGCCCGAGGACAGCAACCGCAGCGCCAACCCCAGCATCCACGAGGTGTCCGACCCGGCGCGGCGCATGCTGCTGCGGCTGGGCACGGGTGCCGCGGCGGCAGCGCTCTATGGGCCGTGGGTGGCCGGCTGCGCCACCGGCGAGCCGCAGCCGCGCCTGGGGTTCGCCGGCGTGCCGACGTCGAACGCCGACACCGTGGTGGTGCCACCCGGCTACGTGGCGCAGGTGATCGCACCCTGGGGCGAACCGGTGGGCGTGGCGGGCGCGATGCCGACCTGGCGGCCCGACGCGTCCAACACCGCCGCCGAGCAGGCCGTTCAGCTGGGCATGCACCACGACGGCCTCCATTACTTTCCACTGGACGGTGCTCGCCGCGGCCTGCTGGTGATGAACCACGAGTACGTGGACGAAGGGCTGCTGTTCACCGACGGTCAGGCGGGCTGGAACGCGGCCAAGGTCGCCAAGGCCCAGGCGGCCCATGGCATCGCCGTGGTGGAAGTCGAGCGCGCGCCAGAGGGCTGGCGGCTGGTGCGGCCGTCGCCCTTTGCACGACGCTTCACGGCGGCCTCGCCCTTCGCCGTCGGCGGGCCGGCTGCCGGCCATGCCCTGATGCGCACCGAGGCGGACCCCGCCGGCACGCGTATCCTCGGCACGCTGAACAACTGCGCCGCCGGCATGACCCCTTGGGGCACCTACCTGTCGGGCGAGGAGAACTGGGCCGGCTACTTCGACGGTGGCCCGGCCCTCACCGCCGACCAGCGGCGCTGGGGCCTGCGCGCCGCCGGCTGGGCACGCTGGGGCGACCACGACGAGCGCTTCGACACCACCCGTCATCCGAACGAATTCCATCGCTTCGGCTGGATCGTCGAAGTGGACCCGATGGACCCGGCGAGCACGCCGGTCAAACGCACCGCCCTGGGCCGCGCGGCGCACGAAGGCGCCTGGGTGGCGGTGACGAAGGCCGGCCGCGCGGTGGTCTATTCCGGCGAGGACGCGGCGTTCGAGTACATCTACAAGTTCGTCAGCCGCGACCGTGTCGCACCTGGCGCCCAGGGCCTCACGAAGGCCAAGGCCAACGCCACGCTGCTGGACCACGGCACGCTGTACGTCGCGCGTTTCGACGCCGACGGGACAGGGCAATGGCTACCGCTGGTGCATGGCCAGGGGCCGTTGACGGCAGCCAACGGTTTTGCCGATCAAGGCGAGGTGGTCGTCAAGACGCGTCAGGCGGCCGACCTGCTGGGCGCCACGAAGATGGACCGCCCGGAATGGCTGGCCATCGAACCCGGCGGCACCACGGTCTACTGCACGCTGACCAACAACAGCGGCCGCGGCGCCCTCGGCAAGCCGGGAGTGGACGCGGCCAACCCGCGGGCCATGAACACGATGGGTCACATCATCCGCTGGACGGAAGCCAACGACTTCGACGCCACCCGCTTCCGCTGGAACCATCTGCTGCTGGCAGGCGACCCAGCCAATCCACGTGCCGAAGCGCAGGGCACGATCCGCGGCGACGCCTTTGGCAGCCCGGATGGCCTGGCCTTCGACCCGCGCGGCCTGCTGTGGATCCAGACCGACGCCAGCAGTTCGACGCTCGGCCAAGGCGACTACGCGAACCTGGGCAACAACCAGATGCTGGCCTGCGACGTGGCCAGTGGCGAGGTCCGGCGCTTCCTCACCGGCCCGGTGGGCTGCGAGATCACCGGCGCAGCGTTCACACCCGACGCGACGACGATGTTCGTCAATGTGCAGCACCCCGGCGAGACGCCGCGCGGCCGCAGTGACCCGGCCGACCCGACCCGCTACTCGCGCTGGCCCGATGGTGCACAGGCGACACGGCCCCGCTCGGCTACGCTGGCCATCCGGCGACGCGACGGCGGGCCGGTCGGCAGCTGAGCAGGCCTCTGGCGGGGCCGCCGGGGCCGCCGGAACTGCCGGCGATGCGGTCGCCCTGCGGACCGCGGATCAACCGGCTTCGACGCGGTCGCGGCCGTTGGCCTTGGCCCGGTAGAGCGCCCGGTCGGCGCGCGTGGTCAGCGCCGTCTCGTCGTAGGGCGGCGTGCTGGCCAGGCCGGCACTGAGCGTGACCGTCAGCCCTGGGGCCAGGGCCCCCCAATCGTGGCCGACGAATCGTTGGCGGATGCGCTCGCAGATCTCGCGCGCCCGCGCCGCGTCGGCGTCGGGCAGCACGGCCAGGAACTCCTCGCCACCGATGCGCGCGACCAGGTCACCATGGCGCACGCATTCGCGCAGCAACTGGGCAGCAGTCACGAGCACGCGGTCGCCCACCAGGTGGCCATGGCGGTCGTTGATCTGCTTGAAGCGGTCCAGGTCGAGCATGGCCAGCGTCACTGGCTGGCCGGCGGCTGCCGCATCGCTCAGCAAGGTGGACAGCTGATGATCCACCGCGCGCCGGTTGCCCAGCCCGGTGAGCGGGTCGCGGCGGGCGTCGGCTTCCAGGCTCTGCGCGCGGGCCCGCTGGCGATCGGCTTCACGGCGGGACTGTTCCGCCTCGACGCGGGTGATGAACTGTTCCGACTGCACGCGCAGTTGCTGCACCACGCGCTCGCGCAGGAGCTCCGCCTGGGTCTCCAGGTGCTGCAGCGCCGCCGCGGTCTCGCCCAGGGCCTTGTGCGCCTGGTAGAGCGCATGGTGGGCGCGCACGGCCGTCATCGGCGGCAGCGCGGCGCCCTCCGCATCCACTTCGGCCAGCAGCGCCTGCAGCTGGTCTCGAGCGCGGGCCTCGGTGCCATGGCGCAGCTCCCACTCGGCCAACGAGCAGATCACGCGGCGGCGCTGGGGCATGAAGCCCAGCCGGGTGGTCTCCTCCTGCGTGCGCTGCAGCAGTTGCTGCGAGCGTTCGCGTTCACCGAGGTGGACCAGGATCTCACCCAGGTTCCCCTCGGAGATGGCGCGCATGTAAGGGTCACCGCCGGCGCCAAGCAGGGCCACCATTTCCTCGGCCAGCGGCAGCGCACGGTTCAGCGCCGCCAGCGATTCCGGCGAGGCCTCGGCGCCACGTTGCAGGTAGTAGGCGCCGATCAGCACCGCGCAGAGGTTGTTCAACGCGGCCAGCAGTTCACGCTGCACCTCGCCATCACGCGCCAGGCTCAGCGCGTCCCGCAGCAGGCGTTCGGCCTGCCAGGGGTCGCCCATGCGCTCGAAGCAGATGCCGAAGGCGTTCAGCGCCTGCGAGCGTGGCCCCGCGCGCCCGGTGGCCTCGGCCAGCGCATGCACCTCGTAGGCGGCCGGCAGTGCCAGGTCGAAGCGGCCGATCTCCGCCCCCGCGAAGACCACGCTGCGCAGGAACTCGCGCAGGTTGTCGCCGCCTTCGGCGCGCAGCATGGGCGTCAGCGTGTCGGCCAGCGCCAGCACGCCGGCGTAGTCGCCGCGCCGATAGGTCAACTGGGCCTGCAGCCAACCGGCCTGCGCGCGGGTGGTGTTGTCGGTGGCCAGCACCGCGGCACGGTCGGCCGCGGCCAACCCTGCGGCCAGCGCGCCACGATCCAGGCAGGCCTGGGCATCAGCCAGGGCCTGCTTTGCGTCGCCTTGCGTCATCGTGCTCAGGCCATCAGCACAGGCGATAGACGTCCAGCACCACCAGACGCGCTTCGCGCCGGCCGCGCGCAATGGCCATCACCTTGTTCAGGTGCTGCCAATCGGGGTGACCGGTGGTGAAACGCATCAGCGTGCGAAAGAAGTACTCACCCGGAGCCACGGCGTCGCCCCGCGCAAGGCGTGCCATGACCTCGGGCGGGCCGTGACGCAGGCCGTTGCTCTGCACCTCCACCAGCGCGCCATCGGGTGTGCGGATGACGTAGTGGGCAGCGATTTCGAGCGTGCCGTCGGCGCGGGCCACCTGCCAATCAACGCCGCCAGGCACCAGGCTGCCCTGCAGCTCGGGGCCGTCCACCGTGCCGCCACCCAGCGGCACGTAGCGGCGTTCGCCCTGCGGCGCCGGGCCAAGGCTGACGAGGGCCTCGACCTCGCAGCGGATGTGGCACATCGGCACCAGGGCCGGTGGTTCGGGCAAGGGCGAGGTCATGGTCTTGTTCTTCTAGAGCGTGGGAGGCCCGAAGGCCACCGGCGATTGTGCGGCCAGCCAGGTGCAGGCGGCCCAGCAGGCCACGTTCTGGCGGAGGGCCGCGGGGTCGATCTGGTCGACAGTGTCGTGCTCGGTGTGGTGGACGTCGAAATAGCGGCTGCCGTCCTGGTGCAATTGCAGTGCCGGCCAGCGGTGGCGGCGCATCAGCACCGCCGCATCCGGACCCGGTGTGCCGGTGTTGACCCCGAGCCCCACGCCCAGCGGCGCCAGCACGCTTGCCATGGCCTGCACCTGCGGCCAGGCCTCGGCCTGCACGCGGGCCGACAACCGGTAGATGGGGCCGGCGCCGAAGTCGCTTTCGGCCACCAGCTGGTGCACGACGTTGGCGTGGCGGTCGCCATAGGCGCGGGCGCCGTCGAAGCCGTTTTCCTCGTTGCCGAACAGCACCACGCGCACGGTGCGCCGTGGCCGACGGCCGCTGGCGGCGATCAGGCCTGCGGCAGCACTGACGATGCCCACGCCGGCTGCATCGTCCAGTGCGCCCTGGCCCAGGTCCCAGCTGTCGAGGTGGGCGCCGATCAGCACCGCCTCGTGCGCCAGATCGCTGCCCGGCAGGTCGGCGATCACGTTGTGGGTGACCGCCTCGACGTCCGACCGCGCCTGCAGCGTGAAGGCCAGGCGCATCGGTGTGCCGGCCGCTTGCAGCGTGGCCATGTGCTCGGCGTCGGGCACCGACACGGCGAACGCGGGGATGCGCGGCACGCGGATGTCGTAGCGGGTGGCGCCGGTGTGGGCGATGGCGGCGCGGTCGGTGCCGAT
Source organism: Burkholderiaceae bacterium (assembly GCA_024235915.1). GTDB lineage: Bacteria > Pseudomonadota > Gammaproteobacteria > Burkholderiales > Burkholderiaceae_C > Rubrivivax. The sequence continues at coordinate 328,698 of JACKLO010000010.1, read as the reverse complement.
GGACCGGATCGCCAGCGCCACCGCCCCGCGCCTGGCGGCCTCCACCGGCCCGGCGAAGCGGGCCCCGACGGCGCGCCCGTAGCCGCTGCCGTCGCGTGTGCGCTCGGTGCGCTGGTCGATGAAGACGATGCGGCCGCGGGCCCGGTCGCTGGTGTCAGCCATCAACGCGGCCAGGTCCGGATACCAGGCGACCTCGGCCTCCAGGCCTTCCGGCGGCGCCGGCACGCTGTTGCCCAGCGCCGCCATCACCAGCGGACGTGCCTGGGGTGCGGTCAGGCGCGCCGCCGCCGGTCCGCGCTGCCAGACGCGCAGCGGCACCGGGTCGGCCCGCACCGCCTGCAGGCCCAGGCCACGCAACGCATCCTGTGCCCAGGCCACGGCGCGCGCATCACCGGCGCTGCCGGCCGGGCGCGGGCCGATGCCGGCGGCCAACGCCCGCACCAGACGCCAGGCGTGCTCGTCACGCAGGCCGGCGTCACGCAGCGCCGCGGCGTGGTGCAGATCCGCGTCCAAGCCGTCGGCACCGTTGGCACCGTCGAACGCCGGCGTGGGCACGGCGCAGCCTGGCAACCAGGGCAGCGCCGCCGGCAGGGCCAGGCAGGCCCGACGCCTCACTTCGACACGGGCATCGTGAATTCGGCGCCCTTGCCGATGCTGTCGGGCCAGCGCTGCATCACGCTCTTCTGCTTGGTGTAGAAGCGCACGCCTTCCTCGCCATAGGCGTGCATGTCACCGAACAGGCTCTTCTTCCAGCCGCCGAAGCCGTGCCAGGCCATCGGCACCGGGATCGGCACGTTGATGCCCACCATACCCACCTGCACCCGGCGGGCGAACTCGCGCGCCACGCCGCCGTCGCTGGTGAAGCAGGCCACGCCGTTGCCGAACTCGTGCTCGTTGATCAGCTGCAGCGCCGCAGCCATGTCAGGCACGCGCAGGCACACCAGCACCGGGCCGAAGATCTCCTCGCGGTAGATGCGCATGGCCGGCGTGGCATGGTCGAACAGCGTGCCACCCGTGAAGAAGCCCGCCTCGTGGCCGGGCACCTTCAGCCCACGCCCGTCCACCACCAGGGTGGCGCCTTCCTTGACGCCGGTGGCCACGTAACCCTCGATGCGGTCGCGCGCCTCCTTGGTGACGATGGGGCCCATCTCGGCGGCGAGCTCCATGCCGTTCATGACCTTCAGCGCCTTTGCACGCTCGGCCAAGCGCGGCACGATGCGGTCGCCCACATCGCCCACCAGCACCGCCACGCTGATGGCCATGCAGCGCTCGCCGGCGCTGCCGTAGGCGGCGCCGATGAGCGCGTCCACGGCCTGCTCCAGGTCGGCGTCGGGCATCACCACCATGTGGTTCTTGGCCCCGCCCAGCGCCTGCACACGCTTGCCGTGGCGGGCGCCGGTCTCGTAGATGTACTGCGCGATCGGTGTGCTGCCGACGAAGCTCAGGGCCTTCACGTCCGGGTGCGTGAGCAGGGCGTCCACGGCCACCTTGTCGCCCTGCACGACGTTGAACACGCCGTCGGGCAGACCGGCCTGCTTGAGCAGGTCCGCCATGAACAGCGACGGCGACGGGTCGCGCTCGCTGGGCTTGAGGATGAAGGCGTTGCCGCAGGCCAGGGCCACCGGGAACATCCACATCGGGACCATGCACGGGAAGTTGAACGGCGTGATGCCGGCCACCACACCCAGCGGCTGGCGCAGCGTCCAGTTGTCGATGCCGGTGCTGACCTGGTCGGTGTAGTCCCCCTTGAGCAGCTGCGGAACGCCGCAGGCGAACTCGACGATGTCGATGCCGCGCGTGACCTCGCCCTGGGCGTCGGTGAAGACCTTGCCGTGCTCGGCCGTGATCATCGCGGCCAGCGTGTCGCGGTGTTGGTTGAGCAGCGCCAGGAAGTTGTTCATCACGCGGGCGCGGCGGATCGGTGGCGTGTCGCCCCAGGCCGGCTGGGCCGCCCTGGCGGCGGCCACGGCCGCCTCGACGTCGGCCACCTCGGCCAGCCGCACCTGGCGCGCCACCTGACCGGTGGCGGGGTTCCACACGGCCTGTTGGCGGCTGCCGCTGCCGGGCACAGCACGGCCACCGATCCAGTGGCCGACGTCCGTGGTTTGGGTGAAGGGGTCTGGCGCGCCCATGGCAAGTCTCCTGCGATCGTCGAGCCTGCCACTATGCCGCAAAAAAAAGCCCGGCCGCCGTGAGGCGCCGGGCCTGGACAAGCCCTCTCGCGAGAGCGTCGTTGGGAGCGAAGCGCCGGCCAGAGACCGACGCTGGGCGCATGCTAGGGGCCGGGCGGCCACGCGCCATCCTGCAAGGTGGGGGGGCAACCACCGACCGAGGACAATCAAGGCATGGCCCACACCTCCCGCCCCGCCGCTGGCGGCGCCCCCGCGCCCCTGTCCGACGCCGACCTCGACCGCCTGCAGGACCTGCTGGCGTCGTTGCCCGCGCCCCTGGAACCCATGGACGTGATGGCCCTGGACGGCTATCTCTGCGGCGTGATCCTGCAGCCGCAGACGGTGCCGCCAGCGCGTTGGCAACCCGGCGTGCTGGACGTGGAAGGACGGCCGCTGCCTTCCGGCCAGGACGCCACCGAGCTGCTGGCCCTGGTGGGCCGCCGCCATGCCGAACTGCAGCGCGCCATCGATGCCCGCGACTGGTTCGACCCCTGGATCTACCCCGACGACGAAGCCGCGATCTCCGACAGCGTGCTGCCCTGGGTCGCCGGCTTCGCGGCCGCGCTGGACACCTTCCCGGCACTGCAGGCGATGGAGGACCCGGAACTGGTGGAGCCGCTGGCGCTGATCTACCTGCACTTCGACGCCGAGGACCTGGAAGACGCCGAGCCGCTGCAGGCGGTGATCGAGACCATCGAGCCGCCGGCGGACCTGGCCGAGGCGGTGCAGGACCTGGTGCGCGCGGTGATGCTGATCGCCGACGTGACGCGCCCGCGCGCCAAGCCGCCGGCGCGTCGGCCGGCGGCCCGCCCGGGCCGGACGGTCAGGCCGGGGCCGAAGTCCCGCCGCTGAACACCCGTCGGGCGTGCAGCCCGAGACCGGTGGCTACGCTGGCGAAACGGTCGCCGCGCACCGGGGTGGCCGCCGGAAAGACCGCCGCAATGCCGTCCACCAGCGAGGCCAGGCCAGTGGATCCCCCGGTGAAGAAGAGCGCCTGCACCGCGTCGGCGCGCACGCCGGCCTGGCGCAGCGTTTCCCGCGCCCCATCGACGATGCGGGCCTGGTCGGCCTGCAGCACGCGCGCGGCGGCGGCGGCATCGAGCGTGGCACCCAGGCCGCGCTCGACAGCGTCGAGGTTGATGGCGGCCCCGCCCTGCAGCGCGACGTCGATCTTGGCCTGCTCGGCTGCTGCCGCCAGCGCATGGCCCAGCCGCTCCTCCAGCACCGTCATCAGGCGGGTGTGCTGGCGCGGGTCGGAAAACCAGCTGCGCATGGCCTTCCATTCGGCCAGCCGGGCGGGAGCATAGACAGTGTTGATCAGGTGCCAGGTCGCCAGGTCGTGGTACAGGCCGGACGGGATCTCGCGCGGCGCCTGCCCGGAGCGCGCCGGGCCGTGCCCGCCATGCCCCATCAAGGGCAGGATCGCCGCCAGTTCGACCCGGCGGTCGAAGTCGGTGCCGGCGATGTGCACGCCGTGGTTGGCCAGGATGTCGTCTTCTCGTTCAAGCCGGTTGCGGCGGTCGGGGCCGACGCGCACCAGCGAAAAGTCGGAGGTGCCGCCGCCGATGTCGGCCACCAGGACCAGGTGTTCGGTCGTCGCAGCGGCCTCGTGGGCGAATGCCGCCGCGATCGGCTCGTACTGGAAGCGCACGTCCGCAAAGCCCACCTTCCGCGCGGCCTGTGCCAGGGCCTCGGCCGCGGCACGGTCGCGCGCCGGATCGTCGTCGACGAAGAACACCGGCCGGCCCAGCACGACGCGGTGGAGCGCCTGCCCGGCGGCGGCCTCGCCCAGCCGGCGCAGCTGGCGCAGGTAGCCGGTGATCACGTCGCCATAGCGCACGGCGCGGCCGGCGCCGACGTCGGTGCGCTGGTCGAGCAGGGCGGAGCCGAGCAGGCTCTTCATCGAGCGCATCAGGCGGCCGTCGAGCCCGTCCACGTACGCGGCCAGGGCTGCGCGGCCGTAAAGCCGCTCTGGCTCTGCGAGGTGCGCCGGGCCATCGGCCAGGTAGAAGACCGCCGTGGGCATCGTGACCTGGCCGGGTTCCAGCGGAGCGAGGTCCACGGCGCCACCCGCACCGGGCAACGCCACGGCGGAGTTCGAGGTGCCGAAGTCGATGGCGCAGACGTCGGACGGCAGCTGGGGGCCTGGCGTGTGGGGGTTCGACGACATGGGGGGCGGGATTCTAGGTGCGGCTCGGAACTGCATCACGTTGTGCCCTCTGTTCACGATTCCAGAGTCCTGTCACACGGCCGAAACTGCACCCAGGCACAGTCGTGTGCCACAAGGGAGACACCGATGAACCTGCCCCGCCCCAAGATGCGCAGCTTCTGGCGCCGCCGCCCCCAGGCGGCCCAGGTGGTGTCGACCCTCGTCGACCCGGCCGACATGGGCATCAGCTTCGGCCTGGAGCTGGCCTTGCCGCCAGGGGCCACCGCCAAGGGTGCGGAGTCGGCAAATGCCGACGGCAGCCCGTGGTGGGACCGGGCCGAGGTCCGCAAGTCCTGCGGCGCATGAAGCGCGGCTCAGGCGCCTAGAATCCGGGCCCCATGGCCCGAGGATCATTCCGAGAGCAAGTCCTGAAGGTCCGCGAGGACGCCATCGTCTCGGCCGTCAATCGGCTGCTGGCCGAAAAGGGCTTCGACCTGATGACGGTGGACGAGGTGGCGGCCGATGTCGGCATCGCCAAGGCCAGCCTCTACAAGCACTTCCCCTCCAAGGAGGCCCTGGCCGCCGCCGCGATGGTGCGGGTGTTGCAACGCACCGCCGCCGTCATCGACCAGCAGCCGGCCGATCGCTCCGCGTTCGAGAAGATCGAGGCGGTGACACGCTGGGCGCTGGAGGTGCAGTTGGCCGGCGAGATGCCGACGTTGCCGTCTCAGAACTCCACGCTGCGCGCCGAACTGATGGGCAGCAAGGCCTACATCGACCTGCTGATGCAGGTCAGCGACCAGCTGGGTGCGTGGATCCAGCAGGCACAGGCCGACGGCGCCATCGACCCCGGACTGCCGGCGGAGGTCGTGCTCTACACGGTCTTCGCCCGCGCCTGTGACCCGGTGCCCGGCTTCCTGAAGGCCGCCGGCCAACTGGACGACAAGCAGATCGTCGACCTGGTGCTGCGCACCTGCTTCGGCGGGCTCAGGACCCGCTGAGGCCAGGGGCGTTTCCGCCCCGCGGGGCGGGTTCAGCGCACCAGCAGCACGGGCACGCCGCACTTGGCCAGCACCTTGGTCGCCACCGAACCCATGACCAGGTTGGCCAGCGAACCATGGCCGTGCGAACCCATCACCAACAGGTCGTACTTGCCCTTCTCGCCAAACGCGGCAATGGTTTCGGCGGCGTGGCCTACCTTGTGCACGAACTTGGCGTCGAGCCCTTGTTTGGTGAGAAAGCTGCGGATGGGCTTGAACACCTTGTCCGCCTCGTCCTGGTAGTAGGCGTCCAGCGTGGGCTTGTCGAGCACCGCGGCGGCACGCGGTGGCACCGGCGCGACGGTGTGCAGCACCGTGTAGTCGTGGGCACGGCCGGGAAACTCGTCGTGCGCAGTCAGGTAGGCCAGCATGCGCTTGGTGAAGGCGCTGCCATCGACGGCGATGAGGATCTTCATGGGGTCTCCTGCGTCCGGAGGGTCGTCGTGATGCAGTCAGTGTCCCACAGCAACCCTGCCCCGGCTTGACCGGGCTCAAGCCTCGACCAGCCGCATCGGGTCCCAGCCAGCGTCCTCGCCCTTGGCCGACAAACCCCGCGCATTGCACAGCACGCGCGTGCCGCAGGCGTCCCGGTAGTCGTGCCGGCAGTGCAGGTGACCATGCAGCCACAGGGCCGCATGGGGCAGCAGGTCGTCGTCGGCGTTGCAGAAGCTCGCCGTGCCCGGCTGGCGGCCGTAGCGCGGGTCGGCGCTGCGCAGACTCGGCGCAAAGTGAGTGATCGCCACAGTGACGTCCCAGCGGCCGGCGGATGGCTCCGTCAGCGCCGCCGCCAACCACGCACGGTCATCCAGGCCGAAGGCGCGCACCGCCTCGGCATCGAAGGGCAGACCATGGCGGGTGGCCTGCATCACCCGCTGGAAGTAGCCGGCGGCACGCATCGCGCGCTCACGCCCGGCGTTGCCGAAGAGGTCGAAGTCGCTCCAGCGGGTGACACCGACGAAACGCAGCCTGCGGCCGTCGGCGGCGTCGACCAGGATCGCGCGCCGCTGCAGCCAGACGAAGCCCAGGTCCTCGACGTGGTCGCGCAGCCGTCTGTCGGCGTCGTCGACGTCGCGCCGGTCGTACTCGTGGTTGCCGGGCGTGAACAGCACCGGCACCGGCCAGCCGCGAAAGCGCGCCAGCCCGGCCCAGGTGCTGTCGATGTCACCGGCGAGCACCAGCGCATCGGCCCCGGGCGCGGGCTCGGGGTCGAAGGCTTCGGTCTCAAGGTGCAGGTCCGACAGGACCTGCAGGCGCATCATGGCAAGCTCAGCGCCGCTCGGCCGCCCGAGGGCGCTGACGCGCCCCTTGGGGGCCGCGGCGTCATCAGCTTTCCAGCTTCTGCACGATGCGCTGGCGGGTGGCCTCCAGCGCCGGCGGCAGGCGGTAGGCCAGCTGCTGGAACAGTTCGGCGTGCAGCTTCATCTCCTCCACCCAGGCCGGGCGGTCGACGGAGATCACGCTGTCGTACTGGGCGCGGGTGAAATCCAGGCCGCTCCAGCGCAGGTCGTCGTAACGCGGGCTGGTGCCGAAGATGTTCTCCGCGCCCTGTGCCGTGCCGTCCACACGGCCGAGGATCCAGTGCAGCACACGCATGTTCTCGCCGTAGCCGGGCCAGACGAACTTGCCGTCGGCGCCCTTGCGGAACCAGTTGACGCAGTAGATCTTGGGCAACGCGGCACCAGCGGCTTCCAGCTTGGCGCCCAGGTCCAGCCAGTGCTGGAAGTAGTCCGACATGTTGTAGCCGGCGAACGGCAGCATCGCGAACGGGTCGCGGCGCACGACGCCCTGCTGGCCGGCGGCGGCGGCGGTGGTCTCGCTGCCCATGGTGGCGGCCATGTAGACGCCATCGGTCCAGTCGCGGGCCTCGGTGACCAGCGGCACCGTGGTGCTGCGGCGACCGCCGAAGATGAAGGCGTCGATGGCCACGCCGGCAGGGTTGTCCCACTCGGTGTCGAGCACCGGGTTGTGGATGGCACTGACGGTGAAGCGGGCGTTCGGGTGCGCAGCCGGACGCGGCTTGCCATTCACCGGGTTGGCCTTGGCGATCTCCGGCGTCCAGTCGCGGCCCTGCCAGTCGATCAGGTGCGCCGGTGCCTCGTCGGTCATGCCTTCCCACCAAACGTCACCGTCGTCGGTGAGCGCCACGTTGGTGAACACCACGTCGCGCTTGAGCGAATCCATGCAGTTCGGATTGGTGTGGTAGTTCGTGCCCGGGGCGACGCCGAAGTAGCCCGCTTCCGGGTTGATGGCGTAGAGCTTGCCATCCGTGTGCGGCTTGATCCAGGCGATGTCGTCGCCGATCGTGGTGACGCTCCAGCCCTCGAAGCCCTGCGGCGGCACCAGCATCGAGAAATTGGTCTTGCCGCAGGCGCTTGGGAAGGCAGCGGCCACGTGAAATTTCTTGCCCTCGGGCGACGTGACACCCAGTACCAGCATGTGCTCGGCCAGCCAGCCGCTGTCGCGGCCCATGGTGCTGGCGATGCGCAGGGCGAAACACTTCTTGCCCAGCAGCGCGTTGCCTCCGTAACCCGAACCGTAGGACCAGATCTCGCGCGTCTCGGGGTAGTGCACGATGTACTTGGTCTGGTTGCAGGGCCAGGCGACGTCCTTCTGGCCTTCGGCCAGCGGCGCGCCGACCGTGTGCACGCAGGGCACGAATTCGCCGTCTTCCTTCAGCACGTCGAACACCGCCGCGCCCATGCGCGTCATCGTGCGCATGCTCACGGCAACATAGGGGCTGTCGGTCAGCTCGATGCCGATGTGGGCGATGTGCGAGCCCAGCGGGCCCATCGAGAACGGCACCACGTACATCGTGCGGCCGCGCATGCAGCCCTTGAACAGGGCGTTGTCGCCGGTCTGCAGCAGCGTGCGCATCTCGGCCGGGGCCATCCAGTTGTTGGTCGGGCCGGCGGCTTCCTTGGTGGCGCTGCAGATGTAGGTGCGGTCTTCCACACGGGCGACGTCGCTCGGGTCGCTGCGGGCCAGGAAGCTGTTCGGGCGCTTGGCCGCGTTGAGCTTCATCAGCGTGCCGGCGGTGACCAGTTGCTCGGTCAGGCGCTGGTACTCGGCCTCGGAACCGTCGCACCAGTAGACTTCCGACGCCTCGGTCAGGGCGGCGATCTCGGCCACCCAGGCCACGAGACGGGCATGTTTGACGTAGGCGGGCACGTTCAGGCGCAGCCCTTCCATCACGGGACGGTTCATCGGTTCTCCAATCAACAAAGTAAAAAGCGGGATTCGGTCAGCGCCGCCGCGACAGGACCGCCCCTCGAGCCGGGTCGTCGACGCTCACCGAATACCGCCCAGGGAACCGGGGGAGGGCGATTTTCGCCCCAATGTAATCAGCCCGTAACTGCCCTCAGCCCGGGGGTCATGCGGAAACGGTATGAACTAATGCGTGTACTGAGCGTGAACGTGGGCCGGGTGTCACCGCTGATGGTCGGCGGGCGCCAGGTGACCAGCGCGATCGGCAAGCAAGCTGCACCAAATGCAGTAGGCGTGCACTCACTTGGGCTCGAAGGTGATGAGCAGGCCGACCCCACCGTGCATGGCGGGCTGGCGAAGGCGGTCTACGCCTATCCGGCCGAACATTTCGCCTTCTGGCAGACGGTACGTGCGCAGGCGAAGGTGGCGGCCTGGGACGCCCCTGTGCCGCCCGGCCTGCTTGGCGAGAACCTGACCATCGAGGGTCTGACGGAAGACCGGCTGTGGATCGGCGACCGTCTGGTGCTGCCCGGATGCGCGCTGGCGGTGAGCGAACCGCGCTTCCCCTGCGCCAAGTTCGCCGCGGTGATGGGCTTTTCCCAGGCGGGCAAGCTGATGGCCCAGTCCGGCTTCTGCGGCGCCTACCTCGGGGTGCTGGTGCCCGGCCAGGTGCAGGCCGGCGACCCGATCCGGCTCGAACCCGGGCCGCGCGAGGTCAACCTGCGCGAGCTCTTCAAGGCGAAGCTGAGCCGGCGGGCCTGAACCGGTACAGCGGCCCGGTCAGCAGCAGCACCGCCACGTAGCGCACGACGTGGAAGGCGGTGACGGTGGGCACCCCGAGTTGGAGCACCTTGGCGGTGATGGCCATTTCGGCGATGCCCCCGGGTGACGTGGCCAGCACCGCCGTGGCCGGGTGCAGGTCGATGGCCCACGCCAGCGCCCAGGCAAATCCCGCGGAGAGCAGCAGCATGCCCACGGTGCCGACCGCCACCGCGCCCAGCCAGCGCGGCGCGGCGCGCGCAAATCCGGGCGTGAATCGCGCGCCCAGCGAGACCCCGATGCACAGCTGGGCCGCATTGGTGGCCCAACGCGGCAGGGCCGACAGCTCCACCCCACCCAGGGTCAGCGCCGAGGTCACCGCCAGCGCGCCGAGCACGAAGGGGTTCGGCAGCCGCAGCCGGTGCATCAGCGCCACGCCGGCCAGGGTCAGCACCGCCATGACTGCCAGGCCGTGCGGGTCGACCGCCAGCGCCGCAGGCGTGCTCGGATCGGCCCCGTGGGCGCCGGTCCACAGCATCGCGAAGGGCACGCTGATCACCACGATGAGCACGCGCAGTGAATGCGCGGCCGCCACGCGATCCACCTGGGCGCCGGCACGATCGGCCATCACGGCCATCTCCGAGGCGCCACCGATGGCGGCGGCAAACCAGGTCGTGGCCCGATGCTCGGCCGGATGCGTCCAGGCCAGCCAGCGGTGGAAAGCCCAGCCCAAGCCCAGCGCCCAGAGCACGCCGACCCCGATGGCCGGCGCCTGCGCCAGCACCTGCGCCCCGACCACCGGTGTGAAGTAGAGACCAAGGGCGACGCCGATGGCCCACTGCCCGGCATTGCGCAGGCGGGACGAGGCCGCCACCGGCGCCCCCAGCACGCCGCCCAGCGCACTGAACAGCAGCGGCCCGATCATCCAGGGCAGGGGCACGTGCGCCAACGCTGCCGCAGCGCCCGCCAGCGTGGCGCCGGCCAGCGTGCCGGCGATGCGCGCCGCCCGGCTGGCGGCGACGCTGCTCAGCGCACGACCTCGAGACGCATCACCGCGGCGCCGAAGGCGTCGCTGCAATCGGCCCCTGCCGTGCACACCGGCTGCCCGGCCAGCAGCGGCAGGCGGCCGGCATTCGCGCCTTCCAGGGCCGCGGCCACGCTGCCGGTGGGGAAGCTGGTGAAGCCGCCGTCCAGTTTCGGGGCGAAGGCCGTCATGTCACGCGGCCAGCGCGACACGAGCACCAGCAGGCGGCCCGTGCCTTCCGGGCCGGCCACGTCGAGCTGCAGGCCGCGCTGCGGCAGGGTCAACGGTTGGCCGGCACGGATGCGCAGGTCAGGTGTCTGCGCGTTGGGGTAGAGCTGCAGCAGGCTGCCGTCCGTGCCGTGGTTGAACACGTAGACATGCCCGTCGGCCGGCGAGGTGATGGTGAAGACCAGCTTGTCGCGGTCGATGCGCCACTGGGTCTGCGCGGCGGTGAGCGTCGGGGTCAGGTTGGGCGAGCCAGCGGCCACCACGCGGTCGAAGGCGCTGGCGGCATCGAAGCCCCCGGCTGCGGTCGACACTGGCGCCGGCACGGGCGCGGTGGCCACCGCGGGGGCAGGCACCGGCGCTGCGGCAGACGGCGGCGGCGCTGACACGGCCTCTGGAGGCAGAGGTGCCGGGGCCCGCAGCCACCACCAGCCTCCGCCAGCAATCGCGACAACCGCGGCCACACCGCCGATCAGCAGGCCGCGACGGCCGCCCGCCGGTACCTCCGCTGCCGGCGCAGGCGCTGCCTGGGCCGCGCGCGGCACGACACGGGTGCGCTCGACGGCCGAGGCCGGCGGCGGCACCACCATCGTCGGCACCTCGGCGCTCGCCGCCGGCTTCGGCGGCGGGACGACCAGGGTCGGCGCCTCGGCCGCCGCGGCAGGCTTCGGCGTGGGTGCCGCCGGCGCCGGGTTCGGCACCGTCACGTCCAGCGCCAGGTTGGCGGCGTCGGCCATCGGCTGGCTGGCCGGGAACAGCGCCTCCGGATCGGCCGGCGGCAGCGCCAGCCCGAGATCGGCCTTGAAGGCCGAGATCGACGGCGTGCGCTGTTCGGGGCGCACCATCAGGGCGCGGTCGATGGCCTTCAGCACCCGTTCGCTGTAGCGGCCGGCCGCGACCTTCATCAGCGGCTCGTAGTTGTCGTTGACCACACGGCCCACCGACGGCGGCGGCGTGCGCCCGCGGATCGCGTAGTAGGCCAGCGCGGCCAGCGCGTAGACGTCGGTCCACGGCCCCTGCTTCATGCCCGGGATCTCGGCGTATTGCTCCAGCGGCGCGTAGCCGGGCTTGAGGATCACCGTCAGGTCCTGCGTCATGTCGCCGATGACGCGGCGCGCGGCGCCGAAATCCAGCAGCACGGGCCGCCGCGACCCGGACAACAGCAGCACGTTGTCCGGCGCGATGTCGCGGTGATAGAAGTACTCGGCGTGGATCACGGCCAGCGCGTCTGCGATCGGCCCCAGCCAGCCCAGCAGCGTGGCCTCGTCCGGCGCCGCCTTGCGCTCGCGCAGTTCCTGCCGCAGCGTGGTGCCCTCGTAGAACGGCATGACCATGTAGGCCGAACCATTGGCTTCCCAGAAGCGGAACACCTTGACCAGCGCCGGGTGGTCGAACTGCGCCAGCATGCGCGCTTCCTTGACGAAGCTGTTCTTGCCGAGGTCGAAGGTTTCCTTGTACTTGTCGGAGCGCACCGACACCATCAGCCCGGCCGTGCGCTGGGCCAGCGACGACGGCATGTATTCCTTGAGGGCCACCTGCCGCTTGAGCGAGTGGTCGTAGGCCCGGTAGACGATGCCGAAGCCGCCTTCGCCCACCACACCCAGCACCTCGAACTCCGCCAGCCGCGTGCCGGCCGGCAACGCGTTGCCGCCATCCAGCGTGGGCTGCGGCGGCGGCGGTGGCGGCGGCGTGGGCGCAAAGGCCCGTGTGGGTTCGAAGCCGGTGGCCTCGTCGTCGTCCAGGGGTGGGCTCATCGGGCTGGCGGCCGGCGGGGCCGCGATGCGGCGCAGCAGTGCGCCCGGGCGCGATGGTACGCCGTGACGCGCTTCACGAAGCACCCTCCGCCGAGCGAGGGAGTGACGGCCGCGGCATCGGCGTCGACAATGTCGCGACATCTTCGCTGGAGCCCGCCATGACCCGCACCCGCCTTCTCCCGATCGCCGCGCTGTTCGCCATCGGCCTGGCCGCCGTGCAGGCAAACGCGGCGGAACCGCTGCTCAAGCCGGGCCAGATCACCGAATCGGCCCTCGTCGACGCCTTGACGCCGGCCGACGAGGCCAAGTCGCGCTCGATCCGGCCAACGCTGACGGGCGCCGCACCGTCGGCCCAGACGGCCCAGGCCTCGGGCCGGGCCGGGCTGCTGATCACCTTCCAGACCGGGTCCGCCGACCTCACGCCCGAGACGCGCGCCGCGCTCGACGAGGTGGGCAAGGCGCTGAAGTCCGATCGCCTGGCCGGGTTCTCCTTCCGCATCGAAGGCCACGCCGACCCGCGCGGCGGCGCGGAATTGAACCTGCGCTTGTCCGAAGAGCGCGCGCAGTCGGTGGTGGCCTACCTGAAGGAGCACTATGGACTGCCGGCCGACCGCCTGCAGCCGGTGGGCAAGGGCGCGAGCGAACTGCTCAATGCGCAGCAGCCCACGGCCCCGGAAAACCGGCGCGTGACGATCGTCACCACGCGCTGATCCGCCCGGCCGCGCTAGAGCGGCCGCGTACACCGCCGCGGTTTCGCGGCACGGGCATGGCACCATCGCGCATGCTCGCCTACCGCCATGCCTTTCACGCCGGCAACCATGCCGACGTGCTCAAGCACCTCGTGCTCGTCCAGGTGCTGCAGCACTTCAACCTGAAGGAGAAGGGCTGGCGCTATGTGGACACTCACGCCGGCGCCGGCGGCTATTCGCTCGAGGGCGGTCCAGCACACAAGCGTGACGAGTTCGCGCAGGGCATCGGGCCGTTGTGGGACCGCACCGACCTGCCTCCCGCCGTGGCCGACTACGTTGGTCTGGTCCGGCGCTTCAATGGCGACGCCCGGCTTTCCCAGTACCCGGGCTCGCCAGCGTTCGCACACCTGTTGCAGCGGCCGCAGGACGAACTTCGCCTGTTCGAGCTGCACCCCACGGACCACAAGATCCTGGCCAGCTACCTGGGCAGCGAACCCGGGGTGCAGGTGCGCATGGTCGATGGTTTTGGCGCCCTCAGAGGCCAGCTGCCGCCACCCACCCGACGCGGTGTGGTGCTGATCGATCCGCCGTACGAGATCAAGACCGACTACGCACGTGTGCTTGCTGCCGTGCGCGAGGCGCTGGAGCGATTCGCCGACGGCACGTTGATCGTCTGGCTGCCCCAGCTCCAGCTGCTGGAAGCTGCGCAGTTGCCACAGCGGCTGAAGGCAGCCGCAGCACCAGCAAAGAAGGGTTGGCTGCACGCGCGGCTGACGGTGGGCGTGCCGGATGCCAAGGGGTTCGGCATGTTCGGCAGCAGTGTCTTCGTGTTCAATCCGCCGCACACGCTGGCCGGCGTGGTGGGCGAGGCAATGACCTGGCTGGCCCCCGTGCTGGCGACCGATGGCATTGGGCAAATGCATCTGGATCATCAAGCCGGCTGAGCCACCACCCCCTGTTCAGGGGTTCTCCCCCCTCGCCGCAGTTCGCACCCCGGCGCGGCGTCGATAGAGTCATTTCCTGGTGGCAGGCCGTCGTCTGCCGCGAGGAAAAGCATGAAATCTCTGTCGCTATTGATCCTCTCCCTGGCGTCCGCTTCGGCCATGTCGGCGGCACAGGCTGCCAGCACGGTCAGCGCGTCGGCCAGCATCACCGGCCTCACGCTCACACTGGTCGACCTGGACCCCCTGGACGGCATCGCGCCGTCGGTCACCTTCGGCAGCTACGGCTACTACGACAACTACGGCTACGCCAGCGCCAGCCAGTACGACGGCTCCAACTACGGCTATGACGGCATCGACTTCGGCTCGACGACGACCAACCCCTGGACACCGGGTGCAGCTTCAGCCAACAGCGGTGCGGCCAGTGCCGCCGCCAGCCTGACGGGCAACGGCAGCATCGATGGCAGCAGCCTGCTGACCTCCGGCTCGGCCACCGCGGTGGGCTTCGCCAGTTGCACCGCGACGTACCCCTACCAGTCCTGCGGGCAGCCCTACGCTTCGTTCGGCGCCCAGGTGACGACGCCCTATTACTACTACTCGGGCACGATCACCGTGTCGGCCAACACCCTGGTGCTGATCGAGGCCCAGGGCGCCGTGGCGGCCAGCGCCGAAGGCGGTGGCATGGCACAGACCTTCGACTACCAGAACCTGCCGTACACCTACTACTACGGCAATAGTGCCAGCGCCAGTCTCGGTCTGAGCATCAGCGGTCCGGCGGCCAGCGGCAGCGGCGGTGGTTCGCAGTCGTCGAGCGACGCGCTGTCGATGAGCAGCTACACGTACTGGGACGGCGCGCATTGGCTGTCATACGGCTACGGCAGCACCACGACCTCGGGCAGCCTGGGCGTCAGCTTCGTGAACGCCAGCGACGCCGACATGCTGGCCGCCTTCAACGCGTCCACCTACATCTCGGGCTATGCCTACGGTGATTCGGTGGCCGCAGTGCCGGAACCCGGCACCTACGCCATGCTGATGGCAGGCCTGCTGTCCATCGGCGCCGTGGTGCGCCGCCGCCGCCCAGGCTGAGGCCACCGCCCGCGCCAGGCAGCGGGCGGATCAGTCGATCCCGCGCTGCCGGTCGGTGTGGAACTGCGTCCGGAACGCTTCGAAACGGCCCTCGTCGAGGGCCGTTCGCACTTCCTGCATCAGGTTCAGGTAGTAGTGCAGGTTGTGAAGGCTGGCCAGCATGGGTGCCAGCATCTCGCCGCAGCGTTCCAGGTGGTGCAGGTAGGCGCGGCTGAACTGTGTGCAGGTGTGGCAGGCACAGGTAGGGTCCAGCGGGCGCTCGTCGGTCTTGTGGCGGGCGTTGCGGATCTTCAGGTCACCGAAGCGCGTGAACAGGTGGCCGTTGCGCGCATTGCGCGTCGGCATCACGCAGTCGAACAGGTCCACGCCGTGGTGCACGCCTTCCACCAGGTCCTCCGGCGTGCCCACACCCATCAGGTAGCGCGGCTTGTGCGCCGGCATCCGGTGCGGCGTGTGGGCCATGATGCGGCGCATGTCTTCCTTGGGCTCGCCCACGCTGACGCCGCCGATGGCGTAACCCGGCAAGTCCAGATCCACCAGCGCGGCCAGTGACGCCTCGCGCAGCGGCTCGAACATGCCACCCTGCACGATGCCGAAGAGTGCGTTCGGGTTCTCCAGCCGCGCGAACTCGTCCTTCGAACGTTGCGCCCAGCGCAGGCTTAGCTCCATCGACGCGCGCGCCGCCTTCTCGGTGGTCACCTGACCGTCGGTCTCGTAGGGGGTGCACTCGTCGAACTGCATGACGATGTCGCTGTTGAGCACCGTCTGCACCTGCATGCTCACCTCGGGCGTCAGGAACAGCTTGTCGCCATTCACCGGCGAAGCGAAACGCACGCCTTCTTCGCTGATCTTGCGCATCTTGCCCAGGCTCCAGACCTGGAAGCCGCCGCTGTCGGTCAGGATGGGCCGCTGCCAGCCTTCGAAGCGGTGCAGCCCACCGAAGGTCTGCAGCACATCCAGCCCCGGCCGCATCCACAGGTGAAAGGTGTTGCCCAGGATGATCTGCGCGCCCATGGTCTGCAGGTCGCGCGGCAGCACACCCTTGACCGTGCCATAGGTGCCCACCGGCATGAAGATGGGCGTCTCCACCACGCCGTGGTTGAGGCGCAGCCGGCCGCGCCGGGCGTGGCCCTCGGTGGTGAGCAGGTCGAAGTGCAGCATGGCCGGATTGTCACCGCCGTGGTCGCGCCGCTGGCGGCAGGTCTGGGGCCCCGGGGCCAGCGCGCACAGCGGTGCGGGACGCACCAGACACCGTCATCGGGCAGGGACCAACCGGCTCATCCATTCTTCTCGAGTTGTATCGTGATGCGAATCATTCGTGTTATGCTTGTGTGTCTCAAGTAAAGACTGATTCCGGGACGTACCCGTCCGTACCACACCGACCATGTCCCGACGTCCCGCCCAGCGCACCGACGACGCCCTGCCGGCCGCGCAGCGCCGCACCGCCATCGCGCTGATCGTGGCCCTGCACGGCGCCGCGGCCTGGGGCCTGCTGCAGGTGCAGGCGGTGCGTGAATCGCTGGTGGCCGCCGCCCCGCTGTTCGTGGACCTGCTGGCCCCGCCGGCGCCCGAAATGCCACCGGCACCACCACCACCACCACCGCCCCGACCGCTGCCGAAGCGCCCGCCATCCCCGGCGCCCGTGATTGCCGCAGTGCCGCAGCCTTCGCCCGCCCCGACACCGTTCGTCGCCCCGCCGCCGGAGCCGGCGCCGCCCGAGCCCGTGCTGGTGGCGCCCGCCCCGCCGGCACCCCCTGCACCTCCGGCCCCGCCGGCGCCCCCCCCGCCGCCCAAGCTGATCCCGCCATCGGCCATCCAGTACCGCGTGCTGCCCGACATCGTCTACCCCAACGCCTCGCGTCGCCTCAACGAGCAGGGCCTGGTGGTGGTGGCTGTGTACATGGACACGTCCGGCCAGCCGCAGCAGGTGCAGGTGGTGCAGTCCAGCGGTTTCGAGCGCCTGGACCGCGCGGCCGTGGTGGGCGTGCGCACCGCGCGCTTCAAGCCCTACACCGAGAACGGCCAGCCCGTGGCGGGCTGGGCCCGCATCCCGATCCCCTTTGAACTGGAGAACTGAACGTGGACACCTCGCTGGGCTTCGCCCACTTCATTGCGCAGAGCGACGCCGTCGGCAAGACGCTGCTGGTGCTGCTGCTGGCGATGTCGGTGCTGTCATGGATCATCATCGCGCTCAAGGGCCTGGCGCAGTGGTCGCGCCAGCGCCGCAGCGCGCACTTCCTGGACTTCTTCTGGAACGCCAGCTCGCTGGACGCGGTGCAGCACGAGATCAGCACCCACGGCGCTCGTGACCCGTTCTCGCACCTGGCCTCGCATGCCATGCATGCACGCCAGCACCACGCCAAGTACGGCGCGGCCAAGCTGGAGGAAGCCGGCTCGTCCAGCGACTTCGTCACCCGCACCATCAAGAAGGTGCTCGACGAGGAAACCACGCGGCTGGAGAACGGCCTGACCGTGCTGGCCACCGTGGGCGCCACCGCGCCCTTCGTCGGCCTGTTCGGCACCGTCTGGGGCGTCTACCACGCGCTGGTGGCCATCGGCATGAGCGGCGCCGGCACGCTGGACAAGGTGGCCGGCCCGGTGGGCGAGGCGCTGATCATGACCGGCCTCGGCCTGGCCGTCGCCATCCCCGCGGTGGTGGGCTACAACGTGCTGGTGCGCGCCAACCGCGTGACGCTGTCGCGCCTGGACGCCTTCGCCTACGAACTGCACACCTTCGTCGCCATGGGCCAGCCGCTGGCCAGCGCCGACGAGCCGGCCGGCAAGGTGCAGCCGCTGCGCCCGGCAGCGGCCTGAGGACGGCACATGCTGCCCCCACGCTCACTGCATTCGCTGCCCCCCGAGGGCGTTTCATCGCCCTTCGGGCGGCCGGGCGGGCGATGACCATGGCCTTCGCCAGCTTCGACTCGAAGAACGCCTCGGCCCCGATGGCCGAGATCAACATGGTGCCGCTGATCGACGTGATGCTGGTGCTGCTGGTGATCTTCATCGTCACCGCCCCGCTGCTCACCCACGCCGTGAAGCTGGAACTGCCGCAGGCCAGTGCCCAGGTCAACCCGCCGGTGGCCGACAAGGTGGAGTTCGCCATCGACGCGGCCGGCCAGCGCTTCTGGAACGGCGAAGCCGTCGCCCGCGACGAGGCCGCAGCCCGCTTCGCCGAAGCCGGCCGGCGCCAGCCGCAGCCGGAGATCCACCTGCGTGCCGACCAGGCCGTGCCCTACCGCCACGTGGCGCAGACGCTGGCCGACGCCGCGCGCGCCGGCCTGACCAAGGTGGGCTTCGTCAGCGAGCCCGACGCGCCCTGACCACCTTCACCCCTTCGACCCGCCACACCCCACAAACACCCCGCACTCGCGAGCCGCCGCCAGCCTGTGCCGACGACGACCCTCCGAGGAGCCTTTCCATGCATCGCCTGATTCCCTTCGCCCTGCTGCCCGCCGCGCTGGCGGCCATCACTGCCACCGGCGCCCACGCGCAGACCGCCCCCGCCCCGGACGCCGCGGCCTCCGCGCCCACACTCGCGCCCGTGCCGGTGCGCGCCAAGGCCGAAACCGACAAGGACACCGTGCGCGCCACCACCACGCGCATCGGCAAGGGCCAGCAGGAACTGCGCGACATCCCGCAGTCGGTCACCGTCGTCACCGAACGCCTGCTCGACGACCGCAACCTCGACACCTTGAAGGACACGCTGCGCAGCACCGCCGGCATCACCTTCCAGGCGGCCGAAGGCCAGGAGGAGGACATCCGCCTGCGCGGCTTTGCGCTGCAGTCCACCGGCGACATCTTCCTCGACGGCATGCGCGACCCCGGCTTCTACGACCGCGACAGCTTCAACTGGGACCGCCTGGAAGTGCTCAAGGGCTCGGCCTCGATGCTGTTCGGGCGTGGCTCCACCGGCGGCGCCGTCAACCAGGTCAACAAGCAGCCCTTTGGCTACGACCAGAACGAACTGTCAGTGACCCTGGGCAGCGGCAACTATCTGCGCGGCACGCTGGACCTGAACCAGCGCACCGGCGACAACGCCGCCTTCCGCCTCAATGCGCTGATGAACACCGGCGA
Organism: Burkholderiaceae bacterium; assembly: GCA_024235915.1. Taxonomy (GTDB): domain Bacteria; phylum Pseudomonadota; class Gammaproteobacteria; order Burkholderiales; family Burkholderiaceae_C; genus Rubrivivax. The sequence continues at coordinate 309,579 of JACKLO010000010.1, read as the reverse complement.
CGACAACGGCAACAAGATCGACAAGTGGGGCGTGGCGCCCACCTGGCGGTTCGGCATCGGCACGGCCGACGAATTCAGCGTCGGCCTGTACCACATCGAATACAAGAACGGCATCCACTACGGCCTGCCGTGGTTGAACCAGCAGGTGTGGGACGGGTGGGACACCCATGCCTACTACGCGGCGGAAAGCGACTACATGGCCGGCGGCACGACCTACGGCACGCTGACGCACACGCACCGCTTCTCCAACCGCGACGAGCTGCGCACCGTGGTGCGCGTGGGCCGCTACGAGCGCGACCAGCGCGCCAGCGCGATCCGCTTCTGCCAACCCAACAACAGCGGCACGCCGAATGCCAACTGCCCGCAAGTGACCGAGGCGGTCACGATCGACAACATCGGGCCGGGCACGATCCTCAATCGCGGCAGCCAGAACAAGATCCAGGACATGGAGGCCGTGTACCTGCAGAGCGACTACAGCGGGCGCTTCAGCGGGTTCGGCCTGCAGCACGAGGTGTTGGCCGGCGTGGACCTGGCCATCGAGGACTTCACGCGCTACAGCGCCGTGTCGCCCACCGGCATGGCCGGCAAGGGCACCACGACCCTTGGCAGCCCTAGCGCCGTCGGCTGGGTCGATGAAGGCCTGCGAAACGTCTACCAGAGCCAGCAGTTCGACGCCCATGGCCTGGGCCTCTATGCCCAGGACCTGGTGCAGCTGGCGCCGGCCTGGAAGGTGCTGGCCGGGCTGCGTTGGGACCGCTTCAAGGGCGACTACACGACCTACGCCACCAACACCAACAGCGGCGCAGCCATCGGCGACGTGACCGCGGAACGGGGGCGCAGCGACAGCCTGCTGAGCAAGCGCTTCGGCGTGCTCTACCAGCCTACCGACGCGATGTCGTTCCACTTCTCGTACGGCACCTCGTTCAACACCTCGGGCGACACCTATTCCTTCGACGCCCTGGGCGAGAACACGCCGCCGGAGAAGAGCCGCAACCTCGAACTCGGCGGCAGCCTGGACTGGGCGCAGGGCCGCTTCACCACCCGCTTCGCGCTCTTCCACGCCACCAAGTACAACGAGCGCAACCGTGACGAGGAATCGGTCGATCCGACCAACTACATCCTCAGCGGCCAGCGCCACGCCGCCGGCCTGGACCTGGACTTCGCGGGCCGCATCACGCCGGCCTGGGAGCTGTTCGCCGCCTTCACCTGGATCCCCAGCGCGAGGATCGACAAGGCCGGCAGCGTCAGCGGCACCACCCTGGTCGGCGGCGAGACCGTGGGCGCGCGCCCGGCGATGACGGCGCTCTACAGCGGCAGCGTGTGGACCACCTACCGCCTGACCCCCCGGTGGCGCGTGGGCGGCGGGCTGAACACCCGCAGCGGGGTCAAGCCGCTGCTGACCGACTTCGAGGCCGAGAAGTTCGTCACCGCCGACCTGATGGCCGAATACGACGCCGGCCCGGCGATCTTCAAGCTCAACCTCACCAACGTGGCCGACGCCTTGTATGCCGACCAGCTCTACCGCGGCCACTTCATCCAGGGCAAGGGCCGCACCCTGCAGCTGACGGTGACGAGCCGGTTCTGACGATGACGATGCAGCGACGCCATCTGCTGGCACTGCTGGCCGGTGCCGCCAGCGGTGTTTCCTGGCCGGCCCATGCCGACGCCCCGTCGCAGCGCCTGGGCGTGGCCTGGCGCGGCGCGGCCGAGGACAGTGACCACCACGTCGGCATCCTGGCCGTGGACTGGGCAACACGCCACCTGCGCATTGCCGGCCAGGTGCGCGTGCCCACGCGACCACACGGCATGTTCGCCGAGCCGGATGGCAGCCTGCTGGCCGTGGCACTGCGCCCCGGCCGCTGGCTGCTGCGTTTGGCGCCGGACGGCCGCGTGCTGCAGCGCCTGGACATCGCCGACGAGGCCCTGCCGCGCCGCTTCGGCGGCCACGTCATCGCCAACGCCGACGGCAGCCGGCTCTACACCACCGAGACGGACACCGACACCGGCCGCGGGCGCATCGGCGTGCGCGACGCCCGCACGCTGCGCAAGCTCGACGACTGGGACAGCCACGGCGTCGAGCCCCACCAGCTGCTGCTGGACCGCGAAGGCCACATCGTGCTGGCCAACGGCGGCCTCTGGCGCGACCGCGACGACCGCAAGATCCAGCTCGACCGCATGGAGGCGTCACTGGTGCGCGTGCACGGCGACAGCGGCGAACGGCTGGGCCGATGGCGCCCGGCCGACCCGCGGCTGTCGGTGCGTCACCTGGCCTGGGACGAATCCGGGCGGCTGGGGGTGGCGCTGCAGGCCGAGCACGACCGAAAGGAAGACCAGGCCGCCGCGCCGGCGCTGGCCGTCTGGGACGGCGCGACCTTGCAGACCGTGCCCGGCGGCCTGGGCTATGCGGGCGACGTCACCGGCGTGCCGGCTGCAGGCGGTGGCGGCTTCGTCATCACCAACGCCTTTCGCGACACCGCCTGGTGGTGGCAGCCCACCGCGCCGGAGCGCCTGACCGAGGTCGCGAAGCTCCAGCGTGCCTACGCGCTGAGCACCGGCGCGGGGGTGCTCATCGCTGCCGGGCGCGGCCTTGCGCGCTGGCATCCCCAGGAAGCACCTGCGATGCTGCCGTGGCCCACGCCGATGGCGCTGGACAACCACATGGTGGTGCTGCGCGGCTGAACCGCGTCAGGCGCACGAGCGCGCGGCCGCGTGTGGCTCGCCCAGCTTCGCGGCGTGAGATCGCCGCTCGTCCTTCGCCAGCCGATGAAGGCCTTCCGGCCTTCAACGTGCGGGCTCAGCCCGCTGTGCGCGACAGCAGCATCGCATCGCCATAACTGAAGAAGCGATATCGGCTCTCGATGGCATGCCGGTACAGCGCCATCACGTGCGCATGGCCGGCAAAGGCCGACACCAGCATCATCAGCGTGCTCTTGGGCAGGTGGAAGTTGGTCACCAACCGGTCGACCACGCGGAACTCGAAGCCCGGCGTGATGAAAAGGTCGGTTTCACCCTGGCGCGCGCGCAGGCCGCCGTCTCGGGCAGCGGATTCGAGTGCGCGCAGCGCCGTGGTACCGGCCGACACGATGCGCCCGCCCGCAGCGCGGGTGGCGGCGATGGCCTCCACCGTGGCGGCCGGCACCTCGTACCACTCGCTGTGCATGCGGTGCTCGGCCAGGTTCTCGCTGCGCACCGGCTGGAAGGTGCCGGCCCCCACGTGCAGCGTCACCGTGGCGCGCTGCACACCACGCGCGGCCAGTGCCGCCAGCACCGCTTCGTCGAAGTGCAGCGATGCCGTCGGTGCCGCCACCGCACCCGGCTTGGCAGCGAACAGCGTCTGGTAACGCGCCTCGTCGTCGGCACTGTCGGCGTGCGTGATGTAGGGTGGCAGCGGCACATGGCCATGGCGCGCCAGCAAGGCAAACGGATCGCCGGGGAAGCGCAGGTGGAACAGCGCGTCCTCCGGGCCGGCGCGGCCCAGCACCTGGGCGTCGAAGGCGCCGGCAAACCGCACCACGGTGCCCGGCCGCGGCGACTTGCTGGCGCGCAGATGCGCCCAGACCTCGTGCGTGCCGGGGAAGACGCGCTCCACCAGCGCCTCCACCGCGCCGCCGGTGGGCTTTTCGCCGAGCAACCGGGCCTTGATGACGCGGGTGTCGTTGACCACCAGCAGGTCTCCGGGCGACAGCAGCGCCGGCAGGTCGCGGAACACACGGTCCACCGGCAGCGGGCCGCTGCCGTCGAGCAGGCGCGACGCGCTGCGCTCCGCTGCCGGATGCTGGGCCACCAGCTCGGGCGGAAGCACGAAATCGAAGTCGGAAAGGCTGTGGGACGTCATGGCATCACCAGGGACCGCCCTGGGCCCAGAATTGTTCCATGCCCGCCGCGCCGACGCCTGCCACCGCCAAGTCCGGCCCCGCGCGCGCCCTGGAAAAACTGGGCCTGCAGCGCGACATCGACCTGGCCCTGCACCTGCCGCTGCGTTGGGAGGACGAGACCCGGCTGGTCCCGCTGGCCCAGGCGCGCGCCGGCGAGACGGTGCAGGTGCAGGGCGTGGTGCGCGAGACGCGCATCGAGAGCCGCGGCCGGCGCCAGCTGATCGTGCAGCTTCAGGACGGGCAGGGTGGCCAGGACGGACGCCACACGCTGGTGCTGCGCTTCCTGCACTTCTACGCCACGCAGCAGAAAGCCTGGGCGCCAGGCGCCCTGTTGCGCGTGCGCGGCGAGCTGCGCGACGGCTTCTTCGGCCGCGAGATGGTGCACCCCACGGTGCGCGTGGTGACCGATGACACGCCGCTGCCGCAGGCCTTGACGCCGGTCTACCCGGCCAGCGCCCAGCTGCCGCAGGCCTACCTGCGCAAGGCGGTGACCTCGGGCCTGAGGCGCGCCGACCTGGGTGAGCTGCTGCCGCCAGCCTGGCTGCCCAAGGGCCTGCCGGCGCTGCGCGAGGCGCTGCAGTTCCTGCACCAGCCGCCGGTGGGCGCTCCACTGGCCGCGCTGGAACAGCGCCAGCACCCGGCCTGGCAGCGCATCAAGTTCGACGAACTGCTGGCCCAGCAGCTGTCGCAGGCAATGGCACGTGCCGAACGGGCCCACCTGCGGGCCCCGGTGATGCAGGCGGTTGACGGCGGCCTGCCGCAACGGCTGCGCCAGGCCCTGCCATGGGCGCTGACGCCGGCCCAGGACCGCGTGGTGGCCGAGATCGTGGCCGACCTGGGCCGGGACCAGCCCATGCACCGCCTGCTGCAGGGTGACGTTGGCGCCGGCAAGACCGTGGTGGCCGCGCTGGCCGCCGCCACCGCCATCGACGCCGGCTGGCAATGTGCGCTGATGGCACCCACGGAACTGCTGGCGGAACAGCACTTCCGCAAGCTGGTGCAGTGGCTGGAACCGCTGGGCATCGTCACCGCCTGGCTCACCGGCAGCCGGCGAGGCAAGGCGCGGCGCGAGCAGCTGGCCGCGGTGGCCGAAGGTCGCGCCATGCTGATCGTGGGCACGCAGGCCATGATCCAGGACGGGGTGGCCTTCGCGAAGCTCGGCCTGGCCATCGTCGACGAGCAGCACCGCTTCGGCGTGGCGCAGCGGCTGGCCCTGCGACAGGCCCAGGGCGGCATCGAACCGCACCTGCTGATGATGACGGCCACGCCGATCCCGCGCACGCTGGCGATGACCTACTACGCCGACCTCGACGTCAGCACCATCGACGAACTGCCGCCGGGCCGCACGCCCATCGTCACCAAGGTCTTTGCCGACAACCGCCGGCCCGAGGTGGTGGCGCGCATCCGCGACGAGGTGGCGGCCGGCAAGCAGGTGTACTGGGTCTGCCCGCTGGTGGAGGAGTCGGAGTCGGTGGACCTGAAGAACGCCACCGACACCCACGCCGAACTGGCCGCCGCGTTGCCGGGTGCCACGGTGGGCCTGCTGCACGGCCGCATGGCCGCGGCCGACAAGGCGGCCACGATGGCCGAGTTTTCGGCCGGCCGCACCGCGGTGCTGGTGGCCACCACCGTCATCGAGGTGGGCGTGGACGTGCCCAACGCCAGCCTGATGGTGATCGAGCACGCCGAGCGCTTCGGCCTGGCGCAGCTGCACCAGCTGCGCGGGCGGGTCGGCCGCGGCGCCGTGGCCAGCGCCTGCGTGCTGATCTACACCGCGCCGCTGGCCGACACCGGCAAGGCCCGGCTGCGCGCCATGGCCGAGACCACCGACGGCTTCGAGATCGCCCGCCGCGACCTGGACATCCGCGGCCCCGGGGAGTTCCTGGGCGCCCGCCAGAGCGGCGACGCCCTGCTGCGCTTTGCCGACCTGGCCGAGGACGACGCCCTGTTGCAGGCGGCGCGCGCACTGGCCCCCCGCCTGCTGCAGGAACAGCCTGACGCCGCAAGGGCCCACGTGGCGCGCTGGCTGGGTGCGCGCAGCGAATTCCTCAAGGCCTGAACAACGCCTGAACGCGGTCTGAACGCCTGAAGCGTGCCCGCAGCGTCAGGCCGCTGCGGTCTCCTCTTCCAGCAGCAGCACACGCGCCACGAAGCCGGCCACGTCAGCGTCCTTGGCCACGGCGTGGTCGACACCCGCCGGTGTCGGCGCGCCGGCATCGAGCTCGGCGCTCATGAGGATGCGGCACAGCCCCGGGCGCCGGGCGGCGTCCAGCACGGCCGTGGCGTCGCCATCGGGCAGGTGCAGGTCAACCAGCAGCAGCGCGTAGGGCTGCGCCGCCAGGCGGGCGCGCGCCTCGGCCACCGTGGGGGTGGTGTCGACCTGCCAGCCGGCGTCCTCGAAAGCACGCTGCAGCAGCAGCGCGTAGACCTCCGCGTCCTCCACCACAAGCACGCGGCGGCCGTGCGAGGTGGCCCTGATCGGTGCGCCCGGTGGCGTCTCCAGGCACTCGGCCTGCCAGTCGAACGCGGCGCACAGGCCACCGCCCGGGGCTGCATCCAGCGTCAGGTCGCCGCCCAGCGCACGGGCCAGGTCCCTGCTCAGCGGCAGGCCCAGGCCGGCGCTGTCGGCGCGGCCTGCAGCGGCGGCCGCAAAGGGCACGAAAGCCTGCGCGCGCTGCTCGGCGTCGAGGCCCGGTCCGTGGTCACGCACCGTGGCACGCAGACGGCAGCGGCCGGAGGCCTGGCCATCGACGGGCTCGACCGCCAAGGCCACGACCACCGGGCCAGGCCCGCCGTACTTGATGGCGTTTGTCAGCAGGTTGCGAAGCACCTGCTGCACACGCAGCGCATCCATGCGCAGCAGGCGGTCCGGCACCGGGGCCACCGTCAGGGTCAGATCGGCGGCACGCAGCATCGGCGCCAGTTCATCCACCAGGCCCGTCACCAGCGCCGGCAGGCGCACCGGGGCCGGATTCAGTGTCAGGGCGCCAGCCGCCAGGCGCTCGCGGTCCAGCAGGCCATTGAGCAAGGCCAACGTGGCGCGGGCCGAACGGCCCAGCGGCTCGGCCACGGCCTGGTCGACGCCAGGCTGGGTGCGCAGCAGGCCCACGGCGGCAATCACCGAGTGCAGCGAGTTGCGCACCTCGTGGGCCAGAAAGACGATGAAGCGCTGCGCCGACGCCGCGGCACGCTCCGCCGCCTGCCGCGCCGCCACGGTGCGCGCCATTTCCGCCTTCAAGGCCCGGTGGTGCCACCACCACAGCAGCCCCAGCAGCGCCAGGGCACCGGCCGCCCAGGGCAGGTAGCGGCGCAGCAGACCGCGCAGCACGCGCTGGGGCGGTGGCCGCTCCAGCCAGCGCTGCTTGATGGCCGGCAGGTCCTCGGCCACGACGGCGTCGAGTGCCTGCTGCAGCAACGGCACCAGCGGCCGCCGTGCCGGCGAGACCGCCACGCCGCGCGACTGGCGCAGGTCACCGGCCGTGCCGACGAACTGCAGGTCGTCGAAGCCGCCGCCGCCGAGCACCAGTGCCAGGCTGACCACATCACCCACCATGGCCTGCGCCTGACCGTTCTGCACCAGGCGAAGGCAGGCCACGATGTCGGCGCAGTCCACCGTCTGCACCTGGGGATAGCGCGCCAGCAGCAGCGTCTGCGGCACCTGCAGCGCGGGTGTGGCCAGACGGCGGCCGGCCATCTGTTCCAGCGACCACAGACCCTGGCGCCGCGGCGCCACCAGCATCAGTGGATGCTCGATGAACGGCCCCGCGTGGCCGATGCCCCAGCCGCGCGTGGCCAGTTCCGGCAGGCCCACAGCAAGGTCGATCTCGCCACTGCGCAGGGCCGCCAGCGCCGCCTGGGCGCCCAGCAGCTGCCACCGCGGCGGCAGCAAGCCCAGCCGCGTCAGGGCCGCCGCGGTGACGTCCACGCCCAGGCCCACTGGCTGGCCCTGCGCATCGGTCATGGAAAAGGGGGCCTGGCCGTCGACCACGGCCACGCGCAGCGCCGGCAGGGCGTCGAGCAGGCGGCGCTGCGCCTCGGTGGGCACCAGCGGCTGCAACGGCAGCGCCAGGTCGACCGCCGACCACCGCGCCACGACTGCCTGGCGCTCGGCGCCGCCCATCGCGTCCAGCGCCGCGGCCAGCGGCGCCAGCCGGGCCGCCGTCGCGGCGCCGCTGGCCAGGTGCAGGTCACCACTGCCGAGCACCACCGTGCGGGCCACCCGCAGGTCCGGCAACTGCAGACGGTCCAGCGTCTCGGCCACCACACGGGCCGACTCGAAGAACAGGTCGGCACGGCCTTCGCCCAACGCACGCAGCCCTTCGGTCACGTTGCGCACCGGCACACGCGGCGCCAGCGGGAACAGGCGCGCCACGGCGCTGGCACTGGCATAACCCTCCACCACGGCCACCCGGCGGCCGGCCAGATCGGCGCTCAGCGGCACGTCGCCGTCGGCGCTGCGCGTGACCAGCACCTGCGCCACGCTGGCATACGGCGGACCGAAGGCCAATGGGCCCTCGCGCTCGGGCGTGCGCGCCATGGCGCTGGCCACATCGATGCTGCCGGCGACGAGATCGCGCTGCAACGCGGCGAAGTCGGTGTAGCGAAGCGGTTCGATGCGTCCACCGGCGCGCGCGGCCGCGGCCGCCAACAGGTCCAGATCGGCACCGCCGGGCCAGCCCTCGGCCGGCCAGACCTGGTAGGGCGGGTAGTCGGCCAGCATGCCGTAACGCCAGACGGGCGGCGCCGATGCTTCGGCGGACCAGGCCACGCCGACCGGGGCCATCGCCAGGAAGGCAAGCCCCCACGGCAGCGCCCGCAGCGCGCGCGTGCCGACGCTGCACCACCGCCGCAGGAACCACTGCAGACCCCTTCGCCCAGGGCTCATCGCCTCGCCTCCCAGATCCGGGTTGATTTTGGCCACAATCCCGGCATGACCCTGACCGAACTGCGCTACATCGTGGCGGTTGCACGCGAGCGCCATTTCGGCCGTGCCGCGGAGGCCTGCTTCGTCTCCCAGCCGACGCTGTCGGTGGCCATCAAGAAGCTCGAGGAAGAGCTGGACTGCAAGATCTTCGAGCGCGGTGGCAGCGAGGTCTCGGTCACGCCCATCGGCGAGGAGATCGTGCGCCAGGCGCAGCAGGTCATCGAGCAGGCGCAGGGCATCAAGGAGATTGCCAAGCGCGGCAAGGACCCGCTGTCCGGCCCGCTGCGCCTGGGCGTGATCTACACGATCGGCCCCTACCTGCTGCCGGACCTCGTCAAGCAGGCGATCGAGCAGACGCCGCAGATGCCACTGGTGCTGCAGGAGAACTTCACCGCCAAGCTGCTGGACATGTTGCGCACCGGCGAGCTGGACGCGGCCATCATGGCCGAGCCCTTCCCCGACACCGGTCTGGCGGTCGCACCGCTCTATGACGAGCCCTTCCTGGTGGCCGTGCCGCGCAGCCACCCGCTTTCCCAGCGCAGCGCCATCCCGGCCGAGGAGCTCAAGCGCGAGACCATGCTGCTGCTGGGCACCGGCCACTGCTTCCGCGACCACGTGCTCGAGGTCTGCCCCGAGTACGCGCGCTTTTCCAGCGACGCCGAGGGCATCCGCAAGAGCTTCGAGGGTTCGTCGCTGGAGACCATCAAGTACATGGTCAGCTCCGGCATGGGCATCACCGTCATGCCGCGCCTGTCGGTGCCGGCCGAAGAGCAATCGCACCTGGCCTTCGTGCCCTTTGCAGACCCCGTGCCCACACGGCGCGTGGTGCTGGCCTGGCGGCGCAGCTTCACGCGCTACGAGGCCATCGCCGCGCTGCGCAACGCCATCTACGCCTGCCCGCTGCCGGGCGTGACGCGGCTCACTGCCTGACGGCGCTGCCCACCGCTTCGGGCCAGGAGGGCGCCGGATCGCCGTCCTGACGGGCCAAAGGGGGCGCGAACCGCGAAGAAATTCGCCACTCAGCCTTGATCCGTCGCCGGCGTTGCCGATAACGTGACGCAAGCCGCTGGCCTTGAGGCTGGCCACCGCGCCACCGTGCCCCGATCGTTCCGCCGCGCCCTGCCCATCCATTGGCCCCGCGCCCTCTCGGCCATTGCCGCGGGCGTGGCGGTGGAGCCTGCCACGGCGGCGCGGATCCGCGCGCGCCAGCTGCAGGCCGTGGGCCGGATCACGCCGCTGGCGATGGCCGCCAACCTGCTCAATGTGGTGCTGGTGCTGTGGGCCGTGGGCGTCGACGGCGCGGTGCCCGGCCCGCTGTGGTGGTGGGCGCTGGCCGTCGCCGGCGTGGGTGTCCGGGGCCTGACCGGCTGGTGGCGGCAGCGGCAGCGGGTGCCACGCGAGGCCGCGTCGGTGAAGGCCCTGCACCACGCGACACTGAATGCCGCGGTGCTCGCAGCCTTGTGGGCCGTGATGCCCCCGCTGCTCTTTCCTTCGGGTTCGCACGGCGTGCAGCTGCTGGTGGCCACCGTGACCACCGGCATGATCTGCGCCGGCGGCTTCGCCCTGGCCACGGTGCCGGTGGCCGGCACCGCCTATGTCGTGGTGCTGACCACGGGCGCCGCCGTGGCGCTGATGCTCGCGCCGCTGGCGCTGGCGCCCATGATCGGCGGCCTGCTGCTGATCTACGGGCTGATCGTGCTGGGCATCGTGTGGAGCACCGCCCGCCTGTTCACCGGCCGCCTGCTGGCCGAGGCCGAGGCCGAGCGGCAGAACGAGGTCATCGGCCTGCTGCTGCGCGACTTCGAGGAGAACACCAGCGACGTGCTGTGGGAACTGGGGGCCGACGGGCGCCTGCGCCATGTGTCGCAGCGGCTGGCCGAGCAGCTGGGCCAACGCCCCGAAACCCTGGGCACGAGGCTGCTCACCGACTGGCTGACCGACCTGCTGCCCGGCGACGACGAATCGCGCGGTCATGTGCAGGCCTTGCGTGAGCGCCTGCGCGAAGCCACGCCGTTCCGGGACCAGCTTCTGCCCCTGCAGCGTGATGGCCAGGTGCGCTGGTGGTCGCTGAGCGCCAAGCCGCTGTTCGACGACGCTGGCCGCCCCGCCGGTTGGCGCGGCGTGGCCAGCGACATCACCGAAGCCCGCCGCGCCAGCCACCGCCTGCGCTGGCTGGCGCACAACGATGCGCTCACCGGGCTCGCGAACCGGCATCAATTCCGCAGCCTGCTCGGGCAGTTGCTGGCGCAGGAAACGCCGCTGGCGGTGATGTGCCTGGACCTGGATCACTTCAAGGCCGTCAACGACAGCCTGGGCCACGGCGCCGGCGACGCGCTGCTGCGCAGCGTCGGCGAGCGCCTGACCACCGCGGTGCGGCGAGACGACACGGTGGCCCGCCTGGGCGGAGACGAATTCGCGGTGCTGACCCGCGCCCACGCCCCGGCGGAGATCGCGGCGCTCGCCCAGCGCGTGCTGGTCTCATTGCGCCAGCCTTGCGAGCTTGGCGGGCAGACGGTGACGGCGCGCGCCAGCATCGGCGTGGCGGTGGCGCCGCGCGATGGCGCGGACGTCGACACCTTGATCAACCACGCCGACGTTGCGCTCTATGCCGCCAAAGCTGCAGGGCGTGACGAGGTGCGGTTCTTCGACGGTGCGATGGCGCAGTCCACGCGCCGCCGGGTGACGATCGAACACGGCCTGCGCCAGGCACTGACGGACGGCTCGTTGCGTCTGGTCTACCAGCCCCAGTTGGGGCTGGACGACTGGCAGGTGGCCGGCTTCGAGGCCCTGCTGCGCTGGCAGCACCCGCTGCTGGGCGAGGTCCCGCCGGCCGAGTTCGTGCCGGTGGCCGAGGATGCCGGGCTGATGCCTGAACTCGGCACCTGGGTGCTGGCGCGGGCCTGCCGCGAGGCCGCCCGCTGGCCGGCGGCGCTGACCGTCTCGGTCAACGTCTCGCCCGTGCAGGCCACGGTGCCGGGGTTCGCGCGCCACGTCACCGACGCCGCCACCGCGGCCGGCCTGCCGATGGCCCGGCTGGAACTCGAGATCACGGAATCGCTGCTGCTGCAGGAGCGCGACGCCACCGTGCAGACCTTGCACGAATTGCGGAACGCCGGCGCCCGGCTGGCGCTGGACGACTTTGGCACCGGCTACTCGGCGCTGTCGTACCTGCGGCGCTTTCCGCTGCAGACGCTGAAGATCGACCGCAGTTTCGTGCGTGAGCTGGGCGCCCGTGGTGACGCGCGCGAGATCGTGCGCATGATCATCGGCCTAGCGCGCACCCTGCGCATGCAGACCGTGGCCGAGGGCGTGGAGGAGCCGGCGCACGCGGCGATCCTGTCGCGCTACGGCTGCGACCGTGTGCAGGGCTGGCTGGCCAGCCGGCCCCTGGAGGCCGATGCGGTGGCCGACTACCTGGCCAGCATGGACGGCCACGCCCGCCCCGTGTTCGAGATCCCGCCGCCCACGGCACCGATGCCGCTGGACACGGTGCCCTGATCCCGCGCCCTGCCCGCCCCCAGGGGCCGCCGGCCATCAGGCCAGGAAGCGGCGCAGCATGGTGTCGAACACGGGCAGGTCGATCGGCTTGGACAGGTACTCGGCAAACCCGGCCTCGATGGCCCGCCGCGCGTCGCTGGGCATGGCCTGGGCCGTGAGCGCCACCACCGGCACCTCGCGCGTGAGCGGGTCGGCACGCAGGCGCGCCAGTACCTCGTAGCCGTCCATGCCCGGCAGGTGGATGTCCAGCAGGATGAGCGCCGGCCGCTGCGCCCGCGCCGCGGCCAGGCCGGCCGGGCCGTCGGTGGCGCTGCTCAGCAACAGGCCGGGGTGGCGCGCCACGATCTGCTCCACCAGCGCCAGGTTGGCCGGGTTGTCCTCGATGTAGAGCACGCGCGCGGCCGTCAGTCCGGCTTCGGCCGGCGCGGCGTCGACCACCGGCGGCGGTGCCGGTGCCAGCGTGGCCGGCGGCAGCTCGACCCAGAAAGCGGCGCCGCCGCTGGGCGCGTCATCGACACCGATGTGCCCGCCCATCAGCTCGACCAGGCGGCGGCTGAGCGCCAGGCCGATGCCCGTGCCCTCGACGCTGCCCAGCTCGGCCCCCAGGCGGCTGAAAGGCTGGAAGAGCAGGTCGCGGCGGCCGGCCGGAATGCCGGCGCCGTCGTCCTCCACCACCAGGCGCAGGCGCTCCGGCGCCAGGATCTGCGCCGTGATGCGCACCTCGCCGCCTTCACGGTTGTACTTGACGGCGTTGCCCAGCAGGTTCACCAGCACCTGCTTCAGGCGCAGGCGGTCGGCCCGCACGGCCAGTGCCGGCGCCACGGTGGTGCACAGCTTCACGTGCCGGGGTGCGGCCAGCGGCGCGGTGAGGGCCACGACTTCGTCGACGAGCTCGGCCAGTGCCAGCGCCTCGGGCGACAACACCAGCCGGCCGGACTCCACCTGCGCCAGGTCCAGCACCTCGTTGATCAGGCGCAGCAGGTGGCGGCCGGCACGCATGACCTCGCGCAGGTGACCCCGCGAGCGCGCGTCGGCGTTGCGGTCCATCTCCAGCAGCTGACCGAAGCCGAGGATGGCGTTGAGCGGCGTGCGCAGCTCGTGGCTCATGCTGGAGAGGAATTCCGACTTCGCCCGGTTGGCCCGTTCCGCGGCATCGCGTGCCGCCTCCAGGTCGCGCGTGCGCTCGCTCACCAGCACCTCCAGCGCGTCGCGCTGCGCCTGCAGGGCGCGCTCGGCGCGGCGCCAGTCGGAGATGTCCTCGACGATGGCGAACACCCGCGCCAGGCTGCCATCGTCGGCCCGTTCGCAGCGCACGGCCAGGCGGCATTCCAGCAGGCTGCCGTCCTTGCGCCGGTAGCGCTTGTCCATCACGTAGCCCTCGATCTCACCCGCCACCAGGCGCGCGTAGTTCGCCTGGTCCTGCGGCAGGTCGTCGGGGTGCGTGAAGTCGGCCCAGTTCAGCTGCCGCAGCTCCTCGGGTGTGTAGCCCAGCAGTTCGGCCATGCGGGCATTGACACCCAGCCAGCGCATGTCGGCCTCGGCGATGGTCATGCCCACCAGCCCGGCCTCGAAGAAGGCGCGGAAGGCCTGTTCACTGCGCTGCAGCGCCGACTCGGCCTGCTTGCGCGCGTCGACCGGTGTGATGAAGCCGTGCCAGAGTGTGCCGCCGTCGGGCAGGCGCTCCGGCATCGCGCGGCCGTGCAGCCAGTGCGTGCTGCCATCGTCGAAGCACACGCGGTATTCGCAGTCCCACAGTGCCAGCGTGCGCGCCGATTCGGCGATGCTGGCCACCACCCGCGGCACGTCGTCCGGATGGCCCAGGGCAAACAGCGTGCTGGCGTCGGCCTGCACCGCCTGCGGTGTCACCCGGTAGACCGTCCGGATGCCTTCGCTGGCAAACGGGAAGGCGCTGCGCCCGTCCGGGTACAGCCGGTACTGGTAGAGCATGCCGGGCACCTGGGCCGCGATGCGCGCGAACTGGCGCGCCTGCAGCACCGCCTCCGCCTGCGCCGCCAGCCCGCGACCCAGCGCGGCCAGGCGATCCGGGAGTGCCGGATCGGCCGCCGACCCAGCGGGGCCGAAGACGGCCAGCCAGCCGCTGCAGCGGCCGCCTTCGCCCATTCGTTGCACAACGGTCGCGTCGCCACCGGTGGCTGGCGCCCGGCCATCCGGGTCGGGTGGCATCGCTCGCAGACGGGCCAGTGCCTCGGCCACCGGCAGCGCGCCGTGCACGGCAGGCGGGATCAACCCGTCTTCGAAGACCACCAGCGCTGCAGGCCAGCACGCCAGCGCCGCCGCCAGCGCGGCCGTGTCGGCGGCGGCGCGGGCCAGCATGGCCAGTTCGGGCGGGTCCGTCGGGCCGGCCAGCGGTTCCGTGGGGCTGGGCATCGGTGCAGTGTAGGGGCCCAGCCTGACGCGTCAGCGACTGCAAGGCAGCGCCAAGGCAGGCAACCATCACCCTCGCGCGCTGCACACCCGCCCTCGCCGATAATCCCGTGCCCGGGCTTCGCCCGGCACCCTCTGCTGACTGCGCGCCGCCGCGCCCCGCCCGTGTCCAACGACCTCGCCCACCAGGTGCACCGCCGGCGCACCTTCGCCATCATTTCCCACCCCGACGCGGGCAAGACCACGCTGACGGAGAAGCTGCTGCTGTTCTCCGGCGCGATCCAGATCGCCGGCAGCGTGAAAGCGCGCAAGGCCACGCGCCATGCCACCAGCGACTGGATGGAGATCGAGAAGCAGCGCGGCATCTCGGTGGCCAGCTCGGTCATGCAGATGGAGTACCGCGACTGCGTGATCAACCTGCTGGACACGCCGGGCCACCAGGACTTCAGCGAGGACACCTACCGCGTGCTGACCGCGGTGGATGCGGCGTTGATGGTGATTGACGCCGCCAACGGCGTGGAGCCGCAGACGCGGCGTCTGCTGCAGGTCTGCCGCGCGCGCAACACGCCCATCCTCACCTTCGTCAACAAGATGGACCGCGAGGTGCAGGAGCCGCTGGCGCTGATGGACGAGATCGAGCGCGAGCTGGGCATGGGCGTGGTGCCTTTCACCTGGCCGGTGGGCATGGCCAAGTTCTTCGGCGGCGTGCTCGACCTGCGCAAGCAGCAGATGCGCGTGTTCTCGCCTGGCGAGGACAAGCGGCACGATGACGACGAGCTCATCGACGGCCTGGCCAATCCGCTGCTGGCGCAGCGCTTCGGCGCCGCCTACGAGCAGGCCGCCGGCGAGATCGAGCTGGTGCAGGAGGCCGCACCCGCGTTCGACGAGGCTGCCTTCCTGGCCGGCCGCCAGACGCCGATGTTCTTCGGCTCGGCGATCAACAACTTCGGCGTCAAGGAGGTGCTGGACGCCCTGGTGGACCTGGCGCCACCGCCCGGCCCCAAGCCGGCGATGCAGCGCACCGTGGAGGCCATCGAGCCCAAGTTCAGCGGCGTGGTGTTCAAGATCCAGGCCAACATGGACCCGGCGCACCGCGACCGCATCGCCTTCGTGCGCGTGGCCAGCGGCCACTTCACGCGCGGCATGCGGCTGAAGGTCACGCGCAGCGGCAAGGAGATGCGGCCGAACACCGTGGTCACCTTCCTCAGCCAGCGCCGTGAATTGCTGGAGGAAGCCTTTGCCGGCGACATCATCGGCCTCCCCAACCACGGCGTGCTGCAGCTGGGCGACACGCTGACCGAGGGCGAGCCGCTGCAGTTCACCGGCCTGCCCTTCTTCGCACCGGAGATGTTCCGCAGCGTGGAAGTGGCCGACCCGCTGAAGACCAAGCAGCTGCGCTCGGGCCTGACCCAGCTCGGCGAGGAGGGCGCGATCCAGGTCTTCCGCCCGGTGGCCGGCAGCGTGCTGCTGCTGGGTGCCGTGGGCCAGCTGCAGTTCGAGGTGGTGGCGCACCGGCTGGAGCACGAGTACGGCTGCAAGGCGCGCATCACGCCGGCGCGCTACAACGTGGCGCGCTGGGTGACCTGTGATGACGCCAAGGAACTGCAGCGCTTCATCGACGGCAACGCCCACCGCGTGGCACTGGACGCGGTGGACGCACCCTGCGTGCTGCTGGAGTACGCCGGCGAGCTGCGGGCGATGCAGGACAACTGGCCGAAGATCCATTTCCACGCGCTGCGCGAGCACGCGGGGCTGGTGTTCCAGAAACAACTGGACGGCTGATGCTTCAGGCTTCCCCTGATAACGTTGGCGAGCGTGCCGCGGAACACTCTGGTGCGGTGCGTTTCGTCAACCCAGGAGGACCCGTGAGCGACTACACCGCCGACATCGCCAAGTACAGCGCAAACCCCAACGAGGCCGCCGTGGCCGCCATCGTCAAGTACTGCGGCATTGCGCTGAGGAACGCCGACTCCGCCATCGTGGCCCTGTCCGACAAGGACGAGGTGGCCACGGTGCGCGACGGCTTCGCGGCCAAGAAGCTGGGCCTGGACAAGGATGCGGCCGAAGCCGGGCTCAAGACCGTGGCCGAGAAGATGAAGGGCAACAACCGCAAGGGCCGCGTGACCGTCTACTACCTGCTGGCCGAGGCCACGGGGACGCTGGGCAAGCTGGCCTGAGACGCCCACCGCCGGGGCCGGGCCCCGGCGGTGGTGCGGCGTTCGGCCGCGTCTGCGGCCGAGGGGCGTTCTGCCACGTCAGCGGCCTCGCCTTGAATTGCCGCCTCAGCGGCAGGTCGGCGGCAGCAGGCAGTCCGGACAGGCCACGGCGTCCCAGGTGCCGCCGCCGCTGGCGTCCAGCATGCCGCTCATCCAGGCGGCCACGCTGGGCTGAGCGCCCATGGGCGCGTAGAACTCGTCGCTGGCGATGATGGTGTGGCTGCTGCCGGGCGCCACGTAGCTGCGGAAGTTGGGCAGCGCCGCCGCGTCGTTGGCCAGGTGGGCCAGCATCTGCCGGTTCCAGTCCTTGTTCAGGTTGCGGCAGGCCAGGTCGTCGCTGGGCCCGTAGCGCAGTCGCATCACCCCGTAGAAGCTGATCTGCACACCGTCGCCGGTGGTGGTGTACTGGGCGAAGCGGCCGTTGGGGTAGGCCTGGGCACCACGCTGCACCAGTTCATACGAGCGCACGGACAGTGCATCGCTGCCGAAGGCCCAGGGGGCCAACTGCGGGTTCCAGGCGCCACGGCCGGGCGTGGCGGCGTCGAACTCGGCCGTGGTCACACCCTGGCTGGCGTCGGCCAGCACCGACAGCCGCGCCTGCGGGTAGGCCTGCGCCAGCCACGGGAACAGGCCCGCGGCACCATAGCCGCCGGCGCTGGCGCCGGTGACGAGCAGGTCGCTCACGCCCGCCTGCGGCACGTTCTTCGTGATCCAGTCGAGCACGACCATGAAGTTGTCGTAGCCGCGGTGGTGGATGGTGAAGTTGCGCGGCAGGTTGCGGTTGCCCACCATGCGGTAGCTGCGGTCGGCCGAGCCCAGGTGCACGTCGCCGGTGCAGTAGGGGATGGCGACGACGGTCCAGTCGCCCACCGGGTTGGCCGGATTCGCGAAGTCCAGCATGCCGCCGTATCCCGAGGGGTCGGACCCGACGGGCACGTCGGGCGAATAGAAGGTCAGCAGGCCGCCGCCGCCGAAGGGCTTGCTGCAGGTGAGGTTGTCCCAGCAGGCGCCGCCGCCGTCGAAGACCACGGCCAGCTTCCTCGGGTCGCCTGGGCGCACCCAGAAGCGATAGGTGGCGTCGGTGCCCGGGTAGCCGCTGCAGGTGGCGCTGTGGCGCTGACCGTCGGCCCCCACGACCGCAGGCGGGTTGACGATGGTCTGCCAGGGCGACGCCGTCTGCGCCGGCGCCAAGCCGGCCAGCAGCGTCAGGGCCGCGCCGGCCAGCGTGCGGCCGAGACCGCTGGAAATGGGGTGCATGTCTTGCCTCCGTTCAGGTCGGCGCATGCTAGGCCCGCCAGGGGGGCGGGGCGCACCCCCGGAAACACGGGGGGGTGCGCTCCGCGCATCACCGCGTGCCGATGTGGCGGTCGAAGAACGCCGCCAGGCGCTGCCAGAAGTCCGTCAAGGCACTGGTCGAGGCGAAACCATGGCCCTCTTCGTAGTCGACCCGCTCGATGTCGACGCCCGCCGCGCGCGCGGCGGAAACGAAGCGGTCTGCATGCTCCGGGGTCACGCGCTGGTCCAGCCGGCCCTGGGCCAGGAACACCGGGACCTTGATGTCGGCTGCGCGGTTCACGGGCGACATGCGCTTGAGCATGTCGGCATCGGCCTGCGGGTCGCCGATCAGCCGCGGCAGGCCAACCTTGCGGCCCAGGGCCGCGATGTCGGTCCAATTGGCGCTGAACAGCATGGACAGGTCCGTGACGCCCACGTGGCTGGCCGCGCAGCGGTAGGTGTCCGGGTGCTGCACCGGCCCCATCAGCGCGGCATAGCCGCCATAGCTGGCGCCGTAGATGCACACGCGACGCGGGTCGCTGAGTTTCTGCGCCACAGCCCAGCGCACGGCGTCCTGCAGGTCGTCCTGCATGGCCAGGCCGTATTGCCGCCAGCTGGCCTGCTCGTGCTTCCAGCCCAGGCCGGTGGTGCCGCGGAAGCTCACTTCGAGCACGCGGTAGCCGCGCGTGGCCAGGAACTGCGATTCCGGCTCCCAGGTGAGGCTTGCGCCTGGCGCCCAGGGACCACCGTGCACCAGCACCACGGTGGGCGCCGGTTGATCGGCGGCCACGCCAGGCGGGTGGGTGACGATCACCGGCAGCTGCAGGCCGTCGCGCGCCGGAATGCGGTAAGCACTGCGGCGTCCCTGGGTGGCGGGGTCGATCCATGGCCGTGTCATGCCCAGCGGCCGCAATTGACCTGCGGCCACGTCGTAGAGGAAGTACTCCCAAGGCTGGCGGTCACCGGCCGAGGCCACGACGAAGCGTGTGGCGCCCGCACAGCGCTGGCCACACAACAGCACGTTGCTGCGACCCGCGGGCAGGGCCTTGTCGACCACCGCCTGCGCGCGCGCCAGGCCTTCGTCGAACCACACGGTGGTGCGCTGTGCCGCGTCCACCGGCACACCGATCACCTGCTGCAGCCGATGGTCGAAGATGACCTGGTTGACGTCATAGCCAGCCACACCCACCAGCGGCGCCGGGTCCAGCTTGCGCTGACGCAGGTCGAAGGTGTGCAGCGCCTGGGTGTCGCCGGTGGCCCGTGCGGCCACGATCAGGGTGCCGTCGCGCTCCAAGGCCTGGGGCTCCAGTCCCTTTCCCTCGCTGTCGTACGAGGCCCATTCCCGCACGACCTGCCAGGGTTCGCCCGCCGCCGGCTGCCACCACAGCTGTTCACGGTCGCCCTTGGCCGTGGTCACCACCGTCAGGCGTCCGGCGGCATCGAACCACCAGCCGGTGGCGCCCTCGGGTGCGCCTTCACTGACCGTGCGCTGCGCCATCGTGCGCGTGTTCACGCGGGCCACCACCTGCGGGCTCAGCCCGCGCTCGGCGCTGTCGAGCCAGCGGGTCATGTAGACATCGTCGCTGCCGTCGCCCACGGCACGCCAGAAGTCCCAACCACGCGGCAGCACCCGCTGGCGCATCCGGCTGCCGGTGTCGGACACCGTGTCGGAGCGCGCGGTGACGAGGTGCTGCTCTTCATTGCCATCGAGGTCGATGGCGAACGTGCCCCACTTCTCGTACTCGATCAGCGCGCCAGGCTGCTGCGCGGAGTACACGAGGCGACGGTCGTTGACCCAGCTGACCTCGACGATGTCGACGTCGTCATAGGCCTTGATCACGCGTGGCGTGCCGGGCGCCTTCAAGTCCAGCATCGTCAGCACGGTGCGGCCCGACGGGGCCCGGGCGAGCAGGGCTGCATGCGTGTTGGCCGGCGAGACGATCATGCTGCGCATGGCCGGGGGGCGCGCGTAGTCGGCCGCGGTGGTGGCCGATGCCGGCAGTGTGCCAAGCAGGGTCAGGCCGGCGGTCAATGCAACGGCCAGCGCGCGGCCACGTCGCCAGCAACGGGTGGCGGTGTTCATGTCGAGGACTCCCTGAGACTTTGGAATGGCGCCAATCCTAGTGGACCAGTCGGCCCCGGATAATCACTCGATGCGCCTGGCGACCCCCTCATCGCCCGAACCGGCGCCGGCGCCGTCGCGCCTGGCCCTGGCCCTGGACCTCATCCGCTGGAATCGCCCGGCCGGCTGGCTGCTGCTGCTGTGGCCGGGGCTGGCGGCGCTGTGGATCGCCGCCGACGGCTTCCCGGGCTGGCACCTGCTGGCCGTGTTCCTGCTGGGCACCGTGCTGATGCGCAGCGCCGGCTGCTGCGTCAACGACGTCGCCGACCGCGACTTCGACCGCCACGTCAAGCGCACCGCACAGCGGCCGGTGACACGCGGCGCGGTGTCACCACGCGAGGCACTGACATTGGGCGCCGTCCTGGCGCTGGCCGCCTTCGGCCTCGTGCTGACCACCAACCCGCCCACCATCCTGCTGAGCTTCGCGGCGCTGGCCGTGACCCTGGTCTACCCCTATGCCAAGCGGCTCGTCTCGATGCCGCAGGCGGTGCTGGGCGTGGCCTTCAGCTTCGGCATCCCGATGGCCTTTGCCGCCGTGCTGGGGGCGCGGCAGTGGTCGCTGCAGGCGGTGGCGGACGCCGTGCCGTTGCAGGCCTGGGCGCTGCTGCTGGGCAACCTGTTCTGGGTGCTGGCCTACGACACCGAGTACGCGATGGTCGACCGCGACGACGACCTGAAGATCGGCATGAAGACCTCGGCCATCACGCTGGGCCGCTTCGACGTGGCGGCCGTGATGGGCTTCTACGCCGCCTACCTGCTGAGCTGGTGGTGGATCGGCCGCAGCCTGGGCCTGGGCGGCTGGTTCTCGGCCGGCATCGGGCTGGCCGCGCTGCAGGCGCTTTGGCACTGGACACTGATCCGCGGCCGCACCCGGGAAGGCTGCTTCACCGCCTTCCGCCACAACCACTGGGTGGGTGCGGCCGTGTTCGCGGGCGTGGTGCTGGACCTGGCGCTGCGCTGAGCCCTGCCGTGAGCGGCGTCTGGCTCAGAAAGCGTCGCCGAGTTCCCGGGCACGCTGCTGCGCGGCCAGGATGGCTTCGACGATGGCCGGGCCGACACCCGATGCCTCCATCGCCGAGATGGCGGCATGCGTGGTGCCGCCCTTGGACGTGACCTGCGCCCGCAGCGTGGCCGGCGCCTCGGTGGACTGGCCAGCCAGCGCCGCAGCACCGGCTACCGTGGCCTGCGCCAGCGCGCGGCCCTGCTCGGGCGGCAGGCCCATGCGGGCCGCGGCAGCTTCCATCGCCTCCAGCAGGTAGAACACGTAGGCCGGCCCGGAGCCGGACAGCGCGGTCACGGCGTCGAGGTCGCTTTCCTGCGCCACCCACAGCGTGCGGCCGGTGGGCGCGAGCAGCGCCTCCACCTGCGCACGCTCCTGGGCGCTGACCTGGGCGCTCGCGCACAGGCCGGCAATGCCCTGGCCGATGAGCGCCGGCGTGTTGGGCATGGCGCGCACGATGCGATCGCTGCCCGTGGCCTGGGCGATGCGGTCGCTGCGGATGCCGGCCATCACCGACAGTTGCAACGCGTCAGCCACATGGGCACGGCAAGGCGCGGCGGCGTCGGCAAAACTCTGCGGCTTGACCGCCCAGACCACGGTGCTGGCGCGTGCCAGTGCCGGGCCGGCCTCGGCCAGGGCCTGCAGGCCGAACTGCGCGGCGAGCTTGTCGCGCTGCGGCGCCCAGGGTTCGACGACGACGAGGTCCTCGGGTTGGCGGCCGCGCTTCAGCAAGCCGCCGATGAGGGCACCGGCCATGTTGCCGCCGCCGATGAAGGCAATGGTGTGATCAGACATGAGAAGCGGCCGCGGCAGGCCGCCGGCCCGGGTGGTGAGGGGATCCGGACCGCAGGATACGCCGCACCGTGGATGACCCTAGGGATGCCGCCGCACCCGGTGCCGCCGGCGAGCCAGTGCCAGCACCCCCATGCCCAGGGCCATCAATCCCCAGGTTTCCGGCTCCGGCACGGGCCCGGCCACCGGCACGGCCAGGCCGTCGATGCGGCCGACGAAAACTTCGCCCGGGCGGTCACTGAAGCGGCCGACGACGGTGAAGACCCCGGTGTTGGCAGAGGCCGTGGCGTCCGTCGCCACCACGATGGGCATCCCGTTCTCGTGCGGGTCGTCGGTCAGGTTGCCGGAGAACAGCGGGAAGCCGAAGCCCAGGTCCAGCCGCTGACCGTCGGCCGACCGGGTGGCGAAGTTGGGGCCGCGGTCGCCGCTGAGGTCGGTGCGGTAGTCGACATCGGTGGCGGCGGCACCCCAGCCGTCGAGCCAGAGGGCATCGACGAGAAAGTCACCGGGCGTGATGTTCGATTGCCACACGAGCTGCAGCGAGAACAGCAGTGCGCCGGTGGCGTCGCTGCGCAGCACCTGCTGCCGCACCTGCCAGCTGGCGACGAGCGCCTCGGGCCAGAACGGGTGCGGCACGCGGACCTGCAAGGTGCCGCTGAACAGGTCCTGGCCGGCCAGATCGGGCCGTTCGGCCAGCGTGGTGCCGGGCAGGAAACCGCTGTCGCCCGGGGCCAGCGGCACAGCCTGCGCCGCGCCGGCGGCGAGCAGGATCGCCAGGGTCAGACCAGCCCGCAGCGACACGAGAACGCGACAGCGACGTGAATTGGAGAGAGCAGACATGGTGGCCGGGTCCATGGCGACAGCGTGGAACATGCCGTCACGGTAGACACGACCCTCAGCGCCGTCCTGCGTGCGCACACGCAGTTTTGGCCCCTGCCCCTAGAACGCGGTGGACGGCCTTGGGCGGTCAGGATCTGCCGGCCCGTCGCGCAGCACCCACGGCTCGCGCTGCAGACGCAGCACCAGTTCCAGCCGGTTGCGCACCTGCAGCTTGCCCAGCACCGCCGACACATGGTTCTCCACCGTGCGCCGCGAGCGATGCAGTCGTTCGGCGATGGCCGCGTTGTCGAGGCCTTCGGCCACCAGGCGCAGCACCTGCTGTTCACGGGCCGTCAGGCCATGGGCGTGCTGGCGCGCGGCAGCATAGGGGCCTCGGCGCCCGGCAGGCGCCGACGGCGCCGGTGCCAGGCCGAGGCGGCGCAGGGTGTCGCGGGCCGCGTTCGCGTGCAGGCGTGCAAACGTGGCGTCGGCCAGCCGCAGCGCGCCCGCGGCCAAGGGGTGGCGCTGGCGCGCCACCGCCACCCGGGCCCAGGCGGCGAAATATTGGGCACCGACCGCGTCGAAGCTCCTGGCCGCCTCGTCCATCTGCCCGGCCGTGGCCTGCGCGAAGGGGCCAGGCAGCTCCTGGCCGTCGGGTTTCGGTGCATCGGCGAGGTCAGGCGTCTCGGCCACCTCGGCCACGGCCAGCCAGAAGGCCCAGGCCCCACAGGCACGCGGCCCGACCGCACCGGGCGCCAGCCCCGCCAACCAATGCGCGGCCTGCCGGGCCGGCGCTGGATCGCCACACAGCACCGCCACCTCGATCTGCGCCACGCGCAGCGTGATCAGCTCCTGGACTTCCCCGGCCGTGGTGGCGGCCGCGACGGCCTCCTCCATCGTCGGCACCGCGTCGGTCCGCCCCACCCGGGCCGCCGCACACGCACGGGCCACCAGTGCCGGCAGCCGCATCAAGGCCTGGCCATCGGGCTGCGCGAGCACGCCGTCCGCGATGGCCAGGGCGTCGGTGAACCGCTCCTGCGCGAGGCGCAGCTGTGCCTGCCGGCCCACCAGGTAGTCCACCCAGCGGCCGAAATCGTGCGCGGTATCGAAAGCCAGGCCTTCGGCGATGACGGTGTCGGCACGCGCCAGGTCGCCCAGCGCCATCAGGCCCTCGGCCAGGTTGGTGTAGGCGCGCGCGGCCTGCACATGCAGACCGTGCCGCAGCGCAAGTGCCAGGCTTTCGCGCAGCAGCGGCTCGCCGCCAGCATCGCCTTGCAGCATGCGGGCCGTGCCCAGCGTGGTCAGCGCGTCGCTGTGGCTGGTGGCGCTGGTGACGTCACCCACGGCCTGCGCCACCTGCAGCGCCTGCCGGCAACCGGCTTCGCTGGCCGCCACATCACCCTGGAGCCACAGAAATTGCGCCTGCAACGCCAGGGCGCCTGCCTGCGCGGCCGAAGGCGGCTGCGCCGCGAGCAGGGCCACGGCCTGCGTGACGTACGTCTGCGCCTGACTCATCTGCCCCAGGTAGCGGTGCATGCGCGCCAGACCGGCCAGGTTGTCCCCCACCTTGTCCAGCCGGCCGGCCTGCCGCCACAGGCGCGCCGCGTCCTGCCGCGCCGCCAGCGCGCGGGCATCGACGCCATGGGCCAGGCTGGATTCATAGGCCCAACGCTCCAGCACGTCGGCCGCCACCTCGGGCGGCGCGCCGGCCGAGGCCTCCACGGCAGCGGCCAGGTGCTCGGCGGCTTCGCGGTGCGCACCAAAGGCCGCGGCCAGGGTGGCGGCACGCGGGGCATGGCGCAGCAGCAGGTCGCCGGCATCGGCGCCTCGGGCATGGTGCACGATCAGGTCCAAGGGCTGTTCGGCCTCCGGCAGCGCCAGCAGCACATCGAGCCATCGCCGGTGCAGGGCCCGCCTCGTCACCAGCGGCAGACGTTCCAGCACCGCCAGGCGCAGCAACTCGTGCCGGAACTGCAGCGCACGGTCCGCCCCCAGCAGCAGGCGGCGCGCCAGGGCTTCATCGACCTGCGCCACCTCCCCGCGCGTCGCCACCTGTTGCAGCAGGCGCCGGGCGACCGCCGAGGGCGCGCTGGCCACCAGGGCCAGCAGATCACGGAGCGCCGGCGGCTGGTCGGCCAGGCGCGCCTGCAGGGCGTCCGCCAGCGTGTGCGGCAAGGTCAGTGGGGCCTGTGATCCGGCACCGACCACGGCATGCCGGTGCTGCAGCAGTTCCTGCACGAAGAAAGGGTGCCCAGCCGTCAGGCGGTACAACGCAGCGGCGGCCGCGGCATCGAGACCCGTGCCGACCGCGGCCAGCGCCGTGGCCGCGGCCGACAGTGGCTGCAGGGCAATGCGCTGGCATCGCGCGGGAGGCAGCACGGCCAGCGCCGCGTCCAGCGGATGCCCGGGCGGGCGTGGATCGTCGCGCAGGCTGGCGACGATGAGCAGCGGCAGCAACGCCAGCCGGCGGCCGATGAACTGCAGCCAGTCGGCACTGCGCTGGTCGATCCAGTGCAGGTCCTCGACGACCAGCACGTGCACCCGGTTGGCGCCCCGCGGGCGACGCGTCAGGCGCTGCAGCAGGCCGTCGAAGTGGCGCGCCTCGTCGGCCATGCCCGCATCGCCCGGCGCATGGCCCAGCAGACGACGGGCAACGTCGCGAACCGGCCCCAAGGGGCGTGGCGTGTGCATCGGGTCGCACCAGCCGAAGACCACCGCCGCCGGCGCGGGCAACCCGGCCACGAAGGCCTGGATCAGGCTGGACTTGCCGAGCCCCGCCTCACCGGCGACGAACACGATCTGGCCGCCATGGGCCTGCGCATCCACCCACGCCGCCTGCAGCGACGCCAGGGCAGCGGCACGTTCGAGCAGCGGCAACCGCTGCGGGGTTGAGGCCGATCCGGCAGGCCCGCCGCGCCGGGCGGCAGGCACTTCTTCGCGCGGCATGCAGGCAGTGTAGGCCGGTCGCCATAGCGCAGGTCATGCACAAGACGCATGAAAGGCCGCCCACAGGCTGCCGCGGCGCGCCTACAGTGCCGCCACCCGCGGAACCGGCTCACGAGGCCGGATGCCGCGCCCCCAAAGTTGCAGAGACACCCTCCATGAACGAACCCCTGTCCTTCGTCCACCCCACCCCCGACAGCCCCTGGGGCACCTTCCAGGGCCAGATCGACCGCGTGCTGCCCTACCTGGGCCCGCTGGCCCGCTGGGTGGAGACGGTGCGCCGGCCCAAGCGCTGCCTGATCGTGGACATCCCCATCGAGATGGACAACGGCACCATCGGCCACTTCGAGGGCTACCGCGTGCAGCACTCGCTGACCCGCGGCCCGGGCAAGGGCGGCGTGCGCTACCACCCGGACGTCACGCTCGAGGAGGTGATGGCGCTCTCAGGCTGGATGAGCATCAAAAACGCGGCGGTGAACCTGCCCTACGGCGGCGCCAAGGGCGGCATCCGCGTCGACCCCAAGCAGCTCTCCCGCAACGAGCTGGAGAAGCTCACGCGCCGCTACACCAGCGAGATCGGCATCATCATCGGCCCGCAGCAGGACATCCCGGCGCCGGACGTCAACACCAACGCGCAGATCATGGCCTGGATGATGGACACCTATTCGGTGAACATCGGCGCCACGGCCACCGGCGTCGTCACCGGCAAGCCCATCCACCTGGGCGGCAGCCTGGGCCGGGTCAAGGCCACTGGGCGTGGCGTCTTCGTCACCGGCCGTGAAGCGGCACGCCGCATCGGGCTGGACCTCAACGGCGCGCGGGTCGCGGTGCAGGGCTTCGGCAACGTCGGCTCCGCCGCCACCGAGCTGTTCTTCCAGTCGGGCGCGAAGATCGTCGCCATCCAGGACCACAGCGGCACGATCGCCAACCCCAAGGGCTTCGAGCTGGCCGACCTGATGCCGCATGTGCAGGCCAACGGCGGCGTGGGCGGCTTCCGCGACGGCGAGGTGATGGACACCGAGGCCTTCTGGGACGTGGACTGCGACATCCTGGTGCTCGCCGCGCTGGAAGGTCAGGTCGGCGCCGATCGCGCCGGGCGCATCAAGGCGCGCCTGGTGCTCGAGGGCGCCAACGGGCCGACCACCACCGCCGGCGACGACGTGCTGGCCGACCGTGGCATCCTGGTGGTGCCCGACGTGATCTGCAACGCCGGCGGCGTGACGGTCTCCTACTTCGAGTGGGTGCAGGACTTCAGCTCGTTCTTCTGGACCGAAGACGAGATCAACGTGCGCCTGGACAAGATCATGGTCGGCGCGCTCAAGACCATCTGGGACACCGCCGACCGCCACCGGATCAGCCTGCGCACGGCCACCTTCGCCGTGGCCTGCGAGCGCATCCTGATGGCGCGCGAGGAGCGCGGGCTCTACCCCTGAGCCAAAACCCGGGCGGCCGGGCGGCCGGGCGGCCGGTCAGGCCGCCGGCTCGCGCAGGAAGATCTCCACCCGGCGGTTCTGCGCCCGGCCGGCATCCGTCCCGTTGTCGGCCACCGGCTGGCGCGCGCCGCGGCCCTCGATCATCAGCCGCGAGGCCGGCACGCCACGGTCCTCCAGGTAGTTGCGCACGGTGCGCGCACGTTCCAGCGACAGCGGGTCGTTGATCGCGTCGCTGCCCGTGCTGTCCGTGTGGCCGACGATGCGCACCAGCACCGTGGCGTCCAGCCCGTGGGCGAACTGGTCCAGCACCGGGCGCAGCGAGGGGTTCAGGTCGGCGCGGCCGGTGGCGAACGACAGGTCGCTGGGCACGTTGACCTTGAGCTGGTTGTCTGCCGTCTTGGCCACGTCGATGCCCGTGCCCGCGGTGGCGCGTTCCATGGCGCGCTGCTTCTCCTCCATGCGCTTGGACCACAGGTTGCCGGCAATGGCGCCGACGGCGGCGCCGGCGACGGCACCGCTGCCGGCTTTGCCGCCGGTCGCGCTGGCGATCACGGCGCCGGCCACCGCGCCAATGCCCGCACCCTGGGCCGTGCCACGCTCGCGCTGGCTCATGGTTTCGCACGCCACCAGCGACAGGGCGGCAACGGCCAGCACAGTGGCCCGCAGGGGAGTGGTCAGCTTCATGGTGTGAATTCCTCGGTGTTGATCTGCGATCAGCGTAGGGCTCGGAGGCCCAGCCGTCTGTAGGTCAACGCCGCAGCGCGCAGCCGGTGCACACCGGCATGCAGCGTGACACAACCGCTACGATTCGCCACCCCAAGGAGACGACCCATGCCCCAGACCTTCCGCCGTACCGTGCTGCGCGCCGCTGCAGCCGCCGCCGTCCTCGCCACCGGCTTTGCAGGCCTGGCCCAGGCACAGACCGCTGCCTGGCCCACGCAGACGGTGAAGATCGTGGTACCCACCGGCGCCGGCAGTTCGCTGGACCTGATCGTGCGCCTGATGAGCGACAAGCTCGCGGCGCGCTGGGGCCAGCCGGTGCTGGTGGACAACAAGCCTGGTGCTGGCGGCATGCTGGGCGTGGACCTGGCGGCCAAGGCCACCGACAACCACACCCTGGCCATCGGCTTCAACGGCCCGCTGGCCTACGCGCCCTTCCTGTACAGCAAGACGCCGTACGACCCGGCCAAGGACCTGCGGCCGATCGTGATGACCAGCTCGCAGGCCAACGTGCTGGCCGTCAATGCCGAGAAGGTGCCCGCCAAGACCGTGCCCGAATTCGTGGCCTGGGCCAAGGCCCAGGGCAGCGGCATGAACTTCAGCTCGCTGGGGCAGGGCAGCTCGGCCCACATGACGATGGAGCTGTTCCTGGCCGAAGCCGGTATCAAGGCCACGCATGTGCCCTACAACGGCAGCCCGCCGGCGGCGCTGGCGGTGGCCCAGGGCGACGTGCACGCCACCTGGATGGTGGCGCCGGCCCTGCTGCCGCACGTGCAGAGCGGCAAGGTGCGCCTGCTGGCCGTGAGCGCCGACACCAAACCCGCCGGCCTGCAGGACCTGCCGGCCATGGGCGCCGTGGGCTACCCGAAGGTGGTGGCGCTGGCCTGGAACGGGCTGGTCGGGCCGGTCTCGATGAGCGACGCCGCCGTGGCGCGCATCAACGCCGACGTCAACGCCCTGCTGCAGGACGCGGCCGTGCGCGACGCCATGGCCAACAAGGGCCTGACCATCGTCGGCGGCAGCGCCGAGGATTTCCGCCGCTTCATTGCCGACGACGTGGCCCGCTGGGGCCCGGTGATCACCAAACTGGGCGTCAAGCTCAACTGAGGTGCCCGGCACCGGCGTGATCCCGCGCGGATCCGTCGGCCATCCGACAATATCGGCGCAGGATGCTCGGACTGATCCCGGAATCACCGAGAATCCTTCGCCATGGACGACGCCGCCCGCCCGATCGACAAGATCGACCGCCGCATCCTGCGCCAGCTGCAGGCCGACGGCCGCATCAGCAACCTGAAGCTGGCCGAGGCGGTGCACCTGTCGCCCACGGCGGTGCTCGAACGCGTGCGCCGGCTGCACCGCGACGGTTACATCCTGGGCTAT
Organism: Burkholderiaceae bacterium; assembly: GCA_024235915.1. Classification (GTDB taxonomy): domain Bacteria; phylum Pseudomonadota; class Gammaproteobacteria; order Burkholderiales; family Burkholderiaceae_C; genus Rubrivivax. The sequence continues at coordinate 280,197 of JACKLO010000010.1, read as the reverse complement.
GAGGCGCGGCTGAACCCGGCCAAGCTGGGGGCCGGCCTGCTGGTGTTCATCGAGGTGCTGCTGGACCGCACGGTGCACGACGTGATGGACACCTTCAAGGCCGCCGTGCAGTCACGTCCGGAGATCCTGGAGGCGCACCTGGTGGCCGGCGGCTTCGACTACCTGCTCAAGACCCGGGTGGCCGACATGGCCGCCTACCGCGAGTTCATCGGCAGCGTGATCTGGACCTTGCCCGGCGTGCGCGAGACACGCACCTACGCGGTGATGGAAGAGGTCAAGCACAGCGCGCAGCTGCCGCTCTGAGCTGAGCCCGGCGGCCGCTCGCCTCGTTTCAGCCGCGCCGGCCAAAGATGGCGGTGCCCACGCGCACCAGCGTCGACCCTTCGGCCACCGCGTCCTCCAGGTCGTCGCTCATGCCCATCGACAAGGTATCCAGCGGCAAGCCCTGCGCGCGCAAGGCGTCGGCCAGTTCGTGCAGCAGGCGGTGCGGGGCCCGCCGCGCAGCCGCTGTGTCCGCCGGCGCCGGGATGGCCATCAGGCCGCGCAGCCGCACCCGGTCGGACGGCAACGCGGCCACCGCCGCGGCCAGGGCCGGCAATTCGGCCGGCGCCACGCCGCTCTTGCTGGCTTCGCCGCTGACGTTGACCTGCAGGCACAGCTGCAACGGCGCCAGGTGGGCCGGCCGCTGGTCGGCCAGGCGTTGCGCGATCTTCAGCCGGTCCACCGAATGCACCCAATCGAAGGCCTCGGCCACCACGCGCGTCTTGTTGCTCTGCAGCGGGCCGATCAGGTGCCATTGCAGGGGCAGGTCGCGCAGCGCGGCCATCTTGTCCAGCGCCTCCTGCACATAGTTCTCGCCAAAAGCCCGCTGACCGGCCGCTGCGGCGTCACGCACCGCTTCGGGGCCCTGCATCTTGCTGACCGCCAGCAGCGTGACGCTGTCGACGTCTCGCCCGGCCGCGATACACGCTGATGCCAGGCGGCCCTTCACTTCTTGTAGCCTGCTGCCGATGCTGCTCATAATCCCCCGAGCTTAAGGGCGCCCGCACGCGCCCCTTTCTGCATGGACATCACCCAGCTGCTGGCCTTCTCGGTCAAGAACAAGGCCTCCGACCTGCACTTGTCGGCAGGGTTGCCGCCGATGATCCGCGTGCACGGCGACGTGCGCCGCATCAACGTCGAGGCGCTCGATCACAAGATGGTGCACGACATGGTGTACGACATCATGAACGATGCCCAGCGCAAGCAGTACGAGGACACGCTGGAGTGCGACTTCAGCTTCGAGATCCAGGGTCTGGCGCGCTTCCGCGTCAACGCCTTCAATCAGAACCGCGGCGCCGGCGCCGTGTTCCGGACGATTCCGAGCAAGATCCTCACGCTCGAGCAGCTGAACTGCCCGAAGGTGTTCGCCGAACTGGCGCTCAAGCCGCGTGGCCTGGTGTTGGTGACCGGCCCCACCGGCTCGGGCAAGAGCACCACGCTGGCGGCCATGGTCAACCACCTCAACGAGACCGAATACGGCCACGTGCTGACGGTGGAGGACCCGATCGAGTTCGTGCACGAGAGCAAGAAGTGCCTGATCAACCAGCGCGAGGTCGGGCCGCACACGCTGAGCTTCAACAACGCCTTGCGTTCCGCGCTTCGCGAGGACCCGGACGCGATCCTGGTGGGTGAGTTGCGGGACCTGGAGACCATCCGCCTGGCCCTCACCGCCGCCGAGACGGGCCACCTGGTCTTCGGCACCCTGCACACCAGCAGCGCCGCCAAGACCATCGATCGCGTCGTGGACGTCTTCCCGGCGGCCGAGAAGGAGATGGTGCGCGCGATGCTGTCGGAATCGCTGCAAGCGGTGATTTCGCAGACGCTGTGCAAGACCAAGGACGGCAGCGGCCGCGTGGCGGCGCACGAGATCATGGTCGGCACCTCGGCCATCAAGAACCTGATCCGCGAGAACAAGATCGCGCAGATGTATTCGGCCATTCAGACCGGCCAGAACCTGGGCATGCAGACGCTGGACCAGAATCTGACCGACCTGGTGCGGCGCAACGTGATTGCACCGGCGGAGGCCCGGGCCAAGGCGAAGATCCCGGAAAACTTCCCGGGGTGAGCCCGGACGTGAAAGCGTGCCTGCGCACGCTTTCACGCCTGGCGAACCGACCGAGCTCTGCGAGGTCGTGGGGCGAGACGAACCGGCCGAGCGCTGCAAGGCCGTGGACGCGCAGTCAACAATAGGATTCCCCGCATGGAACGCGACCAGGCTTCGAAATTCGTCAGCGACCTGCTGCGCCTGATGGTGGCGCGCAACGGCTCCGACCTGTTCCTGACCGCCGAATTCCCGCCGGCCATCAAGGTCGACGGCAAGGTCACCAAGGTCAGCCCGCAGCCGCTCACCGGCCAGCACACGCTGCAGCTGGCGCGCGCGGTGATGAACGACAAGCAGGCGGCGGAGTTCGAGCGCACCAAGGAGTGCAACTTCGCGATCGCGCCGCAGGGCGTGGGCCGCTTCCGCGTCAACGCCTTCATGCAGCAGGGCCACGTGGGCCTGGTGTTCCGGACCATCCCGCAGACCCTGCCCACCATCGAGAGCCTGAATCTGCCACGCGTGCTGCGCGACGTGGCGATGACCAAGCGCGGCCTGGTCATCTTCGTCGGCGCCACCGGCTCGGGCAAGAGCACCTCGCTGGCGGCGATGGTGGACTGGCGCAACGAAAACTCTTACGGCCACATCATCACCATCGAAGACCCGGTGGAGTTCGTGCACCCGCACAAGAACTGCATCGTCACCCAACGCGAGGTCGGCATCGACACCGACGGCTGGGAACAGGCACTGAAGAACACGCTGCGCCAGGCACCCGACGTGATCCTGATGGGCGAGATCCGCGATCGCGAGACCATGGAACACGCCGTGGCCTTCGCCGAAACGGGCCACCTGTGCCTGGCCACGCTGCACGCGAACAGCGCCAACCAGGCGCTGGACCGCATCATCAACTTCTTCCCGGAAGAGCGCCGCCAGCAGCTGCTGATGGACCTGAGCCTGAACCTCAAGGCCCTGGTGTCGCAGCGCCTGATGCCACGCGAAGAGGGCCGCGGGCGCATCGCCGCGGTGGAGATCATGCTCGGCACGCCGCTGATCGCCGACCTGATCTTCAAGGGTGAGGTCGCCGAGATCAAGGAGCTGATGAAGCGCAGCCGCGAACTGGGCATGCAGACCTTCGATCAGAGCCTGTTCGATCTCTATGAGAACGGCAGCATCAGCTACGAGGATGCGCTGCGCAACGCCGACAGCGTCAACGACCTGCGGCTGCAGATCAAGCTCAACAGCCAGCGCGCACGCAAGACCGACCTGGCCGCGGGCACCGAGCACATGAGCATCGTGGGCCTGACGCCGGACGCGCTGGGCGAAGCCCCTGCGCGTCGGGCCTCCGACCAGCGGCCAGCCTGAGGACCACCTCACGGCCGGCGCCGGTTCCCGTGCCGGCCTAAGATCGGGGCATGAACGCCCCCGCCCCCCGCACCTACGACACCGTTCCCGCGCGCCGCGTGGCCTTCCTGGGCCTGGGCGTGATGGGGTATCCCATGGCTGGCCACCTGGCGCGCGCCGGGCACCAGGTCACGGTCTACAACCGCACGGCCGCCAAGGCGGCGGCCTGGGTGGCCGAGTACGGCGGTGCCAGTGCTGCCACGCCGGCAGCCGCGGCCGAAGGTGCCGAGATCGTCTTCGCCTGCGTGGGCAACGACGACGACCTGCGCTCGGTCACGGTGGGCGCCGACGGCGCCTTTGCCGCCCTGGCTGCCGGCGCCATCTTCGTCGACCACACCACGGCCTCGGCCGCCATCGCCCGCGAGCTGCACGCTGCCGCGCAGGCGCGTGGCGCCCACTTCATCGACGCGCCCGTCTCCGGCGGCCAGGCCGGGGCCGTCAACGGCGCGCTCACCGTGATGTGCGGCGGTGACGCCGCACCCTTCGACAGCATGAAGCCGGTGGCGTTGGCCTTCTCGCGCGCCGTCACGCGCATCGGTGAAGCCGGCGCCGGGCAACTGGCCAAGATGGTCAACCAGGTCTGCATCGCCGGCCTGGTGCAGGGCCTGTCGGAGGCCATCGCCTTCGGCCAGCGCGCCGGGCTGGACATGCCGCTGGTGCTGGACGTCATCGGCAAGGGCGCCGCCCAGAGCTGGCAGATGGACAACCGCGGCAAGACCATGGTCGCCGACCAGTTCGACTTCGGCTTCGCGGTGGACTGGATGCGCAAGGACCTCGGCCTGGTGATGGACGAAGCGCGCCGCAACGGCGCACAGCTGCCGGTGACGGCGCTGGTGGACCAGTTCTATGCCGAGGTGCAGGCCATCGGCGGCCAGCGCTGGGACACGTCCAGCCTCATTCGCCGCCTTCGCAAGTAGGCGCCGCGGCGATCGCGAGGCGCCTGGGGCGGCCCTACTTGGCCGCCGGCACCATGCGGGCGAGCTCTTCTTCGCTGATGATCTCGAACACGCGGACGACCTTCGTCACGCCCGCCACCCGGCTGGCCAGGTCGGCCGCACGCGTGGCCTCGGCCTCGGTGACGCGCCCCATGAGGTAGACGTTGCCGCGCTCGACCACCACCTTGACCGCATTGGCCGCCACTTCCTTGGCGTCCACGAAGCTGGCCTTGACCTTGAGCCCCAGCTGCAGGTCGTTGGCCCGCGACGTGGTGGAACTGTTGCCGGCCACCGTGAGCTCGTTGATCACCGACTTCACGTTCTCCACCCGCGCCAGCGCTTCTTCCACCCGGGCGCGCTGCGTCTCGTCCGGCACCTCGCCAGTCAGCAACAGCATGCGGTTGTAGCTGGTGGCGTTGACATGGCCCAGCGTGGCCAGTTCCTTGAGCCGGTTGCCTGCCTTCAACTCGATGCCCTGGTCCTCCACCTGGGCACCAGTGGTGCGACGGTCGGTGGCCACGAGCACGCCGCCGACCATGGCGCCGCCGAGGATCAGCGGGGCACAGCCCGGCAATGCCGACAGGGCGCCCACGGTCAGCAGGGCAGCGGCGATCGGGCGGGCAGCGCGGCGGGGGAAGTTCATGAGGGGTCCTGTTCTCCAAGCAGTTGCAGATCGATGCCGTCGGCCAACGCATGCAGCAGCAGCAGGTGCACTTCGCGCACCCGGGCCGCACGGTCGTGCGGCACGGACAGCAGCACATCGGTCTCCGCCAGCGCCGTGCGCCACGACGGCGCGGCGCCGCTGAAGGCGATCACCGCCATGTCCTGGTCGTGGGCCGCCTCCACCAGGGCCAGCGCGGTGGCGGCCGGCAGCGCATCGTCAAACAGCAGCAGCAGGTCGCCCGGATGGCCCAAGGCGCGCAGCGGGGTGGCGTCGGCGGCCAGGCTCAGCGCCGCCAGCGGCGGCCGTTCTCGCTCGAAGCCATGCACCAGCAACGTGGCCGCATGGTCCGCCAGCGGGCCACCGGTGGCCAGCAGCTTGCCGCCGCCGGTCAGGCAGGCCACGCAGGCCTGCAGGGCCTCGCCCAACGGCCGGCCCAGCGCCTCGGCCGCCTGGTAGAGCAGGTCGGCGGCGTCGAAGAAAGGCTGCTGCAGGCGCGGTTCGAGCATCGGCATCGAGTGTAGGACACGGCCCGAACGCGCCGGGTTCCCTGTCCCGCCCGGGAGGGCCCCTCAGCCCGCGTCGAAGGCACCGGGCAGCCAGTCCAGGTGATCGCCGTCGATGGCCACCACGTCGAAGCGGCAGGAGGGCGGCGCGGCGAAGCGCTGCAGGTAGTGCTGGGCGGCGAACACCAGCGCGCGCTGCTTGGCGGCGCCGATGCTGGCTGCCGCACCGCCCTGGGCCACGCTGCGGCGGGCGCGCACCTCGCAGAAAACCAGGGTGCCGTCGGGCGCGCGCAGGATCAGGTCGACCTCACCGCCACGCGCCCGCGGGCCGCGCGCCACCCGATAATTGCGCTCCAGCAGCGTCAGCCCCTGGCGTTGCAGGTGTGCCAGCGCGCGGGCCTCGGCCGCGTCGCCCGCCGCCTTCGTGCTGACCGCCCTGCCGAACGGATTGAACACCTCGCCCTCCCTGCTGCTGCAGGCCGCCGAACAGGCCGCCGGTGGCCAGTCCCTGCCCACCGGCGCACTCTACGTGGTGGCCACGCCCATCGGCAACCTGGCCGACCTGACGCTGCGCGCGCTGCACGTGCTGGCGCTGGCCGACACTGTGGCCTGCGAGGACACGCGCGTGGGCGGCGCGCTGCTGCAGCACCTGGGGCTGCGCAAGCCGCTGATGCCGCTGCACCAGCACAACGAGGCAGCGGCGGCCGGCCATGTGCTCCACCGGCTGGTGGCCGGCGAACGTGTGGCCCTGGTCAGCGACGCCGGCACGCCGGCGGTCAGCGACCCCGGGGCACGGCTGGTGGCGGCGGTGGCTGCCGCCGGCCATCGGGTGCTGCCCATTCCCGGCCCCAGCAGTGCGCTGGCGGCCCTGAGTGTGGCCGGCGACGCCGTCGCCACCGGCTTCACCTTCCAGGGTTTCCTGCCGGCCAAGGGGCGTGAACGCGAGGCGGCGCTGGCCGCCGTGCTGGCCGCACCGGGGGCGCAGATCCTGTTCGAGGCACCACACCGCATCGAGACCCTGGCCACGGCGCTGGCAACCGGCGCCGCCACACGCACCGTCACGCTCTGCCGTGAGCTGACCAAGCAGTTCGAGACTGTGCACACCGGCCCGGCGGCGGATCTGCCCACCTGGCTCGCCGCCGACCCGAACCGCCTGCGCGGCGAGTTCGTGCTCGTGCTGCATGCGCTGCCGCCGGCCGCCGGCGACGAGGCCATCGACCCGGCCGCCTTGCGCGCGCTGGACGTGCTGCAGCGCGGCCTGCCGCTGAAACAGGCGGTGGCGCTGGCCGCCGAGATCAGCGGCGCACCGCGCAACGCGCTCTATGCCCTGGCGCTGTCGCGGAAGCAGGCCGACTCCTAGAATCGCGCGATGAAGCGCGAACCCACGATCGAACGGCTGGCGATCGCCCAGTCGCTGATGCTCGAGCCCTTCGGGCTGTCGGAATCCTCGCTGGCGCAGGCGCTGGCCACGATCCGCGAGCACCGCGTCGACGACGCCGACCTCTACTTCCAGACCACCCGCCACGAGGGCTGGAGCCTGGAGGAAGGCATCGTCAAGAGCGGCAGCTTCAGCATCGACCAAGGCGTGGGCGTGCGCGCGGTGGCTGGCGAGAAGACCGCCTTCGCCTATTCCGACGACCTTTCCGAAGCCTCGCTGATGGACGCGGCGCGCACCGTGCGCACCATCGCCGCGGCCGGCCAGCAGCGCCGCATCAAGGTGCCTGGGCGCACGAAGCCGGCTGCCAGCCGCGTGCTCTACGCGCCCACCGACCCCATCGGCACGCTGGACAGCGCCGGCAAGGTGGCGCTGCTGGAGCGGGTGGAGAAGATGGCGCGCGCCAAGGACCCGCGCATCGTGCAGGTGATGGCCAGCGTGGCCGCCGAGCACGACGTGGTGCTGATCGCCCGCGCCGATGGCACCCGCGCCGCCGACGTCCGGCCGCTGGTGCGCGTCAACGTCACCGTCATCGCCGAGCAGGCCGGCCGCCGCGAAGTGGGCTCCGCTGGTGGCGGCGGCCGCTTCGGCCTGGGCTACTTCCAGGATGCGGTACTGCAATCCTATGTGGACCAGGCGGTGGATGCGGCGCTGACCAACCTCGACAGCCGCCCCGCGCCGGCCGGTGACATGACCGTGGTGCTCGGCCCCGGCTGGCCCGGCGTGCTGCTGCACGAAGCCGTGGGCCACGGCCTGGAGGGCGACTTCAACCGCAAGGGCAGCAGCACCTTCGCCGGCCGCATCGGCCAGCGCGTGGCGGCCAAGGGCGTGACGGTGCTCGACGACGGCACCATCGCCGACCGCCGTGGCAGCCTGAACATCGACGACGAAGGCGCGGCCACGCAGCGCAACGTGCTGATCGAGGACGGCATCCTGCGCGGCTACATGCAGGACAGCCTCAATGCGCGCCTGATGGGGGTCAAGCCCACCGGCAACGGCCGCCGCGAGAGCTACGCCCACCTGCCGATGCCGCGCATGACCAACACCTACATGCTCGGCGGCGACCGCGATCCAAAGGAGATCGTCGCCAGCCTCAAGCGCGGCATCTACGCCACCAACTTCGGCGGCGGCCAGGTCGACATCACCAGTGGCCGCTTCGTCTTCAGCGCCAGCCAGGCCTGGTGGGTGGAGGACGGCCAGCTGAAATACCCGGTCAAGGGCGCCACGCTGATCGGCAACGGCCCGGAGGCCATGAACCGCGTCAGCATGATCGGCAACGACCTGCAGCTCGACACCGGTGTCGGCGTCTGCGGCAAGGAAGGCCAGAGCGTGCCGGTGGGCGTGGGCCAGCCGACGCTGCGCATCGAGAAGATCACCGTCGGGGGCACGGCCTGACCGCCGCGGCGTCTGTCCCTGCCGGCGTACCGGCGGTGTCGCTGGCCGACATCGAGGCCGCCGCCGCGCGCCTGCGCGGCCAGGTGCTGGACACGCCCTGCGTGGAAAGCCGCACGCTGGGCCAGATCCTGGGCTGCCGGGTCTTCCTGAAGTTCGAGAACCTGCAGTTCACCGCCAGCTTCAAGGAGCGCGGCGCGCTGAACAAGCTGGCGCAGCTGGTCGAATCGGGCGAGCCGCTGAAAGGGGTGATCGCCGCCTCGGCCGGCAACCACGCCCAGGGCGTGGCGCACCACGCCCAGCGCCTGGGCCTGCGCGCGGTGATCGTGATGCCGGTGCTCACGCCCACCGTGAAGGTGGAGCGCACGCGCGGCTTCGGCGCCGAGGTGGTGCTGCACGGCGAGACCTTCGACGCCGCGCGCGAGCACGCGCTGCAGCTGGCGGCCGAGCAGGGCCTGAGCTTCGTGCACCCCTTCGACGACCCGGCCGTCATCGCCGGCCAGGGCACCATCGGCCTGGAGATGCTGGCCGAGCAGCCGGATCTGGACACCCTGGTGGTGGCCGTGGGCGGCGGCGGGCTGATCAGCGGCATCGCCACCGCGGCGCGGGCCCTCAAGCCGGGGCTGGAGATCGTCGGCGTGCAGACTGCGCGCTTCCCGGCCATGGTCAACGCGGTCAAGGGCACGGCGCACCCGCAGGGCACGAGCACCATCGCCGAAGGCATCGCCGTCGGCAAGCCCGGCCAGATCACGCGCGAGATCATCGGCAGCCTGGTCGACGACCTGGTGCTGGTGGACGAGGGCGATATCGAGCAGGCCATCGTGATGCTGCTCGAGATCGAGAAGACCCTGGTCGAAGGCGCCGGCGCCGCCGGCCTGGCGGCGCTGGTGAAGGACCCGAAGCGTTTCGCCGGCCGCCACGTGGGCCTGGTGCTGTGCGGCGGCAACATCGACCCGCTGCTGCTGCAGGCCATCATCGGCCGCGGCCTGGTGCGCGCCGGGCGCCTGGCGCGCATCCGCGTGGCGGCGCGCGACACGCCGGGCGTGCTGGCCAAGATCACCGCCGTCGTCGCCCAGGCCGGCGCCAACATCGAGGAGGTGCACCATCAGCGCGCCTTCTCGATGCTCAGCGCGCAGAACGTGGAAGTGGAGCTGGTGCTGCAGACACGCAACCGCAGTCATGTGGCCTCGGTCATCGATGCGATGACTGCGGCCGGCTTCGACGCGTCAGCGTACTGACATCTTGCGCGTGCTACATTCCCACCCCATGCGTTTCGGCACGTTCTTCTTTGCCTACTTTTGGTTCTCGCACCGCACGGCGGCTGGAGAGGCAAGCGCGTAAGCAAAGAAGACGCACCGAACCCCCTTCAAACCGCCGGCAGCCCCGGCGGTTTTTTGTTTTCCGACGCAAGGCCCACCATGACCGACCGCTACACCCTCAGCGAGAAGACCAGCGAAACCGACGACCTGCGCATCCAGGACGTCGTGCCCCTGCCGCCGCCGGAGCACCTGATCCGCTTCTTCCCGATCGCCGACACGCCGGTGGAGGCGCTGATCGCCGACACCCGGCAGGCGGTGCGCCGCATCGTGCACGGGCTGGACGACCGGCTCCTGGTGGTCATCGGTCCCTGCTCGATCCACGACCCGGCCGCGGCGATGGAGTACGCCCGCCGCCTGAAGCTGCTGCGCGAGCAGCACGCCGGCGAGCTGGAGGTGGTGATGCGCGTGTACTTCGAGAAGCCGCGCACCACGGTGGGCTGGAAGGGCCTGATCAACGACCCCTACCTGGACGGCAGCTTCCGCATCCACGAAGGCTTGCGCATCGCGCGCCAGCTGCTGGTGGACATCAACCGCCTGGGCATGCCGGCGGGCAGCGAATTCCTGGACGTGATCAGCCCGCAGTACATCGGCGACCTGATCAGCTGGGGCGCCATCGGCGCGCGCACCACCGAGAGCCAGGTGCACCGCGAGCTGGCCAGCGGCCTGAGCGCACCGGTAGGCTTCAAGAACGGCACCGATGGCAATCTGAAGATCGCCTGCGACGCGATCCAGGCCGCGGGCAACGCCCACCACTTCCTCTCCGTGCACAAGAACGGCCAGGTCGCCATCGTCTCCACGCTGGGCAACCCCGACTGCCACGTCATCCTGCGCGGCGGCAAGGCCCCCAACTACGACGCGGAAAGTGTCGCGAAGGCCTGCGCCGACCTGGAAGCCGCCAAGCTGCCCTGCCGGCTCATGGTCGACGCCAGCCACGCCAACAGCAGCAAGCAGCACCAGCGCCAAATCGAGGTCGCCGCCGACATCGGCCGCCAGCTGGCCGGAGGCAACCGCTGCATCTTCGGCGTGATGGTGGAAAGCCACCTGCAGCCCGGCGCGCAGAAGTTCACCCCGGGCAAGGACGACCCGTCCAAGCTGGTCAGTGGCCAGAGCATCACCGACGCCTGCATCGGCTGGGATGATTCCATCGGCGTGCTCGACACGCTGGCGCAGGCGGTGAAGGCGCGGCGCGCAGCGGCCAGAGGCTGACGGAAAAACGGGCGCGCAGCCGCGCCCACCGTTCAGGCCATCGGCTTGAGCACGCCGTTGACCAGCCAGCTGATGCCGAAGCGGTCGGTCACCGCGCCGAAGACCTCGGCCCAGAACGATTCACCCATCGGCATCGTCACCTGACCGCCGGCGCCCAGCGCCTCGAACACACGCCGGGCCTCGTCCACCGTGTCGAAGCTAAGCGCCAGCGAGATGCCCTGAACCTTCTGGTAAGGCATCTCGCAGGTGCCGTCACCGGCCATCAGCGTGAAATCGGGGTGCACGAGGTAGGCGTGCATCACGAGGCCGCGGTCGGCCTCGGCCACGTGGTCGGCCATGCCCGGCGCCTGGCCGTAGGTCATCAACGCCTCGAGGCGGGCGCCGAGCAGCTCGGCGTAGAAGCGCATGGCCTCGGCGCAGGTGCCGTCGAAGGATAGGTAGGGGACGAGTGAGGCGGCCATCGCGGGCTCCAGGAGGGGTGGTGGATCCTCACTCGACGATCGACCGCCCTGTTTCTCGACAACGGCTGCCCCGAAAGCCGGCGGCCAGGTGAGCAGCCGGACGCCCTGACCGGTGCGTGCCGGGGCTCAGCCTGCCACCAGTCGCGCCGCCAACGCCCGATGGCGCGCCAGCAGCGCCGGCAGGTCCAGCGTGGTCAACCGGCCGTCGTCGACGACATGCCGGCCATGGACGACGCTGTGCTTCACGCGCGGCACCTGGCAGAAGAACATGCTCGCCAGCGGGTCGTGGCCGGCGCCAGCCAGGCCGATCTCGTCCAGCGGCACGGTGATCAGGTCGGCCGCCATGCCGGGCACCAGCGCACCGACGTCGTCGCGGCCGAGCACCCGGGCGCCACCGCGGGTGGCGATCTCCAGCACGTCGCGCGCCGTCAGCGCATCGGGCCCATGGCCCACGCGCTGCAGCAGCAGCGCGAGTCGCGCCTCGGCCAGCAGGTGGCCACTGTCGTTGCTGGCCGAACCGTCCACCGCCAGGCCTACCGGCACACCGGCGTCGCGCATGGCGCGGATGGGCGCGATGCCGGAAGCCAGACGCATGTTGGACCCGGGGCAGTGCGCCACGCCGGTGCCGGTGCGCGCAAAGAGATCGATGCCCGCCGGGTCCAGCTGCACGCAGTGCGCATGCCAGACGTCCGGCCCCACCCAGCCCAGCTGCTCAGCGTATTCCGCCGGCGTGCAGCCGAAGTGCGCCCGCGTGTAGTCGATGTCCTTCTGGTTCTCCGCCAGGTGCGTGTGCAGGCTCACGCGGTGCCGGCGCGCCAACGCAGCCGCATCCTCCATCAGCTGCCGGCTCACGGAGAACGGGCTGCAGGGTGCGACCACGATGCGCCGCATCGCGAAGCGCGCCGGGTCGTGCCAGCGCTGGATCAGGCGCTCGGTGTCGGCCAGGATGGCGTCCTCGTCCTCGACCACGCTGTCGGGCGGCAGGCCACCGCGGCTTTCGCCCACGCTCATCGCGCCGCGGGCGGCGTGGAATCGGATGCCGATCTGCATCGCCGCTTCCAGCGTGTCGTCCAGCGTGGTGCCGTTGGGAAACAGGTAGAGGTGATCGCTGCTGGTGGTGCAGCCCGACAGCAGCAGCTCGGCCGCCGCCGTCTGCGTGCTGACGAAGGCCATCTCCGGCGTCAGCCGCGCCCACACGGGGTAGAGCGCCCGCAGCCAGTCGAACAGCTCGGCGTCCTGCGCCGCAGGCAGCACGCGGGTGAGCGTCTGGTAGAAGTGGTGGTGGGTGTTGACCAGGCCCGGCAGCACGACCTGATCGCTGGCGTCGATGACCACGTCGGCCGTGGCCGGCAACTCGGCGGTGCGGCCAACGGCCTCGATCACGTGGTCGCGAACGAAGACGGCGCCGTCGGGGATCTCGCGCCGCGCATCGTCCATCGTCGCCAGCAGCGTGGCGTGGCGGACCAGCAGGGTGGTCATGCGGGCTTCACTCCACCTTCGCCCCGGCCTCGTACCAGCGCTTGATCAGGTCGCGCTCGTCCTCGGTGATCTGGGTGGCGTTGTTCATCGGCATCAGCTTCAGCACCGCCGCCTGCTGATACACCGCCAGCGCGTGCTGCTGCACCAGGGCCGGCGTGTGCAGCGCCACGTTCTTGTTCTGCACCTGCTCACCGTGGCAGAGCACGCAACGCTGATTCACCACCGCCTGCACCGCCGACCAGGTGGCAGGCGCCGCCGCTGCGGCCACCGGTCTGGCCGCCGGTGCCAGCCAGATGGCCAGGCCCAGCAGCAGCGCCACGCCCGCCACCGCGTGTTCCCAGGGTGCGCGCCGGCCCTGCACATGGGCCGCATGGCGGGCCACGAAGCTGTGGCGGATCAACGCGCCGGCGGCCATCAGCAGTACCAGGACGGCCCAGTTGTGTTCACCCTGAGTCAACCAGCCATAGTGGTTGGACAGCATGGCCACCAGCACCGGCAGCGTGAAGTAGGTGTTGTGCACGCTACGCTGCTTGCCGCGCTGGCCGTGCACCGGGTCCGGTGCCTGCCCGGCCTGCAGCGACGCGATCACGGTCTTCTGCCCGGGGATGATCCAGACGAAGACGTTGGCGCTCATTGCCGTGGCCAGCATCGCGCCCACCAGCAGGAAGGCAGCGCGGCCGGCGAACAGCTGGCAGGCGGCCCAGGACGCCAGCACCACGAAGGCCAGCACCACGCCGCCGACGATCAGGTCGCCCTTGGGGCCCTGGCCCAGCGTGCGGCAGATGGCGTCGTAGACGAACCAGAACGCCACCAGGAAGCCCAACGAGGCGGCGATGGCCGCGGCCGGCGACCAGTCGAACACCGTGCGGTCGATCAGGAAGCTGCCGGCGTTGAACAGGTACAGCACCGTGAACAGCGCAAAGCCGGTGAGCCAGGTGCTGTAGCTCTCCCAGTAGCTCCAGTGCAGCCGCTCGGGAATGCCGCGCCAGCGCGGCGCCACCTTGTACTTCTGCGAGTGGTAGAAGCCGCCGCCATGCACCGCCCAGAGCTCGCCGTCCACGCCCTTGGCCTTGAAGTCGTCGTGCTCCGGTGGCGTGAGGCTGTTGTCCAGCATCACGAAGTAGAAGGACGAGCCGATCCACGCGATGCCGGTGATGACGTGGGCCCAGCGCAGCAGCAGATTGGCCCAATCGAGCAGGTAGGCGTCCACCGGTTCAGCTTCCCCTGTAGGTGCTGTAGCTCCACGGGCTCACCAGCAGTGGCACGTGGTAGTGGCCGGCGGCATCGGCGATGCCGAAGTCGATCTGCACCACGTCGATGAATGGCGGGTCGGGCAGGGCCACACCGCGCGCACCGAAATAGGGCGCTACTTCGAACCGCAGGCGCCAGCGGCCCGCCGCCATCTCGGCCGCGGCCAGCAGCGGGCCGTCGGCGCGGCCGTCGGCGTTCAGCGTCACGACCTTGACGTCCTGGGCGGCGCCATCGGCGCCGATGCGCTGCAGCGTCACGCGCATGCCGGCGGCCGGGCAGCCGTGCGCGGTGTCGAGCACGTGGGTGCTCAGATGGCCCATGGTTTGCTCCCGGTGCACACTTGCGATCAACAGCTCACGATATCGCAAGCCGCATGCCCAGCGAACCGATCTACCCGCGCGACCTCGCCGGTCATGGCCGCCACCCGCCGCACCCGCGCTGGCCGGGCGACGCCCGCGTGGCGGTGCAGTTCGTGCTGAACTTCGAGGAAGGCGGCGAGAACAGTGTGCTGCACGGCGACGCCGGCAGCGAGCAGTTCCTCTCCGAGATGTTCAATCCCGCGGCCTACCCGGCGCGGCACCTGAGCATGGAGGGCATCTACGAATACGGCTCGCGTGTCGGCGTCTGGCGCATCCTGCGCGAATTCGAGCGGCGCGGCCTGCCGCTGACGGTGTTCGGCGTCGGCATGGCGCTGCAGCGCTGCCCGGACGTGACCGCCGCCTTCGTCGAGGCCGGCCACGAGATCGCCGCCCACGGCTGGCGTTGGATCCACTACCAGAACCTGGACGAGGCCACCGAGCGCGCCCACATGGCGCAGTGCGTGGAGGTCATGACGCAACTCACCGGCCAGCGCCCGCTGGGCTGGTACACCGGCCGCGACAGCCCGGCCACCCGCCGCCTGGTGGCCGACTTCGGCGGCTTCAGCTATGACAGCGACTACTACGGCGACGACCTGCCGTTCTGGCTGCAGGTGAAGAAGAGCGACGGCGGCCTGGCACCGCACCTGGTCGTGCCCTACACGCTGGACTGCAACGACATGCGCTTTGCGCTGCCGCAGGGCTTCAGCCACGGAGAGCCCTTCTTCCAGTACCTGAGGGACGCCTTCGACGTGCACTACGCGGAAGGTGAATCGCAGCCCGGCATGATGAGCATCGGCCTGCACTGCCGCCTGCTCGGCCGCCCGGGCCGTTTCCGCGCGCTGCAGCGCTTCCTGGACCACGTGCAGGCGCACGACCGCGTCTGGGTCACGCGCCGCATCGACATCGCCGAACACTGGCGCCGCACCCACCCCTTTGACGCCGCCTCGGCCTTCGTCTGGACATGATGAGCCTCACCCTGGAACAGCTGAACGTGGCCGATGCCGCCGGGTTCACCGCGGCGCTCGACGGCGTCTACGAACATTCCCCGTGGATCGCCGAACGTGCCGCGGTGGCGCGGCCCTTCGCCACGCCCGCGGCGCTGCTGAAGGCCCTGGCCGACGTGGTGCGCACCGCATCGCGCGACGAACAGCTGGGCCTGATCCGCGCCCACCCGGAACTGGCCGGCAAGGCCATGGTGGCGCAGACGCTCACCGCCGAATCCACCGGCGAGCAGCAGCGCGCCGGGCTGACGGCCTGCACGCCGGACGAGTTCACGCGTCTGCAGCGGCTCAACGCCGACTACAACGCGCGTTTCGGCTGGCCCTTCATCCTGGCGGTGCGCGGTCCGCGTGGCACTGGCTTCACGCGCGCCGAGATCATCGCCACCTTCGCGCGCCGCCTGCAGCAGCACCCTGACGTCGAGTTCGCCGAGTGCCTGCGCCAGATCCACCGCATCGCGCAGATCCGCCTCAACGACAAGCTGGGCCTGCGGCCCACGGCCGGCGAGCAGGTCTGGGACTGGGCGGAAGCGCTGGCCGCGCACAGCGACCCCGGCTACGCGGAACAGGGCCAGCTCACGGTGACCTACCTCACCGCCGCGCACCGTGCCTGCAGCGCGCAGCTGCAGGCCTGGATGAAGGCCTGCGGGTTCGACGAGGTTGCCGAGGACGCGGTGGGCAACGTCGTCGGCATCTTTCACGGCCAGGATCCCGCGGCGCCGCGCCTGCTCACCGGCAGCCATTTCGACACCGTGCGCAACGGCGGCAAGTACGACGGCCGGCTGGGCATCTTCGTGCCGATGGCGGTGGTGCAGGCGCTGCACCGCATCGGCCGGCGGCTGAAGCACGGCCTGGAGGTGGTGGCGTTTGCGGAGGAGGAAGGCCAGCGCTACAAGGCCACCTTCCTGGGCTCCGGCGCGCTGACCGGCGATTTCGACCCCGCCTGGCTGGACCAGGCCGACGCCGACGGCATCACCATGCGCCAGGCCATGCAGGCCGCTGGCCTGCCGGGCACGCTGGAGGCCATCGCGGCGCTGAAACGCGACCCGAAACGCTACCTCGGTTTTGTGGAAGTGCACATCGAGCAGGGGCCCGTGCTGGACGCGGCCGACCAGCCGCTGGGCATCGTCACCTCCATCAACGGCGGCCGCCGCTTCGTCGGCGAGATGGTCGGCCAGGCCAGCCACGCCGGCACCACACCGATGGGCCAGCGCCGCGACGCCGCCGCTGGCGTGGCCGAGCTGCTGCTGTTCGCAGAACAACGCGCTGCGGCGACGCCCGACACCGTGGGCACCGTGGGCCTGCTCGACGTGCCCGGCGGCTCCATCAACGTGGTGCCCGGTCGCTGCCGCTTCAGCCTGGACCTGCGCGCCACCACCGACCCGGTGCGTGACGCCGCCGTGGCCGACGTGCTTGCGCAGGCCGAGTCCATCGCCACCCGCCGCGGTCTCACGCTGCAGCTGGAGGAAACCATGTGTGCCGCCGCCGCGCCCAGCCACCCTGGGTGGCTGGCGCGCTGGGAAGCGGCGGTGCAGGCCCAGGGCCTGCCGCTGTTCCGCCTGCCCAGCGGCGCCGGCCATGACGCGATGAAGCTGCACGAAGTGATGCCCCAGGCCATGCTCTTCGTGCGCGGCGGCAACGCCGGCATCAGCCACAACCCGCTGGAAACCATCAGCGCCGACGACGCCGACCTGTGCGTGGCGGCCTTACAGCACCTGTTCGAACACCTATGACGCTCCACGACACGCTCGACGCCTGGATCGACGCCCACTTCGACGAGGAGGTGCGCTTCCTGCAGGCGCTGGTGCAGGTGCCCACCGACACGCCGCCGGGCAACAACGCGCCGCACGCGCTGCGCGCCGCCGAGTTGCTGGCCGCCATGGGCCTGACCGCGGAGCGCCACGTGGTGCCTGCCGGCGACGTGCAGGCGTATGGCCTGCAGAGCCTGACCAACCTCATCGTGCGCCGGCGCTACGGCGGCGATGGCCCGGTGATCGCCCTCAATGCCCATGGCGATGTCGTGCCGCCCGGCGACGGCTGGGCGCACGACCCCTACGCCGGCGAGATCGAAGACGGCAGGCTCTACGGCCGCGCTGCCGCGGTGAGCAAGAGCGACTTCGCCACCTACACCTTTGCGCTGCGTGCGCTGGAGGCGGCGCAGCAGTCCGCGGGCCTGGTGCTGCGGGGCGGCGTCGAACTGCTGTTCACCTACGACGAAGAGTTCGGTGGCGAACTCGGCCCCGGCTGGCTGCTGGAACGCGGGCTCACGAAGCCCGACCTGCTGATCGCCGCCGGCTTCAGCTACGAGGTCGTCACCGCGCACAACGGCTGCCTGCAGATGGAGGTGGCGGTGCACGGCACGATGGCGCACGCCGCCATTCCGCACACCGGCGTCGACGCGCTGCAAGGGGCGGTGGCGATCCTCAACGCGCTCTACGCCCTGAACGACGGCTACCGCGCGATCACCTCGCAGGTGCCGGGCATCACCCACCCGTACCTGAACGTCGGCCGCATCGAAGGCGGCACCAACACCAACGTGGTGCCGGGCAAGGTGGTGCTGCGGCTGGACCGGCGCATGATCCCGGAAGAAGACCCGGTGGTGGTGGAAGCGTCGATCCGGCAGGCCATCGCCGAGGCCGCGGCATCGCGACCCGGCATCAACGTGGAGATCCGCCGATTGCTGCTGGCCCGCGCCTGGCAGCCCGACGCCGGCAACGCCCGCCTGGTGCAGGCCCTGCAGCGGCATGGCGAGGCCGTCTTCGGCGAACCCATCCCGGCCCGCGGCACGCCGCTGTACACCGACGTGCGCCTGTTCGGCGAACGTGGCATCCCCGCGGCCATCTACGGCGCCGGCCCGCGCACGGTGCGCGAGAGCAATGCCAAGCGGGCCGATGAGCACCTGGTGCTCGAGGACCTGCGGCGTGCCACCAAGGTGGTGGCGCGCACGCTGGCGGAGTTGCTGAGCCGCTGAACGACCCGCCGGCGCGCCCCGGTCAGGGGCAGCGCGGGCCGACCCTCGCCAGCGCAGCCGGCAGCGCCCGCCAATGCGGGCAGGCCTGCGCGGGCGGCAGGGCCTGCAATGCAGCGGCGTGATGGCGCAGCGTGGCCACGGCCGACGCCGGATCAGCGCCCGCCTGCGCCTGCGCGAGCCAGAGCGCCAGCAAGGCTTCGCGCAGCGCTGCGTCAGCCGGCGCGCCGGCCTGGGCGGCCACTGCGGTCCAGTGGCCCAGCGCCACCGGCAGCACACTTGCCGCCTCGCGCTGACGCCCGGCGGCCAGCAGTGCGCGGCCGTGGTGCTGGGCGATGCGGGGCAACAAGCCCGCCCATTTGCTCTGTGGGCCGTTCTCGCGGGCCAGGTCCTGTGCCTCCTGCCAGGCCAGGGCGGTGGCCTCGGCGGCACCCGCGGCATCGCCCGCCCGCAGCCGGATGGCGCCGGCGTTGGTGGCTTCGGTCACCAGACCATCGCGCGCCATCAGGTCGCCGGGGTGCTCGGACAACACGCGCTGGCGCTGCGCCAGGGCAGCCGCCGCGTCTGCCGCGGCTTCGGGCAGCTGCGCCATGCGCATGTGGGTCACCGCGCGTGCGCCCAGCAAGGTGCCCAGCAATTCGTCGGCAGAGCGTTCACCCTGCCCCTGCAGCGGCATCAGCAACGCCTGCGCGCGCGCAAAGTGTTCCAGTGCCTGCTGTGGCTGGTTCAGGCTGCCGGCGCCGGTCTGGTCATGGAAGATGCCCAGGTTCAGCACCGTGCCCGCCAGGCGGAACTGCAGGTCGCGCGCGTCGGCGCCCTGGAACTGCGGCAGCACCGCCTGCAGGCGGTCGCGCCAGCGTTCCAGCACCGCCACGCCTTCGGCCACACGGCCCTCGGCGCGCAGCTGCTGGGCCTGGATCTGCGCGGCACGCAGTGCGTCGTCCACGAAGCGGGCCTGCCCCTGCTGGGTGGGCCAGGCGCGTTCGGCCGCGGCCATCGCCTGCGCCACGTGGCGCTCGGCATCTTCCGGCCGGGCCATCGAGACCCCGCTGTCGTTGCCCAGCAGTTCGGCCAGCCGCGCATGCACGCCCGTCAAGTCGGCCCAGGCCTCCGGGTCGTCACCGGCATGGGCCGTCAGGCCGTCGAGGTTGCCCACCAGGTCGCGCAGCATGGCCTCCTTCACCGCCAGGCTGCCGGACACCAGGGTCAGTGCATCGGCGTGCCGCATGACCACATCGTGGGCGATGCTGCGCACGTCGTGCAGGCGCTGCTGCGCCAGGTCGCGGGCCGCGGTGGCCTGCTGCGCCTGCCAGAGTGCCAGACCGGCACCGACCACCAGGGCCAGCGCGGCGAACCCGGCCGCCGCTGTGGCCGCACGGTTTCGGCGCACGAACTTGCCCGCGCGGTAGCGCCAGCCCGCAGGCCGCGCGCTCACCGGGTAGCCGGCAAGGAAGGCGCGCACGTCCGCCGACAGCGCCTCCACGCTGGGGTAGCGCCGCTCCACGGGCTTTTCCAGCGTCTTGAGCAGGATGTTGTCCAGGTCGCCCTGCAGCCGCTTGCGCGTGGCCATCCAGCCCGCCGCCATCTGCGGCCCCGGGCTCAGGCTGCTGGGCCGCGTGGGCTCTTCCTCCAGGACGGCGCGTGCGGCTTCGATGGCACTGCCGGCCGTGCGCCCATACGGCCGCTGGCCGGTGAGCATGACGTACAGCAGCACGCCCAGGCTGTAGAGGTCGGTGGCGGTGCTCACGGGTTCGCCGCGCACCTGCTCGGGGCTGGCGTAGTGCGGGGTGAAGGCGCGCTGGCCGGTGTGTGTGGCCTCCGCGGCATCCTCCTGCAGCGCCTTGGCGATGCCGAAGTCCAGCAGCTTGACCTGCCCGTCGGCGTCCACCAGCACGTTGGCGGGTTTCAAGTCGCGGTGCACCAGCAGGTGCCGGTGCGCGTGCGCCACGGCGTCGGCCAGTTGCAGGAACAGCGCCAGCCGCGCTTCCAGCGCCAGGCCTTCGCAGGCCTGGTCGATGGGCCGGCCGTGCACGCGCTCCATCACGAAGTAGGGCAGGCCGTCGACGGTGCGCCCGGCGTCCAGCAGCCGCGCGATGTGCGGGTGGGAGAGCCGCGCCAGCGCCTGCTGCTCCTGCGCGAAGCGCGCCAGCACGGCCTCGGTGTCCATGCCGCGCTTGAGCACCTTGACCGCGGCTTGGCCGCTGTAGGCGCCGTCGGCACGCTCGGCCAACCAGACCTGGCCCATGCCGCCGCTGCCCAGTGGCGCGACGATGCGCCAGGCGCCCAGCACTTCGCCTTCTCGCCCCGGCTCGGCCGCCGGCTCGGCAGGCTCGGCCAGGAACGAGGTCTCGCCACCGTGTGCCAGCAGCGAGCGCACCTCGGCCACCACCGCCGCGTCCAGCCCCGGATCGGCCAGCCGCGCTTCGCGCTCGGCCTGCGGCAACTCCGCCACCGCGTCGAACAGCGCTCGGATGAGGGTCCAGTCGGGCACTGAAGGAGTCGTCATGAGGCCGCCTGCCGCCAGGTCTGGATGCGGGCGCGCGCCGCGGGTTTCAGGGGCCCCGTTTCGGCTGCGGTGTAGGCGGCGTCTGCTGCCTTTCGGGCGGCATCTCGCCCGGCGGCGTCCGCTGCCAGCTGCGCGCGCAACCGCCAGAGGTCCCCCCAAAGCAGTTGCTGTTCAGCATCCGGCGGCGCGGGCAGGCTGTCCAGGTCGGCTTGCAGGCGGTCGAGCGACCGTTGCGCCTCCGCGCGCCGGCCCAGTTGGTGCTGGGCCTGTGCCAGTGCCAGTTCGCCCAACGCCCGTCGCTGTCGCTGTGCGGGCGTCTTCGCAGCGGCCATGGCCTGCAGTGTGTCGACGAAGTAGGGCAGGGCCTGCACCGGCTGGTCCAGCGCCAGCCGCACGCGGCCATAGTGCAGCGCAAAAAAGCGCCGGCGCTGCGTCCAGGTGGCATTGCCCGGGTCGTCGGCCTCCAGCGCGCGCATCGTGGTCTCGCTGAGCTGCACCACCGGCAGCGCCGCCTGAGGTTGGCCAGCATCGAGCATCGTCACGGCCAGGTTGTTGGCCTCGCCGGCCACTGCCTGGCGGTAGGCCACATTGCCCGGCGCCAGCGCCAGCGCCTGCTGCTTGTACTGCAGGCCACGTTGGCCGTGGCCCACGGCCTCTTCCGACCGTCCCAGGCGGTTGAGCGTGAGCATGCGCGCACCGGCGATCGTGCCCAACTGGTAGAGCGTGTCGCCTTCCTTGTCGCCCTGTCCGAGCAGGCTGCGATAGAGGGCTTCTGCCTGCTCGAAGGCGGCCAGCGCCTGGTCGGGCTGGTTCAGGCTGGCCACCATCCAGGTGTCGTGCGCCTGGCCGATCTGGATCCAGGCCGAACCCAGTTCGTGCCGCAGCGTGGGCGCGTCGGGCAGGCGGGCCACCACCGGCGTCAGCAGGTCGCGGATGCGCTGTGACCATTGCAATGCCCCGGCGATGTCCCGCTGCCGGCGGAGTTCGAAGAAACGCGAGCGCATGGCGCGCGCCCACCACATGTAGAAGGCCTCGTCGTCACGGTAGGCGGGCTCGCCCTGCGGAAACAGGTCCAGCGCACGCAGGCTGTAGCGGCTGGCAGCGTCAGGGTCGTTGAGCGTGGCGTCGTTGTCGCCGGCCATCAGGTCGGCCAGGCGTGCGTAGGCCATGGCCACTTCGCCGGCGAGTGCGGGGTCGAGGTTGCCGTCGGCGCTCAGGCGATCCAGGTGGCCCAGTGTGTCGCGCAGCAGGTCAGCCTTGAGCTGCAGCCCACCGGGCAGGAAGGTGACAGCGTCGGCATAGCGCGCCACGATGTCGCGCGCAATGGCGCGGGTCTGCGCCAGGCGGGCCTGCGCATCGTCGCGGGCCCGTGCGGCCTCGGCCCCTTGCCAGGCCACGAGGCCAAACCCGCCGAGCAGCGCCACGACCGCCACCCCGGCGGCGGTGACCGCCGCACGGTTTCGGCGCACGAACTTGCCCGCGCGGTAGCGCCAGCCCGCAGGCCGCGCACTCACCGGGTAGCCGGCGAGGAAGGCGCGCACGTCGGCCGACAGCGCCTCCACGCTGGGGTAGCGCCGCTCCACGGGCTTTTCCAGCGTCTTGAGCAGGATGTTGTCCAGGTCGCCCTGCAGCCGCTTGCGCGTGGCCATCCAGCCCGCGGCCATCTGCGGCCCCGGGCTCAGGCTGCTGGGCCGCGTGGGCTCTTCCTCCAGGACGGCGCGTGCGGCTTCGATGGCACTGCCGGCCGTGCGCCCATACGGCCGCTGGCCGGTGAGCATGACGTACAGCAGCACGCCCAGGCTGTAGAGGTCGGTGGCGGTGCTCACGGGTTCGCCGCGCACCTGCTCGGGGCTGGCGTAGTGCGGGGTGAAGGCGCGCTGGCCGGTGTGTGTGGCCTCCGCGGCATCCTCCTGCAGCGCCTTGGCGATGCCGAAGTCCAGCAGCTTGACCTGCCCGTCGGCGTCCACCAGCACGTTGGCGGGTTTCAAGTCGCGGTGCACCAGCAGGTGCCGGTGCGCGTGCGCCACGGCGTCGGCCAGTTGCAGGAACAGCGCCAGCCGCGCTTCCAGCGCCAGGCCTTCGCAGGCCTGGTCGATGGGCCGGCCGTGCACGCGCTCCATCACGAAGTAGGGCAGGCCGTCGACGGTGCGCCCGGCGTCCAGCAGCCGCGCGATGTGCGGGTGGGAGAGCCGCGCCAGCGCCTGCTGCTCCTGCGCGAAGCGCGCCAGCACGGCCTCGGTGTCCATGCCGCGCTTGAGCACCTTGACCGCGGCTTGGCCGCTGTGGGCGCCGTCGGCACGCTCGGCCAACCAGACCTGGCCCATGCCGCCGCTGCCCAGTGGCGCGACGATGCGCCAGGCGCCCAGCACTTCGCCTTCTCGCCCCGGCTCGGCCGCCGGCTCGGCAGGCTCGGCCAGGAACGAGGTCTCACCGCCATGCGCCAGCAGCGAGCGCACCTCGGCCACCACCGCCGCGTCCAGCCCCGGATCGGCCAGCCGCGCTTCGCGCTCGGCCTGCGGCAACTCCGCCACCGCATCGAACAGCGCTCGGATGAGGGTCCAGTCGGGCGAGGGCGCAGTCATCGGCGGCGGCAATCGGGGCGGGAACGCCAATCTAGCCGACGGCGTTCCCGCATCGCGCCTTCGTCAGCGTTGAACGAAGGTGTAGGTCACGCTGTAGTCGAGCGTGATGGGCGAGGTGATGCGTGCCGCGATCGTGCCCACGGTGCCGTCGAAGCTGCAGCTGACGATGGACACGCCAGTCGGCAAGGCGCCCAGCGTGTCGCTGCCACCGCAGAAGTCGGCTTCACTGGTCGGCTTGCCCGGCAGGCCATCCACGCAGATGGCCGGGATCGGCACCGAACCCAGGCCGCTGACCGAGGTCTCCACCACCATCGACCAGGTGCCGGCCACCGGCGTGGCCGTGCAGGCGCCGAGGTTGACGTTGACCTGCCCGCCACCGCCCGCGCTGCCGCCGCTCCAGCTGACGGTGAAGCCAGTGGTGGAGATGCCGGCGTTCCAAGTGACGACGACGTTGCCTTCGGGCGAGGTGATGGTCTGTGTGCAGCTGCCAGCGGAGCACTGGAACTGCACGCGCAGCGCGTCCAGCACGGCATCCAGGCCCTGACCGTTGGCACTGAACTCGCTGGTGAAGACGTTCAGGGCCGTCGGGTCCACGCCTTGCGCACGCAGCTGCGCCTGCAGGTTGGCGTTGACCTTGGCGGCCGCGGCCAGCACGGTCTCGGCCGACGGGGCATTGGCCTGCCAGGCCGCCAGCAGATCGGCCAGCGGCTTGTAGCCCCAGGCGTCGGACAGGGCCAGCGTGGTCAGCGGCGTGATGTTGGCGCGGCCGGCAGCCTGGGCGTAGCTGGCCCAGGTGTTGCCCTCGCCGTCGGTGACCTGCAGCGCATAGGGCGCGCCTTCGGCGATGCTGAGCGTGTAGGTGCCGTCGCTGCCGGTGGTGGCGGTGGCCGTTTCGCCGCGCACGTTGGTGCCGGTGACCGTGGCGCCCGCAATTGGCGCGCCGACGGCGGCCAGCCCGGTGATCTGCGCGGTCGGGGTGGGCGTGCCGCCGCCGGTGGGCGCGTCATCATCGCCGCCGCCGCAGGCGGTGAGGCCCAGGCTGACCACGGCCAGGGACAGGCCCAGGGCGCGCAACGAGCGGGCCGCGCGGTGCGCGGTGCGGTGGATCATGGCAGGGCCGGCGGCGGCATCGAGCCAGGTGGTCGGACGGTTCATCACGGACTCCTCAAGGCGCCTCCCCCCGGAGGCCACGCCCCCTTACGCCGGGGGCGGCGCCGGTTCGGCTCACGCCAGCCGTGACAGCGGTCACGGCCGGGCCGGGCGGCCGCGCCCACAATCCGGCCATGTCCTCCGCCATGACCTGCGGCCCGGCCGCCGACGACGAAATCACGCAGTGGCTGGCCAGCCTGCCGGCGCCGTCGCCAGAGGCCGGCGAACAGCTGTTCTCGCTGCTCTACGACGACCTGCGGCGCATGGCGCGCCAGCACCTGCGGCGCGAGAACCCGGGCCACACGCTGAGCCCGACCGCGCTGGCCCACGAAGCCTGGTTCCGCATGGCCGGGCAGACGCGCACGCTGTGGAAGAACCGCAGCCACTTCCTGGCCGTGTGCTCGACCATGATGCGGCGCATCCTGGTCAATCACGAACTCGCACGCCGCGCCGCGAAGCGCGACGCCGACCTGGTGCCGGTGACGCTGTCCGGCCTCGAGCAGCTGGCCGCACCGACCGACCGCGACGTGGTCGCCGTGCACGAGGCGCTGCTGGCCTTCGAGGCCATCGACCCGCGTGCCGCCAAGGTGGTGGAGCTGCGCTTCTTCGGTGGCCTGGAGAACGACGAGGTGGCCGAGGCGCTGGGCGTGTCGCCGGCCACCGTGAAGCGCGACTGGGTGGTGGCCCGAGCCTGGCTGCACCGGGCCTTGTCGGGCCAGGAGCCACCGGCGCCCGCCGACACCGCTACAGCTTGAGTTCGAGCTGCAGCCGCCAGCCGATGTCCGACGGCGTCAGCGTGCGCACGCTGGAGCGCACGCTGCCGTCGTCGTAGGCACTGAGCCCCTCGCTGTCTCGCGTCAGCACATTGCCCGCTGACAGCCGCCACGCCACGCCGGGCTCCACCGTCCACAACAGGTAGAGGTCGAGCACGCGGCGCCCGTCGACCTGCACCCACTGCGTCTCGCTGATGCGCGTGCGGTAGCCCGGCACCCAGTTGACGTTGACGCCGGCCTTCAGCGGCGTGCCGCGCCAGGCATGGTCGGCCCCCAGGTTCAGCGTGCCGTCGGCCTGTTCGTCGAGGCGGTTGTCCGGGCCGGGCAGGCTGTCCACCCGGGAGCGGAACACCGACAGGCTGGCGCGCACTTCGGTGCGCGGTGCGCCGGCCCACCACTGGTCGGCACGGCCCTTGGCCTCCAGTTCCACCCCCTGCGCCGTGGCCTCGCCGATGTTGCGCGTGCGGCTCACCCAGCGCTGCACCGGGCTCCAGCTCACGTCTTCGAGCGCGGTGACGGTGCGCTGCAGGTCGCGGATGCGACGGTGGAACAGGCTGGCGCTGAACACGCCGCCGCCCGGCGGGTAATGCTCCCATGCCAGGTCGATGCCGGTGGCGAGCTCGGGCTTCAGATCCGGGTTGCCGGCACGGTCGGGCGCCGTGGGCGTGTTGGCGCCGTCGAGCGGGTAGCGGTCGTCGGGGCGGGGGCGGGCGATGAGGTTGCCCAGGCCCGGTGCCTTCCAGCTGCGTGTGAGGCTCAGGCGCACCTGGCTGCGGCTGGCCGGGTCCGGTTTCCACACTGCATGCGCCAGGGGTGTGAGCACACGGTCCAGGTGTTCTGGGCGGCCGACGTCACCCGGTTCGCCACTGGCGTCACCCACGGTGCGGATGCCTTCCCAGCGCAGGCCGAAGTGCAGCGCCCAGTTCGGCGTCGGCGCCCATTCGTCCTGCGCGTAGAGCGCCAGGCGCTGGTTGTCGGCGGCCAGGTTGTCGCCGAAGTCGGTCAGCAGCGGCGCGCCGTCCTGCAGCAGGCTGCGGGATTCGGTGCGCCGAGAGGTCTCGAGTTCAAAACCTGCCACACCGCTGTGCTCGCCGCGTCCGGCGTCGTCACCGCCCAGCAAGGCGGTGTACTTGCCCGACAGCCGCAATGAGCGTTCCCGGGTGTCGTTGGCCTCGTCCTGCCGGCGCACCTGGGCACCGGCCACAGACTCCACGCGAACGCCGGCGTTCTCCGACCGCCAGAGGCCGCCGGTCAGGCTGGCCTCGACCCTGCCCGGGCCCAGGCGCTGGCGCCACTGGCCGTTCAGGCGCAGGTTGGTGAAGCTGCCGTCCCAGGCCTGCGCCGCCAGGTCGTACCGTGCCAGGCCGCTGGCGGTGGTGCGCAAGGCTTCGGACTGGCTGCGGTACTCGGACCGGAACAGGCTGGGCGAGAGCATCAGCAGGTCGCCGCCGGCGCCCAGGCGCCACTGGAGGCGCGCCCCCAGGTTCAGGCCGCGGCGGGTCGACAGGCTGGTGCGGTCTTCCGCCCAGGCCCCGGCTTCTTCGCCGCCCGTGGTGCTCGATTCGACACGGCTGCGGTCGTCGCTGCGGCGCAGGAAGGTCCCGGCGTTGAGGTTCACCGTGGCCTCGCCCACGGCGTCGTTCCAGGTCCAGAAGGCGCCGGGTGTGGTCAACCCATGTTCCACGCCCAGGCCCAGGCGCAGGTCGTTCACGCGTCGTTTGTAGCCTTCGCGCAGCACGATGTTGATGGTGCCGGCGATGGCGCGGGCGCCGGTTTCCGCGGTCGGCGCGCGCAGGATCTCGATGCGCTCGACCTGGTCGGGCGTCAGCGATTCCAGCGAAAAGCCGCGCGGAATGGGTTCGCCGTCGATCAGCAGCTGCGTGTAGCCATTGCCCAGGCCGCGCAGACGCGGCGGGCCGCCGCGGCCGGGCCGGCCACCTGGCGTGGTCACGCCGGGCAGGCGACGCAGGGTCTCGCCGATGGTGCTGTCGCCGAACTGCTCGATCTCCTCACGCCCGATGACGATCTTCGCCGCGGTGGCGCGGCGCCGCTGTTCGGTGTCGTTCTGGCGGCCACCGGTGATCTCCACCCGCTGCACCGGCGCCGATGCCGCCGCGGCGGGCGGGGACGCTGCTGCCGTCTGGCCGGCGGAGGACCCGCACCATGCGGTGAGGGCCAGCAGGGCGGCGGCGGGCCGCAGAAGGGGGCGTGTGTTCACGGCGGCGGATTGTGGGCCCGCGCTCCCTAGTCTGCCGATTGCGGGGCATCGCCAGCCGCCGCATGCTGGACCTCGCCCGGAACCACCGGGGCGAGGAGACCGCCATGCCCAGCCGCTCGACGCCACGCAAGCCCCGCGATGCGGGTGCAACCCCGGCCGGAAGGGCAGCCCGCCGCCACGTCTGTTTCGACCGCATCCTGCCGCGGGAGCTGTTCCGCCCGCAGGCCACCACGCCGGGCCGGCCCGGGCGCACGCGCGCGATCTCTCCCATCGGCAAGACCTGGATGAACGGCAGCACGCTGCACGTGCGCTTCGTCGGTGGCAACGGCGCGCAACGCGCCAAGGCCATCGAACAGGCCGCCTGGTGGACCGATGTCTGCAACCTGCAGATCGTGTTCGACGGCGCGGCGAACGCCGACATCCGCATCGCCTTCGACCCCGACGACGGCGCGTGGTCGTACATCGGCACCGACAGCCGCAGCATCCCGCTGAACGAGCCGACGATGAACCTGGGCTTCCTGGACGGCGGCACGGCCGCGCATGAGTGGGGTCACGCCATCGGCCTGGCCCACGAGCACCAGAACCCGGCCGGTGGCATCCAGTGGAACGAGGCGGTGGTGATCCGCGAGATGGCCAAGAGCCCCAACTTCTGGGACGAGTCCACCACGCGCTTCAACATCCTGCGCCGCTACAGCGCCGACCAGGTCAACGGCACGCGCTTCGACCCGGCCTCGGTGATGCTCTACTTCTTCCCGGCCGAATGGACGACCAACGGCATCGGCACCGAGGCCAACGAAGTGCTGTCGGCGATGGACAGGCAGTTCGTCGCCGGCGCCAAGATGTACCCCAAGGCGCGGCCCACGGTGCTCGACGCCACGCCACTCACCGTGGGTGCACGCACGCGCACGGCCGCATCGATCGCGCAGTTCGGCGAAGAGGACCTGTTCCACTTCACGGTGGCCGCCGGTGCCGAAGGCCCGCACGTGGTGGACACCCGCGGCCCCAGCGACGTGGTCATGAAGCTCTTCGGCCCCGACGAACCCACGCGGCTGATCGCCGAGGACGACGACTCTGGCTACGGCTTCAACGCGCGCATCGCCGCCGACCTGTCGGCCGGCCGCTACTGGGTGCAGGTCCGGCATTACAACCGCGAGAAGGGGCAGGGCGACTACAGCATGCGCGTGCGGCGCGGCTGAGCCGTCGTCGCCGGCCCGGCATCGGCGGGCCGGGCCCGGGGTCCGCCCCCGGGCACAGCGTCAGCGATGGCGCCTACGATGCGGGGCATCGTGTTGGACAGCGCCGACCTGCATCCCGAAGACGCCACGCCCGACCCGGGCGGCCCGCTGCCGCGGGCGACGACCGTGCTGTCCTGGTTCCAGAGCGGGCTGGGGCTGATGCTGTGCGGCGTCTCGACCGCGCAGTGGCTGATGGTCAGCACCCTGCCCGACGCTGCGGTGGCACGGGGCGTGTTCGGCATCAGCCTGCTGCTCAGTGGCTGGGCCGGCCGTCGGTCGCTGGCGGCGGGCCGCACCACGTGGGCCACGACGCTGCTGCTGGGCGTCGCAGCCGTGGGCGCCGGCCTGGCCGCCGCGGCCGTGGGCGTCGGGTCGGCCGGCGTGGCGGTGCCGGGCATCACCTTGCTGATCGTGATCACCGGCCTGCTGGCCAGCGAGCGCAGCGTGCACCTGATGACCGGGCTGTACCTGGCCATCATCGCCGCCCTGGCCTGGGCCGAACACACAGGCCGCCTGACCGGGCCCGCGGAACTGGCGGCACTGGGCTTGTCCGACCGCATCGTCAACCTGACGCTGCTGGGGCTGGGTGCCTGGCTGGCCGCGCTGCTGGCGGGCCGTCTGGTGGCCGGCGCCCTGGGCCGCGAAAGGCGCCAGGCCGAACGGTTGTCGGCCCTCGTGCGCATGGGCAGCGACTGGTCCTGGGAAATGGACGCCCAGGGCCGCGTGACCTGGCTGTCGTCATCCTTCGAGGCACGCACCGGACACACGGTGGCCGAATACCTGCGGCTGGGCGAACCCGGCGGCCCGCAGTTCCTGCCCGACGAGGACCTTGACGCCGTGCGCGCCGCGATGCGTGCCCGCGAGCCCTACCGCGAGCGCCTGGTCGGTTACCGCGGTGTGGACGGGCACGTGCTGTATGTGCGAGGCAGCGGTGAACCACGGTTCGACACCCGCGGGACGCTGACCGGCTGGTGGGGCGTCAGCCGCAACGTGACGGCTGACCTGCTGGCGCAGCGCGCCCGGGTGCGGGAGCAGCGGCTGCTCGACCGCCTGGTCCAGCTCAGCCCCGACGCGATCGCGGTGGTCGACCTCGACAGCGGCCGCATCCTGCTGGCGAATCCCAGTTTCGTCGCGATGTCCGGTCGCAACGAGCACGACGTGATCGGGCGCCACGCCGTCGAGCTGGGGCTGTGGGCCGACTGGGCGCCGGCGCTGAGGCTGCGCGACGCGCTGCACGACGCGCCCGCGGTGCACGACCTGCGGCTGCCGGTGCATGCGGCCGACGGCAGCTTGCGTGAACTGCAGGTGGCCGCGGCCCGGTTCGAGTGGGATGGCACGCCCGCGGCGGTGCTGGTCGGCCGCGACATCACGGCCATGGAGCAGGCGCGGCGGGAAACCGAGGCCATCCTGGACAAGGCGGCGGTGGGCATTGCCTTCGTGCGTGGCCGGCGATTCGACCGCGTGAACCCGCAGTTCGAGCACATCTTCGGCGTGCCGACGGGCTCCCTCGCCGGCACCCCCACGCGCGGCATGTTTCCCGACGACGTGGCCTTCGACCAATTTGCCCAGCGCGCCGACCAGGCGCACCATGCCGGGCGGCTGATCGACATCGAACGCATCGTGCCGCGGCCTGACGGCAGCCGCGTGACCGTCCGTCTGCGGGCCCAGGCCCTGGACCCGACGCAACCCCTGCCCGGCGGCGCCATCTGGATCGCCGAGGACGTGGGCGAGCGCCGGCGTGCCGAACAGGAGCTGGCCGACGCCAAGCACCAGGCCGAGGCGGCCAACGAGGCCAAGAGCAGCTTCCTGGCGACGATGAGCCACGAGATCCGCACGCCGCTCAACGGCGTGCTGGGCCTGGCGCGGCTGCTGCAGGATCCGGCCCTGGCAGCCACGCGCCGGCAGGACTACCTGGCGCACCTGGTGCACGCGGCCGAGGGCCTGGCCGGCATCGTGTCCGACGTGCTCGACCTCTCGAAGATCGAGGCCGGCGAGCTGGAGATCGAGCGCATCGCCTTCGACCTGCACGAACTGCTGGGCAAGGTCTTCCGCAGCTTTGCGCTTCTGGGGCAGGAGCGTGGCCTGGACATGCACCTGCGCATCGACCCGGCGGTGCCTCACCGTGTGCTGGGTGACCCTCTGCGCCTGCGGCAGATCCTGGCCAACTACCTGAGCAATGCGCTGAAGTTCACCGCCGAGGGCGACATCACGCTGGGTGCCGAGCCCTCAGGCACCGGCCTGCGGCTCACCGTGGCCGACACCGGGCCCGGCATCGCGCCCACGCTGCAGGAACGGCTGTTCCGGCCGTTCACCCAGGCCGACAGTTCGACCACACGGCGTTTCGGGGGCACCGGGCTGGGGTTGTCCATTTGCCGCGAACTGGCTGAGTGCATGGGCGGTGCCGTCGGCGTGGACAGCATGCCGGGCGAAGGCAGCCGCTTCTGGGTGGACCTGCCCCTGCCCCCGGCCGCCGAGACGCCAAGCGCGGAAGCCCCGACCACCGAGGATGCCCAGGCGCTGCTGGGCCTGCGGGTGCTGGTGGCCGAGGACAACGCGGTGAACATGCTGATCGTCGCCACGCTGCTGCGCACGCTGGGTGCCGAAGTGCTGGAAGCCCACGACGGCGAGGATGCGGTGCAATGCGCCCTGCGCGAAGACGGCGCGCTGGATGTGGTGCTGATGGACCTGCACATGCCCCATGTCGACGGCCTGGAAGCCACGCGGCGTCTGCGCCAGGACCCGCGCACTGCCCAGCTGCCGGTGTATGCACTGTCGGCCGCCGTGCTCGAACGCGACCGTGAACAGGCCCGTGCTGCCGGCATGCAGGGTTTCATCGCCAAACCGGTGAACGAGGCCGACCTGGTCGCCGCCCTGGCGCCGCTGCGTCGGCGGGCCTGAGCGTCAACCCTTGGCCGTCGATCGCCGACGGTCAGCGACCGAGCAGGCGCCAGTGCAAGGCCGCGCGTGCCGCGTCCGGGTCCACACGGGCCGGTGTGGCCGCGAGTGCCGCCACGTAGTCTGCCGGCAGGGCATGGTGCCGCGCACCGGCGACGACGATGTCGCGGTACCAGTCATAGGGCTGCAGCGTCGGGTCGGTGCGCAAGGCCAGGTAGGTCCAGGCCTGCAGCACGCCCTGCGACGTGTGCACCGCCAGGCAGCGCTCGCTGTAGCCCTGGCCCAGGGATTCGGCACGGTCCAGCGCCGGCTTGTCGGCGGGGTCCAGCCGCCAGACCACGCCGTGCACCTCGGCGGCCGCATCGGCCACGACGTCGCACTTGCCGGAGCCGTCTCGCGAGGCCATGTGCCAGCACAGGCGGTGCCCCGGCAGCCGGCCCACCGCCATCACCTGCGCCGACGGCGTGCGCGCCTGCAGACGCGCCGGCAGCAGGTTGGACCCGTAGGCGAAGACGAGCAAGCGGCGGCAGCCCCGCGGGGCTGCGTCAGGCCGCGGCGCCGGCGGCCTGGTAGCCGCGCGGGATCGCCGCCAGCAGCCGCTTGGTGTAGTCCTCACGCGGCGCGGCCAGGATCTGCTCTGCACTGGCCTGCTCGACCACGCGGCCGTCCTTCATCACCAGCACCTCGTCGCTGATGAAGCGCACCACCGCCAGGTCGTGGCTGATGAAGACATAGGACAGGCCGAACTCGTCCTGCAGGTCCTTCAGCAGGTTCAGCACCTGCGCCTGCACCGACACGTCCAGCGCGCTGACCGCCTCGTCGAGCACCAGCACGTCGGGGTTCAGCGTCAGGCAGCGCGCGATGGCGATGCGCTGGCGCTGGCCACCGGAGAACTCGTGCGGGTACTTGCCGAAGGCCTTGCCATCCAGGCCCACCTTGCCGAGCAGATCGCGGGCGCGCTGCTCACGTTCGGCGGTGTCCTTGCCGATGCCGTGGATCTCCATCGGCTCCACCAGCGTCTGGCCGATGGTGAAGCGCGGGTTGAGGCTGGCGTAGGGGTTCTGGAACACGACCTGGATGCGCCGGCGCATCAGCTGGCGCTCGTGGTCGCTGAGCTTGAGCAGGTCCTTGCCCTCGAAGATCACCTCGCCGCCGGTGGGCTCGTGCAGGCGCAGCAGCGACAGGCCCATCGTGGTCTTGCCGGAACCGGACTCGCCCACGACGCCCAGCGTGTGGCCCTTGCGCAGCTTGAAGTTCACGTCCTGCACGGCCTTGAACTCGCGCTTGCCGAACAGCCCTTCCTTGATGAAGAAGCTCTTGGCCAGCGCCCGCACCTCCAGCACCACGGGCGCCTCGGCGTCCTTGGCCTTGGCGACAGCGGCCGCGCCCTTTCCGGCGATGTGGTCGTCGATGACCATCAGCCGCGGCGGGTTCTCGGTCAGGCTCGGCCGGCAGGCCAGCAGGGCCTTGGTGTAGTCGTCCTGCGGGTGGGCGAAGATGCCGGCCACCGGGCCCTGCTCGCGGATCACGCCGTGGCGCATCACCACCACGTGGTCGGCGATCTCGCCCACCACACCCAGGTCGTGGCTGATGAACAGCACGCTCATGCGGTGCTTGTCTTTGAGCTTGCCCACCAGTTCGAGGATCTGGCGCTGGATGGTCACGTCCAGCGCGGTGGTCGGCTCGTCGGCGATCAGCAGCTTGGGCTCGCAGGCCAGTGCCATCGCGATCATCACGCGCTGCTGCTGGCCGCCGGACATCTCGTGCGGGTAGGCGTGCAGCCGGCGCTTGGGCTCGGGCATGCCGACCTCGACGAGCAGTTCCTCGGCCCGCGCCAGCGCCTGCTTCTTGGTGAGGCCCAGGTGCTTGACCAGCGGCTCGACGATCTGCGCGCCCACGGTGAACACCGGGTTCAGGCTCTGCATCGGGTCCTGGAAGACGCAGGCGATGTCCTTGCCGCGCAGCGCCTGCAGTTCCGGCAGCGCCGTCTGCAGCAGGTCCTTGCCTTGCCAGAGGATGCGGCCCTGGCGCTCGGCGTTGTCCGGCAGCAGGTTGAGGATGGACATGGCGGTGACGCTCTTGCCGGAGCCCGATTCGCCCACCAGGGCGACGATCGAGTTCTCCGGCACGTCGAACGACACGCCCTTGACGGCGTCGGCGCGCTGTGCAACGCCGTCCACCTTGCCCATGCGGAAGCTGACCTTGAGGTCCTGGATGCTCAACAACATGACTTACTCCAGGCCTCTGAGCTTCGGATCGAGCGCGTCGCGCACGGCATCGGCCAACAGCGAGAACGCGGTCACGAACACGGCCATGAACAGCGTGGCCGCCGCCAGCTGCCACCAGTAGCCCAGGATCAGCTCGCTCTGGGCCTCGGCCAGCATCGTGCCCCAGGACACGTCCTCCACGCCCACGCCCAGACCCAGGTAGGACAGGATGACCTCGGCCTTGATGAAGCCCACCACCAGCAGGCTCATGCGCACCAGGATCACGTGGCTGATGTTGGGCAGGATGTGCTTGAACATCCGGCTCCAGGTGGAAGCGCCGATGGCCTCCGCCGAGCGCACGTACTCGCGCGCGCCGTGCTTGATGAACTCGGCGCGCACCTGGCGGTACAGGCCGGTCCAGCCCGTCAGGCCCAGGATCAGCACCACGGTCAGGATGCCGCGGCCGAACACCGCGGCGAAGGCGAAGATCAGCAGGATGCCCGGAATGGACTCGAAGACGTTGTAGAGCCACTCCAGGAAGTCGCCGATGCGGCGGCCGAAGAAGCCGCTGAAGGCGCCCAGCACGGTGCCGATGGTGGTGGCCAGCACCGCCGCCAGCACGCCCACGAAGACCGAGATCTCGGTGCCCTTGATGGCCTTGCTCAGCACGTCGCGGCCCAGGCGGTCGCCGCCCAACGGCAGCGTCTCGGCCTTCACCGTCTCGGTGGTCTTGTACTTGGCCGCGGCTTCGTCCCACTCCTTGTAGCGCGGGGCCAGCGGGTCGACGTCCGACAGGTCCACGTTCGGGCCCTTGGGCACCTCGATGGTGCCGATGGCCTCCGGCGGCCGCGGGCCGAGGAAGGTGGGCGGCGCGTTGGCCACACCGACCTCGTTCTGCCAGCCCTTGGCCACCACACCCAGCCACGAGGCCAGGATCAGCACCAGGAAGGCCGCCACGATTGCCGCGGAGATGAGGCCGACGCGGTCAGTCTTGAAGCGGCGCCAGGCGGCGTGCCAGACGCCTTCGGAGCGCTCGTCGGCGGCGCTGCCGGTGTTGGCAAGTACGGCGCTCATTTCAGCACCACCCGCGGGTCGACCAGCTTGAACATCACGTCCACGGCCAGGTTGATGAGCATGGTCAGCACCGCCAGGTAGACGGCGATGGCCTGGATCACGGGGTAGTCGCTGCGGTTCACCGCCAGCAGCACCTCACGGCCCAGCCCCGGGATCGAGAAGAAGACCTCGATCAGGAACGAGCCGACGAACACGCTGGGCAGGGCCAGGCCGATGTTGGTCAGGATGGGGATCATCGCGTTGCGCAGCACGTGCTTGAACATGATCGTGTTCTCGGTCATGCCCTTGGCGCGCGCGGTGCGCACGTAGTCGTGGCCCAGCTCGTCGAGGAAGAAGGTGCGGTACAGGCGGGTGTACGGCGCCAGGCTCACGGCCACCGCCAGCAGCACCGGCAGCGGGGCGTAGGTGATCAGGTTGGTCCAGGTGCTGTCGCTCCAGCCCTGCACCGGGAACCAGCCAAGCTGGAAGCCGAACACGTACTGGCCGACGATGACGTAGACCAGGAAGCTGATCGACAGCGCCACGGTGCTGATGACCATGATGCTGCGGTCGGCCAGCGAGCCGCGGCGGTAGGCCACCCACATCGCGATCGGCAACGCGATCACGGCCTCGAGCACGAGGATGGGCAGCATCACCGTCAGCGTGGCCGGCAGGCGCGTGGCGAAGAGGTTGCTCACCGCCTCGTTGGTGGCCCAGCTCTTGCCCCAGTCGAACGTGACCACGCTCTTGAGGTAGATGCCCAGCTGCACCCAGACCGGTTCGTCCAGCCCCAGCTGCTGCCGGATGGCGGCAATCTGCTCGGGCGTGGCGTTCAGGCCACCGAGGATCTCGGCAGGATCACCACCGAAGTACTTGAAAAGAAAGAACACCAGCAGCACGACACCGAGGATCGTCGGCACCATTTGCCACAAGCGCCGCAGAAGGTAGGCGGCCATGACGTCAGTTCACTCCCTGATTTGGGAAGGCGCGAGTGTACGGGGGTGACAGGCGCCTTCGCCCCCGGGGTTCCGCGAAGCAACCCCCGTGCCTGAAGGTGGAAGGAAAAGCCCCCGCGGCGCGGCGGGGTCACACGGCTAGACTCGCGCCTTCGTCGTCCCCCTTCGCACCCATGAAGCGTTCCGTCCTGCTGGCGCTGGCCACGAGCCTCGCGCTGGCCTGGGGCACCGGGTCGGCGCAGACACCGCCCGCGTCCAACGACGCGCCGCGGGTGCTGCGCTATGCCTTCCCGATCGCCGAAACCGGCTTCGACCCGGCCCAGATCTCCGACCTGTATTCGCGCACGGTCGCCGCGGCGATCTTCGACGCGCCGCTGTCCTACGCCTATCTGGCGCGGCCCGCGCAGGCGGTGCCCAACACCGCAGTGGCCTTGCCGGAGATCAGCGACGACGGCACCACGTTCACCTTCCGCATCCAGCCGGGGATCTTCTTCCAGGACGACCCGGTCTTCCAGGGCAAGCGGCGCGAGCTGACGGCGGCGGACTACGTCTACGCCATCAAGCGGCACTACGACCCGAAGTTCAAGAGCCCCAACCTGTTCCAGTTGGAGAACGCGGGCATCGTGGGCCTGTCGGAGCTGCGCAAGCGCCTGATCGACGCCAAGCAGCCCTTCGACTACGACACCGATGTCGAGGGCCTGAAGCAGCTGGACCGCTACAGCTTCCGGGTGCGCATCAAGGCGCCGGCGCCGCGCTTCTACTACCTGTTCACCGACGGCGCCGTGATGGGCGCGGTGGCGCGCGAGGTGGTGGAGCACTACGGCGACAACATCATGGCCCACCCGGTGGGCACCGGGCCATTCGTGCTCAAGAGCTGGCGGCGGTCGTCGAAGATCGTGCTCGAGCGCAACCCGAACTACCGCGACGTGCGCTACGCCGAGCAGCCACCGGCCGACGACGCCGAGGCGGTGGCCATGGCGCAGCGCCTGGCCGGCCGGAAACTGCCGCTGCTGGACCGGGTGGAGATCGGCATCATCGAGGAGCAGCAGCCGCGCTGGCTGGCCTTCCTGAACGGCGAACACGACTTCCTCGACCGACTGCCCAACGAGTTCGCGCCCAACGCCATCCCGCACAACCGGCTGGCGCCCAACCTGGCCAAGCAGGGCATCCAGATGGTGCGCACGCCGCTGGTGGACGCCACCTTCTCCTACTTCGCGATGGAGAACCCGGTGATCGGTGGCTACACGCCGGAGAAGGTGGCCTTCCGCCGCGCGCTCTCGCTGGCCTACGACGGCGACGCCGAGATCACCCTCGTGCGCCTGGGCCAGGCGGTGCCGGCGCAATCGCTGATCCCGCCGCTGCTGTCGGGCTACGACCCGGCGTTCAAGAGCGAGATGAGCGAGCACAGCGTGGCCAAGGCCAATGCGCTGCTGGACCTCTATGGCTGGCTGGACAAGGACGGCGACGGCTGGCGTGACCAGCCCGACGGCAGCCCGCTCTTGGTGGAGTACTCCAGCCAGCCCGACCAGCAATCGCGCAAGCTGCAGGAGCTCTGGCGCAAGGCGGGCGAAGCGGTGAAGGTGCGTATCGTCTTCAAGATCGCCAAGTGGCCGGAGCAGCTCAAGGCCAGCCGCGCCGGCAAGCTGATGATGTGGGGCGTGGCCTGGGGCGGCGTGAGCCCCGACGGCAGCTACTTCCTGGACCTGCTGTACGGCCCGAACAAGGGCCAGGCCAACCATGCGCGTTTCGACCTGCCGGAATTCAATGACCTGTACCGCCAGCAGAACGTGATGCCCGACGGGCCCGAGCGCGAGGCCATCATCCAGCGCATGAAGCGGCTGTCGGTGGCCTACGCGCCCTACAAGGTCACCGGCCACCGCGTGGCCACCGACCTCATGCACGCGCCGGTGACCGGCTACCGCCGTCACCCCTTCATGCGGGACTTCTTCCGCTACGTCGACGTCGACCCCGCCCTGCAGCCATGATGCCTTCGATCCGCCCCCTGCTCGCCGCGCTGCTGTGCGCCGTCTCCGTCGGCACTGCGGCAGCGGCGGCGCCGAA
Organism: Burkholderiaceae bacterium; assembly: GCA_024235915.1. Classification (GTDB taxonomy): domain Bacteria; phylum Pseudomonadota; class Gammaproteobacteria; order Burkholderiales; family Burkholderiaceae_C; genus Rubrivivax. The sequence continues at coordinate 242,111 of JACKLO010000010.1, read as the reverse complement.
GGTGCTGCGCGTGGCGTTCAACACGCCGGTCACGGCGCTGGACCCCGCCAAGATCTCCGACCTCTACTCGCGCACGGTCACACCGCACATCTTCGAGGGCCTGTACGAGTACGACCACCTGGCGCGGCCGTTCAGGATCAAGCCGCTGACGGCCGACGGCCTGCCCGAGGTCTCGCCCGACTTCCGCGAATGGACGATCCGCGTCAAGTCGGGCATCTTCTTCGCCGACGACCCGGCGTTCAAAGGGCAGAAGCGTGAGCTGACGGCTGCGGACTACGTCTACAGCTTCAAGCGCATCATGGACCCGGCCAACAAGAGCCCCATCGGGTCGGTGCTGCAGGACATAGGCGTGGTCGGCCTCAACGCGCTGCGCGACGAGGCGGTGGCGAAGAAGGCGCCCTTCGACTACGACAAGGACATCCCGGGCCTGCGTGCGCTGGACCGCACCACGCTGAAGATCACGCTCGACCAGCCGCGCCCGCGCCTGCTGCAGCTGCTGGCCGGCGGCGACGTCTTCGGCGCCGTGGCGCGCGAGGTCATCGAGCATTACGGCGACGAGATCATCACCCACCCCGTGGGCACCGGCCCCTTCGTGCTCAAGAGCTGGCGCCGCGGCTCGCAGATCGTGCTCGAGCGCAATCCGGGCTACCGTGAGCGCTTCTACGAGGCCGAGCCGGCGCCCGACGACGCCGACGGCCAGGCCATCCTGGCCCAGATGAAGGGCAAGCGCATCCCCATCGTCGACCGCGTGGAGGTGGCCATCATCGCCGAGGAGCAGCCGCGCTGGCTGAGCTTCCTGCAGGGCGACCTCGACATCTCCGGCATCCCGTCGGTGGCCATCCCGCAGGCCATCCCCAACGGCCACCTGGCGCCCAACCTCGAAAAGCAGGGCATCCGCCACTACCGCTCGCTGAACGCCGACGGCGTCTACCTCTACTTCAACATGGAGGACAAGACTGTCGGCGGTGTCGAGCCGGCGCAGGTGGCGCTGCGGCGCGCACTGTCGCTGTCATTGGACGTGAACAAGCTGATCAACCGGCTCTACCGCGGCCAGGGCATCCCGGCGCAGTCATTGTTCATCCCGCACTGCACCGGCTACGACCCGACTTTCAAGAGCGAGATGGGCGACCACGACCCGGCGCGCGCCAAGGCCCTGCTGGACCTCTACGGTTTCCTCGACCGCGACGGCGACGGTTTCCGCGAGCGGCCCGACGGCAGCCCGCTGACGGTGGAGGTGGCCACCCAGCCCGACCAGTTCAGCCGTCAGTTCGACGAGGCCATGCAGAAGGACTTCGCCGCCGTCGGCGTCAAGCTCACCCACTTCTATGGCCAGTGGTCGGAACAGCTCAAGGCCGCCTACGCCGGCAAGCTGCAGATGTGGATGCTTGGCGGCTCGGCCGCCAGCCCCGACGGGCTGGACACCATCCAGTCCTACTACAGTGAGCAGATCGGCAGCGGCCAGAACTTCGCGCGCTTCCGCAATGCCGAGATGGACCAGATCTACCTGAAGGTGGCGGCCATGCCCGACGGCCCGGAGCGCGAGGCGCTGTTCAAGCGCGCGAAGCTCATCGGCACCGCGCTGATGCCCTACAAGTCGCTGCTGCACCGCTACGCCAATTCGCTCGCGTACAAGCACCTCATCGGCTATCGCCGCCCGCTGTTCTGGAACGAGTGGTGGCACCTGGTGGACATCCGGAGGGACGAGACCCCATGATGCGCACGCTCACCCTGGCGCTGACCCTGGCCGTGGGCCTGGCGGCGGCGCCTGGACAGGCCCAGGATCAGGCCCAGGCGCCGCAGAAGAAGGTGCTGCGCCTGGCCTTCACCACGGCAACCACCAGCTTCGACCCGGTGCAGATCAGCGACCTGTATTCGCGCACGATCACGCCGCACATCTTCGAAGCGCTGTACCAGTACGACTACCTGGCGCGGCCGGTGAAGGTCAAGCCGCTGACGGCCGACGGCCCGCCCGAGGTGTCGGCCGACTTCCGCACCTGGACCGTGCGCGTGAAGCCCGGCACCTACTTCGCCGACGACCCGGCGTTCAAGGCGCTCAAGCCCGGCGAGCGGCGCGAGCTGGTGGCGCGCGATTTCGTCTATTCGATCCTGCGCAGCGCCGACCCGGCCAACCGCGCGCAGATCTGGACCTACATCGCCAGTCTCAAGCTCAGCGGCCTGGCCGCCAAGCGCCAGAAGCACCTGGACGACAAGACGCCGTTCGACTACGACAGCGAGCCCGCGGGCCTGCGCACGCTGGACCGGTACACGCTGCAGATCCGCCTGGACGAGCCCAACCCGCGCTTCCTGGAAGTGCTGGCGGCATCGGACCTGCTGGGCGCCGTGGCGCGCGAGGTGGTGGAGCACTACGGCGACAAGATCGGCGAGCACCCGGTGGGCACCGGCCCGTTTCGGCTGAAGAGCTGGCGCCGTGGTTCGCAGATCGTGCTCGAGCGCAACCCCGGTTACCGCGGCCGCTTCTACGACGCCGAACCCGCACCCGACGACGCCGAGGGCCAGGCCATCCTGGCGAAGATGCGTGGCAAGCGCCTGCCCATCGTCGACGAGGTGCAGGTGGCCATCGTCGAGGAGGACCAGCCGCTGTGGCTGAGCTTCCTCAACGGCGAGGTCGACGGCCTGGTCTCGCGCGGCAATTCGGTGCCCGGCAACTTCGTCGTGCAGGGCATGCCCGGCGGTCAGGTGGCGCCCAATCTGGCCAAGAAGGGCATCGTCGGCCGGCAGACGGTGAACTCCGACATCGCCATCACCTACTTCAACATGGAGGACCCGGTGGTCGGCGGCTACACGCCGGAGAAGGTGGCGCTGCGCCGGGCCATCGCGCTGGCGATGGACATCGACCGCGAGATCCGCATCATCCGTCGCGGGCAGGCCATCCCGGCGCAGTCCAACATCGTGCCCGGCACCACCGGCTACGACCCCGACTTCAAGAGCGAGAGCGGCGACTACAACCCCGCCCGCGCCAACGCGCTGCTGGACCTGTATGGCTACGTCGACAAGGACGGCGACGGCTGGCGCGACCAGCCCGACGGCAGCCCACTGGTGCTGAACAAGGCCACGCAGCCGGAGCAGATCTACCGCCAGTTCGACGAGCTGTTCCGCAAGAACATGGAGGCCATCGGCCTGAAGGTGGCCTTCGAAACCGGGCAGTGGCCGGAGCACCTGAAGAAGGCGCGCGCCGGCAAGCTGCAGATCTGGGCCCTGGGCTCGTCGGCCGCCGGCACCGACGGCCAGAGCGCCCTGTTCCGCCTGCACGGCATCCAGGCCGGTGGCCAGAACCTGGCGCGCTTCAAGCTGCCGGCCTTCGATGCCCTGTTCGACCGCATGAGCGTGCTGCCCGACGGCCCGGAGCGCGAGGCACTGTTTCTCGAGGCCAAGAAGATCGCGGTGGCCTACATGCCCTACAAGCCCACCGTGCACCGCATCAGCACCGACATGTGGTACCCCTGGCTCATCGGCTACCGGCGCCCGCTGTTCTGGAGCGAATGGTGGCACCTGGCCGACGTGGACATGGCGATGCGCGAGGCGGCGCAGCGCTGAACGTGGCGGGCATGCGCAGGTACATCGCGGCGCTGGCCGTGCTGGCCGCGGCCAGCGCCAGCGCGCAGCCCGCGCTGTCGGCGTCCCCTTCGGCGAACGCCACCGCGGCACCGCCGAAGGTGCTGCGTTATGCCTTCCGTGTCGCCGAAACCGGCTTCGATCCGGCACAGGTCATCGACCTGTACTCGCGCACCGTCACCCCGCACATCTTCGAAGGCCTGTACGGCTACGACCATCTGGCACGGCCGGCGAAGATCGAGCCGCTCACGGCCGCGGCGCTGCCGGAGGTCAGCGACGACTTCCGCACCTGGACCGTGCGCCTGCAGCCCGGCATCTTCTTCCAGGACGACCCCGCCTTCGGCGGTCAGCGCCGCGAGCTGGTCGCGGCCGACTACGTCTACAGCTTCAAGCGCTTTGCCGACCCGGCCAACAAGAGCCCAGCCTGGAGCGGCCTGCAGCAGCAGGGCATCGTGGGCCTGGCGGAACGGCGGGAACAGGCGCTGAAGGGCAAGCGGCCGTTCGACTACGACGCCCCCGTCGCCGGTCTGCAGGCGCTGGACCGCTACACCCTTCGCTTCCAGCTCGCCGCGCCGCGCCCACGCTTCCTGGAGACGCTGGCCACCGGCGACCTCTTCGGCGCCGTGGCGCGCGAGGTGGTGGAGCGCTATGGCGCCGACATCATGGCCCACCCCGTCGGCACCGGGCCCTTCCGCCTGGCCCAATGGCGGCGCAGTTCGCTGATCGTGCTCGAGCGCAGCCCCAGCTATCGCGAGCGCTTCTACGATGCCGAACCCGCCGAAGGCGACGCCGAAGGTCAGGCCCTGCTGGTCCGCTTCAAGGGCCGGCGGCTGCCGATGGTGGACCGGGTGGAGATCAGCATCATCGAGGAGGAGCAGCCGCGCTGGCTGGCCTTCCTGCAGGCACAGCACGACTTCATCGAGCAGATGCCGGCGGCCTTCATCGACCTCGCCATGCCCGGCGGGCAGGTGGCGCCGCACCTGGCGCGTCAGGGCGTGCGCGGCTGGCAGGCGGTGCGCTCCGACGTCTACTTCGTGCACTTCAACATGGACGACCCAGTGGTCGGTGGCCTGGCGCCTGCGCAGGTGGCGCTGCGCCGCGCCATCGGTCTGGCGCTGGACGTGCCCCGCGAGATCGCCACCGTCTGGCGCGGCCAGGCCATCCCGGCGCAGTCCACCGTGGTGCCGCACACCACCGGCTACGACACCGCCTTCCACAGCGAGATGGGCGAATACGACCCGGCGCGCGCCAAGGCGCTGCTGGACCTCTACGGCTGGACCGACCGCGACGGCGATGGCTGGCGTGAACGCCCCGACGGCCAGCCCCTGGTGCTGGAGATGCTGACCCAGCCCGACAACCAGTCGCGCACGCTGGACGAACTGCGCGCCAAGAACCTCGCGGCCGTGGGCCTGCGTCTGCAGTTCAAGACCGCCAAGTGGCCGGAGAACCTGAAGGCGGCACGCAACGGGCAGTACCAGCTGTGGCGCGTGGGGGGCTCCGCCGCCGCGCCCGATGGCCAGCAGTCACTGGCGCGCTACCACGGCCCCCAGGTGGGCGGGCAGAACGTGGCGCGCTTTCGCCTGCCGGCCTTCGACGCCCTCTACGACCGCATGGAGATGCTGCCCGACGGGCCGGAACGCCAGGCCCTCTTCCTGGAGGCCAAGCGCCTGGCCGTGGCCTTTGCGCCGTACAAGCCCCTGATCCACCGCGTCGTCACCGACCTCGCCCAGCCCGCCCTGGTGGGCTACCGCCGCACCCTGTTCTGGCAGGACTGGTGGCACATGGTGGACATCGACGCCCCGACCCGCACCCCATGAGCTTTCCCCGCAGAACCTTCCTGCAAGGCGCTGCCGCTGGCGCGCTGGCGCCGGGCCTGCTGCAGGCCGCCACGTCCGTGGGTTCGAAGAAGGTGCTGCGCATCGCGTTCCCGGCGCCGGAATCCACCTTCGACCCGCCGCAGACCAACAGCGACTACTACTCCAGCACACTGATCCAGCAGATCCTGGAAGCGCCGCTGAGCTACGACTACCTGGCGCGCCCGGTGCGCCTGCTGCCCAACACCGCCGTGGCGCTGCCTGAGGTCTCGGCCGACGGCCGCAGCTTCACGGTGCGCGTTCGGCCCGGCATCCACTTCCAGGACGACCCGGCGTTCAAGGGGCAACGGCGCGAACTGGTGGCCGAGGACTACGTCTACAGCATCAAGCGCTTCTACGACCCGCAATACAACTCCGGCGACCTCTACCTCTACGAGCAGGCCAAGCTGCCGGGCCTGACCGAACTGCGCCAACAGGCGCTGAAGAACCGCACGCCCTTCGACTACGACACCCCGGTGGACGGCGTGCGGGCGCTGGACCGCTACACCTTCCGCGTCACGCTGGGCGACGACGACCCGCGTTTCCTCTACCGTTTTGCCGACGCGCAGATCATGGGCGCCGTGGCGCGCGAGGTGGTGGAGTTCTACGGCAAGGACATCGGCGCCCACCCGGTGGGCACCGGCGCCTTCCGCCTGAAATCCTGGCGGCGCGCGTCGCGTATCGAGCTGGAACGTTCGCCCAGCTACCGCGGCACCGTCTACGACGGCACCCCGGGCGACGACCCGGCGCTGCAGCGCGTGGCGGCACACCTCCGGGGCAAGACGCTGCCGCTGGTCGACGAGGTGCACGTGGACATCGTCGAGGAAGACCAGCCGCGCTGGCTGAGTTTCCTCAACGGCGCCTACGACTTCCTGGCCGTGCCCGGCACCTACATCCCCCTGGCCGTGCCGCACGGCGAGCTCGCACCCTACCTGGCCAAGCGCGGCATCCGCATGCAGCGCCACCAGCAGGCCGACATGGTGATGAGCTACTTCTACATGGAGGACCCGGTGGTCGGCGGCTACACGCCGGAGAAGGTGGCGCTGCGCCGCGCCATCGGCCTGGCGCAGGACCAGCGGGCCTACATCCGCCACGTCTTCGGCGGCAGCGGCACGCCGGCGCAGAGCACCGTGCCGCCCTTCACCTCGGGCTACGACCCCGGCTACATCAGCGAGATGAGCACCTACGACCCGGCGCGCGCGAAGGCGCTGCTGGACCTCTATGGCTACACCGACCGCGACGGTGACGGCTGGCGCGAGCTGCCCAGCGGCCAGCCGCTGCGCCTGCACATGGCGTCGATGGCCGACCAGCGCTCACGCGGTGCCAACGACCTGCTTCGCCGTCAGCTGGCCGCCATCGGCATCCGCATCGACTTCGAGATCGCCACCTGGTCGGAACTGCTGAAGAAGACGCGCGCCGGCACGCTGCAGATGTGGGGCTATTCCTGGGGCGCCACGTCGCCCGACGGCGGCTTCTTCCTCGGCATCGCCTATGGCCCGAACGCCGGCGATTCCAACGACCCGCGCTTCAACCTGCCGGCCTTCGACGAACTCTTCCGCCGCCAGCAGCGCCTGCCCGACGGCCCGGAGCGCGACGCGGTGATGCGCCAGGCCAAGGACCTGTTGGTGGCCTACCTGCCGTTCAAGGTGCACATGCACCGCACCGTCACCGACCTCGTGCAACCCTGGACCGAGGGCTACCTGCGCCACCCCTTCATGCGCGACCTCTGGCGCTACATCGACGTGGCGCCGCACTGAAGGCATGAACGGCCGCGCGATCGCGGGCGTTCGGCCGCTCGGCCGCTCGGCCGCTCAGGCGCTCAGGACGCCATCGCCACGATCTGCCCCGCCGGCAGCGCGCCGGCCTGCCGCTTCACCTCGCGCCCGCCCTCCAGCCGCACCAGCGTGGGGATGCTCCGGATGGCAAAACGCTGCGCCAGTTCCGGGTTGGCGTCGGTGTCCACCTTCACCAGCAGCGCGCGGCCCTTGAGCTGCTGCGCCGCCTGTGCAAAGGCCGGCGCCATCATGCGGCAGGGGCCGCACCAGGTGGCCCAGAAGTCCACCAGCACCGGCAGCTCGGTCTTGCCGGCCACGGCGTCGAAGTTGTCGTCGCGCAGCTCCACCGGCTCGCCCGTGAGCAGTTCGGTGCCGCAGCGCCCGCAGACAGGGTCGTCGCCCAGGCGCTCGGCGGGCACCCGGTTGAGCGCGCCGCAACGGGCGCAGCCGATGTGAGCATGTGTACGCATAGGGGTATAGATGATGACATCCTGCCGACCTTCAAGTCCAGGCACGCACGTCACGTCTGGCGCCAGGGGTGGATCGGGAATAGCCTTGTCGGGTCGGACGTAATCCTGTCGTGACCGCCGCGCCTCCCGCTTTCCGCCAGCAGCTGATCGGCCAGATCCCGCGGCTGCGGCGCTATGCGCGCACCCTGGCCTTCGAGCCGGAGCGGGCCGACGACCTGGTGCAGGCCACGCTGGAGCGCGGCCTGATGCACTGGCACCAGTACGACCAGCGGCGCGACATCGGCGTCTGGCTGCTGTCCATCGCCCACAACGCCCACATGGACCAGCTGCGCCGCGACCGCCGGCTGTCCACCGTGGACCCGGCCGATCTGCAGGTGCTGCAGGACAGGGCGGGCGGTGACGCCGGCACCGACGTCGGCCTGCGCCTGGACCTGCTGGGCGCCCTGGCGCAGCTGTCGGCCGAGCAGCGCGAATCGCTGCTGCTGGTGTGCGTGGAACAGCTCAGCTACGCCGAGGTGGCCGAGGTGATGCAGGTGCCGTTGGGCACCGTGATGTCGCGTGTCTGCCGCGCCCGCGCGGCGATGCGCCAGCTTCTCGAGGGCCGCGGCCCGGCGTTGCAGCCGGCCCTGCGGCGGGTGAAATGAACCACGGACCGAACGACGAACAACTCAGCGCCTGGCTGGACAGCGCGCTGCCCGATGACGAGCAGCAGCGCGTGGAGGCCTGGCTGTCCACCAACCCCGAAGCCGAGGCCCGCGTGCGCGCCTGGGCCGCCGACCGTGACGCGCTGCGCACGCTGGGCGACGCCTGGCTCGCCGCGCCGGTGCCCGAGCGCCTGCTGCAGGTGGTGCAGCGGCCCGCCCCGGCGCCGGTCTGGCGCCAGGCCGCCATGGCCGCCGGCCTGCTGGTGGCTGGTGCGGCGCTGGGCGCGTGTGGCTTGTGGCAATGGCAGCAGCAGGCGCGCGCGCCCCTGCAGGCGGGCGCCGTGGCGCCGACCACGAACGCCTGGGTTACGCGCGCCGCCTACGCGCACGCCGTCTACGTGGCCGAGCCACGTCACGCGGTGGAGGTGCGCGCACAGGAAGAGCACCTGGCCCGCTGGCTGACGCGCCGCATCGACATCCCGGTGAAGCTGTTCGACCTGCACGAACACGGTTTCGAACTCATCGGCGGCCGCCTGCTGCCCGACGGCGACGGCAAGAGCGCGCAGCTGATGTACCAGGACGCTCAGGGCCTGCGTGTCACCGTCTACCTGCGCAAGCCGCCCGACGGCACCGAGACCGCCTTCCGCTGGGAGCGCCAGGGCGAGCTGGGCCTGTTCTACTGGGTCGAGTCCGGCGCCGGCTACGCGCTGGTGGGCGCCCTGCCCAAGGCCACGCTGCTGACGCTGGCCGAAGCGATCTACAAGCAGCACCCCGGCGCCGCGCGTTGACAGCGGCGCGGCGGCTGCCGCCCGTTCAGGCGCCGTCGCGCACGAAGGGGTTGCTGCGCCGCTCGGCCCCGAAGCTGCTCTCCGGCCCATGCCCCGGCACGAACACTGTCGCCTGACCCATCGGCCAGAGCCGGCTGCGGATGCTGTCGATCAGCTGGGCATGGTTGCCGCCCGGGAAATCGGTGCGTCCGATGCCGCCCGCAAACAGCACATCGCCCACGAAGGCCACACCGCTGCCGACGTGATGAAACACCACATGGCCAGGGGTATGGCCCGGGCAGTGGCGCACGGCCAGTGTCTCGTCGCCCAGGGTGACGGTATCGCCGTCGTCCAGCCAGCGTGTGGGCGTGAACGGCTCCGCAGGTGCAAAGCGGAACATCTGCGCCTGCTGAGCCAGCGCGTCGATCCAGAACTGGTCGCCTCGGTGCGGGCCGACGATGGGCAGGCCGGTCTCGCGTGCCAGCTGGCCGGCACCGCCGGCATGGTCGATGTGGGCGTGGGTGAGCCAGATGGCCTGCAGGTCCAGCTGCCGCTCCGCCACCGCCGCATGCAGCCGCGGCAGTTCACCTCCAGGGTCGATCAGCGCTGCGGCACGCGTGCGACTGCACCAGACCAGGCTGCAGTTCTGCTGGAAGGGGGTGACGGGGAGGGTCAGGCGGTGCAGCGGCATTCGGGAGTGGATTCTGGCAACTTAGTGGCAATTTCGGGCCTGTTTTGACCGGCTTTTGCGACTCGCTTGTTCGCCTGTTGGGCAACTAAGCGTCGATTCGGCGCTTGGGTAGCCAAGAGGCTCTGCGTCACCAGCTGCCTCTGTATCCAAGGGCGATCTACGGGACGGGCGAAAGAGAGCCGCCATGACTGAGAGATCATGGGCACCTCGAGCCGGCGCGAGTACTCGCAATGCCCGGTCAAGACTGATCAGAGTCACTCGCGTTGACCGGTGGAGTGTCGGCGTCTCTCGGAACCGGTCCTTCGACGACGACGGCCGTCAGCGACCGCTGAACACACAAGGCGAACCATCAACGGCTCCGGAGTGGCATGCGTCCCGCCGATGACCGCTTCCGCCCCGGGCGAACTCACCAAACCGACCCTGAGCAGTCGTAGCCGTCGAGGTGGCGAACTGTCGCAGTGCAGCGGGTGCGGTCGGTCACGGCGGCAGCGTCAACTCACGGTCTAGTCCACATTGCGGTCTTTCGAGCGAGAGGCGATCGTTCTCGCTCGATGACCTGTCACGGTGGCACAGCCGACATTGCCGGTGCCGATTCCGCTGAGGCCGCCCGAGTGGCCGCTTTCTGCTTCGGCGAACTAGCACTTCCGACCCGTCGCTGACATCTGTTGCCTTGATTTCGCCGCCCTGAAGCGGCCGGTCGGACTCGTCCTGGGCTTCCGCTGGTGGCCCTATGGCGGCCCGTGCCAAACGTTGGCGTCCCAGCGCGTGGTGTGGGCCCACAGCCTGGACGGGCTGGATGCGTGCTACTCGACATCGCTGCCCGAGTACGGCGTGCAACTCAGACCGGGAGCTGAATGCCGATCAAGCTTGTAGCAGCCAAGCGGGTTCGAACGACCCCGCAACCACGATCTCACTGCCGCAATTGTCCCGTTCCGGTGGATCGTGACCCGGGCGTCGGGCCTTGCGGGGAATTGTTGAGATTCCCATGCACAGTTGGGCGTGCTGGGCGCGACGGCATCGGCCGAACTGCGGCAGGCGTAGGCGTTGGCACGCGAGGTGCCGACGCTCCCGCACCTGGCCAGCGCCCGGCGAGAGGGCGCGCAGGCACTGGCTTGGTGACGGCTCGCGCGCGGTGCATCAAGCGGTCCGTGCCCGACAGTGTGTCGCGGTCACGGGTACGGCGTGTCTTCGAGCAGCACAGGCATCTCGCGCGCCAGTGAGCCGAATCGTCGTCGCGCTGCGCGTAACACCCTGTCCGAACCCCGAACTGGAGCGTCCATGCCCGCAAGTCCCTCCACCCGCACGCTGACCATCGCCCTGCTTCCGCCTCCCCGCCTGGCCTTGGCGCTGGCCGCGATGACCGCAGTCGCTGGTGCCACGGCGGCGCCGGTCACCCTTCGCGCCAACGCCAGCGTCGTGGCCTACGCGAGCGGGGGAGGCTTGCTGCCCTTCGGCGCCACGGCCGGTGCCAGCTTCTACGTTGACTACACCTTCGAGTCGACGACGCCCGATACGCCCAGCTTTCCAGGCGTGGGCACCTATTACGGGGCGTTGACGGCCTACCGCGTGGTCATGAACGGCGTCACCTTCAACGGCACGATGACCGCGTTCTCCAACTTCATCCAGGTCATCGACGACTACGGCAACCCCGGCTTCGATGACTACCAGGACGCCTATCGCGTGGGGGCCACCGACTTCGCCTGGGCGCCCGGGCAGGACGCCTACAACCTGGACCTGTGGCTGGACAATGCCTACAACGCGACGCCGGTGACCACAGGCATCAGCGGCACGGGCCTGCCGGTGGCGCCCTTCGACGTGAGCGGCTTCACCTCGAGGACGCTGGCCTTCACGCGCTTCACCCAGGTGAACGGCCAGCCGCTCAGCTACTCGCTGCAGGGCGCGGTGACCTCGCTGGAACTTGTGACGGGGGAACCGCCACCGCCTGCGGGCGGTCCGAACGGGGTACCCGAACCCGGCAGCCTGGCGCTGGGCCTCGCGGCCCTGGCTTGCCTGGCCGTGCAGCGCCGACAAGGCCTGCCCGCGAGGGGCTGACGCCGCCGCTCATGCGCCGCCCGACGCCGCCGTCCCGCCCAGCTCGCGCCGCAGCCAGGCGCGAGCCGCCGTCCAGTCGCGCTTGACGGTGGCCGGCGAGATTTCCAGCGCCTGTCCGATCTCCTCGATCTCCAGCCCGCCGAAGAAGCGCAGCTCGACGACCTTGGCCGCACGCGGGTCCAGCGCCTCGAAGCCCAGCAGGGCCTCGTGGACGGCCACTACGTCGCCGTCCACGCCCGCGGCCTGCGATTCGTGCAGCGTCGTGGAGAGCGGCATCAGCGAGGCGTCACGCTTGGCGGCGCGGTGGTCGCGGGCGTGGTCGACGAGCACGCGGCGCATCATCGTCGAGGCCATGGCCATGAAGTGGCTGCGGTTGCGCCACGCGGTGTGCTGCTGCGCCGACAGCCGCAGCCAGGCCTCGTGCACCAGCGCGGTGGCACCCAGCGTATGGCCGGCGGACTCGCGCCGCATGTGCGATGCGGCCAGCCGGTGCAGCTCGCGGTAGAGCAGAACGTAGACGGCTTCGGCCGCTTCCGGCGTGTCGCCGCGCAGCTGCTTCAGCCAGCCGGTGATGTCCGGAGCCTGGGAGTCGGGCATGGCGCGATTGTGGATGAGCCGAATCGCCGCCGCAGTGCGCGTATGCGGACGTTGGCACATCGAAAGGAGCTCACATGTCACGCCCCGCCCCCGCGCGCGCCCTGGCCGCCGCTCTCGTACTGCTGCTGGCCGCCCTGCCACCGCTGGCCCATGCTGGGCTCTTCGACGCGCTCGACGCGCTGAAGAAGAAGCTCGACAACAGCAGCGCGCAGACCGATGCGACGCAGGATGCGGCCTATGAAGCCGAGATGGCGCGGCGCTTCCCGCCCTACCGCTTCGACACCCCGGCCAAGGAGCAGGCCCCCAACTACGTCGAAGTGGTGCGTGGCTCGAACTTCAAGGACATCCGCAAGGTCGGCATCGTCAACTTCAGCGTCGAGTTCGCGCTCTTCAAGGAAGTGCAGGCTTCGGGCGGCAGCACCCACCAGGGCAGCACCGCGCGCGACGCGAGCAAGGCAATGAAGATCCCCGCGCCCGACATCGCCCGCCTGCAGGCCGTGGTCGACCGGCTGTACGCGCAGACGGCGGAAGACTTCCGTGCGATGGGTATCGAGGTCGTGCCGCTGGAGGTGCTGAAGGCGACGAAGAACTGGGCCGAACTGGCGCCGGCGCAGCACGCGTCGCCCTGGCTGACCGACACCAAGGACACGCAGTCGGTCTTCATCGCGCCCAGCGGCATGCCGCTGTACATGGACAACCCCGAGCGCGCCGACTTCCTGCAGGGCCTGGGCTTCACCTTCGGCACCAACACGCGCATGAAGGAGGTGATGATGACCTACGACCTGAAGCAGGAGGTGCACCTGATGTCGGTGAACATGGTCGTCGACTTTGCGGCGATGAAGACCTCGGGCCGCAGCTTCATTTCCTACGCTGCGGTGGGCGGTGCCAACATGCACCACCTGCACGCCAACAACACCTACTACCGCTTCATCAGCACGACGCAGCCCGAGTTGCTGGTGGCCAAGCTCAAGCAGCCGCTGGTGTCGGACGTGAAGCTGATCGCCGAGACTTCGCGCAGCGCCAGCAGCACCAGCACGCAGGGCGTGGGGGGCGGGCTGGCGGTCGAGACCACCGCGACCACCACCGCCACGCGTGGCACCGACGCTTTCGACGCCGAGACCTGGCACCGCCGCAGCGCCGACATGCTGGACGCCGCGCGGCAGATGTTCGCCGCCGAACTGGCGCGTGCGCGCTGATCGACGCACCGGCCGCGTTGCGGCCGGGCTGCGCTGACTACCATCGCGCCATGACCGCCGAAGCGCCGCTGCGCGCCGACTGGGCCCGTGCCCGTGCGCTGTTCGACCGGCTGGCCGAGCAGCCCGCCGATGCGCGCGCCGCCGATCTGCAGGCGGAAGACGTCGAGCCCGCGCTGCTTGCCGAGGTGCAGCAGTTGCTGGCCCAGCACGACGAGGCCGAGCGCGGCGCCGGCTTCCTGAGCCGGCCGGCGGCCCTGCCGGGCGCCGCCCTGGCCGCCCCGCAGCGCCAGGGCCAGCGCCTGGGCCCCTGGGAGCTGGTGTCGCCACTGGGCGATGGCGGCATGGGCGAGGTGTGGGCCGCCAGGCGGATGGACGGCAGCTACGAAGGCCGCGCCGCCGTGAAGCTGCTAAAGCGCGGCATGGACAGCGCCTCGGTGCTGCGCCGCTTCGCGCTCGAGCGCCAGGCGCTGGCCCAGCTGGCGCACCCGCACATCGCGCGGCTGATCGACGCCGGGCTCAGCGCCGACGGCCTGCCCTACTTCGTGATGGAGCAGGTCGACGGCCGCCCGCTGCACGAGGCCGCGCGCGGCCTGGGGCTGCACGGGCGGCTGGCGCTCTTCCTGCAGCTGACCGACGCGGTGGCGCACGCGCACCGCAAGCTGCTCGTGCACCGCGACCTCAAGCCGGGCAACGTGCTGGTCACCGCCGAAGGACAGGTCAAGCTGCTGGACTTCGGCATTGCCAAGCTGTTGGACCCGCTGGAAAGCGCCGACGGTCCGGCCACGGTGACCGGCATGCGCCCGTACACGCCGCACTACGCCAGCCCCGAGCAGATGCGCGGCGAGCCGGTGGGCACGGCCACCGACGTCTACAGCCTGGGCGTGTTGCTCTACGAACTGCTGACGGGCGCGCGCCCCACCGGGCGCGACGCCGACGGCAGCGCCGAGTTGCTGCGCGCGCTGCTCGAGGACGAACCGCTGCGGCCGAGCCGCCTGCCTGCGCCACCGGACACCAGCCCGGCGAGCGCCGCCTGGCAGCGGCAGCTGGCCGGCGACCTGGACCACATCGTGCTGAAGGCGCTGGAGAAGGACCCGGCCCGCCGCTACGTCAGCGTCGACGCGCTGGCGGCTGACCTGCGCAACTTCCTCGAAGGCCGGCCCGTGTCAGCCCGTGCCGCGGCGCCGGCGTACGTGCTGGGCAAGTTCGTGCGCCGCCACCGCTGGGCGATGCTGGCCGGTGGACTGGGCGGCACCGGGGTGGTGATGGAGGTAGCGGCGACGCTGGTGCAGGGCCGGGGTGCGGCCGCGCTTGGCGTGCTCGGGCTGGGCGCCGGCCTGGCCGTGGCGCTGTGGCAAGGGCGCCAGGCCGAACGGGCCCGCGCGCTGGCCGAGCGCCGCGTGGCCGACCTGCGGCAGCTGGCGCGCGAGGTCGTCGTGCAGTACGGCGACGCCATCACCCACGTGCCCGGCGGCAAGGAGCGCAAGGCGGCCATGCTGCGCGCCACCGTCGAGCACCTCGAGCGGCTCGACCCCTCGGGCGCCGCCGACAGCCGGCTGCGTGGCGAGCTGGGCGCGCTGCACGCGCGGCTGGCCGACGTCTACAGTGGCACCGAGTTCAACCCGGCCACCGACCTGCAGGCCGCGGAGGGCCATGCCCGCCGTGCGGTCGCCCTGTGCGAAGCCGCCGAAAGCGAAGGCGCCGCCGACGCCGCGCTGTACCGCTGGTGGACACGGGCGCTGGGCGTGCTGGCCGAAGTCGAGCAGGACCGCCGCCAGCGCCTGCCGCAGGCACTGGCCCTGATGCAGCAGGCCGACGGCGTGGCGGCGCGCGGTCTGGCGCGCTTCCCTGGCGACACCGGGCTCGCCCAGGCGCGGGCCGACAACCTGATGCAGATCGGCGCGGTTCACTTCGGTTGGAACCGGCCGCACCTGGGCCAGCCGGAAGCGGCGCTGGCCGCGCTGGCCGAGGCGCGTGCGCTGCACGCGCCTCACGCTCAGGGCGCAGACGGGGCTGCCGTCTACGCCGTGCACCAGATGGGCAACGCCGACGGCGCCAGCGCGCTGGTGCTCGCGCGCGTGGAGCGCTGGGCCGAGGCGCTGTCGGCGGCGCGGTCTGCGCTCGAACTGCGCGCCCGGGCCAGCCGGCTGGAGCCGCACAACGCCACCTACAAGGGCGCCGAGGCCTCCGAGGCCAACCTTGTCGGCGGCCTGTGCCTGAACCTGGGCGACTACAACGGCGCGCTGGTGGCCACGGCGCACGCCTGGGCACTGCTGCAGGAACTGCGGGCCGCCGAGCCCAAGCACGAAAGCTGGCGCGACAACTGGCGCTCGTTGGCCTTCAACCACGGCCGGGCGCTGCTGGGCGCGGGGGATGCCAGCGCAGCGCAGGCGGTGCTGCAAGTGTCGGCCGACTGGCTGGAGCCCCTGCACGCCGCGGGCCGTGCGCAGCCGGTGCAGCAGCGCCGGCTGGCGCTGACCCGTCTGGCCCAGGCCGGCGCGCGGCTGGCGCTGGGCGAAGACGGCGTACCGCTGGCGTGCTCGGCCGTGGATCTGCTGGAAGACCGCCTGGCTGCCGACGCCAGCGACCGCGAAGCCTGGCAGGCGCTGGGGGAATGCGCTGTGGCGCTGGCAGGCTGGAGTGCTGGCGAGGCCGCGGCACGCTGGGCGTCGAAAGCCCGCGACGCCTATGGCCGCGCCGCCGCAATCGCCCCCTTGACCGCGGTGCACGCCGAGCGCGCCGCGCGGCTGGCTGGCTGAGACACCAACCTGACCGCGTGGAATCGCGTACGGGCCTTCTCGTGGGGAGCGGATCCTTCCGGACCCGCAGGTCCGCGCCCAGTCTCGCCGTGTGAAGTCATGGCTAGGCTTTCGGCTGCCGTTCGGGTCCTTCTTGATCCTCACGCGCTGCCGTACGTGACGCTCGATACGTCATCGGCATCACCTGCTGGACGGCACCAGGCTCCGCGTAGACGGGGGGCTACGGCGGCGCCGTCACGCTGATCCTGCGCGTGCTGCGCGAGGACATGGGCCAGACCTACCTGGCCGAGTTGGATGCCTACTGCGAGGAGGCGCGCACGCTGCGGCCGCTGCTGGCCGCGCCCGGCACTTGCCGCATCGCCTATGGCCCGCGCGCCGGGCAGAAACTGCTGTCGCTGCGAAATGCGATGCCTCGCGAGGACCGGGTCAGTCAGCCGCTGTGCGCCGACATCGACGGGTTCAGTCTGCATGTGGCGGTGCGGGTGGAGGCACACGCCCGCAAGCGGCTGGAGCAGTTGTGCTTCGACATCACCCGCCCCGCGCTGTCGGACGACCGGGTGCAACTCAACGCCGCCGGGCAGATGGAGCTGAAGCTCAAGACAACTTGGCGCGACGGTACGACGCATCTGGCGATGGGCCCGCTGGAGTTCATGCGGCGGCTGGCCGCGTTGGCGCCGCGGCCGAGGCTGCGACCGACGTGCTGCCGGTTGGCCGCCCGTCGTCAATGACGGGTCGTGGCCGAACTCGGCCCTCGAACGACAGCAGTGCGCGCAGCTCCAAGTCTCGCCAGCTCTCAGGGGTTGCCGGCGAGCAGGTCGCTATCGATGTCCCGGGCGCTATGCAGCACTCGCACCACGTCAATCCCGTCCTGTAGAGGGACGTAGAAGATCACGTAGCGCTGGAACGGGAAGCTCCTGAGCTCCGAAGCAAGCTCGGGCCGTGCCCGGCCCATCAACGGCTGCGTCGCCAGCCGGCTGAACGCGGAGTCGAGCTCGTCGACCCAACGGTCCGCCGCCATCATGTCGTCATCGGCGATGTGATCCCAGACGTCCAGGATGTCGAGCGCCGCCAGCGGGCGCCGAACGACGTTCGCCACTGCAGCTCGGCTACGCGGTCTTGCGCGCTCGCCGCGCACGGGCTTCGGACTTCATCGTTGACGCACTCCAGGGCTGTGACGCCCCGCTGGCCAAGCCTTGACGGACGTCCTCCCGAAGCTGTTCGAGCTTGGCCGCGCGCAGCCGGTCCTGCTCGTCCATCAGCCGCAGGGCTTCGCGAACGACCTCGCTGGCCGAGGTGTACATGCCAGACGCCACCTTGGCGCGGACCAGTTCCTCGAGCTGAGGGGTGAGGTTGACGTTCATGCCCACGGCGTTGCCTCCCGGATCGGACTTGCCCAGTCTATCAAGAAGTGTCAAAGATGGACATCCGACGCCTGGAGGCGTCGGCGTCAGGGCGGCGGCGCCGAGCCGCCAACGAGGAGTCCACCATGGACACCACAACCGAAACCCGCACCCACCGCGAGCCTTGGAACAAGGGCAAGTTCGTCGGACAGAAGGCGCCGTTCAAGCTCAAGGACATCTGGGCGCTGAGAGTGCGCCTCCAGATGGAGGGCCGCGTGCGCGAACTTGCGCTGCTCAACCTGGGCATCGACAGCAAGCTTCGGGGCTGCGATTTGGTCGCGCTGAAGGTGCGCGACGTGTGCCACGGCGACCAGGTCGCGTCCCGGGCGGTCGTCATGCAACACAAGACGCAACGCCCGGTGCAGTTCGAGATCACCGAGCCGGCACGGGCGGCGCTAAGGGCCTGGATCAGGCAGGCCGCGCTGAAGCCCGACGACTAACTGTTTCCCAGCCGTCTGCACGACTCACCACATCTCGGGACCCGGCAGTACGCCAGGATCCTCGGGCACTGGGTCGACGAACTGGGGCTGGACCGGGCCGACTACGGCACGCACTCGATGCGCAGGACCAAGGCGACGCTGATCTACCGGCGCACCAAGAACCTGCGCGCCGTGCAGTTGCTGCTCGGCCACTGCAAGCTCGAGTCGACGGTGAGGTACCTCGGTATCGAGGTCGATGACGCGCTCGCGATCTCCGAGCAGACAGAGATCTGAGGTCGCTATCCGCAGCCGCGCCAACCTTTGTGTTGGTGCGGCTGCCTCGCTCAATGGCGGCTACCTGGCGAGCGAGTCAACTGGCACTCCCGGCCAAACTGAGCCAAGTGGGCTTGCGGCCCATAGCGGCCGGTGATGGTTTGTGGCTCGATTTCTTCGGTCGCCTGCTGGCCGCGCAGAATGCCGCCGCCGGCTGTCATCAAGCCACCAGCTGAAGCGATCGCTCAAGTCGTCGCGTTGCCCTGAAACGCCCTCGGTTGAGCGTCAAGGATTTGACAAACAGTTGCCCAACTTCCCGCGCGCAGCCGGAAAGCGCACGGCGCTCCGACCGACTCGACACTTCAGTCAGTCGCGGGGCTCACCGCTAAGCCGTTGATCTACAGCGATTTGACATCGACACTAAGTTGCGTACGCCCAGGGTGATGGTTCTCTCGCAACCCAGAGTCGTAGAGGCTCCACCCGCGGCTGGTCGATCAAAGGCAAGTTGCCCGCAAACGCACCGATGGCGCACGCGCCCTGCCTTCCCAAGACCTGTGGACTGACCAGCTGGAGCCTGGAATTCTGTCGGCCGCCGATTCTTCAGACCGTGGTGGCCGCATTGCACCATACAGAGCGCGGTGGCCAACTGCATCCAGGCGCCCAACGACGGCGCCGCCGCCATGCCGGACGCTGGGCGTGATCAACTCGGGGCATGGCGCTCGGTCGTCGGCAGTGGCGGCTGGCGGGTTCCGGGACTTGCGCAACGTCGGGATGGCCGCCAGCCGACTTTGCCGAGCGAGGACGCACACTGGGCCGTGAGCTTGCAGTCTTGGCGGCGAACGCAGCCGGCCGGTCGTCAACTGCGGCCACCCAGCATCTGTGGGTCGCCAACTCGATTCGAGATCGAACTTCGAGAGGATCACATGCGCACTTTGCTGCTGATCATCGCCGCTGCGACGGTCTTCTCGGGCGCCTGGGCCGAGCCCAAAGCGGAAACGCTGCCAGAGGGGAACCCGCCTCATCCGCTGCTGGCCGAGGGGTTTGGCATCGATCACGTCATCCTCGCCGTGCGTGACCTGGAGGCGGCCCGGTCATTCCTTCGCGACCGCCTGGGCTTCAAGCTGCCGCCCGAAGGCGTGGTGGGCAAGCACGCATCGGGGACGATGAATGCGTCGGCGTACTTCGCCAATCAGTCATATCTCGAAGTCCTCGCGGTGGCCGATCGAGACCTGGTCAGGCATCGAAACGCCACGGTCCTGGACTTTCTGGACCAGGGGGAGGGCCTGCTTGGTTTCGCACTGAGCACGTCGTCGGCACCGCAATCTGCTGCCCGACTTGAGCAACTTGGGATCCCGCACACCGAGCCGAAGCCTGGAAGCATCTCGCGGCCCGGCAGCACGGGAACCGCGGCGCCGAAGTGGCTCACCGTCCAATTCCTGCCCGCGTCCAGGCTGCCGTTCTTCCTGATCCAGTACCTGGACCTGGACTACGCCGACATCTTCCGAAACTGGACGGCAGGGTTCGCGGAGGCCTCGGCGAGCCCCTACTTCCAGCAACCCAACACAGCGATCGGGGTGTCCGCCATCTGGGTCGTCGTGCCCAAAGTAGACGGCGCACTCGGGACCTACCGGCACCTCCTCGGTAGCGAGGGCGCCAAGGTTGGGATGCCTGATCTCGCGGCCGAAGGCTACGCATTCGACATCGTGAGGCAACGCCTCTACCTGCTGCAACCGTCGATGCCGTCGGGTCCTGCGGCCACGTATGTTGCAGCGCGCGGCTCGGGTGTGATGGGGGTGAGCATCGAGGTCAAGGATCTCGATGCCGTCCGATCCTTGCTCCGGCGCACGGATGTCGGCGCCAAGGACGCTTTGCAGGGCCCCTCAGGCCGGCGGAGCCTGCTGGTCCCCCCTGCGGAGGCCCTTGGCGCTTGGATCGAGTTTCACGCTGGCGACAGGTAGGGGGAACCGCGCCATCGTCGACCGCTCATGCCGAACCGGCACCCGCCCGCGCCCGCCACCGGCGCCAGCCCAGCACCCCCAGGCCGGCGGCCCACAAGGCTGGCACGGCCGGCTCCGGCACCGCGCTGACGGTCAGGGCTGCCGCGCCGAAGTCCACCGTGATGAGCTCGGCCTGGTCGCTGGCGAAGGGGAAGCTCGGGCTCCCGGCCAGTTGCAGCATGCCGGCCCCAGGGGCCTGAGCCGTGAAGTGCAGGGTGGCGACCGCGAAGTCGCCCGTGGGCAGCTGTGCCGCGAAGCTGTTGAAGTAGACATCGCTCAGGCGGCCGTTGCCGTTGTCGATCTGGCCGGGGCTGCTGAGGAACTCCCACACCGAGGTGTCCACCTGCACGTTGTCCAGCGCCAGCAACTGCGGGTCGAACCACAGCTCAAAGCCACCGCCGACCACGTGTTCGTCAAAACCGGCGCCGCGCACGGCGACCTCGAAGCTGTCGCCCGGCGCCAGCATGGCCGGCATGGGGCCAAAGGTCAGGGTGCCATCGGCCTGCGCGTGCAAGGCCACGCAGAGCCCGGCAATGGCGAAGAGGGACTTCCGGCAGGTGTTGCGGCGAGGGTTCTGGCGGGTCGTCATGGTCGTGTCCTTTCAGGGTGGGTCAGGTGGGGTGGCCGTTGCGTCCGCGCTCAGCGGCCGGTGGGGTGCCAGGCCGACGGGCCCGGGCGCGTGCCGAAGAGGGTGCGCACGGCGGCGAGGTCGAGCGCGTTCACGCGCCCATCGCCGTTGAGGTCGGCGCGCGACGGGCCGCTGGCCCCGAAGGCCTGCTTGACCATTGCCAGGTCCAGGCTGTTGACGATGCCGTCGTTGTTGGCGTCGGCATCGCAGGCGTCGCCGAAGCCGTCGCCGTCGCTGTCGCGCTGGTCGGCGTTGGGCACGGCCACGCAGTTGTCGCGGCTGTCGGGCACACCGTCGCCGTCGCGGTCGGACTCGCGCGGTGCGGCCTGCTGGCTCACGCCGTCGCCGGAACCGATGCGCACGATCACGTTGCTGCTGTGGCCGGCCAGGTCGATCACGCCGTTGCCGTTGGCGTCGATCAGGGTGCGGCCGACGCGTGCACCGGTCGTGGGGTCGAAGGCCACGGCGGTGACCATTTCCGGGGGAGGCGCGGTGGTCGGGCAGCTCGGGCAGGGCTGCCGCTCGACATGCACCTCCAGCCGCCCGTCGCGCAGCGTCAGCGTCGGCAGGGCGAACACCCACGGTGCGTCGAAGCGCAGCTTCACGCTTGGGTCGCCCAGCAGGCTGTACAGGTTCATCTCCTGCCGCAGCCCGCGCACCCCCACCAACGCGCCGTCGTCGGTGGGGTGCAGGTTGCTGGTCGTGCCGGCGTCCACCGCCGCCACGTAGGTCATGGCGTGGTTCAGCACGTCGCCGAGCCGGCGCACCGAGGCGTTGCCGCCGAACTCCGGGGCCAGCCCGGGAAACAGGGCGTCGAACAGGCCGATGGCGA
The DNA here is from genome assembly GCA_024235915.1 of Burkholderiaceae bacterium. Lineage (GTDB taxonomy): Bacteria > Pseudomonadota > Gammaproteobacteria > Burkholderiales > Burkholderiaceae_C > Rubrivivax. The sequence continues at coordinate 220,188 of JACKLO010000010.1, read as the reverse complement.
GGTGCCCGTTGTCGACGGTGCTGCTGTTGCGGCTGTCGCCGATGACCGCCAGCGCGCCATCGGGCTGGCGCACGAAACGCTCGGCGAAGTAGCTCATGCCGGGATCCGGGCCGTAGCCGCTGCCAACCTTGTTCTCCGGCAGGTCCACCGTTTCGTTGTCGAAGATGCCGCTGGCGCAGTTGATGCTGAAGACCACCGGGTACTGGTTGCCGCTGACCGAGATCTGCGCCAGGTGCTCAATGCGGAAGCGCGGGTCGCCGAAGCCGTTCCAGTTGCCATGGTCGCGGTGGAACAGCAGCGTGGTGCCGGCATTGACCGCGGCCACGATGTCGGCGCGGTCACCATCCCAGGCGAACGCCGGCTTGCGCAGGTCGGCCGGCACCGGCAGGCCGCTGCGCCAGGTGCGGGGGTCGCTGGCACTGTCGGCGGTGTAGATGCGTTCCACGTCCAGACCCTGGGCCTGGGCGTGGTTGCGCAACAGCTCGGACACCTCGGCGAACCAGCGCGTGTCCACGGTGTTCTCGCCCTCGAAGTACGAGGCGAAGGTCATGCGCTGGTAGAACGAGTTGCCGTGCACCGGGCTCAGGCCGCCGGTGGGGGGCTGCGTCTCGTAGGCCATGACCTTGGACACCATGGCGTTGGCCTGTTCCAGCGTGTCCACCGGAAAGCGGCCGATGCCCAGCGCCGCCACCGTCTCCTCCGTGGCCCCGGGCAGGAACTGGCCGTACCAGATGTCGCTGGCGTTCAGCGCCTGGTTCTGCGAGTTCTGCTGGTCGTAGTGGGTGGGGATCTTCTCGGCGTCGCCCATCAGCAGCAGCCAGCGCGGCTTGACCGCGCGGCTGGCGTAGTAGCTGGCCACCGCGTTGCGGATCTGGGTGGCGCTGGCCACCGGCGGGCCGCCGCTGAGGGTGGCCGTGCTCAGCACCGTGGTGCTGATGCCCATCGCCTCCTTGTGCGCCTTGAGCGTCTGCGCCGCCGGCAGGAAATCGGGGTGCGACACGATGATCAGCCGCGCGCTGCCCAAGGACAGGTCGGTGGCGGGTGCGGCGCAGCGCAGGTCCAGCGGGCCCGGGTTCACGGCATAGCCCAGCGCCGGCTTGGGTTGCGTCTGGATCATGCGGTCGATGCCGTCGAAGGCCGGCGCATTGGCGGTGTTCATCAGGTGGTCGAGCTGGAAGCAGCCGCCCGCCGCGTGGTCCACCTGCACCAGGTAGCTGTCGTACCAGGTGAGCACGCCGCTGGCCGGGTCGTAGCCATAGGGCGTGAAGCGCAGGGTCTCGAGGTTGGCGTCGCCCTTGAACAGCGCACGGCGGTCCTGCAGGGCGCCGGGCTGCGCCGCACCGCGCTGGTACTTCGCCGGGTCGTAGGCGAACGGTGGCAGCGCGCGGTCGTCGGCGTTGGCGCTTTCCATGGGCTGCACCGGGTAGGGCCGCACCGCCATGCGGTGCGGCAGACCTTCCGGCGTCACCCGCAGGCCCGGCGCGCCGCGCCAGTCCAGCGGCAGCGCCAGCGGAAAGCCGGCCAACGGCAGCTCGGGCCAGCCCAGCGCTGCGTCACCACCGCGCACGGCACCCAGCGCCAGTTCGCCGCGGGCGAAGCGCTGGAACACGCCGGCCGGGGTGTCCACGTCGACGAAGGAGGGTGGCGGCACATTCAACCGCACGACGGTGGACTGCGCGCTGGCGCTGACCAGCGTGGCCGTGACCCCCGCCGTGGCCGGCGGCAGCGTCAAGGCCAGTGTCAGGGCGGTGATGCCCAGGCGGATGGGGGTGGTGAACATGCGGCCTCCTCGGATGGCGTCGACGTGTGGGACGCATCCTGGAACCGGGCCGTTGCGCAGGCGTTGCGCAACCCCCCGAGGCGGGGCCGTGGCGGTTCAGCCGCCGTCGCGCCAGCGGGCGATGAACCGGTCGCGCAGCGCCGGCAGGTCGGCCAGCGTGTCGGCCAGGCGCTGCACACGGGCGTGCCAGGCAGCCAGGCGGGGCCGGCCGAGGTCGGCCCGCAGCAGCGCGCGGTGCAGTTGCAGCGCGGCCAGCGCGTGCACGCCGTCGCGGGCCAGCGCCGCCTCGGCGGCCTGCACGGTGCCTGGGTGCACACGGCCAGACTGTTGCTCCGCCCCCAGCCGCACGATCAGCGCACGCCAGCGCAGCTCGTCGTTCATCGCCGGCGCATCGTCGGGGGGCAGGGCCGCCAGGGCGCCGGCAGCGTCCGCTTCGGCCAGGCGCAGCGCCGCATCCACCACCGCCACGCGGGCCTGGATGCGGTGGCCCTCGGTCTCGTCGACCCACAGCGCCTGGGCCCGGCTGTGGCGCGCGCGGGCCACGTCGCCGTCCATCAGCGCGCATTCCACCTGCAGCAGCCACATCTCGGTGGCCACCGACCGGATGGGGGCCAGCGCCTCGGCGTCCAGCGTGGCGATCAGGGCCTGCGCGCGCGCGCTTTCGCCCAACACTGCCAGCGGTTCGGCCGTGGTGTGCACCGTCGAGACCCGGCCGATCAGCTGGCCCAGCGCAGCGGCGTCGTCGATGGCCTCGGTCGCCCAGCGCCAGGCCTGGCCCAGATCGCCCAGCGCCGAGTGCGCCTCGACGAAGGCCAGCCGCAACTGGATGCGCAGCGGCTCCAGGCCCATGGGCGGTGGCATGGCCCAGGCCTCGTCGGCCACGCGCAGCACCTCGGCCGGCCGGCTCTGCGCCGAATACAGCACACACAGGTTGAAGAGCATCGAGCGCCGGTGGCTCACCAGACCCATCTGCCCGGCCATGGCGGCGGCCTCGGTCAGCCCCGCCTCTGCGGCGGCGTGTTCACCCAGTTCAGACAGGACGGCGCAGCGCCGGCCCAGCCCACGCACCACGGCCAGGCCGTCGGCCCCGGCACGGGCGAGCGCCAGGGCTTCGGTGGCGCATTCCAGCGCTTCGCGCAGGTGGCCGCTGTAGTACTCGGTGAGCATCAGGGCGTCGAGCAGGTCGATGCGTTCGGGCGGCTGCAGCCCGGCCTGCGCCAGGGCCTCGTGCTGCAGCTGCCGCGCCAGCTCGAAATGCCCCAGCATGCGTTCGGCCTGGGCGCGCACCGTCAGGCGGCGCACGCGCGCCAGCGGCGGGCCGTCTTCGGACACACGTGCCAGCAGCGCCAGCGCCTCGGCAGGCTGGTCGTCGCGCACCTGCTGGGCGGCCAGCGCCAGCAAGGCGCCGTCGCGCTGGGCGACACTGCCCGCGCCGGCATCCACCTGGGCCAACAGCGTGGCACACAGCGCCTTGCGTTCTTCTTCGCGGCCGCGCAGGTCCAGCGGCCGCAGCATGGCCACGCCGATGTCCAGCGCCTCGTCGGGCGCCGGCCCGTCGGCCAGGGCCTGTCGCCATTGGACGACGGCCTCGTCCAGGGCCAGCAGGTGCATCGCGTCATCACCCGCACGCCGCCGCCAGGCCACCGCCCGCCCGGGTTCGCCGCCCGCCTCATGGTGCGCAGCCACCAGGGCCGGCGCCACCCCCGCCGCAGCGGCGCCCAGGGCCAGGCGGCGGTGCACCGAACGCCGGCGGGCTTCGCCCAGGCCCGACGCCAGCGCCTGCTGCACCAGGTCATGCGCAAAGCCGAAGCCGCCGCTGTCGTGTTCACGCAGCAAGCGGGCGGTCATCGCCGATTCCAGCGCCAGGCCGGCCTCGACCTCCGACAGCGCACAGGCCGGCGCCAGCAGCGGCGCCGCGAAGGGCTCGCCGGCCAGCGCGGCGGCGTCCAGCACCCGCCGGGCGGCATCGTCCAACCGGCGCACGCGGCCGAGCACGGCGTCGCGCACGCTGGCCGGCAGCGGCAGTTCGCGGTAGTCCTGCGTCGCGTCGTCGTACGGCGTCTGCCAGACACCCCCCGCACCGGCGGTCAGCAGGCCCGTGTCGACCAGGTGGTGCAGCGTTTCAGCCACGTAGAACGGATGGCCGGCCGTGGCGCGCGACAGCAGGGCCGAGAAGCGCTCGGGGCGTGCCACGCCGGACAGCCGGCGCACCAGCTCGAGCACGGCCGGCGGCGGCAGTGGTGGCAGCAGCAGGTGGGGCGCACCGGCCGCCCGCAGGCTGCGCACCAGGGCCTCGGCCGCCGGGGTCAGTTCCGGCCGGTAGACCAGCACCTGGCGCACGCCGGCCGCTTCGGCGCCTGACAGCGCGGCCAGCAGGGCCTGGCTGGCGGGGTCCGCCAGGTGCCAGTCGTCGAACACCACGGCGTCGAAATTGCCGCCGGCCCAGGCCTGCCAAGCGGCCACCACGGCCTGGCCCAGGCGCACGCGTTCGGCCTCAGTGCGCAGCGGCGGCGGGGCCGGGCCGAGTTCCGGCATCAAGCGCGCCAGTTCGGCCGGCACCCACGGTGGCAGACCGTCCAGCGCCGGCACCGGGCCGGCCAGCGCGCGCAGCAGCCGCGCGGCGCTGGACAGTGGCAGCTCGGCATCCCCAGGCCGGCAGCGCAGCACGGCATGCGGGCCGCGCGCGGCCACGAAGTCCAGCACCAGGCGGCTCTTGCCCACCCCGCCGTCGCCTTCCACCAGCAGCGTTCCCCCCGCGCGCCAGGCCCGCTCCAACCAGGCCACCTCCGCCTCGCGGCCGACGAAGGGCAGACGGTCCGGCAGCAGGGCGGGCCGGTCGGGCAAGTCGGGCGGAACGGGTTCGGCCACGGCCGGTGCCGGCGGCGCCCCGGCCTGGGTACGCAACGATGCGGCCAGGGCCTCGGTCTCGGCCATCGGGGCCAGGCCCAGTTCGGCCTGCAGCAGGCTGCGGCAACGGTCGAAGCGCTGCAGCGCCGCCTCCCGCCGGCCCGCCGCCGCGAGCACGCGCATGACCGCACGGTGGTGCCGCTCCTGCAGCGGGTCGTCGGCCAGCAAGCGGTCCAGCCAGGCCAGCGCAGCATCGGTCCGGCCGCCGGCTTCGGCCTCGCCGGCAGCGGCCACGGCGGCGCCGCGCCAGCGCGCCTGCAGGCGTTCGCGCTCGGCGGTCAGCCACTCGGCAAAGGGTGGTGCATCGTCCAGGTCCAGCCCGTCGATCGGCCGGCCGCGCCACAAGGCGAGCGCCATGTCGGGACCGAGATCGCCCGGCATGGCGTCGAGACGTGCCACATCGACATCGACCCCCGGGGCCAGCGCCAGCCAGTCGCCATCGGCGACCACGGCTTCCGCCACGCCGGTGTCGCGCATGCGCGCCAGTTCACGGCGCAGGTTGCGGCGGCCCGTGGATTCGTCAAGGTCCGGCCACAGCAGGGCCACGATGCGCGCCCGCGTCGCGCGCCCACCCAGCGCCAGCAGCACCAGCAACGCCGCCACCTTGCGCACCGGCAGCGGCAGCGCCTGGCCATCGCGCCACAGTTCGAGCGGACCCAGCAGGCGCAGCGCGAGCATGCGGCATCATGCCAGCGCCGCCCCGCAGCCGCGCGAATTTCAGCGCAAGCCGCCGCGGCCGCGAGGCGGCGTCTCCGTCAGGCGGGCCACGAAGCGCGCGAGCTCGAAGGGGCTGTCGAAGGCGGTCAGCCGATGGTCGCCCCAGGCCGCCAGCGCGTGCCAGGCTCGCCGCCGGTCGACCCAGACGGTGAGCTGCAGGCGCGCCGAACGATGGGCCCGCCGGCAGCGGCGCGGGCGGCGACAGGCGGCGGGGCGCATGGCCGTGTGACGCGGCTCAGGCCTGACGCCGCCGCACCACCTGGCCCACGGCGGCCAGGCCGGCCAGCATCAGCGCCCAGCTGCCCGGCTCCGGCACCGGCATGGCCTGCTGCCAATCGATGCCGCTGACCGACACGAGATCGGCGTCGGTGTAGAGCTGGCCCCCCACCGTCACGCCCTGCGAGCCGGCATAACGCAGCGTGTGCAGGAAATCGGCGCTGCTGCTGGTCATCACTGGGTTCGGGCCCATGTTGCCGATGCTGGCCTTGACGGTGCCGTACACGCCCCAGTTGAACGACTGGCCGATGGTGATCGGTACGGCAAAGGTCACCACGTCGTCGACCGTGCGCGTTCCGTTGCCGACCATCGCCCAGCGCACACGCTGCCGATCGGTGGTGAAGCCGTCGGAGCCGCCCTTGTCGAAGCCCGCGACGTTGCTCGCCAACTCTTGCGTGTTGATGTAGCCGTTCATCATCACCTGCGTCGAGCCGCCGCCGGCCATCAGCGTGCCATCCACCGCCATCTGGAAGGTCCAGACCGCGGCCTCGCCTTCGTGCCCGGCCAGGTGGACCACCATGCGGTCGGCCCAGCCACCGCCGGAGACGCCCACGGGGAACTGCTTGTTGCCGAGTGCATGGCTGTCGGCCGTGAACCCGATGCGCCCCATCTCGGCCCGCACCTGGGTGCTGTTGTCGATGCCCTGGGCACTCCATTGCGCATCGGCCATGGCAACGCCGGCAGCGCCGGCGAAGGTCTCGCTGCTGCAGGTGTACTGGCCGGGCCAGAAGCTGAAGGTGGCGGTCAGGTCGTTGCCCGGCGTGTAGGTCACGCCCGACGAGATCTGGCTCGCACAGGCGCTGGCAAAGCCGCCGGGCGGCACGATCGTGCTGTGCGACGGGCCGGCGGCGGTGGCGGCCGCGGCGGACAGCGACAGCAGCATCGCCGGCAGCGCCCGGCGGCAGGCCAGGTGCCAAGGGCGGGTGAAAGGGGTGGCGTTCATGGGGTCCTCCTGGGCATGCAAGGCGAGCCGGATGCCCGCCAGGTGCCCCAGGATCGCGTGCGGCCGTTGCGCCGCCGTTGCGTGGCCGGTGAGCCCTGCTGGTGGCCCCGAAAACCCGGTGCCGCCAGGGCACTCAGCCGGCCGCCGCCTTCAGCCGGCGGAAATCGGCGCAGGCGGCCTCGGTGCCGGCATTGCAGGCCATCTCCATGAAGTCCAGCGCCCGCACGCGGCTGCGGCGCACGCCGTCACCCGCCTCGAACTGGCGGCCCAGCGCATGGCAGGCGGCCGCCGAGCCGGCGTCGCAGGCCTTGGCGTGGTAGCCCGCGGCCAGGAAGGCACTGCGCGGTGCGCCCTGGCCCGTTGCGTAGGCCTGGCCCAGGCCGAGGCAACCATCGGCCTGGCCGGCCTTGCAGGCCTTCTGCAGCGCCTGCGTGGAGGGCGCGGTGGGCGGCCAGGGGTTGGCCTCCGGCTTCCACACCGACGGCAGGTCGGCGCAGCCCTTGGGCGTGCCCAACTCGCAGGCCTTGTGGAAGTAGTTGCCGGCCGAATCCGGGCTCTTGTTCACCTGCACCCCGCCGCGGAACATCACCCCCACGTTGTCACAGCCCATGCCGTTGCCCAGGTCGCAGCCTTCGATGAAACGGTCCATCGCCAGCGACAGCGCCTTGAAGACCTGGGTCCCGTTGTAGTACTGCACGCCCAGGTCGGTGCAGGCGTCGGCGTGCCCGAGATCGCAGGCGCGCAGCAGGAACAGGCGCGCCATCTGGAAGTCGCGCACCTTGGTCGGCAGGTCCTTGGGGCGGGAGATGTCCAGGCGCTCGATGTAGTTGTCGCCCGACACGGCCGAGGCCACCTCGTAGCAGTCGCGCGCCGAGTCCTGCAGGCAGCCGGCCAGCTTTTCGGAGGTGCCGGAAGGTGTCCACACGCCCGGCTGCTGCTGGGGCGGCTCGTAGCTTCGCGCCAGTTCGCAGGAGCGCGCGTGCCCGAGCCTGCAGCCATGGTCCCAGAGCAGCTTCTGGCTGCCGTGTTTGGCCACGCCCAGCTGCCAGGCCGTCTGCCCGTCACCGCCCTGCAACTGCCGGTTCAGCAGACCGGCATTGGCGCAGCCGAGGCCGTGACCAAGCTCGCAGGCCAGCACATAGTGGTGGCGCGCCTGGTGCACGTCCTTGGCCACGCCTTCGCCATGTTCCAGCGCCCAGCCCCAGTTCAGGCAGCCTGCAGGGTGGGCACCGTCGCAGGCACGCCGGTACAGGGCGGAAGCCTTGGCCACGTCCTTGGGCACGTCCTTGCCGTTGTCGTACAGCAGCGCCATGTTCTGGCAGGCAAACGCACTGCCACCATCGCAGGCCTGGGCGTACAGCGCCAGTGCCCGTTCCACCGACTTCTGGGTGCCCTCGCCCATGAAGTGGCGCACGCCGGCGGCATTGCAGGCTTCGGCATCGCCGCCGTCGCAGGCCTGTTGCAGGTCGGGCAATGTGCGCTCGGCCGCCGTTGCCAGCGGGCTCGCAGCGTACAGCGCCAACGCAAATAGCAACGCCAAGGCCGGCAGCACCCAACGCCCGCCGCTCATCCCTGCATCCCCTTCAAGCGCGCACAGGCGTCGCTGATGCGCGCCTTGCAGCCGCTGTCATAGGCCTGGCGGGCCTTGCCACGGTCGCGCACCACGCCCCGGCCCTCCTCGTACATCTGGCCCAGGCCCAGGCAGCCGAGCCCATCGCCGCCCGTGCAGGCGGTCTGCAGGTGCGCCAGGGCCTGGGTGTAATCGCGGTCCACCTGGTAGCCGTGCAGGTAGAGCGAGCCCATCACGGCACAGGCGGCCGGATCGCGGCTGTCCTGGCAGGGCCCCTGCGCCGTTTCGCGCGCCCGCTTCATCGAGCGCTCGAGGCCGTCGCCCATGTAGAGTGCCCCCGCGAGCGCGCCACAGCCCTGCGGCTGCGGCGGGCGGCAGGCCTGCAACAGCAGCTGAGCCGCCAGGTTGGGGTTCCTGCCGGTGCCGTCGCCGGCGGCATAGGCCTTGGCGGCACGGGCACAGGCGGCGGTGTCGTTGTCGTCGTGGCAGCGCCGCTCGAGCTTCTGCAGCGCTGTCAGTTCCGGCGCCGGCGGGAAGTGCTGCGCCGCCGGCACGCCTGCGGTGGTGAGCAGGGCGACATAGTCCTGGCGCTCGATGCGCAGCGCTTCCGATGCGGTCTCATCGGTGCTCAGCGACTCGAAGACGTAGAGGTCGGTGTCCTGGCACTCGTAGCGGAACAGCGCGGCCCGACGCGAATCCTGGCCCACCGGCATCAGCGCCAGCACGGTGCCCGGGGTGCCGTCACGGGTCCAGCACTTCTTGTAGCGGTCCTGCTCGAGGAAGTCGGTGCTGGCGTGTTCGATGATGTGCTCGGCGGTGTCCGGGAACAGCTGTCGCACCCACTGCTGCACCACCCGGTCACCGCCCATCGCCGAATAGCCGTTGGAACTGCGGACCGTGGCCCGCAGCGGCGGGTTGAACCGGTGCAAGGCCGGCACGGCCGCGAACAGCTGCCGGCGCTCCCACACCCGATCCATCACGGCCTTCTTCTCCAGCGCCTGCTGGATCTTGTAGGCCTCGCTCTGCTTGTAGGCGCGGTCCTGTTCGTACCGGCGCGTGTTCTCCTCCTCGGTGCGCTTGCGCCAGTACTCTGCGCGCTCGGCTTCCTGTGGCGAGGGCGTGGCGCGGCGGGTGGCTTCCTCGACCCGCTGCCGGCTGGTGCTGTTGCGCTGCGCGTTCTCGCGGTTGGCACGGTAGCAGGCGTCACGGTCGATCTCGCTGCGCGCCAGTGAGCAGTCGGACTGGCCCAGCTGCGCCCACGACGCCAACGGCACCGCGCAGAGGGCGGCGACAAGACACGACCAGGCCAGAAGCAGGCGCATGGGGATTCCCGTGGCAACGATGACGATCCAGAGGTGCACGCAGATTCTCCGGCCCGCGCGGCTCATCCGCCGACGGACTCCGCCGGCGGCGGCCGAACGCTGGCGCTCACTGCAGGCGCACAGCGGTGTCGAAGACCCAGGTTCGCCGGATCTCGATGACGTCGAACGACGCCGCCAGCGACGGCGGGAACGGCGGGTGCGGCGCCAGTTCACGCAGGATGCGGCGGATCATCTCGTCCACCGCGGGCGAGCCACTGGCGAGCACGAAGCGCACCGACTCCACGCTGCCGTCCGCCCGCAATGCCACCGTGACCAAGGGTGCCGTGTGCCGCTGCGCCGCCGCCTCGGCCACCATGGCCGGCGTGGGGTGCAGCTGGATGCGTCGCGCCCAGGCCTCGGCATAGGCCACCAGTTCGGCATTCGGGTCGATGCGGCCGAACAGACGCGCGCGGCGTTGGTTGCTGGCCAACGGCAGCAGCGGTGGCCGACCTTCGGCATCGGCGGGCGCTGCCGGTGCGCGTTGTCGCGCCGCATCGCGCTGGGCGTCACGTTGGGCATCGCGCTCATCGGCCTCGGCGTCCAGCTGCCGCCCCATCGCCCGCAGGATGCGTTCCCGCCGCGCCTCGGCCTCCTGACGCGCAGCCGCTTCGCGGGCCGAAGCGGCGGCCCGCTCATCGCGTTGGGCTTGCGCCGCACGTTCGGCCGCTTGCGCCGCCGCCACGCGTTCTGCAGCCAGGCGTTCTGCAGCCAGGCGTTCTGTGGCAGCGCGTTCTGCGGCAGCGCGCTCATTGGCGGCGCGTTCGACCGCGGCGCGTTCAGCTGCGACACGCTCAGCGGCAGCACGCTCAGCGGCAACACGTTCGGCAGCGGCTTGTTCGGCAGCGGCGCGTTCTGCAGCAACACGTTCAGCAGCCGCTCGTTCGAGGGCCGCGCGTTCGGCTGCGGCACGTTCAGACTCGGCGCGCGCAGACGCTGCGGCCTCCGCCGCCAACCTCTCTGCGGCGGCCTGCTCCGCTGCAGCACGTTCCGCTTGCGCACGCCGTTCGGCCGCCTGACGCTCGGCCTGCTGACGTTGCGCCTCCAGCCGTGCGGCCTCACGTTCCTCCGCCTCTCGAGCACGCTGACGTTCGTTCGCTTCAGCCACCCGGGCTGCCTCGGCCTCGGCAGCTGCACGGGCTTGCGCTTCCGCTTCGGCGCGGGCCACCGCTGCCATCCGCTCCCGTTCGATCCGGGCGACTTCGACCGCTTGCGCTGCATGGCGTGCGGCCTCTTCGCGTGCTGCCCTGTGCGCCGCCTCGCGTGCCGCCATCTCTCGTTCCGAAGCTTCGCGCGCAGCCTGGGCGGCACGGGCGATCTCCTGTGCAACGTCCTCGGCCAGGGCCGGCGGCCGCACCTGCGGTTCCAGCCGTTCGGCGTCGGCGCGCGTCGATGCGACCTCGACCTCGGCAGGGCCTGCCGCAGCGGATGCCGGCACGGCCGGCGGCGCCGCGACGTCGGCCACCGACTCGGGGCTGGACGCCGCAGGCAGCGCGCGCACCGCGGCTTCGGAGGGCATCACGGCCACCGATGGCGGCGTCGGCGCCTCCGGTGGCGCAGGCGCCGGGACCGTAGCGGGCTCGGCGGGTCTGGGCGGCTCGACAACCAAGGGCGCTGGCGGGTCGGCGGGCAGCGGGACCGCCGCGATGGGTTGCGCTTCGACCGCCGCCAACGTGTCGCCAGCCATCAGAGCAGGCGGCTCGGCCAATGCCACGGCGGGGACGACCGAGGGTGCCGGCGTCAGCGCCGCGACCTGCACGGGAACAGGTGCAGGTGCAGGTGCAGGTGCAGGTGCAGGTGCAGGTGCAGGCGCAGGTGCAGGCGCAGGTGCGGGCTCGGGTGCGGGCACAGGCGCGGGTTCTGGTGCCCGCTCTGGTGCCGGTGCCGGTGCCGGTGCAGCGGCCAAGGCAGGAACCGACCTGGGCAGCGGCACGGTCCGCACGTCGGGCCCGATGACGGGCTCGGGTTCGGGCGCCGCCGCAGGCGCAGGCGCCACCCTCGGCACCACCAGGACCACGGCCGCTGGCGCCGCCTCGGCGCGCCGCGCCTTCCAAGGCAGGTGCAGGCCCGGCAAGCCGGCGCCGGCACCCCCGAGCACCCAGGTCAGCACGGCGGCGTGCAGGGCCAGCGCCAACAGCAGGGCCACCGGCAGGCGTCGGTCGCGCCAGGTCACCGGTCGACGACGTCGCACGCGCCGAGGCTGGGCGCGTGGGCCGCCCCGTGCCGGCGACGATGGCCTCACGCGCGCCGCCTCACGGACGCACCCGCCACTGGCCGTTGCCGCGCCACGCCGCCGCGGCCCGCGCTTCCCCCGTCGCACTCCTGCATGGCCGCGATTGTCGGGCCGCCGGCATCACCGGCCGGCCGTGGACGGCGGATCAGGCCGATCGCTGCAGCAACCGCACGTGCATCGGTCGCATGAACCGCAGGCCGTCCTCCTGCAGGTGAGGCTGCAGCGCGGCACGCACCCGTTGACGAAGCGCCTCGTCGATGTGGTGGTCGGCAAAGGTGGGGAACATCATGCGCCGCTCGAAGTCGTCCAGGCCGTCGAAGCGCGCGGGCGTCTCGAAGCGCCTTTCGGCCAGCGCCACCCAGCGCGGGCGGCCCGGCGCACCGGCCAGCGCCCGGTCCAGGGCCTGCTGGGCGGCGGCGCGTACCCGGCCTTCGTCGTTGTACAGCCGCACGACGTCGTTCAATGGGCCGGCATAGACCGGCTCCGAAACATACAGCCAGCCGCCCGGGCGCAGCACGCGCGCGAGTTCGTCCAGGGCCGCGTCCATGTCGTCGCAGGGCACGTGGTGCAGCGACTTGAGCATCAGCGCCCCGTCGAAGTGAGCCGCGTCGAACGGAATGTGCTGCGCGCCCGCGCGCAGGAACTGCAGTCGTTCCGCCGGCGCGGCCAGGTTCTTGGCGTGCTGGCGATCGTCGACCTCCAGGCCCACCACCTGCGCACCCGCATGCCGGGCCAGCAGGTCGCGCGCCAGACGCGCTGCGCCGCAGCCGGCTTCGACGATGCGGGCGCCGGCCAGGGGCACCAGGCTGTCGAGCAGGTCCAGTTCATTGTCGAATCGTGGCGGGGCAGGGTCGGTCATGTTCAGCTCGGGTTGGCCACGGCCGTGTCGGCAGCGGTCCTGGAGGGTGCCGGCACGATCGGTCGTCCTGGCGCACGGCTCACCTTATACCGCTGTGTGTATGCGGGCCATGCGCGCAGGCTGCGCGCAACGCGCCTAGACTTGGTCCATTCCCGAGCAGATTCCTGGAGGACCCCATGGCCAAGAAATCCACCGCGCGCAGCGCGGCCGCGCCGCAGATCGGCATCAGCGACAAGGACCGCCAGGCGATCGCCGGCGGGCTGTCCAAGCTGCTGGCCGACACCTACACGCTGTACCTGACGACGCACAACTTCCACTGGAACGTCACCGGCCCGATGTTCAACTCGCTGCACGCCATGTTCATGGCGCAGTACACCGAGCTGTGGAACGCGGTGGACCCGATCGCCGAGCGCATCCGTGCCTTGGGCCACGCCGCGCCGGGTTCGTACGCGCAGTTCGCCAAGCTGAGTTCGCTGAAGGACGCGCCGACCGAGCCGCCCAAGGCGATGGCCATGGTGGCGCTGCTGGCCGAGGGCCACGAGGCCGTGGCGCGCACCGCCCGCGCGGTGTTCCCGCTGGCCGACGCCGCCAACGACCAGCCCACCGCCGACCTGCTGACCCAGCGCATGGACATCCACGAGAAGACGGCGTGGATGCTGCGCGCGCTGCTGGAAGAGTGACACCCGTCGCGCCCCGGCGGTGACCGCCACGCTGCTGGCCGGCCCGCTGCTGCGGCGGGTGCAGGCCCGGCAGGTGGCGCTGTGGCTGGCCACCGACGGGCCGGCGCGCGTGCGCGTCACGCTGCACGACGCGGACGGCCAGGAACGGCCCAGCCGAACCACCGTGCGCACGCTGCGCGCCGGGCACGGGCTGGCCATTCACCTGGTGACGGTGGCCACCGACGCCGACCTGCCCATGGGCGTCTGGACGAGCTACCGCGTCTGGCTTGCCGACGTGGGCGGCGAATCCACGGTTGACGAGGGCTGGGCCGACACCACCGACGCCGCCCTCTGCTACCCGGGCCACAGCGCGCCCGGCTTCGTTTTCGCACCACAGGTGCGCGCGCTGCTGCACGGCTCCTGCCGCAAGCCGCACCACGCCGGCGACGGCGACGGCCTGGTGCGCGCCGACAGCCATCTGCAGCAGTTGCTGCAGGCGGGCGCCGCGGGGGGCAATCCCGCGGTCGATCCCTGGCCCTCGGCCCTGGCGCTCACCGGCGACCAGCTGTACTGCGACGACGTGGCCGGCCCGATGCTGCGTGCCATCCATGCGCTGGGCGAACGCCTGGGCCTGCCCGACGAGGACCTGGCCTGCGCCGAAGGCCTGGCCCTGCCCGATGCCGCGGCCTTGCGCGCCCACCCGGCCACGTATTGCGAGCGCATGCGCCTGCTGCCGAAGACGGTGGGCAGCCACCACCTGGCCGACCTGGTCTTCGGCGGCGTGCGCAAGCCGGTGTTCACCAGCGACAACGCCCAGAACCACCTGATCACGCTGGCCGAGGTGCTGGCGATGCAGCTGCTGGTCTGGTCGCCCCAGCCCTGGGCCGGGCTGGACACCCGCCCGCCGGCCACGCTGGCGCGGCGTCATCACGCCCGCTGGGCGCGCGAGCAGGCGGCGCTGGACGAGTTCGTGCAGGGCCTGCCCGCCGTGCGCCGCGTGCTGGCCCACCTGCCCACGGCGATGGTGTTCGACGACCACGACGTGTCCGACGACTGGAACCTGAGCCGCGAATGGGAGCAGGCCGCCTACGGCCACCCGTTCTCGCGCCGCGTGATCGGCAATGCCCTGGTCGGCTACCTGCTGGGGCAGGGCTGGGGCAATGCGCCGGAAGCCTTCGACAGCGCGCTGCTGGACCGCGTGCAGGCCACGCTGCAGACCCCAGGCGGTGCGGATCACGACCGCCTGATCGAGGACCTGCTGCACCACCGCCATTGGCACTACCGCTGGGACACGACACCGCCGCTGGTGGTGCTCGACAGCCGCACGCAGCGTTGGCGGTCGGAAACTTCACCTCGACAGCCGTCCGGCCTGCTGGACTGGGAAGGCCTGACCGACCTGCAGCAGACGCTGCGCGGCCTGCCGGCCGTGCTGCTGGTGGCCTCGGCACCGGTGTTCGGCGTCAAGCTCATCGAGGCGGTGCAGCGGCTGTTCAGCTTCTTCGGCCGGCCGCTGATGGTGGACGCCGAGAACTGGATGGCGCACCCGGATGCCGCAAGCACCATGCTCAACATCTTCCGCCACCCGCAGACGCCGCGCACCGTCGTCATCCTGTCGGGCGACGTGCACTACAGCTTCGTCTACGACGTGGTGCTGCGTGCCCGCGCGCGGCTGGGCCAGGCGGATCCGTCGCAGGCGTCGACCGACCCCGGGCCGCGCATCTGGCAGGTCTGCAGCAGCGGCCTGCGCAACCGCTTCCCGCGCCGGCTGCTGGCGGTGCTGGACCACGGCAACCGCTGGCTGTATTCACCACGCTCACCACTGAACCGCTTCACCCGCCGCTGGCGCATGCGCGTGACGCCGCGCAAGCCCGAGGGCACGCCGCACGGGCGCCGGCTGCTCGACGGCTGCGGCATCGGCCTGCTGGTGCTGGACGACGAGGGCCGGCCCACGCAGCTGCGCCAGCTGATGGCCGA
This sequence comes from Burkholderiaceae bacterium, assembly GCA_024235915.1. Classification (GTDB taxonomy): domain Bacteria; phylum Pseudomonadota; class Gammaproteobacteria; order Burkholderiales; family Burkholderiaceae_C; genus Rubrivivax. The sequence continues at coordinate 204,912 of JACKLO010000010.1, read as the reverse complement.
CGGCCGTGACGTGGCCTTCGTGCGGCGCGAAGATGAAACGCATGAAGCCTGACATCCAGAGCACGCCGGCGGCACCCGTCGAGGCGCCAGACACCCTGACCGCCCACCTGGGCAGGCTGCTCGGCGCGCTGCCGGCCCAGGCCCTTGCCGCACTGTCCATGGCACGGGGGCGGGCGCTGGACGCCGGCGAAGCGCTGCTGCACGCTGGTGATGCCTGGACACAGCTGTTCTGGGTGGAGCAGGGGGCGCTGCGCCTGTACTACCTGGACCGCCAAGGCCAGGCCGCGAACAAGAACTTCTACCTCGACGGCGCGATGTTCTGGCCGCTGACGCCGGCGCTGGCCGACGCGCCGGTGGACTTCTGGGTTGAAGCCATCACGCCGTCGCGGGTGTGGGTGCTGCCGGCGGCCGCCTGGCAAGAGGCCGGCACCGGCTGGCCCGCGTGGCAGGCGCTGGAGCGGCACACGCTGGCGCGTCTGCTGGACGACAAGATGCAGCGGGAACAGCAGTTCCTGCAGTGTTCGGCCACGCAGCGCTACCAGACCCTGTGCACCGCACGGCCCGAGTGGCTGGCGCGCATCCCACTGCGGCACCTGGCGTCCTACCTGGGCGTCACCGACGTGGCCCTGTCGCGCATCCGGCGGCGGTTGAAGGCCGCCTGAACCCGGGTTCAGGCGCGCCGGCGCGGGCGCGGCCAGACTGGGCGCGTCTCCACGTTGCCGGAATCGCCCATGCGCCGTCTGCCCCCGCTCGTTTCCTGGGCCGCCCTGCTGCTGGCCGTGATCAGCCTGGGCCTGATGGCCGGCTTCTTCGGCACCTATTCGGCCAACGTCAACCTGGCCATGCTGAGCCTGGACGGCCCCACCTATGCCCAGGTGCAGTCGGCCTTCAACCGCAACGTGCGCCATGCGCTGTTCTTCGTGTGTTTCTTCGGCCCGCCGCTGTGGTGCGCACTGGCGCTGGCCAGCGCCTGGCAACCGCGCGCCGGCTGGTGGTGGCTGCTGGCCGCGGTGGCCGTGGGCTATGCCCTGGGCATCGTGGCCTTCACGCGGCAGGTGAACCTGCCGCTGAACCACCTCACGGAGTCGTGGACGCCGGCCACGCTGCCCGCCGACTGGGCCGTCACCCGCGACGCCTGGAACCGCGCCAACCTCTGGCGCGCCGGCTGGAGCCTGGCGCTGTTCGTGGCCGGTCTGCTGGCACTGCTCTGGCGGGCGGCCGGCGGGCCGCGACAATCGCCACATGCACCTTGAACACCACGTCACCGTCTATGAATGCCCCGAGCGCCGAGCCGCAGGGCCGCTGCTGATGCGCGCCCACGGGCCACGCGGCGCTTTTGCCGCGGAAAGAACGGTCGACGGCGTCTGGCGTGCCATCGCCACACTGCAGGCCGTGCCGGGACCGGCGTGGACGGAACTGGCGGACGAACTGGCCTGCGAGGTGCTCTACGTCGGCGCCGTGGCCGCACTCTGGCCCGGGCTGGACCCCTGGCCTGCCGCCGAGCCCGAACCGCTGGCCACCTGAGGGCGCCGCGCAGCACCCCGGCCGATCAGCCGCCCGGGGCCGCGGCCAGCAGTCGCCGCACCAGAGGATGCTGGACCTTGCGTTCGGTGCCGATGGCCCAGAACTGTTCCTCCACGCCGTCGCAATCGCCCACACGCTGCACGGCGTAACGCGCCAGCAGCGACTCCTCCACGGCCACCGGCCCCGGAAACAGCCCCAGACCGGTGGCACCGAAGGCCTTCATCAAGGCGCCGTCGTCGAATTCGCCGGCCACGGGCGGATGCAGGCCATGGCGTTCGAACCATTGCTCCAGCGCGGGTCGCAGCGCCGAATACGCACTGGGCAACAGGACCGGCAGCGTGCCCAGCGACTGCGGGAAGCCCACCCGCGCCGCTTCGGCCAGGGCCGGCGGCCCGTACCACGCCACCGCGCTGCGACCGAGCGCGTGGCCATAGAGGCGCAGGTTGGGGTTGGGCGCGGCAGGGCGGTCGGCCAGCACCAGGTCCAGCCGGTGCTGGGCCAGTTCGGCCAGCAGGCGATCCAGCGGGCCTTCACTGCACAGCAGGCGCAGCCCCGGCTCGGCCAGCACTGGCGCCAGCAGGCGCTGCACCACCAGCTTGGCGAGACCATCGGACACGCCCACGGCCAGCCGCACGGCGCGCGACCCGGCGGCCACCCGCACCTGCTCCGGCAACTCGGCCCCCAACGCGAAGATGCGGTCGGCCAGTGTGCGCGCCGCCTCGCCGGCCTCGGTGAGCACCAGCCCGCGGCCTGCGGGACGCAGCAGCGCCACGCCGAGGTCCCGCTCCAGCGCCTGCAGCTGGGCACTCACCGTCTGCACCGCCACGCCCAGCCGGGCCGCGGCGCGCGAGACGCCGCCCTCCTGGGCCACCACCCAGAAATAGTGCAGATGGCGGTAGTTGAAGCCGGGTTCGATCATCAGGTTTTCTCGCAGTGACGTTTCGGTCGCGGCTGCTTTTTCAGAAGAGTCGGCGCCGCCAGCATTGGGGCTCTTCGTCACCCGGAGGTTCCCCATGCAGCTGATCTTCGAAACCCGCGATCCCCAGGCCGCACGCTGGCGCGACATGGCCGAGCGCCGTCTGCGCTTCGTCATCCGGCGCCTGCAATGGCTCGTGCCGCAGGCCCGCATCCGGCTCAGTGACGTCAATGGCCCGCGCGGCGGCGTCGACAAGCGCTGCCAGGTCGAACTGCACGCCGCCGGCGCCGGCACGGTGGTCGTCACCGCGGTGGCCACGCACTGGCCGGCCGCGCTGGACCGTGCCCTGGCCCGTGCCGGCCGCGCCCTGCTGCGCGCCTTGCGCCGCGCACGCCAGCAGCGCGCCTCTGACCTGCCGGTGGCGGTGTGAGGAGGCCATGATGCGCTGCTACCCCATCGACAGCCCGCAGGCCGCCGCCCGCATCGTGGCACTCGCCGCCATGGCCGACGGCCACCTGGACCGGCGCGAACTCGACCTCCTGGAACGGATCGGCGTGCACGACCAGCTCGGCATGACCCGTGCCGACTGGCACGACGTGCTGCATGCGCTGTGCGAGGACCTGCTGGCCTGCACCCGCCTGACCTGGGGCGACGCCTGCACGGTCGACCCGCTGACGCTGCAGCACCTGCTGGCCGAGGTGCACGACCCGGCTCTGCGCGAACGCGTGCTGGCGCTGAGCCTGGCCGCCGCCGAGGCCGATGCACAGGTGACCGAAGGCGAGGCCCTGGTTCTGGCGGCCGCGGTGGAACGATGGGGGCTGCAGCACCGGATGTTCGAGCGGCCACCGCTGCAGGCCACAGCTTGAGCGGATGAACCGCCGCGCGGCCTCGGTGGCGGTGCGCCCCCTCGGCGGCGGCAGGAGACTCGGCAGAATCGGGTCTGCCTCCCTGCCGTCGGGCGCCAGCCCGAACCCGCCTTGCCGCCCCTCACCGACGCCGCCCGCACCCCGCCCACGCTGACCCAGCGCGCCGCCGCGCTGCACCGCCTGCTCGTCGTCACCGTGCTCGGCTTCGCGTCGGGCCTGCCACTGGCACTGACGGGCCAGGCACTGCAGGCCTGGCTGACGCTGGAGGGCATCGACATCGCCACCATCGGCTTCCTGAGCCTGGTGGGGCTGCCCTACACCTTCAAGTTCCTGTGGGCGCCGCTGATGGACCGCTTCGACCTGCCCTGGCTGGGCCGGCGCCGCGGCTGGCTGGTGCTGAGCCAGCTGGCGCTGGCGGGTGCGCTGGCGGCACTGGCAGCGACGTCGCCAGCGGATTCGATCCGCGTGTTCGCGCTGCTGGCGGTGGCGGTGGCCTTCATGTCGGCCAGTCAGGACGTCGTCATCGACGCCTACCGCACCGACCTGCTGCCGGCGGCCGAGCGCGGCCTGGGCGCGTCGCTCAACGTCATGGGCTACCGGCTGGCGATGATCGTCTCTGGCGGCGTGGCGCTGATCTGGACCGATCCGGCCCAGTTGGCCGCGGGCGGCGGCGGCTGGACCTGGCCCGAGGTCTACCGCTTCATGGCCGGGCTGATGGTGGCCGCGGCCGTGGTGTCGGCCACCGTGCTGCCGCGCGTGGCCACGCCTTCGGGGCCCAGGCCGCCGGCGCGGCAGGACCTGCTGGGCTTCGCCGCCGTGCTCGCCGCCGTGGCCGTGGGCTATGCGCTGGCCGACCGCTTCGCGCAGCCGGTGGCGCAGACCCTGGTGGGGCCGCTGGTGGAAGGCAGCAGCCTGCCGGAGCGCCTGCAGCAGCGCTGGGTCGAACTGGCCGCATTGCTGCTGGGCATCGGCATCACGCTGCCGCTGGCGGCCTGGGCGGCGCGCAAGGCGCGCTTCGAGACCCTGCTGGGCGGCCTGCGCAGCTACTTCGTGCAGCCCGGCGCGGCCGCGTTCCTGGGCCTGATCGTGCTCTACAAGCTGGGCGACGCCTTCGCCGGCAGCCTGATGACGCCCTTCCTGCTCAAGAGCATGGCCTTCAGCGCCGCCGAGGTGGGCGTGGTCAACAAGATCATCGGCCTGTGGCTGACCCTCGGCGGCGCGCTGCTGGGCGGGGCATTGATGCTCAAGCTGGGCCTGTGGCGTGCGCTGCTGCTGTTCGGCGTGCTGCAGGCGGCCAGCAACCTGGGCTTCTGGTGGCTGGCGGTGAACGGCGCCGGTGTCATGCCCGGGCTCACGCTGCCGGCCTTCGATTGGGGTTTTGTCAAGCTGGCCACCGCCACGCCGGTGGACGGCGGCCTGCTGATGGTGGTGGCGGCGGAGAACCTCTCCGGCGGCATGGGCACGGCCGCTTTCGTGGCCTTTCTGATGAGCCTGTGCAACCAGCGCTTCACGGCCACGCAGTTTGCCTTGCTGAGCGCCTTTGCATCGGTGGGCCGCGTGTGGGTGGGCCCGCTGGCCGGCGTGCTGGCCGAGAGCATCGGCTGGCCCACCTTCTTCGTGCTCAGCACGGTGCTGGCACTGCCGGCGCTGGCCGTGCTTTGGTGGCTGCGGCGGCCGATCCAGGCGCTGGAGGCGCCGGCCAGGCCGGCACAGGACGCTGCCTAGAATGAACCCGAACGGAACCCGCACCGGCTTGCACCGGTCCGAGACGCCATGACCGAACCCCGCTCCGACGTCCGCATCGCCGTGCCGCCACTGGCCCATGTCGGCGGCTGCGGCTGCCCGTTGCACCAGCGCCGCCTGTTCACCGGTCTGGTCGGGCTGGCGGCCGCCGGCAGCATGGCGCCGGCTACCGTGCTGGCGCAAGACGGCGAAGGCGTGCGCGGCGACGTCGGCAAGACCTCGCGCTTCGCCAAGCTGGTGCCAGCGGAACAGGTGGAGAAGGCGGCCGCTGCGCAGTACCTGCAGATGCAGCGCGAAGCCGCCCAGCAGCGCGCGCTGGCACCGGCCAGCCACCCGCAGGTGGTGCGGCTGCGCGCCATTGCGCAGCGGCTGATCCCGTACACGATGCCGTGGAATCCGCGCGCCAGCAGCTGGAAATGGGAAGTCAACCTGATCGACGACAAGCAGCTCAATGCTTTCTGCATGCCGGGCGGCAAGATCGCGTTCTATTACGGCATCCTGCAGCAGCTGCAGCTCAGCGACGCCGAAGTGGCCACCATCATGGGCCACGAGATGGCGCACGCGCTGCGCGAGCACGCCCGCGAGCGCATGGGCAAGACCGCGGCCACACGCATCGGCGCCAACCTGCTGAGTTCGCTGTTCGGCCTGGGCAGCGCCGGCGATGCGCTGCTGGGTATGGGCGCGCAGCTGCTGACGCTGCGCTTCAGCCGCGAGGACGAATCCGAGGCCGACATCGTGGGCATGGAACTCGCCGCCCGGGCGGGCTACGACCCGGCCGCGGGCATCACGCTGTGGCAGAAGATGCTGGAAGCCAGCAAGGGCGCGCCGCCGGAGTTCATGTCCACCCACCCGCCGGGCGAAAAACGCATCCGCGAGATCGAGGGCATGTTGCCGAAGGTGAACGGGCTGTACGCCAACGCGCCGAAGCCCCCGCGCCAGTTCGGTCCTCCGTTGAAGAGCTGACGCACCACGGGCGCCGTCGTCCCGGCTGAGGATAGCTGCGCGCCGGTGCGCCGGCATGGTCAGGCTCCGCGGCATCGTGCCGCCCAGGAGACCACCACGCCGCTGCGCCACCTTCACCGCCACCCTACCGTCACGCTGAACTTCGTCGCCGCCGCCGCCTCCGGCCGCCACGCGCCTCGAGGGCACGGCCGCGATCGGCGCGCCGATGGCCGGGGCCACGGTCACCATCACCGCCAACGCCACCGACACGGCCAACGTCAAGCCGCTGACCCCCGCCGTCGCTGCGCTGGTGGATCCGGCTGCTGATCTGGCCGCGCTGGGCACGCCGGCCACGCTGGCCGGCACCGGCGTGGGCGTGGCCTCGGCGACGCAGCTGCTGGTGGCCACGCTGCGTTCCGACCCAGGCACGTCCGACCTGCTGCCAACGGGTTTCGATCCGCTGAGCACGCCCTTCGCCGCCGACGGCACGGGTGCCGATGCCGTGCTGCACCGGATCGCCATCAGCGCTAGCGGCGGCGCCGTCTCGCTGCGCAACCGCGCCGCGCCAGCGGGCGAGAACGGCGAGCCGCCCGCGGTGACGTTGACCGCAGCCACCGGCACGCCGCCGCAGCTGCCGGCGTCGATGGCCGCCGGCGACCTGCCCAACGCCGCCGAACTGGCAGCGCTGGGCGCCAAGCGCCAGGCAGGCCTGCCTGGCGCTGCCGGTGGCCGAGCGCGTGACGCGCGACGGCTCGGGCACCGTGACCGCCGTGCTCGGCGCCTGCGACTTCACGATCGCCAACTGGCGCTCCAACGGCCGCAGCTTCAAGGACGACGTCGGCCAGTTCACGCTGACCGAGAACTTCCTCACCGGCGCGCGCGTCGGTGCCGGCAGCGTCTTGCTGGCGCTCGCACCGCAGGGCCACACCGACCCGAAGGTCTTCAACCACCCCTACTGCAACGACGGCCCCTGCGCAGTTGTGCGCTGGCCGCTCGTCACCGCCAGCGGCCGGCCCACCACCAGCGACTGGGTGCTCGGCAAGGTCGACGGCCGCTGGGACTTCGTCGGTAACCAGCGCCCCTACCGGCTCTTTGTCGAGGCGCGGCTGAACCGCAAGCTCAACGTCAACCGCGACGGCCCCGCGGCAGGCCACACCGCCCACCCGTACTTCTTCCAGGACCGGCACGAATCGCTGCTGCGCCTGAACTTCAACCTCTCCACCGGCGACACGGCCGACGTGCGCGCCGTGCGCTGGACAGGCCCCGGCCTGCCGGCAGCCGGCGTGGTGCAGGTGCGCTCGCAGCGCTGCGGCACCGGCGACCGCATGGTCATCAGCAACCAGGTGGGCAGCACCCGCGTCATTGGCGGCAGCAGCCACGGCGCGTTGCAGTGGTGGACCAGCGGCTCGTCGGCCGAGTTCGTGCTCGCGGCGGAGAAGCCCAATGGCACGGTGGTGGAGACACCGCTGCCCGCAAACACCGACACCGGCGCCAGTTTCCTGGACTTCTCGCCGGTACGCTTCGACGACTTGACGACCGCGGTGCCCTCGTGGTCGATCTACAAGGTCGAGATCTTCCGCTTCAGCAGCAACAGCGACGTGCCCGATCAGATCGTGTACCTCGGCATCGGCGCCGGCCCGGAGAACCCGTCGGCCGGCCCCTCGGTGGCCTGGCCGACGCTGGACCCGGCGATCGCCGAGGCGCGGCTGAAGCCGGGTGCGTCCGAGGTGATGGACTTCGCCAGCGTGCTGAACTGGACGGTGCCCGAGGGCAGCTACGTCACCAGCGGCTACCTCTTCGGCCAGAACTTCAAGACCGTGAGCAACGGCCAGGACGCCGCCGCCAGCTACGCGCTGCGCGGCCGTGTGGACTACCTGCCGGCCGCCTACGGCGACACCACGGCCACCGGCTGGCGCCTGGCCAGCCCGGTGGCGGGCGCGGCGCTGTCGCCGAACACCGAGAGCAGCGGCAGCAATCCGAACCCGCGCTGCGGCACGGCCCGGTTGCCAGCACTGACCAGCACGACGAGCGACTACCGGGAGATCGGGATCTTCACGCGCTCGGCGGACCGGCAGCTGCGGCAGGGGATCTGGTTCTGGGACAACTGACGGCGCCTCCGCCTCCCCGGCGATGCGCCCGGCTGGCATAGTTGCCCCTCACGGGGCCGGCGGGCCGGCACAGCGCAGGGAGGCGGGTGGTCCACTCCGCATGGCAATTCATCGTCGCCACGGACATCGTCGACAGCACTCGTGTGGCCAGCGAGGTGGCGGATGCCTCCGCGTTGTGGGCGGAGCATGACCGTGCGGCACGCGACCTCGTTCGCGCACATGGCGGCCGGGAGATCGGCCGGACCGACGGCATCGTGGTGCTGTTCGAAGGCGCCGCGCAGGCCCGGACCTTCGCCGCCGAGTACCACGACGCGCTCTCCCGCCTGAGCACTCCGCTGCTGGCCCGCGTGGCCATCGCCGGCGGGACGGTCGTCGTGCGCGAGAACCGTGCCGAGGACATCGCGCTTGGTGCCGTGCCCTTCGAGGTGGACGGGCCTGTGCTGCCAATCGCCATGCGCGTTCAAGCGATGTGCGGAGGCGGCCAGACGCTAGCCAGTGTCAACCTGAAGGCCGACGGAAGCGGGCAACGTCTTCACTCGCACGGTCTCTGGCGGCTGAAAGGCGAACCTGCACCGATCGAAGTGTTCGAGTTCCTCGGCACGGGAACACACCCTCGCCGGCCACGCGACGTGGAGAAGGCCTTCCAGGTCGAGCGCATCGATGGCGAGTGGCAGCCTGTGTCGGTGGGGCATTCGCGCTTGCCCCGGATGGAAGGCAGGTTCGTCGGCCGCGAAGACCAGATCCGCGACATCGGAGACCGCATCGAAGCGGGCGAACACCTGATCACACTGCTGGGCACCGGCGGCGTCGGGAAGACGCGACTTGCGCTGCAGTTCGCCCGCTGCGGCCCCGTTTACTTCGAGGGTGGAGCGTGGTTCTGCGACCTCTCGGCGGCGGCCGACGAGGATGGGGTGCTGCAGGCGGTGTCGCAAGGCCTTGGGGTGCCGCTCGCCGGCGCAGACCCCGCGGGCCTGCTGGGCCACGCGATGGCCGGGCGCGGGCGTTGCGTCGTGATCCTGGACAACGCGGAGTCGGCCGTGCAGGCCGTCTCCGCACTGGCCGCTCAATGGAGAGTCGCAGCGCCACAGGCAACGCTGCTGCTGACATCGCGGACGTTGATCGGTGTTGCGGGCGAATCCGCGGTGGAGGTCGAACCGCTCACGCCCACGGAAGCAGGCCTGCTCTTCGAACATCGGGCGCAGGGTGCCGGCGTGACGCTGGGCGATGCCGACAAGGGGAGCGTTCCGCTGCTGGTCGACGCCCTCGACCGCTTGCCCCTGGCCCTGGAACTGTCGGCCGCTAGAACACCCAGCATGAGCCCTGCCCAGCAGGTCGCACACATGCGCGAACGGCGGCGCTGGATGACTGCCGCAGGCAACGTGCAGCGCCGTCATGGCACGCTGGCACAGGTGTTCGAAGCATCGTGGCTGCTGCTGTCATCCAACGAACGCAGTGTCCTCGCGCAGTGCACCGTGTTCGAAGGCGGGTTCTCGCTGGAGGACGCCATCGCTGTCGTTCACACCGACGGTGACTGGGTCGGAGCGGTCCTGGGGTCGCTGGTCTCGAAGTCGCTGCTCCGTCGCCAAGGGAACGGCCGGTTGGGACTTCTTCAGACCGTACGCGACGAAGCCGAAGCACGTGAGGAGGTGACGCCGGATCGTACGCGTGCCACCGCGCGGCATGGCCGGCACTTCGCGTCGCTCGACGAGCGCGTCCTCTGGACCGCCGGATTCTGCGATCTGGACAACTTGATCGCGGCCTTCGAGCACGCGCTAGCGCGGAGCGACCACGACACGGCCACCAAGGCCCTGTCCCTCTGCGCAGAGGTGTTGCTGGTGCGTGGGCCCGTACGGCGACTGCGTTCCCTGGCCCTGCAGGCCCTTGCCGTGGGCGACCTGCCCGCGTCGATGGAGGCCGAAGTCTCGCGCGTGCTCGGGAATGCCCTCTATGCGCTCGGCCAGCGCGAGGAGTCGGTCCAGAGATACCGAACAGGCCTGCAGCTCTGCGCATCCAGTGATGCCCGGGGACTGCGCATCCGGCTTGCCTGCGCGCTGTCAACGCCGCTGGCGCGCTCGGGCCAGACCAGTGAGGCCATGGCCTTGCTGCAGCGGCGTGACGAGGACGATGCGTTGCTGGACGATCCCGTTCGCGGCTGTGCCTTGGCCAATGCCAAGGGAGCCGTCACGATGGCTGCACAGTCCATGCCGGAAGCGATCGGCCACTTCGAGCGGGCGCTGCTGCTCGCCACCGCCGCTGGACACCGGCGCTGGGAAGGGGGCGTGCGAGGGAACCTGGGCGGCGCGCTGTACTTGAGCGGACGTCGAGCCGAGGCCAGGCATCACTACGAAGCGGCCTTGAGCATCGCCTCAGGCATTGGCGACCGTGCCTGGGCCGCCAACGCGCAATGCAACCTCGGCCTGATGCTGCTGGAAGACGGCCGACGCGACGAGGCCGAGCCCCTGCTGGCCGAAGCGCTTAGAAGCGCGCGCGAGATCGGGCAGGTGCTGCTGGAAGCCACGGCCGGATGCAATCTCGGCCTGCTGCTCATCGACAGTGCCCAGCCTTCGCGGGCCATCGGACCGCTGCAAGACGCCGCACGCAGTGCAGCGCGTCTGTCCGATCACACGCTGGCCGCCCAGTGCGAACATGCGTTGTCCCAGGCACTTGAAGCACTCGCCGAGTGGTCGGCGGCCGCCGAGGCGGCCGATCGCGCCATCGAACGGGCCACATCGGCAGGCGATACGCACGAGATGGCCCGCAGCCGCCTTCGCCTGGCAGAGGTGCTGTTGGCCAACGGGACCCATCCCGAACGGCTCGCCGAGGCGACGGCCGCCGCCCGGGCAGCGGCCGCTGCGCTGCCTGCCGCGCAAGCCGCGTCACTGCAACCGCAACTGATGGCGCTCGAGTCGAAGCGCCTCAATTCGCGGTGTTGACGATGATCGGGTCGCGTGGCCGGCAGACGTCGTTGACGCTCGTCGTGCCCGCCGGACGAACGAACGCTGCGCTGAGCACGCCGCCCTGAATCCTCCCGATCTTGCTGCCCGCGGTGTTCACCGTGCTGGCGGTCACCTGCCAGGTGAAGGACTGCCCGTCGGGCGCCCGGGTTCCATGGGCCAGGTACGGACTCTTCATCGGACGCCGCTTGCCCGCTGAGATGTCTTCATGGACGTCGAGGCCGACCACCTTGTCCTGGTCGTAGGGCTTGGGGACGCTCTCGCCCGCCTTGATGAACTGAAAGTCCTTCTGGGCCCTTCGAACGTAATTGCCACCGCTCACTTCCGCGAGAAAGAAGGTGATGGTCTGCGGCTTCTTCGCCTTGTTTCCGCCCACCGGCAGGATGCAGTAGCGATGAAACGGAAGGATGGCCACGCAGCGATTCATCGAGCCCGCCTTCGGAACGACTTGAACCGGGACCTCGCAATGCTCCTGATCGCAGTAGTTCTTGAAGTTCGCTGTCGCCAAGACGCCGCCCATGGGCTGCAGATTGAGAGGAAGAAGGCTCAGGACGTGCTCATCGATGCGTTGCTCGAACCCCTTGTCCGTGTTGGCGTCGATCTCATCGAGGATGTCGCAGTCATCCTTGGTCACCTTGCAACTGGCGTGACCGGCGCCGAGGTCCTTGCCGATTTCCTTCTCGCAGGCTTGGCGCAGAGTCATCGCCGCAACACCCGCCGGCCGTAGCCCCGACGCGACCCCCTGGGCCTGCGCCCCCTGCTGGGGGCGTGGCCCGCTGTCCGCGCTGGCGGTGGTCGCGATCGCCGCCAGAAGGGTTGCACACACACGGGCCACAGCAAGATCGACCATCACCAGTCCTCCTGAATTCCATGGACGGCGGGCCAGCCTCCATGGTGTTCTTGATTGACGTCGTGGGCCCGGGTGCGCATATTCGCTGCTTGTCACAGGCGGCGCAAGGTGGCCCTCGCAGAAGGGTACCGGCAGCATGCTCTCGATGGAGGACGACCGATGCGCAGCTTGCTTCTCATGTCGGCCTTGGCGCTGTCCGGTTGCGCGGGGCTCACCTCCCGGCCCCTGGGCGCGGCTTCAACCCGTCCGGCCGAAGGCATCGTCTATCACCTGCCGCGCGCGGACATCGTCATCACCGTGACGGTGGAAGGCGCGGGCAAGGATGCGAAGGTCACGGAGACGACAATCGCAGCGGGTGGCGCCTATGCCGACCTGCGCACCGAGTATCTGCTGAATGTGGAGCGCAACCACATCGGCGAGACCGTGATCGACATCGGCGTGACGCAGGACGGCCTGCTGAACAGCGCGAACGCCACGTCCACGCCGAAGATCATCGAGGCGTTGCAGTTCGTGGCCGAGAAGTCCGCCGCGATCGGGGCAGCGGCGGCGACACCGGACCAGAAGAAGAACACCTGTCGAACCGAGGGGAGCCACACGTTTCTCGTCCCGGTCATTCGCGACGACGAACCGGCGGACGCGGGCCTGAAGTTCACGCTGAAGACCGACAACGAGGGCAAGACGAAGACCGCGTCGCTTACGACCAAGATCTGCGGGGATGCCTTGACGGTGAGGGTCGAGGACCTGGTGCCCGCCTCCAATCTCGACCTGCGCGCCCAGGCCGAATCTAGCGATCGACAGGGTGTCTACTACCGGCAAAGCCGCCCGTTCCGCGTCACCGTGACGCCCATCAACGACGGGTTCGGCTTGCATGCCGATCAGGTGATCCTCTCGCCGACCCGTTCGCCGCTGCGCTTGCTGCCGTATGCGCGCTCGCTGTTCGGCCGAGGCGAGGTGGCGCTGACGTTCGTGCAGGGTCAGCCGCAAACGTTCAAGCAGACCGTCGACGGCGAGATTCCCGGGCTGCTGAAGCTTCCCGCGGCGATTCTCCAGGCCTATTTTGCGGCGGTAGGCGCGCTCTTCAACGGTTTCAGTGGCCGGGACGCGGCCGAGGCGAAGGCCATCGGCAGCGAGATTCAGCTCGAACTGGCCAAGCAGAAGCTGGCAAGCTGCATGGCAGCCGCCAAGAAGAGCCCCCCGGACGCGGCGCTGCTGCAGAGCCTGGGGTGCACCGGCAGCAACTGACCGGCGGCGCTCTTCACCACCGCTGTGGCAGCGCGCTCTGCAGGCGCCAGTCGCGGAGCGTGCGCTCCAAAGCGCCATGCCGCTCGAGCTCGTTCAGCAGCCGCGTCACCATCGCCCGCGTGCATCCGATCTGCTGCGACAGTGCCAGGTGCGTCGGCGGCGAGCGGATCAACCGGCCGCCTTCCGGCGCGGGTACGGCCAGGCTTTCAAGGACGGCACGCAGGCGACCGTAGCAGTCATTGAGCGCGAGCTGTCGTGCGGTCACAGTGGCCACGCGCGCCCGACCGATCACCTTGGCCAGCAGTTCGAAGGCAAACGCGGGGTGCTCGCCGATGAAGGCCGTCAGCGTGGCACGCGACACCAGCGCACACTCGGTGCGCTGCACGGCTTCCACGCTGGCTGAACGCGCCCCGCCGTCCAGGCTCATCTCGCCGACGTATTCACCCGGGCCGTAGGTGCCGTAGGTGATTTCGCGGTCCTTGGCCGGATCCACCGAGAACGCGCGCAGCCGACCGCTCAGGATGATGTAGAGCGCGTCGCCGGGCTCACCCTCGGCGATCAGCAGACGACCCTTTCGGTACGTGTAGCGCACGCAGCGTGCGGCCAGTTCACGCAGCAGCGGACTGGCGCTGGGCAGTTCGTTCATCGCCGTCCTCCCTGGTGATGATGAGCTGCTGCATCGTAGCGGCGTCTCGTTCGCGCGGTGGATGCCCCGAAGGGCACCTGGCGCGAAGCTCCCGCCACCGTCACCCCTGCAGGAGCCTGAACATGTCCACGCCGTTTTCGCCGTCTTCCGCCATGCCCCGCCGTTCGCCTGCCGCGCGCGCCTTGGGCGCCGCCAGTGCCCTGGCGGCCAGCGGGCTCACGCTGGGCCTGATGCTGGTGTTGTTTCATCAAACGGGACCGTTCCGATGGTTCCCCGCCGACGCCGAGGTGCTGGCGGCCGAGGCGCAGTGCCGCGCCGCCACTGGACGCCCGGCCGAGTACCACTGCATCGATGCCGCACTGGTGCAACGGGCCGGGGCCGTTCGCCTGGCAGGCGCCGAGGCGACGGCCGATACGGCCACCCGCCGCTGACCCCGCGCCCGCGAACCCCGGAAACGCCAATGGCCCGCAGCGATGCGGGCCCGTCCCTTTGTACGGAACGGGGGCAGGGCCTACGCACTGCCCGTGGGCAGGGTCAGCTGAACCTGGTGGACGCGGCCCTGGGCATCGAGTTCGAAGACCAGGCGGATCTGGCCGTCGCGGGACACGAAGCGGCCGGGCCCCTCGGCCTTGAGCACGCTGCGTAGGTGACGGCCGTAACGCAGGTGCAGCGTGTCTGGCCCGGCGAAGGCCACGTTCATCGTGCGGCCGTTGGCCATGGTGAAACGGTAGTCGCCATCCAGGGTGTCAGGCAGCAGGGCGTGCGCACCTGCCCGCGGTGCGGTCACATAGACCTGCGGCACGGCCTGCGCCAGGCTGGGTGTCGGGCTGGTCATCAGGCCAGTGCACAGCAGGGCCGCGGCCAGAAAGGGGCGAAGGAGGTTCATGAGGTGCTCCTGTGTAGGTGAAGGAAGCGCCGCGCGGGGCGGCGTTCGGGCATTGGGCCTTGGCAGCCCGAGTGCGGCGTCATCCCGCCGGAGGAGGGACTCGGCGGCCCTCCTCCGACGGGATGACCGCGGCTGCGCGTCAGTGCCGCAGCGCGCCCACGATGGGGGGCAGCGCCGCCACCATGCGCAGCAGGTCGCGGATGCTGGCCGCGCCGGTCTTGCCACGGATGGCGCCGATCTGGGTGCGCACGGTGGACAGGGCCACGCCGTGGGCCCGCGCGATCTGCGTGGGTGCGTCGCCCCGGCCCAGGGCACTGAGCACCCGGGCTTCCGCGTCGGACAGCGCGTGGGCCCGCGCGAAGCCCTGCAGCGACAGCGCCTCGCACAGGTGCGACCGGCCCAGCATCAGCGCGGCCACACCCGGCCGCACCGGCACCAGCGCCAGGCTGCATCGGGCATCGCCTTGGCCGACGTGGATCAACCGCCGCAGCCCACGCAGGGCCGCATCTGCCAGCGCGCGCGCCATGGCCGCGGCATCGTCGGCTCGCGACGCCGCAATGCGGCCGTCACGCAAGGCTAGGGCAGCACCATCGGCCAGGCACTGCTGGGCGCGATGGTTCAGGTGCAAGGTACGTGCCTCGGGGTCGACCAGTGCCAGCCCGACATCCACTTCGTCCAGCGCCGCCGCCAACAGCGGGCCAATGGCGACGGGTGCGGCGCGGGGGACTTCAGGTGTCGCCGCAAGGGCCTTCAGCGTCGCCGACGACGGATTCATCAAGGTGTTCATTCAACCTCCTGGCATTGCCTTGCGGCGTCGGCGACCGGCGCTCTCTGCCGGCCTTCACCGTGAGGTCCAGCGTAGGCAGACAGGCGGATGCCAGGGCGTGCGCCACTGACCCGAAAACGTGTGCGCGATTTACCTCATGGTGCAAGGCCGGTGGGCCGATACTCGGCGGCAGCCATGCCCTCCGAAGCCACTGAACTGCTGCTCATTCGCCACGGCGAGACCGACCACAACCGCCAGGGTCGATTCCAGGGGCAGGTGGATGTGCCCTTGAACGCCACGGGTCAACAACAGGCGCAACGACTGGCGCAGCGCCTGCGCGATGAACCCCTGGACATGCTCGTGAGCAGTGACCTGGCCCGCGCGCGCGGCACCGCCGAACCCCTGCGCATGCTGCGCAGCGGGCTGGCGTTGGCCACCGACACGGCGTGGCGCGAGCAGGCCTTCGGCGTGCTGGAAGGGCTGGTGGTGGCCGAAGCGCGGATGTCACAGCCCGAGGCCTTCGCCGCTTGGTGGGCGCATACGCCCGACGGCGCACCGCCGGGCGGCGAAAGCCCGCGCGCCTTTCACGCGCGTGTCAACGCGGCACTGGCGGCGCTGGCCCAGGCCCATGCCGGCGCGCGACTGGCCGTGTTCACCCACGGCGGCGTGCTCGACATGATCTGGCGCACCGTGCACGGCCTGCCGCTTTCCGGGCCACGCGAATGCGTGATCCCGAACACCGGGATCAACCGGCTGCGCTGGATGGACGGCCGGCTGGAACTGCTGCAGTGGGCCGACGCGGCGCACCTGGATTGACGCCGTTTCGGCACACCTGGATTGAGGCCGATGCGGCCCACCAGGGCCGACCCGGCACGGCCGGTTGATGCCCCGCCGCGCGGCGGCGGATGCAGGGCTCAGCTGCGCTTCATCGGGCAGGTGTTGAAACCCAGCACCGAATAGAGCGGGCAGGTGGACAGGGCGCCGGTGAGCAGCGGCACGACGCCGATCCAGCCCCAGACGCCGATGGTGCCGGCCAGCGTCAGGCCGATCAGGGCCAGGCCGACGATGATGCGCAGCGCGCGGTCGATGCCGCCGACGTTGGTCTTGAACATGGGGAACTCCTCTGTGGGTTGACGGTGACGGCAGTGTCGCCCCGCAGGTCGGCTGCGTCGGTGACTGCGGTCACACAGCGGTGGCGGTCGCGCCGCGGGGCTGGCGGTGCCGTCAGGCGTCGGTCTGCCCAGCCGCCACCGCACGCAGCGCGGCCGCGTCGCGCAATTCAATGCGTTCGCGCCCCAGCACCACCCAGCCGCGCTGCTCGAAGCGTTTGAGCAGCCGGGTCACGATCTCGCGGGCCGTGCCCAGCTCGTCGGCCAGGGCCTGGTGCGTCAGGCGCAAGGTGGCGCCATGACCCAGCAGCGCGCTCGCCAGGCGCTGGTCCAGCCGCTGGAAAGCCACGGCCTCGGCCAGCGCCATCAGGTCGGCCAGGCGGTCGGCGAAGACCCCGAAAACGAACCGGCGGAAGGGCTCGTACGCCGCCCAGCGTTCGAAGCCGGCGGGGCTGAGCAGCACCAGGTCGGTGGGCTCCGTCGTGTCGCCGTGCGCCGTCAGCGCCTGCTGGCCGAACAGGCAGGACGTGGACACCACACACAGCTCGCCCGGCGTCACGCGGTAGAGCTCCAGCGATCGCCCATTGGCCGCGCCGCGCGCCACGCGCACTGCGCCGCGCAACACCAGCGGAAAACCCTGGCAGGGCGCCCCTTCGTTGAACAGGCGCGCGCCCGCCGGCACCTGGGCGTGCTGCGCCATGGTGGCCAGCACGGCGTCGCGCGCGTCCGGCGGGATCTGCGCCAGCACGGGGTACAGCGGCTGCAGCGCCGCGTCCAGGTCCGATGCGGTCATGGGGTGGTCTGGCGCTCCAGGTCGGTCAACCAGCGGATGGCGTGGGCCGCGTCAGGGCCGCACATGGCCGGCGAGGGCTGCAAGGACGCGCACACAGCCGGTCGCGTCGGCAGACCAAAGAGACGACAGCGACGATCGGCGTCCAGGTGCACGCAGGGCACACCGGCGGGTTTGCCCAAGGTGGAGATCGAAGGTGCGATGCAGCAGGCACCACAGCCGGGGCGGCAGTCCATGCCGGCATTATCGGTGTCGCAAATGACTATCGATGTCTTGTTGATGATTGATGATCAGCATGGCCCGGCCGGGCGATGATCATCAGCACGGTTCAATCGGGAGCACTTCACCATGGCGAAATCGGCCACCTTCGGCGTCATGCACCTGGGCATTGCCTTCGGTGTCAGCTACGCACTGACGGGCAGCATCACCATCGCCGGCGCCATCACGCTGGTGGAGCCCCTGGTCAACACGGTGGCGCACTTCTTCTTCGACCGCTGGTGGGGCCACCCGGCGCTGGTCGCCCGTCTGAACGCCGCCCGGGCCCGCTGGACGCGGCGTGCGCCGGAGGCCGCCCCCGCCTAAAATTGCGGGTTTGCCCGCGCGTTGCGGGCCAAGGGTAGGGCGCCCATGCTGCATCCGCAGGAATTCGACGTCATCGTGGTCGGCGGTGGCCATGCCGGCACCGAAGCCGCACTCGCCGCTGCGCGCATGGGCTGCGCCACGCTGCTGCTGACGCACAACATCGAGACGCTGGGGCAGATGAGCTGCAACCCCAGCATCGGCGGCATCGGCAAGGGCCACCTGGTCAAGGAAGTGGATGCACTGGGCGGCGCCATGGCGGAGGCCACCGACGAAGCCGGCATCCAGTTTCGCATCCTTAACGGCAGCAAGGGGCCCGCTGTGCGCGCCACCCGCGCGCAGGCCGACCGCATCCTCTACAAGGCCGCCATCCGCCGGCGACTGGAGAACCAGCCGAACCTGTGGCTGTTCCAGCAGGCGGTGGACGACCTGATGCTGGACGGCGACCGGGTCACCGGTGCGGTCACACAAACCGGCATCCGCTTCCGCGGCCGCACCGTGGTGCTGACGGCCGGCACCTTTCTGGACGGCCGCATCCACGTCGGCCTGCAGAACCATGCCGCCGGTCGGGCCGGTGACCCACCGGCCATCAGCCTGTCAGCGCGGCTGAAGGAACTGAAGCTGCCGCAGGGCCGGCTGAAGACCGGCACACCGCCACGCATCGACGGGCGTTCGATCGACTTCTCGAAATGCCAGGAACAGCCGGGCGACCTGGACCCGGTGCCGGTGTTCAGCTTCCTGGGCCGCGCCGAGCAGCACCCGGCACAGCGGCCCTGCTGGATCACGCACACCAACGCGCGCACGCACGAGATCATCCGCAGCGGCTTCGACCGCAGCCCGATGTTCACTGGCGTCATCGAAGGCGTCGGGCCGCGCTATTGCCCGAGCATCGAGGACAAGGTCAACCGCTTCGCCGGCAAGGACAGCCACCAGATCTTCCTGGAGCCCGAAGGGCTGACGACGCACGAGTTCTACCCGAACGGCATCTCCACCTCGCTGCCCTTCGACGTGCAGATCGCGGCCGTGCAGTCGATCCCGGGGTTGGAGAGGGCGCACATCCTGCGGCCCGGCTACGCCATCGAGTACGACTACTTCGACCCGCGCGCGCTCAAGCCCAGCTTCGAGACGCAGCAGATCGGCGGGCTGTTCTTCGCCGGCCAGATCAACGGCACCACCGGCTATGAAGAGGCCGCCGCGCAGGGCCTGTTCGCCGGCCTGAACGCCGCGCTGCAGGCCCAGGGTCGCGAGTCCTGGCTGCCAAGACGTGACCAGGCCTACCTGGGTGTGCTGGTGGATGACCTCATCACCAAGGGCGTGACCGAGCCGTACCGCATGTTCACCAGCCGCGCCGAGTACCGGCTGCAGCTGCGGGAGGACAACGCCGACCTGCGCCTGACCGAGGCCGGCCGCCAGCTGGGGCTGGTGGACGACCGGCGATGGGGGGCCTTCGAGCGCAAGCGTGAAGCCATCGATCGCGAGCTGCAGCGTCTGCGCGCCACCTGGGTGCGGCCGGCGACGGTGCCAGACGAGGTGGCCGAGCGCGTGCTGGGCAAGGCGCTGGAGCATGAGTACAGGCTGTCGGACCTGTTGCGCCGGCCCGGCTTGGGCTGGGACGCAGTGGCCGGGCTGGCCGGCGATGTTTCACGTGAAACACTGGCCGCTGAACTGGCCGATCCGGCCCTGGCTGACGCCGTGATCGAACAGGCCGAGATCGGCATCAAGTACGCCGGCTACATCGATCGGCAAAACGAAGAGGTCGAGCGCGCCGCGCACTATGAGCAGTTGAAGCTGCCGGCGGAACTGGACTACGCCCAGGTCCAGGCGCTCTCCATCGAAGTCCGGCAGAAGCTGGCCAAACACCGCCCCGCCACCTTGGGGCAGGCGTCCCGGATCTCCGGCGTGACGCCAGCGGCCATCTCCTTGCTGCTCATCCACTTGAAGAAGCGGCGCTTCCCCGGCTTTGCCCGAGACACGGCCGCCAACGCTGACACCGATGCCGCCGCCTGAATCCGGCGCCTCTTCTGCCCGCGACGGCGCTGAGCGCGAAGCATTACTGGAACGCTACCTGGCCCTGCTGTCGCACTGGAACAAGGTCTACAACCTCACGGCCGTGCGCGACCCGGCCCAGATGCGCACGCAGCACGTGGCCGACAGCGAAAGCATCGTCGGCCCCCTGGAACGCCACGCGGCGGGCCGGCCGCTGAAGATCCTGGACGTCGGCAGCGGGGGCGGGTTGCCCGGCGTGGTGCTGGCCATCCACCGCCCCGATTGGGATGTCACCTGCGTGGACACGGTGGCCAAGAAGGCTGGATTCATCCGGCAAGTGGCCCTCGAACTGGGGCTGCCGAACCTGCACGCCGAGCATGCGCGGGTCGAGCAGTTGCAGTCGGCACGGGCCGACGTCGTGACGTCCCGCGCCTTTGCCAGCCTGGTCGACTTCTGCACGTGGACACAGCATCACCTCGCACCCCGAGGCGTTTGGCTGGCCATGAAGGGCAAGCACCCCCACGACGAAGTGTCGGCACTGCCGCCCGATGTGACCGTGTTTCACGTGGAACAACTGCAGGTGCCCAATCTGGACGCCGAGCGTTGCGCCATCTGGATGAAACCCACCGCTGCGGGCACCGACGCCACGGCACAATCGGCCTGACTTCGGGAGCCCCTGCATGCTCGGCATTGCCGATTACGGCGCCTTTTGCGCCACCATCCTGGTCTTCCTGGCCCTGCCCGGGCCGGGCACGTTCACCCTGCTGACCTCCACGGCCAAGGGTGGTTTCAAGGCCGGCGCCGCCGCCACCGCCGGCGTGATCCTGGGTGACCAGGTCCTGCTTTGGCTGGCCGTCGCGGGTGTCGCCGCGCTGCTGGCCGCCAACCCAGCCGTCTTCCACGCGGTGCAGTACGCCGGCGCCGCCTACCTGGCCTGGATCGGCCTCAAGCTCTTGTTCGCGAAGGACGGCAGCGCGTCGCCCATCCGCATCGAGCCGCGCCACTACCTGCGCCAGGCGATGCTGATCACCCTGCTCAACCCCAAGGCCATCGTCTTCTACATGGCCTTCTTCCCGCTGTTCATCGACCCGGCCACCCACCGCGGTGCCATCACCTTCGCGGCCATGGCAGCCACCATCGCCGTCATCACCGCCGCCTACTGCCTGCTGCTGTGCGCCTTCGCGCAGGCGGTCAGCGCCCAGGTCAAGGCGCACCGCCGGCTGGCACTGGCGCTGCAGAAGCTTGCCGGCCTGTTCCTCATCGGCTTCGGCATCCGCCTGGGCACGTCCTGATGAGCGCGCGTATCTTCTGCATCGCCAACCAGAAGGGCGGGGTCGGCAAGACCACGACCACGGTCAACCTGGCCGCCGGGCTGGCGCAGATCGGCCGCAAGGTGCTGGTCGTCGACCTGGACCCGCAAGGCAATGCCACCATGGGTTCCGGCGTCGACAAGCGCGCCCTGGACAGCAGCGTCTATGACGTGCTGCTGGAATCCACGAGCCTGGCCGACGCCGTGCGCCCCAGCCCGCAGGGCGGCTACGACGTGCTCGGCGCCAACCGTGAACTGGCCGGCGCCGAGGTGGAACTGGTGGAACTGGAGCGGCGCGAGCGCCGTCTGCGCGGCGCACTGGCCGGCGCACCGTACGACTTCGTCCTGGTGGATTGCCCGCCATCGTTGAGCCTGCTGACCCTCAACGGCCTGTGCGCCGCCCATGGCGTCATCGTGCCCATGCAGTGCGAGTACTTCGCGCTCGAGGGTCTGTCCGACCTGGTCAACACCATCAAGCAGGTGCACGCCAACCTGAACCGGGACCTCGAGATCATCGGCCTGCTGCGCGTCATGTTCGACCCGCGCATCACGCTGCAACAGCAGGTCAGCGAACAGCTCAAGGCACACTTCGGCGACAAGGTCTTCGAGACCGTGATCCCGCGCAACGTGCGCCTGGCTGAGGCACCCAGCTATGGCCTGCCGGGCGTGGTGTTCGACCCGGCGTCCAAGGGTGCGCAAGCCTTCGTCGACTTCGCACGGGAGATGGCGGCCCGGCTGGGCCATGTCATGACACAACCAGGGACCCGTACACCATGACCGACGACCTGCTGCTGTCGCGCATCGAGGATGCAAGTCTGAACGCCAGCGCACCGCCCGAGCAACGTTGGCTCGACGGCTGGTTGCTGCGCTTCAACCCCGGCAAGGCCAAACGTGCGCGCTGCGTCAATGCCGTGGCCGACGGACGGCTGCCGTTGGACGAACGCCTGGCATTGGCCGAGGCTGCCTTTGCCGAACACGGGCTGCCCATGCACGTGCGCATCACCCCTTTCACTCGGCCTGTCGAATTGGACGAGTTGCTGGCCAAGCGCGGCTGGCGGCGCTTCGACGACACCCGCGTGATGCTGCGCCGCGACCTGCCGCCGCCCGATCCCGCCCGCCGGAAACTGATGCCGGAAGCGGTTCCGCTGGACGCATTTGCCGACCTGATCGGCGCCATGCGAGGATCACCGGAGGCGCAACGTGACGCCCAGAAGTGGCGATTGAAGTGTGCGCCGGTACCCTATCAGGCCTTTGCCTTGCGGGACGGTGAGGTCATCGTGGCCTGTGGACAGATCGCCCGCGAAGGCGACCTGGTCGGCCTCTACGATGTGTTCACGGCCATCCCGTCCCGGGGCAAAGGCATCGGCTACGCGCTATGTGCCTGGATGCTGGACCGCGCCGTCGAGCAGGGGGCTCGACACGCCTACCTCCAGGTGGACGCCGACAACACCGAAGCGCGAGCGCTCTACAAGCGCCTGGGTTTCGTCGACGCCTACGCGTACCACTACCGCACCCAGGCACCCGCCGAGGCAGCCTGATCGCGTCACCCGGGCAGCTTCAGCACGGTCACAAGCCAAGCCCTTCGTCCACGCCCAGGTGCACGTTCATGCACTGCACGGCCGCACCGCTGGCGCCCTTGCCCAGGTTGTCCAGCCGGCAGGCCAGCAGCACCTGGGTGGCGTTGGCGAACACGAAGACATCCGCCTGGTTGGTGTCGTTGCAGGCCGTGACGTCGAAGAACCCGCCGGCCAGCGTGTCCGGGTCGGACAGCGGCATCACGCGCACGAAGCGCTCGCCTTCATAGTGCGCCGCCAGCGAGGCCTGCAGCTGCTGCGGCGTGGTGCCCGGCGCCAGCTGCGACAGGTGCAGCGGCACCGTCACGGCCAGGCCCTTGTAGAAGTTGGCCACCACCGGCGTGAACAGCGGGGCCATGTCCAGCCCGGTGTGCGCGGCCATCTCCGGCAGGTGCTTGTGGGCCAGCGTCAGGCCGTAGGGGCGGGGGGCCTCCAGCTTGGCGTCGCCGCCGGCCTGGTACTGCGCGATCATGCTCTTGCCGCCACCGGAGTAGCCCGTCAGCGAGTGGGCACTCACTGGCAGATTTTTCGGCACCAGACCAGCCTCCACCAGGGGACGCAGCAGCAGGATGAAGGCGGTCGCGTGGCAGCCCGGGTTGGCGATGCGCTTGCTCTGCCGCAGTGCCGCCCGTTGCCCCCGGGCCAGCTCAGGCAGCCCATAGGCCCAGCCGGCCTGGGTGCGATGGGCGGTGCTGGCGTCGATCAGGCAGGTTCGCTCACTGGTCACCAGGAACGCCGCCTCGCGCGCCGCCGCGTCGGGCAGGCAGAGAAACGCCACGTCGGCCGCGTTCAGCAGCTTGGCGCGCTCGGCCGGGTCCTTGCGTCGATCAGGGTCGATCATCAGCAGTTCGATGTCGGGACGCCCCGCCAGCACCTCGTGGATGCGCAGGCCGGTCGTGCCTTCCTGTCCGTCGACGAACACCTTGTAAGCCATGGGCCTCACCCGCAGGGAAAATCAAGGTCGAGGATACGTCATGCCACCGATCTACCTGCTGCCGGGCTGGCTCGATTCCGGCCCCGACCACTGGCAAACCCGCTGGGAACACCTGCATGGCGACCACCGCGTCGTGCAGGACGACTGGGAATGGCCCCGCCGTGGCGACTGGATGGCCCGTCTGGACCAGACGCTGATCGACGCCCCCGGCGCCTCCTCCACCCCCGTCATCCTGGCCGCCCACAGCCTGGGCTGTCTGCTGGTCGCCGCCTGGGCCGCGCACAGCCGTCACACGGCCAAGGTGGCCGGCGCTCTGCTGGTCGCGCCGCCCGACACCGAACGCACCGACATGCCGCCCCAGCTGCACAATTGGCGTCCCATCGAGCGCGCCCGCCTGCCGTTCCCCGCCATCGCCGTGGTCAGCAGCGAC
The DNA here is from genome assembly GCA_024235915.1 of Burkholderiaceae bacterium. Taxonomy (GTDB): domain Bacteria; phylum Pseudomonadota; class Gammaproteobacteria; order Burkholderiales; family Burkholderiaceae_C; genus Rubrivivax. The sequence continues at coordinate 180,758 of JACKLO010000010.1, read as the reverse complement.
GACCCCTACGGCGATGCCGACCGCATGCGCGCCATCGCGGCAGGGTGGGGCGCGCAGGTGGTGGACGCCGGCGCGCGCGGCCACCTCAATCACGAATCCGGCCTGGGCGACTGGCCCGAAGGTCGGGCGCTGTTGGCACGGCTGGCCGCGCGCGAGCCGGGTACACCACCGCGCTGACACACAATCCCGCCATGGCAACCAAGAAACCCAAGGGCCTGGGCCTCGGCCTGGAAGCCCTGCTCGGCCCAAAGGTCAGCGACGCACCGGCGCCCGCCGGCGCCCCGCAGACCTTGCCGCTGACGGCACTGCAGGCCGGCAAGTACCAGCCACGCACCCGCATGGACGAGGGCGCGCTGTACGAACTGGCCGAGAGCATCCGTGGCCAAGGGGTGATGCAGCCCATCCTCGTGCGCCCGGTCGACGGCGGCGGCTACGAGATCATCGCCGGCGAGCGCCGTTTCCGCGCCGCGAAGCTGGCCGGCCTGACCGAGGTGCCGGTGCTGGTGAAGCCGGTGGCCGACGAGGCCGCGGCGGTGATGGCGCTGATCGAGAACATCCAGCGCGAGGACCTCAACCCGCTGGAAGAGGCCCAGGGCCTCAAGCGGCTGGTGGACGAATTCGGCCTCACGCACGAGCAGGCGGCGCAGGCCGTGGGCCGCAGCCGCAGTGCGGCGAGCAACCTGCTGCGCCTGCTGAACCTGGCCGAGCCGGTGCAGCAGATGCTGCTGGCCGGCGATCTGGACATGGGCCATGCACGTGCGCTGCTGGCCCTGGGCGGCGCCGGCCAGATCACGGCCGCCACCGAGATCTCGGCGAAGAAGCTCAGCGTGCGCGACGCCGAGAAGCTGGTGGCCCGCGTGGCCGCCGGTGGCCGTCAGAGCCCGCTGCTGCGGGTGAAGGCCGAGAAGTCGCGGGACATCGAGCGCGTCGAATCACAGCTGGCCGACCGATTGACCGCGCCGGTGGAGATCCGCGTGCTCAAGCGCACCAAACGCGGCGAGCAGGGCGAAATCGCGATCCGCTTCGACTCGCTGGACGAGCTCAACGGTGTGCTGGAGAAGCTGGGCCTGACCGGCGAGTGAATCAGCGTTCCGGTCCGTCAACGCGCCTCGCCGTCACGCCGCCGCAGCGGGCTGCCGCTGCCGCAGCATCAGCCAGCCCAGCGCGCACGCCACCAGCACCAGCGGCACCAGCGAGCCCAGGTTCAGCAGCTGCCAGCCCTGGGTGGTGACGAGCGCACCACTGGCGAACGACGTGACGGCCATCGTGGCGAACACGCAGGTGTCCATGGCGCCCTGGGCCCGGTTCTTCTCCTCGGGCCGGTAGGTGGTGGTCAGCAGCGTGGTGGCGCCGGTGAACAGGAAGTTCCAGCCCACGCCCAGCAGCAGCAAGGCGGCCAGGAACTGCATCAGGTCCACGCCTGACAGCGCGATCGCCACGCAGGTGAAGTTCAGTGCCGCGCCGGTGGCCATCACCGGCAGCACACCAAATCGCTTGATCAGGTGCCCGGTGAAGAACCCGGGCACGAACATGCCCAGCACGTGCCATTCCAGCACCAGCGCCGCGTCGCTGAAGGGCAGGCCGCACTGCTGCATGGCCAGCGGCGTGGCCGCCATCAGCAGGTTCATCACGCCATAGGCCAGGGCGCCGGCCGCCACCGCCACCACGAAGGCCGGCTGGCGTGCGATCTCGCCCAGCGGGCGGCCGCGGTCGTCGCCCGGCTGCGGCGCCCGATGTTCCGGGAACCGGATGAGCGACATCAGGGCCAGCCCCAACAGCGCGACGCCGATCAGCGCCACGTAGGCACCGGCAAAGGGCACGGCCAGCCAATCCTTGGTGGCACTGGCCAGGTTGGGGCCGATGAAGGCCCCAGCCACACCGCCGGCCATCACCAGTGAGATGGCCTTTTCCTTGTATTCCGGCCGCGCCAGTTCCAGCCCGGCGAAGCGATACAGCTGGGCGTTGGCGTTGTAGAAGCCGGCCACCACGGTGGCCGCCACCACGCCCCAGAAGCTGCCACTCCAGACCGCCAGCGCCCCGGCTACGGCCGACAGCGCCGCCACCACCAGGCCGATCTGGAACGAGCGCTTGCGCCCCAGCCGCGCCTGCGTGCGCGCCACCCACGGTGCCGACAGCGCCCCGCCGACCACGTAGCCCATCACCGGCAGCGTGGCCATCCAGCCCAGAGGCGCCAGCTGCAGCCCCACCAACCCGTTGATCGCGATGAAGGTGACGTTGTTCGTGAGGAACAGCGCCTGGCACAGCGCGAGCAGGAAGAGCGGGCGATTCATGTCAGTTCCGCCCGGCCGTTCCGAAGGAACTGGCCGCCCCCCTCGGGGGGCAGCGAACGGCGTGAGCGCGGGGGCCTAAAGATCGGCATCATCGCATGCCGGTCTGGGTATCGCGAGGCGGCTCAGACGCCGATCAGGCGCTCAAGGCCGCCAGGAACTCTCGCGCCCACCAGTGCACGTCCTGTGCGCGCAAGCCGGCCATCAGCCGCTCGTGGCGCACGCGGCGCTCCTCCAGCGGCATGCGCAGCGCCTGCTGGATGACCTCGGCCATGCCGTCGGCGTCGTAGGGGTTCACGATCAGCGCGTCGGTCATGGCCTCGGCGGCGCCGGCGAAGCGCGACAGCACCAGTACGCCCGGGTTCGCCGGGTCCTGCGCCGCGACGTACTCCTTGGCCACGAGGTTCATGCCGTCGCGCAACGGCGTCACCAGCGCCACGCTGGCCGACGCGTACAGGCCTGGCAGGCGCTTACGTGGCACCGCGCGCCGGATGTAGCGCACCGGCATCCAGTCCAGCTCGCCGTGGTCGCCGTTGACGGCGCCGCACAGGGTCTCCAACTGGTGGCGCAGGTCGGCATAGGCCTCCACGTCCTCGCGCGACGGTGCGGCCACCTGGATCAGCGTGGCCACCTTGTGGTTCTCGGGGTAGTGCTGCAGCAACCGCTGGAAGGCGCGGATGCGCTGCGGCAGGCCCTTGGAATAATCCAGCCGGTCCACACCCACCAGCAGCTGGCGCTGGGCGTACTGCTCCTTCATCGTGCGGAAGGTGTCGCGCGCCTCGGGCCCGCGGCCAAGGGCCTGGAACTCGTCGACGTCGATGCCGATGGGGAAGGGCCGCGCACGCACCACGCGCCCATGCGCATGGAACTCGTCGTCGCCCACCTGCGTGCCGCCCGCCTCCTTGATGACGTAGGCGGCGAAGTGGTCGACGTCGGTCTGCGTGTGAAAGCCCACCAGGTCGTACATCATCAGGCTGCGCATCAGCCAGCCGTTCTGAGGAATGGCCGCCAGGATGGTGCGCGGCGGCAACGGGATGTGCAGGAAGAAGCCCATGCGCTGCGTGCAGCCCATGGCGCGCAGTTCCGCGGCCAGCGGGATCAGGTGGTAGTCGTGCACCCAGATCACGTCGTCGGGCTGCAGCAGCGGCTGCAGCTTGTGCGCGAACAGCCGGTTCACGCGCCGGTAGCCGTCGATGTCGCCGGCGTCGAAGTCCGCCAGGTCCAGCCGGTAGTGGAACACCGGCCACAACACGCCGTTGCTGTACCCCAGGTAGTAGGCGTCGTGGTCGGCGCGCGAAAGGTCCACCGTGGCCAGCGTCACGGGGCCGGCACGCTGCGTGCGCAGCTGGCCGCCAGAGCCTTCGTCCACCACCTTGCCGCTCCAGCCGAACCACAGCCCGCCGCTGGATTGCAACGCATCGGCCAGCGCCACGGCCAAGCCACCGGCGCCGGGCTTGCGCGGGTCAGCCACGCGGTTGGAGACAACGACGAGACGGCCCATCAGTGTGCTTTCCTCAAATCACGGTCTCCCAAGGCTCGGACAGGCGCACCGCGCCGTTGATCAGGCCCACCATCGAGTAGGTCTGCGGGAAGTTGCCCCACATCTCGCGCGTGGCGGGGTGGGTGTCCTCGCTCATCAGGCCCAGGTGGTTGCGCGACGCCAGCATGGCCTCGTAGATGGCCAGGGCCTCATCGCGCCGGCCGATGCGGGCCAGCGCGTCCAGCCGCCAGAAGCTGCAGATGTTGAAGGCGGTCTCGGGCAGACCGAAGTCGTCGGCCGCCTCGTAGCGGCGCATGTAGGGGCCGTCGCAGAGCGTACGCTCCAGCGCGTCGACAGTGGCCACGAAACGCGGATCGCGCGGGTCGATCAGGCCCACCTCGGCCATCAGCAGCACGCTGGCATCGAGGTGCTCACCACCCAGGCTTTCGACGAAGGCCTGGCGCTTGTCGCTCCACGCCTCGGCAAGCAGCCGATTGCGCATGCGCTGCGCGTGGCCGGCCCAGTAGGCGGCGCGGTCGGGCTGGGCCAGCCGCTGCGCGATCTTGGCCAGCCGGTCACAGGCGGCCCAGCACATCAGCATCGACGAGGTATGGATGCGCGCACGCGTGCGCAGCTCCCACATGCCGGCGTCGGGCTGGTCGTGTACGCGCACGGCCTGCTCACCCACCGCCTCGAGCTGGCGGAAATCGGCTTCGCCGGCCGGCGCCAGCAGGCGGCGGTCGTGGAAGGCTTGCGCGGCGCCGAGCACGATGTTGCCGTAGACGTCGTGCTGGAAGTGTTCGTAGGCCTGGTTGCCGCGCCGCACCGGGCCATGGCCCCGGTAACCGGGCAGCTGCGGCACCAGTTCCTCGACCAGGCGGTCCTCCATGCCCACGCCGTACAGCGGCTGCACGTGATGGCCGCCGGCGCGCGCCACGATGTTGCGCAGCCAGCCCAGGTATTCCTCCATCGTGCCCACTTCGCTGAGGCTGTTGAGCGCGCGCACGACGAAGAAGGCATCGCGCAGCCAGCAGTAGCGGTAGTCCCAGTTGCGCTGCGTGCCCGGCGCTTCGGGAATGCTGGTGGTCAGCGCCGCGACGATGGCACCCGTGTCCTCGTGCACGCACATCTTGAGCGTGATGGCGCTGCGGATGACCACGTCCTGCCATTGCAGCGGCAGCGCCAGGCGCCGCGTCCAGGTGCGCCAGTAGTCGATGGTGTCGCGCTCGTAGGCGGCGGCCAGGGCGTCGGGCCCGTGGTCGGGCGACTCGTCGGGGCCCAGCACCAGGCTCACCGTGTCGGTGAGCACGAAGGGCGACTCCTGCAGCACATAGGCCAGCGGCACCGAAGTCGTCAGGCGCAGCACCTCGTCGGGGCCGACGTAGCGGATGTGGTGGCTGCCCTGCGTCAGCCGGGGCTCGACGCGGCCCCAGTCGAAGCGCGGCCGCAGCCGGATGCGCACGCGCGGTGCACCCGCCAGCACGCTGATGCGGCGCACCAGCATCAGCGGCCGGTACATGCGCCCGCGGGCGATGAACCGCGGCGCGACATCGGTGATCTCGATGCCCTGGCCATGCGCGTCCCACAGTCGCGTGCGCAGCACCGCGGTGTTCTCCACGTAGGCCTGCTCGCTGCGCGCGAAGTCCTCCAGCTCGACGGCAAAGGCCCCGTCGCCGGGCTGCCCCGCGCCCAGCAGCGCGTGGAACACCGGGTCGCCGTCCACCCGCGGCTGGCAACTCCAGACGATGGTGCCTTCGCGGTCGACGAGGGCACTGACGGCGCAGTTGCCGATGACGCCGAGGGACAGCGTGGGCGCGGACGTCAGCGACGAGGCCACCGCGCTCATGCAGCGCCCTCGGTCACCACCGCCGCCAGCCAGGCTCGCAACGCGGCCGGGTCGGGCAGCCGCCAGGGCGCAGCGCTGTCGCCGCCACCCACCTTGACCGCCACGCCACCCAGCGCCTGCACGGCGGCAAAGCCGGCCTCGTCGGTGACGTCGTCGCCGAAGAACCAGGGCATGCGGCCAGCGAACGGGGCTTCGGCCATGAAGGCCTGCAACGCGCGGCCCTTGTCGGCCGCTGCGGGTTTCAACTCCATCACCATCTTGCCCTCCATCAAGCTCATGCCAGGCACGCTCGCGTGCCCCGCCCGCATGGCCGCGCGGCAGGCGTCAGCCTGCGCCGGGTCGCCCCGCCAGTGGATCGCCAGCGCCGCAGTCTTGACCTCCAGCACCAGGGCCGGGTGCGCCAGCACCAGGGCCTGAAGCGGCGGCAACACCGGCGCCAGGGCCGGCAAGGGCACGCGATGCCAGAGACCTTGCGCATCACGACGTTCGGCACCATGCTGGCCCGCCGCAGGCACACGCAGGGGATGCAGGTGGTGGTCGATCTGCGCCACCGGCCGCCCGCTGATGACCGCCAGCGCACCGCCGAGGTGCTCCTGCAGCGCCGCCAAAGCCTGCAGGACAGCAGGCGCCACGCTCACCGCTTCGGGCCGCGGCGCGATGTCGGCCAACGTGCCGTCGAAATCGAGGAACAGTGCAGCGTCGGCCGGCAACGGCGGCAGGCAAGGCATGCGCCGACCTTAGCGCAATTCCGGAGAGCGCTTGCGCAGCGGTCGGTCAGCGTGATGGATCACCGCTGCGTTGAAGCAGCGGTGCTGGCGATGGCGCAGAGCTTGCTAAGTCCCTGCGCATGAATGACCACGCGCCTTGATCGACCAGAACTGCGGTGTGAAGATGGCGCTTGTCTCCTGTTGGGCGGGCGCCGCATGATGCAAGGTACGCACATGCGAGCCTGAGACGGAAAGCTCTGATGGCGCCCGGGCCAGTGAAGCCGGGACGTCACCAGAACTTCCCTGGCCCGGTGCCCTGCCGCAAGGCGGGTGCCGGCCGCTGTCACCGCAGGAGATCCTCATGGACGTCATCAGCAGCTTCGCCGCACGCTACGAGCGCACCCGCGAAGAGGAGCTCTCGCTCGAGGACTACCTCGCCGAGTGCAAGCGCAACCCGTTGGCCTACGCCACCGCCGCCGAACGCATGCTGCAGGCCATCGGCGAGCCGACGACGATCGACACCCGCAACGACCCGCGGCTGTCGCGCATCTTCCAGAACAAGGTGATCAAGGTCTACCCGGCCTTCGCCGAGTTCTACGGCATGGAAGACGCCATCGAGCAGGTGGTGAGCTACTTCCGGCACGCGGCACAGGGCCTGGAAGAGAAGAAGCAGATCCTCTACCTGCTGGGCCCGGTGGGCGGCGGCAAGAGCAGCATCGCCGAGCGGCTGAAGCAGCTGATGGAGCAGGTGCCGTTCTATGCGCTCAAGGGCAGCCCGGTGAACGAGAGCCCACTGGGCCTGTTCGACCCGGTGGAGGACGGCCCCATCCTGGAACAGGAATATGGCATCCCCAGCCGCTACCTCAACCGCATCATGAGCCCCTGGGCGGTGAAGCGGCTGGAGGAGTTCGGCGGCGACATCCGCCAGTTCAAGGTCATCAAGCGCCACCCCAGCATCCTCAAGCAGGTGGGCATCAGCAAGACCGAGCCGGGCGACGAGAACAACCAGGACATCTCCAGCCTGGTCGGCAAGGTCGACATCCGCAAGCTCGAGAGCTACGCCCAGGACGACCCTGACGCGTACAGCTACAGCGGTGGCCTGTGCCTGAGCAACCAGGGGCTGCTGGAGTTCGTGGAGATGTTCAAGGCGCCGATCAAGGTGCTGCACCCGCTGCTCACGGCCACGCAGGAAGGCAACTTCAAGGGCACCGAAGGTTTCGGCGCCATGCCCTTCGACGGCGTGGTGCTGGCGCACAGCAACGAGAGCGAGTGGAAGGCCTTCCGCAACAACAAGAACAACGAAGCCTTCCTGGACCGCATCTACATCGTCAAGGTGCCGTACTGCCTGCGCGTGAGCGAGGAGGTGAAGATCTACGAGAAGCTGCTCAAGCACAGCAGCCTCGCCGCCGCCACTTGCGCGCCCGGCACGCTGAAGATGATGGCGCAGTTCGGGATCCTCACGCGCCTGAAGGAGCCGGAGAACAGCAGCCTGTTCAGCAAGATGCTGGTCTACGACGGCGAGAACCTCAAGGACACCGACCCGCGCGCCAAGAGCATCCAGGAGTACCGCGACTACGCCGGCGTCGACGAAGGCATGGCCGGCATCAGCACCCGCTTCGCCTACAAGATCATCTCCAAGGTCTTCAACTTCGACAGCACGGAAGTGGCCGCCAACCCGGTGCACCTGATGTACGTGCTCGAGCAGCAGATCGAGCGCGAGCAGTTCCCGGCCGAGGTCGAGCAGAAGTACGTGGGTTTCATCAAGGAGCAGCTGGCCCCGCGTTATGCCGAGTTCATCGGCAAGGAGATCCAGACCGCGTACCTGGAGAGCTACAGCGAATACGGTCAGAACATCTTCGACCGTTATGTCACCTACGCCGACTACTGGATCCAGGACCACGAGTACCGCGACACCGACACCGGCGAGGTCTTCGATCGCGCGGCGCTGAACGCCGAGCTGGAGAAGATCGAGAAGCCCGCCGGCATCGCCAACCCGAAGGACTTCCGCAACGAGATCGTCAACTTCGTGCTGCGCGCGCGCGCCAACAACCAGGGCAACAACCCGGTCTGGACCAGCTACGAGAAGCTGCGCACGGTGATCGAGAAGAAGATGTTCTCCAACACCGAGGAGCTGCTGCCGGTGATCAGCTTCAACGCCAAGGCCAGCGCCGACGAGGCGAAGAAGCACGACGATTTTGTCACCCGCATGGAGGCCAAGGGCTACACCTCCAAGCAGGTGCGGCTGCTGTGCGAGTGGTACCTGCGCGTGCGCAAGTCAAGCTGACCACGGAGATCCGATGGCCCTGCAAAGCATCATCGACCGGCGGCTGGCGGGCAAGAACAAGTCCATCGGCAACCGAGAGCGTTTCCTGCGCCGCTACAAGGACCAGGTCAAGGAAGCCGTCAAGCGCGCCATCGACGGCCGCGGCATCCGCGACATCGAGCGCGGCGAGGAGATCCGCATTCCCAAGCGCGACCTCTCCGAGCCGGTGTTCGGCCACGGGCAGGGCGGCATCCGCGAAGTCGTGCACCCGGGCAACCAGGACTTCATCAAGGGCGACCGCATCAAGCGGCCCGAAGGTGGCGGCGGTGGCGGCTCGGGCAAGGGGCAGGCGAGCGACTCGGGCGAAGGCGAGGACGACTTCGCCTTTGCGCTGAGCAAGGATGAGTTCATGCAGGTCTTCTTCGAGGACCTGGCCCTGCCGCACCTGGTTCGCACCCAACTGGCCGAGGTGCCGGAGTGGAAGCACCAGCGCGCCGGCTTCAGCAGCGACGGCACGCCCAACAACCTGCACGTGGTGCGCAGCCTGCGCGGCGCCATCGGCCGCCGCATCGCCATCGGCGCCGGCTCTCGCCGCGAGGTGCGCGAGATGGAGGAGCGGCTCGAGGCCCTGGGCCCGGACCACCCCGAAGCGCCGGCGCTGCGCGCCGAGATCGCGGCGCTGAAACGCCGGTTGGAACGCATCCCCTACCTCGACCCGATCGACCTGCGCTTTCGCAACCGCGTGCGTGTGCCGGTGCCCACCAGCAAGGCGGTGATGTTCTGCCTGATGGACGTCTCCGGCTCGATGGACGAGCAGCGCAAGGAACTGAGCAAGCGCTTCTTCATCCTGCTCTACCTGTTCCTGACCCGGCACTACGAGAAGATCGAGCTCGTCTTCATCCGCCACCACACGCAGGCGCAGGAGGTGGACGAGGAGAACTTCTTCCACGCCCGCGAGACTGGCGGCACGGTGGTCAGCTCGGCGCTGGTGCTGATGGAAGAGATCATCCGCGCGCGCTACGACCCGGCGCAGTGGAACATCTACGGCGCGCAGGCCAGCGATGGCGACAACTGGCACCACGACAGCGGCCGCTGCCGCGAGATCCTGGCCGAGAAGATCCTGCCGCTGGTGCGCTACTACGCCTACGTGCAGGTGGCCGAGGAGGAGCAGAACCTCTGGGAGGAATACACCCAGCTGCTCGAAGGCCAGAAGCACTTCGCGATGCGCAAGGCCATCAGCGCCGACCAGATCTACCCGGTGTTCCGCGACCTGTTCCGCAAGGAAGGCGCAAAGGCGGCGTGACGGCCGCCTGACATCAGCCGCGTGATCACACCAGCATGAGGGCACCATCATGAGCAGAGACTTTCCCAGCAAGCCCCTGCCGGGCCCCAGCGACTGGTCCTTCGACCTCGTCGAGGACTACCACGCGGTGATCCGCGCCACGGCGGAATCGTTCAAGCTCGACACCTACCCCAATCAGCTGGAGATCATCACCGCCGAGCAGATGATGGACGCCTACGCCAGCGTGGGCATGCCGGTGAATTACCGCCACTGGAGCTACGGCAAGGAGTTCATCGCCACCGAGAAGAACTACAAGCGCGGCCACATGGGCCTGGCCTACGAGATCGTCATCAACAGCAACCCCTGCATCAGCTACCTGATGGAGGAGAACACGATGGCGATGCAGGCGCTCGTCATCGCGCACGCCGCCTACGGCCACAACAGCTTCTTCAAGGGCAACTACCTGTTCCGGATGTGGACGGACGCTTCCGCCATCATCGACTACCTGGTCTACGCCAAGGACTACGTGGCCAAGTGCGAGGAGAAACACGGCCTGGACGTGGTGGAGGCCTTCCTGGACAGCTGCCACGCGCTGGCCAACCACGGTGTGGACCGTTACCGCCGCCCCACGCGCAAGACCCTGGCGCAGGAACTGGCGGAGCAGCGCGACCGCGAGGCCTATGCTCAGCAGCAGGTCAACGACCTCTGGCGCACCTTGCCGCGGCGCGCCGACGCCGACAGCAACGCCCCGGAGCTCAAGCGCTTTCCCGATGAGCCGCAGGAGAACCTGCTGTACTTCATCGAGAAGAACGCCCCGCTGCTGGAACCCTGGCAGCGGGAGATCGTGCGCATCGTGCGCAAGGTGTCGCAGTACTTCTACCCGCAGCGGCAGACGCAGGTGATGAACGAAGGCTGGGCCACCTTCTGGCACCACCGCCTGCTCAACACCATGTACGACGACGGCTGGCTGAGCGACGGCGTGATGATCGAATGGCTCAAGAGCCACACCAACGTGATCTACCAGCCGCCGGTGGGGCACAAGGCCTACAGCGGCATCAACCCCTATGCGCTGGGCTTCGCGATGTACACCGACATCGAGCGCATCTGCCGCCACCCCACCGACGAGGACCGCGCCTGGTTCCCCGACATCGCCGGCAGCGACTGGCTGACGACGCTGGACCACGCGATGCGCAACTTCAAGGACGAGAGCTTCATCGGCCAGTACCTGAGCCCGAAGCTGATGCGTGAGCTGCGCCTGTTCGCCATCGTCGACGACGAGCGGCAGAACGAACTGGAAGTGGCCGCCATCCATGACGACGCCGGCTACCGCGCCGTGCGCGAAAGCCTGAGCCGGCAGTACGACCTGGGCTCGCGCGAGCCCAACATCCAGGTCTGGAACGTCAACCTTCGGGGCGATCGCAGCCTCACGCTGCGCCACTTCCAGCACCGAGACCGGCCGCTGCACGCCACGGCGCAGGAGGTGCTCAAGCACGTCGCCCGGCTGTGGGGATTCGGCGTGCAGCTGGAAAGCGTCAACGGCGCGGGCGACGTCACCCAGCGCTGGAACGTGCCGGCACCAGCCGCCTGAGCGCCTGAACGCCTGAGCGCTGGTGGGCCGCCGGTCTGAAGGTCGGCGGATTGACGCACACCGGCGCCCAATCCATCACGTCGGGCACGGCCGGCGCCGCGGCGGCGCACGGCGCGCTGTCTATGATCCCCGGTTGCCCTGCCACCCACGCGCGCGCTGGCGCGCCCGCCACCCATGAAGATCCTCGTCACCGGCGCCGCCGGCTTCATCGGCATGACCACGTCGCTGCGCCTGCTGGCGCGTGGTGACGAGGTGGTCGGCCTCGACAACCTCAACGACTACTACGAGGTGCAGCTGAAGCTGGACCGACTGGCCCGGCTGCAGGCCCACGCCAACTTCCGCTTCGTGAAGCTGGACGTGGCCGACCGCGAAGGCATGGCCGCGCTGTTCGCCACCGAGAAGTTCGACCGCGTGATCCACCTGGCCGCGCAGGCCGGTGTGCGCTACTCGCTGCAGAACCCGCACGCCTACATCGACAGCAACCTGGTGGGCTTCACCAACATCCTCGAGGGCTGCCGCCACACCCAGGTGCAACACCTGACGTATGCGTCGAGCTCCAGCGTCTACGGCGGCAACACGCGCATGCCCTTCTCGGTGCACGACAGCGTGGACCACCCGGTGAGCCTGTACGCGGCGACCAAGAAGGCCAACGAGCTGATGGCGCACACCTACAGCCACTTGTTCGGTCTGCCCACCACCGGCCTGCGCTTCTTCACCGTTTACGGCCCCTGGGGCCGGCCGGACATGGCGCTGTTCCTGTTCACCAAGGCCATCCTCGAGGGCCGGCCGATCGACGTCTTCAACCACGGCAACATGCAGCGCGACTTCACCTACATCGACGACATCGTCAAAGGTGTGATCCGCGTCAGTGACCGCCCGGCCACACCCAACCCCGAGTACTCGGCCGACACCCCGGACCCCGGCACCAGCAACGCCCCGTACCGTGTCTTCAACATCGGCAACCACAACCCGGTGCCGCTGATGGACTACATCGGCGCCATCGAGACCGCCTTGGGCACCACGGCGCAGAAGAACATGTTGCCGATGCAGCCGGGCGACGTGCCGGCGACCTACGCCGATGTGGAGGCGCTGACGGACTGGACCGGGTTCGCCCCGAAGACCACGATCCAGGAGGGTGTGGCGCGGTTCATCGACTGGTATCGCGGGTACTACAAGGTTTGACGCTGCGTCGGTTGGCTTAACAGCCATTACGAAGGATTTGGGAATACCCTCCTAAGCTATTGATTAGAAAGGACAAACTTCTCCGAAACAGTCCGGCACAAATGATGCTATCGACTTTGATGGACGGATTGGTTTTGACAATAAACGACTCCGTCGCGCACTTTGGCCGCGAATGCAATCATTTATTTCGGAGGATTCATGCGATACCTGTTCATTGCCGCATCCATCACCGCCCTGGCGGCAAACGCACATGCCGCCCCGCTCATGCCGAGCTTCGCGGACGTCCCTACAGGCTGGACGACCGACCGCTATGAGGCCAATGAGTTCGTCGGCGTGGGAAGCTACCAAGGACGTGACAACGTCCTGAAGATCGGCATCAGCACGGCACAGGGGTCCGCAAACCGGTCAGCAGGCACGAGCGGGGATTTCTACAACACCCAGGGTCGGCAACATGCCGCTGCAGGTGGTGCCGGGTCCAGTCTGGCAGCCGACCTGTACATCGACGCAGCCTGGCGCGATGGTGCGAACGGCAATGTGCGCACCGACATGTGGGGCATCACCGACAACCAGCCGCTGGTGTATCCGATCATCGGTTTCACCAACTTCGGTGGGAATGCCCGCTATCGGCTGTGGGACGCCGACACCGCCAACGGCTGGGTAGACCTTGCCACCGCCGTCGCGTTCGACGCCTGGACCTCGTTCGAAATCCTGTTCACTGGCACCGCGTTCGAATACTTCATCAATGGTGCATCGGTCTACACCGACACGACCATTGGCGGAACGACCGGCTTTTCGGCGGTCATCATGCAGGCCTACAACTTCAACGACAGCAATTTTGACAACAACACCGCTACCGGCTTTGTGGGTGGTGACTATGCGGTGCACTGGGCGAACGCCAACGCCGTGCCGGAACCCGGCTCCCTCGCCCTCGCCGGCCTAGCGCTCGCCGGCCTGGCCGCCGCACGCCGCCGCCGCGCCTGAGCCCCCGGCTCAGCGGGCGCCGTCCACCAGCGCCCGCACCCAGCGCCCCGGGATCGCGTAGCTGATCCCGCTGGGCGCGGACAGCGCCGCTTCGCGGCTGCCGCGCACCAGCACCATGTTGACCACCGCCACCACCTGCCCGGTGGCGGCGTCCAGCACCGGGCCGCCGCTGTTGCCCGGGTAGGCCGTGGCGTCCAGTTGCGCGATGTCGAAACTGCCGCGGCGCAGCGTGGCCAGCGCCTGATCGCGCAACTGACGCGCGTTGGCCGCCGGCAGTGCAATGGGCGCGATCGACGACACCATGCCGCGGTGCGTCACCGGCTGGAAGCCCAGGATGCCGCCGATGGGGAAGCCCATCAGCAGCACGGCCAGGCCTTCACGCAGCACCGCATCGTCGGCCACCGCCAGCGGCGGCAGCGGGTCGCCGTCCTGCAGGCGCAGCAGCACCAGGTCGTGCTCGCGGTCGCGGCTGACCACTTCCACGCGCCGCCATTCCTGGCCGCCATCGGGCAAGGGCCGCTGCACCACCCACTGCGCCAGCGCGTCGCCGGCATCGCCCACCACGTGGTGGTTGCTGACCAGGTGGCGTCCGTCACCCACGACGAAGGCGGTGCCGCGGAAGCCGAAGCGCGGGCTGGCCAGCGCGTCGAACCGCCCGATGGGCAGCACCGACGGCCGCGCGGCGACAATCACACCCGGCACGTCGGCACGGGCGACCGTCGCCCACGTCGCCAATGCCGCCGCAGCGGCGCCGGCCAACAGCAGGGTGCGTCGCTGCATCCGCACGCGGTCGTCGTTCAGAGCACGAAGATCTTGCCCGGGTTCATGATGTTCTTCGGGTCCAGCGCGCGCTTGATCTCGCGCATCAGCGCGATGCTGCCGGCGCCGGCCTCGTCCACCAGGAATCCCATCTTGTGCAGGCCGATGCCGTGTTCGCCGGTGCAGGTGCCCTCCATCGCGATGGCGCGCTGCACCATCTGCATGGAGAGGTGCTCCGCCGTGGCACGCTCGTCGGCGTCGCCATCCTTGACCATGTAGGCCAGGTGGAAGTTGCCGTCGCCCACGTGGCCAACGATGTAGTAGGGCAGGCCGGAGGCGTCGGCATTCGCCACCGACGCCTCGATGATCTCGGCCAGGCGCGAGATCGGCACGCAGGTGTCGGTGGTCACGGTGCGGCAGCCCGGGTTCATGGTCATGCCGGCGAAGTAGGCCTTGTGCCGCGCGGTCCACAGGCGGGTGCGTTCCTCGGGCGTGCTGGCCCACTGGAAGTCGGCGCCACCGAACTCGGCGGTGATGTCCTGCACCGTCTCGGCCTGCTCCTTGACGCCCGCCTCGCTGCCATGGAATTCCATCAGCAGCAGCGGCATCTCCTTCAGGCCCAGCTTGCTCTGGCCGTTGATGAAGCGCACCGCGTTGGCGTCCAGCAGTTCACATCGGGCGATGGGCACGCCCATCTGGATGATCTGGATGGTGGCGTTGACGGCCGCCGCCACGTCACTGAACTGGCAGATCGCCGCGCTCACGGCCTCCGGCAGCGGATAGAGCTTGAGCGTGACCTCGGTCATCACACCCAGCGTGCCTTCGCTGCCCACGAACAGGCGCGTCAGGTCGTAGCCGGCGCTGCTCTTCTTGGCGCGGGACCCGGTGCGGATGACCTCGCCCGACGCCGTCACCACCGTCAGCCCCAGCACGTTTTCGCGCATGGTGCCGTAGCGCACGGCGTTCGTGCCGCTGGCCCGCGTGGCCGCCATGCCGCCCAGGCTGGCGTTGGCACCCGGGTCGATGGGGAAGAACAGCCCCTGGTCCTTGACCTCGCGATTGAGCTGCTCCCGCGTGACGCCGGCTTCCACGGTGACCGTCAGGTCCTCAGGGTTCACGCGCACGACGCGGGTCATGCGCGAGACGTCCACGCTGACCCCGCCCTGCACCGCCAGCAGATGGCCCTCCAGCGACGAGCCGACGCCGAACGGGATCACCGGCACGCCATGCGCCGCCGCCTGGCCGACGACGAAGGCCACCTCGTCGGTGCTTTCGCAGAACACCACGGCGTCGGGCGGCGTCACCGGGAACGGGCTCTCGTCGCGGCCATGCTGCTCGCGCACCGCCGCCGCCGTGGAGCAACGGTCGCCAAAGCGCTCGCGCAGGGCGGTGAGCATCACCTCCGGCACCGGGCGGCGCTCGTAGGCGGGCAGCACTTCGTTGGGCAGCGGGGCGTTCATCGGCGTCTCCAGTGGAATCCGGGCATTCTAGGAGTCAGCCCACCCCATCGCGGCCCTTCACCCTGCCGCCGCTGGCATCATCGCGCCATGGCCAACCGACTCACGCAGATCGCCACCCGCACCGGCGACGACGGCAGCACCGGCCTGGGCGACGGCACGCGCACGCGCAAGGACGCGCTGCGCGTGCAGGCCATGGGCGATGTGGACGAACTCAATTCCAGCCTGGGCGTGCTGCTCTGCGAGGCCCTGCCCGACGATGTGCGAAGCCTGCTGGTGGAAGTGCAGCACGAGCTGTTCAACCTGGGCGGTGAGCTGTCGATCCCGGGCTACACGCTGCTGAAGGACGAGGCGGTGGCGCTGCTGGACGAGGCGCTGGCCCGCCACAACGCCACACTGCCACGGCTGCAGGAGTTCATCCTGCCGGCCGGCAGCCGGGCCGCCGCATTGGCCCATGTGAGCCGGACGGTCGCGCGCCGGGCCGAGCGCGCCGTGGTGGCCCTGGCCGCGGCCGAGCCGGTGAACGCAGCACCGCGCCAGTACCTCAACCGGTTGTCGGACCTGCTCTTCGTGCTCGCCCGCGTGCTCAACCGCATGGACGGCGGTGACGACGTCTACTGGCGCAGCGCGAAGCTGCGCCGCGGCGAGGCCGGCTGAGCCCGCTTGGCCCGCTTGGCCCGCCATGAGGGCCAGGCCCTGAAGGTCAGGCCTTGAAGTTGCGCGCCATCACTGGCGCGATGGCCGGCAAGGCCGCCGCGGCATCGGCAGCCGCCAGCAGCTTGGGCGCGTGGACAGCGAACCAATCGCGGCGCGGCCGCCACTTCGTCATCACCGCCAGGTAGACGTCCAGCGCCGAGAAGCGCGAACCGAGGAACCACGGGCCCACGGCCGCCTGCTCGGCATGCGTCCACATACGCTGCGCGTAGGCGTCGACCTCCGTCCTGAAGGCCTTCTGCACGGACTCGTCCGCCTTCACGAAACGCGCCGGGTCGTCGGCGTAGGTGAAGGTGGGGTAGACGTTGGCCACCAGGAACACCAGCCAGCGCAGGAAGGAGACACGCTCGGCGGCCTTTGGGCCGGGCACCAAGTCGTCGCGCCCGGTCAGGTCGGCCAGGTGCAGCGTGATCGCCGCGCTTTCCGTCATCACCGTGCCGTCGGCCAGCGCCAGAACCGGCACCTGAGCCAGCGGGTTGAGCCGGGCCAGCCGGGCCCTCGCTTCGGCGGACGCGAACAGGTCGCCCGTCGCCTGAAAGCGGAATGGCAGCCCGTAGAACGCGAGCTGGGCCTCGACGATCGCCGAGCCCCAGCCCGGCTCGCCGTGCAGGACCATGGGCCCCGCCGCGGCGTCAGCCATTCCAGACCACCGGCTTGCGCATGCCCGTCCAGCGCTCGTAGTTCTTCGCGAACATGTCCTCGATGCGGTTGCGCTTGACCTTGAAGGTGGGCGTGATGAGGTCGTTGTCCACCGTCCAGGCCTCGGTGGTGATGACCAGGCAGTCGAGCTGCTCGTGCGGGTCCAGCGTGTCGTTGATGTGCTTCAGGTGCTCGGCCAGCGAGGCCTCCAGCTCGGCCTTGCCGCCGTTCTTCACCAGCGCCGTGGCCTCGGCGTTGATCATCAGCAGCGCCAGCGGCTGGCCCAGGTTGGCCCCGGTGACGCAGCAGGCCTCCACCGCGTTGTGCATGACCAGCTTGTCCTCGATGGGCGCCGGCGCCACGTACTTGCCCTTGCTGGTCTTGAACAGGTCCTTCACGCGGCCGGTGATCTTCAGCCGGCCCTGGGCGTCGGTGCTGCCCTTGTCGCCGGTCTTCAGCCAGCCGTCGGCGGTGAACATCTCGGCCGTCAGCTCGGGCTGCTTGTAGTAGCCCAGCATGTTCCAGGGCGCCTTGACCTGGATCTCGCCGTTGTCCGGCGCGATGCGGCACTGCACCGGCGCATAGGGCCGGCCCACGGTGCCGAAGCTGTCCGGGTCGCCGGTGGTGATGTGGCTGGCGCCGATGTTCTCGGTCATGCCGTAGCCCTCGGCGACGTTCAGCCCCAGCTTGCTGTACCAGGCCAGCAGCTCGGCCGGCATCGGCGCCGCGCCGCCGGCGGCGAAGATGCACTGGTCCAAGCCCAGGGTGGAGAGGATCTTCTTCTTCACGATGCCCGACAGCACCGGGATCTTCAGGAACAGGTCCAGCTTCTTCGGCGGCATCTTGTGGCTGACCGCCTGCTGGAACTTGACCCACAGGCGCGGCACCGAAAAGAACACCGTCGGCCGTGCCCGCTGCATGTCCGTCGTGAACGTGTCCAGACTCTCGGCGAAGAACACGTGCATGCCGGTGGTCAGCTGCGCGTGCTCCACCAGCGCACGCTCGACCACGTGCGACAACGGCAGGTACGACAGCATGCGCGAGCCCTGGTTCTGCGGGATGCGCTCCAGCCCAGCCTCCACCGCGGCCATGAAGTTGGCGAAGGTGTGCATCACGCCCTTGGGCGCGCCGGTGGTGCCGGACGTGTACATGATGGTGGACAGGTCGTCGCCCGGCCGCACCGGCTCGCCAGCCAGGGGCGCGGTCTTGGCGACGATGTCGTCCCAGCCGGGGTAGCTCTTCTTGGCGTCGGCCTCCGCCAGCGGGTGGTGGATGCAGGGCAGGCCGTCCGGGATGCCGGGCTTCATGCCCAGCCAGCCGTCGAGCTTGCCCACGAACAGCAGCTTGGCCTCGCTGTGCTCCAGGATCTGGCGGATCGTGCCGGCGGCCAGTGTCGGGTACAGCGGCACCGAGATCGCGCCGGCCAGCCAGATGGCGTAGTCGGTGATCAGCCAGTGGGCGGTGTTCTTCGACAGCATCGCCACCTTGTCGCCGGCGCCAATGCCCTGGGCTTGAAGGTGGGCCGCCATGCGGCGGGCCTGGTCGACCACCTGCTGCCAGGTGTAGTCCACGGTCTGGCCACTGCCCACCGGCTGCGTGAAGGCCACGCGGCTCGGCGCAGTGCGCTCCCAGTGGTACAGGCGCTGCAGCGGCAGCTTCTCGGGCGCGACGTTGGCGGACGAAGTGGCAGGCATGGTGGCGACGTCAGGTGGAATCAAACCACCTAGCGTAGCCCAGCCGGACGCCTTGAAAGTAGAGGGCTCCCACGACCTCCCGTCGGGGGAAACCCGGGTCAGCGGCCGTGCGCCGCCGCCTCGTCGAGCTGTTCCTTGATCTGGCGCACGCCGCGCAACAGCAGGGTGGCGTCCAGGTCGGCCTGCGGTGCCAGGGAGGCCACGGCCTCGTCCAAGGTCTCCGGCGCCGTCAGCAGAGCATGCACGGTGGCCGACAACGCCAGCAGCGGGCGCCGGCCGTTGGCCACCGCTGGCGGCAGGTGGAGGTCGGCCTGCGTCGCCACGTGGTGGCGCACGCTGGCCACCGCTGCCGCCGCCAGGCCCCAGCTCTCGCACAGGGCGGCGCCCAGCGCGTCGTGGCTGACGCCGAAGCCGGCGTGCTCCAGCTGCGCCAGCTCGACGTCGCTCTTGGCGGCACGCAGCATGGCCCGGTAATGGTCGGACGCATGGCGGAAAAGCACCGCCTTGCCACACTCTTCGAACAGCCCAGCAGAATGCGCCGCCCACGAATCGAGCGACATCTTCTGCGCCAGGCGGCCCATGACCAGCCCACGCAGGCCGGCGCGCTGCCACAGCGGCTCCAGCTCCTGGGCCGGCGGGAAGGCCGCACGCAGGCCCATCTCGAAGGTGATGGCCGCCACCTCGCGCATGCCCAGGTAGGTGATGGCCTGCATCACGCTCTGCACCCGGCCCTTGAGCCCGTAGAGCGACGAATTCACCGCCTTCATCACCGCGGCGGCCAGCGCCATGTCGCCCTCGATCAGCTCGGCGGCCGCCGTGAGGTTGATGTCCTCCTCGGCCAGCAGCAGCGAAAGCTTGACCAGCGCCTCGGGCTGGGCGGGGATGTCGATCTCGAGGCTGCGCAGTTCGGGGTTCACGGACATGGTGCGGCGATCCTAGGCTTGGCGTCCACGGCGCATCGCCCCATCAGCAGGCCGTTTGCCGGCCAGACCGGACGATCGGGCCGCAGACCGGGCAAGCGCCGAAGCAGCGCCAACAACGACAAAGGGCGCCCCGCGGGGCGCCCTTTGTGCATCTTCTGGTGATGAGTGCCGGCTTGGGCCGGGCGTGCTGTTGTGTCTCCTCAGGCCCCCGTCCAACCGGACCCTGGGGGTGCGCGGTTGCGAGTGGGCGGACTGTAGGCGCCCCCGGCGGCGCACCGCATCGGGGATTTCCCGCCGCGCCAGCACGGGTCGCGGCCTCAGCGGGCGCCCATCAGCGCGGCCGCGCGCTCGGCGATCATGAGTGTCGGCGCGTTGGTGTTGCCGCTGGTGATGGTCGGCATCACACTGGCGTCGGCCACCCGCAACCCGGCCAGACCGCGCACCCGGAGTTGCGGGTCCACCACGGCCAGCGGGTCATCGGCACGGCCCATGCGGCAGGTGCCCACGGGGTGGAAGATGGTGGTGCCGATGTCGCCGGCCAGGCGCGCCAGTTCCTCGTCGCTCTGGAACTGCACACCGGGTTTGACCTCGCGCGGCCGGTAGGGCGCCAGCGCCGGCATGGCGGCAATGCGCCGGGTCAGGCGCAGGCTGTCGGCCGCCACCTGGCGGTCTTCGGGGGTGGACAGGTAGTTGGCCTGGATCGCCGGCGCCTCGTCGGGCTGCACGCCGCGGATGCGCACGTGCCCGCGCGCCGTCGGATTCAGGTTGCAAACGCTGGCCGTGAAGGCGTCGAAGCCATGCAGCGGTTCGCCGAAGGCATCCAGCGACAAGGGTTGCACGTGGTACTCCACGTTGGGCCAGCGCTGCGCGGGCGAGGAGCGCGTGAAGCAGCCCAACTGCGACGGCGCCATGCTCATCGGCCCGCTGCGTGTGAGCGCATACTCTGCCGCAATCCTCGCCTTGCCGTGCCAGGAGTTCGCCAGCGTGTTGAGTGTGCGCACACCTTCGACGGCGAAGACGGCGCGGATCTGCAGATGGTCCTGCAGGTTTTCGCCGACACCCGGCAGGTCGTGCACCACCGGCAGGCCCTGGGCCTGCAGCCAGGCCCCGGCGCCGATGCCCGAACGCTGCAGCAACGCCGGGGTGTTGACGGCGCCGGCCGCCAGCACCACTTCGCGCCGGGCGAGCACGGTGCGCCGCTGGCCGTTGTCGACGACGCTCAGACCGGTGGCCCGGCCGCCTTCCACGATCACCCGGTCGGCCAGCACGCCTGTGCGCACGACGAGGTTCGCGCGTCCGGCCGCCGGACGCAGGAAGCCCTTGGACGCGTTCCAGCGCACCCCGCGGCGCTGGTTGACCTCGAAGTAGCCCACCCCTTCGTTGTCACCGCGGTTGAAATCCTCGCTGGCCGGGATGCCGGATTCGCGCGCCGCGGCCGCGAAGGCGTCCAGGATGTCCCAGCGCAGGCGCTGGCGTTCCACCCGCCATTCGCCACCGGCGCCGTGCAGGTCATCGGCGCCGCGCCAGTGGTCCTCGTGGCGGCGGAACAGCGGCAGCACCTCGCGCCAGGCCCAGGCCGGGTCGCCGGTGACGGCCGCCCAATGGTCGTAGTCGCGCGCCTGGCCACGCATGTAGATCATGCCGTTGATGCTGGAGCAGCCGCCCAGCACCTTGCCGCGCGGGTAGCGCAGCTGCCGCCCGTTGAGGCCGGGATCGGGCTCGGTCTGATAGAGCCAATCGGTGCGCGGGTTGCCGATGCAGTACAGGTAACCGACCGGGATGTGGATCCAGTGGTAGTTGTCGCGCCCACCGGCTTCCAGCAGCAGCACGCGGCAGGTCGGGTCGGCCGACAGCCGGTTGGCCAGCAGACAACCGGCGGTGCCGGCGCCCACGATGACGATGTCGAAGGTCTCGTTCGGTTCGTTCATGGCTCAGTCGCCCTTCCAGCCGGCCGCGAGCCGGCGCACGATGTGAGCCGCCGGCGCGCGGCGAGCCAGCGGCAGCGCCTGCCCGGCCCATAGCGACAGCGCCCCCGCATCGCCGGTCTGCCCAGCCGCCTGGCGCAGGGGGCGGGTCATGGCGTTGGGGATCGGGAAATCCGGCAGGTCGCCGCGCGCCACCAGGGCGTCGGTGGCCTGCGTGAAGCGGTTGCCCAGGCCCCGCGCCCAGCGGCCGGAGAAGGCGGCCGTCAGCACCGTCTCATGCGCAGCGCCCGCCTCCAGCGCGGCGCGGTAGGCCGGCGAGATCGGGCACTCGTCGGCGAGAAGAAAGGCCGTGCCCACCGCGGCTGCGCTGGCGCCCAGCACCTGCGCCGCCGCCACGCCGCGTGCATCGGCGATGCCACCCGCGGCCACGACCGGCACGACCACCGCATCCACCACCTGTGGCACCAGAGCCAGGGTGCTGACCAGCCCAGCATCGCGCGGCCCCAGGAAGCTGCCGCGGTGGGCACCGGCCTCTGCGCCCTGGGCCACCAGCACGTCGCAGCCGCTGGTGGCGAGCTGCAGCGCTTCGGGCACGTTGGTGGCCGTGCCCACGACCTGCGCCCCTGCAGCGTGGAGTGCACCCACCCTACCGGCACCAGGGTCGCCAAACGTGAAGCCGACCCAGGGCACACGCCGCTCGATCAGCACAGCGAGCTGAGCCTCGAAATCCTCCTCGCATTGCGCCGGCACGGCCGGTGGCGGCAGGCCCAGCGCGGCATGGAACGGCGCCAGAGCGGCCGCGAAGACCGCCTCACGCTGCGCATCGCGCGCCCAAGGCTGCGGGCAGAAGAGGTTGACGCCAAACGGCTGCGACGTTGAAGCGCGGATGGCATCGATGGTCTGTGCCAGCTTCGCCGGCGCCATGTAGGCGCCGCCCAGCCAGCCCAGACCGCCGGCGTTACACACCGACGCCACCAGCGGCGCACAGGCCGCTTCGCCACCCATCGGCGCGAGCCAGACCCGAGGAAATGCAGCCACGCTCATCGGACCAGCCGCGTCTGCAGCACCGGAAACAGCTGGCTCAGGCCGTCGGCCATGATCTCCACCGCCAGCGCGGCCAGGATCAGGCCCATCAGCCGCGTCATCACGTTGATGCCGGTGCGGCCGATGATGCGCGCGATGCGGCCGGAGAGCGTGAACACGGCAAAGGTCACCACCGCCACCACCAGGCCGTAGCCCACCAGCACCGCCTGTTCCCACCAGTGCCGCGTACGCTCGGCGTAGATCACCATCGTCGAGATGGTGGCCGGGCCAGTCAGCAGCGGAATGGTCAGCGGCACGACGGCGATGCTGGCCCCGGCTTCCGCCTTCTCGCGGCCCTCGGTGGCATCGCTGGGTTTGGATTCCGCCGGCTGCGCGTTGAGCATCTGCAGCGCGCTGATGAGCAGCAAGGTGCCGCCGCCGACCTGGAACGACGCGATGGAGATGCCGAAGAACGCGATGATCTTGGTGCCGGCCAACGCGCTGATGGCCACCACCAGACCGGCGGCCACGGCGCTCACCCGGATCGTCTGCCGGCGCTGGGCAGGCGACAGCGCCTGCGTGAAATGGATGAAGAAGGGCAGCACACCGACCGGGTTGACGATCGCCAGCAGGGCGATCAGCGGCTTGAGCAGGTCCATGGAGAAGCGATGCTACGCGCTGGTGCGCCGGCTGCCGCCGCCGACCGAAGGCCTGCCATTCCGCACCGCGGCGGTGCCCGCATCACCTGGCGATCACGCGCCCCGGGAAACTCCTCGGGCGCAAAAACGACAGTTCCGGCTTGACACCTTTGCAAGATGCGCCTAGGCGGTCCCATAATCGAATTTCCCGTGTCCGTTTGCCGCACCTGCACGTTCCCGAATTGACCGCGAGTCCGTTCACGCCGGGTTGAAGCACGACATTGGTTTTCTTGTTATTTGAGTTAAGGGCTTCCCCGTGGGCAACAAACTGTACGTCGGCAACCTCGCCTATTCGGTGCGCGACGAATCTCTCCAGCAGGCGTTCGGTCAATTCGGCACCGTCACGTCCGCCAAGGTCATGATGGACCGCGACACCGGCCGCTCGAAGGGCTTCGGCTTCGTCGAGATGGGTTCCGACGCCGAGGCGCAGGCCGCCATCAACGGCATGAACGGCCAGGCCCTCGAGGGCCGTGCCATCGTCGTCAACGAGGCCCGCCCGCGTGAACCGCGTGCCGGTGGCTTCGGCGGCGGTGGTGGTGGCGGCTACGGTGGTGGCGGCGGCGGTGGCCGCGGCGGCTACGGTGGTGGCGGCGGTTACGGCGGCGGCGGCGGCGGTGGTGACCGTGGCGGCTACGGTGGCGGTGGCGGCGGCGGTGGCCGCAGCCCCTACGGCGGTGGTGGCGGCGGTGGTGGCCGTGGCGGCTACGGCGGTGGTGGCGGTGGTCGCGGCGGCTACGGTGGTGGCGACCGCGGTGGCCGTGGCGGCGGTGGCGGCTACGGCGGCGACAACGGCTACTGAGCCATCCTGGCGATCTGGCGCGATAAGGCGCCAGCAAAGAATGGGCCCTGCAATTCAGGGCCTTCTTTCATGCGCGACCCGCTACGCTGTCTTCGAGGAGCGCCGCGGCTTCCGGCCCCGCCCGGCAAAGGCCCGGTCGAACAGCACATTGGGCAGCCCCCGCAGCAGTTTGGCCACAACGGCCATCGGCCAAGGAATGACGCGGTAGCTGGCCCCGACGGAAATGGCTTTGAAGGCCTGTTCCGCAAAATCCTCCGGGGCCATCAGGAAAGGCATCGGGTACGGGTTGCGCGCAGTCAACGGCGTGGCGATGTAGCCCGGCAGCAAGGTCACCACCTTCAGCCCGAAGGGCCGGCATTCACCGCGCAGGCTTTCGCAGTAGGCCACCACCGCGGCCTTGCTGGCGCAATAGGCGGCATGGCCGGGCAGGCCACGGATGGCCGCCACGCTGGCGATGCCCACCAGCGTGCCGCGCCGTCGTTCACGCATCGGCGTGACGAAGAGGTGGAACGTGGCCGCCATGCCGGTGTTGTTGGTGGCGAAGGTCTCCTGCATCACGGCCAGGTCGTCACGTTCGGCCGTGTCCATGCCCACGCTGATGCCGGCGTTGGCGATCACCACGTCGGGCAGGCCCTGGGCTGCGATGCAGGCCCGGGCCGCGGCGACGATGCCGTCAACGTCGGCCACGTCGGCCGCATAGATGCCGCAGCGGTCAGGCCCCAGGCCCTGGGCCTGCGCCCAGTCGCGCAGCGCAGTCTCGCGACGCGCCACCAGGGCCAGCCGCCAGCCGGCCTGGGCGTAGCGCATCGCCAGGGCCTGGCCGATGCCGCTGGACGCACCGGTGATGAAGACCAGGGGAGCGGCTGAATTCATCGTGTCACCTCGGCGTCGACAGCGACGCGCGCACCGGGCCTTCGAACTGCAGCAGACGCTGCTGCCCGTCATAGCGCAGGCCGCCAGCACGCAGCAGGTTCGGCCCTTGTTTCACGGTGACCGGTAGATGGGTCTGCACCACTTCGGTTTCGATGAAGGCATGCAGGAACTCGCTGCGGATCTCCACCGGCTGCCCGCCACGGTCGCTGCCCAGCACTTCGGCGCCACCCTGCAGTTGAAGTTCCGTGGCGCCGTCGTTGCTGACGGCGCGGCGCGCCGTGGCCCTGATCTCGCGCCCGTCGGGCAGAAAGGCACGCAGCAACAGGGCATCGATCTCGATGCGCCCTTCAGCGGGAAAGTGCCGCAGCTCGCGGCCTTCCAGCCGTGCGGTCTCCCGGCCATCGGGCGCGTAGCGCTGCAGGACGAAGCTGCGCATGGTGTAGTCGGGCTCGCCGGTGTCCACCACAGCGGCCCGCGGCGGCGGTGCCACCGGTGTGTTCTTCACCAACCACCAGGTGGCCAGCGCCAGCGCACCCATCAGCAACAAGGGCAGGTAGCTGCTCAGCGTGTCACGCCAGCGCAGATGCCAAGGCTGCCGGTGGTGGGCAGGCAGCGGCCTTTCGCCGCCAATGGCGATCTCCGGCAGGTCCGGCAGCTGGATCTCGACGGCCATGCCGATGCCGCCCTCAGCGCCCGTCCAGCGTGCCGGTCACGTCGGCCAGCAAGGCGGCATATCGGCCGGCGGCCATCAGCAGCAGGTCGCAGAACTCACGCGCCGCGCCATGCCCGCCAGACGCGCGTGTCACATAGGCCGCGCGGGCCAGGACCTCGCCATGGGCATTGGCCGGCGCACAGGCAAAGGCGGCGCGGGCGAACAGCGGGAGGTCGGGCCAGTCGTCACCAATGACGCCAACCTCGTCCCAGGCGATGCCCAACGGGCCCAGCAGCGCCTCGGCAGCCGCCACCTTGTCGTGGGCACCAAAGGCCGCGTGCTGCAGGCCCAGGTCAGCCAGACGGCGACGCACCGCAGCGGAGTCGCGCCCGGTGACCACCAGCGGCACGATGCCGGCCATCGCCAGGAGTTTCAGGCCCTGGCCATCCAATGTCGAGAAGGCCTTCACCGTCTCGCCCGCTTCCCCGATGTAGAGGCGGCCGTCGGTGAGCACGCCATCGACATCGAAGATCGCGGCCCGGAGCCCGATGCGCCCCGGGCCCGTGCCTTGCGCCGCCAGCAGCACCTCGGGTGGAAAGCTGGGTGCGGCCATCAGATCACCTTGGCCCGCATCAGGTCGTTAGAGTTCAGCGCGCCGACCAGCAGGCCCGTGGCATCCACCACCAACACGCTGGTGATGCGGTGCTGCTCCATCACGGCCGCCGCGTCCACGGCCAGGGCATCGTCGCGCACCAGCTTCGGCGAAGCGTGCATCACCGCCGCCGCACTCAATGCACGCAGGTCGGCGCCACGCTCGATCAGCCGGCGCAGGTCACCGTCGGTGAAGATGCCGGCCGGCCGGCCCTGGGCGTCCACCACCGCGGCGAAGCCCAAGCCCTTGCCCGTCATCTCGCGCAGCAGGTCGTGGAAGCTGGCCTCGGGGGCCACGCGGGGCACCGCGTCGCCATGGCGCATCAGGTCGCGCACGTGCATCAGCAGCTTGCGGCCCAGCGCGCCGCCGGGGTGCGAGCGCGCGAAATCGTCCTCGCGGAAGCCACGCGCGTCCAGCAGCGCCACCGCCAGCGCGTCACCCAGCGCCATCTGCGCTGCCGTGCTGGCCGTGGGCGCCAGGTTCAGCGGGCAGGCCTCCTGGTCCACGGCACTCACCACCACGTGGTCGGCATGGCGCGCCAGGGTCGACTCCGTGCGGCCCGTCATCGCCACCAGCACCACCCCCAGGCGGCGCATCGCCGGCAGGATGGCACCGAGTTCGTCGCTCTCACCACTGTGGCTGATGGCCAGCACCACGTCGCCGGGCTGCACCATGCCGAGGTCGCCATGGCTGGCCTCGGCCGGGTGCACGAAAAAGGCCGGGGTGCCGGTGGACGCCAGCGTGGCCGCGATCTTGCGACCCACGTGCCCGCTCTTGCCCATGCCCATGACGATCACCCGCCCGGTGCAGGCGAACATGGCCTGCACCGCACCGACGAAACCGTCGCCCTGGCGGGCCGCCAGGCCCTGCAGGGCCTGGGCCTCGATGGTGAAGGTCTGGGCCGCCAGCGCGCGCACGCGATCGGCGTCAATGCCGTGACTTAGCATCGGCGCATTCTAGGAAACCATGGCCAGCACGCTAGAACTCGTCCTGCTGTACCTCGTCGCCGCCGTGCTGGCGGTGGTGTATTTCCGTACGTTGAAGCTGCCGCCGGTGCTGGGCTACCTGGTGGTGGGCGTGGTGATCGGCCCCAATGCGCTGGCGCTGGCGCAGGACAGCGCCGGGGTCAGCTACCTGGCCGAGTTCGGCGTCGTGTTCCTGATGTTCGTGATCGGGCTGGAATTCAACCTGCCCAAGCTCAAGAGCATGCGCACGCTGGTGTTCGGCCTCGGGCTGTCGCAGGTGGCGCTGACGATGCTGGGCACGTTGGCCGGCCATGTGATGCTGGTGTTCGCCTGGCAGGGCATCACCGGGCAGAGCTGGGAGATGTCCTGGCGCGGCGCGGTGGTGCTCGGCGCGGCGATCGCGATGTCGTCCACCGCCATCGTCGGCAAGCTGATGGCCGAGCGGCTGGAACTGGAAAGCGAACACGGCCGCCGCGTGATGGGCATCCTGCTGTTCCAGGACCTGGCCGTGGTGCCGCTGCTGGTGCTGGTGCCGGCGCTGCACGCCAGCGGCACCGACCTGGCCCTGGCCATCGGTCTGGCCATGATCAAGGCCGTGGTGCTGCTGGGCATCCTGCTCACCGGTGGTCAGCGCGTGATGCGCTGGTGGCTCACGCTGGTGGCTCGGCGCAAGAGCGACGAGCTCTTCGTGCTCAACCTGCTGCTGATCACGCTGGGCCTGGCCTACCTGACGGAGCACGCCGGCCTGTCGCTGGCGCTGGGCGCTTTCATCGCCGGCATGCTGATCGCCGAGACGGAATACAAGCACCAGGTGGAGACCGACATCCGGCCCTTCCACGACGTGCTGCTGGGCCTGTTCTTCATCACCATCGGCATGAAGCTGGACTGGCGGCCGGTGCTCGACCAATGGGTGCTGGTGCTGCTGCTGACCACCATCCCGGTGGTGGCCAAGGGCGCGCTGATCGCCGCGCTGGCCTATGCCTTTCGCGCTGCGCCGGGGGTGGCGGTGCGCACCGGGCTGTACCTGGCGCAGGCCGGCGAGTTCGGCTTCGTGCTGCTGACCCTGGGCGCGGACGGCGGTCTGGTGGCGCCGGAGTGGATGAGCCCGGTGCTGGCCAGCATGGTGCTGTCGATGCTGGCCACGCCGTTCCTGATCATGAACGCCAACCGCGTGGTCTCGCGCCTGGTCGCCAGCGACTGGCTGATGCAGTCGGTGGCGCTGACCACCATCGCCAAGAAGGCCATCCGCACCGAGAAGCACGTGATCATCTGCGGCTATGGCCGCAGCGGCCAGAACCTGGCGCGCCTGCTGGAGACCCAGCACATCCCCTACATGGCACTGGACCTGGACCCCGACCGCGTGCGCCAGGCCGCTGCCGCCGGCCACAGCGTGGTCTACGGCGATGCCGCCCGCCTGCAAAGCCTGATGGCCGCTGGCCTGGCGCGCGCCAATGCCGTGGTGGTGAGCTACCCGGACACGCCTTCGGCCCTGAAGATCCTGCACCTGGTGCGCGAACACGCGCCTGCCGTGCCGGTGCTGGTGCGCACCATCGACGACAGCGACATGGAACGCCTGCGCGCCGCCGGCGCCATGGCCGTGGTGCCCGAGGCCATTGAAGGCAGCCTGATGCTGGCCAGCCATGCGCTGGCGCTGGTGGGCGTGCCCATGCGCAAGGTGATTCGCGTGGTGCAGGAGGCACGGGACGCCCGCTACACCCTGTTGCGCGGCTGGTTCCATGGCCGCGACGACGACACGGTGGACGAACTGCAGCAGGTGCGGCTGTCCAGCGTCACGCTGCCGCCGGCTGCGGTCAGCGTTGGCCAGCCGCTGGGTGACCTGCTGCTCACGCCCATGGGGGTGCAGGTGGCCAAACTTCGCCGCGCCAGCGGTGAGGTCTTGGCGCCGGATGACAGCCATGTGCTGACCGCCGGCGATACGCTGGTGTTGTCAGGGCTGCCGGAGCCGCTGGCGCTGGCCGAAGCCAAGCTGCTCAAGGGCTGACGCCGGGTCGGCGACACCTTGTTCGGCAGTTGCCGCGCGTCACACGGCAGCCGCCAGGTCCTGCCAGGCCCCAGGAGATTCCGTGCACCGTCGAACCCTGCTGAGCGCCATGTTGGCGGCCCCCGCGCTGGGCCATGCCGCCGCCGAACCGGACGTCGCCGCGCTGCTCGCCGCTGGCGGCTGCGTGATCGCTTTCCGCCATGCGCTGGCCCCGGGCACCTTCGATCCCCCCACGTTCCGCGTCGACGACTGCAGCACCCAGCGCAACCTCAGCGACGAGGGCAGGGCGCAGGCGCGGCGCATCGGCGCCTGGTTCCAGGCCCGGCATCTGACGCCGGCACGCGTGCGCAGCAGCCCGTGGTGCCGCTGCGTCGACACCGCCGAGCTGGCCTTCGGCCGTGCCGAGCGCTGGGACCTGCTGGGGTCACCACAAGGCAGCAGCGACGCCGTCAATGCGCGCCGTCTGCCCGGCCTGCGCGCGGCCCTGGCGGCTGTGCCCGTGGGCCGGTTCGAGGCCTGGGTCACCCACATGTTCGTGCTGTCGGACCTGGCCGGTGCCGGGTCGTCCAGTGGCGAGGGCCTAGTGCTGAAGGCCGGCGCTGACGGCGCGGTGCAGGTGATCGCCCGCATGCCCGGTTGACCTGCAGCGGCCGACAATCCCGCCATGGCCGCTTCCATTCCTGCCGAACACCAGGTCCCGCCTGCGGACTACATCCGCGCCCACATCCGCACCGTGCCCGACTGGCCAGCGCCGGGCGTGATGTTCCGCGACATCACCACCCTCCTGGCCAACCCGCGCGTGTTCCGGGTGCTGATCGACCAGTTCGTGCACCGCTACTTCGACGCCCGGCCCGCGGCCATCGCCGGCCTGGACGCACGTGGTTTCATCATCGGCTCGGTGGTCGCCTACGAGCTGGGCATCGGCTTCGTGCCCATCCGCAAGAAGGGCAAGCTGCCGTTCTCCACCTTCGAGGAGACCTACGAGCTGGAGTACGGCAGCGCCACGGTCGAGGTGCACACCGACGCCGTGCAGCCCGGCGAGCGAGTGGTGCTGATCGACGACCTCATCGCCACCGGCGGCACCATGCTGGCCGGCCACAAGCTGCTGCAGCGCCTTGGCGCCGACGTGGTGGAAGTGGCCGCCATCGTCGACCTGCCAGAGCTCGGCGGCTCCGCACGCTTGAAGGCGGCGGGTGTGCCCGTGTTTTCGCTGGTCAGCTTCGACGGGCACTGAAGCCATCGGGCCCTCAGCGCGTCAGGCCGTACGGGGCCGCGCGTCACCGTAGTCGTGGCGCTTGGCGGTGTCGTCGCTGAGGTACTGCACGAACTCCCAGTCGTTGCCATCCGGGTCCAGGAAGTACACACGCCGCCGCGCCGGGTGGTGGTTGTCGACCGTGGTGTCCCGGTAGCCGGCGGCGGCCAGCCGCTCACGCGCGGCGTCGGCGTCGTCGACCACGAGGCCCAGGTGGTTGACGCCCGGCTTGCCGGCGTACGGCGCCCAGCGTTCGGCAGGCGTCTCGGTCGCGGGATACAGCGCCAGGTAGGCGTCGTCGGTGCCAACGTGCACCCAGCGCCGCCCCTGGTCGTCCATCCCGTCGAAACGCAGGCGGAAGTCTGGCAGCGCGGTGATCAGGAAACGCAGCGTGGCGTCGATGTCGCGCACGGCGAGGTTGGCATGTTCCAGTCGAGGGTTCATGGGATGGCTCCTTGGGTTGGGACGCCACCAGTGTCAAACTTCGAGTTCACTTGAAGTCAAGCGCGGCTTGCACCGGCCGGCTAACACTGATGTCTGAGACCCCGAGCCTGACCATCGCCGAGCTGGCGGCCCGCAGTGGCGTGGCCACCACCGCATTGCGCTTCTACGAATCGCAGGGCCTCCTGACGGCGGCCCGGACCGGCGGCAACCAGCGCCGCTACCCGCGCAGCGCGTTGCGCCGCGTGGCCGTCATCCGCGCCGCCCGTGCGATGGGCGTGCCGTTGGCCGACGTGGCCACGGCGTTGGCCGCACTGCCGTCGGGCCGCACGCCCACCGCCGCCGACTGGGCCCGCATGTCGCGCCGTTGGCGCAAGACACTGGACACCCGCATCGCTGTGCTGACGCAGCTGCGGGACGACCTCGACGGTTGCATCGGCTGTGGCTGCCTGTCGCTGCAGCGCTGCCGGCTGTTCAATCCCGACGACCGTGCCGCTGACCTGGGGGACGGTCCACGATACCTTTTGCCCGACGGCGAACAGCCGCCAAACCGCTGAGCGCCAGGCTGTGGCCTAATTGAGGGTTTCGCCAACTGCCGCTGGACGCCAAAGGAAGCCAACATGGGCAACAAGATCAAGACCGAAGCCGACCGCAAAGCCACCCCGCCGCTGCCGGGCTCGCGCGTCAAGATGAACGCCGGCCAGCGCCGCAGCCTGGAGCGCGGCTCGCACACGCGCAGCAAGAAGAACCCGGGCAAGCGGCCGCACAGCGGCTGATCGGCGGCATCGTGACGCTGCCGCGGCGGCGTCACTTCCCGATGCAGAAGTTCGAGAAGATCTCGCCCAAGAGATCTTCAACGCCGAACTGACCGGTGATTTCGCCGAGCGCACGGTGCGCCAGGCGAAGCTCCTCGGCCAGCAGGTCCAGCGGCGCGTCACGCTGCGCCGCCAGCGGTGACGCCAACGTCACCGCCACCTCCAGATGCCCGCGGGCGCGTGAGAGCGCCTGCAGATGGCGCGTGCGCGCGATCGCCACGCCTTCGGTGGTGGCTTGCCAGCCGGCACGTTGCAGCAGCGCCGCCCGCAGCGCCGCCAGACCGCCCCCGGTGCGGGCCGACAGCACGAGGGCGTCATCGGGCAGGCCATCCGCCGGCGCGGTATCGGCCTTGTTGAAGACCTGCAGCACCGCCCCTGCCGGCAGTTCGGCGGCAATGGCGGCGTCCGCGGCCTCGTAGCCCGGTTCGCCGCGGCGCGTGAGGTCGTGCAGGAAGAGCACGGCATCGGCATCACGGATGGCTTCCCAGCTGCGGCCAATGCCCAGGCGCTCGACCTCGTCGGCCGCCTCGCCGTGGGCGCGCAGGCCGGCGGTGTCCACCACGTGAACCGGCACGCCCTCGATCTGGATGGTTTCGGCCACACGGTCGCGCGTGGTGCCCGGTATGGGCGTCACGATGGCCAGCTCCGCCCCCGCCAGGGCGTTGAGCAGGCTGCTCTTGCCCACGTTGGGTTGCCCAGCCAGCACCACCCGCATGCCTTCGCGCAGCAGCGCACCTTGGCGCGCGCCGGCGGCCGCCGCGTCCAGCGCGACCAGGATCTCATCCAGCTGTCGCCGGGCCTGCGCCTGTTCCAGGAAGTCGATCTCCTCCTCGGGGAAGTCCAGTGTCGCCTCCACCAGCGTGCGCAGATGCACGATGCGGGCCGCCAGCGCGTCGATGCGCAGCGAGAAGTCGCCGCTCAGGGCGCGCGCGGCACCACGGGCTGCCGCTTCGGTGCCGGCCTCGATGAGGTCGGCCACGGCCTCGGCCTGCGCCAGGTCCAGCTTGTCGTTGAGGAAGGCCCGCTCGGTGAACTCGCCCGGCCGCGCCAGCCGCAAACCCGGCAGCACCGACAGGCAGCGTGCCAGCAGGAGTTGCAGCACCACAGGGCCGCCATGCGCCTGCAGTTCGAGCACGTCTTCGCCGGTGTAGCTGTGCGGCGCCGGAAAGTACAGCGCCAGACCCTGGTCGATGGCCAGGCCATCGCTGTCTCTGAACGTCCCGTAGTGGGCCTGTCGTGGGGTCAGCCCACGGCCACAGATGGCGTCGATCAGTGGCTGCAGGCCCCACCCAGACACCCGCACGATGCCCACCGCGCCGCGCCCCGGGGCGGTGGCGATGGCGACAATGGGTTCGGTGGGCGGCGACGCCGCTGGCGTGCTGGGGCCGGAGCGCATGGTGGCGTGATTCTGGCGCGCCCCGGCGGGAGATGGCGCGGGTGGAGCGGCCCGGCAAGCCGCGTGGCTGACGGGCCGGGCTCCTGAGCCGGCATGCGCCGGGTCGACCCGCATGGATGCATCCTCGGCCACTGGACGCCCCCCATCAACCCCCGCAGCGAGGGGCCGAGGCAGCGCGCGTGAACTATGGCAGCCGACGTGCCGGCATCACTTGCCGATGACGCCCAGCTGCTTGTTGATGAACCACTGCTGGGCGATGGACAGGATGTTGTTCGTCAGCCAGTACAGCACCAGACCGGCCGGGAAGAAGAAGAACATCACCCCGAAGGCCAACGGCATGATCCACATCATCTTGGCCTGCACCGGGTCCGGCGGCGTCGGGTTCAGCCACACCTGGAACAGCGACGACGCCGTCATCAGGATCGGCAGGATGTAGAACGGGTCCACCGCCGCCAGGTCATGGATCCAGCCGATCCACGGGGCGTTGCGCATCTCCACGCTGGACAGCAGCACCCAGTACAGCGCGATGAAGAACGGCATCTGGGCCACGATGGGCAGGCAGCCCCCCAGCGGATTGACCTTCTCCTCGCGGTAGATGCGCATCATCTCCTGCTGCATCTGCTGCGGCTTGTCCTTCAGCCGCTCGCGCATTTCCATCACCTTCGGGTTGATGGCCTTCATCTTGGCCATCGACCGGTACGCGCTGGCGTTGAGCCAGTAGAAGGCGATCTTCAGCAGCACCACCAGCGAGATGATCGCCCAGCCCCAGTTGCCCAGGAAACCATGCAGCTTGGTCAGCACCCAGAACAGCGGCTTGGAAAGGATGGTCAGCCAACCATAGTCCTTCACTAGTTCCAGCCCCGGCGCCAGCGCCGCCAGCTTGTATTCCTCCTGCGGGCCGACATAGAGCGTGGCCGTCTGCGTGGTGCTGGCGCCCGGCGCCAGGTCACCCAGCGGCGTCACCAGCGCCACCGAGAACAGGTTGTCCGCCACCTTGGCGGTGCGGAACTCGCGCTCAGCGCCCTCGGGCAGCAACCAGGCGCTGGTGAAGTAGTGCTGGACCATCGCCACCCAGCCGTCCTTGGCGGGCGCTGGCAGCTGGACCTTGTCCTTGGTGATGTCGCCGAAGTCGATCTTCTTGAACTTGGTGGCCTCGGAATAGACCGCCGGGCCGGTGAAGGTGAAATAGAAGCTCGATTCACCCTCCGGCTTGTTGCCGTCGCGCGAGAGCTGCAGATACAGCTGCGGGTTCACCGCCGTGGCACCGCCGTTGACCACCTCGTGCGTGACACCGATCGTGTAGCCGCCGCGCGGGAAGCGCAGCGTCTTGCGAAGCGTCAGGCCTTCGGGCGTGGTGCTTTCGAAGCTGACGCTCACTTCGCTGGCCTTGTCGCCCAGCTGGCGTTCGCCCGGCAGGACACGCATCGGCGTCAGGTGATTCGGCAGGCTGATGCCGGCCGTCTGGGCGATGAGGCCCGACTGCGCCAGGTAGACGCGGGTGGCACTCTGGTCCAGCAGCTTCACCTGGCGGGTGGGGTCGTTCTGGTCGGCGTACTTCAGCAGTTCCAGGCCCACCACCGTGCCACCCCGGCTGTCGAGCGTCGCCCGTACCACGTCGGTCTCGATGGTGACGGTCTCGCTCGCCGGAACCGCAGCCGCCGTGGGCACACCGGGCTGCACCGGCGTACCGCCGGCACTGGCGATGGCCGCCGGCACGCCACTGGCGGCCACCGCGCCAGGTGTCGTTCCCGCCGCCGAGGCCGCCGGCTTGGCGGTCGGCATGCCGAACATGGTCGGGTGACCGTTGTGCTTGTTCCACGCGTCCCAGAGCAGGACGAGCGACATCGTGAAAACCACCCACAGCAGGGTGCGGCGAATGTCGGTCATGAAGAAGTCCGATTCGAGAATTCGGGAGGGTCGTTGTCGTCGGCGCCCAGGCCAAGACGCGTGAAGAGCCCCGGTGCCCGCGCGGGCACCGGGTCCAGGCCGCCGTCACACCAGGGATGGCAGCGCAGCAAGCGGCCCGCGGCCAGGCTGCCGCCGGCCACCGCCCCATGGCGGCGTAACGCATCCAGCGCGTACTGGGAGCAGCTGGGCTCGAAGCGGCAGGCATTGCCCAGCCAGGGCTTGAGCAGGTAGCGGTAGGCCAGCACGATGCCGACCATGAGTTGCCTCGGCGCGTTGGCGACCCGGCGCAACGGCAGGTTCACGCTGCGCCCCTTCGCCCGGCGTGCGGTACCCGCTCTGCGGCAGGTGTGCGCCGACCTGCCGCCCCCAGGGCAGCATCCAACTCGGCGCGCGCGGCCACACGCAGCGCTGTCGACGCGGCGGACACGTACTCGCTGCGCGCGAAGCCGCTGCGCAGCCGGACCACCCACAAGCCACCGGGCAGGCGCTGCGCATGCCGCTGGAGCGCCGCGCGGATCTGGCGGCGCAACAGATTGCGCGTCACCGCGCGCTTGGCCAGACGTTTCGGCAGCACCGCACCCAACCAGAACCGACCGCACAAGTCATCCACAGGTTCGGGTGACTTGTCCACGTCATCTGTGGATAACTCTGTTGAGATCGCGTCGTTCAGCTTCCGCCGCGGCCGCGCCGGCGGGACCGGCAGGTGGTGGACAGCGAAGTGGGTACTCCGTGACCATGCCGGGGTCGACAGGAGGCGCTGGAAATCGGCGCTGTGCACAAGGCGCCCGATCATCGCGGCCGGCGGTGAAGGCCTGCCACCAGCGTCGTGACTCAGGCCAGGCGCTTTCGGCCCTTGGCGCGGCGCGCCTTGATCACGGCACGACCGCCGCGCGTCTTCATGCGGACGAGGAAACCGTGCGTACGGGCGCGGCGGGTCTTGGAAGGCTGGTAGGTGCGCTTCATGGTGTGAAGTCCTGGACGGTGAAGGCGCCGTCACCAGGCGCCGAAGGCTGCAAAAACGCCAGGCCTGGCGAAAAAATGCCAGTGGCTGGCCGAACTGGACCCACGCAGGCGGGCAGCATCGAGAGGCGCCGAAAGGCAGAACCGACCCGCAAGGGCGCTGTAGGCCTGACCCGAAGCTCCTGGGCGCACCCAGGCTGCATTCGCCAACCCCAGCCACCCTGGCGAACCCAGCGCACCAAGCCTCAGGCCACAAAGACCTTCCACCCGCCGCACCAAGCTGTTGCGATGTTGCACACAGCCGTTGCCAGATCAGCACATTCCCGTACTGCCCCGCATTTTTCCGAATTCGGGGAACCCTCCATTAGAGCAGAAAATCCTTTTCTGGTCAAAGACTTGCACCACAACCTGTGGTGATGCGCAGGGGTTGACCGCTGGCGCGACATTGTGGATAACTGCGCTCCCCGCACCGCCTGGCTGCTGCCAGAAGGTGCCGAGACAAGAAGATTTCCACACCCCACCGGCATGACCCCCGACCTTTGGCAGCGTGGCTGCGAGCGCCTCGCAAGCGAACTGCCCGAACAGCAGTTCAACACCTGGATCCGACCGCTGCCCCCGGCTGAAGTGCTGCCGCCGCAGGACGACGACACGATGCGTGTCGCCCTGCGGGTACCCAACCGCTTCAAGCTTGACTGGATCCGCAGCCAGTACGCCGGCCGCATCGAGACCGTGCTGAGCGACCTCGCCGGTCTGCCCGTCCGGCTGGACCTGCAACTGGCACCTCGTGAGCTGCCCACGGTGCGCCCAGGCCCACTGGCCGGCGCCGCCTCGGCCAACGATGCGCACCCGGTTCACGCCGCCGATGCGGCGGCTACGGCTGCCCTGCCCGCCGCGCTATCGGCCACCCATGCCACCACCGGTCTAGCCGCCACGGCGCCGGCCGCCAGCCGCCACAAGCTCAACCCGGCGCTGACCTTCGACACCCTGGTGGCCGGCCGCGCCAACCAGATGGCCCGCACTGCCGCCCTGCACGTGGCCGGCGCGCCGGGCGCCATGTACAACCCGCTGTTCATCTACGGTGGCGTCGGCCTGGGCAAGACGCACCTGGTGCATGCCGTGGGCAATGCCCTGCTGAAGGACAAGCCCGATGCGCGAGTGCTGTACCTGCACGCAGAGCAGTTCATCAGCGACGTGGTGCGCAACTACCAGCGCAAGACCTTCGACGAACTCAAGGCCAAGTACCACCAGCTCGACCTGCTGCTGATCGACGACGTGCAGTTCTTCGCCGGCAAGGAGCGCACCCAGGAGGAGTTCTTCAACGCCTTCGAAGCACTGCTGGCCAAGCGCGCCCACATCATCATGACCAGCGACACCTACCCCAAGGGCCTGGTCGACATCGACGAACGGTTGACCAGCCGCTTCGACGCCGGCCTCACGGTGGCCATCGAGCCACCGGAGCTGGAGATGCGGGTGGCCATCCTGATCCAGAAGGCGCGGGTGGACGGCGTGGAGATGCCGGAAGACGTGGCCTTCTTCGTCGCCAAGAACGTGCGCGCCAACGTGCGCGAGCTCGAAGGCGCGCTGCGCAAGGTGCTGGCTTACGCCCGCTTCACCCACAAGGACGTCAACATCGCCCTCGCCCGCGAGGCGCTGAAGGACCTGCTGTCGATCCAGAACCGGCAGATCGGGGTCGAGAACATCCAGAAGACGGTGGCCGACTTCTACAAGATCAAGGTCGCCGACATGTACAGCAAGAAGCGGCCGGCCTCGATCGCCCGTCCGCGGCAGATCGCCATGTTCCTGGCCAAGGAGATGACGCAGAAGAGCCTGCCGGAGATCGGCGAGCTCTTCGGCGGCCGCGACCACACCACGGTACTGCATGCGGTGCGCAAGATCGGCGGCGAGCGGCAGAAGAACAGCGAGCTCAACCAGCAGCTGCACGTGCTGGAGCAGACGCTCAAAGGGTGAGGCAGGACGCACGCGTCCACCTGCGCGGGGCCGTTCGCCTGCCGAACCGGCCCGGCATACTCGCCGGGCCGTGGGCGAACCAGCCGAGCGCTGCGAAGCCGTGGGATGCCGTGCCGAACAACGGACACCATCACAACCCTGTGCACATCTCCCGAACAACCGCAAGCTTGTCCACAGCCCTTGGCCACCCGCTCGATTTGTCCCCAAACCGCGACGTCGCCGTCCCTGTTCCGGCCCACAGGGTTCATGCCCCACTAAAGCCTTGATCAATCAGGCGAAAATAGCGTTGTTCACAGCCCCGGCCTGGCCCTACTACGGCTACCAGGCTTAAAAAGGTAAAGACATGATCGTCCTGAAGGCAGCCCAGGAAAACCTGCTCGCCGCGCTGCAGTCGGTGGCCGGCATCGTGGAACGCCGGCACACCCTGCCCATCCTGGCCAATGTGCTGCTGCGCAAGAACGGCCCGGCCGTCGAGTTCACCACCAGCGACCTGGAGATCCAGGTGCGCACCACTGCCGAGCTCGGCGGTGATGCCGGCAGCCTGTCGGTGACGGTGGGTGCCCGCAAGCTCATCGACATCCTGCGTGCCCTGCCGTCCGACCAGACCGTCACGCTCAGCGCCAGCGGCGCCAAGCTCACGCTCACCGGTGGCAAGAGCCGCTTCACGCTGCAGACCCTGCCGGCCGACGACTTTCCCCTCGTCAACGAGGCGGTGGACTTCGGCCCCGCCTTCTCGGTGCCTCAGAAGACGCTCAAGGGCCTGATCAACCAGGTGCACTTCTCGATGGCGGTGCACGATATCCGCTACTACCTCAACGGCATCCTGTTCATCGCCGAAGGCAGCACCCTGACCCTGGTGGCCACCGACGGCCACCGCCTGGCGCTGGCCCAGGCCACGCTGGACCACGAGGTGCCCAAGCAGGAGGTGATCCTGCCGCGCAAGACGGTGCTGGAACTGCAGCGCCTGCTCAAGGACGACAAGGACAGCGACGAAGGCGTCATCGAGATGCGCTTTGCCGCCAACCAGGCCAAGTTCGCCTTCAGCGGCATGGAATTCGTCACCAAGCTGGTCGAGGGCAAGTTCCCCGACTACAACCGCGTGATCCCGAAGAACCACAAGAACCACGTCATCCTGGGCCGGGTGCCGCTGCTGGGCTGCCTGCAGCGCGCGGCCATCCTGACCAGCGAGAAGTTCAAGGGCGTGCGCCTGAACATCGAGCCCGGCGTGCTGAAGATCGCCAGCAGCAACGCCGAGCAGGAAGAGGCCAAGGAAGAGCTCGAGATCGACTACAACGGCGACGCCATCGAGATCGGCTTCAACGTCACCTACCTGATGGACGCGCTGACCAACATCCCGCAGGAGATGGTCAAGCTCGAGCTGCAGGACAGCCAGGCCAGTGCCCTGCTGACCGTGCCGGAACAGGCGGGCTTCAAGTACGTCGTGATGCCGATGCGGATCTGAGGCAACGCGCCGCAGACCAGCTTCCAGCGGGCCACGGCCCGCTGTCGTGTTTCCAGAGAAAGCCAGAATGACCGAGAACACCACGCCGCAACCCGGTTCCGACGCCTACGGCGAAGGCAGCATCCAGATCCTGGAAGGCCTGGAGGCCGTGCGCAAGCGGCCCGGCATGTACATCGGTGACACGTCCGACGGCACCGGCCTGCACCACCTGGTCTTCGAGGTGGTGGACAACTCCATCGACGAAGCGCTGGCCGGGCACTGCGACGACATCGTCGTCACCATCCACACCGACAACAGCATCAGCGTCGTCGACAACGGCCGCGGCATCCCCACCGGCGTGAAGATGGACGACAAGCACGAGCCGAAACGCTCCGCGGCCGAGATCGCGCTGACGGAGCTGCACGCCGGCGGCAAGTTCAACCAGAACAGCTACAAGGTCTCCGGCGGCCTGCACGGCGTGGGCGTGAGCTGCGTCAACGCGCTGAGCAAGTGGCTGCGCCTGACGGTGCGCCGCGAAGGCCAGGTGCACTACATCGAGTTCCGCAAGGGCATCCCGCAGGACCGTGTGCTCGAGATGCGCGAAGGTTTCGAGGTGAGCCCGATGAAGATCACCGGTGCCACCGACAAGCGTGGCACCGAGGTGCACTTCCTGCCCGACGACGAGATCTTCACGCAGAACGCCGACTTCCATTACGACATCCTGGCCAAGCGCCTGCGCGAGCTGAGTTTCCTGAACAACGGCGTCAAGATCCGCCTGGTCGACGAGCGCAACAACAAGGAAGACAACTTCGGCTACGTCGGCGGCGTCAAGGGCTTCGTCGAGTTCATCAACCAGGGCAAGAAGACCCTGCACCCCAACATCTTCCACGCCACCGGCGACCGCACCAGCGACAACAACACCAACATCGGTGTCGAGGTGGCCATGCAGTGGAACGACGGCTACAGCGAGAGCGTGCTGTGCTTCACCAACAACATCCCGCAGCGGGATGGCGGCACCCACCTCACCGGCCTGCGCGCTGCCATGACGCGGGTGATCAACAAGTACATCGACGACAACGAGCTGGCCAAGAAGGCCAAGGTGGAGATCAGCGGCGACGACATGCGCGAAGGCCTGTGCTGTGTCCTCTCAGTCAAAGTGCCCGAGCCCAAGTTCAGCAGCCAGACCAAGGACAAGCTGGTCAGCAGCGAAGTGCGCGGCCCGGTGGAGGACGTGGTGGCCAGCAAGCTGGGTGAATGGCTGCTGGAGAACCCCACCGACGCCAAGATCGTCTGCGGCAAGATCGTCGAGGCCGCCCGTGCCCGCGAAGCCGCCCGCAAGGCGCGCGAGATGACGCGCCGCAAGGGCGTGCTCGACGGCCTGGGCCTGCCCGGCAAGCTGGCCGACTGCCAGGAGAAGGATCCGTCGCTGTGCGAGATCTACATCGTCGAGGGCGACAGTGCCGGTGGCAGCGCCAAGCAAGGGCGTGACCGCAAGTTCCAGGCGATCCTGCCGCTGCGCGGCAAGATCCTCAATGTCGAGAAGGCACGCTACGAGAAGCTGCTCACCAGCAACGAGATCCTGACGCTGATCACCGCGCTGGGCACCGGCATCGGCAGCGCTGGTGGCGGGG
The DNA here is from genome assembly GCA_024235915.1 of Burkholderiaceae bacterium. Classification (GTDB taxonomy): domain Bacteria; phylum Pseudomonadota; class Gammaproteobacteria; order Burkholderiales; family Burkholderiaceae_C; genus Rubrivivax. Next base: position 139,554 of record JACKLO010000010.1, on the reverse strand, counting down.
GCGACGACTTCAACCCCGACAAGCTGCGCTACCACCGCATCATCATCATGACCGACGCGGACGTGGACGGCGCCCACATCCGCACCCTGCTGCTGACCTTCTTCTTCCGGCAGATGCCGCAGCTGGTGGAGCGTGGTCACATCTACATCGCGCAGCCGCCGCTGTACAAGGTCAAGCACGGCAAGCAGGAGCAGTACCTGAAGGACGGGCACGAGCTGGACGCCTACCTGCTGAAGGTGGCGCTGGACGGCGCCCGCATCGACCCGGGCAATGGCCAGCCTGAGCTGGCCGGCGAGCGTCTGGTCGAGCTGGCCACGGCTTACCTGCACGCCAACAGCGTGGTCAACCGCCTCTCCGCCTGGATGGACGTGGAAGGCCTGCGCGCCATCGCCGACGGCCTGGTGCTGGACCTGGACACGGCCGAAGCCGCCGAAGCCAGCGCCGTGCGCATGCAGGCCGCGTTGCACGAAGCCGAAGTGGCGGCCGAATATGACGCCCGCAGCGACAAGCACCTGCTGCGCATCAGCCGCCGCCACCACGGCAACGTCAAGAGCAGCGTGATCACCACCGACTTCGTGCACGGTGCCGATTACGAAGCGCTGAGCGAGGCCGGCCGCACCTTCCAGGGCCTGCTGGGCGCCGATGCCGTGGCCAAGCGCGGCGAAGGTGACAAGCAGAAGGAACAGAAGGTGGTGGATTTCCGCAGCGCCATGGCCTGGCTGATGCAGCAGGCCGAGAACAGCGTGGGCCGCCAGCGCTACAAGGGCTTGGGCGAGATGAACCCCGAGCAGCTGTGGGAAACGACCATGGACCCGGGCGTGCGCCGGCTGCTGAAGGTGCAGATCGACGACGCCATCGAGGCCGATCGGGTGTTCACGATGCTGATGGGCGATGAGGTGGAGCCGCGGCGGGACTTCATCGAGACGAATGCGCTGAGGGCGGCGAATATCGACGTGTGAGTTCTGGGGTTGATCGCAGAGCGACGAGGTGGCAGTTGGCACCATCGTGATCTCGCATGAGCGTCGGACCATCGCCAAAGTCTGAGATCAACCAAGAGTGGGGCTATGCCGTCTTTGGACTGCACGTATGTCATGCAAGGCGGCATCTGGTCCAATTCATACGGCCCTTGAGGGTTGCACAGGGGCGCAACTCTGCAACCGCTCTAGAGTAGTCAAAACTTTGAGGCGGCCACCGACTTGTTGTTGATTGATCCTGTGCACCAACGCAACAAGTCTGGAGCTCGGCGATTGCGGTGAGAATGCTTCCGACGCTGATTTGCGGACCGGGAGTGAATGCTCAGCATGGGAAAATCAACAGACGCTGATGTTTGGCGTTCGCCTGCCTCTAGCCCAGTAGTTTCTGAGCCGCTCACATTTCTCGACTTGTTCTCAGGCTGCGGCGGGTTCTCGCTCGGCCTGCAGTGGGCAGGCTTGCGATGCTTGGCTGCCATCGACTCGAACGAATCGGCCATCGAGACATTCAAGCGCAATCACCCGGACGTGTCGGTCGCAATGGTGAAGGACCTCACCAAGTTTGCGCCCAAGGAATTGGACGAGGTGCTGGGCTCACAGCGGGTGGATGTCATCGTTGGAGGCCCACCTTGCCAAGGCTTCTCTAAGGCACGACAAGTCGGCGGGTCTAACCACGGTGAGCGACTGGTCTACGACCCGCGACGGGAGCTCTATCGTGAGTTCCTGAAGTTCGTCACCTACTACCAGCCCAAGGTTTTTGTGATGGAGAACGTCCCTGGCATCCGCTCGGCTGCGGGGGGCGAGTTCTTCACGGCGGTCCAGGCGGACAGCAGAGAGCTGGGATACCGCGTCATTCCCTTCGAAGCATTGGCTTGGCGGTTCGGCGTCCCCCAGAAGCGCGTCCGTCAACTCATCATCGGAACTAGGCGGGAACTGCCAGTCTTCATCCCTGCACGGTACATCCGCGCGACCCACGTCGACCCTGGCGAAGCAGTGCCCAAGGGCATGCAACCCCATATGACACTGGGTGAGGCCATTGGTGACCTGCCCGAAGTCCTGGCGGGAGACGAGCGTCACGTCCGCGAATACGACATCGATTTGCGACGTCAGCACGTCAAGCGCTATGGCCGGAGGTACACATACAACGTGCTCCAAGCACACAAAGCCAGGAACCTGCTCGGACACGCCGCCCGTCCACATAGTGATCGTGACAAGCGTGACTTCATGCGCCTTCGAGAAGGTGAGACCAGCCGCGCTGCCATTGCCCGCGGTGTCGAGATGGAGTTCCCCTACGACCGAGAGCATTTCAAGGATCGCTACACGCGCCAGCATCGGGATCAGTTGTGCTCGACCATCGTCGCGCATCTGAAGAAGGATGGACTGATGTTCATTCACCCGACCCAGACCCGCTCGCTCACGCCGCGGGAAGCCGCCCGGGTTCAGAGCTTTCCTGACACTTTCGAATTTCCCCAAGAGCGCACCAAAGCCTACTCCGAGATCGGAAACGCTGTGCCGCCGCTGGTAGGCAAGGCTGTGGGACTGGCTGTGGCCGAGTACCTGGCTCAGCCGGCCATGACTGATGCCGTCACGCGGAGCCTGAATGCCAACCTGCCGCTGAGCCAGGAGCTGGCCGTCACAGAACTCGAAGCCTTCGTCGAGTCAATGGTGATGAAAGACCTGACGCAGCTGCCAAAGGCCGAATTCCTGAAGGCATGGTGGGCCGTCGGATACCTGCACCCCAACCTCCATCCGGACGCGGCGATGGACAACGGCAAGGAGCTCAGCCCAGGCCCGAAGCGGGGAGTGAGCTTTGTTCTTGAGCCCTACTACGTGCGCAGTGGGTGGCCGGTCGAGCTCATCCCACTTGCGCGCGAAGCTCGGCGCAGGTTCGATGCCAAGGTACTGGCTGAAGAGGAGTACTACTGCTCTGTAGCGGTCATCGCAGGAGCTGCCGCGAAGGACAGGGTTCGATAGCGCATCAAGACAGATACGGCGAAATGCCTCCAGGGAGAACTGATGTCAATTGGGGTTGAGAGCATTCCAGGCGCCCGACGCCTGATCAAGTCGCTGCGCGACATGGGTTACGAGTTCGAGTCGGCCGTGGCGGACCTCATCGACAACTCGATAGCCGCCCGGGCCAACACGGTCCGCATCAACTCCCACTGGGCAGGTGCCGACTCGTATGTGAGCATTGCCGACAACGGCGTTGGCATGTCACCGCAGGAGCTGCGCGAGGCCCTGCGCTTCGGCGCCGAGCGCGACTATGACGATGACGACCTGGGCAAGTTCGGCCTGGGCCTGAAGACAGCATCGCTGAGTCAGTGCCGCAAGCTCATCGTTGCCTCCCGGCAGAACGAATCCCGGGCCGACATCAACGCCTACTGCTGGGACATGGCGCACATCGAGGCGACCAACAAGTGGGAGATCCTCCCCGTTCGCTCTGCGGACATGCCAGAGCAGGTGCGCCTGCATCTGAAGGAGACCACCGGCACGGTCGTCATCTGGCAGCAGCTCGACCGCATCCTTGGATACAACAATCCCGACGGTGAACCTGCCCGCAAGCGGCTCATCGAGATGTGCCGCAAGCTCGAGGAGCACGTCGCGATGGTCTTCCACCGCTTCCTCGAGAACAAGGTTCGCGGCAAGCGGCTGGCCATCTACATCCAAGACGACAAGGTCACACCCTGGGATCCGTTCGTCGCCAACGAACCCAAGCGCAAGGCGCTGGAGCCCTTGAGCCTTCGTGTGGACGGCCACTATGGCCGCAGCGACGTGGTGTTCGAGCCGTATGTGCTTCCGGCTCAGTCCATGTTCTCGTCCCCCGAGGCGCACAAGCGCGCCTCCGGGCCCAATCAGTGGAACAGGCAGCAAGGGTTCTACATCTACCGTGCCGACCGCCTCATCCAAAGCGGCGGCTGGAGCGGCATCCGCACGATTGACGAACACCTCAAGCTCGCCCGAATCGCGGTCTTCTTTTCGCCCAAGTTGGACGAGGAGTTCAAGATCAACGTGCCGAAGATGAAGGTCGCGTTCCCTGCCGAGATACGCGCTGACGTCGAGAAGGCCGTCAAGACCTGGACGAAGGTGGCCGACGAGACATATCGAACGGCCAACAAAAACGCCGGCGCTGCGAGCCCTGCACCTGCTCCGTTGCCTGCTGCCCCTGTGGCTGCGAAGGGCAGCTGGAAGCTCCCAACATCCCCGGCACCATCTCCTGCCACCTCCGGAGCCTTGGGCAATCCAGGCTACTCCAACGCCAACGTGCCGGTGCCGCCAACCAATGGGGCGGGCGTCACGAGTGAAGAGCTCGCCCGTGTCGGCAGGCTGCTGAAGAGGGTGGCGAAGCCGGACGAACTTCCCGTGATTGACGCCGCGGTCGCCAGAGCGCAGTCGACCCTCGAAGCCTGACTTCTAGGAGCGAACCCATGGCGGACCTCGACCCAGATCACGAGAAGGCGCTGCGCACCGCCCGGTTCCTCCTGGAGTTGGGACACGACCCGGAGCTTGTCTACGCCAGTGAGCTCATCCCGGCTCATTTGAGGGAATGGGTCAAGGGCAAGCTCACTGAGGAGGAAAACCGAACCTTCGAGCGTGTGCGTGTCATATCGGCTGCCGAGAGTGAGCATGACTGGGTGGCTGACCTCGACCGAACGACCTGGCACTACTGGCCTACGCTTCGTCGATTTCTGCTGGGCAAGAAGAACTGGCCGCGTGACACGGTTGCCTCGCTTGACAACGCCTCCGACTGCATCCTGTCGAAGCTCGCACATCCGGCCACCGAGGAGTTCGACATCCGCGGCTTGGTGCTGGGCTACGTGCAAAGCGGCAAGACCGCCAACTTCACAGCGGTCATCGCCAAGGCTGCAGACGCCGGCTACAAGCTGGTGGTCGTCTTCTCGGGCATCGACAACGGCCTGCGTCGTCAGACCCAGCTACGCCTGAATCGAGAGCTCACAGGCTATCCAGGCAACCCGCCGAATGCCGTGGAGGAGCCGCCCGTTGGCAAGCAGTGGCACCAGTTCACCAGGGACACGATTGATGGCGACTTCAACCGGGGGTTGGCGAACACAGCTGCCCTGCAGGGCTCTCACCCCGTGCTGCTGGTGGTCAAGAAGAACGGTGCGGTTCTCAGGCGCCTGCAGTCCTGGTTCGAGGAAGCCTCGGAGGACATGCGTCGCGGTCTGCCGGCACTGTTCATCGATGACGAGGCTGATCAGGCGAGCGTCGATACCAAGGGCAGCTATCAGCAGGAAGAGGGCTTCGACCCCAACGATCCGAGCTTCGAAGAGCCGGCCGTCATCAACAGGCGCATCCGCAGCCTTCTGAACCTGTTCCCTCGGCGCGCATACATCGCCTACACCGCCACCCCGTTCGCCAACGTGCTCATCCCGCACGACAACTATGGCGGAGCGGTTGGTGACGATCTCTACCCGCGAGACTTCCTCATCGACCTGCCCAAGCCCCGCGGCTACTTCGGAACCGAGGAGTTCTTCGGACGGCTCGACCCGGCAAGCGGTGAGAGCGTGCCGGGCCTCGACGTCCTGCGCGATGTGCCAGACGGCGAAGTCACTCAGCTCCTGAGCAACAACGACCTGGTTCCCTCACTCGAGGAAGCCCTGCATGCCTTCATGCTTGCAGGTGCCGCACGGGCCCAGCGCGGCAAGCCGGACGCGCCCTGCACGATGCTCGTGCACACAACACAGCGCATCGCTGACCAGTCGCCCACGCGTGACCTCATCGAATCCCGCTTCAATGAGCTCAAGGACGAATGGCGCTACGACCGTCACAACGGCCTGCGGGACACGCTCAAGAAGCTGTGGGATGAGGACTTCAAGCCGACGACGAGCGGCGTCGATACCGGCAAGGTGGTCGAGTTTGAAGCCATCGAGGATCACATCTTCAACTTCGCGAAGGCCGTCGAGGTCCTCGAGATCAACTCCGAGCGAGGCGACGTTCTCGACTTCGACCTCAACCCGTCACTTAAGGCAATTGCCATTGGTGGCAACAAGCTGGCCCGCGGCCTGACCCTTGAAGGCCTGCTCATCAGCTACTTCGCACGTCAGTCACCGCAGTACGACACGCTGCTGCAGATGGCCCGGTGGTACGGCTACCGTGGCGGCTACGAGGACCTGACCCGCATCTACACCACGGGGACGCTGCAGGGTTGGTTTGCAGACCTCGCGTTGGTGGAGCACCGGCTTAGAGAAGACATCCGCATGTATGAAATAGTGCCCGGCCTGACTCCCCGCGAGGTTGGGGTGCGGATCCTGAGCCACCCCAGCATGCAGGTGACCAGTGCGTTGAAGCGTCGGCACGCCGTCGCCTCCCAGGTCAGCCAGTCGTATTCGGGCAAGCTCGAGCAGACCTTCCGCTTCCCGTTGAACGACGAGGAGCGTCTCGCACTGCTATGCGAGCGAAATCGCTCGACGGTCCATGACTTCCTGGCCGGGCTTGGCGGTCCGAACCAGACCACGCAATTCGGACCGCTTTGGAATGGTGTGCAGTCTTCAGGGGTCGTCCACCTGCTGCGGAACTTCGACTACGTTCCCGAGGCATCGGGCCTGTCGCCAGAGCTCATCGCAGTTTGGATCGAGCAGCAGAACATCGACGGCGACGTGACGCACTGGTCCATCCTCGTTCGCGGCCGTGACGAGAAGTCGGACGAGCTCGGTGCGGCCAGTTGGCTGCCGTCGGGACTCAGTCCGGTCTGGAACCTCGGCCGTAACCGAATCGGTGCATCGAACTCCCTTGGTGTGATCACGACCCCAGGTGACGAGGCCTTCGGCCTTACAGACGACGAGCGTCTGGAGATGCAGCGCAAGCTCCAAAGCGGCGAGCAAACAGACCCGAACCGCGCCGCCCGTCTGTCCAGAAGCTCAGACCGTGGTCTGCTTATCGTCTACCCCATTGGCAAGTTCTCCGGTCACGACGGCTCGAAACTGGGGAAATCCCGCAAGCCCATCTACACAGATCCGAGGAGCCCGATGGCCAAGGACCTTATCGGCATGGCTGTCTCGCTGCCCATGGTCAAGCGTGAGCGGCCTGCGGAGGCTTATCTCGAAGGGACTGCCAGGTGGCGTCCGGTGATCTGACATCGGGCACAAGCAAGGGGCCCAGGTGGGACCTGCTGGAGGCTGAGCCTCCGACCAAGGAGCGCCTGGAGGTTCGAACTGCCCTCTCAGGTCGTCACCCTGATGTGCTGATTGGCATCGACGCCGCCTTGCGACGGCATGCCCTCGTCCGCATTCCAGCAGGTGAGGAGGACGCCCTGACCGAGCGGATATCCCGGGGCATCGGCGTTCAGACCGTGAAGATGGTGCCTCAAGACACCGGCATCGAAGAGTCCTTCATCGAAATCGCCTGTCTCGACCCGCAGGGGCATGGTGCCTTTGACATCGTCATCGGTGAGCTGGTGGATGCGGTCGAGAGGTCCGGAGGGCTGACCCGGGTGAAGCTCGTGCAGGGCGTGCTCGCAAAGTGGCGGCGCTTCTGGTCGGGTGTTCCTACCAACGCCTTGGGGGTGGAGCAACAGATAGGGCTGTTCGGCGAGCTCTACTTCCTGAGCCGCTGGATGTGTGCCGCACTTGGTCCCAGCAAGGCCGTCAGCACGTGGCGCGGGCCTGCAGGTGCCCGAAACGACTTCGAGTTGCAGGGCCTGGGCATTGAAGCGAAGACCACCAAGCGGGTGGATGCGGCCCACGTCATCCACGGGCTGGACCAACTGCTCGAACCCGACGGCGGCGTGCTCCTGCTCTTCGGGCTGTGCGTGCGAGACGAGGCAAGCGCCACGGAGAGCCTGCCTCGACTTGTTGCTGAGCTTCGGGCGAAGCTCTCGAACGACGCCGACGTCTTGTCAGCCTTCGAGACGCTGCTCTACTCGGCCGGCTATTACGACCGGCTTGAGGTGGAGTACTCCAAGCTGATGCTCAGGGTCCGCAGCGAGGCGCTTTACCGGGTCTACGATGGGTTCCCGAGGCTCGTGCCTACGTCCATCGCTGGAGGCCTGCCGCCTGGGGTGGACGCCGTGACCTACGAACTTCGACTCGACGCTGCTGCCGGGTGGATGGTGGCCAGCTCGCCTGGTGCTGCAGTCAAGCTGCTCCAGGACTTCTCCGCGCCGTAGGGCTATTTCAGGCGGCAGAGATGGTAGATGTCTTCAGTCTGGCCAAACGCACTGAGGTGATGTCCCGCATCCGGGGCAAGGGCAACAAGTCCACCGAGTTGGCGCTTGCGATCGCGTTTAGAAGGGCGGGCATCAAGGGTTGGCGGCACCATGTCGTGATCCGGCTGAAGCTGGGCCCCCGGGTCGCCTTGCGCGTGGGCAAGCCAGTCCTTGTCGTCAGACCAGACTTCGTCTTCCGCCGTGAGAAGGTGGTCGTTTTCGTCGACGGGTGCTTCTGGCACCAGTGTCCCCTGCACTCAAAAGTGCCTGAGAACAACCGGGTGTTCTGGGCGCAGAAGCTGGCTCGGAATGTCGAGCGGGACAGGCTGCACGACCGTGAGCTGAAGAAGGCTGGGTGGCGAGTGCGCCGGATATGGGAGCACGAAGTTTCCAACGGTCTCCTTTCGGGCCGGTTGGGCCGAATTGCCAGTTTTGTGTGAAAGCTCTCCGTTCACTAGATCGCCAAAGCCTTCACGGCCAAGTTACTGGCCACACGCGCCCTCTCCCCTGAACCAGGGCCCCCCCAACGTGCACCCCGGTCACTTCAGGGCCATCATTGACAGTCTGTTCCTCGCGAGCCTCCCCTTGACGGCCCGCCCCCGGAGTTCCCCGATGCCCAGCCCCGTTTCGCGTCCCCGCCGCCCCGCCACCCTGCGCCACACCCTTACCGCCACCCTGGCCTTGTTGGCCATGGCGCCGGTGGCGGCGCTCACGCTGGGCACCGAAGGCTGCCCGATGGCGCATTGCGACGGCCGCATGTCGGACCTGACCAACGCCGTTGGCCCCACCACCGCCGTGGCGGTGAGCGTGGACCGCACGGCGCCCCCGGCGGTGGGCGGCCTGGGCTGCGTGTCCAACACCCGCCTGGTGGCCTGCACCGGCGGCGGTGACCCGGCGCTCACGTCCAACCTCATCGTCTACGACGCCGACGGCAACCGGCTCTGGGACGATGGTGGCCTGCTGGGCGCCACCGCCTGGAAGTCGGTGCCCATCCTCGGCAGCGACGACCGGCTCATCGCCGCCGACCAGGACACGGTGCTGATGGCCGACCTGAAGACTGGCCAGATCGTCTGGCAGGTGCCCTCGCCCGACGCGGCCTCGCCCATCAGCCCGGTGCTGGCCGGCACCCAGCAGGACATGGTGCTGCTGGCCTCGGGCGCTGGCAGCGCCACCGGCACGCCCAAGGTGTCGGTGCTCGACGTGGCCAGCGGCACGCTGCTGGACAGCCGCGCGCTGTTCGACGCCTCCACCGGCTGGGTCTACGCCACCTACAACACGCCCGCTGTGGTCGGCAACCGCGCCTACGTGCTGGCCTCGGCCGTGGGGCGCGACGCACGCGGCCGGCTCTACGCGCTGGACATCTGCGCCGACGACAGCTGCGGCGGCCGCGGCAAGCTTAGCGTGGCCTGGACCTACGACTTCCGCGGCCCCAGCAACGCCAGCCCGCTGGTGGTCGGCTCGCGCCTGTTCTTCGACGGCCGCAACTCGTCGGGCGGCGGGGTGTTCATGGCGCTGGAAGACCAGGGCACGGCACCATCGCTGCTGTGGCAGGCCAGCTTCAGCGCCAAGTTCGCCGCCAGTGCCGCCCAGGACCCGCGCGGGGGCTTCTGGGTCTACCCGTGGCAGACGGGCAAGCTGCTGCGCATCCACCCCAGCAACGGCACGCTGCTGCAGACGGTGGACGTGAGCACACTGCTGGGCGCCGCGCCCGGCTACTACCCGGTCACGGCCGTGTCCACCAGCACCACCGACAACGGTGCCGTGGTGCTGACCTTCGGTGCCCGCACCAAGGGCAGAAGCAATGCCACGCCGCCCTACGTCATGGCGGTAAATGTCAGCAACGCCAGCAACGGCAGCCTGCTGTGGAGCTACCAGCTGGCCCGCAACACTGCGCAGAACGTGCCGACGGGCCAGTTCCCGGTGGTCACCAACGCGGCAGGGTCAAAGCGTGTGGTGGTGCGCGGCGGCAACGGCTCCACGGCTTTCGTCGGCGAACCCTGAGCCAGGCTGCGGCCGCCGCAGTGGCTACGGCCGCAGCCCTCACGCCGCATCCATCAGGCCATGGCCATCACGCGGGCTGTGCCGCGGCCACCGGCCGTTCACGCGGCAGCCACATCACGGTGAAGGCGGTGCACACCGCCACGCCGGCCAGCACCAGCAGCACGCTGTCGAAGCCCAGGCTTTTGACCAGCGGGCCGAGCAGCCACACGGCCAGTGAACTGATGCCCAGCGACACCGCCAGGCGCACGCCGGCCACGCGAGACCGCATGCTGTCGTCCACGTAGCGGGCGATCATCGCGTCGGTGAACGGGATGGCGCCGAAGACCAGGATCATCGTGCCCAGCAGGGCGGCATACAGCCACCAGCCCTGGGCTTGCGACGCGAACAGCAGCACCGGCACCTGCAGCAGCGCAATGCCCAGGTACAGCGGCTTCAGCGCAAACCGGTCGATCAGCCGCCCCACCACCACCTGGGCCAGCGACGCCACGGCATAGACGCCTGCCAAGAGCAGGCCCAGCACCGCGGGGTCGTTCATCACCCCGCGGAAACGCTCGCTCAGCAGCTGCGCGTTGCCGTTGGTCGTCAGGTTGAACAGGATGCCGCCGGTGGCGGACGCCACCGTCATCACCACCAGCGCCCGCGCCACCTCGCTGCGCGACAGGCGCACCGTGGCACCACCCTTGCGGCGGGCCGGCGCCTCGGTCTCCGCCGGCACCAGGCGCATGAACAAGGCCCCCAGCGCCAGGCACACGAGGCCCGGCACGGCGAACGCGGCGCGCCAGCCGGCCCACTGCACCAGCAGGCCGGTCAGTGCGGCCGCCACCGCGATGCCCAGGTTGCCGGCCAGGCCGTTGACGCCGATGGTGGCGCCGGGCCGCGCGGCGCCCTGCAGCAGCATCGGGATACCCACCGGGTGGTAGATGGCGGCAAAGCTGCCCACCAGCGTCAGCGCCGCCGCCAGCTGCCACGGGCCCTGCGTCAGCGCGGCCAGCAGCAGCGACGCGCCGATGCCGAAGAAGAACACCACCATCATCGCGCGCCGGCCCCACAGGTCGCCCAGACGGCCGGCCGGCAGCGAGCCGAGGCCGAACATCACGAAGGCGCCGACGCCGAACGGCATCAGGTCCTCCCAGCGGGCATAGCCGAAGTCGGCGGCAATGCGCGCTACGGCGGTGGCAAAGATCAGCAGCGCCATGTGGTCCACCGCGTGGGCCAGGTTCAGGAGCAGGATGGCGCGGCGGGGGTGCATGGGCGCGCAGCATAGGCGTTTCGACCGCTATCCGCTGTGGGGCCCCGGCTCAGCGGCGAAGGCGCCACAGGCCGCCCGCAAGGGGTGCGAGCGCGGCCTCCGACACCCGTCATGCCTTCCGCGTGCGCGCTGGAAGGTGCCCCGGATCGTGACATTCGGCGCACCTGCCGGCGCCAAGCCCCCGCTGGGGCTGACCTGGCTCAAGTGCGTCGGGTACGGCCCGATACCCCTGGTTCACACGATGACGACGAGACCAGTCAGCATGAACCTCGCCAGCCTCACCCGCATCCCCGGCAGCGCCCGCTGGGCCCTGGCTCGCATCAACGAAGGTGCCGCCGCGCTCAACACCCGTGTGCTGCCGCTCACGCCGGTGGCCTGGGCCGTGTCGAGCTTCCTGAGCCGCATCCGCGGCCTGGTGCTGGCCGCGCGCGGCGGCAGCATCGCCACCGCCACCAACGTGGCCCATCTGAAGAAGCACGTGGAGCTCACCGCCACGCGCGCCGAGCAGCAGCTGGGCGACGCGCAGAACCTGCAGCAGGCGGCTGCGCGGGTGACTGAGCTGTCGCAGTCGGTGGAAAGCGGCGCGCAGACGATTGCCGAGATGTCGTCGCGCAACCTGGCGGCGGCCGACGGGTCCATGAACGAACTGCAGCAGGTGCGCGCCCGCATGGCCGAGATGGAGGCCACGGTGGCCGCCTTCAGCAGCACTGTCCAGCAGTTGGCCGAAGGGGCGCGCGCCATCGAGGCCATCGGCACCACCATCCAGGGCATCGCCATGCAGACCAACCTGCTGGCGCTCAACGCGGCCATCGAGGCCGCACGTGCCGGTGAAGCCGGCCGGGGCTTTTCCGTCGTGGCGGCCGAAGTGCGTGGCCTCGCCGCCCGCGTGAACCATGAGACCAGCGAGATCAGCACCCGCAGCGCCGCCATGCTGTCGCTGGTGCAGCAGACCATGGACGGCACGGCGTCGATCACTGAAGGCGTCACCCAGTCGGCCGGGCGCGTGGACAGCACGGCCCGCCGCTTCGAGACGCTGGTGGACGACTTCCGCAGCATGGCCGCCACCGTGCAGCAGATTGCCGGCAACATCGGCGAACTGGCCGGCGTCAACCGCGACATGAACACGCGCATCGGCGCCGTTTCCGACTCCGCACGCGTGGTGCACGAGCTCATGGGCCACTCCGCCGAGCGCGTGGACCACCTGCGCCACAGCACCGAGACCATCCAGGGGTCGTTGGCCGAGTTCCGCACCGGTGGCACGGTGTTCGACGCCCTGGTGGAGGCCACCACCCGGCTGCGCGACGACACCGCCACCGTGCTGCAGCGCCACGCCGCCGCCGGCCAGGCCATCTTCGACCAGCAGTACCAGGCCATTGCAGGCTCCAACCCGCCGCGCTTCACCACCCGCTACGACCAGGCCGTGGAAGGCGAGCTGCAGGCGCTCTACGACGCACTGCTGGGCCGGCTCGACGGCTGCCTGTACGCGCTGGCGGTGGACAACAACGGCTACGCGCCGGCGCACAACCGCAAGTTCTCCGAGCCACCCACCGGCGACTACGACCACGACCTGGCCAAGAGCCGCCACAAGCGTGTCTTCGACGACCCGGTGGGCATCAAGCTGGCGCGCAACACCAAGCCCTTCCTGTTCCAGACCTACCTGCGCGACACCGGCGAGGTGGTCAACGACCTGTCCATGCCCATCGTCATCGGTGGCCGCCACTGGGGCGCCATCCGCGTGGGCTTCGACAGCGAACGGCTGAAGTGACGGTGCGCGGCAGCGCGGCGCGCGTTGTTCAGCGCCGCAGCGCCTGCCAGGTACCCCAGGTGGCCAGCGCCGACAGCAGGCCGCAGCCCAGGATCACGCCCGCGTAGCTGCCGCTGGCGTCGAACACCCGCCCGGCCAGCCAGGGCCCGGCCACGTTGCCCAGCGCTGCGCCGGTGTAGAGCGTGCCGATGATGGACGCCACGGCGCGTGCGCCGTAGAGGTCCATGCACAGCGCCGGCATCAGCGAGACGATGCCGCCGTAGCTCAGCCCCATCCAGAGCGCGAACACGGCCAGTGCCGCGTAGCCGTCGGCCGCCCACCACAGCAGCATCGACAGGCCCAGCGACGCCTGCATCGCCACCAGCGTCAGCGGCCGCCCCACCCGGTCGGCCAGGCTGCCGATGGCAAAGCGCCCGGTCAGGCTGCCGATGCCGATCAGCCCCACCAGGCCCACCGCCTGGGCTTCGCCGATGCCAAGATCGCGTGCCGAGGCCGACAGGTGGGCGAACGGGATGAACATGCCCGGCGCGGCCAGCACGCACATCGCATACAGCCAGCGGAAGGAGCGGCTGCGCAGCGCCTCGGGTAGCGTCAGCCCCGGCACCGTGGCGCCGCTGCGCCGCGTGGCCGCCGGCGCGGGTTTGAGCAGCAGCGTGGCCGCCAGGCCCAGCACCAGCACGCCGGCCGCCAGCGCCAGCATCGCGCTGCGCCAGCCCCACCAGGCAATGGCGCCGGCGGCCAGCAGCGGCACGGCAAAGGTGCCGGCACCGATGCCCGCGCTGGCGATGCCGGCGGCCAACCCGCGGCGGCGCGCGAACCAGGGCTGCACACAGCCGATGGAAGGTGTGTAGACCAGGGCGATGCCCACGCCCAGGCCCAGGCCGTAGACCCCGGTGAGCTGCGCCATCGACGTGGCCCGGCTGCCGCCGGCCAGCGCCGCGGCGATGCACAGCATGCCGGCGCTGGTGACCACCCGCGGCCCGAAGCGGTCCGACAGCATGCCGCCGGCGGCGCCGAGCACGAAGTACAGCAGGCCCGAGAGGCCGAACACCAGCGACACATCGGCCCGGCTGGCGCTGAACGCCGCCTCGAAAGGGGCGAAGAACGCGGCAAAGGCGTAGGCCACGCCGAAGATCACCGCCAACGCGGTGAACGTCGCGCCCACCACGATCCAGCCATAGGGCGCTTCGTCGGCGGGCGGGCTGTCAGGCATGCCGCGATGCTAGCGCCGCGTCCGAACGGTGATGCCCGTGGCCTGCCTGTCCACGTCATCCGGCAGGGCCGGCGCCGCGTTGTCGATCCAGGCCCGCGTCGCGGGCCGTTCCATCGGGACACGGTGCACCCGTCCCGGATGCGCCTGCGTGCCCCATCCCAGGAGGCCCCATGGTCGATACCCGCCCCTTGATCGCGCTTGTCGCGTCGATTGCCGCACCGGCGGCACTGGCCGCCGATGCCTTTGGCGACGCCGAGCGCCAGAGCCACGAAAGCCGCGCGCGCCAGGCCTTGCGCATGGCCCAGGTCGAGCTCTACTGCGACCACGACGCCCGCGCCTACACCGCCCTGCAACTGGCCCGGCGTGAGCTGCAGGCGGCCAGCGGCGCCGCCGCCGGCCAGGGGCTGGCATCGCTGGACCGGGCCGTCTGGCAGATGCGCCATCACGACACCCGCGGCGCGGTGGCAGCGCTGGACGATGCCATCGAGGGCCTGCCGCCGCGGGCCTGAGCGGCACTGACGGCCACGTGCCGGCGGGTGGTCTCCGGCAAGGGTCTATGCTCGCCGGCGCATGCCCGAGGCCAGCGCTGCGCGCCTGTTCATCTGTTACCGCACCGAGGACACCGGGGCGACCGCGTCGCGGCTGGCGCACGACCTGGGCCAGGTCCTTGGCGCCGACGCCGTGTTCCTGGACCACCAGGGCATGCGCGACGGCGACGACTGGCCGCAGCGGCTGCAGCAGGAAGTGGCCGCGGCCCGCGTCGTCGTGGTGCTCATCGGCACCCGCTGGCTCACGGCCACGCATGCGCAGACCGGCCGGCCGCGGCTGGACGATCCGGGCGACTGGGTGCGCCGTGAGGTCGAAGCCGCCCTGGCCAGCGGCCGTGACCCGCTTCCGCTGCGGGTGGACGAGGCCCGCGCGCCCAGCGCGGACGAGCTGGCGCCCTGGCCCAGCCTGGCCCGGCTGGCCGACCTGCATGCCGGCAAGCTGCGCCGTGACGAATGGGCCGCTGACCTGGCCCGCCTGCTGGCCACGCTGGAGGCGCGGGGTTTCGTGCGGCCTGAGCGCGTGGCCGGGCGGACGCGGCGCTGGCCGTGGGTGGCTGCTGCGGCCGGGCTGGGCGCCACCGTCCTGGCCATCGCATGGCTGGGGTGGCATCCGTCGGTACCGCCGGTCGTGGAGGTGCCCCCGCCCGTGCAGAACGCGGCGGCCGGCCCCTCCCGGCCCGCCTCGCTGTCGACGGCGGCCCGTGGTGGGGCGCCCCTTCCGGCGCCCCCGACCGCATCCCCCCGGGTTCAGCAGCACCTGGCAGGCACGGTGAACGTGCCCACCCACGGCGCCGAGGCCTACGCCGAACGCCATGGCGACTTCGTGCTGGAACTGCGCGACGCGCACGACGGACGTGTGAGCAGCCACGCGCCGCTGCCGGCGGACGGCCGCTTCACGCTGAGTGCGTCCCGTCCCGAAGCCGACGCGGCCAACCCCTTGGAGCTGGCGTGGACCTGGCGCGAGCCGGGGCGCCATGCGCTCTGGCCCGTGCTGCAGCCGGTGGCGGGGGCCGAGGCCAGTCTCGCCTTCGAGCAGGTGGACAACCTGCTGGTGCTGCAGAAGAGCGCCATGCTGCGTGACGTGCAGGCGGGCCGTTTCACGGCGGCCGATGAACGGCTGCGCGCGTTCGAGCAGCTGCTGGACATGTATGGCGCCCCCGATCAGCCGGTGCTGCCGGGTTTCACCCGCGACGCGTTGCACCACAAGCTGCTGCAGGAAGTGTGCAGCGCCGCCGCGGGCCACCGCGACACGGTGGGGCGCTCACGCGTCAGCGACGAGATGCTCGATGCCGAGCGCCGCTGGCGCAAGCGCCAGTTCGCGGCCGCGCACGGCACGGACCGCCCGGCCGTGGACCTGGCCCGTGCTCTCAACGCCTGGGCCCGCTTTTCGCGCGAGGCCTACAGCGCCCAGCAACGCGCCTGGACAGACCGCGCGCCGCTGGCCGAGCCGCAGGTGCTGCTGGCCAAGCCGGCCTACGCCACCTGGCTGCGCGAGGATCTGGCCGCGGTCTCCAGCCAATTGCTGTGGTTGCGTGACGCGCCGGAAGCGGCCGCCCTGCGCCGCCGGCTTGCCCCGGCACAGCAGGCGCTGCTGCAGCTTTGGGCCGAAGGTGCGGACGACCAGCGGCCACTGAGCCGCCTGGCGCACCTGCTGAGCACGCTGGCAGGCGGTTGACCCGCGGCCATCAGCCGGCCGTCGGGGGCCAGGACGTGTGGAACATCTGCCCGGCCGGCCGGTCGGTGCGCTCGTAGGTGTGGGCGCCGAAGAAGTCGCGCTGCGCCTGCAGCAGGTTGGCCGGCAGGCGGGCGCTGCGCGCCATGTCGTGGTGGGCCAGCGCTGCGCCCATGGCCGGCAGGGGCACGCCGGCTTGCACCGCGGTGGCCACCACGCCGCGCCACGCCGCCTGCGCACCGGCCAGGGCATTGACGAAGTAGGGCACCTGCAGCAGATCGGCGGCGCCCATGCCGGCGTCGGCCACCCGGCCCAGGAAACGCGCGCGGATGATGCAGCCGCCGCGCCAGAGGCGGGCGATGGCGGCCAGGTCCAGGCCCCAGCCGTGGTTGAGGCTGGCGGCCTGCAGCAAGGCCAGGCCCTGCGCATAGGCGACGATCTTGCTGGCGTACAGCGCCTGCGCCACCTGGTCCACCCAGGCGCTGGCGTCGACGCCGGTGATCCGCCCCGCCGGCCCGGCCAGCCGTGTGCTGGCGGCCACGCGCGCGTCCTTCATCGCCGACAGCAGGCGGGCGTCCACGGCCGCGGCCATGGTGCCCATGGCCACGCCCTGCTCGGCGGCGGCCACCAGGGTCCAGCGGCCGGTGCCCTTCTGGCCGGCGCGGTCCTGGATCACGTCCACCAGCGGCGCGCCGGTGTCGGGGTCGCGGGTGGCCAGGATCAGGCCGGTGATCTCGATCAGGTAGCTCTGCAGCACCCCGGAGTTCCAGCGCTGGAACACGGCGGCCATGGCGTCGGTGTCCAGCCCGGCGGCGCGCAGCAGGGCATAGGCCTCGCCGATGAGCTGCATGTCGGCGTACTCGATGCCGTTGTGCACCATCTTCACGAAGTGGCCGGCGCCGCCGGGGCCGATGTGGCTGACGCAGGGCTCGCCGTCCACCTTGGCGGCGATGGCCTCGAACACCGGCCGCAGCGCCGTCCAGGCTTCGGCGCTGCCGCCGGGCATGATGGCGGGGCCGGTGCGCGCACCCTCCTCGCCGCCAGAGATCCCGGCGCCCACGAAGTGCAGGCCCTGCGCGGCCCAGGCGGCGGCGCGGCGTTCGGTGTCCGGCCAGTGGCTGTTGCCGCCGTCGACCACGATGTCGCCCGGTTCCAGCAGCGGCCGCAGGCCGTCGAGCACCGCGTCCACCGGTGCGCCGGCGTTCACCATCAGCAGCAGCCGGCGCGGGCGCTTCAGCCCGGCCACCAGGCTGGCCAGCGTGTCGTGGCCGGTGGCGGCGGGGCCCACCGCGGCGACAGCCTCCACACAGTGCGCCACGGCGGCCGGATCCCGGTCGTGCACCGCCAGGCGGATGCCGTGGCCGGCCATGTTGAGCGCGAGGTTGCGACCCATCACGCCGAGACCGACGAGGGCGAAGTCTTGCAGTGCAGGCATGGGCGGCGGGCGGCGGGCGGCAGGCGGGAACGAGCGCCGATTGTGTGCCCGACGCGCCGCGGGCTGCACGCGCCAATCTGCTGCTGGACGGCCCGCCGCCGCCCGCGCTCAGCGCATCATCGCTGCCGCGGCCTTGATCGCCGCGCGGATGCGGCCGTAGGTGCCGCAGCGGCAGATGTTCTCGATGGCGTCGATGTCGGCGTCGCTGGGGTTGTTCGTGCGCTTGAGCAGGTCCACCGCCGCCATGATCTGGCCCGGCTGGCAGAAGCCGCACTGCGCCACGTCGTGATCGAGCCAGGCCTGCTGCACCGGGTGCAGCAGCTCGGTGCCATCGGCCGCGGTGCTGGCCAGGCCTTCGATGGTGGTGATGGGGCGGCCGCCGACAGCCGAGACGGGGATGGCGCAGGTGGTCTGCGCCTTGCCGCCGACCAGGCAGGTGCAGGCCTTGCAGGCGTCGATGCCGCAGCCGTACTTCGGCCCGGTGATGCCGAGCTTGTCGCGCAGCACCCAGAGCAGCGCCATGTCCGCGGGCGCGTCGACGATGTGCTGGTCGCCATTGATGTGCAGTTGGTACTGGGGCATGGGGTCTCCAGAGGTCGGTGTGCCGGTCAGGGTGGGGATCAGGCGCGGTGGGCCGGCACGGGCAGCTGGCCCGGTGGCACCGGTGTGTAGGCGGGTGGCGTGTTGAGCGGGAACTTGCGCGGCTTCTTGCCGGTGGCCCGCGCCCACACGTTGGCGATGGCGCCGGATGCGGCGGAGAACCCGACCTCGCCCATGCCACCGATGTCTTCCCCGGCGTCGGGCATCACGATCACCTCCACGCGCTTCGGGAAGTCGTTCATGCGGGCCACCGGGTAGCTGGTGTAGGCCGACTCCAGCGGCAGGCCGTCGCGGATCGTCAGCCCGGCCTTGAGCACCAGGCTGATGGCGTCGGCCAGCCCGCCTTCGCACTGCGCCTGGATGCCCGAGGGGTTGATCGGCTTGCCCACGTCGATGGCAATCACCGCGCGGACCACCTTGGCCTGGCCCGGCGTGCGGGCATCCAGCTCCACGGCGCAGGCGGTGAAAGCGCGCGACTCCTGGTGCACGGCGATGCCCAGTGCCGTGCCGGCGGGCATGCTGCGGCCCCAGCCGATGCCGTCGGCCACACGCTGCAGCACTGCCTGCGCCCGCGGCAGGCGCAGGTGCTGCAGGCGGAAGGCCAGCGGGTCCTTGCCCAGGCGCCGGGCGATCTCGTCGACGATGATCTCCTCGCTGCAGCGCGCCGGCTGGATGTGCACCGAGCGGAACGACACCGTGTTCATCGCCAACGGCACCGGCGTCAGCAGCTTGTTGGTGGCGCCGAAGTTGTAGGGCGAGGCGACCATGGTCTTGAAGAAGAACTCCTCGTAGCCCAGGTTGCCCACCGTCTGCTGCACCACCGGCGGCAGCGAACCGGCCACCGCCGTGGTCCATTCGCCGTAGCCGTGGCGGGCGTCCAGGCGCACGGCCGCCACGTTCTGCTCGTAGCTGATCACGTTGCCCAGCAGCACCGTGGCACGCACCTTGTGCACCTGCGGGGGCCGCAGGCGGGTCTGGCGCACGTCGTCGGTGCGGTGGTACATCAGCTTGCAGGGGTGGCCCGTCAGGCGGCTGACCTGCACCGCCACCTGCACCGGGTCCCAGAACAGGCGGCGGCCGAAGCTGCCACCCGAGGGCAGCACGTGGGCCACCACCTGGTCCTGGCGCAACCCGAGGTCGGCGGCCACCGACTGCAGCGCGATGATGGGCGTCTGCATCGCGGCCCAGATCTCGCAGCGGTCGGGCCGCACGTCGGCGATGGCGGTTTCCACCTCCAGCGGGCAGTGCGTGGCCGCGCGCCATTCGAATTCGCCTTCCACCGTCAGCGCGCCCAGCGGCGGCACCGCCAGCGGCGGGTTGGCCTTCTTCAGGGTGGCCATGATGCTGGCGTCCGACTGCCCCGCCAGCGGGCCATTGCCCCAGGTGATGTCGAGCGCGTTCAGCGCGTCCCAGGCCTGGCCGAAGGTCTCGGCCATGACCGCCACGCCGGGCGGACGCGGCACGATGCTGCCCCCGGCCGGGATGACCACCACGTCGATGACGCCCGGCATCGCGCGCACCACCGACATGTTGTTCACCCGCACCACCGTGCCGCGGATCTGCGACGGCATGCGCAGCATCGTCGGCTTGGCACCGGGCACTTCCACGTCCATGCCGAACCGCTTGCGCCCGGTGACGATGTCGCGCGCGTCCAGGCGCACCGCCGGCCGGCCGATGATGCGGTAGTCCTGCGGCGACTTCAGCGTGATCTGCGTGGGCATGGGCAGCAGCGAGGCCTGTGCGCTGAGCTCGCCGTAGGTGGCGGCGCGCCCGTCGCCGGTGTAGACCACGCCGGCCTCGGTGCGCAGCTGCGCGGTGGCCACGCCGAAACGTTTCGCTGCGGCCGCCAGCAGCCGCAGTCGTGCCGCGGCCGCGATCAGCGGCAGCCCGGCGTGCAGGCAGCGCGCGGCCGCCGAACCGCCGGAGATCTGGTTGAACACCAGCTCGGGCCGCGCGTCCTCGTGCGGCACGTCCACCATTTCCAGCGGCAGGTCCAGCTCCTCGGCCACCAGCATGCCGCCCAGCGTCGCGATGCCCTGGCCCACCTCGAGCCTGGGCAGGTACAGCGTGGCACGGCCGTCGGTGCCGATCTGCAGGCGCACCAGCGGCATGGTCGGCAGCGCCGTCTGCACCAGCGAATCGCCGATGTCGTAGAAGTCCACCGTGTCCGGCGGCACCATCGGCAGCGCGATGGCCTGCGCGGGCGTGGCGGCCGACAGCGTGCCCACGCCGGCGGCGACGGTGAGCACCGGCGACGACACGGCATAGGCCAGCAGGCGCCGCCGGCCGGCATCGGGAACCTGGGGTTCGCGCATGGTTTGTCTCCTGTGTTGAGCCTGGGCCCATCGTGGCCCGCACGCCGGGCGCGGGTTGTCGTCGCGACGACAGATCGGGTTGGTGAATCCCCCCTGCATCCAAATCGGCGCTTGCTGCGTAATGAGGCCGCCCGCCACCAAGATGGCAGCGGGTGCATCAGGAGTCACCGCGCTTGCAGACGCTCGATGAGATGTTGCGGGGCAGCCTCTGGGCCGCCACGTTGGAGCCTGGCCAGTTCGAGGAGGCCCGGCGCGAGATCTACGAGCGCTATGTGCCGCCCGGCGGCCACGCCCTGCGTGCCGGTGACCCGGCCGACCTGTGGATCGGCGTCATCGAGGGGCTGGTCAAGATGTCGGTGACCCGGCCCGACGGTCGCCAGGCGACCTTCACTGGCGTCACGGCCGGCGGTTGGGCCGGCGAGGGGTCGCTGCTGCGCGTGGGGCCCTGGCGCTATGACGGCATCGCGGTGCGGCCCACCCGCCTGGCCTGCATGCCGCGCGTGACCTTCGAGCGCCTGCTGTCCAGCAGCCTGGGTTTCAACCGCTTCCTGCTCCAGCACCTCAATGCGCGCTTGAGCCTGTTCATCGGCCTGGTGGAGTTCGACCGCCTGCTGGGGCCCGACGCCCGCGTGGCGCGCTGCCTGGCCAGCCTGTTCGACCCCGACCTCTATCCTGCCGCAGGGCTGGTGCTTCGCCTCAACCAGGAGGAGGTGGGGCTGCTGTCGGGCGTGTCGCGCCAGCGTGCCAATGCTGCGCTGCACCACCTGGCGGCACTGGGCCTGCTGCGCGTGGACTTCGGCGCGGTGACGGTGCTCGACCTGCCGGGCCTGCGGCGTTACGACGGCACGGCGGTGCCGCCGTCCTGAAGGCCGGGTCGGGTGGTGCTTCAGCGCCCCTGGAAGCGCGCCGGCCGCCGTTCCACGAAGGCGCGCACCCCTTCGGCCGCGTCATCGGACTGCGCCAGCCGCTGCTGGGTGGCGATGAACTCCTGCATCGCTGCCACCGGGCCCTGCTCCACCGCCTTGAGCGCGTTCTGGCGCGTGGCCACCACGGCCAACGGCGCCTGCGCGGCGATGGCCTCGGCGATGCCAACGGCCACGTCCAGCTGCGTGCCCGCCGGCACCACCTTCTGCACGAAGTTCAGCCGCAGAGCCTCGGCGGCGTCGAAGACGTCGGCCGTCAGCAGGTGCAGCAGCGCGTTGCCCAGGCCGGCGCGCTCGGCCATGCGCAGCGTGGCGCCGCCAGTGGCCATGATGCCGCGCTGCACCTCCAGCTGGCTGAAGCGGCAGTCGTCGGCGGCGACCACGATGTCGGCCGCCAGCATCAGCTCGATGCCCAGCGTGTAGGTGATGCCCTGCACCGCGCAGACCATGGGCTTGGTGCGCCGGCGGTAGCCGGGCGTGCCGAGATCGGTGGGTTCCACGAGGCCGAAGTCGAAGGCCTTTTCGCCACGCTGCATCAACGGCGCGAACGAGGGCAGGTCCAGCCCGGCGGTGAAGTGCGCGCCATGGGCATGCAGCACGCCCACGCGCAGCGCGGGGTCATCGTCCAGCCGCGTGTAGGCCTCGGCCAGCTGGCGGAACATGGCCGGCGTGAAGCCGTTGCGCTTGGCCGGGCGGTCGATGCCGATCAGCAGCAGGCCGCCGTGGGCCTCGGTGGTGATGCGGCCTTCGGGAGGCGTGGGTTCAGGCATGCGCCGATTCTGGGCGGCGCTCAGACCGCCGTCATCGAGGCCGACCCGGAGCCGCCGCCGTCCAGGATCGGCGGGTGGGTGACGATGCTGCGCAGTTCCGGCCGCGGTGTGCGCAGCGCCGCGATGTCGGGCCTGGGCCGTGCCAGCGTCGGGTCGCCGGCCCCCGCCTGTTCCAGTGCCTGGGCCATGTTGAGCAGCCGCGCGTCTCCGCGCAGCGGGCCGATCAGCTGCAGGCCGAAAGGCATGCCGGCCTCGTCGCGCCCGCAGGGCAGGCTCAGCGCCGGGTTGGTGGCCAGGGTGACGACGTAGGTCAGCGCCAGCCAGCGGTAGTAGTTGGCCTGCGGCCGGCCGTCCACCTGTTCGGCGTAGAGCGTGGTCCACGGGAACGGGGTCACCGGCGTGGTGGGCGCGACGATGAGGTCGAAGCGTTCGAACAGTGCCGCGAAGGCGCGCGCGATGCGCGTCTGCGCCAGGTGGGCGGCGGCGCGGTCGCCCAGCGTCATGGCGCCCGCCATCTCGATGTTGGCGCGCACGTGCGGTGCCAGCGTCTGCGGCGCGTCGCGCAGCGTGTCGGCGTAGGCGGCGTAGAAGCTCTCGGCGCGCAGCACGTCGAACACGCCGTGCGCCTCGGCCAGCAGCGGGTGCAGGGCCTCGTCCAGCGGTTCCAGTGTTGCACCCAGGCGTCGCAGCGCGTCCAGGCGGGCCTGGAACACGCGGCGGATCATCGGGTCGACGTCGCAGCAGCCGAAGTCGGCCGTGTAGGCGATGCGCAGGCGGGCCGGGTCGGGCAGCACCGGCGGCGCGAACAGGTCGGGCTGCTCGGCCGACAGCGGGTCGCGCCCGTCCAACCCGGCGCAGGCCTGCAGCATCAGCCGGGTGTCGGCCACGTCGCGTGCCATCGGGCCGAGCACCGAGATCACCGACCAGCCCAGCGGCCGCGCGTCGTTGGCCACCAGGCCGGGCGTGGGGCGCAGGCCGACCACGCCGCACAGCGCCGCGGGGATGCGCAGCGAACCGCCGGTGTCGCTGCCGGTGGCCAGCGGCAGCAGGTCGGCGGCCAGCGCGGCGGCGGAACCGCCGGACGAGCCGCCGGCATTCAGCCGCGGATCGAACGGGTTGCCGGTGGCACCCCACACCGGGTTGCGCGTGTTGGCGCCGGCGCCCATGTCGGGCACGTTGGTCTTGGCGGTGACGATGGCGCCGGCCGCGCGCAGCCGCGCCACCAAGGCGTTGTCCTGCAGCGGCACGTGGCCGCGGCGGCCGATGTTGCCGCTGGTGCTCAGCAGGCCCGCGGTGTCCTGCAGGTCCTTCACACCCAGCGGCAGGCCGTGCAGCGGGCCGAGGGGCTCGCCGCGTTGCACGGCAGCCTCGGCGTCGCGCGCCGTGGCGCGGGCGCGGTCGAAGTCGGTGGCGGTGACGGCGTTGATGGCCGGGTTCAGCGCCTCGATGCGCGCGATGCAGGCGTCCATCAGCGCCACCGGCGACACGGCACGCTGCGCGATCAGGTCGCGCAGCGCCAGGGCGCCGAGTTCCGGCAGGTCGGCGTTGTCCATCGGCTCACTGCACCGGCAGGCCGGCCTTGTGCACGTAGGCGCGCAGCTTGGGCAGTTCGGCTTCGACCCGCTGGATGTAGGCGGCAGGCCCTTCGGGCTTCACGTCCACGCCCTTGGCGGTGAGCTGGGCGCGGGTGTCGGCATCGGCCAGGCTGGCGGCGAAGGCCTTGGTGAGGGCGGTGCGCACCGGTGCCGGCAGGCCGCGCGGCGCCACCACGGTGATCCAGGGCACCATCTCGTAGCCGGGGTAGCCGGCCTCGGCGATGGACGGCACGCCGGGCATGGTGGGCGACGGCTTCAGCGACGTGACGGCGATGGCCTTGACCTTGCCCGCCTGCACCTGCGGGATGGCGGCCACGTTGGTGTCGAAGGTCAGCGGCACCTGGCCGCCGATGAGGTCCTGCATGGCCGGCGCGCTGCCTTTGTAGGGCACATGCACCATGTCGATGCCGGCCATGACCTTCAGCAGCTCACCGGCGAAATGGGCCGTGGTGCCGTTGCCGAAGGAGCCGAAGCTCAGGCTGCCGGGCTTGGCCTTGGCCAGCGCCACCAGTTCCTTGACGTTGCTGGCCGGCACCGACGGGTGCGCCAGCAGCACCAGCGGCGAGGTGCCGATGACGCCGATGCCTTCGAAGCTGGTGAGCGGGTCGTAGGGCAGCTTGGACTTCAGCGCCGGGTTGATGGTGAAGGTGGTGTTGGAGCTGATCAGCAGCGTGCAGCCGTCGGGCGCGGCCTGCGCCACCTGGCCGGCGCCGATGGCGGTGCCGGCGCCGGCGCGGTTGTCCACCAGCACCTGCTGACCCAGCTGGGTGCCCATGGCCTTGGCCAGGATGCGGCCGAGCACGTCGGTGGCGCCACCCGGCGGGTAGGGCACGACCAGGGTGATGGGCTTGCCCGGGCAGGCCTGGGCGCTGGCCGCGAACGGCAGGGCGGCGCAGGCCAGCATCGCCAGGGCGGCGGCGTGGCGGTGAAAGTGGCGGCGTGGGGTGTTCATCGGGGCTCCTCAGGGGTGGGCTTCGGGGTGTTCTGGATCCAGAGCACGATCAGCCGCACCAGCTGATCGCGTTGGGCGGCTTCGGCCGCAGCGTCGGCACCGAACAGGCGGGCCATGGCCAGCCCGCGCAGCGACGACAGCACGAGGTCGACGAAGGTGTCGAAGTCGGCGCGCGGGCGTGCCTCGGGCAGCACGGCGGCAAAACGTTCGTGCAGGCCGCCTGCCAGCCGTTGGCGCATGGCGGCGATGGGCGGCTGCAGCTCCGCCTCACCAGCGGCGCCGAAGTAGACGCTCCACGCGGCCAGGAAGCGCGGTGGCTCGTACAGCCGTGTCCACAGCGCCTGCACCAGCGCCGCGGCGCGTTCGGGCAGCGGCAGGGCAGCGCCGGGCCAGGGCACACCGCGGTCGTCGTCGGCCTGCAGGATGGCCTGCAGCACTTCCAGCATCAGCACCGCGCGCGAGCCGAAGTGGTGCTGCAGCGCGCCCGGGGTGACGCCGGCGGCCTTGGCCACCTCGAACAGCGTGGCCTGGCCGTAGCTGCGCTGGCGCACGACGTCGATGGCGGTGGCGATCAGGTGCTCGCGGGTGGCGCGGGCCTGGTCGGCGCGGCGGCCCGCACGGCGGGCGGCCGGGCGAGGTGTCGGGTCGACGCTGGGCGCGTTCAAGGCCGTGGGCGCGGTGCGACGGGAAGGCATGTCGTCAAGCGTTATACATTGCGCGTGTAATGTGAATTCTGGAAAGCCCGCAGGCGTCGTCCGGGCCGGCTCTCACGATTCCCTGGCGGGACGCGCCATTCCATCGGCCCTCCGCCCCGGCAGGATTGCGGCGCCGGACAATGCGGCGACGCGGCCCGGGCAGGCGCACCTGCAATGCCTGGGTGAGCACCAGATCGGAGACCCCCATGCCGCCACTGTCGATCGAGACCCACGACGGGCACCCGCCCGAGGCCAGCGCGGTGGTGGACCAGGGCCTGGGCGACTTCAACGACCAGGCGGCCCCGCTGCACGAGGTGCAGCGGTTGTCGTGTTTCGTGCGTGACGACGCGGGCCGGGTCGTCGGCGGGGCGCTGGGGCGCCGCTGGGGCCGTTTGTGCGAACTGCAGCAGCTCTGGGTGAGTGACGCGCACCGCGGGCAGGGCCTGGGCACGCGCCTCATCCAGGCCTTCGAGCGCCATGCGGCCGACCGGGGCTGCACCTCGTTCTACCTGGAGACGCTGAGCTTCCAGGCCCCGGCGTTCTACGAGAAGCTGGGTTACCGCGTGCTGCTGGCACGCCAGGGTTACCCGCACGGCATCGGCAAGTACCACATGGGCAAGGACACCGCCGCCGGGGCGGGTGGGTCAGCGCCGGGTCAGTAATGCGGCGGCAGTTCGTCGCGCAGGCTGCGTGGCGCGTCGGGCCCGCCGCTGGCGGCCTGCGCGCGCAAGGCGGCGATTTCCCTGGCCAAGGTGTCGATCTGCCCTTGCTGGCGGGCGACCACGTTGTTCAGCTGTTCGAGCAGGTCGTCGGCCCAGCTGAGCTTGACCTCCAGGTCGACCAGGCGGTCGTCCAGGCGCTGGCGTTCGTCGTCCATCATCGGGTGATGGTAGCGGCGCTACGCTTGCGGGCATGACGAACGTAGACCCCGGGAAGGACGCCCTGCACGGCGTCAAGGTGCTGGAACTGGGCCAGCTGATCGCGGGCCCGTTCGCCGGCAAGACGCTGGCCGACTTCGGCGCCGACGTGATCAAGGTCGAACCCCCGGCCGGCGGCGACCCGCTGCGCCAGTGGCGGCTGCTGCGCGACGGCACCTCGGTGTGGTGGGAGGTGCAGTCGCGCAACAAGCGCAGCGTGGCGCTCGACCTGCGCACCGCCGAAGGCCAGACGGCCGTGCGCGCCCTGGCCGCCGAGGCCGACGTGCTGATCGAGAACTTCAAGCCCGGCACGCTGGAAGGCTGGGGCCTGGGCTGGGCCACGCTGCACGCGCTGAACCCGAAGCTGATCATGCTGCGCATCTCCGGCTATGGGCAGACCGGGCCGTACGCCGGCAAGCCGGGCTTCGGCGTCATCGCCGAGGCCATGGGCGGCCTGCGCCACCTGACGGCCGAACCCGGCCGGGTGCCGGTGCGTGTGGGCGTGAGCCTAGGTGACACGCTGGCGGCGCTGCACGGGGTGATCGGCGTGTTGACGGCGCTGCGCCACCGTGAGGTCAACGGCGGCGTCGGCCAGGTGGTGGACGTGGCGCTGTACGAGGCCGTGTTCAACGTGATGGAAAGCCTGCTGCCGGAGTACGACGCCTTTGGCAGCGTGCGCCAGGCGGCCGGCAGTGCCCTGCCCGGCATCGCGCCGAGCAACGCCTACCGCTGTGCCGACGGCGCCTGGGTGCTGGTGGCCGGCAATGGCGACGGCATCTTCCGCCGCCTGATGGCAGCCATCGGCCGCGCCGACCTGGCCACCGACCCGGCGTTGCAGGGCAACACCGGCCGTGTGGCCCGGGTGGCCGAGATCGACGGCGCCATTGGCGACTGGACCGGGCAGCACCCCATCGACCACGTGCTGGCGACGCTGGACGCGGCGCAGGTGCCGGCCGGGCGCATCTACACCGTGGCCGACATCGCCGCCGACCCGCAGTACCAGGCGCGCGGCATGATCGTGCAGACGCAGGACCACGCCGGCCGGCCGCTGAAGGTGCCCGGCATCGTGCCCAAGCTGTCCGCCACGCCTGGCCGGCTGCGCACGCCGGCGCCGCCGCTGGGCGCGCACGATGGTGAGCTGGCCGGTGGTTGGCCCACACCAAAGGGCGACGACGACTAGGCCGACGCGGCGGCCGCCAGCGCGCCGAACAGCGCCTTGGCGTCCAGCGCGCTGCCGGCAGTGAGCACGCGGGCCTCGTCCAGCCCGGTGTGGCCCTGGGCGGTGATCAGGGCCTGCACAGCCGCCAGGTCGGTGCCTTCGTCGACCAGGCACACGGTGCGGGTCAGGGCGCCCTCGCGCGCCAGCAGGCCGATTTCGTAGGCCGTGCCGTCGCGCTGGCGGGTGAAGCCGCGCAGGTCCAGCAGCACCACGTCGCTGCGCGCCAGCAACGCCTGCACGCCGGCCTGCCAGACGTTGGCGAAGCAGAACAGCTCGTTGACGCGGTAGCGGCGATCCGGGTCGGGATGCTCGTCGAGCGTGTCCAGACGTTCAGCGAGCTGCTCGCGGGTGGTCACGAACTGCTCGCGCGCGCGGCCGCGGATGAAAGCCAGCAGCTCGTGAGGGTCCAGCGTCTGCTGCGCCATGTCCGGCCCGCCGATCATGTGGATGGGGCCGATGAAGCGCCAGCGGAAGGCCGTCTCGTCGAGCAGACGCTCACCCCGTTCGTCGTGGGCGAACACGCGCAGCAGCAGCAGGGCGCGCGGCTGTGGCCAGGGCGGCACGCGCCGCAGGCCCGCCGCGTAGACGGCCAGCGCCACCACGTTGGCGCCGAGCAGCAGCGGCAGCCAGGGCCCGCTGGCCTGGCGCTCGAAGCCCAGCACCGCCAGCGCGACGAAGACCGTCAGCATCAGCAGCCAGCTGCCCGTCTGCAGTTGCGCGTCGCTGACCGCCTTGCGCTCGTAGCGCTGGCTCAACCAGCGCACCAGCCGCCAGGCAAACCAGGCCGTGCCCAGCGCGGGCACCAGCGCGGCCAGCACGGTGAACCCCAGGGTGGCCTCGTCGGCACAGCGCCCCACCACCAGCAGCACCCACAGCACCATCGCCATGCCGGCGTACATCGTGCCCATCAACACGTTGAGCAAGGGCGCCACCTGGCGTGCGTGGCGCCGCGCCACCGCCAGCCAGAACAGCGCCACGAAACAGCCGCCCAGCGACAGCGCCAGGAAGGCCATGCCCAGGGTGGCGCCGTCGCTGTCGTCGGTGTGCACCGACCAGCGCACCGCCGCCGCGGCCAGGAACAGCGGCACGAAGCGGCGCCAGTACAGGCGCGAGAAGCGCGGATGCGCAGTGCCGATGAGCACGATGGGCATGCACAGGGCGCCGACGAGCAGCGCATCGAACAGCACCGTCAGGCCCCACTGCAGCGGCGTACGCTCCGGCAACGCGGCGGCCTTGGCGTCCAGCACCACATCGGGCGAAAAGGTCATCATCAGCCCGGCCACCAGTGAATAGACGGCGCAGGCC
Source organism: Burkholderiaceae bacterium (assembly GCA_024235915.1). Classification (GTDB taxonomy): domain Bacteria; phylum Pseudomonadota; class Gammaproteobacteria; order Burkholderiales; family Burkholderiaceae_C; genus Rubrivivax. Next base: position 110,247 of record JACKLO010000010.1, on the reverse strand, counting down.
GTGATCAGCACGTTGCGCAGCCGCTTCTGGCGGTTGGCGGCTTCCGCCGCCAGCTGGCCCGCCGCCAGCGGGGCCGGTGTGGCGCGGTGGCGGCCCGGCAGGGCCTCGGCATCGGCGTCGTCGCGCTCGGCGTCGTCGCGGGCCGACATCAGGGCCACCACGCGCCGCCGGTACAGCCACATCACCAGCGGTGTGCCGAGCGTCGACACCACGAACATCAGCAGCACGAAGACCGCTGCGCCGAAGACCATGACCTGGTTCAGGCTGCGCCAGGCGCTGTCGGCCATGCAGACCAGATCCATCGCTTCCCCCCGTGGGCGCGATGCTCGGGGCTGTGCTGGCGGACGTCAACCGCGGGGCGTGCCGCGGCTGCGCTGGCCGCTCAAGTGCTGGACGATGCGGGCGCCGACGGGGGTGCCGATGCCGGTTGCGGCAGCGCCGGCCCGGCCGAAGATGCGGGCGCTGAGGCCGGCAGCACGAAGATGTCCATGGCACCGCCCACGCAGCCGCGCAGCTGCCCCGGTCGGCAGGGTGGCGGCTCGGCGAACTTCGCCGCCAATGCCGCCCGGATGGCAGCCGCATGGGGTGTCAGCATGGCCAGGCCGATCGTCGTCGTCATGCCCAGGGCCAGGCCGGCGATCACCAGGCGCCGACGCCGGCTGGTGGGCACGAAGGGCTCGTGCGGCAGGCCCTGAGGCAGGCCGGGCGGCGGAGATTCGGGGGTGGTCACGGCAGTGCGTCCACGGTCAGGGGATCGGGCACACCGTCGTCGTAGCGTACCAGCACGGCGTTGAACAGCGGTTCGTCAGGCACCGCGGCCGCAAACAGGGTCATGGAACTGCGCAGCTTCAGGTGGTCGGGCGGGCCAAGGATGTCCAAGCTGCTGCGCCCCGGTGCCGCCTGCAGCAGCCATTGGCAGGCCTCGCGCAGCCGCTGGCCCAGCAGGGGGTGGGCCACATAGGCGCGTGCGTCGTCCAGGCCGGCCAGGCCGAAGCGGCGGGCCGTCTCGCTGCGGCCCAGCACGGCCAGCTGCGGGAAGACGAACCACATCCAGTGGCTGCGCTTGTCGCCGGCGCGCAGTTCTGCGCTCACCGTGTCCCAGACCGGGGCCTGGGCCGTGATGAAGCGCTGCAGGTCGTGCGGATCGCTGGCGTCAGGCATGGGGGGCGAGAGCGTACCGGAATCGCCGGACACCGGCCGCTTGCGGGGCGCCACCGGGTGGCACCCATCACGCCGCCCCAGGGCCCGGCCCAACCCCGTCATGCAGGCGTCGTGCGCATGCGGCATGCTTCGGGCATGTTCCACGCCCCTGTCTTGCGCACGCTGAGCTGCGGCACCGTCATCGTCAACCCGGCCGGCGAGCTGCTGCTGTGCCACGTGACCGGGCAGGACCATTGGGACCTGCCCAAGGGTCGGCCCGACCCCGGCGAAACGCCACTGCACGCGGCGCTGCGTGAGACCCGCGAGGAAACCGGCCTGGCGCTGGACCCACGCGGCCTGCTCGACCTGGGCCGCCTGCCCTATCGACCGCGCAAGGACCTGCACCTGTTCGCCAGCCTGCAGCCACGCCTGGACCCGGCCACGATGCACTGCGACAGCCGCTTCAGCGATGCCCGCGGGCACCGCCTGCCAGAGATGGACGGCTTCGGCTGGTTCCGCTTCGACCTGGCGCCGCTGCGGGTGACGCCGCGCCTGGCTGCAGTGCTGACACAAAGGCTCGACCTGCACGACCTGCTGCGCCGCCTGCAGCAGCCTGCGGCCGCATGACGGCCGAACGCTGGGCGGTGGACGCCGGCGAGGCCGACATCGCGGTGCTCAACGTGCCGCCGGTGCTGCGCCGCGAGCGCCTGTTCGACCTCGACCTGCAGTTCCGCGTGCGGCTTCCGGCGGACGACGATGGCCGTGGCTGGCTGGCGGTGACGCTGGAGATCGATGGCCAGCGTGAATGGGCGCGCCGCATCGACGCCCGTGGCCCCGGCGACACCGACGTGCTCGACTTCCACTGCCGCCGTACGCTGCCGGCCGGGCAGGCCTTGCGTCTGCGGGCGGTGACGCAGGTGGGTGGCGGCGCGCGCCGGCAGCGGCTGGTGCTCACGGCTGAGGCCGCTGACGATGAGTGATCGACCACCGCCGCAACCGGATTTGCCGGGACTCGCCTTCAGCGAGGCCGCAGCACGCAACCGTGACCCCATCCTGGCCCAGCTGCGTGCCCACCTGCCGCCCGAGGCGGCCGTGCTGGAACTCGCCAGCGGCACGGGGCAGCACGCCGCCCATGTCGCCGCCGCGTGCCCGGGCTGGTTCTGGCAGCCCACCGATGTCGATGCCGGCGCCCTGCAGACCATTCCCGCGCGCTGCGCCGGCCTGCCCAACGTCGCGCCAGCGCAGCGGCTGGACGTCTGTCGGGATCCCTGGCCCGGTCTCGAAGGTCAGACCGGCGGATGGACCGCCGTGTTCGCCGCCAACCTCGTGCACATCTCGCCCTGGGCCGTGACGCCGGCACTGATGCAGGGTGCGGCCCGTGTGCTGGCCCCCGGTGGCTGGCTGCTGCTGTATGGGCCCTTCGTGGTCGACGGCGAGCCGCTGGCCGCCAGCAACGCCGCGTTCGATGCCAGCCTGCGGGCGCGTGATCCCGCCTGGGGGCTGCGGCGTCTGGCGGATCTGCAGGCGCAGGCCGATGCGGCGGGCCTGCAATGGCACGGCCGGCAGGTGATGCCGGCGAACAACCTCTTTCTGGCCTGGCGGCGGCCGCATTGAACCGCCGCATCCTTCACGATTGCGGCGTCCGCGAAACCGCAGCTCCCAAGGACTAGGGGCGGGGTTTCCCGCCCCTTACGGGGGGTAGGCCCTAGGCTGGCGCCTGTGGTGCAATCCTTGCGTGTCCGGATGTTTCCGTCCGGCCATGGAGCGACGACGACTCGAGGCCAACGATGCAGCTCCAGACCTTCACCCCCGCCCCCGCGCCCGCCGTCTTTGGCACGGCACGGTCCAGCCTGTCCCGGTTGACGCGCCTGTTTGCCTTGGCGCTCGCTGCCGGCGCGACGCTGTTGCCGTCGGTGCACGCCGCCGAATCGCGCCAGGCGCTGGTCATCGGCAACAGCCGCTATGCGCAGATGCCGCTGGACAACCCGGCCAACGACGCGCAGGCCATGGCCAAGGTGCTGCAGCGGGCCGGTTTCCAGGTCGACCTGCAACTCGACGTCGACCAGCGCCGCATGGACGCGGCCATCCGCAACTTCGGTGACCGGCTCAAGGGCGACAGCATCGGCCTGTTCTACTTCGCCGGTCACGGCGTGCAGGTCAAGGGGCGCAACTTCCTGCTGCCGGTGGGCCAGGCCATCCAGCGCGAGGACGAGGTGCCCTTCAAGGCCGTCGACGCGCAGCAGGTGCTCGACAAGATGGCCGCGGCGAAGAACCGCGTCAACATCGTCGTGCTCGACGCCTGCCGCGACAACCCGTTTGCCACCGCATCACGCTCGGCGGCGGCGAATGGCGGCTTGGTGGCCATGGACGCGCCCAGTGGCTCGCTGCTGGCCTTCGCCACCGCGCCGGGCGGCGTGGCCAGCGACGGCAAGGGTGCCAACGGCCTCTACACCCAGCACCTGCTGACCAACATCGAGCGCCCGGGCCTGACGGTGGAGCAGGTCTTCAAGCGCACCCGCCTGGGTGTGCGCCTGGATTCGCGCGGCAAGCAGGTGCCCTGGGAGAACACCTCACTGGAGGGCGACTTCTTCTTCATCCCGCCGGTGGCCGGCAGCCAGCCGGTGAACCCGGCGCTGCTGCCGCCGCCGCCCAGCGTCGAGCACATCCTGCGCACCGAGAAGGCCTACGACCTGCTGCGCCAGCGCCAGCTCGACGCCGCGGAGCGCGAGTTCCAGGCCCTGGCCGGCGTGAGCACGCATCCCGAGGTGGCGCTGATGGGCCGCGAAGGCCTGGCCGAAGTGGCGCTGGCCCGCGGCAACCCGCAGGCGGCGCTGCAGGCGGCCAACGACATCATCGCCACCTCGCCCACGCGCAGTGCCGCCTACCTGATCCGCGGCCGCGCGCTGGCCGCCAGCGGCCAGGTGGCCGAAGGCGGTGCCGCACTGAAACAGGCAGCTGCGCCTCAGACAGAGGCCGATTTCGGCTGGCAGAAGGCGCAGGCCAACGTGGCCGTGGGCAACCTGGAACGCGCGCAGAACCCGCAGGCCGCGGTGCAGCGCTACGAACAGGCGCTGAAGGAAGACCGGCATTCGGTGCCGGCGCTGTCCAACCTGGCCGTGGCCCTGAACCAGGGCGGCCAGCCGGCGCGCGCCAAGGCCCTGCTGGAACGTGCGCAGGCGCTGGACCCGCAGGACACGATGACGGCGGCCCTGCTGCGCCAGGTGCGTGACAACCTGGCCGCGGAACAGGACACGACAAAGCAGAAGTACATCGACGACACCGTCAAGGCCCTGGCGGCGCGCATGCAGGCCGGCCCGGCCAAAGGGGCGCCGCCCGCCGACGACTGGACGTCCCCCGTGATGGCGCTGAGCGTGCTGCCGTTCCAGGACCGCTCGCTCGAGTCGCTGACTGGCCGCATCGGCTTTGACAGCCTGCTACAGGAATCGCTGATCGGCGAACTGCAGGCCCGCGGCTTCACGTTGGTCGAACGCCGGCTGCTGGACAAGCTGATCGCCGAGATGAACCTGGGCGCCTCGGCCCTGGCCGACCCCGATGCGCAGACCCGCCTGGGCCGCGTGCTCGCGGCGCGGCTGATGGTCTCGGGGGTGCTCAACAGCCAGGGCGCGCAGCTGGCCGCGGCACTGCGTGCCATCGACGTCGAAACCACGCAACTGGCCCTGGTGCGCACCGAGATGGCGCCCACGCCGGCCGATCCGGCGGCGCTGGCGGCGGCCATGGCGCAGCAGATCGCTGCCACGGTGGCGCAGAAGTACCCGCTCAAGGGCCGTGTGGCGGCAGTGGACGGTGGGCAGGTCATCATCAACCTGGGCAGGAAGCATGGCGTGAAGACCGGCCAGTCCTTCAACGTGCTGATGCGCGGTGACCCCATCGAGCTCAACGGGCGCGTGCTGGGCTACAAGGACAAGCGCATTGCGCGCCTGACGGTGACCCAGGTCGACGACGGCCTGGCCTACGCGAGCGCTGCCGACGTGAGCGGTGCGCTGGAGAAGAACCAGCGCATCATTGCCCGACTGGAATGAGCCCGAAGCGCCTTCGCCCCCTTCACGGCGCGCCCGGCCTGACCCGGCGCGCCGCGCTGCTGTGGGCGGCACTGTCCACGGCGGCGGTGGCGGCGCAGACACCCGCCATGCCAGCCGGGTCTGCCAGCGGCGTGCGGCTGCCGGCGGTGGTGGTCTGGGATTTCGAGGACCGCAGCGTGGCCGCGCTGTCGGCCCTGCCGCCTGGCGAAGCGGGTTGGCTGCGCCGCTCGCTTGCCGAGGCGCTGGTCAACGCGCTGCTGCGCACCCCCGGGCAGGTGGTGGTGGACCGGCTGCGCCTGCGCGAGGTGCTGGCCGAGCAGAACCTGGGCAGTTCAACGCTGGCCGACGACGATGCGCGGCTGCGCCTGGGCCGCATCGCGGGCGCCGAGCGCATGGTCTTCGGCAGCTTCTTTGTCGTCGGCGACGCGGTGCAGGTCAACCTGCGGGTGGTCGACACCGCGACCTCGCGCGTGCTGTTCGCCGACGAGGCGACCGCACCGTTCGACGCCGTGATGGCCGAACAACCACAGTGGGCCGCACGGGTGGTGCGCGCGCTCGGCGGCACCGGCGGCACCGGTGGCGCCTACCCGGCGGACCTGTGGCAAGCCCACGACCAGGCGGCCGCCCTGGCGGACGCGGGCCGTTTCGACGATGCTGTCGCGGCGCTGCAACGGCTGCTGCAGCGCCGCCCCGATTTCGAACCCGCCGAAAGGCTGCTGTCGGCCTTGTTGCAGACGATGGCCCGCCGCTGAATGCCCGGAACCACGATGCTCCCCATGCGCCTGAACCCGATCCCGCTGGCCGCTGTTGCATGGGTGGTGGCAGCGGCCGTGTCGCCGGCCGGTGCCCAGGGCGTCAGCGGCGCCGGGCAGTTGCTGCAACAGCAACGCCAGGACAACCGGCCCCTTCAGCCACCCGCAGCCGCGCCGCAGGTCCTGGAATCGCCGGCGCGCCCGACGGTGGAGTTGCCCGAGGGCACGACGGTGAAGGTGGAGGGCTTCCGCATCACCGGCGCCCGCGCCTACCCGCTGCCGGAACTCGATGCGCTGCTGCGTCCCTGGGTCGGCCGCACGTTGGATCTCAAGGGCCTGAATGAAGCCGCCGGCGCGCTGACGCGCCGCTACCAGGCCGATGGCCATCTGCTCAGCTATGCCTACCTGCCCGCACAGAAGGTGGCCGCCGGTGTGGTCGAGATCGCGGTGCTGGAAGGTCAGATCGCCGCCGTGCAGGTGGTCACGGCGCAGGAGGTGCGGCTGCGCGACGCCGTCGTGCAGGCGCACACCGACAGCCTCACTCAGGTGCAGCCGGTGCTGCAGCCGGACGTTGAACGCCAACTGCTGCTGCTCAACGACATCCCGGGCGTCGTCGCCCGCGGGACGCTCACACCTGGCGCCAGCACCGGCACGGCCGATGTGGTGGTCAGCGTGGCGGAAGATGAACCACTGGCCTTGCGTGTTCAGGCCGACAACCATGGCAGCCGCTCCAGCGGTGAATACCGCGCCGGGCTGCAGATGCAGCTGCGCGACCTGTCCGGCTGGGGGGACGCGACCACGTTGCAGGCCACGGTGTCGAACGGGGGTGGCCTGGTCAGCGGCAGCATCGCCACCCGGGTGCCGCTGGGCGGTGACGGCTGGCACGTTGGCGCCACCCTGTCGCGGCTGACCTACGACCTGTCCGGCGACTTCGCGGCGCTCGGCGCCACCGGGGTGGCCACCACCGCCGGCCTCAGCGTCGAGTGGCCGCTGGTGCGGCGCATGCAGGCCAATCTCTGGCTGGAAGCGGCGTCGGAATACAAGCGTCTGAACGACGAAGTGCGCGTGGCCGGCCAGGAATTCCGACGTGCCAGCCGACTGGGGCAGCTGACGGCGCGTGGGGACCTGCAGGACAGTCTCTTCGGCGGCGGCGCCAGTGTGGCCTCCACCTCGCTTTGGGTGGGCGAAGTGCGCGCCGGGCCCGCGGGCCGCACCAGCTTCAAGAAGGCACAGTTGCAACTGGCGCGCCAGCAGGCGGTCTGGGGCCCGGTGTCGGCCTACGCACGCGTCCTGGCCCAGTACACCGGCAAGGCGCTCGATTCGTCGGAGAAGCTCAGTCTGGCCGGGCCCACCGGTGTGCGCGCCTATGCGCCGGGGGAAGCGTCGGTGGACCTGGGCCGCTTGTGGAGCGCCGAGTTGCGATATGGCCTGGCTCACCTGGGCGGCCAGATGACGGTCTCGCTGTTCCACGACGCTGCCAGCGGAACCCGTGTGCGCGGCGGCCCCGGTGACGACAACGAAGTGCGCCTGCGCGGCACCGGCTTCGGCCTGCAGTGGACCGGAGGCGACTTCGGTGTGTCGGCCTCGCTGGCCTGGCGGGGCGACCGCTTGCCGACCGCCGAAGGCGGGGACCCGAAGCCCCGCGTCTACCTGCAACTGTTCGCCACGCCCTGACGGCACCCCGGGGACCCGCGCCATGGCCCAGATCCGCACCAACCTGCTGCCCCAACGGCGTCGCATCTCGCGCCTGCTGGCCGCGTTGCTGGCCCCCTTCTGCGGGTGGAGCGTGGCACAGACGACACCGCCAGCCGCACCCGCCGTGCCCGCGGGCGCGCTGCCGCAGGGCGGCCAGGTGCGTGTGGGAAGTGGCAGCATTTCGCAGGCGGGCAACCTTCTGCTCATCACCCAGCAGAGCGGCCGCCTGGGCATCGACTGGTCCAGCTTCGACATCGGGCGTGACGCCACGGTGCGCTTCAGCCAGCCGGGGCGCGATTCGGTGGCGCTCAACCGCATCACCGGCCACAGTGGGTCGCGCATCTTCGGCCAGCTGGAGGCCAACGGCCAGGTCTTCCTGAGCAACCCCTACGGCGTGCTGTTCGCGCCGGGCAGCAAGGTGGACGTGGGCGGCCTCGTGGCGACGACGCTGGACCTGTCGCAGGCCGACTTCGCGGCCGGCACGTTGCGCTTCAGCGGCGACGGCGATGGCAGCGTGGTCAACGAAGGTGACCTCAGCGCTGAAGCCGGTGGTTATCTCGCGCTGCTGGCGCCCACGGTGGACAACCGCGGCAGTCTCACGGTGGCGGCCGGTTCGGTGGTGCTGGCGTCCGGACGCACCGCCACGGTGAGCATCAGCGGCCATGGCCTGATCTCGGCGGCGGTGGACGCGGGTGCCGCGGGCGCCGTGCTCAACAGCGGCACCATCCAGGCCGATGGCGGCTCGGTGCGACTGACCGCGGCGTCGGCCGAGGCGCTGGCGCAGTCGCTGGTCAACAACACCGGTCTCGTGCGCGCCGACGCGCTGGAGAACCGAAGCGGCGAAATCTGGATCACCGGTGACCGGGTCGAATCCAGCGGGACGTTGCAGGCGCGTGGGGCCGGCCGCATCGACGGCGGGCACATCACGCTGCAGGGTGGCATGGCCAGCGGCGCGCTGGTGTTGTCCGGCCAGATCGACGCCACGGCCGAGGGCGGCCGCGGCGGCCGCGTGGACACCTCGGCCGCGCAGGTGCACATCGCGGCGGGCACGCAGGTCAACACCTTGTCTTTGGCCGGCAATCACGGCAGCTGGCGCATCGACCCCACCGATTTCACCGTGGCGGCCGGCAGCGGCCCGGACACGGGCTCCAGCATCGGTGCGCTGACGCTGGCTTCCAACCTGGGACTGGGTAACGTCGAACTGGCCACGGCGCCCGGCGGCAGCGAGCCCGGCGACATCTTTGTCAACGCCGACGTGTCGTGGAGCGCCAGCACGGTGCTGACGCTGACGGCGGCGCGCCATGTGCTCGTCAACGCCAACGTCACTGCAACCGGTGGTGGCGCCGGACTGGCGGTGAACACGGGCGCCGGCGGTGCCTTTACGCTGGCCACCGGGGCGCGGGTGCGCCTGCCGGGCGCGAACAGCACGTTCACGCTGGATGGCAACGCCTACACGATGATCCGCACGCTGGCCCAGCTGCAGGCCATCGACGGTGACAGCACGGCACTGTCGGGCCGCTATGCCCTGGCCGACGACCTGGATGCCAGCGCCAGCGCCGTCGACGGTTTCAGCCCCATCGGCAACGAGGCGTCGACCGGTGTCAGCACGGCCAACAGCTTCCGCGGCAGCTTCCAGGGCCTGGGGCACACGATCACGGGCCTGGTGATCGACACGCCGGCGAGCGATGCCGCTGGCCTGTTCGCGTCGGTGCAGAACGCGCGCATCGAGAACCTGACGCTGGCCGGTGGCCAGGTGGCCGGCAGCAACAGTGTCGGCGCGCTGGCGGGTGTGGTGGCCGGCACCACGGCGATCGACAACGTGCACGCGTCGATGACGGTCAGCGCCGTTGACGACAGCAGCAGCGGCGTGCGGGCCGGTGGCCTGGTCGGCAACAACAGCGACACCCTGGAGGCCACGTACAGCCGCAGCAGCGCCAGCGGGGCGGTCACTGCCGACACCAACACCAGCACCGCGTACGTGGGCGGCCTGGCGGGCATCACCGCGCGCGGCAGCCTGAACGAGGTGTCGGCCTCGGGCAACGTCACCGCCACGCTGCGCGCCGGCTCCACCAACGACAGTGCCTTCTACGTGGGCGGCCTGGTGGGCCTGTCCAGCAGCACCATCGCCAACGCCAGCGCGTCCGGCAACGTGAGCGGTGGCCACGAGGCCGGTGGCCTGGTCGGCCGCTACACCCCCGTGGCCGGCGGTGGTATCAGCGACAGCTCGGCCTCGGGCAGCGTCAGCGGGTCGGACACCGCCGGTGGCCTGGTGGGCTCGGCCTCGTCGTCGGCCACTGGCGTGGGCATCGTGGACAGCACGGCCAGCGGAATGGTCACCAGCGCCGGTACCGCTGCTGGCGGGCTCGTGGGCCAGTACGGCATGGCCGGCGCGCTGGAGCGCGTGGGCGCTTCGGGCAACGTCACCGGCAATACCTACGCGGGTGGGCTGGTGGGCTACGTGACCACTGCGGCGGCCATCGACACCGCGACGGCCACGGGCGAAACGGTGACCGCAGCGCGTATCGTCGGCGGTCTGGTGGGTTACGGCGGCAGCGGCACCATCAGCAATGTGTCGGCGCAGGCCGACGTGCTGGCCAACAGCACCTCGGGGGTCGAGGTCGGCGGGCTGGCCGGGCGCACCGGCGGCACGGTCAGCAACGCCTCCGCCAGCGGCAGCGTGACCGCCAGCAACGCCACCGGGCAGGTCTATGCCGGTGGCCTGGTGGGCGCCGCCGAGGGTGGCACCAGCGTCAGCTTCACCGACGTGGCCGCCACCGGGGCCGTGACGGTGTCATCGACCTCCAGCAGCACCCGGGTCGGTGGCCTGATCGGCCATGGCAGCCTGGGCAACATCACGCGGGCCGAGGCCGATGGTGCGGTCAGCGGCGGGCTGTACGCCGGCGGCCTGGTGGGCTACTACGCGGCCAGTTCGGGGACGGTGTCGGACAGCATCGCCAGCGGGAGCGTCAGTGGTTTTGGTGATGCAGGCGGTCTGATCGGCAATGCCAGCGGCACCGGCACCATCACTGCCAGCAGCGCCAGCGGCGCTGTGACCAGCACGGCCAGCAGCTACTACAGCGTCGGTGGTGTCGTCGGCGTCACCACGCTCAGCGGCGGTGTCAGTGACCTCCAGGCCAGCGGGTCGGTCAGCGGTGGTGCCTACACGGGCGGTGTGATCGGCAATCACGCCAACGGCAGCGTGTCCGGGCTGACGACCACAATTACGGACATCAGCGGCTCGGGCTGGGTCGGCGGCCTGGTGGGCTACAGCAGCAATGCGTCCATCAGCGGTCTGGATTCGGCGGTCAACGTCACCCACACCGGCACGACCGGCGGCGCTGGCGGGGTGGTGGGTTACCTCAATGGCAGCATCACTGGCTCCAGTGCCAGCGGTGATGTCACGGCCACCGGCACCGGCAACATCGACTTGGGTGGCCTGGTGGGCGAAGTCGCCAACGGTGCCATCACGGCCAGCAGTGCCACGGGACAGGTGTCCGGCGGCAACGCCACGGGCGGCCTGGTGGGCCGGTATGCCCCCAACAGCGGCAACCTGCTCAGCGACAGCAGTGCCAGCGGCGATGTGTTCGGCGCCGGATCCGCTGGCGGCCTGGTGGGCGTGCTCAGCGGCAGCGGCGGCGTGGCCGATTCCGGGGCCACCGGCACCGTGTCCAGTACCGGCAGCGAATCGGGCGCGAACTATGTCGGCGGTGCCGTGGGCCAGTACGGCGGCAACGTCGGGCCGGTGGGGCTGACGGCGTCCGGCGACGTCAGCGGTGGCCAGATCACCGGCGGCGTCATCGGCTACCTGAGCAACAGCACGGTGGCGCTGCCGACCGGCAGCGTCATCAGTGTCGTGCCTGGAGGGCACACCAAGAGCGTGACAGGCCCGCGTTGGGTCGGTGGCCTGGTGGGCTACAGCGACGCCACCGGCCTCGCCGAGGGTCTGGGCTTCAGCGGCAACGTCGAGGCCACCGGCAGCAGCGGTGCTGCCGGCGGGCTGTTCGGCCGCAGCGCGGGGCCGGTGAGCGACAGCAGCACCAGCGGCAACGTCAGCGGCCTGGGGGACGTGGGCGGCCTGGTCGGCCGGGCCCAGGGCAGCGGCGGTTTCACCGACGTTGCCTCGGTGGCCACCGTCTCCAACGGCGGCAGCAGTGGCGCCGTGGGTGGCCTGGTGGGCTACTACAACCACGGCGGCACGCTGCTGCGCGGCGACGCCAGTGGCCAGGTCACCGGTGGTGCGCAGACCGGCGGCCTGGTGGGCTGGGCCAGCAGCGGCACGGCCGGCACCGGTATCCAAAGCAGTGGCGCCACCGGTGACGTCACGTCCACCAGTGGCACCTACGTCGGCGGGCTGGTGGGCAGATACACGATGCCTGGCGAGATGACCGCCATCACTGCGTCTGGTGACGTGCTGGGGGGCAGCAACTCCACCGGCGGCCTGGTGGGCTACTACAACAGCAGCGGTGCGCTCAGCAACGCCACGCACAGCGGCGTCATGGTCACGGCCACGTCGGGCTGGGTCGGCGGCCTGGTGGGCTATGCCGACGCGCCCACGATCAGCAATGTGACCGCGCTGGCCGAGGTGCGCACCACGGGCACCGGCACGGTCAACATCGGTGGCCTGGCGGGCCGCACGGCCGGGGCGGTCAGCGACGCCAGCGCCAGCGGCGATGTGATCACGGAAGGGGCCACCGGCAGCGTCAATGCCGGCGGCCTGATCGGCCAGAAGGACGGCACCGGTGCCCTCACCGACGTCAGCGCCACCGGGACGGTGACCGTGGCCTCGTCCTCCGGCAACGCCGTGGGGGGGCTGGTGGGCTACGTCAGCGGCGGTGACGTCGTGCGCGGCCTGGCCACCGGGGACGTCACCGGTGGCCGCTACGTTGGCGGCCTGGTGGGGTACTACTCGCCGAGCACCGGGTCGATCAGCGACAGCGACGCCAGCGGTGACGTGAGCGGCTTCGGCGACGCTGGCGGCCTGGTGGGCTTTGCCAACGGCACCGGCGGCATCGCCGACAGCACGGCCGGCGGCAGCGTCAGCAGCAGCGATGCCGGCAGCTACAGCGTCGGCGGTGCGGTGGGCTACTTCGGCATGAGCGGCAGCCTGGCCAACGTGACGGCGGCCGGCAATGTCAGCGGCGGTGGCAACACCGGTGGCGTGGTCGGGTACCACTACAGCACGGCGGTGCTCGACGACGTGTCGACCACAGCCGCAACCGTCAGCGGGGCTTCCTGGGTCGGCGGCATCGTCGGCAACAGCCGGGCCGCATCGATCAGCGGGCTCGCCGCGACGGCCAACGTCACCCACACCGGCAATGGCGGCGGCGCCGGTGGCCTGGTGGGTTACAGCAACGGCGGCATCGACAACAGCACGGCCAGCGGCAGCGTGGTCGGCAGCAGCAGCAACGGCGACATCGGTGGCCTGGCGGGGCAGGTCGTGGGCACGGTCACCGACAGCGCCGCCAGCGGTGCCGTCACGGGCGGCAACGGCGACGTCGGCGGGCTGGCCGGTTACGTCAACGGCGCGGTGAGCAACAGCACGGCCAGCGGCGCCGTGAACGGCGGCAACGGCTACCTCGGCGGCCTCGTGGGCCAGCACCACAACGGCGCGCTGACCCAGCTCACGGCCACCGGCAACGTCACTGGCGGCGCCAGCAGCACGGCCGGGGGCTTGATCGGCTACAGCAACAACGCCGGTGACGCAGTGAACCTGCGTGCCGAAGGCGATGTCACGGCCGGCAGCAATGCGGGCGGGTTGTTCGGGCTGTGGCAGAACGGCACCCGCATCGTCGACAGCCAGGCGCTCGGCCAAGTGGCGTCCGGGGGCTATGCCGGCGGCCTGGTGGGGCAGGCCAACAGCAACGACGTGGGCATCGTCAACAGCAGTGCGAGCGGCAGCGTGCGCGGCAGCACCTATGTGGGCGGCCTGGTGGGCTACGCCAGCTACTCGTCGATCGACCGTGGCCTCGCCAGCGGCGCCGTGACGGCGGTGTCCACCAATGGCGGCACGGTCTACGCTGGTGGCCTGGTGGGCTATTTCCTGCACTACACGGCCGGTGGCACCATCGTCGACAGCACGGCCAGCGGTGCGGTCCTGGCCGATGCCAATGGGTCCGACGCGGGCGGCCTGGTGGGGCGCGTGGACTCGGGCAGCATCGAACGCAGCAGCGCCAGCGGCACGGTCACGGCACAGGACAGCAGCGGCAGTTCGACCTCCCACCGCGCCGGCGGGCTGGTGGGCCGCTACAGCAGTTATGTCGACACGGTGTTTGCCGACAACGCCGCCACCGGCCGTGTGATCAGCGCGGGCGACGCCGGCGGCCTGGTGGCGATCTACAACGGCTACCCGGATGTGGCGGCGCCGACCAATGTGTCGGCGTCCGGCGACGTGAGCGGGCATGGCACGGTGGGCGGCCTGTTCGGCAGCCTGAACTACATCGGCCTGGAGAACGGCAGCGCCATCGGCAACGTGCTCAACACGGATGCATCTGGGCGCACCGGGGGCCTCGTCGGGCGCCAGTACCGCTACTACGCCGGTTCGACCATCAGCGACAGCCGTGCCACCGGTGAGGTTTCGGGCGGCTACTACGCCGGCGGCCTGGTCGGCGAGGTCACGGACTATTCCTACCACGCCAACACCGTCAGCTACGGCGTGATCGCCAGCCAGGCAAGCGGCGATGTGAGTGACGCCTACATCGCCGGCGGCCTCGTCGGCCGCTACTACGGCGGCTATGGCAGTGGCGCCAACGCCAACACGCCCTCGGACCTCGGCATCCGCGACAGCGTGGCCAGCGGCGACGTGCAGGCCAGCTACACCGCCGGCGGTCTCGTCGGCTCGATGGCCAGCTACGGCGGTGTGGTCGGCAGCCGCGCCAGCGGCGACGTCACCATCATCGCCAATGGTTCGGGCGCCATGGCGGGCGGCCTGGTGGGTGAGCTCAGCGCCTACAGCGGAACAGCCGGCGACGGGCGCATCCAGGAGAGCACCGCCAGCGGCAACGTCACCCTGGCGGCTGGCACTGGCCCCGGCGCCAACGACTACTACACCGATCTCCGCTTCGGGGGCCTGGCCGGATGGATCAACGGCCCCAATGCTGGTGCGGTGACCGTCTCCGACAGTTATGCCACCGGCAACGTCAGCGCGGTGTCGGATGGCGGCCGCGTGCGCGCTGGCGGGCTGGTGGGCAGCACCGACAGCAGCCTTGAACGCACCTACGCCACCGGTGCCGTCAATGGCACCGGCTACGCGGGCACGGCGCTGGTCGGCGGGCTGGTGGGCGAATTGCGCCGAGACGGCGTCACGGCCGAAGCCAGCTACTGGGCCACGGATGCCAGCGGTCAGGCCACCAGTGCGGCCGGCACCGCCAGCACGCTGGCCGCCATGCGCGACCCGGCCACCTTCGACGGCTGGGACATCGCCACCGCCGGCGCCAGCACGGCCGTGTGGCGCCAGTACGAAGGCCAGACGCTGCCCCTGCTGCGCCGCTTCCTGACCCCGCTGACGCTGACGCTGGGCGACGTCAGCCGCGCCTACGACGGGACCGCCGGCCTGGGCAGCGGCACGCTCGATTTCGGCGGCGTGCTGGTCGACGACCCGGGCGCCATCGTGGTGGACGGCGCCGCCGTCGACGTCGGCAGCTACGCCATCAACGCCGGCAACCTGGTCTCCACCCAGGCCGGCTACGACCTGGACATCAGCGGCAGCGCCACGCTGACCATCACGCCGCGGGTGCTCACGCTCAGTGGCGTGGTGCTCGACAAGGTGTACGACGGCACCACCACCGCCACCCTGGCGGCGTCGCCGGCCTTCGGCAACCTGGTCGCGGGCGAAGACCTGCTGTTCGTGCCCGGCGGCAGCTTTGCCGCCGCATTTGCCGACCGCCATGCCGGCATCGACAAGACCGTCGTGCTCAGCGGCAGCTATGGCATCAGCGACGGCACCCTGGGCAAGGCCAGCAATTACAGCCTGCCCGGGGGGCTGACGACCACGGCCACCATCACGCCCAAGGGCGTGACAGTGGGCGCCATCACCGCAGTCGACCGCGTCTACGACGGCACCACGGCCGTGGCCGTCAACGCGGCGGCGGGCACGCTGACGGGCGTGATCGGCGGCGACGTGGTGGCCTTCGACCCCGCCTCGGTGACCACCGGCAGCATCCCCGACAAGAACGTCGGCACGCGGCCCGTCACCGTCATCGGCGCGGCGCTCACCGGCGCCGATGCCGGCAACTACGCCATCACCGGGCTCGACGGCATCACGGTGCAGATCACGCCCAAGGCGCTGACACTCGATGGCATGGCGGCCTACGACCGCGACTACGACACCGGCACCTACATCAGCATCAACAGCACGGGCGCCACGCTCACCGGCGTTGTGGCTGGTGACCTGGTGCTGCCGCAGACCAACGGTGTCTACGGCCGCATGGCCGACAAGCACGTGGGCGTGGGCAAGCCGGTGGAGATCATCGGTGCCGGCCTGCGTGGGCCGGATGCGCTGAACTACACGATGACGCCCGGTGTGGTCACCGTGGACATCGCGCCGCTGGCGCTGACGGTGTACCTCAACCACGCCGGTGCCTCGTCGCGGGCCTACGACGGCACCACCGCGGCGGAAACCAGCTTCAGCACCAGCCAGTGGTGGTATGCCGACGACCTGGGCATCGCGGCCACCAGCATCGGTTTTGCCGACAAGAACGTGGCCTACAACGGCAGCGGCCAGGTGGTCAGCAAGACCATCACCGCCAGCGGCATCTCGCTGTCGGGCAGCGACGCCGGCAACTACGTGCTGCAGAACACCACCGCCACGCTGCAGGGCACGATCACGCCCAAGGCGCTCACCGTCACCGGCGTGGCCGCGGTGGACCGTGTCTACGACGGCACGGTGAACGTGCAGGTGGACATCGGCAGCGCGGCGATCGACACCGGCGGCGTCGTGGCAGGCGACACGGTCAGCGTGCTCGTGCCCGGCAGCGGCACGGTCACCGGTCTGATGGCCGACAAGCATGCCGGCACCGACAAGGCGGTCACGGTGCCCGGCCTGTCGCTGACCGGCAGCGACGCCGGCAACTACAGCATCACCGGCAGTGGCAGCGGCGTGACCGTGGACATCGCGCGGCGTGACCTCACCGCCACCTACACCGGGCAGGACAAGGTCTACGACGGCACCCAGTACGCCCGCGTCACGTCCACGCTGGACGCGGTGGTCGACGGCGACAGCGTCAGCCAGTACATCAACGACTACTGCAGCTACATCTACTACGGCTGCGCGGTCTTCACCGACGCTGGCGGCACGCCCGACAGCTACACCGGCAACCGCCATGCGGGCATCGACAAGCCCATCGTCGTCGTCTACAACGCCCTGCTGGGCAACGACGCCGCCAACTACCGGTTGCTCAACCCCACGGGAAGTGCCACGCCGGCTGACGTGACGCCCAAGCCGATCACCCTGGCGTTCAACGGCGACAGCAAGGTCTACGACGGCATGGTGGCAGCCACGGTCACGTTCAACCGTTCAGCGTCCGGCATCGTCGGGGGCGACACGGTCGACACCACCCAGAGCGCCAACTTCACCGGTGACGGCGCCAAGAACGTCGGCAGTGGCAAGGCCATCGCGGTGGCCGACATCCTGCTGTCGGGCACGCATGCCGGCAACTACACGGTGCTCAACGACACCGCCACCACCACGGGCAGCATCACCGCACGTGCGGTCGTGGTCTCGGGCATCGTCGCTGCATCGCGCGCCTACGACGGCACGACCACGGTCGCGGTGTCGGCGCCAGGCACCATCGGCTCCAGCGGCTTCGTCGATGGCGACACCGTCAGCGTGATGCTGCCGCCGGAAGGCCTGAGCACCGGCACCATCACGTCGCCGGACGTGGGCGCTGCCAGGCCGGTCACCGTCACCGGCCTGACGCTGGAGGGCGCCGACGCCGCCAACTACCTCATCGATCCTGCGGCCAGCGGCATCACGGTGGACATCACGCCCCGCCTGTTGACGGCCAGCTACACCGGCGTTTCCAAGGTCTACGACGGTGGCGTGAGCGCCAGTGTCGTGTCCACCACCGCCGGCATCATCGACGGTGATCTGCTGAACTTCACGCAGCTGGCGCTGTACACGGGCACGGGCGCCAAGAACGTCGGCACGGGCAAGGCCATCGCGGTCAGCGACATCCGGCTCTCGGGGGCCGACGCCGGCAACTATGCGCTGGCCAGCACCACGGCCCAGACCACCGGGGACATCACGCCCAAACCCGTGGCGCCGCTGTACACCGGCGGCAGCCGGGTCTACGACGGCACGGGCAACCTCAGCGCGCCGGTCACCGGCAGTTCGCTGGGCTTCATCAACACCGACACCGTCGGCCTGGGGCAGACGGCGGTGTTCACCGGCGACGGCAGTGCCGGCACCGGCAAGGCCGTCGCCGTCAGCAACATCGTGCTCGTCGGCGCCGACGCCGGCAACTACACGCTCACGGGCACCACGGCCAGCACCACCGCCACCGTGACGCCACGGCCCATCCGCGTGGCCGGCGTCACCGCCCTCGACAGGGTCTACGACGGCACGACCACGGTGCAGGTCAACGTCAGCAATGCCAGCGTCGACACCAGCACCGTCATCGGTGGCGACGACGTCGACATCGCGCTGCCGCCCGAGGGCATCAGCACCGGCAACGTGGCCGACCGCTTCGTCGGCAACAACAAGACGGTGACGATCAGCGGCGCCGTGCTCACCGGCGCGGACGCCGGCAACTACCAGATCGTCGGCGCCACCGGCCTGGTGGTGGACATCACGCCGCGTGCGCTGACGGCCGTCTACACCGCGGCCGACAAGGTCTACGACGGCACCGCGAACGCCGGCATCACCGCCACGTCCGCCGATCTGCTGGGCGTCGACGCCGGTGGTGTCGCCATCCTGGCCAGCGGCGTGTTCAGCGACGGACGCAACGCCGGCACCGACAAGGCCGTGGCCGTCACCGGCGGCTTCCTCTCCGGCGCGTTTGCGGGCAACTACACGCTGGTCAATGTCAGCGGCAGCACCACGGCCGACATCACGCCGCGCCCGCTGACGCTGAGCTACATCGGCGGCGAGCGCATCTACGACGGCACGGTGGCCGCGCCGGTCACGAGCAGTCTGGGCAACCGCATCGGCGGCGACGTGCTCACGCTCACGCAGACCGCGGTGTTCACCGGGGACGGTGCCAAGAACGTCGGCAATGCCAAGCCGATTGGCATCAGCAGCATCGTGCTCGGCGGTGCCGACGCCGGCAACTATGTGCTGCCGGCTGACACCGCCACCGCCAGCGGCCGCATCACGCCGCGGCCGGTGGTGGTGGAAGGCCTGGAGGGCGTGCAGGCCGTGGACCGGGTCTACGACGGCACCCTGCTGGTGGACGTGAACGTGCCGACCGGCATCTCCGGCACACCGCGGGCTGGCGACCTGATCGCCGGCGACGATGTGCTGCTTTCGCTGCCGCCGGCGGGTGCCGCCGTGGGCCGCATGGCCGACCGCCATGCGGGCACGAACAAGCCGGTGCTGGTGGACGGCCTCGGGCTGTCGGGGGCCGACGCCGGCAACTACGTGATCAGCGCCGCCAGCGGCGTCACCGTGGACATCACGCCGCTGACCATCAGCGCCGCCTACGCCGGCATCGACCGTGTCTACGACGGCAGCAGCAACGCACCGGTGGCCGTCACGCTGGCCGGCGTGCTGGCCGGCGACCTGCTGTCCGGCAGTGCCAGCGGCCTGTTCACCGACGGCAAGAACGTTGGCCTGGACAAGCCGGTGGCCGTCAGCGGCGGCCAGCTGATCGGGCTGGACGCCGGCAACTATCGCTTGGACAACACCACCGGCAGCACCACGGCCAGCGTCACGCCGCGCAGTGTCACGGCCGTCTACGTGGGCGGCACACGGGTCTACGACGGCAGCACGGCAGCGCCGGTCACGGGCAGCGTCGACGGCATGGTGGCCGGCGACAGCCTGCTGCTCTCGCAAAGCGCGGCCTTCACCGACGGCAAGAACGTCGGCAGCGACAAGCCGGTGACCGTGAGTGCCATCGCCTTGTCCGGGGCCGACGCCGGCAACTACCAGCTCACCGGTGACACCGCCGGCACCACGGCCAGCGTCACGCCGCGGCCGGTGGTCATCGAAGGCCTCAGCGTCAGCGCCGAAGGCCGCGAGTACGACGGCAGCACCAGCGTCGTCGTGCAGGTCACCGCCGCGGGCGGCGCCGGCCCACGCGCGGGCGACCTGATTGCCGGCGACGACGTCAGCGTGCTGGTGCCCGCCACGGGCACCACCACCGGCCAGATGGCCGACAAACACGCGGGCACCGGCAAGGCCATCGTCGTCGACGGCCTGGGGCTCAGTGGTGCCGATGCGGCGAACTACCAGATCGTTGGCAGCGAAGGTCTGACGGTGGACATCGCACAGCGCACGCTCACCGTCAGCTGGGCCGGTGTCTCGCGCGTCTACGACGGCACCGACCTCGCCACTGCCATCGGCAGCGGCGACCGCGTGGTGGCCGGCGACGACCTGGCCATCGGCGGCAGCGGTGTCTTCGAGGCCGGCCGCAACGCCGGCAGCGGGCTGACCGTGCGCATCGAGACCAGCACGCTGGGCGGTGCCGATGCGGCGAACTACGTGCTGGCCAACCCTACGGGCAGCGCCCTGGCGGACATCACGCCGCGGCAGCTCACCGTCACCTACACCGGCGGCACGCGGGTCTACGACGGCACCGTGGCCGCGCCGGTCATCGGCGCCCTTGGCGGGCTGATCGAGGGCGACAGCGTCTCGCTGACGCAGACGGCGGTCTTCACCGGCGACGGCGCGAAGAACGTCGGCACCGACAAGGCCGTGGCCGTGAGCAGCATCGCGCTGCAGGGCAGCGACGCCGGCAACTACAGCCCGGATGTCACCACGGCCGCCACCACCGCCAGCGTCACCCCGCGGCCGGTGGTGCTGGAAGGCCTGACCGCCAGTGCCACCAGCCGCGAATACGACGGCACCACCGGCGTGGTGGTGGACCTGGTGGCCGCTGCCGGGGTGGCACCGCGCGCGGGCGACCTGATCGCCGGCGACGACGTGGGCGTCACCGTACCCGGCACCGGCCAGACCCTGGGCCACATGGCCGACAAGCATGTCGGCACCGGCAAGGCCGTGGTCATCGACGGGCTGGGCCTCACCGGAGCCGATGCCGGCAACTACGTCATCGAAGGCGTCCAGGGCGTCAGCGTGGACATCACGCCGCGCACACTCACCGCCGTCTGGGTCGGCGTGGACAAGGTCTATGACGGCACCGCCGTCGGCACCGCCACCGGGACCGGTGATCGCGCCGTCGCCGGCGACGACCTCAGCCTGGCTGCCAGCGGTGTGTTTGCCGCCGGCCGCAACGCCGGCAATGGGTTGCTGCTGAGCTTCGACAACGGCGTCCTCGGCGGCGCCGATGCCGGCAACTACCAGTTGCTGAACCCGGCCGGCAGCGTCACCGCCAGCATCCTGCCGCGCACCGTCACCGCCGTGTACACCGGTGTGGACAAGGTCTATGACGGCACCATGGCCGCCCAGGTCAGTGGCGTGCTCGAAGGCGCCATCGATGGCGATGTCCTGACGCTGACGCAGACCGCGGTCTTCAGCGGTGACCGCAACGTCGGCACTGGCAAGGCGGTCACCGTGGGCGGCATCACGCTGGGCGGTGACGATGCCGCCAACTACGTGCTGGCCGACAGCAACGCCAGCACCACGGCCAGCATCACACCGCGGCCGCTGACGGTCACTGGCCTCGGTGGCCTGGTGGCGACGGACCGCGACTATGACGGCACCCGCGTGGTGGCGCTCACCGGCGCGCTGGAAGGCACGGCCGGGCTGGATGGACTGGTCGCCGGCGACGACGTGAGCCTGGGCGTGGGCGGTGCTGCGCCCACGCAGGGCCTGATGCTCGACAAGCACGTCGGCGTCGACAAGGGGGTGGTCATCGAAGGGCTGTCGTTGTCCGGCGCCGATGCGCTGAACTACGTGCTGGCCGACACCCTGGGCCTCACCGTCACCATCAGCCCGCGGGCGCTCACCGCCAGCGGGCTGGTCGCGATCGGCCGCGTCTACGACGGCAGCACGCTGGTGGCGCTGGACACTTCGGGCGCGGCCCTGGCGGGTGCTGTCGTCGGCGACGACCTGCGCCTGCGCCTGGAGGGTGCCACGGCCAGCATGGCCGACAAGCATGCCGGCGTCGACAAGGCCGTGGTGCTGGACGGCGCGGCGCTGGACGGCGCCGATGCCGGCAACTACCGCCTGGTGGCCGACGGCGACCTGCGGGTGACGATCACGCCGCGTGCACTGCAGGTCACGGCCGTGGCGGAAGGCAAGGTCTACGACGGCAGTGCCTCCGCCAGTGTCACGGTGAGCGACGATCGCCTGGCCGGCGACAGCCTGACGTTGGGCAGCAGCGCCAGTTTCGCCAGTGCCGGCGCCGGGGTCGCCAAGTCGGTGACGGTGGGCCTCAGCCTCGGTGGCGACGATGCGGGCAACTACCTGCTGCCGGCCGACACGCTGGCACTCACGGCCGACATCGAACGCCGGGCGTTGGAGCTGGTGGCACCCACGCTGGCCAAGGACTATGGCGACGCCATCGTGCTCGACGGCAGCGAGTTCAGCGCGCTGGGCCTGGTCGCTGGCGAGACCATCGGCCGCGTGCAGTTCGCCAGCGACGGCCTCGCCGCCACGGCGGCCGCCGGCAACTACACGCTGGCCATCGGTGACGCGCAAGGCGGCAGCTTCGACCCGGCCAACTACGTGCTCACCTACCGTGCCACGGCACTGCTGGTCAGCCCGCGCCCGTTGACGCTGTCCGCCCTGTTGCAGTCCAAGGTCTATGGCGACCTGTTCAGCTTCAGCGACGGCAGCTACGCCGTGGGCGGCCGTGGCCTGGCCAACGGCGAGACGCTGGGCGGCGTCGACATCGCCAGCGCCGGCGCGGCGGCGGGCGCCGGCGTGGGCGTCTACGACATCACCATCGGCAACGCCGGCGGCGGCAGCTTCAGCGCTGCCAATTACGCCATCACCTATGAAGGCGGCACACTGACGGTGGCGCCGCGCCCACTGACGGTGGCCACGCAGAGCGTGGTGCGCTTCGCCGACGAGCCCAATCCCACCAGCTTCGGCTACGCCCTCGGCGGTGCCGGTCTGGCCTCGGGCGACGTGCTGGCCGGCGTGTTGCAGCCGGTGCCGCCCGGCAGTGTCGGCGCGGCGGGCGGCTCGATCTTCGAACTGCGGCCCACCGGCCTGAGCTTCAGCACCGGCAGCGCCGCGAACTACGAGGTCCGCTACGTCAGCGGCCTGCTCATCGTGCTGCCGACGCCACCCCGCATCGACGACCCTGACGGTGGCACCACCGGTGGCGACACGCAGTTCGCCGTCGAGCTCGACCCGGCTCTGCTGGCCCGTGCCGAGGACGCCTTGCGGCGCAACAGCGCCGGCCAGGGCGGGCCGGGTGCCGGCGACAACGCCGCCGGCGGCAATGCCGGCCCCGCGGAGCTCGACGCCGAAGCCGCCGCGGTGATTGCCGCGCTGCTGCGCGGCGAGACGCAGCAGGTCTCGCTGCCGGTGCTGCTGCGCCTGCCGCTGCTGTCCATCGACCCCACCTTGCGCCGGCAGCTGTTGAGCGCCGTGACCACTGCACCATGACCTTCCTGCGACGCACCGCCGCACGCCGTGGCACCCCCCGCGGCCTCCGCCGGGCCGCCACGGCGCTCCTGCTGGCGGCCACCCTGGGCACCGTCAACGCCGCGCCGCTGGACGACCTGCGCAAGCTGGTGGAAAGCAGCCAGTTCGAACAGGCCGTGATGCTGGGCCAGCGCCACCCGGAGCTGATCGGCGACGTGCACTTCGACTTCCTCTATGGCATCGCGGCGGTCTCTGCCGGCCGCGTGCCCGAGGGCCTGTTGGCGCTGGAGCGACACCTGGCCGCGGTGCCCGCCAACGACCGTGCACGGCTGGAGCTGGCACGTGGCTACTTCCTGGTCGGCGAATACGCGCGGGCTCGCGCCGAGTTCGAGTTCGTGCTGCGCTACAACCCACCGGCGGCCGTGCGGCGGAACATTGAGGGGTTTCTAGCCGCCATGCAGCTGCGAGATGACCGCCGCCGTGCCGGCAGTGCCCGCGTCTACCTGGAAGCGGGCCTGGGCCATGACAGCAACGTCAACAGCGGGACCACGCTCGACGAGATCGACCTCATCTTCGGCACCATCAGCCTGGTCGATTCGCCGTCGCAGGCCGTGGCCGACGGCTTCCTGCAGCTGGCTGCCGGTGCCCAGCAGGCGTGGCGGGTGAGCCCGCAGTTCTCGGTTTTCGCAGGCGCCGACCTGGACCATCGCGAACACTTCCGCGAACGCAGCTTCAACCAGAGCAACCTGGCCTTCAACGCCGGCTTCACGCAGCTGCGCGGCGAAGCGCTCTACCGCTTCACGCTCGGCATCGGTGAGCTGCGTGTGGACGACAAGCGCTACCGCGACACCTTCTCGGTGGGCGGCGAGGCCAGCTTCACGCGCGGCCCGCAACACAGCGCCACGGGGTTTGCGCAGTACTTCGAGTACCGCCATGCCGGGGCTGACGAGGCGCGCGATGCCCGGGCCGTCACCGTGGGCGGCAGCTGGACCTGGAACCTCCCCGACCTGGCCGGCGCGCCGCAGCTGGGCCTCCGCGCCAGCTGGACGGTGGAGCAGAACAGCCGCCTGCGTGACGACCTCAGCCGCGATGTGCCGCTGCTGCGCCTGTTCGGCTCGGCGTCGCCGATGGCCCGGTTGCGCGTGGCCGGCGGCCTGACCGTCTATGCCCAGCAGTACCGCGGGCGCGACATCGGTTTCGGCAACACGCGCAGCGACACGGCGGTGAACGTCGACCTGGCCGCCACCTATGCGGTCGACCCGCGCTGGTCGTTGCGGGCGGAATGGACCTCGTTCTGGAACCGTTCCAATCAGGACCTCTATGACACCGAGCGCCACACCTTCGCGGTGAAGACGCGCTACCAGTACTGACGGGAGCGCCCGGCATGAAACACACCCTGATCACCTGCGCGGCGCTGCTGGTCTGCGGCGCCGCCTGGTCCCAGGCGCGCCTGGTGCACGCCGACGGGGCGGTGACGCTCGACGGTGCCCCGCTGGCCAAGGACGCTGAATTTGCGCAGGGCCGTGTGCGCACCGCCGCCGGTGGCAGCGCCCAGTTGCGCTTCATCGACGGCACGCTGCTGATGCTGGGCGGTGCCACCGAAGTTGCCCTGCCCCGCGCCGGCTTCAAGGAACTGGCGCTGACCGCCGGTGGCCTGCGCCTGGCCACCGGCTCGCCCGACTGGTACGTGCTGCTTGGCGATCCGCAGGCCGGCGAGCGCCAGCTGCGCGCCACCGGTTTCGTGAAGCTGGAATGGTGCCGTGCCGATGCCGGCTGTGCGCTGACGCCGGGGCTCTATGGCAGCGTCTCGCAGGGCGAGGCGGTGCTGGAGTACCAGGGCGGGCGCGCCGTGCTGCGCAACCGCCATTTCCGCTGGGACGGCGCCACGGCCCGGCCGGAGATCCTGGCGCAGCCGCCGCAGCTGGCGGTGGACCAGCCGCGGCGCGAGGCGGCCGAACAGGCCCGCGTGGCCGTGGCCGCGCAGCTCAAGGCCGGCATCGAGGCCTTTGGTGCGGAACAGGACGCGGCGGCGGCTGAAGCCTTGAACCGTGTGCGCGAGGATGCCCCAGGCGAACCGCTGGTGCCCTACTACCTGGGCCTGATCGCCTTGCGCCAGGGTCACAACGCCGAGGCATTGCGCCAGCTGCAGCAGTACGCGCGGGAGGATCCCGAAGGCGCGGCGGCACGCGAGGTGCCCAAGACCCTGACGCTGCTGAGCTCGGCCCAGCTGCAGCAGGAGGTGCAGGCGGCCGTGGCGCGCGAGCGCGAGGTCGTGGCCGCCGAACCCGAGCCGGGCAGCATTGCCGTGCAGGCCTTCGTCAACCGCGGCGACGAACAGTACCGCGCCATGGCCAAGGGCCTGGCGGCGATGATCATCGCCGACCTGAGCAAGGTGCCGGGCCTGACGGTGCTGGAGCGCGAGAAGGTGCAGCTGCTGCTCGACGAGATGAAGCTCGGCGACGCCGGGCTGGCCAACCCTGATGGCGCCGTGCGCTCCGGCCGGCTGATGCGGGCGGAGAAGGTCATCGTCGGCAATTTCGAGGTGCAGTGATGAATCCGCATCGCCTCCAACCCCGCGCCCTGGCGGCCCGGACCATCCTGTCCCTGCTGACCGCAACGGCCCTGCCGGTGCTGGCCCAGACCGCGCCGCAGACCCCGCCCCCGCAGCGCTTCGTGCTTGAAGGTGCGGTGATCGACAGCCGCAACGCGCAGAACCTGGGTGTCACCAGCGAGAGCGGCGAGATCGCCGCGCTGTTCCGTGCGCAGAAGACGCTGACCTTCGGCATCCTGCGCTCGGCCGGCATCGACCTCGACACCCTGGCGCCGGAGGTGCGTGCGCGCATTGAACGCTTCCAGACCACCAATGTCGATGCCTTCCGTGCCTTCTCCAACGGCCTGGACCTGAAGGACCAGGGGCGTTTCGCCGAGGCGCGCGAACAGTTCCGGCGTGCGGCCGAGCTCGACCCCGGCTTCGCGCTGGCCGTCGAGCAGCAGCAGGCGATGCCCGAGATCACGCTGGGCACGCAGGTGCAGATTCGCGCCGTGGTCGCCGCTGCGGCCGGACAGGCCGTGGACCGCGGGAAAGCCACCTATGTCATCGACGCAGCCCGTGCCGTGGCCGCCATCCAGGCCGGCCAGACCGTGGTGCAGGTGGCCGCCGCGGCGCCCACCGACGCTGCGGCGCTGTCGGCCGGCGACCGCAGCCGCGACTACACC
The DNA here is from genome assembly GCA_024235915.1 of Burkholderiaceae bacterium. Lineage (GTDB taxonomy): Bacteria > Pseudomonadota > Gammaproteobacteria > Burkholderiales > Burkholderiaceae_C > Rubrivivax. The sequence goes on along the minus strand of JACKLO010000010.1, from coordinate 83,752 downwards.
AGCAACCCCGCCGGCTCGGGCACCGACTACGTGCCCAACCTGGCCACGGGCCTGGCCTTCACCGTCACCGCCGCGGGGCAGCAGGGCAGAGGCTACGCCTTCAACAACGAGTGGAAGGCTGACCAGTACCGGGTCGGCGAGACCGGCGCGCTGGAATCGGCCGGCAGCGCCGTGGGTTTGCAGGCCCAGCGCGAGTCAGCGACCCAGCAGGTGCTGGGCAGCAGCACGCTGGCCGATGGCACCGTGGCCTATTGGGGCCGTTGGCTCTCTACGCCGGACGCCAGCGCCAGTGTCACCGTCGGCGGGCAGACCCATCGCTCGCCGGCGCTGGGCGCCGTCGACTGGATCGCCGGTGACGCTACGCGCAGCATGCCCACCAGCGGCACCGCCGTCTTCACGCCGGCCGGCGGTGGCAATCTGAGCGACGTCAGCGGCAGCGTCGCAGTCAATTTCGTGACCCGTGGCGTGGCCGTGCAGAACCTGGGTTTCACGATCGACGGCCTCGTCTTCAGTGGCCTGAACGGCGATGCGGTCTACGACAGCAGGACACTGTCCGGTGCGTTCAATGGCAACTACAGCAGCGGCCAGTGCAGCGGCTGCAATGAGTTCCTGCCGGGCTCATCGATCTTTGGTGGCAATTTCCTCGGCGGCAACGCCGACGGGCTGATCTTCTCGACCACCGTGATCGACCGCAGCGGCGCCATACGCGGCGGCACGACGCTGATGAAGCGGCCTTGAGCCCGCATGGCCGAGCCGCCGCGGCAACTCGGGCCTTGGCGTTGGCCCGGCCCGCTTCGGCCTGACTTGCCGCTTCAGTGCGACATCAGCACCGGCACCGTCATCGACTTGAGCATGGTGCGCGTCACGCCGCCCAGCGCCAGTTCGCGAATGCGCGCGTGGCCGTAGCCGCCCATCACGATCAGGTCGGCACCGGTGTCGGCGGCGTGCGACAGCAGGGCTTCGGCCACCGGCACGTCCGGGGTCCAGCCGGCGCCGAGCAGGCCGGCGGACAGTGGCGCCGAGCCACGTGCGATCACGTGCACCTGGGCGTCCACGCCATGCCGGCGCAGGTAGCCGCGCACACCGCCCAGCGCCGGCTCGCTGCCGTCGGCATCGGCCAGGGTCACCAGCTCCACCGTCTGGGCGGCGGCCAGCAGCGGCAGCGCATCGCGCAAGGCGCGCGTGCTTTCGCGCGTGGGTGACCAGGCCACCAGCACGTGGTGTCCGCAACGCGGCGCACCATCGGCATCGGCCGGCATGGCGTCCACCGAGGGCACGAACAGCAGCGGCGCGCCCGCGGCCACCAGCACGCTGCCGGCAAAACCCGTCACCTGGCCGTCGCCCGGCGTGTGCTGGGCCAGCACGACCAGATCGCTGTGGTGCGCGGCGGCCAGCGCAGCGGCCACGGCGTCCCCTTCGGCCGGCGTCAGCGGGATGGCCAGCCCGTGGGCCTCGGCCACCGCCGCCACGCGCGATGCCGCCCGGGCCTGGCGCTCGGCATCGGCCTGCGCCGCGTACTCGATGGCCAGCCCCGCCGCTTCGGGCGACAGGTAGCCGCCGGCCCCCGCGGTGGACGTGGGCACCGCGTGCAGTGCCTGCACACCAGCACCGTGGCGTGTGGCCAGCTGTGCCGCCAGGGCCAGCACGGCTTCGACGCGCGGGCCATCATCGACCAGGGCGAGGATCTGACGGATGGAACTCATGGCAGGCAACCTCCTGCGGCCATGATGCGGTGCTGGCCAGGGTCGGCGTTGACCGGCATCAAGCCAGGGCCGTGTTCCGCTGGTGGGCGCGGGCGACCCGATCAGCGCGGCGCCGCCAGCGCCTTGGCGATGCGCTGGCGCCCCACGCGTGCCTTGGGCACCGGGAAGTCGAACCAGGCGCGCACGTCCTCGTCCAGCCCGATGCCGTGCATGAAGTTGTAGACCGCCTTCTTCAGCCCCGGGCCCAGCGCGTCGTGGTCGGTGCCGGTGGGGTCGTCAAACGCAACGTCGTTCTTCGCGAAGGCGCCGGGTGGCAGCGGGCGCAGCGTGACGCCGTACTGCTCGGGGTGCTGCCCCACCGGCGAGTGCACGGTGCAGGCGAAACGGTGCCAAAACCCGCTGTGGATGCAGCCTTCGGCAAACAGCTGGCGCACCGTCTCCAGTGCGTCCACCGTCTCCTGCAGCGTCTGCGTGGGAAAGCCGTACATCAGGTAGGCGTGCACCAGGATGCCGGCGTCGCTGAAGGCTTTCGTCACGCGCGCCGCCTGGTCCACGGTGACGCCCTTCTTCATCAGCGCCAGTAGGCGGTCCGACGCCACCTCCAGCCCGCCGCTGATGGCGATGCATCCGCTTTCGGCCAGCTGTTCGCACAGCGGCGCGGTGAAGGTCTTCTCGAATCGCACGTTGCCCCACCAGCTGATGGGCAGCCGGCGCCGCTGCAGTTCGGCGGCCAGCGCCTTCAGCGACTTCGGCGGCGCCGCCTCGTCGACGAAATGAAAGCCGGTCTGGCCGGTCTCGGCCACCACGGTTTCGATGCGGTCGACCAGCGTCTCCGCCGTGGCCGCGTCGTAGCGGCCGATGTAGTCCAGCCCCACGTCGCAGAAGCTGCACTGCTTCCAGTAGCAGCCGTGGGCCACCGTCAGCTTGTTCCAGCGCCCGTCGCTCCACAGCCGGTGCATGGGGTTGAGCATGTCCAGCAGGCTCAGGTAGCGGTCCAGCGGCAGGCCGTCCCAGGTGGGCGTGCCGACCTCCGCGAACGGGATGTCGGGCTCCGCCAGGTGCAGGTAGCGCACCGCGCCGTCGATGCGCGCGAAGGTGCGCACCAGGCGGCTGGCGCCGCGCTGGCCTTGCAGGTGTTCCAGCAACGCCAGCAGCGGGCGTTCGCCGGCGTCCAGCGTGACGAAGTCGAAGTGGTCGAACACGCGCGGCTCGGCCAGCTCGCGCAGCTCGGTGTTCACGTAGCCGCCGCCGAGCACGGTGACGATGGCCGGGTCGGCGGCGTTCACCGCCTGCGCGATGCGGAACGCGGCGAACACCGCGCCGGGGAACGGGACCGACACCAGCACCACGGTCGGCGCGTGGCGCGCCAATGCGTCGTGCACCAGCCGCTGCAGCGTGCCGTCCACCAGATTGGGCGGCGCGGCCAGGGCCTCGGCCAGCGGCTCGAAGCTGGGCTGGCTCATCGCCAGCCGTTCGGCGTAGCGCACGAACTCGAAGCGCGGGTCGGCGGCCTCGCGGATCACGTCGGCCAGGTCGTTGAGGAACAGCGTGGCCAGGTGGCGCGCGCGGTCCTGCACGCCCAGGCTGCCGAAGGCCCAGGCCAAGGGGTCGTCATGGTCGCCGGCGTCATCGTCACCCGCGTCGGGCAGGCCGTAGGCGTCCAACGCCGAGAAACGCGGCCCTTCAGGCAGGAAGGCGCGACCGGCGATGCGGTGCGCCAGCGTCGGGTCGCGGCCCTGCAGGAAGGCGATGGCCGGGCCAATGGCGGCGCGGCAGGCGTCGAAGGCCTCGACGAAACCGGCCGCCAGCGGGCCCGGTGCGGGCTGCGTGTCGATCACCGCCTTCAGCGCGTCCAGGCCGGCCGGTGACAGAAGTTCCAGTGCCAGGGCCAGCGCCAGATCCTCCTGCACCGCATGCACGCCGCGGCTGCGAAGGAAGCCGGTGAGGTAGGCGGTGGAGGGATATGGCGTGTTGAGCTGCGTCATCGGGGCGATGAACGACAGCACGCGCGGGGGCTGGGCAATCACCCCGCGATTGTCGGCCCGCGGGGCGGCACGGCCGCCGCCGTCGCGAGGATCAGCGCTTGTGGCGCTCGGCGCGCTCGCGTCGGGCGAGGTCGAGCTGCGTGTCGAGCTCCGCCTCGGCGATGCGGCGCAGCACGCAGAAGTTCGCCTTGGTCAGCGGGCTGGATTCGAACTGCCGCAGCAGCAGGGCGCGCTCGCGCTGGGCCGGATCCTGGGGCTCCGGGGCTTCGACCGGGCGCTCGGGCCGGTGGGCCGACCGGGGGTCGGCGCGGTCACCGCGCTCGGCACGTTCGGGCCGCGGCGGGCGTGCATCTTGGCGCCGCTGGCCGGGCGCAGCGCCCGATGACGGGCGGCCGTCGCGTGGCGGCCGTGGCGGGCGATCTGCACGATCGGGGCGATCCGCGTTCCTGCCCTCGCGGGCCGGGCCCGGTGCGCCATCTCGTGGCGCATCGTGACGCGGCGCGTCACGACGCGGGCCGCGCGGCGCGTTGGTTGCGCCTTCAGGGGCTCCGGCTGGCGCACCACCCGAAACACCGGCCGGCCCACCGTCGCCGCGGGGCCGGGCCGGCGCGCGCTGCGCGCCGCGTTCCGCGGCCCGCTTGGCGATCGCGATCTCGCGCCGACGCGCCAGTTCAGTGAGCGCCGCGCTGCGGTGTTCCTCGGTGACTTCGCCGGCCGGTTGGCCGTCGAGGTCGTAGCGCTCGGTGGCCGTGCTCAGCACCTTCAGGTAGGCGTTGCTGGTCGTGTAGCGGGCGAAGAAGGGCCCGAGCACGCGGCGCGAGAACACGCCCGGCGCGCGCGCCTGCAGGTCCACGTGGATGCGCAGCTTGATGGGCTTGGGCGGACCGTCGGTGCCGAACAGCGCCGGGAACAATTCGGCCAGCTTGGCCCCACAGGCTGCCGGCGACAGGCCTGGGGCCTTGTCGGGCACCGCATCGGCCGCAGCGTGTTCGTCAGGCTTCTCGTCGCCATCGGCAGCTGGTGCGGCATCAAGGGCGACTTCTGCGCCAACGTCGGACGCCTCGGACGCCTCGGGCGCCGCAGGTACGGAGTCGGCCTCTGGCGTCGTCGCGGCCGCGACGCTTTCGGGCGCCGCAGCGGACTCGGGTGCAGTCGAAGATGCAGGTGTCAAGTCGGGCACCGGTGCGGCGGGGGATTCAGGCAAGTCGGCAGTCACGCCGCGATTGTGTCAGGCCGAGACGGGCGCGGTGGCGTGCGCCAGGCTGCCATGGTGGTGCAGGGTGCGCACCAGTTGCAGGGCGTCGCCATCGAGCGTGAACGGGTGATGGTCGTGACGGTCCACGTACAGCAGCCCCGGCCCCTGGCGGCCAGCGGGCAGCGGCACGATGACGAAGCTGCGGGCCGCCACGTCGCGCCGGAACGGCTCGGGCAGGTGGCGTGCCAGCGATGGTGCACGCGCGTCGTGGATCAAGGTTTCGCGCCCGTGGCGCAGCAGGCGCGAGAACAGGTCTGCACCACGTTCGGCATCCATCCGCCATTGCTGCTGCACAGCCGTCGGCAACCCTTCGCCCAGCACGCGGCAGGGCTGCAGTGGCTCGCCGGCGGCCGGCGCGCGCCAGAGCACGGTGCGCCGGGCGGCCAGCGCCCGGTGCAGCGTGGTCATCGTGGCCACGTCGGCGGCGGCCACGGGGATCGACCCGCCGGGGCCGGCCTCGGCGGAGGTTCGTGGGGCAGTCGGCGTGCATTCGTGCGCAGCCGAAGTGGTCTCCGCGGCCGCCACCTGCGGTGACAAGACAGCGCCCTCGTCCGCGTCGACCGGGGTGTCCGCTGCTGAGCCCGGTGCCGCGCGCGTGATGTCACCGCGCTGCCACTGGGCCCGCTCGCTGCGCGGCAGGGCCACCAGCTCGGCCAGGGCCTCGAGCTGCGGGCGTGTGCGTGCCAGTGCGCCCAGGAGCACGTCGGCGTCGCGGCCGGCGCCGGTGTCGCCCGCGGCGACGCAGTCGTCGCAGGCCTGGCGCCAATGCCGCGGATCGGCGTCGATCAGCAGGTCGGCGAGGTCGTTGGCCGTCTGCGCCACACGGCGCAGCTGCTCGTCGCGTTCGTGGGCCGGGCGGGGGGACGGCGCCAGCGGCCGCGTCATCGATGCCCGGACGCTGGCCGGCCAGCCCCATTGCCGCGCCACCTGCGCACCCAGCGCCGGCAGCTGCCAGCCCAGGTGCCGGCGTGCCGCGCGATCTTCGTGCGGCGCACGGGGCCAGGCGGTGGCGGGCGTGGCCCGGCGCACGGTGGCGGCGTCCTGCGGCAGATGCACCGCCAGTAGCAGCCGGCCCAGGTTCTGGAACAGGGCCGCCAGATGGGCCGCATCGGCCAGGCGGCCGTGGTCGCAGAGTTCACGCGCGATCTGCGCGGCCAGCAGGCTGCGCAGCAGCCACTCGCGTGCCAGCACGGGGCTGTCAGGCCCGGCGCCGAGGTCCAGCATCGGCAGGCCGGCGGCCAGGCTGCGCACGGTGTCGAAGCCCAGCAACCGGATCGCGCGGTCGATGCTGTCGTTGGCGCCCGCCCCGGCGCTGGCGCAGGCGGCGGTGTTGGCCAGGCGCAGCAGGCGCGCGCTGAGCCCGGGGTCGCGCTCGGCGGCTTCCACCAGCGCGCGGACGTGGGCGGTCTCGCGCCGGCTCACCCGCTGCACCTCGCGCGTGGCGCCAGACAGGGCCGGCAGGTCAGGCCGGCGCTGCAGGTGCGGCGCCAGCCGTGCCAACGTGGCCTCGGCCTGTGGCGTGTGCGGCGGGGACATGGCAAATATGAGGGATATGTTCGAGGAGGCGGTTTATATCAATAAAAATGGCATTCAAGTGATATTTGTGGATTGAATCCAGGTGCCCCGCCTGGGGCAAGGGCGAGGTGGCAGGTCGGCCGATCGCCCGCCTTGGGCAGCGTGGCACTACAGTGCGCGGATGGTGAATGCAACAGATCGGCGGGGGCGACGCGTGACCCGGGCGCTCGCCGCAAGCGCGGTGGGCCTGACCGCTGGGCTGACCGTGGGGCTCTGGGCCGGGCCGGTGCTGGCGGCACAGGGGGCAGCCCAAGGCCCGGCCCAGGGGCCAACGTTGCCTCAGGTGCCCGCGCCTGCAGCCGATCGCGGCCGCCTGCTCTACGAAACCCATTGCATCGCCTGCCACACCACCCAGATGCACTGGCGCGACAAGCGCGTGGTGCAGGACTGGGCCAGCCTGCTGGGTCAGGTGGGCGCCTGGCAGGCGCGTGCCAAGCTGGGTTGGAACGACGCCGACATCCGGGCCGTGGCGGCGCACCTCAATGCCAGCATCTACCGGCTGCCCGACGCACCGGTGCGCGGGGAGTAACCGCGGCCTGAAGACGGCGCGGCCGCCGACGCGGCCGTGGCTTTAGCCCGCCGTGGGCGGGTCCGCGGCTGGCGGCACCATCGCCGCGATCACGTCGCTCATGGTGACCACACCCAGGTGCTTGCCCTTGGCGTTGACCACGTTGGCCGCTTCGCGGTTCTCGGCACTGAGCAGGCGCGCGGCCTCTTCGATCACCAAGCCCGGGTCCACGGTGGGTCCTTCCACCGGGGCGCCGGCCGTCATCAGCGTGCGGCAGCGGATGACGCGGCCGCGGTTGACGTCCTTGACGAAGTTGCTGATGTATTCGTCCGCCGGCTTGAGCACGATCTGCTGGCCGGTGCCCTGCTGGATGACCTCGCCGTCGCGCAGGATGGCGATCCGGTCGCCCAGGCGCAGCGCCTCGTCCAGGTCGTGGGTGATGAAGACGATGGTCTTGCCGATCTCCTGCTGCAGGTCCAGCAGCACGCTCTGCATGTCGCTGCGGATCAGCGGGTCCAGCGCCGAGAAGGCCTCGTCCATCAGCAGGATGGGCGCGTCGTTGGTCAGCGCGCGCGCCAGGCCCACGCGCTGCTGCATGCCGCCGGAGAGCTGGTTGGGGTAGTGGTCGCCATAGCCGGCCAGGCCCACGCGTTCGATCCAGCGCGTGGCGCGTGCGGTGCGCTCGGCGCGCGGCACGCCTTGCACCGCCAGGCCGTATTCGGTGTTCTCTTGCACCGTCATGTGCGGGAAGAGCGCGAACTTCTGGAACACCATGGCCGTCTGCGTGCGGCGGAAGTGGCGCAGCGCGGGGGCGTCCATCGTCACCACGTCCACCTCGTGGCCGTCGACCCGCACCCTCACCTCGCCGGCAGAAGGTTCGATCAGGCGGTTGATGTGGCGGATCAGCGTGCTCTTGCCCGAGCCCGACAGGCCCATCACCACCTGGATGCCGGCCGGCGGCATGTCGATGTTGATGTCGCGCAGGCCCAGCACATGGCCGTGGCTGTCGCGCAGCTCCTGCTTGCTCATGCCGCGCTTGACCGCGTCCAGGTACTTCTCCGGCGTGGGGCCGAAGATCTTGTAGAGGTGGCGGATCTGGATGCCGGTGGCCGTGGATTCGGCGACCGCGGCGGCGTCGGGCGCAGGGGCAGGTGCGGCCTGGTCGGCGCGCAGGACGGCTTCAGCCATGCTGGACCTCCAGGTGACGCTGCAGGCGCTTGCCGTAGGCCTGCGAGACGCGGTCGAAGATGATCGCGATGCCCACGATGGCCAGGCCGTTGAGGATGCCCATCGTGAAGTACTGGTTCGAGATGGCCTTGAGCACCGGCTGGCCCAGGCCCTGCACGCCGATCATCGACGCGATCACCACCATCGCCAGCGACAGCATGATGGTCTGGTTGATGCCGGCCATGATGGTGGGCAGGGCCAGCGGCATCTGCACCTGGCGCAGGCGTTGCCAGGTGGAACTGCCGAAGGCGTCGGCGGCTTCCAGCAGGTCCTTGTCCACCAGGCGAATGCCCAGGTTGGTGAAGCGGATCACCGGCGGGATGGCGTAGATCACCACCGCGATCACGCCCGGCACGCGGCCGATGCCCAGCAGCATCACCACCGGGATCAGGTAGACGAAGCTGGGCATGGTCTGCATCACGTCCAGCGCCGGCGTGATCAGCCGCTGCAGGCGGTCGGACCGGCTGGCCAGCACGCCGATCGGCACGCCCAGCACCAGGGCGACCACGGTGCAGACGAAGATCATCGACACCGTCTTCATGGTGTCGTCCCACATGCCGAAGAGGCCGATGGCCAGCAGCGTGAACACGGTGCCGGCGACGATCTTCCACGAGCGCGACGCGAACCAGGCGATCAGCGCGATGACGCCGATCACGACCGGCCAAGGCGATTGCGTGAGCAAGCGCTCACTGAACAACAGAAACTCGCGCAGCGGGTCGAACAGGCGCTCGAGCACCTCGCCGTACTCGCGGGTGAAGCCACGGAAGGCGCCGTCGATGGCGCGGCGCAGTGCGCTGAGCGTTTCCGCGCCCAGCGCCGGGAAGTCCTCAAGCCAGCTCATCCGCAGGCCGCCGCGATCAGGCCGCGTCCAGGGCGGCGCGCACCTTGTCGGCCACTTCCTTGGTCACCCAGGCTTCCCAGACCTCGGGCTGGGTCTTCAGGAAGTGGCGCGCGCCGTCTTCGCCGGTGGCCTGGTTGTCGCTCATCCAGGCCAGCAGGCCGTTGACCGTGTCATTGCCCCAGCTGCGCTTGCCCAGGTATTCGACCGCCGGGCCGCCGGCTTTCTGGAAGCGGTCGGTGACGACGGTGAAGACCTCGGCCCGCGCCCAGTCGTTCTTCTGCGGCTTGTCGCACTCGGTCTTGGAGTTGCAGGCCTTCCAGGACGCGTCGTCATGCGGCACACCGGCGTCGAGCTTGACCATCTCGTACTTGCCCAGGATGGAGGTCGGCGCCCAGTAGTAACCCAGCCAGCCCTGCTTGCGCTCATAGGCCTTGGCGATCGATCCGTCCAGGCCGGCGGCGGAGCCGGTGTCTACCAGCACGAAGCCCTTGCCCTTGGCGTCCCAGGCCTTGAAGGCGTTGCCGGTGGTGATCTGGCAGTTCCAGCCGGACGGGCAGTTGTGCACCGCGCCCTTGCCCTTGGCCTCCGGCGCCGGGAACAGCTTGGGGTGCTTCAGGGCGTCGTCGATGGTCTTGATGCCGGGGTTGGCGTCGGCGATGTACTTCGGGATCCACCAGCCTTCGACGCCGCCGTCCTTCAGCGACTCGGCGGCGTAGTGCAGGCGGCCTTCCTTGACCGCGGCGTCCAGCGGGTCGCGCACGGCGTTGATCCAGGCCTCCGGCGCCACGTCCGGCTCGCCCTTCTCCATCATCGAGGTCAGCGTGGGCATGGTGTCGCCCGGCACCAGTTCCACCTCGCAGCCGTAGCCCTTGGCCAGGATGAAGGCGTCGATCTGCGCCAGCACCTCGGCCGACTGCCAGTTCATGTTGGCCACCGTGACCTTGCCGCAGGCCGCGGCCACGGGCGTCGCCGCGGGCACCGGCGCTGGCGCGGGCTCCTCCGTCTTGCCGCAGGCGGCCACCAAGGCGGCACCGGCCAGGGTGGCCAGGGTCAAGGTCAGGCGATGGGGGGAGGTGCGCAGGAACATCGGGGACTCCGGAATCTGAGGGGGCGGGCCACGGGCACAACGTTGGTGCGCCACCGGGCCATGGGCGGCCCCGACCACAGGTGAACTGTGTGGGGAAAACAACAGAGTATACTCGAATGTTTTGCGCAAATGTGATTGCGACAAATGCAAATCACCGGCCGACCGGCCCGGCGCTGTCCCCCGCCTGAGGAAACTGCCATGACCCGAACCCCCCGCCCCCTGACCCGTCAGGCGACCGCCGCGATGCTGCTGCTCGCCGGTGGTGCCGCCTCGGCCGCCAACTTCACGCTCTCGGGCGCCTTCGACATCGGCGTCTACCGCGGCTTCGACGAGCAGAAGCATGTGGGCACGGTGCAGCGCAGCAACCTGACCCTGGCGGGCAGCGAGGACCTGGGCAGCGGGCTGAGCGCCACCTTCCGCCTGCAGCACCGCTTCGAAGCCGACACCGGCGCCATCGAGAACAGCGGCAAGCCGTTCTGGCACGGCGAGTCCAGCGTCGGCCTGAAGGGCAGCTTCGGCCAGGTGCGGCTGGGCCGCGCGCTGGACGTCGTCTCCAACAACGACTGGGCCTTCGACCCTTGGTACAACTACGACCGCATCGCCTCGCCCGCCTGGAACAACTGGCACTGGAACTACGCCACCGACCGCAGCAGCAACGGCGGCAACGCGGAATACGGCCGGCTGAACAACGGCATCTTCTATGACTCGCCGAAGGTGGCCGGCTGGTCGCTGCACTACAGCGGGGCCTTCGAGAGTGCGCCCGGCGACAGCGGCAACAACAACGGCCTGGCGGTTCAGTACGGCGCCAACGGCATTGCCGCCATGGCCGCCACGTCGAAGAACCGCAGCGGCGACACCGTGCGCTTCTTCGGCCTGAGCTGGTCCACCGGCGCCTGGACGCTGATGGGCGCGCTGGACCGCAGCGTCTACAACGACGTGGTCGACTCGACCGCCAAGGTCACCAGCCTGGGCCTGCGCTACGCCATGGGCGCGGCCAACCTGAAGGCCGGCTGGGCCAAGCGTGATGTGGATGGTGCCAAGTCCAACTTCCTGGGCCTGGGCGCCGACTACGCGCTGTCCAAGCGCACCACGGTCTACGCCAGCTTCGGCCGCCAGGACCCGGACGCCGGCAACACCCGCAACGCCTACGGCGTGGGCATCACCCACACCTTCTGAACGGGCGCCGCGCCCGGCCCGATGGCGGCTGAGGTGGCCGGCCTGTCGGGCGGGGCCGCTCCATGCAGGCGTGAGCCCGGCCTCAGCCTGGGGCGGGTGGCCGCTCGAACAACGGCCCGATCTTGAAGATGCCGCTGGCGCGGGCCACGGGCGCACCGTCCGCGGTGACCAGGCCCTGGATGAAGGTCAGCGTGGCGGTGCTGCGCAGCACCTGGGCTTCGCCCTCCACCCAGGCGCCCAGGGGCGACGGCGCCAGGTAGTCGATCTGCAGGTTGATCGTCGGCAGGAAGTGCCCGGCCAGGGCCTTGTCCTGGTGGTGGCCGCAGATGGGCAGCAGCATGTCGCAGAAGCTGGCCATCATGCCGCCGTGCAGGATCCCGGCCGGGTTGGTATGCCGCGGTTCGACCCGGAAGCCCAGCAGCACGCTGCCATGGCCGCGCTTCAGGTAGAGCGGGCCGTTGACGCGGATGAAGTCGCCGCCCAGCGCGGCCGGCAGGAAACCGGCCGGCACGTCGGGGCCGTTCAAGATGCCGTCTCCCGGGCCACGTCGGCCTGGAAGTCGTCACCCTGCAAGGCCTGGCCCTGCGAACCCCAGCCGGGGTAGGTGGTGCGGAAACTCTCGACGATGGCTGCCAGCGGCACGTCGTCGAAGCTCCCGCGCTGCGCCACGTATTCCATGTGGCGCTGGCCGGCAGCGTCGAACGGGTGGTACAGCGAATCGCTGCGGCCGTCCCAGTCCAGCGGCAACAGGCCGAAGCGTTCGCAGAGCGACAGGTTGAAAGCTGGCGTGGCCTTGACCCAGCGCGCCGTGCCGCCCACGTCCAGCCAGACCTCGGTGTAGCCGTGCCAGACGAAGAGGTCGGTCTGCATCGTCTGCCGCATGCGCTCGGTGCTCAGGTGGTTGCGCACATCGGCATAACCGACCCGCGCCGGGATGCCGGCGGCGCGGCAGGCCGCGGCCAGCAAGGCGGCCTTGGGCACACACCAGCCGTGGCCGGTGGCGATGACCGCGCTGGCCTTCATGCCGGCCGGGCTGAGGTCAATGCGGTAGGGGTCGTAGCGGAAGCCGTCGCGCACCGCCAGGTAGAGGGCGACGGCGCGCGTGCGGGTGTCGGCACCGCAGGCGTGTTCGGCCGCAAACGCGGCCACGGCGGGGTGGCCGCTGTCGATCAGCGGGGTGGGCGCCAGGGTGGCGGCGGAAGGCAGCATGGTGCGAGCCTAACCGCAATGGCCCGGCGCTGCCGGGCGGCCCAGGCCGACGCCCCCGCGCGCGCCGACGCTGGCCGCGGCTATGCTGCGCGCCCATGTACGCGTCGTTCTTCGGTCTCCACGACGAGCCCTTCTCGGTGGCGCCCGACCCGCGCTTCATGTACCTCAGCGATGCCCACCGCGAGGCCTTGAAGCACCTGGACATCGGCCTGCGTGGCGGTGGCGGCTTCGTGCTGCTGACCGGCGAGATCGGCGCCGGAAAGACCACCGTCTGGCGGGCCTTCCTGGAACAGCTGCCGCCGGACGTCGACATCGCCACCGTGGTCAACCCGCGGCTGAAGGTGGATGCCCTGCTCGCCCGCGTCTGCGAGGACCTCGGCGTGCCGCGGCCCGAGGCCGGCACCGAGGCCGCGTTCGACCCCATCGATGCCTTGCACGGCCACCTGCTGCTCAGTCACGCCCAGGGCCGGCGCACGCTGATCGCCGTGGACGAGGCGCAGGCGCTGTCCGACGACGTGCTGGAACAGCTGCGCCTGCTGACCAACCTGGTGACCAGCGACCGCAAGCTGGTGCAGGTGCTGCTGATCGGCCAGCCCGAGCTCAACGACATGCTGGCGCGGCCGGAGATGGAGCCGCTGGCGCAGCGCATCGTGGCCCGTTACCACCTGGGTGCGCTGCCGGAGGCGGAGACACGGCGCTACATCGCCCACCGGCTGGCCGTGGCCGGCGCGGGGGGCGCGCTGCCGTTCGACGACGAGGCGCTGGCCCTGGTGCACACCATGTGCCGTGGGATCCCGCGGCGGATCAACGTGCTGTGCGACCGCGCCATGCTCGCGGCCTACGAGGTACGCCAGCCGCGCATCGGTGCCGCCCGCGTCGCTGGCGTGGCATCGCAGGTGTTCATGCGGGCGGCGTCCCCGACGGCGCCGGCAGGCCCCGCGCCGGCCGGGCCACCGGTGCCGCCACTGCCATCGACACCGGCCGCCGAGGCACCTTCCGGCCCCAGACTTTGGCCGTGGCTGCTCGCGGCCGGCGTGGTGGGCGTGATCGCCGCGCCCTGGGTGCGCGCCCTGTTGGTCGGGCCGCCGCCTGCGCCAGCCTCGGCGGTGACGGCGACCCCAACCTTGCCTCCAGCGGCACCCGTGGCGAATGCAACTGCGGCGGCGTCGGGCCCCAGCGCCATGGTGGCGGCCACGGCGACCCCACCCAGGGTGGACCTGCCGGCGCTGTTTGCCCGGCCATGGAACGACGAGGCCACCTGGCGGGCCATGGCCGCCCGATGGGGCCTGGGGCCGCTGGCGGGCGATCCCTGCACCGCGGTGGCCCAACACGGCGTGCGCTGTCAGCGCGCTTCCGGCGGGCTGGCCGTCATTCGCACCCTCGACCGGCCAGCCATCCTGCCACTGACCGACGCGGCCGGGCGTGCCACGACCGTGGTGCTGCTGGGTGAGCAGGCGGGGCTGGCACGCCTGCTGACGGTGGACGGCGAAGTGACGGCGCCGATGGTCGACCTGGCGCGCCACTGGCAGGGTGACTTCGCCACCCTGTGGCGGGCGCCGCCCGGCTACCGCGACGGGCAGCTGGTCACCGCGGCCGAGCCAGCCCTGGCCGACTGGCTGACGCAGCGGCTGACGCGGTTGGACGGGGGTGCGGGTGGCAGCCTGGCCGAACGCGTGGCCGCCTTCCAGCGTGCCCAGGGTCTGCCGGCCGATGGCCTGGCCGGCGCGATGACGCTGATGCAACTCAACCGTGCCACGGGTGTGGATGAACCTCGACTGGCCGCTGTGCCGTGAACGAAGCCGCCAAGATGTCGGCGTGTTGACAGACCGAGGCCCGCGATCGTGAAACCCCATGCCGCTCTTGCCGCGATGACGCTGGCCGTCACGGCCGTGTCGACCGCCGCGTTCGATCAGCCACCGCTGGCGCCCCAGGTGCCCGGCAGCCTGCTCATCGGCGGCACGGTCTACGACGTCCATTGGGGTCTGCCGACGGGTGAACCGCTGGCGTTGGCCGTCGTCGAACATGGCTTCACGCGCCGCTGCGACAACCTGGGTGAGACCTTGGCCACCTGGGTGCAGGCCGGCCTGATGACGCTGTGCATCGACGCTTCGATGGTGGCCGGCAACCCGGACCTGGCCGACGCGGTGGCCGACCTGCTGGTGTCCGGTGAGCTGACGACCCCGGACGGGCAGCCGGTGCCGGCGCGCACGGTGGTCGGCGGCCACAGCGCCGGCGGCGCCTTCGCCGTGCGCCTGGGGTGGCAGCTGGCGCAGCGGGTGCCCGATCGCCTGGCGGGCGCCGTGCTGTTCGACCCGGTGGCGGCCGGCGCACGGTTCGCCGACGAGATCCGGGGCCTGGCCGGCGCCGGCCAGCGGCCGGTGCTGGCGGTCACGGCAAATGCCAGCAGCTGCAATGCCCAGCACAACGCCTATCCGGGCCTGAGGGCAGCGGCGGCCGACGACGTGGCCGCAGGCGGCGACGGCTTCGTCGGCGCACAGCTGCTGCAGTCGTCCACCCACGTGGATGCCGAAGGCGCCGACAGCGACGTGCTGGGCTGGGTGGCCTGCCGCCAGGGGCCGCCGCGCGCGGCCAACGTGCGTGTGCTGCGCGAACTCAGCGCCAGCTGGGCCGCCGACCTGGCCCGCGGCCAGCGCACGCCGGCCGTCTACCCGGGCGGCGAAACCTTCGAGCGCCTGCGTTCGGCAGGCCGCGCCGCGCCCATCGAATGACCGTCGCGCACAGCGGCAACCGACCGGCCCGCAACGGCGTCAGCCGCACGACAGGGCAGACGCGCTAATCTCGGGGTTTCCCCGCAACGATCCCTGGAAGGAGACAGGCATGAGCCAACGTGATGTGGTGGTGCTGGGCGTGGCACGCTCGGCGGTCGGAACCTTTGGCGGCAGCCTGGCGGACATCGAGCCGGCGGAACTGGCCGGCCAGGTGATGAAGGCGGCGGTCGAGCGCAGCGGCGTCGACCCCAAGGCCATCAACTATGTGACGGTGGGCAACACCATCCCCACCGAGAGCCGCTTCGCCTACGTGGCGCGCGTGGCCAGCATCCAGGCCGGGCTGCCGATGGACAGCGTGGCCATGGCCGTCAACCGCCTGTGCAGCTCCGGCCTGCAGGGCATCGTCACCACGGCGCAGAACATCCTGCTGGGCGACTGTGACTACGGCATTGGCGGTGGTGTCGAGGTCATGAGCCGCGGCGGCTACCTGAGCCCGGCCATGCGCACCGGCGCCCGCATGGGCGACACCAAGCTCATCGACATGATGGTCGCCACGCTGACCGACCCGTTCGGCGTCGGCCACATGGGCATCACGGCCGAGAACCTGACGGTCAAGTGGGGCATCACGCGCGAGGAGCAGGACGCGCTGGCCGTGGAAAGCCACCGCCGCGCCGGCGTGGCCATCGCCGAGGGCCGCTTCAAGAGCCAGATCGTCCCGGTGGTCAAGCAGACGCGCAAGGGCGAGGTCATCTTCGACACCGACGAACACTGCAAGCCCGGCACCACGATGGAAAGCCTGGCCAAGCTGAAGCCGGCGTTCAAGAAGGACGGCAGCGTGACGGCTGGCAACGCGTCGGGCATCAACGACGGCGCGGCCTTCTTCGTGCTCGGCGACGCCAAGGTGGCCGCGGCCCATGGCCACAAGCCGATGGCGCGCCTGGTCAGCTACGCCGTGGCCGGCGTGCCCAACGAGATCATGGGCGAAGGCCCGATCCCGGCGTCCAAGTTGGCGCTGAAGAAGGCCGGCCTGACGGTGGACCAGCTCGACGTGGTGGAGAGCAACGAGGCCTTCGCCGCCCAGGCCATCGCGGTGACGCGCGGCCTGGAACTGGACCCGGCCAAGACCAACCCCAACGGCGGCGCCATCGCGCTGGGCCACCCGATCGGCGCGTCCGGGGCCTTCATCGCCACCAAGGCGATCTACGAACTGCACCGCACCGGCGGCCGCTATGCGCTGGTGACGATGTGCATCGGCGGCGGCCAGGGCATCGCGGCGGTGTTCGAGCGGCTGTAAGCGCCAGACGCTGGCCTGGCAAGGCGCCCGGGGGTGAAAGCCTGCGGGCGCCTTTTCATTGGGCGTCGCGGTAATGGTGGCCGTCATGAAAGCTTCACGGGACCGTCACGAACCTGTCGACCTCCGTTTGCAGCATGGCGCCGTTCAATCACCGAGCCATTTGTCCATGCAAACCCCTGAAAAGCTGTCCCGTCGCCACGCCCTGAAACTGTTCTCCGGCGTTCCGCTGTTCCCGATCGTGGGTGGCGGCGCACTGCTGACCGGCTGTGGTGGCAGCGACAACGATGGCAGCGTCGTGGCGCCGACGCCCGCGCCCACCGTGGTCAGCGTCACGTTCAACGGCATGGCCGCGCCGACACTGGCCGATGCCGCGGCAATGGCCACCACCTCGGTGGCCTCGTCGATGACCGTGGCGCTCAGCGACAGCACGACGCGCGAATACGCGCTCGGCTACACGCCTTTCTTCCTGACCGGCACGCAGGTGGCCGACGGCAACGGTGGCACCGTGCTCGCTGGCGGCTATGTCGACATCGACGGCAACCCGATCATGGACGACACCGGCACCACGGCGCGCCAGTTCTTCAGCGACTGCCCGGACGGCAGCTCGCTGCTCACCGTCGAAGGCGCCAGCGTGACCGGCGTCAGCGGCAATCCGGTGTTTGCCGTCGTGCAGTTCGAGTACGTCACGCGCGACCAGGCTGGTGCCAGCCGATACGGCCAGCTGCCGTCACCGATCGCCGTGCTCACGCTGGACCAGGACCCGGCCACCGGTGCGCTGTCGCTCGTCAAGTACCACAACGTGGACACCAGCGGCGCCCATGGCCTGTGGATCACCTGCGGTGCCAGCCGCTCGCCCTGGGGCACCCACCTGTCCAGCGAGGAGTACGAACCGGACGCCACCACCATCGCCACCAACAGCCAGTTCCGTGCCTTCAGCACGGCCCTGTATGGTGACGCCGACATGGCCAATCCCTACCACTATGGCCACCTGCCGGAGGTCACCGTCAACCCCGACGGCACCGGCAGCCTGGTCAAGCACTATGGCCTGGGCCGCATCTCGCACGAACTGGTGCAGGTGATGCCCGACGAGCGCACGGTCCTGATGGGGGACGACGCCTCCGATGGTGGCCTGTTCATGTTCGTGGCCGACCGCGCCCGTGACCTGAGCGAAGGCACGTTGTACGTGGCCCAATGGACGCTGACCAGCACCGCCGCGGGTGGCGACGGCACCCTGGCCTGGATTCGCCTGGGCCACGCCAGCAGCGACTATGTGAAGGCCCTGGCCGACAACCTGACCGCTGCCGACATCGTGCAGACCGCCACCAGCGACCCGGCCGATGCCAGCTTCACGCGGATCAACTTCAACGGCCGCGATCAATGGGTGAAGTTCAGCCCTGGCCGCGAGCTCGCCGCCGCTTTCCTGGAGACCCACCGTTACGCCGCGTACAAGGGCGGCAGCATGGTCTTCACCAAGATGGAAGGCACAACCGTCAACGTGGCCGACAAGGTGGCCTACAGCGCGATGAGCGCCATCCGCAGCTCGATGAAGGCCCACGCTGGCCTGGATGAGGTGATCAACGCCGGTGCGGTCTACGCACTGCCGATGGCCGGCAGCCAGACCGACACCGATGGCGCCGCCATCGACAGCGAATGGGTGCCGGTGCGCATGGGCGCAATGGCCGACCTGACGGGCGAGGACCTGGCCACGCCGGACGCCCTGGGCAACACCGCGCTGGCCAGCAAGATCGCCAACCCGGACAACCTGAAGTTCTCCGAGGCGCTGCGCACGCTGTTCATCGGCGAAGACAGCGGCATGCACGTCAACAACTTCCTGTGGGCCTACAACGTGGACACACAGAAGCTGGAGCGCATCCTGTCCTGCCCGGCCGGCGCCGAATCCACCGGCCTGCATGCCGTGGACGACATCAACGGCTTTGCCTACGTGATGAGCAACTTCCAGCACCCCGGTGACTGGGAGGCCATCCATGCCCAGGTGCAGGCCACGCTGGACCCGCTGGTGCGTGCGAACTACGACGACCGGTTCGCGGCGGCCGTGGGTTACCTCACCGGCATGCCAAAGAGCGACAGCCTGAAGGCTTGAGCCACACGGTGCGCTGCCGCCCTGGCAGGGCGGCAGCCATTGGGGGCCTGGACTTCACACTGGCCGACGGAGCCGGCGTGATCCATCGCACGTGATGGCATGCCAGTCCGTGTTCATCGGGCGCGACCCTGGTCTGAGATCGCCTGTGCCGAAATACATTCCGGGGTTTTGATCCGTCGTCTGGAGCCTCGAATGACCGTCCGCCCGTCCCGCCGCCGTCTGGCCCCGCGCGCCCCTCGTGCGATCCTGGTGCCGCTGGTCCTGTCGGCGTCCATCAGTGCCGCCTACGCGGCCTCGGTCACGGTCAGCGGCACGGCGGGTACGACGGGCAGCAATGGCGCAACGTCGGGCAGTTCCGGCGGCTCGGGCAGCGCCGGCGGGTCGGCCAGTGCCAACGCGGCCAGCGGCGCCACCAACATTGCCACCGCGTACGGCGGCAGCGGTGGTGCTGGAGGCTCTGGCGGGGGCGGCACGGCGTCCATCAAGGGCGGCACGGGCGGCGCCGGCGCCCACGGTGGCAGCGCCAGCGCCTCGGCGACGACCAGCAGCGCGAACCCCGCGCAAGCCACCGCCTATGCGTACGGTGGCCAGGGGGGCTCATCGGGGTCACCCGGCGGTGATGGTGGCGCCGGCGCCGGCAACGGCAGCAGTGGCGGCAGCGGCGCCAGCGCCTCGGCCAGCGCCAACTCGACTTCAAACACCGGCAACACCTCCAATGCGACCGCCTATGCGGCCGGTGGCAGCGGTGGCTATGCGGTCAGCCCGGGGCGCACCGGCGGCGGCGGGGCCACGTCCAGCGCCTCGGCGTATGGCAGTTCGGCGGGCGGGTCGGTCAGCGTGGCCGCCACCGCCAACGGCGGCTCTGGCGGTACGGGCTACACCGGCGCGAACGGTGGTGCCGGCGCATCCGTCTCGCAGGGCAGTTCGGTCAATGGGGCCACCACAGGCACCATGTACTGGTCGCAGACCGCGGGTGCCGGCGCTGGTGGATACAGCTATGGCGGCCAGGCGGGCACCGGGGGCAACGCCAGCACCTCGTTGAGCCGCAGCAACAACAACGCTGCGGTGTTGAACGTGACGGTCGGCAGCACCGGTGGCGCCGGCGGCGGCGCCACCGACGGCGGCGCCACGGGCGTGGCGGGTACGGCCACGTCCAGCGCGACCATCAACGCCAATGCCGGCAACCTGAACCTGTCGGTGAACAGCACGGGCGGTGCTGGCGGAGGTTCCAGCGGCAGTGCCAGCGGCAAGAACGGCGCCACGGCCAGCTCGACGGCCAGCGGGTCCATCAGTGGCAGCGCCAGTGGCGGTGTTCAGGCCCAGGCCTACGGCGGCAATGGAGGGACCGGGGCAGGTGCCGGTCGCAGCGGTGGCAACGGGGCCAGCGCGACGGCCAGCGCCGCCGGCACGGCTGGCAGTGGCAGCCTGTACGTGACCGCCCTTGTGGCCGGGGGCACCGGCGGTTCCGGTACCGGCTCGGCCAACGGCGGTGACGGTGCATCGAATGCGCTCAACAATGCGGTCAGTGCCAGCGGCACCGGCGCGTTGACGCTGCAGCAGCAGGTCTATGGTGGGCAAGGGGGTAACAGCGATGGTGGCATTGCCGGCGCGGGTGGCGACGCGAGCAGCACGCTGACACGCACGATCAACGGGGCGACTTCGCTGTCCGCGTCGGTCTTTGCCAACGGCGGTCACGGCGGCAGCACCAGTGGTTCCACCGGCATCACCGGGGCAGGCGGCACCGCCACCAGCGCTGGGACGCTGAATGGCAGCGCCACGGTCTACAGCGCGGTTTACGCCTATGGTGGCAACGGCGGCGCGGGCGGGGCTTCGTCAAGCAGTGGCACGGCTGGCGCATCGGGGTCGGCTGATTCCCAGGCCAACACCACCGGCAACAGCGGTGCGACTGCCACGGCCACCTCCCAAGGCGGCCATGGCGGCAATGCGCAAGGCGCCGGCCGCACGGGAGGCACCGGCGGCACCGCCAGTGCTTCGGCCTATGGCAGCTCCAATGGTGGCCAGGCCTCGGTCTCGGCCACGGCCAGCGGCGGTGCCGGCGGCACCGGGTACGACACCGCCAGTGGGGGCGCGGGCGCTGCAGTGTCGCAGGGCAGTTCGGTCAATGGCAGCACCACCGGCACGATGTACTGGACCCAGACCGCCAACGCCGGCGCCGGCGGCTTTTCCTATGGTGGCCAGGCCGGTGCCGGTGGCAACGCCAGCACGACACTGAGCCGCAACAACAACAACGCGTCGACGTTGAACGTCGCCGTCTCCAGCAGCGGCGGTGCCGGCGGTGGCAGCACGGATGCCGGCGGCACCGGTGTGGCCGGCACGGCCACCACCGACGCCACCGTGAATGCGAAGGCGGGCTCCCTGACCCTGGCCGCCGCCAGCACGGGTGGCACAGGGGGCAGTGCCGGCAGCAATGCCAACGGCAAGAAGGGTGGCAACGCCAGCACGACGGTGAACGGCTCCGTGCTGAACAGCGCCTATGGCGTGGTCCAGGGCACCGCCTATGGCGGCGCTGGTGGAACCGGCACCGGCAGCGGGCGCAGCGGGGGGCTCGGCGGCACCGCCAGCGTCAGTGCCGTGGGCACGGCCGATGCCGGCAGCCTGACCGTGTCGGCCCAAGGCTATGGGGGTTCGGGCGGCGCCGGCAACGGGTCGGCCAACGGCGGCAATGGCGCCACCCAGGTCCTGAGCAACGTGGTCAACGGCACGGGCAACGGGTCGGTGACGCTGGCGCAGTACGCCGTCGGGGGGTATGGCGGCAGCAGCAACGGCGGCGTGGCTGGCAATGGCGGGGCGGCCTACAGCAGCCTGTCGCGGACCAAGAACACGGCCAGCCACCTGGCCGCCAACGTGTCCGCGGCCGGCGGCCTGGGCGGTTCGACCAGCGGTGCACCCGGCACTGCCGGTGTGGGTGGCAACGGCACCGCGTCGGCGACGATGACGGGCAGTGCGACGGTCAGTACCGCCGTCTATGCGTATGGGGGTGCTGGCGGTTCTGGCGCAGCCACCACGGGCAGCGGGGCTGCAGGCGGCACGGCCAGCAGCAATGCGCAGGCCAACTCCAGTGC
Organism: Burkholderiaceae bacterium; assembly: GCA_024235915.1. GTDB lineage: Bacteria > Pseudomonadota > Gammaproteobacteria > Burkholderiales > Burkholderiaceae_C > Rubrivivax. The sequence continues at coordinate 61,979 of JACKLO010000010.1, read as the reverse complement.
CAACAGTGCGGTCACGGCCACCGGCACCGCCAACGGCGGCGGCGGTGGCTACGCCCAGGGCGCTGGCCGCACCGCGGGCGCCGGCGGCACGGCCACCGCCTCGGCCTACGGCTCGTCGGCCGGTGGGCAGACGAGTGTCGCCGCCACCGCCAATGGAGGCTCCGGCGGCACGGGCTACAGCGACGCCAATGGCGGCGCTGGTGCATCGGTGGCGCTGGGCAGCGCGGTCAATGGCACCACCTCGGGCACGATGTACTGGACGCAGACGGCCAGTGCCGGGTCGGGTGGATTCAGTTACGGTGGGCAGGCGGGTGCCGGCGGCAACGCCAGCAACACGTTCAGCCGCAACAACAACAGCGCCTCGGCGCTGAATGTGACGGTCTCCAGCACCGGCGGTGGGGGTGGCAGCAGCAGCGATGCCGGCATCACCGGCCTGGCCGGGAACGCCTCCACGTCGGCCACGGTGTACGCCAAGGCCGGCAATCTGAGCCTGACCGGGTCGGCCCAGGGTGGCCAGGGCGGCACCGCCAGCAGCGACGCCGACGGCCAGAGCGGCGGCTCGGCCAGCGCCACGGCCAATGGCACGGTGGATGACAGCGCCAGCGGCACCGTCGTGGCCCAGGCCAGCGGCGGCAGCGGGGGCACGGGTGCCGGCGCGGGTCGCAGCGGCGGCCAAGGGGGCACGGTGTCGCTCAGCGCCATCGGCAACGCCGGCACCGGTGCCCTGAACGTCAGCGCCCACGCCTATGCGGGCACTGGTGGCGCCGGCATTGGAGGTGCTGCCGGTGGCGATGGCGCCGATGCCGCCCTGACCAACGCGGTCAACGGCTTTGGCAGTGGCAATGTCACGCTGACGCAGAACGCCACCGGGGGCAACGGCGGTTCCAGTGCCGGTGGTCTGGCTGGCGCGGGCGGGGCGGCGGCCAGCAGCCTGACCCGCACCAACAACACCGCCACCAGCCTGACGGGCGCCACCTCGGCGCAAGGCGGTACCGGGGGTGCCAGCAGCGGTGCCAGCGGGACGGCAGGGGCCGGCGGCGACGCCAGCGCCACGACGGTGCTCACCGGCAGTGCCGGGGTCACCTCCTATGCCCGGGCCTACGGCGGCGTCGGTGGTGCTGGCGCGGCCACGGCCAGCAGTGGCGCCGCCGGTGGTTCCGCCGAAAGCAGCGCCCAGGCGAACAGCAGCGGCAACAGCTCGGCGTCGGTGACGGCACAGAGCAGTGGCGGCGGCGGTGGCTATGCGCAAGGGGTCGGCCACGTCGGCGGCGACGGCGGTGCGGCCACGGGGGCGACGGCCTATGCCAGTTCAGCGGGCGGGGTGGTCACCGTTTCCGCCACGGTGGCTGCTGGCAGTGGCGGCACCGGCTACAGCGGTGCCGATGCCGGGGCGGGTGCTTCGGCCGCGCAGGGCAGTTCGGTCAATGGGGCCACCAGCGGCACCATGTACTGGTATCAGGCCACCACAGGTGGCAGTGGTGGCTACAGTTACGGCGGCCAAGGTGGGGCGGGTGGTGACGCCAGCAGCACACTGAGCCGCAACAACAACAACGCTCTCGGACTGAACGTCACGGTGACAAGCAACGGTGGCGCCGGCGGGGGCAGCACCGACGGCGGTGGCACCGGGATGGCTGGCTCGGCCAGCACCAGCGCCACCGTCGGTGCAGCCGGCGCACTGAGCCTGGGCGGCGCCAGTGTGGGGGGCGCCGGTGGCGCTTCGGGCGGCGGGGCCAGTGGCCAGGCGGGCGGCACGGCAAACACGGTGATCACGGGCACCGTCAGCGGCGGGTCCACCGGCACCATCGTGGCAACCGCCTACGGTGGCGGGGGTGGCGCCGGCGCCGGCAGCGGCCAGACCGGCGGCGCGGGCGGCAGTGCCGACGCCCGGGCCGTGGCCAATGGTGCGGCCGGCAATCTCGCTGTGTCGTCCTATGCCTATGGCGGCAATGGCGGCGCCGGTAGCAACAGCGCCAACGGCGGGGCCGGCGGCGACGTGAGCCTCGACAACGACGTCAATGCCGTCGCCGGCGGGCAGGTCACCATCACCCAGGTGGCCACCGGCGGCACCGGCGGCAGCAGCAGCGGGGGCACCGCCGGCCGCGGTGGCAACGCCAGCGCTGTGCTCAATCGCGCGTTCGCCAGCCAGACCAGCACACAGCTGTACCTGCAGGCCTATGGCGGTGCAGCGGGGGCCGTTTCGTCCGGCGCCGCTGGCGCTGCGGGCGGCACCGCTCATGTCGGGGCGGACATCGAGCAGACCACTGCGGGCAAACCCCTGTACGTGCAGGCCTATGCCAACGGCGGTGCTGGCAGCGGTGGCGTCAACGGTGGCGGCGCCACCGCCACGCTGGCGGCCCACTCGACGCAGAACGTCACTTTGGGTGCCAACCTGCAGGCTGGTGCTGGCGCCAATGCCACGTCGGACATCACCGCCAGCAGCGCCGGGAGCACGGCGACCGTCAATGCCACGCAGACCGTGACGGCCAGCACCGGGGAGGCCAGCGGCACCGCGCGGACCGAAGGGGTGGACAGCGCCGCGCTGTGGTCGCGCACCACGACCAACGGCGTCAGCGGCACCGCCTCGGCCATCAGCACCTCGTCCTCGGGCACCCGTTCGGTGTCGTCCGAAGCGCACGCCAGCACCAGCGGCAGCACGTTGGCTGACGCCACGGCGAGCTACTCGGCGGCATCCACGTTGTCGCTGCCCAATCTCAACGGCGGCAGCAACGGCCTGCAGGCGTTCTCGTACAGCTACGGGGCCCTGAACAGCACCGCGCTGAACAACATCATGCTCAACAACCCGAACGTCGCTGCGGCGCTGGGCGGGTCCTTCGAGCTGATCGGCGGGGGCGTGCTGGGCGCGAACTACGGCAGTGGCGCCAGCGGCAGCCAGACCTACACGGCGGTGGCCAACTACACCTTCACGGTGAGTTCGGCCACACCGGTCAGCCTCGGCCTGCTGGATTTCACCCACCACGGCGGCGGCTTCGACAGCCTGACCCTGACCGCCACACGCGGCGGCGCCACCCTGTTCTCGACGAGTTTCAACAACGTGGGCGACGCCGCGGCCTTCCTGGACGACCGGGTGGTCTCGCTGGGCAACTTCAACGCCGGCGTGCGCAGCGTCAAGCTCACCTACACCCTGGTGGCCGACTCGGTGCAGGGGGCGGACATGAGCTACCTGCTCGCCGCCAATGCCGGCACGGTGGCCGCGGGGGCGCCGGTGACGGCCGCCACCGACCTGCAGCCGTCGATGATCGGCACGGCCTCGGGGCTGGGCGGGTTCACCACGGCCGTGGCCGGCACGACGGGCACGGGCACGGGGCGCACGACCAGCCCGGTGTGGCGCGACGCGGGGGCTCGGCAGCAGCGCTGATCACCGGATCCTCGCCCCCCTAATTCATGGGGGGCCTGCCAGAGTGCGCCAGAAACATGGCGCGCGGCGTTCGAGTTTTGCCCTTCACCGGTAGGCACCTCACTTTTGCCCCGGGAGAAGGACACCATGCATGCTCGAACCCCTCGCCACCATCGTTTCCACGCCCGTCATGCGGCACGGTTGGGCGTGCCCTTGACGCTGGCGCTGGCGGTGAGCGCCGCCTTCCCGGCCGATGTGGTGTCCAACGGCGTCGTCGGCTCGACGGGTCTTCCAGGATTCGGGTTCGGCATGACTGGCGGCCAGGGCGGGCCGGGCGGCCCGGCCAGCGCCGTGACCAAGACGCCCGGCCAGGCGTCCAACTCGGCCACGGCCACGGGTGGCCAGGGGGGCCAGGGCGGTGCCGGCGGCGTTGGCGCCTTCTTCATCGTCGGGGGCAAGGGCGGCAACGGGGGCGTGGGCGGCGCCGCTGTGGCCACCGCTCAGACGTCCACCGGTGGGCAGGCCACCGCCACCGCGCAGGCCACCGGCGGCGCCGGCGGCGCGGGTGGCGCCGGGGGCGCGAACGGGGGAATGGGCGCCGGTGCCAACGGCAATGGCGCGGCGGGTGGCCTCGCCACCGCCTATGCCGACGCGCGCGGCGGCGGCAGTGCCGCGGTTTCGGCCATTGCCAGCGCCACCGGGGGCGCCGGCGGCAGGGGGCTCGGGCCGGGGCAGACCGGCGGTGCAGGGAGCTCTGCCCTGGCATCTGCCTATGGCCGGTCCGACACTGGCGAGGTCACCGTGAGCAGCACCGCCACAGGCGGCGCTGGCGGTGCCGGCGTGGCAGACAACTCCGCGGTCGGTCCGGAGCTTGGTGCGGCCCAGATCGAGACCCCGTACGCCGTCGTGCCCGGATCAGCCGGGGGCGACGGGGGTTCAGTGAACGTGGTCGACACCGTCAACGGTGCCACCGGCGGCATCCTGCACCTCACGCAGAACGCCCTGGGTGGCCACGGCGCCCGTGGTGGGGGCGGCCCGGCCGGCAAGGGCGGCGACGCTGTCAACAACCTGACCCGGCCAGATGTGCGGGCCGGCACGCTCGACCTGCACATGCTGACGCAGGGCGGCAATGGTGGCGATCAAGCCGTCATCGGTTCCGCCGGTGCGGCCGGCAACGCCAGCAGCACCGTGCTGGTGACCTCCCGAGGTGCGCTGACGGCGAGCATCGACGCCCAAGGTGGTCTCGGCGGCAGCGGACCGTACGACGGGGCCGACGGCGGCCAGGCGACGGTGGACGTCGTGGGCACGGCCAACGGCTCGGCATCGTCCTCGATCAACGTGCGGGCCGTCGGCGGCAACGGTGGCATCGGTGGCGACCTGGGCTACACCGGTGGCGATGGAGGTTCGGCCAGCGTCTCGGCATCGGGGAAGGTGATCGGCAGCGGCGCTCTGACCGTGACGGGTCAGGCCATCGGGGGCGCGGGCGGTACCGGCCAGCCGGGCCAGAACGGGCCGGCTACCGGCGGCCTGGGCGCCAGCGTCAGCCTCGTCGACGCCGTCAATGGCAGCACCGGCGGCGAGCTGATCCTGAGGCAATCGGCGACTGGCGGCAATGGCGGCCACAGCCAGGAAGCCCAGGCCGGCGCCGGGGGGTCGGCCACCAGCAGCCTGAACCGGACCATCCGCAACGCCTCCTACCTGCTGGCCGAGACCATCGCCGCAGGCGGCAACGGGGGTGCCGGCGAAGGCGCGCATGGCCGAGGCGAGGCCGGCACCGGCGCCGCCACCACGGTGCTGGCCGGCGGCGGCGCGGCCAGTGTCAACGCCACGGCCAGTGGCACCGGCGGCACGGGCGGCAGTGGCAACACCTTCAGCAGTGGCGGCGATGGTGCCGACGGTGCGGTCGGCAGCGCCGTCGCGCAGTCGTCCACCAACGGCAGCGGCCAGGTCTATGCCGGGGCCACGGCCCGCGGCGGCAACGGCGGCGATGGGTACGGCGCCAGTTTCCACGCGGGCTACGGTGGCACCGCCGAGGCGCGTGCCTATGCCGTGTCGGTGTCCAACAAGGCCGAGGCGCGGGCGGTGGCCGTCGGCGGCGATGGCGGCAACGGCACCCAGGGCGCTGCTGCCGGCAACGGGGGCGAGGTGATGCTCGACAACGCCGTCAACGGCACGTCGCCCGGCGGCAGCATGGTCTGGCTGCAACGCGCCAGCGGCGGCTGGGGCGGCGACTCCGTCGATGGTGCCGTTGCCGGCGATGGCGGCGACGCCACCAGCCTGCTGCAACGGAACAATGTCGTCTCGAAGGACCTGCTGCTGGTGCAGGTGCAGGCCTACGGTGGCGCAGGTGGCGACACGACAAACGGCACGGTGGGCGCGGGGGGAACGGCCGTCGCCAACGCCACGGTGCAGGCGCAGGGGGACCTGACGCTGTCGGTCACGGCCGAGGGCGGCCGGGGAGGTGGCGGCGGCGCGGACGTGGGCGGCAACGTCGGCGCCACGGCGGCCGCCACGGCCAAGGGCGTCACCAGCGGAGACGGGGCCGTCGTGGTGGTGGCCGAAGCGTCGGGCGGCGCCGGCGGCCAGGGTGCCGGGCCCGGGGATGGCAGTTTCAAGGGCGGCGACGGTGTCGCCGCCACGGCGCAAGCGGTGGCGCAAGGTGGGGCGGGTGACGTTTCGGCCGCGGCCAAGGTCACGGGCGGCAGCGGCGGCACCGGGTGGGGGGCCGATGGCGGCCATGGCGCCGACCAGGCGCTCGACAACGCCGTCAATGCCGTCGGCACCGGGAAGATCACCCTGTCGCAGACCGTTCGCGGTGGGGACGGTGGCGCCGGGCATGGCGGCATCGGCGGCCAGGGGGGTGGCGCGACGCTGCAACTGTCCAGAACCTTCAGCACCGGGACGTCCTTCGCCGCCTCAGGGGCAGTCCAGGGTGGCGCCGGGGGGCATGCGCTGGACGGCGACGGCGTCGCGGGTGCGGGGGGCAACGGCTTCGGTCGCCAGATCCTCAATGGCCCGGGCGCGATCGACAACGTGCTGGACGTCGCCGGCGGTGTTGGCGGCGACCGCGTCGGCTCCACCAACGCGGCCGGCGACGGTGGTGCCGCCGATGGCCAGGCGCAGAGCACGGCCAGCACGGCCAGTGCCGTGACCGTCCGCGTCACGACCTTGGGCGGCAACGGCGGGAGCACCAATAGTGATGCGCCGTCAGGGGGCCAGGGCGGCGCGGCTGCCGGCTCGGCCTGGGCCGCGACCACCGGTGCTGGGACGGCCGATGCCGCTGTCCGCGCCACCGGCGGGAAGGGGGGCAACGGCTGGCTGTACGGGGGCAACGGCGGCGCCGCCACCTTGACCAACGCCGTCAATGGCACCGGCGGTGCATCGCAGACCTGGGCCCTGGAGGCCGTGGGCGGCAACGGCGGCCTGGGCATTCTCGGCGCCGGGGGTGCGGGGGGCGCCGCCACCATCAGCTTGCAGCGCGGGAAGATCGCGACGGGCGCGCTCAACGTGGGCCTGGTTGCCCGAGGCGGCATTGGCGGCGCTGCGGTCAACGGCGGTGTGGCAGGCGTCGGCGGGGCGGCCAAGCTGACCGCATCGGTCGGTTCCGCCGGGTCGCTGGCGATGACCGGAGAAGCCGTCGGCGGCACCGGCGGCCATGCGTGGGACTCCGGCAACGGGGTCGTCGGCCGCGCAGGCGGCGAGGCGACGGTGGCCCTGACTGGCGAATCGGTCAATGGGGCCACGACCTTGTCGGCCCTGGCGACGGGCGGCCTGGGCGGCGATGGCAAGACCTCGGGCGGCCATGGCGGCCTGGGCGGTGGCGCCGTGGCCTCGGCACGGGCCGTGGGCACCAGCGGCGCGGCCACGGTGTCCGCCGAGGCCACCGGCGGCATCGGCGGTGACGGCCAGAACGGTGCCCATGGCTGGGGCGGAGGCGCCGTGACCTTGGTGGATGCCGTCGGTGCCGCCACCACCGGGCCGGTCACGCTGAGCCAGACCGCGCGGGGCGGCCGAGGTGGCGAAGCGTTCGACGGCACCGGCATGGGCGGCACGGGCGGTGCCGCCACGTCGAACCTGTCGACGAGCCTCGCCTCGCTGGGCGCGGCCAAGGTGACCCTGGCGGCGCTGGGCGGCGATGGTGGCCATGCCACGCAAGCCGCCAACGGTGCCGCCGGTTCGGCGCAGTCCACGGGGGTGTTGTCGGTGGCCGGCGCCGGTGCCGACCTGACGCTGGTGGGCAAGTCCATCGGCGGCAACGGACAGGTGGGCGGCAACGCCAGCGCCACGATGTCGGGCCAGTCGGCGCACGGGGTCGACGTCACGGCCCGCGCCTATGCCGGCAGCGGCAGCACGGGGGGCGATGCCGGTTCTGCCACCGCGTCGGCCACCGCACGCACCGGCAGCGCGACCACGGGCTGGGCCACCGCCAGCAGCGATGCCTACAGCCCCGGCGCGCAGGCCGACAGCAGCGCCGCCGCCGAAGGGCTGGCCGTCACGACCGTGCGGGCCGACGCCACGGCCCAGGGCAAGGCGGGGGCCACCGCAGCCAGCGCCACCACGGTCGACGGCACGCGCACCGTCGTCGCGACCGCTTCCGCACCCACCCGCGGCAAGACGGCGGCCCAGGCCATGACCCATGGCGGAACCGCCGGCAGCCTGACCTTGCCCGACCTGAACGGCGGCAGCAATGGCCTGCAGAGCTTTGCCGTGGGCAGCACCGCGTTGTCGGCCACGACGCTTCAGACGCTGCTGGCGGCCCACCCGAACGTCGCCGCGGCCCTGGGCGGCGGCTACACGCTGGCGGGTGCCGGTGTGCTGGGGGCCAACGTGGGCAAGGCCGGTGCAGGGGCGCTCACCTACACGGCCACGGTGTCGCACACCTTCCTGGTGGCACAGTCGTCGTCGTTCACGCTCGGCCTGCTCGACTTCACCAGCCATGGCGGGGGCTTCGACCAGCTGACGCTGACGGCCGCGCGGGGCGGTGCCACCCTGTTCTCGCGCAGCTTCACCGACGTGGCCGATGCGACGACCTTCCTCAACGACCGGGCAGTGGCCCTGGGGACCTTCAACGCCGGGGCGCGCACCGTCAAGCTCACCTACAGCCTGACCGGCGACAGCGTGCAGGGGGCCGACCTGAGTTACCTGCTGGCAGGCGGGGCGGGCGCGGTCGCGCCGGCCAGCGCCGGGCTGGCGCCGTCGATGGCGGGCACCGAGGCGACTTTGCGGACAATGGTGGCGCCGGCACCCTTCGGCACCACGGGCCACCGTGGGGCCGGTGACAGCCGGCGCCCCCTTGTTGTCCCCGCACAGGTTGAACGTTGACGATCAAGGCAGAACCCGTTGAGCACGGTCGTGGGCGCGCCGCGCTGGCGTGGCTGGTGTCGGGCCTGCTGTTGCTGCCCGGCGCAGCCTGGCCGGCTGCCGATGCCGGCCCCCGCTGGGGCGCCACGTTGACGGTGGGTCTGGGCGACGACAGCAACCTATCGCTGTTGCCGGCGGCCCCGGTGCGGGGGCGTTACCTGCTGGCCTACCCGTCGGCGTCGGCCACCTGGGCCGACGCCGAAGCGTCCACCACGCTGCAATGGCGCGCCGAGTGGCTGCACCACGACGGTCACCCGGAGTTCGACCGCACCAACAACGAACTGGGCGGCGGTGGCGTGGTTGCCATGGGCCCCTATGCGGCCACGGCCTGGCGCGTGGTGCTGCAGGACTGGCACGACCCCGTGGGCACCGGCGCGCTCGCGCGGCCGGACGATGAACCCGACCATTTCGTGGCCGCGGCGGCCGGCATCGTGTTCCGCGCCGATGCGCTCGACGGCCCGGCCCGGCTTGAGGCCGAATTGAACGCGTCGCGCAAGCGGTACCAGAACCACCGCGCCGTGACCGTGGCCGGCGACCTGCAGACCCGCGGCCTGGTGCTGCGTGCCGTGCGCCGGGCCGCACCCGGCGCGACACAGTGGTCGGGTGAACTGCGCGCCCTGAGTGCCGACTACGACTATCGCCCGCTGGCGCTGACGCACGAGGACCAGCGCCTGATGTTCGGCGGCCAGGTGGACCCGGTGGCCGGTGCGCCGTGGTCCTGGCGGCTGCAGGGCGGCTGGCAACGGTTGGGGTTTGCACGGCTGCGGCCGGATCGGACGGCCATGGCCTGGGAGGCGCAAGGCCAGTGGTCGCCCCGGCCGGTCACCCAGCTGGAGGTCGGGGGTCGCCGCCAGCTCATGGTGCTGCCCGGTGATCTGGCCGACGCGGTGGACGAGCGCATGCTGCGCTTGGCCTGGACCGAGGTCTGGGCCGCGCACTGGTCGACGACGATGGCGGCTTCTCAGACGCGCCTGGACTACCGGTATGGTGGTTTTGCCGACGGCGAGGCGCGCATCGAAACCGTGCGCACCCTGGACCTGGCCCTGCGCCGTGACCTGGGCGACGGCCAGGCCATGGTGCTCAGCGCCGCCACGCTCAGGCGCGACACCGACGACCCGACGCTGCGCTATCGGCGCCGCGTGCTGCGCCTGATGTTCGAGACGCGTTGGTGACCGGGCCCCGTACACCGGAGGCCCGCGAAAGCCCTGTCCCGCGTCGGCACGCCGCTTGCTAAATTTCTGGATTCATCCATTTCCGAGGAGCCCGTCTCATGTCGCTGTCCCGACGCACCACACTGGGCATTGCCCTGGCCGCGGCCACCACGCTGTCGGCACCAGCCTTCGCCCAGGCCAAGCTGAAAGTGGCCGCCATCTACACCGTGCCGGTGGAGCAGCAGTGGGTCAGCCGCATCGACAAGGCGCTGAAGGCGGCGTTGGCGCGTGGTGAGATCGAGTACGTCTTCAGCGAGAACGTGGCCAATGCCGACTACGAGCGCGTGATGCGCCAGTACGCCGAGGCCGGCAACACCCTGATCGTCGGCGAGAGCTTTGCGGTGGAAGCGGCGGCGCGCAAGGTGGCCAAGGACTACCCCAAGGTCAGCTTCCTGATGGGCAGCAGCGGAAAGCCGCAGGCGCCCAACTTCAGCGTCTTCGACAACTACATCCAGGAGCCGGCCTACCTGACCGGCCTGATCGCCGGCGGCATGAGCAAGAGCGGCAAGATCGGCATGGTCGGCGGCTACCCGATCCCCGAGGTCAACCGGCTGATGAACGCCTTCATGGCCGGCGTGAAGGAGATGAACCCGAAGGCCGAGTTCATGATCACCTTCATCAACAGCTGGTTCGACCCGCCGAAGGCCAAGGAGGCCGCCTTCGCGATGATCGACAAGGGCGCCGACGTGATGTACGCCGAGCGCTTCGGCGTCAGCGACGCGGCCAAGGAGCGCAAGGTGCTGGCCATCGGCAACGTGATCGACACCCAGGCCCAGTACCCCGACACCGTGGTCGCCAGTGCGCTGTGGCACATGGAGCCCAGCATCGACGCCGCCATCAAGGCCGTGAAGGCCGGCAGCTTCAAGGCCGAGGACTACGGCCACTTCTCGATGATGAAGCCGGGGGGTTCCACGCTGTCGCCGCTGGGCACGTTCGACGCCAAGGTGCCCAAGGCCGTGAAGGACAAGGTGGCCGCGCGCCAGAAGGAAATCCTGGCCGGCACGTTCAAGGTCAAGGTGGACGACAACCCGCCGAAGGCGAAGTGAACGTCGCGTGATCTTCCAGTGATCAAGGGCCGGTGACCACGCCCGTCCTGCGCCTGCTGGGCATCACCAAGCGCTTCGGCGCGCTGACCGCCAACGACGCCATCTCGCTGCAGCTGGCGCGCGGCGAGGTGCTGGCGCTGCTGGGTGAAAACGGCGCGGGCAAGAGCACGCTGATGTCCATCCTCTTCGGCCACTATGTGGCCGATGCGGGCGACATCGAGGTGGATGGTCGCCCCCTGCCGCCCGGCCAGCCGCGGGCGGCGTTGGCCGCTGGCATCGGCATGGTGCACCAGCATTTCACGCTGGCCGACAACCTCAGCGTGCTGGACAACGTGCTGCTGGGCCGCGAGCCGCTGTGGCGGCCGTTCTCGCGCCGGTCGTCGGCGCGTGCGCAGCTGCTCGCGTTGGCCGATCGCTTTGGCCTGGTGGTGGACCCCGGTGCACGGGTGGGCGACCTGTCGGTGGGCGAACGGCAGCGCGTGGAGATCCTCAAGGCCCTGACGGCGGCGGAGTCCGGCGGGCACGGCGTGCGCGTGCTCATCCTCGACGAGCCCACCGCGGTGCTGACGCCGCAGGAGACCGAGTCGCTCTTTGCCTCGCTGCGCCAGATGGTGGCCAGCGGCGTCGCGCTGATCTTCATCAGCCACAAGCTCGACGAGGTGCTGCAGATCGCGCACCGTGTGGCCGTGCTGCGTGGCGGCCGTCTGGTGGCCGACCTGCCGGCGGCCGGCGTGGACAAGCCGATGCTGGCCGAGGCCATGGTGGGGCGCACGGTGGCGCCCGCCGTGCGCCGTGGCGCTGCGCGTGGCGAGGCCGTCTGCACCGTACCGGGCACGCCGCTGGCGCTGCACGCCGGCGAGATCGTCGCCATCGCCGGGGTGGCCGGCAACGGACAGGCGGCGCTGGCCGAAAGGCTGTGCGGCCTCGGGCCTGGCACCGTGCAGCTGCGCGGCCGCACGTTGCGCGCCCGGCCGCGCGACTTCGTGGCCGCGGGCGTGGCGCGCATCCCGGAGGATCGCCACGCCGTGGGCCTCGTCGGCGATTTGGCGCTGTGGGAGAACGCCGTGCTCGAACGCTACGCCACGCCTCGCTTCGCGCGCGCCGGCGTGATCCGCCGCGGCGCGGCGCGGGCCCATGCGCAGGCCATCGTCGAACGCTTCGACGTGCGCGGCGGCGGGCTCGAGCGGCCGGTGCGTGCGCTGTCCGGCGGCAACATGCAGAAGCTGATCCTCGGCCGCGCGCTGATCGACGGTGACGCCACGCTGATCGTCGCCGACCAGCCCACCTGGGGCCTGGACGTCGGCGCCGTGGCCGACGTGCACCAGCGCCTGCTGGACGCCGCCGCCGGCGGCGCGGCGGTGCTGCTGATCAGCGAGGATCTGGACGAGATCTTTGCCCTGGCCGACCGCATCGCCGTCATCCATGCCGGCCAGCTCACCGAGGCGCGGCCGGTGGCGCAGTGGACGCTGGCGGCCATCGGCCTGGCGATGGCGGGCCATGCGGGCACCGCGGAGGCCGTGGCCTGATGCGGCTGGAACGCCGGGACCAGACCCCCGCCGCGCTGCTGCTCGCGGCGCCGGCCGGCGCGCTGCTGTTCACGCTGGCGGTCACGTCGCTGCTCGTCGCCTGGGCCGGTGCGCCGGTGGGCCGCGCCTACGCGTTGCTGCTCGAGGGCGGCTTCGGATCGCGCTTTGCGTGGACCGAGACGCTCACCCGCGCCACGCCGCTGATCCTCACCGGCCTGGCCGCGGCGGTGGCCTTCCGCGCCCGGTTGTTCAACATCGGCGCCGAGGGCCAGCTGTATGCGGGTGCGCTGGCGGCGGTGGCCGTCGGCACCCTGGACGGGCCACCGGCCCTGCTGTTTCCGGCGATGCTGGCCGTCGCCATGGTGGCCGGCGCCCTGCTGCTGCTGGGGCCGGCCTGGGCGAAGAGCCGGCTCGGCGTGGACGAGGTGGTGACCACGCTGCTGCTGAACTTCATCGTGCTGCTGTTTGTCTCCGCCATGCTCGACGGGCCGATGAAGGACCCTGGTGCCATGGGTTGGCCGCAGAGCGCGGCGCTGCCCGACGAGCTGCAGCTGGGCAAGCTGCTGGAACGCAGCCGCGTGCACACCGGGCTCGTCGTGGCGCTGGTGGCCGCGGTGGCCTGCTGGGCGCTGCTGCGCTTCACCACCGCAGGCTTTGCCGTGCGTGCCGTGGGCGCCAACCCGCGGGCCGCGGCCTTTGCCGGCGTGCCGGTGCGGGCTGCCACGCTGGGCGTGGCGCTGCTGTCCGGCGCCTTGGCCGGCCTCGCCGGCGCGGTGGAGGTCGCGGGGCGCACCGCCTACGTCACGCTGGACATGAGCCCGGGCTACGGCTACAGCGGCATCGTCATCGCCATGCTGGCCATGCTGCACCCGCTTGGCGTGGTGGCGGCGTCGGTGTTCGTGGCCGGCATGCTGGTGGGCGCCGACAGCATGAGCCGCGCCGTGGGCGTGCCGACCTACATCGCCGACGTGATCGTGGCCGTGGCGCTGATCGCGATGCTGGTCGCGACGATGCTGACGCAGTACCGGGTCAGAAGGTGATGGAAACACTCGACCTGCTGCTCGCCGCGCCCTTCTGGGTGTCGGTGCTGCGCATCGCCACGCCGCTGATCCTGGGCACGCTGGGCGTGCTGCTCTGCGAACGCGCCGGGGTATTGAACCTGGGCATCGAGGGCATCATGGTCGCCGGGGCCTTCGTCGGCTGGCTGGTGGTCTGGCAGGGTGCCGGTCTCTGGACCGGCGTGGCGGCCGCAGCGCTCACCGGCGCGCTGTTCGGCCTGCTGCATGCCGGGCTCACGGTGGGCCTGGCGCTGTCGCAGCACGTGGCCGGGCTCGGCATCACGCTGCTGGCCACCAGCCTGGCGAGCTACGCTTACCGCGTGAGCTTCCCGAAGGTGGACAGCCCGCCGACCGTGGAGCCCTTTGCGCCGATGACGGGCCTGCCGATCCCGGTGCTGGACGCGCAGACGCCGCTGACGCTGGCGGCCCTGCTGCTGGTGCCGCTGCTGGCCTGGGGCCTGAACCGCACGCCGCTGGGCCTGGCACTGCGCATGGTGGGCGAGAACCCGGCGGCGGTGGAGAGCCAGGGGCTGAGCGTGGCCGGCCTGCGCACCGGCGCCATCGTCGCCGGCTCGGCGCTGATGGGCGTGGCCGGGGCGTTCCTGACGCTGTCGGCCTTCAACGCCTTCTACTTCAACATGGTCAACGGCCGCGGCTGGGTCTGCGTGGCCCTGGTGGTGTTCGCGTCGTGGCGGCCGGGCATGGCGCTGGTGGGCGCGCTGCTGTTCGCCTTCTTCGACGCGCTGCAATTGCGGCTGCAGCAGGCGGGCGATGGGGGCGTGTTCGGGCTCGAGCTGCCGTATCAGGTCTACCTGATGCTGCCCTATGCAATGGCCATCGTGGCACTGGTGCTGGTGGCCCGGCGTGCGCGTTACCCGCAGGCGCTGATGAAACCCTGGCGCAAGGGCGAGCGCTGAGCCCGGACGTGCAGCCGTCCCTGCGGACGGATGCACGCCTGGCGAAGCGATCCGGCCTGCAAGCCGGATCGGGGGAGCATCCGGACGTGCAGCCGTCCCTGCGGACGGATGCACGCCTGGCGAAGCGATCCGGCCTGCAAGCCGGATCGGGGGAACATCCGGACGTGCAGCCGTCCCGGCGGACGGATGCGCGCCTGGCGAAGCGATCCGGCCTGCAAGCTGGATCGGGGGAGCGCTGCCTCAGCGCATCCGTCGGCGCGCTGCCGCACCGGTGATGGCCAGTCCGGCCAGCCACAGGGCCGCCGTGCCAGGTTCCGGCACCGCCGGCAGGTGGCCCTGGACCTCCATCTCGAAGAGGTAGCCCCAGTGCGGCGAGCCGCCGTTGACGCTGTAGCGCAAGTAGCGGCCCATCACGCCGGCGGCAAGTGAAGTGTCCGCCACGTCGAAGACCGCGCCATAGCGGATGGCCCCCACGCCGGGTTCGGTGAGGCCGGGTGCCAGGGCATATCCGCTGGTGGCCAGGGTCGTCCAACTGGTGCCGTCGGCACTCACCGACAAGGTGAACGGGTTGTAGTAGGGGTACGCGCCATACAACTCCACGCGATCGATCGCATAGAGGTCCCCGAAGTCCACCTGCACCCAGCCACCGTAGCCGCCGGAGTTCCAGGCGTTCAGGCCGGTGTTGCCGGTTTCGCCATGGTCACCGTCTAGCACGTTCGACGCGTCGTAGTGCGCGTTGCCGCAGCCCTGGTAACAGGTGCTGGCCATGGCGACAGCCTCGGGCAGGTCGGTCAGCGTGACAGCGGCGGCGGGTGAGGCCACCAGCGGAAGTGTGGCCAGTGCCATGGCGAAAGTGGGCAGCGAAGCAATGCGCAGTGACATGGACGTCCTGATGTCGATGAAACCGTGGATGACAGCGATCACTGCCTTACGCCGCGCCTGGAGGGCGCGAGGCTCACGGTGTGCCGGTGCTCCCCGGTCCGCGGGTGTGTCGGCCGTGTGATCCATGGCCTTCGCGAGTCGGCACAGGCCCGGAATTTGCGCGATCATGGGCACTTCGCGCGAACGAGAGCACACGATGGCCGACGCGCCCCGCGATCACTCACCGACACCCCGCCACATCCGGCTGACCTCGCACCCTGGCCAGGGCGCCGGCGGGGCGCTGCCCGTCCACTGGGGCGCGGCCGACCCGCAGGCCCGCGGCCCGGTCGTGGGCACGACCGCGCAGCGTGCGCAGCGCAACGTCATCGGCACCCACAGCGGCAGCTACGGCGTCTACCGTGCACTGGCCGTGGCCGCCGGCAAGATGGTGCGCGGCCACCGCGCCGACCTCACAGACACCGCGCCCACCGACGCCATCGGCCCGCATGCGGCCTGGGCCGACCCGGAGCGCATCGTCTCCATCGACCCCTGGGGCGCCAGTGTGCAGCAGGTGTATGCGGCGCAGATCGCCGCCGGGGTGGACATCCGGCCCACCATCGCCGTCACCAAGGCGCACGTGCACCTGCCGGAAATCAAGCAGGCGCTGGCCTTCCAGCGGCTGCAGGTGGATGGCCGCATCCTGCTCGACGACGCCAGCGCGGCGGTGACCAAGATCGCGGTCGAGCCGGTGTGGTGGTTGCCCGGCGTGGCGCGGCGCTTCGGCGTCAGCGAGGCCGAACTGCGCCGCGCGCTGTTCGAGGAGACCGGCGGCATGTACCCGGAGCTGGTCACGCGCAGCGACCTGGAGGTTTTCCTGCCGCCCATCGGCGGCCAGACGCTGTATGTCTTCGGGCGTGTGCAGGATCTGGCCGATCCGTCCGTCACGCTGACCGCGCGCGTGCACGATGAATGCAACGGCTCGGACGTCTTCGGTTCCGACATCTGCACCTGCCGCCCGTACCTGACCCATGCCATCGAGGAATGCATCCAGGGTGCGCAGCGCGGCGGCGTGGGCCTCATCGCCTACAGCCGCAAGGAAGGGCGGGCGCTCGGCGAGGTCACAAAGTTTCTCGTCTATAACGCCCGGAAACGTCAGGTCGGCGGCGATTCGGCCGACAAGTACTTCCTGCGCACCGAATGCGTGGCCGGCGTGCAGGACATGCGCTTCCAGGAGCTGATGCCCGACGTGCTGCACTGGCTCGGCATCACCAGGATCCACCGCCTCGTCAGCATGAGCAACGACAAGTACGACGCCATCACCGGCAGCGGCATCGCCGTGGGCGAGCGCGTGAAGATTCCCGACGCCCTGGTGCCGGCCGACGCGCGGGTGGAGATTGAAGCCAAGATCGCGGCCGGTTATTTCACCGACGGTGCCGTGCCCGATGCGGCCGCGCTGGCCGCCGTGAAGGGACGCGACCTTGGCTGAGCACACCAGCTTCACCGGCCTGGACGGCGCGAGCAAGGATGCCGTGGTGGAGGCCGTGCGCCTGCTGCGCAAGCCCAGCGTGGTGCGCGAGCGCTGCGCCAACATCACCGCCGCCGTGGCGGCCGACCGCTCGCCGCATTTCCGGCTCGACCGCACGCGCCTGGGGGAGGTGGTGCGGCGCGTCGCCCGGCTGACGCAGGAGCGCTTCGCCGGTGGCCAGGTGCCGCTGCACAGCCGCTGGCGGCACTTCGAGGCCGGCGGCGTCGACCGCAAGGCGCTGCTGGACGTGCGCATCGCCGACCTGTCCACCGCGGAGCAGGCGCGCACGCGCATCGACCTGGCCGTGGTCAGCGTGTTGCTGGACGCCGGCGCCGGCCCCGACTGGCGTTTCTCGGAACCGGGCACCGGCCGCGCCTACGCGCGCAGCGAAGGCCTGGCCCTGGCGAGCTTCCATGCCTTTGTCGGGGGTGCCTTCTCGTCGGACCTGCGGGTGCCGATGCGGGTGGACGCTGACGCGCTGGAGCGCCTGGACGCCACCCAGCTGGCCCGGCATTTCCAGGTGCGCGACGACAACCCGCTGGTCGGGCTGGATGGTCGCGTGGCGCTGCTGAAACGCCTGGGCGCGGCGCTGAAGAAGCGACCCGACGTGTTCGGCAGCCCCGGGCGGCCGGGCTACCTGTTCGATCTCCTGACGCACCCCATGGTCGGCGCGCCGGGCTCCACCATCCAGCGCATCGCCGTCAAGCGCGTCTCGGCGGCGCAGATCCTGCGTACCCTGCTCAAGGCCTTTGGCGGCATCTGGCCCAGTGGGCAGCTGCTGGCCGGCCGGCCGGTGGGTGACACCTGGCCGCACCCCATGGCGGGCGGCGAGGGCGCCAGCGCCGGGCGGGTGCCCTTCCACAAGCTCAGCCAGTGGCTGGCGTATTCGCTGGTCGAACCCTTCGAGTGGGCCGGCATCGCCGTCGAGGGCCTGGACGAGCTGACCGGGCTGCCGGAGTACCGCAACGGCGGCCTGCTGATCGATGCCGGCGTCATCGTGCCGCGTGATCCGGCCTTCGCGGCCCATGCCTACACAGTGGCCGACCCGTGGATCATCGAGTGGCGCGCCCTGACGGTGACCCTGCTCGACGAGGTGGCGCGCGGCGTGCGCGCCGAGCTGGGCAAGCCGGCGCTGCCGCTGGCCGCGATCCTGGAAGGCGGCACCTGGCTGGCGGGCCGGCAGATCGCCCAGGAACGCCGGCCCGGTGGCCCGCCGCCGGTGCGGGTGGCGAGCAACGGCACGATCTTCTAGCCGTGGACGCGGCGAAGGCCGACTTTGGCGGCCTGCTGCGGCACTGGCGCCGACACCGGGCGCTGACGCAGGAGGCGCTGGCCCTGGAGGCCGGGGTCTCCACGCGGCACCTGTCGTGGCTGGAAACCGGCCGTGCCCAACCCAGCCGGGCCATGTTGCTCCGGCTGGCCGAGCGGCTGGACGTGCCGCTGCGCGAGCGCAACGGGTGGCTGCGTGCCGCGGGCTTTGCGCCGCTGTTTGCAGAACATGCCTGGTCGGCCCCGGCGCTGGACAGTGTGCGGGCTGCGTTGCAGCAGCTGCTGGACGCCCATGAGCCGTGGCCGGCGCTGGCGGTCGACCGCCACTGGAACCTGGTGGCGGCCAACGGGGCCGTCGTCCGGCTCCTGGCCCGCCTGCTGCCTGGACGGCCACTGCCGCAGCCCTTGAACGTGCTGCGGCTGTCGTTGTCACCCGACGGACTGGCACCCCATGTCGAAGGCCTGGCGGCCTGGCGCGCGCACGTGCTGCTGCGTCTCCAGCGCCAGATCGACGCCACCGGCGACGGTGTCCTGGTGCAGTTGCGCAGCGAGCTGCAGGCGCTGCCGGCGCCGACGGACGATGCGCCGCCCCTCGGCGTCGACGAAGTCGTGATCCCGCTGGTGCTGCGCACGCCCGATGGCCCGTTGCGTTTCGTCAGCACCGTCACCGTGTTCGGTGCGCCGCATGACGTGACGACGGCCGAGCTGGCGGTGGAGACCCTGTTGCCGGGCGACGCAGCCACGGCGGCGCTGCTGCGCCGCTGGCAGGCCGAAGACGCGACGTCAGCGCCGGCGCTCAACCCCTGAACGGGTTGGCGGTGGCGAACCACAGCCCGATGCCGGTGGCGATGATGAAGGCGCCGTCCAGCACACCGACAAGCAGGAAGACCTTGGTCTGCAGCGGCTCCATCAGTTCCGGCTGCCGGGCCGAGGCCTCCACGTACTTCGAGGCCAGGAAGCCCACACCCAGGCAGGACCCCACGGCTCCGAGGCCGATCATGTGGCCCACAGCCAGTGGCAGATACTCACTCATCGAATGCTCCTTCGCGTGCTGATCTGCCGCCATCGTGGCCGGCGGCGCGGGGCGCGTCCATGACCCCGGAGGTCAAGTGATCCACACCGTCGACCACCCGCTGGTGCAGCACAAGCTCACGCTGCTGCGCGAGAAGGACCGCAGCACCAACAGCTTCCGCCGCCTGCTGCACGAGATCGCGATGCTGATGGCCTACGAGGTCACGCGCGACACGCCCACGCAGCTCATCGAGATCGAGACTCCGCTGGCGCGCATGCGATCGCCGGTCATCGACGGCAAGAAGACGGTGTTCGTGACCGTGATGCGGGCCGGCAGCGGTTTCCTCGACGGCATGCTGGAGGTGGTGCCGGGCGCGCGCGTGGGCCACATCGGCCTCTACCGCGATCCGAAGACCCATGTGGCGGTGGAGTACTACTTCAAGATGCCGCAGGACATGCACGAGCGCGACGCTGTCGTGCTTGACCCCATGCTGGCCACCGGCAACTCCGCGGTGGCGGCGGTGGAGCGGCTGAAGGAGACGGGGCCGAAGTCGATCCGCTTCGTCTGCCTGCTGGCCGCGCCCGAGGGCCTGGCCAATTTCCAGCGCCACCACCCCGACGTGCCCATCTTCACCGCCGCCATCGACGAGCGCCTGGATGAACACGGCTACATCCTGCCCGGACTGGGCGACGCGGGCGACCGGCTGTTCGGCACCCGCTGAAGGCGGCGCGCACCGCCTCGGGGCGGCATGGATCCCGCTGCAGAATCGGCCACCCCAACACCGAGGAGAGAGCAGATGGGCCTGATGAGCTGGCGCGAAGTGCGCGCCACCCCCGGCGCCGTGGTGGCGCCCGATGAACGCCTGCCCTGGCCGCAGACGGCCGTGCTGGGCATCCAGCATGTGATCGCGATGTTCGGCGCCACCGTGCTGGCGCCGCTGCTGATGGGCTTCGACCCCAACGTGGCGATCCTGATGTCGGGCGTCGGCACGCTGATCTTCTTCGTCATCGTCGGCGGCCAGGTGCCGAGCTACCTGGGCTCCAGCTTCGCCTTCATCGGCGTCGTCATCGCGGCCACGGGCTACGCCGGCGGCGGGGCCAACGCCAACATCGGCCTGGCCCTGGGCGGCATCATCGCCTGCGGGGTGCTCTACACGCTGATCGGTGCCGTGGTCATGGCCACGGGCACCGGCTGGATCGAGAAGCTCATGCCACCGGTGGTCACCGGTGCCGTGGTGGCGGTGATCGGCCTGAACCTGGCCGGCATCCCGATCAAGAACATGGCGCCCACCGGCTTCGACGCCTGGATGCAGGCCGTGACCTTCCTCTGCGTGGGCCTGGTGGCGGTGCGCACCAGCGGCATGGTGCAGCGGCTGCTGATCCTGGTGGGTCTGATCGTCGCCAGCCTGGTCTATGCGGTGCTGACCAACGGCCTGGGGCTGGGCAAGCCGATCGACCTGTCCGGCCTGGCGAATGCCGCCTGGTTCGGCCTGCCGAACTTCGCCGCGCCGGTGTTCGACGCCAATGCGATGCTGCTGATCGCGCCGGTGGCCCTGATCCTGGTGGCGGAGAACCTGGGCCATGTGAAGGCCGTGAGCGCCATGACCGGCCGCAACCTGGACCCGTACATGGGCCGCGCCTTCGTCGGCGACGGCATCGCCACCATGGTCTCCGGCGGGGCCGGCGGCACGGGCGTGACCACCTACGCGGAGAACATCGGCGTCATGGCGGCGACGAAGATCTATTCCACCGCCATGTTCGTGGTGGCGGCCCTGGTGGCCGTCCTGCTGGGCTTCAGCCCCAAGTTCGGTGCCCTGATCCAGGCCATCCCGCTGGCGGTGATGGGTGGGGTGTCGATCGTGGTCTTCGGCCTCATCGCGATCGCCGGCGCCAAGATCTGGGTCGACAACAAGGTGGACTTCAGCGACCCGACCAACCTCGTCGTCGCGGCGATCACGCTGGTGCTGGGCACGGGCGACTACACGCTGAAGTTCGGCGGCTTTGCGCTTGGCGGCATCGGCACCGCCACCTTCGGCGCCATCCTGCTCTACGCGCTGCTGCGTCGGCGCGGTTGAGCGCAGTCTGCGCGCGGGTGCCTCACCGGGGGCACTGCGCGCTGCGCCCACCGGTGTTCGCCCCTGCGGCGGCCCGGCGGGCTCACCCGACCGGCGGCGTGCGCCCCGTGGCCAGCAAGCGGGCCACCGTGGCGTAGAGCAGCGGCACGTCGATCGGCTTGGTGAGGAAGGCGTCCATGCCGGCGGCCAGGCAACGCTGCCGGTCGTCATCGAAGGCGTTGGCGGTCAGCGCCACCACCGGGGTGTCGCGGTTGGGGCCGGCAGTGCGCAAGGCGACGGTGACGGCCATGCCGTCCCGACCGGGCATCTGCATGTCCATCACAACCAGGTCGAAGGGTTGCGCCTCCGCCAGCTTGGCGGCGACCTCGCCGTCCTCGGCCGTCGTCACCTGCAGGCCGGCGCGGTCCAGCAGGGCACTGCAGATCTCGCGGCTCACCGGGTCGTCCTCGGCCACCAGCACCGTGCAGCCGGCGAAATGACGTGCCACGGCGTCGCGGGCCAGTGCCGCGGCGGTGCCAGCGGATTCTTCAGGCAACACCGTCGGCAGCGGACCGGGCAGCATGCCTGCCGGCCGCAGCCGCACGGTGAACCAGAAGCGGCTGCCTTGGCCCGGCACGCTGTCGACGTTGATCTCGCCGCCCATCATGCCGACCAGCTCGCGCGCAATGGCCAGGCCCAGGCCGACGCCCCCTTGCTGGCCGGCGGCGTTGCCAGCCTGCTCGAAAGGCAGGAACAGCCGCTCCAGGTCGTGTGGGTCGATGCCGGGGCCGTCGTCGGTGATGTCGAACCGCAGCAGACCCTCCGCGGTTTCGACGGCTTCGACACGCACGAGCCCGTCGGGGGTGTACTTGATGGCGTTGTCCACCAGGTTCAGCAGCACCTGCTTGAACCGGAGCGCGTCGCCCAGCCAGGCACGCCCTGCCAGGACCGGGTCCAGTGAGAACATCAGGCGCAGGCCCTTGTCCTGCGCCTTCGGGGCCGCCAGGCGCTGGACGCTGTCGAGCACGGGCTCGAGCGTGAAGACCGCCTCGTGCAGCGTCATCTGCTCGGCCTCGATGCGCGAGAGGTCCAGGATGTCGCTGATCAGGCCCAGCAGGTGCTGTGAGGCCTGGGCGACGGTGTCGAGCTGCTGCTGAAGCGCAGGATCGGTGGCGCGCTCGCGGGCGAGGCTGGCCATGCCCATGATGGCACCCAGCGGTGTGCGCAACTCATGGCTCATCGTGGCCAGGAAGCGGCTCTTGGCGCGGTTGGCCGCCTCGGCTTCGGCCATGGCCTGGCGCAGCGCGGCGGTGCGTTGCGCCACCAGTTCCTCCAGGTGGTCGCGGTGGCGGGCCAGTTCCTCTTCCGCCTGCCGGCGCTCGGTCACGTCGCGGCAGATCGCGAGCACGGTGCACACCCGCCCGTTGGCATCCTGCTCAGGCACCAGACGGCAGTTCAAGGTCCGTCGGCCACGCAAGGTGTCGAGGTCGAACTGCGTTTCGTGCGCCTGCCCGCTGCGCTGCACCTCGGCCATCGCCGCGTTCCAGTGCTCGCAGGTGTCTTCCGGCAGCCCCAATTCCTCGTGCGTCCGGCCGAGGATGGCCGCCACCGGCAATGGGGACAACGTGCCGATGTTCTCCGACACGAACAGGTGCCGGCCGTCCAGGTCCAGCCGCATGATCACGTCGGGCAGCGCCGCGATCAGCGTGCGCTGGGCCT
The DNA here is from genome assembly GCA_024235915.1 of Burkholderiaceae bacterium. Classification (GTDB taxonomy): domain Bacteria; phylum Pseudomonadota; class Gammaproteobacteria; order Burkholderiales; family Burkholderiaceae_C; genus Rubrivivax. The sequence continues at coordinate 39,066 of JACKLO010000010.1, read as the reverse complement.
GTTCGCTGCGCTGCAGCGCATGGCGTGCCTCGCGCTCCTGCGTCACGTCCTGCACCATGCCCACGACTCGGGTGGGCTGACCCTGGGCGTCGCGCTCGCAGACCCGGCCGCGGTCCAGTACCCACAAGTACTGGCCATTGCGGTTGCGCAGGCGATATTCGGCCTCGTAACGCGCGCGCCTTCCCACCAGGTGCTGCTCCAGCACCCGATGCACCTGTGCGCTGTCCTCCGGGTGGATGTTGTTCGCCCAGCTGTCCAGCTCCGGCGTCAATTCGTCGGGGCCGTAGCCCAGCATGCGTTTGAGCTGCGGGCTGAAGTACACCCTGCCGCTGGGGATGTCCCAGTCCCACAGGCCGTCCATCGCCTCGTTGAGCGCGAACCAGAGCTGACCCTCGCGTGTCTTGAGTTCAGCCTCCAGCGCGACCCGGCGCGACACGTCGCGGGCCACCGACAGGAAGTACTCGCGGCCCTGGTCGAAGAAGCGCGTGGTGTTCACCTCCACCGCCACCTCATGGCCCGCCGCGTGGCGGTGGCGGCCGACGAAGGTGAAGCAGGGCACGCTGCGGATCACGGCGGCGATCTCGCTCCACTGCGGCGCGCCGGTGACGTCCATCTGCAGGCTCAGCACGCTGTGGTTCAGCACCTCGTCGGCGCTCAGGCCCAGGCTTTCCCAGGCGGCACGGTTGCCCCACAGCACGCGCGAGGTCTCCGGGTCGAGCAGGTAGACCGCATCGGCCATGTGCTCGAACAGCGCCAGCGCCGCGGGGGCGGTTGCCGCGGTGGGCGGGTTGGACGCGTCGACCGCCATGTTGCGGCGTTCCCTCGGGGCTCGGTTGCACCGCCGTCCACAGTTGGCGGGGTGTCAGTTGTGAGTATGAGGCGCAGATCGTAGCGCCTCCGCTGGGCCTTAGCATCACCGCAGACCCGCAGGAGATGCCATGAGTGGCCGGCTGATGATCCGCAACGCGACGTTGCCCGACGGGCGCGTCGGTGTCGACCTGCTCCTTCAGGATGGCCGCATCGCCGCGGTGGGGGCGGCGCTCCCCGCGCCCGACGGGATCGAAACGTTGGACGCGGCCGGCTGGCTGCTGAGCCCACCCTTCGTCGACGCCCACTTCCACATGGACGCCACCTTGTCCTATGGCCTGCCGCGGGTGAATGCCAGCGGCACGCTGCTGGAAGGCATCGCGCTGTGGGGCGAGCTGAAGCCGTTGCTCACGCAGGAGGCGCTCGTCGAGCGCGCGCTGGCCTACTGCGACTGGGCGGTGGCGCGCGGCATCGGCGCCATCCGTTCCCACGTGGACGTCTGCGACCCGCGCCTGCTGGCGGTGGAGGCGCTGCTGCAGGTGCGCGAGCGCGTCAAACCCTACCTGGACCTGCAACTGGTGGCCTTCCCGCAGGACGGCGTGCTGCGCAGCCCGGGGGCGCTGGCCAACCTGAAACGCGCCCTGGACCTGGGCGTGGACGTGGTCGGCGGCATCCCCCACTTCGAGCGCACCATGGCCGACGGCGCGCAGAGCGTGAAGCTGTTGTGCGAGCTGGCGGCCGAGCGCGGCCTGCGCGTGGACATGCACTGCGACGAGAGCGACGACCCGCTGTCGCGTCACGTCGAGACGCTGGCGTTCGAGACGCAGCGCCTGGGCCTGCAGGGCCGGGTCACGGGCTCGCACCTGACGTCGATGCACTCGATGGACAACTACTACGTCAGCAAGCTGATCCCGCTGCTGGCCGAGGCGCAGTTGCACGCGGTGGCCAACCCGCTGATCAACATCACGCTGCAAGGCCGGCACGACAGCTACCCCAGGCGGCGCGGCATGACGCGGGTGCCGGAACTGCTGGCCGCCGGTGTCAACGTGGCCTTCGGGCACGACTGCGTGCTCGACCCCTGGTACAGCGGCGGCTCCGGCGACATGCTGGAGGTGGCGTCCATGGGCCTGCACGTGGCGCAGATGACCGGCCTGGCGGCGATGCGCCAGTGCTTCGATGCAGTGACCGTGAACGCCGCCCGGGTGCTCGGCCTGGCGGGCTATAGCCTGGAAGTGGGTGCTCGCGCCGACATGGTGCTGCTGCAGGCCCGCAGCCCCGAAGAGGCGATCCGCCTGCGGGCGGCGCGCCTCGCCGTGGTGCGTGGCGGCCGCATCGTGGCGCGCGGCGTGCCAGCCACGATGACCCTGGACCTGCCGGGCCGTCCCTCATCCGTGGACTTCACACGACACCCCCCTCGATAGAATGCTTCGTGTCAGGGAAGCCTCCATAACATGCCGGCCATGAAGCTCATCGGATCACCGACCAGCCCTTACGTGCGCAAGGTGCGCGTGGTGTTGGCGGAGAAGAAGCTCGAGGTCCAGCTGGCCTTCGAGGATCCGTGGAACGGCGACGCCGTCATCAAGAGCAACCCGCTGAGCAAGGTGCCCTGCCTGGTGATGGAGGGTGGCGAGGCGGTCTTCGACTCCCGCGCCATCGTCGAATACCTCGACACGCTGAGCCCCGTGGGCAAGCTGATTCCTGGCAGCGGCCGTGAGCGCGTGGAAGTGCGCACCTGGGAGGCCCTGGCCGACGGTGTGCTGGACGCTGCCATCCTGGCCCGCCTGGAGGCCACCTGGCCCGGCCGCGCCGAGGGCGAACGTTCGCAGGCCTGGATCGACCGCCAGATGCGCGCCGTGCACTCGGCGCTCAAGGCCATGAGCCAGGGCCTGGGCGACAAGCCCTGGTGCCACGGCAACGCCTTCACGCTGGCCGACATCGCCGTCGGCTGCGCGCTGGGCTACCTGGACTTCCGCTTCCCGCAGATCGACTGGCGCGGCAGCCACCCCAACCTGCAGAAGCTGCACGACAAGCTCTCGGCCCGCCAGAGCTTCATCGATTCCGCGCCACCGGCCGCCTGACGGCGCCCGGGCCGCGGTTTCAGCGGCTCAGCGCCGCCGCCTCCCCATCGGCCGGCACCGCCGTGAAGCTGGCGCTCGACGCCAGCGGCCAGTACAGCCGGTAGACGTTGTGCGGCCAGTCCACGCGGCCTTCCATGGCCGCCAGCAGCGCACCCGGGCCCACCTGCGGCAGCAGGTTGCGCAGCAGGCGCACGTCGCTCTTGCTCACGCGCCGCACGATGTGCGCCATCGTGAACTCACGCGGGTGGTTCAGGCCGGCGGCCTGGGTCAGTTCCTGCAGGGCGTGCAGCGTGTGGCGGTGGTAGCGGTAGACGCGCTCGGCCTTGTCCGGCACCACCAGGGCGCGCTGGCGCCACGGGTCCTGCGTCGTCACGCCGGTGGGGCAGGTGCCGGTGTGGCAGGTCTGGGCCTGGATGCAGCCGAGCGCGAACATGAAGCCGCGCGCCGAGTTGCACCAGTCTGCACCCAGCGCCATCGCCCGCGCGATGTCGAAGGCGGTGACGATCTTGCCGGCGCAGCCGATGCGGATCCTGTCCCGCAGGTTCAGGCCCACCAGCGTGTTGTGCACCAGCAGCAGGCCCTCCTGCAGCGGCGCGCCCACGTGGTCGGTGAACTCCAGCGGCGCGGCGCCGGTGCCGCCCTCGGCCCCGTCGACGACGACGAAATCCGGCAGGATGTTCGTCTCCAGCATCGCCTTGCAGATGGCGAACCACTCCCAGGGGTGGCCGATGCAGAGCTTGAACCCGGTGGGCTTGCCGCCTGAGAGTTCACGCAGCCGTTCGACGAACTGCAGCAGTTCCACCGGTGTGGCGAAGGCGCTGTGCGCCGAGGGGCTGACGCAGTCCACACCCAGCGGGATGCCACGCGTCTCGGCGATCTCCGGCGTCACCTTGGGGCCGGGCAGCACGCCACCGTGGCCCGGCTTGGCGCCCTGGCTGAGCTTGATCTCGATGAGTCGCACCTGCGGATCCACCGCCTGCTGCGCGAAGCGCTCGGGGTCGAAACGGCCTTCGGCATCGCGGCAGCCGAAGTAGCCGGAGCCGATCTCCCAGACCAGGTCGCCGCCGTGCTCGCGGTGGTAGCGGCTGATCGAGCCCTCACCGGTGTCGTGCATGAAGCCACCCTTCTTCGCGCCGCCGTTGAGCGCGAGGATGGCGTGGGCCGACAGCGAGCCGAAGCTCATGGCCGAGATGTTGAACACGCTGGCCGAATACGGCTGTGCGCGGATCTCGCCGATGGTGATGCGGAAGTCGTGGCTGGGCAGCTCGGTGGGCATCAGCGAGTGGTTGATCCACTCGTGGCCGTCGGCCTGAACGTCGAGCTGGGTGCCAAACGGGCGCTTGTCGCCCTCGGACTTGGCGCGCTGGTAGACGATGCTGCGCTGCTGGCGCGAGAACGGCGCCGCCTCGTGGTCGGCCTCGATGAAGTACTGACGGATCTCCGGCCGGATGAACTCCAGCAGGAAGCGCAGGTGGCCGATGACCGGGTAGTTGCGCAGCACCGCATGGCGCTTCTGCCGCGCGTCGCGCAGCCCGAGCAGCGTGAGGAACAGGCCCGCCAGCGCCAGGCCGCCGCCGACGCCGAAGGCCACCCAGGTGAAGCTGGCCAGCAGCCAGAGCACCGAGCAGGCCAGCCAGGCCCACCAGCGCACCGGAAAGTAGGCGTCCAGGCGGCGCAGCCACTCGTGCATCGGCGGTCTCCTTCGGCCGTGCCTACGGCCGTGATGGTGGCTGCGACGATAACCGTGCTCGCTATACTGGCGCTGCGCCGATTTGTTCCGGATTGCGGGCGCCTTATCAAATGCCGCTAAAAGGGGACGCCGACCCGGTGTCCGCCTTTCCGGCGGCACCGGGCTTTCTTCTTTCATGGCTTCCCTCGGACTCGTCACCCCTCAGCGCATGCACTTCGCCGAGCCGCTGCCGCTGCAGAGCGGCGCGGCGCTGGCGGACTACACGCTGGTCTACGAGACCTACGGCACGCTCAACTCCGCGCGCAGCAACGCCGTGCTGGTGTGCCATGCGCTCAACGCCAGCCACCACGTGGCCGGCGACGACGCCGACGGCCAGCGCGGCTGGTGGGACAACCTGGTCGGCCCCGGCAAGCCGGTGGACACCGATCGCTTCTTCGTCATCGGGGTCAACAACCCGGGTTCCTGTTTCGGGTCCACCGGCCCCATGCACCTGAACCCGGCCACCGGCCAGCCCTGGGGCGCTGATTTTCCGGTGATGACGGTGGAGGACTGGGTCGATGCCCAGGCCCGCCTGCTCGACCGCCTGGGCATCACGCAGCTGGCCGCGGTGCTGGGTGGCAGCCTGGGCGGCATGCAGGCGCTGAGCTGGAGCCTGCGCCACCCCGAGCGCCTGCGCCACTGCGTGGCGGTGGCCACGGCGCCCAACCTGTCGGCGCAGAACATCGCCTTCAACGAGGTCGCGCGGCGGGCCATCGTCACCGACCCCGATTTCCACGGCGGCCACTTCTACCGCCATGGCGTGGTGCCGGCGCGCGGGCTGCGCGTGGCGCGCATGATCGGCCACATCACCTACCTGTCGGACGACTCGATGGAGGCCAAGTTCGGCCGCCAGCTCCGCGAACAGCACCTGGCCTACAGCACCCAGGCCATCGAGTTCCAGATCGAGAGCTACCTGCGCCACCAGGGCGAGAAGTTCGCCGGCTACTTCGACGCCAACACCTACCTGCTGATCACGCGCGCGCTGGACTACTTCGACCCGGCACGCGCCCATGGCGGCAGCCTGGCGCGGGCCTTCGCACCGGCGCAGGCCAAGTTCCTGCTCGTGAGCTTCACCACCGACTGGCGCTTCTCGCCGGCACGCTCGCGCGAAATCGTCAAGGCGCTGGTGGACAACCGCCACAGCGTGAGCTACTGCGAGATCGACGCGCCGCATGGGCACGATGCCTTCCTGCTCGACGACCCGCGCTACTTTGCGGCGATGCGCGCCTACTTCGACAACATCGCGAAGGAGGTGTCCTGATGGACGCGCGCGGCGGCCTCGCCCACATCGCCGAACTTGTGCCGCGCGAAAGCCGCGTGCTCGACCTGGGCTGCGGCAGCGGCGCCTTCCTGGCCCAGCTGCGTGACGAGCGCGGCTGCCGCGGCATCGGCGTCGAGATCGACGACGCGATGGTGGCGCAGTGCATCCGCCGCGATGTCAAGGTGCTGCAGCTCAACCTCGAGGACGGCCTGAACCTGTTCGACGACGACAGCTTCGACGTCGTGCTGCAGCTCGATACGCTGCAGAACCTGCGCCACACCGAGCAGCTGCTGCGCGAGACGGCGCGCGTGGGCCACCAGGCCGTGGTCAGCTTCCCGAACTTCGCGCACTGGCCCAACCGGCTGAGCGTGCTGCGCGGGCGCATGCCGGTGACCAAGGCGCTGCCCTACCAGTGGTTCGACACGCCCAACATCCGCGTGGGCACCTTTGCCGACTTCGAGCTGCTGGCCCGCCAGTGCGGCCTGCGCGTGCTCGACGCCTTCGGCCTGCACGATGGGCAGCGCATCGACCGCTGGCCCAACTGGCGCGCCAGCACGGCGGTGTTCCACTTCGAGCGTGGCTGAACGGCGGGGCTGAACGGCGCACCGGGGAATCGGCGGCGGTTTCCTGCTTCCTTCATCAGCGGCCCATGTGGAGGTCGCCTGGAGGAAGACCATGACCGCGCATGCCACCCACCCGCCTCGCCCATCACTGCGCCCGCCGCGGCTTCGCCCTCTGGCGGCGATTGCCGCGCTGAGCCTGGCCGTTGCCGCACCTGCGTGGGCCGCCACCGCGGAGCAGTCGCTGCTGTTCAGCAGTGGCACGCAGAGCCTGTGGGGCCCCGATGGTTCGGCCGCCTTCGGCGCCAGTGGTTACGCCGTCGGCAACCATTCACTGGGCATTTCGTACAGCCTGAGTGCCAGCACCGGCACGGTGGACTCTCAGGTGGGTGCCCGGCTGGCCGCAGATTTCACCGACACCATCGCCTGGGACCAGCGCAGCGCCGTCCAGGTGGGCTTCGACTTCCTGGGCAACCCATCGGCCAGCCGCTTCAGCACCGACCTCGGCGCCCATGCCAGCGTCTCGGCCCACCTGAACCTGAACTTGCTGGGCGTGCCCATCGGCTGGAACCCGGCGCTGATGGACGTGGACTACCGGCTCGACATCGACCGCAGCTTCACCGCGGCATTGCCGCAGTCGGTGACGGGTTCCGATGCCTTCACGCCGGCCAGCATCGGCGTGGGGCTGCCGACCTTCGGCATCGGCCTGGCCGGCGGCGCCGGTGTCGATCTCGACGTGCGGCAGAACGCGCAGTTCCAGCTCGACGGCCTGAGCGGCCTGGTGCAGGCCCGCCACCGCGACAGCGGCACCACGGTGCTGCAGGCGCTGACGCTGAACAGCGCCGCCGAACAGTGGCTGAGCTTCGACCTCGGCAGCGCCGGCACCTGGGACTTCAGCTACCTGGACCTCAGCCTGGCCAACCGCTTCACGACGCAGTTCGTGATGGACATGCTGGCCTATGTGGAATACGGCGTGGGCATCTACTGCGGTGATCTCGGCACCGACAGCGACAACATCGCCTGCACCGACGACCGCGTGCGCGCCAACCTCGCGGGTGTGAGCCTGTTCAACAGCCCGGAGATCCGCCTGGCCTTCGGCCCGCTGGACACCGGCACCGCTTTCAGCGTGGAGGTGCTGGCCGCACCGGTGCCGGAGCCGGCCTCGCTGCTGCTGATGCTCGCCGGCAGCGGGGCCCTGCTGATGCACCGCCGGCGGCGGCTGCCCTTGCGTGACGGACCCCTGCGGCTGGATCAGGCCAGCTGATCGCGTAGCCAGGCCTTCGCGAAGCGCAACTCGGTGTCGATGGTGGAGGGCGAGAGTTGCATCACTGCGGCCATCTCGTCGTAGGTCAGGCCACCGAAGTAGTGCAGTTCGAGGACCTGCGCCTTGCGGGCATCGAAAGCCTGCAGCTGCTGCAGCGCGTCGTCGAGGTCGCTGATCTCGGCGCTGGGTGTGCCCACCACGTCCAGCGCGTCCTCAAGCTGCGCGTGCACCAGGCCGCCGCCCCGCTTGGCGGCACGGTGGGCCTCGCCGTGGTTGACCAGGATGCGGCGCATCTGGCGCGCGGCGATGGCGTAGAAGTGTGCCCGGTCGGCCCAGTCCACTTGCGCATCGGCCAAGGCGATGAAGGCCTCGTGCACCAGGGCCGTGGTCTGCAAGGTGTGGTCGGGGCGCTCGCCGCGCATCGCGCCACGGGCCAGACGGTGCAGTTCGCGGTAGACCAGCGGCGTGAGCTGTTCGAGCGCCTGCGCATCGCCGCCACGCCAGGCGGTGAGCAGCTGCGTCACATCGCTCATCGGTTCACGGGGCATCGACGCCCACCGGCAGGCTCCCTCAGGGCGGCCCGGCCGACGCGGGCCTGGGGCTGCGCGGGGATGACCATGGGCCGATGGTAAGGTCAGGCGGCGACGTCAAGGAGGCGAGGCCATGGACAGCGCACGCTGGCAGCAACTGCAGCGGTGGTTTGCGGAAGCCCTGGCGCTGTCGGTTGACGCCCGGGCGGCCTTTGTGGCCCAGGTGGCGGCGAAGGATGCGGCGCTCGGTGATGCACTGCGCCGCCTGCTGGCGCAGGATGCCGCGGGCGATGCCACCGTGCGCGACGCCATCGGCCATGCGGCTGCGCGGCTGGTGGGCGCCCGCCAGACCCAGCGCGTCGGTCAACGCCTGGGGCCCTGGCGCGTCGTGGCCCACCTGGCCGATGGTGGCATGGGGGCGGTCTACCGTGGCGAGCGCGACGATGGGCAGTACGCGCAGCAGGTCGCCATCAAGCTGCTGAACCCGGCCTTCGCGTCCGAGGACGCCAAGGTGCGGCTGGAGGTCGAGCGGCGCATCCTCGCGCGGCTGGAGCACCCGGCCATCGCCCGCCTGCTCGACGGCGGCCGCACCGACGACGGCGTGCCCTACCTCGTGATGGAGTTCGTCGACGGCGAGCCGATCGATGTCTGGAGCGAGCAGCGCAGCCTGGGCACGGCGGCGCGGCTGCGGCTGTTCGTGCAGGTCTGCCGCGCGGTGGACCATGCGCACCGCAACCTCGTGGTGCACCGCGACCTGAAGCCGGCCAACATCCTGGTCGATGCCGAGGGCCGGCCCCGCCTGCTGGATTTCGGCATCGCCAAGCTGGTGGACGGCGCCCCGGGCGTCACCCGCACCGGCGAGCGCGTGCTCACGCCCAGCCATGCCAGCCCGGAGCAGATCACCGGTGGCACGGTGACCACCGCCACCGACGTCTATGCGCTGGGCGTGCTGTTGTACGACCTGCTCACCGGCCGTGCACCCTACGGTGGCCCGGGCACGCCGCCGGCAGCGCTGGCGCGGCAGATCGTCGAGACCGTGCCGCCGCGGCCGAGCGCGGCAGTGACCGAAGGCCACAGCAGCCGCCGGCTGTCCGCCGCACGCGCGCGCGGAGAACGGCTCACGCCGCAGCGGCTGGCCCAGGAGCTCAGCGGCGACCTCGACAACATCGTGCTCATGGCGCTGCGCAAGGAGCCCGAGCGGCGCTACGCCACCGTGGCCGACCTGGCCGACGACATCGAGCGCAGCCTGGCCAACCTGCCGGTGCGCGCGCGGCCCGACACGCTGGGCTACCGGACCGCCAAGTTCCTGCGCCGGCACCCGGTGGCGGTGCCGGTCAGCGCGCTGGCGTTGCTGCTGGCCGTCGGCGGTGCTGCGGCTTTCACCTGGCAGCTGGCGCAGGAGCGCGACCGGGCCTTGGCCGCCGAGGCGCGCGCCACCCGCGTGGCCGAGTTCACGGCCTCCTTGCTGCGCAGCACGGGCGCCGACCAGGACGCCGACCGCAATGTCCCGGTGCGCACGCTGCTTGACCGGGCGGCGGCACGGGTCGACGATGAACTGGCGGGCGACCCGGCGGTGGCCACCCGTCTGCGCACGGCCTTGGGCGACGCGCTGATGAGCTGGGGGGCCTACGACGACGCGCAGCGCCAGCTCGACGCCGCGCTGGCCACGGCACGTGCGCGTGGCGTGGACGGCGAGCGCGACGCCGCCGCGGTCATGCAGCTGCTGGGCACCGTCACCCACGACCTGGGCGAGCTCGACAAGGCGCTGGCCTGGAACCAGCAGGCCGAGCAGCTGTACCGCCGTGTCGGCACCCCCGAGGAGCAGGCCAGCGCACTCGGTGACGTGGCCCTGGCGCTCAACGGCCTTCGGCGACGCGAGGAGGCCGAGCCGGTGTTCCGCGAGGCGCTGGCGCGCATGCGGCAGGTCTACGGCGGCGCCGACCACGACAACGTCGCCTGGCTGCTGAACAACCTGGCTTGGTGCCTGCACGCCATGGGCCGGCAGGACGAGGCGGAGCCGTTGTACGTCGAGGCGCTGGCGATGCAGCGCCGGGTCGGCGCGCCACAGACCACGATCCAGCAGACGCAGAACAACCTCGCGGGCATCTACTACGACCGCGGGCAGCTCGACGCGGCCGAACAGCTGTGGCGCGAGGTGCTGCGGCAGTACGAACAGGTCTTCGGCAGCGGCGGCCACGCCGCCGTCGCGCGCGGCCAGAGCATGGTCGCCATGGTCGATGTCGCACGCGGACGCTGGCCCGACGCCGTGCAGCGGTTGCAATCGGCGGTGGACACCTTCATGCGGTTGTCCGGTGAACAGCACCGCTGGACCGCGGGCACCATGCGTGCTCTGGGCGAGGCCCTGATCGGCGCGGGCCGGCTGGACGATGCGGAGCGCTGGCTGAAGCGGGCCGACGCCGCGCAGCACGCCGTGCTGCCGCCGGTACACGCCGCGCATGTGCGCACCCGGCTGGTCCTGGCCCGGCTGGCCCTGGCCCGCGGCGGGCCGCTGGCCCTGCAGCAGGCAGAGCGCCTGCTGCGGGCCGCGCTGGAGACGGTGGTGGCCCTGCCGTCGCCGGACCGTGTGCCACTGGACGAGGTTGAACTGACGCTGGCCCGCGTGCTGGCGCTGCAGCAGCGCGCCGGCGAGGCCGCGCCGCTGGCGCAGCGCGTCGGCGCGCGGGTGCACGAACGCCTGCCGGCGGGGCACTATCGGCGTCTGGGCGTCGAGTCGGTGCTGTCGCTGCCGCCGTTCGTGCCGGCACCGACGCCGGAGGCGGTGTCTCGCGCCCGCGAAGCCCTGGCTCGACTTCGCGTGCTGACGGGGCCCGGGGCAGCCTGGGTGCAGGAGGTCGAGGCGGGCCTGCGGGCCGCCGGGGCCGTGATCGACTGACGTCGGGACGCCGGTCGCTGACCTGGCACCCGCGTCGGGGTGACCGAAGATCAACGGCGCGAGCGCCTTCCGCGCTCAGGATCGTCATGCAAGAAGGGGTGACCCGAAGGTCACCCCGAGGTCCGCCGCGGCTGCGGACTCACCAGTTGCGCTGTCCGCTGCGTCCCGGTTGGCCGGCGCTGCCGTTGCTGCCGCTGGTCGAACCGCCACCACCAGGGTTACCGACCGCGAAGCTGTTCCCGTCACCCAGGGTCGGCAGCACGCCGTCGAACGGGTCCATGTCGTACAGCGTGAAGCTGTAGCCGCCTTCACCGCCATTGCCGCCCGTGCTGCCGGCACCGCCGCCGCCGCCGCTGCCGCTGGTCAGCACATTGCCGGCCACGCTGGCCGCGACGCCGGGACCGAACACCACGGCGTACGACGGCCCGCCACCGCCGGCGCCGCCACGCCCGCCGCCGCCGCCGTTGCCGCCGTCGCGCCCGTCGCCGCCGCCGCCGCCGCGGCCCAGCAGGCCCTGGTCGTCGCCGGCGGCCCCGCCGCCGCCCGCCCCGCCCGAACCGCCGCTGCCGCCGGCGCCTCCGCTGCCACCGACGCCGCCGGTGCCGGCGACGATGGTGTTGTCCATCACCGCCGACTGGGCCACGGCGTACAACCAGACACCGACCGACGCGCCGCCGCCCCAGCCGCCGCTGCCGCCGGCGCCGCCCGCGCCGCCTTCGCCGCCACCACCCCGCCACCGCCGACGACACCGACGTTGTTGGCCTCGCCGCCGCCGCCGCCGCCGCCCCCGCTGCCGACGCCACCGGTGCCGCCCGTGGCCCCGCGAGCGGCCATGAAGCTGGCGTTGGTGGTCCCGGCGCCTCCCCCGGCCACGCCGGGCATGCCCGGCCCGCCGGTGTTGCCGAACCCGCCGCCACCGCCGCCGTCGGCGGTGTTGCCGCTGCCCGCGCTGCCCGCGCTGCCACCGGGCACGCTGCCGCCCAGCGGCGCCGAACCATCGTTGCCGGTCGCACCGGCACCGCCGTTGCCATTGATGCCACCACCGCGTTCTCCGCCGGAGCCCCCGTTGCCACCGGGCCCGCCGCTGCCGCCCGGCGCGCGCCGACCGCTGTCGCGATTGCCGTTGCTGCCGTTGCTGCCGTCGGCGCCGCGGGCGCCGGTCGTGCCGGCCGAGCCAATGCCACCGGCACCGGCGGTGATGCTGTTGTCGTGCACGTCCGCGAAGGCCATGCTGGTCACGTAGACGCCGTAGCTGCTGGCCGGGCTGTCCGCCGTGCCTGGGCCAACGTCCCCGGCCACCACGTCGTTGAACGCCACCGTCATGCGCGCCGCGCCGTTGCCCGTGGCGCGAATGCCGGTCACGCTGTCGCCGGCGTTGGCCGAACCGGCGGCGCGCACCATCAGACCGCTGACCCAGGTGTCGTGGTTGACCGCGCTGTAGCGCACGCCCAGGGAGTTGGTGCGCACTTCGGCCTTGCGGGCGTCGGCATCGCGCACCCAGCCGCTGCCGTAGCCACCGTACAGGCTGGTGCCCGAGGGCATGGCCAGGGTGCTGCCCGACTCGTCGTAGGTCTGGCCGCTGCCGCTGCGCAGGTAGAGGTCGCCCTGGCTGCTGCCCACCTGGGCGAGCGCGTGCCGGACCGTGGCGTACGGCGCCGCCATGCTGCCGGTGCCGCTGCTGTCGCTGCCGGCCGCAGCATCCACGAAAAGCGCGGCCGCGGCGTCTTCCAGCACGTGGATCATCACGCGGTCGCCGGCGCTGCTGGCGGTGCCGTCGTTGACCACGAGTTCGAACTCCAGCGTCTGCACGTCCGCCGGCGCGGTGAAACTGGGCGTGGCGCCTTCGAGCACGCCGGAGCCGCCGGTCACGTCCGTGCCCGCCGTCTGCCGCCAGCGGTAGCTGAGCGTGTTGCCGTCGGCATCGCTGCTGCCGCGGCCGTCGAGTGTGACGGCGGAAGTGCGCGACGCCATCTGGTCGGCACCGGCGGCTGCCACCGGCGGCGTGTTGCTGCTGTTGCCACCGTCGCCACCCCCACCACCGCCACACGCGGCCAGGGCCATGGCTGCCGCGGCGGCCAGGGTGCTCTTGCTGAATCGGGTCATCGTTGCTGCTCCTTCGTTGACGCGGGCATCGACGGCCCACGTCCGGTGAAGCAGGAAGCGCCGGCGATTCCCCGGGCCTCAAATTGGGGGGTGCGTCACAGGCTCCTAGAATGACGGGCCCTTTCCAGCGAGCGCGCCATGGACCTGAAACTGCCCATCACCATCGTCGACGAGTTCAGCGACGACGAAGTGCGGGCCACCGGCGTGCTCGACCTCGCCAGTGGCGACATCTACGACGTCAAGCACCAGGATTACGACGTCGCCACCGAGGGCTTCCCGGCCGAACGCGAGGACTACGAGTTCAGCTGCGGCATCCTGTCCAACGGCAAGAAGGAAGTGGAATTCCGCGTCGAGGTCAACGCGGTCACCGGCCGCTATTCCGTGACGCCCAGCGAACTGCTGGAACTCAAGGGCCGGGCCGCCAAGCTGTTCAGCGCGCCGCCGGGGCGCTGAGGGCCCGGTCGCTCGCCCTCACGCCCAGCCCCGCGCAACGCGTCAGGAGGACGCCGGCCGTGGCGGCAGCGGCGGCGGTGCCAGCACCGGCCGTGGCGTGAACGCGGGCCGGCTGACCCCCTCGCGTTCGATCGCCGCCAGCACGGTGTCCAGTGCCGTCTCCAGCTGCCGGTCGCGCCCGGCGGCGGCGTCCTGCGGTGCGTTGTCCACGGCCAGCTGCGGATCGGTGCCGTGGTTCTCCACGCCCCAGCCCACGTCCTCGAACCAGAACGAGAACTCCGGTTGCGTGGTGGTGCTGCCGTCGGCCAATGTGTGGCGCGGCCAGATGCCGATGACGCCGCCCCAGGTGCGTGTGCCCACGAGCGTGCCCAGCTTCAGCAGCTTGAAGCCGTGGCTGAAGATGTCGCCGTCGCTGCCCGCGTGCTCGTTGGTGAGCGCCACCACCGGGCCGGCGCGGGATTCGTCGGGGTAGGGTGAAGGCCGCTGCCAGCGCGCCATGACGTAGCCCATGCGGCGCCGGGCCAGTTTCTCCAGCAGCAGTTCGGAGACGTGGCCGCCGCGGTTGTAGCGCACGTCGACGATGAGCCCGTCGCGGTCGCACTCGGTGCGGAAGTAGCGGTGGAACTCGGCGAAACCGGCGGACATCATGTCCGGCACGTGCAGGTAGCCCACGCGGCCGCCGCTCTGGGCGTGCACCCACGCGCGGCGGCCTTCCACCCACGCGCGGTAGCGCGCCGGCGCCTCGTCCGCCAGCGGCTTGACCAGCACCTCGCGTCGGCCACGGTCGCCGTCCAGCGTCAACGCCACCTTGGCCCCGGCCTGCCGGCGCAGCAAGGCCTGCGGGGGGCGGTCGGCCGCCAGCGGCTGTCCATTGACGGCCACGATGCGTTCGCCCACACGCGCCTGCACGCCGGCCAAGGCCAGCGGTGACGTGGCCTCGGGGTCCCAGGCGTCGCCTTCGGCCAGTGCCGTGATGGCCCAGCCCTGGCCGTCCCAGGCGAAGTCGGCGGCGAGGTGGCCCAGACCCAGGGCCGGCGGCTGGCGGTGGTCGCCGCCCATCTCGTAGGCGTGGGAGGTGCCCAGTTCGCCCTGCAGTTCCCAGATCAGGTCCGACAGTTCGGCCCGCGTGGCCACCTGCGGCAACAGCGGCGCGTAACGCGCCCACACGGCGGCCCAGTCGATGCCCGACATGTCCTCGACCCAGAACTGGTCGCGCTGCAGACGCCAGACCTCGCGCAGCATCTGGCGCCATTCCGCCGGTGGGTCGAGCATCAGGCGTACGCGGGACAGGTCCAGCCAGCCGCTGCGGCGTGAGGGCTTGTCGTCGTCGGCCTTGTCCTTCGCATCGGCGTCGGCGGCGATGACCCGCAGCCGCTTGTCGGCGCGCAGCAGCACCGTCACGGCGTCGGCGGCGACGCTGAAACTGTCGACGCCCGGGCTCAGGGCCTTGGCGTCGCCGGTGGCGAACTCGAAGCGCTCGAGCACGCCCGGCCCTTCCTTGTGGCCGCCACGACCATGGGCACCCGGGATGGGCAACCGGGTCCAGAGCACCCGGCCACCACGGGCGCCCGCGATGCGGCCGAAGCGGCCTTCGGCCACCGGGAAGGGCAGCACACGCTGCGCCAGGCCGTCGACGTCGATGCGCAGCGGCTCGGTCACGTTCGCTTCGCCAGGGGTCTTGGCCGATGGCGCGTCATCCGCATCCGGTTCCGCCTTGCCCAAGCCGCGCAGCGCTGGCTCGAAGGGGGGCGGCACATCGTCACGCAGCAGCACGACATAGGGCCGGGCGCCGCGCGGAAAGCTGAGTTCGAACTGCAGGCTGTCGTAGACCGGGTCGAAGGTGCGGTTGGACAGGAAGTACAAGCATCGGCCCTCGGGGTCGAAGGCCGGGCTCCAGTCGTGGAACTCCGGCGTTGTCACCGCCGTCACCTGCCCCGTGGCCAGCTCCAGCAGGCGGATGCCGCGGTGGCGCCCGGTGGTCCAGCAGGCGTAGGCCAGCCAGCCGCCGCAGGGCGACCAGGCCAGGTCGTCGATGCGGCCGGCGTCGCTGTGGTCGGCCAGCTTCAGGGTGCCGTTGACGGCGTCACCCACCCAGAGCTGGTTGCGGTGGTTGGACAGCGCCACGGCGTCGCCACGCGGCGCGGCGGCCATGTCCACCACCCGCCCCAGCGAAGCCGCAGGCCACGGCAGCACCCGGTGGCTGTCGGGGCCGTGCAGCTCAAGGCGCTCCTCGCCTTCCGGGCCACCATCGGTGACGACGACCAGCGTGCGGCCGTCGGCCAGCCAATGCGCGTGGCGGTGGCGCACGCCAGCGGCCGGGCCGACCTGGTGCACCGCCCCTTCCCACAGCCCCATGCTCACGCACTGGCCGCGCACGTCCATCACCACCGAGTGGCCCTGGGGGTGCAAGTGGACGGTGCCCAGGTGAGCCGCGGCATCGATGCCACGCGCGGCGGTCTGCGCGCGGGCCGCCGGCACCTCCAGCGGCACGGGCCGCGACGAGCCCGTGGCCGGGTCGAACAGCCACAGCGCCGCTGCACACTGGTAGACGATGCGCCGGCCGTCTGTGGCGGCATTGCGTGCGTAATGGTCGGCGTGGTCGGTGTGGCGTTGCAGATCCTCGCCCCCGGGCGTGCAGCTGTAGAGGTTGCCCACGCCTTCGTGGTCGCCCAGGAACCAGAGGCGATCGCCGATCCACATCGGGCAGGTGACATTGCCGGGCAGGGCCAGGGGCTGGAAGCTGCCGCTGCCGTCGGCATCCACCCACAGCCGGCCCGCGGTGCCGCCGCGGTAGCGTTTCCAGCGCGCCGGGTCGGCCGTGTTGCGGCCGATCACGCGCACCGCGCCAGGTCCGTGCGCCAGATGGTTGACCTGGCCAAGCACCAACGGTTCTGGCGCACCGCCGGCCGCGTCCACCGCCCAGGCCTGGTGGTTGCGCACGAAAGGCTGCCCCGCGGTGCTGATGCACAGGATGCGCCCGTCGGGCAACCAGCCGCGCACCTGGGTGTCGGCGCCGAACCAGGTCAGCCGTCGTGCCGGGCCGCCGGTGGCGGGCATCACGAAGACTTCGGCATGCACTTCGTCGCGCCCGGTGTAGGCCAGCCACTGCCCGCAGGGTGACAGGCTGGGCCAGGCCGGCTCGCCGCGCCCGGCGCTGACGCGCTGCGCCCGTCCGCCCGCGGCCGGCGCAGTCCAGAGGTCGTCGTCGCAGACGAAGGCCAGCAGGTCGCCGGCGAGGGTGGGCATGCGCAGGTAGGAAGGCTGCATCGGCAAGGTCTTCGGTGGCGGGAAGTCGGCTGAGCTTACGCCCGGGGGCATCCCGTCGGCATCCGGGCCGATCCCCCGTCAGGGTGCCCACCTGAGGTGGATGGTCAATGTGCGCGCAGGCGCGCACGATGCGCGTGTCGGGTCGTCCGGCCCCTGCCGCTGATTCATCGAGGAGAACCGCCGTGTACTTCCAGGAAGTCACCGAAGGCGCCTACCGCATCTACGTGGGCGCGTTGGAGTCGCCCGTCGGCGACGGCTACACCGCCGCGCTGGTGGTGCAGCCGCGCCAGGGAGGCCGTGAGCTGTTCAGTGACGACCGCCTGTCGTGCGGCCACCGCTGGGCCACGGCCGACGACGCCATGTCGTTCGCGCTGCGCAAGGGCCGCGCATTCATCCGCGATCAGGTTCGCCAGGTGGCGTGAGCCACACGGGCGCTTGCCGACTGGGCACTGGGCGGCGCCTCCAGGCCGCGAGCCTGGTCCGGACCGCCGCCCGGCAGCCGCGCGACAGCGCTGCCGTCAGAGCTTGAAGTCGTAATCGATGGTCAGCGGCGCGTGGTCGCTGAACTTGCGGTCCTTGTAGATCGCCGCCGTGCGCGCCTTGGCCGCCAGCGCCGGTGTGGCCAGGTGGTAGTCCAGGCGCCAGCCCACGTTGTTGGCATAGGCCTGGCCGCGATTGCTCCACCACGTGTAGCAGGTGTCGGTGGTGTCGGGGTGCAGGCGGCGATAGACGTCCACCAGACCGGCCTCATCGGGCCCGCTGCCCAGCAGCTTCGTCATCCAGGCCCGCTCCTCGGGCAGGAAGCCGGAGTTCTTCTGGTTGCTGCGCCAGTTCTTCAGGTCCTGCGCCTGGTGGGCGATGTTGATGTCGCCCACCAGGATGAACTCGCGCTCGGCCTTCAGGGCCTGCAGGTGCGGAAACATCAGATCCAGGAACCGGTACTTGGCGGCTTGCCGGTCTTCGCCGCTGGAGCCGCTGGGGAAATAGCAGCTGATGACGCTGAGCTTGCGGCGGGCGGTGTCGTAGCGGGTCTCCACGTAACGGCCCTCGCCGTCGAACTCGCCGCCGTCGAAGCCCACGATCACGTCGCTGGGCGCCTTGCGGGTGTACAGCCCCACGCCGGAATAGCCCTTCTTCTCGGCGTAGTGGAAGTGGCCGTCGAGGCCACCCACCGCTTTGAAGCGAGTGCTCACCACGTCGTCCTGGGCCTTGATTTCCTGCACGCCCATACAATCGGCGTCCGTTTGCGCCGCCCATTCGACGAAGCCCTTGTCGGCCGCCGACCGGATGCCGTTGAGGTTGAGCGTGACCAGACGGAACAAGGGAACCTCCATGACCAAACCACAGAACCCCGCCCAAGGGGTCGACCCCCTGGCCCAGGATTTCGTGCGCTTCGCGGTGGACGCGCAGGTGCTGCGCTTCGGCGAATTCAAGACCAAGGCCGGGCGGCTGTCGCCGTATTTCTTCAATGCCGGCCTGTTCGACGACGGCGCCAAGCTGGGCCGTCTGGCGGAATTCTATGCACGCCGCCTGCTGGCCTCGGGCGTCAACTTCGACATGCTCTTCGGCCCGGCCTACAAGGGCATCACGCTGGCGGCCGCGGTGGCCATCGAGCTGGCGCGGCTGGGTCGCAACGTGCCGTTTGCGTACAACCGCAAGGAGGCCAAGGACCACGGCGAAGGCGGGGTCCTGGTCGGCGCGAAGGTGGCCGGGCGCGTTCTCATCATCGACGACGTGATCTCCGCAGGCACCTCGGTGCGCGAATCGATCGCGATGATCACGGCGGCCGGCGCCGAGCCCTGCGGCGTGGCCATCGCGCTGGACCGCCAGGAGATGGCCACCGAAAACGGTGCCGATGTGCCGTGGTCGGCCGTGCAGGATGTCCGCCAGCGCCTGAAACTGGAAGTAGCAGCGATTGCCACCCTTGATGACCTGCTTCAGTATCTGCAGTCCGGGCAGGATCCGGCCCTGCAGGCTGCGCTGGCGCCGGTGCAGGCCTATCGGGCCCGCTACGGTGCGCAGTCGGCATGAACTCTTGCCGCGCGTTCCGAATCCGTCCCAGGTGCTGATGACCTTGCATTGCCGAATCCCCGCTGTTGCCCGTGCCACGCTGCCAGCGGCCGTGGCGGCGCTGGTCGGCGTCCTGGCCGGCACCCCAGCGCTGGCCCAGCGCTCGCCACCGGCGTCGGCGGCCGGGCCCGGCATCTACACCTGCCTGGACGACCAGGGCCGGCGTCTGACGTCGGACCGCCCGATCCCGGCCTGCACGCACAAGGAGCAGCGCATCCTCAACCGCGACGGCTCGCTCAAGGGCGTGCTGCCGCCGACGCTGACGTCGGAGGAGCGTGCCGCGAAGGAGGCCCGGGAGCGTGCTGCTGCAGAGGCCCGGGCCGCCCAGGCCGATGCCGTGCGGCGGGACCGCAACCTGATGAACCGCTTCCCAGACCAGGCGGCGCACGACAAGGCGCGCAACGCGGCGCTGGACACGGTGCGCCTGGCCATCCGCGCGTCGGAACTGCGGCTGGAGGCGCTGGCGCTGGACCGCAAGCCGTTGCTCGACGAAGCCGAGTTCTATGTCGGCAAGGCGTTGCCGGCGGCGCTGAAGTCGCAGCTCGACGCCAATGACGCCGCGGTGTCGGCCCAGCGCAGTGCGATGCACACGCAGGAGGCCGAGGTCGAGCGCATCAACAAGCTCTACGACGCCGAACTGTCCCATCTGCGAAAGCTCTGGGACGGTGCGCCGCCGGGGTCGATCGGCAACGTGGCCACGGCCCCAGGCCGCGGCGGCCGGCCGCGGGAATAGTTCAGCCGGCACACAGGCGCTCTCCAGCCGGCATCGCCCGGCGTGAACATCAACCGGCCACGCTCAGCCCGCCGACAGCAGCTTGCGCAGGATCTCGCCGGCCTGCGCCGGGTTCGCCTTGCCTTGGGTGGCCTTCATCACCTGGCCCACCAGCGCATTGAAGGCCTTGTCCTTGCCGGCGCGGAATTCCTCCACCGACTTCGGGTTCTTCGCCAACACCTCGGCGGCGATGGCCTCCAGCGCGCCGGCGTCATTCATCTGCTTGAGGCCCTTGGCGGCGATGACGGCATCGACATCCGTCGCCTCGCCGGACCAGAGCGCGTCGAAGACCTGGCGCGCGGCGTTGTGCGAGACGGTGCCGTCCTGCACGCGCTGCAGCAGGGTGGCCAGCCGCGCTGGCGGCACCGGAGAGGTCTCGATGCCGGCGTCAGCGGCATTCAGCCGTTTGCTGATCTCGCCCATGAGCCAGTTGGCGACCGCCTTCGCCGGTGCGCCGGCATCGCGGGCCGCTTCGTAGTAAGCGGCAAACGCCAGGCTCTGCGTCATCATCGCCGCGTCGTAGGCCGGCAGGCCGTCGGCCTGCTGGAAGCGTGCGGCCATGGCAGCCGGCAGCTCCGGCATCTCGGCCCGCGTGCGCTCCACCCACTCCGGCGCGATCACCAGCGGCGGCAGGTCAGGGTCGGGGAAGTAGCGGTAGTCCTGCGCGTCTTCCTTGCTGCGCATCGCGCGCGTCTCCCCGGTGTCGGGGTCGAACAGCACGGTGGCCTGCTGGATGGCGAGGCCGTCCTCCAGCCGGTCGATCTGCCACTGGACCTCGAAGTCGATGGCCTGCTGCAGGAAGCGGAAGCTGTTGAGGTTCTTGATTTCGCGCCGCGTGCCCAGCGGCGCACCCGGGCGGCGCACCGAGACGTTGGCGTCGCAGCGGAAGCTGCCTTCCTGCATGTTGCCGTCGCAGATGCCCAGCCACACCACCAGGCGGTGCAGCGCCTTGGCGTACTCGACGGCCTCGGCACTGCTGCGCAGGTCCGGTTCGGTCACGATCTCGAGCAGCGGCGTGCCGGCGCGGTTGAGGTCGATGCCACTCTGGCCGTGGTAGTCCTCGTGCAGGCTCTTGCCCGCGTCTTCTTCCAGATGGGCGCGCACCAGGCGTACGCTGCGTTCCTGGCCGTCGAGCAGGTAGCTGACGCTGCCGCCCTGCACCACCGGGATCTCGTACTGGCTGATTTGATAACCCTTGGGCAGGTCGGGGTAGAAGTAGTTCTTGCGCGCAAAGATCGACAGCGGCGCGATCTTCGCACCCACCGCCAGGCCCAAGCGGATGGCGCGCTCCACCGCGCCGCGGTTGAGCACTGGCAGCGTGCCGGGCAGCGCCAGGTCCACCGCGCAGGCCTGGGTGTTGGGCTCGGCCCCGAAGGCGGTGCTGGCGCCGCTGAAGATCTTGCTCGCGGTGGAGAGCTGAGCGTGGGTCTCGAAGCCGATCACGACCTCGTAGCCGCGCACGAGGGTGGGCGCGTTCATCGTGCGGCCTCCGGGGCGCGGCGGTGGAAGTCGGTCGCCTGCTGGAAGGCGTGGGCCGCGTGCAGCAGCGCGCCTTCCTGGAAGTAGTTGCCGATCAGCTGCAGACCCACGGGCAGGCCATGGGCGCCGAAGCCGGCGGGCACGCTCATGCCGGGCAGGCCGGCCAGGCTCGCGGGCAGGGTGAAGATGTCGGCCAGGTAGGCCTTGACCGGGTCGTCGCCTTGGTCGCCCCGGGCCCAGGCCACGGTGGGCGCCACCGGGCCGGCGATCAGGTCGCATTGCGCGAAGCAGGCCTGGAAGTCGTCGGCGATCATGCGGCGCAGCTTCTGCGCCTGCAGGTAGTAGGCGTCGTAGTAGCCATGGCTGAGCACATAGGTGCCGATCATGATGCGGCGCTTGACCTCGGGGCCGAAGCCTTCGGCGCGGGTCCGGCGGTACATGTCGCCCAGGTCGGCGTACTGCGCCGCTCGGTGGCCGAACTTCACGCCGTCGAAGCGGCTGAGGTTGGAGCTGGCCTCGGCCGGGGCGATGATGTAGTAGACGGGGATGGACAGTTCCGTGCGCGGCAGGCTCACGTCCACCAGCGTGGCCCCGAGCTTTTCCAGTTCGGCCAGGGCGGCGCGCACCGCGCCGTCGACGTCCGCGGCCAGCGCGGCAGGGAAGAACTCGCGCGGCAGGCCGATGCGCAGGCCGGCCAACGGCCGGGCCGCGGTGGCGCCTTCGCGGGCGGTGAGCATCTGCGCGGTGAAATCCTGCGGCGGGCGTTCGGCGCTGGTGGCGTCGCGCGTGTCGAAGCCGCTCATGGCCGACAGCATCAGCGCGCAGTCCTCGGCACTGCGCGCCAGCGGGCCGGCCTGGTCGAGGCTGGAGGCGAAGGCGATCATGCCGTAGCGGCTGCAGACGCCATAGGTGGGCTTGATGCCGGTGATGCCGGTGAAGCTGGCCGGCTGGCGGATCGACCCGCCGGTGTCGGTGCCGGTAGCGCCGGGCACCAGGCGCGCCGCCACGGCCGCGGCCGATCCGCCGGAGGAGCCACCCGGAACCCGGCTGCGGTCCCAGGGGTTCTTGGCCGGGCCGAAGGCCGAGTTCTCGTTGGCCGAGCCCATGGCGAACTCGTCGCAGTTGAGCTTGCCCAGGGTGACCATGCCGGCGCCGAGGGTGCCGCCGGGGGCGCCATCACCGAGGCGCTGCACCACGGTGGCGTCGAAGGGGCTGGCGTAGCCGGCCAGCATCTTCGAGCCGGCGGTGGACGCCAGGCCGCGGGTGACGAAGATGTCCTTGTGCGCCACCGGCACGCCGGTCAACGGGCCGGCCTCGCCGCGGGCCCGGCGGGTATCGGCGGCGCGGGCCTGGGCCAGCGCGGCGTCGGCATCCACCGCCAGGAAGGCGCCGAGGTCGGCGTCGGCGGCAACTCTCGTCAGCAGATGTTGCGTCAGTTCGGCGCTCGACACGGTGCCGGCGGTCAGGGCGCGGGCGGCATCGGCGACGCCCAGATCATGCAGGTCCGCGCTCATTCGATCACCTTGGGCACGAGGAACAGGCCGTCTTCCACCGCCGGGGCGCTTTGCTGGTTGGCCTCGCGCGCATTGGCCTCGGTCACGGCGTCGTCGCGCAGGCGCAGGGCCACCTGCTGCACGGCCGACAGCGGTGTGTACAGCGGCTCCACGCCGCTGGTGTCCACAGCGCTCATCTGCTCGACGATGCGGAAGAAGCCGTCGAGCTGGGGCAGCATCGCCGCCTGTTCGGCAGGCGAGAGGTCCAGCCGCGCCAGGCTGGCGATGCGGCTCACGTCCTCAGGGGTCAGGGCCATGGTTGATTGGGGCGGTCAGGGCGCCTGCGATGGGCGCGGAAAACCCGCGAAAACGCGTGCAAAGCGGGCGTCTGCGAGGGGCGATGCAGTATTATCCCCGGTTACCTGAAAGCCTCGGGCCAACCGCGTTTGTTCGCTAGCGTGGGCCCATGACCCGCACGCTTTCACTGCGCCCCCGCCACGACCCCGACATCGCGCCACTCCGGCCGCCCGCCAAGGCTCTCATGTTCGCCTCCATGCGCCGTTACTTCTCGACGGACCTCGCCATCGACCTCGGCACCGCCAACACGCTGATCTACGTTCGCGGCAAGGGCATCGTGCTCGACGAACCCTCTGTGGTCGCCATCCGCCATGAAGGCGGCCCCAACGGCAAGAAGACCATCCAGGCCGTCGGCGCGGAGGCCAAGGCCATGCTGGGCAAGGTGCCCGGCAACATCGAGGCCATCCGGCCGATGAAGGACGGCGTGATCGCCGACTTCACGGTCACCGAGCAGATGCTCAAGCAGTTCATCAAGATGGTCCATCCACGCTCGGTGCTCAAGCCCAGCCCGCGGATCATCATCTGCGTGCCCTGCGGCAGCACCCAGGTCGAGCGCCGCGCCATCCGCGAGAGCGCCCTGGGCGCCGGCGCCAGCGACGTCTACCTGATCGAGGAACCCATGGCCGCGGCCATCGGCGCCGGCCTGCCGGTGTCGGAGGCCTCCGGCTCGATGGTGGTGGACATCGGCGGCGGCACCACGGAAGTCGGCGTCATCTCGCTCGGCGGCATGGTCTACAAGGGCAGCATCCGTGTCGGCGGCGACAAGTTCGACGAGTCCATCATCAACTACATCCGTCGCAACTACGGCATGCTGATCGGCGAGCCCACCGCCGAGGCGATCAAGAAGAACATCGGCAGCGCCTTCCCCGGCAGCGAGGTCAAGGAGATGGAGGTCAAGGGCCGCAACCTCTCCGAAGGCGTGCCGCGCAGCTTCACCGTCAGTTCCAACGAGATCCTGGAAGCGCTGACCGACCCGCTGAACCAGATGGTCAGCGCGGTGAAGAACGCGCTCGAGCAGACGCCGCCGGAACTCGGCGCCGACATCGCCGAGCGCGGCATGATGCTCACCGGTGGCGGCGCGCTGCTGCGCGACCTCGACCGCCTGCTGGCCGAAGAAACCGGGCTGCCCGTGCTGGTGGCCGAAGACCCGCTGACCTGCGTGGTGCGCGGCTGCGGCATGGCGCTGGAACGCATGGAGCGCCTGGGCTCGATCTTCACCTCGGAATAAGGCGCCCGCGCCGTGCCCCTGGGCACCCTGGACCGCACGCCGCCGCCCTTCTTCCGCCAGGGTCCGTCGGCACTCACCAAGCTGGCGGTCTGTGCCGCGATGTCGGTCTTCCTGATGGTGGCGGACGCGCGCTTCGCCGTCGTCGCGCCGCTGCGCACCAGCATCGCCACCGCCTTGCTGCCCTTGCAGCGTGCCTTGCTGGTGCCGGTGGAGCTGGTGCGGGGTGGTGGTGGCTACCTGCAGGGCCTTCAGCAGGCGCAGGCCGAGGCGGCCGAGGCGCGCCGCGCGCAGGCCCTGCTCGCCCAGCAGGCGGCGCGCGCCGACGAACTGGCGCGTGAGAACCAGGCCCTGCGCGATCTGCTGGCGCTGGCGCCGGCGCGGGTGGCGAAGCAGCGGGCAGCCGAAGTCCTGTTCGAGTCGCCTGATCCCTACAGCCGCAAGCTGGTCATCGACCGCGGTCTGGCGCAGGGTCTGCAGCCGGGCTCGGCCGTGATCTCGCCGGCGGGGGTGCTGGGGCAGGTCACGCGGCTCTACCCCTTGTCGGCGGAGGTCACCCTGCTGTCCGACCGCGACGCCGCGATCCCTGTACTCAATGAACGTACCGGCCAGCGTGCTGCGGCCTTCGGCGGTGTGCGTGGCGCCGGCGCTGCCACGATGGAACTGCGCTTCGTGGCGGCGAACGTCGACATCGTGGAAGGTGACCGCATGCTCACCAGCGGCCTGGACGGCGTCTACCCGGCCGGGTTGGCGGTGGCCACGGTGCGCCGTGTCGAGCGGCGCGCCGAAGGCAGCTTCGCGCGCGTGCTGCTGGCGCCGGCCGCGCCCGGCGACGGCGTGCGCCACGTGCTGGTGATCGACCCGCTCGAGGTGGCTGCCGCCGCGGTGCCCGCGGCCTCGGCCGCGGCGTCGGCGGGCTCGCCGCAGGAGGCCGCGCGATGATCATGCGCCGCGGCGAAGCCCTGCTGCTGCCGGCCAGCCCATGGTTCATCGGCCTGACGCTGCTGCTGGCGCTGGGCGCCAACGTGCTGCCCTTCGGCCGCGTGCCGGCCATGCCCGACCTGCTGGCGCTGGTGCTGGTGTTCTGGGCCGTGCACCAGCCGCGCCGCGTGGGCATCGTCGTGGCCTTCGTCTTCGGCGTCGTGATGGACGTGCACCAGGGCGCGATCCTGGGCCAGCACGCACTGGCCTACACGCTGATGTCGTTCGGCGCGGTGGCCATGCACCGGCGGCTGTTGTGGTTCGAGCTGCCGGCGCAGATGCTGCAGGTGCTGCCGCTGTTCGTGCTGGCGCAGGTGACGATGCTGGGCGTCGGGCTCGCCGCCGGCGGCATGTTCCCGGGCTGGTCGATGTGGCTGGCACCCGTGTTCCAGGCCCTGCTGTGGCCCGTGGCCACACTGCTGTTGCTGGCACCGCAGCGCCGCGCGCCCGATCCGGACCAGAATCGACCGCTGTGAACCGTCGCCGATTCGCCACTGCCGCTCCGGCGCTGAAGGACATCGACAGCGAGCTCGACCGTTTCCGTGGTCGCTTGCTGGCGGCTGCGGCGCTGGTGCTGCTGTGCTTTGCGCTGGTGGTGGCGCGCCTGGTGTGGCTGCAGGTGATCCGCCACGACGAGCTGGCCACGCAGGCCGAGGCCAACCGCATCGCGGTGCTGCCGGTGGTGCCCAACCGCGGCCTGATCGTCGACCGCCACGGCGTGGTGCTGGCCAACAACTACTCGGCCTACACGCTGGAGATCACGCCGTCGGAAGTGGGCGGTCGCGCGGAACTGGAGTCGCTGATCGACGAACTCGCGCAGATCGTGCCCATCGACGCCGGCGACCGTCGCCGGTTCCGCCGCCTGCTGGAAGAGGGCAAGCGCTTCGACGCCGTGCCCATCCGCAACCGGCTCACCGACGCCGAGGTGGCGCGTTTCATGGCGCAGCGCTTCCGCTTCCCCGGGGTGGATGTCAACGCACGGCTCTTCCGCAACTACCCCCTCGGCGAGACCGCCAGCCACCTGCTGGGCTACATCGGCCGCATCAATGCGGCCGAGAAGAAGCGCATCGACGACTGGGCCGATGAGGAGCAGGCCAACTACCGCGGCACCGAGGTCATCGGCAAGCTGGGCCTGGAGCAGCGCTACGAACAGGCGCTGCACGGCCTCACCGGCTTCGAGGAAGTGGAGCAGACCGCCGGCGGCCGTGCCGTGCGCCGGCTCAGCAGCCACCCGCCCACACCGGGCGACAAGCTGGTGCTCTCGGTGGACATCCGGCTGCAGGCGCTCGTGGAACAACTGTTTGGCAACCGCCGCGGAGCGCTGGTGGCCATCGACCCGCGCAACGGCGAGGTGCTGGCCCTGGTGAGCAAGCCCACCTTCGACCCCAACCTGTTCGTCGACGGCATCGACCACGACAGCTGGCGGGAGTTGAACGAGAGCCTGGACAAGCCGCTGCTCAACCGCGCGCTGCGTGGCACCTACCCGCCCGGCTCCACGTTCAAGCCCTTCATGGCGATGGCGGCGCTGAACACCGGCAAACGCCGGCCCGACACGGTGATCCACGATGGCGGCACCTTCACCCTGGGCAACCACACCTTCCGCAGCCATGGCGATGTGGGCCTGGGCGCCGTCGACATGAAGCGTTCGATCGTCAAGTCGAGCAACGTCTATTACTACCAGCTGGCCAACGACATGGGGGTGGATCTCATCCACGACCAGCTGGCGCCATTCGGTTTCGGCCAGCGCACCGGCATCGACCTCGACGGCGAACTCACCGGCGTGTTGCCGTCGACAGCCTGGAAGCGCGCCACCTACAAGCGGCCCGAACAGCAGCGCTGGTACGCCGGCGAGACGATTTCGCTGGGCATTGGCCAGGGCTACAACAACTTCACGATGCTGCAACTCGCCAGCGCCACGGCGACGCTGGCCAGCGGCGGGCAGCGCTTCCAACCCCATGTGGTGCGCGCCATCGAAGACGCGGTGAGCAGTGCCCGCAGGCCGGTCACGGGCGATGCCGTGCCGCCCCTGGCGCTCAAGCCGCAGCATGTGCAGTTCATCCTCGATGCCTTGGAGGGTGTGACGCAGGACGGCACGTCGGCGCGCGTGTTTGCCGGTGCGCCCTACCGCAGTGGCGGCAAGACCGGTACCGCGCAGGCGGTGACGATCCGCCAGAACGAGAAGTACGACGCCCGCAAGCTGGCGGAGTACCAGCGCGACCATTCCCTCTACATGGCCGTGGCACCCATCGAAGCACCGACCGTTGCGTTGGCGGTCGTCGTCGAGAACGCTGGCTTCGGCGCGGCGGCTGCGGCGCCGATCGCGCGCCGCGCGCTGGACTATCTGCTGGCCGGCGTCGTGCCCAGCGAGGCCGACATTGCCGCCGTGCAGCGGGGCGAGGCGGGTGCGCCGATCGGCACGCCGCGGCCAGCGGCCGACTACGTGCTGCCGGGGTTGTCCGACGCGCTGCCGGAGGCGTCGCCGTGAGCGCGGTCTTCGAGCAGCCGTCGCTGGTCAGCCGCGCCTGGCGCGTGTTCCAGGGTTTCGACGGCCTGCTGCTCTTCGCCATCGCCTGGCTCGGCGCGCTCGGCCTGGTGGTGATGTATTCCGCCGGCTTCGACCACGGCACGCGCTTCGTCGACCATGCCCGCAACTTCGTGCTGGCGTTGACGGTGATGTTCGTTGTTGCCCAGGTGCCGCCGCAGCGGCTGATGCAGATCGCTGTGCCGCTGTACACGGTGGGGGTGGCGCTTCTGGTGGCCACGGCACTGTTCGGGGTCACGAAGAAGGGCGCGACGCGCTGGCTCAACGTGGGCCTGGTGATCCAGCCGTCGGAAATGCTGAAGATCGCCATGCCACTGATGCTGGCCTGGTGGTTCCAGAAACGCGAGGGCCAGCTGCGCCTGGGCGATTTCGGCGTGGCGGCACTGATCCTGGGTGTGCCGGTGGCGCTGATCCTCAAGCAGCCGGACCTCGGCACGTCGCTGCTGGTGGCCGCAGCCGGGCTGTTCGTGATCTTCTTCGCCGGGCTCTCGTGGCGGCTGATCGTGCCAGTGTTCGCGGCCGGCGCCATCGGCGTCGTGGCCATCGTGGCCTTTGGCGACACGATCTGCCAGGACGACGTCAAGTGGCCCGGGATTCGCGACTACCAGAAGACCCGCGTGTGCACGCTGCTGGATCCCACGCGCGACCCGTTGGGCAAGGGTTTCCACATCCTGCAGGGGGAGATCGCCATCGGCTCCGGCGGGCTCACTGGCAAGGGTTTCATGCAGGGCACGCAGACACACCTTGAATTCGTGCCTGAGCGCACCACCGACTTCGTCTTCGCAGCGTTGTCCGAGGAATTCGGCCTGCTGGGGGTGCTGCTCCTGGTGCTGGGGTACCTCTTCCTGATCGGCCGTGGCCTGTGGATCGCCGGCATGGGGCCGACACTGTTCGCCCGGCTGCTGGCCGGGGCCATCACGCTCAGCCTGTTCACCTACGCCTTCGTCAACATGGGCATGGTCAGCGGGATCCTGCCGGTGGTGGGCGTGCCGTTGCCGTTCATCAGCTACGGCGGCACCGCCATGGTGACGCTGGGCCTGGGCCTGGGCATCCTGATGTCGGTGGCGCGGGCACGCCGGCTGATGCCATCCTGACCGCACACAAAGCATGAGCATGACGCAGGAGACCGTGGGCATCGTTGGCGTGGGCAATATGGGTGGGGCGATGGCAATGCGCCTGCGTGATCTGGGCCACGCCGTCGTTGTCCGAGATGTGCGCGCGGTGGCCGAAGCGGCATGCGTCGCGGCCGGCGCCACGGTCTGCCCGACGCCTGCGGCGCTGGCGCGGCATTGCGCACTGGTGATCGTGTGTGTGGTCGACGCTGCGCAGACGCGCGAGGTGCTCTTCGGCCACGACGGCGTCGTACAAGGCCTGTCCGCTGGCGGCAGCGTGATGCTGTGCCCGACGATCGCGCCGGAGGACGTGGCCGAGGCCGCCGCGGCGCTGACCGCCCGCGGCCTGCAATGGCTGGACGCCCCGATGTCCGGCGGCCCGGCACGCGCCCGCGACGGCTCGATGAGCCTGATGGTGGCTGCGGAAGACGCCGCCTGGGCGCGCTGGCAGCCGCTGCTGGCGCAACTGGCTGCACGACTGTTCCGTGTCGGCGCGCGGCCGGGTGATGGTGCACGTACCAAGCTCGTCAACAACCTGCTGGCGGCGATCAACCTGTCCGGGGCTGCCGAAGTGCTGCGCCTGGCCGATGCGTTGGGCCTGGACGCGGCGCGCACGCTGGACGTGATCGAGCAGTCCAGCGGCCAGAGCTGGATCGGCAACGAGCGCGCACGCCGCGTGCTGGCCGGTGATGCCGTGCCGCGTGCCCACATGAGCCTGCTGGCCAAGGACTCGGCACTGGCGCTGGCGGCCGCACAGGCGGCAGGGCTGGTCCTGCCGGTGGCGCAGGAGGCCGCCGACGCTTTCGCTAAGGCGTGCCGCAACGGCCTGGCCGACGCCGATGACTCAGCGCTGTGGCGCGGCCGGGCCGCCGGCGGCTGAGGCCGGCGCATCGTCCCCGTCGGCACACGCCGGCGGTTGCAGGGGGAACCGGATCGTGAACCGTGCGCCCGGACGCCCGGGCACCGTGGGCCGCTCCTGGGCGTCCTCCACGGTGATCGTCGCGCCGTGCTGGTGCACGATCTGGTGCACGATGGACAAGCCCAGGCCGCTGCCGTCCACGTCCGTGCCCAGCGCACGGTAGAACGGCTGGAACACATGTTCGCGTTCAGCGGCCGGGATGCCGGGGCCGTTGTCCTCCACCTGCAGCACCAGCACCTGGCCGAACGGGTCGGTCGTCAGGCGCACGGTCACCGTGCCTTCGGCGGGGGTGTAGCGCAGGGCGTTGTCCACCAGGTTGCGCACCATTTCGCTCAGCAGCACCGGGTGGCCGCGCAAGGTGGTGCCGCCGGTGGACGGTGCCTTCTCGTAGCCCAGGTCGATGCGGCGGTCCAGCGCCTGCGGCACGAGGTCGCGCACCACGTCCGTGGCCACGTCCTCCAGGTTCACGGCCTGCCAGCCCAGGGCCTGGGTGCGCTCCTCGGCGCGGGCCATCGACAGCAGCTGGTTGACCATGTGCGCCGCCCGCTGGCTGGACAGCGCGATCTGGTGCAGCGTGTGTTTCATCGACTGCGGGTCGCCCTCGCCGCGGTCGATCTCGCGCTCGGCCAGCTCCGCCTGCATGCGCAGACCCGCCAGCGGCGTCTTCAGCTGGTGGGCCGCGTCGGCCAGGAACTGCTTCTGCTTGCCGATGGAGTCGTCCAGCCGCACCAGCAGGTCGTTGACCGAGCGCACCAGCGGCACCACCTCGTCGGGCACATCGCGCTCCGCGATCGGGCTCAGGTCGGTGCTCTCGCGTCGGCGGATGCGCTGCTGCAGGTCCGACAGCGGGCGGATGCCGCGGGCGAGCGCAAACCACACCAGCACCACGGCCACCGGCAGGATGATGAACTGCGGCAGGATCACGCCCTTGACGATCTCGGTGGCCAGCTGCGAGCGCTTGTCCAGCGTCGACGCCACCTGCACCAGGGCCGCGTACTTCGGTTGTCCGTGCGGGCCCGGCAGCCACAGATAGGCCACGCGCACCGGTTCGCTCTTGACGGTGTCGTCGCGGTAGCGCAGCGCCGTGTCGGGCGCGATGCTCTCGTCGGGCACGGGCAGGTCGAAGTCGCCGCTGAGGAACTCGCCGCGCACGCCCAGCACCTGGTAGTAGATGGTGTCGACGTCGTCGCTGCGCAGGATGGACGTGGCCGCGTCGGGCAGCTGGATCGACACCGTCGGCGGCCCGTCGGCGGCCACCGGTGCCGTGATGCGCACCTGGCGCGCCAGCGACTGCGCCAGCTCGGCCAGGTCGCGGTCGTAGGGGCCGTTGGCGATGCCCTGCGCCACGGCATAGGTCAACGCGATGCTCATCGGCCACAGCAGCAGCAGCGGCGCCAGCATCCAGTCGAGGATCTCGCCGAACAGCGAACGCTGCTCGGGCGGGCGTGAACTCATCGGCACCCTGCGATGCTGCCGGAAAACACCGAGGCCGCCGCCGGCGTCGTCAGGCCGCGATCTTTTCCAGGCAGTAGCCCAGTCCGCGCACGGTGGCGATGCGCACCGGCCCGTGCTCGATCTTCTTGCGCAGGCGGTGGATGTAGACCTCGATGGCGTTGTTGCTGACTTCCTCGCCCCATTCACACAGGCGCTCGACCAGCTGGTCCTTGCTCACCAGGCGCCCGGAGCGCTGCAGCAGCACCTCCAGCAGACTGAGTTCACGCGCCGAGAGCTCCAGCATCTGGTCGTTCAGGTAGGCCACGCGGCCGGTGGCATCGAAGGACAGTGGGCCATGCTTGATGACGCTGCTGGCCGTGCCCAGGCCGCGGCGCGTGAGGGCGCGCACGCGGGCCTCGAGCTCCTGCAGCGCAAAGGGCTTGGCCATGTAGTCGTCGGCGCCCAGGTCCAGACCCTTCACACGCTGTTCCACACTGTCCGCGGCAGTGAGGATCAGTACCGGCACGGCCGACCCGCGAGCGCGTAGCTTGCGCAGCACGTCGAAGCCGTGCAGCTTGGGCAGGCCCAGGTCGAGGATCAGCAGGTCGAATTCGTGCGAGGCCAGGGCGGCGTCGGCCTCGCTGCCGTTGCCGACCTGGTCGACCGCATAACCCGAGGCGCGCAACGAGCGCAGCAGGCCGTCGGCCAGAACCTGGTCGTCTTCGGCGATGAGGATGCGCATGCAGCTGTCTCCTGGTGTGCCGGACGTGGGCGCCCGGTCTGTTCGCGTCCCGGATTCTAGGAAACCGACCCGGGCGTCGGAATTGACCGCGGTCAAGTTAACAACCACCATGCTGGAAAGGCCGCTGAATCACTGTACGAACATCCAGCTTCTGCCATAATCGGTCTCATCGAGGAGAACGCCCATGGACGCACCCGTGAAAGCCCTGAACACCGAAAAAGCCAAGGCCCTGCAGGCCGCGCTCGCCCAGATCGAAAAGCAGTTCGGCAAGGGCACCATCATGCGCCTGGGCGACGGCGAGGCCGTCGAGGACATCCAGGTCGTCTCCACCGGCTCTTTGGGGCTGGACATCGCGCTGGGTGTCGGCGGCCTGCCGCGTGGCCGCGTGATCGAGATCTACGGCCCGGAGAGCTCTGGCAAGACCACGCTGACGCTGCAGGCCATCGCCGAGATGCAGAAGGTCGGTGGTACCTGCGCCTTCATCGACGCAGAACACGCGCTCGATTCGCAATATGCACAGAAGCTCGGTGTTGACCTCACCGACCTGCTGATCAGCCAGCCGGACACCGGCGAACAGGCGCTGGAGATCGTCGATGCGCTCGTGCGGTCGGCGTCCGTGGATCTCATCGTTGTTGACTCCGTTGCTGCACTCACGCCCAAGGCTGAAATCGAAGGCGAAATGGGCGACAGCCTCCCGGGCCTGCAGGCGCGACTGATGAGCCAGGCCCTGCGCAAGCTCACGGCCACGATCAAGAAATCCAACTGCATGGTCATCTTCATCAACCAGATCCGGATGAAGATTGGCGTCATGTTCGGCAGCCCCGAGACCACCACGGGCGGCAACGCCCTGAAGTTCTATGCGTCCGTGCGGCTGGATATCCGCCGCACCGGCAGCATCAAGAAGGGTGACGAGGTCGTCGGCAACGAGACCAAGGTGCGTGTGGTGAAGAACAAGGTGGCGCCGCCTTTCAAGGAAGCCGAGTTCGACATCCTCTACGGCGAGGGCATCAGCCGCGAAGGCGAGGTCATCGGACTGGGTGTCGATGCGAAGGTGATCGACAAGTCCGGCGCCTGGTACGCCTACAACGGCGAGAAGATTGGACAGGGGCGGGACAACGCCCGCGAGTTCCTCAAATCCAATCCGGACCTGGCGCGGGAGATCGAGAACAAGGTGCGTGAGGCGCTCGGCGTGCGCCAGTTGGCACCGGCAGCAGCGGCTGACGCTGACAAAGCCTGAACGGCGGCCGGTTCGGCGTTGAGCGACGCTTGAGTCGCGGGTCGCTGACCTGGCGCACTGTCTGGCAGGTGGTGGCTTGAAAAGACCCAGCGGACCTGTGTCGCTCAAGGGGCGCGCGCTGCGTTACCTGGCGATGCGCGAGCATTCGCGCGCCGAGTTGGAGCGCAAACTGGCCCGCCACGCCGTGGACGATTCCGCGGCGCCCGACGCCGCTGAGGTAGGCGCACGCATCACCGCGGTGCTGGATGAACTTGCGGCCAGCGGTCTGCTCAGCGAACAGCGTGCGGCGGAAGCGCTGGTCACGGCCCAGGCGCGGCGGTTCGGCGCCGCCAAGCTGCAGCAGAACCTGCGCCTGCGCGGGGTCGCACCCGAGGTGGCCGCCGCGGCGCTGGCAACGGTCAAGGCCTCGGAGTTCGAGCGTGCCGAAGCAGTCTGGCGGCGTCGCTTTGGTGTGCCCGCTCAGGATCCATCGGACCGTGCACGGCAGGCGCGATTTCTGACCGCTCGCGGATTCAGCGCCGACATCGTCCGGCGCCTCGTCCGTGGCTTGATCGACGATTGACCCCGGCAGGACAGCCGGCCCGCACATCTGCCCGCCGCTGTAAGCTGTTGTTGCGTTGCAGCATGCTACATTCGCCGGCTGCCCCCCAAGGCTGGAGCCAAAGGGGTGCACTGCAGCTCCAGACGATGCCGCTCCCGCATGCCCAGGTTCCCCGCCTGCTCGACGCGCCCTGCCGCGCCGAGTCGCTTGCCCCATCTCGCGCCAATACACGGCTCGGTACCGGTTGTCGGTCTGCCTCTCTTCCCCGCTGGTTCCGGCCTGCAGCCGCCTGAACCAAGCTCACCCGCCCTTCCCGAACGAACGAGGGACCTTCCATGAAAATCCATGAGTACCAGGCCAAGGAACTGCTGCGCGCCCACGGCGTGCCGGTGCCGCGGGGCTACCCGGCCTTCACCGTGCGCGAGGCGCACGAGGCCGCGCAGAAGCTCGGCGGCAGCATCTGGGTCGTCAAGGCGCAGATCCACGCTGGTGGCCGGGGCAAGGGCGGCGGCGTCAAGCTGGCCCGTTCTCTGGACGAGGTGCAGGCGCTCTCCGAGCAGATCCTCGGCATGCAGCTGATCACGCACCAGACCGGCGCCGACGGCCAGAAGGTGCGCCGGCTGCTGATCGAGGAAGGCGCCGACATCAAGAAGGAGTACTACGTTGCCGCGCTGACCGACCGCGCGACGCAGAAGGTGGCCATGATGGCCAGCTCCGAAGGCGGCATGGACATCGAAGAGGTGGCGCACGCGACGCCGGAGAAGATCCTCAAGGTCTTCATCGATCCGCTGACCGGCATGACCGACGCGCAGGCGCAGGAACTGGCTGCCGGCATCGGTGTCCCGGAGGCCTCGCAGGCCGAGGCGATGGACGTCTTCAAGAAGCTCTACGCCTGCTACATGGCCACCGATGCCAGCCTGGCCGAGATCAACCCGCTGATCCTGGAAGGCAACGGCCACATCAAGGCCCTGGACGCGAAGTTCAACTTCGACAGCAACGCGCTGTTCCGTCACCCGGAGATCGTCGCCTACCGCGACCTGGACGAAGAAGACCCGGCCGAGGTGGAGGCGAGCAAGTTCGACCTCAGCTACATCAGCCTGGACGGCAACATCGGCTGCCTGGTCAACGGCGCCGGGCTGGCCATGGCGACGATGGACACCATCAAGCTCTTCGGCGGCGAACCGGCGAACTTCCTTGATGTCGGCGGCGGTGCCACGGCCGAAAAGGTCACCGAGGCCTTCAAGATCATGCTGAAGAACGAGAACGTCAAGGGCATCCTCGTCAACATCTTCGGCGGCATCATGAAGTGCGACACCATCGCCGAAGGCGTCATTGCCGCCTGCAAGGCGGTGAACCTCAGCGTGCCGCTGGTGGTGCGCATGAAGGGCACCAACGAAGACCTGGGCAAGAAGATGCTGGCCGATTCCGGCCTGCCGATCATCTCCGCCGACACCATGGCCGAAGCCGCCACGAAGATCGTGGCCGCGGTGAAGTAACGCCCAGCGAGGACACACCATGAGCATCCTGATCAACAAGGACACCCGCGTCATCACCCAGGGCATCACCGGCAAGACGGGCCAGTTCCACACCCGCATGTGCGTGGCCTATGCCAACGGCAAGAACTGCTTCGTCGCCGGCGTGAACCCGAAGAAGGCCGGCGAGGACTTCGAGGGCATCCCGATCTACGCCAGCGTCAAGGACGCCAAGGCGCAGACCGGTGCCACCGTCAGCGTGATCTACGTGCCGCCCGCGGGCGCCGCGGCCGCCATCTGGGAAGCGGTGGAAGCCGACCTGGACCTCGCCATCTGCATCACCGAAGGCATCCCCATCAAGGACATGCTGGAAGTGCGCAACAAGATGAAGGCCAAGGAGGCCGCCGGCGGCAAGCGCACGCTGCTGCTCGGCCCCAACTGCCCGGGCACCATCACGCCCGAGGAGATCAAGATCGGCATCATGCCGGGCCACATCCACAAGAAGGGGCGCGTCGGCGTGGTCAGCCGCTCCGGCACGCTGACCTATGAAGCCGTGGCGCAGCTCACTGAACTGGGCATCGGCCAAAGCAGCGCCGTGGGCATCGGCGGCGACCCGATCAACGGCCTCAAGCACATCGACGTGATGCAGGCCTTCAACGATGACCCGGACACCGACGCCGTGATCATGATCGGCGAAATCGGCGGCCCGGACGAGGCCGAGGCGGCCCGATGGTGCAAGGCCAACATGAAGAAGCCGGTGGTCGGCTTCATCGCTGGCGTCACCGCCCCCCCGGGCAAGCGCATGGGCCATGCCGGCGCGCTGATCTCCGGCGGCGCAGACACCGCCGACGCCAAGCTGGCGATCATGGAAGAGTGCGGCTTCACCGTCACCCGCAACCCGTCGGAGATGGGTCGCCTGCTCAAGGGCCTGCTCTGACACCAGGCGCCCCGTGCCGCGGGCCCGGTTCGCCTGTGCCTGCGTAGTTCCCGAAACCACCCGAACGGCGCCGCGGCCTACACTGCGGCGCCGTTTCAATTTCCGCCGCTGCAGCAGGATTCCCCATGGAAGAGTTCTTGACCCCCGCCTTCTGGATCGCAGTGGGCCAGATCATCATGATCGACATCCTGCTCGGTGGCGACAACGCGGTCGTCATCGCGCTGGCCTGCCGCAAGCTGCCCCCCAAGCTGCGCACGCAGGGCATCCTCTGGGGCACGGCCGGCGCTATCGCGCTGCGCGTGGTGCTGATCTTTTTCGCGCTCACGCTGCTGGCGATCCCGTTCCTCAAGCTCGTGGGTGCCATCCTGCTGGTGTGGATCGGCATCAAGCTGCTGCTGCCCGAGCACGACGACGAACACGGCAACATCCAGGCCAGCGACCGCCTGTGGGCCGCGGTCAAGACGGTCATCGTGGCCGACCTCGTGATGAGCGTGGACAACGTCATTGCCATCGCCGGCGCCGCCCAGGCCTCCGGCAACACCGATCATCAGATGCCGCTGGTCATCTTCGGCCTGCTGGTCAGCATCCCCATCATCGTCTGGGGCAGCCAACTGGTGATCAAGCTGATGGACCGCTTCCCGCTGATCATCACCGCTGGCGGCATGCTGCTGGGCTGGATCGCCGGTACCATGGCTGTCAGTGACCCCGCCGTGGCCAACCCTGAAGCCTGGGCCTGGCTGCCCAAGCTGTCACAGACCGACACCGTCAAGTACGCGGCCGGTGTTGCCGGTGCATTGCTCGTGCTGGCCTGGGGCCGGTGGCTCGCCAGCCGCGCGGCCGCGCGCTCGGAGCCCGGTACGGCGTGAGTCAAGAAGGGCCGCTGCGTGAAGGCCAGCGATTCGCGGGCTGCATCGTGGCGCGCGAGCTCGGTCGAGGCAGCCAGAGCATCGTGCATGCGGCCTTTGACGAGCGGGCCCACGCCTGGCGGGCGCTGAAGCTGCTGTTGCCACAGGATGGCAGCGACACCATTCGTCGTGCCGCGGCCGGTAAACGGCTGCAACAGGAGCTCGCCCATGTGCGCCGGCTCGACCATCCGGGCATCGTCCGTGTCCATGACAGCGGCGAGACGCGTGGCCTGCACTGGCTCACGATGGAGTTGCTGCCCGGCACCGACCTCACGCGCTACACGCGCCCGTCACGCCGGTTGCCCGCGCCTGTGGTGGCCGCCATCGGTGCCCGGCTGGCCGAGGCGCTGGCCCATGCCCATGGCGCCGGCATCGTGCATCGCGACCTCAAGCCCGCCAACGTGATCATCGACTGGGCCAGCGACCGTGTCGTGATCACCGACTTCGGCCTGGCCCGCAGTGCCGGCGCCGAACGCACACGAACCGGCCTGGTGCTCGGCAGCCCCGCGTACATGGCCCCGGAGCTCCTGGCGGGCCAGACCCCGTCGCCCGCCAGCGACTTGTACGCCCTGGGAGTGCTGCTGTTCCAGCTGCTCGCCGGCCGTCTGCCCTATGACGCGCCCGGGTTGGGCGAACTGCTGCGCGCCGTGGCGACGGCCCCTGTGCCCGCCTTGTCGCCCCTGATGCCCCCGCCGCACGATCCGCAACTGCCTGCCTTGGAAGCTGTGGTGACGTCACTGCTCGCCAAATCGCCCGAAGCACGGCCCGACGCCGCCGCCACCGCGCGGGCGTTGCGAGCCCTGCTGCCCTTGCCTGTGGCTGCCGACGCTGCCGGGGTGGCGCCTGCGGACGGACAGAAATCACGGGGCCTGCCCGACTGAGGGGGGCGGCCCCGCCTGTTGCGGCAGCCACGGCGCCGTTAGGATGCACAATCGCCCCCCACCGCCAGACACCGCGTCACCCGAGCGCCCCACTGTGCCCCTGACCCTCGAGCTCCAGGCCGCCGTCGACGCGGGCCGCGCGCGCAGCAACAACGAGGACTCGGTCGCCATCGACCCCGACACCTCGCTGGCCGTGCTGGCCGACGGCATGGGCGGCTACAACGCCGGTGAAGTGGCCAGCAACATGGCCACGTCCTTCATTTGCAGCGAACTGGGCCGCTGGTTGCGTGAAGCCAGCGCCCAGGCGGGCGACCAGGACGTGCGGCGTGCGATGGACATCTGCGTCGACAACGCCAACCGTGCCATCTTCAACGCGGCCAACTCCAACCCGCAGTACGCCGGCATGGGCACCACGCTGGTCGTGGCCCTGTTCCGCGACACGCGGCTGCTGGTCGGGCATGTTGGTGATTCGCGGGCCTACCGGCTTCGCGCCGGGCGGCTGCAGCAGATCACGCGCGATCATTCGCTGTTGCAGGAGCAGATCGATGCCGGTCTCATCACGCCTGAACAAGCGGCGTTTTCGGCCAACAAGAACCTCGTGACGCGTGCCGTCGGCGTCGAAGACACCGTGTTGCTGGAAACGCACCAGCACGACCTGCAGCCGGGCGATGTCTACCTGCTGTGCTCCGACGGGCTATCGGACATGCTCGACGACAGCACGATCGCGCAGATCCTGCAGTCCCACGAATCGCTTGAATCGACCAGCAAAGCACTGGTCGAGGCCGCCAATGATGCGGGCGGAAAGGATAATATCTCGGTGATCCTGGTGCGCGTCAGTGGCGGCACCACGGCTGCGCCGCGCTCGTGGTGGCCGTTCCGGCGCTGACCGGCACCGCCACCCGGGCAGACAAGAAGGAGGCCGCACCGCCGCCGGCGCTGCGTGCAACAACGGGGAAATCGATGGGCAAGCTGGTGGTTTCGCTCGACGGGGTCGTGATCAAGGAAGTGCAGATCACGAAGGA
>JACKLO010000009.1 GCA_024235915.1 Burkholderiaceae bacterium | reverse complement strand
GCATGCGCACGTTCTCCGCCAGCACCTCGGCGGTGAGCACCTGGGTGCCGCGGCTGCGGTGGTAGGTGATCAGCTTGCGCAACAGGCGCTCGCCCAGCCCGCCGCCCTTGAGGTCGCTGCGCACGACGATGCCGAATTCGGCGCCGACGTTGTCCGGGTCGGTGATGCCGCGCACCACCGCCAGCGTGTGGCCCTCGGCATCCAGCGCGATGAAGGCCATCTCGCGGTCGTAGTCGATCTGCGTCAGCCGCGCCAGTTCGCTGTGTTCGATGCTGCGCCGGCTGTAGAAGATGCGCAGGCGGACGTCCTCCGGGTCCAGACGCTCCAGAAAGGCGCGGTGACCGGGCTCGTCCTCCGGCCGGATCGGGCGCACGGTGATGGCCCGGCCCTGCCAGTCCCAGTGCTCCACCAGCGCGGTGGGGTAGGGGCGGATCGCAAAGCGCGCCTCGCCGGCCGGCGCGTCGGGCATCACACGCACGCGGGCGTCCAGTGCCACCACGCCGCGCGCGTCGGCCAGCAGCGGGTTGATGTCCAGTTCGACCACCGCCGGCAGCGCTGCCAGCAGGCGCGACACCTGCACCAGGGTGTCCTGCACCGCGTCCATGGCCACCGGCGGCACGTCGCGCCAGCCGCGCATCAGTTTCGCAATGCGTGTGCGCTCGATGAGGGCGCGGGCCAACGGGCGGTTGAGCGGCGGCAACGCCAGCGCGCGGTCGGCCACCACCTCCACTGCGGTGCCGCCCTGGCCGAACAGGATCACCGGGCCGAACAAGGGGTCGAGGCTGGCGCCGACGATGAGCTCCAGCGCCTGCGAACGCTTGACCATCGCCTGCACGCTGAAGCCCTGCAGCAGGGCGTCCGGCCGGCGCTCGCGCACCCGCGCCAGCATGGCATCGATGGCGCCTCTCAGCGCCGGTTCGTCGCCGATGTCCAGCACCACGCCACCGACGTCGCTCTTGTGCGAGATGTCGGTCGACAGGATCTTCAACGCCACGGGCCAGCCGATGGCGTGTGCGGCGGCCGCCACCTCGTCGGCGTCCAGACCCACCCGCCGGGTGGCCGCCACCGGTATGCCCGCGGCGGCCAGCATCGCCTTGGCCTCGGGTTCGGTCAGCATCTCGCGGCCTTCAGCCAGCACGCGGTCGATCACCGCCTGCGCGGTGGCCAGGTCGAATGGTGCCTCGGCGGCGTCCGCCGTCGGCGTTTCCAGCAATGCGGCCTGGTGGCGCTTCCAGGTGGCCAGCGTCGCCACGGCCTGCACCGCCTGCTCCGGCGTGTCATAGCAGGCCAGACCGGCAGCCTGGAAGCGCGTGCGGGCCTCGGCCACGGCGTCGCCGCCCAGCCAGGCGCTGACCACCCGTGTGGCCTGCGGCTGCAGCCGAGGCACCAGCGCCTCGGCGATGCGCGCGCTCGGCACGATGGCGGTGGGCGCGTGGGTGAACAGCAGCATGCCGGCCGAGGGGTCGGCCAGCAGGGCGTCGAAGGCCGCCAGGTAGCGGCCCTCGGGCGCGTCGCCGATCAGGTCCACCGGGTTGGCATGCGACCAGTTGGCCGGCAGTGCCGCATCCAGCTGCACCCGCACGCCGTCGGTCAGCGGCGCGAGGGTCAGCCCGGCGGCAGCGGCCGCATCGGCGGCCATCACACCGGCGCCACCGCCGTTGGTGACGATGGTCAGCCGGTCGGGTTCGACGTCGGGCGAGCCGCCGGCCAGACGGTCCAGCGTGAGCGCGGCGTCGAACAGGTCCTGCAGCGTGTCCACGCGCAGCAGGCCGGCGCGCTGCACGGCGGCGTCGAAGACCGCGTCCGACCCGGCCAGCGCGCCGGTGTGCGACGAGGCTGCCGCCTGGCCCTGTGCCGAGCGCCCGGCCTTGACCAGGATCACCGGCTTGTTGCGCGCCGCGGCGCGCGCGGCCGACATGAACTTGCGCGCCTCGCGGATGCTCTCCACGTAGAGCAGGATGGCGCGCGTCTTCGCGTCGCCGGCCAGCCAGTCGAGCATGTCGCCGAAGTCCACGTCCGCGCTCTCGCCCAGCGAGACGAAGTGCGAGAAGCCCACGCCGCGGGCCCGCGCCCAGTCCAGCAAGGCCGTGACGAGTGCACCTGACTGCGACACGAAGGCCAGTTGCCCCGGTGCCGCGTTCACATGCGCGAAGCTGGCGTTCAGGCCGATGTGCGGCGCCAGCAGGCCCAGGCAGTTCGGCCCGAGGATGCGCAGCAGGTGGTTGCGTGCGGCGTCCAGCATGGCCTGCTTCTGTGCAGCGTCGAAACCGGCGGTCAGCACCACGGCGGCCTTGGTGCCGCGGGCGCCGAGGGCGGCGATGAGCTCTGGCACCGTGGCCGGTGGCGTGCAGATCACTGCCAGCTCCGGCGCCTGCGGCAGGGCGTCGATGCTGGCGAAGCAGGGCACGTCGCCCAGCGCCTTGTGCTTGGGGTTCACTGGCCACACCGGGCCGGCGAAGCCGCCGGCGGAGAGGTTGCGCCAGACCGTGCCGCCGACGCTGGCCTCGCGCAGGCTGGCGCCGATGACGGCCACCGAGGCCGGGTCGAACAGGGAATCGAGGTGGCGGATGCTCATGACCGCATGATGCCGGCGCACGGTGTCGCGACGGCGAACATCCGTTTGACCGACATCAAGACCGCGGCGATGCTGCGCGGGATCATCGCTGCAGGAGGTTCCTCATGAAGATTCTGGTTCCCGCCGACGGTTCGCCCGCTGCGATGGCGGCGTTGCGGCACGTGCTCGACCTGCGCACGGCCGGCCTGCAGGCCAGCGTGGTGCTGGTCAATGTGCAGCCGCCGGCCACGTTGTACGAGGTGGTCACGGCGCACGACCCCGACGTGATCCGCGAGGTCAAGGGCGCCGCCGGCGCCGACCTGCTGGCGCCGGCCGAGGCGCTGCTGCAGAAGGCCGGCGTGGACTACGAACTCGAAGTGGCCGGTGGCGAGCCGGCGCCGATGATCGTGGAACTGGCAGAGAACTACGGCTGCGGCCTGATCGTGATGGGTGGCGAGGGCGACATCGTGGACGACGTGGTGGCCCACAGCCCGATGCCGGTCACCGTGGTGCCGGTGGGCGACGACACGTCGGATTGACCGCGGGCAAGGTGGCGCTTCAGCCCGCGTTCATGCGGCATCGGTATACCCCGTAGGGTCCAACCACGGGAGCCTGTGATGTCCAACGGAACGCACCGGACCGCCGCCACGGCGGTTGCCCTCATGCTGATGGCTCTGGCTGCGCCAGCAACAGCCGGCACCTGGGGCGCCACGCGAACGCTCGAAGGGCCGTTCGCTGTGTCCTCGCCGCCGGAGTCGCCGCGGGTGGTCATGAATGCCGGTGGCGAAGCGCTGCTGGCGTGGAACGCCACTGGCCGGGTGCGCTTTGCCGAGAAGCCGGCCAGCGGCCGCTGGACGCGCAGCGCGACGGTGCCCGGCGGTGCCACGGGCGCCGGCCCGGTGGCGGCCGCCCTGAGCCGGGGCGGGTTGGCGGCCATCGCGTGGACGACCGTGGCCACCCGCTACACGCCCAGCAAGCTGCTCGTGTCCTGGCGCGTGCCCGGTGGACGCTTCGGCGCGGCGGTCGAGGTGGCCCCCGGCATCGGCGTCTGGCAGATTCAGATCGGTACCGCCTGCGACGGCAGTGTCACGCTGCTGTGGGTCGGCGCGCAAGGCGTGACCACCGCGCGCCAGGACGGCACGGGCGACAGCGGTGCCTGCGACGGCGTGCCGGTGACGACACCCTGGGGCGCGCCTCAGCCCCTTTCGGCGGCGCAGGTCGGGGCCACGCTGCCCGACCTCGCGCTCAACGACGCCGGCGCCGCGCTGGCGGCTTGGCAGGAGGGCAGCCGCATCCTGGCGGCGCTGCGTCCGGCGGCGGGTGACTGGGGCCCGGCGCAGGTGATCTCGGTGCCGACGGCTTTCCAGACCTGGAACGCCAAGGCTGCGCTGGACGCCCAGGGTCGCCCCGCGGTGGGCTTCCTCGACGGCACGCGCCTGTTCGTGGTGCGCGGCGAGGCTGACGGGGTCTGGTCCACGCC
The DNA here is from genome assembly GCA_024235915.1 of Burkholderiaceae bacterium. Classification (GTDB taxonomy): domain Bacteria; phylum Pseudomonadota; class Gammaproteobacteria; order Burkholderiales; family Burkholderiaceae_C; genus Rubrivivax. Next base: position 452,273 of record JACKLO010000009.1, on the reverse strand, counting down.
GGTGCTGGTGTCGGGGTCGCAGTCCGTCGCCTACCCGGCGTTGGGCGGCAACGCGGCGGGCGACCTGGTGGCGGCGTGGCAGGCCCTGGACGCCGGCAACGCCGGCAGCATCTGGTACAGCGGCGGCGGCGTCGATGGCACCTGGTCAGCGCCGGCGCGCTTGTCGGGCGTGGCCGAAGACGCAGCCTGGCCCAGCGTGGCCGTTGCCGCCGACGGCGGCCTGGCCTTGGTGGCATGGGTCGACCAGAGCACCAACGTGGCCCGTGCCGCCGTCGACGCCGGCGCCGGTTGGACGCGGGGCACGCTGGGCCCGGGCTGGTGGGGCGGCACCGTGCCGGTGGCCGCCGGTGCAGGGGCCGGCATGGCCGGCTGGGCGGTGCCGGCACCCGGCAATCCGAACGCGGCGACCCTGGTGGCGCGACCCTGGCGCTGACCGCCGGCGCCGACGGCGCTGCGGCATCATTGCCGCATGCGCCGTTTCGCCGCGCTGTACCAGGCGCTCGACGCCAGCACCGCCACCACCGACAAGCTCGCTGCCCTGCAGGCCTACTTCGCCGCAGCGCCGGCGGGCGATGCCGCCTGGGCCGTCTACTTCCTCGCCGGTGGCAAGCCGCGCCAGGTGGTGCCCACGGCGCTGATGCGGGAGACGGCCTGCGCCATGGCCGGCATCGACGACTGGTTGTTCGAGGCCTGCTACCAGGCGGTGGGCGACCTGGCCGAGACCATCGCCCACGTGCTGCCGGCGCCGACCGGCCCCGCCGACGAGGCGGGCCTGGCCGAGTGGGTGGAGCAGCGGCTGCTGCCACTGCGCGGCCTGCCGCCTGCCGAACAGGCAGCGCGGCTGCGCGAAGCCTGGTCGGTGCTCGACGCCACCGGGCGTTTCCTGCTCGTCAAGCTCATTGGCGGCGGATTCCGTGTCGGTGTCAGCAAGTTGCTGGTCACGCGCGCGCTGGCGGCGGTGGCGAGGCTGGATGCCAAGCAGGTGGCGCAGCGGTTGATGGGCTGGACCGATGCCAAGCGCCTGCCCTCCGCCGAGCGCTACCGTGCGCTGCTGGATCCGGACACCGCCCCACAGGCCGAGGCGGGCCAGCCCTATCCCTTCTTCCTTGCGCATCCGCTGCAGGCCGAGCCGCAGACCCTGGGCGACGCTGCCGACTGGATCGCCGAGTGGAAGTACGACGGCATCCGTGCCCAGGTGGTCCGGCGCGCCGGGCGGTGCTGGGTCTGGTCGCGTGGCGAGGAGTTGATGGCCGGGCGCTTCCCGGAGATCGAGGCCTGGGCGCAGGCGCTGCCCGACGGCACGGTGCTGGACGGCGAAGTCCTGGTCTGGCCCGACGGCGCCCCGACACCCGCAACGTTCAACGTGCTGCAGCAGCGCATCGCGCGCAAGACATTGCCGAAGAAGCTGCTCGCGGACGCGCCGGTGCGCTTCGTGGCCTACGACCTGCTGGAATGCGACGGTGTGGACTGCCGTGGCGAGCCGCAGCACCAGCGCCGCGCGCGTCTGGCGTCGCTGCTGCCGGGTCGGGACATCTCGCCGCGCGTGGCCGGTCCCGACTGGCCGGTGCTGACCGCCGCGCGCGCCGAAAGCCGTGCCCGCGGCGTCGAGGGCCTGATGCTCAAGCACCGCGACGCGGTCTACGGCCAGGGCCGCACCAAGGCCGACGGCGCCACGTCGGCCTGGTGGAAATGGAAGGTCGACCCGCTGACCGCCGACGCGGTGCTGGTCTATGCCCAGGCCGGTCATGGCCGCCGCGCGAGTGTCTACACCGACTACACCTTTGCAGTGTGGAACCGTGCACCGCGGGATGCGGCCGAGGCACAGGCGGTGGTGGAGGCCATCGCCCGCCGTGAGCCGGCGCCGCGCGACGACCCACAGGCGCTGCAGCTGGTGCCCTTCGCCAAGGCCTACTCGGGCCTGAGCGATGCCGGGTTCGCGGCCGTGGACAAGGTGATCCGTGCGACGACGCTGGAGAAGTTCGGCCCCGTGCGCAGCGTGCGGCCGACGCTGGTGTTCGAACTCGGCTTCGAAGGCATCGGCCCCAGCCCGCGCCACAAGAGCGGCATCGCGGTGCGCTTTCCGCGCATGCTGCGGGTGCGGCACGACAAGCCGCTGCACGAGGCCGACACCCTGGCGGCCTTGCAGGCCCTGATGCCGGGTTGATGCCAGGCTGGCCAGGTGCCGGAACGGTGGCGGAACGCAGCGGCGCTGCAATGCCGGCATGGCAATGCTTGCTGGAACCCGTTCATGCTCTGGACCCTCGTGCTTCAACTGGCCGCCGCGCTGACCCTGGAGCTCGCTGCGGTCAACCCGGCCGGCGCCGCGTCCATGGGCCCGCTGCAGGCGCAGCTGGCCGCCGGTGCTGATGGTGCCGACGGCGCCTGGACGGCCCGGCTGGACGCCGCGGGCTACCAGCTGGAGAACCACCGGGAGGCAGGCGCCATCCGGTATGTCTACGGGCCGGTGACGCAGGGCGGCGAAGGCCGCCGTGATGTGGCCGTCAGCGTCGCCTTGGCCGATGCCGAAGCCTCGGCACGTGCCGGACTCCTCTACGGCTTCGACGCCACGGCACGCAGCTACTGGCTGCTGGTGCTGGGGCCCGGTGGCGAGGTGGAGTGGATCCGGCGCGACGCCGACGGGTTTCGCACCGTGATGTCGCGCCAGACCAGGCCGCCTGGCGGCCGTGCGCTGCGCCTGTCGTTGCAGGAGGACGGGCGATCCCTGCGCATGCTCGCGGGCCGGGAGACCCTGGCCACGCTGACATCCGACGCGCTGGGCCGCGGGGCGGCCGGCATCGTGGCCATCGGGCGCGGGCGATTCCAGTTCGCCGGCTACCAGGAGTCGCTGCGCGACGCGCCAGGCCGTGCGGACACGGCGCCCGCCACCGCATCGTCAGCAAAGGCAGAGGCCACCCCTGCCGGCATGGTGCGCCACACCATCGTCGATGCCTTCGGCTTCGAGCAGCCGATGCCGGCGGTCACGCTGTCGGCACCGCAAGGCTGGCGGGTCGACGGCTCGGTGCGCTGGGACCGCTACACCCGCTGCTGGATCGACCAGAACAAGCTGCATTTCGTGGCCCGGGCGCCTGACGGCCGGCAGCGGTTCGAGTTCATTCCCGGCGGCAGCTGGCAGTGGCACAGCCAATGGGGCGCGATGCCGCAACTGGCGGCGCAGCAGCAGCAGCGCACGGGCTGCCAGCCGCGCCCGATCACCGACGGCCGCAGCTTCATGCGGGCCTATGTGCAGGCGCTGCGCCCCGGGGCGCAGGTGGTGTCGATGGCGATCGACCCGGCGGAGAACCAGAAGCTGGCCCGGCAGCTGGCAGCGCTGTCCCTGGAGCCGGGCATGCGGCGCTGGGGCGAGGCCTGGGCCGTTCGCCTGCGCTACCCGGCCGAAAGCGAACGGGCGGGGCAGGCCGGTGAGACGGTGAACGAACACCTGTCCACCGGGCTGGTGTTCCAGGTGACGGCGGCGGCGTCGATGGATGGCAGCCCGGCGCAGTTCCTGTTCGGCATGGCGCTGGGCACGGCCAGCAGCCTGGCCGTGGGCCGTGAACCCGATCTGGCGCTGAGCCAGCGCATCGCCGAATCCACCCAGTTGCTGCCGGCCTACACCCGGCGGCTGCAGCAGCACCAGCAGTCCATGTCCGCCCTGCAGGCGGCGGCGCTGCAGCGCGAACGCCAGGCCTTCATGGCGGCGCAGGCGGCCCGGGCCAGCGCTGGCCGAGGCGCCAACAGCGGCGGCAGCGTGATCGACAGCAACCACGCCAGCTGGAAGCGCCGGCAGGACATGATCGACGGCGGCCAGAGCAAGGTGGTGGACGTCACGCACGAGCGCACGGCCTGGGCGACGGCTGGTGGTGGCGTGCAGTACCTGCCTCAGCGCTACGCGCGGGCCTACCAGCTGCCGGGGGAGCAGTACGTGGGCACCAACGATGCCTTCTTCAACCCGATGAACGGGGTGCAGCTGCAGCCCTACCAACCCGCCCGCTGAACGAGGGGGCGACGGCCCGGCGTGCCAGCACCCGGCGCGCGATCGTGATCCCCCAAATCGGGGGCAGCGCGGCGAGACTTCTGGCGCATGCTTTCGGCGTTCACAGGGCGAGGGCTGACGATGTCGTCGGCCCGCCCATGCCGAGGAGCCTCCATGCATCAACCTTCCCGTCCGTCGATGGTCCGGTCCCATCGGCTCGTCGTCGCCCTTGCCGCACTGACCAGCCTGGTGGGCCAGGCCGCCAGTGCCACGACGCTGGTCAACGGCAGCCTGGAGTCGCCGTCGGCATCGTTCATCCAGACCGTGGCCGCCGGGCAGAGCGCCAATGGCTGGTCGGTGATCGGGGCCAACATCGAGTTCGTGCGTGCGGGCTACAGCAACGGGGCCGACACCGTGGCGCCGGCGGCCGACGGTGACTGGTTCGTCGACCTCAATGGCACGCAGGGTCCCGGGCGCATCGCGCAGACCTTCGACACCGTTGCGGGTCAGTGGTACCGCATCGACTTCGCGATGTCTGGCAACGCCGGCCCGGGCGGCGCCACCTCGGCCGATGGCAGCAAGTCGTTGAACGTGCTGTGGAATGGCGGCACGGCGGCCAGCGCCACCTACCTGCACCAGCCCGGCGACCGCTGGGACAACCTGCGCTGGGAATGGCACGACGTGCTGGTGCAGGCCACGGGCAGCAGCAGCACGCTGACGTTCCAGAGCGCCAGCAGTTTCTACAGCGCGGCAGGCGCCCTCGTCGATGCCATCCAGGTCACGGCGGTCCCGGAGCCCGGCACGGCGGCGATGTTGCTGGCCGGCCTGGCGATGGGCACGGTGCTGCGCCGACGGCAGCCACGCTGACCGGCGCTCAGCCCAGCTGCTCGCGCAGGGCGGTCTTCAACACCTTGCCGTAGGCGTTCTTGGGCAACGCGTCGACGAAGACGTAGCGCTTGGGCCGCTTGAAGCGTGCGATGTGCGCCAGGCAGTGCGCGTCCAGCGCCTCGGCGGTCACCGTCTCACCGGGCTGGGCCACGACGAAGGCGACGACCACCTCGCCCCATTCGGCGTCCGGCGCACCGACCACGGCGGCCTCGGCCACACCAACCGCGGTCAGCAGCACCTCCTCCACCTCGCGCGGGTAGATGTTGGAGCCGCCGCTGATCAGCAGGTCCTTGCTGCGGTCGAGCAGGGTCAGGAAGCCGTCGGCGTCCAGCATGCCGATGTCGCCGGTCCACAACCAGCCCACGCGCAGCGCCTGGGCGCTGGCGTCCGGGTTGCGCCAGTAGCCCGCCATCACCGTGTCGCCGCGCACCAGCACCTCGCCGGGCGCGCCTGGCGGCAATGGCTGGCCGTCGGCATCGGCCACGCGCACCTGCACCGGCGTCTGGGCCACGCCCACCGAGGCGATGCGCGCCGCGTGGCGTGGGTGTGCGGCATCGGCCAGCGTGGCGCGTGACAGTGCGGTGGCCGTCATCGGCGTTTCGCCCTGGCCGTAGATCTGCACGAAGCGCGGGCCCATCACGCGCAGCGCCCGCTGGATGTCGGCGGCGTACATGGGCGCGCCGCCGTAGACCAGGGTCTTGAAGCTCGCGGCGGCGTCGTCGGGCGTCAGCCCCGCGGCCTCGGCATGGTCGACCAGGCGCTTGACGATGGTGGGCGCCGCGAAGCTGCTCAGCGGGCCCAGTGTGCGGCCGAGCTCGAACAGTTCCGCCGGGTCAACCCCCCCGCTGGCCGGCACCACGTGGCGCGCACCGGCCATCAGGTGCGGCACCGCGTAGATGCCGCAGCCGTGTGACATCGGCGCCGCATAGGCCATGGTGTCGGTGGGCGCGATGGGGTCCACGTCGACGAAGTAGGTCAGACCCATCGTCATCAGATTGCGGTGCGTCAGCATCACGCCCTTGGGGCGGCCGGTGGTGCCGCTGGTGTAGAACAACCAGGCGAGGTCGTCGGGTCCGCGTTCCGCGGGCGGCGCAGCGTGCCAGTCGTCCAGCGGTGCCAGCAGGTCGTCGGCCTCGGCGGATTCCACCTCGACCTGCCTTTGCAGGCCGGGGATCGGGCCAGGCGCCACGTCGGCGCTGGTGAAGGCCCAGCGCGCCTGCGCGTTGTCGACGATCCAGGCCACCTCGGCCGGGTGCAGCTTGGCGTTGACCGGCACCACCGCCAGTCCGGCCCACCAGGCGCCCCACATCAATTCCAGATAGCGCGGGTGGTTGCGCAGGAAGAGCACCAGCCGGTCGCCGGGCTGCAGGCCGGCAGCGTGCAGCCGCTGCGCCAGGCCGGCGCAGCGCGCGGCCCACTGGCCGTGGGTGGCCCAGGCTTGCGTGCCGTGGAAGACCGCGGCCGAATCAGGCCGCAGCGTGGCCTGGCGGACGAGCAGGTGGGCGAGCGTCATGCCCGGCAGTGTCGCGCGTTCGGTGCGCGTTCAGTGCGCGCTCAGGCGGCGGCCGAGTGCACCGCGTCCGGCAGCGGCCGCGCGTGCCAGGCCAGCAGGCCCAGCACCAGCGGGATCGCGACGGCGTTGACCACCGGGTTGGCGAACACCAGCGACAGGCACAGCACGTTGAAGACCAGGAAGGCCGGGCGCCCGATGGGCCGCGCCAGGAAGCCGGTGTAGGCCGCCGCCAGGCCGATCACCGCCACCGTCACCGACACCAAGCCAAGCAGGAAGGCGCCCCAGCTGAAGTCGATGAACAGCAGCGCCGGCGTGTAGACGAAGGCGAAGGGCACCAGCGCCTTGCCCATCGACAGCCGGAAGGCCGTCATGCCGGTGCGCATGGGTTCGCTGCGCGCGATGCCGGCGGCGGCAAACGCCGCCAGCGCCACCGGTGGCGTCACGTCGGCCAGCACGCCGAAGTAGAAGACGAAGAAGTGGGTGGCCAGCTGCGGCACGCCCAGCTGTTCCATCGCCGGCGCCACGATGGCCGCCAGGATGATGTAGGTGGGCGTGGTGGGCACACCGGCGCCCATGATGATGCAGGCCACGGCGGTGAACAGCAGGCCGAACAGCACCGTCACCTGGTTGGTCTGCAGCCAGCCCAGCGGGTCCAGCGCCACCACCATCTGTGCCAGCACGCCGGACATGTCCAGCACCCAGGCGCTGAACTTGAAGCCCATGCCGGTCAGCGTGGTGATGCCGAGCACGAAGCCCACGCAGGCGCAGGCCGCACCAATGCCCAGCGCCGACTTCGCGCCCATCTCGAAGCCCTGCACCAGGGCCCGCGGGCCCACGGCCATGCCGGCCATGTTGCGGCCCCAGGGCCCCAGCAGCTTCGGGATCCACGAGCAGGCCACGGTGAGCGTGATGCCCCAGAACGCCGCCAGGAAGGGCGTGTACTGCATCAGCAGCAACGTCACCATCACCACCAGCGGGATGAACAAATGCCAGCTGGCCTTCAGCACCTTGGGCAGCGACGGGATCTCCGAGGGATCCATGCCTGCGAGCTTCAGCCGCCGGGCCTCCAGGTGCACCATGACCAGGATCGCCAGGTAGTGCAGCGACGCCGGCACGATGGCCACCAGGATCAGGTGGTTGTAGGGAATGCCCAGCGTCTCGGCCATGATGAAGGCGGCCGCGCCCATGATGGGCGGCGTGATCTGTCCACCACACGAGGCCGAGGCCTCCACCGCGCCGGCGAAGCGCGGCGCGAAGCCCACGCGCTTCATCAGCGGGATCGTCATCACGCCGGTGGTCACGGTGTTGGCGATCGGCGAGCCGCTGATCATGCCGAACAGGCCCGAGGACACGACGCTCACCTTGGCCGGCCCGCCGGCGAAGCGGCCGGCGGCGATGGTGGCCAGGTTGACGAACAGCTGCCCCAGCCCCGTGAGCTGGGCCATGATGCCGAAGAGCACGAAGTGGAAGACGAAGGTGGCCACCACGCCCACCGGGATGCCGTAGATGCCCTCCGTGCCCTTGTACAGGTGGGCCACCACGCGTGGCACGCTGTAGCCGCGGTGCGCCAGGTCACCCGGCAGGTAGGGCCCGAAGATGCCGTAAAGCACGGTGGCGATGGCCAGCAGCGGCAGGAATATGCCCATCGTGCGCCGCGTGGCCTCGATGACCATCACGATCGCGATCACGCCCACCATCAGGTCGGCGGGCGAATGCTGGCCGGCGCGCTGGATGAAGATGTCGTCGAAGAACAGCAGCAGGTAGAGCGAGAAGCCGGCCGCCGCCACGGCGAAGATCCAGTCGCGCAGCGGGATGTGCTGGTGGCTGCCGTCGTAGGCCTTCAGCGGCAGCGACAGGCCCGACAGTGCCACCAGCACCGCCAGGAAGGCCGCCTGTGCGCCCGTGGACACCGGGTCGTTCAGTTCGCGCAGCAGGCCCACGCCCAGTAGCAGGTAGAACACCACCAGGCCGACCGAAACGATCCACTCCCACGGCCCGCCCATGCGCCTGGGCCGGGGAAAGACCAGGAAGCACAGCCCCAGCACCACGCACAGGTGGATGGCGCGGTGTGCGATCTCGTTGTGCAGGCCGAAGCCCGCGGTGTAGTAGTGCCAGCCGGACAGCGCCACGGCGATGAGCGTGACGAGGCCGGCCGAGAAGCCGGCCAGGCGCCGGAAGCTGGACTCGGGATCGAACTGCTCGATCAGGCGGTCGATCTCGGCTTGGGGAACGCTCACTCAGGGTCCTTCACGAAGCGGCTCGGGTGGGACAGCCCTCGACCTGCAGCGCCACCGACGTGGGCGCCGGCGGGCCCAGGCCACCCAGCAAGACGGGTGCCTGGCCGTCGACGAGCACGCGCATGCGCTGTGACGGCAGGGCCAGCACCACCAGCGGGTGCACGGGGCGCTGCAGCGTCAGCTTCCAGCCGTCGCTGCCCAGGCTGTGGTCACGCACTAGCGTCTCGCCGGGGCCGGCGGCGATGGGCAGGCCGTAGCCTTCGCCCACCCAGCGCTCTTCCACCAGCACCGCCTGCCAGCCGGAGGCGCCGTGGCGGAAGACGTAGTGGTCCTCCACCGGCGTGCCGAGCACGGAATGCGTGAAGGCCACGCGCAGGGCCGGCGCCGTGGGGTCCAGCGGCAACCGGGCCAGCACGGGCCCTCGGCGATGATCGGCCAGCGTCAGCGTGCAGGCTGGCGCGGCCATGGGCAGCAGCGCGCAGCAGGCCACCAGGGCCACGGCGCGCCGCTGCGGCATCACTTGGCGATGCCCTTTTCCTTGAAGTACTTCAGCGCGCCGGGGTGGATCGGCGCATTGCCCACCGCGGTGGCGGTCTGCAGGCTGATATTCTTCCCCTGCACGTGCACCTGGCCCATGATGGCCACGTTCTCGTACAGCGCCTTCGTGACCTCGTAAGCCACGTTCTCCGGCACGCCTTCGTGCGCTGTCCACACCGCCATCACGGCCAGCGTGTCCACCGCCTCGGTCTGGCCCTTGTAGGTGTTGGCCGCGAGCTTGACGTTGGCGTAGAACGGCTGCTGCTTCTGCAGCGCGGCGATCTCCGCACCCGCCAGCGGGATCACCTTCAGCGCATGGCTCTGCGCGAAGTCGGTGACGGCCGCGGTGGGCACGCCGGCGGTGATCAGCGTGGCGTGCAGGTTGCCGTCCTTGATCTTGTCCACGGCCTGGGTGAAGGACGACAGGTCCTCCTTGATGTCGGCCCGGGTCATGCCGTAGACCTTGAGCAGGTCCGTCATCAGCTGGTATTGGCCGGAACCGGGCGAGCCCGAGGACACGCTCTTGCCCTTGAGGTCCTTGACGCTGTTGATGCCGGAGTCGGCACGCGTGATCAGCTGCACCGTCTCGGGGTACAGCGCACCGAGGGCGCGCAGGCTCTTGATCGGGGCGCCCTGGAACTGGCCGGTGCCGTTGTAGGCGGCGTCCAGGATGTCGGCGGCGACGAAGGCCGACTCGATGTCCTTGTTGCCCAGCAGCTTGGCGTTGGCCACCGAGGCGCCGGCGGCTTCGGCCGTGGCGCTGATCTTCTTGCCGTCCACCGTGGCCTTGTTGCTGATCAGCTGCGCCAGCATGCCACCCAGCGGGTAGTAGGTGCCGCCGGTGCCGCCGGTGGCGATGCCGAAGAACAGGCGCTGCTGCGCCAGGGCGCCGGTGGCCGCGACGGCGGCGGCGGTGAAGGCCACCGCGGCGGCAACGTGTTTCCAGGTGAGTTTCATCGGGGGCTCCTGTTTCGGGGCGTCGGGGATGCGAAGCGGCCACTGTAGCGGGCCGGGGTGGCAGACAATCTAGGCCATGCCCTGCCGCCTCTGCCCGTCATCGTCGTTCCTGATGCCGAGCATCACGTTGCGTTGAAGGTCATGAAACCCGACGTCGCCGCCCCGCCGCCCTGGGACCAGCTGACCAGCTGGATCGCCGTGGTCGAGACCGGCTCGGTGTCGGCCGCTGCGCGCCGCGCCGGGCTGTCTCAGGCGGGTGTGTCGCAGCACGTGCGGGCGCTGGAGATGCACCTGGGCAGCGAGCTGCTGGACCGCGGCACCCGCCCGGCACGCGTCACCGCCAGCGGCCACCGCCTCTACGAACACGCGCTGGACCTTCTGCAGCGCGCCCACGAGATGGACGAAGGCGTGCGCAGCCTCAGCCGCAGCGCACGCAGCGCCGTGCGCCTGGGCTGTGTCGACAGCTTTGCCGCCACGCTGGGGCCGCACCTGGTGCGCGGCCTGTTCGACCGCGTGCAACGGCTGCAGCTGCTCTCCGGCCTGATGCCGGACCTGCAGCAGCGATTCGCCGAACGCCGGCTGGACCTGCTGATCGGCACCCAGGAACCCGCGGGGCAGGCCGGGATCGACGCCCTGCCGCTGCTGGCCGAGCGCTTCGTGCTCGTGCTGCCGCCGGGCCGCTCGCTGCGCGGGCTGCGCAGCCTGCAGGCCCTGGGGGCCGACCTGCCGTTCCTGGCCTACAGCACGCGCTCGATGATCGGCGCCCAGGTGGACGCCTACCTGCGCCGGCACGACCCCGGCCTGGCGCGGCGCTACGAGTTCGACGCCACCGACCCGTTGCTGAGCCTGGTCGCCGCCGGGCTGGGGTTCGGCCTGACGACACCGTTGTGCCTGTGGCAGTCGCGCCACCATGCGCAGGCGGTGCAGGTGCTGCCGCTGTCGGCGCTCAAGCGCGACGGCGAGGCCTATCCGCTGCTGGAGCGGCGTTTCTGGCTGGTCAGCCGCGCCGGCGAACTCGGTCGCCTGCCGTCGGAGATCGCCGCCCTGGTGCGCGTGGCGGTGCGCGAACTGCGGCGCGAACTCCAGCCCGCGCTGAGCCTGGAGGCGGCGGCCTTGACCGCCTTGCCCGAGTCCCGCCGCAACGTGGGCTGATCCACAGCATCAGGGCCGGCGGTGCTGTGCGCCGCCGGTCCAGGGGACGGCCAGACTGCGGGCCATGGCTTCCCAACCCGACGTGATCGTCATCGGCGCCGGCGTCGTCGGCTGTTCCATCGCCTTCCACCTGGCCGCCCTCGGCGCCGGCGACGTGCTGGTCGTGGACCGGCTGGGCATCGGCAACGGCACCAGTGCGCAGAGCAGCGGCATCCTGCGCACGCACTACTCGGTGCCGGAGAACGTGGACCTGGCGCGCCGGTCGTTCGCCGTTTTCGAGCACTTCGCGGCGTATGTGGACGACGCCGAGGCCGACGCCGGCCTGGTCAAGTGCGGCTACCTGATCGCAGCGCCTGAAGGCCCGCGCCTGGCGGCGCTGCGCGCGTCGCTGGACCAGCAGCAGGCCATGGGCATCCCGCTGCAGCGGCTGGACGCGGCGCAGGCCGCGGCGCTGATGCCGCTGGCGCGCTTCGACGACGCGGCGCTCATCGGCCACGAGCCGGAGGCCGGCTTCGCCGACGCCTACCTGGTGGCCACCGGCTTTGCGCGGGCTGCGCGCCGGCGCGGCGTGCGCTTCCTCGAAGGCGTGGGTGTGCAGCGCCTGCTGCGCGAGGGCGCGCGCATCACCGGTGTCGACACCGACCGCGGCCGCTTCGAGGCCGCCACCGTGATCGCCGCCACCAACATCTGGACCCCCGAGCTCGAGCGCGACAGCGGCTGCGTGCTGCCGGTGAAGCCGGAACGCCACCGCGTCTTCGCCTTCGAAGGCCCGGCCGCCTATTCACACGCCATGCCGGTCTACAAGGACCTGGCCACGCCGGGCATGCTGTACTGCCGCAGCTACGGTGGGCGCCAGATGCTGGCCAGCGAGGGCATCGCCGGCGAGGTGCTGGCCACGCCGGAGATCGAGCAGGGCGACATCCCAATGGACGCGATGATCGAGGTGGCCGAGCAGGTCGCCGCGCGCTTCCCCGGCTGGGAAGAGGCTGGTTTGGCTGCCTCCTGGACCGGCGTCTACGACGTCACGCCCGACTGGAACCCGGTGCTCGGCCCGGTGCCGGGGCTGGCCGGTCTGCAGCTGGCCTTCGGCTTCAGCGGCCATGGTTTCAAGCTGTCGCCTGCCGTGGGGCGGCTGATGGCGCAGGCGGCGCTGGGCCTGCCCACCGACGTGTCGCTGGCGCCCTATGCGCTGCAGCGCTTCAGCGAAGGGCGGCTGCTGACCGGGCGCTACGGCGCTGGCGCCGTGTCCTGATTCCCGCCGGCGCCGTGTCCTAATGCCGCGCGGGCGCCGTGTCCTGATCAGGCCAGGTCGATGCGCCAGCGCTGCCCTGGCTTGCCGCCAAAGGCCGCGGGCTTGTCGAAACGTTCCACCAGCACACCGCCGTTGGCCGCGATCACGCGCTGCGAGGCCAGGTTGTCCTCGTCGGTGGTCAGTTCGATCCAGCGCAGGCCTTCGACACGTGCCAGCGGCAGCGTCTGCGCCAGCGCCTGGGTGGCGTAGCCGCGGCCGCGGCGGCCGGGCACCACGGCGTAGCCCACGTGGCCCAGGCAGTGCGGCGGCAGCGCCTCGGTGCCGGGCTGCCAGCGCAGGCCGATGACGCCGCAGAAGCCGGTGTCATCCCACAGCCAGCGGCGGAAGCCCGGCAACCGCGCCACGGTGGACCCGTCGGGCAGGGTGACCGGCCCGCCGCGGGCCTCGCGGTCCACCTGCGCGGCGATGAAGCCGGCTGCGTCCTCGCGGATGCGGACCAGCTCTTCCTGCGCCGCCACAGCGCCGCGCACGTTGTCGGCCGACCAGCCGCCCTCCAGCGCTGCGACGTAGGAAGCCAGGTGTTCGGCCGCGGGCCAGACCAGGGTCAGCATCTCATCCCTCCACCAGGCGCTGGCCCACCAGGGCCACGCAGAATCCCAGCACCGCGCCCAGCGGCGGCGCGCGGTGGCGCTGCAGCCGCGACATCGGGGCGATGTCCTGGAAGATCAGGTACAAGATGCCGCCGGCCGCCGCCAGCATGATGGCGCCCAGCACGGCCGGCTGGTCGGCCAGGCACGACCAGCTCAGCGTGGCCAGCACCGGGCCCACAAGGGTCAGCATCGCCATCTGGCGCAGCACCGTACCCGGCTTCGTGCCGCGCACCGCGATGCGCTCGCGGTAGGCGTTGAAGCCTTCAGGCAGGTTCTGCAGGCCGATCAGCAGCGCCAGCAGCGGCGCCTGCGCCACGCCGGCGGCGAACATGCCGCCCAGCGCCAGCGACTCCGGCACGTAGTCCAGCAGCATGGCCGCGAACTGCGGTGATTCGCGCCGGCGCAGCCCCAGCCGGCGCTCCACGGCATACACCGCCACGCCGCCGCCCACGAAGCACGCGGCCACGGCCAGTGGATGGGTCACGGCCGCCAGCCCCTGCGGCAGCAGCACCAGGGCCACCGCCGCCAGCAGCACACCGCCGCCAAAGGCAATGATGCCGTGGCGCAGTTCGTTCTCCAGCCAGTTCGGCCGGTGGCGCAGGTTCACCGCCGCCAGGCCACCGAGCACGATGCAGCCGCCGGCGGCGGTGGTGGACAGCAGCATCCAGGCGAACGGGCTCACGGGTCGAACGGGGCCGCCGCCATGGCGAGCCGCTGCCCGTTGAGCAATACCTGCCGGAATGGCCACGCCTGGGCCAGCCAGGCCGTCACGAAGCGGCCCAGGCGAAGCTCGAGCCCGTGGGCCAGCTCGTCCTGCCGGCCCCAGAACCAGACCTCGGCATCGACGCCGGCGTCGTCAGGCGGATCGATGTAGACGCAGCCCAGCAGACGCGATTCATCGGGCGCCATCACCGCGTAGTTGAAGCTGCGCCGGAGCTGGAACTCCTTCTGATGCCAGCCCAGGTCGACCAGGTCCTGCGTGATCGACAGGTCGGCCGGTGGCCAGCCCCAGATGGCACCGAAGCGTGACCACAGATGGCTGCGGCTGCTCATGACGGCGTCGTAGTCGCGGGCGAGGTCATGCACCGTGATCGAACGCAGGTGAAAGCCGGGGCCTTCGACCCGTTCTGGCACGGCAAAGTCGCACGGCAGAAAACTCATCGGGCCGGCGGTCGCGGCCGGCGTGCCGCGGCCTTCGTCTTCGGCGGCAACGTGGCGGCGAAGCCCGCACCGGCGGCAACCCAGGCCGCCAATGCAGCGTCCTCCGCAATCCCCGGCGGGTCCACATAGACATAGCCGGTGAGCGGCTTGCCGGTGAAGTCCATGGGCCGCACGAACGGCTGCTGCAGCGCCTGGGCGTAGCGTTGTGGCCCGACGCGGACCATCAGCACGTCGCCGACGATGCCCACCGCCATGTGGTCGGCCACCATGAAGGCGATGCCGCCGAACATGCGCCGTTCGCTGAGGTCGGTGCGCTCACCCAGGGCTTCGCGGATGCGCTGGGCGAGTCCAGGGTCGAAGGCCATGGTGTCGTCCGGTCAGCGGGCTTCACGCGCGGCCTTCACGCCGCGCTCGTACTCGTCGTGGCGGCGTGCCGCGTCGGCCAGGCAGCGCTGGCGCTGGTCGGCATCCTGCAGTGCCTGGCATTGTTGGCGTTGCCAGCCTTGTCCGCTGTCGTAGAGCTGCTGCGCGCTGCAGCCGCCCAGCAAGCCCAGCGCGAACAGGCTGACCGCCAACCCAGGCGACAGGACACGTGGCGGGATCAGGCGGTGGGCTGGCAGGGTGGGCATGGTTGCACTGTAGCGCTGCGCGCTGCCGTGACGCCGCTCGACTGGGGGCGGCACGTCACTGCCCCGCCGGCGGTTCCCACAGCTCGACACGGTGACCTTCCGGGTCCATCACCCAGCCGAACTTGCCGTAGGGCGACTCATCAACCTTGTCGTCCACGGTGCAGCCTTCGGCGCGCAGTGCGGCGAGCAGCGCGTGCAGGTCGGCCACCCGGAAGTTGATCATGAAGGGCGCCGTGCTCGGGGCGAAGTAGTCGGTGTCGGCCTTGAAGGGGCTCCAGGTGGTGGTGCCGGTGCCACCCGGGTTGTGTTCACCGGCCCAGCGGAAGACGGCGCCGCCCCAGTCCTCCACCGGCACGCCCAGGTGGCGCCGGTACCAGGCGGCCAGGGCCTGGGGATCGCGGGCCTTGAAGAACACGCCGCCGATGCCCGTCACGCGCTGCATGGAGAAATCCTCCTTCGCTGAGGACAGGGTGTGCCCTGCCGTGGTTCAGAACCAGTAGTCGCCCACGCACTTGCCGTCGCGGGGCAGGTCGTCGAACTTGTCGAGGCCGTCGAAATGGTCGATGGGGATCGCCGTCACCGCATCGGGTTCGGCGAGCCTCAGGTTGACGGCCATGCGTCGGCGGCCATCGGCACCGGCCTCGCGGCCGCGCCACCAGGCCACGTTGCCGCAGGTGGGACAGAAGTGGAACTCGATGTGCGGACCACGCACGTAGGCCGTGGTGGTACCGCGGCCATGCACGTCTTCGGCCTCGTGGCCATAGGCCCACAAGGTGCCGTAGCGCCGGCACACGGTGCAGTTGCAGGCCGTGGCGCCGTCCGGCGCGAAATCGATGCGCCAGTGCACGGCGCCGCAATGGCAGTGTCCTTCGATCATCTCGGGCTGTCCTCCGGGCTCCATCCAAACTCGGAGTAGGACACACCCGCCAGGGCCTGCGCCATCCCGTGTTGCACGTAGGGCACCATCGGTTCTGGCAGGGCGTCGAGTGCGAACCAGCCCAGGTGGCTGCACTTGTGCGGCTCCCGGTTGGCCGGTTCGCCCTGCCAGCGGTGGGCACGGAAGAACACCGACATGCGCTCGCCATCGCTGCGGCGGTGAATCATGTGGGCCAGGTCCAGGTCATCAGGGGCGATGTTCAGGCCCGCTTCCTCCAGGGCCTCGCGGCACATCGCCTCGCGCAGCGTCTCGCCGCCGTCGGCGTGGCCGGCCACCACGCTGTATTGCCCGTCGGCGTAGCCGGTGTGGGCGCGCTGCAGCAGCAGCACGCGGCCGGCGTCGAACAGCAGCAGGTGCACTTCGGGGATCAGTTTGAAGCGGGCCATCGGGCGTGCAGTGTCGCCGATCGGCCGCGGTCTCAGCGGACCTTGGCCGACCGCGGCGTGGCGTCGCGTCCTACACCGCCGTCATGGCGCCGCGGGTGCAATGGCGGCATGCGTGACAGGGGTCGCGCAGCCACTCGACAAGGAGAACCACATGAACAGCACCCGCATCATCGGCATCGTCCTCATCGTGGCCGGCGCCCTGGCGTTGGTCTATCGCGGCTTCAGCTACACCGACGAGGAGACCGCCGCCAAGGTCGGCCCGCTGGAACTGAAGGTGGAGCAGCAGGAGCACGTGAGCATTCCGCTGTGGGCCGGCATCCTGGCCGTGGTCGGTGGTGGTGCTCTGGTGCTGCTGCCCGGTCGCCGCTGACGGCCATGGCCCAGACTGGGGCAGGTGTGGGCCCTGCGGCCACAATCCGCCCCGATGCCCGCCCCCCTGATCCACCGCTTCCCGTCCGGCCTGCAGGCCCTGCTGCTGCCGTTGCCCCATGCCGTCACCGCCAGCGTGAGCGTGTTCGTGCGCAGCGGCAGCGTGCATGAGCCGCGGGCCCTCAACGGCATCGGCCATGTGGTGGAACACATGGTGTTCAAGGGCACGCAGGCTCGGACGGCGCACCAGATCAACCTGGACGCTGAGCGCCGCGGTGCGGAGGTCAATGCCCACACCGACAAGGACCACAGCGCCTTCCACATGCGCGGCCTGCCGCCGCATGCGCTGGAGTTCCTGCCCATGCTGGCCGACCTGCTGCTGGCGCCCACGTTCCCTGCCGACGAACTGGAACGCGAGCGCCAGGTGCTGCTGCAGGAGTTCGCGGAGGACGAGGACGACCCGATGGCGACGGCCTACCGGCTGTTCGATACGGCCTGCTACGGCCTGCATCCGCTGGCGCAGCCGGCCATCGGCCGGCGCGCCAACATCGAGCGCTTCACGCGCGACGATCTCGTGGCCTGGACGACGCGCCAGTTCACCGCCGCCAACACCGTGGTGGCCGCAGCCGGGCCGCTGGACGCCGATGCCTTCCTGGCCGCCGTGGGCGCCGCCTTCGGCGGCATGACCCCAGGCGCACCGCACCAGGCGGCCGAGCCACCCCCGTGGCGCGGTGGCCTGAAGACGCGCCACATGGACGCTGGCCAGCAGGCGCACCTGCTGCTGGGTTTCCCGCTGCCGCCGCTGGCCGCCGACGACCCCACCGGTGAACTGCTGGCGCTGGCGTTGGGCGAGGGCATGAGTTCCCCGCTGATGCACGAACTGCGCGAGCAGCGCGGCCTGGTCTACTACGCGGCCTCCGCCGCCGACCTGCTGGATGTGGCCGGCGAACTGGTCATTGAAGCCAGCTTCGGGGACAAGCGCCTGCCCGAGGTGCTGGACGCGGTGGCCACGCTGCTGGACCGCCAGGCCCAAGGCTTCGAGGCCGTGGACCTGGAGCGCGCTCAGCAGCAGTTCGCGCTGCGCCTGGCGCGCGGCCAGGAGCGTCCGGGGCGCGTGGTGGAAGCGGCGGTGCTGGACCTGCTGGCGCTGGGCCGGGTGCGCACGCCGGCCGACCGCCTGGCCGCCGCGATGGCGGTGGACCGGGCAGCGCTGGGCGCGGCGTTCCAGCGGGCGCTGCAGGCGGGTGCCGCCACGGCGCTGGCCGGCAGCTTGCCGCGTGGTGCTGGCGCCGTGGGCCGCGAAATGCTGGCGGGGTTGCTGCGCGCGCCCCACTGAGCGTGAGCCTGAAGACGCGGCCCCTGCGGCCGGGGCCGTGTCAGGCGTCGCGTGCCAGCGGCAGGTTCAGCAGCAGGTTCTGCGCCTTGAGCTTCACGACGCCCTCGGCATCGGCCATCAGGCCCAGCCACACTGGCGCGCCGGCCACGTCGGCGCGCATCTCGGCCGGATCCGTGAAGCGCAGGCGGAAGAGGCTGATCAGCCGTTCCTGGCGGGCAGGGTCCACCGCCCGGCCTTCGTAGAGATCGTTGAGCAGGGCGCTGGACTCGGCGTCCAAGCCCAGGTGCCAGCGCCAGTGCGGGTCGTCCACGCGCTGCAGCGGCTCGATGCTCACCGTCACCCCCAGCAGGTGCTTCACCCAGCGCGCCAGCACGGTGGCCAGCGCACCCAGGCCGCTGTGCTTGTGCACCAGCGCGAAGTGCAGGCCGTGGCCCAGGTCGCGGTCGATGGCGTGCGTCAGGTCGAGCAGGAAGTTGGTGCCCGGCGCCGGCTGTGCGGCGCGGGCGAAGTAGGCGGCGGCATGGTCCGGCGTCAGCACCGTCATGTCCAATCGCTTCAGCGGCGCCTGGGCCTCGGCCAGCAGGCGGCCCAGTTCGCCGAAGCCCTGCGTGTCCCGGCCCAGGTCCAGCGTGTCGCGGTCACCCAGCAGCACCCGGCCCTCGTGGCGCGCCATGCGCTGGGGGCGGAACAGCAACTCGCCAGCCCGCCAGTGGATGGCGTCTGTGTCGTCGGCCAAGAGCCGCCACGTGACGGCCTGCAGGGCCAGGTCGATGAACGCCGGGGGCACCGCGATGCGCCCGCTGCGGAACAGGCCCAGCAGCCAGCCCTCCAGCGTGCCGGCGCGCTGCACGGCGTCGCGGAAGGCCAGGAAGTGGCCGTAGCTCTCGCGGGCATCGGGATCGCGCAGCTTGGCCAGCCGCGCGGCGTCCACCGGTTGCAGCGGGTCGTCCACCAGCGCGGCGTGCAGGCGGCGTTCGGCATGGCAGCTCTGGTCGATGGGGGCCAGTTCCGGGCGCCACAGCAGGGCCTGCCACCAGCCGAGCGCCGGGCGCAGCCAGCCGTGGTCATCGAGGTTTAGGTGGGCCGGCGCGCATGCCGGCCACAACGCGGTGGCATCCATCGTCAAAGGTGTCAGCGGCCGTGCAGTGCCTGGAGTGCTGCCGCGCCGCGGGCGAACAGCGCAACGTCGTCGTCGGGGACCCAGCGCCCGGCGACCAGGGTGCGCGCGAAGGGCCGCGCGGGGCCGCTGAACACCAGGGCATCCAGTGTCTGGGCGGCTGGCAGGCCCACCCACACCGGGTCCGCAGGATCCGGCACCAACAGGTCGGCCCGTGCCCCGGGGGCCAGGCCCCAGCGGGCGAAGCCGGCGGCCGTGGCGCCGCCGCCCAGTGCGGCACTGAGCAGGCGCGACGCCGTGGCCGGCTGGGCGGGCGCGGCGCTGACGTTGCGCTGCCGGCGCACCAGGCGCTGGGCATAGTCCAGCCAGCGGATCTCCTCCCGCCAGTCGCGGCCCACATGGCTGTCCGAACCCAGGGCCAGGGGCACGCCGGCGGCCAGCCAGCCGGGCAGGTCGGGCACGCCGTCGCCCAGGTTGGCTTCGGTGGTCGGGCAGATGACCACGCCAGCGCCGGAGGCGGCGATCGCGTCGATCTCCGCCGGCACGCTGTGCGTGGCGTGCACCAGCTGCCAGCGGGCGTCGAGCAGGCCCTCGTCGGCCAGCCACTGCATGGGGCGGCGGCCGGTGGCGGCCAGGCAGTCGTCCACCTCGGCCGTCTGCTCGGCGACGTGGATGTGGATGGGGCCGTCGATGGTCGCCGCCAAGGCCCGCAGGCGATGGATCGACGCCGGTGCCGCAGCGCGCAGCGAATGCACGGCGACACCGGCGTTGACGTTCGGACGCCTGGCCGCCGCAAACCGGCGGGCCAGGCTGTGCACCGAATCGGCATCGGTGCGGAAGCGGCGCTGGTCATCGCGCAAGACCGGCTGTGTGAAGCCGGCGCGTTCGTACAGCACCGGCAGCAGCGTCAGGCCGATACCGGCATCCGCAGCGGCATCGGCCAGCGCCCAGCCGAGTTCGGTCGGGTCGGCATAGGGCGCACCGTCGGGCTGGTGCTGCAGGTAGTGGAACTCGCAGACCTGCGTGTAGCCGCCGCGCAGCAGCTCGCGGTAGAGCATCGCCGCCACGGCGCGCAGCTGGTCGGGCGAGATCGCCAGTGCGACGCGGTACATGCGGTCGCGCCAGCTCCAGAAGTCGTCGTGTTCACCCTCGCGCCGCTCGGCCAGGCCGGCGAAGGCACGCTGGAACGCATGGCTGTGCGCATTGACCAGGCCGGGCAGCACCGGGCCAGGCAGCAACTCGGCCGCATCCGGGGCCGGCACGCCGGCGGTCACGTCGGCCCAGCAGCCATCGGCCCCGATGCGCAGCGCCACGCGTTCCGCCCACGTGCCATCGATCCAGGCGCGTGGCGCCCACAACACGCTCATGCCGGCGTCCAGTCGCGCATCGTGGTCACGAGCTGCGTCAGCAGCGGCGTGACCTCTGCGGCGCGTTCGTCGTTCCAGCGCGGCGGCACCTCGTCCATGTAGGCGCGCCAGCACATCTCCAGCTGCACGGCGTGGGTGCCACCGGCCGGGTTGCCGAAATGGCGCGTGATGTGGCCGCCTTTGAAGCGGCCATCGACCACGTGGCTGTAGGTCTGCTGTGCCGCGAAGACGGCCCCCAGCGCGTCGCGCAGGGCCGGGGCGCAGGCGTTGCCACCGGCCGTGCCCAGGTTCATGTGCGGCAACGTGCCGTCGAACAGCCAGGGCAGTTCGCTCTTGATGCTGTGGGCGTCGAACAGCACCGCGTGGCCGTGCTGCGCCTTCAGCCGCGCCAGTTCGCTGGCGATGGCGCCGTGGTAGGGCCGCCAGTAGGTGGCGACGCGGCGCTGGATCTCGGCCTCGTCGGGCGCCTGGCCGTCGCGGTAGAGCGTTTCGCCGGTGAAGTGCCGCGTGGGGCAGAGCTCGGTGTTGTTCGCGCCCGGGTACATCGGCTGGTTCTCGGGCGGGCGGTTCAGGTCGATCAGGTAGCGGCTGTGGCGCGGCACGATGAGCCCGGCGCCGAGGTCGAGTGCGAACGCATAGAGGCGGTCGAGGAACCAGTCGGTGTCCTCCACCTGCAGCGCGCGATCGGTGTAGCGGTGGCGCTGGTCGTCGGGGATGGCGGTGCCGACGTGCGGCACGCTGATCAGCAGCGGCGTGCGGCCAGGGGTGAGCGTGTAGGTCATGGGGTGCAGGGGATGCCGCCGAGCACGACGGCGGAACACGGATCGTGCCCGAAACGCGCGGCGAGTTCCCGTGGGTGGTCGAGCGACCATGCCGCGAGGTCGGCGCGCAGGCCCGGTTGCAGGCGGCCGCGCTCGGCCAGGCCCAGGGCCTGGGCGGCGTGCACCGTGACGCCCAGCCATGCTTCCAGCGGCGTCAGGCGGAACAGTGTGCAGGCCATGTTCATCATCAGCGGCAATGAAAGCGCCGGCGACGAGCCCGGGTTGTGGTCGGTGGCCACGGCCACGGGCACGCCGGCGGCGCGCAGCGCGGCCACCGGGGGCAGCCGGGTCTCGCGCAGGTGGTAGAAGGCCCCGGGCAGCAGCATGGCGACGGTGCCGGCGGCTTTCATCGCGGCGATGCCGTCATCGGACAGCCATTCCAGGTGGTCGGCGCTGAGCGCCCCGTAGGACGCGGCCAGCGCCGCCCCGCCCTGGTCGCTGAGCTGCTCGGCATGCAGCTTCACCGGCAGGCCCAGCGCGCGGGCGGCGTCGAACACGCGCCGCGTCTGGGCGGGCGTGAAGCCGATGGTGTCGCAGAAGGCGTCCACGGCATCGGCCAGGCCTTCGGCGTGCAATGCGGGTAACCAGGACACCACCGCATCGATGTAGTCGTCGGGCCGGCCGTCGAACTCCGGCGGCAGGGCATGGGCCGGCAAGGCCGTGGTGCACACCGTCAGCCCCGTGGCCGGGCCCAGGCGGCGGGCCACGCGCAGGCAGCGGGCCTCGTGGGCCAGGCTCAGGCCGTAGCCGCTCTTGACCTCCAGCGTGGTGACGCCGGTGTCGCGCAGGGCCCGGGCACGCGCGAGGG
Organism: Burkholderiaceae bacterium; assembly: GCA_024235915.1. GTDB lineage: Bacteria > Pseudomonadota > Gammaproteobacteria > Burkholderiales > Burkholderiaceae_C > Rubrivivax. The sequence goes on along the minus strand of JACKLO010000009.1, from coordinate 430,183 downwards.
CCCCGTTGAAGAGATCGTCGTCGCTGGCCGCGCGAGTGCACGCCACGGTGTGGCGGATGCCACCGCCGGCGCGGGCGATCTGCTCGTAGCTGGCACCCTGCAGCCTCAGGTCGAACTCCGCGGTGCGGTCGCCGGCATAGACCAGGTGGGTGTGGGCGTCGACGAGGCCTGGCGTGAGCAGCGCGCCGCCGAGGTCGTGTTCGTTGTCGACCTCCAGGCCGGCGGGCAGGTCGGCGTCGGTGCCGACCCAGGTGATGCGGTCGTCTTCGGCCAGCAGCGCGCCGTCTTCGACCAGACCCCAGTCATCGCCCGCTAACGTGGCCAGGTGGGCGTGGCGCCACAAGCGGCGGACCACCGTGCGGGTCATGGCGCGACCCCGATCCAGAAGCCGTCCGCTGGGGCCGGCCCGGTGGCCGGCCAATGCAGTCGGCGCGCGGCGGCTTCGAAGAAGCCGAGCTGCGGCCAGGCGGGCGCCGCATCACCGGCCTGGGCCCGTTGCAGCGCCCCGTCCAGGCCTTGCAGCATCAGGTTCAGGTCCACCGTGGGCCCGTCCAGCAGGCGGCAGCCGGGCGCTTCGGCGCCGTCGAAACACAGCGGCGCGTCGCCAGGGCGCAGGCGGTGGTCGCCGTCCGGCAGCGACAGCACCACGCCGGCGCCGTCGAGCACCGCGAACCAGCGGGTGACGCCGGGAAAGGCGGAGAACGGCCCATCCGCGGCAATGTCGGCCACGCTCAGACGCAGCCGCCAATGGCCGGCGCCTTCGACAGCGCCACCCTCGGCGGGCCAGCGCAGCAATTCTCGCGTGACACCGCCGCCGTTCTTCCAGGGCTGAGGGGTGACGGCATGCGCCTCGATGATCATGGGTTGAACTCGCCTTCCAGCGTGTAGCGGCTGCCTGGGTGCACCAGGCGGGCCACGGTGATGACGCGTTGCCGGTCTCGCGTGCGGCGCTCGATGACCAGGCAGGGTTCGCGCAGGCCCACACCCAGCAGCTTGGCTTCCAGCGGCGTCGGGTGCGCGGCCTCGATGCGGTAGTCGGCCGACCAGAACGGTGCCACCTGCAGCAGGTGGTGGGTGGGCGTGGTGAGCGTGAAGTCCACGCCCAGGTAATCGGGCGCGGCAGCGGGATTGACCCAGCGGTCCTCGCACTGCAGCGGTTGGTCATCGCGGCGGTGCACGATCAGGGTGTGGAAGGCGCGGGCGTTGAGCGCCAGCCCCAGGCGCTCGGCGATGCCGGCCGGCGCCGGCTCCTCGCGGGCGATGACCACCGCCGCCTCGTGTGCGTGGCCGCCGGACTCGATCTCCTCGTGCAGGTCGCGGATGCGCAGCTGCGAGGCCACGCGGTGCCGTTCGGCGGCGAAGGTGCCCTGGCCCTGGCGGCGTTCCACCAGGCCCTCGGCCTGCAGTTCGTTGAGCGCGCGGCCCACCGTCATGCGGCTGACGCCAAATCGGGCCACCAGCTCCGCTTCCGAAGGCATCAGCACGCCGGCGGCCCATCGGCCACGCGCCAGCCCGTCCTTCAGCCAGTGCTTGACGCGCTGGTAGGGGGCGGCAGAAGGCGCAGCAGACGTTCCGGCACGGGCCATGGCGCAGATCCTACTTGCGCTCACTTGTCTAGACAAGTACATTGCGCCGCAAGCCAGCCGCCGGAGCCGCCGCCATGACCGACCTGTCCACCGTTCACCGCACTGCACAGCCCCGCCCCGTGCGCGCCCCGCGCGGCACTGACATCAGCTGTGCCAACTGGCTGATCGAGGCCGCCTACCGCATGATCCAGAACAACCTGGACCCGGAGGTGGCCGAGAACCCCGATGCGCTGGTGGTGTACGGCGGCATCGGCAAGGCGGCGCGCAACTGGGATTGCTTCGAGGCCATCCTGGCGGCGCTGAAGGCGCTGAAGCCCGACGAATCGCTGCTGGTGCAGAGTGGCAAGCCGGTGGGCGTGTTCCGCACGCATGAAGACGCGCCGCGGGTGCTGATCGCCAACTCCAACCTGGTGCCCAAGTGGGCCACCTGGGAGCACTTTCACGAGCTCGACCGTAAGGGCCTGATGATGTACGGCCAGATGACGGCCGGCAGCTGGATCTACATCGGCAGCCAGGGCATCGTGCAAGGCACCTACGAGACCTTTGCCGAGGCGGCGCGCCAGCACTACGGGGGTGTGGCCGCCGGCAGGTGGATCCTGACCGCCGGCCTGGGCGGCATGGGTGGTGCGCAGCCGCTGGCGGCCACGTTTGCCGGCTTCTGCAGCCTGAACATCGAGTGCCAGCAGAGCCGCATCGACTTCCGTCTGCGCAGCCGCTACGTCGACGAACAGGCCACGGACCTGGACGACGCCCTGGCCCGCATCGCGCGCTACACCGCCCAGGGCCAGGCGATCAGCATCGCGCTGCTGGGCAACGCGGCGGAGGTGCTGCCGGAACTGGTGAAGCGCGGCGTGCGGCCCGACCTCGTCACCGACCAGACCAGCGCCCACGACCTGATCCACGGCTACCTGCCGCCGGGCTGGAGCGTCGAACAGTGGCGCGCCGCGCAGGCCGACGAGTCGCAGCACGCGCGCTTGCGCGATGCCGCGGCGGCCGGCTGTGCGGTGCACGTGCAGGCCATGCTTGACTTCCAGGCCATGGGCATCCCCACGGTGGACTATGGCAACAACATCCGCCAGGTGGCGCTGGATGCCGGGGTGAAGAACGCCTTTGGCTTCCCCGGCTTCGTGCCCGCCTACGTGCGCCCGTTGTTCTGCCAGGGCAAGGGGCCGTTCCGCTGGGTGGCGCTGAGCGGCGACCCGGAGGACATCCGCAAGACCGACGCGAAGATGAAGGAGCTGTTCCCCGAGGACAGCCACCTGCACCGCTGGCTGGACATGGCCGGCGAGCGCATCGCCTTCCAGGGCCTGCCGGCGCGCATCTGCTGGATCGGCTTGGGCGAGCGGCATCGCGCCGGCCTGGCCTTCAATGAGATGGTGAAGCGGGGTGAGCTCAAGGCCCCCATCGTCATCGGGCGCGACCACCTGGACAGCGGCAGCGTGGCCAGCCCCAACCGTGAGACCGAATCCATGATGGACGGCAGCGACGCCGTGAGCGACTGGCCGCTGCTGAATGCGCTGCTCAACACCGCCGGTGGCGCCACCTGGGTGAGCCTGCACCATGGCGGTGGTGTCGGCATGGGCTACAGCCAGCACAGCGGCGTGGTCATCGTCTGCGACGGCACGGATGCAGCCGCGAAGCGCATCGAACGGGTGTTGTGGAACGATCCGGGCACTGGCGTGATGCGTCACGCCGATGCGGGTTACGCCGAGGCCGTGGCCTGTGCCAAGGCGCAGGGCTTGAACCTGCCCATGGTCGACATGGAAGGTCGTTGATGCTGTTGCGCCCAGGCCAGCTGTCGCTGGACGAACTCCAGGCCATCCACGCGGGGGGCCACCGCCTGATGCTGGACCCGATGGCGCTGCCAGCAGTGCAGGCCAGCGCCGCCGTGGTGCAGCGTGCCGCCGCCGGTGATGTCGCGGTCTATGGGGTCAACACCGGCTTCGGCAAGCTGGCCAGCACCCGCATCGGGGCCGAAGATCTGGCCACACTGCAGCGCAACCTGATCCGCAGCCACAGCGTGGGCGTGGGCGCGCCGCTGGCGCCGCCCGTGGTGCGCCTGATGCTGGCGCTGAAGGCGGCGAGTCTGGGCCGCGGCTACTCCGGCGTGCGGCCCGAGGTGATCGACGCGCTACTGGCGGTGCACAACGCAGGCTTGGTGCCGTGGATCCCGGCGCAGGGCTCGGTGGGCGCGTCGGGCGACCTGGCGCCGCTGTCGCACATGACGCTGGCGCTGATGGGCGAGGGCGAGTTCAACGTCGACGGCGCCCGCGTGCCGGCCGCCGAACTGCTGCGTGCCCATGGCATTGCCCCGTTGGAACTGGCGGCCAAGGAAGGGCTGGCGCTGATCAACGGCACACAGACCAGCACGGCGCTGGCGCTGTATGGCCTGCTGTCGTTCGAACCCGTGCTGGAAAGCGCGCTGGTGATCGGCGCGCTGACGGTGGACGCCGCGCGCGGCAGCGACGGCCCCTTCGACCCGCGCATCCACCAGCTGCGTGGCCAACCCGGCCAGATCGACGTGGCGCAGCACTACCGGCTGCTGCTGGCGGGCAGCGCCATCCGTGCCTCGCACACCGAAGGCGACGACCGGGTGCAGGACCCCTACTGCCTGCGCTGCCAGCCGCAGGTGGTGGGCGCAGCACTGGACCAACTGCGCCATGCGGCGCTGGTGCTGGTGCGCGAGGCCAATGCGGTGACGGACAACCCGTTGGTGTTTCCTGAAGATGGCGCCATGCTCAGCGGCGGGAATTTCCACGCTGAACCGGTAGCCCTGGCCGCCGACGCCATGGCCTGCGCCATCGCCGAGGTGGGCGCCATCTCCGAGCGCCGCATCGCGATGCTGATCGACGCCGGCGTCTCGCGCCTGCCCCCGTTCCTGACCGCTGACGCCGGCCTGAACAGCGGCTTCATGATCGCGCACGTCACCGCCGCCGCGCTGGCCAGCGAGAACAAGAGCCTGGCCCACCCGGCCAGCGTGGACAGCTTGCCCACCAGCGCCAACCAGGAGGACCACGTCAGCATGGCCACCTTCGCGGCGCGGCGCCTGCAGCCGATGATCGCCAACGTGGCGCACATCCTGGGCATCGAGTGGCTGGCTGCCGCCCAGGGCGTCGGCTTCCTGCGGCCGCTGGCCAGCAGCACGCCGCTGGAGCAGGCCATCACCCTGCTGCGTCAACGCTGTCCGTCGGTGGATGTAGACCGCCACCTGGCGCCCGACCTCGAGGCCGCGGCGGCCATGGTGGCCGGGGGCGTGCTCTCACCTTTGCTGCGGGGTCTGCCCGAGGTGCCGCCGCTGTGGGTGCCGGCCTGATCGGTCGTCTGCGCGGCGCGCTGGTCGCCTGGGTGGGCGGCCTGTGCGTGGTCGTGAGCACCGCGGCTGCTCCCGTGATCGTGAAGGTCGAAGCCGATCTGCGTGCGCAGATCACCGCCGGGCAGTTCGTGCCGGGGCGAGACGCCGTGGCGGTGCGCGGCAACCACCCGCCGCTGTCCTGGCAGCAGCCGCTGCTGCTGGCGCCGGCGGGTGACGGCCGCTACCGCGGCGACATCCGTTTCGAGACCCCGCCCGCCGAGGGCCGGTCGGTGGCCTACAAGTTCCGCATTGAGCGCGCAGGGCAGGGTGACGGCGAAGGTTGGGAAGCCGGCCCCAATCGGCGCCTGCGGCTGGACGTGGCTGTGCCGCAGATCGTGCGGGCCTTCGACGCACCGCCAGACCCGGCCATGTTGCGCCGCACCGGCTTGATCGAGCGGCTGGGGCTCGTGCCGTCGGCGCAAGTTCCCGCGCGCGATGTGCAGGTCTGGCTGCCGCCCGGCTATGCGCAGGAGGCTGCGCGCCGCTACCCGGTGCTCTACCTGCAGGACGGCCAGAACGTCTTCGACGATGCGGCGGCGGGCGAGGAATGGGGCGTGGACGAGACGGCGCAGCGGCTGGTGTCGGCGGGCGCCGTCGGCCCGCTGATCGTGGTCGCCATCGCCAGCGGGCCGCAGCGGGGCATGGACTACACGCCCACGGTAGATTGGCTGCACGGCGGGCGCGGCGGCGGTGCACCGGCCTATGCGCGCTTCCTGGTCGACGAACTCAAGCCGCTGATCGACCGCCGTTACCGGACCCTGCCCGACCGCGAACACACGGCGGTGGGCGGCTCGTCGCTCGGTGGCCTGGTCTCGTTCTGGCTGGCGCTGCAGCACGGCCAGGTCTTCGGCAGCGCGCTGGTGGTGTCGCCAGCGCTGTGGTGGGATTTCGGCGTGGCGTTTCGTCAGCTGTCGGCCTGGACACCGGCGTCGCCGCGGCCGCGGCTGTGGCTGGATTTCGGCGGCAGCGAAGGTCTGGTGCACCTGACGCTGGCACGCCGCATGCATACATCGCTGCGCGAACGCGGCTGGTCCGATGCCGACCTGCACTACCTGGAAGTGCCCGACGCCGGCCACGACGAGGCCGCCTGGGCGGCACGCGTGGAACCCATGCTCCGCTTTCTCGATGCCTGGCCCGCCATGGCCCGGCCCTGACCACCCACCGACCTGTTGTCCCACCCTGGAGTACCTGCGATGAAGAAGCTGTTGACCCCGTTGCTGATGTCCGCCCTGGCCGCTGCCCTGACCGTGGCCGCCCCGGTGGCCCAGGCCCAGACCGCCGTGTCCATCGGCATGTCCGGCTGGACCGGTTTTGCACCGCTGACGCTGGCCAAGGAAGCCGGCCTGTTCAAGAAGCACGGCCTGGACGTGACGATCAAGAAGATCCCGCAGAAGGACCGCCACCTGGCCCTGGCCAGCGGCGACATCCAGTGCGCCGCCACCACGGTGGAGACCTGGATCGTGTGGACCGCCAATGGCATCCCCACGACCCAGATCTTCCAGCTCGACAAGAGCTACGGCGCCGACGGCATGGTGGTCAAGCCCGGCATCGCCAAGATCGCCGACCTCAAAGGCAAGACCGTGGCCGCCAGCGCGCCGGGCACGGCACCGTACTTCACGCTGGCCTGGATGCTGAAGAAGAACGGCCTGTCGGTGAAGGACGTGAAGGTGGTGAACCTGGAGCCGCAGGCCGCCGCCAACGCCATGATCGCCGGCACCGCGGGCCTGGACGCCGCGATGACCTACGAGCCCTACCTGTCGGCCGTGCGCGAGAAGCCGGACGCCGGCAAGATCATCGCCACCACGCTGGACTACCCGATGATCATGGACACCTTCGGCTGCACGCCGAAGTTCCTGGCCGAGAACCCCAAGGCCGCCAAGGCGCTGGCTGACGGCTACTTCGACGCCGTGGCGATGATCCAGGCCGAGCCGCAGAAGTCCTTCGGCATCATGGGCGCCGACGTCAAGCAGCCGGCCGAGAAGTTCGAGGCCAGCCAGAAGTTCCTGCGCTGGCAGGACCGCGCCGCGAACCAGAAGTTCTTCGCCGGCGAGCACGCCGCGTTCAGCAAGGACGCAGCCGACCTGCTGCTGGAGTCGGGGATCATCAAGGCGCTGCCGGATTTGTCGAAGCTGGCGGATACGCAGTTCATCAAGTGAGTTGTTGCGGGCGGCGGCGTTCGACCCGGAGAGGACGTTGGTTCTCTGTGCGTTCGCAGCGGCGCGGGCCGCGGAGGGCGGGCCTGGCCTGGCGCTCCTGTCCCCCGGCTCGCGCAGGGCGCTCGCCTCCTCCTTTACCTCGCGCCAGGCCAGACCCGCCCTCCGCGGCCAGGGGCCACAGTTGTTCTCCCTCAGGCACCCGTGTGCGTCCGCAAGGCGGCGGCGGGCAGGTCTGTGGCGCGCATCGAGGACGCCGAGCATCGCAGGGCCCGAGGCCGCGCGCGCCAGCGCGCTTCGTAAACGGACTCGCGGCCGCTGTCCGACCACAGCGAACGAAGTGAGCGGCGGGAGTTTGGCCGCGGGCCTCGGGACCGAGAAGCGCAGGGGAGCCGGAGCGCAGCGCAGGCCGTCCGATCTAAGCGCCACAGGCCTGCCCGCCGTCGACTTGCCGCCTCGGCGGTGGAGTGCGGCATCAAATGCACGCACAGCATCCAACGTCCGCTCCGGGTCGAAAGCTGTCAAAGGCTTCGATCAAGCGCCCAACGTCCCCTGACGGGACCTCTTGATGCATCGAACCATGAAACCCTTGCAACCCGTCAACCCGGCCACGCGCGTCATCCTTGGCGTGAGCTTCTTCGTGCTGTTCGTGGCCGCCTGGGCGCTGGCCACCTTCGGCGGTTTCGTCGAACCGCTGTTCCTGGCCGACCCGCTGAAGATGCTGCGCTCCGGCTGGACGCTGCTCACCGAAATGGGTTTCGCGCACGACATCGGCATGACGGTGTGGCGGGTGGTCGGCGGCTTTGCGATTGCGGCGGCGCTGGCGCTGCCGCTGGGCGTGGCGATGGGTGCCTACAAGCCCATCGAAGCCTTCTTCGAACCCTTTGTCAGCTTCGCGCGCTACCTGCCGGCCAGCGCCTTCATCCCGCTGCTGATCCTCTGGGCCGGCATCGGTGAGGCGCAGAAACTCGCGGTCATCTTCATCGGCAGCTTCTTCCAGCTCGTGCTGATGATCGCGGTGACGGTGGGCAACACGCGCCGCGACCTCGTGGAGGCCGCCTACACGCTGGGCGTCAAGGACACAGGCCTGATCCGCCGCGTGCTGATCCCCGGCGCTGCACCGGAAATCGCCGAAACCCTGCGCATGGTGCTGGGCTGGGCCTGGACCTACGTCATCGTGGCCGAGCTCATCGGCGCCAGTTCCGGTATCGGCCACATGATCACCGACAGCCAGGCGCTGCTGGCCACCGACCAGATCATCTTCGGCATCATCGTGATCGGCCTCATCGGCCTGGTCAGCGACTTCGCCTTCAAGTGGGGCAACCGCCGCCTGTTCCCCTGGGCACAACTGGGGCGATGAGAGGAGACACGGGCATGACGATGTTGCAGGTGCGCGGCGTGGAGCGCCGCTTCGCTTCCACCACCGGGTCCACGCTGGCGCTGCAGGCCACCGACCTGGACGTGGCCGAGAACGAATTCATCACCATCCTCGGCCCCAGCGGCTGCGGCAAGAGCACGCTCCTGCGCATCGTGGCCGGGCTGGACCATCCGACCGCCGGCGCGGTGACGCTGGACGGCCAGCGCATCGACGGCCCCGGCGCCGATCGCGGCATGGTGTTCCAGAGCTACACGCTGTTCCCCTGGCTGACGGTGCTCGACAACGTGTGTTTCGGCCTGCGCGAGCGCGGCCTGCCCCGCGCGGAGCAGGTGGCCACGGCTCGCACCTACCTGTCGCAGGTCGGCCTGAAGGGCTTCGAGCAGCATTACCCCAAGCAGCTTTCCGGCGGCATGCAGCAGCGCACGGCACTGGCGCGGGCGTTGGCCAACCGGCCACGCATGCTGCTGATGGACGAACCCTTCGGGGCCCTGGACCACCAGACGCGCGAGCTGATGCAGGAACTGCTGCTGGGCATCTGGGAGGCGGAGCGGACGACGGTGCTGTTCGTCACCCACGACATCGACGAAGCGGTGTTCATGGGCAGCCGCGTGGTCGTGATGAGCGCGCGGCCTGGCCGCATCAAGCTCGACCGCCCGGTGCCGCTGCCGCATCCGCGGCACTACGCGATGAAAACCACGCCCGACTTCGCCGCGCTGAAAGCGGAGCTGACGGAGACGGTGCGTGCCGAGGTGATCGCGGCACAGACGGCCGCGGCCTGAGCAGGCAGGCATCAACACGTTGCAGCCCACCGGCCTGACCACGGCCTGACGCGCGGTACCCTACGGGCTAGGGGATATCACTCCATCAGCATTGACTGATTCAGCTTCAGAATGCCGCGGTCCACGGACCGATGTACAACGGCTTCCCGCTGCAAGGAGAGACGATGCCCCAACCCCGCCACACCGCGCGCACCGCGGCCCTGGCCGGCGCCCTGCTGGCCGGCCTGCACACCGCGCCCGCCTGGGCCGATGCCCAGTCCGACACCGAGCGTCTGCGCACCCGCGCGCTGGCCGCCACCTGCGCACATTGCCATGGCACCGACGGCCACGCCGTGCAAGGCCAGGCCATGGTCAAGCTGGCCGGCCTGCCGGAGAAGTACATCCTGGAGCAGCTGACGGCCTTCCGCATCGGCCAGCGGCCCGCGACGATCATGCACCAGATCACCAAGGGCTATTCGCAGGAACAGCTCGAGTCGCTGGCCAAGTACTTCGGCGCGCAGAAGTGAGGAGAACCACGATGGACAAGCACACGATGCAACGTCGCCGGCTGCTGGCCGGCATGGTGGCCGGCGGCGCGCTGGGCCTGACCGGCTGCGGCACGATGGGGTCGTCGGCCGCCAAGGCCAGGGTCGTCGTCGTCGGCGGCGGCTGGGGCGGCTCCACGGTCTCGAAGTACCTGCGCGTGTTTTCCGATGGCGACATCGACGTCACGTTGATCGAGCCCAACCGCGCCTTCGTCTCCTGCCCGGTCTCCAACCTCGTGATCGCCGGCATGAAGACCATGGCCGACATCACCACGCCCTACAGCGGGCTGTCGGGCACGCACGGTGTCAACGTCGTGCACGACATGGTCACCGCTGTGGACCCGGTGAAGAAGACCGTCAAGCTCGCCGGCGGCAAGGAAATGCGCTACGACAAGCTGGTGCTGTCGCCCGGCATCGACTTCATGTGGGACCGTGTGGAAGGCCTGAAGGCGGCGCACGACAGCGGCCAGATGCTGCACGCCTGGAAGGCCGGCCCGGAGACCGAGGGCCTGCGCCGACAGATCGAGGCCATGCCCGACGGCGGCACCGTGGCCATCAGCATCCCCGAGGCGCCGTACCGCTGCCCGCCAGGGCCGTATGAGCGCGCCAGCGTCATCGCGGCCTACCTGAAGAAGGCCAAGCCGAAGTCGAAGATGCTGATCCTGGACGCCAACCAGGACGTCACGTCCAAGGGCAAGCTGTTCAAGGCCGCGTGGAAGGACTTCTACGGCCCGATGCTGGAATACCGCCCGCAGCACAAGCTGACGGCGGTGGACGCGCGTACCAACACGCTGAAGTTCGAGGTGCAGGACGACGTCAAGGCCGATGTGCTCAACGTGCTGCCGGTGATGCGCGCCGGCGCGTTGGTGACGCAGATGGGCATCACCAACGCCAACGGCCGCTGGTGCCATGTGAACTTCCTGAACTTCGAGTCCACCGCGGCCAAGGACGTGCACGTGATCGGTGATTCGATCCAGGTGGCGCAGGGCATGCCCAAGTCGGGCCACATGGCCAACTCGCACGCCAAGGTCACGGCTGCGGCCATCGTCGCAGAGCTCAAGGGCCTGCCGGTGAACCCGCACCCGATGCTCACCAACGTGTGCATGAGCTTCGTCGACGACACGCACGTCATCCACGTGGCCAGCGTGCACGAGTACGAGACGACGAAGAAGAGTTTCTTCACCGTCGGCGGCTCGGGTGGCGTGTCCGATGCGCGCAGTGACCTGGAAGGCCGCTACGCCGAGGCCTGGGCGAAGAACATCTGGGCCGACATGCTCAGCTGATCGGTCGGCTGGTCGATGAGAAAACTGCGGGGCGGCCAGGGCCGCCCCGCTGTCATTTCAGCGCAGGCGGCGCCTGACCCAGGGGCCGACCGCGCACAACCCCGCCAGCATCAGCGCCCAGCTGCCGGGCTCGGGCACCGGCACCGGCGTGGCGTAGTTGAAGCCACTGGCGGTGGTGACCTGAACGTCGGGCGTCAGCACGTCGATGCGGAAGAGCGAAGTGGCAAAGGTGTGGCCCTCGCCCCAGGCCCGCGCGTCGTAGGAGCTGCTGTGGTTGAAGTTCAGCGACATGTCGCCGACGAGGTGCAGCGTGGCACCCACCATGGTGTTGTAGACATTGCTGTTGCTGTACTCGCCGTCCAGCGCGCTGTAGGGCTTGCCGCTGCCGGTCTCCAGGTTCAGGCCGGCCAGCCAAGGCGCGTCCCATCCACCCGAGTGGATCGCCGCCGCGGCGCGGCCGGTGGCACCGGCGATGCCGCTGCCGTCAGGGTCGATGGTCAGCATGTCCACATCAAGCAGCACCGTCAGCTGCAGTTGCACCGGCGTGCCGGCGGCCAGCGTGGTCGAGCCGATGGTGAACAGGTCCGACCAGGCGTCGCGCAGCACCACCGCACTGCCGCTGGCGACAAAACCCTCGGGCAGCTGGCTGCCCCCTGAAAGCTCGCCGGCGAGTTGACCGAACTGCGCCGGTTGCGCGTTGATCCGGGCCCAGGACAGGCCCCAGCTGTTGACGTAGTAGGACTCGGCGTCGCCGCTGGCCGTCTGCGTATTCCAGGAATTGTCCCAGCAGCAGTGGCCGGCCACGCTCTGCACGCTGCGTGTCTCCACCGTTTCCGGCGGTCCGCCGGCCAGGGCCGTGGCGGCGAAGGTCAGCATCAGGGCCGGCAGGGTCAGCCTGCGGGCTGACCGCCCGACCTGAAGCGCTGGACTCGGGACGGCGGATGGGGTCGTATGAAGCATGTCGTCTCTCCTTCGTGAAGTCGTGGGTCTTCTGGATCAGCGGCGTGGCACGTCGTCGATGGCGGGCGCTGGCTGCGCATCGGTGGGGTGCGAGTTCGGCGACGGACGCGGCGACGGCGCTGCCGCCGCCAGGTGTTTCGCCAACGACTCGGCGCTGTCAAAGCCGAGGGCCACTTCCTGGTCCACGGCGCGCAGGTGCGCACGGAAGCCACCGCCTGCGGTCTGCCAGACCTTCAGCAGGTAGGTCGTCGAACGCTCCATTGGGGGGCTCCCGGCGTAAGTGGCGGGCCGGTGGCCTGCCGATGAAGCGCACTGTGCCCGGCAGGCGCTTCACCAGCGTTTCACGGGTGGCGGCGGCCGCCTGCTGCTGTCTGGTGCGGGGCGGCCGCGCCAGCCAGCGGTTCAACCCGGTTGAGGCGCGGCGATGTCGGCCAGGACCTCGTCCGGCGTCAGCGGGTGCGCCGCCGCCTCGGCCCGAGCCTGTGCATCCAGGGGCAAGCCGGCCAGCAATTGGCCGAAGAAGCGGGCATCCGACGGCGAAGTGGCGACCATGCTGATCGCGCACTGCAGCACACGGGCCGCCTGCACCACCTGCCCCCGGCCTTCGCACAGTGCGGCCCAGGTGCGCAGCACCAGCGGCAACTCGCTCTGCAGGCCGTGGCCCAGCACCAGGCCCAGGGCCTCGCGGATCGGTGGCAGGGCAGCATCCAGGCGGCCGGCCCGCACCTCCATGCGCGCCAGCACGGTCAGCTGCATGGCTTGCACCACCAGCAGCCCCTGCGTGCGGGCGGCGCGCAGGCATTGGAGCGTCAGCGCCCGCGCTTCGTCCAGGCGGCCTCCCCGCATCAGGAAGCCCGCAAGGTTGCTGCGCGCATGCAGTTCAAACAGCACCAGGCCATGGTCGTGCGTGTGCTGGACGGCCTGCCGCGTCCATTCGATCGCCGCCGGCAGGTGGCCCGCATCGAGCTGGGCCGCACCCAGGTTCACCAGGTGCACCGCGACCTGGTACTGGTTGCCCTGCTGCCGGTCGAGCTGCAGCGCCTGCTCGCCATGCACGATGGCGGCCTCCGCGTCGCCCAGCGCGCTGTGGCTCACGGCCAGGTTGCCCAGCGCCCAGGCAATGCAGTGCGTGTCCGCACGGTCGCGCGCGAGGGCCAACGCCTGCTGGAATCTGGCATGGGCTTCGTCCAGGCGGCCCAGCGCCATCAGGCAACTGCCACTGTTGAGCTGGCAGCCCACCAGGGCCTCGAGGTCGTCCGATTGAAGCCCGGCGGCCATGCCGGCCTCGGCCACGGCCAGGCCGTCGGCCTGGTGACCGCCGCGGTGCATCAGCATCGACAGGCCGTGTCGAAGGCGTGACAGCGCCCAGCCCGCCTGGGCATCGTGATTTGCGAGGGGTTCCAGACGTGGCAGTGCCGGGCGCAACCGCCGGATGCCTTCCTGCAGACGGCCGGTGACTTCGAAGTGCACCCACAGCGGCCGCACGATCTGGCCCAGGGCTACGCTCTGGCCCGCCGCCAACGCGGCTTCCCAGGCGCGGCAGACGTTGGCGAACTCGGCGTCCACGGCTTGCACCAGCTGGTGCAGGTTGCCGCGTGTCAGCGGCGCCAGGCTGTGCATGAACTGCGCGAAGTGGCGGCTGTGCGCCTGCGCGGTGGCATCGGCCAGCACCGCATCGGCCGCAAGCAACTCCGCGCCCAATGTCTGCACCAGCGGGTGCAGGCGGAAGCGGCCGTCCGCGTCGGTGGCCAGCAGGCCGCGATCGGACAGGGCCGACAGCAGCGGCAGCGCCGTGTGGCGGCCCAGCGCCCGGGCTGCATCGCGGGTGAAGCCGTCCTGGAACACCGACACCGCCGCCAGCGCCTGTCGTTCCAGGGGCGACAGAAGCGCCACCGATTGCGCGAGCACGTCGCGCACGCTCACGTGCTCGGGCCGTGCGGGCAGGCCGCCGGCCGTCGGGTGGCGCTGCAGCAGGTCGAGCGAGCGCCGCAACTCGTCGGCGATGGCCGCCGGTGGCATCAGGCGGACCCAGCTGGCCGCCAACTCCAGGGCCAATGGCATGCCGCCCACGGCGCCGGCGATGTCGATCACCGCGTCGATGTGCGCCGCCAGTTCGAAACGCGGATCGGCCTGGCGCGCGCGGCGGGCGAAGAGCTGCACGGCGTCGAAGGCCCCTGCGGCGTCGACGTCCCGGCTGTCGTCGTCGGGCACCGCCAGGCCAGGCACCGGCAGCAGCCACTCGGCGGCCTGCAGCGGTGCGGCCGCGCCCAGGCGCACGCGGGACGTCACCAGCAGGCAGACCGTGGGGTGCGCGGCCAGCAGGCCGTCGAGCACCGGATTCAGGCTGTCCTGGCCGGCCGGATCCAGGAGGTGCTCCGCGTTGTCCAGCACCAGCAGGCAGCGCTGCACCGGCAACGCGGCCGCCACCTGGGCCAGGGCCGTGCGTTCGTCCAGCGTCTGCACCGCCAGCTGCTGCGCCAGCCGTGGCAGCAGGGCCGAGGCCTGGGTCAGGTCCTGCAGGTCCACCCACCAGACGCCGCCGGGAAAGTCGGCATCGCTGCGGTCCTTGGCGGGGTCGGTCAGACCCGCCACCACGCGCGCCAGGCGGCTCTTGCCGACGCCCCCCGGCCCGACCAGGGTCAGCAGCCGGCAATCGGCGCGGGCCAGCAGCGCCCGGGCCTCGGCACGCTCCATCTGTCGGCCGACCAGTGCGTGGCCGGTGTCCAGGACGACAGCCGGACGCGCCGTCGCGGCCGAATCCGCCTGCACCGAAGGGGCAGTCGCAGGCTCATGCCCTTCGAGGCCTGCCATCAGCTCACGCAGGTGCTGCGCCGGTTCGATGCCCAGTTCCTCCGCCAGCCGGTGGGCGAAGGCCTGGAAGCGCTGGCGCGCGGCGACGGCATGGCCACGGGCGATCGCAGCCTGCAGCACGGCGGCCATGGCGGTCTCGTCGAGCGGATCGTGCGCCAGCAGCCGGTCGGCCACGGCGGCGCGCGCCGCTGGTTCGTCCGCCTGCGCCAGCCAGGCCCAGGCGGCGGTCTGCCAGGCCACGGCGACGCGCTGGCGCTGGGTGTCCAGCCAGTCGGACCAGGCGGGGTTGCCGGGGTCGTCCAGCCCCTCCATCAAGGGCCCGCCGCCAGTTTCCACGGCGTCTGCCCGCGTCGTGGCATCCGGGCTGCCCAAGGCCGCCAGAAAGGCCTGCACATCGTGTCCGACGAGCCAGCGCAAGGCCTGCTCGGTGGTTTCAAGCGTCTGGGCACCAGGCAGCAGTCGCGCACGATGCACCACCGTGCGCAGGTTGCTGCGCGCAGCCGCCGCGTCGTGAGCCGGCCACAACAGCTGCGCCAGCCGATCCCGCGTCACCCACTGGCCGTCTGCCAGCGCGAGCACGGCGAGCAGTTGGAAACGACGCTCTGGCGAGAAAGGAAGCCTCGAGGTCCCCGCCACCAGCGCCGGCGGACCGAACAGACGCAGCGTAGGCGCGTCGCCAGCGGTGTTGGCAGAGGGCGGCGGCGTGGAAGGCATGCGGAGGGTTTGGCGCTGTGCGGCACCATGCGGCGCGGCAAGCATAGGCGATGCACAGGGGCACGGCGCATGGCCACAATGGGCTGCCATCCACCAATGCGAGGGGAGTCCGCCATGGCCTGGAACGCCGACCAGTACCTGAAGTTCGCCGCCCCGCGCCTGCAACCAGCGCTGGACCTGCTGGCCCGTGTGCCCGAGGCCTTGCAGCCGCTGCGCGTGGTCGACCTGGGCTGCGGCACTGGCAGCGCGACGCAACGCATCGCGGCGCGCTGGCCGCGGGCCGAGGTGACCGGGGTCGACGACAGCGCCGACATGCTGGCGCGCGAAGCCCCAGCCGGGTCGCGCGTGCGCTGGCAGCGGGCCGACATCGCCGACACCGCGGCCTGGGCACCGGCCGGAGGGCGGGACCTGATCTTTTCCAACGCGGCGCTGCACTGGTTGCCCGACCATGCCTCGCTGTTCCCTGCGCTGCTGCAGCGGCTGCGGCCCGGCGGCATGCTGGCGGTGCAGATGCCGCGCAACTTCGGCGCGCCGTCGCACCAGCTGATCCACGACACCGTGCGCGAAGGCCCCTGGCGCGAACGACTGATGCCGTTGGTGACGCCGCCGCCGGTGGCCGAGCCGCGCTGGTACATCGAGCGGCTGACGCCGCACGTCACCGCGGTGGACGTCTGGGAGACCGAGTACCAGCAGCTGCTGACCGGCACCGACCCGGTGAAGGAATACACCAAGGGCACCTGGCTGATGCGCTTCCTGCAGGCGCTGCCGCCGGACGAGGCCGTGGCCTTCGAGGCCGACTACGCCACCCGGGTGCGCGCCGCCTACCCGCCGCTGGCCGATGGGCGCACGCTGTTCCCGTTCCGGCGGCTGTTCATCCTGGCCGTGGCGCGCTGATCCACAGGACTGGCGGACGCAGGCCTGCCGCCGGGCGACAATCGCGGGGTTGCCCCCGTTACCGCATCTCCGACGATGAGCCACATCCTGCAAACCCTGCCCGCCGGCGAACGCGTCGGCATCGCCTTCTCCGGCGGCCTGGACACCAGCGCCGCGGTGCACTGGATGCGCCAGAAGGGCGCCATCCCCTGCGCCTACACCGCCAACCTGGGCCAGCCCGACGAGAGCGACTACGACGCCATCCCGAAGAAGGCGCTGGCCTATGGCGCCGACATCGCGCGCCTGGTGGACTGCCGCGCGCAGCTGGTGGCCGAGGGCATCGCCGCCATCCAGTGCAATGCCTTCCACGTGAAGACCGGCGGCGCCACCTACTACAACACCACGCCGCTGGGCCGTGCCGTCACCGGCACCGCGCTGGTGGTGGCCATGCGCGACGACGGCGTCAACATCTGGGGCGACGGCAGCACCTACAAGGGCAACGACATCGAGCGCTTCTACCGCTACGGGCTGCTGGCCAACCCGGCGCTGCAGGTCTACAAGCCCTGGCTGGACCAGCGCTTCATCGACGAGCTGGGCGGCCGCAAGGAGATGAGCGAGTACCTCGTCGCCCACGGCTTCGACTACAAGATGAGCGTCGAGAAGGCCTACAGCACCGACAGCAACATGCTCGGCGCCACCCACGAGGCCAAGGACCTGGAGTACCTGAACGCCAGCGTCAACATCGTCAACCCGATCATGGGCGTGGCCTTCTGGAAGCCCGAGGTCGACGTCAAGACCGAGACGGTGAGCGTGACCTTCGAGGAAGGCCAGCCGGTGGCACTGAACGGCTGCAGCTTCGCCAGCGCGGTGGAACTGTTCGAGGAGGCCAACCGCATCGGCGGCCGCCACGGCCTGGGCATGTGCGACCAGATCGAGAACCGCATCATCGAGGCCAAGAGCCGCGGCATCTACGAGGCCCCGGGCATGGCGCTGCTGCACACGGCCTACGAGCGCCTGGTCACCGGCATCCACAACGAGGACACCATCGAGCAGTACCGCATCAACGGCATGCGCCTGGGCCGGCTGCTCTACCAGGGCCGCTGGTTCGACCCACAGTGCCTGATGCTGCGCGAGACGGCGCAGCGCTGGGTGGCGCGCGCCATCACCGGCACGGTGACGCTGGAACTGCGTCGCGGCAACGACTACAGCATCCTCGACACCGAGAGTCCCAACCTCACCTATGCGCCCGAGCGGCTGAGCATGGAAAAGGTGGAGGACGCGCCCTTCACGCAGACCGACCGCATCGGCCAGCTGACGATGCGCAACCTGGACATCCAGGACACGCGCCACAAGCTGGGCATCTACAGCAGCACCGGGTTGCTGCGCGGTGCGGGCGGTTCCATCCCGCTGCTGGACAAGCCGGCCAGCGAGGGCTGAACCCCGTGCGGCTGCGGCGGCCGGTGAAGACTCGGGCCGTGCTGGCCGTGTTGGCGGCCGCCGCGTCGATTCTCCTGGCCGCCTGTGCCGGCCTGCCGCAGCCGGCCGATCCGCCGGCGCTGTCGGCGCCGGCCACGGCGCCGGTCCAGGCGCCGTCTGTCGTGGCCAGCCCGCCACCGGCCATCCCCGCCGCCCCCGAGCGCGCGTCCGGCTGGCGCCCCGGCCTGCAGCCGGTGCATGCGGCGCGGCAGATGGTCGTCACCGCGCATCCGCTGGCCAGCGAAGTGGGCCTGGCCACGTTGCGTGCCGGTGGCACGGCGGCCGATGCGGCACTCGCGGTGCAACTGGTGCTGGGCCTGGTGGAACCGCAGAGTTCCGGCATTGGCGGCGGCGCCTTCATCGTACACATGGACGCCAGCGGCCGCGTGCAGACCTGGGATGGCCGCGAGACCGCGCCCGCCGCCGCGTTGCCGGACGACCTGCGCTGGATCGACACCAGCGACCGCCGCGCACCGCTGCCCGACACCCGCGCCAGTGGCCGCAGCATCGGCGTGCCCGGAGTGCTGCGCGCGCTGGAGGCGCTGCACGCACAGCACGGGCGCCTGCCCTGGGCGCGGGCCTTCGACCCCGCCATCGGCCTGGCCGAGCGCGGCTTTGCCGTGCCGCTGCGGCTGGCCGACGCCATCGCCACCCAGCGCGCTCAGCTGTTGCGCGACGCCGACGCCGCGGCGCTGTTCCTGGACGCCGATGGCCGTCCGCGCGCCGCCGGCAGCCCACTGCGCAACCCGGCCTACGCCGCCACGCTGCGCACATTGGCCGCGAAAGGCGCCGAGGCCTTCTACCGCGGGCCGATCGCCGACGACATCGTGGCCGAGGTGCAGCGTACCCGGGCCGACCCGGCGGCGCCCGGTGCGCTGACGCCTGGCCGCATGACGGCGGCCGATCTGGCCGGCTACCGGGCGGTCGAACGCGAACCCGTCTGCAGCGACTACCGGCGCTGGGTGGTCTGCGGCATGGGCCCGCCGTCGTCCGGCGGCATCGCCGTGGCCCAGGTGCTGGGCCTGCTGGCCGCGGCACCGATGCCGCCGCCGGGCCCCGAGGCCCTGCACCGCCTGGTCGAGGCGCAGCGCCTGGCCTTCGCCGACCGCAACCGCTACGTGGCCGACACCCACTTCGTGCCCCTGCCCGGGCGCGGCGTGGCGTCGCTGCTGGACCCGGCCTACCTGCGCAGCCGCGCGGCGATGATCCGGGCCGACCGCAGCCTGGGCGTGGCGCCTGCGGGCCGTTTCGACGCTGAGGCCCGCGGCGCGCATGCCGGCCCCGAACACGGCACCTCGCATGTGTCCATCGTCGACCGTTGGGGCAACGCGGTGGCGATGACGTCGTCGGTGGAAGCCAGCCTGGGCGCGTGGCGGGTCGTGCGCGGCTTCGTGCTCAACAACCAGCTCACCGACTTTTCGGCACAGCCTGAGGATGCCGAAGGTCCGGTGGCCAACCGGCTGCAGGGCGGCAAGCGGCCGCGCAGCTCGATGTCGCCGACGCTGGTCTTCGAACGCCGGGCCGACGGCACGCGCGGTGCCCTGCTGGCGGTGACCGGTTCACCAGGCGGCGCCGCCATCATCCCGTTCGTCGCCCAGCATCTGGTGGCGCTGCTGGACTGGCAGCTGGACGCCCAGGCGGCCACGGCATTGGCGGTGGCTGCCGCCTTCAACACGCCCGTGACGGTGCTGGACCGCAGCCACCCCGATGCGGTCGCGCTGGATGCCCTGGAGACGGCGCTGCAGGCGCGTGGCCACCGTACCGCCCGCGCACCACTCACCAGTGGCCTGGCCACCGTGCTGCGGGTGCGCGAAGGCTGGCAGGCGGGGGTGGATCCCAGGCGCGAGGGCGTCGCCCTGGGCGACTGACCGGCCGCCGCCCGTCTCAGGCGCCAGCGGCGCGCTGCGCTCCTGCCAGCCAGCGCGGCGCCGCGGCCATCACCCCTGGCCCGGCGGCCCGCAGGCGCGCCAGCAGGGCGATCCGCGCGGCATCGGCCGGGTCGTCGCGGTTCACCGCGGTGGCCAGGCGGCCGAAGCCATCGAGCCGGCAGTCGCGGATCCAGTTCCGCAGGTCCGCGTCCTGGCCCCATTGCATCTGGTTCTGCAGGCCCACCAGCGTGGCCACGGGGTAGCCATCCAGCCCATCGGGCAGCGGGATGGCGCGCGCCATGGCGTTGCGACGTGCATCGTCCTGCCCGCTGGCGCCGACGCCGGCTTCCAGGCGCGCGATCAGCGCCGCGCTGAAGGTGGGCTGCGGCACCCGCACCATCTGCAGCGCGATGCGCCCAGGCTGGAACACCGGCACCGGTGGCCGGCGGGTGACGGCGGTGGCGGTGCAGTCCACGAACAGCGTGCCCTCGGGCACCGGCACTCGCTGGTCATCGGCAAACACCAGGGCGCCAGGCTCGAGGGCCCGCACGCGCTGCCCGCGCCAGACCTGGGTGATGCGCCGCAGCTGCGCCAGTTCACCCGGGGAGATCGTGGCGTAGTGGAACATCGTCGGCCGTGCATCGGGGTCGATGCGCAGCATGCCGCCGGCAGCTTCCTGGCGTTCGAAGAGTTCGTCGGCCGTGGTCGCGGTGGCCAGGGCTTCCATCAGCGCCACCTGGGCGCCGAACACGGCCTCGAAGTGCGCCATCGTCGGCTGGGTGCTGCGGCGGTCGATCAGCCACGATTCGCGCGGGCGAACCCAGCCGATGCGTTCCGGTGGGGCCCCCGCTGCCAACAGCCAGGTGATGGCGTCCATGGCGGTCTTGCCGGCGCCCAGCACCACAAAGTGCCGCGGCAGGTCATCGGGCGTGCGGCCCAGGTGGGGCAGGGCGTTGGGTGGCACCAGGCGGGTGCCTGGCGCCACGGCGAAGGCGGGCACGTGCGTGGACGGCACCTGCGAGCCGAAATAGGTGGCGTCCACCACGCGCCGGCGCACGCGCACCTGGGTGGTCTCGCCCGACAGCAGCGACACCAGCTGGTGCCGGCCGCCGTCGGTGCGCCAGTTGCTCATCGGCCGGTAGGTCACGCGCCCGCTGGGCAGCAGGCGCTGCTGCATCGCCTGCTGGAAGTGCGCCAGCACCTCGGCGCCGGTGGCCAGTTCCTGCATGCCGGCGTTTGCTCCTTGGGTGTCGGTCCGGCCCTGACCCAGCGGCAGCGACGCCACGCCGTAGAAGGACGATGGTTGGTGCAGCGTGACGAAGCTGTACGCATCGTTCCAGTGGCCACCGGGCAGGCCGTGGCGGTCGACGATGAGCATGGTCGCGTCGCTGTGCGCCAGCAGCGTGTCGGCGAAGGCCAGGCCCACGGCCCCGGCGCCGATGATCAGGTAGTCCGTCTCCAAGGTCTGCACGGGTCATGCTCCAGCCGGCGCGGGGGTGTGCCGCGCCGGCATGCTGGAGGGGCGGCGCTGCGCCGTCAACCGTGCAAAGCCGGTGGCCGGGCGCGGGTGAATCGGCGAGCATCGACGGCAGGAGGACACCCATGCCCGAGATGCATTTCCAGGTGCGCAAGCAGGCGCTGGCCGAGACCCGCACAGTCACCCAGGAGGCCGCACCGCTGGCCGACGGCCAGGTGCGCGTGCGCGTGGACCGCTGCGCCTACACCGCCAACAACATCACCTACGCCGCCTTCGGCGACGCGATGCAGTACTGGGCCTTCTACCCGACGGGCGACGAGGCCTGGGGCAACATCCCGGTCTGGGGTTTTGCCGACGTGGTGCAGAGCCTTCACCCTGGTGTGGCGGTGGGCGAGCGCCTGTACGGCTACTGGCCCAGCGCCAGCCACGCGGTGCTGACGCCCACCCGGCTGCGTGCCACCGGGTTTGTCGACGGCAGCGCCCACCGCGCGGGCCTGGCGGCTGTCTACAACCAGCTGCTGCGCTGCAATGTGGACCCGCTGTACACCCGCGACAGCGAAGACCTGCAGGCCTTGCTGCGCCCGCTGTTCACCACCAGCTGGCTGATCGACGACTTCCTGGCCGACGAGGCCTTCTTCGGTGCCGCCCGCGTGCTGCTGTCATCGGCCAGCAGCAAGACGGCCAACGCCACGGCGGCGCTGCTGCAAGCGCGCGGCGGCGTCGAGGTGGTGGGCCTCACCTCGGCCGCCAACCGCGCCTACTGCGAACGCCTGGGCGTCTACCTCCGCGTGCTGGCCTACGAGGATCTGGAGGCGCTGGCGCCGGACGCGCCGGCGGTGTACGTGGACTTTGCCGGCAACGGCGCGCTGCGTCGGCGCGTGCACACGCACCTGGCGGCGCTGGCCTACAGCTGCTCGGTGGGCGGCACGCACGTGGACCAGCTGGCGGGTGCGCGGGACCTGCCGGGGCCGAAGCCGGTGCTGTTCTTCGCGCCAGCACAGGTGAAGAGGCGTCTGGCCGACTGGGGCACCGAGGGATTTGCGCAACGGCTGGCCTCCGCGTGGCAGACGCATCTGGCGCGCGTCACCGCCGGACCCGAGCCCTGGCTGCGTGTCGTGGCGCATCCGGCACCGGCAGACCTGGCCGTGCTCCACACCCGGGTGCTTTCAGGCCGGGACGATCCGGCCTGCGGCCACGTGGCGGTCTGGTCGCGCGGCGCTGCCTGAGGCCGTCGCCGCGGCCGGGTCGTCAGTCCTGGCGGTCCAGCCGATAGCCGTAGCCATAGATCGGCACCAGCCGCCAGCCCTGGCTGCCGTCGAGCCTGAGCTTCTTGCGCAAGCGGCTGACATGGGTATCCACGGTCCGCGTGTCGACGTCGGCATGGATGCCCCAGATGCGGTCCAGCAGATGGTCTCGCGACAGCAGCTTGCCCGGGCTCTGGAGCAGGTAGGTGGCGAGGTCGAACTCCTTCTGCGTCAGCATGACCGGCTCCCCGGCGACCTGGAGCCGCTGGCGGGTGATGTCGACCTCGTAGGTGCCAAGCCGCAGCACCGGGAGTTCGCGCGTGTTGCCGCGGCGTGCCACGGCGGTCATGCGGGCCAGCAGCTCCCGTGGCTTCGGCGGCTTGACGACGTAGTCGTCGGCACCAGCCTTGAGCGCGGCGCAGACGGTTTCCTCGTCATCGCGCGCGGTGACCACGATGGTGGGCAACTCCCAGCCCAGGTTCTCGCGCACCCAGGTCAGAACCTGGTCGCCGGTGGCGTCGGGCAGCATCCAGTCGACCAACAGTGCGTCGAACCGCTCACGCTTGAGCAGTTCCTGAAATGCGGCCAGCGTCGGTGCCGCGCGGGCGGTATGGTCCCCAGACTCCAGCCAGTGGCACAGGAGTGCTGCCTGGTCGGTGTCGTCCTCGGCGATGGCAACGTGCATGGCGGTCCTCGTGTCGCGGTTTCCGGTGCGCGAGGCCAGGCGTCGGCGCCAGCCCGCGTCCGCCGATTGTGCGGGGCGTGCCACGATGGCGCTGCTTCGCAGGGCGTCAGCCAGTGGAATTTGTGGCGGCGCGGTCGCCGGATCGTCCGGGCTGCTCGCGCCTGCGGCGCTTGTTGGCGTACATCGACTCATCGGCCAGCGCGATCAACGCGTCGAGGTCCCGTGTGCCGTGGCCCGTGCAGGGCACAACTCCCACGCTGAACCCCAGCCGGTAGCCCAGTTCCGCTCCGAAGGCGGTCGCGTCGAGTTCGGCCTGCAGACGACGCAGCGCGGGCACCACGGCGTGGCGCCCCGTCCCATTGGCCAGTACCGCGAACTCGTCACCGCCCAGCCGGGCGACGAGGTCGGTGGCCCGGAAGCAATCCCTGAGCATCGCCGAGAAGTGCGCCAGGGCGCGGTCCCCCTCGGCGTGACCGAAGCGGTCGTTGATCTGCTTGAAACCGTCGAGGTCGAACAGCAGCAGCGAGGCCCGGAGCTGTCCGGTGCGTGACAGCGCGAGCAGCGTCTCGCCGGCCTGCCAGAAGCCGAGTCGGTTCAGCAGGCCGGTCAGGGGGTCGGTGGTGGATTGCCGTTGCATCGAGAGTTCAGCCGCAATCGTGTGCACGAAGGCCTGCAAGGTGTCGAGTTCCACCTCATCGAGGCGACGGGGTTGGGGGTCGGCCAGCACCAGCGTGCCCAGCCGTGTGCCGTGGTCATCGCGCAGGGCGATGCGCGTGGCGCAGGGCAGCCCGCTCTGATCCAGCAGCCGCCTCACCGGGTGGCCGCTCGTGGCCTCGTCGGCATGGGTCAGCAGGTCACAGGGCAGCCCGGGCAGGGTGGCCGGCCAGGGCGATGTGGCGCAGGACGGGCCGGTGTCGTCGTTGGCGAACCGGTAGAGCTGTTCCTCGGTCTCGTCTTCGACCCATGCGGCCGCCACCTTGAACAGCCGGGTCGCGATCCTGGCGATGCGATCGAAGCGGTCGATCCGGGCGTGACGCCACCGATCGCCGACCGACAGGCCAGGACCGGTTGCGTTGGGCAGCGGATCCGTCGGTCGAGGCCGGCCGTTCGGGGCGGGCATGGCGGCATCGGTCCTCATTGGGGCCTCTCCAGGGCGGGAACGGGCTGGGTGCCCTGGCCCGGTGGTGGTGACATGACTGGCGCATGCCTGAGCCATGCAGCACAGACGCGCAAGTTCTCCTGCCAGCCGGCGCGGGAGATGTAGAAGAGGTCGGCTGCGGCTTCTGCGTCGCTGCGCTGGTTCTCGGTCGCGAACCAGGCAGGGGCGTGCAGTACGCCCACCGGTGCGCGGGACAGCATCCGCTGCCACTCGGCACTCAGCGAATACCACTGCGAGGCCGTGCGCGCGCGGACACCGAACCAGGCGCGCCGCCCCTGGGCGATGTCGGTCAGGCCAGCCCACCCGGCCAGCAGTCGTGCCACGCCCGCGGTCCGGTCACGGCAGCTCAGCAGTGCGACGCAGTCCAGCCGGCCCGTGCGCTCGTGGCGGCCGACGACGGCTGGACGGCGCGACCAGGGCCACGCCTGTCGCCGCAGCCTCCAGGCCAGCGCCGCGGGTGCGAAGACAGGGGCCGCGGCGGTGAAGCCCACCGCGGCAGCCAGGCGTCCGGCCCAGGACGGGCCGTTGCGCCGCGCGCGGTGCACGCTGCCGAGCGTGCCGTCGACCGCCGAGACCACGGTCTCGACCGCATGGCGGACGCTGCGGAGCCGGCGGCCGTGCACGATCGCGTGGGTCACGTCCAGTGCGCCCCCCACGAAGGTTCCTGGCAACACCAGCGCGTCGTGCAGGTGGCTGCCCGCGCCCACAACCACATCGCGCCCGATCCACGTGTTCGGGCCCAGCCGGGCACCGGCCTGGATCACGCTGCCACTGTCGATCAGCACCGGCCCGTCGATCCGCGCCTCGGGATGCACATGTGCCTGCGGGCTGCAGGCACCCCAGGGCTTGACGATCCAGCTCAGCGGGACACCCGGACCCGCGGCGCGCGACGATGCCAGCGCCTGAAGCTTCAGCAGGCCCCGGGCATCCAGCAGGCTGACGCACTGCTCAACCCCGAGTTCCAGGCACGGGTGGTTCTGCCGCAGGACCTGCCAGCGAAGCGCGCTGCGGTCACTCTGTGGCGACAGGGTCGAGAACATCCGGGCCGGGCCGCTGGCCCAGCCGGTCCAGTGGCGCTGCCCCAGGGCGTCGACGTGCACCGCGGCCCCATCGTCGCCGACGAGATGGCGCACCGTGTCGTCGTCGATCCAGGCATCCGCATGGGCCACCACCAGGCGGTCGCAGGCGAGCAGCGCGCTGCAACGCAGCGGTGCGTAGGGCCTGGCCGGATCCTTCACCACGTGCCAGGTCAGTGCCACGCCCCAGCGCGCGCCGTCCCCCAGCAGCGCCCGCATGCGCTCCGGTGCGTCGCAGACCACGATGTCGATGTCCCGCAGGCCGGCGCCCGCCATCTGTGCGACTTGGCGCTCGATCAGCGTGCCGGCGCCGGCCGGCAGCAGCGCAGCCGGTTCGTCGCGCGGCACCGGGATCTCCGGGTGGGCCGTGGGCGTGGCGAAGATCACGCCTCGCACGCCGGCCTGCGCCTCCATGTGCGGCACAGCGCCAGACTCCGACGTGCCCTGCGGGAGCGAGTCCGCCGCGGTTCGGCGCCAACCCCAGCGCTGCAGCACCACGCGCGCGAGAAAACTGAAGTTGCCGACCAGGTAGCGGCGCCACATCCGGCGCGGTTCCTGTGCCAGCCGGTAGACCCACTCCGCCCCAACCTCGCGCATCCACTGCGGCGCTCGGGGAATGCGGCCGCTGACGAAGTCGAACAGCCCGCCGACACCGATGGCCAGTTTCACGCCGAGCAGCGGCCCGTGCCGGTCGACGAAGATCTCCTGGGCTGGCACGCCGCGTGCGACCAGCAGCACGTCGGCACCGCTGGCCCGGATGGCCTGGACCACACCGCCTTCGTCGGCCGGGCCGAAGTAGCCGTCGCGCAGGCCGACGACGCGCACCTGCGGCCAGCGCGCGCCGATCTCGGTCGCGACCCGCTCCGGCACGCCCGGGCGTCCGCCGAGCAGGAACACGCGGGCGCGACGGTCGGCCAGGCGGTCCAGCAGCCGCGGGAAGAGGTCGGTGCCATTGACGTTCTGCTTCAGCGGCGTGCCGAGCAGGTCGCCGGCCACCTTGACGCCGATGCCGTCCGGCAGCACCAGGGCGGCACGCGACAGCGCCCGCCGGTACCCGCGATGGGTCGCGGCGATGTTCACGCAGGCCGGGTTGACGAAGCACACCAGGGCACCTTCGCCCGCATCCATCAGGGCGTCGATGCGGGCCAGGGCCTCCGGGGTGTCGAGGTTGTCGATCGTGAGGTCGCCGACGGTCAGGCGCCGCGGCCGGGCGTCGGCCGGCGCGGGTAGCAGCGCGACCATCAAGGCGCGGGCGACGACGCCCAGATGGTGTCGCATGCTGCGCCGGGCCAGGTCCTGTGCGTCGGCCTGCGCCTCGCCGTCGAAGTCGACCGCGGTCCGGCGCCGCACGTACCAGCTGCTGAACAGCCCCGGGCGGACCGGTGGCGGAGGTGCCGCACTGTTCTCGCCGATGCTCAGCGGCGCCGGGCCGACCCAGGACATGTCACCGGCGATCACGCTGATGAGTTCCGGCCAGCGCCCGGCACCGAGCCTGCCCAGGGCACGGCCGACCACATGGTCGGGCAGCACGAACCGGCGCAGCGTGAACGGCCGGCCGTCGCGACCCAGACGGTGCAGGCGCTGTCTGCGACCCACCAGGGCGGCGACAACCATCGGCAGCGCCAGCACGGCCAGGGCCAGCGCGGTCAGCACCAGATCGAGCTGGCGCAGGCGGGTCTCCGCGTCCGCGTGAAGCGGGACGGGCGTGGGCTGTGTCATGGGGCCTCCTGCCGATCAGTACGCGCCGCGGCCGCCGACCACGGCCGGCAGCGTGAGGGCCAACAACTTCAGGTCGAGTCCGATCGACCGGTTGCGGATGTAGTCGAGATCCATCTCCAGCTGCTGGGCGAATGGCACCTCGCCGCGCCCGCTGACCTGCCAGATGCAGGTCAGGCCGGGCGTGACGAGCAGGCGCTCGCGATGGGCCAGCTCGTAGCGCTGCACCTCGCTGACCAGCGCCGGGCGCGGGCCCACGAGGCTCATGTCGCCGCGCAGCACGCTCCACAGCTGCGGCAGTTCGTCGATGCTTGTGCGCCGTATCAGGCGGCCGACCGGTGTGATGCGCGGATCGTGCTTCATCTTGAACGTCACACCGTCCTGGCCGTGCTGATTGCGCTCACGCAGTGCCGCCAGTCGGGCCTCGGCGTCGACGCACATCGAGCGGAACTTCGGGAACGCGAAGCGCACGCCGTGGCGGCCCACCCGCTGCTGCCAGAACAGCACCGGCCCCCGGTCGTACAGCTTGATGGCCAGGGCGACCGCGGCCAGCAGGGGCGCCAGCGCCAACAGTGCCACCACGGCCACCGCGATGTCGCAGCCGCGCTTGAACCACGCGAGGCGGTGTGTCCGCCAGCGCCAGGCCAGCATGGCCGTCGTGGCCTGCCAGCGCCGCGCCAGGGGGGAGTGAAGGGTCGCCGACCGGGACATGGAATGCTCCTGTGCTTGAATCCATGGCCATTACAGGTGCACAGGGGCCCGGAGTTGTGACGGCTTTGTCAACCCTGGCGGGGCGCCGCCCGGGCGCCTTCCGTGACGGCACTACCATCCGGGTGCCATGCTGCCGGCCCCCTCAACCTTCGCGCGCCTCGACGTCCTGGTGGTCGACGACATCGACCAGTCACGCCTCGAACTGACCGAACTCGTCGAGCGCCTGGGTCACGGCGTGGTCGCGGCGGCCGGTGGCGAGGAGGCGCTGCAGTGCGTGCGGTCGAGGCTGCCCGACCTCGTCCTGCTCGACCTGCTGATGCCGGACCTGGACGGCTTCGAGGTCACGCGCCGGATCCGCCAGATCGCGCCCACGACCTGGGTGCCTGTCCTCGTGACCTCGTCGCTGCAGGGCGACGACCACTTCTGCGCCGCCCTGGCCCAGGGCGCGGACGACTACCTGACGCGGCCCGTCAATGTCCAGCTGCTCGACGCCAAGCTGCGCCATTACGCACGGGTGCTGCGGCTGCAGCGCGACGTGGCCGTGGCCATGCAACGCCAGCGCGACATCCACGACAACATCAGTGATGCCGTGCTCACGCTCGATGACGAGGGCACGATCATCGATGCCAACATGGCTGCCTGCCGGCGGTTCGGTGCCACCTGGCCGTCCGAGCTGGCCGGGTGCGGCTGCCGCGACGTCACCGGCCTCGAACTGGCGGCACTGACCGCCGGCGGCGCGGTCACGCTCACGGCTGCCGATGGACGGTCGTTCCCCGCGGAGATCGGCTCCAGCCAGTGGCACGATGCCGGCGCATCTCGCGTCACGCTCGTGCTGCGCGACCTCAGCGAGCGGCGGGCAATCGAACGGCTCAAGGCCGAGTTCCTGGCCACCGTGAGCCATGAACTGCGCACGCCGCTGACCTCGATCGTCGGGTCCGTCAGCCTGGTGGTGGCCGGCAAGGCCGGCGTGCTGCCGCCGCAGGCGGCGCCGCTGCTCGGCATGGCCCACCGCAACGCCCAGCGCCTGAGCCGCCTGATCGACGACCTGCTGGACCTGACCAAGCTCGAAGGCGATCGCATGACGCTGCGCCTGCAGCGCGTGGATGCCGCCAGCCTGGTGGCCGAGGCGCTCGACGCCAACCACGCGTACGCGCAGCGTGCAGGCGTGCGGCTCGCGGCGCACGGGCAGGACACGTCGGCCGCGGTCAGCGTCGACCCCGATCGTTTCCTGCAGGTGATGTCCAACCTGATCTCCAACGCCGTCAAGCACTCCCCGGCCCAGGGCGAAGTCACTGTTGCGCTGTCGTCGACAAGCCACTGGGTGCACTACAGCGTCGGCGACGAGGGGCCGGGCATCCCGGCAGACTTCCAGCACCGCATGTTCGAGAAGTTCTCGCAGGCGGACGGCTCGGACCAGCGCGCCAAGGGCGGAACCGGCCTGGGGCTCTACGTGGCCCGGCTGCTCGTCGAGCGCATGGGCGGTCAGATCACCGCGGGCGCGCGCGAGGGTGGAGGCAGCGAGTTCCGGATCCGTCTGCCGCGCGCCGACGCGCCGGCGGCGCCCGAACGACCGGTGTTGTGGATCGTGGACCGAGACGTCGACGCCAGCGCGCGCCTGCGTGCGCTGCTGGGCGCGCGCTGGCGCGTCAGCGCCGTCGTCGACCTGGCGCAGGCGGCGGACTTGGGGCGGCCCGACCCGACCACCGTGCTGCTGGCGGACCCGCAAGGCCAGGGCATGGCCGTGGAGTTCTGCGACGGCCTGCGGCGACTGGCGCGGGGCCGGCCGGTGCTGCTGTACAGCGACGCGGTGGATGCAGCCTTTGTCCAACGGCAGGGCCTGCACTGGATGCCGAAGTCGGGCGAGGGCACGGGCGCGGAGATGCTGGAGCGCAAGCTGGCCGATCTGGGTCGCCCCAAGGCTGGGCAGGAGGGCTGAATGGCCGAGCTGAGAAAGGTGATGTGCGTGGAGGACGACGCCGACATCCGCGACCTGCTCGAGTTCAGCCTGGGCACGGTCGGCGGCTACGAGGTGCTGTGCTGCGACGGTGGCGCTGCCGCGCTGGCGGCCGTGGACGGCTTCGGGCCTGACCTCATCCTGCTCGACGTGATGATGCCGATGATGTCCGGGCCGGAGGTGCTCCACGCCCTCCGGCAGCGCGACACGAGCCGCCGAGTGCCGGTGGTGTTCATGACCGCCAAGGCCATGCGCGACGAACTGGAGGACCTGCTCGAGCATGCGGCCACCGGCATCATCGTGAAGCCGTTCGACCCCGTGAGTCTGCCGTCCGACATCCGCATCTACTGGGAGCACGGCCGTGGCCCGGCCTGATCCCCAGGGCCTGCCACCGCACGCCCGGGCGACGTTCGAGGCGCTGCGTCTGCGGTTCGCCGCCGGACTCGGCGCGCGTCAGGCCGAGATCGACGCGGCGACCGATGCCGTGGGCAGGGCGGCCGCGCTGCACCGGCTGGCCGGCGCGGCCGGGGGGTACGGGTTTGCCGACATCGACGCCGCCGCACGCCACGCGCTGGCGCTGCTCGAGCGCGGCGCGCAGGGACCGGCGCTCGACGACGCGCTGCTGGCTGTGCGGCGGCTGGTCTTGCAGCACGCACCGGGTTGAGCCTTGGGGCCGCGGCGAGCCGCTCGACCGTCGACGTGGCGTGCGCCGCCCACGACGGTGCCGGTCACAGTCCGATGACACTTGTGGGCCGGCGGCGTGGCCCAATCGGTTCACACTGCAGACCATACATGGACGAGATGGGGTTGACATGGAACTGAGGGCGAGAACCGAGGGCAATGGCGTGCTCGTGCTGGAACTTCGCGAGGACCACCTCGACGCGGGCAACGTGCGCGAATTCAGGGATCTGGCCGGATCGATGATCCAGGACTGCTCGCGGGTGGTGCTGGACATGGCGGGCGTGAAATTCGTCGACAGTTCCGGCCTCGGGGCCCTGATCAGCCTGCTGCGCCAGTTGAACGCGCGGCAGGGGGACCTGGTGCTTTGCGAGATGGCGCAGACCGTGCGGGCGCTGTTCGAGCTGATGCGCATGCACCGTGTCTTCAAGATCCAGCAGCACCGCCACGACGCGGTGCGCACGCTCGACCCGCAGACGAGTTGAGCGGTCGGGCCGGCTGCATCCACACCGGGTCCGCGCATGAGGCTGATCGACCACTTCGACGAGGCGCTGGTGCTGCGTGATGCGGGCACGGGCACCTTCCAGACGGACCATGCCGACGCGCTGTGCGCGTCGCTTCGGGCGCGCGGCATCACCACCTGGTGTGTCGACCTCGCCGCGGTGGATCCCTGGCGGATCTGGCCAGGCCGAACGGATGGTGACCCCGTCGAGGCCGGGCGTGGCCCGGGCCTGCTGATCCTGGACGGTCGACTGCCCGATGCCGACCGTCTCTGGTCGACCCAGGACGGTCTTGTCGAACAACTGGAGAGTGGCGTGCACCCGCTGGTGGTGCTGGTGCATGCCGACGGGGGCCTTGCGCACGGTCGACCGAGCGGGCCGCGCCTGCTGCCGACCGACGGCGTGCCGTCGCGCCCGCTGGCCCTGGCCGTCGGGCGCAGACTGCTGCGCGGCCTGCTGGACCTGCTGCCCGACCATGGCCGCGAGGAGCCGCTCACCGCCGAGGACTGGCTGACCATGGCGACGTGGATGGCGCCGGTGGTCACGCCGGGACTCCGGCGTGCGCTGGCCTGGCCCAGCGTCTCGGCGTTGGTGCCGCTGCCCACGCGCCTCGGCGCACTCGCCGCCTGCTGAGTCCTCGCCCCGGCCGGCGCTGACCCTGGCAGCCGGGTCGCCCGGCCCGCTGCCGCACGACGTCACAGTGCGATCACATTCGGTCGGCGGCTGCAGCGTCCAATGAGCGCATGCGACAAGACCTCCCGACCCAGACGCTGCGTGGCCTCGCCTGCGTGCTGCTGGTGCTTTACCACGTCATCGGCTCCAACCCGTCGTTCGGACTGCAAATCGCCGACGGTGGCCTGCGGGTCCTCAACGACGTGCTGGCGCCGCTGCGCATGCCGCTGTTCACCGTGCTGTCCGGCTGGGTCTACGGCCTGCGGCCGGCGCAGGGCGACGCGGCCGGATTCCTGCGCGGCAAGGCGCGCCGGCTGCTTCTGCCGATGCTGTTCGTCGGCACCATGCTGGTGGCCGCGCAGACGGTGGTGCCGGGTGCCAACGCGGCCGCGCCCGACTGGACCACGCTGCACCTGCTGCCGGTGGGCCACCTGTGGTTCGTCGAGTCGCTGTTCTGGGTCTTCGGCGCCGTGCTCCTGCTCGAGCGCAGCGGGTGCCTGCGCGATGCCACGGCCTTCGCGATCACCTGGCTGGTCACGGCGGCGCTGACGCTGGTCCTCCCCGGCACACCGTGGCTGGGCCTCGAGGGCGCGCTGTACCTGTTGCCGTACTTTCTCGCAGGCCTGGCCCTGCGGCGCTTCGCAGTCATCGCCGTCCTGCGCCGGCAGGGTCTGGCGCTGGTCCTGCTGGCGCTGGCCGCGGCGCTGGCCCTGCTTGCGATCGGCGAGCCGCTGCCGGACCCCGCGCGCCGCACGGTGCCGATGCTCGTGGCTGGGCTGTCCGGATGCATGCTCCTGATGGCCCTGCAGCCGCGCTGCCCACCGCTGGCCAGCCTGGGCCAGGCGTCCTATGCCATCTACCTGTACCACGTGTTCTTCACGGCCGGGGCCCGGGTGGTGTTTAACGGCGTCGGCGTCACGTCGGTCCTGGCGCACTGCACGCTCGGGCTCGCCGCCGGCCTGCTCGGCCCTGTGCTGATCCGGCGCGTCGCGCGGGCACACCCCTGGAGTCTGCCGGTGCTGCTGGGCGAGGTGGCCCGTCAACGCGGTGCCACCGGCACGTTGCGCAAGGTGCAGGCATGAGCGCGCCGGGCCGCTCCCAAGCGCTCATGCCGAAGC
Organism: Burkholderiaceae bacterium; assembly: GCA_024235915.1. Taxonomy (GTDB): domain Bacteria; phylum Pseudomonadota; class Gammaproteobacteria; order Burkholderiales; family Burkholderiaceae_C; genus Rubrivivax. Next base: position 397,436 of record JACKLO010000009.1, on the reverse strand, counting down.
CCTCCACGGGCGAAGGTGCTGCAATGAGCGCGCCGGGCCGCTCCCAAGCGCCCGTCGCGGCGCGCATGGCGCCGAGGGTCGTGCCGTGAATGCCGGAAGCTGCACGACCGCCCTGGTCGACGCCTGGCCGGCCTGGCGGCAGGCCCTCGGGCAACAGGGCTGGCCTGCCGCGCTCGTGGCGTCCTTCCAGGGGTCCGTGGGCCTCCTGTGCATCGCGCGCGGACGGGCCTCGTGGCCAGCGGGAGGACGCGGTGTCGCCTGGATAGGCGGCGGTACAGCGCTGCTCATGATCGCGTTGACCAGCTGGCTGGCCATCGACCGGCTGCTGGTGCTGGTGATGCGCGACCTGGCGCAGGCGCAGGGCTGGTATGCCCAGCGCCGGGTCTGGCAGGTGCTCGTTCTGGCGCTCGGCGGCGGCGTCGCGCTGGTCGCGGTGCTGCGGGCAAGGGGCCTGCTGGCCAGCGCCGATGCCGCAACGCGCTGGGCGGCTGCCGGCGTGATCCTGGTGACGTTGGTGGCCCTGCTGCGCCTGGTGTCGCTGCACGCGACCGACCTTTGGCTGCAGGCGCGTCTGGCCGGGCTCAGCGCTGGCCGCTGGGTCGAGGCCCTGGGGCTGTGCATGACCGTTGCTGGCGTCGTGCGGACCTGGCCCGTCAACGGGCGCTGAACGGCGTCGAGGAGAGCATTCATGTTCGAAAACATCCGCCAGGACCTCGCCGCTCACCGCGGCGACTGGGGTGCCCAGGGCTTCTGGGCGATGACCGTCTATCGCTTCGGGCGCTGGCGCTACGGCGTGCGCCCGGCACTGCTGCGCAAGCCGCTGTCACTGCTCTATCGCGCGCTGTACAAGGCGGTGCAGATCGTCACCGGGATCGAGCTGCCGGCCGAGGTGCCGGTCGGTCGCGGCTTCGTGATCGAGCACGCGGGGGGCATCGTCGTCAGCGGGTTCGCGCGCTTCGGCGACCACTGCCGCATCCGCAACGGCGTGGTCGTCGGCCTGGCGCGCGTGGACGATCCCTGCGCACCGTGGATCGGTGACCACGTGGACATCGGCGCCGGGGCCAAGGTGCTGGGCCGCATCCGCATCGGCCATCACGTGCACATCGGCGCCAACGCCGTGGTGCTGCAGGACGTCCCGGACCACAGCATCGCGGTCGGCGTGCCGGCCGTGATCAAGCCCCGCCGCGCCATGCCGGGCGAACCGGTGTCGCCAGTGCCTCCCGTCCGGGCCGCGGACGTCTTCCCTGCATCGGAACCCGTGCAATGACCGAGATCGTCCTGTGCCTGCTCGTGCTGCCTGCGCTGCTGCCGGCATTCGCGCTGCTGGCGCTCACGCTGGCCGCAGGTGCCCCGGCGCGTGCCACACCCACCCGCGAGCGACCACCGGGCCTGCGCCTGGCGGTGCTGGTTCCGGCGCACGATGAATCCCTGCATGTGCTGCCCACGATCGCCAGCCTGCAGGCCCAGCTGGCGCCGCAGGACCGGCTGCTGGTCGTGGCCGACAACTGCAGCGACGACACCGCGGCGCTGGCCCGTGCGGCCGGAGCCGAGGTGGTCGAGCGTCACGATCCGACGCGGCGTGGCAAGGGCCACGCCCTGGCCCACGGCGTCGACCACCTGCGGCGCGACCCGCCGGATGTGGTGCTGGTCGTCGATGCGGACTGCAGCGTCGATCCCGGTGCCGTGTCCGCCATCGTGGCCGAGTGCCATCACACGGCCCGCCCGGTGCAGATGCTGGACCTCATGCACGCGCCGTCGGGCGCCGGTCTGCGGCACCGGGTGCTCGAGTTCGCCATGGTCATGAAGAACCTGGTGCGCCCGCTGGGCAGCCACCGGCTGGGCGGCGTGTGCCAGCTGATGGGCACTGGCATGGCACTTCCGTGGCGGCTGATCGAGCACGCGCCGCTGGCCACCGGCCACGTGGCCGAGGACATGAAGCTGGGCATGGCGCTGACCGTCGCCGGCCACCCGCCGCGCTTTCTGGCCGGTGCCCGCGTGCGCAGTGCGTTCGTCGCCGACGGCGGTGTGGCCCGGCGCCAGAAGGCGCGCTGGGAGCACGGCCACCTGGACACCATGCGCGAGGAACTGCCGGCGGCGCTGGCGCTGGCTGTCACCCGCCGCGATCGTGCGCTCGCCGTGCTGGCGCTTGACCTGGTGATCCCGCCGGTGGCCCTGTACTTCCTGCTCATGGCGGCGCTGCTCGCCGTGGCCGGGGCGGCCGGCGCGGGGTGGGCACCGGCGCGGCCGGCGGCGACGCTCGTTGCCACCGGTGCCGCCTGTTTCGGGCTGGCCATCGGGATGGGGTGGTGGCGCTTCGGACGCCAGTTGCTGAGCCCCGCCGAACTGCTGCGGCTGCCCTTGTACGCGTTGTGGAAGCTGCCGGTCTACGTGGCGTACCTCGCCGGCATGCGGTCAGGCTGGGTGCGCACGCAGCGCCCGTCGGCGCCCGTCGGGAAATGCTGAGATGAACACGCCCACCTTCGATCCGGCCACGCTCCCGGGTGCCGGCATCAAGCCGTTGCTGAGCCTGCGACGCCACCCGCGCGCGGCGCTGCTTGTCGCCCTGCTCGTCGTGCTCGCCGGCCTGCCCGTGGCCTGGTTCAAGGGCCTGAGCCACTTCAACAGCGAGGCAGTCTTCCAGGTGGCGCCGAGCTACATGAAAAACCTGACGGCCGACAAGGAACTGGAGCTGCAGTCCAACTCCCAGTACCGCGAGTTCGTCAACCACCTCTCCAACACCGTCACGCGGCCCGACGTGCTGCAGCGCGCCGTGGCCGCGCTGCGGGAGCGCGGCATCGACCGTCGACCGCCGGCGATGACGGAGCGCAAGTACATCGAATTCCTGGCGCGCACCCTCTACGTCCGCGCCGTGCCCGACACCTACATGGTCCGCATCGGCGCCGACAGCCAGGAGCCTGCCCATCTGCACGACCTCATCAACGCAGTGGCCGACTCGTTCGTGCAGACCACGCGCGAGGAGCAGATCTATGGTTCCCCGGAGCGTCTGAAGGCCCTGCAGGAGCGTGGCGCCGAACTCGCCTCGGAGGTGGCCACGCTGGGCAGCCAGCGGATCGCGCTGGCCGAGCGGCTGGGCCTGACGACCTTCGCCGACAGCACCGTGAATCCCTACGACACCGCGCTGGCACTGGCCCGTGAACGCCTGGAAGCGGCCCGGCTGGACCGCGCGCAGGCCGAGGCGGCGCTGGCCTCGTTCCTGGCCCACCGCGAATTGCCGGGGCACCTCGGGCGTTCCCTGCTCGAGATGCGCCTGCAGGACAACGGCCTGCAGGCCCTGCGCAACGAGGTCGTCGCCCGCACGGAACAGCTCAACCGGATCATGGCAGGGCTGGAACCCCGGCATCCAGCGCGACAGGCCGCCGAGGCCGAACTGGCCGATATGCAGCGCCGCCTGTCGGCAGGCGAGGCCGCCTTCGACCGGGGCAGCTTCGACAGCGTCCGCGCACGGCTCGTCGCCGGTGTCGACGAGCGGCGCCAGGTCGAGTCCAGTGCCCAGGCGGCTCATGCGCAGTTGCAGGCGCAGGCCACCGACTTCGCGCGCAGCTTCCAGCAGGCCATGCGCCTGACCGCCGACATCCGCGAACGCGATGCCGAACTCCAGCGGGTGCGCGAGCGCCTGGGTTACCTGGACCTGGAAACGCAGGCCCTGGGCTTCGTGCGACTGGTGTCGCCGGCGCTGCCGGCGGAGACACCCCTGGGCGTCGGCCACAAGAAGATGATCCTGGCCGTGCTGCTGGCCGGCCTGGCCGCCGGTCTGGCGGCGCCGGTGGTGCTGGACCTGCTGGACCGCCGGATCCGCACTGTCAACGAGGCCGAGAAGCTGATGGGCATCCCGGCGGCCGGCTGGCAGGTGCATGAGGACGGCATGGCCAGCGAGGCGCTGGCCCAGGAGCAGGTCCGCCGGTTTGCGTCCACGCTCGTGCGCAACCGGGCCCGGGGTGGACGCAACCTGTTCGGCTTCACCGGGATCAAGCCCGGTGCGGGCGCCAGCCGCAGCGTGCAGGACACGGCCCGGGAACTGGGCCGGCTGGGATTCCGCACCCTGGTCATCGACACCAATGCGATGACGCCGGGGACGGCGTCCGTCGGCGTGCCGGGCCTCACCGACCTGCTCGCCGGCGAGGCGCGGTTCGAGGGGCTGGCGCGGCCCGTGGTGGCGGGCCACGTCGATGGCGTGGCCATCGGCACCCGGCCGGACCAGGGGCTGCAGCGCCTGGACCTCCTGCGGCAGGCGCTGGACCGCTGGTGCGCCGACTACGACTTCGTGCTGTGCGACCTGGCGCCGCTGCTGCTCAGCGCCGATGCCGAATTGATGATCGAGCAGGTGGGTCAGGTCTTCCTGGTGATCGACGCGGAGGCCGCGTCGCGCGGCGAGATCGCGCGCGCGCGGCGTCTGCTGCAGCGGCTGGATCCGGAGGCCGTGGGCCTGTACGTGAACCGCGTCCCGGTGTTCCGCGGCGCCGGCTACTACGAGCCGCTCATCGTCGAGACCCTGCTGCGCACCCGGTTCGAACGCTTCATGAGCCAGAGTGGCGCGTCGCTGTCCTGGCAGTTGGCCCGTGCCCGTCTGGCCCGCTGGTGGAGCCAGCGCCGCCGGCCGGCGGCGGCCTGAGCGCCCGCACCGCAGCGGCCCAGCGACGTACCCGCCGGCGAGTTTGCATCCTTGTGACGATCCAGCGCTGCGCTAGACGTCCAATGTCGGCATCCCATGCAATGACCAAGGCCCGACGATGCCATGGCCGCGCCGCCGGTCCAGCCTCAGATGTCGAGGACCACGATGCGCACAGCGCTTTGCGACGCCTGCGGCGGCGCTGCCGAGACCTGGAGAATGTGATGACGTTTACCGTTCCGCCGACCATGGCGACGTTCGTGCGCGCAGTGGCCCGACCCGGGGTAGATCTTCGACACGGCCGGCTGGCAGTGGTGAGGAGGTGTGAACGATGAGGATGACCGTGGCCTGCGCGGGCCATGCCGCGCCGCACGCCGGCTGGGCGGCGATCGACGAGCTCGCCGACCTGCTGGTGCACTACTTCGATGCGACCCTGCTCAGCCCACGCCGCGTCGAGCGGCGCTGGCCCTGGCCACGGTCGGGCCGTTCGGCCTGGCAGCGGCTGGACAGCGACGGTGGCGACGTCCTGTTCGTGGTCGCCCACGCGCCACAGGACCTGGCGATGATCGACGCCATCCCCGACGCCAGACGCCGTTTCGGCCGCATCGTCGCCTGGGTGACCGATTCCTACTTCGAGGGCGGTTTCGGCCCGGCGACGGCGCAGTACGACGGCATCACCGTCACGGCCCCGGAGGACCAGGCGCACCCGCGGCAGCGCTTCGGCATTCCGGTGCACCAGGTCTACCAGGGCGTCGACGGCCTGGCCTGGGCACCGCGGCAGTCCACGCCACGCGCGATCGACCTGATCGGCTTCGGCCGCATGCCGGCCAGCTACCACGCGCACTTCGCGCGCCGCTTCCACGGCGCGCAGTCGCCGGCCCTGTACCTGCATTCGCCACTGGGCCACGTGACCGGGCCGGACGTCCATCTCGAGCGTGGCATGCTCTTCAAGCTGCTGCACCGCGCGAGCGTGTCGCTGGCCTTCCACCTGTTCGTGGAACCCGAGGGGCAGCGACCGCGTTCGATGATGGTGACCAGCCGCTGGCTGGAATCGCTGGTCTCGGGCTGCGTGGTGGCCGGCCGACGACCGGTCTCCACGATGGCCGATGAGATGCTGGCCTGGCCGGGGGCCACGCTGGAACTCGGCGACGACCCGCGCGACGCCGGCGACCAGCTGCTGGCCCTGCTCGCCCAGGGCGACGCGCTGGAGGCGCAGCGCCACCTGAACGTACAGCAGACGTTGCTGCGCCACGACTGGCGGCATCGCATCGTCCAGATGTGTGCGTGCTTCGGGCTGCCGGTGCCGCCGGCGCTGGCCGGGGACATCGCCGGCCTGCAGGACCTGGCGGCCTGCTGGGGCCGCGGCGCGGCACCGCTCGACGCTGGGGTCAGCTCAGCACGCGGCGGAAGGGGCGAGCCGCCGGGGTCGGGCCCGACGCGGTCTCCGACCCCAGCGCTGCACGCCGCTTGATGCTCTCGCCCCAGCCCAGCAGCAGGAACAGCATGGGCTCGGTCTGCGAGCCCATGTAGACGGTGAAGAAGGCGATCGCGCACATCACGTAGATGCCTGCGAAACTGAAGCCGATCGGCGGCTCGCCCGCGGGTGCCCGCAGCGCGAACTTCAGCTGCGACACGATGGCGTAGAGGAAGATCGTCGAGAACACCGCCACCGCGGGCACGCCGTGCTGCAGCGCCATCAGGAAGAAGGCGTTGTCGATCGACTCCATGCCCGGGATCTTGGGCACCCGCGTCAGCCCCCAGCCGGTCCACAGCTTGTCGTACAGGAAGGCCTTGTACTGGTCGATCATGACCTTGCGGTACAGCATGGTCTGCGCCTCGCCACTGAGGATCTCGCCCTCCTCGGGTGTGATGTAGGCATCCAGCGCCAGCTTGGCCGCGACGCCGGCCACCAGCAGGCCGGCCATCACCAGCGCCAGCCGGGTGCGGCGGTCCCGGGCCAGGCAGACGGCCGCCACCGCGGCGCCGGCAAAGCCGCCGATCCAGGGGCCGCGTGAGATCGTCATCAGCGCCATCACGACGAGCACCACCGTGATCTGGGTGGACAGCGTGAACGGCAGGCGCGCCGACCCCTTCTGCACCATGCCCATCAGCCCGGGCTGCGGCCGCTCCCACTCGCCGATCCAGCTCAGCCAGCGGTGCAGCCGGTAGACGACGATGATCATGATGCAGGCCAGGATGGGGTGCTCGAACGCGCCGGCCGTACGCGCCATGCCCCAGCGGATCGACAGTCCGCTGCCGGCGTCGGGGAACAGCGGCGACAGCAGCTTGTAGACCGGGCTGACCCAGTACTTCGCCTCGAACAGGAACATCGGGAACATGACCAGGAACAGCAGCACGAAGCGGCGTGCCGTGTCGATGTCCATGCGCCGGCTGTCGATCAGGTAGCGGCCGATCAGGTACGGCCCGATCAGCGACGACAGCATGTAGAAGGCGTAGTTCTGCGCGTCCGAGTAGCCGCGGCCCAGGAAGTCGTTGAACACCCGCACGGCGACATAGACGAAGAGCAGCGCTTCCATGCGGCCGAACTGCATCTGCCCGAGCCGGTCGCGCAGCAGCACGAACAGGATCGGCAGGATCGCCGTCTGCATGAAGTTGGGATCCGGCAGCCCCGGGATGTTGACCCAGAACGCGAACGGCATCAGCAGGAAGAACGGGATCCAGACGTCGAGGAAGGCCGCCTGCAGGCCGCGCCGGCGGATCACCACGATCGCCAGCAGCATCGCCGCGAAGACGGCGTAGCGCGTCATGCGCGGTCCTCTCCGGCCGACCCTTGGTCGGAGTCGGCGCGAGTTTGCATCGGCGTCACAGTTTCAGGCATCGGCGTCCGTATTGTTGGCGCCAATGAGCACCCGACACCCGACACCCCTGGCGCGCGCGTTGCTGTGCGTGACGCTATCCGCGTTCGTGGCGGCCTGCAGCGGCCCGCCGACGCTGCCGCCGGAACAGCTCGAGGCGTTGCCCAAGTCCCTGCCCGGCTTCAAGAGCGTGCAGCGCGCCGAGGCGGCGCCGATGGCGACCAAGGACGAGCTCGCCCTGCTGGAGGAGGCGGCCGACGTCGACTACCGCCTTGGTGAGGGCGACGTGCTGCAGGTCACCGTCTACGGCCGCCCGGAGGTCAGCGGGCGCCACGTGGTGGGCCCGGACGGCCGCATCTCGCTGCCGCTGGTCGGCCAGGTCCCGATGGTGGGGCGCACACGCGAGGAAGCCGTCCGTGTGCTGGACGAGCGGCTGCGCGCGTTCTTCTCGCACCCGGTCACGACGGTCGGCGTCGAGGAGTACACCTCCAACCAGGTCACCGTGCTCGGCCGTGTCGAACGCGCCGGCGTGCAGCGCTTCGCCAGCCAGCCCACGCTGGCCCAGGTGCTGGCCAACGCCGGCGCGATGCCCATCCTGGACAAGACCGCCACGCTGACGCGCGGCGCCATCCTGCGCGGGCGCGAGAAGCTGATCTGGGTCGACCTGAAGGCGATGCTCAATGGCGACCTGGCCTACAACCTGCGCATGCGCAAGGGTGACATCGTGTTCATCCCCGATTCGTCCGAGACGGCCGTCTACGTGCTTGGTGCGGTGGTCAAGCCCGGCTCCTACCGGCTGACCCCGCGCATGACGCTGCTGGACGCGCTGGCCCAGGCCGGCGGCGCCACCGAGGACGCGACGCCGGAGCGCATCGGCGTGTACCGCGCCGGTGCGCAGAAGGTCGAGCTGTTCGACTTCGCCGCGCTGATCGACCCGTCCCGAACCGTCAACTACGCGCTGGAAGACGGCGATGTGGTGTTCGTCCCGACCAGCACCATGGCCTCGATCGGCTACACGCTCCGGCAGCTGGCGCCCGCGGTGTCTGTGCTGACCTTCGGACTCACCCTGGGGAGTGCCTCGAAATGACGACCGAGATCCGTGGCGACGACGCCTGCGGCCCCGACGGCGACCCTGGCGGCGCCGCCAACACCGAACCGCCGATGCATGTCTCGGTGGTCGTCATCGGGCGCAACGAGGGCCCGCGCCTGACGCGATGCCTGGCCTCGGTGGCTTCGGCCGACTGGCACGACATCGCCTGGGAGCTGATCTACGTCGACTCGCGTTCCAGCGACGACAGCGTGACGCGCGCCCGCGCCGCCGGTGCCTGCGTGCACGTGCTGGCCGACGACAGGCCCTGTGCCGCCAAGGCGCGCAACCAGGGCTGGCGGCATGCTCGCGGTACCTACGTGCTCTTCCTTGACGGCGACACCGAACTGCACCCGGGATTCGTGCGCCGCGCCCTGGCCGCGTTCGGGCAACCCGACCTCTGCGCCGTCTGGGGGCACCGGCGCGAGTCCGACCCGGGCCAGTCGGTCTACACGCGTGTGCTCGACCTCGACTGGGTGTACCCGACCGGCCGCACCCTGTACTTCGGCGGCGACGTGCTGGTGCGGCGCGACGCGCTTGCCGCCGTCGGCGGCTTCGACCCGGCGCTGCCGGCCGGCGAGGAACCCGAACTCTGCGCGCGGCTTCGGTCCGCGGGGTGGTCGATCGACCACATCGACGCCCCGATGACGACCCATGACCTCGGCATCCGCAGCCTGCGCGCCTACGCCCGCCGGGCCTACCGGTCCGGCATCGCCTACGCCGACGTCGCCGCCCGCATGCGCCAGCGTGGCGACCGGCTGTGGCAGCGCGAGGCCCGGCGCGACTTCCACCACGGCTGGCTGTATCTGTCGCTGCCGCTGGTGTTCGCCGCGCTCGCGTACGCCGCGCCGTTGGCGGCTGCCGTGCTCGGCGTCGCGGTGCTCGTCGTGCTCGCTCGCACAGCGGCGCGCAGCGCGTGGAAGGCGCCGGGCCAGCCGCTGCTGTGGGCGCAGTACGCGCTGCACTCGCATGCACAGAAGCTGCCGGCGTTCTTCGGCCAGCTGCACGCGCTTCGCGCGCGCCGTGCCGACGCCGCCCTCGGCCTTGTCGAGTACCGCGACACCGCACGCGCAAGCGGCCAGCCGTCCGCCACCGTCCGGCAGGGCCTCAAGGGCATGCTGATCGGCCTGCTGGTGCCGCTCGCCGGTGTCTGGCGACGGCTCGTGGCCGAGCGCTGGGTCCGCGTGTGGAGCGCGGCCCGGCTGCGCGAGGTCACCGGCCATGCCGTGCACGCCTCGAACGTGATCCTCGGTGTCGTCGAGACCCAGGGCAGCGCCAATGTCCGCTTCGGTCGGCGCGCGCTGGTGTACCCTGGGGTCTGCCTGGAGACCCAGGGCCGCGGCGTGATCGAGATCGGCGACGACGTCGTGCTGTCGCGCGGTGTGCACATCGTCGCCCACGAGCGTGTCACGCTCGGGCCCGGCACGATGGTCGGCGAGTACACGAGCCTGCGGGATGCCAACCACCGGCGCAGCGCGACCAGCGTGCGCGACAGCGGACACGACGCGGCACCGATCGAGATCGGGCGCAACGTCTGGATTGGCCGTGGCGTCACGGTGCTCAAGGGCGCCCGCCTGGGCGCGAGCTGCGTGGTCGCGGCCAATGCCGTCGTCACCCGCGACGTGCCTGCCGGGGCCGCGGTGGCCGGCATCCCGGCCCGGCCGCTGCCCGCACCGGCCCTGGCTTCCACCTGAACGGAACACCCTCCCATGCACGAAAGCCTGCAACGGCCCACGCTCGCCTACCTGGTGAGCGCCTACCCGGCCATCTCCCACACCTTCATCCTGCGCGAGGTGGCCCAGCTGCGCGCGCTGGGCCACCGCATCGTCACCGCGTCGATCAACCCCGCCGACCGGCAACCGGCGTCCATGGATCCGCAGGAGCGCCAGGAGGCGGCGCGGACCTACGTCGTCAAGCGCCACGGCGTGGCCGGTGCGCTGGCGGCCCTGGCCGCGTGGGCCCTGGCCGCGCCATGGCGCCTGCTGGCGACGCTGGCGATGGGCTGGCGGCTGCGCCCGGCAGGGCGCCCGCGGTGGACCGGTCTGGCCTACGCCGTGGAGGCCGCCATGGTGGCGCGCTGGATGAGCGCCCAGGGCGCGCGGCACCTGCACGTGCACTTCGGCAGCGCCGGCGCGTCCGTGGGCGTGCTGGTCCGGCGCCTGACCGGCTGCCACCTCTCGCTGACCATCCACGGCCCCGACGAGTTCGACGACGTCGGCGGCCAGCATCTGGCGCTCAAGATGCAGGAGGCCGACGCCGTGGTCTGCATCAGCCAGTTCGCCCGCAGCCAGCTCATGCGCATCAGCGACCCCGCGTACTGGGGCAAGTTCCGCGTCTGTCGTCTGGGCGTGGAGCCCGGCCAGTTCCGGTTCTCGCTGCGCGAAGGCGGAACCGTGGCGCGGCTGCTGTGCGTGGGCCGCCTCACGCCGGCCAAGGGGCAGGTGCTGCTGCTGCGTGCGCTGGCCCGGTTGCGCGACCGTGGCGTGAACGCGCACCTCACGCTGGTGGGCGACGGACCCGATCGCGGCCGCATCGAGGCCGAGATGGCGGCACTGGCCCTGGGCGATCGCGTGAGCCTGACCGGGGCGCTGCGCCAGCAGGAGGTCCGTGACCAGTTCGACCAGGCCGACATCTTCGTGCTGCCCAGCCTCGCCGAAGGGATACCGGTGGTGCTGATGGAGGCCATGTCCTGTGGCGTGCCCTGCGTGACGACACCGGTCAACGGCATCCCCGAACTGGTGGTGGACGGCGTGACCGGCCTGCTGGCCACGCCGGGGGACGTCGACAACCTGGCCGACAGGCTGCAGGCGCTGATCGACGCCCCGGAACTGCGCCGCCGGATTGCGCTGCAGGCGCGCGACCGCGTCCGCGCCGACTTCGACCTCGCCCGCAACGTCGCCGCCCTGGGCGGCATCTTCGACACCTTCCCGCGGCGCGCCACGGCCCGCCCGCACCCGATGCAGCCGCGCTGCGAGGCCCAGCCATGACACCCGATCTGTCCATCCTCGTCGTCACCTACAACTCGCGCCGGCTCGTCGCCCCGCTGCTGCAGCGCCTGCACGACGAGATCGCGGACCTGCGCGCCGAGGTGGTGCTGGTCGACAACGCGTCGGCCGACGGCACGGCCTCGTTCGTGCGTCAGGCCTTCCCGTGGGTGAAGCTGGTCGCCAGCGCCGTGAACCTGGGGTTCGCGGCCGGCAACAACCTGGCCGCGCTGCACGCCAGCGGCCGCCACCTGCTGCTGCTGAACCCGGACGCGATGCCGGAACCCGGGGCGCTCCGGCGCGGCATCGCGCTGATGGACGGCCACCCTGGCGTCGGTCTGGCGGGGGGAGAACTGCGCGGCGTCGACGGCAGCCGCCAACCGTCAGCGCGCATGTTCCCGACCTTGCGCGACGAGTTGTTCACGCTGTCCGGCCTCGCGGCCCGACACCCCCACAGCCGCCTCTTCGCACGCCTGGACCGGCGGTGGGCCGACCCCGAACAGCCGGCGGCCGTGGACTGGATCCCCGGTGCCTTCGTCTTCATCCCCGCGGCCGTCTTCCGCCGCCTGGGAGGGTTCGACGAGCGCTTCTTCATGTACTACGAAGAGGTCGACCTCTGCCGTCGGATGAAGGCGCAGGGGCTCGGTGTGCACTACTGGCCCGAGCTGAAGGCCACGCACATCGGCGGCGCATCGGCCCGCACCGTGGCCCACGCGCGTGTCTCGCGCAGCGGTTCCCAGCTGGAGACCTGGCGCATGCGCAGTGCCCTGCTGTACTACCGTAAGCACCACGGCCCCGGCGCCACGGCGCTGCTGCACGCGCTGGAACATGGCTGGCACCGGCTGCGGCAGCTGCGCGCCATCTGGCGCGGCCACCACGAGCGCGCCGCCGACTTCGCCCTCCATGGCCGCCAGCTCGTGCAGGCCTGGCGCGACACCCGCGGCGGGCGCCACAGCCCGGCCACACCGTGGTGAACGCCGCTGCTCCGGCCGCTGCGGCCGGCCACGCGGCAACGGCCGCGACGCCGGCGCCGCCCCTGTCCACGCGCATGCTGCGCGCGGCGGGGTGGCTGGTCGGCAGCAACCTGGGGGCGCAGGCCCTGCGGCTGGGCAGCAACCTCGTGCTCACGCGATTGCTGGCACCCGAGGCCTTCGGTCTGGTGGCCGTGGTCAACACCCTGTACTTCGGTCTGGTGATGTTCTCCGACCTCGGGATCTGGCAGAGCATCGTGACCCACCCGCGCGGGCAGGACGCCCGCTTCCTGGGCACCGCCTTCTCGGTGCAACTGGTCCGCGCGGCGCTGCTGGCCGTGATCGTGCTCGGCGTGGCGCTGGCGGTTGGCGGCGCGGCGGGTGCCGGGTGGATGCCGGCCGACTCGGTGTACGCCGACCCGCGCCTGCCGTGGATGATCGCCGCGTTCGCGCTCTGCGCGCTGCTCCAGGGTGCGGAGTCGATGCGGCTGGCGCTGGCCCAGCGCGAGCTGCGCGGAAGGGAACTGGCACGCCTGGAACTGGGCGCGCAGATCGTTGCCGCCGCCGTGACCATCGTGCTGGCCACGGTCACCCGCTCGGTCGCCGCGCTGGTGGCCGGTGCACTCGCCGGCGCGGCGGCGCGCACGCTGCTGAGCCACGTGGCGCTGCCCGGGCCCGTCGTGCGCCCCTGCTGGGACCGCGCCAGCCTGCGCGAACTGGTCGGCTTCGGCCAATGGGTCTTCGTCTCGTCCATCGTCGGCTTCCTGGCCGCGCATGGCGAGAAGCTCATCCTGGGCGCGCTGCTGGTGCCGGCCAGTTTCGGTCAGTACGCGATCGCGGCACTGCTGGTGGCCGCTGTGGCCGGCCTGTACGGGTCCCTGAACGGTCACGTGGTGTTCGCGTCGATGAGCCAGGCGCTGCGCTCGGACCCGGCGGCGCTGCGCGCCCTCTACGCCCGCGTGCAGCGGGTGGCGGACCTCGCGCTCGGCGGTGTGGCCGGCCTGCTCGCCGTGGCGGGCCACTGGATCGTCTGGCTGCTGTACGACGCGCGCTATCAGGGTGCCGGTGCAGTGCTGCAGGCGCTGGGCCTCGGCCTGGTGGCCATGCGCCATCAGGTCGTCGAGCAGGTCATGTTCGCCATGGGCCAGCCGGCGCGCGTGAGCGCCAACAACCTGTTGCGCGCCGCCGCGCTGGTGGTGCTGGTGCCGGCGGGCCATGCGGTGGCCGGCGAGCGCGGTGCCGTGGCCGGCGTGGTGATCGCCCAGTTCGCCGCCTGGCCGGCGTCGCTGCACTTCAAGCACCGGCAGGGCCTGCTGTCGTGGGACACCGAGCGGGCCTGGATGGTGGCACTGGTCATCGGCCTGGGCCTCGGCGCCGTGGTGGACGTCGCGCTGCACCACGCGCTGGGACGCTGAAGCCCGCCGCACTGGATTCACAGTGCCCTGACACTCGCGACCGCCATCGCGGCGACGATGCATGGGCATGCCGACCATCACCAGGACATCGCCGTGATCGAACCCCTGCTGACCATCGTGCCGTCGGTCCCCGTGTGGGTCGATGGCGGGCGCCTCGTGCTCGACCGCAAGTTCCACGACGGCGCGCTGCAATATGTCAAAGCTTGGCCGGGCCGGGTGCGCTGCCTGATGCGCCGCGCCAGCGGAGCCTGGTCGGGGTTTGGCGCGGTGCGGGCGCGGCCAGCCGACCTGCCGTACGAGGTCACCCTGCTCGCCACCGATGCCGCCATCGAGGCCGGGCACGTGCGCGGCGCGGCGGTGGTGCTGGCCGCTGCCGACGACCACCACCAGCTCCAGGTGGCCGCGCTGTGCCGGCAGGTCGGTGCCCGTTGCGTCTATGTGATCGAGTACATCCCCGAGACGCGCCACCAGATCAATCGCCTCGAGTCGCCGGGCCTGCTCACCCGCCTGCGGCGCGACCACTTCCTGCGGCGCCGGGAGCGCGACCGGCGCGCCGCCTTCGACGCCTGCGACGGCCTGCAGGCCAACGGCGTGCCCGCCCATGAGGCCTACGCGGCGCATGGCAACTGTCTGCTGTACCTGGACACGCGCATGTCGCGCCGCATGCTCATCGACGAGGCGGCGCTCGAGCAACGGCTGCAGGGGCTGCGCACGCCACGGCCGCTCCAGCTGGCATTCTCCGGCCGGCTGATCGCGATGAAGGGCGCCGACCATCTCGTGCGTGTGGCCCAACGGCTTCAGGCCCGGGGCGTGCGCTGCGAGTGGACCGTCTACGGGCAGGGCGAGCTCGAACCGTCGATGCGTCGCCAGGTCCGCGACGCCGGCCTCGAGTCGGTGTTCCGCATGCCTGGCAGCGTGGACTTCGAGACCGATCTCGTGCCGGCGATCCAGCGCGGTGTGGACCTCTACGTGATGCTGCACCGCCAGAGCGATCCGTCGTGCACCTACCTGGAGACCCTGTCCTGCGGCATCCCGATCGTGGGCTACGCGAACCGGGCGCTGGCCGGCGTGCTGCGCCTGGCCGACGTCGGCGTGGGCGTGCCGGTCGACGACGTCGAGGCGGTGGTGGAGGCTGTCGCAGGGCTCGACCAGAACCGGGCACGGCTTGCGGAACTGTCGCGGGCGGCAGCACGGTTCTCGCGCGAACACGCGTTCGAGGACACCTTCGTCCGCCGCGTCCGGCACCTCGAGGCGCTGCTGGAGGCCGTGCCGTGAAGATCACCTTCCTGACGCCGGCCGACAACCTGACCGGCGGTACGCGGGTGGTGGCCACCTACGCGAGCCTGCTGCAGCGCCGCGGACACGAGGTGCTGGTGGTCAGCAATGCGCCCGACCGCACCACCTTGCGCGAGCGGCTGCGTGCGACGGCCCGATCGTTGCGGCGGGGGCAGTGGCCGCGTCGTGCGGCACCGCCAGCCGAGGGTCATATCGCATTGTCGGGCGTGCCGCACCGCGTGCTGGAGCGCAAGCGGCCCATCGAGGCACACGATGTACCGGACGCTGACGTCGTGGTCGCCACGTGGTGGGAGACGGCGGTCTGGATGCATGCGTTGCCGCCGCGCAAGGGCCGGCCTGTGCATCTGGTGCAGGGCTACGAGGTCTGGACCGGTGGCGCGGTGCGCGACCGGGTCCATGCGGCGCTGGCCCTGCCCAACCGCAAGGTGGCGATCTCCGGCACGCTGGCGCGCGAGATTGAGCGCGAGCTCGGGCCCCTGGACATGACCGTGGTCCCCAACGCCGTGGACCTGCAGCGCTTCGACGCGCCGTCCCGCGCCCGCGGCACGCCGCCCACGGTGGGCTTCATCTATGCACACACGCCGATCAAGGGGTCGGACCTGTGCGCCCGCGCCTGTTCGCTGGCGCGCGAGCGCGTGCCGAGCCTGCGCGTGCTGGCCTTCGGCGTCGACCGGCCCGACGCCGGCGTGCCGCTGCCGGCAGGCACCGAGTTCACCTGGCGTCCGGCGCAGGCGCAACTGCCCGCGCTCTACGCGCGCTGTGATGCCTGGCTGTTCGGCTCGCGCCTGGACAGCTTCGGCCTCCCGCTGCTCGAGGCCATGGCCTGTCGCACGCCGGTGATCGGCGTGCCCACCGGAGCCGCGCCCGAACTGCTTGCCGATGGCGCCGGTGTGCTGGTGCCGCCGGAATCGCCCGAGGCCATGGCCGACGCCATTGTCCAACTCTGCGCCGGACCCGAGGCCGACTGGCGCCGCACGGCGCAGCGCGCCCACGCGCGCGCCCACGCCTACTCGTGGGAAGACGCCACGACCCGCCTGCTCGATGTGCTGGAGGCAGCATCCGCGCCAGACGGAGGCCGTGCCTGAGCGCCGCGGACGGGCCCTGCACGCCTGCGGCGATCAACGGCCGCTCGACGGCACCAGGTGGGTCAGCCGAACGGTGTTGATGCCCGAGGCGTGCAGGTACTCCACCTGGTCGGCGGCCTGCGCCATGATCGTCAGGCCGAAGCCACCCTCGGGGAAAGCACCGAAGTCGGTGTCGGCCAGGGCCACGGGCGCTTCGAAGTGGTCACCGACGCTGACGAATTCCACCGTCAGCGCGCGCGTGCCCGTGCGCACCAGCAGTTCCACCGGCGCCTCGACGGGGCGCCCCGGCATGTGGCGCAGCACGTTCGTGTAGGCCTCCACGCAGGCGGTGACGAACAGGCTGGTCTGGGTCTCGTCCAGGCCAAGGCGCAGCGCACGGTGCTCGACCAGGCCGCGCACATGCACGATGTCGGCCATGCCCTGCGCGAGCAGCCGTCGGCTGGCGGCGATCGGGTCGCCACTGGCCACGGCCAGCACCATCGACAGGTCGTCCACCACCTGCGCACCGCGGGCGGCGAGCGTCCTGCGCAGTGCGTGCAGCACGGTGGACGGGGCCGGTGATGCTTGCAAGAGGTCCGCGATCAGGGCGTTCACCCGGTCGCGGCCGACCCGTGTGCCATCGGGCAGCAGCGCGTCGGCAGCGCCATCGGAAGCGAGAAAGACTGCATCGCCCGGCTTCAGGGAGGTTTGCCCTTCCTCGACGTTGAGCCGGGTCAGCACGCCCAGTGGGGGGTGCTGGTTGCCCAGTGTGCGGACGCTGTCGGCACCCACCAGCAGCGGCTCCTCGCTGCCGCAGCCGACCCAGGTGACCGTGCCCTGCGCCCCATCCAGCCGCATGTAGCTGATGGCCACGAAAGACTCCAGCGCCTGCAGGCTGGGCGTCATCGCATCGTGCAGCGCAGCCACGATGTGTGCCGGTCGTGGCAGCGCGGCGTCAGCCGGGCGCTTGGCCAGCAACTCGGTGACGCAGCGGCTGAAGCGCATCTTGGTGGCGGCGCCGAGCAACGCGGCGTTCGTGCCCTTGCCCATCACGTCGCCCACGAGGATGTCGACCACGCCGCCGCCAAGTTCCACAACCTCGACAAAGTCGCCGTCGATGCCCTGAGAGGCCGCGCTCAGCGTGCCCAGCCACCATCCGCGCATGCGCTCGTCGACCTGGCTGTCCAGCAAGGTGCGCTGGATGCGCGCACCGGCGTCGATCTCACGCTGGCGCGCCCTGGCCAGCTCTTGTTCGGCCCGCTTGCGGTCGGAGATGTCCTCGATGATGGACAGCATGATCGGCGGCCGATCGTCCGTGAAACGCATCAACGACGCCGTCACGCGCGTCGACACCCAGTGGCCGTCCCGGTGGCGGAACCGGCACTCCGAGGACACGGAGTCGGCCCCTCGCTGCAGCATATGGCCATGGTTGCGAGGATCGGCGTCCCCGTCCTCGTCGTGCAGCAGGGTGTGAAGGTCGGGTAGGTCGTGGTCGGCGCTGTAGCCCAGCATCCGGCAGATCGCTTCGTTTGCGTGGATCGTGCCGCCCGACGGATGACTCTGGACCATGCCCACCCCGGCCTGCTCGAACACCGAGCGGAAGCGCTCCTCGCTGGCGCCCAGCGCTTGCTGCACCCTTCGCGATTCGGAGATGTCGCGCACGGTCGCGGTGAACAGTTCGCCGGCCTCGGTCTTGACCGGCACGACGGCCAGTTCGAGCGGGAACAACTCGCCGTTGCTGCGGAGGCCTTCGACCTCGATGCGCCTGTTGAGCACCGGCCCCTCGCCAGTGCGTCGATAGTGCGACATCCCCTCGAGGTGACGCTCGCGCATGTGGTGCGGCACGATGAAATCGTGCATCGGGCGGCCCACGATGTCGCTGCGCGCAACGCCGAAGATGCGCTCGGATGCGGGGTTGAAGTCCAGCACCAAGCCGGTTTCGTCCACGGTGATGATGCCGTCCAGCGCGCTGGCGAGGATCGCCTGCTGCCGCGCCTCGCTGGCGCGCAGCGCCTGCTCCGAGGCCTTGCGCAGGTTGATGTCGGCCAGCGTGCCTGAAGCGGTCATCGCCCGCGTCCCCGTGTCGTCCCAGCGCGAGACCATGCCGCGGACTCTGACCCAGACCCAGCCGCCTGCGGCGGTCAGCATGCGCTGCTCGACCTCGTAGGCTGGCGTCTCGCGGCCCAGATGCTGACGGAAGCGCTCGGTCGCCGCCGTCAGGTCGTCAGGATGAACGCGCGATTGCCAAACGGCGAAGTCCCACCGTGACTCCGCGTCGCCGTAGCCCAGGAAGCGGTTCAGGCCCGCGGACGCAGTGAAGACCGAGCGACCCAGGTCCAGTTCCCACACATACTGGCCTGCGCCGTCGAGCGCGCGCTTCCAGCGTTCCTCGGCGAGTGCTACCTGCTTGTGCAATGCCTCGCGCTCGGCCGTCACCCGCGCATCCTGGCGCAGGCTGCGCTGCGCGACCCAGCCGAAGCCGGCCAGCAATCCGACCACCACCACGACACTGGCGAGATCGATGGCGGCGCGGTCGCGCAATTCGGCGTCGATGGACGACTGGGGTCGCTCGGCCAGCACGACCAACGGCCATCGCCGCACGGTGCGGAAGGCCGCCGACACCGCGGCCCCTTCCGAGCCTGTGCCTTGGTAGGTTCCGTGTTCGCGTGCGGGCAGGAACTCGGTGAAGGGCGGCAGCTTGGCCAGACGCGTCCCGGCGTTCAGGGTCCCCGTGTGGCTGATCAGGTCGCCCTCGAAACTCAGCACCGCGGCACTGCCGGGCAGGTTGCCGGCCATCAGCGCATGCATGTTGGTCAGGTAGTCGACGGCGATCATCGCGACCAACCACCGTGGGCCGTCTGCGTGATCGATGCGCAACGACATCGTCATGGAGCCCGCGAAGCCCGGTGCCACCGGCGCATCGGGTTGGGCGGCATCGGCGAGGTCGCGTGCCGCGACGCGCGCACCGAACATCGGCATGCCGGAGGTGTGCCCCGCTATCGACGCCAGGAACGCTGGCGGCACTGTGACGCCGACATTGCGCGCCGTCGAACTGGCAAGCACGTGGCCGGTTCGGTCCACCATGGACAGGCTGCGCACGAAAGGCAGCCCCGGCAACTGCGCACGGAGCGCTTCGTTCACCACCTGCGACTTCGGCATCGGCGGCGCCAGCGACGGCCAGGCGGAGATGGCGATCAACGCGTTGGCGGTGGCATCCGCCACGCGCGAGACCTGGCCTTCCAGCGCCCGTGCCTCGAGTTCCAGCAGCGCCTGTGCGCCGTCCTGGACCGCCGCGCGCTGCTGGCTGAGGTGCAAACCGGTCACGGCCACCACCAGCGCCCCCAGCACACCCAGTACGACCAGCAACTGGCGCTGGCGGCGCCTCAGCCGGCTCAGGGCATCGGCTGCCGACCCGCCCGGTGGGGCAGCCTCAGGAGGCGGGCGGGTGCTCACCGCGGCGTCGGGGCTTTCCCTGGCGTGACTGCGATCTCGGACAGCCCGGCGCGGCTGGATGCGGCCGCCAGCCGGCCATCGGCCTGGATGGCCTGCACGAAGGCCTCGAGCCGGGCGAGCCACGCGTCGTCGCCGGGCTTGACCGCATAGGCATAGGGCACGACATGAAACGGACGGGGTGGTGGCACCAGTCGCGCCCAGTCGGCGTTGTCCAGCAGCCGGCGGCTGTAAGGGTAGTCGGTCATGAACACGTCGATACGCCCCGACTCGAGCTCCTGCTCGCGGGTGGCCGGCGGCTTCACCACCACCAGTTCAGCGCGCTTGAGCGCCTGCGCCATCGCCGGCTCCATGAACGTGCCGGCCTGCACCGCAACCCGGACGCCGGGCTGGTCGATCGACGACCAGTCCTGGATGACGCGGCTGGCGCGGGTGGTGACGCCGTAGATGTCGCTGCGCAGGTACGGTGAAGTGAAGCGCAGTTGGGCCTGGCGCTGCGGCGTCACGCCCACGGCGTGCATCGCCACGTCGCACTGGTCGCCGAGCAGGTTCTCGATCAGCTTTGGAAACGACGACTCGACATACTGAAGGCGCACACCGAGATCCTTGGCAAAGGCAGACGAAAGCTCGATGTCGATGCCCTGCAGCGCACCGGTGCGCGGGTTTCGCCAGGTGACACCATAGTAGTCGGGCCAGATGCAGACCTTGACGACCCCTTCTGCGCTGACGCGGTCCATGACCGGCCCGGCAACGGCTCCGGTCACGGCGCTCAGGCCTGCCAACATGAGCACCAGGGTGGCCCATGGCCCTCGCCTGCCGCGGTGACGTGCGAACTCTGGGCGGTGATTCGTTGTCATGGCGATCTCGATCTTCAAGGCTTGTACAGGTCGGCGCGGGCGGCGCAATCTCCTGGGCCGAACTGCGCGAGTCGACTCGATTGTCAATGGCTGTGGGGTATCGCGGGACAAGCGAAGCACGCCGAAGTTCACGACGGACCGAGGTCGTCAGTCGCCCGGGAGTGCCGTCCCGGGCGCAGTGACCCCAGAAGGCTGGGTCACACCGTCGCGGTAGTAGGCCATGGCCTGCGTGGCAGACTGTGAAGACATTGTGAAACCGGGCGCTCATGGCCGCCGGGCTGCCGTCGACATGAATGGTTCCCCGGGTTCACTCGGCGTCTCTGCCAGCAATCCTCAACCGCCCCACCTCGATCCCGTTCCAGTTCCGCAGCGGCGCATCCCACACGCTGCGCAGCAGCGCTGCGTCTTCGCCCTCGGCTTTCATCAGCGTGTGCAGCAGGGCGGTGAGCACCACCTCTGCGGCGCGCGCCGTGTTGCCATCGTCCATCTTGATGGCGACCCCCAGGCCGAGTTCAGGCAGCGCGGCGCAGTAGACGCCTTCGGCGCCGACCTTGCAGCACAGCCGTTCACCGAAGTGCGCCATCAGCCGCGTGTCCAGCCGGCCGCTGCCGGCCACCATGAAGGGCGCGGCCGCGATGGCCTGGCGCAGGCGCTTCGCGGCGTCGGCATGGTCGGCTGAAAGGCCCTGGCCGCTGGCCACCTTGGCGAAGGCATGCGCCAGATGGCGCAGCGGGATGGCATAGGTCGGGATCGAGCAGCCGTCGGTGCCGCAGGCGGTCTTCGCCAGATCGAAACCGGTGGTGGCCTGCAGCGCCGCGGTCACCTCGCGCATCACCGGGTGCGCCGGCTGCACGTAGCCGCGCAGGAAGCCGCGTCGATCACCGCTGCCCTGCAGACCGCAACCCAGACAGACGAAGCCGGCATGTTTGCCTGAGCAGTTGTTGTGCAGCGCGCTGGGTTGGCTGTCGGCACGTGCCAGCGCGCGCTGCGCGGTCTCGTTGTAGGGCCAGTGGGCACCGCATTCCAGGGCCGACGCGTCCAGCCCGGCCTTGGCCAGCATCGCCGCGGCGGTCTGCGCGTGTTCCGGTTCGCCGCCGTGGGATGCGCAGGCCAGCGCCAGCTCGGCGTCGTTCAGTCCCAGTGCATCGGCCGCGCCGCTGGCCACCAGCGGCAGCGCCTGCAGCAGCTTGACGGCCGAGCGCGGGAACACCGGCCGCTCGATGTCGCCCAGCGCCGTGTGCACGGCGCCGGTGGCGTCCACCACGGCCAGGGCGCCACGGTGACGCGATTCCACGGCGCCGCCACGCAGCGCCTCGACGAGGACAGGGTTGCTGGTCATGGGCGCGACTCTAGCGGGCGTTGCAGCGCCCCAGAATCACGCCATGTCTCCCACCGCCCTGGCCTTGGTGCTGTGCGCCGCGTTGCTGCACGCCACCTGGAACATTGCCGCCAAGAAGGCCAACGGTGGCGACAGCTTCATGGTCATGGGCGCGCTGATGGTGGGTGGCCTGTGGGCACCGCTGGCGCTGGCCTTGTGCTGGTATGAACTGTGGGCACTGAACCTGGCGCAGTGGGGTTTCGTGTTCGCCACCACGCTGGTGCACCTGGGCTACTACCGCAGCCTGCTCACCGGCTACCGCGAGGCCGACCTCACCGTGGTCTACCCGGTGGCGCGCGGCACCGGGCCGCTGATCACGGTGCTGGTGGCGGTGGTGCTGCTCGGCGAGCGCCCCGGCTGGCTGGGCGGCCTGGGTGTGGCAGCCGTCTGCGGGGGCGTCTTCGTGCTCGCCGGCGGGCCGCGTCTGCTGCAGCAACGCGCCGACGCGCGTCTGCGGGCCGGGTTGCGCTGGGGTGGGCTCACCGGCTTGTTCATCGCCGGCTATTCGGTGCTGGACGGCTACGCGGTCAAGGTGATGCTGATCTCGCCGATCCTGCTGGACTGGCTGACCAACCTGCTGCGCCTGCCCTTCCTGTTGCCGGGCGAGATGGGGCGCTGGCGGCACGATGCAGCCGCACAACAAGCCGTGTGGCGCACGCAATGGCGCTACGCCCTCGTGGGCGCGGTGCTGGCGCCCATCGGCTACGTGATGGTGCTGTACGCGTTGACGATGGCGCCGATGTCCCTGGTGTCGCCGACACGCGAGGTGTCGATGCTGTTCGCCGCGCTCATCGGCGGCCGCCTGCTGGGCGAGGGCGACCGCTGGCTGCGCCTGGCCGGGGCCGCCTGCATCGCTGGCGGGGTGGCGCTGCTGGCTGGAGCCTGAGGTCCGTCGCCGGGATCGCGGCATTTGCACGCAAGCCCCTTTCAGATCGACGGGCTTGCCAGCCCAGGGACACGGCGTGGCGTCGGCGCAATTGCAATCCGAAGCTGTTGCCAATGCGGACCCTCGCCATGACGCCCGAAATCCTGCCCACGTCCTTCCTGCACTGGCTGGTCGTGGCCTCCTTCGCCGTGTCGGCGCTGGGTTCCTACGTGGCCCTGGGGGCAGCCCGCGTGATGCGTGACCGCCGCGGTGGGGTGAGCCGGGTCAACGCCATGCTGGCGGGCGTGGCGCTGGGCGGTGTGGGCATCTGGTCCATGCATTTCCTGGGCATGCTGGCCTGGGATGCCGGGCTGGCCCTGGGCTACCGTTTGAGCGAGACGCTGCTGTCCTTGCTGATCGCAGTGGGGGTGTCGTCGCTGGCGCTCGGCTACATCGCGGCCGGGCCCTTCACCTGGCGCCGGCTGCTCGTGGCCGGGCCGCTGGCCGGGCTCGGCGTGGCCGCCGTGCACTTCATGGGCATGGCTTCTGTGCGGTTCGGCGGCTTCCTGCAATGGGATGGTGGCCTGGTGCTGCTGGCTGTTGGCATCGCGGTGGTGGCCGCCACCGCGGCGCTTTGGCTGGCCTTTGGCCCGGGGCAGCGTATCCCGCGAGGTCTGTCGGCGCTGGTGATGGCTGCCGCGGTGTGCACCATGCACTACACCGGCATGGCCGCCGCCGATGTCGTGTGCACCACCGCCGACCGTGCGGCCAAGGTGGCGGGCCTGCTCTATGGCGATGAATTGGCCATGCTGGTGATGTCCGTGGCGATCGGCGCCGTGGTCATCATCGCGGCAGACCTGATGTTCCAGCGCCTTTCGCGGGTGGGCGCGCCGGCGTGAGGGTGGCGGCAAGGGCCTGACACCGACCCCCCGTTTTGCGGGGGCGGCAGCCTCGGGGTGAGGGGCCTGGAACCCGGGTGCCGTTTATGCAGCGGAGTCGACGCGTCCCGCGCCGGCCACGAACTTCGCTTCTGGAGGCCTCTTGCCCCGCTCTGTCCGCAAACCCTTCGCCGCCTCGGCCGGCGCCACCGTACTCACCCTGTCACTGGCCCTGGGCGTCGCGCCTGCTGCCCATGCCGAAGGCGGCATCGTGCTCATCGGCGACAGCACCTCGGTCTTTTCCCTGGTCGCGTCCGAGCCCCAGGTGCACCCGGACATGAGCATGGCCGACGGCAACGCCACGTTCTACGAGCGCCTGGTGTCCGCCGGCGACGAGATCGGCTTCTTCGCCTGGGTGACCAACGGCGCCGTGCACACCGAGATGCGCCAGTTCTATGGCGACCTGCTCGGCCACGCCACGCGCGACGTGATGACGGCCGACGCTGACGGTCTCAGCGGCCTGGACGTGTTCGTGTCGGCCGTGCCCTCCCGCGACTTTTCGCTGGCGGAGAAGCAGGCGCTGCATGGTTTCCTCGACGGCGGTGGCACCCTGATGCTGCTGGGCGATTTCGAGGACGGCATCAACTACACCCACGCTGCCGGCAACCGGCGCATCAACGAGCTGTTGAACTTCATGGGCAGCCCACTGGAACTGGCCCGCGACCTGCACGACGCCGGCCCGCAACGCGGCACCGGCGCGCAGATCGGCAGCACCGGCTTCACCAGCGGCATCAGCGCCTTCGACTACGGCGCTGCCGGTGGCGTCATCGGTGGCACGCCCCAGTTCTTCACCGCCGACAACACGCCCTTCGTCACGCTGACCCTGGCCGCCCCGGTGCCGGAACCGGCCACCTGGGCGCTCTGGATGGCCGGGGTGGCGGGGGTGGGCGCGGTGGCGCGGCGGCGGCGCAAGGCCTGAGACCTAGCCGCGCTGCGGGCGATGGCGGGCGTGTTGCTCGCCCGCCCGCGGTGGTGTCTGGGCGGCTGAGTGCTGTCGACCGGCTTGACACGGCGTCGGACCCCGTCGTCACTTGTTTCTCCAGGGCCACTTGTAAGTATTTGAATCGAAAGGGGATTGGAACCCGGCAACGGCGTACGCCCAGACTTGGCATCCTCTTTGCATTGAAGCGCGCCTGGCTAGGACAGTCTGTCCTGGCCCAACGTAGAACGCAGGCGGTCCTTCATGTTTCGTACCCTTCAAGCTGGCGTCGGCGCAGCGGTTTTGCTGGCCAGCGTTGCGGCGCAGGCCCTGCCGGTGACGGCAACCCTGACCGCTGACAACCACTATGGCCTGTACTACGGCCAGGCGGATGGAAGCGGCATGAACTTCGTGGGCCGGAACGAACCCGGTGAAGGTGGGAGCCCTTGCAACTACAACTGGTCCTGCGCCGAGACCTGGAACTTCAATGCCGGCGGCGGCGACTACGCCTATGTGGTGGCCTGGGATACTGGCGGCCAGCAGATGTGGATCGGCGACTTCGACCTCGGGAGCAGCACCCTGGTCAGCAACATCGCCTCCTGGGAGTACTACGTGGCACCGGTGACCACGGCCTTCGCGCCGACCGGCAACCCGCCGATCGGTGCCGCGGCCCTGGGTGCCCTGATCGGCAGCGCGACCTGGGCCAATCCTTTGGCCGAGGCCAACAACGGTGTGGGGCCGTGGGGCACCATCGCAGGCGTTGATCCTTCGGCCAAGTTCCTCTGGCACGACACGCTGAACGGGACCAGTACCAGCGACGGCCGGTTCGTGATCTTCCGCAGCCGTGACCCGTTGCAGGAAGCGCAGGTGCCCGAGCCTGGGTCGCTGGCCCTGGTGGGTTTGGCGCTCGCCGGCGCGGCGTTCGTCCGCCGTCGCCGCTGACGGCGCAAGCCTGCCGGCTTGACGGCCGGCATCTGCCCAGCGCGGCCGGCTCCTAGCCGGCCGTCTTCGTTTGGGGAGCGGCCTGGATCAGGTGCAGCTCCCGCTGCGGGAACGGGATCGTGATGCCGCCGGCCTCCAGCTGCTGCTTGGCGGTCTTCAGCAGGTCCAGCTGGGTGTCCCACCAGTCGGCGCGCGCGGTCCACACGCGCAGCAGGATGTCCACCGAACTTTCGCCCAGGGCCTGCACCTTGATCAGCGGCGCCGGGTCGGTGCGGATGCGCGCCTCGTCGGCCACCACACCTGACAGGATGGCGATCGCGGTGTCGATGTCGTCGCCATAGGCGATGCCGTAGGTCTGGTCGATGCGGCGCAGATCCTGCTCCGTTTCCGACAGGTTGATCAGCGTCTTGCCCCAGATCTCCGCATTGGGCAGGAAGGCCTTCGGCCCGTCGGGCAGGTGGGCGCGGCAGGCGAAGAAGCCGATGCTGTCGATGATGTAGACGCTGCCGCCGACGTTCACCGCGTCGCCGATCTTGAACGGCCGCAGCAGCAGCAGCATCACGCCCGCGGCCACGTTGCTCAGCGTGCCTTGCAGCGCTAGGCCCACCGCCAGGCCGGCGGCGCCGATGGCGGCGATCAGGCTGGCGGTTTCCACGCCGAAGCGGCCCAGCACCGCGATGATCGTGAACACCATGATGGCCAGGCGCACGACCTTGCCCGCCAACGGGTGGAAGATGGGGTCGATCTTGCCGGACCGGGCCATGGCCCGGCGCACCAGGCGCCCGGCCCAGCCGGCGACGGTGAAGCCGATGACCAGGGTGATCAGGGCGCCGGCCAGGTTGCTGCCCCAGGCGATCAGCAAGGCCGGAAGGTGTTCGGTGTAGCGTTGCAGGATGTCATTCATCGTGGGCCGAGCTTAGCCCGCAGGGCGTTGGCTGTCAGCGCAGCGCGCCCGATCCGCACCTCACCGTACTGATTTCCCGCCTGCCATGTCCCAACGTCTGATCGGCGTCGACTTCACCAGCGCCCCGTCGCGGCGCAAGCCCATCACCGTGGCCCAGGGCCTGCTGGCCGGCGGCGTGCTGCGCCTGGAGCGGCTGGACGGGCTGCCCGCCATGGCGGCCTTCGACGCTCTGCTGGCCGAACCCGGCCCCTGGCTCGGGGCCTTCGACTTTCCCTTCGGCCTGCCGCGTGCCTTTGCCGACGCGTTGAACCTGGGCGCCACGGTGGCCGAGGTCAGCGCCGCCGTGCATTCGCGCTGCGCGGCGCGCATGGATTTCCGTGCTCTGGTCGATGCGTGGGGACAGGGCCTGCCGCACCGCACCACCGACCTGGCATTGGGTACCGGCCTGCGCTCCACCAGCCCGCTGCAGACGCGTTACGTGCCGGTGGGGTTCATGTGGTTCGAGGGCCTGTCGCGGCTGCTGGCGGCGGGTGTCTCGCTGCCGGGCCTGCATGCCGGCGACCCGGAGCGCCGGGCGCTGGAGGGCTACCCCGGCGCGCTGGCCCACGCCGTGATCGGCCGGCGCTCGTACAAGAACAGCGACGAGCCGGACCGGCTGATCGCCCGCATCGACCTGGTTGACGCGCTGGAGCAGGGCAGGGTGCCGGCACCCTATGCCGGCGCACCGCGGCTAAAGCTCGGCCACGCGCTGCGCGAATCGCTGGTGGCCGATGCCAGCGGCGACCGGCTCGACGCCGTGCTCTGCCTGGTGCAGGCCGGCTGGGCCGCCGGACAGCCGGCGCTGGCGATGCCGGCCGCGGTGGATGCGGTGGAAGGCTGGATCGTGGGCAGCGGCTTGGCCTGATTGGCCCCGCCGGTTGCGGGACGCCTACCGGTGTCACTAGCAGGCGTCACGAACAGGCGTCACGAACAGGCGTCACAAACAGGCGTCACAAACAGGCGTCACCAAAGGGTCACACAGCGGGCCACTGTGGCCGACACGCGACGCTGGTCCCGCCACAGACCGTGGCGGCCCACGGTCGCGCAGCGGTGAACCGGGGCGCCCTGCAGCCGCGGGTGGTCCCGGGCTGCGTGACAGCCTGTCACGCTTGAAGACTGGTCCGACCCATTCCTTCAACGTCGGAGTCCAAGGACCATGTCATTCCCCCTGTCCCGCATCGCCCTGGCCGCCCTGCTGGCCACCACCGGCAGCGCGGCGCTGGCGCAGCAGACCGCGCCGGCGCAGCGCATCGAGATCACCGGCTCGGCCATCAAGCGCACCAGCGCCGAAGGCCCGGCGCCGGTGGAGATCGTCAACCGCCAGGACATCGAACGCAGCGGCGCGTCCAACATCAACGAACTGCTGCGCTCGATCCCGTCGATCGACATCTTCGACCAGGGTGAACTGGCGTCGAACTCACCGGCCGGCTCCGGCACAGCCAACGTGCTGCTGCGCGGCCTCAGCGAAAGCGAGGTGCTGGTGCTGCTCAACGGCCGGCGCGTGCCGGTCAACGCGCTCTACGACTCGTCGGGCGCCGGTGCGGCCTTCGACGTCAACTCGCTGCCCATCGGCGCCATCGAGCGCATCGAGATCCTGAAGGATGGTGCCTCGGCCATCTATGGCGCCGACGCCGTGGCCGGTGTCATCAACTTCATCACCCGCACCGATTACCAGGGCCTGGAGCTGACGGCCAACTACGGCGCCAGCAGCCGCAGCGACGGCACCGAGAAGCGCGTGGGCCTGGCCTTCGGCTTCGGCGACCTGCACAAGGACCGCTACAACGTGCTGGTGGGCGTGGACGTGTTCAAACGCGACCCGATCTACCGCAAGGACCGCGACCTCACCGATTCGGTGGACTTCCGTGACGTCGGCGCCGGCGACCGCCGCAGCAGCTTCTCGCCCTTCGGCAACGTGGTCGACCCCAACACGGGCGCCGCGGTGGGCATTCCCTACACCGCCTGCCCGGCCGACCAGCTGGGCGCCGGCAACATCTGCCGCTACGACTTCAACCGCAGCATCCTCACGTCGTACAACGGCGCCGACCGCGTGAGCGCGCTGCTGGTGGGCAACCTGGCCATCACCGACGACATCCGCCTGTTTGCCGAAGGCACCTTCTCGACCTCGAAGGACGTGTTCGAGGCCCACCCGGTGCCCGACTACTTCATCGTGCCCATCACCAGCGAGGCGCAGCGCCCGTACGAGATCCTGGACGCCCAGGGCAACGGCACCGACACCGTCTACATCGCCGGGCGCTTCATGCAGGGCGGCCCGCGCACCACGCACCGCACGTCGGACTTCTTCAATGCTGCCGTCGGCGTCGAGGGCTACACCGCCGGCCTGGACTGGAAGCTGGCGCTGAGCCACGGCGTGAGCAAGGTGAAGAACGAGGACAGCAACTACTTCGACGCCAACCTCTGGCTGGCCGCCACCGGCGACGGCTCGATCAACCCCACGGTGCTGACCAACGACCAGGCCCTGGTCGATTCGCTGAAGGTCACGCCGGTGCGCACCGGCGAATCCAAGCTCACCACGGTGAGCGGCCTGCTCGGTGGCGACCTGATGCCTTTGCCGGCCGGCACGCTGCGCTACGCCGTGGGCTTCTCGCACACCAAGGAGTCGCTGCGCGACACGCCCGATGCGCTGACGCAGGCTGGCCAGGTGGTGGGCAGCATCCAGCAGTCGGCGGTGGACGCGGCGCGCAACTTCAGCGCGGTCTTCGGCGAGCTGCAGGTGCCACTGGCGAAGAATCTGGAAGGCCAGGTGGCGGTGCGCTACGACCGCTACCCGGGCTACAGCCAGACGAGCCCGAAGCTGGGCCTGAAGTACACCCCGATGCCGACGCTGGCGTTCCGCGCGTCGTACACGGAAAGCTTCCGTGCGCCGGTGCTCAAGCAGCTGTTCGGGGCCACCGAGGAAGGCGCGACCACGATCACCGAACCCGATCTGTGCCGACTGCTGGGCGTGCCGGTGACCGACGACGGCGAGGGCGGCGAGACCTGCCTGGTCAACGCCTTCCAGGTCAACGGGTCGAATGCCAACCTGCGGCCGGAGAAGGGCAAGACCTTCAACCTGGGCGTGATCCTGGAAGCGGGGCGGAACTTCAACGCCAGCATCGACTGGTGGAAGATCACCAAGTCAGACGACATCTCCACGCCCACGATCGCCAGCGCCATCGAGCAGGGCTTCTGGCAGAACGACGGGCCGCGTGTGCGTGTGTTCACCAACCTGCAGAACATCGCCGAACGCGAGACCGCGGGCGTGGACGTGGACGCGCGGCTGCGCATCCCCGGCACCGTGCTGGGCAACCTGAGCCTGCGCAACCTGCTGACCTACTACACCACCAACAAGACCAAGGATTCCGCCGGTGCCGACTGGACCGAGTTCAACGGCACCTACGCCACGCCGCGCTTCCGCAACGCGTTCTCGGTGACGAGCACCATGGGCGACTGGGCGGTCTTTGGTGCCTGGCGCACGGTGGGCGGCTTCTGGGACACCGACCGCGGCTTCCCGCTGCCGGCCGGCACCCGCCGGGTCAGCACGCACGAGGAACTGGATCTGCAGCTGTCCTACAGCGGCCTGGCGGGTTGGGAGTTCACCGCCGGCATGAAGAACGTGCTGGACAAGGCGCCGCCGCTGAGCGTGCAGAACGCGTCGAGCAACACGTATTCGCAGATGGGCTTCGCCGAGATCTACTCGGCGCGCGGCCGCTTCGGGTACGTGACGGCGAAGTACGCCTTCTGACGGTGGTGCGGTGAAGGGAGGTCGCCGGGCCGGTTGCATCTGGCCTGGCTGCCTGCCTGACAGCCGGCCCGGCGCTCTGCAGCACTCATCAGCGCTCAGCGGCGCGGCATCGCCTGCAGCACCTCGGCGATGCCGCGCACCGCTGCATCCAGTTCGGCCGCACCCCAGGAGGGGTAGGCCACCACCAGGCCGTTGAAGTGCGTGGCCTGCCAGCAGCGGGTGGACAGCGCCTCGGCGCCAATGCGGCGCTGGCGCAGGGCCTGCACCACGTCCACGTCGCGCCAATGCGGCGGCAGGTGCAGGCAGGCATGCCAGGCGGTGTCGGTGCGGCCCAGGATCACGTCGGCCGGCAGCCAGCGGCGCACCGCCTGGCGGAAGGCCTCGCGGCGCGCGCCCAGCACCTCGCGCAATGTGCGCAGGTGGGCACTGAGGTGGCCACCGCCGATGAAGGCCTCCAGCGCCAGTTGCTGCGCCACCGGTGTGTGGTCGCCCAAAGGCCCGCGCGCCGTGATGAAGACGTCGGCCAGGCGTTGCGGCACCACCAGGTAGCCGATGCGCAGCGACGGGAACATCACGCCCTCGAAGGTGCCCATCAAGATCACGCGCTCGGCGGTGTCGCGCGCCATCAGCGCTGGCGGCGCTGGCGGGCGGTGCACCAGTTCGTCGTTGAAGCAGCCTTCGACGATCCAGCGCTGGTGCTCGGCGGCCCAGGCCAGCAGCGCATCGCCGCGGGCGCGCGAGGTGGGCGTGCCCAGCGGAAACTGCGCCAGCGGGTGCAGGTAGGCCAGCCGCGCGGCCGGGGTCAGCGCGTGGCCGTGCTGGATGTCGAAGCCCTCGTCGTCCAGCGGCACGCCCACGGCGCGCGCATGCAGCATCTCCAGCAGCAGCGGCAGGCTGGGGTGGCTGGGGTCCTCCACCAGCACCGCGTCGCCCGGCTTGAGCAGCACGCGGGCCACGGTTTCGATGGCCTGCAGCGGGCCATTGACCACGATCACCTGCTCGCCCGTGCAGTGCAGGCCGCGCGTGAGCGCCACGTGGCGGGCGATGGCTGAGCGCAGGGTGGGCAGACCGGCTGTGGGGCCGTAGCCCAGGTGGTCGCGCCACTCCTCCTGCAGCGCGGCGTTGACCAGGCGCCGCCAGCGCTCCAGCGGAAACTCGGCTTCCGGCCAGGCCCGCGGATGCAGCACCGGTGGGTGGAACTGCTGGCGCGGCAGTTCGAACGCGCGAGCCAACGCCATGTAGGGCGAGAACTGCTCCAGCCGCCGCCGCGCCGCCTCGTTGGCCTCGGGCGCGGTGTCGGGGCGCGGCTGCAATTGCGCCAGCGGCACGTCGTGGCGCACATAGCTGCCGTCGCCCACGCGCCGCTCCACCAGGCCGTCGGCCTGCAGCTGGGCAAAGGCCTCGTCGACCACGCCGCGGGCCACCCGCCATTCACGCGCGAGTTGACGCGCCGACGGCAGGCGCGCGCCGGGCGCGAGCACGCCGGCGCGGATCTGGTCGATCACCGTGCGGTAGACCTGGGCCCGGCGCCCGCGCAGCTGCTGCGCGTCGTCGGCCATCGTCGACAACAGGGCGCCCTCGGCGCGCTTGCTCACGTGTGTTGGCTCCTGCGGCGGCGATGCGGCATCGTGCCTGCGGACGTCTTCCAGGACGATCGCGCCGCGACGGACGGCGGCTGAAGGGGGATGAACCGCGCCGTGGCGCGAAGGGCGGCGGCGGGCCGGATTGGCCCCACGCTGGCCGGCGCAATGGACCTTGCGCGCGGCCGCAGCCGCTGGTCATCATGGTGGCGTGACGACGCCTGAACCCACCCCCTCCGACGCCTTGGCCGACGCCGTGGCGCCCGCCGTGCGCCGGCTGCTGCTGTTCGTCGGCCCGCCCGTGGCCGGCGAGTCAGAGGTGGCCGCCGCGATGGCGCGCACCGGCTGGCGCTGTCTGTGGCTGCCCGATGTGGCCGCAGCGCAGCGCGCCGCGGCCCACGCCCGCTTCGATGCCGTGGTGCTGCGGGCGGAGTGCGACGGCGGGCCGTCGCCGCGCGACATCGACGCGCTGCGGCGTGCCCTGGGCTGCCCCGTGCTGGTGGCGGCAGGAGAGGGCGACGAGGTCGACGAAGTGATCGCGCTCGAACTCGGCGCCGATGCCTGGCTGGCCGGCCGGTTGACGGCACGTCGGTTGCGCGCCCACCTGGTGGCCGTGCTGCGGCCCCGCGGCGAGGCCGAGGTGGCGTCCACGCTGGCGCTCGGGGGCTGGACGCTGGACGAGGCCACGCAGCGGCTGGAACGAGCCGACCGACGGGTGGACCTGACGGCGCTGCAGGCGGTGCTGCTGCGCTGCCTGGGGGAGCAGGCCGGCCGCGTGGTGTCACGCGAGGCGCTGGCCCTGGCCGCCGGCGGCGGGCGCGTGCTGCAGGCACGCAGCGTGGACGTCTACGTGGCCCGCCTGCGCCGCCGGCTGCGTGAGGCGCGCGTGGACGGCCTGGCCATCGACGGCGTGCGTGGCCGCGGCTACACGCTGGAGATCGGCGTGGTGCCGGCCGCCGAGGGTCTGCGCTGGCCGTGGGTGCCGCGGCAGGCGGTGGCGGCCGCCCATCCATCGCTGGCCTGAAGCCGCATCGGCGCGGCCCCCACCGGCCTCACCACTGCCCGTAGAACACGCCGGCGCGCTTGTGGCCGGCGGTGGCCGCAGCCACCTGGGCGTCGCTGACCGTGGTGCGGTGGCGCCGTGCGGCCAGGAAGGCCAGCAGGCGGCCGCGCAGCTGGTCGCGCACGTCGGCAGTGGCGAGGTCGCGGCCCAGGTCGTGGAACTCCTCCGGGTCGGCCTGCAGGTCGTAGAGCTGCTCCGGCAGGTCCAGCCAGTACACATAGCGCCAGCGCGCGGTGCGCAGGCTGAAGGCGCGGCAGCGGTCCACCGGGCGGCCCAGCGTCAGCCGGGCCTGGCGGTAGCTGTAGTCCAGCTCGCTGTAGGCCATGTCGCGCCAGTCGGACGGGTGTTCGCCATGCAGCAGCGGCTGCAGGCTGCGGCCTTCCAGGCGCTGTGCCGGCTGTGCCACCTGCATCGCGTCGAGGATGGTGGGCACGATGTCCACCGCCTCCACGAAGCGCGGGTCCACCGTGCCGCGTGTGGCATCGGCGGCGACGCGCGGGTCGGCCACGATCAGCGGCACCTTCTGCACCGTGTCGTGGAACAGCTCCTTCTCGCCCAGCCAGTGGTCGCCCAGGTAGTCGCCGTGGTCGGCGGTGAAGACGATCAGCGTGTCGTCCAGCACGCCCTGCGTGGCCAGGGCGTCGAACAGCCTGCCCAGGTGGTGGTCCAGCTGCGTGATCAGGCCCTGGTAGGCCGGGCGCACGGTGCGGATGCAGTCGTCGCGCTGGAAGCTGACGCTTTCCTCCTGCTGGCGGTAGGCGGCCAGCACCGGGTGTTCGTTTTCGCGCTCGGCGGCGCTGCGCTGCACCGGCAGGCACTGGTCGGCCGTGTACATCGCGTGGTACGGCGCCGGCGCCATGTAGGGCCAGTGCGGCTTCACGTAGCTCAGGTGCAGCACCCAGGGTTCGTGGCCCATGCGTTGCACGAAGCCGATGGCCTGGTCGGTCATGTAGGCCGTCTCGGAGTGCGGCTCCTGCACGCGCGCCGGCAGGTGGCAGTGGCGCATGTGCCAGCCGCTGACCACCTGGCCGTTGGCGTCTTCGGCCGCGATCACGAAGTCGGTCCAGGGGTCGGCGCTGACGTAGCCCTGCGCCCGCAGGTAGGCCGGGTAGCCGCTTTCGTCGCCCGGCGTGTGGTGGCCGTCGTAGCGGTCGATCTCCTCGAAGCCGCCGCGCTCCAGCAGCGTGGCCAGCTCGCTGCCGCCTTCGAGCTGCAGCCGGGCCAGACCCTGGCGATCGGGCATCACATGGGTCTTGCCCGCCAGCGCCAGGCGGTGGCCGGCGCCGCGCAGCATCTCGCCGAGCGTCACCTCGCCCACCGACAGCGGCACCCGGTTCCAGGTGGCGCCGTGGCTGATGGGGTAGCGGCCGGTGTAGTAGCTCATGCGGCTGGGCCCGCAGACGCCGCTGTTGACGAAGGCGTTGGCAAAGCGCACGCCGCGCGCGGCCAGGGCGTCGAGGTTCGGCGTCTTCAGGGTCGGGTGGCCGGCGCAGCCCAGGTGGTCCCAGCGCAGCTGGTCGGCCATGATGAAGAGCACGTTCATGCGGGCGGTTCCTGGCGGTGCGCGGCGCGGGTCGTCACTGGCCGGGCTTGAAGCCGGAGGCGCGGATCACCTCGCCCCAGCGTTCGTAGTCGGCCTTCAGGATGCTGGCCAGCTTGTCCGGGCCGTAGCCGGTGGGCTCCAGGCCCATGTCCACCAGGCGCTTGTGCAGCGCCGGATCGGCCACCGCGGCCATGGCCGCGTCCGACAGCTTCTTCAGCGTCTCCGGCGGCGTGCCGGCGGGCGCGAACATCGCGTACCAGGGCTTGGCCACCAGGTCGTAGCCCAGTTCCTTGAAGGTGGGCACGTTGCCGAAGGCGGGGTCGCGCTGGTCGCCGGCCACGGCCAGCAGGCGCGCGCGGTCGCTCTGCACCAGGGCACGGATGTCGGCCGCCACGGTGGAAAGGGCGGAGATCTCGCCGCCCGCCAGCGCCTGCATGGCCGCGGCCGTGCCCTTGTAGGGCACATGCGTCATCGGCAGGCCGGCGGCGCGGCCGAACATCACGCCGAAGAAGTGCGGGATGCTGCCCGGCGCGGCGGAGCCGTAGAAACCGTTCTTCTGCGGGTCGCTCTTCACCCAGGCCACGTACTCGGCCAGCGTCTTCGCCGGCACGTTGGTGGCGATGCCCAGGCCGACCTGGAAGCTGCTGAGGTGCGCCACCGGCGCGAAGTC
This sequence comes from Burkholderiaceae bacterium, assembly GCA_024235915.1. GTDB lineage: Bacteria > Pseudomonadota > Gammaproteobacteria > Burkholderiales > Burkholderiaceae_C > Rubrivivax. The sequence continues at coordinate 362,286 of JACKLO010000009.1, read as the reverse complement.
CTTGAACGGGTCGTAGCGCAGCTGGCCGGCGAAGCTGTGCGGGAAGATGCCCATCGTGGCCACCGGCGTCATCAGCAACGTCAGCCCGTCGCCCGGGGCGGCCTTGACCAGTTCGTTGGCGATGCGGCCACCGGCGCCGGGCTTGTTCTCGACGATCACGGTCTGCTTCAGCGTGCCGGCCATGTGCTCCGCCACCACACGCGTCAGCGCGTCGCTGGTGGCACCGGCCGGGTAGCCGACGATGATCTTCACGATGCCCTGCTGGGCCATGGCCGGGGCCGCCAGGGCGGTGGCGGCCACCGCGAAGAGAGTGGTCAGGAAGCGCTGGCGGTTCATGGGCGGGTCTCCGGTTTCGTCAGGGGTTGTGCGGTGTCGGCAATCTAAGCGTTGCGCCTAGAGTTGTAGAAAACAACTCTGCCCCGGGATGACCCTGAGTCTGCGCCACCCGCAGTCGCTGGACGACCTGCTGAACTACCGCCTGCTGAAGCTGCATGCGCTCAGCGGCGCACCGGTCATCCGCCTGCTGGAAGGCCGCTACGGCATCGCCCGGCGCGAGTGGCGGTTGATCGGGCTGCTGGCGGCGCGCGGCGCGCTGTCGCCGTCGGCGCTGGCCGACGAGGCGCAACTGGACCGCCCTCGCACCAGCCGCGCCATCGGCGGCCTGGTGGCCAAGGGCCTGCTGGCGCGGGTGGCCTTACCGAACGACGCCCGCCAGGCCCGGGTGGCGCTCACCGACGCCGGCCGGCGCCTGCACGACGAGGTCTTCCCGCAGATTGCTGCGCTGAACCAGGCCGTGCTCGAAGCGGTGGACGACGCCGCGGTGCGCCAGCTCGACCGCCTGCTGCGCCAGCTGACGGCGCAGGCCCGCACCATCAACGACCAGCGCGTGCAGGACGTGCGGGCCGACCGCCGGGCCGGTGGCTCGAGGCGGGTGCGGCCTCAGCGCTGAACGGCCACGTTGGCCGCCGCGGCACAGGCCGCGATCAGCCCGTGCATCTCGGCGGCACTGCCGTCGTCCACTGACAGCAGGGTCAGCCGGGGTACGCTGTCGCCGCCAGCGCCGCGGTCGTTGCGCCCGCGCGGGTCCACCAGCCGCCAGGCATCGCGCACCTCGGCCTCCACCGGCGCTGGGTCGTCACCAGCGGCCACCAGCACGACCAGCCGTTCCAGCGGCACGCGCTGCAGCACGGCTTCCAGCTCGAAGCGTGTGCCCAGGCGGCCGGGGTGGTATTCGCGCAGGTCCAGCAGCACCACGCCAGCACGGTCCATCAGCGCCAGCACGGTCTCGCGCCAGGTGGCGTTGCTGCAGAACAGCTCGTGCACGCGGCAGCGGCCATCGGGGTCGCGGCTTTCGTCCAGCGCCTGCAGCCGGGCCGGGATCTCGTCGGCCTGGACGATGAAACGTTCGCGCAGCCGTCCGCGCAGGAAGGCGAAGAATTCGTCGGGCTCCAGGTGGCCGCCCGCCAGGTCGGGCCCGGCGATCATCCAGGTGGGCCCGGCAAAGCGCCAGCGGGCCAGGAAGCGGTCCGTGAAGGCCTCGCTGCGCGCGCTGGGCTTGAACACGCGCAGCATCAACAGGGCGCTGCAGGGCGGCGGCCCGCCACGGCGTGCCCACCACAGGGCGACGCGTTCCAGCGCCCGCCAGCCGTACCAGGCCACCATCACCACGGCGGCCATCCATTCCATGGCGTGCTGGGTGCGGGTGTCGAAGGACACCGCCAGCACCAGGGCGCCGCACCAGCCGGTGATCAGCGCCCAGTACGCATGCAGCGCCATCTGCTGGTCGCTGAAGCGGCGGGCTTCGTAGCGTTTCGCCAGGCGCAGCAGCATGCGCCACGCCGCCGCCGCGGCCAGTGCCAGCACTGCCAGCAGGTAGAGCGTGGCCCAGAGCCAGTCCTCGGTGGTGGTCTCGCTGTCCTCCCCATCGTCGAAGGCGGCGGCAAATGCGACGCCGAAGGCGAACACGACGAGGCCGATGGTCAGCGCCGCCACCAGCGGCGGACCGGCGCCGCGCACGGCCGGCCGCAGGAAGGCGGCCAGCATCGCCGCCAGCATCGCGGCCGCGGTGGCCAGCAGCAGGGCTGCACCTGGTTCCGCACCACTGCCGATCAGGCCCGCCGCGAAGGCGGTCACCGTGAGGCCGGCGCCGATCCAGACCCGGTTCTCCGGCAGGCCGGCCTGGAAGGCCCAGCCCAGCACGGCCGGCAACACCAACAGCGGCCACAGCACCAGGTGCAGCGACAGGGCCTCGGCGACGGCAGTGGTGCCGCCGGCGCCGTCATCGAACGTCGGCTCGCCACTCATCTGCCACCAGACCACACCCGCCACCAGCAGCACCAACAGCAGCAGCCACCAGTAGAGCAACCCGGCGACGAACTGCACACCGAGCACGCGCCGGCGCAGGCGTCGTGCGGGTTGGGCGGCGTCGGAGCTTGCTGCTTCGGCGGCAGGCAGCGGGTCCAGGTCCAGCGGCACGCGGTTGGGCGGCGCTGTGGGGCGGTGCAGTTCCACCGCACCATCACCCTGTGCGAGTGCGGCCTGCAAGGTCGTGATGGCGCGCACATAGCGCTGCCGGGCCCAGGCCGCGCCGGCCACCGCCAGCGGCACCAGCAGCACGACCAGGAGTGCGACGACGGCGCTCCACTGGGTGAGGTTGAGCTCGTCTTCAGCCATGGCGGGTGCAGTGTGCGGGGCCGCGCCGAGGTTGGCACTCCCCAGAAGCGGCACCTTTCGGCGTTCGCTTCAGCCCATCACGGCCGCATGCCGAAGTCGGTCGCGCCAGCCGCGACGAGCCTGGATCAGGCGCCGCTCCTCGGCCACGATGCGGTCCCACATCGTGGCTGCGTCGGGGTGCTGCCAGCCGAGCGCCTGCCGCGCCTTCGCGGCCGTGTAGTTCAGGTCCACGCGCGTGATGTCCACCGCGTCGCGCGACATGAAGGCCGGCAGCCCCAGGGCGCGCAGCAGCGATTCGGTGAACAGGAACTGCAGCCGCATCAGCCATCGCGGGAGCCACAGCCGGTGGCGGGCGCCGCCGGGGTGGCGGCTCCAGTGGCCGAACATGGCGCCCACGGTCTGCGCCGGGCCGCAGAATAGGTAGTTCTCTCCCATCAGGCCGTCGCTGGCGGCGCGGCACAGGCCGTCGGCCAGGGCGTCCACGTGCACCGGCGCAAACACCATGTCGCGCGCCCAGGCCATGGGCGGCAGCGCGCCCATCAGGTACAGGCGCAGGAAGTACCCGAACAGCGAATGGTCGTTGGCACCGACCACGGCGTTGGGCATGGCGATGACCAGCGGCAGGCCGCGGGCGCGCCAGCGCAGCGCCACCTGGTGCGCCTCGGCCTTGCTGCGTTCATAGGCGCTTTGGTAAAGGCCGTCATGGCGGCGCGTCTCGTCGGCCGGGCCTGGACCCGGGCCGCTGCCACCCAGGGCCCAGACGGTGGACACGTACACCGTGCGCGACACGCCTGCGGCATGCGCCGCGCCGAGCAGGTTGTCCGTGCCCTGCACATTGACCGCCTGCATGCGGGCCTGCTCGGCTGCGGTGGGGCCGAACTCGTACACGCCCGCGTTGTGGATCACGACGTCGGCGCCGGCCATCGCGGCGGCCAGGCCGTCGGGCCGGGTCACGTCGCCGGGCACCAGGCGGCAGCCCTGCGCCACGAGCCAGCGGGCGGGCGGGCTGCTGGTGTCACGCACGAGCGCGTCGACGGTCCAGCCTCGGCTGCGCAGGGCGCGCACCAGGGCCTGGCCGATGAATCCGGTGGCGCCGGTGAGGAAGATGTGCACGGTAGATCCTTTCACGAAGCGGGGGTCAAGCCAGCGCGGTGACGTCGGCACCGCAATGCGTGCAGTGGCCTTGTGCCGCATCGAGTTTCGTCATCGCCCCGCAGGCGCCACAGCGGCGCCAGTGCGGGCCCTGGCGCACGGGCGCATAGACGGCGGTGTGGCCACCTTCGGCGATGCCGTCGCGGAAGAACTGCTGCATGGCCTGCGCGTGGGTGCCGCTGCGCATGGCCGCGCTCAGCGCCTCGTGGCTGGCCCAGGCGGACACGGTGGTCATGCGGCGGCCCGCCACCGCGGCGGTCAGGCCCAGGAAGGCCGGGTTGTCCAGCTGCTCCATCACCGTCTGCCGGCTCAGGTCGCGGATCGGCTGCACCTGCGTCAGGTCGGCTGCCATCAGTTCGGTGAAGGCCAGCACCGCCGGCACCACCGGGTGCGGCCGACGAACGACGGTGGAAATGCCGAAGCTGAACGGCCCCAGCTCCGGCGGCTGCACGATCACGTCCAGCCCCAGTTGGCGGGGCACGACGGCGGAATCGAAGTAGCCGCTCACCGACGTCACACCCTCCGCACCGACCTCGATCACGTCCATGCCGGGCAGGTCCACGGCGCGCCCGGTGGGCGGCAGGCCGTTGAAGCTGCCGTGGTTGTGGCCGTGCATGCGCCACAGGCCATGCACGCGGCCGTCGGCCACCCGCACCACCTCGCCCAGCGTGAAGTCCAGGTCGGGGAAGGCGGCCCACAGGCCCTGCATGTAGCCAGCGAAGGCGGCTCCGGCGATGGGGCCCCCGGTCAGCGGGTCTTCATAGGTGCCCCCGGGGGCCAGGGTGGCCAGGACGGCGGCGGCGTCGCGCTGGCGCCAGGCGTCGAAGTAGCGGCGGGCCAGGGCCACGGGGTCGGACAAGGTCTTCGTGCTCATGGAGCGCCTCCATCGTCAGGTGGGTCGGGCGGGATTGCCCGGGGCCGGGGGCTGCGACCAGAATCGTGTGCAATCCACCGGCGCCGCCAGCATCGCCAGACGCCGTGGATGTGGCGTGGATGTGGCGTGGAAGGCGTATGTCTGGGGTGTGGTCGGCCGCTGGAGGGCCGGCCCGGCCGTGAACGGAGGCAATGGATTGCGGGGCTTGCGTGTGTTGCTGCTGGGGCGGCCCCGTCTGGAGGTCGACGGCCAGGCGCTGGCGGCCGACCTGCCGCTCAAGCACCAGGCCCTGCTGTACTACCTGGCGGCTGCCGACGGCCCGGTGGCGCGCAGCAGCCTGGCCACGCTGCTGTGGGAGGACCTGGACGAAGGCGCCGCCCGGGGCAACCTGCGCACGGCGCTGATGCGCCTGCGCCGCAGCCTGCCCGGCGTGCTGGCCACCGAGGGCCGCGACGTGGGCTTCGACCCCGCGCTGCCCTTGCAGGTGGACGTGGTGGACCTGGCGCGCGCGGCGGCCGCGGCGGCGCGCACCGAGCCTGACCTGACCGCAGCGCCGGCCGCCGTGGCCGCGTGGCGGGGCCCGCTGCTCGACGGCTTCGACCTCGGCGGAGAAGGCTTCGAGCGCTGGCTGGCCGCGGCGCGTCAGCAGGCCGCCCAGCACGCCGCCGGCCTGCGGCGGCGGCTGGCCGAAGCGGCCGCGGCCAGCGGGCAGGGCGACGCCGCCGAAGCCCACTGGCGCGCGTTGCTGGAAGTCGATGACGCTGACGAGCCGGCGCACATGGCCTTGATGGCGCAGCTGGCCGGGCGCGGGCAACGCACGGCGGCCATCGCGCAGTACGAAGCCTGCCGGGCTGCGCTGCTTGACCGGCTGGGGGCGCGGCCCTCGACGGCCTGTTATGCGCTCTACACCCGCATCCATGCCGACGCACCGGGTCTGGAGGGGGCGCCGAGGTCGACCGACGCCCGAGTTTTGGTGGGCGAAGGGTCGGTGGCCGCACCGAAGACGCCAGCCCAGTCCGCCGGCCAGCCCGCCAACCTGCCCGCCGCTGACGACGCTCTGATCGGCCGCGGCGAGGAAATGGCCCTGTTGAGCGACCGCCTGGCCGACCCGGCCTGCCGCTGGCTCACCCTGGTCGGTCCGGGCGGCGTCGGCAAGACGCGGCTGGCCCAGGCGGCCGCGGCCCGGCGGGCGGCGCACCACCGTCACGGTCTGTGCTGGCTCAGCGGGCGCGATGCCGGTGGGGCGTTGCGCGATGCCGAGACCCTGGCCCAGCGGGTGCTGCAGCACACCGGCACCGACCGCGACACCCCGGGTGCACTGCTGCTGGTGCTGGACAACCTGGAGACCGTGGCCGACGTGCCTGCCCTGGCGCGCGGGCTGGCGGCGCGTGCGCCGGGCGTGCAGGTGCTGGCCACCTCGCGCCGGCGCCTGGGGGTGGCGCGCGAATGGCTGCTGGAGCTCGACGGTTTGTCGCTGCAGCCGGCGGAGGCTGACCGGCCCGCCAGCGCGCCGGCGGCGCAGCTGCTGGCGGCGGCTGTGCGGCGCGTCGACCCGCGCTTCGACCCGCATGCCGAGGCCGAGGCGGTGGAGCGTCTCTGCGCCCGCGTCGGCGGTCTGCCCCTGGCGCTGGAGCTGGCGGCGCGCAGCGTGCAGGCCGCCGGTGTGTCCGCCGTGTTGGCGCGCCTGGACGCCGGCGAATCCTGGGGCGAGGCGGGCGACGCCGACCCGGCGGCACACCACGCCAGCATCGGGCGTGTGCTCGACGACGCCTGGTCTGCGCTGCCACCCCCGGCGCAAGCCGCCGCGCTGCGGTTGGCCGCGCTGCCCGACAGCTTCGATGGCGACCTGGCGGCCGTTGTCGGTGTCGACACGGCTGCGCTGGACCTGCTGCGCTCGCACTCCTGGCTGCGCCACGGCGGTCGCGGGCTGCTGGCCCTGCACCCACTGCAGCAGGGCTTCCTTCGCCGCCAGCGCGGCGCCGCGGCGGTACAGGGCGGCGTGCACGATGCGCTGGTCGCGGCCATCGCCGGCAGTCTGCCGGCGTCGCCGCCACCACCGCTGGGCGAAGGGCAGGTGGACGAAGACGCACGGACCTGGTCGGAGCGGCCCCTTTGGGCGGCGTCGGTGTTGTCGACGGCACTGGACCGGGTGCTGCAAGCTGATGCCGACGCCGCGGCTGCCTGGGTGGACGGCGTCGGCGCCCGCCTCACCGCCGTCGACCGCCAGGCGGAGGCGGCAGCGCTGTACGCACGGGCCCTGCGCCGCGGTGGCTGGCCGCGCTGGCGCAGCGCCGGGTGGCAGGCGTTGCGCGCCGAGCGCCTGAACACGCTGGGCGATGCGGTCGCATCGCTGCAAGGCTACGAGGCGGCGTTGTGCGAGCTGGGTCTGGAGGAGGCCACCCAGGCCGCCAGCCGTTGGCGCGACCTGCCGCGGGCGCTGTGGCGCGTCTGGCGGGCTTCGGACTGGCCGCAGGAACCGGCAGCCCGCGTCGCCTTCGAACGGGTGCTGGCGCGTGCGCTGATGATGTACACGCAGCAACTGAGCTTCACGTCGTCGATGCAACGGTCGGTGCGCGCCAATCTGATGGCCAGTGTGCATGCCGCTTGCGCGGGCGGCGCGCCGGAGCGCCAGGGCGTGCGTGTGATGAGCGCCTACGGCGCGTTGACGATGGGCCAAGCACGCAGTGCCGCCTGGTTGCTGCCAGCGCGTCGGAAACCGGCCGGTGAGCCGTTGTTCGACGCGTTCGCGGCCGAGGGGGAGTGTGTGACCCGCATCGCCTTGGGCCGCTGGGACGGAGTGGCCGAACGGCTCGACGCCTTGCACCAGCGCATGGTGGCGCTGGGCGACCACCGCCACGCGATGGAATGCCACTCGCTGCTGGCCAAGCTGCTGTTCTATCGGGGCGATCTGGTGCGCGCGGCAGAACGTTTTGCCGCCAGCACCGAACTCAGCCTGGCTCGGCCGGGCGGGGCCTGGCGGGCCTGGGGGCCTTTCGGCCAGGCCGAGGTGGCGATGTGCACAGGCGGTGTGCCGGCGTCGGACCTGCGACGTTGGGTGGACCTGGGTTCGCACTGGATGACGGAGCTGGTCAACGTGGACGCCGCCTACACTCTGCGCCGCCATGGCCTGATGGCGCGCCTGGCCTGGCAGGCTGGTGATGTGGCGGGCTCGCGCGAGGCGGTGCTTGGCGGCGTGGCGGCGGCTGCGCGCATCACGCACTGCGGCTTCTGGGCGCAGGAAGGCTTTGCCGGCATCGGCCAGGTGCTGCTGGCCCTGCGCCAGCGCGAGGCGCAGGCCGGCGGCGCGGTCACGCCCTGGGACAAGGCCTGGCAGGCGTACGCCCGGCGCTTGCATGCCCACGGTCGCAGCTTTCCCGCCGGGTGGGCCATGGTGTGGCGCTTGTGCGGCGAGGCGGCCGCCGTGCAGGGTCGGCCCGAACTGGCGCGCCGACTGCTGGGCAAAGCACTGCGTCTGGCCGAACGGCAGGGCCTGCGGGTGGAACTGGCGCGCTGCTTCGATGCGCAGGCGGTGTTGGACGCCGACGCGGGGCACGACTGGGCCGCACGCGCGCAAAGGCTGCGTCGAGAGATGACGGCCGGGATCCCGGCATCCGCCCATGGCCCGGGTGTGTGCTGAGGTGAGGCACCGAACCCCCGCAGCATCGCCTGCACCCGCAGCGCCCCATGCCGTTGCAGCGGACGCCTGGTTCGCCGCCCGCAGCTGGTCGCCGTTCCCCTTCCAGCGCGAGGTCTGGGCTGCCATGGCGGCGGGCCGCAGCGGCCTGCTGCATGCCACCACCGGCAGCGGCAAGACCTACGCGGTGTGGATGGGGGCGCTGGGTCGGGCGCGGCCGGGCCCCGGCCTGCAGGTGCTGTGGCTGACGCCGATGCGCGCTTTGGCGGCCGACACGACACGCGCACTGAACCTGCCCCTGCCCGACCTGGCGCCAACCTGGCAGGCGGGCCAGCGCACCGGCGACACACCCAGCGCCGAACGTGCGCGGCAGGAGCGCCGCTGGCCCGCGGCGCTGGTGACGACACCGGAATCGCTGAGCCTGATGCTCACGCGCGAACACGCCCGCGACGAACTGGCCGGCGTGCACACCGTCATCGTCGACGAATGGCACGAGCTGCTGGCCAGCAAGCGCGGCACCCAGGTGCAGCTGGCGCTGGCGCGGCTGCGGCGCTGGCATCCCGGGCTCGTGGTCTGGGGCCTGTCGGCGACGCTGGGCAACCTGGACGAGGCCATGGCCACGTTGTGCGGCCCCGGCGGGCAGCTGGTGCGTGGCCGCATCGACAAGCGCCTCGTCATCGACACCCTGCTGCCCCACGAGCCCGGGCGCTTCAGCTGGGGCGGCCACCTGGGCGCGCAGATGCAGCAGCCGGTGGTCGAGGAGATCGACAAGGCCGAGACGACGCTGGTCTTCACCAACACGCGCAGCCAGGCCGAGATCTGGTACCAGCTGCTGCTGGAAGCCCGGCCCGACTGGGCCGGCGTGGTGGCCCTGCACCATGGCAGCCTCGACCGCGAGACACGCGACTGGGTGGAGCGTGGGCTCAAGGACGGCCGGCTGAAGGCCGTGGTGGCCACTTCCTCGCTGGACCTGGGCGTGGACTTCCTGCCGGTGGAGCGCGTGCTGCAGATCGGCAGCGCCAAGGGCGTGGCGCGGCTGCTGCAGCGGGCCGGCCGCAGCGGCCACGCGCCGGGCCGCGCCAGCCGCGTCACCCTGGTGCCCACCAACACACTGGAACTGGTGGAGGCGGCCGCGGCGCGGCATGCGGCCTTGGCGGGGCAGGTGGAGTCGCGCAGTGCGCCGGACAAGCCGTTGGACGTGCTGGTGCAGCACCTGGTGACGGTGGCGCTGGGTGGCGGTTTCGACGCCGATGCGCTGTTCGACGAGGTGCGCAGCGCTCCCTGCTACGCCAACCTCACGCGCGCCGAGTTCGACTGGGCACTGGCCTTCGTCGAGCGCGGCGGTGACAGCCTCGGCGCCTACCCCGAATACCACCGCGTGCAGCGCGACGAGGCCACCGGCCTGTGGCGCGTGCCCGACCGCGGCATCGCCCGCCGCCACCGCCTGCAGGTGGGCACCATCGTGGCCGATGCGACGATGACGGTGCAATGGATGTCCGGTGGCAAGCTGGGCTCGATCGAGGAGAGCTTCATCGGCCGCCTGAGCCCGGGCGACCACTTCGTCTTCGCCGGCCGTGTGCTGGAGTACGTGCGCACGCAGGACATGGCGGCCCTGGTGCGCAAGGCGACGAAGCCCAAGGGCATCGTGCCGGCCTGGGCCGGCAGCCGCATGCCGCTGTCCAGCGAGATGGCCAACGCGGTGCAGGCGCTGCTGGACGCGGTGGACCGCGGCGAGGTCGTCGACCCCGAGCTTCAGGCGGCGCTGCCGATGCTGGCCACGCAGCAGCGGCTGTCGCTGCTGCCGCGGCCCGGTCGGCTACTGGCGGAGACGCTCGTCAGCCGCGAGGGCCACCACCTGTTCCTCTACCCTTTCGGTGGTCGCAACGTGCACATCGGCCTGGCGCAGCTGCTGGCGTGGCGGCTGGCCCGGTCGCGGCCCAACACCTTCTCGCTCAGCGTCAACGACTACGGCCTGGAGATCGTGGCCGCCGAACCGCCAGACCTGGCGCCGCTGCATGACGGCTCGCTGTTCGCCACCCACGACCTGATGGCCGACGTGCTGGCCAGCCTGAACAGCGGCGCGCTGGCGCAGCGGCGTTTCCGCGAGATCGCACGCGTGGCCGGGCTGGTGTTCGGCGGCTACCCCGGCGCGCCGAAGAGCCTGAAGCAGCTGCAGGCCTCCAGCAGCCTGTTCTGGGAGGTCTTCCGCCAGTACGACCGTGGCAACCGCCTGCTCACCCAGGCCGAGCAGGAGGTGCTGGCGCAGGAACTGGACCTCTCGCGGCTGACCGCCGTGCTGAAGCACATGGCCCGCACGCCGCTGGCCTTGGTGACGTTGAACACTGCCAGCCCCTTCAGCCTGCCGTTGATGGTGGAAAGGCTGCGCGAGCGCCTGAGCACCGAGAAGCTGGCCGACCGGCTGGCGCGCCTGCTGGCGGATGCGGAGAAGGCGGCGCAGGAGCCCAGTGGGGCGTCCCGGCCGCGGCGGGCGCGGCGCCGCCCGACCTGATCTCGAGCCTTGATGCCTGGCGCGTACCGGGGGACATCGATGGCAAGATCATGGTTCGCAATCGCGGCATGCGAAGGAGTGCGAACGATGCATGGCTTCCGGACCTTGACCCTGACGACCGCGATGTGGCTGACCTTGGGTGCGCCACTGGCCGTAGGCGCAGCCACGCTCAACGGCCAGGTCGACAAGGTCATCGACGGTGACAGCTTGGTCTTCACGCCCGCCGGCGGCGGCAAGCCGCTGGAGGTGCGCCTGCACGGCATCGACGCGCCCGAAGGCTGCCAGGCCGGCGGTGAGGCGTCGCGCGAATACCTGTCTTCCTTTGTCATGGGCAAGCCCGCGAAGCTGGAGACCAAGGGCCGCGACAGCTATGGCCGCACCCTGGGCCTGCTCACGGTGGACGACATGCTCGTGAACCAGCGCATGGTGGCCGAAGGCCACGCCTGGAGCCTGCGCAGCAAGTGGAACCAGGGGCCTTACGTGCCGCAGGAGACCGTGGCCATCGCCTTCAAGCGCGGCGTGCACGCCGAGCGCGGTGCCATCTTCCCCTGGGAGTTCCGCCGGCAGCACGGCCCCTGCAAGGCGCCCCAGGCTGGCGCCGGGAGTGCCAGCGCTGCCAAGTGACACGGGCAATGGCCAGGCGCTCGCTGCATGGGGGGTGGTGCCTCGCGCCGTCCAGGGCTACCCTGTGCCGAGCCGGTGTCCGGCCCCCCAACCAGGAGACAGTTCATGCGCATCACCCTCACCCTGGCCGCGCTGTCGGCCGCTCTGGCAGCCCCGCTGCCCGCTGCGGCCCAGTCCGAACCCTTCCTTGGCCAGATCATGTGCGCCGGCTTCAACTTCGTGCCGCGCGGCTGGGCGCGGCTGGATGGGCAACTGCTGCCGATCTCGCAGAACCAGGCGCTGTTCTCGCTGCTGGGCACCACCTATGGCGGCGACGGGCGGACCACCTTCGCGCTGCCGGACATGCGCGGCCGCGCGCTGGTGCACGACGGCAGCGGCCCAGGGCTGACGCCGCGCACGATCGGTGAACGTGGTGGTGCGGAGACGCACACGCTGACGCCGTCGCAGATGCCGGCACACACGCACGCGGTGGCGCCGCGGGCCAGCACGGCGGCGCCTTCGGCCTCCAGCCCGGCCGGCGCCGTGCCGGCCACAAGGCCGCGCCTGCCGATGTATGGCGCCGCGCCTGGCGACACCGACATGGCGGCCGTCACCACCAGCGCCGCCGGCGGCAACCAGCCGGTGCCGCAGATGCCGCCCTACATCGCCATCAACTGCTTCATGGCGCTGCAGGGCATCTACCCGTCGCGCGAATGACGCTTCGGGCGGCGCGGGTTCACTTGACCCGCGCCCAGCGCAGTTCCAGCGTGTCGTTGGGCCACTGCACCAGGTCCACGTTCGCGGCCATGGCCCAGTTGAGCATGCGCCGGTACAGCGGCACGTAGGGCAGGTCGTCGGCGATCAACGTCAGCGCCTGGCCCACCATGGCGCGGCGCTTGGCCAGGTCCGGCTCGACGCGGATGCCGTCGATCACGGCGTCGAGCTTGAGGTTGCTGTATCGGCCGGCGTTGAAGGTGCCCAGGCCGCTGCGGTCGAACGTGCGGAACAGACCGTTGAGCGAGTTCCACGCGTCGGGGCTGGCGGTCCAGCCGAACTCGATGAAGCTGGCGCCGGCCTGGCTGAGCTTGGGGAAGAACAGGTTGGGCGCGGCCACGCGCAACGTGGTGCGGATGCCCACCTGCGTGAGCATGGCCGCCGCCGCCTGGCAGACCGATTGGCGCCAGCTCACGTTCACGCAGTCCAGCGTCACCGCGAACCCGTTCGGGTAGCCGGCTTCGGCCAGCAGCGCCTTGGCGCGCGCCGGGTCGAAGGGCAGGCGGCGGCCCAGCGCCGGGTCGGCGCCGTCCACCAGCGGCGAGAGGAACGTGCCCACCGGCTCGGCCTGGCCGCGCAGCACCTTGTCGACGATGAGCTCCACGTTCAGCGCATGCCACACGGCCTGGCGCACACGCTTGTCCTTGAAGGGGTTGCGGCCCTTCACGTCGCTGTATTCGAGTTCTGCGCGCGCCTGGTCGAAGGTGAAGTACTGCTGGCCGAGTTCCGCCACGGCGGTGACCTTGAGCTTGGGCTGCTGCTTCAGGCGCTCCACGTCCTGGAACGGCGGGTCCAGCACCAGGTCCACTTCGCCCGACGCCAGCGCGGCCAGGCGCGTGGCGTCGCTCTTGATGACGGTGAAGCGCACTTCGGCCACGTTGCCGTTGCGCGCATCGCCCTTGCCCCACCAGCCGTCGTGGCGCTGCAGCACGGTGACCACGTCGGGCTCGTAGCGGGCCAGCTTGTAGGGGCCGGTGCCGTTGGCGTTGCGCACGGCATAGGTTTCCTGCTTGCCGTTGAAATCCTGCGACGCCGTGACGCCGTGCTGTTCGCTCCAGGCGCGGCTCATGATGCTGATGTACTGCAGCTTCTCGGGCAGCACGGCGTCGGGCGTCTCCAGCAGCAGGTCCACCGTCTGCGCGTCCACCTTCACCGCCTGCGTCACGCCCTTGAGCTGGAAGGCGCGCTGCGAGGTCTTGCCCAGGGCCCGTGTGATGGAGAAGACCACGTCGTCGGCGGTCATCGTGCTGCCGTCGTGGAAGCGCACGCCGGGCCGCAGCGTGAAGCGCCAGCGTTTCGCGTCCACCTGCCGCCACGCGGTGGCCAGCGCCGGTTCCAGCTTGAACGCCGCGTCACGGCCCACCAGCGATTCGTAGACCTGATAGGCCACGCGCGAGTGGTAGAGCAGGGCCAGCGCATGCGGGTCCTGCGTCTGTGGGTCGAAGGCGCTGGCGATGCGCAGCGCCTGCGCCGCGGCCGGGGCGGCGGGCAGGAGCGTGATGGCCAGGGCCGTGGCGCCGGCGCCGAGGAGGGTGCGGAACGGGCGGCGGGAAGGTCGGCAGAAAGGGTGGCGATTCATGTCGTGCTCCGGCCGTCGCGCACCTGGCGCGCAGCCTGCAGGAAATGGTTCAGGATGGGCTGGCCGTCCAGCTGTTCGTCGTGCAGTTCGCCGAGGGCCAGGAACTCCGGGTGCCACTGCATGCCGAAGACGTAGCCCGGCCCGCCGGTCCAGCGGATGGCCTCGACCATGCCGTCGGGCGCGCGTGCCTCCACCTGCAGGTCGCGCCCCAGGTCCTTCACGGCCTGGTGATGGATGGAGTTGATCATCGCGTGCCGCCGGCCCGGGTACAGGCCGGCCAGCGGCGTGCCATCGACCAGGTCCACCTCGTGCAGCTGGCGCTCGTAGTGTTCCGCGTCCACGTGTTTCAGCGCCTCGGGCCGCTGGGTCGGGATGTCCTGGTACAGGGTGCCGCCCATGGCCACGTTGATGAGCTGGCAGCCGCGGCAGATGCCCAGCACCGGCTTGCCGGCCTGCATGAAACGCTGCAGCAGTTCCACCTCGTAGCGGTCGCGCACGGCATCGCCCTGCCATTGCGGGGCGATGGGCACCTCGCCATAGGCCTGCGGGCTGATGTCGTTGCCGCCCTGCAGCACCAGCGCGTCCAGCGCGTCGGCATAACCGTGCAGGCTGAGGTCGCTGCGCTGCACCACGCTGTCGCGGTCCACCGCCGGGATCATGACCGCCAGCACCTGCGGCGACATCAACCAGTGCGCCACCGACTGCTCCAGGTAGTGCAGCGTGCGGGTCCAGATGCCGCCCAGGTCCAGCACCGGCCGGGCCGGGTAGTAGATGCGGGCGGAAATGCCGATGAGCAGCGGGCGGTTGGTGGGCATGACGGACGGCGGGGCAGGCCTGGAACCGGGGCAGTGTAGTGATGCTGATATGGTGATGGCATGCCCCTTGTCCCCGCCCTTGCCACCCAGGCCCGTCGCTGGCTGGGTGACTGGGTCGGCGAGGTCGACCGCCGCAGCCTGCGCGACGACGGCATGGCCGCCTTCATCGGCGCGTTGATCGTGCTGCCGCAGGGCATCGCCTTTGCCGCACTCGCCGGCCTGCCGCCCACCTGGGGCCTCTACACCAGCATCGTGCCCTGCATCGTCGCGGCGCTGATGGGTGCGAGCCGCTTGATGGTCTCCGGGCCCACCAACGCCACGTCGCTGGCGCTGGCGGCCATGCTGGCGCCGCTGGCGGCGTCCAACCCGTCGTCCTACCTGCAACTGGCGCTGGTGGCCACCTTCGCGCTGGGGGTGGTGCAGGCGGTGCTGGGGCTGGTGCGGCTGGGCGTGCTGGCCAACTTCGTCTCGCCCTCGGTGCTGCTGGGTTTCATCACCGGTGCGGCGGTGCTGATCGCCGAACACGCGCTGCGCGACCTGTCGGTCAGCGGCGTGGAAGCCGGCGTGGGCGCCATCACACTGGCGGCCACGCTGGCGGCGCAGCGCTGGGTGCCGGGCCGGCAGCACATGCTGATCGGGCTGGTCACCGGTGGTCTCGCGGCCTGGCTGCTGGCCCGCCAGGGCTGGGTGGCGGCGACGGTGGGCCAGGTGGCGCACAACCTGCCGACGCTGCAGGCGCCGTCGATCACGCTGACCGACCTGCGCCATGTGGGCGGCGCCGCGCTGGCGCTGGCCGTGGTGTCGCTGGGCCAGACCATGGCCGTGGGCAAGGCCATCGCCGGGCGCCGCGGCGAGCTGTTCGACCCCAACCGCGAATGTGTGGCCCAGGGCACGTCCAACATCGTCGGTTCGTTCTTCTCCTGCTTCGTGTCCTGCGGGTCGCTCAACCGCTCCGTGGTCAACGAGCAGGTGGGGGCGCGCTCGCCGCTGGCCGGTGTGTTCTCCGCGCTCATCGTGGCGGCCCTGATGCTGCTGGGCGGGCCGGTGCTGCAGTTCATCCCGATGGCGGCCATCGCCGCCACCCTGCTGCCGGTGGCCTGGAGCCTGGTCGACCGCTCGCATTGGCGTCGTGTGATCCAGCTCGACCGTGCCGAGGCCGTCATCGCCGCCGGCACGGCCGTGGCCACGGTGCTGGTGTCGCTGCAGGTGGCCATCCTGGGCGGCATGAGCGCCGCGCTCATCGTCTACCTGTACGGCAGCGCGCGTCCGGCGCTGCGCACCATGGGTTTCGACAAGCCGGCGTCGGCCGACCATGGCCACCACGGCGACCGGCCCTTCGTCGTCCTCGACGACGCCCCGCCCGGCGCACAGCCGGAATGCCCGCAGCTCAAGCTGCTGCGCATGGAAGGCTCGGTGTATTTCGGTGCCACGGCCCACGTAGGCGACCACCTGCACCGCCTGCGCGCCGAGCCGAATCCCCAGAAGCACCTGCTGGTGATGGCCAAGAGCATGAGCGCCATCGACCTGGCGGGGGCCGACCTGTGGGAGGCCGAACGCGTGCGGCGGCTGGCGTTGGGCGGCGACCTGTACTTCCACCGCCCACGTCCGCAGGTGATGGACATGTGGCGCCGCAGCGGCTTTCTCGACCGGCTCGGCGCCGACCACATCTTCGCGCGCAAGCCCGCGGCCTTGCTCACCATCGTGGACCGGCTGGACCCCGAGGTCTGCCGCCAGTGCCATGCGCGCATCTTCGTCGAATGTGCCGGCCGTCCGGGGCCTGACCCGAAGACCGACTTGTCGGCCGACCCGGCGCCCGATTCCGTCATCATCCCTGTCACCAAAGGAGAACCCTCATGTCCCTGAGCGTGAAGACGATGCTGGAGGCCGCGCACGCGGCCGTGCCGCGCATCAGTGCCGACGAAGCCAAGGCAATGGTCGCCAGCAGCAATGCGCTGATGCTCGATGTGCGCGACGCGCCGGAAGTGGAGAAGAGCGGCCGCATCAGCGGTGCCCACCATGTGTCGCGCGGCATGCTCGAGTTCCGCGCCGACCCGGATTCGCCGTTCCACGACAAGGCGTTTCGGCGTGACCGGCCGGTGATCCTGTACTGCGCCTCCGGCGGCCGTTCGGCCCTGGCCGGCAAGGTGCTCAAGGACATGGGCTATGCCCAGGTCTACAACCTCGGCGCCTTCAAGGACTGGGCCGAGAACGGCGGCAAGGTCGACCATCCGATCGACCCGGGCATGTAGTCATCATGTCCCCAGACGCACGACGCGCACCGCTTTCCGACGGGTCCGTCAGGCCGCTTGCCACGGCCGGGTTGTACTGAGATGAAACCCCCACGCTCACTTGGTTCGCTGCCCCCCAAGGGGGCTGTCAGCACCTTCGGAACGGCCGGGCGGCACTGACATGCGCGCCTTTGGATCCCGCGCCGAAGGCCTGCGCCTGGCGCGCGTGCAGGCCTCGCCGCGCTGGGGCGGCGACGGCTTCCGCAACCTGCAGCCCATCGCGCCGGGCCTGCGCGACCCCGCGGCGGCGCGGCCGACGCTCGGTGAATTCCTCTGCGGCGGCCCGCGCCGCGCACCCGACGCGCCGTTGCCGGCCCTGGACCCGCGCGAGGCCTGGGCCCGCCCGCCCGACAGCGGCCTGCGCGCCACCTGGCTGGGCCATTCGACGGTGCTGATCGAGATCGACGGTGTGCGTCTGCTCACCGACCCGGTGTGGGGCGCCCGCGCGTCACCCTTCCGCCTGCTCGGCCCCAAACGCTTCCAGCCGGTGCCGCTGCGCCTGCGCCAGCTGCCGCGGGTGGACGCGGTGCTGATCTCGCACGACCACTACGACCACCTGGACTACCCCACCATCCGCGCCCTGGCCCGCCACAGCGCCGTGCCTTTCGTGACCTCGCTGGGCGTGGGTGCGCACCTGCAGGCCTGGGGCGTGGCACCGGAGCGCATCGTCGAGCTGGACTGGTGGGAAAGCCACCGCCTGCCGGGCACCGGGGTCAGCGTCACGGCGGCGCCGTCGCAGCACTTCTCCGGCCGCGGTTTGAAGGACCGCAACGCCACGCTGTGGTCATCGTTTGCCATCCGTGGTGAACGGCATGGCGTGTTCTTCAGCGGCGACACCGGCCTGACCGCGGAATACGCCGCCATCCGCGACCAACTCGGTCCCTTCGACCTGGTGATGCTGGAGGTCGGCGCCTTCCATCCTTCGTGGGGCGACATCCACCTGGGCCCGGTCAACGCCTTGAAAGCCCATGCGCTGCTGGGTGGCGGCGTGCTGCTGCCGGTGCACTGGGGCACCTTCAGCCTGGCGGTGCACGACTGGGACGAGCCGGTGGAGACCTTGCTGCGCCTGGCGGACCCGCAGGCCGGCGCCTTGCTGTTGCCGCGCCTGGGCGAGGCGGTGGAACCGGCACGGGCCGAATCGCCCGCGCCGTGGTGGCGGCGCCCGGCGGGTGCCGAGCCGGATGTGCCCGTTGCGGTCGAGCCGGTGCCGCCGCGCCTGCGCCAGCTGCCCTGGCCGCTGGACTGATCGCCCGGGCCACGGGCCGGGCCTCAGAATGCCGTGATGCCATTGCCGACAGACGTCGCTGACGCCGCCGACGCCACTGCCGACCGCCTGGGCCGCCCCGCTGCCGGCTGGCGCCTGCGCCTGTACACCATCATCTTCGAGGCCGACACGCGGGCGGGCCATGCCTTCGACATGGCGCTGATCGTGATGATCGTGCTCAGCGTGGCGGTGGTGGTGGCCGACAGCATGGCGGGGGTGCATGCGCGCCATGGTGAGTTGCTCGGCGCGCTGGAGTGGGCCTTCACCATCGCCTTCACGCTGGAATACGTCGCGCGCCTGGCCTGCGTGCGCCGCCCGTGGCGCTACGCGCGCAGCGCCTTCGGCGTCATCGACCTGCTGGCGATCCTGCCCAGCTACCTGGCGGTGCTGGTGCCGGGGGCCAATGCGCTCATCGACGTGCGCGTGCTGCGCCTGCTGCGCATCTTCCGCCTGCTCAAGCTGGGGCACTACGTGCACGAGTTCCGCGCGCTGGGCACAGCGCTGGCGGCCTCGCGGCGCAAGATCCTGGTCTTCCTCTCGTTCGTCATGCTGGTGGTGCTGGTGATGGGCACGCTGATGTACGTGATCGAGGGGCCGGACAACGGCTACACCAGCATCCCCGTGGGGGTGTACTGGGCGATCACGACGATGACCACCGTGGGCTTCGGCGACATCACGCCCAAGACCGATCTCGGCCGCGTCATCGCGTCGCTGATGATGCTGCTGGGCTGGGGCACGCTGGCCGTGCCCACGGGCATCGTCAGCGCCGAGTTCACTGCGGCACGCGTGGGTGAGCAGCCCACCACCCGCACCTGCCACGAGTGCCTGAGCGAAGGCCACCTCGCCAGCGCGCGCTTCTGCCGCGATTGCGGCGCGCCGCTGCCGCGCTACCAGCGCAACCGCAGCGAAGTCTGACACCCGTGGCATGGCGCGGCCGGCCCGTCCGCCGGCGAGGCCGCGACCACCGCTGCACTTGCCTGGCGCGGTTCAGCGCCTGCCCTGTCGGCTGCTGCAGCGTGTGTGCAATTCACGATGAAACGCCATATTTGACATCAGATCCAAAATGATACTAATGATGCTTTTAGCATCTGTGTGACGGGCAAATCGCAAACGAAGGTCCCGTTCAAGCAGGCCATAAATGGCTAATGGAACGTTCTCTGACCGTTGATCGCCGGTTAGCCCTTCCGGCAATCAAACATGATTCAGATGCCTCAAGACATGCGCCGTGAATCCGCAAATCACGTGGTGTGGGCAGCGCGCTCAGCCGACACCACGCCCAGATCTGGGCAACACAACGCGAGCGAACCCCTGGAGACGCTTCATGTCCGCGAACAACAAGGCTGAAACCCTGGCCGTCCAGCGTGCCGACACCCCCACGCCGGCCGCCGACGAGGCCAGCGCCATCCTGCGCTCGATGTTCACCCAGCGCGCGATGCTGCGGCTGACGCCGGAAGGGGTCATCGAGGACGCCAACGGCCTGATGCAGGCGCTGCTGGGTTACCCCCTGGATGCGCTGAAGGGCCGCCACCACAGCACGCTGTGCCTGCCGGGCACGGCCGACCGTCCCGAGTACCAGGCCATCTGGCAGCAGGCGCAGACGGGTCACGCACAGTCCCTGGTGCTGCTGCACGTGGACGCCG
Source organism: Burkholderiaceae bacterium (assembly GCA_024235915.1). GTDB lineage: Bacteria > Pseudomonadota > Gammaproteobacteria > Burkholderiales > Burkholderiaceae_C > Rubrivivax. The sequence goes on along the minus strand of JACKLO010000009.1, from coordinate 342,481 downwards.
ACGGTCGCGAGCACTACACGCGCACCAACCTCTACCCGGTGGAACAGGACGGCCAGGTGGCCTACCTGATGGCCTTCGTGCACGAGATCACGCCCGACAAGCGCGAGGTGATGGACGACAAGGGCAAGGTGCGGGCCATCAGCCGTTCGCAGGCCGTGATCGAGTTCGATCTCGGCGGCCACGTGCTGACCGCCAACGAGAACTTCCTGAAGACGGTGGGCTACACGATGGCCGAGGTGCAGGGCAAGCACCACCGCATGTTCGTGCTGCCGGAGGAAGCCCAGAGCCAGGCCTACGAGCAGTTCTGGCAGCGTCTGGGGCGCGGCGAATTCGAAAGTGGCCAGTACGAGCGCATGGGCCGGGATGGCCGCCGTGTCTGGCTGCAGGCTACCTACAACCCCGTCCTGGACACCGAAGGCCGCCCGGTCAAAGTGGTCAAGTTCTGCAGCGACATCACCTCGGCCAAGCTGCAGTCCAACCTGGTGGCGGCGCAGCTGCGCGCGATGTCGGACAGTGCCTGCATGCTCGATCTCGACGCCAACAGTGTCATCGTGGCCGCCAACGCCAAGCTCTGCACGGTCCTGGGCTATACCGAGAACCAGCTGATCGGCCAGCCCATCGGCTTCATCTCCTTCGACGGCGAAGCCGACAAGCGGGCGTCTGACACCAAGTGGGCCGAACTGCGGGCCGGCCGCTCGGCCACGGTGCAGCGCCGCATGCGCGGCGCCAGTGGTGCCGAGGTGTGGATGGACGGCACCGCTGCGCCCATGGTCGGGCTGGACGGCCGCCTGGAGCGGGTGATCATGCTGATGCAGGACGTCACCGCGGAGAAGAACAAGCGCATCGACACCGACGCCAAGCTGCGCGCCATCGACCGCGCCCAAGCGGTGATCGAGTTCGACCTCAGCGGCCGCGTGCTGTCGGCCAACGAAAACTTCCTGCGCCTGATGGGCTACCAGGCCGACGACATCGTGGGCCGCCACCACCGCATGTTCGTGCCGGCCGACATGGCGGCGTCTGCCGCCTACACGACGTTCTGGGAGCGCCTGGGCCGCGGTGAATTCATCAGTGGCGAGTTCAAGCGCCTCGCCCGCAATGAACGCGAGGTCTGGATGGAGGCGTCCTACAACCCGGTGTTCGACCTCGCCGGGCGGCCGGTGAAGGTGGTCAAGTTCGCCAGCGATGTCACCCAGGCCAAGGTCCGCAACGCGGAGTTCGAGGCCAAGGTCAACGCCATCGAGCGCGGCCAGGCGGTGATCGAGTTCGACCTCGACGGTCACGTGCTGACGGCCAACCGCAACTTCCTCAAGGCCATGGGCTACACCCTGCGTGAGATCCAGGGGCAGCACCACAGCATGTTCTGCTCGGCGGAATACGCGCAGGGCGAGGAGTACCGCGATTTCTGGCTGCGCCTGTCGGAGGGCGAATTCGTCTCCGGGCGCTTCCACCGTGTGGGCAAGTTCGGTCGTGACGTCTGGATCCAGGCCAGCTACAACGCCATCCTCGACCTCAACGGCAAGCCCTTCAAGGTCGTCAAGTTCGCCTACGACGTGACCAAGGAAGTGCAGCTCGAGCGGCGCATCCGCGAACGGTCCAAGGAAATGCGCCAGCGCATCGTGGATCTGGAGTCCAACATCACCGTCATTGCCGCCAACTCCGGTGTCGCGGCGGAGATGGCCAGTGAATCGGGCGCCGCGGCCGAACAGGGCCACGCGGCGGTCACGCAATCGGCGCAGGCCATCGGCGCGGTGCAGGGCGGCATGCGCCAGGTGGCCGACATCGTCAAGGTCATTGGCGAACTCGCAGGGCAGACCAATCTGCTGGCCTTCAACGCCGCCATCGAGGCGGCACGTGCCGGTGAACACGGTGTGGGCTTCTCGGTGGTGGCGGGCGAGGTGCGCAAGCTGGCCGAAAGCAGCGCCAGCGCCGCGCAGCAGATCGCCCGCCTGATCGACGTGGCCGCGGAGCAGGTCAACCAGGGCGCCGAGGTCAGCGTGCAGGCCGCCAGCAGCTTCGAAGGCATTCGCGGCGCCGTACAACGCACCCGCGACAGCGTGCAGGCGATTGCCGCCACCTCCGAACAGCAGCGCAATGCCGTGGCCGAGGTGGCGGGCCTGATCACCGCCTTGACCAACGGCCTCGAAGGTCGCGACGCATGAGCACCCTGGGCCCGGCCGATGGCCTGGTGCCGGCAGCGGAACGGGCGTCGATGACGGCGACGTCCGGCACCCCGGCGGCCATGCCACCGGGCGACGCGGAATACGGCGGCTTCCGTGTTGACGACATGGCCGTGGCGTTGCCGATGGCGGTGCTGCGCGAAGTGCGGCTGCGTGGCGACCTGATGCCGCTGCCCTGCCAGGCCACGGCCGTGGTGGGCGGGCTGGACCTGCGTGGCCTGGTGGTGCCGGTGGTGGACCTGGCGCTGGTGCTGGGTCGCCCGGTACCGGTGGCCGGGCGTGCGCAGGTCGTCGTCGTGGCCCAGCAGGGGCTGGTGCTGGGTATCGCCGTCGACGAGGTCACCGGCATCTTCCGTGGCGATGCCAGCCAGCCGGCCCTGTCCACCGATGCGGTGGACGGCGCGCTGTATGTCGGTGGCGTCCGCCGTGCCGATTCCGGCGCGATGGTGTCGCTGCTGTCCTTGGCCCACCTCCTGGGCCAACCCGGCCTGCCGCGCGTGGCCCTGGCCGGCGTGGCGGCGCTGCACAAGCGCGGCGCCGTGCGCGGCCAGCATTCCACGCTGCTGCTGCGCGCCGGCCGCCATCGCCTGGCCATCGATGCGCTGCGGGTGCAAACCACGCTGGACCGCCCCGTTCTGCAGCCCAGTGCCCTGGCCCGAGGCCACTGTCTGGGCGTGGTGCAGCACCGCGGCCGCATGATTGCCGCGTTGGATCTGTCGGCACTCTGCGGGCTGGGGGGCACCGACCCGAATGATCTGCGGCAGGCCATCGTTGTCCGCGTGCCCGCGGGCGACGTGGCGCTCCTGGTCTCCGAGGTCGAGGACGTGGTGTTGCCGCAGGCCGACGATGGCGCACCGCTGTCGCCGGCTGGCTTGCCCGTGCCCTGCCTGTTCGACCTGGCCTTGCAGGCGCGCGTTCGCTGGTCGCGCCAGGGCCTGGTGCACCAGGCGGACGACAAGACGCAAGCCGACAGTCAGGCGCCCTACCTGAGACTGTCGAACACCGCGCTCGACGCCCACGAGGAACTGGCGTCCCTGGCCAGTGTGCACACGCCGGCGGCGGGCCCGGACACCGCGGCCACCGTTGAGGCGCTGGCTGGCCGTGATGCGGCCCAAGCCGCGGCACAGCAGGTGCTGACCTTCATGGTCGACGAGGAAGTGGCGGCGCCGTTGGCGCAGGTGGCCGAGATCCTGCGTTTCGTGCCCTCGTCGGCCATCTTCGACAACGGCATGCCCTTGATCGGCCTGATGCTGGACCGCGGGCGGTCCATCCCGTTGTTCTGCATGGCGTTGCTGGCCGGCCGCGCGCGGCCGGTGCTCGACGCCGAATCCTGCGTGCTGGCGGTGCAGCGGGCCGGCCAGTGGGTGGGCTTCGTGGTGCCGCGGCTTCGTGCCATTGAACGTGTGCAGTGGGCGCCGGCCCGCAGTGCAGCCCTGGCCCGCACCGCACTGGCGGCGGCGCTGGGGGCCGACCGTGTGGCGCTGGTGGACGGCGCCACCGGCCCGCGCACCTTGCACGTGGTGGACCTGCAGGCGCTGGCCGCGCGGGTGCTCAACGAGGCCCTTGGCGATGCCATCGAGGCGGACCCTCAGGCTGCTGTTGACGCGGTGCTGCCCGCCTGAAGTTCAGACGCCAACTGCCGATAACGCCCAGATGAGCCCTCAAGACGGCGTTGCCGTGCTCTCCCCTGCGGCCTCCACGCCGTCTTCGGCGCTGGTCCAGGCCGACGCACACGACCGCATCACCGCCTGGAACGCTGGTGCGGTGGCGCTGCTGGGCTACGAGCCCAACGCCGCCATCGGGCAGACGCTGCAGATGCTGTGCCCGGGCTTCTGCCAGGCGGAGGAAACCCTGCTGCACGAAAGCGCGCGGTCCCTGCAGCCGGTGGGCCCGCTGGAGACCACCCGCCGCCACCGCAACGGGCAGGCGGTGTCGCTGCGCCTGTGGCGCATCCCCTTGGCCGACGCCGAGGGCCGATTCGCCGGCACCGTGACCACGCTGTACCCCTCGGTCCGGGTCGTGCAGCCTGCCGCTTCGGATGCCAACAACCTGCCGTGGGCGCAGCACTTCGCGTCGCTGGTCGAGAACACCGACGACGCCGTCATCACCAAGACGCTGGACGGCATCATCACCAGCTGGAACCCGGGTGCGGAACGCCTGTTCGGCTGGTCGGCCGAGGAAATGGTCGGCCAGCCGCTGCTGCGCCTGTGCCCGGCCGACCGGGTGGACGAGGAGGTGCAGATCCTCGCCCGCATCGCCAAGGGCGAGAAGGTCGACCACTTCGAGACCGAGCGGCTGCGCAAGGACGGCAGCACGCTGCAGGTGTCGGCCACCGTGTCGCCGGTGCGCGATGCGTCGGGCCAGGTGGTGGGCGCGAGCAAGATCGCCCGCGACATCAGCGTGCGCGTGCAGGCTGAGCGCGTGATCCTGCACCATGCCACCACGGACCCCATCACCTCGCTGCCCAACCGGCGGGCCTTCGGCCTGGCCCTGAACAAGGCGCTGGAAGACGCGGACGCCGACGGCCGTGGAATGGCCCTGCTGATGATCGATCTGGATCATTTCAAGGCCGTCAACGACAGCCTGGGCCATTCGGCCGGCGACAAGTTGCTGCGCCAGGTGGCCCGCCGCATCAAGGATGCGCTGCGACGCCGCGACCACGTGGCGCGCCAGGGCGGTGACGAGTTCGCCGTGCTGTTGGAAGACGTCGGCGGCGAGGACGAGGTCATGGCGCTGGCCCGCCGCATCCGCGATGCGCTGGTCGAGCCGATCGAGCTGGCCGGCCGTGCGGTGCAGGTGGGTGCCAGCGTAGGTGTGGCACTGTTCCCGGAGGACGGGCGCACCGCGGCCACGCTGCTGCAACATGCCGACGAGGCCATGTACGCGAGCAAGTCCGCCGGTGGTGTGCACCCGGTGCGCCTGACGGCGGCGCAGCAGGCGGCCGCGCGTGACCGGGTCCAACTGCTGGACGACCTGCGCAACGCCGTGGCCTTCGGGCAACTGGCCCTGGCCTACCAGCCCATCGTGGACCTGCAGAGCGGCCGCATCCGCAAGGTCGAGGCGTTGGCGCGCTGGACGCACCCGGTGCGCGGGCCCATTCCGCCGGCGGTGTTCATCCCGCTGGCCGAAGGCGCCGGCCTGCTGCAGCGCATCGGCGACTGGGTGTTCCGCGAGGCGGCACGGCAGGCGGCGGCCTGGCGTGCCGAGGGCCTGACCGATCTGCAGGTCAGCATCAACCTGTCGCCCAAGCAACTGCATGCCGGCGACCTGTATTTCGACGGCTGGTTCCGCCACCTCAAGGCGCTGAACCTGCCGGGTTCGTCGCTCATCATCGAGCTCACCGAAGACATGTTGGTCGACAACTCGCCGCCCACCCTGCGGGTGCTCGGCGCGTTGCGTGAACACAAGCTCACGATCGCCATCGACGACTTCGGCACCGGCTACAGCAACCTCAACGCGTTGGGCGGGCTGGATGCGCAGTACCTGAAGATCGACCGCGGTTTCGTCATGGCCCTGCCGGAAAGCGAGCGCAGCCAGTCGCTGTGCCGCGCCATCACCAGCCTGGGCCACGCGCTCGGCCTGCAGGTGGTGGCCGAAGGCATCGAAACGCAGGCGCAGGCCGACTTCCTGCGGTCCATCGGCTGCGAACACGGGCAGGGCTACCTGTTCGCCAGGCCGATGTTCGCGCCCGAGCTGGGCGCGCTGCTGCACGCCGCTTAGGTTGCCCGGCAGGCGCCTGCGATGCGAGGCCGCCACAATGCGGCATGCACGCAGCGTACCGCCCGGCCGAGCCTGGCCACTTCATCGCCGACGAACTCACCCGCGGCCCCTGGCACCCGGAACACCAGCATGCGGGGCCGCCGTCGGCCCTGGTGTGCCGCGCCTTCGAGCTGGCCGGTGCCGCCCATGGCCTGACCCACCTGGGCCGGCTCACGGGCAACCTGCTGCGGCCGGTGCCCATCGGCCCGGTGCAGGTGGCGGTGGCCGAGGACTACGTGGGCCGCAGCGTGGGCCATTTTTCAGCGCGATTGGTCGCGGGCGGCAAGGACGTGGCGCGCTTCACGGCCCTGATGCAGCGCGAGGCCGACGTGCCGCTGCCCGAGGCCACGCCGGGCCACCCGCTGCCGATGGCGCCCCGCTCGGCGGCCGACAGCACGCCGATCAAGATGCCCTTTGCCGGCGCGCTGCGCGGCTATGGCGACCTGGTGGAGAACCGCGTGGCCGAAGGCCGCTTCTTCCAGGGGCCGTGCAGCATCTGGTTCCGCCTGCAGCATGCGCTGGTGGCCGGCGAGGTCCCTAGCGGCTACCAGCGCGCCCTGGTGGCAGCCGACTCCGGCAACGGCATCAGCGCCTGCCTGGACTTTTCACGCTACAGCTTCGTCAACGGCGACCTCACCGTGAACCTGCTGCGCCGCCCGGTGGGCGAGTGGATCTGCCTGCAGGCGCGCACGGCCCTGGCTGGCAACGGCTGCGGGCTGGCGGAGTCGGCGCTCTATGACGAGGCCGGCCTGATCGGCCGTGCCACGCAGAGCCTGACGGTGCGGCCGCGCTGATGCGCGCTTGGGCCGCCGTCAGTACTGGCGGTCCGGCACCCGCACGCTCAGCCCCTGCAGCGTCGCGTCCAGCCTGATCTGGCAGGCCAGCCGGCTGCCGGGCTCGCGCTCTGCCGCGGTCAGGTCCAGCATGGCCAGTTCGTCGGCAGACGGTGGCGGCAGGCGCCCCGCCCAGGCGGGATCCACGATCACATGGCAGGTGGAGCAGCGCAGCTGGCCGCCGCATTCGGCGGCGATGCCGGGCACGCCGGCGCCGGTGGCCGCCGCCATCAGGCTCACGCCCTCGGGCGCCTCGAAGGCCTGCACGTCGCCGCTGGCCAGGGTGAAGGAGATGTCGGGCATGGTGCGGTCCGAGGGCCAGGGTTCGACGGTCAGCGCGGGCGGAACATGCGAAAGCGCAGGGCCGGATCGAGTTCGAAGTAGTCGGCTGGCCCGCCGCCGCGCAACACCGGCTGCGCTGCGGCGGTGTCGTAGAGGCCGTCGACCAGCAGCGCGCGGTCGATGTGCACCGCCACCACCTCGCCGAGGGTGAGCCAGGTGTCGACGGCCGTGCCGTCGGCGCCCTGCAGGCGGATCATCTGCGTCAGCCGGCACTCGAAGGCCACCGGGCTCTCGGCCACGCGCGGCGGCGCGACGACCTGCGACGCCTCGGGCGTGACGCCCGCCAGTTGGAACTCGTCGACCTCCGGCCCCACCGCGGCGCAGCTCTGGTTCATGGCCTCGGCCAGCGCGCGGGTGGTGAGGTTCCAGACGAACTCGCCGGTCTGCTCGATGTTGCGCACCGTGTCCTTCCAGCCGATGCTGGCAAAGCCGATCAGCGGCGGCGTGTAGTTGAAGGCATTGAAGAAGCTGTACGGCGCCAGGTTCAGCGTGCCGTCGGCGGCACGGGTGGAGATCCAGCCGATCGGCCGCGGGCCGACGATGGCGTTGAACGGGTCGTGCGGCAGGCCATGGCCATGGCGTGGTTCGTAGGAATGGCGGTCGGGCATGGCGCGAGGCTAACCCGGCGGCGCGGGACGCGCAGGCCAGAGGCTGTTGCGCCAACTTGGCGCTTGAAGCCGGCGGGTGTGGCCGCATGTGTGTCTGCATCGACGGCTTCCCGTGAGTCTGCCTTGGCCTCCTCGGCCCCCTGGATCGCCGTCGGCGTGCTGCTGCTGGCCCTGTGCACCGCGCTGGGCTTGTTCCTGGGCCCGGCTGCGTGGCGGCGGCTGCGCCAGGCCCGCTGGCGGCAGCAGCCCTTTCCGGCGGTCTGGCGGCGCCTGCTGCGCCGGCGCTGGCCGCTCTACGCGCGCCTGCCGCCCAGCCTGCAGGCCCGGCTGCGCCGCCAGATGCTGGTGTTGCTGGCGGAGACGCCCTTCGTGGGCTGTGACGGCCTGGCCGTCACCACCGAGATGCGCGTGCTCGTGGCCGCGCAGGCGGCACTGCTGCGCCTGCGCGACGATGCCGCCGGCTTCCCCAACCTGCGCGAGGTGCTGCTCTATCCGGCCCCCTTCGTCGTTGAGCGCACGCGGCCCGACGAGGCCGGCCTGTGGCGAGACGAGCGGCGGGTGCACGCGGGCGAATCCTGGCAGCGTGGTCAGGTGATCCTGTCCTGGCCCGACGTGTTGGCCGGCGCCGCCGACCCGGCCGATGGCGAGAACGTGGTGATCCACGAGTTCGCGCACCAGCTTGACCAGCAGCGCGGCGCGGCCACCGGCGCGCCCTTCCTGGGGCACCCCAACCGCTACCCGGCCTGGGCGGCGGCCTTCGGCGAGGCCTTCGCCCAGACGCGCCAGCAGGAGGCGGCGGGCCAGCGCACCCTGATCGGCGCCTACGGGGCCAGCGCGCCGGCGGAGTTCTTCGCCGTGGCCAGCGAGCGCTTCTTCGAGTGCCCGGCCGCGCTGGCGGTGGCGCATCCGGCGCTGTACCGCGAGCTCTCGGACTACTACGGCGTAGACCCGCGGGCCTGGTGACGGCGCCGGCCCGGCCGCGCCCGTGGTGGCCGACCCGGATGCCGGCGCGCGTGGATGCGGCGACACTCGGGGCATGCACACCTCACGCGTCGCCCTCGTCACCGGTTCGGGCACCGGCGTTGGTGCGGCCACCGTCACGGCGCTGGCCGCGCGGGGCTGGCACGTCGTGATCCACTACGCGCGCAGCGAGGCCGAGGCCCGCGCCACCGAAGCGGCCTGCCAGTCCGCCGCCCGCGCCGCAGGGCATGTCGACGCGCAGACGCTGCTGCTGCAGGGCGACGTGGCCGACGACACCGCCTGCCGTGCGCTGGTGCAGGCCACGCTGGACCGCTGGGGCCGGCTGGACGCGCTGGTCAACAACGCCGGCATGACCAGCTTCGCCGGGGCGGCCAACTGGGACGCCATCGACGCCGAGACCTTTCAGCGCATCATCGGCGTCAACGCCATGGGTGCCTTCCAGATGATCCGCGCCGCCGCGCCGCACCTGCAGGCCAGCAGCGGCTGTGTGGTCAACGTCAGTTCCACGGCCGGCGCGTTGGGCATCGGGTCCAGCGTGCCCTACATCGCCAGCAAGGGGGCGCTGAATGCGATGACGCTGTACTTTGCGCGCGCGCTGGCACCGGCCGTACGCGTCAATGCCGTGTGCCCCGGGTTGATCACCACGCGCTGGTTCAGCGACGGCATCGGCGAGGAGGGCTTCCGCAAGGTCAAGGCCGGCTACGAGGCGGCGGCGCCGCTGGCCCGGGCCAGTGAGGCCCAGGACGTGGCTGAGGCCATCCTGTGGCTGATCGAAGGCGCGCGCAGCACCACCGGTGAACTGCTGATGCTCGACGGGGGCATGCACCTGGGCGCGCGCAGCGGGGTGCCGGTGCCCGGGCGGACCTGAAGCCGACTGCCGCTCTGGCGGAAGGGTGTCCGCCGCCGTGTGATGTCGAATCGCGTCGGCCCGGCGCGTCGTCATGGCTGGGGGCCCTTGTTGCTCCTTACTCCGCCCTCCCGCTTCCAAGGCCCCGATGACCCCTGACGATCACGCCACCGCCTTGCCGCCTGCACCCGCCGGCAGCCTGTGGCAGGCCCTGCGCGACGCCATCCGCGGTACCGGGGCCGACTACACCACCATCCCGCTGAAGCGCGCGGTCTTCCTGCTGGCCGTGCCGATGGTGCTGGAGCTGGTGCTGGAATCGACCTTCGCCGTGGTCGACATCTGGTTCGTCGCCCGCCTCGGCCCCTCGGCCGTGGCCACGGTGGGGCTCACTGAGACCTTCCTGTTCCTGCTCTACGCCATCGGCATCGGCCTGGCGATGGCGGTGACGGCGGTGGTGGCCCGGCGCACCGGCGAGGGCGACGCTGCGGGCGCGGCCGTGAGCGCCGTGCAGGCCATCGCGATCGCCGTGGCCGCGTCCGTGCCCTTTGCCGTGGCCGGCATCGTCTGGGCGCGTGAACTGCTGGCGCTGATGGGGGCGGACGCCTGGACGCTCACGCACGGCGTGCGCTACCTGCAGTGGATGCTGGGCGGCAACGTGGTGATCATGCTGCTGTTCGTGTGCAACGCCATCTTCCGTGGCGCCGGCGACGCGGCGGTGGCCATGCGCGTGCTGTGGGTGGCCAATGCGCTGAACATCGCGCTCGACCCGATCCTCATCTTCGGCTGGGGGCCGGTGCCGGCGCTGGGTGTGGAAGGTGCGGCCATCGCCACCGTGATCGGCCGGGGCATCGGCGTGGCGATGCAGGCCTGGATCCTGCTACGCGGCAGCCAGCACCTGCGCATCGCGGCGGCGCAGTGGCGCCTGGAGGCGGCCACCTTCTGGCACATCGTGCGCACTTCGCTGGGCGGCATCGGGCAGATGATCGTGGCGATGACGGCCTGGATCTTCCTGATGCGCATCCTGGCCGAGGCCGGCAGCGCGGCCGTGGCCGGCGCCACCATCGCCATCCGCCTGATGATGTTCACACTGATGCCGGCCTGGGGCCTGTCCAATGCCGCGGCCACACTGGTGGGGCAGAACCTGGGCGCCGGCCAGCCCGCACGTGCCGAGGCCGCGGTGTGGCGCATCGGCATGATGACCATGGCCTTCACCGTGGGCGTCTCGCTGCTGTTCTTTGCGATGCCGCGCGCGCTGATGGGCCTGTTCACCGCAGACACTGCGGTGATCGACATCGGCGCGCAGTGGCTGCGCATCCTGTCGTACTCGTACTTCGTCTACGGCTGGTGGATGGTGGCGGTGCAGGCCTTCAACGGCGCCGGTGACACGGTGACGCCGACAAAGATCAACCTCGTGTTCTTCTGGCTGATCCAGATCCCGCTGGCCTGGGCGCTGGCGCTGCACCTGGGCCTGGGCGCCACCGGGGTGTTCTGGGCCGTGTTCGTCTCCGAGACCTCGGTGGGCGTGTTCACGCTCTGGCTGTTTTCGCGCGGGGGCTGGAAGGCCGCGAGGGTGTGACGGCGGGGCTGCCCACCGCCGTCAGCAGGGCCTCGACCTGGCAACGCCCACGGCCGGCGTCCTTGGCCTGGTAAAGCAACTGGTCGGCCCGGTTGAGCGTCCCGGCCCAACGTTCGCGATCCACCTGGCCAGCCACACCGCCGGCGCTGGCGCCGATGGTGGCCGTCTTGCCGTCACCGATGTCGATGGGCTGCGACAGGTCCTCGATGATCTGGCGGCCGATGCGGGCCAGCTGCGCTGCGTCCACCAGCCCCGGCAGGAAGAGCGCGAACTCGTCGCCGCCCAGGCGCGCGATGGTGTCGGTGGGCCGCACGCGGCGCACCATGCGCCGGGCCACCTGGCGCAGCACGGCATCGCCAGCGGCATGGCCATGCGTGTCGTTGACGGCCTTGAAGCGGTCGAGGTCGATGTACATCAGCGCCACGGGCTCCGGTTCGCCGGAGCTCAGGTGGCTGGTCACGCGCTGCTCGAAACCGGCGCGGTTGAGCAGCCCGGTGAGCGCATCGGTCTGCGACAGGCCGTGCAGCCGCGCCTCCTCGCGCCGGCGTTCGGTGATGTCGGTGGTCACGGCCACGAAGCCGTCGAGTTCGCCCGTGGGCAGGCGCATCGGGATGTACTCGATGTCGGCCCAGGTGGTCTGACCATTGCTCTCGGTGGCCAGCTCGATGCGGGCGCGTTCACCGGCCAGCGCCCGCTGGATGGCGGGCAGGCGGCGCTGCAGTTCCTGCTCTCCGATGACCTCGCGCGCGCCGCGGCCGACGATGTCCGCCGCCGGCCGGCCCACGGCGCGGGCAAAGGCCTCGTTGACGAAGCGGTAGCGGCCTTCGGCGCTGACCACGGCCAGCCGCGCGCTGACGGTGTCGGCCACATAGGACAGCGTGGCCGTCTGCCGCAGCACTTCCTGGCGGGCCTGCACGTCGGTGGTGATGTCGCGCATCACCGCGGAGTAGCGGCGCACGTCGCCGCGCGCACCACGGTGGGTCAGCACCATCAGGCTCACCGGCACGCCAAGCCGCCCGGGCAGGTCGACGCTGGCGTCACCCACCCACAGCGTGCCGCGGTCGAGCGTGGGCAGGATCTGCGTGCGGTAGAGCGTCAGCGTGTCCGCCGGCAGCAAGGCCGCAATGTTCAGGCCCTGCAGCGGCCGGTCGGCGCTGCCGTGCATCGCCACCGCGGCGGCCGGGTTGGCGTAGACCACCTCGCCGTCGGGCTGCCACTGCAGCACCAGGTCGGACGAGGCCTGGAAGATGGCGGCGATCTCCTCCGCGGCCTTGCGCGCGACATGACGTTCGGTGATGTCGATGCCGGCGAGGAAGAAGCCGCGCACCTGGCCGCTGGCGTCGATGTCGGGCGTCAGCCGGTTCTCGAAGCGCCGGTGTTCGCCGTCCTGCACCTCGTCGAATTCGAAGTTCACCGCCTGGCCGGCCAGCACCGCGCGGGCGCGTTCGGCGAACAGCGTGTCGTCCAGGTGCGGGAAGAGCTCGGCGCGGGTGCGGCCGGCGGCGTCCGCGGCGCTGACGCCGGCCAGTCGGGACCATTTGGCGTTGACGAAGCGGTAGCGGCGGTCGGTGTCGAGGTAGGCCACGCGCACCGGCAGTTCGTCGGCCAGCTTGCGGATGAACCGGTCCTGGTCCCCCACACGGGCCTGCAGCAGGCGCCGCTCGCTGATGTCCTGGAACGCGCCGGACAGGCGCACGGCCCGTCCGTCGACGAACTCCGCCTGGCCGATGGCCCGCGCCCACAGCCGATTGCCGCGTGCCGTGACCAGTTCGAGTTCGAGGTCCCAGGGCGTGCCTTGTTCGACGGCACGATTCACCGCGGCCTCGATCAGCGCACGGGACTCGGGCGTGTAGAAGTCCAGGGCGCGTTCGAGCGTGGGCTGGAAGTGATCGGCCACCTCGTGCAGGCGGCGTGTCTCGTCGGACCAGCTGAGGGCGCCGCCGAGCAGGTCGAGCGACCAGCCGCCGGTGCGCGTGATGGCTTCGGTGCGCGCCAGCAGGGCACGGCTCTCGGCGAGCCGGGCTTCGGCGCGCCGCCGTTCGGTGACGTCACGGCCCACGGAGTGCAGGAAGTGTTCGCCGGTGGTGCAGGTCTGGCGCGAGTTGGTCCAGGCGATCCAGCGGCTGTGGCCCTGCGCGTCCACGATGGGGTTGTCGCCTGTGACGGCTTCGCCGCTGGCCAGCACGCCTTCGATGCGCTCGCGCACGGCGGCGCGTTCATCGTCGGGGATGAAGTCGTACAGGCTGCGGCCCAGCACGGCGTCCACCGTCGTGCCCAAGTGTTCGGCGTAGGCGGGGTTGACGTAGACCAGGGTGCCGTCGAGCTGGGCCTGCGAGACCATCTCCTTCTGCGCGTCAAGCATGGCGCGCAGTCGGGCCGCACCGGCGGCCGTGGCCTCTTCGCGCGCGTTGCGCGCCTCCAGCGTGCGCTGCACGAGGTCGCGGCGCATCTCCAGCGTCTGCACCGCCAAGCGGGCCAGCTGTTCCAGGGCCGTGGCCTGCGCCGGCGCCATGGCGCGTGGTGCGGCATCGATGACGCACAGGGTGCCGACACGCTCGCCGGTGCTCATCACCAGCGGCGCCCCGGCATAGAAGCGGATGCCAGGGCCACCCGTCACCAGCGGATTACTGGCAAAGCGGTCGTCCGCCGTGGCGTCCGGCACCACGAGCAGCGCGTCGCTGCGGATGGCGTGGTCGCAGAAGGCCACATCGCGCGGTGTCTCCTGCACGCCGTGCAGGCCGACGTTGGCCTTGAACCACTGGCGGTCGGCGTCGATCAGGCTGACCAGCGCAATGGGCGTGCCGCAGAGCTCCGAGGCCAGGCGGGCGAGCGTGTCGAACACCGGTTCCGGCGGCGTGTCGAGCACGTTGAGCTCGATCAGCTTGTGCAGGCGGCGTCGTTCAAGGTCAACGGAGTCAGGGGGCGGCGAAAGGTCCAGCATGGCGCAGCGGTCGCGCGTACGGGGCGCTGGCCCGATCGTAGGCGGCTGGCGGCGCGTGGTGGGCCGATGCCGCAACGTTGCCTGGGGTTATCCAGAATCCCCTACAGCGGCTTTCCCGATATCTCTTCAGGCCCGTGGCGCCATCACCACTGGGTCCACGCCCTCGGCCCGCAGCGCGTCTTCCATGGACTGGGCGCGCAACAGGCCGGCGGCCAGCAGCGCCGCGCCTTGCGCACTCTGGATGCCGTAGCCGCCCTGGCCGGCGAGCCAGAACAGGCCGTGGGCGTCGGCACCGATGATCAGTTCCCCGCTGCGCGAGAACGTGCGCAACCCAGCCCAGGTGCGCCGCGGGCGGCGGATCTGCAGCGCCGTGTCCTCGCCGATGTGGTGGATGGCGGTGGCGATGTCCAGTTCCTCGGCCACCACGTCGTGCGGCGGCACCGGGTCGGCATTCGCGGGGCTGCCCAGCAGCTGGCCGGCGTCGGGCTTGAGGTACCAGCGCTCGTCGATGGCCGCGGTGACCGGCCAGCCGCGGCAGTCCAGGCCTTCAGGCGCATCGAAGGTGAAGGCGCTGCGGCGCTTGGGCTGCAGGCCCTGGGGTGCACTGCCGCAGCGCTGCGCCACGGGGTCGGCCCAGGCGCCGGCGGCATTGACGAGCTGGCGGGTCTGCACCTGTCGGCCGTCACCCAGCGTCAGCGCCCAGCCTCCGGCTTCGCGCGTGGCCTGCTGCAGTTCGGCGTCACACCAAAGCTCCGCGCCCTGGCGCCGGGCACCGCGCAGGTAGCCCTGGTGCAGGGTGTGCACGTCCACATCCATCGCGTCGGGTTCCCACAGCGCGCCCAGCAGCGCCCCGTGTTCTTCGGTGTGCTCGCGCAGCAGCGGCATGCGCGCCAGGGCCTCGGCGGGGCTCAGGCGTTCGATGACCGTGCCGGTGGCGCGCAGCTCGGCTTCGGTGGTGTCCAGCGCCGCCGCGTGTGCCACCCAGGCCACGTACAGCGCCCCGCGTGGCGCGAGGATGGGGTTGTCCGTGAACCCGGCGGGCGGTGCGGTGTAGAAGCTGCGGCTGGCCCGCGTGAGCGCGCGGGCCTGCGGTGGGCCGTAGCTTTCCATGAACATGGCGGCGCTGCGGCCGGTGCTGTGCAGACCGGGCTGCGCTTCGCGTTCCAGCAGCAGCACGCGCACCTGCGGCCCCAGCGCGTGGGCGAGGGCCGCCCCGGCGATGCCGGCGCCGACGATGGTGATGTCGAACATGGCCACGCCGGCGTTCAGCGGGCGCCGCGCGAGGGCTCGCGCATCAGCGTGCTCTTGCCGAACAGGCTCTCCACCAGGTCCACCGCCAGCACGGCGGTCTTGTTGCGCACGTCCAGCGCCGGGTTGAGCTCCATGATGTCCAGGCTGGCCAGGCGGCCGCTGTCGGCGATCATCTCCATGCACAGCTGCGCTTCGCGGTAGGTGGGGCCGCCCGGGATGGTGGTACCCACGCCGGGCGCGATCTCGGGGTCGAGGAAGTCGACGTCGAAGCTCACGTGCAGGTGGGTGTTGGCGTCCATCGTCGCCAGCGCCAGTTCCATCGCATGGCGCATGCCCATCTCGTCGATGTAGCGCATGTCGAAGACCTCCAGCCCCACCTGGTGCACGAAGCGCTTCTCGCCGGGGTCGACGCTGCGGATGCCGATCTGGCGCACCACCTTGGGCGAGATCGCCGGCACCGTGCCGCCGATCTCGATCAGTTCCTGCGGGCCGTGGCCACACAGGCAGGCCACGGGCATGCCGTGGATGTTGCCGCTGGGCGTGAGCACGCTGGTGTTGAAGTCGGCGTGCGCGTCCAGCCAGAGCACACGCAGCTTGCGGCCGGCCTCGCGGCAGTGCCGGGCCACGGCGCTGATGCTGCCGATGGCCAGGCAGTGGTCGCCGCCCAGCAGAATGGGCATGCGGCCGGCCGCCAGTTCGCCATGCACGGCGTTGTGCACGGCCTGGTTCCAGGCCACCACCTCGTTCAGGTGGCGGTAGCCGTCGGTGGGTGGCAGCCAGGGGTTGGGCGGGCCGGCGAGGTTGCCGCGGTCCTGCACGTCCAGGCCGTGGGCTTCCAGCGCGGCCTGCAGGCCGGCCACACGCAGGGCTTCGGGGCCCATGCTGGCGCCGCGCGCGCCGGCGCCGATGTCGGTCGGCGCGCCGATGAGGGAGACGGGGCGGGTCATGCAGACATTGTGCGGGACGGCCGCCTCGGACGATGCGCGCAGGCCGGATTCAAGTCCAACCAACTGCCACCGAAAACGTGGGATGGATTCGGCCTGGGACCAGACGCTGTCGCGCAGCCCCGATCCGGTGGGCAGGTTCGCCGCACCGCCGGGGGTGCGTGGGCTGCTGCGCCGCTTTGCCGCGGGCCGCGCCCGGCAAGGTTCGCCGGGCGCAGCGGTCGATGCCCGGGTGCGGCACATGAGCCTGGCGCTGGGCCGCGTCGCCGTGCTGGCCGCGCTGGCTGCGGCCATGGCGGCCGCTGCGTCGTGGTTCTGGACGGTGCGCAGCCACGAGGTCGCGGCGCATGACGCTGCGGGCGTGGCCCTGGAGTTCGTCGAACGACGTCTTGCGGCTGTCGAGCTCGAGCTGGCCATGCTGTCCCGCAGCGCCGAACTGCCGGTCACGCTGGACGCCTGCCCGCCGCCGCTGGTGGCCCGGCTGCTGGAGCAGAGCCTGGAGTCGAGCCTGGTGCGTCGCTTCGACGTGGTCCAGGTGGGCGCGGCGCTGCGCTGCGAGCCCGGGGGCGCGCGCACGGGGAAGCCCCTGGATGAGCTGCCACCGGGTGGCCTGAGCATCGCCGCCGGAAGCCATGCCGGCACCCGCCCCACGGTGCGGCGCCCGATGGGGGGCGCGATGGTGCTGCAGGCGACTTTGGAGCCGACGGCACTGGCCCTGGCACAGAGCGCGCTGCCGCTGGACTTGCAGGCGCTGCCGGTGCGCATCGATGTGCGCTCCCCGCAGGCTGGCGGGCTGCGGATCCGGGACTCCCGGCCCCGTCCGGGCCAGACCGGTCCGGCGCTGCTGGCGACCGTCAACTCGACGCAGTATCACGTCGGCGTGCAGGTGCAGATCGACCGCGCCGACCTGGAGGACGCCGTCCGGCGGAACATGGCGTGGTCCGTGGCTGCTGCGCTGTGCGTGGTGGCTGCCAGCGTGGTGGGGTTCTGGCAGCGTGCCTTGCGCCGGGCGCGCCTGCCGCACCGCCTGGCAAGCGGCCTGCGCAAGCGCCAGTTCGTGCCCTATGTCCAGCCGATCGTGGACCTGGCCACGGGTCATTGCGTGGGCGGCGAGGTGTTGATGCGGTGGCAGCACCCGCATCGGGGCGTGTTGGGCCCGGCGGAATTCATCGGCGAAGCGGAACGCAGCGGGCTGATCGTGGGCATGTCAGACCTGACGATGACGCAGGCGGCCCGTCGCCTGGCGGCGCTGGCACAGCAGCGCGCAGGGCTGTACTTCTCCTTCAACGTCACGCCATTGCAGCTGCGTCAACCGGACTTTGCGCGGCGGCTGGTGGAGATCTTCGGGCCCGACACGATTCCGGCCGACCGCGTGCTGCTGGAGTTGACCGAACGCGAGTTCGTCGACGCGGAGACGCGCGGCACGCTGGCGCACCTGGCCGACGTCGGCTGGCGCTTCGCGATCGACGATTTCGGCACCGGACACAGCAGTCTGGCCGCATTGGAGAAGCTGACCATCCAGCGCATCAAGATCGACCGCGCGTTCGTGCGCACGATCGACGAAGGCACGGTCAACCGGCCGGTGCTCGACGCCATCATCGGGCTGGCCGAGCAGCTGGGCGTGCCATTGATCGCCGAGGGCGTCGAGACGCCGTCGCAGCGCGACTATCTGATCGCGCGTGGTGTGCGGCATGCGCAAGGTTTCCTGATGGCCCGCCCGATGCCGCTCGACGCTTTCGAGGCCTGGCTGGGCGAACACGCCGAGCCGGCGCCGACGCCGGGGCCTGCCTCTCCGGCCGCCGACCTGAAGGCCCATGCGCAGGCCCTGTGGCATGCCCTCCAGGCCTCTGGCGGCGTGGCGATCAATGATCGGCGTCATCGCCTCACGGTCCACCGGCAATGTTTCGTGGGCCGAGAGGCCGTGGACTGGATCGTGACCCGCACGGGGACTTCGCGTGCCGACGCCGTGCGCATCGGCCGGCTGCTGGTGTCGCAGGACCGGATCCGCCATGTCGTCAGCGAACATGACTTCGAGGACGACGACTACTTCTACCGGTTCGTCGAACCGGTGACCGAGGCGCGTGACAGCCCGCCGGTCGAGGACCTCCGACTTGCACTGCGGGCCATCGGCGAGCAGACACGGCGCAGCCACGCGCGGGGTCTTCTGCGCTTCCACGGGTGTGCGAGCGGGCGGGGCATCGTCGATGCGTTGTGCGCGCGATATGCCGTGCCACGCAGCAAGGCCAGCCAGTGGGCAGCCCAGATGATGCGCAGTGGCGCACTGCGCCACGTGTTCGACGACCGGCCGTTCCACGACGACCGCACGCTGTACCGCATCACCTGATCGGCGGGTCGCCCGCGCGCCCGCCGGCCAGTGCCGACAGCCACCGCGTGAACGTCCGGGCGGCGTCTTGGCGTGGCGCAGCAGGTGCCGTGTCGGCATGGACCCGTGCGAGGACCAGCGGCAGCGTGCGGGGCGGCGCCTCATCGCAGTTGCGCGTGGCTTCGAGCAGGGCATGAGCGGGCCGGATGGGCAGCTGCACGACCGCCACCGGGCGCGCCAGCGGATCGGTGCAGGCCTCGGCCGGTGACGTGACCAGGTACTGCCGGCACACGAACGGCCGGTGTTCGTGCACGCTGCAAGCGTCGTCGTCGAGGAAGGGGCAGACCAGCCCGAGCTGGAGGTATTCGGCCGCGATCGCGCGCGCGTCGGCTGCCGACCGGGGCGGCGCGCGGCCGTCCAGCCGCGGGCGCAGGCCGGCCGCGTCCAGGCGCGCCACACGGTCGGCAAACCTGGCCCGCAGTTCGTCCCGGCGCGCTGGTGCCTGGGCGTCGACCCACGCGGCGAGCGCGCGGGCCTCGGCCGGGGTCACCGGCACCGGCTGGGCGCGACAGCACGCCGAGCAGCCCTTGCGGCAGGTGACCGACCGCGGTTGCGCCGCCACGGTGGCTGCGATCACGCGGTCGTCGACGGCGTACATCGCCGGCAGCAGTGCCTCGGCCGGCTGCGGACCATCGGGCAGATCGACCTCGATGCTGGCGCTGCCGCCGTCCAGTTCGAGCGCCAGGGCCAGCGGTGTCACAGCGCCACCGACCGGGCGTGGCGTTGCCGGCGCAGCCGCTGGACCAGCAGGCCGCCACCCGCCAGCCACAGCGCCCAGGTGCCCGGCTCGGGCACGGCCGCGGTGATCGCCAGCGTGCCGTCGGCCAGGCGCACGGCGCCCAGGTCGTCGAAGGCACCGAACACCGACGGGTCGCCGACGAAGCCGCCGCCGTCATCCTCCCAGCGGCCGACGATCCAGTCCCCTCGACTGCCGTCCGAGGTCGGAGGGGCCCAGCGCATCTGCGGGCTCGAGACCGATTCGATCAGGATCCAGTCCTTGTGCCCCGGGTCTGCGGCCCCGCCTTGGCCCGAGACGCTGTAGCTCGAGATCAGCACGTCCTTCATCTCGTAGGCGTAGAAGGCCGCACCGTCGGGCGTGCGGGCGGTCAGCGTCAGCGACTGCCAGAGGCCGTCGCCGTCCAGGTCGCCGGAGGCGACCCGCACGCCGCCGGCGTACGCGGGCTGGAAGGGGTCGAAAGGGCCGTACGCGGTGGCCATGGACCACTGAAAGGTCTCGATCGACGCGCTGGCCGTGGACTCTCCCTTGACGCCGTCGATCTCTAGCAGGTAGTCGTGGGCGGCATGGGCCGCCGGGGCGGCGGCCAGGACGGCCGTGGTCAGCACGATGCGAACGCTGAGCTTGTGCATGGCAATCTCCTCGGTGCGTGAGTGGGTCAATTGGCGATCCAGGCGTTCTCGAACGCCCACTTGATGACGCGACACTGGTAGCCGCCGTTGGGGTAGCCCTGGCCCAGCACCTTGCGGCTGGAGTTGATGGTTACGGCGACCTCGACGTTGATCGGGAACACCACCACGCAGGCGTCCAGGCCGCCGGAGCCGGTGTGGTCCCAGTCGCCGCCATGGCCGTGGTAGGTGCCGAACACACCCTGGGCGTAGTCGTAGTTCACCGGGTTCATGAAGCCCAGGAAGCCGGCTTTCATGGTCTGGAACTGCGGTGTGGGCATCAGGTCCTGCGTGTAGCGCAGGTAGCTCAGCGTGCGGGTCAGATTGGTGGCACTGATCTGCACGCCGAAGCCGCCGCAGCTCAGCGAACGCGAGGGTTCGGCATAGCCGGGGTTGCCGCTGTCCGGGAACTCGTACTGCCGCGTCGGGTTGCTGCCCTGCGGCTCGCAGCTGAAGGGCACGCCGGCGGTGTTGTAGGCACCCTGCGCATACGACAGGAAGGCCGCCGTGGTGATCGCCCCCGGGTCCACCGGCCAGCCCGTGGGGTCGATGCCCAGCAGCTTGGCCGTGATCACGCGCAGCAGGCCGAAGTTGGCGTTGAAGTACTTGAAGCTGCCCTGGGCCGGCACGTCCTGCGCCACCATCGTCTTCAGGCCGTCGAAGTCGTTGCCACCCACGCCGTTCTGGCCGAAGCCGCTGGTGTGCGTCATCAGCTGCCGGAAACTCAGGGCATCCACGCCGTTGCCGCGCGCCCAGCCGGCCGGCAGCCAGGGGCCGATGGCGCTGTCCACGCTGAGGCCCATCTCGGCCAGGCGGCGCAGCACGACGATGGCCGTCATCGTCTTGCTGACGCTGGCCACGTGCATCTTCCTGGTGGGCGATTGGTTGGTCTGCGGCAGGTCGGCACCGGTGCGCGCCAGGCCGGCGCTGCCGCTGCGGGCCAGGTTGCCACCCTGGGAGATGGCGTAGGCCCAGCCGACGGTGTTGGCGTCGAACACCGAGCGCAGGTTCTGCTCGAAGCGGTCCATGCTGAAGACCAGGGTGTTGGCGGCGAGGTCGAAGGCACCGGCGTACTGCTGGCCGGCGCCGCCGTAGTCGCCGGCGTCGAACAGCGCGTCGGCGGTGCGCATGGCGGTTTCCGCCGGCGCCAGGCGGCCGCTGCTGACGCCGGCGGCCACCGCCAGGTCCATCGTGCTGCGGCTGGTGCGGCGGGCGGCCTCGCGAGCGGCCTGCACCGCCGGCAGCAGCAGGGCCACGGCCGGCGGGTCGATGGTGGCGGCGATGTCCAGCGCCTGGTCCATCGCGGCCTGGCCGTCGGCCATGGCCAGCAGCACGCCGTGCAGGTGCTGCGGGCGGCTGTCGGTGCTGCCGGCGTGCAGCTTGGCCAGGCCGTTGCCGAAGCCGGTGCGCGCCGCTTCCAGGGCGCCCAGCATGGCCGTCGGCGCCGTGGCCAGGACTTGGTCCACAGTGTCCAGCACCTGGGGCAGCACCAGGGCCAGGCCGTTGGGGTCGCCCCGGCCTTCATCGGGGGCCTCGTCGACGCCTTCGGTCGGCGTCTGCTTGAGCATCAGCAGGTAGTTCTTCAGCAGGCCGGGGATGCGGACGGGTGCGGTCGACGTGGTCTGGGCGCGGGCCAGCATCTGGCGCACCGTGGACGCGTCGTCGCGTGGCGCGGCGGTGGCGGCCTGGGCACCCAGCAGGCTGAGCAGGGTGGCCACGCCGGCGGACATCACGGTGCTGCGGCAACGGTGGGCGGCCTGGGATGGGCGGACAGGGCGGGCAAGGACGGTGTTCATGTCGGTCTCCTGGGGGGCGTCGGGTCGGGATGGGGGTCAGGGGGCAGGGCGTCAGGCGCTGTGAGGGTGGTCCTGGGTGGCGCGGCCCGCGCGGCGCCGCGCCGCCACCACGCCCGCCAGCCCCAGGCTCAGCATCAGCATCGAACCGGGCTCGGGCACGGCCGGCACGCGCAGCGCGGTGCCGAACGTGACGTCGTCGATGCCATAGATGTCGTTGCGCACACCGTGGAAGGTCAGGCTGCTGAACGGGGTGTCGCTGGTGACGCCGAAGAACGTCAACTGCAGGTTCAGCGGGTCACCGGGCACGGTTGCGAACTGACCACCGGCGCTGAACAGGGTGCGCTCGAACGCGTCGTTGATGCCCTTGAAGTCGGCGCCGAAGGCGGTGATGGGCTGGTCGAAGCTGAACGTCAGGTCGATGCCGGTGTCGGTGAAGACCATCAGGTGGGTGCTGCCGTTGATGTCGGTCGCGATGGACTTCGCTGGTGGCGCGTCAATGAAGTTGTAGACGTCGGAGGCGCCCGCGGTCATCGAGAGCGTGAAGCCACCGACGTCCACCGCACTGCTGTGGAAGCCGGTGTCCTTGATCCAGCCGTCGAAGGTCTCGGTCTGGGTCTGCAGGGTGGCGGCCAGGAAGCTGCTGCGGTCGTCGAACGCGGTGAGCCCGGCCTGGGCGGTGGTGCCGGACAAGGCGGCGAACACCGACAGGCTCAGCACCAGGGCGCGACGAAGGTGGCGCGGAACCTGGCGTCCAGCGCCGTGGGCACGGGCGGGACGCTGCGCGGTGGCCTGGCAGGTGCTGTGGCCGGCGCTGTGGCAGGCGATGGGTTGGACGGTCATGCGGATCTCCTCGTGATGGCAACCGACCCGGGTGAGTCGATGGCCAGCAGTGTCGGGAGCGCCGCGTGCGCTGTCGTCAGGAAGCGGTCGGGTTTGCGTCGGTTCCAGGGTTGTCGCGGGGCGCGCGCCGGCGGTCGGCGTCGGGCCGTCGCAGGCCCAGGTGCAGGGCCTCGGCGTCGCCCAAGGCCGCGGCGCCCACGTGCAGCTGCTGCCGCTGATCGGGGCCCAGCTGCCCGTCGAGCCGTTGCGCCAGCCGCTGCGCGGAGCGGCGTGTGAAGGTGCGTGGCCCGTAGGCACCACAGTCGCGCTGGGGGGATTCGAACCAGCCCAGCAGCCGTGCGGCATCGGCGTGGCGGCCCTCGTGCAAAGCCAGCCAGCCCATGGCCAGCCACAGCAGTTCGGTGAGCTGCATCGTGCCCAGGGTGGGCGCGGCATCGGTCAGCGCGTCCCGGGTGCCGGCCACGTCGCCGGCGTCGGCACGCATGACGGTGTGCATGACCAGGAGCTGGGTCTGGCTGCGCAGGCGGCCGGCGGCGCGGATGTCGTCCAGGGCCGCCTGGCCGATGGCCAGCGCCCGTTCGACGTGCCCCCGGTCGTGCTCGGCCAGCATCAGCGTGTGGGCGGCGATCCAGCTCTCGCCCTGGGCACCGATGCCGCGCAGCAGCGCCAGGTCGTCGCGGCTGGCCTGCAGGAAGGCATCGGCGTGGCCGAGCAGCCGCTGGTCCTGTGTCCAGGCGCTGCGCACCCAGCGCAGGCGCAGCGGGCCCCAGTCGGGGGCGGCGAGTGCCTGCATGCGCTCCACGTGGCTGGCGCGCTCCTCGTGCTCGCCCACCTCCAGCGCCAGGGCCCAGGCCAGGTAGTGCGCGAAGTAGGCGCGCCGCGTGTCGCCGCCGGTCTCGCAGGTTCGGGCCGCGCGTCGGGCCAGGGCCAGGTTTTCGGCCGGCGTCAGCATGGGGGTGAAGCGGCACAGGATCGCCACGGCCAGGTCGATGCCGGCGCGGCGCATCGGGTCGGCCTGGGTCTCGGCGAGGTCGCGCACCGCCAGGCAGGACCTGGCGCCTTCCGCCGCCAGGCCCAGGCGCTGGAAGAAGCGGGCGGACCCGGCCACCAGGTCCAGCCATTCCGCGGCCACATCGGCCTCCGCCCGGGGGTCGGCACCGGGCTCTGCACGGGCCGCTGCCGCCCAGCGCAGCGCAGCACGCAGGTTCTCCAGCTCGGGCTCCAGACGCGTCATCCAGGGCAGCTGCGGTTCGTCCAGGGCCACGGCTTCGGCCTCGGTGAACAGGCGGGCCATGGCCTGCAGATGCCGGCGCGCCGTGGCCCTGGCTTCGCCACTGGCGTCGAGCTGTTCGAGCGCGTACTCACGCACGCTTTCCAGCATGCCGATGCGGGCGTCGGCATCGTCGGGGGCCGCGGCCACGAGCATCGACTTGTCGGCCAGCGTGGCCAGCGCGTCCAGCGTGGACCAGGGATCCTCACCCGGTGCGGTGGCCACCGCGCGCGCGGTGGCCGGTGTGAAGCCGCCGCGGAAGACGGCCAGGCGGCGCAGCACGCGCTGCTCCGTCGGCGTGAGCAGCGCATGGCTCCAGTCCAGCGTGGCGCGCAGCGTGCGCTGGTGGGGCAGGGCGGTGCGTGTGCCCTGCGTCAGCAGCTGCAGGCGGTGGCCGCTGTCGTCGTCTTCCAGTTGTTCGGCCAGCCCGTGCACGCCGAGCACCGGCACACGGGCGGCGCCCAGTTCCAGCGCCAGCGGCAGGCCGTCCAGGGCGCGGCAGATCTTCGCCAGCGCCTGCCGCTGCGCCGGGCCGGGCG
The DNA here is from genome assembly GCA_024235915.1 of Burkholderiaceae bacterium. Lineage (GTDB taxonomy): Bacteria > Pseudomonadota > Gammaproteobacteria > Burkholderiales > Burkholderiaceae_C > Rubrivivax. Next base: position 317,990 of record JACKLO010000009.1, on the reverse strand, counting down.
CAAACCCCTGCAGCCGCGCTCCCACGCGGGCGATGAACAGGCGCAGCGCCGGGCTGTCGGCCGCGTCGTCCGGGTCGGTGTCTTCCGGTGGCACGGGCAGCGGGGCCACGCGCCACAGACGCTCGCCCGGCACCTGCAGCGGTTCGCGGCTGGTCACCAGCAGGCGCAGGCCAGGCAGGTGCGGGGCCCAGCCGGCCAGCCAGGGGGCCAGCACGTCGAGCAGGTGTTCGGCGTTGTCCAGCACCAGCAGCAGTTGCTGGCCGGTGAGCGCGCGCAGCAGTTCGGCGTCGCTGCCGGTGCCCAGCGGGGCGATGCGCAGCGCACGGGCCAGGGCGCCGCGCAAGGTGGCGGCATCGGTCACGTCCGGCGCCAGCGGGGCCAGGGGCAGCCACCAGACTCCACCGGCGTGCCGATGCTGGCGGGCCTGGGCCACCGCCAGTGCCAGGCAGGTTTTGCCCACCCCGCCAGGGCCGGTGAGGGTGAGCAGCCGCGTGGTGTCCAGCTCGGCGACGAGGGCTGCGATGTCGGCATCGCGGCCAAACGGCGAGGTGCCGGGTGGCGGCAGGTTGCCCAGGACCGCAGGTGGTGCCATGGGCGGCGGGCCAGGTGCCGTCGACGAGACATGCGCTGCCAGCGATGGCGATGGCGACGGTGCCGCGGTGGCCGGCAGCGCCGACTGCACCTCGCCCATGAAGCGGTAGCCGCGCCGCTGCACGGTCTCGATCCAGCGCGGGGCCTTGGCATCGTCGCCCAGGGCGGCGCGCAATTCGCTGACCACGGTCTTGACGGCGCCCTCGCTGACGAAGCGCCGGCCCCAGACGATGTCCAGCAGGTCGTCCTTGACCACCAGGGTCTGGGCGCGTGTGGCCAGGCAGACCAGCAGTTCGAAGGACTTGGGCGTGAGTTCCACGACCGCCCCCGCCCGGCTGAGGCGGGCGTTCGGAATGTCGAGTTCGAAGTCGCCGAAGCGCAGCAGCGACGGTCCGGGGGGCGCAGTCACAGGACCATTCTGCCCCGGGCGCGCGCCCTGACCATATCCCGACGCGACCCTGACGACTTGGTGCCGGGCGGCCGCGCAGACTGACGGACACCCACGGGAGAACCCATGCGCCACCCCTGCCCGCAGACCTTCGCCTTGCGCCTGTTGCCGATGCCGGAGAACGAACTCGCCGGCGAGATCGAACATGTGCTCAGCGGCGAGCGGCTTCGTTTCGCCAATGCCCACGAACTGCTGGCCGCGTTGCGGACGTTGCAGCGTCCGCCGCCGGTGGTGCCACCACGCGCGGGCTGAGCCCGGCCGAGCGTCAGGTCAATACCGACTGCTGCGCGATGCCGGCGTCCACCAGCACATGCTGGCCCGTCATCCCGTTGCTGTCGTCGGCGGCCAGGAACAGCGTGGGCCGCGCCACGTGGCCGGGGTCGAGGCGGATCTTCAGGCACTGGGCGTCCAGGAAGGCCTGGTCGGCGGCCGGGTCGCGGTGCAGCGTGGTCTGACGCTCGGTGACGATGGCACCGGGCACGATGGCGTTGACGCGGATGTTGCGCGGCCCCAGTTCGCGCGCCAAGGTGCGCGTGAGGCCCAGGATGCCGGCCTTGGCCGTGGTGTAGCCGGCCAGGTTGGGCCGCCCACGCATCCAGCTCACCGAGCCCATGTTCACGATGCTGCCGCCACCGGCCGCGGCCATGCCGGGCGCCACGGCCTGGATGGCGAAGAAGTAGTGCTTCAGGTTCAGGGCCAGACGGTCGTCCCAGAACGCGGGGGTGACGTCCTCCATCGCGTGCCGGTCGTCGCGGCCGGCGTTGTTGACGAGCACGCCGATAGGCCCGAGTTCCTGGGCCGCGCGACCCAGCAGCGCCTGGTACGCCGGTACATCGCGCACGTCACAGGCGGCGTACCAGGGGCTGGGGTGGCCGGCCGCGGTGCACTCGGCGATCAGCGCGTCGCCGCCACCTTCGCGCGTGCCGCAGAAGGCCACGTGCGCGCCCTGGGCCGCGAAGGCCCGCACCAGTTCGGCGCCGATGCCGGAACTGCCGCCGGAGATGAAGACGACCTTGCCGCGCAGCGACGGGTAGTGGGCGTAGGGGGTCATTCTTGCCAGACTTCGGTGAGGTCCACCACGCGGCGCTCGGCAATGCTGCGGTGCGCCGCGATGCCGGTGGCGACGCTGCGCAGGCCTTCTTCCAGGGAAATCTCCGCCGGTCGGCCTTCGCGCAGGGCGGCGGCGAAGCGTTGATGTTCGATGTACGACGCCCCGAAGTGCGCGCCGGCGTAGCGGATGTTCGTGTCCCACACGCGCCGGGTGTCGACACCGCGGCCCGTGCCCGAGGCCTGGCCCCAGACGGCACGCTGGCCCCAGTCGGCGCGGCGGCTGTGGCGCAGCGTCAGTGAGGGCAGCAGCGACTCGAGCTTGCCTGCGTCGCCGACGATCAGAAGGTGCTCGTTGTCGGTGGAGCCTTCGGCGAACATGCAGAGGTCCAGGCAGGCGCGTGTGCCGCCGGGGTATTCGACGATGACGTAGGCGTTGTCCAGGATGTCGGGCGTCCTGCCGTCATAGCTTTCGTCGAGGTGGTTCACGCTCTGCCCGCCGCTGGCGAACACGCGCGCCGGGTGTTCGCCGACGATCAGGTCCATCAGGTTGAAGTAGTGGCAGCACTTCTCCACCAGCGTGCCGCCGGTGTTGGCGCTGAAGCGGTTCCAGTCGCCCACCTTGGGATAGAACGGCTCGCGGTGTTCGCGGATGGCCACCTGGTGGATGCGGCCGACATCGCCCGCGTGCGCCATGCGGATGGCCTCGGCCACCGGCGGCATGTAGCGGTATTCCATCGCCACCCAGGTCATGGGCTTGCGACCTTCGGCGCGCCGGAGCAGATCCTGCCCGTCCTCGACACAGGTGACGATGGGCTTCTCGGCCAGCACGTGCAGGTCGGTGGCCAGCACGTCGCGCAGCACGGCGGCATGGGTGAAGTTGGGCGAGGCCACGATCACGGCGTCGCACAGGCCGCTGTCCAGCAGGGGGGCGTGTTCGCTGAACAGTCGGGGCGTGAAGCGGCATTGCCGGGCCAGCGCCTCCGCCTGGATGCGGCTGTTCGCGTCAGGGTCGGCGATGGCCGTGACCTCGGCGCCGCCGAGCGCGGCGAGGTTGAGGATGTGCTCGCGGCCCATGCTGCCGCAGCCGATGATGCCCCAGCGGATGGTTTGCATTCAGTGGGCTCCTCTTGACCCGGAGCGGACGTTGGATGCTGTGCGTGCATTTGATGCCGCCCTCCACCGCCGAGGCGGCAAGGCGACGGCGGGCAGGCCCGTGGCGCTTAGATCGGACGGCCTGCGCTGCGCTCCGGCTCCCCTGCGCTTCTCGGTCCCGAGGCCCGCGGCCAAACTCCCTCCGCTCACTGCGTTCGCTGTGGTCGAACAGCGGCCGCGAGTCAGTCTACGAAGCGCGCTGGCGCGCGCGGCCTCGGGCCCTGCGATGCTCGGCGTCCTCGATGCGCGCCACAGGCCTGCCCGCCGCCGCCTTGCGGACGCGCACGGGTGCCGAGGGAAAACAACCGCGGCCCCTGGCCGCGGAGGGCGGGCCTGGCCTGGCGCGAGGTAAAGGAGGAGGCGAGCGCCCAGCGCGAGCCGGGGGACAGGAGCGCCAGGCCAGGCCCGCCCTCCGTGGCTCGCCCTGCTGCAAACGCACAGAGAACCAACGTCCGCTCCGGGTCGAAAGCAGTCATCCCTTGAGCCCTCCCTGCGTCAACCCGCTGACCACCCGCTCCTGGAACACCGCGATCAGCACCGCGATCGGCACGATGGCGACCACGAGCGCGGCGGAGATCACAGGCCAGGGAAACACGAACTCCGTCTGGTAGAGCGTGATGCCGACCGGCAGCGTGCGCATCGACGGATTCGAGTTGAGCGACAGTGCGAGCAGGAACTCGTCCCACGCGTTGACGAAGCTCAGGATGCCGGCGGTGAACACGCCGGGTGCGGCCAGGGGCACCACCACGCGCCACAGGGCGCCCAGGCGGGTGCAGCCGTCGATCATCGCGGCGTTCTCGATGTCGCGCGGGATGCTCTGAAAGAAGCTCACCAGCACCAGCGTGCACACCGGCAGGCTCAGCACCGTGTAGGGCAGCACCAGCGCCAGGTAGGTGTTGAGCAGGCCCAAACTGCGCATGGTCTCGAAGATGGGCACCAGCAGCGTGATCAGCGGGAACATGCTGCTGGCCACGATGGCGGTCAGGATCCACTGCCGGTGGCGCAGGTTCAGGCGCGCGATGGCGTAGGCGGCCAGGGCCGAGACGATCAGCGTCACCACCGTGGAAATGGCGGCCACCGCGGCGCTGTTGGCCAGGAACTTCAGCAGCGGCTGGTCGGTGAAGGCCGCCACGTAGTTGTCCAGCGTTGGGTGGCGCGGGATCCAGGTGATGGGCCGCGTCACCAGTTCGGCCTCGGTCTTCAGGCTGGTGAGCAGGATCCACAGTGCCGGGAAGAAGCCGTTGAGCACCACGATGGCCGCCGCGATCCAGCGCAGGCGCGGGCCGCTCCAGAGCGAGGCGTAGACCGGGCTCGTCATGGCGATGCCCTTCGCGCCACGTGCTGCGGGATGAGCGCTTGGGAGCGGCCCGGCGCCTTCATGCCTGGCTCGCGATCCGCTTGAGGTAGATGGCCGTGATCGCCATCGACAGCAGGAACATGAACACCGCCAGCGTGCTGCTGTAGCCGATGTCGCCGTACTCGATGCTGTTCTTGTGGATCAGCATCGCCAGCGTCTCGGTGGCGTTGCCCGGGCCGCCGCGCGTCATGGTGTACGGGATGTCGAAGGTCTGCAGTGCGGTGATGGTGCGGAAGATCAGCGCCACCACGATGGACGGCATCAGCATCGGCAGCGTGATCTCGCGGAACTGCTGCCACTTGGAGGCGCCGTCCACCTCCGCCGCCTCGTACAGCGAGCTCGGGATCATCTGCAGCCCGGCCAGCAGGATCAGCGCCATGAAGCTGCTGCTCTTCCAGATGATGGTCAGGCAGATCGCGGCCATGGCCCAGTTCGGGCGCAGCAGCCACATCGTCGGCTCGGGCTGGAATCCGCTCAGCAGGTCGTTGACGAAGCCGTACTCGGTGTGGAAGAACCACGCGAAGATCAGGCCGGCAAATGCCAGCGGCAGCGCCCAGGGCAGCAGCAGCGCCAGCCGCACCGGCCACCGCCGCTTGAACGGCAGGTTGGCCAGCAGCGCCAGGCCCAGGCCCATGATGAGCGCGCCGGGCACGGTCAAGAGCGTGATCAGCACCGTGTTCCAGGTCGCGTTCCAGAAGTCCTTGTCCTGCAGCACGAGCGCATAGTTCTCGAAGCCGACGAAGGGCGCGTTGCCGCCGCCCTGCAACCGCAGGTCGAAGAAGCTGTTGAAGATCAGCTTGCCGATCGGGTAGACGACGATGAGGGCCAGCAGCGCGAACGCCGGCGCCAGCAGCAGGATGGCCAGCAGCCGGTCGGAGGGGTCGCGCAGCTTTGCGAGCATGTCAGTGGACCAAGGCCTGTGGTGCCCCGCGCGACGCTCGCGCCGCCTGGGCCGAGCCAAGCTTCCCGCCGCGGAACCGGCTCTGCCGGGCCGCCGGCGGGCGGCCCCCTTGGGGGGTAGCGAGCGCGAGCGCGCTTGGGGGCCTCATGACTAGCGCATCACGCGACGCAGGCGGTTCTCGATCTCGTCCACGCCCTCGGCCGGCGTCTTGGTGCGCGCCAGCACGGCGCTGGTGGTGGTGCGGATCACGTCGCTGACCTCGCCGTAGCGCTCGCTCTTGGGCCGGCTCTTGCCGGCCACCACGACGGCGGCGGCGTCCTTGAACCAGGGCACGGCCTTGACCACGTCGGCGTCGGTGTAGGTCTGCGGGTAGACCGGCATCAGCGAGCCTTCCACGGCCAGGAACTTGCTGGCCTCGGGGCTGCTCATGTAGCGCACCAGCTTGGCGGCCTCGGCCTTGCTCTTGCTGAAGGCGCTGACGGCCCACTGCCAGCCGCCGATGCAGGTGGCGCTCTTGCCGCCGGCCACCGCGGGCAGCGGCATCACGCCCACCTTGCCCTGCACGGTGCTGTCCTTGTCGCCCTGGAAGCGGTCCCAGGCGAAGCCCCAGTTGATGGCGAAGACCACCTGCCCGGCCTTGAACTCGTTGACGGTGTCGCCGGTCTTCACCTCGGCGATGTTCTTCTTCATCACGCCCTGGTCCACCAGGCCCAGCCAGCCCTGCAGGCCCTTGGTGGCCGCGGCCTTGTCCAGCGTCATCTTGCCGGCACCGTCGTTGAACTCCTTGCCTTGGCTCCAGTAGGGCAGCAGGAAGGTGCAGACCGCGCCTTCGATCGGCGCGCCCTGGATGCTCAGGCCCTGCAGTGCCGGGTTGCCCTCGGCGGCCATGACCTTCTTGCTGGCGGCAGCCAGTTCGTCCCAGGTCCTGGGCTCGGCGATGCCGTGCTTGGCCAGCAGGTCCTTGCGGTAGTACATGAACATGCTGTCGGCAAAGGCCGGCAGCGCGGCGATCTTGCCGTCCACCACGTTGGCGCTGGCGTAGACCGGCAGGTAGGGCGACATCGCCTGGGCCGGCTCGCCCACGTAGGCATTCAGCGGCTCGACCCAGCCGCTACTGAAGTACTGCGCCGGGTTGACGACGTCGATCATGAAGACGTCGATGGCGCTGTCCTTGGCGTTGAGCACCGTGCTCAGGTACTGGCGCTGCAGTTCGCTGGTGGCGCCGCCGGTCTCGATGTCGATCTTCACGCCGGGGTTCTTCGCCTGGTACTGGTCGAAGAGCTTGCGCATCAGGTCAGGGCGCTGGTTTTGACCGCCGGAGAACACGCGCAGCGTGGTCTGGGCCTGGGCGGTGCCGGCGGCCAGCAGGGCGGCGGCCCCGAGAGCGGCCATGGCGGCAAGGGTGGTGCGACGTTGCATGTGGAGTCTCCTTGTGCCGGGTGTAGTAGTCAGACGGCCGACCCGGAATCGGCGTGGAACAGGTGCAGGTGCTGCGGCTGCAGGTGCAGCGTGACGGGGGTGCCCGGGCGCTCGCGGAAGTCGGCCGGCCCGCGGGCGATGAGTTCGGCGTCGCCGGCCTTCAGCGTGACCAGCGTTTCGGCACCCAGCGGCTCCAGCAGCACCACTTCGGCAGGCAGGTCGATGTCGCCGTCCTGGCGCGCGAAGCGAAGGTTCTCCGGGCGCACGCCCAGCTTCAGCGGGGCGGCCGGTGCACGCGCTGCGAGGTCCCTTGGCAGCGGCAGGCGCAGCGGGCCCAGCCGCGCCGCGCCGTCGGCCAGCGTGCAGTCCACCAGGTTCATCGGCGGCGCGCCGGTGAATCCGGCCACGAACAGCGCCGCCGGGCGGTTGTAGATGGCGTCGGGCGTGTCGTACTGCATCAGCTCGCCGGCCGACAGCACGGCGATGCGGTCGGCCATCGTCATCGCCTCCACCTGGTCGTGGGTGACGTAGATGATGGTGGCGCCCAGGCGCTGGTGCAGGCGCTTGATCTCGCTGCGCATCTCATGACGCAGCTGGGCGTCGAGGTTGGAGAGCGGCTCGTCGAACAGGAAGACCTTGGGCTGACGCACGATGGCGCGTCCGATGGCCACGCGCTGGCGCTGGCCGCCCGACAGCGCCGCGGGCCGGCGTTCGAGCATGTGCTCGATCTTCAGCAGCCGCGCCGCGTCCATCACCCGGCGCTGGATCTCGTCCTCCGGCGTCTTGCGCAGGCGCAGGCCGAAGGCCATGTTCTCGAACAGCGTCTTGTGCGGGTAGAGCGCGTAGTCCTGGAACACCATGGCAATGTCGCGGCTGCGCGGCGGCAGTTCGTTGACGCGCTGGCCGTCTATGCGCAGTTCGCCGTCGCTGATGCCTTCCAGCCCGGCCACCATGCGCAGCAACGTGCTCTTGCCGCAGCCCGACGGGCCGACAAAGACGACGAACTCGCCGTGCCGCACCTCGAGGTCGATGCCGTGCACGACCTCGACGTTGCCGTAGCGCTTGCGGATGCCGCGAAGTTCGACGTTGGCCATGGCGCGCGCCTAGTAGTTGCCGTGGACGCCAGGCGCGCTGTCGCGCAGCTGCTTCAGCGCGCCGGTGCAGGCGCGCATGTACAACCCCAGGTCCGACGCCAGCCCCACGAAGTGGTAGCCGGCGTCGCGCATCTGCTGCACCTGCTCCACCTGGCCCATCACGGTGCCGATGCGGATGCCGGCGGCCCGCGCACGCCGGGCGGCATCGTGCATCGCCGCCTGCACGTCTGGGTGCCCCACCTGGCCGGGCAGGCCCATGGTGCCGCTGAGGTCACCCGGGCCGAGGAACAGCGCGTCCACGCCGGGCACGGCGGCGATGGCCTCCAGGTTGGCCAGCGCGGTGGGTGTCTCGATCTGCAGGATCACGCCCACCTGCTTGTTGGCGTGGCGGAAATGGTCGGGCACGGTGCCGAACTTCGAGGCGCGGCTCATCGCCGCCATGCCGCGCACGCCCTCGGGCGGGTAGCGCGTGGCGGCCACCGCAGCGGCGGCTTCCTCGGCGTTCTGCACGAAGGGCACCAGCAGCGTGTGGGCACCGCTGTCGAGCACGCGCTTGATGGTGACCGCGTCGTTCCAGGGCACGCGCACGATGGGCAGCATCGGCGAGCCCAGGTTGGCCTGCAGCAGACTCACCAGCCCGGCCAGGTCCAGCGGCGTGTGCTCCATGTCCAGCACCGCCCAGTCGAAGCCGGCGTGGCCGGTGGCCTCGGTGACCAGCGGGCTGACCGACATGATCCAGGTACCCAGGGGAACCTGCACACGGTCAAACAGGGCGTCGAGGGGCTTCGTCATCAGAAGATGTCTGGTTCGGGCGTGGGCGCCGTGCCCATCAGGAAATCGAAGTCGCAGCCCTCATGGGCCTGCGTCACGTGCTGCTGGTACAGGCGGGTGAAGCCGCGGGCGTAACGGGGTGGCGGCGGTGTCCAGGCAGCGCGGCGGCGTGCCAGCTCGGCCTCGTCCACACACAGCGTCAGCGTGCGCGCCTCCAGGTCCAGGGCGATCTCATCGCCGTCCTGCACCAGGGCCAGCGGACCACCGATGGCGCTTTCGGGGCTGACGTGCAGCACGCAGCTGCCGTAGTGGGTGCCGCTCATGCGCGCGTCGCTCAGGCGCAGCAGGTCTCGCACGCCGCGGTCCAGCAGCTTCTTCGGGATCGGCAGGTTGCCCCATTCCGGCATGCCGGGCGCGCCCACCGGGCCGCCGCCGCGCAGCACGAGCACGCTGTCCTCGTCCACCGGCAGGTCGGGGTCGTGGATGCGCGCCATCATGTCGGCCGGGCCGTCGAAGACGATGGCGCGGCCGCGGTGGCGGAAGTAGCGCGGGCTGGCGGCGGCGGGTTTCATCACCGCCCCGCCGGGGCAGAGGTTGCCGCGCAGCACGGCCAGGGCACCGCTGGCGCTCACGGGGCGGTCCAGCGGGCGGATGATCTCGTCGTCCAGCACCTCCCGGCCGTCGAGGTTCCGGCCCAGCGTCTGACCGCTGACCGTCATCTCCTCCAGCGACAGCTGGTCGCGCAGACGCTGCATCAGCGCCGGCAGGCCGCCGGCGTAGTGGAAGTCCTCCATCAGCCGGTCGCCGCTGGGGAAGAGGTTGGCCAGCACCGGCACCTCGCGGCCAAGACGGTCCAGGTCATCGAGCGACAGGTCCACGCCAGCGCGGCCGGCCATCGCGATGATGTGGATGGCGGCGTTGGTGCTGCCGCCGAGCGCCATCTGCACCGTGGCCGCGTTGAGGAAAGCACCGCGGGTGAGCAGGCGCTGCGGCGTCAGCCCCTCGCGCACCATGGCCACGATGCGTTCGCCGGCCGTGGTGGCGTTGCGCACGTGCTGGGCGTCCATCGCCGGCACCGCGGTGCTGCCGGGCAGCGCCAGGCCCAGGGCCTCGACGATGGCCGTCATCGTGCTGGCCGTGCCCATGGTGTTGCAGGTGCCGGGGCTGCGCGTCATGCGTGCTTCCAGTGCGATCCACTCGGCGGCGTCGATGCGGCCGGCCTGGTGCTCGTCCCAGAACAGCCGCGTGTGTGTGCCGGCGCCCACGGTGCGCGCCTCGCAGCCCTGCGGTGTGCGGCGCAGGTGGCGGTCGTTGAGCATCGGCCCGGCGGCGACGAAGATCGTCGGCAGCCCGGCGCTGAGGGCGCCCATCACCGTGGCCGGTGTCGTCTTGTCGCAGCCGGCCAGCAGCACCACGCCGTCCACCGGGTGCGAGCGCAGCAGTTCCTCGACCTCCAGCGCCAGCAGGTTGCGATAGAGCATCGTCGTCGGCTTGACGATGACCTCGCCCAGGCTCAGCGCCGGCAGCTCGAAAGGTGTGCCGCCGGCCATCAGGATGCCGCGGCGGACGCTCTCCGCCCGCTCGCGCAGGTGGGCGTGGCAGGGCGAAAGCTCGCTCCAGGTGTTGACGATGGCGATGCACGGCCGCGTCAGCACGTCCTGCCGGCGCAGGCCCTGCTGCTGCATGCGCTGGCGGTGGGCGAAGCCGCGCATGCCGGCGTCGGCGAACCAGCGCCGGCTGCGCAGCGGGGGAAAATCCGGGGTGTCGTCCGACATGTTAGCGGTAACATTAGTCCGAGACGAAGCCCGCCGCCAGAGGACAAACCCGTGCCCTTCGCCCCCGCCACACCCCCCGACCACGATGCTGCACCGCGGCAGCGCCGCGGCCACGGCCGCGTGACCTTGCGTGACGTGGCCGCGGCCGCGGGTGTCACGGCCATCACCGTGTCGCGCTACCTGCGGCAGCCCGGTGTGGTGGCGCCGGCCACGGCAGACGCCATCCAGGCGGCACTGTCGGCCACCGGCTACGTGCCCAACAAGCAGGCCGGCGTGCTGGCCAGCGGGCGTGGCAGCGTCGTGGCCGCCTTGGTGCCCAACCTGGCGCACTCGATCTTCGCGGAGACCCTGCAGGGTCTCTCGCGCAAGCTGGAGGCCGCGGGACTGGAACTGCTGGTGGCCGCCACCGGCTACAGCCTCGAGCGCGAGGAGGCGCAGATTCGTGCGCTGCTGGGCTGGGCGCCACGCGCGTTGGTGGTCACCGGGCGCCACCACACCACCGGTGCGTTGAGGCTGCTGCGCGAGGCGCAGGCTGGTGGCTGCGCGGTGGTGGAGATGTGGGACCTGCACGCGCGGCGCCACGACGGCTTCGCGCAGGTCGGCTTCAGCCACCGGGCGGCCGGGCGGCGCATGGCCGAGCACCTGCTGGCGCGCGGCCACCAACGCCTGGCCTATGTGGACAGCGCCGTGGCCGGCGACGACCGCGCTCGGGAGCGGGGTGATGGCTTCGTGACCGCCGCCCAGGCGGCCGGTGCCGAGGTGCTGCGCCTGACGGCCCCGGCCGGAGAACCGATCAGTGCCGGCCGCGCGGTGCCCGGTCTGCTGCGGGAAGCGGCGAACCCGCCAACGGCTTGCGCGCTGGCCAACGACCACCTGGCCTGCGGCGCCCTGCTCGGGGCGCAGGCGCTGGGCCTGCGCGTGCCCGACGATCTGGCCCTGCTCGGCTTCGGCGACTTCGAGTTGGCCGCCCATCTGGCGCCGGGGCTGACCACGCTGGCGCCGCCACGGCGCGAGATCGGCGAGCGCGCCGCTGCGCTGTTGCTGGCCGAACCGGGCCACGGGGCCGCGCCGCGGCGCGTGGTGGTGGACTGTCCGCTGGTGCAGCGCGGCAGCAGCTGAGGAAAGGTGTGTGGCCGGCCGCGCGCAGCCTGGGCGCGACAATCACGCCCATGGACGACGCCCCGCCCGCCTCGGCGCTGCAGCACAGCGCCTTCTACCGCTTCACTCCACTGACCGATCCGCACGCGGCCGCGGACACGCTGCGCACGCTGGCCCAGGGCCTGTTCGGTGCCATCCTGGTCGCGCCCGAAGGGCTGAACGGCGCCGTCAGCGGCTCGCCGGACGCCCTGGACGCCTTCGAGCAGGCCTTGCAGCGGCCCCACGTGCTGGGCGGCGCGCTCGCCGGCCTGGTGTTCAAGCGCAGCGCCTGTCGCACGGCCCCCTTTGCGCGCCTGAAGGTCAAGGTGCGGCCGGAGATCGTGGCCCTCGGCCTGCCCGCGCCGGCCGAGCCCCTGCCGCCGCCCGACGAGGCCGACGACAGCCACCTGTCGCCCGCCGACTGGCGGGCGTTGCTGGCCCGCGACGACGTGGTGCTGCTCGACAACCGCAACCACTTCGAATTCCGGCTGGGCCACTTCCGCGGCGCGGTGGACCCTGGGGTGCACCGCTTCAGCAGCTTCGTGCAGCACGTGCTCGACCACGCCGAGACCTGGCGCACCGCCGGCCGGCCGGTGGCCATGTACTGCACCGGGGGCGTGCGCTGCGACAAGACCGCACCCTGGATGCGCAGCCTGGGCCTGGAGGTCTACCAGCTGCAGGGCGGGGTGCTGAACTACTTCCAGCAATTGCCCGATGCCGAACGCGACTGGCAGGGCGAGTGTTTCGTCTTCGACAGCCGGGTAGCGCTCGACGTGCGCCTGCAGGAGACGGCCACCACCGCCGAGGCCGTCTTCGACGCCGATCGCCCGGAGGAGCGCTGGCGGCTGGAGCGCGCGCAGCGCCTCGACCGTTTCGGGGACTGACCGGGGCATGGCCCGTCCGCGCCCGGCCTGGCGGCCGCCGGCCCGCGACGGGGTCGGCGCCAGCCGCGTCGCGGCCACGCCCGGCCCCTGGCGCACCTGGGGCGCGTTCCTGCCGCAGCGCCTGCCGGCGGCCCCGGACTGGCCCGGGCGCCTGGCGCGTGGCGACGTGCTGGATGTGAATGGGCAGCCGCTGCGCGCCGACAGCCCCTGCACGCCTGGCCAGGTGGCCTGGTACTGGCGGGCCCTGCCGCCGGAGCCGCGCGTGCCCTTCGAGATCGCCGTGCTGCACCAGTGCGAGCACCTGGTGGCGGTGGACAAGCCGCACTTCCTGCCCGTCACGCCGGGGGGGCGCTACCTACAGGAGACGGTCCTGGTGCGCCTGAAGCGCGCGCTCGGCATCGACACCCTGGTGCCGCTGCACCGGCTCGACCGCGAGACCGCCGGCGTGCTGCTGTTCACCGTGCAGCCGGGCGGGCGCCGGCCGTACCACGAGCTGTTCCTGCACCGCCGGGTGCACAAGGTCTACGAGGCGGTTGCGCCCTGGCGTGCCGACATGGACTGGCCCGTGCTCCGACGCAGCCGGCTGGTCGAACGCGCGGGCGAGGCCTTCATGCAGATGCAGGAGGTGGCCGGTGAGGCCAATGCCGAGACCCGGGTAGAGTTGCTGCGGCGCCTGCCTTGGGGCGGTTTCGGTGAGGGCGACGGCCATGAGACTGGGGCGCTTGCGCACGACCGGCCGGGGCCGCGTGCGCACTACCGGCTGCTTCCGCTCACCGGCCGCAAGCATCAGCTGCGTGCCCACATGGCCGCACTCGGCCTGCCCATCGACGGCGACCGGATCTACCCCCGGCTGCTGCCGCCCGAGGACCCATTGGCCGGCCCCGACTACCGCCAGCCGCTGCAACTGCTGGCGCGTGAGCTCGCCTTCGACGACCCCGTGACCGGGCAGCGCCGCTGTTTCACCAGCCGCCTGCAGCTGCAGGCGCTGCAGGGGGATCAGTTGCTCTGAGCGCTGCCGGCGCCGCCAAAGCCGTAGTGCCCGCAGAGGATCTCCCAGGCCTCGTCGGCGGTGTCGACCAGGTGGAAGAGCCGCTCGTCGCCCGGGGAGATCATGCCGGTCTCGACCAGCCATTCGAAGTCCACCAGGCGCGACCAGAACTCTCGGCCCACCAGCACCACCGGGCGGCGGCGCACCTTGCCGGTCTGCTGCAGCGTCAGCACCTCGAACAGCTCGTCCATGGTGCCGAAGCCGCCCGGGAAGCACACCAGGCCGATGCTGCGCATCAGGAAGTGCATCTTGCGCAGCGCGAAGTAGTGGAACTGGAAACACAGTTCCGGCGTGATGTACGGGTTGGGCGCCTGCTCGTGCGGCAGCACGATGTTCAGCCCGATGCTCTGGCCACCGACCTCGAACGCCCCCCGGTTGCCGGCCTCCATGATGCCGGGCCCGCCGCCGGTGACGACGAGCACGGGCGTGTCGTGGTTGGCCGTGCGCTCGGTCACCATCGCGGCGAAGCGACGGGCTTCGTCGTAGTAGCGGCTCATGTCCACGGCGCGCCGTGCCCGCGCGATCTCGGCCGCATCGCCGCCCGCCTCGGCGCGCTGCAGCGCCGCCTTCGCGTCTTCCGGCGCCGGGATGCGTGCGCTGCCGAACATCACGATGGTGGAGGTCACCCCGCGCTCCTGCAGCACCATTTCCGGCTTCAGCAGCTCCAGCTGCATGCGAACCGGCCGCAGTTCCTCGCGCAGCAGGAAAGCCTCGTCGGTGAAGGCCAGGCGGTAGGCGCTTTCCGGCCCCGCGTAGCGGTCCACCGGCTTGAGCGCCAGGGCTTCGTCCTGCGCACTGGGGAAGTTGCGCGCGTGCAGTTCGGCGAGTTTGTCGTCCATGCCGGGAGCTTACGCTGGATCAGGCCCGGTTCAGGGTTTGCACGTATTCGTGGGCGCCGGTGACGATGGTCGAGACCCGGTACTCCACCGGCCGCTCGCCGAAACTCAGGGCCGTGCGTCGCACCTCCAGCACCGGCGTGCCGCGGGCGACGCCGAGTGCGCGCGCCACGTCCAGGCTGGCCGGCACGGCGCGCACGCGTTCGCGTGCGCTCAGCACGGCGATGCCGAACTGGTCCTGGTAGAAGCGGTAGATGGTGCCCGGGCGCTCACGGAAGCGCTTCTCGGTCAGGCCACGCACCAACGTCGCAGGCAACTGGATGCGGTCGTGCACCACCGCCTGACCCTGCAGCAGCAGGCGGTTCTCAATGTGCCAGGCGGGGTCGCCGGCGCGCCCGCCCAGAGCCTCGGCAGCGTCCTCGTTCAGGCGGCCGCGATCGCAACTCAGCGTCTCCACGACCGGGGCCTCACGGCGGCCATCGGCACCCTCCACGTGGAAGAACTGGAACAGGAAGCGTTCGGGGCTGTGTTCGGCCACGAAGGTGCCGCGGCCCTGGCGCCGCCACAGCAGGTGTTCGGCCACCAGTTCGCCCACGGCTTGCCGCAGCGTGCCGACCGCCACGCCGAAGGCCGCGGCCAGCGGGGCTTCGGTGGGCAGGGCGCTGCCGGGTGGCAGGCGGCCATCCTCGATGGCGGCCATCAGCGCGCGTTTGACGGCACGGTACAGCGGCACGCCGGTCTCGGGCGAGACCGGCTGGAAAGGGATGGCGGCGCTGCCGGCCTGGGCGCTGGGCATGGCCGCGATTTTGGGACTTACCCGAGGTTTCTCCAAGTCATCTAGATGACTTGATTGACGATGCGGACGAGGATCTCCAGCATGCGGCGCAGCGGGTGCGTGCTGTGCCCGACGTCAGGAGAGAGACCCCGATGATTCACTTCGTGTTGCACGACGCCCAGGACAGCGTGGCGGTCGTGGTGGTGGAAGGCGTGAGTGCCGGCATGGCGCTCAAGGGCTGGATCATGGACGAGGACCGCATGATCGACGTGCAGGCCCGCCAGGACATCCCGATCGGCCACAAGGTGGCGCTCAAGGACATGGCGGTGGGCGACACCGTGATCAAGTACGGCATCGACATGGGCAAGGTCGTCAAGCCCATACAGGCCGGCGAGCACGCCCACGTGCACAACATCAAGACCAAGCGCTGGTGATGGCCCATCCCCGAGGCGGTCTGCGGCCGCCTCCACCTCAAAGGGGGCGCCGCCAGCGGCCCGGCAGAGCCGGTTCCGCGGCGTCCGCTTGACGCATCGGCCTCGTGCGGCCCAAGTGCCGCGATCGACACACGAATGGAATGACATGAGCATCGTTTCCAAGGACACCACCTTCCTCGGCTACCGGCGCGAAAACGGCCGCGTGGGCGTGCGCAACCACGTGATCATCCTGCCGCTGGACGACCTGTCCAACGCGGCCGCGGAAGCTGTGGCGCACAACATCAAGGGCTGCATGGCGATCCCGCACCCTTATGGTCGCCTGCAGTTCGGTGCCGACCTGGACCTGCACTTCCGCACCCTCATCGGCACCGGCTGCAACCCCAACGTGGCGGCGGTGGTGGTCATCGGCATCGAGGACGGCTGGACGAAGAAGGTCGTCGATGGCATCGCCGCTACCGGCAAGCCGGTCAGCGGCTTCGGCATCGAGGGCCATGGCGACCACGCCACCATCATGAAGGCCAGCAAGGTGGCGCGTGAATACGTGCAGTGGGCCAGCGAGAAGCAGCGCGAGGTCTGCCCGATCCACGAACTGTGGGTCAGCACGAAGTGCGGCGAGAGCGACACGACCAGCGGCTGCGGTGCCAACCCCACGGTGGGCAACGCCTTCGACAAGTTGCACGGCCTGGGCAACTACCTGTGCTTCGGGGAGACCACCGAACTGACGGGTGGTGAGCACATCGTGGCCGCGCGCTGCGCCAGCGACGCTGTGCGCGAGCGCTTCATGTTCATGTTCGACCGCTACCAGGAGGTGGTGAACCGCCACAAGACCAGCGACCTGTCGGACAGCCAGCCCACCAAGGGCAACATCGCCGGCGGCCTGACGACCATCGAGGAAAAGGCGCTGGGCAACATCCAGAAGATCGGCAAGAAGTGCACGGTGGATGGGGTCATCGACAAGGCCGAGATGCCCACGCACCCGGGCCTGTGGTTCATGGACTCGTCCAGTGCCGCGGCGGAAATGGTGACGCTGTGCGCCGCCAGCGGCTACGCGGTGCACTTCTTCCCCACGGGCCAGGGCAACGTGATCGGCAACCCCATCCTGCCGGTCATCAAGATCTGCGCCAACCCGCGCACGGTTCGCCTGATGAGCGAGCACATCGATGTCGACAGCTCCGGCCTGCTGCAGCGTGACATCACACTCGACCAGGCCGGTGACCAACTGCTGGAGTGCATGCTGCGCACGGCCAATGGCCGCCTCACGGCCGCGGAGGCCCTGGGCCACCGCGAGTTCGTGCTGACCCGCCTGTACGAAAGCGCCTGATCGGCGTCGGTGGCAGCTTCACCCGGCCGGAGGATGCGACCAGTCCGCCTGCGCCAGCGCGCTGGCCAGATAGTCCCGCAACTGACGCACCCGCAGCGGCGTGGGCCGCAGCGGGTCGCGCGGCGGCGTGAGGAAGCGGATCGCGTCCAGCATCGCCCAGTCGGGCAGCACCTGCACCAGGCGTCCGGCGGCGATGAGCGGCTCCACGTCCCAGGCCGAGCGCAGCATCAAGCCATGGCCGGCCAGGCACCAGTCGCGCACCACCTCGCCGAAGTTGCTGGCCAGCGGGCCGCTGACACGCACCGTCTGCGCCGCGCGGCCACGCTTGAGGGCATCGAGCCGCCAATGCGTGGGCAGCATGTCGTTCTCGCGCACGACCAGGCAGCGGTGATGCGGCAGGTCGGCGGGCGTGTCCGGCACGCCGTGGTGCGCCAGGTAGGCGGGCGCACCGACGACCAGCCGACGGTTGGGTACCAGGCGGCGCGACACCAGCGCCGGCTGCCGCGGGCCGAACAGCCAGACCGCGGCATCGAAGGCCGCCGGGCCGGCGGTGGCCAGATCGGGCAGGCGGTCGGCCAACTGCAGTGTGATTTCCAGGTCCGGGTGCTGCTGCTGGAAGTGCGCGAGCAGCGGCGCCACCCAGACGCGGCCGAAGCCGTAGGTGCTGGCGAGACGGATGCGGCCCTGCAGGCGGCCGGCACCTTCGGTCAGGCGTTCTTCCAGCCGGGCCAGGCCGGCCAGCAGCTCGCGGCCCGCGGCCACGGCCAGTTCGCCTTCCGCCGTGAGCTTGAGGCGCCGCGTGCTGCGTTCCACCAGGCGCACGCCCAGGCGCGCCTCCAGGCCGGCCAGGCGCTTGGTGACCGCGGGCGGCGCCAGCTCCAGCATGCGTGCGGCGCCGGCCAGCGTACCGGCGGCCACGATGCGGTCGAGCAGGACGAGGTCGTCGCTGTGCAGCTTCAGTGTTTCCATGGTGGAAAGTCTGTCTGTTCCTGTGGCCGATTGTCCGCCGGCGGGCCCGTTGCCCAGAATCGGGGCCTCCCATCTGAACTGGATCGTTCCCCATGAGCACCCATCGCATCGCCGTCCTGCCCGGTGACGGCATCGGCAAGGAAGTCATGCCCGAGGGCCTGCGCGCGCTCGACGCCGCCGCGCGCCGTTTTGGCATCCCCCTGCAGCTGGACCACTTCGATTTCGCCTGCGTCGAGCACTGGCAGAAACACGGCGACTACCTGCCGCCAGACTGGAAGGACCAGATCGGCGGCCACACCGCCATCTTCTATGGCGCGGTGGGTTGGCCTGCACTGGTGCCCGACCACATCTCGCTGTGGAGCAGCCTGCTGAAGTTTCGCCGCGAGTTCGACCAGTACATCAACCTGCGCCCGGCCAAGCTGATGCCGGGCATCCGAAGCCCGCTGGTGGACCGCCAGGGCCAGCCGCTGGCGCCGGGCGCGATCGACATGCTGATCGTGCGCGAGAACACCGAGGGCGAATATTCCAGCGTCGGCGGCCGCATGTACGGCGGCACGCCGCGCGAGATCGTGATCCAGGAGACGGTGATGTCGCGCACCGGCGTCGACCGCGTGCTGAAGTTCGCCTTCGAACTGGCCACGCGCCGCTCCCGCAAGAAGCTCACCTCGGCCACCAAGAGCAACGGCATCTCGATCACGATGCCGTACTGGGACGAGCGCGTGGCCGAGATGGCCAAGGGCTACCCCGGCATTGCGGTCGACCAGTTCCACATCGACATCCTGACCGCGCACTTCGTGCAGCGGCCGCAGCAGTTCGACGTCGTGGTGGCCAGCAACCTGTTCGGCGACATCCTGTCCGACCTGGGCCCGGCCTGCACCGGCACCATCGGCATCGCGCCGTCGGCCAACCTCAACCCGACCCGTGAATGGCCGAGCCTGTTCGAGCCGGTGCACGGCTCGGCGCCGGACATCGCCGGCAAGGGCATTGCCAACCCGATCGGCCAGATCTGGTCGGCCGCGATGATGCTGGACTTCCTGGGCCACACCGACGCGCACGACGCCATCGTCGGCGCCATCGAGGCCATGCTGGCAGACCCGCACGCGCCGCGCACGCCCGATCTGGGCGGCACGGCGAACACCGTGGACGTGGGCAAGGCGATCGCCGAGCGCATCGCCGCCTGAGGCATCGACGTGACGATGCACTGCCCGGGTTGATGCCGATGTCCTGAGTTCCCGTCAGCGGGCAGCCTTGCCCCTCCCGTTCATACGCCACACAAACCACCAAGGAGACAAGCATGAACAGCAAGCGCAAATCGATCCTCACCGCCCTGGCCCTCGGCGCGCTGGCCGTGGCCGGCCATGCCGGTGCGGCCGGCTACCCCGACAAGACGGTGAACTACATCATCCCGTTCGGGCCGGGCGGGGAGTCGGACATCTCCGCGCGCCTGCAGGAGCCGGTGTTCAAGGCGCTCACCGGGCAGACGCTGGCCATCCAGTACAAGCCGGGCGCGGGCGGTGCGGCCAGCTGGTCGCAGCTCAACGGCATGACGGCGGACGGCTACACCGTGATGGGCACCAACCTGCCGCACATCGTGCTGCAGCCGCTGCAGAAGGACGTGGGCTACCAGACCGACGACATCACCACCGTCTTCTGGTTCCACTACACACCCGATGCGCTCATGGTGCCTGCCGACAGCCCCATCAAGACCGTGAAGGACTTCGTGGCCGCGGCCAAGGCCGCCCCGGGGGCGACCACGTTGGCCGGGTCGGGCACCAATTCCGCCAACCATCTGGCGCAGCAGCGCTTCGACAAGCTGGCCGGCATCAAGACCACCTACGTGCCCTTCGGCGGCACCGGCCCGGCCAACACCGCGCTGCTGGGCAAGCAGGTCGCTGGCAGCTGGGCCTACACCACGGTGCAGATGTCGCTGGGCGCGCAGGTGCGCTGCCTGGGTGTGGCCATGGAGCAGCGGCACCCGAAGCTGCCCGACTGTCCCACCTTCAAGGAGCAGGGCTTCGACCTGGTGGGCGGTGCCTACCGAGGCGTGGCCGTGCCCAAGAGCACGCCGCCCGACGTGCAGGCCAAGCTGGCCGCCACGCTGGCCAAGATCAACGCCGACCCGGCCTTCATCCAGAAGATGGAGGAGGGCGGCTTCGCGATGCTCAACGTCGGGCCGGACAAGATGGGCGAGTTCATGGCCGGCATGAAGGCGCAGTACGGGGCGCTGGCCAAGGAGATGGGCATCGTCAAGAAGTGACCGGCTGACGCACCGCGACGTCCCCCCATCATGGGCAGTCTCGACTTCCTGCTGGCCGCGCTGACGCCGGCCCACCTGCTGCTGGCGCTGGCCGGCGTGGTGGCCGGCACGGTGATCGGCGCGCTGCCGGGCCTGACGGCCACGATGGCCGTCGCGGTGCTGGTGCCCTTCACCTTCTCGATGCCGCCGGCTGCGGCGCTGATCGTGCTCGGTGCGATCTACACCGGCGCCATCTACGGCGGGGCCTACGCGGCCATCCTGCTCAACACACCGGGCACGCCGTCGTCCATCGCAACCACCTTCGACGGCTACCCCATGGCCCGCCAGGGACGTGGCGACCTGGCGTTGACGCTGGCCTGCCTGGCGTCGGTGGTGGGCGGCCTGGTGGGCGCAGGTTTCCTGCTGCTGCTGGCGCCACCGATGGCCACCGTGGCGCTGAAGTTCGGCCCGGTGGAGTATTTCTGGCTGGCCGTGTTCGGCCTCACGCTGATCGCGTCGCTCGGTGAAGGCAGCCTGCTCAAGGGCCTGATGGGCGGCGCGCTGGGCTTGCTGCTGTCGATGGTGGGCGTGGCCGAGGTCGGTGGCGACGTGCGCTTCGTCGGCGACGTGAAGGCGCTGCTCGGCGGCATCGACGTGGTCTCGGCGCTCATCGGTCTGTACTGCATGCCGGTGCTGATCGAACTGGTGGCCACGCCGGCGGCGCACCTGCAGGCCTCGGAGAAGGTGGCCGGCTTCCGGCTGGGCGAGGCGCTGTCGCTGATGCTGCGGGCCAAGTTCAACCTGGCCCGCAGTTCCATCATCGGCACCGTGGTGGGCATCCTGCCCGGCGCAGGTGGTTCCATCGCGTCGCTGGTGGCCTATTCCGAGGCCAAGCGTGTGTCGCCGCGCCGCGACCAATTCGGCAAGGGCGAACCCGATGGCGTGCTGGCCACCGAATCGGCCAACAACGCCACCGTCGGCGGCGGTTTCATTCCCACCCTGGTGCTGGGCATCCCCGGCACGCCGCCGGACGCCATCATCCTGGGCGCGTTGCTGGTGCAGGGCATCCGCACCGGCCCCACGCTGTTCACGCAGCAGGCCGAGATCGTCTACACCTTCATCTGGGGTCTGATCCTGGCCACCGTGCTGATGCTGCCGGTGGGCCTGCTGATCGGCCGCTTCGCGTTCCGCGCCATCGTCGCCATCCCCAAGAGCGTGCTGGTGCCGGGGGTGGCGCTGCTGACCATCCTGGGCAGCTTCGCCGTGCACAACAACGTGCACGAGGTGCAGCAGATGGTGATCCTGGGCGTGCTGGCCTGGGTGGCCGGGCGCGCCGGCTTCAGCGCGTCGCCCATTGTGCTGGGCCTGATCCTGGGCTCGATCGCGGAGCGCGGCTTTGTGCAGGGCCACCTGATCGGTGGCGCCAAGGGCGACATCCCGGCGGAGTTCTTCGGTCGGCCGTTGTCGATGTGCATCATCGCCTTCATCGTGCTGGGCCTGGCCTGGCCCTGGTGGGCACGGCGGCGCCAGCAGCGCGCGGCCATGAAGGAGGCGGCGCATGTCTGACGCCAACCTGCGACGCGACTGGGCTGGTGCCGTGGGCTGCGCCGTGCTGGTCTTGCTGGGCGGCGGCGCCATCGTGGCGGCTCGCGAGTTCTCCGACCTGGGGGCCGTGTTCCCGCGCACCATCGGTGCGCTGCTGGTCGTGTTCGGGCTGGTGTGGCTGGGCCTGTTCGCGCTCGGCCGCACGCGGGCGCAGGCGGCCTTGGAAGGCTCGTCCTTGCGGCGCGCCGGGGTGGCCATCACGATGCTGGCCTGGGCCTTCGCCTTGCCGCCCCTGGGCTTCCTGCCGGCCAGCGCCGCCGCTTGCGCCGCCCTGCTGCTGCTGTCCCGCCACGGCCGCTGGACAGTGCCCGCCCTGTTGATCCAGGCGCTGGCCACCGGCGTCCTGCTCGTCGGCCTCTACGTCCTCTTCCAGCACGTCCTGCGCGTGCCCCTGCCATGACCCCTCGAATCCTCATCTGCGAATTCATGGACGCGCCGGCCGTCGAGCGCATGCGGTCGCACTTCGACGTGGCCTACGAGCCGACGCTGGTCGACGACCTGCCGCGGCTGCGCGCCGCCTGTGCCGGGGTCGATGCGCTCGTGGTGCGCAACCGCACCCAGGTGCGCGGCGAGACGCTGGCGGCGCTGGACCGCTGCCGCGTCATCGGCCGCCTGGGCGTGGGGCTGGACAACATCGACGTCGCCGCCTGCGAAGCGCGTGGCATGCGCGTGATCCCGGCCACCGGAGCCAACGCGCTGAGCGTGGCCGAGTACGTGGTGACGGCCGCGCTGGTGTTGCTGCGCGGGGCCTGGATGGCCACCCCGGACGTGGCGGCGGGCCGTTGGCCGCGTGCCGCGCTGGGCAACGGCGGCGAGGTGGGTGGCCGCACCCTGGGCCTGATCGGCTTCGGTGGCATCGGCCAGCTGACGGCGAAGCTGGCGCGCGGCCTGGGCATGCGCGTGATTGCCTTCGACGCCATGATGGACGCCGACCACCCGGCCTTCGCCGACGGCGCGGTGGCCTGCGCCGGGCTCGACGAGGTGATCCAGACCGCCAACGTGGTGAGCCTGCATGTGCCGCTGCTGGACAGTACGCGTGGCCTGTTCGACGCCGCACGCATCGCGGCGATGAAGCCCGGCGCGGTGCTGATCAACACGGCGCGGGGCGGCATCGTCGACGAAGCCGCGCTGGCCGATGCGCTGCGGCGCGGCCACCTGGGCGGGGCGGCGTTGGACGTCTTCTCGGCCGAACCGCTGCCGGCATCGCCGCATTTCGAAGGGTGTCCGAACCTGCTGCTCACACCGCACATTGCGGGCGTGACGGCGGAATCGAATGAACGCGTGAGTTCGCTGATCGCCGACAAGCTGATCGAGGCGCTGGCATGAAACGACCCCAAGCTCTCTTCGTTCGCGGCCCCCAAGGGGCGCGTCAGCACCTTCGGGCGGCCGGGCGGTACTGACATGAGGCTCACCGTTTCCGAGGTCGAGGCCCGCGTCGCTGCCGCCCTGCAGGCAGCGGGTGCGGCGGCCGCCATGGCCACCAGCACGGCGCGGGCGCTGGTGCTGGCCGAGGCGCAGGGTCTGGGGTCGCACGGGCTGTCGCGCGTGGCGCAGTACGCCACCCATCTGCGTAATGGCCGTGCTGACGGCCAGGCCGTGCCGCGGGTGGTGAACCGGCGCGGCGGCGCGCTGCGGGTGGACGCAGGCGAAGGCCTGGCCTTCCCGGCCTGTGCGCTGGCGGTGGAAGAAGCCATCGCGGCCGCGCGCACGCACGGCGTGGCCTTCGCCGGTGTCACCGCCAGCCACCACGCGGGCGTCATCGTCGACCACCTGCGCGCCGTGGCGGCGGCCGGCATGGTGGGCCTGGGCTTTGCCAATTCCCCGGCCGCGATGCCGGCGGCCGGCGGGCGGCACGCCATCTTTGGCACCAACCCGGTGGCGGCCATCTTCCCGCGCCGGGACGCCGATCCGCTGATGATCGACCTCAGCCTTTCGGAAGTCGCCCGCGGCAAGGTGATGGTGGCGGCCAAGAAGGGCGAGCCGATCCCGCTGGGCTGGGCGCTGGACGCCCAAGGTGACCCCACCACCGATGCCCAGGCGGCGCTGGCCGGGTCCATGTTGCCGCTGGGCGCCGGCAGCAGCCCCAAGGGCGCCATGCTGGCGCTCACCGTGGAACTGCTCGTCACTGCGCTTATCGGCGCCCACTTCGGCTTCGAGGCCAGCAGCTTCTTCGTCGACGAAGGCAACCGGCCGCGCATCGGCCAGGCCTTTGTCGTCATCGACCCGGGCGCGCTGGCCGGTGCCGACGCCTTTCTCGACCGGGTGGAAGTGCTGGTGGCCGAGATGCTCAGCGACGATGGCGTGCGCCTGCCCGGTGCCCGACGCGAGGCGCTGCGCCGCCGGGCGTTGGCGGAGGGCCTGGACGTGCCCGACGCGCTGCTGGCCAGCTGGGGCTGATGAGCCCCTCCCGCCGCTTCAGCGCCCGCCGCAGACGCTGCAGGCGGGGTTGCGCGGCGTGGCCATCTCGGTCCATTCCATCGCCCGCGCATCCAGCATCAGCAGCCGCCCGGCCAGTGGCCGGCCGATCCCGACGATGAGCTTGAGCGCCTCGGCCGCCTGGACGCAGCCCACGATGCCCACCAGCGGCGCGAACACGCCCATGGTGGCGCAGGCCACTTCCTCGTAGTCGGCGTCGGGCGGGAACAGGCAGGCGTAGCAGGGGGCCTCGGCACGGGTGCTGTCGTAGACCGAGATCTGCCCGTCGAAGCCGATGGCCGCACCGCTGACCAGGGGCCGCCGGTGCTTGACGCAAGCGGCGTTGACGGCGTGCCGGGTGCGGAAGTTGTCGCTGCAGTCGAGCACCACGGTGGCCTGCGGCACCAGTTCGTCGAGCAGGGCGGCGTCGGCTCGCACGCAGCGCGCGTCGACCTGCAGGCCGGGGTCGATGTCCAGCAGCGTGCGCCGGGCCGACGCCGCCTTGGGCTGGCCGATGCGGTCGTGGCGGTGCGCGATCTGCCGCTGCAGGTTCGTCAGATCCACCTCGTCGTGGTCGCAGATCGTCAGGTGGCCGATGCCGGCCGTGCCCAGGTAGAGCGCCACCGGTGAGCCCAGGCCGCCGGCGCCGATGACCAGGGCGTGCGCATCTCGCAGCTTCTGCTGGCCTTCGATGCCGATGTCGTCGAGCAGGATGTGGCGGGAGTAGCGCAGCAGTTCGTCGTCGTTCATCGGTGGACGGGCCCGGAAAGCAGCAGGGGCCCGCGAAGGGCCCCTGGGAATGGAATCGCGTGGCGGCGAGCTTACTGCTTCACCGGCGCCTCGGCCTGGCGTTCCTGGTGTGACTTGCTGGCCACCACCGGCAGGCCACGCAGCTGGTTGAGCGCCTGCTGCAGCGGGAAGTCCTCGGCGCTGCCGAAGGTGGGCAGCGGCTTGGGCGCTTCCTTGTTCTTCGCCAGTTGCTCCTCGAGCTTGCGGCGGGCTTCCTCGCGCGCCTTCTCGGCGGCGTCGTCCTTCTTCTCGTCCGGGCCCTCGAGGTGCTTCTCGAGGTCGGCCTCGCGCATGCGCAGCGCGGCGTAGACGTTGCCTTCGGCGGTTTCGTCGAGCCAGATGTCAGGCACGATGCCCTTGGCCTGGATCGAGCGACCGGACGGCGTGTAGTAGCGCGCCGTGGTGATCTTCAGCGCCGTCTCGGCCGACAGCGGACGTACCGTCTGCACCGAGCCCTTGCCGAAGGTCTGCGCGCCCATGATCGTGGCGCGCTTGTGGTCCTGCAGCGCGCCAGCGACGATCTCGCTGGCGCTGGCGGAGCCTTCGTTGACCAGCACCACCAGCGGCACGCTCTTCACGGCGGCCGGCAGCTTGCGCAGCGGGTCGAGCCCGCCGCGGCGCACATAGTGCTCCGGCGTGGCGCGGAAGGTGGCCTTGGACTCGTCGACCTGGCCGTTGGTCTTGACCACCACCACGTCCTCGGGCAGGAAGGCGGCGGCAATGGCGATGGCGCCGTCGAGCAGGCCGCCCGGGTCGTTGCGGAGGTCGAGCACCAGACCCTTGAGGTTCGGGTCCTGCTTGTAGAGATCCTCGAGCTTGCGCACGAAGTCGTCGACGGTGCGGTCTTGGAACTGGCTGACGCGCAGCCAGCCGTAACCCGGGTCCACCAGCTTGGCGCGCACGCTCTGCACGCGGATCTCCTCGCGCACGATGGTCACCGGGAAGCTGCGGTTCTCGTCCTTGCGGAAGACCGTGAGCCGCACCTTGGTGTTGGGTTCGCCGCGCATGCGCTTGACGGCTTGGTCGACCGACAGACCCTTGACCGCGGTGTCGTCGATGCGGGTGATCAGGTCGTTCGGGCGCAGGCCGGCACGGAAGGCGGGTGACCCTTCGATGGGGGAGACCACCTTGACCAGGCCGTCTTCCATGCCCATCTCGATGCCGATGCCGACGAACTTGCCGCCGGTGCTCTCGCGGAATTCCTTGAAGCTCTTCTTGTCGAAGTACTGCGAATGCGGGTCGAGCCCGGCGACCATGCCGGCGATGGCATCACCGATGAGCTTCTTCTCGTCCACCGGCTCGACGTAATCGTTCTTCACGATGCCGAACACGTTGGCCAGCTGCTGCATCTCTTCCAGCGGCAGCGGGCCCAGGGTGCTGCGCGCCGTTGCCTGCAGCTGCATCGTCGTCAGCGCGCCGGCCACGGCTCCCACGGCCAGCAGGCCGACGACCTTGAACTTGCCACTCATGTGCGTCTTGCCTCCAGATCGCGCCCGATATTCCAGTATAGGGCGCCGTCCTTTCTCAGAGAGGCGCTGAGGGCGAAAGTTCACCCCGCGGCCGTGTGGTGTGGCGCATTCGCGGGCGCGGCGTCGCGCGCTTCGCGCGGGAACGTGACCACGTGGTCCACCGCCGGCCGGATGCCGATCCATTCGCCAAGTGCGTGGTCGTGGTGGGAAGGCACATGCGCCAGCACCTGCTCGCCGCTGGCCAGGCGCAGGGTGTAGAGGAACTCCGAACCGCGGAAGGCCTTGCGCTCGATCTGCGCCTTGACCGGGCTGGCATCGTCGTGGATCACGTCGTCGGCGCGCAGCAGCAGGTCGCACTGGCCGCCGGGGTAGGCGTCGGGCAGCGGGCACTCGGCGGGGTCGTCCAGTTCGCCGAAGGGCGTGTGCACGCAGGGGCCATGCGCACAGGCCACGATCTCCGCCGGTGTGAAGACACCATGGCCGATGAAGCGGGCGACGAAGCGCGTGGCCGGGCGGTGGTAGAGCGTGTAGGCGTCGCCCCACTGCTCCAGCCGGCCCTGGTGCATGACGCCGATGGCGTCGCCCAGGGCAAAGGCCTCCAGCTGGTCGTGGGTGACGAACAGCGCCGTCGTGCCACTGGCCTTGAGGATGGCGCGAAGCTCCTGCGCCAGGTGCTCGCGCAGGTCCACGTCCAGGCTGGAAAAGGGCTCGTCCAGCAGCAGCAGGCGTGGCTCCGGTGCAAGCGCGCGCGCCAGCGCGATGCGCTGCTGCTGGCCGCCGCTGAGCTGATGCGGGGCGCGCCTGGCCGCGTGTGCCAGTCCCACCAGGTCCAGCATCTTCTGAACCCGGGCCTGGCGCTGGGCGCGCGGCAGGTGGGCGAGGCCGAAGCCGATGTTGTCGGCCACGCTGAGGTGCGGGAACAGGGCGTAGTCCTGGAACACCATGCCGATGCGGCGGTCTTCAGGCGCCAGGTGCAGCCCGGCGATGGCGTCGTCGAGCACGCGGCCGTCAACGGCGATGCGGCCACTGGCGGCGCGTTCCAGCCCGGCCACCGCGCGCAGCAGCGAGGTCTTGCCGCAGCCTGAGGGGCCGATCAGCACGCCGATCTCGCCGGCGGCGAGCCCAAAGCTGGCGCTGTCCACGGCCGCGCGGGCGTCTTCGCCGCCGTAGCGCACCGTCACCGACTCGACCTGCAGAAACATCGCCCTATGATAGCGATCGCGCCGGAATGAAAACGGTTCGCATCATCGCTGCTGCCTCCCGTCGTTTGCCGTGCGCCACCTGCTGACCCTGCTGTGCCTGCTGCTCGCCCTGCCCGTGGCGGGGGTTCTGGCCGCCTGGCTGGGCCTGGACGCGCAGGCGCTGGGCACGCTGGTGCACCAGGCCACCACCGTGTTGCCAGGGTATGTGCTGCAGTCCGGCGCCCTGACCGTTGGCGTGGCCGTGGGCGTGATGCTGCTGGGCACGGCCACGGCGGCGGCGGTGACACTGTTCGACTTCCCGGGCCGGCGGATCTTCGAGTGGGCGCTGCTGCTGCCACTGGCCATGCCGGCCTATGTGCTGGCCTACGCGATGACCGATGCGCTGCAGCCCAGTGGCCTGCTGCAGAGCTGGCTACGGGCGCAGACCGGCGCCACCGGCGCCCTGTGGCCCGACGTGCGCAGCCTGGGCGGTGCGGTGGCGCTGTTCGTGCTGACGCTCTACCCCTACGTCTACCTGCTGGCGCGCGCGGCGCTGGGAGAGCGCGCGGCGCAATTGCTGGAAGCGGCGCGCCTGCTGGGCGCCGGCCTGCGCCGGCGCATCGTGGCCGTGGCGCTGCCACTGGCCCGCCCGGCCATCACCGCCGGCGTGGCGCTGGCGGTGATGGAGACGCTGGCCGACTACGGCGTGGGTGCGTACTTCGGCCTTGCCACGTTCTCCACCGGCATCTTCAAGGCCTGGCTGGTGATGGACGACCGCGTGGCTGCCGCCCAGCTGGCTTCGCTGCTGCTGGCGGTGGTGGCGTTGCTGCTCTGGGTGGAAAAGCGGGCGCAGCACCGCCTGCGCTTCGGCACCAGCCGCCAGGGCGGTGGCGCCGCCGAGGCCCAACCGCTGCGCCTGCGAGGCCGCGCCGCGGCCGCCGCCGTCGCTTTCTGTGCATTGCCGGTGCTGCTGGGCTTCGTGTTGCCGGTGGGCTGGTTGCTGTGGATGCTGGCTCAAGAGGTGCGTTATGCCGAGTTCGGCCTGCCGCTGGACCGTTTTGCCGGCTGGGCCTGGGCCAGTTTCCGTCTGGCGGCGATGGCGGCGCTGCTGGCCACGGCGCTGGCATTGGCGCTGGGTTTTGCGCTGCGGCCCGTGGGTGGTGTGCGCCGCGGCCTACTCGTGCCGGCGGCCGGCCTGCTGTCGCTGGGCTACGCGGTGCCGGGCACGGTGCTGGCGGTGGGTGTGTTGGCGCCTGTGGGGTTGATCCAGGCCACCTGGCCCGGCGCACCGGCCACGGCGCTGGTCACCGGCACGGTGTTCGGCGTGATGGCGGCCTACCTGTCACGCTTCTCGGCGGTGGCCCTGCAGTCCGTGCAGGCCGGCTACGCGCGCATCAGCCCCAACGTGGACGAGACCGCGCGCCTGCTGGGCGCCGGCCGCTGGCGCGTCTTCGGCCGGTTGCACCTGCCGCTGCTGCGCCGCTCGGCGCTGGCGGCTGGCCTGCTGGTGTTCGTGGACGTGATGAAGGAACTGCCGGCCACGTTGATGCTGCGCCCCTTCGGCAGCGACACGCTGGCCGTCGTGGCCCACAACTTCGCGCGTGACGAACGGCTGGGCGAAGCGGCCCTGCCGTCGCTGGCCATCGTGGCGGTGGGGCTGATTCCGGTTCTGCTGCTGTCGGCGGCGATGCGGTCAGGCCGCCCTGCCTGAGGGCCAGCGTCGGCGCACGGCCAGGCCCGACATCAGCAAGGCGGTCAACGCGAGTGCCGCGGCACTCGGTTCCGGCACCGTGGCGGCGTTGTCGTCGAAGCGCAGCGCGATCGAGAACTCGCCGACGGGAATGTCACCCAGGAAGTCCAGGCGCAGTTCCCGTGACAGGAAGCTCAGCGTCAGGCCGGTATAGGTGGCCTGCGCGGCCAGGATGTCGTGGCTGAAGCCAGTGATGACGTAGCCGTCGAAGAAGTCGGGCCCGGTGTCGATGTAGCCGCCGGTGTTCGGCAGCGAGACCAGGATGCTGTTGGCCTCGGCGTTGAACCTGGCGTAGACCGTACCGCTCTCCGGCCCCCAACCACCCGCCGCCGACCAGGACATCAGGTCGCTGTCGCCAGTCACCACCGTGGCCTGACCCGTGAGCGGCGCAGGGCCATACGGGGTACCAGGTGAAGGGTAGTTGCGGCTGTAGGTCAGTGTGTCGCCCAGCATGGTCGGAGCGGCCCAGACCGATGAAGTGCCCATCAGAACGGCCGACAAGAGCGCAAGCTGTTTCATCGCGACACCCGTAAAGACGCAACCCTCGCAGTGTGCCGAGGTTGCCCTGCCAGGCGGCATCACTGGAACGCGGGGCGCGTTTTCCCGGAGGTTCCGCGGTGCGGCGGGGTGCCGGTTTGTCGGGAGGAAGCACCGTGGTCCTCCGACAGGAACCCAAGAACCGCGCAGACTCTCGCTTTCCTGACGATTGGGGGTCAATCTACCCCCGGATGTACCCCCACGGGGGTGCGGGAGAAAAGCGATGGGCGAGATTATGCGAGGCCGGACCGATACCGGCGCAATCCTGGCAGGCGATCCGGTGCAGGCCGGCCGTGTGATCGAGCGGGCCGGCGAGTTGCTGGACGCCTTGCGCGACTGCGGCGAGGCCGCGGCCGAGCTGATTCCCGACACGACCGACGCCGACCGGCCGCGGGGCGTGCTGAAGGGCCAGGCCGCACTCTGCGGCGAGCTGCGCGAGCTGTTGGACCTGGCCGCCGCGCACCTGGCCGACCTGGCGAACCGCCAGCAGGTGATCCGCGACGCACAGCGGGCGCTGCGGGATGCTGGCGCATCGCAAGGGAGGGCCGCCGCGTGAAGCTGTCCGATGCGGCCCTTCGGGGCACGATGAAACCCGGCCGGCACTTCGACGGGGGCGGGCTGTACGTGGAAGTGACGCCGGCCGGCCGCAAGTACTTCCGCCTGAAGTACCGCGTGCACGGCCGGGAAAAGCTGCTGGCCCTGGGGGTGTACCCCGATGTGAGCCTGAAGCAGGCCCGCGAGCGACGCGACGAAGCCCGGCGCACCCTGGCCGCGGGCAACGACCCTGGCGAGCTACGCAAGGCCGCGAAGGTGCAGGCCGAACACGAAGCCCGCACCACCTTCCGAGCTGTGGCCGAGGATTGGCTGGCGCACATGGCGCCGAAGTGGGCGGACGTGACCCTTGAACGCATCCGAGCGGGCTTCGAGGCGGACGTGTACCCGGCCCTCGGCCCTCGGCCGATGGCGAGCCTGAAGCCACGCGACGTGATCGAGGCCGTTCGCGTGATCGAGGGCCGAGGGGCAGGGGAGCAGGCCGCCCGGACGCTGCAGCGCGTCCGGGCCGTGTTCCGCTTCGCCGTGGTGCACGAACGGATCGACGCGAACCCGATGCTTGACCTGAAGCCGGCCGAGCTGCTGAAGCCGCGCCAGGTGAAGCACCGCGCCGCGCTGGCGGACAAGGACCTACCCGCCTACCTGCAGGCCCTCGACGCCTACGAAGGCGACCCGACGACGAAGGCCGCACTTCGCCTGCTGATGCTGACCGCCCTTCGGCCTGGCGAACTGCGGGCGCTGCGCTGGTCCGACCTCGACAAGGACACGGCCGAGCTTCGCATTCCGGGCGAGCGAATGAAGATGAAGGCGCCGCACGTGGTCCCGCTGTCCCGCCAGGCGCTGGAAGTGATCGAGGGGCAACGTGCGATCAGCGGCGATGCCGACCTGATCTTCCCGAGCCCCTTCTACCCGGGCCGGGCCCTGAGTGAGAACACGATGAACTCGGCCCTTGCCCGCATGGGCTACAAGGGCGAGCACACCGCGCACGGGTGCCGCGCCGTGTTCTCCACGGTGGCGAACGAAGCCGGGCATGACGCGGATGTGATCGAGCGGCAACTGGCGCACCGCGAGCGCAACGCCGTCCGGGCCGCCTATCACCGGGCCGAGTACCTGGCCGAACGACGCAACCTGATGCAGTGGTGGGCGGACTACCTCGACGCCCGGCGCCAGGGTGCCCGCGTGATCCCCTTCGGCCGCAAGGCGACCGCATGACTGCGCAGCAACGCGGCCCCGGCGCGAAATCCGGTGCGGAAGGTGCGGAAGTGCGGAAGGCGAGCATTCATGCGGGTTTGCAGGCTGGTGGCAGGTGCGGAAGAAGTGCGGAAGAAGTGCGGAAGCACACTGTTCCTGTTCTTCCTGCACCTGCCCTTGCCCCTACCGCTGCCCCTCCGAGCTGCCCGCCCGCCCCGGGGCCCGCCGCTGCCGGCCTGCCCCTCGGCCTGGTGCGTGCCCATGCCCCGGAAAAGCCGCGCGAAGATGACCCCGGCCCGGCCCCTTACGGGCCCGCGGTTGCGTTTCTGGTGCCGCTGCGGGCCAGCGAGTCCACGCCGGGCGCTGGTGAGCCGCCAGCGGTGGGCCAAGTGCTGACGCACCCCGCATTCGACCGGCCCCCGGTGGAGAACGAGCGCAGGCGTGGCCGGCCGCGCAGGGCGGGCACTGTCTCCCTTGCCGAGGCCCGCAGGCGCAAGGCCGCCGACGCTTTGCGGGCCGAGGCCGACGAACGTGCACGGATCGAGGCCGCCGCCGCCGCGCCGCATCCGGGCCGGATCGACCCGCCCACGCAAGGCCCCGGCGCCGCATCGGCCGGCGCCCTGCTGCACGCGATGCGCGAGGCCACGGGGCAACTCGACCGCGACGCCCGGGGCCTTGCCGCGCCTGACCGCGCCGTGATCGAGGCCGCGCTGGCGATCCTTGGCCGGCACCTGCGCACGCCTGGCGCCGTGTTCGATTCGCCGACCGCGACGCGCGATTTCCTGCGCCTGCACCTGGCCGGGTGGGACCGCGAACGCTTCGCCGTGCTGTTCCTCGACGCGCAGCACCGTCTGATCGAGCTGGAAGTGATCTTCGAGGGCACGCTGACGCAGACGAGCGTGTTCCCCCGCGACGTGGCGCGGCGGGCGCTGCATTGGAACGCTGCCGCCGTGATCCTGGCCCACAACCACCCGAGCGGGGTTGCCACGCCGTCACCTGCCGACCGCTACCTGACGCAGGCATTGCGCCAGGCGCTGGCCCTGGTGGATACACGTGTGCTGGATCATCTGGTGATCGGCTGGCCTGACGTGGTGAGCCTGGCCGAGCGGGGCCTGATGTGAGCCCACGCCCGGCCGGATAGGCGATCATTCGATCCGGCCGCACCTAGCCGAGGGCTGATCCCCCGAGGCGAATCCCGGGCCCCTTCCCCGGCTGGTGCGGCCCCTTCACGAAGGGCGCATTCGAGGGGGTGCGATTGAATCGACGCATGGGGCCGCCCGCCCCGCTTCGCGCCGCGCCGTGGTGGGCGCAAGTAGCGTGGGGACTACTCGGTCCGCTTCGCCGGAAGCATTGCAAGGACTACAGGGCCATGCGGCGCCGCATGGCGAAGCCTGAGCACTGGCCAGGCATCGTGCAGGCGATGGCGCACGTCCGGGCCGGCGCTCTGGCCGCGAAGACTGGCCGCCGATTCGAGACTGACACCGACGCCGATTCGATGTGTGCACTCGTGATCGAGGCTCTAGCCTGGTGGGCTGTGGAGGAACGGGGCCAAGTGCAGTCGATTCGGGACGCGGCCCGCGAAGTGGCCGACCTGCAGGAACGAATCGACGCCGCCGTGACTGAGCTGCAGGAATGTGTGGCCCGTAGCGATGCGCTGTGCAGTCGTTTCGGCCTGCGGGTGCATCAACCCATGTGGCATGACGACCTGGGAGAGGCGATAGCCGAGGCCCGACGCATCTTCCACCGATGGGGCGATGAGCCCGAAGTGAGAGCCCTTGATTCTTTCGAGACGCGAAGCTGGTATTCCCCGCGGCCTGGCGTGCTTGATCTTGTGCGCATCGCCCGCGATGTGAGCTTGACGCGCGAGGGTAACGACCCGCCACCGCGGCGGAATCGTTGGACGAGTGAGCTGATCCGAGAGGAGGGCCCCACGGTTGCGGGTTCCGATCCGCTCGCCGTGCGGGCACTTGCGAACAAGCCGGGCAGCGGACCGACGAGTGAACGGGCACAGCTTCGCCAGTTGATGGCCGTTCTTCAGGACATCGGGCACCGCAATGGGTGGGACGACGGTGCGCCGGGTCCCCTTGATTTCCTGACCGATCAGGACCTGTCGGCTCTATGCCGCGCGGCCCTCGGGTTCGATGCAGGAAGCGACCCGTTCAACCCGGAAAGCGTGCGCAAGGCCCGCGCGTCGTTCACTCTCGATTGAACTTGCCGGACAACCTCGACAGATTCGGCGTGCGAGCTTGTCCGTGACATGAACCGGCCCGGGTCCTGAGACTGGCGACGTTGCCACTCTCTCGAAACCGAGCACATGCACACGAGCACAAGCGAACCGGGCGCCCCTTCCGCGGCGCCGACCCTTCCCCCTGGTGAACGCCTGTTGCGCCTGCCGGCCGTCCTCGAACTGACCGGCCGCGGGCGCACCGCCTGGCTTGACGATGTGAAGGCCGGCAAGGCGCCGAAGCCGATCAAGATCGGCGCCGCGTCCATGTGGCTGCACACCGAAGTGCAGGGGTGGATTGCCGAGCGCATCCGCGAATCCCGCGGGGCCTGACATGAGCAAGCGAAGCAAGCGACCGGGCCGCGCTGCCCGGGACGTGCACGCCGTCATCCGCGAACAAGCCGCACACCTGAAGGCGACACCGGGCCTGCAGATCAGCGACGCCGACGAATACCCCGAGGCCGGGGCGCTGCTGCACGCTGCCCGCCAGCGGGTGGAATCCTCGATCCCCTCGGCCGTGCACTTCAAGGGCCGGCGCTACTGGATT
The DNA here is from genome assembly GCA_024235915.1 of Burkholderiaceae bacterium. Lineage (GTDB taxonomy): Bacteria > Pseudomonadota > Gammaproteobacteria > Burkholderiales > Burkholderiaceae_C > Rubrivivax. Next base: position 283,532 of record JACKLO010000009.1, on the reverse strand, counting down.
CGCGTGCGCCTGGCGCTGCAACTCGAAGTGTTCGACGCCCCCGGCGCGGCCGAGCCGCTGCTGGTGGGTGCGACCGTGACGCACGAAGGATTCGGCCATGCACCCGGGCATTGACCCCGCACCGCTGGCCGATGGCGTGCCCGCTGGCCTGGTGGCCGAAGGTGCGGGCTACGCCGCCGCGCTGCTGGATCGCATCGCGGCCGGCACTTCGAGCCCGGCCGACTTTGCGGCCGTGGTGAGCTTCTTGCAGTGCCATCCGATGCTGTTGGGCTTCGCGGGCGTGCTGCTGGATGCGCTGCGGGCTGCATTGGCCGTGCAGCGGGAGCCGCGACATTGAACGCACCGCCACTGACCGACACCCGCGAGGCGCAGGCCGAACGCGCGGCCGACTTCATGGCGCGGCACCCGGAAGGTTCGACGCTGGCCGAAATCGACGCCGCGGCCGACCTCGGAAGCCCCACGAAGGTCCTGTCCGCCATGCGTCGCGAGCTGGGCTATGGCATCGCCCGCGGGCCTGACCGCTGGGTGATGTGCGCCCGTGGTGGCCGTCGCCGTCGCGTGCATACCTACGTGCTGATTCACCGGCCCGCGAAGGCCGAACAACTGAGCCTGTCGCTTTGAACAAGAACAACCCGCCGACCCTCGAACTGTGCCGCGCGGCGCTGCTGTGTTGTCCGCCCGACTGCGACCGCGACACTTGGCTGAAGCTTGGCATGGCCCTTCACTCGGAACACCCCGGCGCCGATGGCTTCGCCGTGTTCGATGAGTGGTCCGCGAAGGCTGAGAGCTACAACGCCCGCGCTGCGCGTGACGTGTGGCGATCCTTCAAACCCGGCCCGGTGAAGGTGGGTACGCTGTTCGCCGTGGCGAAGGCTCACGGCTTCGCCTTCGAGGCCGTGCAGACGCTCGCACACAAGCCCACGCCCTCCGAGCTGAAAGCACAGGCCGAGGCCCGCCGCGCTGCGGCCGAGCGCGAGCGAGCCGAGACGGCCGAGCGGCACCGCCAGGCCGCGGCCGAGGCGCTGCGGCTGTGGGAATCGGGCTTCGCCGTGAGCGACCCGAGCGAGGCGCCCTATTTGCAGCGCAAGGGCGTGCAGCCCTTCGGCGTGCGCTGCCTGGCCGATGGAACCCTGCTGGTCCCGGCACGCACCGCGGCCGGTGAACTGGTGAACGTGCAGCGCATCGCGGCCGAGCGGCCGAAGGATGGCCCCGACAAACTGTTCACGAAGGGCGCCCGCAAGGCCGGGACGCTGCACCTGATCGGGTTGGATGCCCCGGCGCCCGTGCACGGCGCTTGGCTGCTGGTGGCCGAGGGCTACGCGACCGCCGCAACCGTGCACGAAGCGACCGGCCGCCCGGTGGCGGTGGCGTGGGACGCGGGCAACCTGGCGCACGTGGTCCGTGCACTGCGGGGCCGCTACCCGGCTGCCCGCCTGGCGCTGTGCGCCGACGACGACCGCGCGACCGAGGCCCGCACCGGCAAGAACCCCGGCCGCATGAAGGCGGCCGAGGCCGCCCGCTTGGCGGGCAAGCTGCCCGCCCCGGTGATCCTGCCCGCGGGCCTGCCGGCCGATGGCGCGGCCGGGTCCGACTTCAACGACCTGCAGGCGCTGGCGGGCCTGGAGGCCGTGCGCGACGTGATCGAGCGGGCGCTGGCCGAGGCCGACGCCAGGGCGTCAGGCGCCGCCACGGTGGGCAAGCCTGCCGCTACCCCAGCCGATGCCGCCTGCGACGCGCCAGCGGGCCGCCAGCGGGCCGCGCAGGCACCGGGCGAGGGGAAGGGCAAGGCGAAGGGCAAAGGCAAGGGCAGGAACGATGCTGCGGCCGACGCCGACCCGGGCGCCGCATCGCGTGACCGCTTCCGGGTTGACGACGCCGGGCTGTGGTTCGATCCGCCCGCCGACGATGCAGGCGACGCGCGGCCGGTGCGCATCTGCGGGCCGCTGATCGTGGAGGCGCTGGCCCGCGATGCGCACGACGCAGGCGCCGCGCTGCTGCTGCAGTTCGACACGCCCTTCCGCCCTGGCCGGCGATGGCTGATGCCGCTGGCGATGCTGGCCGGCGACGGCACCGCCTACCGGGCCGAGCTGCTGAATCAGGGTTTCATGATGCCCACGGACGCGAAGCGGCGGGCACTGCTGACCGCCTACCTGCAGAGCCGGCGCCCTGCCGAGCTGGTGCGCATCGTTGACCGCGTGGGCTGGCACGGCCGGGCCTACGTGCTGCCGCGCGAGACGTTGGGCGAGAGCGAGGGCGAGCGCATCCTGTTTCAGGCCGAGGCGCCGACCGAAGGCACCTTCGATCAGCGGGGCACGTTGGAGCGGTGGCAATGGCTGATCGGCCGGCACTGCATCGGCAATTCCCGACTGTCGTTCTTCGCTTCGCTGGCCTTCGCGGGGCCGCTGCTGGCGTGGGCGCCGGGCACGGATGGCGGGGGCTTCCATCTGGTGGGCGGTACGAGCTGCGGCAAGACGACGGCGCTGCGCGTGGCCGCGAGCGTATGGGGTGGCCCCGACTATCTGCAGCGGTGGCGGGCCACGGACAACGGGCTGGAAAGCATGGCCGCGCAGCACTCCGACGCCCTGCTTTGCCTGGACGAACTGTCGCAATTGGATGCAAAGGTGGCCGGCGATTCGGCATACATGCTGGCGAACGGGCAAGGCAAGAGTCGGGCAGGGCGCACGGGTGCCGCGCGACCGCGCCAGACCTGGCGCCTGTTGTTCGCCAGTTCGGGGGAAATCGGCCTGGCCGAGCACATGGCCGAGGCCGGAAAGCGCACACGGGCCGGGCAGGAACTGCGCATGATCGACCTTCCGGCCGATGCCAGTGCAGGGCTTGGGCTATTCGAGGGCCTGGCCGATTTCGAGAGCCCGAACGCCCTTGCAAAGCACCTAGAGCGGGCCGCGTCAAAGGATTTCGGCACTTCGGGCCGCGCGTGGCTGCTGTGGCTGGTTGAACATACGGAAGGGCTGGCGCTGCTGCTGCGCGAGCGCATGGACGCGACCGAGCGCGAGCTGGTGCCCGAGGCTGCAGCGGGCCAGGTGCAGCGCGTGGGCCGGCGCTTTGCCCTGGTGGCCGCGGCCGGCGAGATGGCGACCGAGGCGGGCGTGACCGGCTGGCCTGCAGGCACCGCAACCGCTGCCGCGCGGCGATGCTTTGCGGATTGGCTGGCCGTGCGCCGTGGTGGCGTGGGTGTGAGCGAAGAGGCCGAAGCGCTGCGCCAGGTGAAGCTATGGCTTCAGGCCCACGGCTTCACGGCCCGATGCCCGCGCACGGACCGCGCCGACGACGACCGGGCGCCGCAGGCGATCAATCAGGCTGGGTGGCGCAAGCCCATAGACACCGCCACGGGTGCGCTCGAAGTGGAGTCCTGGGAGTGGCTGCTGTACCCCGAGGTGTTCGCGGCCGAAGTGTGCAAGGGCCTGGCCGGTGGCGACCGTGCCGCGCTGCGCCTGCTGGCCGCACGTGGGCACCTGGCACGCGAGGGCAAGCACTTTGCCTGCCGGCGATCCGTGCGGGGCGTGGGCAAGTTCGCGTGCTACGTCATCCGGTCCTCGATCCTCGACGACACCGGAGACTGACCGCCGCCGCACCGCGGCGAGCTGGCCGGGCCCCGATGGGGGGCCGTGGCGGGGTTCACTTCGCGCGGCCCTGATAGCTTGGGCGCCCCCACGCTCAAGCCCGCGGCGCTGCAGGCGGGTGAACGGGTGAACTCGACGGGTCCTTCCGGACGAAGGCGGACGCGGGTGATTCGAGCCCCGGCACCCCCGTAGAGAGTGGCATTCCTGGCACAGTGAACCGGGGTGAACCGGGCCCGACGCGATAGGCGCCGACTATGCCGCCAAGGGGCTGGCGGGCGCCACTTGTCCACAGGCACGGGGCCCCGCTGCTGGTGGCCTTGCGGCCCTTCGCCAAGCCGCGCGAACGTGACCGGGTCGCGGCCCATTTGCAGGGGGTAAGCGGTGGCCCGGACGGCACCGGACCCGGACGGACAAAGGCCGGGACGGCGCTTCCGCACTTCCGCACTCGCTTCCGCACTTCGCGCGGCGCTAAGTGGTTGTCGGCATTGGCTTTCCGCACTTCCGCACTTCCGCACCTGCATTTGCAAGGGACGGAGGCACGAAGCGTGATCGAGGCCGCGGCCGAGCTGGTGCCGACGCGGCCGGCGCCGTGAGTTGTCCACAGGCCGGCCGCCCCCCCTTGGGTCCTTCCTGGCCTTCCCTTCGGCGGGTACGTTTGGGCCCCGATCTCGAACTGTTCAACGGGTTGCCCTAGGGGGGTTATGTCATGCCAGGGCAGGCATGACGCCGGCCGGGGAGGGGGGGTGAAAACTCTGCAGCGGGGCAGCCCGGGACCGGCCCCCGCTGTCCGCTTGCAACATGCCGAAATCGGGAGGGGGGGCCTTCGGGTGGGTGCCTACTGCTGGCCGCCCTCGGCCCGGTGCCCCCTGCCGGCTGCCCTCCGATGAGGTACCCCATGCCATACCCCCCGACCCTAGGGGCCGTACCCCCGCGACAAGTGCCGAAAGGCCGCGCGGCAACGCTGCCGCGGGCGCAGGCCCGGAATTCAAGGGGGCACCGAGCACCTCGACCGCATCTTGCCGAGTAGGGTGCCGCGAACGCGCGGCCGGGCTCGGTTTTCAGGTACCCCCGTTCCTTCACCGGGTACCCCCCAGAAGTACCCCCGCGACACTCCGGACGGTGGCACACTGACACGGACGCCAGCGGACGCGGTTTCTAGTGAAATCAAGCGCTTTGCGAGGGGCTCCGGACGCTGGCGGACCGTGGCGAGCGTTTCCGTGGTCCCTCCGACAGGAATCGAACCTGTATTTGCCGCTTAGGAGGCGGCCGTTCTATCCATTGAACTACGGAGAGGACAGGGCCAGGATTCTCTCACGGTGCCTTCAAGGCACCCGCCACACCCAGATCGCGTCGAGCGCGTTCTCCGACCCCGACTGCGCGCGCAGCGTGAAGCGCTGGGCCACGCGGTAGATCAGCTGCCAGGTGCCGACGGTGGCATTGACGCCGCGTTCGTAGCCCACGTACCAGCGCCGCGAGAGTTGCTTGCCCAGGCTCACCACGGTCTCGCGGGCGCCGGCATCGTTCTCATCCTGGCGCAGTGAGAACTCGTCCAGGCCCAGGTTGCGCATCAGCGCGTCCGTGGGCGCCTCGCCTTCGCCGGCCAGCAGCGCCACGGCGGCGCGCTGCAGCAGCGCCGTGTCGGTGCGGCCCAGGCCAGCCGGGTCGCGACCCAGCACCAGCCAAGAGAGCTTGTCGGTCTCGCTGAGGTCCGGATTCGAGTACAGACGCACCCGGGGCGACTGCACGTTGCCGGTGATGGCCACGCCCACGTCGATGTCCAGGTTGGGCCGCAGCGCCAGCACGTCCAGACGGGGGTTGGCCGCGTCGCCGGAGAAGGCCAGTTCGCCGCGGCGGATCTCCAGCTTCTGCGCGTAGGCGGCATAGGTCCCGTCGACGGCATTGACGGTGCCCGTCACGGCCAGCCGCCCGCCGGGCGCGGTGATTTTCAGGCGGCCCGCCAGCCGGGTGTCCAGGCCGCGTCCACGCACCTGCAGTCGTGGGCCCAGGTCCACATCCAACGCCACGTCGGTGCGTCGGTTGCGCGGCGGCTCGGTGGGCGCCTGGGTGTCGGATTCGGTGGCGCCGGCGCGCCGGATCACCACGTCGTCGTCCAGCGCGGGCGCGTCGCTGCGGCTGGCGTCGAACAGGCCTTCGTCGACCGTGAAGCCGCCGCGCAGCGTGAGCGTCTGCGGCGCCAGCGACAGCGTGGCCTGACCGCTGGTGGTGAGGCGGCGGTCGATGCGCGACAACAGTTGCAGCCGCTCGGCCTGCAGGGCCAGCTCGGCGCGCGGCTCGGCACCGAGCGTGGCGCCGCCGGTCAGCGTCAGGCTGCCGTCGCCGCCCTTCAGCACGAAGCGTTCGACAGTGGCACGCTCGCCTTCCAGGCGCAGGCGGACCTGGCCGTCTCGCACGTGCACGCCCTGCAGCAGGTTGCGCACCCCCAGGCCGTCGCCGCTCAGTTCGCCACGCAATTCCGGTGCGCCTACACGGCCGCCGAGGCGGGCATCCGCGGTCAGCGTGCCCTGCAGCCGCCAGCCCGGTGGCACCCAGGCACCCCAGACGCCCAGGTTGGCCACGCGGCCGAGCACCGCGCCTTCCAGGCGGTCGTCCTGGCCGGGCCAGCGTGCGGCCGCGGTGCTGAAGACCTGCTGCACGCCGCCCAGCTCGCCCAGCGCACGGCCGGCCAAGGCCTGGGTGAAGGTCCAGGTGCCGTCCTGGGCCTGCAAGGCCAGGCGCAGGTCACTGAGGCCGAAGGGGATGCTGAGCTCGTCGGACTCGCGCACGCCCAGGTCGCCGCCCTCGCGCTCGATGACGGCGTCGATGCGGGTGGTCTCGCCCAGCGCCACCTCCAGACGGCCGCCGACGCGCAGGTTGCCCTCCCAGCCCATGTCGGGCTGCCAGCGCGCCAGCAGCGGTGTAACGGCAAAACCTTCCAGCCGTGCCTGCAGGGCGAGCCGATCGCCGGCCAGGCGCACGTCGTCCCAGGCCAGGGTGAAGGTGTCGGCCACCCGCAGTCGGCCGGCGTCGGCGTGCAGCTGCTGCAATGCGCCCGCGGCGTCGAAGTCGAGTTCGGCGCGCAGCGGCCCGCTGTCCAGCCAGTCGCGCGGGGCCGCGCCGGCCAGCGGCTGGCGGCCATCCCAGGCGCCGGCGGTCAGGGCCGACAGGCCGCCGCGCCATTGCCAGCCGTCCCCCTGGCGCGCCAGCTGGCCGTCGGCCCGGGCGGCCCAGCGCATGCCGCGGGCCGCCGGCAGGCCCAGGCTGCGCATCACGGCGTCGGGCGGCAGCAAGGGCAGTGCGGCGTCGACGCTGAGGCGATGCGATGCCGGAGTGCCCTCCAGCCGTGCGTTGAGCACCGCCAGCGTCTGCTGCTGCCACTTCAAACTGCGGGCCTGCAGGGTCAGCTGCAACGGGGTCTGCAGGTCGCTGCCGGCCGACCAGCGCAGGTCGGCCTGCGCCAGGCTCACGGCACCGGCACGCAGCCCCTGCACGTCGAACTGCCCTTCGCCCTGCAGCGCCGGCCAGCGCCCGGCCACCTGCGCCTGGCCCTGGACCTGGCCGGCCTGCGGCACGCTGGCCAGGGCCGGGTGCAACGCGGCCAACGGCGCCAGCGTGGCGAGGTCCGGGGCCGCCACCTCCAGCGTCCAGCGGTCGGCCTCGCCCCGGCGGTCGATCTGACCTTGGGCGCTGAAGCGGTTGCCGCCCGCGCTGAGGTTCAGGTCCAGCATTGCATCGGCGCCGAGTGCAGCGCGCCCGCTCAAGGGCACGCCGGCGAGTTGCGAGTCGTCGAGCTGCACCGTGGCGGTGCCGGCGATGCGGCGCCAGTCGAGCGGGCCCTTGGGCGACACCGGCCATTGCAGATCCGTCTCCAGGTGGCCGTTCAGGCGATGGGGACCCCGTTGCCATGCCGGGCCCAGGCCCGGCCAGAGCGCTGCCGGGTCCAGCTGGACCAGGGCCAGCTGGCTGGCCACGCGCCAGCCCTGGCCCGTTTGCGCCAGGTGCAGGCTGCCTCGGGCTTCGGCCGTGTCGGCGCGCGCCAGCAGTTGATCGACCTGCCATTGCCCGGCCGCGGCCCGCACCTGGGCCTGCAGGCGCACGGACGCGGGCGATGCGGCGTAACGGCCCTGGAGCGCCAGTGCTGCCTCGGCACGCCAGGGCTCTGCGGGCGCGGCGGCCTGTGGATCGGGTGAGGGCAGATGCCGCAGTTCCAGACCGACGGCACCGTCGACCTGCCACGCCGGTGCGCGGCCGTCCAGCGCCTGCGGTTTCAGTGCCGCGGCCTGCACTTCCAGCGTCATTGCGTGGCCCTGCCACAGCCCGGTACCCTCGAGCCGGCCGCCGTCGGCCAACGCGACCTGGAGCACATCGAGTTGCAGGCGATCGGGCTGATCCAGCCGGGCGGTGACCTGGGCCTGCGCGCTGCGCAGCGGCACGCGCCCTTCGTTCCAGCGTCCGGGTTGCCGGTTGCCCACGGCGATGTGGGCCTTCAGCGGCCGGCCGGCGGCGGGCTCGACCAGTTCGGCCTGGACATCGAGTTGCGTCTGCGGCCAGCGGGCGTCCAGCCGCGAGAGGTCGAAGGCCTGCGCCTGCAGGCGCAGTGCGCTCAGCGGAAAGGCGGCGAACGGGGCCAGGCGTGCGTCCAGCGTGGCTTGCGCGGCATCGTCCAGGGCGCGCAGCGTGCCGGTGACCACCGGCGCGGCCAGGGGCCCCGTGGCCGCAAGTTCCGCCCGCCAGTCCTGAGGCGCGCCCGCAGGCGACCTGACCTGCAGGCGCACGTCCAGCGGCAGCTGTTCGCCCGTGCCGATGGCCGCGGTGGCAGCCACTTCGCCGCCGGCCCAGCGCAGTTGCAGGCCGTCGATGCGGTGCCGGGCACCGGCCGCGTCACCCAGGTGCAGCTGCGCCTGCAGGTCGTGCAGCACCGGGGCGCCGCCGATCTGCAAGCTGCCGACCCGGATGGGCGCCTGCACCATCACCGGCAGACGCAGGCTGGTAGGCGACGACGTGGGCGACGCCGCTGCTGCCGATGCCGCAGGCTGCCACTGCACGCGCTCGGCCTCCAGGCCCTGCCAGGCGAGGGCCAACCAGATGCCGGGTGCCGGGCGCCATTGCCACTGCAGGCCCGTGGCCCGCAGGCCTTGAAGGTCGAGCCGGCCGGCCGTGCCTTGCCACTGCAGCTGGCGTGCCGAGAAGTCCGGGCCTAACAGGGCGCCCTGCGGGCCGTCGACGGTCAGGCCTGGCACCTGCCGCAGCAGCCAGGCGGAGCCCCCGTCGCTGCGCAGCAGCCACCAGGCCGTGCCGGCGCCGGCGGCCACCAGCGCGACCATCAGCGCCAGCATGCTGCCGGCAGCCATGGCCAGGCGACGCGCGCCGCGGCGCCGCGGCCGGTCTGTTTCGGCTGGGCGGGTGGCTTGGGCGTCGGCCATCAGAACGTGACCCCGACGCTGAAGTGCAGGCGCGATTTGCGCACGTCGCGCCCGTAGGCCCAATCCAGCTTCAAGGGGCCGACCGGGCTGCGCCAGCGCACGCCGACACCGGCGCCGACAGCCGGCGTGAGGTGGCCGAAGTCGTCGGCGGCATTGCCGGCGTCGACAAACACCGCACCCCAGACCGACGGCAGCCGCGGCGACAGCGGCCGCGCGAGTTCCAGGCTGGCGGTGGCCAGGGCATCGGCGCTGTCGACCGCGCCGTCGACCACCGGCCCCAGGCTGCGATAGGCATAACCCCGCACGGAATCGTCGCCGCCGGCACGGAACTGCTGCGAATCCGGCACGGCCACGCCATCGGGCCTGAAGACCTGGCCAAGTTCCAGCCGCGCCTGCGCGTACCAGTCGCCGGGCAGCGGCTGGTAAAGCGTCAGCCGACCGTAGGCGCGGGAGAAGAAGCCGCTGGCACCGTCGCTGCCGTGGGCACGGCCGATGCCGCCCTGCAACGACAGGCTCCAGCCGCGCGTGGGCAGCAGCGGGTCGTCCAGACGCCGCCAGACGCCGTGCAGGTTGGCGGAGACGGCCAGTTCGGTGCTGTCGGAGGCGGCGCCGACCTGCACCTGGTTGCGGCGCGACGAACGTTCGGCCTCGACGAAGAGCAGGCGGTCGATGCGCGAGGTGTTCTGCGCCCGGCCCGCACGGATGCGCTGCGAGAGCACGATGTCATCGTCGCTGGCCAGTCGTTCCACGGCGCCGCCCACCAGCCAGCGCCACAGGCGTTCGCCCGGGTGGGTGCTGATTTCGCCGTCCCAGGCCTGGCGCAACCGTGCCCATTCCACCTTGTTGCGCGACACCAGGGGCAGGCCGAACAGCCGCCGGTGCAGGTGTTCGGCCGAGGCGCGGGGACCCACGGTGGCGCTGTAGCCCAGGCCCAGCGTCCACACCTGGCGCGGCGCCTCGCCCAGGCGCACGCGCACCGGCGTGGCATCGGCCTGGTCCGGGTCGGGGTCGAAGCCGACGTCGATGTGGTCGTAGAGCCCGGCCTGGCGCAGGCGGTCCTGGAAGTCGAGCAGCAGGCTCTGCGTCAACGGGGTACCGGGGCCGAAGCCGGCGATGTGGCGGACCGTGACCTCGTCGTGGTGCTGCAGGCCTTCGATCTGCAGCGCGCCGGCGCGGAACAGTGGCCCGCTGTCGGCCACCACAAACAGACGCGCACGGGCGTCTTCCGGCGCGATCTCGGCTGCCGTGCCGAGCCAGGATGCCGTGGCGTAGCCGCCGTCGCGCAGCTGCGCCAGCAGGCTGGCCTTGGCGGCGCTCCAGTCGCCGTTGCGGAAGCTGGCCCCGCTGGGCAGGGGCCAGCCGCTGCGCAGCCCCTGCAACAGCGTGCGCGCGGCCGCGTCGCCGGCGTCGGCCGATTCGGCGGCCGCGCCGACGATGTCGATGTCCACGCGGCCGACCCGGACCCGCCGACCGGGCTCGACGATGACGCGGATGCGTTCACCGTCGCGGGCCATGCGCACGGTCGGCTCGAAGAAGCCTTCGGTCTGCAGCAGTGTGCGCGCCTGTGCCGGCGTGGTGTCGATCAGGCGCGCGAGTTCGGCCTCGGGCACGGCCTCGTCACCGGCGAGTGCTGGCAGGCGGGCGATGTCCAGGTGCTGCTGCAGCAGCGAGGCCAACGCCCCGGGCGCCTCGACACGCACCTGCCAGCGCACGCCCACGGTCTCGATGCCGTCGGCCGTGGTGGCCGTGGTGGTGGGCGCCTTGGACGCCGTGGCGGCCGTGGTGACCGTGGCAGCGGGTGGAGCGGCGGGTTCGGTCGGCCCCAGCGCGGCGCATCCGCCGAGGACCCACGGTGCCAGCAGGGCCAGCCACCACGGTCTGGTTCGGGGCCGCTGCATCGCGCGGCCGGTGCGCCTCATTTGCTCAGCAGCCGCATCGCCCCTTCCAGCCCAGCCAGCGTGAGCGGGAACATGCGCTGGTTCATCAGCTGCTGCACGATGGCGATGCTCTGGCGGTATTGCCACACGCCCTGCGGTTCGGGGTTGATCCAGGCGAAGCGCGGGAAGGCATTGGTCATGCGCTGCAGCCATTCCGCGCCCGGCTCCTCGTTGTTGTATTCCACGCTGCCGCCGGGCTGCAGGATCTCGTAGGGGCTCATCGTCGCGTCGCCGACGAAGATCAGTTTGTAGTCCTTGTTGTAGGTGCGGATCAGGTCCCAAGTCGGCGTCTTCTCGCTGAAGCGGCGGCGGTTGTTCTTCCAGACGAAGTCGTACAGGCAGTTGTGGAAGTAGAAGAACTCCAGGTGCTTGAATTCGGTCTTCGCCGCGCTGAAGAGTTCCTCGACCCGGTGCACGTGCTCGTCCATCGTGCCGCCTACGTCCATCAGCAGCAGCACCTTCACCTTGTTGTGGCGCTCGGGCACCATCTTGATGTCCAGCAGGCCGGCGTTGGCGGCGGTGGCGTGGATGGTGTCTTCGAGGTCCAGTTCCAGGTCGGCCCCTTCGCGGGCGAAGCGCCGCAGCCGGCGCAGCGCGACCTTGATGTTGCGCGTGCCCAGTTCCTTGGTGTCGTCGTAGTCCTTGTAGGCACGCTGGTCCCAGACCTTCACGGCGCTGCGGTTGCGCCCCTTGTCCTGGCCGATGCGGATGCCCTGCGGGTTGTAGCCATAGGCGCCGAAGGGGCTGGTGCCGCCGGTGCCGATCATGCGGTTGCCACCCTCGTGGCGTTCCTTCTGTTCCTCGAAGCGCTTCTTCAGCGTCTCCATCAACTCGTCCCAGCCCATCTTCTCGATGGCGGCCTTCTCCTCGGCGCTGAGTTCGAGCTCCAGCGTCTTGCGCAGCCACTCCAGCGGCACGTCCTTGGTGAAGTCGGTCAGAAGTTCGACGCCCTTGAAGTAGGCGGCGAAGGCGCGGTCGAACTTGTCGTACTGCGTCTCGTCCTTGACCAGCGTGGTACGCGCCAGCACGTAGAACTCGTCCACCGACGGGCCGATGACGCCGGCCTTCAGGCCCTCGAGCAGGGTCAGGAACTCCTTGACGGAGACCTTGAGCTTGGCGGCGCGCAGGGTGTAGAAGAAGTCGATCAGCATGGTCGGAATCCGGCGGGCGTGGACTCTGCGCCTATTGTGGTGGCGATTGGCACCGTCGCGCACTGGTGGGCAGGATGGCCCTCAACCGGGGGCTCCGGCTGCCGATATTGACGACAGAGACAGCCCGGTCCGCCATTCGGCGCGGCCACAGGCTGTCAGGTCCTCAGCCCTTGAAGCCCATCCACACCATCCTGGCCCTGTACACGGTACAGATGGCCTTCTTCGCCGCCATCTGGCTGGCGATGGCCTGGCTGCGGCTGTCCCGGCGCGCCACGGCGCACTGGGGCGTGGCGACGCTGCTGCTGGCCGTGGGCATGGGCGCCGTGATCGCGCGGCCGTGGATGCCGCCGGCCCTGGGCTCGGCGCTGCCGAATCTGGTGCACCTGCTCGCCGCGGCCTTGGTGGCCCGTGGCGTACGGGTGTTCGTGCGCCGGCCCCCTGCCGACCGCTGGCTGCTCACCATCGGCCTGCCGGCGATGGCGGTGGTGATCCTGGCCAATGGTTTCGACGCACCCCACTCGTGGACCGTGGTGGCGGCCGGCCTGGGCATGGGACTGCTGCTGCTGCGGGCCGCGCACGACGTGGGCGGTGGCTTGGCCGCGGAGTTCGGACGCCCGGCGGCATGGGCCTGCAGCGTGCCGCTTTGGCTGATCGCCGGCATGCTGTCGGGCCGTGCGCTGCTGGCGCTGGCCGGCGTGTCCGGCAGCGGGCAGACGCTGGACACGGGCGAGACCCGGCAAGTGGTCATGTCGCTGGCGCTGGTGCTGCTGGCCATGGCCATGCACCTGACGATGGCGGCAATGTTGATGCTGCGCCTGATCCAGCGCCTGCGCCACCTGTCCATGCACGACGCCTTGACGGGCCTGCTCAACCGCCGGGCCTTCGGCCTGCGCCTGGACACGGAACGTGTGCGCCAGCAGCGCCACCCTGGGTCGATGGCCCTGCTGGCAGTGGACCTGGACCACTTCAAGGCGGTGAACGACCGCTGGGGCCATGCGGCGGGCGACGCCGTGCTGGTGGCCGCCGCCCAGGTGCTGGACGGCGCGGCCCGCCGGCTCGATGCCACGGCCCGCATGGGCGGCGAGGAGTTCGCACTGCTGTTGCCCGGCACCGACCTGGCCGGGGCCAACCAGCTGGCCGAGCGCTTGCTGGACGCCTTCCGCAGCCTGACCGTGGCCTACGAAGGCGAACTGCTGCGCATCACGGCCAGCATCGGCGCCGCCGTCTGCGACGACCCGTCGGAGGATGCCGAGGAACTGTTCCGCCGCGCTGACCGGGCCCTGTACCTCGCCAAGACCGGTGGCCGCGACCGCGTGGTCTGCGCCGGTGTGCTCAGCGTGATCGACCCGCCTTCGCCGGCGCCCGGCGCGGCTTCACCGCGTCGTGTCGCTTGAGCCAGGCGAAGTACTCGTCATACCAGAGCTGGCTGTTCCGCGGTTTCAGGATCCAGTGGTTCTCGTCAGGGAACCAGAGCAGCCGGGCGTCGACGTTGCGCGCTTTCAGCGTGTTGTAGTAGGCCAGGCCCTGGGCATCGGGCACACGGTAGTCGAGTGCGCCGTGGATCACCAGCGTCGGCGTGGTCATGTTGGCGGCAAAGGCGTGCGGGCTTTGCGCCTGCACCTTGGCGATGTCGTCCCAGTACCAGGCACCGAGTTCCTTGGCGTGCCAGGTGTAGGCGTCGTCGGCGAACATGGCCGTCCAGTCGAAGCAGCCGGCGTGGCACACGTAGGCGGCGTAGCGGCCGGGTTCGCAGCGGCCGTTCATCCAGGCCACCATGAAACCGCCGTAGCTGCCGCCGGTGGCGAACACGCGCTTCGGGTCGGCCCAGGGACGCTGCAGCAGCGCGTCGGTGGCGGCCTCCACGTCCTGCAGTTCCAGTTCGCCCCAGCGGTGGGTGATGCTGTCCTTGAAGGCATAGCCGAAGCTCGACGAGCCGTGGTAGTTCACGGCCGCGACCACGTAGCCCTGCGCGGCGAAGGCCTGCACGTTCCAGCGGAAGTGCCAGGCGTCGCCAAAGGCGGTGTGCGGGCCGCCATGGATCACGTGCAGCAGCGGCAGCTTGCCCTTGGCCTTGCTGCCGGCCTTGGCCGGGTCGAAGCCGGGCGGGTAGGTCAGCCAGACCTGGACCTTGTCGCCCAGCGCGCCAGTGACCCACATCTCTTCCGTGATGCCGGTGGCCACACCGGCCAGCAGTGCGTCGTTGAAGGACTCGATGCGCCGCGGTGCACTGCCGGGCAGGTGCACGCGCATCTCCGGCGGGTGGTCGATGGCGTCGGCCAGCGTCACCAGGGCGCCGGCGGCCTTGTCGAAGGCCTGCAGCCAGCCGCCTTCGACCAGCACCTCGGCGCGGCGATCGGGCAGGTCGAAACGCCACAGGTGGCGCCGGCCCTGCTGTTCCGCGGCGAACAGCACCGCCTGGCCATCGTCTTCCCAGTGCAGCGGCGCCTGCACCTCGTGGTCCCACTCGGCGCTGAGCACTTCCCAGGTGCCGCCGTCACGGTCCCAGACGGCCAGCTGGTCCGGCATCGTGTGCTTGAGGCCGCGGTGTTGGGCGACGAAGGCGATGCGCTCGCCGTCGGGGGCGTAGCGCGGCGAGCCCATGTCCCAGGCGGCGTCTTGCGCGATCACGCGCACGCGGCCGCTCTTGAGCTCCATCTCGGCCAGCGCGAAGGGGTTGTCCAGACGCTTGTCCGCCGCCGGGTCGAACGCGAAGACCACACGTTTGCCGTCGGGCGAGACGTCGAAGCAGCCCGCGCCCGGTTCGGCACGCGACAGGGCATAGGGCGTGCCCTCGAACAGGTCGCGCAGCTTGCCGCTGTCGGCATCCACCAGCAGCAGGTGCGGTTCGCGGCCCTGCGGCAGGTGATGATCCCAGTAGCGGTACTGGGCCTCGCTGGTGGCGTAGCCGGTTTCCTTGCGCGCCTTGAATTCCTTGTGCTGCTTGGCCTGCGCCTTCATGCCCTTGAGTTCCGGCCAGACCCAGGACACCAGCAGCAGGCGCTTGCCGTCCGGGCACCAGCGGTAGCCCTCGACGCCGGTGGCCACGGTGGCGGTGCGCACGGCCTCACCGCCGTCCGGGGCGATCAGGTAGAGCTGCGGCGTGTTGTCCTTCACGCCCTGCTGCTCGCGCTGGGCGACAAAGGCGATGCGGTCGCCGCGCGGGCTCCAGCGCGGCTGGCCGTCCTTGTCGCCGCAGGCAGTCAGCGCCCGGGGCTGGCCCCCCAGCGTGGACAGCAGCCACAGCGCGCTGCGGCCCTTGTTGTCGTCCATCGAGTAGGTGGTCAGCGCGGCGACGGCCTGGGCACCGTCGGGCGCGAGGCTGGGCGCGCCCAGGCGACGGATCTGCCAGAGGGTGTCGACGGAGAGCGGCTTCTTCGCGGGTTTGGAGGGCATGGTCAGCGTGGGCGGTGCAGCTGATGCTGCAGGTGGCTGTGGATCGTCGGCCATTCGGCCGCGGTGATGCTGTAGACGGCGGTGTCGCGCAGGCTGCCGTCGGCCGCGCGCTGATGCGCACGCAGGATGCCGTCGAGCTGCGCGCCCAGGCGTTCGATGGCGCGCCGGCTCTGGGTGTTCAGCCGGTGGGTGCGGAACTCCACGGCGATGCAGTCCAGCGCCTCGAAGGCGTGGCGCAGCAGCATCCACTTGCACTCGGTGTTCAGCGGCGTGCGCTGCACGCGGGCGGCGTACCAGGTGCTGCCGATCTCCACCCGCCGGTGCACGGCATCGACGTTCATGTAGGTGGTCATGCCCACCGGCGTGCCGCCGGCGTCGAGCACGGTGAACGGCGTCATGCTGCCGGCCGCCTGCAGGCCGAGCCGGCGTTCGATCTCGGCCGCCATGCGCTCGGGCGGTGGCACGGCCGTGTACCAGAGCCGCCAGAGTTCACCGTCGCGCACGGCGTCGGCCAGCGCCGCGGCGTGGTCGGGGTGCAGGGGCACCAGCGCGGCGTGGTCGCCACGCAATTCGACGGCGGCAGGCCAGGTCATGTGGCGGGCGGTGCAGTCAGCGGTTGTGCCGCTGCATGAAGACCAGCTTCTCGAACAGCGTCACGTCCTGCTCGTTCTTCAGCAGTGCGCCCACCAGCGGTGGCACGGCCACCTTGTCGTCGCTGCTGTGCAGCGCCTCGGGTGGGATGTCCTCGGCCACCAGCAGTTTCAGCCAGTCGAGCAGTTCGGAGGTGCTGGGCTTCTTCTTCAACCCCGGCAGGCCGCGCACGTCGTAGAAGGTCTTCATCGCCGACGTGAGCAGCTCGCGCTTGAGGCCCGGGAAGTGCACGTCGACGATGCGCTGCATGGTTTCGGCGTCGGGAAACTTGATGTAGTGGAAGAAGCAGCGGCGCAGGAAGGCGTCCGGCAGTTCCTTCTCGTTGTTGGAGGTGATGAACACCAGCGGCCGGTGCACCGCCTTGACCATCTCGCGCGTCTCGTAGACGTAGAACTCCATGCGGTCGAGTTCGCGCAGCAGGTCGTTCGGGAACTCGATGTCGGCCTTGTCGATCTCGTCGATCAACAGCGCCACCGGCTGTTCGGCGGTGAAGGCCTGCCAGAGCACGCCCTTGACGATGTAGTTGCGGATGTCGCGCACCCGCTCGTCGCCGGCACCGGCCAGCTGGCTGTCGCGCAGGCGGCTGACGGCGTCGTACTCGTACAGGCCCTGCTGCGCCTTGGTGGTGCTCTTCACATGCCATTGCAGCAGCGGCATGCCCAGCGACTGCGCCACCTGCTCAGCGAGCATGGTCTTGCCGGTGCCGGGTTCGCCCTTGACCAGCAGCGGGCGCTGCAGCGTGATGGCGGCGTTGACCGCCAGCTTCAGGTCCGCCGTGGCAACGTACTGCTCCGAGCCTTCGTACTTCATGGGGCGCCGTCAGGGTTTGAGTTGGATCAGTTCAGTATAAGTGGGTGCCTATAATCAAGAGTTGCCCCGCCGCTGGCGGGGTCCGATTCCTCTGCAACCCCTTGGCACCGATGATCAAGACGCTCTCGACCACCGTGCTCGCGCTGACCCTGGGCGCCGGCACCACCCTGGCCCATGCGCAGGCCGGCAATGCCGACGCCGGCGAGAAGAAGGCCGCGCAGTGCATCGGCTGCCACGGCATTCCGGGCTACCAGATGAGTTTCCCGGAAGTGCACAAGGTGCCGATGATCGCCGGCCAGAATGCCGCCTTCATCGTCTCGGCGCTCACCGCCTACAAGAAGGGCGACCGCAAGCACCCGACCATGCGTGGCGTCGCCGGTTCGCTGAGCGAGCAGGACATGGCCGACCTCGGCGCGTTCTACGAGCGCCAGGGCAGCCAGGCGGCGATGAAGACGGTCGCCGCCCGCGAGCCGTCGGCCGAGGTGACGGCGCTGCTGACCAAGGGCGGCTGCGCCTCCTGCCACGGCGCCGACTTCAACAAGCCCATCGACCCCAGCTACCCGAAGATCGCCGGCCAGCATGCCGACTACCTCTACGTGGCGCTGAAGGCCTACCAGACCGAGGGCAACCCCATGGTCGGCCGCAACAACGCCATCATGGGGGGCATCGCCAAGCAGTTCACGCACGCGGAACTCAAGGCGCTGGCCGGTTACCTGGGCGGCCAGCCCGGCAGCCTGGCCACGGTGCCGCAGAGCCGCTGGCGCTGACGCCTGACGCCTGTCGCCGCGCCGCCGCGACGACTGCGCCACAAGGCCGCCTTCGGGCGGCCTTGTTCGTTGATGGCGGTCACCTCGGCGTCGAAACTTCAGGGTGAAGGCGGCGCGCCGATATCCTCCGCACAGGTTCCCATGCTGAAGAAGATCGACACCGACCAGGTTCGCATCGGCATGCACATTCACAAGCTGGAAGGTGCATGGCTGAGCCACCCCTTCTGGAAGACGAAGTTCGTCCTCGACGACCCGCAGGACCTCCAGCGCCTGCGTGACAGTGGCGTGCCTGCGGTGTGGATCGACAACAGTCTGGGGCTGGACGTGGCGGAGCCCGTGTCGGACAGCGGGCCCGCGCCATCGCCGATCTCGGCGGCGTTGGCGCCCACGCCGGGCATGCCGCCTGGATCGACGCCAGCAGCGACGTCCGCCGGTCCGCGCAGCCAACGCGATGAGCTGGAGCAGGCGGCGGCCGTGGTCAAGAAGGGCCGCATCGCCGTGATGCGGATGTTCAGCGAGGCCCGCATGGGCCAGGCGGTGAATGCCGAGGCCTGCCTGCCGCTGGTCGGCGAGATCGCTGATTCCGTGTTTCGCAACCCGGGTGCGCTGGTCAGCCTGGCGCGTTTGAAGACGGCGGACGACTACAGCTACATGCATTCGCTGGCGGTCTGTGCGCTGATGGTCTCGCTGGGCCGGACCCTGGGCCATGACGAAGCCGACTGCCGCGAGG
This sequence comes from Burkholderiaceae bacterium, assembly GCA_024235915.1. GTDB lineage: Bacteria > Pseudomonadota > Gammaproteobacteria > Burkholderiales > Burkholderiaceae_C > Rubrivivax. The sequence continues at coordinate 265,092 of JACKLO010000009.1, read as the reverse complement.
CCGGCCTGGCCGGCCTGCTGCACGACCTGGGCAAGGCGGCGATGCCGCTGTCGGTGCTGAACAAGCCGGGCAAGCTGACCGACGCCGAGTACGCCATCATGAAGACCCACCCGGTGCGGGGGCATGAAATGCTCAGCGAGACCCGTGGCGCCCCCGAAGCGGCGCTGGAGGTCTGCCTGCATCACCACGAGCGTCCTGACGGCCTGGGCTACCCGCACGGCCTGTCGGGCGACCGGCTGAGCCTGCTGGCGCGCATGGGTGCGGTCTGCGACGTCTATGACGCCATCACCTCCAACCGGCCCTACAAGCCCGGCTGGGACCCGGCCGAGTCGATCGCGCTGATGGCCTCGTGGACCGGCCAGTTCGACACCGACGTGTTCAAGGCCTTCGTCACAAGCCTGGGCATCTACCCCGCCGGGTCGCTGGTGCGCCTGGAATCGGGCCGCCTCGCCGTCGTGCTCGAGCAGAACGCGCAGCGGTTGACGGCCCCGGTGGTCAAAGCCTTCTTCTCCACCAAGTCCGGCATGGGGGTGCCGCCGGTGGTGGTCGACCTGGCCAGGCCTGGCTGCCCGGACCGTATCGTCGGCCGCGAAGACCCTGCCAAGTGGGGCTTCAGGCAGCTCGACGAACTCTGGGTCGAAGGCGACGTGCTGCGGCGCTCACGCTGAGTGCGGCGCGCCGGCCTCGCCGGCGAGGTCATCGAGGATCGGACAGTCCGGGCGGTCGTCACCATGGCAGCACTGCACCAGCTGCTGCAGGCTGCGCCGCATGGCCTGCATGCGCGCGATGCGCTCATCCAGATCGGTCACATGTCGCTGCGCGAGCCGCCGTACCTCGGCGCTGGCGCGTTGCGGATCGACCCACAAGCCCAGCAACTGCGCAATCTCGTCGAGCGAGAAGCCGAGGTCGCGTGCGCGGCGGATGAAGCGCAGCGTGTGCAGCATGCGTTCGTCATAGCGCCGGTAGCCGGCGTCGCTGCGCGCCACCGCGGGCAGCAGCCCCAGGCTTTCGTAATGGCGGATCATCTTTGCCGTCACGCCCGTGGCCGCCGCGGCCTGGCCGATGTTCATCGCATTCATCGTGGCTTCCAGCGCGACAGCAGCAGCGCGTTGGCCAGCACGCTGACGCTGGACAGCGCCATGGCGCCGCCGGCGACCACCGGGTTGAGCAGACCCAGGGCCGCCAGCGGGATGCCGACCACGTTGTAGGCAAAGGCCCAGAACAGGTTCTGGCGGATCTTGCGCACGATGGCGTGTGACAGCTGCAGCGCCTCCACGACGAGCGCCGGGTCGCCGCGCATCAGCGTCAAGCCAGCGGTGGCCATCGCCACGTCGGTGCCCGTGGCCATCGCCAGGCCGACGTCGGCCGCCGCCAGGGCCGGGGCGTCGTTGATGCCGTCGCCCACCATCGCCACGCGGCCGTCGCCGCCGGCTTCGGCCTTCAGGGCGGCGACCACGGCGGCCTTGTCCGCCGGCAGCACCTCGGCGCGCAGGGCGTCGATGCCCAGCCGCCGGGCCACGGCCTCTGCGGCGGCCCGGTGGTCGCCGCTGACGAGCACCGTGCGCAGGCCAGCCGCGTGCAGGTGGCGGATCGTCTCCGCGGCGCTTGCACGCGGCTCGTCGCCGAAGGCCAGCCAGCCGCGTGCGATCCAGGCTGGGTCTGCACGCCCGGCAGGTGACTCCAGCAGCCATGAGACGCTGCGCCCCTCGGCCTGCACGGCCGCCGCGGCGGTGGTGTCGACACCGAGTTCACCGGCCCAGCGCGTGCTGGCGATGCGCAGCCTGCGGCCGCCAACCTGACCTTCCAGGCCACGTCCGGCCTCGGCACGCACGCCCTGGGCCGTGGACACGGCGAGCCCCCGCTGCTGGGCCGCCTGCGTCACCGCACGCGCCAGCGGGTGCTCGCTGCCGGCTTGCAAGGCGGCCGCGTCGCGCAGCAGCGATTCGTCGTCGCCGACCACCGCCTGCCAGGCCACCAGCTGAGGCCGGCCTTCGGTCAGGGTGCCGGTCTTGTCGAAGGCCACCACGCGCACCTGGCGCATCAGCTCCAGCGCCTGCGGGTCGCGCACCAGCACGCCACGGCGTGCCGCCAGACCGGTGCCGACCATCATCGCCGCCGGCGTGGCCAGACCCAGGGCACAGGGGCAGGCGATGACGAGCACGGCCACGGCGTTGACCACCGCCGTCTCCAGCCCGGCGCCGGCCAGCCACCAGCCCAGCGCGGTCAGCACCGCGATCACGACCACCGCCGGCACGAAGACCTCGGCCACCCGGTCCACCGTCTGCTGGATCGGTGCCTTGGCGGCCTGCGCGGTCTCGACCAGACGCACGATGCGAGACAGCTGCGTCTCGGTGCCGACGGCCGTAGTGCGCACCACGATCAGGCCTTCGCCGTTGAGGGCGCCGCCGGCCACGATGTCACCGGGTTCCCGTGCCACCGGCAGGCTCTCGCCAGTCAGCATGGATTCGTCCAGGTGCGTGCGGCCTTCCAGCAACGTGCCGTCGGCGGGCAGGCGTTCACCGGGGCGCACGACGACCTCGTCGCCGACGCGCAGTTCGGCCAGCGGCACAAGGCGCTCGCCGGCCGCGCTCCGTACATTCGCGGTGTCGGGGCGCAGTTCGCGCAGCGCGTCCAGCGCCTGCAGGGTGCGCCGCTTGGCGCGCGACTCCAGCCACTTGCCCAGGCGCACGAGCACGATCACCACGGCCGCGCTCTCGAAGTACAGGTGGGGCATGCCGTCGGGCTCGCGCGACCACAGCCACAGGCTCAGGCCGTAGGCGGCGCTGGTGCCCAGGGCCACCAGCAGGTCCATGTTGCCGCTGCCTGAACGCAGGGCCTTCCAGCCGGCGCGGTAGAAGCGCGCGCCGAGCACGAACTGCACGGGGGTGGCCAGCGCCCACTGCCACCACGCCGGCAGCATCCAGTGCTGGCCAAAGAGGTCGCCCACCATGGGCAGCACCAGGGGCAGGGCCAGCAGCGCGCCCAGCGCGACCAGCCAGCCTTCGCGGTCGGCGCGCGGCGACGTGGTGTCATCGTCGCCAGCCGGCAGGTGGGCAGGGTAACCGGCACGGTCCAGCGCGGCCAGTAGACCCTCGGCCGAGGTGCCGGCCAGCGCCCGCACTTCGGCGGTGCCGGCGGCCAGGTTCACCCCGGCCTCCAGCACACCCGGCACCTTCTTGAGTGCTCGCTCGACCCGGCCGACGCAGCTGGCGCAGGTCATGCCGTCCACCTGCAGCTTGATCTGCTGTTCGGGCACGGTGTAGCCGGCGCGTTCGATGGCGGCGCCCAGGGCTGCGGCATCCAGGGCCGTCGATTCCACAGTGGCCTGTTCGGTGGCCAGATTGACGCGGGCGTCCACCACGCCGGGCACCTTCTTCAAGGCCTTCTCGACGCGGGCGACGCAGGAGGCGCAGGTCATGCCGGCCACGGGCACGGTGAGGGTCTGGTTCATGGGTGCGAGGATCAACCTTGACATCATGTCAGAGTCAAGGCTTGACCTTGCCATCGTGGCAAGCTTCAGACTTCCAGCGTTTCCTGTCACCGACGAGCACTCCATGATCGAACTGACCCTGCCCGACATGACCTGCGGCCATTGCGCGAAGACCGTGACCCAGACCGTGCAGCGGCTCGACGCCGCCGCCAAAGTGGAGGTGGACCTGCCGACGCACCAGGTGAAGATCGCGACCACGCAGCCGGCTGACGCGGTGAAGGCGGCGCTGGCGGAAGAGGGCTACCCCGCGGCCTGAACGCGCGGCGCCGCCCCGTCGCCCAGGCCGAGGTTTCTCCCGAGGCGACGCCGGCACGGCCCTTGCCTACACTCCCGCGCACCGAATCACCGTGCGCCAGAACGGCGCGGGAGCACACCGAATGCGTTTGCAACTTGCCGCGGCCGCCCTGGCCGCGATGACCCTGGCGGCCGGCCCTGCCGCGGCCCAGACCCTGCGCTGGGCTAGCCAGGGCGACCCCCAGACCATGGACCCGCACTCGCAGAACGAGTCCATGACGAACATGATGAACGGGCAGGTCTACGAGCGCCTCACGCGCCGTGACAAGTCGCTCAACATCGTGCCCGGCCTGGCCACCAGCTGGGAGCAGACCGGCCCGCTGACCTGGCGCTTCAAGCTGCGCCCGGGCGTGAAGTTCCACGACGGGTCGGACTTCGCGGCCGACGACGTGGTCTTCTCGGTGAATCGCGCCAAGGAGCTGACCTCGCAGGTCAACGTCTACGCCAACGCCGTGGGCACGCCGGTGGCCGTGGACCCGATGACGGTGGAGTTCCGCCTCGACAAGGTCAACCCGATCTTCCTGCAGCACCTGGATTCGCTGTGGATGCTGGACAAGCAGTGGGCCGAGAAGCACAAGGTCACGAAGCCGCTGGACTTCAAGAACAAGGAGGAGTCCTTCGCCAGCTTCAACACCAACGGCACGGGGCCCTACATGCTGGTGAGCCGCGCGCCCGGCATCAAGACGGTCTACAAGCGCAACCCCAACTGGTGGGACAAGCCTGAAGGCAACGTGCAGGAGATCGTCTACACCCAGATCTCCAACGACGCCACGCGCCTGGCGGCCCTGGTGTCCGGCGAGATCGACTTCGTGCTCGACCCGGCGCCGCGTGACGTGCCGCGCCTGCGCAGCACCTCGGGCGTGAAGATCGTCGACGGGCCGGAGAACCGCATCGTCTTCATCGGCATGGACCAGCACCGCGACGAACTGCTCTACAGCAGCGTCAAGGGCAAGAACCCGTTCAAGGACGTGCGGGTGCGCAAGGCGCTGTACCACGCCATCGACATCGAGACGATGAAGACGAAGCTGATGAACGGGCAGAGCTATCCCACGGGCGGCATCACGCCGTCGGCGCTGGCCAGCTACAACGACCCGCAGGTGGAAACCCGCCTGCCCTACGACGTGACCAAGGCCAAGGCCCTGATGGCCGAGGCAGGTTATGGCAGCGGCTTCGAGGTGACGCTGGACTGCCCGAACAACCGCTACATCAACGACGAGGAGATCTGCATCACGCTGGCCTCGATGTGGGCCAAGATCGGCATCAAGGTGAAGGTGGTGGCGATGCCGCGCGCCACCTACTTCCCCAAGCTGGAGAAGCACGACACCAGCATGTACATGCTGGGCTGGGGTGGTGCGGTCACCGATGCCGAGACCACGATGACGCCGGTGCTGCGCACCTATGGCGAGAAGGGCGTGGGCTTGTACAACTACGGCCGCGTGTCGAACCCGAAGTTCGATGAACTGGCCGCGGCGTCCAGCGGCGAAGCCGACCCGGCCAAGCGCAAGGAACTGGTGATCGCCGCGCTGCGTGAATACACCAGCCAGGCCCACCTGCTGCCGCTGCACCGCCAGGTCATCCCCTGGGCCGCACGCACCAACGTGGAAGCCGTGCACCGCGCAGACAACTGGCTGGAAGTGTCCTGGGTCACGATCAAGTGATTCGAGCCGCGGGCGCGACGCATGGGCGCCGCGCCCGATCGGCAGGACTTCAGCGCACGAAGTCGCGCGCGCAGCGGAACCCGATGTAGACCACGGCGGTGCCCGCCGCCTTGCCCTGCAGATGGTCGGCACGCATCTGTGGCGTGCCGTACCACCAGGAGCCGCCGCGCGTGCGACGTTCGGCGTCGCTGCCCTGGTCCACCCACTCCCAGGCGTTGGCGCCCATGTCGTGCAGGCCATTGACGCCAGGAGTGCCCTGGGTCACCGGACGGTGCCGGCGGCCATCAAAGGCCTGGCCGAGGTTGCAGTCGCCCCGGCAGTTGGCGCCGGCGGGCTGCGCGCCGGTGGGGTAAGGGTAGGTCTTGCCGTGGACGAACGGGGCGGGCGGCGACTCGCGCTGCTCGGTGTAGGCCGCGGCCACCCATTCGGCATCGGTCGGCAGGCGCGAGCCGGCCCAGCGGCAGAAGTCGCGCGCTTCGTGCCACGTGACGTGCACGGCCGGCTCGTCGTCCGCCGCAGGTGCGCCAAAGGGGCTGTGCCAGGTCCAGCCGGGCCGTTGCTGCCAACCCCCTGCGAATTCCTGGCCGCCGCCGCGGCGTTCGGCCTCGGTGACGCGGCCCGTGGCCGCCACGAATTGGCGGAACTGCGCCACCGAGGTTTCGGTGCGAGCCATCAGAAATGTGGACAGCGGCTGCCAGTCGATGCCAGCCGGGTTTGCCGCGCCTGCCGGGGCCGCGCCGGCAGCGTCAAAGGCCGAGGCAACGATGCCCAGTGTCAATGCCATCCGTCGCATGCCGGCCAGCATGGCGGCAAGTGCATGCCCCTGCGGATCGCCGGGTTGCCAAGAATCTCAGCGCAACACGCGGTACACGCGCACCGACTGCGGTCCCAGGTGCACGGTGGCCCGGCCATTGCCATCGGCCCGTGCCGGTGCACCCCAGCGTGGCCAGGCGGCCACCAGCCGTGCCCCGGGCGGCAGCGCCGGCACCACCACGCTGGCACCGGCGGTGCCGTAGTTGATCAGCGTCAGCGTGTGGTCACCGTCGGCGCGCCGCTGCCATTGCGCCACCAGACCCTCGGCGCGGGCATGCTCGAAGCTGCCGCGCCGGATCGAGGCATGGGTGTTGCGCAGGCCGATCAGGGCCTGGTAGAAGTGCCACAGCGAGCCGGGATCGGCGCGCTGCGCCTGCAGGTTGTGCGTGGCCGCGTTGGGTGACACCGGCCTGAACGGTGTGCCGCTGCTGAAACCGCCGGTGGCCGTCCAGCTCATCGGGCCGCGGATGGGGAGGTCGCCGGCGTCCATGCCCGGCAGGCCGTGCAGCCCGGCCATGCCGATGGCCTCGCCGTAAAACACGAAGGGCGTGCCCGGCTGCAGCAGGTAGCCCGCGGCGGCCAAGCGGTAGCGGGCCTCGTCGCCGCCCACCTGGTCCCACAGGCGGCGGCCGGCGAAGATGTCGTGGTTGGACACCATGGTGGCCAACCGCGCGCTGCGCCGTGGGTGCGGCGCCACCAGGGCCTGCACCGAGGTGACGTCGCCCTGGGCGGCACGCACGAAGTTCTGCACGTAGCCGAAGGCGAAGGCGGCGCCGCAGACCTCGGGCGCGGCGTAGTCCTGCGGTTCCGCCGTCGCTTCGCACACGGCCCAGCGGTGGCGGTAGGCGGTGATCAGGTCCTGCAGGCGCTTGGTCAGCGCCCGGCTTTCCGGCTGGTCGTTCCAGTCCTTGGCGCTGCGCTCCACCATGTGTGGCACGGCATCCAGCCGTACGCCGTCCAGCCCGCGGTTGAGCCAGAAACGCAGGCTGTCCTCGTGGTACTGCCAGACGACCGGGTTCTTCAGGTTGAAGTCCGGCGCCTTGGCGTTGAAGGTGCCGAAGTAGAAGCCGCGCGCGTCGGGGGCGGCGGGCGGCAGATCCTTCCAGTCGCCGGCCCAGGTCCAGGGTTGTGCGGCCGCGTGGTACCAGGGGTTCTTGCCCCAGATGTCCCAGCCGGTGGGCGCGGTGTCGTTCCACACGTACCAGTCGCGATACGCGTTGCCTGGCCCCTGCAGCGCCTGCTGGAACAGCGGGTGCTCCACGGCGCTGTGGTTGATCACGTAATCCATCACCACGCCGATGCCCAGACGGTGTGCTTCGCGCACCAGGGCGTCGAAGTCCGCCAGCGTGCCGTACTCCGGCGCCACGGCGCGGAAGTCGGTGGTGTGGTAGCCGTGGTCGTGGTCGGCGCTGCCGGTGATGGGCATCAGCCAGATGCCGCGGATGCCCAGGTCCTTGAGCACTGGCAGGGTCTGGGTGAGCCCCCGCAGGTCACCGATGCCGTCGCCGTCGCTGTCCTTCCAGGCGCGGACGAAGATCTCCATGAAGGCGCCGTGGTGCCAATCCGGCGCGAGCGTGCTGCCTGGATCGCGCATGGGCACCGGGCTGAGGTCGACGGGGGTGGCGGCGGCCAGCAGGGGGAGCGCCAGGGTCAGCGCAGTCCAGGGTCGGGTCATGATGAAATGTAGTCAAACTACTTGTTGGCCGCCAATACCAGGGAAAACGATAGGCGATGCGCGTGTCGATGATGTAGTTTTGCTCCAATACCATGCGCGCATGCGTGTGACGTCGTTGATGTGGGCCGTCCTCTGGGTGGCGTGCGCGGCCGTGCAGGCGGCGGAGGTGCCTTCGCTGGCCGACTGCAGTGGCCCCGCCAGCCGTGTGCTGGAAGCGGTGCCAACCGGCGCACCTGGCCCGCAGGCGCAGGCGTTGTGGGCTGACGGCCAGCATCTGCACTGGCCGGCCGGCGCCACGGGTGGGCGGGTGCGGCTGCATTTCGCGACGTCCGGCCAGATGCGGGTCGTGGACGGGCGGGTCCAGGGCGCTGAAGGTGCGATGGCGCTGGAGGACAGCGCCGCGCCCATACCCCCCACGGCGGACGCCGCCGTGCGCTGGGCCGGCGCCGGGCGCACGCTGCGCCTGGCATCAACATCAACCGCTGACCGTGCGGTGCTGGCGCAGCGGCTGCGGGGCGACCTGCTGGTGACGGTGGAGGACGCCGACGGCCGCCTGCGGGCGCACACCCGTCCACAGCTGGCGCGGCTGCTGGACGCGCTGTATCCCGCGGCGGCCCGACTGGACGACCTCGGCGTGCAACTGGATGGCACCGGCACCCGGTTGCGCCTGTGGGCACCGACGGCTCGCGCGGTGTCGGTGTGCCTGCAAACGCCATCGGCGCCGATGCGCCTGCTGCCCCTGCAGCGCGACGAGGCCACGGGCAGTTGGCAGTTGCGCGTCGACGGTGTGCGCGAAGGCTTCTACACCTACCTGGCGGACGTCTTCGTGCCGGGCCATGGTTGGGTGCGCAACCGTGTGACCGATCCCTACAGCTTCGGCCTGGACGCCGATTCGCAACGCAGCTGGATCGGCCGCCTGGATGATCCGCGCACGGAACCGGCGGGCTGGCGCCAGCAGGCGGCGCCACCAGCGCCGGCATCGATGACCGACATGGTCGTCTACGAACTGCACGTGCGAGACTTTTCGCGCGACGACACCAGCGTGCGCACCGCCTGGCGCGGGAAGTACCTGGGCTTCACGGAACCGGCGTCGCACGGCATGACACACCTGCGCGCGCTGGCGCAGGCAGGGCTGACCGACGTGCACCTGCTGCCGGTGTTCGACCTGGCCACGGTGCCGGAGCGCGCATGTGCCGTGCCCAACATTCCCCACGCCGCACCCGACAGCTCGGCCCAGCAGGCGGCCGTGGCCGCCGCGAAGGACCGCGACTGCTACAACTGGGGTTACGACCCCTGGCACTACAGCGTGCCCGAAGGCAGCTTCGCCACCGACCCGGACGATGCACCGGGCCGAATCCGCGAGTTCCGCGCGATGGTGATGGCGCTGCACGCCGCCGGCCTGCGCGTGGGCATGGACGTGGTCTACAACCACACGACGGCTGCCGGCCAGCACCCGCGCAGCGTGCTCGACCGCATCGTGCCCGGCTATTACCACCGCCTGAACCGCGACGGCGAGGTCGAGCGCAGCACCTGCTGCGACAACACCGCCACCGAGCACGCCATGATGGGCAAGCTGATGAGCGACTCGGTGCTGCTGTGGGCGCGTGAGCACCGCATCGACGGATTTCGCTTCGACCTCATGGGCCACCAGCCGAAGGCGGAGATGCTGGCCATCCGCGACCGCCTGCAGCGCGAGACGGGCCGCGCCGTGCCGCTGATCGGCGAAGGCTGGAACTTCGGCGAGGTGGCCAACGGTGCGCGCTTCGTGCAGGCCAGCCAGCTGGAACTCAACGGCAGCAGCATCGGCACGTTCAGCGACCGCGGGCGCGACGCCGTGCGTGGCGGCGGGGCCGGCGATGGCGGCGAGGCCCAGGTCACGCGCAAGGGCTACGTCAACGGCGGGGCCAGCGCCGCCACCGCCGACCTGGTGCGCGTGGGCCTGGCCGGCAGCCTGCGTCACTACCGCATGACCACCCACGACGGCAGCGAGCGTGCGCTGCAGGACATGGTCTATGGCGGCAGCCAGCCGGCGGGCTACGTGAGCCAGCCGAGCGAGGTGGTGAACTACGTGGAGAACCACGACAACCAGACGCTGTTCGACGTCAACGTCTTCAAGCTGCCGCCGGACACGCCACCACACGAACGTGCCCGCGTGCAGATGCTGGCCGCGGCGATCAACATGTTCAGCCAGGGCGTGGCCTACTTCCATGCCGGCATCGAGACGCTGCGCAGCAAGTCGATGGACCGCAACAGCTACGACAGCGGCGATTGGTTCAACCGCATCGACTGGACGCTGCAGGACAACCATTTCGGCACCGGCCTGCCGCCGGCCTGGGACAACGAATCCAGCTGGCCCTGGATGCAGCCGCTGCTGGCGCGTGCAGCGCAGATCCGCCCGCGGCCGCAGGACATGCGTTTCGCGCGCGACCAGTTCATGGACCTGCTGAAGATCCGCGCCAGCACGCCGCTGCTGCGCCTCCCGAGCGCCGAGGCCATCGTGCAGCGGCTGCGTTTTGCGAATACGGGCCCGGGCCAGGTGCCGGGCGTCGTGGTGGGTCTGCTGGATGGCCAGGGCCTGCCGGGCGCCGGCTTCACCGCGCTGGCCTATGCGATCAACGTCGATGCCGAGGTGCGCACGCTGCAGCTGCCGGCGCTGGCCGGCGGCGGTTGGGTGCTGCATCCAGTGCAGCAAGCGCCGGGTGCGGCCGACCCGCGCCCGAAACGCGCCCAGCTGGACGCCCAGGGCCGCCTGGCGGTGCCGCCGCGCACAGCGGTGGTGTTCGTGCGGCGCTGACCTGGCGTTGGTGGATCAGCCGCGCGGCGGCCGGATCGCGCTCTTCGGCCGGAAGGCCTTGCAGACCGCCTCGTCGGTTTCCAGGTAGGGGCCGCCGGTCAGGTCGATGCAGTAGGGCACGGCGGCGAAGATGCCGTGCACCGGTGGCGTGGCCTGGGGCAGACCTTGCAGCGTCTCGGCGATCGACTTCGGCTGCCCGGGCAGGTTGATGATCAGCGCGCGGCCGCGGATCACCGCGACCTGGCGTGACAGGATGGCCGTGGGCACGAAGGCCAGGCTGATCTGGCGCATCTGCTCGCCGAAGCCGGGCATCACCTTGTCGGCCACCGCCAGCGTGGCCTCCGGCGTGACGTCGCGCGGCGCCGGGCCGGTGCCTCCGGTGGTCAGCACCAGGTCGCAACCGGCCACGTCCACCAGTTCGCGCAGCGTGGCGCTGATGCCGTCCTGCTCGTCGGGGATCAGGCGCTCCTGCCAGTCGACGGGGTTGAGCAGCGCCTTGGACAGCCAGTCCTTCAGGGCCGGGATGCCCTTGTCCTCGTAGGTGCCGCTGGAGGCGCGGTCGCTGATCGACACCACGCCGATCTTCACGCGGTCGGGGCTGGAACTCATGTCGGCGGGCTTTCAGGCAGCAGGGGGCGGATGAACTGGAACAGTTCGCGGAAGCTCTTGGGCTGCCGCTGTTCCGGGGTGAGGGCGGCGCTGTCGCGGCGCGCGGCGCGCACCAGGCTGCGCAGGCGCTGGGTGTCGCAGTCGGGGTATTCGGCCATCCACTGCGTCATCGCCTCGTCGTCGGCGATCAGGCGCTCACGCCAGCGCTCGGCCTCGTGCAGCCGCCAGGCATCGCGGGCACCGCCCAGCTTGAACGCGGCCACGGCCTCGCGCAGTGGTTCGGGGTCGGCGCTGCGCATCAGCTTGCCCACGTACTGCATCTGCCGCCGGCGCCCTTCATGGGAGCTGGTGCGCTGCCACATCTGGATGGCCTCGCGCAGCGCTTCGGGCATCTCTGTGGTGGCGAGGTGGCTGGCCGGCAGGTCGCAGAGCTCGCGGCCCAGGGTCTGCAGGGCCTGCGACTCGGCCTTGAGCTTGGTCTTGCTCGGCGCGTCGGGGTCGGCCTGTTCGGTGTCGATGCCGCGGTGCGGCGCTGCTCGGCGTGCCATGGGTGCGCTTTGGAGGTGGGCCGATATCATAGGTGCACCCCTAGCTGCGATGGATGCCCCGATGCCCGATGCCCGCTCCGACCACGGTTTTGCCTACCCGCGCGAGCGGTTCCAGCAGATGGTCGAGGACGTGCTCCAGCAGGCCAAGGCCCTGGGCGCCTCCGATGCCGGCGCCGAGGTCTCCGAGGGCGCGGGCCTGACGGTGTCGGTGCGCTGTGGCCAGCTGGAGAACGTGGAGCGCAACCGCGACAAATCGCTGGGCGTGAGCGTCTACCTCGGCCAGCGCCGCGGCAACGCCAGCACGTCGGACTTCTCCGCCGACGCGATCGCGCAGACGGTGCGCGCCGCCTACGACATCGCGCGCTTCACGGCCGAGGACCCGGCCGCCGGCCTGCCGGACCCGGCCGACCTGGCCACCGCGCAGGAAGCGGGCCGCGACCTCGACCTGTTCCACCCGTGGGCGGTGTCGGCCGAGCAGGCAGCCGACATCGCGCAGCGCTGCGAAGCGGCGGCCTTCGCCACCAGCCGGCGCATCAGCAATTCAGAAGGCGCTGGCGTGTCGGCCCAGCAGTCCCATTTCTGGGCGGGGAATTCGCGTGGCTTCCGCGGGGGCTATGCCAGTTCGCGCCACTACGTCTACGTGGCACCCATCGCCGGCAAGGGCAAGGGCATGCAGCGCGACCAATGGTCGAGCTCGATGCGCGACGCGGCCGAACTTTCCAGCCCCGAGGCCGTGGGCCGCTACGCGGCCGAGCGCGCTCTGGCGCGGCTGAAGGCGCGCCGTGTACCCACGGGCGAGGTGCCGGTGCTGTTCGAGGCGCCGGTGGCGGCCGGCCTGCTGGGCTCCTACGTGCAGGCCACGTCCGGCGGCGCGCTGTACCGCAAGGCCAGCTTCCTGCTCGACAGCGTGGGCACGCGTGTGCTGGCCCGCCACCTGGACATCGACGAGGACCCGTTCGTGGCCAAGGGCAAGGCCAGTGCGCCCTTCGACGACGAGGGCGTGCGCGTGCAGGCGCGCCGCGTGGTCGATGCAGGTGTGGTGCAGGGCTACTTCCTGTCGAGCTATTCGGCGCGCAAGCTCGGCCTGCGCACCACGGGCCATGCCGGCGGGTCGCAGAACCTGCGGCTGACGAGCCGGCGCACGAAACGTGGCGACGATCTGGACGCCATGCTGCGCAAGCTGCACCGCGGCCTGTTCGTGACCGAACTGATGGGGCAGGGCGTCAACGGCGTCACCGGTGACTATTCCCGCGGCGCAGCGGGCTACTGGGTGGAGGACGGCCGGATCGCCTTCCCGGTGGAGGAGGTCACCATCGCCGGCAATCTGAAGTCCATGTTCGGCGACATCGCCGCCGTCGGCGCCGATGCCTACACGTTGGGTGGCAAGACCACGGGCAGTGTGCTGATCGCGAAGATGAAGCTCGCCGGGGCTTGACGCCGCCACACGATCCAGCTTGCACGGGCGCGTTCGATCCGAATCGGTGCAGTCCTGCTGCCGTGCGCGCGGGGTTGGTGCGGGGCTGACACGAGGCTGACACCCAGGCCCGCGGCCCTACGTGATTCTGCGAGGGGGTAAACCCCGCGGCCCATGGCCGGAGGGCGTTTCTAGAATTTCGCGTCCGATCCTTATCACCCCTTCGAGCAGGAGATCGTCCATGGAACGTCGCAAATTTATCCACGGCGCCGGCATTGCCGGCGTGCTGGCCGCAGGTGCCGCGCCCGCAGTGCACGCCCAGCAAGCCATCCGCTGGCGCCTGGCCTCGAGCTTCCCGAAGTCGCTGGACACCATCTACGGTGCGGCCGAGGACATGGCCAAGCGCGTTGGCGAAGCCACCGGTGGCAAGTTCGCCATCAGCGTGCACGCCGGCGGCGAACTGATGCCGGCCTTCGGTGTGGTCGACGGCGTGCAGGCCGCCACGGTGGAAATGGCGCACACCGCGCCGTACTACTTCTTCGGCAAGAACGAGTGCTTCGCGCTCGGCTGCGCGATTCCCTTCGGCCTCAATGCCCGCCAGTTCGTGGCCTGGTACCTCCAGGGCAACGGCGGCAAGCTGATGCGCGAGTTCTACAGCAACTACAACATCATCAACTTCCAGGGCGGCAACACCGGCGCACAGATGGGCGGCTGGTGGCGCAAGGAAATCAAGTCGCTGGCCGACGTGAAGGGCGCCAAGTTCCGCATCGGCGGCTTCGGCGGCAAGATCTTCGAAGCCATCGGCGGCGTGCCGCAGAACATCCCTGGCGGCGAGATCTACCAGTCGCTGGAGAAGGGCACGATCGACGCGGCCGAATGGGTGGGCCCGTACGACGACGAGAAGCTGGGCTTCTACAAGGTGGCCCCGTTCTACGCCTACCCGGGCTGGTGGGAAGGTGGCCCGCAGCTGGACTTCTTCGTCAACAGCAAGGCCTACGCGGCGCTGCCGTCGGAATACAAGGCGATCCTGGAGTCGGCTTGCAACGAAGCCGGCCTGAACATGATGGCCAAGTACGACGCGCGCAACCCGGCGGCCCTGAAGCGCCTGGTGGGCGGCGGCGCCAAGCTGTTCCGCTTCCCGAAGGACATGATGGATGCCGCCTTCAAGGCGTCGAACGACATCTACAGCGACCTGAGCAACAAGAACCCGGCCTGGAAGAAGATCTTCGCCGACTTCTCGGCCTTCCGTCGCGATTCGAACCTGTGGTTCCGCTTCACCGAAGCCGGTTTCGACGACTTCATGCAGCAGCAGCGCCTCTGAACGGGCTCAGCCGCTGGACATGCAAAACCCCGCCTCGGCGGGGTTTTTTTCTGCGTACCTCCGTGGTGACTCAGGCGCCCAGGAGCGCCGGTGCCGCCAGTGCCGCGGGCACCAGGTCTGCCCGCAGCGGGCGCGCGAGCAGGTAGCCCTGGCCAACATGCCAACCCGGATAGCGACGGAGGCTGAACCGTCCCAGGGTCTCGATGCCCTCGACCAAGTTGCGCGAGCCCGGCGGACTGCCCAAGGTCACGACGCCGCGGATCAATTCGATGAACCGCAAGGACTGCACCAACACTGGGAGGTCAGATCACGCCGCGGAACCTCCAGGTGGAAGGGCCCGGCGAGGAACTTCGGTGAGGGGTGAATCCCTTCACCCCGCCAGAACGCTGGGCCTACTTCTTCTTGTCTTCCTCGGCCTTCAACGCGTCGAGCATGGCCTTCATCGGGTCTTCCTCGGCCGGCTTGTCGTCGGTGCGCGCGTCCATGGCCTCGCGACCGGCATCGCGCAGTTGCTGGAGCGCATCCTCGGCGTTGATCGCGCCAGCACCCTTGTCGATGTTGCCGGTGACCAACTGCGGGTTGGTCACGACCACGGCGACCATGATCAGCTGCAGCACGATGAAGGCGATCGACCCCTTGTAGATCTGCGTCGTGGTGACCGCCGGAATCCGTTGGCCGGTGATGCGGTCGTCGTAATCCTTCGACGGCGCCACGCTGCGCAGGTAGAAGAGTGCAAAGCCGAACGGTGGCGTCAGGAAGCTCGTCTGCAGGTTCATCGCCAGGATGACGCCGAACCAGACGAGATCGATGCCCATCTTGTCCGCTACCGGCGCCAGGATCGGGATCACGATGAAGGCGATCTCGAAGAAGTCGATGAACATGCCGAGCACGAAGACCAGCAGGTTCACGACGATCAGGAACCCGATCTGGCCGCCGGGCAGCTTGTCGAACAGGTGCTCGACCCAGATGTGGCCATCGGCCGCATTGAAGGTGAAGCTGAACACCGTCGAGCCGATCAGGATGAACAGCACGAAGGTGGACAGGCGGGTGGTGTTGTCCAGCGCCTGCTTGGTCAGCGGCAGCGTCAGCTTGCGCCGGCCGATGGCCATGATCAGCGCGCCCAGCGCGCCCATGGCGCCGCCTTCGGTGGGCGTGGCCACGCCGAGGAAGATTGTGCCCAGCACCAGGAAGATGAGCACCAGCGGCGGGATCAGCACGAAGGTCACGCGCTCGGCCAGCTTGGACAGCAGACCCAGACGCAGCACGCGGTTGACGATGGCCAGGCCCAGCGCCAGGAACGAGGCGATCGTCATCGACATGATGAAGATCTCGTCGCCCGGTGCCGGCAGGGTGCGCTCCAGCCACGGGTTCATGATGGATTCGTGCACGTGGGCCCAGCCGAAGCCCGCGGCACCGCACAGGGCCAGCAACACGAGCAGTGACACATGTCCGCTGGCGCCGTTGCTTTCGCGGTAGATGCGCGCCTCCTGCGGCAGTGGGGGCACCCATTTCGGCCGCGTGATGGCCACCACCACCACGAAGGCGATGTAGCAGCCCACCAGCATCAGGCCGGGGATCAGCGCGCCGGCGTACATGTCGCCCACCGAGCGGCCGAGCTGGTCGGCCAGCACGATCAGCACCAGCGATGGCGGAATCGCCTGCGCCAGCGTGCCCGACGCCGTGATGGTGCCGGTGGCGATGGTGCGGTTGTAGCCGTAGCGCAGCATGATGGGCAGCGAGATCAGGCCCATCGAGATCACCGCCGCAGCCACCACGCCAGTGGTGGCCGCGAGCAGCGCACCCACGAGGATCACCGCGATGGCCAAGCCGCCGCGTACCGGGCCGAAGACCTGGCCCACGGTTTCCAGCAGGTCCTCCGCCATGCCGGAGCGTTCGAGGATGATCCCCATGAAGGTGAAGAACGGGATCGCCAGCAGCGTGTCGTTCTTCATGATGCCGAACACCCGCAACGGCAGGGCGCCGAACAGGTTGTCGGGGAACAGGCCCAGCTCCATGCCAATGAAACCGAACAGCAGGCCCGTGGCCGCTAGCCCGAAGGCCACCGGGATGCCGGTGAGCAGGAAGAAGAACAGCCCCAGGAACATCAGGGGCACGAAGTTCTGGGTGATCAGCTCGATCATCGCTGGGCCTCCGCCGTGCCGGCCTTGGCCGCCATCTCTTCCGCGTATTCCTCGTCGGCTGTCTTCTCGTGGCCGAAGCTGAAGGGCTCAGGCAGGGCGCCGGTCAGGAAGGCGATCCGCTTGATCAATTCGGACACGGCCTGCAGCAGCAGCAGCCCGAAGCCGACCGGGATCAACAGGATCACCGGCCACCGGATCAGGCCACCCGCGTTTTCGCTCATCTCGCCGCTGATGTAGGCACGCATGAAGAACGGCCACGAAAGGTCGATCAGGATGATGCACAGGGGGATCAGGAAGACCACGATGCCCAGCGCGTCGATGATGGCGTTCGTGCGCTTGCTCAGCCGCGAGGCGATGAAGTCGATGCGCACATGCCCGTTGTGCAGGAACACGTACGAGGCCGCGAACATGAACACGGCCGCGAACAGGTACCACTGGATCTCGAGGTAGGCGTTCGAGCCGACGTTGAAGGCCTTGCGCATGATGGCGTTGCCGGCGCTGATGAGCACGGCCGCCAGCACCAGCCAGGTCGCGAACTTGCCGATCCAGCCGTTGATCGCATCGATCAACCGCGACAGCTTGAGCAGCAGGGACATGAGGAGCCTCCGGGGGAACCCGGAATTCTAGGCAGCGCAGCAGAGGGCTCGACGGGGGCGTTACCCGTACGTAGTTCCGCGCGCCCGGGCGTATCGCCCAGCGCGCACCCGGGCTCCCGCTCAGCCGCCGCTGGTGGCGGCGACGAACAGGCGTGTGCTGCGCGCGCCCGATCGGCAGAACGCCAGCACCGGACGTGGCAGTTCGCGCAGCAAGGCGCCGAAGGCGGCGATCTCTTCCGGCGACTGGTAGGCGCCGTTGACCGGCAGGTGGCGGTAGGCCAGACCCGCCTGCGCTGCGGCGGCCGCGATGTCGGCGGCCGTGGGCTGATCGGCGCCGCCCTCGAAGTCGGGGCGATTGTTGATCACGCTGCGAAAGCCTGCCTCGGCCACGGCGGCCATGTCGGCGGCACTGAGCTGCGGCGCGACGAACACGTCGTCAGCCACGGGGCGGATCGGCAGGCTGTGCATGGTCGGTTCCTGTGCGGTCTACTTCGACAGCGCCTGCTTGACGGCGGCCGACACCAGCGCCATTTCAGCCTGGCTGGCCAGACGGGACTTGGCCGCCGCCATCACACGACCCATGTCGCCGGGGCCCGTGGCGCCGAGTTCGGCCACCAGTGCCTGGATCTCGATGGCGATCTGCGCCGGCGACAGCCGTTGCGGCAGATAGACCTCGAGGACCAGGATCTCGGCGGCTTCCTTGTCGGCGAGGTCGTCGCGTCCGCCCTGGCGGAATGCCGCCACGGAATCCTTGCGCTGCTTGATCAGCTTGTCGACGATGCTCACCACGGCCGCATCGTCGAGTTCGATGCGTTCGTCGACTTCTCGCTGCTTCAACGCGGCCAGCAACATGCGGATCGTCGCCAGCCGTTCGCTCTCGCGGGCCCGCATGGCGGCTTTCATGTCGTCCTGGATGCGCAGTTTCAGGCTCATGGTGGGGATCGATCGCAACGCCGGTCAGGCAGACTGGCACAATGAGAATGGCCCGCGCCGGTCGACCGTGCGGGCCATGCTGTGCCGATGGTGTTCCCTCGCCGGGAACACCGGCAAGGAAAATCAGTACAGCTTCTTGGGCAGCTGCATGCTGCGCACGCGCTTGTAGTGGCGCTTCACGGCGGCCGCCTTCTTGCGCTTGCGCTCGGACGTCGGCTTCTCATAGAACTCGCGCGCGCGCAACTCGGTCAGCAGACCCATCTTTTCAATCGTGCGCTTGAACCGGCGCAGGGCGACATCGAAGGGCTCGTTCTCTTTGACGCGGATGGTGGTCATTCAGTGACGTTGTACGCGGTCGTACTGTGGCGCTAGGAAAGTCCACGATTCTATATCGCAAATGCACCAGCTGGCAACCGGCGACTTCGCCGTAGGCAGCTTTCGGGTGATCCCACACCGCGGATCGCCGGGCCATGCCTCGAACTGCTGGGCATCTCAACGCTTGTTCCCGGCATGTCGTGCGCACCGATGACCGTTTTGCACGATTAGGATCGACGCTACGTTGAACTAGGGAATTCAGCCGCTCGGCGCCGTCATCAGGGTTGATCTGGTGCGCCCGCCGTCCCAAGATCGGCCGCGCGACCCCGTGGCCTCCTGTATTCGATCGCCAGCCTGCCGATGCCCACTGCTTCCGCCCTCGACGGCACCACGGATCCGTCGACGACCCCACAAGACCTGCTGTTTGCCCGCCTCTGGGCGCAGGTCGGGCAACGTCTGGGTGGTTGGGCGGCGCTGAAGGATGCGGGTTCGGGCCGATACCTGCAGATGGATCCCGCACTCTCGGCGATGCTGCGCCCCGACGGCCCAGCGATGACGGGCGCCGTCGACGCCGACTGGTGTGACAGTGGCATGG
Source organism: Burkholderiaceae bacterium (assembly GCA_024235915.1). GTDB lineage: Bacteria > Pseudomonadota > Gammaproteobacteria > Burkholderiales > Burkholderiaceae_C > Rubrivivax. The sequence continues at coordinate 245,896 of JACKLO010000009.1, read as the reverse complement.
TGGCCGCGCTGCGTGCTGCCGACCAGGCCGCACTGGCGCGGGACGACGTGCTCGCCAGCGAACACCGGTGCGACGTGGCCGGCGTGCGCCGTGACTTGCTGGTGCTGCGTCTGGCGGGCCATGACGGGGGGCGGCCGTGCGTCGCCAGCGTCTGGGTCGATCGCACGGCGCTGCGGCAGAAGGAACAGCAGCTTCGGCAGGCGCTGGATCAGATCGAACAGTTGCAGCGGGCCAACGAGAGCCTGCGCCTGGAACTCAAGGACCAGGGCCTGCGCGACGCGGCGTCGGGTCTCTATACGCGCAGTCACTTCGAGGAGCAGTTGCGCCGCGAAGTCGATCTGTCGACCCGCGAGCATCGCGAGTTCGCACTGGTCTTCGTGAGTGTCGATCCGCCATCGGGCCCCGGTGCGGCTGCTGGCGATGCGGCCCGTGTGCGCGTGCTCGAGGCCCTGGGCCGCCTGCTGCGTGGCAATACACGGGCGATGGATGCCTCCTGCCGCTACGACGATGGCCGCTTCGCCGTGCTGCTGTCCGGCGTGGGCCTGGCCACTGCGCACTCTCGGATGGAGGGCCTGCGGCGTCAGTGCGCCACGCAGATCGTCGTGCATGACGGTCAGGAACTGGCATTCACCACCTCAATGGGCGTGGCCAGCTTCCCGCACACGGCCCACACGCAGGACGAGCTCGTGGCTGCCAGTGAGGCCGCACTGGCCGAAGCCCGCCGCCGCGGTGGCAATCACGTCACGCTGGCCGCCATCCGCTTCGAGCCCTGAACACGCCCGAGGCGGTCTGCACTCAGCCGAAGACGCGCCAGAGCATCGTTGCCGCCAGCGCCATCAGCAGCAGCGCGAACAGGCGGCGCAGGGACTGCACGTCGATGCGGTGCGCGGTGCGTGCGCCCAGGGGGGCCATCACGACACTGGCCGCGGCGATGGTGAACAGGGCCGGCAGATACAGATAGCCCACGGCGCCGGGCAGTGTAGAGGGCAAGGACCAGCCGCCGATCACATAGCCGGCCGTGGCCGACAACGCGATGGGAAAGCCCAGCGCGGCGCTGGTGCCCACGGCGTGGCGCAGCGGCACGTTGCACCACAGCATGAACGGCACCGACATGAAGGCCCCGCCGGCACCGACCAGGCCCGACACCAGGCCGATGGCGCCGCCGGCGCCCATCTGCCCGGCCCAGCCCGGCATCTGGCGGTGGGGCGCGGGCTTGCGGTCACGCAGCATCTGCAGCGCCGAGAAGCCGACAAAACCCGCGAACACCAGCGCCAGCCCCTGGCCCTTGACCAGTGCGAACACGCCGGCGCCCGAGAGCAGGCCGCCAAGGACGATGCCGGGCGCCAACCCGCGCACCAGGGGCCATTGCACGGCCCCATGACGATGATGGGCGCGCAGGCTGGACAGCGAGGTGAACAGGATGGTCGCCATCGAGGTGGCAATGGCCATCTTCACCGCCAGCGCCGGGGGTACCCCCCGGGCGGAGATGATCAGCGTCAGGAACGGCACCAGCAGCATGCCGCCGCCGATGCCCAGCAGACCGGCCAGGAAGCCGGCCCCCAGGCCGAGGGCCAGCAGTTCGGCGACCAGCATCGGGCCGATGCCGGCGATCACCGCGCCGCCGGTCATGGCGCGGCCCTGCCCAGTCGCTTCAGCACGGCGGCCCATTCCGCTGAGGTCACCGGCGTGATCGACAGCCGGCTGCCGCGTTGGAGCACCTGCATCGTGGCCAGTTCAGGCGCGGCGCGCATCTCAGACAGAGGCAGAAGGCGGGTCTTCCTGACGAACTGGACGTCCAGCTGCAGCCAGCGCGGAACATCCCGACTGGACTTCGGGTCGAAATACGGGCTGGCCGGGTCGAACTGGGTCTCGTCGGGCACTGTGCCCGAGGCGATCTCCGCCAGGCCTGCGATGCCCGGCTGCGGGCAGGACGAGTGGTAGAAGAGCACACCGTCGCCCAGCTGCATGGCGTCGCGCATGAAGTTGCGCGCCTGGTAGTTGCGCACGCCGGTCCAGGGCAGGCGGCCGAGGCGCGCGAGGTCATCGATCGAGGCCTCGTCGGGCTCGCTCTTCATCAGCCAGAAGGCCATCGGTGGGAAGGACCGGCAGGGGAGGGGAAAAGGTGTCCGCCGCGCACCGCGGGCCCGCACTCCTGAACCCTCAGGGAAGTTCAGGTGGGCGAGGTCAGCGAGGCTTCGGGTTCATCTGACGCGAGACGATCACACCAGCTTCACGATGTTCCAAGCCCTGGCTCAATGAGCATCGGTTCAAGGAAATATAAGACCCACGCGAACGCGACGGACGCTGCTAGTTTAGGCCACTGCGCGCACCGATGGGGTGGTCAGGCCACCGCAGACCGATAGGCATGCCAGCTGGCGTGACCGATCACCGGCCCCACCACCAGCAGCCCGGCGAACCACGGCAGCATGGCCAGGCCGACGAACAGGGCGATCAGGAAGGCCCACCACAGCATGACGCCGGTCTGCGTGAGCACCAGGCGCATGCTCGTCAGGCCGGCGGTGATGGCGTCGGTCTGGCGGTGCAGGATCATCGGGATCGAGACCACGCTGACGGCGTAGATCAGCCCAGCGAATATGGCGCCCACGCCCAGCCAGGCGACGATGAAGCCGATGTTCTCCGGGTCCAGCAATGCCAGCAGCGAGCCCTTGAGGTCGGGCATGCCGTCGAAGCTGACGGCGAAGATCACCAGCGTGGCGCGCCCCCACAGCATCTCCAGCACCAGCAGCACGAAGCCGAAGATGGCCAGCGTGCCGGTGCGCGTGTCCCAGGCCAGCAGCGAGTCGCCGAAGTCCGGCTTCTCGCCGGCCTCCAGGCGTTGGCTGGTGCGGTACAGGCCCAGGCACAGGAACGGGCCCATCAGCAGGAAACCTGCCGACAGCGCCATCACGTAGGCCGGCGCCTGTTCGTACATCTTCAGCAGCGCCCAGCCCATGACGACGAAACAGGCGCCGTAGAACAGGCCGATGGTCGGCGCGTGGGCGAAGTCGCGGGTGCCGGCGGCCAGCCAGCGCAGCGGGTCGCGGAAGCTCAACGGGCGCAGCGCAATGTCGAACGCCGTCGGAGCAGGCGCCTCGGCGGGCTCGGCGCGCTGTTCGTTCTCCGTGGGGGTGGCGTTCATGCCGAGGTTGTAGCCCGCCGATGCGCCAACGGGTATCGGGCCCGCCCCGGGGATCTCAAGCGGTCAGTCGTCGTGCCGCTTCTCGCGCTTGATCGAACGCACCAGCCAGATCGCACCGCCGGCGGCGCCGACAAAACCCAGGAAGCCGAAGGCCGGCAGGCCGAAGAGCGTTGGCCCGCCGCCCACCGTCATCACGATGGACGAGCCGATGATCAGTGCTGCGATGACGATGGCCATCGACAGGCGCGTCGCAGCGCGGTCGAGCTGGTCACCCACCCGCTGCAGGTGGGCCAGCTCCAGCCCCACGCGCAGCTGCCCGTGGCGGGCGCGGCGCAGCAGGCGCGAGACGTCGTGCGGCAGCTTCTCGGCGGTGGACGCCAGTTTCAGCGCCGCCTGCCAGGCCCGCTGGCCCAGGGCCTTGGGCTTGTAGCGCGCACGCAGCACACGCTGCAGCAGCGGCAGCGCCTCCTGCGCGACGTGGAAGTCCGGGTCCAGGCCGCGGCCCATGCTCTCCAGCGACACAAAGGCCTTGATCAGCAGCGCCAGGTCGCCGGGCAGCTTCAGCGACTGCTCGCGCAGCACGTCGGTCACCTCGGTGAGCATGCGGCCCAGGTTGAGCTGCGACAGCGGCACGCCGTGGTATTGGTCGACGAAGGCCTCGATGGCGGCCTCCAGTTCGGCCAGGTCCACGCCGCGGGTGTCGCCGGTCCAGTTCAGCAGCACCTCGGCCACCGCCGGCGGATCGCGCTGGACCAGACCCAGCAGCAGGTCCAGCAGTTCCTCGCGCCGGCGCGGCGGCAGGCGGCCGACCATGCCGAAGTCGATGAACGCGAGCCGGTTGCCGGGCAGGTAGAAGACGTTGCCGGGGTGCGGGTCGGCGTGGAAGTAGCCGTCCTCGACGATCATCTTCAGCACCGCCTGCGCACCGCGCTGGGCCAGCACCTTGCGGTCCAGGCCGGCGGCGTCGACGGCGGCCAGGTCCTCGCCGGGCAGCCCGTCCACGCGGTCCTGCACGTTCACGCGCGCACCGGTGAAGGCCCAGTGCACGCGGGGGATGTCGACGAAGCCCAAGGGCGCCAGGTTGCCGGCCACCCGCTCGGCGTTGCGGCATTCGGCCGCCAGGTCGAGCTCGCGACGCAGCGAGCGCGCAAATTCGCGCACCAGCTGCTGAGGGCCGTAGGGCACCAGCGCCGGCCACTGGCGCTCGGCCACCACGGCCAGCCGGGACAGCAGCCGCAGGTCGGCCTCGATCACGGTCTCGATGCCAGGGCGGCGCACCTTCACAATCACCTCGGTGCCGTCCTGCAGCCGCGCACGGTGCACCTGGGCGATCGAGGCCGCGGCCAGTGGCTCGGTGTCGAACCAGGCGAACACCGCTTCGGGTTCGCCGCCCAGGTCTTCGCGCAGTTGCGGCCGCAGCGTCTCCATCGGCACCTGCGGCACCTTGCTGTGCAGCTTGCTCAGCTCGCGCAGCCAGTCGGCGTCCAGCAGATCGCCACGTCCGGCGAGCACCTGGCCGAGCTTGACGAAGGTCGGGCCCAGTTCCTCGAAGGCACGGCGCACCTGTTCCGGCGGTGACAACCGCGCCAGTTCGGCCGCGTTCTCGCGCCGGAGCACGTGGCCGGCGCGCTCCAGCGCGTCGGCCATGCCCAGGCGGCGCACGGCCTCGCCCAGGCCGTGGCGCATCAGCACGCCGGCGATCTCCTGCAAGCGCCCAAGGTCCTGCAGGGAGAGACTGTCCACGTTCAGTCCTTCAGCGGCTGCTGCTGCGTCGCACGCGCAGCAGCTCGTCCAGGATCAGGCAGATGGCGCCCAGCGTGATGGCGCTGTCCGCCAGGTTGAAGCTCGGGAAGTAGCCGCCGTGGAACAGGGGCTCCAGGATCGAGAAGCGGAACTGCAGGAAGTCCACCACGTAGCCGTGGATCAGCCGATCGACGACGTTCCCCAACGCGCCCCCCAGGATCATCGTCAGCGCGAAGCAGAACAGCCGCTGGTCGCCGTGCCGCCGCAGCATCCAGACGATGAAGACCGACGCCAACGCGCCAACGCCGACGAAGAACCAGCGCTGCCAGCCGCCGGCCCCGGCCAGAAAGCTGAAGGCCGCACCCGGGTTGTGCGCGCGAACGAGGTTGAAGAACGACGTCACAGTGACGCTGTCGCCGAGCTGGAAGGCGCCGACGATCAGCGTCTTGGTCAGCTGGTCGGCCACGATGACCAGCGCGGCCAGCCCCAGCCACAAGGCCAGGCTTGGCCCGCGGCGGCGCATCAGGCTGGCCTGTCCCTTGGCGCGGGCCATCAGGCGTGATGGCGCACTTCGCCGGCGCCGTGCAGGTTGTCGGTGCAGCGGCGGCACAGGCCCGGATGGGCGGCGTCATGGCCGACGTCGTCGCGCCAGTGCCAGCAGCGCTCGCACTTGGTGGCCGTGGACGGTGCGACCGCCACCGTCAGGGCCTCGGCCGCCGACACCGACAGCGCGCTGACGATGAAGACGAACTTCAGGTCCTCGCCCAGCGACTGCAACAGGGCCAGGTCCTCCGGCGGGGCGCCGAGTGCCAGCGTGGCCTGCAACGACGAGCCCACCGCGCCGGTGCCGCGCACGGCCTCGATCTCCTTGTTCGCCAGCTCGCGGATCTCGCGCAGCCGGGCCCACTTGGGCAGCAGCGCCACGTCCTCGCCGTCGAAGTTCCAGTAGGTCTCGGTAAAGATCGACTCGGTATGGCCCACGAGCTTCCAGGCTTCTTCGGCGGTGAAGCTCAGGAACGGCGCCATCCAGCGCAGCATGGCCTGCGTGATCTGCCAGAGTGCCGTCTGTGCACTGCGCCGCGCCAGGCTGCCTGGGGCGGTGGTGTAGAGCCGGTCCTTCAGCACGTCGAGGTAGAAGGCGCCCAGGTCTTCGCTGCAGAACACCTGCAGCTTGGCCACCACAGGGTGGAACTCGTAGACCTCGTAGTGCTTCAGGATCTCGGCCTGGAACTCGGCACTGCGCGCCAGCGCCCAGCGGTCGATCTCGAAGAGCTGCTCCGCCGGCACGGCGTCGGTCTTCGGGTCGAAGTCGGACGTGTTGGCGAGCTGGAAGCGCAGCGTGTTGCGGATGCGGCGGTAGGCGTCCACCACGCGGGCGAGGATCTTGTCGTCGCCGGCGATGTCGCCGCTGTAGTCGCTGGCGGCCACCCACAGACGGATGATCTCGGCGCCCAGCGACGAGCTCACTTTTTGCGGCTCGATGCCATTGCCCAGGCTCTTGCTCATCTTGCGGCCCTGGCTGTCCACCGTGAAGCCGTGGGTGAGCAGGCCGCGGTACGGCGCGCGGCCGTACAGCGCGCAGGCCAGCAGCAGCGAACTGTGGAACCAGCCGCGGTGCTGGTCGTGACCTTCCAGGTAGAGGTCGGCCTCGGGGCCCTCGCGGTGCCAGCCTTCCGGGTGCTGGCCACGCAGCACGTGCCAGAAGGTGCTGCCGCTGTCGAACCAGACTTCCAGGATGTCGCTGCTCTTGGTGTAGTGCGGCGCGTCCTCCGGGCCGAGGATGTCCTCGGTGCTCACGCGGCTCCAGGCCTCGATGCCGCCAGCCTCGACGATGTCGGCGGCCTGGTCGAGGATCTCCATCGTGCGCGGGTGCAACTCGCCCGTGTCCTTGTGCAGGAAGAAGGGCAGCGGCACACCCCAGCTGCGTTGGCGGCTGATGCACCAGTCCGGCCGGTTGGCGATCATGTCGCGCAGGCGGGCGCGCCCGTTCTCCGGGTAGAAGCCGGTGCGGTCGATGGCCTCCAGCGCCATCTGGCGCAGCGTCTTCTCGGCCTTGTCTTTGGTGAAGACGCCGTCGCCCTCGTCCATGCGCACGAACCACTGCGCCGCGGCACGGTAGATCACCGGGCTCTTGTGGCGCCAGCAGTGCGGGTAGCTGTGGGTGATGGCTTCGGTGGCCATCAGCCGGCCGGCGTCGCGCAGGGTGTCGATGATCTGCGGCACGGCCTTCCAGATGTTCAGGCCGCCGAAGAGCGGAAAGTCCTCGGCGTAGCGGCCGTTGCCCTGCACCGGGTTCAGGATGTCGTCGTAGGCCAGGCCATGCGCGACGCAGCTGTTGAAGTCGTCCAGGCCGTAGGCCGGCGAGCTGTGCACGAGGCCGGTGCCGTCGTCGGCGGTGGCGTAGTCGGCCAGGTAGACCGGGCTCAGGCGGTCGTAGCCTTCGTGCACGTGCGCCAGCGGATGGCGGAAGGCGATGCCGCCAAGCTTTTCGCCCAGCGTCGTGGCCATCACATGGCCGGTCAGGCCGTAGCGCTTCAGGCAGGCCTCCACCAGCGAGGCGGCCAGGATCAGCTGCCCACGCTCGGTGTGCACCAGCGCGTATTCGAGCGCCGGGTTCAGGTTCAGCGCCTGGTTGGCCGGGATGGTCCACGCGGTGGTGGTCCAGATCACCGCAAAGGCCTCGCCGACGATCTCCGGCAGGCCGAAGGCCGCGGCCAGCTTGTCCGGCTCTGCACACAGGAAGGCCACGTCCAGCGTCTGGCTCTTCTTGTCGGCGTATTCGATTTCGAACTCGGCCAGCGAGCTGCCGCAGTCGAAGCACCAGTACACCGGCTTCAGGCCGCGGTAGACGAAGCCACGCTCGATCACGCGCTTGAAGGCGCGGATCTCGCCGGCCTCGTTGGCCGGGTCCATCGTCGCGTAGCGCTGTGCCCAGTCGCCCAGGACGCCCAGGCGCTGGAAGTCCTTCATCTGCAGCGCGATCTGCTCGGTGGCGTAGGCACGGCTCTTGGCCTGCATCTCGTCGCGGCTGAGGCCGCGGCCGTGCGCCTTCTCGATCGCGTTCTCGATCGGCAGGCCGTGGCAGTCCCAGCCCGGCACGTACTGGGCGTCGAAGCCGGCCAGCTGCCGCGCCTTGACGATCATGTCCTTGAGCACCTTGTTGACCGCGTGGCCCATGTGGATGGCGCCGTTGGCATACGGTGGGCCGTCGTGCAGCACGAACAGCGGCGCGCCGTGGCGGGCGTCACGCAGGCGCTTGTAGAGGCCTTCGTCCTGCCAGGCCTTGACCCAGGCAGGTTCGCGCTTGGCGAGGTCGCCACGCATCGGGAACGGTGTGTCCGGCAGGTTCAGCGTCTGACGGTACTCGGGCGTGGGCTTGTCGGTGGGGGCATTCATGGCGTCGGGCCGCGTTGGCGGCAGGTCGATCAGGACATTCGCGCTGCGGGGCCCAGGCGGGCTGTGCAGCAGGCGGTGCGCAGGCTTCAGCCGTTCTTCAGACGGCGCTGCGAATAATTCGGTCGCGCGTCGTCTGGCGCCGCGTGGCCGAATGTCCGCGGGCGAGGGAAGGTGCGGGTCCGTTGGTCGCCATGTCTTGATTCTAGCGACGCCACCCCTGGCGTCCGAACCCTTCTTCCGATGCGTCTGCTGCCTTGTCTTGCCATCCTGGGGATCTTGGCTCCCCCACTCGCCTGGGCCGCCGAGCCCGACGCCAGCGAAGACAAGCCCTTGAAGTTCGAGGGCGCGATCGGTCTGGTCTCGTCCTACGGGCCGGAGTACGGCGGCGCCCAGAAGTCGGCCTGGCGGTTCCGCCCCGGGGGCTTCGTGCGTTATGGCCGCCTCACCATCTCCGGCGCCGGGGGCTTCACCACCCGACGCGACAACGACGTCGAACGCGGCGTGTCGGCGGCGCTGGTCGAGCGCGAGACCCTGCGTGTCAGCCTCAGCGCCCGCTGGACCAACGGCCGGAAATCCGACGACAGTGACGCCCTCGCGGGCATGGGTGACATCCAGGGCACCGTGCTGGCCCGCCTGCGGGTGCACTGGCAGCCCGAAGGGCCCTGGCGCTACTCGCTGGCGGTGAACACCGACGTGCTCGGGCATGGCAATGGGTACGTGGTCGACCTGGGCGCGGCGCGAGCCTGGACGCTGGATGACCAGACCCGCCTGCTGTTCTCCACCGGCGCGAGCTTCGGCAGCGACACCTACATGCAGTCCTGGTATGGCGTCACGCCGGAGCAGGCGCAGCGCACGGGCTATGCCGTCTACACCCCGGGCAACGGCATGCGCGACGTCAACCTGGACCTCACGCTGCGCCACGAGTTCGGCAAGCACTGGGGCAGCTTCGTCGGCACCGGCCTGTCGTGGCAGGTCGGCGCGGCCGCGCAGAGCCCCTTGGTGCAGCGCCGCCTGGGCTGGACGGTGGGTGCCGGCCTGGTCTGGCGGTTCTGATCCACCTCGAACGGCGGTGTCTGCGCTCGCTTCCAGACCTTCGGACCGTCAGGGAAACACCCTAGTCCCATGGCGTGATGACGCCGGTCGCTACCGCCACTAGATTCCACGGGCCCGCGGCAGCTGGATCGTGCGTTCTGTGGAGGAAGCGATGCATCACCCGACTTGGAGAACCACGTTGCACGGCGTGTTGTCGACGGCCATGGCGCTGGCGCTGGCGGCCTGCGGCGGCAGCAACCCGCCGGCGGCCACCATCACCGCCACCGACGATGCGGCCACACTGGACTGGCGGAGCTCAGCGCTGGTCAATGTGCTCGCCAACGACAGCGCCAACCGCGGCAGCCTGAGCCTGGCGTCGGTCGAAGCGCCGGGCCATGGCACAGCGGTGGTCGAGGCTGGCCAGTTGCGCTACACACCGGCCGAAGGCTGGTTCGGCACCGACAGCGTGCGCTACACCGTGCAGTCCGACGCAGGCGGCAGCGCCATGGCGACGGTGACGTTCACGGTGCAGGCGCGGCTGACGTTGAGCGGCACGATCACCGACGCGCCGATCGCCGATGCCGCGGTGACGGTTCAGGTCGGCGATCAGACCATCGAGGTCACGGCCGATGGCCAGGGCCGCTATGCCGCCGACGTGGTCAGCGCCTCCCCCGATGCCTGGGTACAGGTGGCAGGGGTCAGCCCGGACGGCCGCGTGCGGCTGGTCAGCGTCATTGGCGCGCTCGACGAGGTGGCGGCACTGGCCGATGCCGAAAGCGGCGCCGTGGCGGCCTCCATGCTGCCGGCGCTGAACGCCACACACTGGACCAGTGCGGAAGCTGCGCTGCGCGCGCGTGCCCTGGGCGGACGTCTGCCCGCCAGCGCCGAGGACATGAGGACCAGTGACGGCGCGGTTCGACCCCAGGAACTGCAGTCGCTGGCCATCGCCGTGAACCTGATCGCCGATGGCGGTGTGACCGTGCCGGAGGGCGTTGCGGACAGCTTTGCGCTGTTGCAGGACGCAGCGGCCACGCAGGCATTCGTGCGTGCGCAGGCCACGGGCAACGCGGAAGCCTACGCGGCTGCGCAGCAGGCCGTGGTCAACGCCGCACCAGCGCCTGGCGGAGAACCCTGGGCGGTCACGGCCACCCGGGTGCTGACCTACAGCGACGGCGGCAACCCGGTGTCCTACATTGACCTGACGGTCGAACTGCAACCGGGGGGAGCCGGCACCGTGTACGAAGGCGGGCAGCGCCACGCCGCGCGCTGGGTGGCCGATGGGCCCGTGCTGCAGGTGACGCTGACGTCGCCGATCGAACAGGCGGATTTCCCTTGCTACGACGACCCGGTGACTGGGTTCTGCGTGCAGTATGCGGCGGTCTACCGCACGCTGGGCTACAGGCTGCAGGCCGTGGTCGGTGGCAGTCCGGTCAAGCGCCCGGTGCTGCTGGCCACCCGTTTCGAGCACGTCTGGCTCGAAGGGCCGTTGGCTGGGCAGTCCATCACCACGGACCCTGGCGGGCCGGGCTTTCTGGCGACGGTGTTCGACCTTGCCGGGCGCGCCGGCGTGGGCGCAGACGAACTCGCCGTGGGTGCCCGTCTGGCGGGTGTGACCTCGTCCACCTTCGATCCGACACAAGGCGTGCGGCGTCAGGACATCCTGCGCATCGATGGGCCGGGCACCGGCACTTTCCAGGTCAGCGGTCAGGCGGCCACCTGGACGCTGGAAGACGGCTGGCTCACCGTTCATACCCAGGGCATGCCGTCACGGCGCTACACGCGTCTGGAGCGCGACCCGCTGACCGGTCTGGAGTCCTGGGTCGCCGCAAGCGTTCCTGCTGACGTGGTCGACCCGGTGGTCTACGAGGGCGAACAGAACCTCTTGTTTGCCGACGCGGGGCTGAGCTTCACCGCCGACTCGGCGGCTCGGCTGTGGCGCACCGAGGGATATGTGCAGGCCAACCCGGAGTACTACGGCCTGGATCCCAGCTATGTGTTCAACCCGGACGGCACGGCCACCGGCAACGCCGTCTCACGCTGGCAGCTGGCCTCGGATGGCACGCTGGAGCTGGTGCGCGTGTACCAGGGCGCCGACTACCTGCGCCGCTGGATCCCGTTGCGCCGCGTGGGCGACAACCTGATCGTGCTCGAGATCATCGACTGGACCTACCTGGAGCCCGGCAGGTTCACCCGCCGCATCAACTGGCAGGTGGACCTGGGCGCGGCCGGAGGCTAGCCGGTGACCTGGTGGCGCGCGGCGAACCAGCCGTGCGCCGCCTGCACGTCGGCGGCGATGCCGGCCTGCAGGGCGTCCAGCGACGGGTAGGGTCGCTCGTCGTGCAGCTTGTGCAGCAGGTCCACCGTGATGCAGCGGCCGTAGCCGGCGTCGGTCGCCAGACCGGTCGGCCAGTCGAGCACATGGGTCTCCAGCAGCACGCGGCCGGCGTCTTCCACCGCCGGGCGCACGCCCAGGCTGGACACCGCGGGCAGCGGCTGCGCGGTCAACCCGCGCACCTGTGACACGAAGATGCCCATCGCCGCCGGGCGCGGGTGGCCGAACCGCTGGTTCAGCGTGCGAAAGCCGAGCTCGCGGCCCAACTTGCGGCCGTGCAGCACGCGGCCGCTGACGGCGTAGGGCCGGCCCAGCAGGTCGGCCGCACGCGCCATGTCGCCGGCGGCCAGGGCCTCGCGCACGGCCGAGCTGGACACGCGCAGCCCGTGCACCTCGTAGCTCTGCATGCGCGCCACATCGAAGCCCCGGCGCGCGCCTTCGGCATCCAGCAGGGTGTAGTCGCCGGCGCGGCGGGCGCCGAAGCGGAAATCGTCACCCACCAGCACGTAGCGCGCGTCCAGCCGGCGGCACAGCACCTCGTCGATGAAGGCCTGCGGGCTCAGCGCGGCCAGTGTGGCGTCGAAGCGCATCACCATCACCTGGGCAATGCCGCAGCGGGCCAGCTCGGCCAGCTTGTCGCGCAGCGTGCCGATGCGCGGCGGCGCACTGCCCGACGTGCCCGCACGGGCCGCGAAGAAGTCTCGCGGGTGCGGTTCGAAGGTCAGCACCGCGGGCGCCAGGCCGCGGTGACGGGCCTCGCTGTGCAGCAGCGCAAGCATGGCCTGGTGGCCGCGGTGCACACCGTCGAAGCTGCCGATGGTCAGGGCACAGGGGCCCGGGGCCGTGCCCGGGCCGCGCAGGATCTTCATGCGCCGGGATTATCCCTGGCGCTGGGCGCGCAGGCGGCGGTACAACAGGCCGCGTGAGACACCCAGGCGGCGGGCGGCCTGGGCGATGTTGCCGCCACACTCGTCCAACGTGCGCAGCACATGGGCCTGGTCGTGTTCGGCCAGCGTCGGCGCCGGCATGGCCGCCGTGACTTCATCCGCTGCTGCCGCAGGTGGCGGGACCGTGGCCGCGCGTACCGTCGGCGCTGACGGCAGCACCGCGCTGGCCAGCTGCGCACGCAGCCACACCGTCAACCCGCCAGGCAGGTGGCGCACGGCCGGTGCCGGATGGGCCGACAGCGCCAGCAGGCCGTCCAGGCCCACGCCGAACGCGGCTTCGGCGTCGCGCCCCACCGTGTCCTCGGGCAGCAGGCGCCGTGCCGCGCCGTTGAGCCAGTGCACGCGGCCATCATGGCCCACGGCGGCCAGTGCCTCCAGCGGCGTGCCCAGCACCGCCGGGTTGGCCTGGAAGCGCAGCAGCAACTGGTCGCGGGCCTGTGCCACCAGCCAGCGGTTCTCCATGGCCGTGGCGTACAGGCCGACGATGGAGGCGGCGTCGAAGGCAAAGGGCCGGTTCTCGGTGGACAGGTCCAGCACCGCCACGAGGCGCCCGGCAGCGTCGCGCAGCGGTGCGGCGGCGCAGTGCATGCCCTGCACCATGTCGAAGAAGTGCTCGGCGCCACTGACGGTGCAGGCCTGGCCGGTGTGCACCACCATGCCGGGCGCATTGGTGCCGATGGCGGCCTCGGCCAGGTTGACCCCCACGCGGGCTGCGGCCGGCATCACGCGATCGTCGGCCGCGCCCTCGCCCTGGCTGACGTGCACGATCACACCCTGGCTGTCGGTCAGCATCACCCGGCAGGCGGTGCCGCGCAGCGTGGTCTCCAGCTGGTCGAGCTCCGCACGCACGGCCTCGAGCAGCGGGCGGGCACGCATCGCCGCGGTCTGTGCGCGGGCGGCCGACACCGGGTCGAAGGCCACGCCATCACCGGGCCGATGCCGCGCGGACAGGCAGCGGTTCCAGGACTGGATCACCGCCTCGCCGACCAGGCCGGAGGGCCGCTGCCCTTCGTCGAAGAAGCGCTGACGCGCCAGGCGCGCGCGCTGGGCGGCGGTGGCGAAGAAGGGCTGCGTGGGCAGGGTCATCGGCGTCGAATATGTGCCGACGCGGAACAGTCCAGCCCTAGGGAAAGCACCCAAGTTGATGCCGTGATGGGTGATGCCTACGCTGTGCAGCCTCGATCAAGAACATTCCGGAGACAAACCATGCCGCACACCTTCCTGCGCCACGCCGCCGCATTGGCGCTGTGCCTGGGCACCACCCTGGCCGGCGCGCAGGGCACGGGCGAACTGCTGCGCGACGCCGCCACGCCCGGTGACGTGCTCACCTACGGCATGGGGTATGCCCAGCAGCGCCACTCGCCGCTCAAGCAGATCACCGCACAGAACATCCAGCGCCTGGTGCCGGTCTGGAACCTGAGCCTGAACACCGCGGCCAATGCCTCCAACCAGCCGCTGGTGATCGGCGACACGATGTACGTGGCCACCGCCAACGACACCGTGGCCATCGACGCCGCCAGCGGGCGTCAGAAGTGGAAGGTGCCGGTGGAACTGCCGGCCGACATCAACGGCTACCTGTGCTGCGGCATCCATTCGCGCGGCATGGCGGTGCTCGACGGTGTGCTCTACCGCACCACCCTGGACGCCCACGTGATGGCCCTCGACGCCAAGACCGGCAAAACGGTCTGGCGCTCGAAGGCGGCCGACTACAAGCAGGGCTACAGCATGACGCACGCGCCGCTGATCGCCGGCGGCGTGCTGATCACCGGCATCAGCGGCGGCGAGTACGGCACGCGCGGTTTCCTCAAGGGCTGGGACCTGAAGACCGGCGCCGAGAAGTGGCACCGCTGGACCACGGCCGCGCCGGGCGAGAAGGGCGGCGACACCTGGAAACCGGGCCGTTACGAACACGGCGGTGCACCCACCTGGCTGACCGGCAGCTACGACCCGCAGCTCGACCTCGTCTACTGGGGAACCGGCAACGGCGGCCCGTGGAACCCGGCCACGCGTGGCGGCGACGCGCTCTACATCTGCTCGGTGCTCGCGATCCGGCCGTCCACTGGCGAGATCGTCTGGCACTACCAGTTCTCGCCCGGTGACCCCTACGACTACGACGGCACCAACGAACTGGTGCTGGCCGAACTGCCCATCGGTGGCACCACGACACCGGTGCTGATGCAGGCCAACCGCAACGGCTTCTTCTACGTGCTGGACCGCCGCAACGGCAAGCTGCTCAACGCCAGCCAGTTCGCGGCCAAGGTCAACTGGGCCAGTGGCATCGACCTCAAGACCGGCCGCCCCATCGACACGCCGATGACGGCCAAGGTGAAGAAGACCGAGGAGGCCACCGAGGCCGTGGAAGTCTGGCCCAGCGCCTTTGGCGGCAAGAACTGGATGCCGATGGCCTTCGACCCGGATCGCAAGCTGGCGTTCTTCAACACCGTCAACCTGGGCATGAGCGTCAAGTACGTCAAGCAGGACCGGCCGGGTGGCCCGAACTGGTACCTGGGCCTGGAACTGGGTGGCTTCGCGGCGCCAGCCGACGGTCTGCGCGGTTCGCTGGTGGGCTGGGACCCGGTGGCCGGCAAGAAGGTCTGGGAGGTGAAGTCCAAGGCGCCCAACTGGGCCGGCGTGCTGGCCACGGCCAGCGGCCTGGTCTTCACCGGCGCGCAGACGGGCGAGTTCATGGCCTTCGACGCCGCCAGCGGCAAGAAGCTGTGGCAGTTCCAGACCGGCTCCGGCATCAGCGGCCTGCCCATCGCCTGGGAGCGTGACGGCCGCCAATACATCACCGTGCTCAGCGGTTCTTCCACCGTCTACGGCGCGCTGGCGGGTGACCCGGAACTGGCCAACATGCCGGCCGGCAGCTCGGTGTGGACCTTCGCGCTGTTGCCCTGATGAAGGGGCCGGGCTTCCTGGGGGCGGCGCTGACGGCCGCCCTGCTGGCCACGGCCACGACCCCGGCGTGTGCCGACGACGCGCCCACACCCGAGGCCGGGCGCAAGGCGTACACCAGCTTCTGCGCTCGTTGCCACGGGCTGAACCTGGTGCTGTCGGGCGGTGGCGCCTTCGACCTGCGGCGTTTTCCGGCCGACGACAAGGCGCGCTTCCTGCACAGCGTGAACAAGGGCCTGAGGGCGATGCCGGCCTGGGAGGGCATCGCCAAGCCGGCGCAGATCGAGGCGATCTGGCGCTACCTGGGCAGTGTCAACGGCTGGCCGCCTGAGGTGGTGGCCGGTGCGGTGGAAGGGGCGGACAAGGCGGCCGGGTCCAGCCAGGCCCAGTGACCGGGCGCCAGGCCGCCCAGCGTCAGCGGCCCGAAGGCGCTGCGGTGCAGCGCCTCCACCCGGTTGCCGGCGGCGGCCACCATGCGCTTGACCTGGTGGTACTTGCCCTCGGTGAGCACCAGGCGCAGCGTGAGCTCGCCGGTGGCCTCCACCGCAGCGGCGCGCACCGGCGCCGGGTCGTCGTCCAGCACCACGCCGTCGCGCAGTGCCTGCAGTTGCGCCGCATCGATCGGGTGTTTCGCCGTGACCTCGTAGACCTTGGGCACATGGTGCTTGGGCGACGTCAGGCGGTGGATCAGCGCGCCGTCGTCGGTCAGCAGCAGCAGGCCGGTGGTGTCGGCATCCAGCCGGCCCACCGGCTGCACACCGCGGCGCTGCAGCGGCGCCGGCAGCAGGCCCATCACGCTGGGGTGGTGGCGCGGCTTCTGGCTGCATTCGTAGCCAGCCGGCTTGTGCAGCATCAGCAGCGCCTTGGCGTGCACCGGCCAGCGCACGCCTTCGACCTCGACCTCGGTGGCGTCGGTCTCGGCAAAGGGGTCATCGACCACGGTACCGCCCACGCGCACACGGCCGGCCAGCACCAGGCCTTCGCATTCGCGGCGGGCGCCGAAACCTTGGCTGAAGAGCAGTCGGGCGAGTTGCACGGGGCGATTGTCGCCGCCGTAGCATGCGCGGCATGAGCGAACCCCACCCGCACATCCCCGGCCTGCGCTTCCTGCACGCCCCCGGCCCCACGCACCTGCCCGATGCGGTGCTGGCCGCCATGGCGCGCCAGCCCATGGACCTGGCGGACCCACGCGTGGCCGCCACGCTGGCCGCCTGCGAGGCCGGTGTGCGGCGGCTGGCCGGCACGGCGGTGGCGCAACCCATCTTCTTCATCGCAAACGGGCATGGTGCCTGGGAGGCCGTGGTGCAGAACCTGCTGGCGCCCGACGCGCAGGCGCTGGTGCCCGGCACCGGCCACTTCAGCGAGAGCTGGGCGCGCCAGACCGAGGCCCTGGGCCGCGGCGTGGTGCGCACGCCGTGGGTGGAGGGCCAGCCGATGGACGTCGACGCCGTCGAGGCCGCGCTGCGTGCCGACCTGGGCGGCGGCCATTCCCGCATCGCCGCCGTCTTCATGGTGCACACCGACACCGCCAGCGGCACCACGCACAGCATCGACGCCGTGCGCGCCGCGATGGACGCCGCCGGTCATCCGGCCCTGCTGGTGGTGGACGCCGTGGCCTCGCTGGGCGCGGCGCCGCTGGCCATGGACGCGCAGCGCATCGACGTGCTGGTGGGCGCGTCGCAGAAAGGCCTGATGCTGCCGCCCGGCGTGGGCTTCACGCTGGTGAACCCGGCGGCGATGGCCGTGGCCGCCGCCAACCCCACACCACGCTTCTATTGGGACTGGGTGCTGCGCGTGGGCGAGATGCCGTACCAGAAGTTCTGCGGCACGCCGCCGCTGACGCTGATGGCCGGCATGGAAGCCGGTCTGGGCCTGCTGTTTGCCGAGGGCCTGCCCGCCGTGTTCGCCCGCCACCGCCGGCTGGCCGGCGCGGTGCACGCGGCCGTGGCGGCGTGGTCTTCTGGCGGCGCGCTGGACTTCTTCTGCCAGGCGCCCGCAGCGCGGTCGGTGTCGGTCACCGCCATCGCCACCGCGCCGGGGGTGGACGCGGACGCCATCCGCCGCACGGCCCGCGAAGCCTTCGACGTGTCCATCGCCGGGGGCCTGGGCCCGCTGGCCGGCCGTGTGTTTCGCATCGGCCACCTGGGTGACCTCAGCGGGCCCATGGTGCTGGGTGCGCTGGGCGGCGTGCAGGCGGCCCTGAACCACCTGCGCATGCCGATCGGCAGCGACGGCGTGGCTGCGGCCGTGGACTACCTGGCCCGGGAAGCGGCCAGCGCGCGCGCCGCTTCCGACACCAGCGGCGAGCCGCGGTAGATCAGGCCCGTGTAGACCTGCACCAGGTCGGCGCCGGCGGCGATCTTGGCCTGCGCATCGGCGCCGGAGAGCACACCCCCGACACCGATGATGGGGTAGGCGGGGCCCAGCGCCGCGCGCAGCGCACGGATGACGCGGTTGCTGGCCTCCAGCACCGGCGCACCCGACAGGCCGCCGGCCTCTTTGGCATGCGGCAGGCCCTGCACCGCATCCCGCGCGATGGTGGTGTTGGTGGCGATGACGCCATCGATGCCATGGCGTTGCAGCGTGGCGGCGATCAGCGTGATCTGCGCGTCGTCCAGGTCGGGTGCGATCTTCAGGAACATCGGCACCTGGCGGCCGAACTTGTCGGCCAGCACGCGGCGGCGCGCGACCAGCACACCCAGCAGCGCGTCCAGCGCTTCGTCCGACTGCAACGCCCGCAGGTTCTTGGTGTTGGGGCTGGAGATGTTGACGGTGACGTAGTCGGCGTGGGCGTAGACGCCGTCCAGGCACGCCAGGTAGTCGTCGGCGGCGCGTTCGATGGGCGTGGCCGCGTTCTTGCCGATGTTCAAACCCACCAGGCCGCCGGCGGCGCGGAAGCTGCGTGCGCGCCGCACGTTGGCCAGGAAGGCGTCCAGGCCTTCGTTGTTGAAGCCCAGGCGGTTGATCAGCGCCTGCTTCGCCGGCAGGCGGAACATGCGCGGCCTGGGGTTGCCCGGCTGCGCCTTGGGCGTGACCGTGCCCACCTCGATGAAGCCGAAGCCCATGGCGCCCAGGCCGTCGATGCAGCGGCCGTTCTTGTCCAGGCCCGCGGCCAGGCCCACGCGGTTGGGAAACTTGAGCCCGGCGACGGTGACCGGGTCGTCCACCCGCGGCTGCGTCCACAGGCATTGCAGCGGTGTGTTCTGCAACCGCGCGATGGCGTCCAGCGTCAGCTCGTGGGCCTGTTCGGGGTCGAGCCCGAACAGGAAGGGGCGCGTCAGCGCGTAGGGGATCAGGGCCATGGGGCGGGATTGTGGCCGACCGATAATCCAGGCCATGACACAGGACGAACTGAAGAAGCTGGTCGCCCAGGCGGCCGTGGCCCACGTGGTCGAGGGTGCCTGGCTGGGCGTGGGCACCGGCAGCACGGTGAACCTGTTCATCGACGCGCTGGCCGCGTCGGGCAAGCGCATCCGCGGCGCCGTCAGCAGCAGCGAGGCCAGCACGGCGCGCCTGCGCGGCCACGGCATCGAGGTGGTGGACGCGGCGTCGGTGGACCGGCTGCCGGTGTACATCGACGGCGCCGACGAGATCGACGGCCGCGGCCACATGATCAAGGGCGGCGGCGCGGCATTGACCCGCGAGAAGATCGTGGCCGACCTGGCTGATCGTTTCGTCTGCATCGCCGACGAATCCAAGCTGGTGGACGTGCTGGGCCAGTTCCCGCTGCCGGTGGAGGTGATCCCGATGGCCGCGCCGCAGGTGGCGCGCCGTTTCGCGGCCCTGGGCGGGCAGGCGGCACTGCGCGTGGGCGTGCTCACCGACAACGGCCACCCCATCCTGGACGTGCGCGGCCTGCGCATCAGCGACCCGCTGGCCATGGAGGTCGAGGTCAACCAGTGGCCGGGTGTGGTGACCGTGGGCATCTTCGCCCGCCACCGTGCCAGGCTGGCGTTGCTGGGCACGCCGCAGGGCGTCCGCACGCTGGATTTCTGATCTATCCTCCCTTTTCAAGCCCTCCAAGGAGATCCATTGGCCAAGCCCAACTACTCGTTCGAAAAGCGTCAGCGCGAACTCGCCAAGAAGAAGAAGAAGGAAGAAAAGGCCGCCAGCAAGGCCGCCGCGAAGGCGTCCGGCCACGGCGATGACGACATGAATCCGAACGACGCAGCGGCGGCCCTGGCACCGGTCGAAGAGGTCAATGGCGACGCCGATGGTGCGGCGCCTGCCGACAAGGAACAGCCGCCGCGCGGCTGATCAGCCTTCGACGTTCTGGCCCAGCGCGCGCCGGGCCATCCGCACCTGCCAACGCGCCGGGTCAAGCACGTTGGCCAGCGAGGCCTCCAGGGGCCAGGGCCGGCCACCCACCTGGCTGGCCAGCAGGCGTGCAGCCATCGGCCCCCAGGTCAGCCCGCGCGAGCCCAATGCACTGAGCACGAACAAGCCCGGCGCACGCTCGACACGATCCAGGCGTGTGGCCCGGGTCGCCGCCTGGGCCGGCACAGCGCCGACCAGCGGCAACCGGTCCGGCACCTGCGCGCGCCAGCCCACGCGGCCGGCATCGGGCGTCGGGGCCTGCCAACCGCTGAGTTTGTGCAACCGCGTGCGGTTGAAGTCGTGGTCGTCGGTGCGCTCGATGGGGTCGTCGTCGCCGGGCTGCGAGGTCGCGCCCGTCAGCAGGCCGCCGTCGGGCATCGCGATCAGGTAGCCGCCGCCGGCCACCGGCACGTGTGGCCGAGGCGCATCGGGCGACGCCGTGCGCCACAGGCTGACCTGGCCACGTGAGCGGCCCATCGGCCAGCCGGCCCAGGGCGCCAGCCGTGCCGCCTCGGCGGCGTTGGCCAGCACCAGGGTGGTGGTGCTGGCGACGATGTGGTCATCGGCATCGAACAGGGTCCAGCGGCCGTCGATGTGAGCGATGCGGGCGACGTCGACACCGCCCTCGAACGGGACGCCTTCCAACAGGCGCGCCGTCAGCGCACTCGGCGCGATCCAGCCGCCGCCGGGGTACCACCAGGCGGCTCGGTCCAGCGTGAGGCCGGCGCGTGACGAGGCCTGTGCGGCGTCCTGCGCCTGCACATAGGTGGCCGGCAGGGCATGGCGGTCGATCAGCACCTGCAGGTCACCAGCGGTGTCGCCTGCCCCGGCCAGGCGGAGCAGGCCCCCGGCCTGGCCGGGGACACCGGCGGCCATCCAGCCGGGCAGCACCCGCGCCGCATGCAGGGCCGCGGCACGCAGTGTTCGGGCGTGGGCACCGTCGTCGGCCATCACCACACCGTGGAACAGGCCAGCCGCGTTGCCTGAGGCCTCCTGGGCCGGCCGGGCATGGCGATCGAGCACGCGCACGCTGCAACCGATGGCCGCGAGTTCGTGGGCCGCCCAGGCGCCCGCGAGGCCGGCGCCGAGCACCAGAACTTCGCCCGGAGGGGCTGTTGGCGGTGCACGGTGCATGGACGCCGGTGGGTCGAACACGGCCCGCAAGGTCTCCCTTTTGGGCCCCACGGCAGGCCCGGTCTGGACGGCGAAGCCGGCGCTGCGCAGGCCGTCACGCACGGCTCGCGCAGCGCTCCAGGTGGCGGCGGTGGCACCGGCTGCAGCGCGCCGGCCCATGGCCTGCAGCAGCGGTGGTGCCCACATTGCCGGGTTGCGGTCGGGGGCGAAGCCGTCGAGGAAGAAGGCATCGGCGCGCAGCCGCAGCTCGCGCCAGACCTGTGCCGCCTCGCCGAAAGCCAGCAGCAGGCGTACGCGCCCACCGTCCAGGTCCAGCCCATGCCAGCCGGCCAGCATCGGCGGCCAGACCTGGATCAACGCTTGCGCGAGGTCGGGGGTGGGCGATGGGGCCAGTGCCTGCGCCAGGTCGTCGACGTGGGCCGGGTGGCCCTCGACCCCGACGTAGTGGAGCTGGCCGCAGCGCTGCGGATCGGCGCGCCACGCTGCCCACGTGGCCAGGAAGTTCTGGCCCAGGCCGAATCCGTTTTCGGCCATGGTGAAGTGCGCGCGGCCGCGCCAACGCTCCGGCAGGCCGTTACCCGCCAGAAACACCGCCTGCGCCTGCGCCGTGGCGCCGATGCGCGCGTGGTAGACATCGTCAAAGTCCGGCGCCCGCGGCCGGCCGTCGGCGTCGAAGACGATGTGCGCAGGCTTCAGCCGATCGTACGCAGCCATTGCAGCAGCGGCTCGCGCACCGGGCCCAGGGCACGGTAGTCGAGAACGGCGTCGCTCATGGAGGCCATGGCATCGTGCAGCGCCTGGGCCTGCGCTGGCGTGCGGATGGCCTCGGCCAGCGGCTGCACGTCCACGGCGATGGTGAACACCGCCTGTTGCGCGTCCGGCACCGGCACGAAGGTCTGCCGCTCGGTGCGCCACCAGGCGCCGGCCGGCAGTGTGCTGCCGATGTCCGCAGGCCAGCGGACCGGGTCGACATGGCGCGGGTGGGCGTGAAGGCGCGGGTGGCCGGTGACGTTCCAGACGAAGCGCTCCCAGCGCTCCGGGCCAGCCACCAGCCCGACCAAGTGCGGCGCCGCGCGGCGCACCCGTTCAGCGTCGGCGACCGGCGCGTGCACGTCGGCAAAACCGCGGCCGATCTTGTCCTGCGGTGCCCAATGCGACGGCAGGCACACGGCCATCCAGGGCACGCTGGCATCGCGTGCGTCGACGATGGCCAGGTCCTCGGCAAAGGCCAGCGCCAGCAGGCCGGCCAGCCGCCACTCGGCAGGCAGCGGGCGCAGGCAGCGGGCGATCTCGTCGCCCAGGCCAAAGGCGCCGGCCGATTCGTGCAGCACCTCGGTGCCCTGCACCGCCGTGCCCAGACGCAGCGCGCGCGCCGTGCGGCCGTCCCAGGCGAAGGCCTGAGACTGTTCCGCCGCGGCGTGTGCGGCCAGTGCCTGCAGCGCGGGCGCGGGGTCGAAGCCCGGCCGCACCTGCAGCGCCAGTTCCGGGAAGGCACTCAGCACCGCCAGCTTCTCGCGCTGGTGGCGCGAACCGGGCGCCAACGGAGTCAGCTGCGGTGTGCCTGGCGCCAGCCGCCGCAGACCCGGCTGCATGCGGAAGGGCGCTGTGACGGCAGCGTCGAAATCGAAGGACATCAATGCAAAAGCAAAAGGGGCAGCCGAAGCTGCCCCGATTGTGCGGCGGTATGCCGGATCAATGGCCAATCAGACCCGCTTGCGGTACTCGTGCGTGCGGGTGTCGATCTCGATCTTGTCGCCGTCCTCGACGAACAGCGGCACGGCGATCTCGAAGCCGGTGCCGACGATGCGCGCAGGCTTCATGACCTTGCCCGAGGTGTCGCCCTTGACGCCAGGCTCGGTGTTGATGACGCGCTCGACGCTGGTGGGCATTTCGGTGGAGATGGCCTTGCCGTCGTAGAAGGTCACCTCGACGGCCATGCCGTCTTCGAGGTAGTTGAGCGCGTCGCCCATGTTCTCCGCCTCGATCTCGTACTGGTTGTACTCGGCGTCCATGAACACGTACATCGGGTCGGCGAAGTAGGAGTAGGTGCACTCCTTCTTGTCGAGGATGATCTGCTCCATCTTGTCGTCGGCCTTGAAGACGACTTCCGCCCCGCCGCCGTTGAGCAGGTTCTTCATCTTCATGCGCACGGTGGCGGCACCGCGGCCACCGCGGCTGTATTCGGTCTTGAGCACGACCATCGGGTCCTTGCCCTGCATGATCACGTTGCCGGCGCGGATTTCCTGAGCGAGTTTCATGGCGCTGTCCTGAAGTGGGGGCGCGGCTCAGAAGAAGTCCGAAGGAGGGTGCCTCCGCCGCGCAAAGCCCTTGATTCTACCTCGCCGCGGTCAGCTTTCCGGCCACGAACCGGCGCAACTGCGTCACGAGGTCGACCTGATCTGCCAGCCGCGTGCGCAGCGCCTCGGTGGCGGCGCGCCAGCGCTGCTCGTCGGGCCATCGGGTCGGCCACGGTCCGAAGCCGTTCCAGGCATGCCACAGCGCCCGCACGTCGTCGTCGGCGGCCAGTCGATCCAGCAGGGCATCGAGCTTGACGCGGTGCACACCGTCGTGCTGCGGATAGATGTGCCAGATGAAGGGGGTGCCCGCCCAGAGCGCGCGCACCAGCGAATCTTCACCGCGCACGATGTTGACGTCGGCCGACCAGAGCCAGCGGTCGAAGCCGGGCTGATCGGTGGTGGGCAGATGGCGCACGCGGGCCGACGGCGCCAACACCTGTGCCGGCCCCGGGCAGAGCCACAGGTCGCCATCGAAGGCCTCGGCCAGCGACGCCAGCGCGGGCGTGTCGTAGCTGAACACCACGGCTCGGCGGGGCCCATCCGGCCGCTCGAAACGCTCGCGTGCCTGCAGCAGACCAGGCTCCCGCAGCAGGCCGCCGGTGGCCGCCGTGAAGCCGGGGAAGAAGAACCACTTGTGCAGGCCGTTGGCCTGCGGCGACGGCAGGCCATGGGCACGTTCCACCCAGGCTTCGGCGCTCAGGTATTCCAGGTTGACCCAGACCGGGGGGCGGTCCGCACGCGCCGCCATCCGCGCGACGAACGCGGCCGGCGGGTCGCAGCCAAAGGCTTCGACCACCACAGCACCCGGTTCCCCGGCTGCGTCGAACGCGCCAACCTGCACCCCCTGGGCGCCTTGCGGTGCCATCCATCGCAGCGCCGAGGCATCGTCCACCCACAGGCGCACGGTGTCACCGCGCCCGGCCAGGTCGGCGGCCAGCCGCCAGCACACACCGATGTCGCCGAAGTTGTCGATCACCCGGCAGAAGAGGTCCCAGACCAGGGGTGGGTTGGGTTCGTGTGCCATGACCGCATTGTCCGACGCGCCACAATCACGCCCCGATGACCGAGACCGCCGATCCGCGCGAACGCCTGCTGGCCGAGGTGGCGGCGCTGCCGTCGCTGCCCGGCGTCTACCGCTACTTCGACGCCGCCGGCAACGTGCTCTACGTGGGCAAGGCGCGCAGCCTGAAGAAGCGCGTCGCGAGCTACTTCCAGAAGGACCACGGCGGCACGCGCATCGGCACCATGGTGGGCCGCATCGCGCGCCTGGAGACCACGGTGGTGCGCAGCGAGGCCGAGGCCCTGCTGCTCGAGAACAACCTGATCAAGACGCTGAACCCCAAGTTCAACATCCTGTTCCGGGACGACAAGAGCTACCCGTACCTGAAGATCGCCGGCACGCGCGGGCACGACGGCGCCATCGGTGGCGTGGCGGCCAGCGCCGCAGCGCGCTTTCCGCGCGTCTCGTACTATCGCGGCGCGGTGGACCGCCGCCACCGCTACTTCGGGCCGTACCCGAATGCCTGGGCGGTGAAGCAGACCATCCAGCTGGTGCAGAAGGTGTTCCGGCTGCGCACCTGCGAGGACACGGTCTACGCCCATCGATCACGGCCCTGCCTGCTTTACCAGATCCAGCGCTGCACCGCACCCTGCGTGGGCTTCGTCAGCGCCGAGGACTACGCCCGCGACGTGTTCGATGCTGAACGCTTTCTGCTCGGGGATGCCGACGCCGTGGTGCACGATCTTCAGGCCCAGATGATGACCTGGGCCGAGGCGCTGGAGTACGAGAAGGCGGCCGAGCTGCGCAACCGCATCACGGCGCTGTCCAAGGTGCTGCACCAGCAGGCCATGGACGAGAGCAGCCTGTCGGCTGCCGACCGTGACGTGGACGTGCTCGCCGTCAAGGTGGCCGGTGGCCGTGCCTGCGTCAACCTCGCCATGGTGCGCGGGGGCCGGCACCTGGGCGACCGGGCGTACTTTCCCGCACATGTGGACGACGGTGTGGCCTTCGAGGCCGACGACTTCGACGAATCCCTGAGTGGCGATGTGACCCCGGCTGACGACGTCGCACCAAGCCGTCGTGCGCCGGAAGTCCAGGTGCTTGAGGCCTTCGTCGCCCAGCACTATGCCGGCCAGCCCGTGCCGCCCCTGCTGGTGACCAGCCACGCGGTCGACGAGGCCCTGGTGGCGGCGCTGGCCGACGCGGCCAAGACACGGGTGCGCAGCGTGCACCAGCCGCGCGAGCAGCGGCGCATCTGGCTGGAGATGGCGGTCAAGGGTGCGGAGATCGCGCTGGCGCGGCTGCTGGCCGAAGAGGGCTCGCAACGGGAGCGCACGCGTGCGCTGGCCGAGGCGCTGGACCTGGCGGTCGACGACCTCGATGCACTGCACATCGAGTGCTTCGACATCAGCCACACGGCGGGCGAGGCCACGCAGGCGTCCTGCGTGGTCTACCACCATCACGCCATGCAGGGGGCCGAGTACCGCCGCTTCAACATCGACGGCATCACGCCGGGTGACGACTACGCCGCCATGCGCCAGGTGCTGACACGCCGCTATGCCAAGCTGGCCGAAGCGCTGGCCGCCGGCACTGCCACCGGCAAGCACCGCCCGCCCGACCTGGTGCTGGTGGACGGCGGCCGCGGCCAGGTGAGCATGGCACGCGAGGTGTTCGAGGAACTGGGGCTGGACCTGTCGCTGATCGTCGGCGTCGAGAAGGGCGAGGGGCGAAAGGTGGGCCTGGAGGAACTGGTGTTCGCCGACGGCCGGCCCAAGGTCTACCTGGGGCACGATTCGGCGGCCTTGATGCTGGTGGCGCAGATCCGCGACGAGGCGCACCGCTTCGCCATCACCGGCATGCGTGCCAAGCGGGCCAAGGTGCGCACCGGCGGCAGTGCGCTGGAGGACATTCCCGGCGTCGGCCCACGCAAGCGCGCGCGGCTGCTGCAGCGTTTTGGAGGCGTGCGCGGGGTGGGCAGCGCGAGCGTGGACGATCTGGCCAGCGTCGACGGCATTTCGAGGGACCTGGCCGAGGAGATCTACCGTGCGCTTCACTGAGTTGCCGCCCGCGCGGGCGGCCCGCCTGTCGCTGTCGGCCTGGGCCGCGCGCCTGCTGCTGGCCGGCGGTGCGCTGGCCCTGGCGGGCTGTGGCAACCCACCGGCACCACCGCCGGCCGCCACGGTGTCGCCGGGCGCAGGTGGCGGAACCGCAGCGCCGCCCGGCCGGCCGGCGCTGCCCGCCGAGGGTGCCCGCGATGCCGCGCCGGTGCTGCCACCGCCGGTGCGCGCCCGCGACTGGGACCATTTCAAGCGCGAAGCCGCGCTGCGCATCGTGGCGGCCAACCCCGGCCGGACCTACGGCGGCCCGGTGCAGGAACCGCTGCTGGCCATCCCGGTGCTGGAGATCGAGCTCGACCGCCATGGTCGGGTCACGCGCATCCGTGTGATGCGCCAGCCCTCGCAGGCCAAGGACACCACGCAGCTGGCCATCGACGCTGTCAAGCGCGCCGGGCCCTTCGGGTCGGTGGCGCACCTGCCGGAGCCCTGGAAGTTCGTCGAGGTGTTCCTGTTCGACGACGACCGCCGCTTCAAACCGCGCACGCTGGACGAATAGCGACGGCGCAGACGACAGCCACCGCAGATCGCGCAGAATCGCCGCCATGTTCTTCACGCTGCCGACGTTGCTGACCTGGGCGCGCATCGTCGCGATCCCTTTGATCGTCGGCGTGTTCTACCTGCCGCTGGACGCCGTCACCCGCAACCTGGTGGCCACGGTGATGTTCGTGGTCTTCGCGCTCACCGACTGGGCCGACGGCTACCTGGCGCGCAAGCTCAACCAGACCTCGTCCTTCGGCGCCTTCCTCGACCCGGTGGCCGACAAGTTCCTCGTCTGCGCGTCGCTGCTGGTGCTCGTGCACCTGGACCGGGCCGACGTGTTCGTGGCCCTGATCATCATCGGGCGCGAGATTGCCATCTCGGCGCTGCGTGAATGGATGGCGCAGATCGGCGCCGCGCGCAGCGTGGCCGTGCACATGCTGGGCAAGGTCAAGACCACGGTGCAGATGGTGGCCATCCCGTTCCTGCTCTACGACGGCGCGCTGTTCGAGGTGATCGACACCCACCTGTGGGGCAATGTGCTGATCTGGGTGGCGGCGGTGCTCACCGTCTGGTCGATGGTGTACTACCTGCAGCGCGCCTTGCCGGAGATCCGGGCCAAGGTCAAATGACGGCGGCGGCGGTCATCGAATCGCCCTGGGTGCGGGCGATGCCGCTGGTCTTCGTCGGCATCTGGAGCACCGGCTTCGTGGTCGCGCGCTACGGCATGCCGCACGCGCCGCCGCTGGGTTTCCTGGCCTGGCGCTTCGCCCTCTCGGTGCTGGCCTTCGGGGTGTGGATCGCCTTCACGCGGCCATCGTGGCCAAATGGGCGAGCGCAGTGGGGCTGGTTGGCGCTGGTGGGTGTGCTGATGCACGCAGGCTACCTGGGCGGCGTCTGGTCGGCCATCAAGTCGGGCCTGGGCGCGGGCACCATGGCCCTGGTGGCCGGCCTGCAGCCGGTGCTCACGGCGCTGTGGGTGGCCTGGGCCGGCAGTGAACACCGGGTGTCGGCGCGCCAGTGGGCCGGCCTGGCGCTGGGTCTGGCTGGCCTGGTGCTGGTGGTCTGGCACAAGCTGGGCGTGGGTGAAGTGAACGCGGGCAACCTGGCGGTGGCCCTGCTGGCCCTGGCCAGCATCACGGTGGGCACACTGGTGCAGAAGGCGCGTGTGCAGCCTTGCGACGTGCGCACCGCCAACACCGTGCAACTGCTGGCGGCATTGGTGGTCACCGCCCCGCTGGCCCTGGCGCTGGAGCACGAACCCATCGTGCTGCACCCCGAATTGATGGGGGCCATGGCGTGGTCGGTGCTGGGGCTCACGCTGGGCGGCAGTTCGTTGCTGTACCTGCTGATCCAGCGTGGCGCCGCCACCCGCGTGAGCAGCCTGATGTACCTCGTCCCGCCCTGCACGGCGCTCTTGGCCTGGGCGCTGTTCGACGAACTGCTGACGCCAGGCGTGCTGATCGGCCTGGTGCTCACGGCCATCGGCGTGGGGCTGGTGGTGCGTGAACCGGGCCGTCGTTGACACGCTGCCGGGTATCCTCGTCCGAGGCATGCATAGAATGCGCCAGCGTTCTTGACACCCAGGCTGGCCGGCGGATTTAATGGCTCCGCAAAGCCGCGTCGGCGTTGATCACCAATCACCACGCGGCCGCCACCCACGATCGCATGCATCTGCCCGTCAAGGCGCACCAACAGGGGATCCCGTCCGTGAACAAGACCGAGTTGATCGAGCACATCGCGACCCAGGCCGACATTTCAAAGGCCGCGGCCGCGCGGGCACTCGAGGCGATGATCGGTGGGGTCAAGGGGGCGTTGAAGAAGGGCGGCAGCGTGTCGATCGCAGGCTTCGGCACCTTTGCAGTGACCAAGCGCACGGCGCGCACCGGGCGCAACCCGCGCACCGGCGCGCAGATCAAGATCAAGGCGGCCAAGGTGCCCAAGTTCCGGCCAGGCAAGGGCCTCAAGGACCACCTGAACTGATTTCTCCGACGGGTGCTTAGCTCAGCTGGCAGAGCGGCGCCCTTACAAGGCGTAGGTCGGCGGTTCGATCCCGTCAGCACCCACCACCGTCGGCACTAGAATCGCGGGTCCGCAAATCCAGGCAACGAAGGCGAACAGCGGTTCGCCTTTTTGCTTTCAGGCCCCGGGAATCCCCTTCGATGTTCGATTTCGTCCGCCAGCACTCCAAGCTGATGCTTGGCCTCATCGTGCTGCTGATCATCCCGTCGTTCGTCTTCTTCGGCATCGACGGCTACAAGCGCATGACCGACGGCGCCAACGCCACGGTGGCCGAGGTGGCCGGGCAGAAGATCACGCAGGCCGATTGGGACCTGGCCCAGCGCCGGGCGGTCGAGACCATGCGTCAGCGGGTGCCCAATGCCGACGCGGCGATGTTCGACACCCCCGAGTTCCGTCGCCAGGCCCTTGAGCAGCTGGTGCGTGAACGTCTGCTGCTGGCTGCGGCCTACGACCAGCATCTCGTGCCCACCCCGGGTCGCCTGCCGGAACTGGTCAAGAGCAGCGCGTACTTCGCGCCGCTGCGGGGTGCCAATGGACAGGTCGACCGTGACCGCGCGTTGCAGGCGGGCTTCGGCGACGCCGGCGCGGAGCAGCAGATCGCGCTGCGCTATGGCATGGACGCCGTGCTCGGCGGCGTCAGCAGTTCGGCCCAGGCTGCACCCGGTGTGGCCGATGCCGCGCTGGACGCGCTGCTGCAGCAGCGCGAGGTGCAGGTGCAGACCTTCGACGCCGCGGCCTACCGCGCCAAGGTGCAGCCCACCGACGCCGAACTCCAGACCTGGCACGAAGCTCACGCCGAGGAGTTCCGGGCCCCGGAGCAGGCCCGGATCGAGTGGGTGATGCTCGACCTGGAGACGCTGGCCAAGGACGCGGCGGTGCCCGACGGTGACCTGAAGGCCTATTACGAACAGAACGCGGAGCGCTACACCCAGCCTGAAGAACGCCGGGCCCGCCACATCCTGGTCAAGGCGGAACGCGAGGCGCCGGCGGCCGACCGGGAGAAGGCGCGCGCCAAGGCCGAACAGCTGCTGGCCCAGGCCCGCGCCAAGCCGGGTGACTTCGCGGCCCTGGCCAAGGCGAACTCCGACGACGGCGGTTCTGCGGCCGATGGCGGCGACCTGGGGTTCTTTGGCCGCGGTGCGATGGTCAAGCCTTTCGAGGACGCGGCCTTCGCCCTGAAGCCGGGTGAGATCAGCCCGGTGGTCGAGAGCGATTTCGGCTACCACGTGATCCAGCTCGTCGAGACACGGGGCGGCGAAAAGCGGCCGTTTGCCGAGGTGCGCACCGAGATCGAGCAGGAGGTGCGCCGGTCGCTGGCGCAGCGCCGCTATGCCGAGGTCGCCGAGCAGTTCAGCAACATGGTGTACGAACAGCCGGAAAGCCTGCAAGCGGTGATCGACAAGTTCAAGCTCGAGAAGCGCACGGCCACCGTGCAGCGCCAGCCGGCGCCAGGTGCTGAAGGGCCGCTGGCCTCGGCCAAGCTGCTGAACGCCGTGTTCGGGGACGACGCCCTGCGCCAGGGCCGCAACACCGACGCGGTGGAAACCGGGCCCAACCAGCTGGTGTCGGCCCGCGTGGTCAAGCACGAGCCTGAGCGCGTGCTGCCGCTGGCCGAGGTGCGGGACCAGGTGCGTGCCCGCGTGGTGGCCGAGCAGGCCGCGGCATTGGCCAGGAAGGATGCCGAAGCTCGCCTGGCCGCGCTGAAGGATGCCCAGGACGGCACTGGCCTGCCGGCTGCTGTGGTGGTCTCGCGTGCGCAGACGCAGGGCTTGCCGCGCCCGGTGGTGGACGCCGCCTTGAAGGCCGCGCCCAAGGCCTTGCCCGCCCTGCAATTGGTGGACCTGGGCAGTGCGGGACAAGCCTTGTTGCGCGTGGTGAAGGTTCTGCCGCGTGACCCGGCGGCCGGTGGTGGCAGCGCCCCGCTGCGACAGCAGTTTGCGCAGGCGCTGGGCAACGCCGAGGCCGAGGCCTACTACAAGGCGCTGGAGCAGCGCTACAAGGTCGTCATCAAGGCGCCAAATCCGGCCAAGCCTTGACGCTATAATCTTTGGCTCTTCGGTGGCTGTAGCTCAGTTGGTAGAGTCCCAGATTGTGATTCTGGTCGTCGTGGGTTCGAGTCCCATCAGCCACCCCACCCATTCACGCTGACGCCTTGGCGTCAATGTTCAAAGGCCCTGATGCCGTCTAGCACCAGGGCCTTTTTTGTTGGGCGCTGGGTGCTGGGTGCTCATGGCGAGCCTATTCGTGGCGGGCGTGGCCCCCCCCCCGTGCGCCGGGAGCGTCGGATGTGACGCAGCGGCCCCGTCAATCCACCACGAAGCGGCCGATGACGGCGTCCCGATTGGCGGGCATCAACGAAGCGTTCCCCGCGTCGCGCAACGCGTAGTAGGCCGTGTAACGGCCGTGCAGCAGCAGGCGAGTGGCCGGTGTGCCGAGGTCTGAGGTCAGCCCCAGCGTGACCCTGTCCTCACGTGTCTGACCCACCAGGATTTCAGCGCTGCCCTGCGCCGCGTCGGGGAAGGTGGCGCCGTCCAGTGTCACGCCCAAACGTACGGGCCGTGCGCGCAGGTCGTGCACGATCGTGGTCGGCCCGGACACGTCGACGTCCTTCAGGAAGACGGCCTGGCGATTCTCCGGCACCAGTCCGTTGGTCTCACGCGCGCTGTAGACAAAGCTGTATCGGCCTGGCAGCAGCGTGATCAGCAGCGGGCCCGCGAAGGTGTCGCCCAGCACGATCGGGTCCGCTGCGGCGCCTTCGGCCTGCTGGCGCACGACGGTGATGCGCGCGTAGTTGTAGGCACTGTTGGGAAACGCCGCGCCATTGAGCCGCAGGTCCAGCGTCAGCGGCACGGCCGGGATGTCCAGCACTTGGCTGCTGTTCTGCTGCAGCAGGAGTTCGGACAGGAAGACGGCGTCCGTGTTCATCGGCAACGATTCGCCTTCGCGGTGCGCATAGACGCCCTCGTAGGTCCCTGCCACGATGTTCAACGGCCCGAAAGTCTGTGCATAGGTGTCGCCCAGTTGCAGCGTGTCCGATGTGCCGTGCATGCGCAGGCCGATGCGCGCGTAGTGGTACGCGGAGTTCGGAGGCGCCTCCCCATTGATCAGGTAGCTGCCGGCGAAGGTGATCGCGCGCACATCCACGTCGACCCGGCGCTGGCGTGCGCTCAGGTTTACGCCCTTGGCCACCGCGGCGTCCGGGTTGACGGGGGTGACGGCGCCGGGCTCACGGCTGCGGTAGTGCACGTCGTAGCGCCCGACGATCACACGCCGGGCGGGCAGCAGCGTGCCGAAGGTTTCGCCGATCACCACCTGGTCCCGGTCCGCCGGGTTGACCAGCACGATGCGACCGTGGTCGTAGGCGTCGACGGGAAAGGGCTCGCCATTCAGCGTCACGCGGGTTTCAGCGATGGTCGACCGCACGGCGATGCTGAGGTGGCGCGACGACGTCAGGTGCAGCCCGCGGGCCACCACTGCATGCTCGTTGATGGGCAGGTACTCGCCGCTGCGGTATTCATAGACGACGTCATAGCGGCCAGGCAGCACCACGGCCTGCGCGCCGGGTGTGTTCGATCGGCCCAGAAGGATCCGCTCACCCGGCCGGTGAGGCACCAGGTAGAACTCCGCCACCTCGGCCGCCTGTAGCGGGAAAGCCTGACCGTCGAGCTTGAAGTCGGCAGTGAGGGCCACGCCCGGAACGTCGATTTCCGCCACCCGCGGCTGCCGCGCGTCGATCAGCGGACGCAGCGGTGCGGCGTAGTTCTGAGGGGATGCCGGGCCGAACTGGTGGAAGAACTGCGGGCGGTAGGTGCCCGCCACCAAGGGCACGGTGTAGCCGGGTTGGAGGTACGCGCCAAGGTAGAGGTCGTCGGCAGCGTCGCCGATCCGCACGAGGTTGACCGCGAAGCTCGACGTCCCACCCGCCCCGAAGGCCTGCCCGTTGAGCAGCAGTCGGCCGCTGAACAGGGAGGAGCGCACGTCGAGACCGACGTCCAGCGGTGTGTTCGCCGTCTGCGCTGCAATGCTCAGCGGCGCGACGGCCATGGCGGCCACCGCAAGCCCTGCCTGCAGGCGCGGGACGGCGGTGAAAAGCCTGACAAATCGGCTGAAGCCAGTACCCCAGCCTGCCGTGGCCTGGCGGCGATGGCCGTGGAGGTGCCTCGCCGGTGCCGTGGTCGGCACATTGGCGCGTGGGGTGGGCTGCGGTGCTGGCATGCGCCCACCGTAGGCCCGACCCCGGTGCTTGTCCTGCGTACACGCACGCAGATTTGCGTCACCATCGTCCGCCGGCCCCTTGATCATGGGGCTCTTGTTCCCAGGCGGTATGAAACCGGCCCGGCCGGTGTCGAGTCCGGCGTCGACGCCAAGTCCTTGAGAAACCTGGCACTTCTTGTCAATGCGTAGACAACGTGGGGTGTACGGTCCATCGGCCGGTGCCGGGCAGCGGCTCGAGAGATTGGATATTGTTAACGCGATTCGAAATCTTCACCCACGGCCGTACAACCCGTGGCCCCGTGCTCTGCCGGCGGCCCCCCTGACGCCATGACAGTGCCCGACGATCTCCTTCCCTTCATCGACGAGTCCACCGGTCACCAGGCCATCGAGGCAGGGCCCGAGGCCTGGCGCATCCTGCTCGTCGACGACGATGCCGATGTGCACGAGACCACGGCCTTCGCCTTGCGCGGCCTGGAGATCGCCGGCCGAGGCCTGCACCTGCTGCATGCACACAGTGCTGCCGAGGCCCTGCAGCGCATGCGCGCCGAGCCCGACATCGCCGTCGTGCTGCTCGACGTGGTGATGGAGTCGGAACATGCCGGCCTCGACCTGGTGGCGCGCATCCGTGGTGAGCTCGGGCTGCTGAACACCCGCATCGTGCTGCGCACCGGCCAGCCGGGCCAGGCCCCGGAGCTCGAGACCATCCGCCGTTACGACATCAACGACTACAAGACCAAGTCGGAACTGACGCGACAGAAGCTCTACGTGACGCTGACGGCCGCCATCCGGTCCTACGATCAGCTGCGCCGTCTGGAGGCCAGCCGCCGCGGACTGGAACGCGTGATCGCTGCGAGCAACCAGTTCATTGCCGAACAAGGCATGGTGGACTTTGCCGAAGGGGTGATCATCCAGATCGCCGGCCTGCTGGGGGTGGACCCGGAAGGCGTGGTCTGTGCCGCCGCGGACCCCCTCCGTGGTGCACCGTCTGCCGGGGGCGAGGCCGCAGGATTCGTGGTCATCGCGGCAGCCGGGCGCTGGCGGCACCTGATCCGCCGCCGTGTCGGCGAACTGGACGACGAGGCCGTGGCCGATGCCTTGCTGCACTGCTTGCGCGCACGCGCCAGCACCAGCGGCCCGGGCTTCGTGGCGCTGTTCTTCGAAGGGCGGGGCGGCGCCAGCGGCGACTTCGCCGCCTACATCGCGGCGCGCACGCCGCTGCCGGCCATCGACCGTCAGCTGGTGGAGGTCTTCTGCACCAACATCACGCTGTGCGCGGCCAATGTGGCTCTGGTGTCGCGGCTGCGCGAGCACGCCTACGTCGACCGCCTGCTGGGCATCGCCAACCGCACGGCGCTGATCGAGCAACTCGACGCCCGCATCGCCGACGGCAGCCTCGCCGGGCAGGCGCTGGCCACGCTGGACATCGACCAGTTCGCGGAGACCAACGACATGTTCGGCCACCGCTTTGGCGACCTGCTGCTGCAGGCCATGGCGCAACGCCTGGTGCAGGGCCTGCCCGGGAGCTGCGTGGTGGCGCGGGTCGGCGGCAACGCCTTTGCCGTGCTGGGGCCGACGGCGC
Organism: Burkholderiaceae bacterium; assembly: GCA_024235915.1. Lineage (GTDB taxonomy): Bacteria > Pseudomonadota > Gammaproteobacteria > Burkholderiales > Burkholderiaceae_C > Rubrivivax. The sequence continues at coordinate 211,254 of JACKLO010000009.1, read as the reverse complement.
TCGTGCGTGACGAGCCGCTGCGCGTGCTGCTGGAGGCGCCGCTCGAGCTGGAAGGGGTGCAGCGGCGCATTTCCGTGAGCATGAGCTTCGTGCCCTGCGACGACGCCCTGCCCAGCACCGGCAGTGAACTGCTGAAGGACGCCGCCATCACGATGAAGCGGGCCAAGTCCGGCGGCCATGGGCGCAGCGAGGTGTTCACGCGGGCGCTGGGCGAGGATTCCAAGGAACGCACGCGGTTGCTGCACGGCCTGCACCGGGCCTTCGACCACGACCGGCTGTTCCTGGCCTTCCAGCCCCAGGTGGACCTGTCCAACGGCCGTGTGGTGGGCGTCGAGGCGCTGCTGCGATGGCGGGCGGAGGACGGCCGCATGGTGCCGCCCGACCGCTTCATCCCTGTGGCCGAACAGTCGGGCCTGATCGTCAGTCTCGGCAACTGGTGCCTGCGCAGCGGGCTGGATGCCCTGGTGCAGGCCGACCGCGCTGCACCACCGGGGGCACCACTGCTCACGTTGGCGGTCAACGTCTCGCCGGTGGAATTCGCCCACCCCGATTTCCTGCGTCAGCTGGACCTGGCGCTGGCCGACAAGGGCGTGGCGCCGTCGCGGCTGGAGCTGGAGATCACCGAGAGCGTGGCGGTGGTCGGTCTCGACCATGTGGCCGAACTGCTCACCGAGGTGCGTCGGCGTGGCGTGGGGGTGGCCATCGACGATTTCGGCACCGGGTTCTCGTCGCTGTCGTACCTGGACCGCCTGCCGGCCACGCGGCTGAAGATCGACCGCACCTTCGTCTCCCGCCTGGGCAGCGATCAGCCCGGCGCCCGCATCGCGCGCATGATCGTGCCGCTGGGCCGGCAACTGGGCCTGCGCGTGCTGGCCGAAGGCGTGGAGACCGAGGACCAGCGCCAGGCCCTGGTCGACATGGGTTGCGACGAGGCGCAGGGCTTCCTCTTCTCGCGCCCGCTGCCCCTGCCCGGCCTGCTCGACTGGCTGGCCGCATCGAGGTCCATGGCATGACGTCGCGTGCACCCGATCCCGCGCGCCGCGCGTTGCTGCTGTCCGGCGCTGCGGCGCTGGCAGGCGTGCTCGCCGGTGCCTGCACGGCCGTGCCCGGCTTGCGCCTGGGGCTGCTCGCGGGCCTCGCCGGGCGCGGAGCTGGGCTCGGCGAGTCGGGTCGCAACGGCGCCTTGCTGGCGGTGGAGGCGCGCAACGCCGCCGGCGGTGTCGGCGGCCAGCCGGTGACCCTGCAGGTCGAAGACGACGGCCAGAACCCCGACCAGGCCCGCAGTGCGCTGCAGCGGCTGGTCGACGCCGGCGTCGATGCCGTGATCGGCCCGTTCACCAGCGCCATGGCGCAGGCGGTGCTGCCGTTGGCCGAGCAGACCGGCCTGCTGCTGCTCAGCCCGACGGTGACGTCGATGGCCCTCGTCGGCCGCGACGACATGCTGCTGCGCATCAACCGCACCACCCGCGACAACGCCGGCGACTACGCCCAGCGCCTGATTGCGGCGGGCCATCGCCGTGCAGCCGTGGCCCACGACGACGGCAATCGCAGCTTTGCCCGGTCCTGGCTCGAAGAATTTCGAAGTGCCTTCGTCGCCGCGGGGGGTGCCGTTGTCGAGGCCTTGCCATTCGAGCCCGGCGGCAGCGCCGCCACCGCTGCGGTGGTCGACCGGCTGCAGGCCAGCGGGCCCGACGTCGGCGTGCTCATCGCCAACGCCGTGGATGCCGCGCGCCTGGCGCAGTTGTGGCGCCAGCGCGCGCCCACGCTGCCCTTTGCGGTGGCCGAGTGGGCTGCCACCGACACGCTGATCGAACTGGGCGGGCGTGCCGTGGAAGGGGCATTGGTGCTCCAGCCGCTGGACCGTGACAGCCGCGCGCCTGCCTACCTGGCTTTCGTCGCCGACTACCGCCAGCGCTTCGGCGACGAGCCCAGCTACGGCGCCGTGGCGGCCCATGATGCGGCTACGGTGCTGATGGCGGCGGCTGGCCAACGGGCCGCGGGGCAATCGATGAAGGCCGCCGTGCTGGCCCACGGCCCCTACGCGGGCCTGCAGCAGGCGGTGCGCTTCGACGCCCAGGGCGATGGCACCCGGCACGTGGTCTTCACCGAGATCCGCGACGGCCGCTTCCGGCCGCTGCCGTGAACACCCGGCCAGTGCCGGTGCCAGGGCGCGGGCCAGACCGAGGCCCCGCCCAATGGCGTCCCGCTGGAGGCCGCCATGCCGCCTGGCGCCTGCGGCAGTGGCTGGCCGCACTCTTTGCGCTGGCCACGCTGCTGACCTTTGGCGTCGTGGGCGCCGCCTTGCTGCTGCTGCGTGTGCCTCAGCTGGAAGCGGAGCACCGGGCGCTGGTGGTGCGGGAGGCTGCCGCCTTCGCCGAACGGCAGCAGGCCTTTCTCGTGTCCATCGAACGCCGGGTGGACCTGCTGGCCAGCGCCCTGGCCCTGACCGATCAGACCACGCCGCTGCTGGATGCCGCGGTGGCCGATGGCGTCACCTTGCAGGCCGTCTACCGGCTCGACCCGCAGGGCCGGGTGCAGGCCGTGGGCGTGCCGGCGGCGCGACGTGAAGCCCGGGGCGATCTGTTGGGACATGACTTGTCGCGTCTCCCGGTGGTGGTGGCTCCAATCACCGGGACTGCGGCCATCTGGAGTGATCGCTACGTGTCCCCGCTCAGTGGTGAGGTCACGGTGGCCCTGCGCCGGGCGCTGCCTGCGGGCGGTGCACTGTTGGCGGAGGTGCCGCTGCCGGCGCTGCTGCGCATGGCCCACGCCGTCGACCCCGTCAGCCGTGCAGTGGGGGCCGGGGCAGCGGTCTGGCTGATCGACCGCCGAGGCGAGGTGCTGGTCGACAGTGCCGACGACGACGCGGCGCACCGCCTGAACCTCCATCGGTCGCCGCTGCTCGCAGGCTTGCCGCCGGACGGCACCGTGGTCCAGCGTGACGTCACCATCAGTGGGCGCGCCATCCATGCCGCGGTGGCGTCGGCGCCCGCGCTGGGCTGGCGTTTCGTCGCCCGCGTACCCGCGGGTCTGGCCCACCCGCGGGTGCGGGCCACCGTCGGTCTGGTGCTGGGCGCCTTTGCGGCGGCGCTCGCCGTCGGCCTGATGCTGGCCCCCTGGCTGGCCCGCAACCTGTCGGCGGCCGTGACACGGCTGGTGGAGCACGCACAGCGCCTGATCGAGGGCGATGCTTCGCAAGCCTGGCCGCGTGGGCGCGTGCAGGAGTTCAACACCCTGGCCGACGCGCTGGCCGTGTCCACCGACACCCTGCGCCGCCGTGAACTGGAGCGCGCCGGCATCTTCGACACCGCGCCGGTGGCCATGGCCGTGGTGGATCTGGCGCCAGGCGCGGGGGTCATCATCGATGTCAACGAGGCCTGGTGCAGGCTGTTCGGCCATGCCGCGCGAGACGTGCGCGGGCGCAGCGGCAGCGAGTTGGCGCTCTGGCAGGACCCGGGCGTGCGTGACGTGGCGCTGGCCCAGGCCTGGGGCGACAGCACGGTGGACACCGAGGCCTGGCTGCGCCGCGCCGATGGCAGTGTGGTGCTCTGCCGCGTCACCGGTCGCCGGCTGAGCCTGGACGGGCGCGACTACATGGTCTGGGCGAACGAAGACATCACCGAGACTCGCCGCATCGAGCGCGCCCTGCGTGACCTCAATGTCCGCCTCGAGGATCGGGTCGCGGAACGCACGCATGCGCTGGCGCAGGCCAACGACGAACTGCGCGGCACGCTGGAGCACCTGCGGGCCACACGTAACGAACTTCTGCGTGCAGAGCGGCTGGCGGCCCTGGGCCGGCTGGTGGCCGGCGTGGCGCACGAGCTGAACACGCCGCTGGGCAACGGCCTGATGGCCGTCTCCACCCTGCGGGACGAGGCCGAACAGTTCCGTGCCGGTCTGGCCCAGGGCCTGCGCCGCAGTGCGCTCGAGGGGCTGCTGGCCAGTGTCGACCAGGCCACCGCCATCGCCGGCCGCAACCTGCAGCGAGCCGGCGAGCTGGTGACCGGCTTCAAGCAGGTGGCCGCCGACCAGACCAGCGAACAACGCCGCAGCTTCGCGCTGGACGAACTGGTGCGCGAGATCGTTCTCACGCTGCAGCCGAGCTTCCGGCGCACGGCCCACGAGATCGTCGTCGACGTCGCGCCTGGCGTGCAGCTCGACAGCTACCCCGGCGCGTTGGGCCAGGCGGTGACCAACCTGGTCACCAATGCCCTGGTGCATGCCTTCGAGGGGCGTACGGGGCAGGTCCGCATCATCGGCCGTGCCGTGGACGGCGACCAGGCCAGCATCGTCGTGGCCGATGACGGCGTGGGCATTCCGGCCGACCAGCTCTGCCGCATCTTCGAGCCCTTCGTCACGTCACGCATGGGGCGTGGCGGCACCGGCCTGGGCCTGAACATCGCCCACAACGCGGTGGTCGAGATCCTGCGCGGCCGTCTCGATGTCGACAGCACCCCTGGACAGGGCAGCCGTTTCACCATTCGCATCCCGCGCGTGGTGCCGTCGGCCGCCGATCCCCGGACCTGAGCTGACCCGACCGGGTTGTCCGGTCCGTTGCGATGTGACCGGGTGCATCACGTCGAGGCCGGTCGCGGTGCTGTGAGAACATGGGCCATGGTGTGTCTGAAGCGATGCGGGGTGGCCGTGCTGGCCGGTGTGTTCGGCGCCGCCGTGGTGGCGGCCGAGCCGACGCCGGCCCCAGGACCGGTGGCCAGCAGTGCGGAGGAGTTGCGCGCCGGCGTGCGTGACACCGCGCTGTGGCTCGCCCGCGGCGTGGACAGCTGGTTCGGCGACAAGCCGTTCAGTGACGGCGGCAGCGTCACCGAGGGCCGCCTGGGCCTGAGCCTGCTGCACCGGCCCGACGAGGACACCGTGTCCGTGCGCTTCAACGCGCGTTTCCGGCTGCCCAACCTCGAGGACAAGGCCTACGTCTTCGTCGGTCGCGACAACCCGCGCGAGGTCGTCACCGACCAGCCGGGCGCCTTCACCCGCACGCAGCGCCTGCAGCGCGAAACGACCGAGGACACACGATTTTTCGCTGGCGTGGGCGTGCTGCTGCGCGAATCCACCGACCTGCGGGTGGGCTTCCGGGGTGGTCTCAAACCCTATGTGCAGCTGCGCTACAAGCACCCGCTGGTGCTGGACGAACGGCGTCTGGCCGAGTTCCGCCAGACCTTTTTCTGGACCCTGGACGACCACCTGGGCTCCACCACCGCGATGTCGGTGGAGCGTGCGGTGCATGACGATCTGGCGGTGCGCTGGCTGGTGTCGGGCACCGTGACCCAGGCGTCACGTCGGTTGGGCGTGTCCAGCATCCTGGGTGCCTACCAGCTGTTCGGCGACCGTCGGCAGTTGGCACTGGAACTGATCGCCACCGCCGAGCAGCGCACCGGCGTCGGCCTCACCGACTACGGCGTGCAGGCACGCTGGCAGCAGCCGGTGCACGCCGACTGGCTGGTCGGGGAGGTGCTGGTGGGCCACTTCTGGCCGCGGGCCAACGACACCGTGCCGCGCGACCCGGGCTGGGCCGCCGGACTGACGCTGACGCTGCACTTCTGACGCTGCGCTGCGTTTCGGCCTGGCGCTGCCTCAGCGCCGCAGGCCCAACCAGATCACCGTGCCGACGACGATGCCGGCGCCCAGCAATTGCACCGGCGCGATGGACTGGTGCAGGAAGACCCAGGCCAGTCCGAGGGCGAACACCGGTTCGACGTTCATGATGGCCGAATTGCCCACCACACCCAGCTTGGGCAGGACGGTGAACATGATGGTGAAGGCCGTGCCGTAGAGCAGGGTCAGCAGGCCCAGCCCCCACCAGCCGGGCGCCGCCTGCGGCCAGTGAAAGCCACCCTGGGCCCCCACAGCGGCCAGCGCCAGCAGGCCGACCAGGCCCATGGTGGTGGCGGTGCGCAGGCGGCCGTCCAGGTCGCCAGCTTCGTGCTGCGTCCACACCAGGGCCAGGCCGAAGGTGACCGACGCCGTCACAGCAAAGGCCACGCCGGCACCGATGCGGCCCCACTGGGCCGCCGCGCCCAGGCCCGATGCCGCGCCCAGCACGTCGAGCGCCAGCGCCAGACCGAGCAGCATCATCGGCATCGCCAGCAGCACCCGCCGCTCCGGCCGGTGGCCGTAGAGCAGACGGGCCCACAGGGCCGTGCTCAGCGGGTAGGTGTTGAAGGCCAGCAGCGCCAGCGCCACCGGCAGCCGTGCGACGGCCGAATAGAGGCAGAAGCTCTGCAGCGCGATCAGCAGACCGATGGCCGGCAGCGCACGCCGGTGGCGTGGCGTGAGTTGGCGCGGTACCGCCTGCAGCCACACCAGTGCACCGACCACCAAGGCCGTGACGCCGCTGCGGAAGCTGACGGCGGTCAGGACGTCCACGCCATGGTCGAAGGCCAGACGGGCAGCGACGTGGTTCGCGCCCATCATGAGCGCGATCAGCAGCAGCGTGGCGAACGCGGCCGGGGACAGACGGTTGCTCAAGGGTTCACGCGTTCAGGCGCACAGCTGGTCCAGGGTCACGCCGGCACGGCGCACTGCAGCACCGAACACCTTGGGGTAGAGGTCGCCCTGCGGGTCGCTGTCCTGCACGTTGCGCGACGACTGCGCGCGCGCCGCGTCGCTGAGCGGTAGCGTGGCGCCGGGCATCGCATGCGCCAGCGCCTGCACATGGCAGGCGCTCTGCAGCACGTAGTACCAGTAGAAGGCGCTGGCCACGCTGTGTTCGGCCACCAGCAGGCCATGGTTGCGCAGGATCATCACCGGCTGACGGCCCAGGCTGGCCACCAGGCGCGGCTGTTCGGCGGTGCTCGTCGTCACGCCCTCGAAGTCGTGGTACGCCACGCGGCCGTCCAGAAAAGCGGCGTAGAAGTTGTCGGCCGCCAGGCCTTCGGCCTTGCAGGCCACGGCCACGCCGTAACGGTCGTGCGTGTGGATCACGCAGTGGGCGTCGGGCCGGGCGGCGTGGATGGCGCTGTGGATCACGAAGCCGGCGCGGTTGACGCCGTAGGCGGTGTCATGCAGCGGCTGCCCGGCCAGGTCCACCTTGACCAGGTTGTGCGCGGTGACTTCGCCGTAGTGCAGGCCGAAGGGGTTGATCAGGTAGGCCGGCGCGCCGTCGGGCCCGGCCACGCGCACCGTGATGTGGTTGAAGATCTCCTCGGCCCAGCCCCGGGCGAAGAACACGCGGTAGCACGCGGCCAGCTCCAGCCGGGCCTGCCACTCGGCGGTGTCCATCCCGGCCGGACGGCGGGCCGCGGCCGCGTCGGGGTCGAAGAGGGTCGTGGTCATGGCGTGTCTCCGTCGGTCCTGAACTGGCCCGCCACTGTAGAGGGCCGAGATCGGCCGCACCAATGCCGCATCAGCTGAAGTGATAACCTGAAGGCATCATGACCTTGCAGCAGGTGCTGGACTTCCTGGCCGTGGCCGAGCATGGCGGCCTGCACGCCGCCGCCCGCGAGCGCGGACAGACGCAGCCGGCGTTGAGCCGTTCGCTGCGCCGACTGGAGGCCGACCTCGGCGCGCCACTGTTCGAGCGCCATGCCGGCGGCATGCGGCCCACGGTCTTCGGCCAGCGATTTGCGGTGCACGCACGCCGGGTGGCGGCCGAGGCGCAGCAGGCGCGCGATGCCGTCCGACAGCTGCGCGGCGAAGCGGGTGGACGGGTGCGCTACGGCAGCTCGGCGGCGCCGGCGCTGCTGCTGGCGCCCGCGGCGATCGCCCGCTTCCGCCACCGTTGGCCGGACGTGGCCTTGCAGGGCCGCAGCGGCCTGCTGCATGCGCTGGCGCCCGCCTTGCGCGATGGCGACCTGGACTTCGTGCTCGCGCCGCTGCCCGATGGCCCGCTGGACCCGGGCCTGCAAGCCAGGACGCTGCTGGTCAGCGAGACGGTGCTGGTGGCGCGGCGTGACCATCCGAAGGCGCGTGTGCGCACGCTCAAGTCGCTGGCCGACACGGCTTTCGTGGCCGCGGCGCCGCCGGGCCTGCCGGGTGCCGGCATCCATGCTGCGTTTGCGCGCGCCGGCCTCGGCGCGCCACGCGTCGTGCTGCAGACCGACGGCCTGGTGGACACGCTGGCGATGCTGGCCGCAGGGGAGGGCGTGGCCATGCTGCCGGCAGCACTGCTGAAGGCCGGCCTGCTGCGCGAGCCGCTGGTGCGGTTGCCGGTGGAGGAGGAACTGCCGCGCTACACCGAGGCACTGCTGACGCGCCGCGACGGCAGCCTGACACCGGCGGCGCAGGCGCTGGCCACGGAGTTCGAGCGCGAGGCGGCCTACCTGGGGCTCACCCCTGGGGGCTGAACAGGGCCGGGTCGAAGCGCCTGCGCCTGGGCGCCAGTCACTCGATCAGCGACCGGGCCGGAACAACCCGGCGCAAGTCGCAAGGCCGGGCCGGGGTGCTCCGGCCCCGGGGCCTCAGGTCGTGGCGGCGGCCACGCCCAGGCAGTTGTTGCACTTGCCCAGGCCGCGCAGGCGCGGATCGGGCTTGCCTTCACCCGTCTTGAAGTTGGCGTGGCACTTGATGCACACGTACATCTTCGAGCTGGACATCATGGGCTTCACGCCGGGTTCGGCGTTGGGGCGGGCGGCCGTGTACTCGGCCTGGGTCTGGCGGAGTTTCGGGGCGGAGGGGTCGGCGGGGGTCGTAGCGCGTTTGGTGGCCATGGTGGTTGGAAACGGCGGAGGACCGGCCGCTGAAGGCCGGCACAAAACCCGTATTGTCCGCCAGAATCCCAAGGCCCCGCCTCAGCGATACCTCGGGGCCATCTTCTCTAGGGGGAGGGGCTTGATCTTGGCGGCCATGCCGGCGCAGCCAAACGCCTCGAATCGCTGCGCACAGACCCCCTGCGCCGCCTTGCGCGCCGCCTCCAGCGCCTTGCGCGGGTCGAACTCCGAACGCCTGGTGGCGAACAGCTGGCGCATGGCCCCCGTCATCGCCAGCCGGATGTCGGTGTCGATGTTGACCTTGCGCACGCCGCTGGCGATGCCGCGACGGATCTCCTCCACCGGCACGCCATAGGTCTCCGGCAGGTCGCCGCCGTACTCACGGATGATGGCCAGCCATTCCTGCGGCACGCTGGACGAGCCGTGCATCACCAGGTGCGTGTCAGGGATGACGGCGTGGATGGCGGCGATGCGGTCGATGGCCAGGATGTCGCCGGTGGGCGGGCGGGTGAACTTGTAGGCGCCGTGGCTGGTGCCGATGGCGATCGCCAGCGCATCCACGCCGGTGGCGGCGACGAAGGCCCTGGCCTCGTCCGGGTCGGTCAGCAGCTGGTCATGGCTGAGCGTGCCTTCGGCGCCCACGCCGTCCTCCTCGCCCGCCTGGCCGGATTCCAGCGAACCCAGGCAGCCGAGTTCGCCTTCCACCGACACGCCCACCGCATGCGCGATCTCGCAGACCCGGCGCGTGACGTCCACGTTGTAGTCGTAGGACGCGGGCGTCTTGGCGTCCTCCTTCAGCGAGCCGTCCATCATCACGCTGGTGAAGCCCGAGCGGATGGCCTGCACGCAAACGGCCGGCGAGGCGCCATGGTCCTGGTGCAGCACCACCGGGATGTCGGGGTGGGTCTCCACGGCGGCCAGGATCAGGTGGCGCAGGTAGGCTTCGCCGGCGTACTTGCGGGCACCGGCGGAGGCCTGCAGGATCACCGGTGCCTGCGTGGCCTGGGCGGCTTCCATGATGGCCTGGACCTGTTCCAGGTTGTTGACGTTGAAGGCGGGCACGCCGTAGCCGTGCTCGGCGGCGTGGTCCAGCACCTGGCGCAGGGAAACGAAGGCCATCGGGGGTTCTCCTTGAAGTGGCAGTGCAAATCGGGTCAGCCGAACTGCGAGACGCTGTCCATCTCCTGGTGCCAGGCGCGCAGATCGTCCAGCGACACCGGGCCGGTGCCCGGGCCGGCGAGGGCGGGGCGCCAGCCGTCGCGGCTGTGCAGGCCCGGCCCGATGGCGATGGCGCCCTCCAGCGTGGCCTGCGCAAAGTAGGCGCTGCGTGCCACGACCACCGGCACCTCGGCCGCCAGGGCCGCGGCCACGCCGCCGGGTGAGTCCTCGATGGCCACCGCCTGCAAGGGGTTGAGGTTCAAGGCCTTCAGCGCGCGCAGGAAGACTTCGGGGTCGGGCTTCTTCTTCGCCACGTCCTCGCCGCACACCGCCACCTCGAACACCTGGCGCCAGGTCTTGCCGAAGTGCAGGCCGAGCAGGGCCTCGACGTTGGCGCGGCTCGTGGTGGTGGTGATGGCCTGGCGGATGCCGTCGTCGCGCGCTTCCTCCACCAGTTCACGCACGCCTGGCCGCAGCGGGATGCCGGTCTCGCGCACCAGCGCGGTGTAGATGGCGGTCTTGCGCCGGTGCAGTTCCTCGACCAGCGCGTCGCGCTCGCCGACGGTGGGCGGGGCGTCGGGCCGCTGCGCCATGTCGGCGCGCAGGCGTTCACGGCCGCCGGTGATGTTGAGCAGGTGGCCGTAGTAGGCCTCGTCCCAGCGCCACATCAGGCCCAGGGCCTCGAAGGCCTGGTTGAAGGCGATGCGGTGGCCATCGCGTTCGGTTTCGGCCAGCGTGCCGTCGACGTCCCAGAGGATGGCTTGCAGCGTGGTCATGGCGTCTCCTTCCGTGCGCTCGGGTCGAGCAGGGGGCTGAAGTCGGCGATCACGCGGTCCGGGCCGCAGGCCGCCACGGGTTCGCCCCCGTTGTAGCCCCAGGGCAGCAGCCAGGCAACGATGCCCGCACGCTGCGCAGTGGCAGCGTCGATGCAGGAATCGCCGACGAACAAGGCCCGCGCCGGCGCCACGTCGAATTCGCGCAGGCAGGCCTCGACGCCGGCCGGGTCGGGCTTTCGCGTGGCCAGGGTGTCGCCGCAGACCACGCGGTCGAACGCCGGGCGCAGCTCGTGAGCGTCCAGCACGCGGTCGGTGTAGCGTGTCTCCTTGTTGGTGACGACGGCAAGCTTCGTGCCTTGGGCCTTCAATGCGGCCAGGGTGTCGCGCGCGCCGGGGTAGAGGCGGCTGCGGGTGCCGCAGCGGGCGGCGTAGTAGCGGTCGTACACGGTGCCGATGGCGGCCAGTTCCGGGCTGCTGCGCACCTGTTCCGGCGTGCGCCCGCTGGCGCGGGCAATGGCCTGCACCAGCAGCGCGCCGGTGCCGTGGCCGATCCAGCGCGCCACCTGGTCTTCGTCCACCACCGGCCAGCCATAGGCCCGCAGCGTGTCGTTGACGGCATCGGTGATCTCCGGCGCCGTTTCCACCAGGGTGCCGTCGAGGTCGAAGCAGACGAGGTCGAAGGTCATCGGAGGGTGCGCTTCACCGCTTCGACCACGGCCTCGGCCGTGATCCCGAAGTGCGCATACAGCGCCGGTGCCGGCGCCGATTCGCCGAAGCTGGCGATGCCGACCACCGCGCCGCGGCGGCCGACGTACTTGCGCCAAAGGTCCGGCTGCGCCGCCTCCACGGCCACGGCCGGCAGGTCCAGCGGCAGCACGGCGTCCTGGTAGGCACGGTCCTGACGGTCGAAGACGCTGGTGCTGGGCATCGACACCACGCGCACGGCGATGCCGTCGGCCGCCAGCAGCGCCTGCGCCTTCAGCGCCAGGTGCGTTTCCGACCCGGTGCCGATGATCACGGCCCGCGGCTGCGGCACGTCGGCCAGCACGTAGCCACCACGCCGCACCTCGGCCGCACGCGCCGGGTTGTCGATCAGTCGCGGCAGGTTCTGACGCGACAGGCAGAGCACGCTCGGGCCGTCGTGGCGCTCCAGGGCGTGCGACCAGGCCACGGCGGTTTCCACGCCGTCGGCCGGGCGCCAGACGTCCAGCTGAGGGATCAGGCGCAGCGACGGGATGTGCTCCACGCTCTGGTGCGTGGGCCCGTCTTCCCCCAGGCCGATGCTGTCGTGCGTGAAGACGTGCACCACGCGCTGCTTCATCAGCGCCGCCATGCGGATGGCATTGCGGCTGTAGTCGCTGAAGGTGAGGAAGGTGCCGCCATAGGGGATCAGCCCGCCGTGCAGCGCCATGCCGTTCATCAGCGCGGCCATGCCGAACTCGCGCACGCCGTAGCTCAGGTGGTTGCCGGGCTGGTCGCGGCCGGCCAGCGTGCAGCCCTTGAAGTTGGTGAGGTTGGAGCCGGTGAGGTCGGCGCTCCCGCCGAAGACCTCGGGCAGTGCCGGGGCCAACGCATCCAGGGCCTGCTGGCTGGCCTTGCGGGTGGCCACCGCGTCGGCGCGATCAGCGGCCGCGGCGACGGCTGCGACGACACGTGCGGACCAGCCCGCGGGCAGCTGGCCGCCCATGCGGCGCTCGAACTCTGCGGCCAGGTCGGGGTGCTGGCTGCGGTAGGCCTCGAAGCCCCGCTGCCAGTCGCGTTCACGGGCCGTGCCGGCCTCGCGCGCATTCCAGGATGCCGCCACGTCATCCGGCAGTTCGAACGGCGCGGCGGTCCAGCCCAGCGCCTCCCGCGTGGCCGCGATCTCGGCGGCGCCCAATGCGGCGCCGTGCACGTCGTGCGTGCCGGCCTTGTTGGGCGAACCCTGGCCGATCACGGTCTTGCAGCAGATCAGCGTGGGCTTGCCGTCGGCGTGGGTGGCCTGCGCCTTCGCAGCCTGGATGGCGGCGTCGACCGCCTCGACATCGTGCCCGTCGACCGCGCGCACCACATGCCAGCCCAGGGCCTCGAAGCGGCCGGGCGTGTCATCGGCAAACCAGCCTTCCACATGACCGTCGATGCTGATGCCGTTGTCGTCGTAGAGCGCGATCAGCTTGGACAGGCGCAGCGTGCCGGCCAACGACGCGGCCTCCTGCACCACTCCTTCCATCAGGCAGCCATCGCCCAGGAAGACCCAGGTGAAGTGGTCGACGATGGGGTGGCCGTCGCGGTTGAACTCGGCGGCCAGGCGGCGTTCTGCCAGCGCCATGCCCACCGCGTTGGCGAAGCCCTGGCCCAATGGGCCGGTGGTGGTCTCCACACCGGGCGTGATGCCGACCTCGGGGTGCCCCGGTGTCCTGCTGTGCAGCTGGCGGAAGGCCTGCAGCTCCGCCATCGGCAGGTCGTAGCCGGTGAGGTGCAACAGCGCGTAGAGCAGCATCGAACCGTGGCCGTTCGAGAGCACGAAGCGGTCGCGGTCGGCCCAGTGCGGGTTGGCGGGGTTGTGCTTCAGGTGCCGGTGCCACAGTGCCACCGCGATCTCGGCCATGCCCATGGGCGCGCCCGGGTGGCCGGACTTGGCCTTCTCCACCGCATCGACCGCCAGCATGCGGATGGCGTTCGCCATCCTGGTTTCGATGGTTCTGGTAAGCATCAAAGTGCCCCCAGCGCGCGCTTGCGCCGTTCCATCATGCGCCAGATGTAGGGCGTGAAGATCAGCTGCATCGCCAGTTCCATCTTGCCCCCCGGCACCACCAGCGTGTTGGCGCGGCTCATCCACGAGTTGTTGATCATGTTGAGCAGGTAGGGGAAGTCGATGCCCTTGGGGTTGGCGAATCGGATCACGCAGATGCTCTCGTCGGCGCTGGGGATGTCGCGCGCGATGAAGGGGTTGCTGGTGTCCACCACCGGCACGCGCTGGAAGTTGACGTGCGTGTGCTGGAACTGCGGGCAGATGTAGTGCACGTAGTCGGGCATGCGGCGCAGGATGGTGTCGGTCACTGCTTCGGCGCTGTAGCCGCGCACGTGCTTGTCGCGGTAGAGCTTCTGGATCCACTCCAGGTTGATCACCGGCACCACGCCGATCAGCAGGTCGGGGTAGCGCGCGATGTTGACCTGCTCGGTGACGACGGCGCCGTGCAGGCCTTCGTAGAACAGCATGTCGGTGCCGGCGGGCAGGTCTTCCCAGGGTGTGAAGGTGCCCGGGTCCTGCTTGTAGGGCGCGGCTTCGCCGATGTCGTGCAGGTACTTGCGGCGCTTGCCGGTGCCGGTTTCGCTGTAGCTGCGAAACAGGTTCTCCAGTTCGGGGAACAGGTTGTTGTCCGGGCCGAAGTGGCTGAAGTGCTTGTCACCCGACTTCTCGGCCTCGGCCTGGCGGGCACGCATCTCCTTGCGGTCGTAGCGGTGGAAGCTGTCGCCCTCGATGACGGCGGCGCTGACGTTCTCGCGCCGGAAGATGTTCTCGAAGGTGCGCGTGACGCTGCTGGTGCCGGCGCCGCTGGAGCCGGTGATGGCGACGATGGGGTGGCGTTCTGACATGTCTCGTCCTTGATCCCGTTCAATCCCTGAAGAGGCTGCGCTCGGCAAACAAGGGCGCCGGCGCTTCCTTGGTCTGCGGCTCGTGGTGGTAGCGCTCGATGCGCTCGACCTCGTGCTTGGAGCCGAACACCAGGCCGATGCGCTGGTGCAGCGACGAAGGCTTCACACCCAGCATGGGCTGGCGCCCGGTGCTGCAGCGCCCGCCGGCCTGCTCCATCACCATGCCGATGGGGTTGGCCTCGTACAGCAGGCGCAGGCGGCCCGGCTTGGCCGGGTCCTTGGTGTCGCGCGGGTAGAGGAAGACGCCGCCGCGCATCAGGATGCGGTGGGCCTCGGCCACCATGCTGGCGATCCAGCGCATGTTGAAATCCTTGCCGCGCGGGCCGCTGCGGCCGGCGAGGCATTCGTCCACGTAGCGTTTCACCGGCGGTTCCCAGAAGCGGCTGTTGCTGGTGTTGATGGCGAATTCCTGCGTGTCCTCGGGCACGCGGATGGCCGGGTGCGTGAGCTTGAACTCGCCGATGCCGGCGTCCAGCGTGAAGCCGACGACCCCATTGCCCACCGTGAGCACCAGCATCGTGGTCGGGCCGTAGAGCGCGTAGCCGGCGGCCACCTGCGTGGCGCCGGGCTGCAGGAAATCGGCTTCGGTGACGTCGCGGCCGCTGGCGATCACGTCGTCCGGCGCGCGCAGGATGGAGAAGATGCTGCCCACCGAGACGTTGACGTCGAGGTTGCTGCTGCCGTCCAGCGGGTCGAACACCAGAAGGTACTTGCCGCGCGCATATTCGCCGGGCACCTGGTAGGGCTGGTCCATCTCCTCGGACGCCATGCCCGCGACGTGCCCGCTCCACTCGGTCTGGCGGATCAGCATCTCGTTGCTGATGATGTCCAGCGGCTTCTGCGCCTCGCCCTGCACGTTCACCGTGCCCCCCTTCGGCGCTTCGGCCAGCGCACCCAGCGCCACCTGGCGCGCGATGGCCTTGCAGGCGATCGACACATCGAGGATCAGCGCATTGAGCTCGCCGCTGGCCTGCGGGAAGCGGCGGCGCTGCTCGATCAGGTACTGCGTCAGCGTCTGTTTCTTCGACAAGGGCATGGCCGTCTCCGACTAGTTCTGGTTCTGGAACACGCGGCTGGCCTGCAGGTCGGCCGCGGTGATGGTGCTCAGGTCGTGCGCGCTCAGTGCGCGGTCACGGTCGGCGAACAGGCGGCTGGCCTGGCGCAGGCGGGCGCGGTCGAGCGCGTTGCGCACGCTGCGCGCGTTGGCGAAGTGCGGCTGCGTGATGCGGCGCTCGAGGTACTGGCGCATCACGCCGTCCGTGCCGGCGTCGAAACGATAGTGCTGCTGCTCGAGCATCTTCAGCGAGATCTGCAGCAGCTCGTCGACGTTGTAGTCCGGGAAGTCGATGTGGTGCGCGATGCGGCTGCTCATGCCGGGGTTGGACTGGAAAAAGGTGTCCATGCGGTCCTTGTAGCCGGCCAGGATGACGACCAGGTCGTCGCGCTGGTTCTCCATCACCTGCAGCAGGATCTCGATGGCCTCGCCGCCGTAGTCGCGCTCGTTCTCCGGCTTGTAGAGGTAGTAGGCCTCGTCGATGAACAGCACGCCGCCCATGGCCTTCTTCAGCACTTCCTTGGTCTTGGGTGCCGTGTGGCCGATGTACTGGCCCACCAGGTCGTCGCGCGTCACGGCCACCAGGTGGCCCTTCCGCACGTAACCCAGGCGGTGCAGGATCTCGGCCATGCGCAGCGCGACCGTGGTCTTGCCGGTGCCGGGGTTGCCGGTGAAGCACATGTGCAGGCTGGGCGTCTGCGCCTGCAGGCCCAGGTTCAGCCGCAGCTTGTCGATGACGAGCAGCGCCGCGATGTCGCGGATGCGCTGCTTGACCGGTGCCAGGCCGACCAGGTCCCGTTCGAGTTCGTCGAGCACGGCCTCGACGTTGCTTTCCTGGAGCACCTCGCCGACGGTGCGTGCGGCACTCGTCGGCAGGGCGGTGCTGTCCGCCGGCGCGGCGGCAGTCTGCGTCTGGCCCGGGATGGCGTACAGCGGCGCGTTCATGCCAGGGCCTTGCGCATGGCGGTGATGACGTCCTTGTAGCTCGGCTGGCCGAAGATGGCGCTGCCGGCGACGAAGGTGTCGGCCCCGGCATCGGCCACGCGGCGGATGTTGTCGACCTTGATACCGCCATCCACTTCCAGCCGGATGTCGCGGCCACTTTGCTCGATCAGCTTGCGCGCCTGTTCGCACTTGCGCAGCGTGTGCTCGATGAAGCTCTGCCCGCCGAAGCCGGGGTTCACGCTCATCAGCAGCACCACGTCAATCTTGTCGAGCGTCCACTCCAGCAGGTCCAGCGGCGTGGCCGGGTTGAACACCAGGCCGCACTGCTTGCCTTCACTCTTGATGAGCTGCAATGTGCGGTCCACGTGGGCGGAAGCCTCTGGGTGGAAGGTGACGATGTCGGCACCCGCCTGGCAGAAGGCCTGGGCCAGCGCGTCCACCGGCTGCACCATCAAGTGCACGTCGATGGGGGCCGTGGTGTGCTTGCGCAGCGCCTGGCAGACCATCGGGCCGAAGGTCAGGTTGGGCACGTAATGGTTGTCCATCACGTCGAAATGGATCCAGTCGGCGCCGGCCTCGACCACCGCACGCACCTCGTCGCCGAGGCGGGCGAAGTCGGCCGAGAGCAGCGAAGGTGCGATGCGGTAGGTCATGGCCGGGCTTTCGTGGTGGGGTCAGTAGCGTTGTGCTTCCGGCTTGTCGGTGGCGTAGCTGTGGACGGTGTACCGGATGCTGCGGCCGTCCACCTCCTGGCGCACGAGGCCGAAGCCGGGTTCGCTGGCCGGCCGGTTGACGATGAAGCTCATCGCGATGGATTCGATGCCGCGCGTGCTGTTGAAGGCCATCAGCCGGATGTAGTGGCTGGGGAAGGTCTTGCGGCAATTGGCCAGTTCCATCATCACGCCGGCCGCGTCCTGCAGGTCGAACATCGGCATGCCGAACATCTCCCAGTAGGTGTTGCGCGGGTGCGGGTCGTCGGTGTACTCCACGCTCCAGGCGTAGCCCTGGTCCAGGCCGTACTGGATCTGCGCGGTGATCTCGGCATCCGTCAGGTCGGGCAGGAAGCTGAACTGGCCCTGGGTGACGCGGCCGGTGGGGTTGGTCATCATGGTGCGGGTCTCCTTGAATCCGGTCAGGCCACGCCCGGGGTCACGGCGTAGTCGCTCGTGTCGGTGGACGTGTAGTTGAAGCTGATGTCGCCCCAGGTATCCAGCGCCTGCTTCAGCGGCGTGCAGAACTGCGCCGCCTTGCGCAGGATGTCCGGACCCTCGTTGACGATGTCCTTGCCCTCGTTGCGCGCCTTGACCATGGCCTCGAGCGCCACGCGGTTGGCGACGCCGCCGGCCTGGATGCCGGCCGGGTGGCCGATGGTGCCGCCGCCGAACTGCAGGATCACGTCGTCGCCGAACAGGTGCAGCAACTGGTGCATCTGGCCGGCGTGGATGCCACCGCTGGCCACCGGCATGACCTTTTTCAGGTCGCACCAGTCCTGGTCGAAGAACAGGCCGCGCGGCAGGTCCTGCTTGGTGAACGCGTCGCGGCAGACGTTGTAGTAGCCCTGCACGGTCAGCGGGTCGCCCTCGAGCTTGCCCACGGCGGTGCCGGTGTGCATGTGGTCCACGCCGGCCAGACGCAGCCACTTGGCGATGACGCGGAAGCTCACGCCATGGCTCTTCTGCCGCGTGTAGGTGCCATGCCCGGCGCGGTGCAGGTGCAGGATCATGTCGTTCTTGCGGCACCACTCGCCCAGGCTCTGGATGCAGGGCCAGCCGACGATGAGGTCGATCATGATCACGACGCTGCCGAGCTGCTTGGCGAGTTCGGCGCGCTCGTAGATGGCCTCCATCGTGCCGGCGGTGACGTTCAGGTAGCTGCCCTTGACCTCGCCCGTCGCGGCGCTGGCCTTGTTCACGCCGTCCATCACGTAGAGGAAGCGGTCACGCCAGTGCATGAAGGGCTGCGAGTTGATGTTCTCGTCGTCCTTCATGAAGTCCAGGCCGCCCTTCAGGCCTTCGTAGATCACGCGGCCGTAGTTGCGGGCGCTCAGGCCCAGCTTCGGCTTGGTGGTGGCGCCCAGCAGCGGACGGCCGAACTTGTCCAGGCGCTCGCGCTCGACGATCAACCCGGTCGGCGGACCCTTGAAGGTCTTGACGTAGGCCACCGGCACGCGGATGTCCTCCAGCCGCGCCGCCTTCAGCGGCTTGAAGCTGAAGACGTTGCCGATCAGGCTGGCCGTCACGTTGGCGATCGAGCCTTCCTCGAACAGGATAATGTCGTAGGCCACCCAGGCGAAGAACTCGCCCGGCCGGCCGGGGACCGGCTCGACCTTGTAGCACTTGGCGCGGTAGTTCTCGCAGGCGGTCAGGCGGTCGGTCCAAACCACGGTCCAGGTCGCGGTGCTGGACTCCCCGGCCACCGCGGCACCCGCTTCCACCGGGTCCACGCCGTCCTGCGGCGTGATGCGGAACAGGCAGATGGTGTCGGTTTCCTTGGGCACGTAGTCGGGCACCCAGTAGCCCATCTGGCGGTACTTCAGCACGCCCGCGCTGTAGCGCTTCTTGGCGTCGGTGATCTGGGTGGCGTCGGCCTTCAGGCCAGCCTCGACGGGTGCGTTCATCGGGGTCTCCGGTGGGTGGATGGGGCCAATGTAAGCAGGCACTGAAATAAGGTAAATTCAGACGTATTGACTCAGTAGTTAAGAAAACCTGAATGAACATCACGCTGCGCCAGATGCGGGTGTTTGCCGAAGTGGCGCGGCGGCTGAGCTTCGTGCGCGCTGCCGAGGCCCTGCACCTGACACCGCCGGCGGTGACCATGCAGGTCAAGGAACTGGAGGCCGCGGTGGGCCTGCCGCTGTTCGAGCGCAGCGGGCGCCAGGTGTCGCTGACCACGGCAGGTGAGTACCTGCTCCTGCACGCGCGCCGCATGCTGGCCGTGCTGAAGGACGCCGAGGACGCGATGGCGCGCCTGAAGCACGTGGAGGTCGGCCGGCTCGACGTCGGCCTGGTCAGCACCGCCAAGTACTTCCTGCCGCGATTGCTGGTGCGCTTCCGCGAGCAGCACCCGGGCGTGGAGCTGAAGCTGCAGGTGTCGGCCAACCGCGAGCAGCTGGTGGCCCTGCTGCGCGGCAACGAGATCGACCTCGCCATCATGGGCCGCCCGCCCAAGGACCTGGCCACGCGCGCAGAGGCCTTCGCCGCCCACCCCCAGGTCTTCGTGGCGCCGCCCGAGCATCCGCTGCTGCGCCTGGCCCAGGTACCACCGCAGGCCCTGGAGCGCGAACCCTTCATCGCCCGCGAGCCCGGCTCGGGCACGCGCAAGCACATGGAAGACTTCTTCGCCAGCCACCGCATCACACCACCGGTGGCCATGGAGATGCCCAGCAACGAAAGCATCAAGCAGGCCGTGATGGCGGGCATGGGGCTGAGCTTCCTGTCGCTGCACACCATCGGCCTGGAAGTGCGCAGTGGCCTGCTGGGCGTCCTCAACGTGCAGGGCGCGCCCATCGTGCGCAGCTGGAACGTGGTGCACCTGTCGGGCCGCACGCTGTCGCCGGCGGCCGAGGCGTTGCGCTACTTCGTGCTGGAGCACGGCGAGGCCATGCTGGCCGAGCACGATGCACAACTGCTGCCGATGCTGGTGGAGCCCGGCCAGAACGCCGTGCCAGGCGCGTCCGCGTCCTGACCCCTCGGGCCCTGTGGCCATCCCGGGTTGTCTTATAGTTGCCTAGGCAATGTTTGCCTGAGCACCTTCATGGCCCCCACACCCTCCCGACCGTTCTACGACGGTGCCCGCTACGACTACGCCCAGAGCGTCGGCCACCAGTTGTTCCAGCTGCTGCAGCAGATGCGGCGAGAAGTCGAACACCGCATGGCGGCGCACGACCTGACCGATGCGCAATGGCGTCCGATCTGGCTGCTGGCCCTGGGCGTTGCCAGCACGCCGGCCGAACTGGCGCGCGAGCTCGACATGGACCCTGGCGCGCTCACGCGGCTGTTGGATCGTCTGGTGGCCAAGGACCTGGTGGTGCGCGAGCGCTCCGACGCCGACCGCCGGGTGGTGCTGCTCCAGCTCACCGACGCCGGCCGCGCCGTGGCCAGCCAGGTGCCCCATGTGCTGGCCGGGGTGAACAACGACTACCTCGCAGGCTTCTCGCGCGCCGACTGGCAGCAGTTGCTGACGCTGATCGGGCGGCTGACCGCGAATGGCCAGTCGCTGCAGGCGGCGCGCGCGGAGGCCGACGCATGAGACGACCCACCCACAATCTCCCCATGACGCGGCTGGTCGTCGCCGCGGCGGCTGCGCTGCTGCTGGTGGCCTGCGCCACGCCAAGCCCTGAAGGCACCGCGCCGAGGCCTCTGGATCCGGCCACACTGGGCACGGGCGACGGCCTCAGCGCCGCCGACTGGCCGGCGCACGACTGGTGGCAGGCCTTTGGCGACCCGGCTCTGGACGCCCTGGTGTCGCAGGCCCTGGCCAAGGCGCCGACCCTCGCGGTGGCCCAGGCCCGCGTGGCGCGCGCGACGGCGCTGCAGGCCGGCACGGGTGCGGCCCATGCGCCGCAACTGGGCCTGTCGGCCGAGGCCACCGACCAGCGCTTCACGGCCAAGGGTCTGATCCCGCCCCCGGTGGCCGGCAGCACGGCCTGGACTGCCTCGCTGCAGGTCGGCGCGGCCTGGTCGCCGGATCTGGCCGGCGGCCAACGCGCCGCGCTGCAGGCCGCCATTGGCCAGCGGCGCGCCGCCGAGGCCGACCAGCAGGCCGCCCGGGTGCTGATCGCGGGGCAGGTCGCCGCGGCGCACTTCCAGCTGGCCGCGCTGCTGGACCAGCGCACTGTGCTCACCGCCGCCGAAGCGCAGCGCGGCCAGGTGGCGGCCCTGGTGGCCGAGCGCCGCGCCGCCGGGCTGGACACCGAGATCGACCTGCAGCAGGCCCGTGGCCAGGTGGCGCAGGCCCGCGCCCAGGGGCTGGCGCTTGACGACGCCATCGCCCGCGCGCGGCATGCGCTGGCCGAGCTGACCGGCCAGGGCCCGGAGGCGCTGCTGGCGTACGCGCCGACGCTGGCTGTGCCGCGCCCGTTGGCCGCCCACCGGCCGCTGCCGGCCGACCTGCTGGGCCGCCGCGCCGACCTGGTGGCGGCGCGCTGGCGTGTCGAGGCGGCCACCGCCGGCACCGCCGAGGCGCGCGCCGCGTTCTACCCCAGCGTCAACCTCAGCGCCTTCGTCGGCCTGTCCAGCCTGGGGCTGGACCGGTTGCTGGACCTGGGCGCCCGCCAATACGGCGCCGGCCCGGCCCTGCACCTGCCGCTCTTCGACGGCGGCCGCCTGCAGGCGCAGCTCGACGGCCGGCGTGCCGAGGTCGGCGCCGCCGTGGCGGCTTATGACAGCGCCTTGTTGCGTGCGCTGCGCGAGGTGGCCGATGAACTGGGCACGCAGCGTGCCCTGGTCGCACGGCAGGCGGCGCAGGCCGAAGCCACCGCGGCGGCGGAACAGGCCTACGCGCTGGCGCTGGCGCGCTATCGCGCCGGGCTGGGCAATTACCTGGTGGTGCTCACCGCCCAATCCAATGTGCTGCTGCAGCAGCAGGCGGCCAGCGACCTGCGCGGCCGCCGCCTGGCCACCGACGTGGCGCTGATACTGGCGCTGGGCGGCGGCTTTGGGCCGGATGACGGTGCACCGCCCGCCACGAAGGCGGCCACAGCCGCCACAGCCGCCACAGCCGCCACAGCCGCCACAGCCGCCACAGCCGCCACAGCCGCCACAGCCGCCACAGCCGCCACGCCTGCCAGCGCCACGAAAGCCCCTGATTCCGGAAAGAACCCGACATGACCGCTCCTGCCCCCGCTGCGCCTGCAGCGCCTTCCGTCCCGGCCCCGGCCCCGGCCGCCACGCCCTCGCGCCGCCGGCCCGCCCTGATCGTCGTCACCGCCGTCGTGCTGCTGGCCGCTGCCGGCTGGGCTGCCAGGTGGGCGCTCGTGCTGCGCCACCAGGAGACGACCGACAACGCCTACGTGCAGGCCACCACGGTGCAGGTCACGGCGCAGCAGGCCGGCACCGTGCTGGAGGTGCTGGCCGACGACACCGACACGGTGCAGGCGGGCCAGTTGCTGCTGCGGCTGGACCCGGCCGATGCGAAGCTGGCGCTGGCGCGGGCCGAGGCCCGGTTGGCGCAGACCCTGCGCGAGGTGCGCACCCTGGTGGCCCAGGACGCCGCCAGCAACGCGCAGATCGCGCTGCGGTCCGCCGAGGTGGCGCGGGTGCGCGCCGACCTGCAGCGCGCGCAGGACGACGTGACCCGGCGTCAGCCGCTGCTGGCCAGCGGCGCCGTCGGTGCCGAGGAAATGCAGCATGCGCAGGCCGCCGTCACCGCGGCCCGCAGCGCCCTCGCGGCCGCGGAGGCCGCGGCACAGGCGGCCCGCCAGCAGGCGGCGGCCAGCGCGGCCCTGGTGGCCGGCACGGCGGTGGACCAGCACCCCAACGTGCTGCAGGCCCGCGCGGCGGTGCACGAGGCCGAGCTGGCGCTGCAGCGCACCGAACTGCGTGCACCGGTGGGCGGGCAGGTGGCGCGGCGCAGCGTGCAGGTGGGCCAGCGCATCGCCGCGGGCGCGCCGTTGATGAGCGTGGTGGCGCTGGACGGTGCCTGGGTCGACGCCAACTTCAAGGAAGTGCAGCTGCGCCGCATGCGCATCGGCCAGCCGGTGCGGTTGACGGCGGATCTGTATGGCAGCACCGTCGAGTTCAACGGCCGCATCACCGGCCTGGGCGCCGGCACCGGCAGCGCCTTTGCGCTGCTGCCGGCACAGAACGCCACCGGCAACTGGATCAAAGTGGTGCAGCGCGTGCCGGTTCGCATCGCGCTCGACCCGGCGCAGCTGGCAGCGCATCCGCTGCGCGTGGGCCTGTCGATGTTTGCCACCGTCGACGTGGACAGCGAAGCCGGCGCGTCGGTGACCGCGCAGCGCTGAGCGCATGAGCTCTCTCGCCTCCTCCGTGGCCGGTGCGGCTGCCGATCCGCCTTCGCCGGCACCGCCTGCCCCAGCCACGCCCGCAGGGCGGCCACCGGCCATCCCGCCGCTGACCGGCAGCGCCCGCGCGCTGGGCACGGTGGCGCTTTCGCTGGCCACGTTCATGAACGTGCTCGACACGTCTATCGCCAATGTCTCCATCCCGGCCATCGCCGGCGACATGGGCGTGAGCCCGGCACAGGGCACCTGGGTGATCACCTCCTTCGCGGTGGCCAACGCCATCTCGGTGCCGCTGACCGGCTGGCTGACCCAGCGCTTCGGCCCGGTGCGCCTGTTCGTCACCAGCGTGCTGCTGTTCGTGCTCGCGTCCTGGCTGTGCGGCCTGGCGCCGACCATCGAGACGCTGATCGCCGCGCGCGTGTTCCAGGGCTTCGTCGCCGGGCCGATGATCCCGCTGTCGCAGACGCTGCTGCTGGCCAGCTACCCGCCGGCACTGGCCGGCATGGCCATGGCCTTCTGGGGCATGACGACACTGGTGGCGCCGGTGGTCGGGCCGCTGCTGGGCGGCTGGATCACCGACCACGTCAGCTGGCCCTGGATCTTCTACATCAACGTGCCGGTGGGCCTGCTGGCCGGCCTGGCCAGCTGGCAGATGTACAAGGCGCGCGACACCGTGCCGCGCAAGGTGCCGGTGGACGGCGTCGGCCTGGCGTTGCTCGTGCTGTGGGTGGGCAGCATGCAGCTGATGGTGGACCTGGGCAAGGAGCACGACTGGTTCGAGTCCACGCCCATCGTCGCCCTGGCCGTGGCCACCATGGTTGGCCTGGCCTTCTTCCTCGTCTGGGAACTCACCGAGGCGCACCCGGTGGTGGACTTGCGCCTGTTCGCGCGGCGCAACTTCGCGCTCGGCACGCTGTCGCTGTCGGTGGCCTACGGCCTGTTCTTCGGCAACGTGGTGCTGCTGCCGCTGTGGCTGCAGCAATGGATGGGCTACACCGCCACCTGGGCCGGGCTGGCGATGGCGCCGGTGGGGCTGCTGGCCATCGTGATGTCGCCCTGGGTGGGGCGCAACGTGGCGCGCATCGACCCGCGCCGGCTGGCCACGGTCGCCTTCCTGGGCTTTGCGCTGGTGCTGTGGATGCGCGGCCACTTCGACACCCAGACGCCGTTCATCGACATCCTCATCCCCACGATCCTGCAGGGTGCGGCGGTGGCGCTGTTCTTCATCCCGCTGCAGTCCATCGTCTTCAGCGGTCTGGCGCCGCCGCAGATCCCGGCGGCAGCGGGTCTGAGCAACTTCGCGCGCATCGCCTCCGGCGCCATCGGCACCTCGCTGATGACCACGCTGTGGGAGCGCAGGGCGGCCCTGCACCACGCCGAACTCGCGTCCCAGGTGCACACGGGCCGTGTGGCGGCGGAAAGCGCGCTGACGCAGCTGGGCAGCACCGGCATGAGCCCGGAGGCGTCCATGGCGCTGGTCAACCGCCTGATCGACCAGCAGGCCTTCACGATGGCGGCGACCGACCTGTTCCGCCTGTCGGCATGGCTGTTCCTGGGGCTGATCCCGCTCGTCTGGCTGACGCGCCCCGCGAAGGCGACGCCAGGCGGCGCGGCGGTCGACGGCGGCGGCGCGCACTGACCGTGGGGCGGCCTGGCCGCCGCCCCATCACTAGCACAATCGCTCAGCCCTGACGGAAGTCCAGCGTCCGCAGCAGCTGCGCCGTCTCGCGCAGCAGCCGGGTGGCCGGGCGCGCCACCGGCATCGCCAGCACCATCTGGTTGCGGATCGCCGGCGGGCCCAGCGGTGCCTGCGGCAGCGTGGCGCCGGCCGGGTGCGCCGCCAGTGCGCTGGCCGGCAGCACGCTGCAGCCTTCACCGCGCGCCACCAGGGCCAGCGCGGTGCCCACGGCGCCCACTTCGGCCGCCACCTGCAGCACGATGCCCCGCGGTGCCAGGGCGCGGTCCAGCAGGGCGCGGATGGCGTTCGGTGCGCTGGGCAGCACCAACGGGTACTGCGGCAGCGCTGCCAGAGCAATGCGTGCCGGCAGCCGGCTGCCCGGCGGGGCCACCAGCAGCAGCGGTTCGCGCAGCAACGGTTCGGTGCGGATCTGCGGCGCCGGCGGCGGGTCGAAGAGGATGGCCAGGTCCAGGCGGCCGGCGATGAGCTGTTCGCGCAGCGCCATGCTCAGGCCCTCCAGCACCGTGATCACGGCGCGCGGAAACTGGGCGCGGAAGGCATGCACCAGCGGCACGCTCAGGCCCAGGGCCACCCGCGGCGGCAGGTCCACGGTGACACGGCCGCCGGGGTTCGCCTGCAGCTCGCGCAGGTCGGTCAGCGCGCGCTCTGCCCCTTCGAGCAGGCCACGGGCGTGGCCCAGCAGCACCTGGCCGGCCTCGGTGGGCACGGCGCCACGGCCGTGGCGTTCCAGCAGGCGCAGGCCCAGTTCGGCCTCCAGCGCCGCGATCTGGCGGCTGAGGCTGGACTGCGCCTGGTTGTGCATGGCCGCCGCTTGGCTGAAGCTGCCAGTGTCGGCCACGGCCACGAAGCTCCGGAGTTTCCCGAGGTCCATGGCGGCAAAGCATAACTGGTATGCACAAGCCGCAGCGGTGGCCGAAGCCGGCCGCGCCACACTGCGCCGCGATGAATCCGAGCCCTTCGACGTCCCCGCTGCCCGCGGGGGCCTGCAATGCCCACTGCCACGTCTTCGGGCCGCGCGCGCAGTTTCCGTATGCCGCCGGTGCACCCTTCGTGCCCGAGGTGGACGCGCCGCGCGAAGCGCTCTACGCGCTCAACGACCGCCTGGGCCTGCAGCGCTGTGTCGTCGTGCAGTCCACCTGCCACGGCCTGGACAACGCCGTGACCGAACACGCCGTGGCCGGGCGCCCGCAGGACTACCGAGGCATCGCGCTGCTGCCGCTGGACGTGGCCGATGCGGAGCTCGACCGCCTGGACGCCGCCGGTTTCCGCGGCGTGCGCTTCAACTTCATGGGCCACCTGGGCCAGGCCGCGCCGGTCGACGGCGTGCTGGCCCTGGCCGGGCGGTTGGTGCGCCTGGGCTGGCACCTGCAGGTGCACGGCAGCCCGCAGACCGTGCTGGTGGACCTGGCGCCGGCCTGGCGGCGTTCACCGGTGCCGGTGGTGATCGACCACATCGGCCGCATCGACGCCGGCGAGGGCGCTGACGGGGCCCACTTCCGCGCGCTCTGCGTGCTGATGGAGCAGCCGCAGCTCTGGGTCAAGCTCAGCGGCTGTGACCGCATCTCGCGCAGCGGCGCGCCCTATGCCGATGCGCTGCCGCTTGCGCGCCGGCTGCTGCAGGCGCATGGCGACCGTGTGCTCTGGGGCAACGACTGGCCTCACCCCAACCACCACGCGGTGCCCGACGATGCGCAGTTGGCCGAGTTGATCGGCGAGATCGCACCGCTGCCGGCCGACCGCCAGCGCCTGCTGGTGAACAACCCCCAGCGCCTCTACCGCTTTGGAGTCGCCCCATGAGCGCACGCCGCTTCGAAGGCCGCGTGGCCATCGTCACCGGCGCCGGCTGCGTCGGCCCCGGCTGGGGCAATGGCCGCGCCATCGCCGTGCAGCTGGCGGAGGAGGGCGCGCAGGTGCTCGCCGTGGACCGCGATGCCGACCGCCTGGCCGAGACGCTGGAGCGTGCCGGCGATGCGCGCCAAGCCATCCACCCGTGGACGGCGGACGTGACGTCGTCGGCCAGCCTGGCGGCGATGGCCGCCGAATGCCTGCAGCGCTTCGGCCGCATCGATGTGCTGGTCAACAACGTCGGCGGGTCGGCCGCGGGCGGGCCGGTGGAGATGGACGAGGCGGTGTGGGACACGCAAGTGGACGTCAACCTCAAGAGCGTGTTCCTGGCCTGCAAGCACGTGCTGCCGACCATGGTGGCGCAACGCAGCGGCGCCATTGTCAACATCGCGTCCACCTCCGGCCTGCGCTGGACGGGCAGCGCGCAGGTGGCCTACGCCGCCACCAAGGCCGGCGTGATCCAGCTCTCGCGCGTGGTGGCCGTGCAGCACGCGCCGATGGGCGTCCGCGTCAACACCGTGGTGCCCGGGCAGCTGCACACGCCGATGGTGGAAGTGCGGCTGGCCAGGCAGCGCGCCGGCGGTGATGTCGACGCGCTGCTGGCGCAGCGCCAGAAGCGCATCCCGCTGGGCTTCATGGGCGACGGCCGCGACACCGCTGCGGCCGTGCTCTACCTGGCCAGCGACGACGCGCGTTTCGTCACCGGCACTGAGATCGTGGTCGACGGCGGCATGACCGCACGCTGCGACTGAACCCTTCACACCCCAGGAGACAAACCATGACTTCCCGCCGCCACTGGATCGCCACCGCCGCGCTGGCTGCCGCTGCGCTGAGCCCCATCATGTCCGGGGCCCAGACGCCGACCACGCGCATCGTGGTGTCGTTTTCGCCCGGCGGCCCGGTGGATGCCGTCTCGCGCACCCTGGCCGAGGAACTGGGCAAGGCCCTGGGCCACACCGTGGTGATCGAGAACAAGCCGGGCGCGAACGGGGCCATCGGCGCCATGGAGGTGGTGCGCTCGGCACCGGACGGACGCACGATCTGGATCACCAGCGTGGGCGCCGCGGCGATCAACCCGTCGCTCTACGACAAGCTGCCCTACGACATGCAGCGCGACTTCGCGCCGGTGTCGCTGGTCGTCAACAACGTGGAGCTGCTGGTCGTCAACCCGGCCGATCCGGCGAAGAGCGCCGGTGAATTCGTCGCCCGCGCCAAGGCCAGCGCCGACGGCCTGCCGATGGCCTCGTCGGGCATCGGCAGCATCCCGCACCTGGCGATCGAGCAGCTGGCTGACGGCACCGGCGCGAAGCTGGTGCACATCCCGTACAAGGGCGCGGCGCCTGCGATCACCGACCTGATGGGGGGCCAGGTGGCCGGCTTCTTCGGCGACGTGCCGGGCCTCATCGGCCACGTCAAGGGCGGCAAGCTGCGGGTGCTGGGCATCGCCGCGCCCAAGCGCCACCCGGCGCTGCCCGACGTGCCGACGCTGGAGGAGCAGGGCATCCGCGGCGTGGACACGGTCAACTGGTACGCTTTCTTCGTGCCCGCGGCCACGCCGCCGGCGGTGGTGCTGGCGCTGAACAAGGCGGTGCATCAGGCGCTGACGGCGCCGGCCGTGCGCGACAAGCTCATTGCCTCCGGCGCCGAGCCGCTGCCGTCGACGCCGCAGGAGCTCGCGGCCCTGCTGAAGTCCGACACGGACAAGTGGGCGCGCCTGATCAAGGCCAAGGGCATCAAGGTCCAGTGATGGCCGGTGCGACCGAGCCCCGGCTGCCGCCGATCCCGCCGGGCACCCGGCCCGAACTGGCGGCGCTGGAGGCGCAGCTGGTGGCCGCGCGCGGGCGTGTGTCGCTGCTCTACCAGGTGCTGGGCCACAGTGCGCCGGTGGCCGCGGGCTGGGAACAGCTGCTCACCGCCGTGCGCCAGCACACCACCGTGCCGGCCGACCTGCGGGAGCTGGTCATCCTGCGCGTGGCCGTGCTCAATGGCGCGACGTACGAGTTCGAGGCGCATGTGCCGCACGCACAGGCCGCTGGCGTCGGCCCGGCCAAGCTCGAGGCGGTGCGGGCCGACGTGGTCGGCGAGGTCTTTGACGTCCGTGAACGTGAGGTGCTGGCGCTCACCGATGCGATGACGCGCGACATCCGCGTGCCGCCCGCGCTGATGGACGCGCTGCAGTCGCGCTGGGATGCGCGTGGCCTGCTGGAGCTGGTGACCACGGTGGCCGCCTACAACATGGTCTCGCGCCTGTTGGTGGCGCTGGACATCGGGCATTGAGCATGGCGGCGCTGTGGCTGCTCGAGTTCGACGGCGAGCCTCCTGAGGGTGCCGAGTGCTGGCGCGCGCTGGACGATGGGCCGCACCGTGCCTATGCGGAATCGGATGTCTGCCCGGGTTACGGCTGGCTGGCGCTGCAGCCCCTGCAATGGCTGGACGGGTGCAGCGCCGGCGAGCGGCCCACGCACCACTACGTCGTCGAGACCGACGTGGCGCCGGGGCACGAAGCCGACTTCGAAGCCTGGTACGCGCAGGAGCATCTGCCCGGTCTGGCGGCCGTGCCGGGCACGGTGCAGGCGCGGCGGCATCGGCGGGCGGCCGCTCCGCACCACCTGGCCAGCTACCACCTGACGGCGGCCGATGTGCTGCAGTCATCCGCCTGGCTGGCGGTGCGCGCCACGCCCTGGAGTGACCGTGTGCGGCCACAGTTCCGCCACACGAGGCGGCGCATGTTCGTCGCCTGGGATGCCGAGGTGGCCGCCGACCGCTGAAGTCAGCGTCGACGCAGCGCGGCGGCGGCCGCCGCCACGACCGCCTGGCCCAGGCCTTCGAGCAGCGACGAGGCGGCGCGTGCGTGCTGCCAGAACAGCGGCACGTCCAGCGGGGTCGCCGGCACCAGTTCCACCAGGCTGCCGTCCTGCAGGTGCGGTGCGGCCAGGCTCAGCGGCTGCAGGCCCCAGCCCATGCCGGCCAGAGCGGCGGTCAGGAAGGCCTGCGTCGAGGGCAGCGTGTGCCTGGGCATCTCGACATCGCGGTGGCACAGCCGGCGCACCCAGCGCGCCTGCAGGTCGTCCTTGCCGTTGAAGGCCAGGCTGGGCGCGCGGGCCAGGCTCCCCGCACCGACGCCACTGGCGAAGTGCCGGGCCACGAAGCCTGGGCTGGCCGCCGCCACGTAGCGCATGGCGCCCAGCGGCCGGCTGTTGCAGCCGGTGGGTGCGCGGGCACTGCCGGTGACGGCGGCGAGCACACGGCCGCTGCGCAGTCCTTCGGCCGTGTGGTCCTGGTCGTCCACCAGCAGTTCCAGCAGTACCGGCGCCTGGGCCGCGAAGGCTGCCGCCGCCGGTGCGAACCAGGTGGCCAGGCTGTCGGCGTTCACGGCCACCGGCAGCGGCACGCGGGCCACCGTGTCGGCCGCGCCCCCCAGTCGCCCCGGCAGGGCGCCGTGCAGGTCGAGTTCCAGCAGGCGGACCTGGTCCAGGTGCTGGCACAGCCTTTGTCCCAGATCAGTGGCTGTGCAGGGCTGCCCGCGCACCACCAGTGCGCTGCCCACACGCTCCTCCAGGCCACGGATACGCTGCGAGACCGCCGAGGGCGTGACGTGCAGGCTGCGCGCGGCGCGCTCGAAGCTGCCTTCACGCACCACGGCTGCCAGCGCTGAGAGTGCGGCGTAGTCGAGCATAGATTCAGTTTTTCTACAACAAGCGTAGATAAGTTAGTTTGGCTTTCTTATCGGGTGCTGGCAAGCTGATGCCCCATGATGCCCTCCATCGACACCGCGCTGGCCTTTCCGGTCTTCGGCCAGGGCCTGGCGTTGAGCCTGAGTCTGATCGTGGCCATCGGGGCACAGAACGCCTTCGTGCTGCGCCAGGGCCTTCGCCGGGAGCATGTGGGTCCGGTGGTGCTCTTCTGCGCGCTGGCCGACGCGGTGCTGATCGTGGCAGGCGTGTTCGGCATGGCGCAGGCGCTGGGTCGGCACCCGGATCTGGCACGGGCGCTGGCACTGGCCGGCGCGGCCTTTCTGGCGGTGTACGGATGGCGGGCGCTGCTGCGCGCAACGCAGCCGCAGCACCTGCAGGCGGCCGCTGGCGGTGCCGGGCTCGCGCGTGGCGCGGCGCTCGCGCAGGCTGTGGCCTTCACCCTGCTCAACCCGCACGTCTACCTGGACACGGTGCTGCTGGTGGGCAGCATCGGCGCGCAGCAGCCGGCCGGCTTGCGGGGCTGGTTCGTCGCCGGGGCCAGCAGCGCCAGCGTGTTGTGGTTCGGAGCCCTGGGCTTCGGCGCCCGCTGGCTAGCGCCCTGGTTTGCGCGGCCACGGGCCTGGCAGGGGCTGGATGGGCTGATCGGCCTGACGATGCTGGTGCTGGCGGCGGGGCTGGTGCGCCATGCCGCCGCGGGCCTTTGACGACGGAGGCTGCGATGTACCTTCCCGCGGAACACACCTTTCCGACCGCGGACGCACCGGAGGCGCTGTTCCAGCTGATGGCCGCGCATCCCCTGGGCGCCTGGGTGTGTGGCGGACCGGCAGGTGACCTGCTGGCCAACGATGTGCCGTTCCTGCTGGACCGCGAACGTGGTCGCCATGGCACGCTGATCGGCCACGTCTCGCGCGCCAACCCGGTGTGGCGTGCCCTGGGTCCGTCAGCGCCGTCGGTGGTGATGTTCCAGGGGCCGCAGGCCTACGTCACGCCCGGCTGGTACCCGGGCAAGGCGGCGCATGGGAAGGTCGTGCCGACCTGGGACTATGCGGTGGTGCACGCCCATGGCGTGGCGCGTGCGTTTCACGAACCCGACGCCGTGCTGGACGTGCTGCGGCGCTTGACCGCCCACCACGAGGCCCGGCAGGCGCTGCCCTGGTCGGTGGACGACGCGCCGGCGGCCTTCATCGACCGGATGCTGCAGGCCGTCGTCGGCATCGAGATCGTCATTGATCGCCTGGAGGGCAAGCTCAAGGCGAGCCAGGACGAGGCGCTGCCGGACCGGTTCGGCACGGCGCAGGGGCTGCTGGCGAGCGACGGCGATGGCCATCGAACCATGGGCGCCCTGGTGCTGGCCGCTGCGCAGCGGGATGCGGGGACGAGTGCGGGTGAGGTCCCAGGTGAGCATCCGGGTGGTGATGCGCAGCGCGCGTGAGGCGGGAGTCGCGCTGAGGGCGCGTCCTCGACATCAGCCCGGGAGCAGTGCCGCCCACTGGCTGCAAAGGCCCGCAGAGCGCTGGCGATACGGGTTCACCACGCCGTGCGTCGCACCTGCGGTGTGCAGACGGCGCGTCAGAACCCCAGCGATGCCAGCAGGTCGTCGACGTCGCCCTGCTCCAGCGCCTTGCCCTCCACCTGTGGCCCTTGCAGGTCGGCCGACTTGTGGGTCAGGTCGGACGCCTGCATCGGTGCGTGCTTGAGCAGCAGGCCCAGCAACTGGTCCTCGGTCTCGGTGATGATCTTCACCACCTTCTGGATCACCTGGCCCGACAGGTCCTGGAAGTCCTGGCTGAGCATGATCTCGCTCAACGTCTCGTGCTGCTGGTCCGCGCGGGCCGCGGCCTGCTCGGCGAAACGGCGGGCTTCGGCCAGCAGCGCGGCCTGTTCGGGGCTGGCGCTGCCTGCGGCCGCATCCAGCCGGGCACACAGGGCCTGGGCATCGTCCCGCAGGGCGCGGCACTCCGGTTGCCCCTGCTCGACCAGGCCCAGCACCTTGTGCGCCGCCCGGTCGGTCAGCTGGCCGACGTAGACCAGGCGCTCACGCGCGTCGGGGATCTCGCTGGCGATGCGATGCAGGTAGCCATCCACGCCCAGCTGTACGACGGCGCTGTGCAACTGCCGCGCCACATGGCCAAGTTCGTCGTACACGTCGTCCTTGGCGCTGTCTTCACGCGAGTTCACGCCGCGTTCCTCCCACAGTCCAGGCGCTGCGGCTGGCACTTGGGCGAAGGCGAAGATGGCGGAAGGCTGTTGTTGTGCATGCCGGGCTCCCAACGGACGGCGTTGCCTTGCCAGAGCGCAGGGCACAACGGGTCCGTCCACAGGTGATCGGCCGATCACCTGAAAGCTTGAGGGGGAATTTGTCACGGCCCCAAGCGGCCGCCGCCCAGCTATTCCCGGACGCGGTCGATCTGAATGGTGAGGCTGCCGCTGGGGCCCATCGGGCCTGACTCCCCCTCCAGGTCGCCCGGCTGCGGCGTCGCATTGCCGCTGCGGGAGACGCGGGCACCCACGACCACGCGCGTCTGGCCGGACAGGCGCATCGCCGGCGTCATGGCCGAACTGTCGTCGAGGGTCACCTGCGCTGGCTGCGCGGTGGCCGGCAGGCGGGCGATGGCCACCGGCATGCGCGGGCCTTCGGCGGCGCGTGCGAAGACGAACAGGGTGTCACCCGGTTGCAGACGCGTCGCCAGTGCAGGATCGATGCTCACGGTGACCTGCAGGCCGCCTGCCGCCGCCGCGGCCACCGGCGGGGCCGTGACGGCCTCGGGTGGCAGGCCGGCGGCAGCCCGGGCTTCGGCAATGCCGGGGTCCAGCCCTTCGGCAAACGGGCTGCCCGGTGGCGCCAGTCGGCGGGCGCGGGTCCAGTGCGTGAGGGCGCCCTTCGGGTCGCCGCGCTCGAACGCGGCCGAGCCGGCCAGGGCCAGCGACTTCAGGTGGTCCGGGTCCAGGGCGAGCGCCTGCAGCGCCAGCTTCTCCGGCTCGCCAGCCAGCGTGCGGCCCTGGGTCATGGCCAGCACGTCGGCGTAGTCGGCCAGGAGGTCTGCGTCGGGTGGGGTGCGTTGCAGGGCCTCGCGGTAGGCATCGCGAGCGTCTTCGAAGCGCTGCAGGCCCGAATAGGCGCGGCCCAGCAGCATCCAGCCCTGCGGGTCGGACGGGTCCGCCTTCATGCGGTCGGCCAGGCGCTGCACCAGCGTTTCGATGTCGGCCGCCGTGGCGTGCGATGGGGGTTGGGCGAGCACCGGGTCCAGGCCGCGCCGGTTGCCCAGCTGGGCATAGAGCAGCACGGCGGCGGCCGGCAGCAGCACGGCCAGGGCCAGGGCACTGGCGCGTGCCGCGCCAGGGGTGCGCGGCGAGCCTGAGGCGCGTGGATTTGCGTGCTCGGCCGCCGTCTCCTCCAGCGCCCGGCGTTCCAGTTCGGTGCGCGCCTGCGCATGTTGTTCGGCGCTCAGCGTGCCGGCCGCGAGCTCGGCGTCCAGTTCCGCCATCGCGTCGCGCAGCACCCGAAGGTTGACCTGCACGGTATCGTCTTCGGCCACGGCGGTGGTCTTGAGCAGCGGGCGCAGCAGCACGCCCAGCGCCACCACCACCATCGCGGCGGCGAGGATCCAGAAGAGGGTCATGTCAGTTCCGCCCGGCCGCCCGAAGGAACTGACGCGCCCCTCGGGGGCCGCGAACAGCGTGAGCTTGGGGTCGTTTCATGTCCGTTCCGCACGGCCGCCCGAAGGGATTGACGCGCCCGCGCGGGGGGCAGCGAACGAAGTGAGCGCAGGGAGGTCATCGGGTCTCGGTGCTGCGAGGCTCAGGCGTGGCCAGCAGTTCACGGGCGCGCTGGGCTTCAGAGTCCGACAGCGGCATCGCAGCGGCAGCGGCCGCCACACGACGCCCGCGCAGCGTGCGCGCCATGATCCAGGCCATGCCGGCCAGCAGCAGGAAGGGGCCGACCCACAACAGCCAGGTCAACGGCTTGAAGGGCGGCTTGTAGAGCACGAAATCGCCATAGCGCTCGACCATGTAGGCGCGGATCTCATCGGGCGAGCGACCGGCCAGCAGTTGTTCCCGCACCTGCTGGCGCAGGTCCACGGCGAGGTCGGCGTTGGATGCGGCGATGGTCTCGTTCTGGCAGACCAGGCAGCGCAGGTCGTGGGCGATCTCGAAGACGCGGGCCTCGAGTGCCGGATCGGCCGCCAGCGGGCGCGCCTCCTGGGCCGCCGCGGTGGCCAGCGCACCGGCGACGGCGCAGGCGGCCAGGGCACGAAGCACACGATCAGCCATCGAGCTTCTTCAGCAGCGGCAGGATCTGCTCGTTCAGCGCCTGCGGCGTGATGGGCCCGATCTGCTTGTGGCGGATGACGCCGTTGCGGTCGATGATGAAGGTCTCCGGCACACCGTAGACGCCATAGTCGATGCCCACGCGGCCGTTGCCGTCGGCGGCGATGGTCTGGTAGGGGTCGCCGTGGCGCGCCAGCCAGCGCCTGGCGTCTTCGGGCTTGTCCTTGTAGTTGAGGCCGACGACGTTGACACCAGGCAGGCGCGCCAGCTGGGTCACGTACGGGTGCTCGGCCAGGCAGGGCACACACCAGGACGCAAAGACGTTGAGCACCCAGACCTTGCCCTTCATCTGCTCGGCGGCAAAGGTCACGGCGGGGTCGTTCAGTGTCGGCAGGCTGAAGGCCGGTGCCGCCTTGTCGATCAGCGGCGACGGCACCTCGCGCGGGTTGAGCTTGAGGCCCACGCCCAGGAACAGCGCCAGCACCACGAAGATGCCCAGCGGGATCAGGTAGCGCTTCATGCGGCGTGCGCTCCTGCCGGCAGTTCTGCGGTGCGGCGGCTGTGCAGCCGGTAGCGCCGGTCGGCCACGGCCAGCGCGCCGCCCACGGCCATCAGCAGGCAGCCGCCCCAGATCCAGTTGACGAAGGGCTTGACGTACAGGCGCACGCTCCAGGCCTTGCCGCCTTCCAGCGGCTCACCCATCGACACGTAGAGGTCGCGGAACACGCCGCGGTCAATCGAGACCTCGGTCATCGGCATGCGGCTGACGGTGTAGGTGCGCTTCTCGGGGTACAGGTGCTCCACGAAGCGGCCGTCGCGGCTGACCTCGAAGGTGGCGCGCACGGCCGTGTAGTTGGGCCCCTGCACGTCCTGCAGGCCCACGAGCTTGAAGTCGTGGCCGCCGGCGGTGGCGCTGCTGCCGATCTCCATGCGCAGGTCCTGCTCGGTCTGGTAGCCACCCACCAGCGTGACGCCGATGACGAACACACCCACGCCGGCATGCGCCAGCAGCATGCCGTACCAGCTGCCGGTCTGCGTGCGCAGCCGGTTGCCCCAGAGCGCCACCGGCTGGCCCTGCACGCGCTGCCACAGCGTGTGCGCCGTGGTGGCCAGGATCCAGAAACCGAGGAACAGCATGAAGCCGACCAGCGGCTTGAAGCTGCCCATCACGAAGGGCGCGATCAGCGCCGCCACGAGGCTGACGGCCGCGGCCCAGCGCAATTGCACGGCCAGCTCTGGCAGCGCCGCCTTCTTCCACTTCGCGATCGGGCCGATGCCGATGAGGAACATCGCCGGCACCATCAAGGGCACGAACACGGCGTTGAAGTACGACGGGCCGACCGAGATCTTGCCCAGACCCAGGGCGTCGATGATCAGCGGGTACAGCGTGCCCAGCAGCACTGCCGCCGCGGCGACCATCAACAGCACGTTGTTGGCCAGCAGCATGCCCTCGCGCGAGACCGGGTCGAACAGGCCACCCACGCCCACCTTCGGCCCGCGCCACGCGAACAGCGCCAGCGAGCCGCCGATCACCACCGCCAGGAAGCTGAGGATGAAGATGCCGCGCGCCGGGTCGGTGGCAAAGGCGTGCACCGAACTCAGCACGCCGGAGCGCACGAGGAAGGTGCCCATCAGGCTCAGGCTGAAGGCCAGGATGGCCAGCAGCACGGTCCACATCTTGAAGCCGCCGCGCTTCTCGGTCACGGCCAGCGAGTGGATCAGTGCCGTGCCGGCCAGCCAGGGCATGAAGGACGCGTTCTCCACCGGATCCCAGAACCACCAGCCGCCCCAGCCCAGTTCGTAGTAGGCCCAGGCGCTGCCCAGCGCGATGCCCAGCGTGAGGAAGCTCCACGCGGCCGTCGTCCACGGGCGGGACCAGCGCGCCCAGGTGCTGTCCAGCCGGCCCGAGATCAGCGCCGCCACGGCGAACGCGAAGGCCACCGAGAACCCGACATAGCCCATGTAGAGCAGCGGCGGGTGATAGATCATGCCTGGGTCCTGCAGCAGCGGGTTCAGGTCGCGGCCGTCGTCGGCCGCCGGCAGCAGGCGCTCGAAGGGGTTGGAGGTGAACAGCGTGAAGAGCAGGAAGCCGACGCTGATCAGGCCCATCACGGCGATCACCCGCGCGACCATCACGTCGGGCAACTGGCGCGAGAAACTCGCCACGGCCACGGTCCAGCCGGCGAGGATGACGGCCCACATCAGGATCGAGCCTTCGTGGTTGCCCCAAACCGCGGTCACCTTGTAGTACACCGGCAGCGCGGTGTTGGAGTGTTCGGCCGCCAGCAGCACGGAAAAGTCGCTGGTCACGAAGGCTTGCATCAGGCAGCCGAAGGCCACGACCAGCAGCGCGAAGTGCACCCAGGCCGCCGGCCGCGCCAGCGCCACCCAGCCGGCATGGCCGCGGAAGCTGCCCACCAGCGGCAGCACGGTCTGCGCCAGCAGCACCACCGCCAGCGCCAGGATCAGCGCGAAGTGGCCGAGCTCCGGGATCACTGCCGGGCCTCCATCTGCGTTTGCAGCGACGGCATCTGCCCCTGCTTGGCCTTGGCCAGCGCTTCTGCGGCCTCCGGCGGCATGTAGTTCTCGTCGTGCTTGGCCAGCACCTGGTCGGCGACGAAGGTGCCGTCGGGCCCGAGCTTGCCCTGGGCGACGACGCCCTTGCCTTCCTGGAACAGGTCCGGAAGCATGCCGGTGTAGCTCACCGGCACCGTCTTGGCGGTGTCGGTGACGACGAAGCGCACCGTCAACCCGTTGGGGTCGCGCTGCAGGCTGCCGGATTCGACCATGCCGCCGATGCGGAAGGCGCGGTCCTTCGGGGCTTCGTTCGAGGCCACCTGACTGGGGCTGAAGAAGAACACCAGGTTGCTCTGGAAGGCGTTGAGCACCAGGGCCGTGGCGACCCCCAGGGTGGCCACGCCGGCCACGATGGCCAGGGCACGTTTGGTACGGGGTTTCATTCGTCGATCTCCGATTCCAGCGCCTTCCGACGCAGGCGCAGGGCCCAGAGTTCCATGGCCAGCACCAATGCCACCATGCCGAACGAACCCCAGACGTAAAGGCCGTAACCACCCATGGCCAGGAAGTCGTCCAGGCTCTTCCAGTACAACGTCGTCATGCCGTCGCCTCCCGGCTGCCGGGCAGCAATCCAGCCGTCCAGGCCGCGCCGCGCTCGCGCTCCAGGATGACGGTGCGCACGCGGGCGAACACCACGGCGAAGGCGTAGGCCCAGAAGGCCAGCGCCATGACCAGCATGGCCTCGAGCATCACGGCGGCCATCGTCGAGCCCTGCATGGGCCGCACCGAGGCGCCCTGGTGCAGCGTGTTCCACCACTTCACCGAGAAGTAGATGATGGGCACGTTGACGGCACCCACGATGGCCACCAGGGCCGATGCGCGGTCGGCGCGCCGCTCGTCCTCGATGGCGCCACGCAGCGTCATGAAGCCGATGTACATGAAGAGCAGGATCAGGGTGGAGGTGAGCCGCGCGTCCCACACCCACCAGGTGCCCCAGGTGGGTTTGCCCCACAGCGCGCCGGTCCACAGGCTCAGGAAGGCCATCAGCGCGCCGGTGGGCGCAATGGCCTGCGCCAGCATGGCCGCCAGCCGGGCGTTGAAGACCAGGCCGACGGCGGCCCAGAAGGCCATGGCCAGGTACAGCACCATGGCCATCCAGGAGGCCGGCACATGGATGAAGATGATGCGGTAGCTCTCACCCTGCTGGAAGTCCGTGGGCGCCACCGCCAGACCCAGCCACAGCCCGTAGGCGGCCAGCGCCACGGCCGCGGCGGCGCACCAGGGCAGCAGCTTGCCGGCCAGCCCGTAGAAGCGCTGCGGTGCCGCAAAATAGAACCAGTTGATGCGTGACATGGCCAACCGCGAATTGTGCCCGAAGGGATGTCCTATATCAGTCAAGGCTTATGCGTAACGCGGCGGCCACGGCCAGGGGTGCACCGAACAGCGCGGCGGCCAGCATCGCGCCCAGCAGTGACAGGTGGGCCCCGGCGCCCAGGCCGCTGCCGGCGGCCTCCACCGCACCGGCGCCGAAGATCAGCACCGGCGTCACCAGCGGCAGCACCAGCAGCGACAACAGCACCGCCGCACCGCGCACGCCCACCGTCAGCGCGCTGCCGATGGCACCGATCAGGCTGAGCACGGGCGTGCCGATCAGCAGCGACAGCATCAGCACGCCGATCTGTTCCGCCGGCAGCCCGTACTGCACCGCCAGCACCGGCGAGACGATCACCAGCAGCAGGCCCGACAGCAGCCAGTGCGCCGCCACCTTGGCCAGGGCCAGCAGGGCCAGCGGCGTCGTCGACAGCAGCAACTGCTCCAGCGTGCCGTCCACGGCGTCGTCAGCGAACATCTTCGGCATGCCCAGCATGGCCGCCAGCAGGGCCGCCACCCAGACCACGCCCGGGCCCATGCGCTGCAGCAGTTGCGGCTCGGGCCCGATGGCCAGTGGGAACAGGCTGGTGACGATGACGAAGAAGACCGCCGCGCCCAGCACGTCGGCCTTGCGGCGCTGGGCCAGCGTGAGGTCGCGCAGGAACAGGGTGCGCAGCGTGGCGACGTGGCTGGCGGCGTTCATGTGGCGCTCATGCGGTGGCCGCCACCGGTTCACCCAGGTTGACCGTCAGCGGGTCGGCCAGACCATCGAGCGGGATCGCCTGGTGGCTGGTCAGCACCACGATGCCGCCGCGCGTGAGGTGCCCGCGCACCAGCCCGGCCAGCCAGTCGGCCGCGGCCACGTCTAGCGCATTGAAGGGCTCGTCCAGCACCCATAGCGTGCGCAGCGCCGCGGCCTGCGGCAGCGCCAGCCGGGCCAGCACCACGCGGCGCCGCTGGCCCGCTGACAACACCCGCGCCGGCAGTCGCTCGCGACCTTTCAGCCCGGCCGCGGCCAGCGCTGCGGCGGCCTCGGCGGGGGAGGGCTCGTCACCGCCGAGCACGGCCATGGCGCGCAGGTTCTCCGCCGCCGTCAGGTCATCTTTCAGGGCCGCGGCGTGGCCCACCCAGGCCAGTTCCCGATGGAACAACTCGCGTGCCGCACTCACCGGCTGCCCGCGCCAGCGCACGGTGCCGGCCGTTGGCGAGGCCAGGCCGACCAGCATGCGCAGCAGCGTGGTCTTGCCGGCGCCATTGGGCCCGGCCACGCGCACGAGGCGCCCAGCCTCGGCCTGAAAGCCCAGGCCGGAGAACAGCACGCGTCGGCCGCGGCGGGCCTCGAGATCCTGGGTTTCCAGCACGGGCGGGACTCTACACTGGGGCCATGGAGACAAAATTGACCTTGTTTAAGCTGCTGGCCGCCGCGGATCCCGCGGCACCGGCCCTGGCCGCGCCCGGCCGTCCTGCCTTGTCCCATGCGGGACTGCGCGCGCAGATCGACAGCGCGCTGGCCTGGCTGAACGCCCGCGGCATCGGCCGCAATGACCGCGTGGCCATCGTGCTGCCCAACGGCCCGGAGATGGCCAGCAGCTTCCTGGCCTGCGCCGCCGGCGTCACCAGCGCGCCGCTGAACCCGGCCTACCGCGCCGAGGAGTTCGAGTTCTACCTGAGCGACCTGCGTGCCAAGGCGCTGATCGTCGAGGCCGGCAGCACCAGCCCGGCGGTGGAGGTGGCACAGCGGCTCGGCGTGGCGCTGATCACGCTGACGCCGGGCGAGGCGGCCGGCCAGTTCTCGCTGCAGTCCGACGCGCTGCCGCTGCAGCCGGCGGCCGAAGGTGGCGCCGCGCAGCCCGACGACGTGTCGATGCTGCTGCACACCTCCGGCACCACCTCGCGGCCGAAGATCGTGCCGTTGTCGCAGCGGAATCTGGCGGCGTCGGCGGTGCACATCCGCGACACGCTGCGCTTCACCGCGGCCGACTGCGGGCTGAACATCATGCCGCTGTTCCACATCCACGGCCTGATCGCCGGCGTGCTGGCGCCGCTGGCGGCCGGTTCGCAGGTGTTCTGCACGCCCGGCTTCAACGCGCTGAAGTTCTTCGGCTGGATGGACGAGGCAAAACCCACCTGGTACACCGCCGTGCCCACGATGCACCAGGCCATCCTGGGGCGGGCGTCGAAGAACGCCGACGTGATCCGCCGCCATCCGCTGCGCTTCCTGCGCTCGTCCAGTTCCTCCATCCCGCCGCAGGTGATCCGCGAATTGGAGGACGTCTTTGGCGCGCCGCTGATCGAGGCCTATGGCATGACCGAGGCCACCCACCAGATGGCCAGCAACCCCTTGCCACCGGCGCTGCGCAAGCCGGGCAGCGTGGGCCTGGCGGCCGGGCCGGAGATCGCGATCATGGGCGACGGTGGCGCCTTGTTGGCGCGCGGCGAGGTGGGTGAGATCGTGATCCGCGGGCCGAACGTGACGCGCGGCTACGAAGCCAACGACAAGGCCAACGCCGAGGCGTTCACCGACGGCTGGTTCCGCACCGGTGACCAGGGCGTGATGGACGCCGACGGCTACCTGAGCCTGACCGGACGCCTGAAGGAGATCATCAACCGCGGCGGCGAGAAGATCAGCCCGCGTGAGGTGGATGAGATCCTGATGGACCACGCCGCGGTGGCGCAGGTGGTGTGTTTTGCGCTGCCGCACCCGAAGCTGGGCGAGGAGGTGGCGGCGGTGGTCGTGCTCAAGGAAGGCGCGGCCGTCACCGAGCGCGAACTGCAGACCTTCGTCGCTAGCCGCGCGGCCGATTTCAAGGTGCCGGCGAAGATCCTGTTCATGGACGAGATCCCCAAGGGCGCCACCGGCAAGCTGCAGCGCATCGGCTTGGCACAGAAGCTGGGGTTGGCGTGATGACGCCCCCAGCGCACGGTGTTCGCGTCCCCCAGGGGGCGCGCCGCCCCCTTCGGAGCGGCCGGGTGGGGCCGGCATGAAGTTCACCATCGTCGGCGCCGGCGCCATCGGCGGCTTCCTGGGTGCCCGACTGGCGCTGGCGGGCCACGAGGTGGCCTTCCTGGCGCGTGGCCGCAACCTCGAGGTCATCAACGCCCGGGGGTTCCGCCTGATCGAGGAGGACGGCAGCGAACGCCACGCGTCCACGGCACGCGCCGTGGCAGCCCTGGCCGACGCCGGCCCGGCCGATGCGGTGCTGCTGACCGTGAAGGCGCACCAGGTTGCCGGCCTGCTGCCGGGGCTGAAGGACGGCCTGGGCCCGCAGACGATGCTGGTGACGATGGTCAATGGCGTGCCCTGGTGGTACTTCCAGCGCCTGGACGGCCCCTGGCAAGGCCGCGTGGTGGAGAGCGTGGACCCGGGTGGCCGGCTCGCGGCCGCCTTCGATCCCGGTCGCCTGGTCGGCAGCGTGGTCTACCCGGCTTCAGAGCTGGTCGAGCCCGGTCTCGTGCGGGTGATCGAGGGCAACCGCTTCTCGCTGGGCGAACTGGACGGCAGCCGCAGCGCGCGGGTGGAGGCGCTGTCACAGGCACTGATGGCGGCCGGCTTCAAGGCGCCGGTCAGCCGCGACATCCGGGGTGAGCTGTGGGTGAAGCTCTGGGGCAACCTGAGCTTCAACCCGATCAGCGCGCTGACACATGCCACGCTGATCGACATCTGCCGCTTTGCGCCGACGCGTGAACTGGCGCGCAGGATGATGGCCGAAGGCCAGGCGGTGGCCGAAGCCCTGGGCGTGCGCTTTCGCATCACGCTGGAACAGCGCCTGGCGGGCGCGGAGGCCGTCGGTGCGCACAAGACGTCGATGCTGCAGGACGTGGAAGCCGGCCGCGGCCTGGAGCTGGCGGCGCTGGTGGGCGCCGTGATCGAGCTCGGCCAGGTGGCCGGCGTGCCGACGCCGACCATCGAAGCGGTGCATGCCGCCACGGCGCTGCTGGCGCAGACGCTGTCCTCGACCGGGTCGGGCCCGACACGGCTGCGGCCCGAGCCCCTGTGACACTCGGGTGGACGTGCTTCGGCGCCACGGCGGCCTGTCGCCGGCCGATCAGGCCGTGCTCCTGCTGATCCTGACCCGCGTGCGTCATGAGGTCGGCGGATGAGCGTGCAGCCATGACCACGGGCGATCGGCGGGTGGCCGTGGTCGGCGGTGGCCCGGCCGGCCTGATGGCGGCCGAGACCCTGGCCGCCGCCGGCATCCCCATCGACATCTTCGACGCCATGCCCTCGGTCGGCCGAAAGTTCCTGCTTGCGGGCCGCGGCGGGCTGAACCTGACGCACAGCGAGCCTGATGCCGTGTTCCGCAGCCGATTCGGGCCGGCGCAGCAGGCCTTGCGCGCTGCGCTGGATGGCTTCGGCGCTGAACACCTGCGGGCCTGGGCCGCCGGCCTGGGCATCGAGACCTTCGTCGGCAGCAGCGGGCGCGTGTTTCCCACCGACATGAAGGCCGCACCGCTGCTGCGCGCCTGGCTGCACCGGCTGCGCGATGCTGGCGTGCGTTTCCATGCCCGCCGCCGCTGGACGGGCTGGGCCGATGACGGCGCCCTGTGTTTCGACACGCCCACGGGCGCCGTGCGCCACCGGGCCCGTGCCACCGTGCTGGCCCTGGGCGGTGGCAGCTGGGCGCGCCTGGGCAGCGACGGCGCCTGGGTGGCGCGGCTGCAGGCGGCCGGCGCGCCGGTGGCGCCGCTGCAGCCCAGCAACTGCGGTTTCGACCTGGCGCGTCCCTGGAGCGACTTCCTGCGCCAACGCTTCGCCGGCCAACCGGTGAAGCCCGTGGTGATGGCCTTCGACGGCCGGCGCCAGCAGGGCGAGTTCGTGCTCACCGACACCGGCGTCGAAGGCAGCCTGGTCTACGCCTTCAGCGCCGCGCTGCGCGACGCCATCGCGCGGGACGGCCGGGCCGTGCCCACGCTGGACCTGCTGCCCGACCACGACGCCGCGCGGGTGGCGGCGGAACTGCGGCGTCCGCGCGGTAGCCGCAGCCTGGCCACGCACCTGAAGAGCCGCCTGGGTCTGGGTGGGTTGAAGCTGGCGCTGCTGCACGAGGTGCTGGGCGCCGATGGTTTAGCCGACGCCGAACGGCTGGCCGCCACGCTGAAGGCACTGCCCCTGGTGCTGAAGGCGCCGCGGCCGCTGGACGAGGCCATCAGCACCGCCGGCGGCGTGCGCTTCGATGGCCTGGACCAGCAGTTGATGCTGACGGTCCGCCCTGGTGTGTTCTGCGCCGGTGAGATGCTGGACTGGGAAGCGCCCACCGGCGGCTACCTGTTGACCGCCAGCTTCGCGACCGGTCGGCTGGCGGGGCAGGGTGCGGCAGCCTGGCTGGCCGCCGGGCGGTGAGCGCGCGCTGTCGTCAGCGCGGATAGACGCGCGAGTCCAGCGGCTTCGGCGTGAATCCCACGTCGAACGTGCAAGCCCCCCAGCGCGCCGAGCCCGCTTCGC
This sequence comes from Burkholderiaceae bacterium, assembly GCA_024235915.1. Lineage (GTDB taxonomy): Bacteria > Pseudomonadota > Gammaproteobacteria > Burkholderiales > Burkholderiaceae_C > Rubrivivax. The sequence continues at coordinate 167,219 of JACKLO010000009.1, read as the reverse complement.
AGCGTGACGCCACCGCCGCCGGCGTCGGCTTCTCGCCGCGTTCCACCCAGGCCAGCAGCGCATCGAACAGGGGCGGGTAGGTGGCGTCGCCCAGGTAGCTGTGCTGATCGCTGCGCACGAAGGTCTGGACGAGGTTGGCGCCGTGGCCAGCCTTCTCCATCACCTGCCGGAAGTGGTGATCCATCTCGACGAAGGCGGTGGGGTCGTCGATGCCGTGCACCGTCAGCACCGGCACGCCGATGGCGCCCGTGGGGTCGGTGTCAGCGGCAAAGCGTGCCGCCGCCTTCGGGTCGGCGTCGTAGCGCATCACGGCGGCGTTGAGCGCTGCGTCGTCCGGTGAGCCGGCGTAGCGCACGCGCCGATTGTCGAAGGGGTTGCCGCCCCCGGTGCGGTGCAGCGCGATGTCCTGGAAGTGCCAGGTGGCCCAGTTCAGGTGGCCGATCACCGAGCGCTCCGGAATGCGGATCACGTCGACGATGGTCTTCAGCTTCGCCGCCTGTTCCGCCGTGCGCTGTGCCGCCGGCTTGCGCACACCCAGGCAGGCGTCCACCCGCGCCGCCAGCTCCGGCCGCGTGAGCTTGCTGTCTGCCGGCAGGCCCATCCACAGCGGGTAGGCCGGCTCGTCGGCCTTGGGGTGGTTGCCGCACAGGTGCTGGTAAACGGCCCGCAGGTCGAGCCGGAAGTCGTAGCTGCGGCTGCCGCCCGCCAGCACGCCGCTGCTCAGCAGCACGCCGTCCCACGAGGCTGGGTACATCTCGGCCGCCTTCGCCGCTACACCGGCCCCCCAGCTCTGCCCGTGCAGCAGGGTGCGTTTGGGTTGCGCCACGTGCTGCACGAAGATGCGGCGCACGCGCTCGGTGTCCTCGGCCGCGGCGCGGACTTCCACGCCGCCCTGGCGGAACACCGAGGCGGCCCAGGCGTGGCCCGCCTTCACGGTGATCGCCCAGCGTGCGGCGTCGTCGTCGGCGCGCTTGGCCGTGGGCGTGCCCAGCACCGGGCCGCCATGGGAGTGCACCACGAGCACACCGCTCCACTGGGCCGGCTTGATCAGCAGCACATGGGCGCCCACCGAGTCCACGCCGCGCCAGCAGCTGGCGCCGTCGGGCACGCCCTTGGGGCAGGCCGCTGCCGTGGGCGCGGGCTCGGGCGGTGGCGCTGGCGGGGTCTGACAGGCCACCAGGGTGGCCGCGGTCGCGAACAGCAGCAGGGCGTTCCAGGGGGATCGCATCGGGTGTCTCCGTCGAGGTCTTGGTGAGGCGATGCTGGCGGTGCGGGCCATGCGCGTCAAATAGATGCCCTTGTGGCTTGGTATATGTTCTGCATATGCCAAACGCCAACGCGCCCCTCGAACTTCGTCCGTTGCGCTACTTCCTGGCCGTGGCCGACGCCGGCCAGATGACGCTGGCCGCGGCACGGCTGGGTCTGCAGCAGCCGCCGCTGAGCCAGCAGATCCAGGCGCTGGAACGCCAGCTGGGCCTGCGCCTCTTCGAACGCCATCCCAAGGGCGTGCGCCTCACCGACGCCGGCCGGGTGCTGGCCGACGAGGCACGCCGTCTGGTCGACGACGCCGAGGCCTTGCGTGCACGCATGCGGGCACTGGCCCATGGTGAGCAGGGGCGGCTGCGCCTGGCCTTCACGAGTTCGGCCGCGGCGCACGCCTTCACGCCGGAGACGCTGCGCGAGAGCCGCCTGCGGCTGCCAGGCGTGACGCTGACCATCGTCGGCGAACGCAATGCGGCCGAGGTCTCCGAGGACCTGCTGGCCGGCCGACTGCACGCCGGCTTTCTGCGCGAGCCAGTGCTACAGACCGGGGCGCTCGCCACCCTGACCCTGCTGAGCGAGCCCATGGTGGCGGCGGTGCCGCGCGATCACGCTCTGGCGGTGCGGCGGCGGCTGTCATTGGCGGATTTCGAGGGGCAGCCCATGATCCTGGTGCGCCGGCCCGGTGGGCCAGGTCTGTATGGCCGGTTGCTGGCGCGCTGCGCCAAGTCCGGGGTGACCCCGCAGGTGGTGGCCGAGGTGGAGCGCATGATGAGCGGCTTGAACCTCGTGGCCGCGGGCGTCGGCCTGTGCGTGGTGCCGGCGTCGATGCAGGGTGCGCATGCGCAGGCCATCGTCTATCGGCCACTGGTGCGCACGGCAGGCCTGGAGGCCCCGCTGACCCTGGTCTGGCGGGCCGACCGCTGCCACGGGGCATTGGCGCGGTTTGTGCAACTGGTGAAGGCGCTGGCCGCTGCGCGGCCTTGAGGGCACGCTGGTCGCGTGCACGGCATGGAGCAAACCTGGGCCGCCTGCGCGACGTAACGCGAGCGCGGGCCGCTGAGCAGACCGGGCCGTCAAACGCCCGTCTGCGCCGCCCGCACGCCGCTGCGGATGGCCTCGGCCACCACCCGGGCTGCCAGCGCACCCAGCAGGGACAGGTCGGCGGCCTGTTCGGCGCGGCCCGTGGCGAGGGCGAACAGCGTGTCGCCGTCGTGCATGGTCAGCGGATCCACGGCGCGGGCCAGGCCCGCATGGCCCAGCGCGGCGAGCTTGGTGGCCTGCGCCTTGTCGAGCACCGTGTCGGTGGCCACCACGCCGATGGTGGTGGCGGTGCCGGGGACCAGGCGCTGCGGCAGCACGCCTGCGGCCAGGGCATCGGTGCTGCGGCGTGGCCGTCCATCGTCGCCCCGTGCGCCGGCGATGACGCTGCCGTCGGTGTCCATCACGTCGCCAATGGCGTTGACCACCATCAGCGCGCCCACCGTGACGCCCGCCACCGTGATCGACGCGGTGCCGAGGCCGCCCCGCATGCCCCGCGCCGGGCCCCAGAGCTTGCCGACCATGGCGCCCGCGCCAGCGCCCACCGAGCCCACGGCGGGTGGCGCCGTGCTGGCCGCATCACAGGCGCTGAACCCGGCCTGGGCGTCCGGGCGGACGCCGGCGTCTCCGTGCCACAGGTCGAAGATCACCGCTGCGGGCACGATGGGAACGCGTGCCGGGCCAACGGCCAGGCCGTGCCCGTGCGCTTCCAGCCAGCGCATCACGCCGTCAGCCGCGGCCAGCCCGAAGGCGCTGCCACCGGTGAGCAGCACGCCGTGCACCATGGGCACCACGTTCTCGGGCCGCAGCAGGTCGGTCTCGCGCGTCCCGGGGGCCCCGCCGCGCACATCCACACCGGCGACCGCCCCTTCGGGGCAGAGCACCACGGTGCAGCCGGTGGCCCGTTCCGACAGCGTGTGGTGGCCGACGAGCAACCCGCCGACGTCGGTGATCGCCCCGGCCATCAGCGCCTGGCGCAGGTCAGGCGAACACGCCGGCCGTGTCCTGCATGCGCGCCGACACCTCGCCCAGGTGATGCAGCGTGTCGCCGAAGGCCATTTCCAGCATCGTCAGCCGCTTGAAGTAGTGGCTGCCGACGTACTCGTCGGTGACGCCGATGCCGCCGTGCAGTTGCACGCACTGCTGGCCCACGGTTCGCATGCTCTGGCCCAGTTGCACCTTGGCTTGCGACAGCGCGCGCCGGCGCTGGGGTTCGGGTTCGCCGAGCTTGAGCGTGGCGTAGTAGCTCATCGAGCGGCCCAGTTCCAGCGCCATCTTCACATCGGCCACGCGGTGGCGCAGGGCCTGGAAGCTGGCGATGGGCACGCCGAACTGCTTGCGCGTGTTCAGGTATTCCACCGTGAGGGCCACGAAGCGGTCCATCAGGCCCACGCCCTCGGCGGCCACCGCGGCGATGCCCAGGTCGCTCGCGAAGCTCAATGCCGCGGCGCCATCGGCGCTGATCATCTGTGCCGGCGTGGCCGACAGCGTGAGGTCGGCGGCGCGGGCGCCGTCGTGCGTGGGGTAGCCGCGCACGGCCAAGCCGTCGGCGCCACGCTCGACCAGGAAGAGACCGATACCTTCGGACGAGTCGTCGTCACCTGCGGTACGCGCGGCAACGATGAAAGCGTCGGCCTCGTCGCCGGCCGGCACCACGCTCTTGGCACCGCTGAGGCGCCAGCCGTCGCCACTGTGCGCGGCGCGTGTGGCCACAAAGCCCGTGCGGTAGCGAGCGGCGCGCTCCTGCAGCGCCGGCACCACGAGTGCGGACCCGTCGGCGATCTTCGGCAGCCAGGCGGCCTGCAGCGGCGCAGGCGCGTCGGCCAGCAGCGCCGGCGCCAGCAGTGCGCCATGGGCATACGGCGCGTTGACCAGGCCGCGGCCCAGCTCCTCGCCCACCACCATGGCCTCCACCGGGCCGAAGCCCATGCCACCGTGGTCGGGCGAAACGGTCAGTCCGGTCAGGCCCAGTTCGGCCAGTTCCGTCCAGACTTCGCGCGTGCCGCCACCGGCCTTGGCCAGCGCGTGGCGGCGCTCGAACGGGAAGCCCTTGTCCACCCAGCGTCGCACGGCGTCGCGCAGCGATTCCTGGTCTTCGGTGAAGTCGAAATCCATGTCAGGCCTCCAGGAAATGTCGATCGGCTAACGGCGTGGGAAGACAAAGGCCAAAGCCAAGCTTCCCGCCGCGGAACCGGCTCCGCCGGGCCGCTGGCGGGTGGCCCCCTCGGGGGGTAGCGAGCGCAAGCGAGCTTGGGGGCGCCATGTCAGCTCCCCAGGACCGTCTGCGCGACGATGTTGCGTTGCACTTCGTTGCTGCCGCCGTAGATGGTGGTCTTGCGCATGTTGAAGTAGGTGGACGCCAGCGGGGCGATGTGCGCGGCGCCCACATGGTCGCCCTGCCAGCCGGCTTCCATGGCGTCCCAGACGAAGGCGCGGCTCCAGGGGCCGCCGGCGAGCATCATCAGCTCGGAGTAGCGCTGCTGGATCTCGCTGCCGCGGATCTTCAGCAGGCCGGCCACGTCCAGGCTCTGCTTGCCGCTCTTTTCCGCGCTGAGCACGCGCAGCACCATCATCTCCAGCGCCACGATGTCGACCTCCAGCTGCGCAATCTGGTCGCGGAAGCGCAGGTCGTCGTAGACGCCTTCGGCCTTGGCGATGCGCTTGAGCCGTTCGAGTTCGCGCTTGGCGCGGTTGACGTCGGCGATGTTGGTGCGCTCGTGGGCCAGCAGATGCTTGGCGTAGGTCCAGCCCTTGTTTTCCTCACCGATCAGGTTCTCGGCCGGCACCTCGACGTTGTCGAAGAACACTTCGTTGACTTCGGGCTCGCCGTCCAGCAGCACGATGGGCCGCACGGTGATGCCCGGGCTCTTCATGTCGATGAGCAGGAAGCTGATGCCGGACTGCTTCTTGGCCTCAGGGTCGGTGCGCACCAGGCAGAAGATCCACTCGCCGTACTGGCCCAGGGTCGTCCAGGTCTTCTGGCCGTTGACGATGTACTTGTCGCCACGGCGTTCGGCGCGCGTCTTCAGACCGGCGAGGTCGGAACCTGCACCTGGCTCGCTGTAGCCCTGGCTCCACCAGACCTCGCCGCTGGCGATGCCGGGCAGGAAGCGCTGCTGCTGCTCGGGGCTGCCGAAGGCCATGATCACGGGCGCCACCATCACCGGGCCGAAGGGCACCACGCGCGGTGCGCCGGCCAGGGCGCATTCCTCTTCGAACAAGTGCTTCTGCACCGCGTTCCAGCCCGGGCCGCCGAACTGCTTCGGCCAGCCCCAGCCCAGCCAGCCCTTGCTGCCCAGGATCTTGGCCCAGGTCTGCAGGTCGTCACGCGTCAGGCGCAGCGCGTTGTGCACCTTGTGGCTGATGTCCTTGGGCAGGTTGGCGTGCACCCAGGCGCGGATGTCCGCGCGGAACGCCAGTTCGTCAGGGGTGAAATTGAGGTCCATGAACGGTCTCCGACAACCCTGTCGGTTTTAGCACGACCGTTCGTTTCGATGCTGTCCGCGCGGCGACAGGCGCCCCTGGGGTTTAGCCCATTCAGGCGATCAGGACGGCGAACAGGATGGCGATCAGAGGATCAGCCGATCAGGCGCACCAGCGCACGTTCCCACAACCGCCGGCTGCGCCAGGCGGTCACCGCGCGGTCGGCGAACTGGCGGCCGCTTTCGCTGATGCGGTAGTAGCGCACGCCGGGAAAACCTTCCGGGTTGTCGTACTCGTCGACGAGGCCATAGCGCTTGAGCGTGTTGGCCGAAAACCGGACGCGGCCGCCGTCGATGGCGATGCCGTGGGCGCTGTCGCCCACATGCACCATCACATGACCCTTGGCCAGCAGCTTGAGCGCGTCGATGAACTCGGCGCGGTCGGCGATGAGTGGCGAGGCGTGGGCCATCGGCGGGCTCCCTGTTGCGTCAGCGTACCGTCAGTATCGGCAGCCGGCGCGCGGACACTGCGCCTAAAACAAGGGAAAACCCGGCCCATTTGAGCGCCGTCGCCGGGAGGGGTCCGGTTCGGCTGTCGGGCCCGAACGGCCTGGCGCGTCAGCGCAGGTCCAGCCGCATCACGTCGTTTTCGCGCCGCATCTGGAAGCGCGACAGGAAGCTGTTGCCCAGCAGGGCGAAGGGCATCGCCGTGGGCATCACCACGGCTTCCACGTTGGCCAACGTGACCTCACCCACCGTCACGGCGCTGAGCGTCACACGGTGGCCCTGCACCACGCCGCCGGCGGTGTTCATGGCCAGCGGCTGGCCGCGCCGCCAGTCCACGCCCAGGCGTTCGGCGTCGCTGCGGCCGAAGGCGACCGTGGTTGCGCCGGTATCGACCATGAAGCGCTGCGGTCGGCCATTGACCGCACCCTGGGCCATGAAGTGCCCGCCCGGCCCCATGGCGAGCACGATGCTGCGGCCACCGCCATTCGGCCCGGTGGCGCCCACGCTGGCCGGCGCGGCGCCGACCTGCAGCCGGTTGCTGCGTCCGCCCCATTCCACCAGCGCACCGCCGGCGTCCAGCGCCTTGAGCGTGACGCCGCGGCGGGTTTCGCCGACCGCCAGCGTCAGCGGCTGGCCATCCACGATGAGCAGCGCCTTGCGGCCCATCTGGCCCGACAGCTGCACGCTCTGCGCAGCGGCCAGTGCCGGCAACAACGCCAACGCAGCGGCGAGCGCAGTCCAGGGCCGCCGCAGGCCCGACATGGGTCAGTCGCGGAAGTTCTGGAACGCCAGCGGCAGTTCGATGTCCTTGCGCAGCAGCGCGATGGCCGCCTGCAGGTCGTCCTTCTTGCCGCCGGTCACGCGCACGGTGTCGCCCTGGATCGAGGCCTGCACCTTGAGCTTGCTGCCCTTGAGCGCGGCCTGGATCTTCTTGGCGTTGTCGCTGTCGATGCCGTTCTTCACCGGCGCCAGCAGCTTGAGCTTGTCGCCGCCCATCTTCTGCGGCTTGCCACTGAAGTCGACGAAACGGAGATCCACGCCGCGCTTGGTGAACTTGTTCACCAGCACGTCCTGCACCTGCTGCAGCTGGAAGTCGCTGTCGGCCACCAGCGAGAGTTCATGCACCTTGGCGCTCTTCTCGGCCAGTTCGACGGCCGCGGCGGTGCCCTTGAAATCGAAGCGGGTGCCGATCTCCTTCATCGCCTGGTCGACGGCGTTGCGCACCTCGACGAGGTTGGGTTCAAGCACGGTGTCGAAGCTGGGCATGGCAGGGTCCGGAGGCGAGGAACAACGCGGCTCATTCTGCCAGTCCCATGCGCTGGCAGACGGCGCGGCTGCGCTGCACCAGGGTGTCGAGTTCCTCCGCCGCCGCGGCCAGCGCGTCCGGCGACAGGGTGGCGGCGTCGGCTTCCAGGCGACGTGCCACGGCTTGCACGCCCTTGAGCCCCAGGCTGCCGGCCGAGCCCTTGACGGCGTGCGCCAAGGGCTTGATCACGGCACCGTCCCCGGCCCGCAGTGCATCGACCAGACGTTGGCGCGCCGTCGATTCGTCGTCCAGCCAGCCCTGCAGCAGCGGCCGGTAGCCGTCCAGGCCGACGCCGACGCAGACATCGCCGACCACCGCCATGTCCAGCAGTTCAGCCAGGTCGCCCGGGCGCACACGTGGGCGGGGCTTGCGTGGCGGCGCTGCCGTGGCGGGCGTGGCCGGTGCATCACGGGCCACGGCCGGCGCGCCGGCATCCACCATCTCGGCGTTGCCGCCGTGGGCTTGCAGCACGCTCTGCAGGTCGGAAAGGTTCAGCGGCTTGCCCAGGAAGCCGTCCATGCCGCCTGCCAGCAGCCGGTCGCGGGTGTGGGTGTACGCATCGGCCGTGACGGCCACCACCGGCACCTGGCCGGCTGGCGCTGGCAAGGTCCGGATGGCCCGCGTGGCGGCCAGGCCGTCCACACCCGGCATGTGCAGGTCCATGAACACCAGGTCGGGTCGTTGGGCGCCCACCGCGTCGATGGCCGCCTGCCCGTCGGCGGCCTCGCGCACCTTGTGGCCCATGCGCTCGAGCAGCTTGCGCAGCAGCAGGCGATTGACGGCCTGGTCGTCCACCACCAGCACACCCAGGGCCTGACCTGGGGCCGTGCGTGGTGCCTGGCCACGCTCGGCGGCGGGTGCAGGGCAGGGCTGAAGGGGCAAGTGCACCGTGAACTCCGACCCCTCACCGGCCCGGCTGTGCACGGTGATGTCGCCCCCCATGGCCCGCGCCAGCCGGCGCGAGATTTCCAGCCCGAGGCCGGTGCCGCCAAACCGGCGCGCAATGCCGCTCTCACCCTGCGAGAAGCGCTGGAACAGGCGTGCGCAGACCGTGTCGTCCATGCCGATGCCCGTGTCCCGCACCCGCAGCCGCAGGGCGCCGTCGACCCGATCGACGCGCAAGGCGACCTCGCCACGCTCGGTGAATTTCAGCGCATTGCCCAACAGGTTCATCAGGATCTGCCGGACGCGGCGCACGTCGCCCACCCACCACAGGGTCAGGGCGGGGTCCAGCTCGAGCCGCAGTGCGAGGCCGCGGGCCTCTGCGGCGGGACGAAACATGGCCTGGAGGTCCGCCACCAGGGCAGCCAGGGACATCGGCGCCGGATCCAGGTCCAGGCGGCCAGCGTCCAGGCGCGACACGTCCAGCAGGTCGTCCAGCAGGGCCTGCAGGTGGGTGGACGCCTGTTGCGCGGTGTCCAGGGACTCGGCCTGCTCAGGTGCCAGGCGGCCACTGCGCAGCAGGGTCAGCATGCCGTTCATCACGTGCACCGGGGTGCGCAGCTCGTGGCTCATGGTGGCCAGGAACTCGGTCTTGGCTGCGCTGGCGGCCTCGGCCCGTTCGCGGGCCGATTGCAGTGCGGCTGACGTGGCTTCCAGCCGGCGCCGGCGCTGCGTGAGTGCGCGCAGCTGCCAGGCCGCGACACCGACGAAGGCCAGCGTCATGGCCGACTGGAACAGGGTCAGCGCAATGCCCTGGTGGGTCAGCGCCTCGGCCGCCGCATTGCGTGCGGCGATGTGCGCGGCATTGGCCTGGTTGACCTGCAGGATCAGCCCGCGCATCTGCGGCGTCAGCGCATCCATACGCTGGACCAGCGCGGCCAGTGGGGCGTCGGTGATCGCTTGTTCCGATTGCTCGGCGAGCCACGGGTCGGCGTCGGCGATGAACTGCTGCAGCGCTGGCAGCACGGCCAGGGCGTGGGCGCTGACAGGCAGCACGGACTGCGAGCGTGCCGGGTCGACCAGCGGCAAGCGGCTGGCCAGGATCTCGAACCGCAGGCGCAAACGTTCCGCATCGGCGGCCGCAGGTGCCGCGGCCGCCAGCTCCAGCACGCGCTGGAAGTGCAGGAACTCCGATTCGAGCTGGAAGTAGCCCCAGACCCGGTTGTCGCCCTCCCAGCGCACGTCGGTGGCCAGCAGCTGCACCTGGCGGTATTGCACACCGGCGATGGCGGCGAACGCCACCAGCAGGCCGGCGCCGATCAGCGCCAGCCAGAGATTGCCGGCGCGGGGGCCGGCACGCCTCATTTCACGACCAGCCGGCGCAGCTGCCAGGCCGAGCGGCCGTAGTAGCGCTCCGAACGCAGTTCCTCACTGGCGTCGAAGGGGTAGACGATGAACAGCGGGCCCTTCTGCCGCACCGACATCGGCTTGCCGTCCTGCAGGCGCGCGATCACCACGTTCCAGCGCTTCGTGTCGGCGGTGGGCAGGTCCACCTTGTAGTCGTTGAGGGCCACGGCGGTGAGCTGCTCGCCGCGGGCGCCGGCCAGCGCCAGCACGTCGCGCAGCAGCGGCCCGGTGAACTGCACCGGCTGCGGGTACCACGGCGTGCGGGTGGTGAAGCTGTGCTGCGGCAGGGCTGCCAGCGCCGCCATGTCGAGGTCCAGGCTGCGGGTGCTGCCGCCGCTGCTGATGTCGCCGCTGATGGTCAGGACGATGCGGCCTGACGTTGCGGGTGCCGACGCCGCGGCTGCCGTGGGCGCACCTGTGGGTGCACCTGCAGCCATGGCCACCAGCGGGGCCAGGACCAGGGCCGTCAAGGTCAGCCGCAGCGTGCTGCGGCGCGAGGCGGGGCGGTGGGCGGTGTTCATGCTCTGATTATCGACTTTAATTGATCAAAGTGATTTTTATGATCCGTGAATTTGACGCGTTGACGCCTGTGGGCCAGTGCACCCGCCGTCGGGCACGGCGTCAGGGTGCGCTGCGGGCGGTCGCGGACAATGTGGGCATGGCCCTGACCCCAGAAGCCCAGGTGAATCTGCGTGCGCTCAACAGCTTCGGGCTGCCGGCGGTGGCGCGGCGCCTGGTGCGCATCCGCGATGAAGCCGACGTGCGGCGCGTGCTCGACGACCCGGCCATTGGCCGCCTGCCGCGGCTGGTGTTGGGCGGTGGCAGCAACCTGGTGTTCACCCGCGACCCCGCCGGCGTGGTGCTGAAGGTGGAGGTGACGGGCCGCCGGCTGCTGCAGGCGCGTGACGACGCGTGGATCGTCGAGGTGGGCGCCGGCGAAGCCTGGCATGGTGTTGTCGCGTGGACGCTGGCCCAGGGCTGGCCGGGGCTGGAGAACCTGGCCCTGATCCCGGGCACGGTGGGCGCGGCGCCGGTGCAGAACATCGGGGCGTATGGGGTGGAGCTGACCGATCGCTTCGAATCGCTGGACGCGGTGGATCTGGTCACCGGCCGCACGGTGACGCTGGACCGCGGCGCGTGCCGTTTCGGCTATCGCGACAGCGTGTTCAAGCAGGCATTGGCCGGCAAGTCGCTCATCACGCGCGTGCGCTTGCGCCTGCCGCGGCCGTGGCAGCCGGTGCTGGGCTACCATGACTTGGAGCGCCGCGTGGCCGACACCGGCATCGCGGCGCCGAATGCCCAGACCCTCTTCGACTGGGTGTGCGCCATCCGCCGGGACAAGCTGCCCGACCCGGCCGCGATCGGCAACGCCGGCAGCTTCTTCAAGAACCCGGTGGTCACGGCCGAACAGTGTCGCGACATCATCGGCCGCGACCCGCACGTGGTGCACTACCCGCTGCCCGACGGCAGCTTCAAGCTGGCTGCCGGATGGCTGATCGACGCCTGCGGCTGGAAGGGCAAGAGCATCGGCCACGCGGCCGTGCACGATCGCCAGGCGCTGGTGCTCGTCAACCGCGGCGAGGCCAGCGGCGCCGAGGTGCTCACCCTCGCCCGGGCGATCCAGGAATCGGTCTATGGCCGCTTCGGCATCCGCCTGGAGCCGGAGCCGGCGGTGGTGTGACCAGCCGCCGCAGCGGCCTCGACACGGGGCCATGGGCCCATCAGGTGCCGGCCAGCATCCCGGCCTCGCGTGCCGCCGTGCGGGTGCGCGCCAGCTGCATCTCGTAGCGCTGCACCAGGTGCGCCACCTCATGCGCCGGCAGGTGGGCCGCGCCTTCGTGCAGCGCCTGCGCCGTCTGTGCCAGCGCCGCCAGGCCGAGGTTGAGCGCCGCGCCGCGGGCGGTGTGGGCGTGCACGCGCAGTTCCAGCGGCTGGCCGTCGCGCACGGCCGCGCGCATGTGGGCGACGGTCTGGCTGCCCTGATCGAGGAAGCTGGCGATCAGCGACGCCAGCCGTTCGGGCGACAACCCCTGCAGCGCGGCCTGCACTGCGGCGTGGTCGATCAGATCGGCCTCCAGCGGCAAGGGCGCCATGCGCACGGCCGACGGTGGCGCGGCGTCGCCCGGCCGCCGGCCGAACAGCCGCCGCAGGGCGCTCGCCAAGCCTTGCGGGCTGACCGGCTTGGTCAGGAAGTCGTTCATGCCGGCGAGCAGGCAACGCTCCCGGGTGTCCTGGAAGGCATCGGCCGTGAGCGCGACGATGGGCACCGTGGCCGCCGCCGGGTCGGGCAGGGCGCGGATGGCCACCGTGGCACCGATGCCGTCGAGCTCCGGCATGTGCAGGTCCATCAGCACGAGGTCGTAGCGCTCCCGCTGCACCGCCTGCACGGCCTGCTGGCCGTCGGGCACGAAGTGCGCGCGGTGGTGCAGCGTCTCCAGCAGCGAGGCCAGGTATTGCCGGTTCACCGGATGGTCTTCCGCCACCAGCACCGACAGCGAGCGCAACGGCTGCTCCGACCGCTCCGCCGACGGCGGCGACTCGGCTGGCGTGTCGTGCCGACGCAGCGGCAGCGTCAGCGTGAAGCGGCTGCCTTCGCCGGGCACGCTGTGCACGTCGATGTCGCCATCCATGCGGCGGGCCAGGTTGCGCGAGATCTCCAGGCCCAGGCCGCTGCCGGCGTGACGCCGGCGCGGTGTGGCGTCGCCAGGTGCAAAGCGGCGGAACAGGCCCTGCACCGTCTGCGCGTCCATGCCGACGCCGGTGTCGGTGACGACGAACTGCAACTGCTCGGGCGGGCCGGGCAGGCAGCGCACGTCCAGCGCCACGCTGCCCCGGTCGGAGAATTTGATGGCGTTGGACAGCAGGTTGAACAGGATCTGCTTGAGCCGGGTGGCGTCGGCCACCACCCATTCGGGCACATCGGGGGCCACGTCGAGGTAGAGCGACAGCGACTTGGCCGTGGCCTGGGTGCGCATCAAGGGGTCGATCTGCGTCAGCAGCTCGCGCAGCTGCAGCGGGGCCGGGTTCAGGGTCAGCCGGCCGGCCTCCAGCTGCGACATGTCGAGGATGTCGTTGAGGATGGCCAGCAGGTGGTCGGCCGATTCGGTGGCCACGCGCAGCTGTTCGGCCTGGCGTGGCGAGAGGCCGGTTTCCCGCAGCAGCGACAGCATGCCCAGCAGGCCCTGGAACGGCGTGCGGATCTCGTGGCTCATGTTGGCCAGGAAGGCGCTCTTGGCCTCGCTGGCCGCCTCGGCCTCCAGCCGCGCTTCACGCAGGCGGCGGGTGAGGTCCTCCAGCGTCTGGCGGCGCTGCTGCAGCTGGCGCATCTGGCGCATGGCCAGCCCGGCAAAGACGGCGCACAGGGCAAACAGAAAGACCGACAAGGCCACGCCGAGCCGGCTCTGCTGCTGCAAGGCGCGGTTGCCATCGTCGGCGCGCTGCGCCAGGCGATGCGCGGCAGCCAGGGACATGCCGTGCACCGGCACCACCAAGCCGTTGAACTGCTCGAAGGTGGCCTGCAGTGCGGTGGGGTCGGGCGTCTGGCCCGGTGCCAGCACCCGGTCGGCCTGCTCGACGAACGCGGCCAGCTGGCGCACTGCCGCCAGGTAGTCCTGCTCGTCGACCATCAACGACTGCAGCGTGGGCGTGCGTGCGAGGTCGACGCGGCTGATCCAGATCTCGTAGCGAAGCCGCAGCGAGTCCAGTGCCTGCGGCGAACCGGCCTCGAGCACGGTGCGCCACTGGTCGCGCAGACGCAGGGTCTCGACCTCCAGCTGGAACAGGCTGGTGACGGAATAACCGTCGCCGGATCGCAGCGCCTGTTGCGACAGGGCGAGTTGCCGGCCCTGCACCAGCACCACGGCGCCGAGCACCAGCGCCAGCACCCCCGCCATGGCGGCCAGGCCCCAGCGCCGGCTGCCGCCGTCCACAGCCGTCATTCGACCTCGATCGCCCGCAGCTGCCATGCCGATCGGTTGTAGTAGACGGCGCTGCGCAACTCGGGTCGGTCGTCGAACGGGTAGATCAGGAACAGCGGGCCCTTGTCGCGCACAGCCATGGGCTGGCCGTCGATCAGGTGGGCAATGATGGGATCGTGGCGCTGGGTGTCTTCCCAGGGCATGTCGACACGGTAGTCGTTCAGCGCGCGCAGGCGCAGCCGCGTGCCCCGCGCGCCAGCGGCGGCCAGCAGGTCGCGCAGCAGGGGCCCGGTGAAGCGTCTGGGGCCGGCGTACCACGGCGTGCGGGCCGAGAAGCTCACCTGGGGCAGCGCAGCCAGCATGGCCAGGTCGAAACAGGCGCAGCCGTCCTGGTTGGGCGTCAGCACGCGCCCGCGCACCTCCAGCACGACCGGGCCCGCCGGCGGCGCCAGGGCCCAGGCCCGCCCCCCGTGGCCCAGCCAGGGCAGCAGGCCCAGCGCGCACAGGCGGCGCCGCGAAAGCAGTGGGGCGAACATCGATGGATTCTAGGATCCGCCCGTTTGCCCACCATCGTCCAGGGGCAGGCACCGGGGTCCGGCCACCCGTGCTGCTGATAAGCTCCCGTCGCGATGGTGTCCGCCCTGCGCCCCGATTACCCGCCCAGTGCGCTGCCCCAGGGCACCCGGCTGGGCGAGTTCGAGATCCTGGACGTGCTCGGCGTCGGTGGCTTCGGCATCGTCTACCGGGCGATGGACCACGCGCTGGAGCGCGAGGTCGCGATCAAGGAATACATGCCTTCGGCGCTGGCCGGGCGCACGGCCACGCTGCAGGTGTCGCTGCGCTCGCAGTCCGATGCCGAGACCTTTGCGCTGGGGCTGCGCTCCTTCGTCAACGAAGCCAAGCTGCTGGCGCGGTTCGATCACCCGTCGCTGCTGAAGGTCTACCGCTTCTGGGAGCAGAACGACACGGCCTACATGGCGATGCCGATCTACCGCGGACAGACACTGAAGGCCGTGCGCCAGACCATGCCGGTGCCGCCCGACGAGGCCTGGTTGCGCAGCGTGCTCGGGCCGCTGCTGGGCGCCATCGAGACCCTGCACGCCGAGGGCGTCTACCACCGCGACATCGCACCCGACAACATCCTGATCGAACCCGACGGGCGGCCGGTGCTGCTGGACTTTGGCGCCGCGCGCCGCGTCATCGGCGACCGCAGCCAGACGCTGACCGCCATCCTCAAGCCGGCCTATGCGCCGATCGAGCAGTACGCCGAAGTCAGCGCCTCGCGGCAGGGCCCCTGGACCGATCTCTATGCCCTGGGCGCGACGCTGCATTACGTGCTCACCGGCGAGGCGCCGGCACCGGCCACGGCGCGCACCCTGTTCGACGATCAGGCGCCCCTGGCGACGCGGGCCCTGCCGGGTTGCAGCCCCACGTTCCTGCACGCGGTGGACTGGATGCTGGCCACCCGGCCGTCGGACCGTCCACAAAGCGTGGCCGCGCTGCGGGCCGTGCTCGACGGCCAGGCGGTGCCGCCGGCACCGGCCGCTGTGGCCGCTGTGGCCGCCGCGGCACAGACCACGGCGTTGCGGCCACCGGCCGAGACGGTGCTCGACGTGTCCGCCCCCTGGCCTGCAGCGCCAGCCGTGGCCGATGCGGCCACGCTGATCGACCTGTCACAACGGGGCCGGCCGGTGCCGCCGCAGGCACCCGTGTCGCCACCGGCCGAGGCCACGCCTGAACCCGCCCTGGCGCCTTCCCTGCATCGCCGTGCGCTGCCGCTGCTGGTGGCGGTGGTCGCGGCAGTCGCCGCCGCAGGCTGGTGGGCGACGCGCGACGCACCGGCTGGCGATGGTGCACGGATGGCGGGCCCGTTGGCCACGCCGGCCGGGGCACCGGGTTCCGCTGCTGACGCGGCCCGTGGTGAGGCTTCTGCGGCTTCTGGGTCAGCGCGAACGACCGTGGTGGCGGCTGCGCTGCAGACGGCAGCGTCCGCGGTGGTCGCGACGCCACCGCCAGCCCAACGTGCGACCGAGTCCCCGCCGCGGCCCGCCGCGCCCACCCGGACGCGCGACGATGTCGCCAGCACGCCGGCCAGGCGCTTGCCGGTTCGCGTCGAACCGGCGTCGCCGTCGGCCGGCGAGTTGCTGGCCGCATCGATCGCCACCCCGGGCCCGGCCGAGCAAGCGGCCGTCAAGCCGGCACTGGCCGCGTCCGCGCCCGCCAGCGCCCCGGCGCCCATCGTCACCCGCGCGCCGGTGCCGACCGCTGCCGCACTGTCCGACGACCCGTCGGCCGTCTGCGGCAAGCGGGTGTTGCTGGCGCTGTTCTGGTGCATGGAGCGCGAATGCGCCCGCGACGACCTCAAGGGCCACCCGGCCTGCCGCAAGTGGTTTGCCGGGAACCGCCAGCGCCAGACGCCATGACGCTTTCCGGCCCGATAGGCCGGCTCCTCCACCCCTCCACGTCAACCCTCTGAACTGCCGATGACCGCTGCCCGACCGCACCACGCCCACTGGCCGGCCCGCCTGCCCCGCGAGTTGTCCATCCCGGCCACCACGCTGTGGTTCAACCTCGAGGTCAGCGCGGCGCGATTTCCCGACAAGCCGGCCTATGTCTTTCTCGGCCAGGCGCTGCGCTATGGTGCGCTGAAGGCACAGGCCGAGACGTTGGCAGGCTGGCTCCAGGCCCAGGGTCTGGCCCCAGGCGATCGGGTGCTGCTCTACATGCAGAACTGCCCGCAGTGGGTGACCGCGTTCTACGGCATCCTGCGTGCCGGCGGCGTGGTGGTGCCCGTGAACCCGATGAACAAGGCCGACGAGTTCGGCCACTACATCACCGACCCGGCGGCGCGCTTCGCCATCACCAGCCGTGACCTTGCCGGCATCGTGCGCGAGGCCGACCAGCGCCTGCCCGAGGCGGCGCGCCTGCGCCATGTGCTCGTGGCGTCGCTGAGCGAGGCGTTGCCCGAGGAGGTGCTGCCCGAGGAGGCCCCTGCGGCGCCGGTGCTGGCCTGGCTGCGCGACGCGACGCCGCTGCCATCCGGGGCGACGGCCTGGGCTGATGCGCTGAGCAACGGCCAGGCACCCGGGCCGCTGACCCGGGGCCCCGACGACCTGGCGGTGCTGCCCTACACCTCCGGCACCACCGGCCTGCCCAAGGGCTGCCTGCACACCCACCGCACGCTGATGGCCAACGCCGTGGGCGGGCAGTGGAGCCATGCCGGCCCGGAGACGGTGGCGCTGGGTGTGGTGCCGATGTTCCACATCACCGGCCTGATGTACCTGGTGCTGGGCAACGTCTACGCCGGCGCCACCGTGGTGCTGCTGCCGCGCTGGGACCGGGAGTTGGCGGCACGCCTGATCGCCCGCCACCGCATCTCGCACTGGACCTGCATCCCGACGATGATCGTCGACCTGATGGCCAGCCCGGCGCTGGACAGCTTCGACCTGACCAGCCTGCGCAACATCTCCGGTGGGGGCGCGGCCATGCCGCAGGCCGTGGCCGAGCGCCTGCGCGACCGCTTCGGCCTCACCTTCGCCGAAGGCTACGGCCTGACCGAGACCGCCGCGCCCTCGCACGCCAACCCGCCGGAGCGCGCCAAGCTGCAGTGCCTGGGCATGCCGATCTTCGGCGTCGACTCGCGCGTGGTGGACCCGGACACGCTGCAGGAGATGCCGGTGGGCGAGAGTGGCGAGATCGTCACCCACGGGCCGATGGTGTTCCAGGGCTACTGGCAGCACCCGGATGCCACGCGGACCGCCTTCGTGGAGATCGACGGCAAGCGCTTCTTCCGCACCGGCGACCTCGGCCGCATGGACGAGGACGGGTACTTCTTCATCACCGACCGGCTCAAGCGCATGATCAACGCCAGCGGCTTCAAGGTCTGGCCCAGCGAGGTGGAACTGCTACTCTACAAGTGCCCGCTGGTGCAGGAAGCCTGCGTGATCGCGGCCAAGGACGACTACCGCGGCGAGACGGTGAAGGCCGTGGTGGTGCTGCGGCCCGAGGCGCGCGGCATCGCCACGGCGGAGGACATCATCGCCTGGTCGCGCGAGCACATGGCGGCCTACAAGGTGCCGCGGCTGGTGAGCTTTGCCGACGCGCTGCCCAAGAGCGGTTCGGGCAAGATCATGTGGCGGCTGCTGCAGGCGCAGGAGCAGGGGGCCTGACGCGTCGGCCGCTGGCGCGTTGGCCTTCGGTCACCAGCGCATCGGCCAGGGCCTGAGCAACCGCAGCGGTGGGCTGACGCGATCGACGTAGCCGCCGGCGTGCAGGTCCTTCATCACGCGCGAGACCATCTCGCGCGAGCAGCCGATGCGGCCGGCCAGGTCGCGCTGCGTCAGCCGTTCATCGACCCGGCGCTGGCCGCCCTCACCGGTCTGGCCCAGGGCTTCGAACAGATCGCGCAGACGGCCGTAGACGTCGTTTAGCGCGAGCTGCCGTGCGGTGAACGTGGCGGCCCGGGCGCGGCGCGCCAGCTTCTCGATGATCATGAACGCCAGGTCAGGGTCCG
Organism: Burkholderiaceae bacterium; assembly: GCA_024235915.1. GTDB lineage: Bacteria > Pseudomonadota > Gammaproteobacteria > Burkholderiales > Burkholderiaceae_C > Rubrivivax. Next base: position 148,964 of record JACKLO010000009.1, on the reverse strand, counting down.
CGGCAATGGCCTGCCGGAGCGTTCGGCGCGTCACCACGGCACAGGTGGTGGTTTCCGTGGCCACCACGCTGGCGCTGCGAGGGCCCTGGTCCAGGCTGAGTTCACCCACGTACTCGCCGGGGCCGTAGGAGCCGAAGGTGAGCTCGCGCTCACCGCCTTCGTCGAGCGTGAAGGCCCGCACCCTGCCGGCCAGCACGATGTGCAGGGTGTCGCCCATGTCGCCTTCCTGCATCAGCAGCGTGCCGGTGCGGTAGGCCCGCACGAGGCCCTGTCGGGCCAGCCCGGCCAGTGGCGTCGGCAGTGCGTCGATGAGCGCCGGCACGTCGACGGCAGCTTTGCGTGTGGCCATGCAGCGGAGGGCTTGAGCCGCCTCGGTGGCGGCCGCGGGTTCAGCGTAGCACGGCCGCCGCAGCGGCCGTGACCCTCGGGCCTGCAGCGTGCAGGTCACCGGAAGCTCGACGAACTGTCGAACTGCATCCAGTCCACGATGCAGTAGCCGTCGGCCTGGCTGCAACGGCGTGAGTCGTACTCCTCGAGGGTGATCACCATGCAGTAGGCCCCGGTGGGCGGCGTGCGGGCGGAGAGTGTGCGGCGCTGTAGGTCGGAGGACTGGAAGTTGCCCAGCTGGTTGGTGCCATCGGTGAACCGGATGTTGTAGGTGCTCACGATGTAGCCGTTGATGCTCCCGCCGCCGTAGCTCTGGGACACCGCCCACAGCTGTGCGCGCAGCGAACCGGTGGTGGCACTGCTGGTGTAGGCCGAGTTCCGGTAGGCGATCTCGCCCGGGTCCATGTCGATGGTCGTGTCGGTGTTGGCGGCCGTCGTCAAGCTGCCGATCGTCGAGACCCCGGACAAGGTGATGCCGTTGGTGCCGGCACCACCGCCGGGCGAGCAAGGGATGGCCACCGGCAGCGCACCGCCACCACCACCAGTGCCACCGCCAGTGCCACCGCCAGTGCCGCCGCCAGTGCCACCGCCAGTGCCTCCGCCAGAGCTTCCACCGCCGCCGGTACCACCGCCCGAGCCGCCACCCGTGCCGCCACCCGTGCCGCCACCCGTGCCGCCACCCGTGCCACCACCGCTGGTCACGGCGGGCAGCACCACCGTGTTGTAGTGGTTCACGGTGATCAGGGCATCCAGCACCGGGAACTGGTCCCGGCAGCTGCGGCCGGTGCCCGCATAGCTGCGCCAGCCGCCGGAGAAGCCGTAGTACGCCGCGAGGTTCGCGGCCACCGCCTGGCCGGCGGTGCTGGACGGGTCGGTGTAGACCATGTCGTCGATGCACACCGTGCCCGGCAGGTTGGTGGTCTGGCGTTGGCCCTGCACTGCAAAGTAGGTGCTGCCATCGTCTTCACCGCCGCCGCCCCCGCAGGCAGACAGGGCCAGGCCGGCGGCGGCGACGAGGCTGAGTTTGGGCGCGCTCATTGCTCGAGCACCGTGTAGCCGACGGCACCAGCCTGGCTGCGCAGGCAGGTGAGCAGGGCGGCACGCGTTTCCTCGCTGGTGGACGAGGTGCCGCTGGCAAAGGAGTCGGCCAGGCTGCCGAGCACGCCGAAGGCGCCACCGGCGAGCGTGCTGCGTGTCGACGAGGTGTCCAGCCCGGCGGACTTGAAGATCGAAGCCACCTGGAAGCCGGAGCTGGCACCATCGGCCGCGCCCTTGACGGCGCCGGTCAAGGTGTCCTGCTGCGCCTTGTGGGCCGCGGTGACCTGGCGGTTGAAGGCGGCCTGGCGACAGGCGCTCAGCACGCCTTCGTAGGCGGCCTGGCGCTCGGGCGGCACCAGCACGGCCGGGCGGTATTCGCCGGCACCGAGGTTGTTGCTCGACGCGAGCCCGCCATAGGTGCTGGCGCAGCCGACGGACGAGAGTGCAGCGGCCACCGCCGCGCAGTGGAAGGTGATGCGGTTCATGCCTGCTCCTGGTTGGTTGCTGTGGGCAGGCCCGGGCTGTTGCGAAGGTCTGTGCGCGGCCCGAGCCTGTGGATGCAAGCCTAGGCAGCCACCCTTGGCCAAATCGGTGCGCATGCACCGCCAGGAAGTGACGCATTCACCTCGTGATCGCCTTCAGCGCCAGGCGCAGGCGCACGCCACGGTGGCGCCCTGCGCCAGCGGCGCTAGCGGCGGTGACCGCGGCAGCGTCAGCGGACGCGTTCAGCCGACGCGTTCAGCCAGGCAGCACGCCCGCCAGGGCTTGTTGCAGGGCGCGCGCGTCGCTGCTGGCGCGGTGGCGCGCCAGGGTCTCGCGCTGGACCCGGACGGCCTGGTCGAGCCTGACGCGCGCACCGTCGTCGAGCAGCCGCTGCACCGACTCCAGCTTGAAACTGGGCAGCATGTCGGCGGCGTCGTACAGCCGGGCCAGCCAGGGGTAGTCGTGGGCCCAGCCGTCGCAGTACACGATGCGGCCGGCGAGTGCGTCGTTCAGGCGCTTGCACACGGCCCCGGGCGCCCGGCCATGGCGCTCCAGCGCCTGCCGGCTGATGCCGTGCAGCTGTTCGGCGGCGGGGTCCCAGTGGGTCCAGTCGGGTTGGGGCCGGATCAGCGTGCACCAAGCCTGGCCGTCGTCACGCACGTAGCCCACCTCGATGGGATAGCCATTTCGGCCGAAGCCGGAGGCCTCGATGTCCAGCGTGCACAGCATGCCCAGCATGGTGCACGAATCGTGCCCGGCTTGTCTGCCCCAGGTCAGGCGGGTGCCGGATTTCCGCGATCGGCCCAGGCCCTCCGTCAGGCGTAGGTGACCCACTCCGGCCCGACACCATGCTCCAGGTGGCCGATGCTGTTGAAGCTGACCAGCAGGTGGCGCTTGGGCGTGAACTGGAACTCGGTGACGGCGCTGTTGCGCAGCCGCATGTTGAGGTCGATCACCGCGGCCGGCGCCAGCCCCAGCACCAGGCCCACGGCGTGGGCGATGGGGCCGCCGCTGGAGACCATCAGCACGTCACCGTCGTGCCGTTCGCGCACCTGGTCCAGCGCATCGCGCACGCCGGCCACGAATTGCGCGTGCGTGGGCATGCCCGCAGGCGCGGTGCGGCCGTCCATCCAGGCCACCAGGCCTTCGCGCAGCAGGCGGAAGTGATGGCGGAAGCTGTCGGCCGGGTCCGGCGGGGGTGGGATCTCGGCGTACAGCGCGCGCACCACGGCCTCACTGTCGTATTCGTTGAGGCCGGGCAGCCGCGTCGGTGTCGGTACGTCGCCGTGGCCCTGCGTGATGGCGTCGAGCGACTGCACCTGGCGCCGCAGCGTGCCGCTGTAGCTGGCCTGCCAGGCCAGGCCGCGTCCGCGCAGGTGTTCGCCCAGCCGGCGGCATTGACGTTCGCCCAGCGGGCTGAGCTGGTCGTAGTCGTCGGCGCCGAAACTGGCCTGGCCGTGGCGCACGAGGTGGAGCGTTCCCATCGCCGCATTGTCGGGGCGGGCCACGGCACGGCCTGTCCCGCCGGTGACGTCCGCCCGCCCGGACCGACCGTTCACGCCCTCGCGCGGTCGATTCGTCGCCTCGGGGTGGGCGGCGGTGCCGGCTCGCGATACGCTCTCGCACTTCCTGACCCATCCCCCGAGCCGGGCGCCCATGAAGTGCACCGGCCGTCCCCGAGGAAACCCATGCGTCTCGCCCTGATTCTCCTGGTGTCCGCCGGCCTGCTGGCCGCGTGCGGTGGCCGTGGCGGTGATCCCGCTGCGTCGTCCCAGGCCAAGGAAACCCCGCCCGTGTTGCTGCTGGCGCCTGAGGACCTGCGCACGCTGGCACCCAGCCGGCTGGCCCAGGGCCCGGTGATCACCGGCAGCGTGGAGCCGGCGCGCCGGGCCGACCTGCGCGCCGAGGTCAGCGCCGTGGTGGTGCAGGTGCTGAAGGACAACGGCGAGTCGGTGCGCGCCGGTGACCTGCTGATCCGCCTGGACGACACCACGCTGCGGGACGCCCTGGCGTCGGCCGAGGAGGCGCTGCGCGCCGCCACCCAGGGCTTCGCCCAGGCCGAACGCACCGTGGAGCGCCTGAAGACGCTGCAGGCCCAGGGCATGACGTCGACCCAGGCGCTGGAGGATGCCGAGGTGCGCCGCAACGCCGCGCAGAGCGAACTGGCCGCGTCACGGGCCCGCGTGGTGTCGGCGCGCCAGCAGCTGCAGCGCACCCTGGTGCGCGCGCCGTTTGCCGGTGTCGTCAGCGAGCGCAAGGCGTCCACCGGCGACACGGCCCAGGTGGGCAAGGAACTGCTGAAGGTCATCGACCCGCGCAGCATGCGCTTCGAGGGCCTGGTGTCGGCCGACCGGCTGGGGGAACTCAAGCTGGGCCAGGCCGTCAGTTTCCGCATCAACGGCTTCGGCGAGGCGCCGTTCGAGGGCCGCATCGAACGCATCGATGCGGCGGTGAACACCGCCACCCGCCAGGTCGGTGTGATGGTGGCCTTTGCCGACGCCGCGGCCGCGCCGCGTGTGGCGGGCCTGTTCGCCGAAGGCCGCATCGACAGCGGCGACGTGCAGGCGTTGACATTGCCCGAAGGCGCCCTGGTGCGCGCCGGCGACCAGGCCCATGTCTGGCGCGCGGCCGCGGGCAAGCTGCAGAAGGTGGCCGTGCGCGTCGGTGAGCGCGACCCGCGCAGTGGCGAGTACCCGGTGCTGGACGGTCTGACCGCGGGCGACCGCGTGCTGCGCAACCCCGGCAGCGCGGTGAGCGACGGCCAGGCCTACGAGACCACGGCAGCGATGGCGCAGGCCAACCCGCCGGCCAACCTGCCGGCTGCAGCGCCGCCCGCCGCCACGGATGCGGCCGCATCGGCCGCCGCCAAGTAAGGCCCCGCCATGCTGCTCTCCGATTTCAGCGTCAAGAAGCCGGTCGCGATGGTGGTCATCATCATCGGGCTGATGGCCCTGGGCCTGCTCGCGCTGTCCAAGCTGCGCGTCAACCAGATCCCCGATGTCGAGCAGCCGGTGCTCGTGGTCAACGTGCCCTATCCCGGCGCCAGCCCGGAGACGGTGGAGCGCGAGGTGGTCAACCGCATCGAGAAGGCCCTGCAGGGCATCTCCGGCGTCGACCAGGTGCGCTCCACGGCCAGCGAAGGCAATGCGCAGATCGTGCTGATCTTCGACTTCGACAAGGACCTGATCGTCGCCGCCGACGAGGTGCGCAATGCCATCGGCAGCGTGCGCTACAAGCTGCCGGTGGAGATGCGCGAGCCGGTGCTCACGCGCCTGGACCCATCGGCCCAGCCCATCATGCAGCTGGCGCTGTCGTCCAGCGTGATGAGTCACGCCGAGATCTCGCGCCTGGCCGAGGACGAACTGGCCGACCGCTTCCGCGGCATCGCCGGCGTGGCCGTGGTCAACGTCAACGGCGCGCTGCGGCGCGAGCTCTCGGTGCTGCTTCGGGCGCAGAAGCTGCGCGAGTTCGAGGTCTCGGTCACCGAGGTGGTGGGGGCCATCCGCGCGCAGAACGCTACCGCGCCGGTGGGCAAGGTGCGCGGCGCGCTGGAGGACCAGAGCATCCGCCTGGTGGGCCGCATCGAGACGCCGGCCGAGTTCGGCCGCATCGTGGTCAAGCGCCGCGGCGACCAGCTGGTGCGCCTGGCCGATGTGGCCGAGGTCAGCGACGGCTTCTCCGAGCGCGACAGCCTGTCGTTCCGCAGCGGCAACCCCAACGTGGGCCTGTCCATCACGCGCAGCGCCGAAGCCAGCACGGTCACGGTGGCCGAAGGCGTGCGCAAGCTGGTGGATGAGGTGGCCAAGGAACTGCCGCAGGGCACCACGCTGGAGGTCACGCGCGATGGCGGCCGCGAGGCCGAGGACAGCCTCTACAACGTGATCCACGCCCTGGTCTTCGGCGCCGGGCTCACCGTGTTCGTGGTCTACGTGTTCCTGAATTCCTGGCGGTCCACGCTGATCACGGCGCTGTCGCTGCCGACCTCGGTGCTGGCGGCCTTCATCGCCGTCTGGCTGGCCGGCTTCACGCTGAACTTCATGAGCCTGCTGGGCCTGTCGCTGGCCATCGGCGTGCTCATCGACGACGCCATCGTCGTGCGCGAGAACATCGTGCGCCACATGGAGCGTGGCGCCGACCGCGTCACCGCCGCGTTGATGGGCACCAAGGAGATCGGCTTGGCCGTGGCGGCCACCACCTTCTCTATCGTGGCGGTGTTCATCCCGGTGGCTTTCATGCCCGGCGTGTCGGGCGAATGGTTCCGGCCCTTCGGCCTCACCGTCGTGGCCTCGGTGCTGGTGAGCCTGTTCATCAGCTTCACGCTCGATCCCATGTTGTCGGCCTACTGGGGCGACCCGCCGGGGCACCACCATGCGCCCAAGCGTGGCATCAGCGCGCTGCTGCAGCGGTTCAACAACTGGTTCGACCGCCAGGCCGAGGGCTACGGCCGCGTCATCGAATGGGCGCTGCACCATCGACGCTGGATGGCGTTCTTCGCCGTCGCCAGCCTGGTGGCAGCCATCGTGCTGCAGGGCAAGTTCGGCGGCTCCAGCTTCCTGCCGGCGGCCGACGGCGGCACCATCGCCATCGACGTGCGCACGCCGCCCAGCAGCAGCCTGCAGTACGCCCGGCTCAAGGTGGAGGCCGCCGCCACATTGGCACGCGAAATCCCCGAGACCAAGGCCACCAACAGCTCGGCCAATCCCAATGGCGGCCGGGTGTATGTGGACCTGGGCAAGAGCATCCACCGCAAGCGCAGCGCCGTCGCCATCGCCGGCGACCTGCGCGAACGCCTCAAACGCCTGGTGGGCGCCGAGTACGTGGTCATCGAGGACCTGAACAATGGCGTGCAGAAGCCGGTGCAGATCCGCTTCACGGGCCCGGACTCGCGCGTGCTGACCGACCTCACGCAGCGCTACATGGAGCAGCTGCGCCAGGTGCGCGGCGCGGTGGACGTCGGCCTGTCGCAGCAGGATCCGCAGGTGGAGATGCAGATCGAGCTCGACCGCGGGCTGGCCAACACCCTGGGCATCTCGGTGACGGATGCGGCGCAGGCGCTGCGTGTGGCCTTCGCCGGCGTCGAGGCCGGTGACTGGGTGGACCCCAACGGCGAGACCCGCGACGTGGCCGTGCGCCTGCACCCGGACGACCGCGTGGAGGCGGCCAACATCGAACGCCTGCCGATCGCGGTGAGCGGCAGCAACCGCATGGTGCCGCTGGAGCAGATCGCCAACGTCACGATGGGCCGCGGCCCCAGCCAGATCCAGCACGCCGACGGCAAGCGCACTATCTCGGTGGCGGCCAACGCGCAGGGTCGCAGCCCGGGCGAGGTCACGTCAGACGCCCTGAAGCTGGCGCGCAGCATGGACTTCCCGCCCGGCTACGGGCTGGAGCTCGACGGCGCGTCTCGCGACCAGCAGGAGGTGTTCACCGACATGTTCATCGCGCTGATCTCCGGCATCGCACTGATGTACCTGATCCTGGTGATGCAGTTCGGCAGCTTCACGGCGCCGATGGGCGTGATGCTGTCGCTGCCGCTGAGCCTCATCGGCGTCGTGCTGGCCCTGCTGATCACCGGCGGCACGCTGAACCTGATGAGCCTGATCGGCGTCATCATGCTGATGGGCCTGGTGGCCAAGAACGCGATCCTGCTGCTCGACGCGGCGCGTGTGCGTGAGGCCGATGGCATGGATCGCGAGGAGGCGCTGATGGAGGCCGGCAAGCAGCGTCTGCGGCCGATCCTGATGACCACCTTCGCCCTGGTGGCCGGCATGTTGCCGGTGGCCATCGGCGTGGGCGAGGGCGGCGAGTTCTACCGTCCGATGGCGGTGGCCATCATCGGCGGCGTCATCACCAGCACCTTCCTGACGCTGCTGGTCATCCCCAGCTTCTACGACAGCATCGAGACGGCGCGCGACCGCGCGGTGGCCAAGTTCCACCGCCGCAGCGAGCGTTGGCCGGTGGCCGTGGCCTTCACCCTGACGCTGCTGGAAGCGGTGCTGGCGCTGCTGGCCGTGCGGGCGCTGTACCGCGGCTTGGCCCGGCTGCTGCGCTGGGCGACGGGCCGCGGCCGTGGCAACCGGCCCGCGGTGGCGACCTGAACGGCCGTCAGTGCAGCGCTGAGAGGAACTGCTGCAGTTCCGCGGTCGCCGGGGCGCCGAACAGGCGGTCCGGCGGCCCCATTTCATGGATGCGCCCGGCGTGCATGAAGACCACGCGGTCGGCCACCTTGCGCGCGAAGCCCATCTCGTGCGTGACCATCAGCAGGGTCATGCCCTCGTCGGCCAGGGTTTCGACGACCTTCAGCACCTCGCCCACCAGTTCCGGGTCCAGCGCAGAGGTGATCTCGTCGCACAGCAGCACGGCGGGGTCCATGGCCAGCGCACGGGCGATGGCCACCCGCTGCTGCTGGCCGCCGGAGAGCTGGTCGGGCCAGGCATCGAACTTCTCGGCCAGGCCCACGCGCGCCAGCAACTGGCCGGCTTGTGCTGCCGCCTGGGCCTTGTCGGCCTGCTTGACCAGGGTGGGGGCCAGCATGACGTTGCGGCCGACGGTCAGGTGCGGGAACAGGTTGAAGCTCTGGAAGATCATGCCCACGCGCTGGCGCAGGTCGCGCATGGCGATGGCGTTGTCGTGCAGCAGCGCATGGCCGTCGACGCTGAGCGCACCGTCCTGGAACGTCTCCAGGCCGTTGATGCAGCGCAGCAGCGTGCTCTTGCCCGACCCGCTCTTGCCGATGATGGCCACCACCTCCCCACGCATGACGTCCAGGTCGATGCCCTTGAGCACCTCGTGATCACCAAAGGACTTGCGCAGCGCGGTGATGCGCACGATGGGGGCCCCGGGTTCAACGGCGGCGGTCATGCAGGCTCCTTTCCAGCCGCCGGGCGTAGAGGCTGACCGGGTAACACAGGACGAAGTACATCAGCGCCACGCAGGCGAAGACGGTGAAGGGCGCGTAGGTGACGTTGGCGATCATGTTGCCGGCACGCGTGAGCTCCACGAAGCCCACCACCGAGGCCAGCGCCGTGCCCTTGATGACCTGCACCAGGAAGCCCACCGTGGGCGGCACCGCGATGCGCAGCGCCTGGGGCAGCACCACGTGCAGCAGCAGCTGGCGGAAGTCCAGCGCCAGGCTGCGCGCAGCTTCCCACTGGCCGCGCGGCACGGCCATCACGCAGCCGTGCCAGATCTCGGTGAGGAAGGCGCTGGCGTACAGCGTGAGCGCCAGCGTCACCGAGAACCAGGGCGACACGTCGATGCCGAACAGCCCGATGCCGAAGTAGGCCAGGAAGATCTGCATCAGCAGCGGCGTGCCCTGGAACAACTGCACGTAGGCGCCCACCAGCTGCCCGGCGCGGCGGCCGCCCCCCAGGCGCAGCACCAGCAGCAGGCCGCCGACGAGACCGCCGCCGACGAAGGCGATCAGCGACAGCACCACCGTCCAGCGCGCTGCCAGCGCCAGGTTGCGCACGATGTCCCAGAGGGTGAAGTCGACCATCTGCCGGGTTCCTCAGCGTCCGAACAGGAAGCGTGGGCCGGCCCAGTGCAGCAGCCGGCGCACGCCGATGGCCAGCAGCAGGTACAGCACGGTGGCCACGATGTAGGCCTCAAAGGTGCGGAAGTTCTGCGCCTGGATCACGTTGGCCGCGTAGCTCAGCTCTTCGGTGGCGATCTGGCCGCAGACAGCGGAGCCCAGCATCACGATGACGATCTGGCTCACCAGGGCCGGCCACACCTTCTTCAGCGCCGGTGGCAGCACCACGTGGGTGAAGACCTGGCGTCGCGTCAGCGCCAGGCTCAGCGCGGCTTCGACCTGTCCGCGCGGTGTGGCCTCCAGCCCGGCACGCACGATCTCGGTGGCGTAGGCGCCCAGGTTCAGCACCATGGCCAGGATCGACGCTGCCTCCGGGCTCAGCCGCACGCCCAGCGACGGCAGGCCGAAGAACACGAAGAACAGCTGCACGATGAAGGGTGTGTTGCGGATCAGCTCGACATAGGCCCCGCAGGCCGCGCGCAGCCACAGCGGCCCGCTGGACCGGGCCCAGGCGCAGGCGGTGCCCACGGCCAGGCCCAGCAGCACGGCGATGGCCGTGAGCCCCAGCGTCCAGAGCACGCCGCGCGCCAGCAGCGGCCACTGCACCAGCACGGCGCCGAAGTCGAGCGTGACCTGCATGGCGTGCCCCGAACCGTCTTACTCGGTCAGCGGCAGGTCGCCTGCGGGACGGCCGAGCCACTTCTGGGCCATGGCGTCCAGCGTGCCGTCCTTGCGGGCGGCCAGGATGATGTCGTTGACCTTGGCGCGCAGCGCGTCCTCGCCCTTGGCCACGCCGATGAAGTTGGGGCTGTCCTTGATCAGCAGCTTGAACTCGGCGCCCAGCTGCGGGTTCTTCTGCATCATCAGCCCGGCATTGCTGACGCTGGTGGCGATGACCTGCGTCTGCCCGGCCACGAAGGCGGCGGTGCTGGCGGCCTGGTCCTCGTAGCGCTTGAAGTTCATCGTCGACGGGCCGACCTTGGTCAGCTCCTGCTCCTCCATGGCACCCTTGGCCACGGCGATGGTCTTGCCGCCCAGATCGGCGAAGCTCTTCACCGGCAGCGACTTTGGCGCATAGACCGCCTGGAAGAACGGCGAATAGGCGTGCGTGAAGTCGATGACCTTCATGCGTTCGGCGTTCTTGCCCAGTGTGGAGATCACCAGCTGCACCTGGCCCGTCTGCAGGTAGGGGATGCGGTTGGCGCTGATCACCGGCACCAGTTGCAGCTTGACGCCAAGCTTGTCGGCCACCAGTTGGGCCATCGCGATGTCCAGGCCCTGGGGCTTGAGGTCCAGGCCCACGAAGCCATACGGCGGGTAGTCGGTGGGCACGGCAATCTTGACCGTGCCAGCGGCCTTGATGGTGTCGAGCGCGCCCTGGGCGTGCGCAGTGCCGGCAACGCTGGCGGCGGCCAGCGCGACGGCGGCGAGTTGAAGGGACAGGCGGCGGTTGCGGTTCATAGCAGGGCTCCCAGGTAAGTGCTGTCGTCGGTTGACGGGGGGGTGGCGGGCGCGCGGCGGCGCCTGCGGGCGGAAGGCGTGGCGGGCGTCGCCGGGTTGGTCGAGGTGGTGGCCGGCGGCTGCATGGGCGCCAGGGCGTCGCGCAACTGCGCCAGGGGGTCGGTGTCCGCTGGCAGGCGCAGGTGCGCCTGCACGGTGCCGATGTGTTCGGCCATCAGGGCCTCGGCCTGGGCGATGTCGCCACGCTCCAGCGCCGCGACGATGCGCACATGGTCCTCGCAGGACTGCGCGGCGTCGTGCGACGACTGGTAGCGCATCGCGATCAGCGTGGTGCGCGCGGTCAGGTCGCGCAGCGTGTCGGCCAGCAGGCCGTTGCCCAGGCACTCGGCCAGGCAGACGTGGAAGTCGCCGAGCAGGAAGCTGCGGGCGCCGACGTCGTCGCCGCGCAGCGCCGCCTTTTCCTGCGCCAGATGGCTCTTCAGCCGTTTCATGGCCGGCTTGTCCAGGCGACCCAGGCCGCGGATCATGCCCAGCTCGATGACGCGCCGGGCCTCGAAGGCTTCCTTGGCTTCGGCCTGCGACGGTTCGATCAGGTACCAGCCGCGGCGCGCGCTGACGGTGACGATGCCGCGCGTGGCCAGCCGGGTCAGCGCCTCGCGCACGATGGTGCGGCTGCAGTCGAACAACAGCGCCAGCTGCTGCTCGCCCAGGCGCGTGCCGGGGGCGAGTTTCTGCGCCATCACCGCTTGCAGGATGCGCTGGCTGATGTCCGTGGCCGAAACCGTCATGCGGGGGCATCAGCAGGATGCGTGCCCGGTTCGACATCTTGTGTACAAGGCTGATGCACCGCCGTGGCGTGCCAGTGGGCACGGTCAGGCGCACCCTTGGTGCACGGCGGGTGCGCCGCGCACCGGATCAGCGCTCGGCGATGTAGTGGCCGGTGACGATGGGTTCGCCGTCGGGCACGAAGGCACGCACGCGCGTCTCCACGGCCTGGTCGGCCAGTGTCTGCCGCGCGCGCTGGTGCAGGTAGTCGGCCCAGGACTCGACGATGAAGCGCTCGACGAATCGTGTGGGGTCCGACAGGTCGCGGTAGACGCGCCAAAAGGCCGCGCCATCGCGCCGACGCGGCGCGCGAAGTTCGGCGATGGTGTCGAGGAAGGCGTCGGTGTCCTCCGGCCGCACGCGGTAGCGGATCTCCACCGCCACCGGGCCGGCCTCGGGGTTGGGCTCGTGGGCCACGAACAGGTCTTCCCAGGGCACGGCCTGGGTCACGTCATGGGCCTCACCCATGCGCAGCGGGTAGCGGCGTGCCAGCAGCGGCCCGCCCAGCATCAGGGCCGCGGCGGCGCACAGGGCGGGCTGCAGCCCCACGATGTCCGACGCCGCGCCCCACAGCGCCGATCCCATCGCAAAACTGCCCAGCGCGCACAGCGTGTGCATGGCCAGGGCGCGTGAGCGCACCCAGCCCGGCGCGCTGGTCTGGGTGGCGGTGTTGAAGGTGGACATCACCGCCATCCAGGCCGACCCGGCCACGAACAGCGCGGCGTAGACGCCCCAACGCCAGGCCAGCAGGGCGGCCACCAGCATGGCCAGCGCAAAGCCGATGCAGCCGCCGGCCACCAGGCGCTCCAGGCCATACCGAACCCGCCAACGCCCGATGAGGAAGCCGGCCGCCACCGCGCCCGTGCCCATGCAGCCCATCAGGAAGCCGAAGCCAGCCGCGCCCATGCCCAGACGCTGCGCGGCGATGGCCGGCAGCAGGGCCCACAGTGCCGACCCCGCGGCGGCATAGGCCACGGTGCGCACCAGCTGCGCAAAGACAGCGGGCGAATGCCAGGCAAAGCGCAGGCCGCTGAGCATGCCGCCCCACAGGCGCTCCGCCGGCAGCCGCGACGGCGGGTGCGGTGCCGGCGGAAACCGGTGCACCGACCAGGCCATCAGCCCCACGCCGACGAAGGCGGCGGCGAAGTTCGGCCCTGCACCACCGAGGGCATACACCGCGCCGGCAAAGGCCGGGCCCAGCGCCCGCGCCGCGTTATAGGCGATGCCCACCAGGGTGATGGCCTGCGGCAGGTCCTCCCGCGGCACCGATTCGGCCAGCCCGGTGTTCCACGACGGCGACATCAGCGCCGTGCAGCAGCCGGCCACGAAGATCAGGCACAGCACGCTGGCCGGCCCGGCCTTGCCCAGCAGGCCCAGCACCGCCAGCAGGGCCACGGCCACGGCCTGCGCCGCCATGGCGCCGAGCATCAGGCGCCGGCGGTCGGCGATGTCCCCCAGCACACCGGCGGGCAGGGCCAGCAGGAACATCGGCAGGAACACCGCGGTCTGCACCAGCGCCGCCAGGAAGGACGAGCCGGTGAGCTCCACCATCATCCACGCCGCCGCCGTGGACTGCATGAAGTTGCCGATGAAGTACAGCGTGCCGCCGCCCAGCAAGGTGCGGAAGGCAACGTGCTGCAGCGTTGCGCGGATCGAAGCGTCGGCCATCGGGGTGATGCCGATTCTGCTTCAGCGCCGTTCGATTAGCCTGTGCAGGTCAACCCCAGGAGTGGCCCATGTTCCCATCCACCATTGCCGGCAGCCTGCCCAAGCCTGCCTGGCTGGCCGAAACCGACAAGCTCTGGCCGCAATGGCGTGCCGATGGCGATGCGCTGGCGCAGGCGAAGCTGGACGCCACCCTGGTGTGGATCAAGCAGCAGGAGGACGCCGGCCTGAGCGTGATCGGCGACGGCGAGATGAGCCGCCAGCACTTCGTGCACGGCTTCCTGGAGCAGGTCGACGGCATCGACTTCGAACACAAGGTCGAGATGGGCATCCGCAACGACCGCTACAAGGCCATGGTGCCGCAGGTGGTGGCCGCGCCCGCGCTCAAGGGCCGCGTGCATGCTGCTGAGGCGCAGTTCCTGCGGGCGCACACCACGCGGCCGATCAAGTTCACGCTGCCGGGCCCGATGACGCTGGTGGACACGGTGGCCGACCGCCACTTCGGCGACCGCGTTGAACTGGCCTTCGCTTTCGCCGAACTGCTCAACCGCGAGGCTCGCGCCTTGCAGGCCGACGGCGTGGACGTGGTGCAGTTCGACGAACCCGCCTTCAACGTCTACATGACCGAGGCCGCGGACTGGGGCGTGCAGGCGCTGGAACGTGCGGCGCAGGGGCTGAGCTGCAAGACGGCGGTCCACATCTGCTATGGCTACGGCATCCCGGCCAATGTGCAGTGGAAGCAGACCCTGGGCGGCCAGTGGCGGCAGTACGAGCAGGTCTTTCCGGCGCTGGCGGACAGCCGCATCGACCAGGTGTCGCTGGAGTGCATCCACTCGCAGGTACCGCCGGAGCTGATGGCGCTGTTGCCGGGCAAGGACGTGATGGTGGGCGTCATCGACGTGGCCAGCGACACGGTGGAGACGCCAGAGGAAGTGGCCGACACCATCGGCCGCGCGTTGCAGCACGTGGCCCGCGAGCGGCTGATCGCCTGCACCAACTGCGGCCTGGCGCCGATGTCCCGCGCCGTGGCCGAGGCCAAGCTCAGGGCGCTGGCGGCCGGAGCAGCGTTGGCGTCGTCACGCTACGGCGCCTGAAGGCGCACCGGCGGGGCCCATGCCCAGGCGCTCGCGCAGTTCCCGGGCGATGCGCCGCAGCACGGCATTGCCCGAGGCGTCTGCGGCGTCGAACACGGTCTGGGCATAGGCGGCGTCCTGGCGCAGGCGGTCGACGTTCACGGCCAGGCCCTCGGCGGTCATGAGCCACTTGAAGTCGATCAGTGCCAGCAGGCCGACGGACTCGTCTTCGGAAGGGTGGCGGGCGTTCATCTTGCGACCCTAACGCGACAACCCCAACACAGGCTGACGCACGATTGGAGTGCACACTCCAGGCCCGTCATTGCCCAACCCCGCCTGCGACCATGAGTCCGACCCCGCCCCTGACTGCCCTGCGCGACCTCGACGCCCAGCTGGCCAGCGCCGGTTACGCGGTGCTCGACGCGGCCTCGCTGCAGGCGCTGGCCCGGTTGGATGCCGACGACCAGGCCCGCTGGCAGCCGCTGTGGGACGACTTGCCGCCCGACGCGCACCTGCGCGACGGCGGGCGCTACCGCTACCGCCGCCACGGCTGCTTCGTCGTCGAGCAGGGACAGGTCCAGCCGGTGCCGCACCGCGCCCACTGGCAGCCGGTGGAGTACAACGCCTTGCACGGTGGCATCGAACGCTGGTTCGAACCGCTGCCGGCCGCGCTGGCGGACGACCCGGCCTGGCACCGCCTGCTCGCCGGTCTGGCCGGGACGGCGGACGTTCTGCGGGCGGGTGAGGGTGACACGCCGCAGCGCTGGTTTGTTGAAGCGCATCCCTTCCGCATCGACTGCGCCGGCGGCATTGGCCGCCCCACGCCCGAGGGGGCACACCGCGACGGCGTGGACCTGGTGGTGGTGGTGCTGGTGGGCCGCACCGGCATCAAGGGCGGCGAGACACGCGTGTTCGACGCGCGCGGGCCGCAGGGCCTGCGCTTCACCCTGGCCGAACCCTGGAGTGCGCTGCTGCTGGACGACGAACGCGTGATCCACGAGAGCACGCCGATCCAGCCCGAGGCCGACGACGGCGGGCCGGCACACCGCGACACGCTGGTGCTGACCTTCCGGCGGGGTGGCTTCCAGGGCCCGTAGCATCCCACCATGACCTCCACGACCCTGACGACCCCGCTGGCCATCACCCTGGACGATGTGCAGGCCGCTGCCGGCCGCCTGGCCGGCGTGGCGCATCGCACGCCCGTGCTCACGTCGAGCACGGCCAACGGGCGCACCGGCGCGCAGCTGTTCTTCAAGGCCGAGAACCTGCAGCGCATCGGCGCCTTCAAGTTCCGCGGTGCCTACAACGCACTGGCGCAGTTCACGGCAGATCAGCGCCGCGCCGGCGTCATCGCCTTCAGCTCGGGCAACCACGCGCAGGCCATCGCGCTGTCGGCGCGGCTGCTGGGCATCCCGTCGGTCATCGTGATGCCGCAGGACGCGCCGCCGGCCAAGCTGGCCGCCACGCGCGGCTACCAGGCGGGGCAGGCGGGCAGCGAGGTCATCCTCTACGACCGCTACACCGAGGACCGCGAGGCCATCGGCCGCCGGCTGGCCGCCGAACGCGGGCTCACGCTGATCCCGCCCTACGACCACCCGCACGTGATGGCCGGGCAGGGCACCGCGGCGCTGGAACTGCTGCAGGAGGTGCCGGACCTCGATGCGCTGGTGGTCTGCGTGGGTGGCGGCGGTCTGATTGCCGGCTGCGCCGTGGCGGCACACGGCCTGCGGCCGGGCATCAGCGTCTGGGGTGTGGAGCCGGAAGCCGGCAACGACACGCAGCTGAGCCTGGCCCGCGGCGACATCGTGCACATCGACACCCCGCGCACCATCGCCGATGGCGCGCAGACGCAGCACAGCGGCGCGCTCACCTTCCCGGTGATCCAGACTTTGGTGCGCGGCGTGCTCACCGTCAACGACGACCAACTGGTGCGCACCATGCGCTTCTTCGCAGAACGCATGAAGCAGGTGGTGGAACCCACCGGCTGCCTGGCCGCCGCCGCCGTGATGGACCCGGACGGCGCGCTGGCGGCCCCCGGTCAGCCAGCCGGTCTGGACTGGCGCGGCCAGCGCGTGGGCATCATCGTCAGCGGTGGCAACGTCGACCTGGGCCGTTATGCGGCGCTGATCGGTGGCTGACGCCCAGCCTGGCGCACAGCGCGCCGGCAGGTCAGCGTCAGGGCGGTCAAGCTGCCCCGGCCGACTTACTGCTTGTTCTCGCGCCGCTGCTTGAGTTTCTCGCGCAGGCTTCCACGCTCGTGATCCACCGTGGTCGTCTTGCCGTTGGCGCCGGTGACGGTGGTGGTGGACCCGGTCTCCGTGCGCGTGGTCTCGGCGGTGGCCGACGCACCTTTGCTGCCGGTGACCGTGGACGTGGAGCCGCCTTCGGTGCGTTCGGTCTCGCGCGTCAGCGTGCTGCCGTCGCGCCGGGTCACCGTGGCGTTGCTGCCTTCGGCGTCACGTTGCAGCACGCGTTCACGGGTCTTGCCCTGGGCACCGGTGGTGGTGGTGCTGACGCTGCCCTTCTCGCGCTGGACCTCACGCGTGGCGGTGTTGCCCTTGGGGCCGGTGACGTTGGTCTCGCGGGCGCTTGCATCGGCGGCCGCCAGCATGGCCAACGACGCACCCAGCGCCGCCAGCAAAGGTTTCATCAGGGCCGGACGACGGATGGTGAGCTGATTCATGGACGTTCCTCCTGTGGGTTCGCGCGGCAGGAGACCGGCGACGTTGCTTCAACGCGGCAGCATGGCACCGGTTGTCCGTCCGGTTGCGACGGAATGTAAAGCCAGGCCGCGCACCCGCTCAGGCAGCCTTGCTGCCGCGCAGGTGCTGGGGCGAGGTCAGCCCCATCGAGACATAGATGCTGGTCAGCGCCTCGAAGCCCACCTGCGCCGGTCGAACCCAGTCCTGCGGCAGGAACAGCAGGCCGCCGCCCACCGGCACCGGGGCCGTGGGCACGATGACGCCGACGTAGGCCCGGCCGTCGATCCACACCGGCTCCGGGGTCGAGAGGAGTCCCAGCACCGCGGCACGGCCAGGCTCGTCGCCCGCCGGTGCGCCGCCGAAATGGCACCAGACAGCGCTCATGGAATTCATGCCCGGCGCGTCGCCGTCGCGCTGGCCCACCATGGCCACGATGCGCCGCGCCAGGTCGTAGACGCTGCGCACCAGCGGGATGCGCTCGAGCACGGCGTCGACCACACGCGCGAGGCCCCGCTGCAGGCCCGCCTCCACCAGCAGGCCCAGGCCGAAGATGGCCGCGGCCACCAGCGCCACGCCGATGGCATAGCCCGCGACTTCGGAGCCGGTGACCCCCAGGCCCACGGCCGCCAGCAACTGGCCCACGGTGCTGTCTGGCCCCAGCCAGCGGATCAGCACGCTGGCGCCCCACCAGAAGATGGCCACCGTGGCGGCCAGCGGCAACGCCGCCAGCAGGCCGGTGACGAAGATGCGGACCAGGTGACGCTGCGGGCGCAGGGGTTCAGACGCGGGAGACATGGCCGGATTATCCCGGCGCTGCGGTATCGTGGTCCGGCCCTGCAACCTGTCAAAGGCCTGGAGATGAGCGACGCCAAACACCCGGTCAACCCGGACACCACGAACACCGACGACAAGGCCGCCCGCCAGCGCGCCCGGGTGGATGAACTGCTGGCCCTGCAGCCCCCGGGCAGCACCGGGCATGTGCAGCTGGCCAACGGGCAGGGGCTGGACTACGCCGTGGGCGCGGCCTTCCTGCCGGTGGCACCCAAGGGCCACGAGGCCGGGCCGCCGGAAGCGGCGGTGATGGCCACGCACTACCTGCTGCAGGGCGCGGCACCGGCGCAGCGGCCGGTGTGTTTCGCCTTCAACGGCGGCCCGGGTTCGGCGTCGATCTGGCTGCACCTGGGTGCCCTGGGCCCCAAGCGCGTGGTGGTGCCCGATGACGCGGGGCCTGCGCCAGCGCCGCATGCGGTGGTGGACAACCCGCACACCTGGTTCGAGCACTTCGACCTCGTCTTCGTGGACCCGCCGCACACAGGCTGGTCGGTGGCCGCGGGGGAGACGGCGCGCAAGGCCATGCTGTCAGTGGACGGTGACGTGGCCGCGCTGGCCGAGGTGATCCGCGTCTGGCTCACGCGCCACCGGCGCTGGGGTTCGCCGGTCTACCTGGCCGGCGAAAGCTACGGCACCACACGCGGGGCGGCGCTGGCCGACGCGCTGCAGGGCCTGGGGGTGCAGCTCAGCGGGCTGATCCTGGTGTCCTGCGCCATGGACCTGCAGAGCCTGGTCTTCGCGCACGGCAACGACCTGCCGTACGCGCTGTTCCTGCCGGCCTTCGCCAACACGGCGCAGTTCCACGGCCTGCTCAAGGGGGCACCGGCGGCGTCACCGGAAGCGGCGCGGGCGGCCGCCGAAGCCTTCGTGGACGATGACTACGTGGCGGCGCTGCAGGCGGGCGCCCGCCTGTCGCACGACCGCCGCGCGCGCATTGCCCGCCGCGTGGCCGAACTCACCGGGCTGCCGCGCGTGCTGGTGGAGGAGAAGAACCTGCGCATCAGCGATGCCACCTTCTTCTTCGAGGCGATGCGCCCGCAGGGCCGCATCGTCGGCCGGCTGGAGTCGCGTGCCACCGGCCCGATGGCCGCCATCCGCACCCGCGACTGGGAATTCGACCCTGGCATCGAGGCCATCGCGCCGGCCTACACGATGGCTGGCATGGCCTGGTTCGCCGAGGCCCTGGGCCTGCAGCGCGAAACGCGCTACGAGGTGCTGAGCCACGACACCCACAAGGCCTGGAACTGGAACCGCGGCGAGGACCAGGGCAACAGCTTCACCACCACCGCGCCCGACCTGTCGCGTGCCCTGCGGCGCAACCCGCTGCTCAAGGTGCTGGTGGCCAGCGGCCGCTACGACCTGGGCACGCCCTACAGCGCCAGCGACTGGTCCTTGGCGCAACTGGACATCCCGCCCGAGGCACATGCCCGCATCACCCACCGCTACTACGACGCCGGCCACATGATGTACACCCGGGAGGCCGACCTGAGGCAGCTCAAGGCCGACCTGGCGGCGTGGATGGCGGTCGCGTGATGCACGTCGGCGTGCTGACGGGCGGCGGCGACTGCCCGGGGTTGAACGCGGTGATCCGCGCCGTGACGCTGGCGCTGCTGGCCGACGGCGCGCGTGTCACCGGCATCGAGCGCGGCTTCCTGGGCCTGGTGGAACGCCGCGTGCGCCCGCTGGACGCGGCCGCCGTGGCCGGCATCCTGGCCGAGGGCGGCACCATCCTGGGCACGCACAACCAGGCGAACCCGTTCGCCTGGTTCGGCGCCGGCGGGGCCGATGTGTCGGCGGGCGTGATGGACTACGTGCGCGAACTCGGGCTGGACGCGCTGGTGGCCATTGGCGGCGACGGCACCATGAGCATCGCCCACCGTTTCGAGCGCCTGGGCCTGCCCATGGTGGGTGTGCCCAAGACCATCGACAACGACATCGCGCACAACGAGCGCAGCTTCGGCTTCGACAGCGCCGTGGCCGTGGTGGCCGATGCGTTGGACCGGCTGGCCACCACGGCGCGCAGCCATGGCCGCGTGATGATCGCGGAGACTATGGGCCGCTACGCCGGCTGGATCGCGCTCGAAGGTGGCCTGGCTGGCAGCGCCGACGTGATCCTGATCCCGGAGCAGCCGTTCAGCGTGGAGGCGGTGGCGGCGCGCTGCCGCGCCAACGAACGTGCAGACGGCCACACGCTGATCTGCATCGCCGAAGGCGCCGCCGCGCAAGGGGAATCCATGACCGTGATGCGCACGGTCGAGAGCAGCCCCGACCCCATCCGCCTGGGCGGCGTGGGCCACTGGCTGCAGCAGCGCCTGCAGCCCCTGGTGGCCAGCGAGGTGCGCACCACGCTGCTGGGCCATGTGCAGCGCGGCGGCACCCCCACGCCGTTCGACCGCGTGCTGTCCACCCGCTTCGGCGTGGCAGCGGCGCAGCTGGTGAGGGCCGGCCGGTTCGGCCACATGGTGGCGCTGCAGAGTGGGGTGTGCACGTCGGTGCCGATCGCCGAAGTGGCGGACCGCAACCGCCGGGTGCCACCCGACGACGAGCTCTGGCGCGCGGCGCGCGCCATCGGGGTCTGCCTGGGCGAGGTTTGATCCGGTGCAAGGCAGCGGCGCGCGATCCGTTGTCTGATCGGAGACCTATACCCGAGGAGGTTCAGACCATGCATGCACTGCGCGACTTTTTCACCACTGACTACGGCCTGCTGAGTGCCGCAGTGATCGCCTTCACCCTGGGCATGGGGGTGTTCTTCCAGCGCTACATCGCGCGGCACATGCGCGAGGATGCGGCACGCGCGGCGCGCGAACAGCGCTGAGCCTGGCGGTTGCACGCCGGCGCGCGGCCGTCTGCGCCGGGCGGTTCCTCAGGCGGGCTGCACCGACTGCGAGGGCGCCGGCTCGGCGCCACATTGCAGGTCCGCCGCCACCAGGGCTTCGGCCAATGGCAGCGCCAGCCGGGGCATGGGGGTGGACTGCAGTTGCTGCGCCAGCGCGCTGAGCGCGGGGCTGAGGTCCCAGTCGGCCACGAGGCGGCCGAAGAGCCGGTCCTTGCGCCGCTCCAATGACAGGTCGAGCACCCGGCTCAGCGGCAGGCTCGGCGCCTGCCCGTTTCGATCGATCAGGCGCAGCAGCGCCAGCCAGCCGCTGTCGTGCAGCAGGCCGGCGAGGAAACCTTCGAAGCGGTCGCCGCCTTCGCGGGCCATGTGGGCTGCGCAGCTCATCGACTTCTGTTCGGAGCGTTGCCACAGCCGCGGCGCCGCGCGGGCGGCCAGACCGCCCCCGTGGGGCTGGAACACCGGCTTCAGCAGCACCTTGGACATCGCCGAATGCAGGCCGGCGGTGCCGATGCGGTCCAACGCGGCGTCGATCGTCTCCACCGGCTGCGCCCCATAGAACGGGCTGCGCGCCATGCGCAGCACTTCTGCGGTCAGCAGCAGGTCCTTGGTCACCTGCTGCGCCATGGTGGCGCGGGAAGGGGATTCCTGGCGTATCAGCGCCAGCAGTTGCGGGATGACGGAAGCGGCCCGCGGCAGCAGGTCCGCGGGCAGGCGTGGGCTGGCCAACAGGCGGTCCAACTGGCTCAGCCACTGGCGTTCGGCGTCGCTGGGCGGCGCCTGCACCGGCTGCGGGCCGTCGAGCAACCAGCTCAAGGTGCTCGTGGGCACCTCGGGCGCGCCGCCATCGTGGATGGCGGATGGCCGGGTTGCCGGGCATGGTGGAACGGCCGCGTGCACGGCCGGCGCTGCCACGGCCGAGGCGGTGGCAGCAGCAGGTGTGGTGGCGCGGCGCGAACTGAACCAGCCCAACATCGGGGTCTCCAACGGACCAAGGGGTCCGTTCCCGGATGTCGGCCGATCAGCGCGGTGACTTGAGGCGTCTGGCGCGAGATCTCACACGTTCAGCACGGTTCAGGCCTGGCGAACGTCGCTCACGGGCTCCTGGCCGAAATCGGCACGGGCCAGGAAGCGCAGCACCTTGGCCGCCGCGGTGTCGGGGCTGTCCAGCCGGCCTTCGGCCTTGAAGGCCTCGAACTGCGCGCCGTCGGGGAAACGGCTGCGGTCGGCGCCGCGCAACTGCACCTGCATGTCGGTGTCGATGATGCCAGGGGCCAGCGAGACGATGCGGGCGCCGCCCGGTCGCGCGGCCTCTTCGAGAGCCACGGCGCGCGAGAAGTGGTCCATGCCGGCCTTGACGGCGCAATAGCTGGCGCTGCCGGCCATGGCCCGGCGGCCGAGGCCGGACGAGATGTTGAGCACCCGCCGGTCGCTGCCCCAGGCTTGGGTGGCGCGCAGGAATGCGGCCGTGAGCAGCAGTGGCGCTTCGAGGCCCACGCGTGCGGCCACGCTCAGTTCGCCCAGGTCGCTGTCGCCCAGCGGCGCCGGCGTCGACAGCGCGGCGGCGTTGTTGATCAGGGCCGCGTCGGCGGGAGGTTGCTGCGCCAGCCAGTCGGCCAGGCGGTTTGCCGCGGCCGGGGCATCGGCCAGGTCCTGCGACCAGGAGGTCAGCTGGGCGCTGCGGGCGCGGGCCAGCGTGTCGAGGTCAGGTTCGATGCGGCGGGCGATGGCCAGCACATGGTGACCCGGCTGCAGCAGTTGTTCGGCGACGGCGCGGCCGAGGCCCCGCGATGCGCCAGTGACGATGTAGAGCTTCATGAGCCGAGGCTAACCGAAGGTGCAGTGATCAGAACGGCAGCGGGCTTTCGAAGGCCATCGGACGGCCATCCTGCGGATGCGGCACCTGCAGGGCGTGTGCGTGCAGCAGCAGGCGGGGCCCGGCCGTCCCGTAGAGGTCGTCGCCCACGATGGGATGGCCCAGGGCCTGCATGTGCACGCGCAGCTGATGCGAGCGGCCGGTGACGGGTTGCAGCTGCAGGCGCGTGCGCCCTTGGCGGCGGTCCAACACGCGCCAGTGGGTCAGTGCGGGCTTGCCGAGCGCATGGTCGACGACCTGCCGCGGGCGGTTCGGCCAGTCGACGATCAACGGCAGGTCGACACTGCCGGATTCCTCCGCCACCAGGCCTTCGACCACGGCGACATAGGTCTTGTGCACCTTGCGGCGCTCGAAGGCCAGGCTCAGCGCCCTTTGGGCCGGCAGGCCGCGTGCCATCACCAGCAGGCCGGAGGTCGCCTGGTCAAGCCGGTGCACCACCAGCGCATCGGGCCAGACGGCCTGCGCGCGGGCGGCCAGGCAGTCCGGTTCGGTGCGCCCTGGCACGGACAAGAGCCCAGGCGGCTTGTTCAGCACCAGCATCTGGTCGTCGATGTACAGCGGCAACATCCCGTGATCGTAGGCGTTGACAGCATGACGGCCGGCGCGCACAGTCGCGCCCTCTTTCCCCACTGCCACAGGAGGCTGCCATGAAGACCACGGTGATTGCCCATCTGTCGGCACCGGCCCAGGGCGTGTTCAGGCACCTGCCCGGCTGATCGTCCTTTCGGCCGCGCGGATCGCCCGATCCCGGCCGGCGCCGACTTCCCGCTGATTTCGATCCCGACCCGCATCGCGGGCCGGCTTGGCACGCTGTGCCTTTCGAACCGGAAGCTCGACGCTCCATGATCTCTGCGCAAACTGCCGACGCGCTCGTCGCGATCGGCCTCACGCCGGCCATGCGCCGGCACATCGATGCCTTTTCGCCACCCCCGATGGCGCCGTTCCTGCGCCGTGTGGTGGAGGTGCAGCGCGACCACGTCACGCTGCACGACGGCGAACAGGCCTGGCCCGCACGCATCCTGCCGGCATTGCACCTGGGCGCCGCGGCGCACGACGGCCTGGCCGTGGGCGACTGGGTGCACGCTGCGCGCGACGTGCACGGGCAGTGGTGGGTGCATGCCCGCGTGCCGCCGCTCAACCAGCTGGCGCGGCGCCAGCACGACGGGCGCGAGAAGTCCACCCGTGCCGTCATCGTCAGCAACGTGGACACCGCGTTGCTGGTGATGGGCCTGGACCACGACTTCAACCTGCGCCGGCTGGAGCGCTACCTGGCACTGGCGCGCATCGCCGGCGTGCAGCCGGTCGTGGTGCTGACCAAGGCCGACCTCTGCGACCCGGTCTACGCCGAGCGGCGCCTGCACGAGACCTGCGCGCTGATGCCGCCGGGCGTGTCGGCGGTGGCCCTGGACGCCACCGGCGACGAGCCGGCCGTCGCACTGGCGGCGTGGACCGGTGCCGGACAGACCCTGGTGCTGCTGGGGTCCAGCGGTGCCGGCAAGAGCACGCTGACGAATGCGCTGACCGGTGACGCCGGCCAGCTTGTCGGCGCCAATCGGGACGATGACAGCCGAGGCCGGCACACCACCACGGCACGCAGCCTGCACCGCATGCCAGGCGGCGCCTGCATCATCGACACACCGGGCCTGCGCACGCTGCGCCTGGATGCCGACGCACAGGACCTGGCCGGGGTCTTCGACGAGATCGCCCAGGGCGCGATGCGCTGCCGGTTCCGCGACTGTCGCCACCAGGGCGAACCCGGCTGTGCGGTGCAGGACAGCGTGGCGCCGGAGCGCCTGCGCAATTTCCACAAGATGCAGCGTGAGCTGCAGCGCGACACGCTCAGCGCGCTGGAGCGCAAGGCGCAGCGCCAGGTCTGGAAGGTGCGGCACAAGGCGGCGCGGGCACGCGACCGCGGCAAGCGCGACGACGAACGCTGAGGGTCAGTGCGGTGAGGCGAGGAAGGCCTGCACCGGCACCAGGGTGGCGGCCGGGTCTTCCTCGTGCGGCACATGGCCCAGGCGGTCGAACATGACGCGTTGACTGCCGGGAATCCGGCGTTCGAATTCGGCGGCCGCCGCAGGGTCTATCACCTCGTCCAGGCCACCCCACAGGATCAGCGTGGGTTGGCGGATGCCGGCGACCGCTTCGGCGTGCTCGGCCGGCACGTACTGCTGCAGGCGCTGGCGCAAAGCGACCCGGTTGCCGTCGCGCAGCGTCAGGTCGAAATAGCGGTCCACCAGCGCGTCGTCGATGCGCTGCGGGTCGCCGTACACGGCCAACAGGCCCTGCACCACGGCCGCGCGCGGCAGCATCCACTCCACCAGCTTGCCCAGCACCGGCACCCGGGCGATGCGCCAGCCCAGGGGCACGCTGCGGATGCTGTCGGGCAGGCCGGCGGCATCCACCAGCACCAGGCGGTCCACCCGCTGCGGCGCCAGCGTGGCGGCGCGCCAGGCGATGCGCCCGCCCAGCGAATTGCCGGCCAGCACCACCCGCTGCAGTTGCAGGCGGTCCAGCACCGCCAGCACGAAGGCCACGTCGTCGTCCAGCCCGTAGCGCGCATCGTCGCGGGGGCCGGTGAGGCCGAAACCGGGCAGGTCCAGCCGCACTACACGGCGGGTCTTCGAGAGCTCGGCGGCCCAGCCGTCCCAGGTGTGCAGGCTGGCCGAGGTGCCGTGCAGCAGCACGATGGGCACGGGGTCGCCGCGCGGGCCTTCGTCGCGCAGGTGCACCAGCTGCCCGCCAAGGTCTACGAAGGTCGACGGTGGCAGGCCCCAGCGTGCGATCAGCGACTCCACGGGCCGGTCGGGCTCCCGCGACAACTGGACCGCCACCGCGGTCAGGATCAGCAGGATGCCGATGAACTTGCGCAGCCAGTCCATCAGCGCGCGAGGCCGCGCCAGCAGGCGAGACAGGGTGTGAACATGCCGGCCAGTGTAGGCCGGCGCCCCGCGGCGCCCCGCGGGGCTGACCGGGCTCAGGCCCGTTGCAGCGTCACCCCGGTGTGCAGAACGGTCATGCCCCCGTCGCCGCGGGCGTCGACCTGGTCGCCGCTGTCCAGCCGGTACTCGGTGACGCCGGTGGACAGCCAGCGGTCCTGGCCGTCGTGCACGGTGTCGTCGCGGCGCTGGCGCTCATAGGCGCAGACCTTGTAGTCCTTGCCGTCGCTGCCACGGGCGGGAAAGCTGTCGAGCAACTGGAGTTTCAGGTCCATCGTGGTCTCCTGGTGAAAGGGTTCAACGGGACCCGGCCCCCTGACCGGGATCAAGCCCATCCTACGAGGCATCTCGCCGATCGCCTATGCCCGAGATCAAGCCGGGGTGACTTCTAGAATGCCTCGATGAGCTTCGTCCACCTGCGCACCCACACGGAATATTCGGTCGTCGACGGCACCTTGCGGGTGGGTGATGCGGCCAAGGCGGCCGCGCGGGACGGCCAGCCGGCACTGGCCATCACTGACCTGAACAACCTCTTCGGCGCGGTCAAGTTCTACAAGGCCTGCCGCGGCAAGGGTGTCAAGCCCGTCATCGGCGCCGACCTGTGGATGGAACCTGATGTGCCCGGCGGCAACGCCACGCGGCTGCTGGTGCTGGTGCAGGACTGGGGCGGCTACCTCAACCTCAGCGAACTGCTGGCGCGCGCGTGGACGGTCAATGCCCAACGGACCACGGCCTGGGTGAAATGGGAATGGCTGGAGGCGCTGGGTGGCGGCCTGATCGCGCTCTCCGGGGCCGACATGGGCGCCGTCGGCCAGGCCTTGCTGGCCGGTGACCGTGACCGGGCGCGCGCGGCGGCACAACGCATCGCAGCGCTCTTTCCGGGGCGCTTCTATCTGGAATTGCAGCGCGCCGGGCTGCCGACCCACGAGGCCCACGTTCGTGCGGCCGTGCCGCTGGCCGCCGAACTGGGCCTGCCCGTGGTGGCCACCCACCCGGTGCAGTACCTCACGCCCGATGACTTCGACGCCCACGAGGCGCGTGTCTGCATCGCCGAGGGTGAACTGCTGGCCAACCCCAAGCGCGTGCGCCGCTTCACGCGCGAGCAGTGGTTCCGTCCGGCGGCCGAGATGGCCGCGCTGTTCGCCGATGTGCCGTCGGCCATCGCCAACACGCTGGAGATCGCCCGCCGCTGCAACCTGACCCTGGTGCTGGGCAAGCCGCGTCTGCCGGACTTCCCCACGCCCGACGGCAGCCCGATCGAGGTCTACTTCCGCCAGGCCTCGCATGACGGCCTGGAAGGCCGGCTGCGCCACCTCTACCCCGATGAGGCCGAGCGCGAACGCCAGCGCCCCACGTACGTGGCCCGGCTGGATTTCGAGCTCGACACCATCCTCAAGATGGGCTTCCCGGGTTACTTCCTGATCGTGTCGGACTTCATCCAGTGGGCCAAGCAGAACGGTTGCCCGGTGGGCCCGGGCCGTGGCTCCGGCGCCGGCTCTCTGGTGGCCTACGCGCTGCTGATCACGGACCTGGACCCGCTGCGCTACAACCTGCTGTTCGAGCGCTTCCTGAACCCGGAGCGGGTGTCGATGCCTGACTTCGACATCGACTTCTGCCAGGGCAACCGCGACCGTGTCATCGACTACGTCAAGGACAAGTACGGCCGCGATGCGGTGAGCCAGATCGCCACCTTCGGCACCATGGCGGCCAAGGCGGCGCTGCGGGACGTGGGCCGCGTGCTGGGCATGGGTTATGGCCATGTGGACAGCATCGCCAAGCTGATCCCGGCGCCGCCGGGCAAGACGGTGACCCTGGCCAAGGTGCCCGATGAACCGGACGGCGGCATCATCTACGCGCGCCAGGAGGCACCGGAGCTCGAGCAGCGCGAGAAGGAGGATGAAGAGGTCGCCGAACTGCTGGCGCTGGCCACGCGGGTGGAGGGCATCACCCGCAACATCGGCATGCACGCGGGTGGCGTGCTGATCGCGCCGGGCAAGATCACCGACTTCTGCCCCCTGTACCAGCAGCCCGGCAGCGACAGCGCGGTCAGCCAGTACGACAAGGACGACGTCGAGGCCATCGGCCTGGTGAAGTTCGACTTCCTGGGCCTGGCCACGCTGACCATCCTGGAGCTGGCGCGCGAGTTCATCATGAAGCGCCGGCCGCAGCACGCCGACTTCGCCTACGAGAACCTGCCGTTGGACGACCCTAGGGTCTACAAGCTGTTCTCCGACGGCCTGACGGAAGCGGTGTTCCAGTTCGAATCGCGCGGCATGCAGGGCATGCTGCGCGAGGCCAAGCCGACGCGTCTGGAGGACCTGATCGCGCTCAATGCGATGTTCCGGCCCGGCCCGATGGAGAACATCCCCAGCTTCTGCGCGCGCAAGAACGGCCGCGAGGACGTGGCCTACCCGCATGCGCTGCTCGAGCAGGTGCTGGCCGAGACCTACGGCATCTTCGTCTACCAGGAGCAGGTGATGCAGGCCGCGCAGGTGATGGGCGGCTACAGCCTGGGCGGCGCCGACCTGTTGCGCCGCGCCATGGGCAAGAAGAAGGCCGAGGAAATGGCCAAGGAGCGCGTGAAGTTCCGCGCCGGCGCGCTGGAGAAGGGCATCGACGAGGCCAAGGCCGACGAGGTCTTCGACCTGATGGAAAAATTCGCCGGCTATGGCTTCAACAAGAGCCATGCCGCCGCGTACTCGCTGCTGGCGTACCACACGGCCTGGATCAAGGTGCACTGCACGGCCGAGTTCTACGCGGCCAACATGACCATCGAGCAGGACGACACCGACAAGCTCAAGGTCCTGATCGACGACGCCAAGCTGTTCGGCATCGCCTTCGAGCCGCCGGACGTCAACCGCGGCCTGCACCGCTTCGAGCCGGTGCCCGGCAAGGAAGGTGACAAGCTCATCCGCTACAGCCTGGGCGCCATCAAGGGCACGGGCCAGGGCGCCATCCAGGCCATCGTGGCGGCGCGCGAGGGCACCGACGGCGGCGGCGGCGGGCCGTTCCGCAGCTTGTTCGACTTCGCGGCGCGCGTGGACCGCAAGGCGGTGAACAAGCGCGTCGTGGAGGCGCTGATCAAGGCCGGCGCGTTCGACGCCATCCATGCCGACCGTGCCAGCCTGCTGGCCAGCGTGGGCCTGGCCTTCGACTGGGCCGAGACACAGGAGGCCAACGCGCTGCAGGGCGGGTTGTTCGACTTCGGCGACACCCATGGCTCCAGCCAGCAGGAACCGGCACTGGTGTCGGCGGAGCCGTGGAGCATCAAGGAGCGTCTGACGCTGGAGAAAACCGCGCTGGGCTTCTTCCTGTCGGGCCACCTGTTCGACCAGAGCCGCGACGAGGTGCGCCGCTTCTGCCGCCGCCCCATTGCGGAACTGCAGGAGTCCCGCGAGCCGCAGCTGCTGTCGGGCATCGTCGGCGAGGTGCGGGTGATCAACGGCAACCGCGGCCGGGTGGCGATCTTCAAGCTCGACGACGGCAGCGAAGGCATCGAGGCCGTGGCCGGCGAGGAACTGCTGGACCAGCACAAGGAAATTCTGCGCGAGGACGAACTGCTGGTGGTGCAGGGCAAGGTGCAACCGGACCGCTTTGCCGGCGGCCTGCGCCTGAACGTCACCGCCATCTGGGACCTGCCGGCGGCACGGGCGCGTTTTGGCCGCCACCTGGCGGTCAGCGCCATGGCGCTGCGCGGTGGCAGTGCACCCCTGGCCGACCTGGTGAAGACCTGGCCGGCGCGCCGTGTGGACAGCGAGGTGGGTGAACTGGTGCAAGGCCTGCCGGTGCGCCTGAAACTGCAGCGGCCAGGTGCCCGTGCCGACCTGGACCTGGGCGAACGGGCACGCTTCTGGCCCAGCGACGAGGCGCTGCTGCGCTGGCAGCAACTCGCCGGCGGCGAGGTGGACGTGGTCTACGAGGCGGCCTGAGCCCGCGGCTCCGCGGGTTCTGGCCGCCGATGCGGTCAGGTAAACAGCCGTAATCGTTTGTGAGCCGGCCAACCTGCGGTGCCGGGATGGCGTTGAATGCACACGAGGACTCTTGGAGAACCCGAATGCAGCAACGCCAGACCCCATCGCTCAACCTGCTTTCGGCAGGCCTGCACCGCTCGGCTTCCCGTCGGGCCGTGGCCCTGACCGCATGGCTGGCCCTGGGTGGACTGGGTGGACTGATGGCCGCTTCCCCCGCGCGCGCCGCCGACGTCGACATCGGCGTGTCCATCGGCATCAGCCAGCCCGGCGTGTACGGGCGCATCGACATTGGCCGCTTCCCGCAGCCGCAGGTGGTCGTCGCGCAACCGGTGATCGTGACGCCAGTGCCCGTGGTCGTCGGCCGGCCCGTGCAGCCGGTGTACATGTGGGTGCCGCCGGGCCACCGCAAGAACTGGCGCAAACACTGTGCCGATTACCGGGCCTGCGGTACGCCCGTGGTCTTTGTGCGCGATGACTGGTACGCGTCGCACGTGCAGCCCTACTCGAATGGCCGCGGTGACGACCGCGGCCACCATGACGACCGTGGCCGCGACAAGGGCCACGGGCACGACAAGGGCAAAGGCAAGGGTCGGGGCCGCGACGACTGACCCCTGGCCTGTGGGGTGGCCCGCCGCGGTTGGCGCCTTCAGCCGGCAGCCAGCGCCTCGGCGAATGCGGCCACGACCGCGCCGTGGTGGGCCGGATCCAGCCAACGCAGCACCACCACCGCGGCGTGGGTCGGGTCGGCCCAGACGATGTGCCCGCCCGCGCCCAGCATGAAGACGCTGTCGCGTGAGGCACCCGGGAAGGCCTGCCCGTCCCGGTTCAGCCACAGCAGTCGGCCGTAGAAAGGCGCCACGCTCACCGGTGCCATCATGCGTGTCACCCAGCCCGCAGGCAACAGGCTTGCACCGCCGTCCAGCAGCAGCTGGCCCAGGCGGGCCTGGTCGTGCGAACTGATCGAAAGACCACCGCCCCAGTGGGTGCCGCCTGGCACGCTCTGCACGCGGCCGACGCCGGGCAGGTCGACCCAGGCGTCGTCGTAGCCACGCCAAGCCATGTCCTCCCCGCCGCCCAGCGGGCGCAGGATGCGATCACGGAAGACCTCGGGCAGTGGGCGCTGGAACAGCTGCAGCAGGGCCAGCGACAGCTGGTTGATGCGCACGTCGTTGTATTCCCAGTAGGTGCCCGGAGCCTGCAACGGACGTGCGCCACCCTTGGGCCCACCCGCCGGTCGCGGATCCTGTGCCACCTTGCGCCAGCGGTCCACGGTGTCGGGCAGGCCGAAGCAGTTGCCCTCCCATTCGCTGGTCTGCTCCAGCAGCATCGCCCAGGTGATGGAGCGGTTGTGGTCGCTGTCGAAACCAATGCCGGGCAGGCGAGCGACCACGGGTTCGTGTTCGTCGGGCAGCAGGCCGTCGGCCTGGGCCAGGCCGGCCAGCAGCGCCAGACAGGTCTTGGCCACGCTGAAGGTGAGGTCAGCGCGATCGGGCGATCCCCAGGCCGCGACAGGCACGCCTCGACGCCAGACCACCCCGGATTGCGGGCCACGGGCGTGCACCGGACCGCGCAGGCGGTTGTATGGCTCCGGATCGTCGTGGTGCACACCCCAGGGGGCGCCGCCAGCCGGTATCGGGCCATCGGGATCCCGTGGCCAGGGGGTTTCGTGGGCCATGGCCAATGCAATGGCGGCTTCCAGGCTGGCGGTCATGCGGCGTTGTGGTGAAGCAATGGATGGGACGTGACGGCGGCATGCGGCCACAATGCAGAGGGTGTCGACTCTAGACGTTCTTCCGGCGCGCCTGCGCTTGCGCTGGCTGCTGGCCGCCAATGTGGCCGTCGTGCTGCTGCTGGCCGTGCTGGTGGCCAGCATGCTGGCCGACAGCCGCAATCTGCACCGGCAACGGGCGCTCGATGCGGTTGACAGTCTCGCCCAGGGCATGGCGCAGAACGTGGCCGCGGAACTCGCATTGGTGGACCTCGCCCTGCGGCAATTGCGTCTGGCGGCGCAGGACGGCGACGCGGCGCGCACCGCGGCGGCCGTGCGTGACCTGTCCCGCAGCGTGCCGTCGGCCTTGCGCCTGCGGGTGGTGCCTGATCCCACGGTCACGCCGTTCGAGCCCGGCTTGTTCCCCCCAGGCTCGCTGGCCACCGACCGCCTGCTGGTGGTCGGCCCGCGTCCTCGAGAGGACGGCCAATGGGTGGTCCTGCTCGCACGCCCACCCCGGCAGGGATCGGGCCCGGCCACTGTGGCCGAGTTCGACATCGCACGTTTCGAGGCGCTGTTCGCGGGCCTGAACCTGGGGGGGCGCAGTGCCATTTCGCTGCGCATGGACGACCTGTCTCTGGTGGCCCGCCATACCGATCCACCACAGCCGCGCAGCGGGCTGGGCACGCGCAGCACGTCGAGTGAACTGCTCGGCGCGTTGGCGCGGTCGCCGGAGTCGGGCACCTACCTGGCTGCGACGGCGCTGGATGGCATCGAGCGCGCCAATGCCTACCGTCGTGTGCCCGGCGCACCGATGCGCGTGTTGGTGGGCCTGGCCACAGTCGACACGATGGCGCCCTGGCGTCGCCAGGCTGCGACCACGGCCACGGTGGCCGGCCTGGCCGTGCTTCTGGTGGCCGCCGTGTCGGTGCTGGCCTACCGCGCGTGGCGCCGTGACGACCAGCGGCGCGATCTGCTCGACGCCGAGCGCGTGCGTCTGCAGGGTGTGCTGGTGACCGCGGGCGACGGCCTGCACGTGCTGGACCGCAACGGCGTGCTGGTCGAATTCAACGACGCCTTCGCCCACATGTTGGGCACGACGCGGGAGGATCTGGCAGGTGCCCATGTCATGCGCTGGGAGCAGCACTTTCCAGCGTCGCAGGTGGACCACGTCCTGCGCAGCTTTGCGGTGGGCAAGCGCCTGCGCTTCGACTCGGTCTTTCGACGCGCAGACGGCGAGCTGATCGACGTGGCCATCGCCGCCACAGGGGTGCGCGCACAGGGCCGCGACCTGCTCATCCTGTGGGCGCACGACATGACAGACATCCGGCGCGCCCGTCGCCGGCTGGAGGCCAGCGAGGCGCTGTTGGAGCGCACCGGCCGTATCGCCGGCATTGGTGGCTGGGAGTTCGACCCCGCTGGGGGCCGCATGGCGCTCACGGCGCAGGCCAGTCGCCTGCTGGGCGTGTCGTCGGGCGCCACGCCTGGGTTGCGGACCTGCCTGCGCCGCATGCCGCGCGACCAACGTCGGGCCATCATTCGGGGCCTCCGCCAGGTCCTGGCGTCAGGGCAGGCCTGGCAGCACGAGCTGCCGCTGTTCGACAGCGCCGGCCACGTTTGCTGGCTGCACTGCACGGCGGAACGGGTGGAAGACGACGCCGGTCCACGGGTGGCCGGCGTGCTGCGCGACGTGACCGAGCGGCATGAGCGTCATGAACGCCTGCAGCAGGAGCAGACCCTGCGCATGCAGCTGCAACGCCATGCCGACGCGCAGGCCAGCATGCTGCAGGAGCGCGAGGCCATGCTGGACGTGCTGGCGCACGAGGTGCGGCAGCCGCTGAACAATGCGTCAGCGGCGATGCAGAGTGCGCTGGGTTCGCTGCGCGACGTCGGTGAGCAGGCCGTGGCGCCGCGATTGCAGCGCGCGCAGCTGGTGCTCGGGCAGGTGACGGCGCGCCTGGACAACACGTTGGCCGTGGCCTCTCTGCTGGCCCGGCAGGGGCCGGTCACGCGCGAGGACACCGATCTCGACACCCTGCTCGCGGTCACCATTGCAGACATGCCGGCGGCCGAGCGCGGGCGGATCAAGGTTCAGCGTGACACCGCCGCGCGCACGGTCTCGCTGGACACCGGATTGATGCGCCTGGCGCTGCGCAACCTGCTTTCGAATGCGCTGAAATACAGCCCGCCGGGCAGCCCCGTGACCGTGCGGGTGGCGGATTCCGAGCAGCCGCTGGGTCTGGTGATCGACGTCATCGATCGGGGCACCGGGATCGAGCCGGGCTTGCGCTCGCATCTGTTCGAGCGCGGCGCGCGCGGGCGTGCGACCCCGGGTGCGGAACATGGCCTGGGCCTGTACATCGTGCGCCGTGTGATGGAACTTCACGGCGGGCAGGCCAGCCTGCAGGCATCCGGCCCGGACGGCACGGTGATGCGGCTGCTGGTGGCCGAGGATGCCGACGACTGATGACGGTGTGGTGTGCCCGCGGGGGCGAACCCGTGGTCAGCCAGCGGCTGCTCAGGCGGGTTTCAGCGGTGCCTTGAAGACGTAGCCGACCCGGGAGCGCGACTGCAGCGGCACCAGCGCCGGTGTGGCACGCTCGATCCGCCGCCGCAGGCGGTAGATGGTGGCGTTCAGGCCATCGGCCCCTTCGGTGTCGACATCACGGCCCAGCCGTTGGCGCAGCGTCTCCCGGCTGACCACCTCGCCGTCGGCCGTGAGGAAGCACTCCATGAGGGTGACGTCGGCATCGGACAGGTCCACACGTGCCCCGTCGGGGGCGATCAGCTGGCGGGCGCGAAGGTCGAGTCGCCAAACGGTCTGCGCGGCCGACGAGGCCTGGATGCGGCGCTGGACGGCCTGGATGGCCAGGGCGACCTGTTCAAACTGCACTGGCTTGGCCAGGTACATGTCGGCGCCGGCGGTGATGACCTGGCGAAACAAATCCGGCGCGAGGCGGCCCGAGACGACCAGCAGCCCGGCATCGGTGCGACGGCGCAGAACCTTGATCAACTCGGCGCCGTCGACGCCAGGCAGCATCAGGTCCAGGACGTAAAAATCGTAGCCGTAGGGGTCGTGGTGGGCGAGCAGGTCATTGCTGTCCGGGAAGATGTCCACCTGGGCGCCCCGTTCCCGCAGGAACTGGGCGAGGAACTCGGTGTACTCCCGGTCGTCGTCGACCAGCGCGATGGTCAGCGCCAGCGGGCCTGGCAGGTCTGGTGCATTGGACGTCGGCATGTGCGGAATTGAAGCATAAGTTGCCTCTTCAGTCCGGTCGATAAAGGGTGAGTTCCAGCCTCTGGAGGCGGCAACGCAGCCATAAAACTCACTGCGCGCCATATTCAGCCGGCCACTCCAGAGGCTGGACGGGGATCACGGCTTCTTGACGGCGGCGTAGGGCGCATTGCCCACCGTCAAGCCGGCGGCACTGAGCTTGACCGCGCTGCCAGGCCCGACACCGCGGACGCGCTCGATCAGGTCACCCCAGTTCTTGAAGGCCGCCTTCTGGCGCTCCGCCAGCACGCGGGCCGACAGGGCAGGGCCAACGCCCGGCAGGGCTTCGAGTTCGGCTCGGCTGGCCTTGTTGACGTCGACGGCGGCAAAGGTGCTCAGCGACAGGGTGGTGAGCAGGACGGCGATGAGGGTACGGAACATGACGATCTCCTGTGGGGCCCGGTGCACCATGCATCGGGTTGGATCGGCATTCTTCTGACCGCACCACGGGTCGGAAATCGCCTGCTGGCGTGCCTGCGGTCGGGGGCCCTCCGCCGGGGGAGGGGGCCGCACCGAAGCCCGTCAGGCCCGTTCGCGCCGGGCACACCCGCTGCGCCGGTGGACGGCCCTCACTGCTGCTCAAGCGGTCGAGGCGGGAAGGTATCCCAGCCCTGGCACCCAGGGCACTGCCAGAAGTAGTGGTGAGCCATGAAACCGCAGGCGGCGCATCGGTAGCGCTGCAAGGGGGCTGCTGCGCGCTGGACCGCCCCGAGCAGCTGTGCCTGGGTGTCGGGCTGCCATCCCGCCGTGTCGATGGCCAGCACTTCGGCCGCTGCACCCAGGCTGGGGCGGTGTTCAAGGTGCCGCAGGCGCCGTCGCACACCCTCTTCGGTGGGAGGATGGGCCGCACCGTCTGCACGGGCGCATGCGCGGTCAAGCTGATCGCGCGCACGCAGGGTCTCGAGCAGCGGCTCACGCAAATAGGCGTCGTCGATCGCGTCACGGGCCGACTGATCCACCCCGATCTGCACGGCCGTGCGCGCATAGTCGGTGGCGATGAGTGCAAACCGCGCCGGGTCCAGGCCGCGCAGCACTTCCCAGTGGGCCAGGGCCGTCTTCAGGTCGCCGGACTCGCGCGCCAGTTGTCCGGCCTGGAGCCGCGGGCGTGGCGCGTCGGGCGCCAGGGCGATGGCGCCGGCCAGGACATCGCGCGCACGATCGACGCGACCCGCCGCCTGCTCGTCCAGCGCCTGCTCACAGCGGTAATGGGCGATGCGGGTCGCGAACGAGCCGCCGCCGCGATCCTCCAGTTCGTCGGCCATCGCCGCCGCCTGGTCCCAGTCACGGGAGCGCTCGAACAAGGCCAGCAGCGCCAAGCGGGCTTCACCGTCGTATTCAGTGTCGAGCAGGGCACGCCACGCCTGCTCGGCGCGGTCGAACAGCCCGGCCTTGGCAAAGTCCTGTGCCAGTGCATGCTGGGCCCGGTCGCGGTCGACGGGTTTCAGGTCGGCCCGGGACAGCAGGTGCTGGTGCACGCGGACCGAGCGCTCGAACTCACCACGGCGGCGGAACAGGTTGCCCAGGGCGAAGTGCAGTTCCGTGGTGTCCGGGTCGTGCTGAACGGCCTCGATGAAGGCGTCGATGGCCTTGTCCTGCTGTTCGTTGAGCAGCAGGTTCAACCCGTCGAAATAGGCGCGTGGCGCGTCTCGCCGGTCGCGTCGCCACTGGCGCTGGTCCAGGCGCGACGCCAGCCAGCCCAGCATGAAGGCTGCAGGCAGGCCGATCAGCAGCCATTGAATGTCGAAGTCCATCGAAAGGCGTCGATTCCGTTCAGCAACAGCGCCTTGTCATCAACCACGACGTGGCCGGTGCTGGGGCACGGGCGATCACGCCCACGCCGGCGTGGCGAAGTCCGTCGTTCCGACGTGCAGCCCAGTCGAGCCGCGGGTTCACAGCAGCTCCCGCGGTGGTGGGGCGTCGAACCCCGAGGGTGGCCCGGCCGCCGCTGCGCGTTCTGGCATCACCGGTGCGGCGGGCGTCGGCGACGTGGCTGCCGACCGGCGACGCAGGCGCCACCAGGCCGGCAACATGGCCAGCACGCCGAGCACAGTGCCGACGGCAAAGGCGATCAGCACCACGATGACCAGCGGTGCGCTCCAGTCGATGCCGAAGAACCAGTGCACGACCACGGTCTGCTGGTTGTTCAGCGCGAACGCGAACAGACCGAAGAAGACGATGCCCCGCAGGAGCCAGACGAGCACACGCATGTCGGTCGAATTGTAGGAGTCGCGAGGCGATGTTCTGAATGCACGGGCCGGAAATGCGTGCGGGGCCCCAAGGGGCCCCGCATCGGGTCGGCCAGATCGGCCTCGGTTCAGTCGCGCGGCAGGTCCAGCGGCGGCGGCCCCTTGGCGTCCACCGCCTCGCGCAGGGCCTTGCCAGGCTTGAAGTGCGGCACCAGCTTCTCGGGGATCGTCACCTGCTCGCCGCTGCGCGGGTTGCGACCCACGCGCGGCGGCCGGCGGCTGATGGAGAAGCTGCCGAAGCCGCGGATCTCGATGCGGTGCCCACGCGCCAAGGCGTCGGACATCGCATCGAGGATCGTCTTCACCGCGAACTCCGTGTCACGCTGCGTCAGCTGGCTGAATCGCTCGGCCAGCTGATTGACGAGGTCGGAACGCGTCATGCCTGCGTCGTCGCTGCAGACTTATTCGCTGCGGTTGTCCAGCTTGGCGCGCAGCAGGGCGCCCAGGCTGGTCGTGCCGGCGTTCTCACGCTCGTTGGTCTGCGACAGGCGCTGCATGGCTTCCTGCGTGTCGGCGCTGTCCTTGGCCTTGATCGACAGCTGGATGTTGCGCGTCTTGCGGTCGACGTTGACGATCATCACCGACACTTCGTCGCCTTCCTTCAGCACGTTGCGCGCATCTTCCACGCGGTCGCGGCTGATCTCGCTGGCGCGCAGGTAGCCCGACACGTCGGCATTCAGCTGCACCTCAGCGCCGCGCGGGTCGACCGTGGTCACCTTGCCGGTGACGATGGCGCCGCGGTCATTCAGCGTGACGAAGCTGGTGAACGGGTCGGTGTCGAGCTGCTTGATGCCCAGGCTGATGCGCTCGCGCTCCACATCCACGGCCAGCACGATGGCTTCGACGTCCTGGCCCTTCTTGTAGTTGCGCACCGCGCTCTCACCCGGCTCGTTCCAGGACAGATCGGACAGGTGCACCAGACCGTCGATGCCCGAGGCCAGGCCGATGAAGATGCCGAAGTCGGTGATGCTCTTGACCGGGCCGGCGACCTTGTCGCCGCGCTTGACGTTGGTCGCGAACTCTTCCCAGGGGTTGGGCATGCACTGCTTCATGCCCAGGCTGATGCGGCGCTTGTCCTCGTCGATCTCCAGGACCATGACCTCGACCTCATCGCCCAGGGTGACGACCTTGCTCGGGGCGACGTTCTTGTTCGTCCAGTCCATCTCGGAGACGTGCACCAGGCCCTCGATGCCCGGCTCGATCTCGACGAACGCGCCGTAGTCGGCGATGTTCGTGACCTTGCCGAACAGGCGGGTGCCGGTGGGGTAGCGGCGCGCCACGCCCATCCAGGGGTCGTCGCCCAGCTGCTTCAGGCCCAGGCTGACGCGGCTCTTCTCGGCGTCGAACTTCAGCACCTTGGCGGTGAGCTCCTGGCCCACGGTGACCACTTCGCTGGGGTGACGCACACGGCGCCAGGCCATGTCGGTGATGTGCAGCAGGCCGTCGATGCCGCCCAGGTCCACGAACGCACCGTATTCGGTGATGTTCTTGACCACGCCGTTGACGATGGCACCTTCGTGCAGCGTCTCCAGCAGCTTCTGGCGCTCTTCGCCCATCGAAGCCTCGACCACAGCACGGCGCGACAGCACGACGTTGTTGCGCTTGCGGTCGAGTTTGATGACCTTGAATTCCATGGTCTTGCCCTCGAAGGGCGACATGTCCTTCACCGGGCGGGTGTCGAGCAGGCTGCCGGGCAGGAAGGCGCGGATGCCGTTGACCAGCACGGTCAGGCCACCCTTGACCTTGCCGGAGACGGTGCCGGTGACGAAGTCGCCGCTTTCCAGCGCGTTCTCCAGCGCCATCCAGGACGCCAGGCGCTTGGCCTTGTCGCGCGACAGGATGGTGTCGCCGTAGCCGTTCTCGACCGCCTCGACCGCGACGGCGACGAAGTCACCGACCTGCACCTCGAGCTCGCCCTGGTCGTTCTTGAATTCCTCGACCGGGATGTAGGCCTCGCTCTTCAGGCCGGCGTTGACCACCACGTGGTTGAAGTCGATGCGGACCACCTCGGCGGAGATGACCTCGCCGACGCGCATGTCGGCGGACTTCAGCGATTCTTCGAACAGGGCGGCAAAGGATTCGCCGCCACCGGTGGTGGCAGTTTGGGTTTGGGACATGTGGTTTCCTGGAGCCCGGCAGGGGGACGATTCAGAGGCCGGGCGATGAATGCAACATCCGTTGCGGGGTTAGGTCAACATTCCACGGCGGGCAGGGCGCCCGCCGCGACGAAAACCTCCGCGGCTCACGCCGAGAAGGGGCTGCCACCCGGGGGCTTCAACCCCCGAACGGCCTGCGTTCAGCCCACCAATCCAGCACCTGCGCGACCGACTGGTCGACCGTGAGTGCGGAGTTGTCAAGCTGCTGCGCATCCTCGGCCGGCTTCAAGGGCGCCACGGTGCGGGAACTGTCCCGCAGGTCGCGCGCCTCAAGGTCGGCACGAAGGGCATCGATGTTAGATGAAATTCCCTTTGAAATCAACTGCTTGTGGCGACGCTCGGCGCGTTGAGTGGCACTCGCGGTCAGGTAGACCTTCAGCGGGGCGTCGGGGAACACCACGGTGCCCATGTCGCGGCCGTCGGCGACCAGGCCAGGCGCCCGGCGGAACGCGAGTTGCAGGCCGTGCAGCGCCTGGCGCACGGCCGGCAGCGCCGACACGCGCGAGGCCATCATGCCGGCGGCTTCGGTGCGCAACGCGTCGGTCACGTCGCGCCCGCGCAGCCAGCAGTGGCCACCGTCGAAGCGCAGGTCCAGCAGGCCGGCCACCTGGGCCACGGCGGCCTCATCGGCCGGGTCGATGCCGTCGTCCAGCACCGCCAGCCCGGTGGCGCGGTACAGCGCGCCCGAGTCCAGCAGGTGGTATCCCAGCGCTTGCGCCAGCTCGGCGGCCAGCGTGCCCTTGCCCGAAGCGGTGGGGCCGTCGACGGTGATCACCGGCACGTCGTCGGCCCGCGCCTGCGCGACCCCGAACAAGGCGTCGAAGTAGTCGGGAAAGGTCTTGGCCACGCAGTGCGGCTCGAGGATGCGCACCGGCACGCGGGCCGGGTTGAACGCGGCCAGCGACAGGCACATGGCCATGCGGTGGTCGTCGTAGGTCCGGATCGATGCCGCCCGCCAGGCCTCGGGTGCCGGGGGCGTGATGGCGATGAAGTCGGGGCCCTCGTCCACCCCGGCGCCGACGCGACGCAACTCTGCGGCCATGGCGGCGATGCGGTCGGTTTCCTTGACCCGCCAGCTGGCGATGTTGGTCAGCCGCGTCGTGCCATCGGCATACAGCGCCATGGCGGCCAGCGTCATTGCCGCGTCGGGGATGTGGTTGCAGTCGAGCGTGATCGCCTTCAGCGGCCACAGGCCTCGATGCACGCTCAACCAACCGGAGCCGCCGCGCACCTGGGCGCCCATGGCCTGGGCGGCCTCGACGAAGCGGATGTCGCCCTGGATGCTGTCCAGCCCCACGCCTTCGATGCGCACCGGCGCACCGCCGTCGGCGGCGATGGCGCCCAGCGCGATGAAGTAGGACGCCGACGAGGCGTCGCCCTCGACGTGCATGCTGCCGGGTGAGCGGTAGCGGCTGCCTGCAGGGATGGTGAAGCGCGACCAGCCGTCGCGTCGGACTTCGATGCCGAAGCGCACCAGCAGGTTCAGCGTGATCTCGATGTAGGGCTTGGAGATCAGCTCGCCCTCGACGGCGATGACCACATCCTGCGACTGCGCCACCAGGGGCAGCGCCAGCAGCAGCGCCGTGAGGAACTGGCTGGAGACATCGCCGCGCACGCGGATGGGCTGGCCCAAGGCCAGCACGCCGCCGGCCTGGCCATGCAGCCGCAGCGGCGGAAAGCCGGGCTGGCCCAGGTCGTCGATGCCGCAGCCCAGCGGCCGCAGGGCATCGACGAGGTCGCCGATCGGCCGCTCATGCATGCGCGGCACGCCGGCAAGCCTGAATTGCCCGCCCTGGGTCGCGGCCAGCACCGCCAGCGCGGCGGTGAGCGGCCGCATCGCCGTGCCGGCATTGCCCAGGAACAGGTTGGCTTCGTGCACCTTCAGCTGGCCGCCCAGGCCGGTGACGTGCAACACGCCGCCGTCCTGCTGCAGGGTGCAGCCCAGTGCGCGCAACGCGTCCAGCATGACGCGCGTGTCGTCGGAATCCAGCAGGTCGTGCACTGCCGTCGTGCCCGCGGCCAGACCGGCCAGCAGCAGCACGCGGTTGGAGATGCTCTTGGACCCCGGCAGGCGCACCGTGCCGGAGGCACTGGCCAGCGGCGGCAGGTCGAGGAACGGGCGGTGAGACTGGTTGTCGGTCATCGGGCGGGCCGTGGCGGGGTCACTGGCGGCGTCACTGGCGAGTGTTGCCACGGCCACCGCCCATCTGCCAGTTGGCGCGCCCTTCGGCAGCCGTGCGGATCAGGTCCTCCAGCGCGTCGGCATTGCCCGACTTCATCACCAGTTCCAGGGCGTCCAGCGTGTGGCGGAAGCGCGCCGATTGCTTGAGCACCTCCTCGCGGTTGGCGATGAGGATGTCGCGCCAGATGGCCGGGTCGCCGGCGGCGATGCGCGTGAAGTCGCGGAACCCCGGGCCGGCCAGCGACAGGAAGTCACGGCCCGAGGGATGGCGGGTCACGGCGCTGAAGTACGCAAAGGCCAGCAGGTGCGGCAGGTGGCTCACGGCGGCAAAGGCGGCGTCGTGGTTCTCCGGCGTCATCTTCAGCACCTGGGCGCCGATGGCCGACCAGACGTCTGTGGCCTTCTGCACCAGTGCAGGCGCCGTCTGCTGCAGCGGCGTCAGGATGACCTGGCGGCCGTTGTAGAGGTTGGCGTCAGCATGTTGGATGCCGGCAACCTCCTTGCCTGCGATCGGGTGCGCCGGCACGAAGCTGGGCACACGTTCGCGCAGCACGCGGCGCGCCGCGTCGACCACGTCGCGCTTGGTGCTGCCCACGTCCATGAACAGCACACCCGGCTCCACCAGGTGGCGGATGGCCTTGAAGGTGCCTTCGGTGGCCGCCACCGGCACGGCGATCAGCACGATGTCGGCCCCGGCCACCGCCAGCAGGGCCGATTCCGCGGCCACGTCGATGATGCCGAGCTTCTTCGCGCGTTCGGTGGTCGACGGCGACTTGCTGTAACCCACCACGCGCTTGACGAGCCCGGCGCGCTTGAGCGCAAGCGCGAACGAGCCGCCCATGAGGCCGCATCCGATGACGCCGAGCTGGTTGAACATGGGTTGGGGTTTCAGTGGACGTCGACCGGGTAGGCGCCCAGCACCTTGAAGAAGGCGCAGACCTCTCGGAGGTCCTTCAGGGCCGCGGCCACGTTCGGCTGGTCGGGGTGGCCGTCGAGGTCGATGTAGAAGTAGTACTCCCACTGGTCGGAACGTGCCGGCCGCGACTCGAAGCGCGTCATCGACACGCCGTGCACCTTCAACGGCGCCAGCAGGTCATGCACCGCACCGGGCCGGTTGGTCACCGAGACCACGAGGCTGGTGCAGTCGTGGCCAGACGCGCGCGGCGCCGGGTGCCGGCCAGGGTCCGTCACGACGGCGAAGCGCGTGCGGTTGTTCGGGTCGTCCTGGATCGCGGGGGACACCACGTGCAGCCCATATTCGCTGCCGGCCCGCGTGCTGGCGATCGCGGCCAGTGTGTCGTCACCCGCGGCCAGGCGTGCGCCGTCGGCATTGCTGGCTGCGGGCCGGCGTTCGACGCCGGGCAGGTGTGTGCTGAGCCATTCATGGCACTGGGCCAGTGCCTGTGGATGGGCCAGCACGGCTCGCACGCCATCCAGCGTGTTGGTCTTGCGCAGCAAGTTGTGGCGCACGAACAGGCTGGTCTCGCCGATGATGGTCAGCGGCGTGTGCAGGAACAGGTCGAGCGTGCGCGCCACACCACCTTCGGTGGAGTTCTCCACCGCGACGACGCCGAAATCGGCAGCGCCGCCAGCGGTGGCGTTGAACACCTCGTCGAAGCTGGCGCAGGGCACGCGCACGATGGAACTGCCGAAGAAGCCCAGCGCCGCCTCTTCGCTGAAGGTGCCGGCCGGGCCCAGGTAGGCCACCCGCGTGGGGGTTTCCAGCGATCGGCAGGCCGACATGATTTCGCGCCAGATCGGCGCGATGCTGCCCGCGGCCAGCGGCCCGGCGTTGCGCTGCTTGAGGTTGTCGATGACCTGCGCCTCGCGCTCGGGGCGGAAGACCACCGAGCCCTCGCGCTTCTTCAGCTCGCCCACCTCCTGCGCCAGCGCGGCGCGGCGATTCAGCAGCGCCAGCAGTTCGGCATCGGTGGCGTCAATGCGCTCGCGCAGGGCGGCCAGCGAGGGCGCGGTCGAGTCGGTCATTGCCGGGTCGCTCGCCGAGTCACTTGCCGCTGGCAGCGCCCGATGCGCCGGCGGGCGGCGTCAGGCCCAGGCGCTTGGCCATGGTCTGGTCCAGCGCCTTCAGACGGGTTTCCATCTGCGGCTTGACCTCGGCCACAAGCTTCTCGCCCAGGGCCTTCTGCATGTCCGGTGCCAGGGTCTGGAACTTGCGCCAGGCCTCGGACTTGAAGACGGCGAGCACTTCCTGCAGTTCCGCCTCGGTCATCTTCTCGGCCAGGACCGGGCCGATCGTGGTGGGCGCCAGCGCGCGGGCGCGGTCACGCACCACCGGGTAGGCGTCCTCGGCGTACTTGCGCACATCGGCCTGCAGCGCCTGGCCCATGGCCT
Organism: Burkholderiaceae bacterium; assembly: GCA_024235915.1. Taxonomy (GTDB): domain Bacteria; phylum Pseudomonadota; class Gammaproteobacteria; order Burkholderiales; family Burkholderiaceae_C; genus Rubrivivax. The sequence continues at coordinate 105,428 of JACKLO010000009.1, read as the reverse complement.
GCTGCTGGTCGGCGGCGACGTTGCGGCGCACCAGGGCGGCCGCGCGCTGCAGCAACTGCACCGCCGGCTGTTCCACGAGCTGGCGGGCCACCTGGTCAATGCCGGCTTGTTGGGCCTGCAGGATCTGGTCGACCAGTTGCTGCTTCTGCGGCGACACCGCAGTCTGCGCTTGCGCCGTGGCGGTGAAGGCCAGCACGGTCGCCAGCAGCAGGGCACTCTTCGTCATCTCAGGGGTTCTCCTCGCCGGCAGGTGCGGCGTCGTCGTTGGCATCGTTCTCGACGATGCGTTGCAGGCCCGACAGCTGCGCGCCGTCGTCCAAGGCGATCAGCGTGACGCCTTGCGTCGCGCGACCGAGTTCGCGGATCTCGGAGACGCGGGTGCGCACGAGCACGCCCTTGTCCGTGATCAGCATGATCTCGTCTTCGGCGCGCACCAGCGTGGCGGCCACCACGCGGCCATTGCGCTCGCTTTGCTGGATGGCGATCATGCCCTTGGTGCCGCGGCCATGGCGCGTGTACTCGCCAATGGGCGTGCGCTTGCCATAGCCGTTCTCGGTGGCGGTGAGCACGCTCTGGGTCTCGTCCTCTGCGACGAGCATCGCGATCAGGCGCTGGCCGTCTTCCAGCGCCATGCCGCGCACGCCGCGCGCCTGGCGGCCCATCGGGCGCACGTCCTGCTCGTCGAAGCGCACCGCCTTGCCGCCGTCGGAGAACAGCATCACGTCGTGGTGGCCGTCGGTCAGCGCCGCGCCGATGAGGTGGTCGCCGTCGTCCAGGTCGACCGCGATGATGCCGGCCTTGCGCGGGTTGCTGAACTCGTCCAGCGCCGTCTTCTTCACCGTGCCCAGGGCCGTGGACATGAAGATGTAGTGGTCGCTGGGGAAGCTGCGGAACTCGCCGGTCAGCGGCAGCACCACGGTGATCTTCTCGCCCGGCTGCAGCGGAAACATGTTGACGATGGGCTTGCCGCGGCTGGCACGGCTGCCTTGCGGCACTTCCCAGACCTTCAGCCAGTACACGCGCCCGCGGTCGCTGAAGCACAGGATCCAGTCGTGCGTGTTGGCGATGAAGAGCTGGTCGATCCAGTCGTCTTCCTTGGTCTGCGCGGCCTGCTTACCGCGGCCGCCGCGGCGCTGTGCGCGGTATTCGCTCAGCGCCTGACTCTTGATGTAGCCGGTGTGGCTGAGCGTGACCACCATGTCGGTGGGGGTGATCAGGTCCTCGGTGCCGAGTTCCTGCGCGTTCGCTTCGATCTGGCTGCGCCGGGCGCCGATCTTGGTCTGCCCGAACTCCTGCTTCAGCGACTGCAGTTCGTCGCTGATGATGGCCGCCACGCGCTCGGGCTTGGCCAGGATGTCCAGCAGATCGGCGATCTGCGCCATCACGTCCTTGTATTCGCCGAGGATCTTGTCCTGCTCCAGGCCGGTCAGGCGCTGCAGGCGCATCTGCAGGATTTCCTGCGCCTGGTCGTCGGACAGGCGGTACAGGCCATCGGCCTGCAACCCGTAGTGCACCGGCAGGCCTTCCGGCCGGTACAGCGCGCCGCCGCCTTCGGTGCGCGCGAGCATCTCGCGCACCATCGACGAATCCCAGGCCTTGGCCATCAGCGCCGCCTTGGCCACCGGGGGGGTGGGGCTGGACTTGATGGTCTCGATGAACTCGTCGATGTTGGCCAGCGCCACCGCCAGGCCTTCGAGCACGTGGCCCCGCTCGCGTGCCTTGCGCAGCTCGTAGACGGTGCGCCGGGTGACCACTTCGCGGCGGTGGTCGAGGAAGACCTCGATCAGCTGCTTGAGGTTGCACAGCTTGGGCTGGCCGTCCACCAGGGCGACCATGTTCATGCCGAAGGTGTCCTGCAGCTGCGTCTGCTTGTACAGGTTGTTGAGGACGACCTCCGGCACCTCGCCGCGCTTGAGCTCGATGACCACGCGCATCCCGGACTTGTCGCTCTCGTCCTGGATGTGGCTGATGCCTTCGATCTTCTTCTCGTTGACGAGCTCGGCGATGCGCTCGAGCAGCGTCTTCTTGTTCACCTGGTAGGGAATCTCGTCGACGATGATCGACTGCCGCGCGCCCTTGTCGATGTCCTCGAAGTGGCACTTTGCGCGCATCACCACCTTGCCGCGCCCGGTGCGGTAGCCCTCGCGCACGCCGTTGAGCCCGTAGATGATGCCGGCGGTGGGGAAATCCGGCGCCGGCACGATCTGCATCAGCTCGTCGATCGTCGCCTCGGGCTGCTTGAGCAGGTGCAGGCAGGCGTCGACCACCTCGTTGAGGTTGTGCGGCGGAATGTTGGTGGCCATGCCCACGGCAATGCCACCCGAGCCGTTGACCAGCAGGTTCGGCAGCCGCGTGGGCAGCACCAACGGCTCCTTCTCGGAGCCGTCGTAGTTGGGGCCGAAGTCGACCGTTTCCTTGTCGATGTCGGCCAGCGTCTCGTGCGCGATCTTCGCCAGCCTGATTTCGGTGTAGCGCATCGCCGCGGCGTTGTCACCGTCGATGCTGCCGAAGTTGCCCTGGCCGTCGACCAGCATGTGGCGCATGCTGAAGTCCTGCGCCATGCGCACGATGGTGTCGTACACCGACTGGTCGCCGTGGGGGTGGTACTTGCCGATCACGTCGCCGACGATGCGCGCGCTCTTCTTGTACGGCCGGTTCCAGTCGTTGTTGAGCTCGTGCATGGCGAACAGCACGCGCCGGTGCACCGGCTTGAGCCCGTCGCGCGCGTCGGGCAGCGCGCGGCCGACGATCACGCTCATGGCGTAATCGAGGTACGAACGCCGCATTTCCTCTTCGAGGCTGACGGGCAGGGTTTCCTTGGCGAAGGGGTTCATGCGGCAAGAGGGCAGGAGGACGCGCGACGCCGGTCAATGAGGTGCCGACGGTCAATTCGCGGATTCTAAGGCTGCCGACTTGTCGCACCTGCGCAACAGGCAGTGTCGGGAAGCGCGCCGCTGGCGCCAAAATGCGGGCCGTTACACGCCCTATGGCACAATGAATCGTCGTCGGCAAACAGGCGCAGTTGCGTGTGTTTGCCTACCCGATTCGGATTCCGGTTCCGGACATTTCGCAGGCGTCTGCGGCTTTCCTCGAGAGGAGAATCAATGAAGAAACTGAACAAGGTGGCGGTGCTGTTCGCATCTGCCGCGCTTGCCGCCCCGATCGCGTCGATGGCCGCAGCCCACGGTGGCATGCCCAAGTCGGTGGACAACTGGCGTGCGACCGATGGCACCGTTTGGAAGAACGGTACCAACGAACTCTGCTGGCGCGATGCCTTCTGGACGCCGGCAACGGCCCAGGCGGATTGCGACGGCGCCATCAAGCCGATGGCCCCGCCGCCGCCGGCCCCGCCGGTCGCCGTGCCGCCGGCTGCGCCGCGTGTTGCCCCGGCTGCACCGATGCCTGCCCCGGCCCCGGCCGCTCCGGCTCCGGCGCCCGCGCCGAAGCCCACCAGCGAGAAGGTGACCTTCGCCGCTGACGCGTTCTTCGACTTCGACAAGTCGGCGCTGAAGCCCCAGGCCAAGGCCAAGCTGGACGACCTGGTCTCCAAGACCCAGGGTGTTGCGCTGGAAGTCGTGATCGCCGTCGGCCACACCGACGCGACCGGCAACGCCGCCTACAACCAGGCCCTGTCCACCCGCCGCGCCAACGCGGTCAAGGATTACCTGGTCGGCAAGGGCGTGGAGAAGAACCGCGTCTACACCGAAGGCAAGGGCGCCAGCCAGCCGGTGGCCGACAACAAGACCAAGGAAGGCCGCGCGAAGAACCGTCGCGTGGAAGTCGAGGTCGTCGGCACCCGCCCGGTGAAGTGATGGCCGCAGGCCGCAAGGCCTGCGCAAATCCGACAAACCCCGCTGCGGCGGGGTTTTTCTTTGGGCATGGTTAGGATCAGGAGCATGAACACCGCGAACGTCGACGCGCAGGAACTCGCCAAATTCAGCGAACTGGCCCACCGTTGGTGGGATCCTGACAGCGAGTTCCGCCCGCTGCACCAGATCAACCCGCTGCGCCTGGACTGGATCGACGGCCTGGCCTCGCTCGGCGGCAAGCAGGTGCTGGACGTGGGCTGCGGCGGTGGCATCCTGGCGGAGTCCATGGCCGGCCGTGCCGATCGGGTCACGGGCATCGACCTCGCGGCGCGGCCGCTGGGCGTCGCGCGTCTGCATGCGCTCGAGGCGGGCGTGCTCAACGTCGACTATCGCGAGATCGCCGCGGAAGCCCTGGCGGCCGAATCGCCATCCTCGTTCGATGTGGTGACCTGCATGGAGATGCTGGAACACGTGCCCGACCCGGCGTCCACCGTGCGTGCCTGCACCGCGCTGGTCAAGCCAGGCGGCTGGGTGTTTTTCTCCACCCTCAACCGAAATCCCAAGTCCTTCCTCTTCGCCATCGTGGGTGCCGAGTACGTGCTGCGTCTGCTGCCCCGTGGCACCCACGAGTACGCGCGTTTCATCCGTCCCAGCGAACTGGCGCGCTTTGCGCGTGACGCCGGCCTCGACGTGCAGACGATGAAGGGCATGGAATACAACCCGCTGACACGGCGCTACTGGTTGTCGGCCGACACCAGCGTCAACTACCTGCTGGCATGTCGGCGTCCGGCTTGATCCTGGCAGGTTTTCGCTCGGGACTGGCATGAGCACGTCTGCACGCGCCGTGCTGTTCGACCTCGACGGCACCTTGGTGGACAGCGCGCCTGACCTGGCCGGGGCGGCCAACGATCTGCGCGCCGAACACGGTCTGCCGCCGCTGCCCTATGCCCAACTTCGACCTCTGGTTGGCTCGGGCGCACGTGGCATGGTCGGTGCGGCGTTCGACTGTGCCCCTGGCGATCCGAGGTTCGATGCGCTGCGTGAGGCGTTTCTGACACAGTACGAGCGTCGGATGCTGCGGAGCACGGTCCTGTTCGATGCGGTAGGCGAAGTCATCGGCGCCTTGGAGCGAGCCGGGCTGGGCTGGGGCATCGTCACCAACAAGCACGGCCGGTTTGCCGAACCCATCGTCGCCGCACTGGGGCTGAGGGCCGGCACGCTGGTCTGTGGCGACACCACGCCGCATGCCAAGCCGCACCCGGCGCCGCTGCTGGAGGCTGCCCGTCGATTGGGCCTGCCACCGATCGACTGCATCTACGTGGGCGACGACCTGCGTGACATGCAGGCGGGTCGGGCAGCGGGGATGCCCGTGCTGGCCGCGGCCTGGGGCTACCTGGGCGTGGGTGATGCTGTGCACGACTGGGGCGCCGATGCAGTGCTTGAATCTCCGGCCGAGCTCTTGAACTGGCTGCGACTGGCCTAAACTACGAGTTCCTGGGACCGACCTGGCTTCGACGTGGGTGCGGAGTCGGCGCAGGGCATGCCGAGCACCAGTACGCTCGTAAATCCACTGGAACAAAGTAACTGCGAACGACGAACGTTTCGCCCTCGCCGCTTAACACCGGTGAGCCTCTCAACGGCAGGCCGATGGGCCGGGCGCGCAAGCGCTGAGAGGTCATTCACATCGGCTGGTCGACGCCCGTGCACCTTGGGCACCGACGAGATCCAAGGGTGCTGGCTTGTTCGGTAGCGTGCCACTGCGCGACCGGACAGGCGAGACTCAAATCAGACGGCTAAGCATGTAGAACTGTCCGGTGATGGCTTGCGGACGGGGGTTCGATTCCCCCCGGTTCCACCACCTACAAGGGCTCGGATGACCTCCGAGCCCTTTTTTCTTGGCGCCAACCATGGCGGCGGCGCTCAATGCCGCAGTGCCCCCATCGTGGCGAACCCGGCCAGCGTGGCAGCCAGCGAACCGCCGACGTGCAACGCGATGCCGGTGGCCGCGGCCATGGTCCGCCCTTGTTGCAGCAGCGTCGCCACCTCTAGCGAGAACGCGGAGAACGTGGTGAGCCCGCCGAGGAACCCGGTGATCACGAACAGGCGCCAGGTCGCCGGCCATTCGGGGTGCGCCAGCAGCATCGGCAAGGCCAGGCCGGCCAGGTACCCGCCCACGACGTTGGCCACCAGCGTCCCCGGTGGCAGGGCAGGGTAGGTGGCGTTCAGCAGCAATCCCAGCGACCAGCGGCCCAGCGCGCCCAGCGCGGCCCCGAGGGCAATGGCCAGCATCGACATCCACATGACCAGGGATCATAGGCCTGAGAGCGGCGGCCCTTGGCGCTGCATCAGGTGGCCGTCAGGCCCAGGCGCTGGCTCTCGCTGAACACGGGCGCTTCATCGTCGCCGTGTGCCGCCACCGCGCAGGAGCGACCTTGCCGTTTCGCTTCGTACAACGCCAGATCGGCGCGGTGCAGCGCGTCGTCGAGGGGCTCCTCGTCCCGCCAGGGCACCAGACCGAAACTCAGGCTGAGCAGCGGCAGATGGTGAACCGGCGCTTGTTGCTGGACCTGCAGCACGATGCGTTCGGCCACCTGCATGGCTTGTGGCAGCGAAGCGCCCTGCAGCAGCAGTGCAAATTCGTCGCCACCAAGCCGCACCGCCAGGTCGCTGTCGCGCAGGGCACCCTGGATGCTGTGCCCCACCAGGCGCAGCGCGCGGTCGCCGGTGGCGTGGCCCAGGCGGTCATTGATGAGCTTGAAATGGTCAATGTCCAGCAGCAGCAGGACGGGCAATGTCGCCGGCTGCTGGTGTCGGCGCCTGACCGCCGTGGTTTCGAAGTGGCGCCGGTTGGACAAGCCGGTCAGCGGGTCGGTGCTGGCCAGCACATGCAACCGCCGGCGAGAGGCGCGCAGTTCCTGTTCGGTGCGCGCGGTCATGGCGGCCAGGGACAGCAGGCCGCAGGCCCACAGCGCTGCCATGGCGGCCCAGAGCGTGGCGATCGCGTCCAGTGTCGTGGGCTGCGGCGGGGGTGCTGACAAGGCCAGAAGCGCGGGCAGGATGGCCGCCGCCATCACCAACGCGGTCAGACCGAGGCCACGGTCGGCCGTCCGCCGGCTGCCCACCCACAGCACACCGGCGACGTAGAGGTGCAGCAGCACGCCGCCCTGCCAGGCCCACCAGGGCATCGCCACCCAGGCGGCACATGCCAGCAAGGCATCCAGCCAGGCCCATGCCGGCAGCCGCTGGCGCGCGTGGAAGCGGCGCCATCCGCCTAACCAGGCCACGGGCCAACCCAGCAGCCAGAGCCCGGCCACCGCTTGTGCCACCAACGTGTGCTGCGTGGCCGCCCAGGCGCAGAGTGGCCAGGCCACGGCGCCAGCGGCCAGCGTGAGCACCCACCACTGCCAACCGTGGTGCCGTTGGTGGCGGCGGCCGGTCTGCCACAGCACGTGGGCCGCCACGGCCAGGCCGCCGGCACCCATGACCAGCGCAGCGGCCTGTGCATCCATGGCGGCATTCTGGGTGGCGGCCCGGCAGGGTCTGCAACTGCTTGCTACCGGCTTCGGTACCATGCGCGCCGAACACAGCCGGTTGCGAGGAGCGGGTGATGGCGATGGACGTGGTGGACTACGAGATCAAGGGCGCCGAGATGCAGTTCGTCGAGGTCGAACTCGATCCCGGCGAGGCGGCGGTGGGCGAGGCCGGCAGCATGATGTTCATGGAGGCCGGCATCGGCATGGACACGGTGTTCGGCGACGGTTCCGCCAATCAGGGTGGCCTCTTCGGCAAGCTGCTCGGCGCCGGCAAGCGCCTGATCACCGGCGAATCGCTGTTCACCACCATTTACACGAACAATGCGCGTCAGAAGCAGCGCGTGGCCTTCGCGGCGCCCTACCCGGGCAAGATCATCCCGATGGACCTGCAGCGCCTGGGCGGCACGCTGATCTGCCAGAAGGATGCCTTCCTCTGTGCGGCGCGCGGTGTGTCGCTGGGCATCGCGCTGCAGCAGAAGCTGGGCGTGGGCTTCTTCGGTGGCGAAGGCTTCATCATGCAGAAGCTCGAGGGCAACGGCATGGCCTTTGTGCACGCCGGTGGCACGCTGCTGGAGCGCGAGCTGCAACCGGGCCAGACGCTGCTGGTGGACACGGGCTGCGTGGTGGCGTACACGCCGAACGTGAACTTCGAGATCCAGTATGTCGGCAAGGTCAAGACCGCGTTGTTTGGCGGCGAGGGCCTGTTCTTCGCCAAGCTCACCGGGCCGGGCCACGTCTGGCTGCAGAGCCTGCCGTTCTCGCGCCTGGCCTCGCGGGTGTTTGCCGCGGCGCCGCAGACGGGCGGACGCGGCGTGGGTGAAGGCTCGGTGCTCGGCGGCTTCGGGGCCGGTGGGCTGCTCGGCGGCATCCTGGGTGGCGACGACGAGTGACGGGCGCTGATTCACACCGTGCGCCTGCCGTCGCTGCCGGTTCGCCGGGCCGCGCATGAACGGGCTTTTCGATGCCTTCTGGCGCGCGGCGGCCTACTGCCTGCATCCGCGGCTGATCCTGCTGTCGCTGGCCCCGGTGCTGCTGGCTGGAGGGCTGGTGCTGGGCCTGGGCTGGCTCTACTGGGCGCCGGCGGTGGATGCGGTGCAGACGGCGCTGTCGTACTGGACGCTGGCCGACGCGGCGCTGCAATGGCTGGACAACGCCGGCTTCGGCGGGGTGCGGGCGCTGATCGCGCCGCTGGTCATCGTCGTCATCGCAGTGCCGCTGGTCGTGCTGCTGTCCCTGCTGCTGGTGGCGCTGCTGATGACGCCGTCCATCGTCGGCATGGTGGCGCGGCGGCGGTTTCCGGACCTGGAGGCGCGACGTGGCGCCAACGGCTGGCAGACCACGGCCTGGTCGGTCTGGGTGACGCTGCTGGCCCTGTTGGCGCTGGCGGCCACGTTGCCGCTGTGGCTGCTGCCGCTGTTCGGCCTGCTGTTGCCGCCGCTGATCTGGGGCTGGGCCTCCGGCCGCATCTTCGCCTTCGAGGTGCTGGCCGAACATGCCAGTGCCGAGGAGCGCCGCACGCTGCTGCGCGAACACCGCGGGCCGCTGCTGGCCATGGGCGTGGTCGCGGGTTTCATGGGCGCGGTGCCGGCTCTGGTGTGGGCTGCGGGTGTCCTGGCGCTGGTGCTGGCGCCGTTGCTGCTGATCGTGTCGGTGTGGCTCTACACGCTGGTCTTCGCCTTCGCCGCCGCCTGGTTTGCCCACTATGCGCTGGCCGCGCTGCAACAGCTGCGGGCGCAGCGGGCCAGTGCGCCGCCGCCGGACGGTCCGCTCACCCTCGATCTGCCGCCGGCACCACCCGCGCCGGCCCTGGAAGGCAACCCGCCATGAACATCGGTCTGATCATCGTCGGCGACGAGATCCTCTCCGGCCGGCGCCAGGACAAGCACCTGGCCAAGGTCATCGAACTCCTGTCGGCGCGCGGCCTGGCGCTGTCGTGGGCGCGCTACCTGGGCGACGACCGTGCCGCCATCGCAGATGCGTTGCGCCAAGCCTTCGCCAGTGGCGACCTTGTCTTCAGCTGCGGCGGCATCGGCGCCACGCCCGACGACCACACCCGCCAGAGCGCCGCGGCCGCACTGGGGCGCCCGCTGCAACTGCATCCCGAGGCCAAGGCGCTGATCCTCGAACGCATGCAGGACGTGGCGCGTGAACAGGGTCAGTCCTTCGAGCCCGACCGTGCCGACAACGTGCACCGCCTGAACATGGGTGTGTTCCCCGAAGGCGCGCGCATCATCCCCAACCCGTACAACAAGATCGCAGGTTTCAGCGTTGACCACGTGCACTTCGTGCCCGGGTTCCCGGTGATGGCCTGGCCGATGATCGAGTGGGTGCTCGACACCCGGTACCAGGCGCTTCAGGGCCAGGCGCGGCAGGCCGAGCGTTCGGTGATCGTCTACGGCGCCATGGAGGCCACCTTGACGCCGCTGATGGAGGCGGTGGAGGCGGCGCACCCCCTGGTGCGCGTGTTCAGCCTACCCAGCGTCGACCACCCGCAACACGGCAAGCACATCGATCTGGGCGTCAAGGGCCCACCCGAAACCCTCGACGCCGCCTTCGCCATGCTCCGCAACGGCCTGCTTTCTGCTGGCGCCGAGCTTGGCCCCGAGATGGTGCGATGAGACTTTCCAAAGTGGTGCGTTCAATGCACCATGTTGGATCGTCGTCGCCCCTGGCTGTGCCCCGTTCTGGGCACGCTTTCTGCTAGTCCTTGACGGACTATTCGTCCCCCGGTTTTTTCAACGCCAACCACGCGCCCCGCTAGGAGATCCAGATGGCAAAGACAGTTGCCGACGTGATGAAGATGGTGAAGGACAACGAAGTCAAATTCGTGGACTTCCGCTTCACCGACACCCGCGGCAAGGAACAGCACGTCAGCGTGCCGGTGTCGCACTTCGACGAAGACAAGTTCAGCTCCGGCCACGCCTTCGACGGTTCGTCGATCGCCGGCTGGAAGGGCATCGAAGCCTCCGACATGCTGCTGATGCCGGACCCGAACACGGCCAACATCGACCCGTTCTATGAAGAGCCCACGCTGTTCCTGAGCTGCGACGTGATCGAGCCGGGCGACGGCAAGCCCTACGAGCGCGACCCGCGTTCGCTGGCCAAGCGCGCCGAGGCCTACATGAAGGCCTCCGGCCTGGGCGACACCGCCTACTTCGGCCCGGAGCCCGAGTTCTTCATCTTCGACGAAGTGCGCTGGCAGGTCGACATGTCGGGCTGTTTCGTCAAGATCGGCTCCGAAGAGGCCTCTTGGAGCACCGCCGCCAAGCTCGAAGGCGGCAACATGGGCCACCGCCCGGCCGTCAAGGGCGGCTACTTCCCGGTGCCCCCGGTCGACAGCTTCCAGGACATGCGCTCGGAAATGTGCCTGCTGCTCGAGCAGATGGGCATCCCGGTCGAGGTGCACCACCACGAGGTGGCGGGCGCCGGCCAGAACGAGATCGGCACCAAGTTCAGCACCCTGGTGCAACGCGCCGACTGGACGCAGCTGCAGAAGTACATCATCCAGAACGTGGCCCACGCCTACGGCAAGACGGCCACGTTCATGCCCAAGCCCGTGGTCGGTGACAACGGTAGCGGCATGCACGTGCACCAGTCGGTCTGGAAGGACGGCAAGAACCTGTTCGCCGGCGACGGCTACGGCGGTCTGAGCGAGTTCGCGCTTTACTACATCGGCGGCATCATCAAGCACGCCCGTGCGCTGAACGCCATCACCAACCCCACCACCAACAGCTACAAGCGTCTGGTGCCCGGGTTCGAGGCGCCGGTCAAGCTGGCGTACTCGGCGCGCAACCGTTCGGCGTCCATCCGCATCCCCTACGTGGCCAACCCCAAGGGCCGCCGCGTCGAGGCGCGTTTCCCAGATCCGATGATGAACCCGTACCTGGGCTTTGCCGCCATGCTGATGGCTGGCCTGGACGGCGTGGAAAACAAGATCCACCCGGGCGAAGCCGCCACCAAGGATCTGTACCACCTGCCGCCGGAAGAGGACGCGAAGATCCCGACCGTGTGCTCCAGCCTCGACCAGGCCCTGGAGTACCTGGACAAGGACCGCGCGTTCCTGACCAAGGGTGGCGTGTTCACCGACTCGTACATCGACGCCTACATCGACCTCAAGATGCAGGAAGTCACCCGCTTCCGCATGACCACGCACCCGGTCGAGTTCGACATGTACTACTCGCTGTGATCGACCCCGGTCGATGACAGGTCAAGGGGGCGGGCAACCGCCCCCTTGCGCTTTTTTGGGGCGAGAATCTGCGCATGCCGATCCCCTTGATCGCCGCCGTTGCTGCGGCGGCCGCCGTGATGGCCGCGGCTGCGGCGCCCGGCACAGCCTGGGCCCAGGCCCAGTCCGCGCCCACCGTCTACAAGTGCCCGGGCAACCCGGTGCTTTACACCGATGCCCTCACGCCGGAGCAGGCGAAGGAACGGGGCTGCACGACCATTGAAGGCACGCCGATCACGATCATTCAGGGCACACGCCGGCCCACGCCGCCGCCCGCAGCCGCAGCGTCGGCCGGGCCACGCCCTGCGGGTGAGAAGGTCGACCCGGGTGTGCAGCGCCAGCGCGACAGCGATGCGCGCCGCATCCTGGCCGAGGAACTGGCACGCGAGGAAGCCCGGCTGGCGGACCTCAGGCGTGAGTACAACAACGGCCAGCCCGAACGGCGCGGCGACGAGCGCAACTACCAGCGCTACATCGACCGCGTGGCCGAGATGAAGGCCGGCATCACGCGCAAGGAGGCCGACATCGCCGCCCTCAAGCGCGAGCTGGCCAAACTGCCGCCGTGAAGCCGGCAGCCCAGGTGGCTGCCGATGGCTTTGCCGCCCTTGACCAGCTGGCCACGATGGTGGCCGTGGTCGCCCACGACGGCGCCTGCCGCCGCGCGAATGCGGCCCTGGAGGACCAGACCGGCATGGCGCGCCGTGCGCTGGAGCGTGGCCGGGTGCAGGACTGGCTGACCCACCCCCAGCAGATGGCCGACACGCTGGCCGCGGTGGCGGCCAACGAGGTCACCAGCGGCCGCTTCGAGAGCCTGCTGCAGCGCGCGCCCACGCTGGGCGCCGGTCATGGCGAACTGCCGGTGCACGTGATCGTGTCGCGCACCGACTGGCCCGGCCTGCTGCTGGTGGAGATGATCGAGATCGAGCAGCAGACGCGCCTGGACCGCGAGGAGCGCACCATCGAGCAGGCGGCGGCCAACAAGGAGCTGATCCGCAACCTGGCGCACGAGATCAAGAACCCGCTCGGTGGCATCCGCGGTGCGGCGCAGCTGCTGCAGCTGGAGATCCCGCAGCAGCTGGCGGAATACACGCAGGTCATCATCCACGAGGCCGACCGCCTGCAGGTGCTGGTGGACCGCCTGCTGGCCCCGCACCGCCGGCCCCAGGTGGTGGGCGACGTCAACATCCACGAGATCTGCGAACGGGTGCGGGCGCTGGTGCTGGCGGAGTTTCCGCGCGGGCTGCGCGTCGTGCGGGATTACGACACCTCCATCCCGGAATTCAGAGGCGACCGCGAGCAGCTGATCCAGGCGGTGCTGAACATCGTGCACAACGCCACCCAGGCGCTGGGCGAGCGCATCGCCCTCGGCGACGCGGAGATCGTGCTGCGCAGCCGCGTGGCCAGACAGGTGACGATCGGTAAGCAGCGCTTCCGACTGGCATTGGACTTGCATATCCAGGACAACGGGCCCGGCGTGCCCGAGGCGATCCGCGATCGCATCTTCCAGCCCCTGGTGTCGGGGCGGGACGGTGGATCGGGGCTCGGCCTCACGCTGGCGCAGACCTTCGTGCAGCAGCATCTGGGCACGATCGACTGCGACAGCGTGCCGGGCCGGACCGTGTTCAGGATCATGATTCCATTGCCTTGAAGCCTGCTGCTCGCATCCACCCGCTGCCCGCCTGGGCACACGTGGTTTCGGGCGGCCAGGCGACTGACGAGAGAAACGCGCCGCATGAAACCCATCTGGATCGTTGACGACGACCACTCCATCCGATTCGTGCTCGAGAAGGCCTTGGCGCGCGAACAGCTGGCCGTGCGCTGCTTCTCGAGCCCGCGTGAACTGCTCGGTGCGCTGGACGACGGCGACGAGCCGCAGGTGCTGGTCAGCGACATCCGCATGCCCGGCATGTCGGGCATCGAACTGCTGGGCAAGGTCAAGGAGCGCCTGCCCGGGTTGCCGGTGATCGTGATGACGGCCTATTCCGACCTGGACAGCGCCGTCTCGGCCTTCCAGGGCGGCGCCTTCGAATACCTGCCCAAGCCCTTCGACCTGACCAAGGCGGTGGAACTCATCCGCCGCGCCGTGGACGAGAGCGTGCGCGAGGAAGTGCGCGACAGTGGCATGGCCGAGATGCCGGAGATGCTGGGTCAGGCCCCGGCGATGCAGGACGTGTTCCGCGCCATCGGCCGCCTGAGCCAGAGCAACGTCACTGTGCTCATCACCGGCGAGAGCGGCTCCGGCAAGGAACTGGTGGCGCGCGCGCTGCACAAGCACAGCCCGCGCGGCAACGGCCCGTTCGTCGCCATCAACACCGCGGCCATTCCGAAGGATCTGCTGGAAAGCGAACTCTTCGGCCACGAGCGAGGCGCGCCTTCACCGGCGCACAGACCACGCGCCGCGGCCGCTTCGAGCAGGCCGACGGTGGCACGCTGTTCCTCGACGAGATCGGCGACATGCCGTTCGACTTGCAGACGCGCCTGCTGCGCGTGCTCAGCGACGGCCAGTTCTACCGCGTCGGCGGTCACCAGCCGCTGAAGAGCAATGTGCGCGTCATCGCTGCCACCCACCAGAACCTGGAGCAGCGGGTGAAGGAAGGCGTGTTCCGCGAGGACCTGTTCCATCGCCTGAACGTCATCCGCCTGCGCCTGCCGCCGCTGCGCGAGCGGCGTGAGGACATCCCCACGCTGACCCGCTTCTTCCTGGCCAAGAGCGCCAAGGACCTGGGTGTGGAGGCCAAGCGCATCGGTGACGAGGCGCTGGCACGGCTGGTGGGCTTCGAGTTCCCGGGCAACGTGCGGCAGCTGGAGAACATCTGCCACTGGCTGACGGTGATGGCGCCGGCGCAGCTGGTGCAGGCCAAGGACCTGCCGCCTGAAGTCGACGGCGTGGGGGCGACGCCGTTGTCGGCCCCGGCAGCGCCGCCCATGGCGAATTCCGTCGCCGTTCCGTCGGTGGCCACCGACACCGCCATGGTGCCGGCGGCGTCGGCCGCGGTGCCAGCGTCGATGTTGCCGACCGTGCCGATGGAGATGGCCGTGGCCGCGCCGGCCGGTGCCGTCAACGGCCACCCGATGTGGCTGGACGACCTGCAGCGGGAGGCTCGCCGCCTGCTGGAGCGCGGTGACCCCGACGTCTGGGACACGCTGACGCGGCAGTTCGAGGGGCAGCTGATCCACACCGCGCTGGACATCACGCGCGGGCGCCGCATCGAAGCCGCGCAGAAGCTCGGCATCGGCCGCAACACCATCACGCGCAAGATCCAGGAACTGAAGCTCGATTGAGCGGCAGCCCAGATTGACGGGTCGGCCGGGGCGCCTGGGTCCGCCCGCTCGGCCGTGTCGGCAATCTCAGCCAGCGGTCAGTTCCACCACCACCGGCGCGTGGTCACTCGGCCGTTCATTCTTGCGTGGCAGCTTGTCGATGCTGCAGGCCGCCACCCGTGGCGTCAGCGCTGGGCTGACCAGGATGTGGTCGATGCGAAGGCCCTGGTTCTTGCGGAAGGCCAGGTTGCGGTAGTCCCACCAGCTCCAGCTCTTCGGCGGTTGCTCGAAGAGCCGGAAGGCGTCGGTCAGGCCCAGCCCGATCAGGCGCTGGAACTGCGCGCGCTCCTCAGGCGTGCAGTGGATCTGCCCAGCCCAGGCCACCGGGTCGTAGACGTCGCGGTCTTCCGGCGCCACGTTGAAGTCGCCCATCAGCACCAGTTGCGGGTGCGCGGCCATCTCCGCCTGCACCCAGTCGTGCAGCGCGTCGAGCCAGCGCATCTTGTAGACGAACTTGTCGCTGTCCGGCGCCTGCCCGTTGGGGAAGTAGCCCCCGATGCAACGAACACCATCCACCGTGCCGGCAATCACGCGGGCCTGTTCGTCGTCGAAGCCGGGGATGTTGCGCACCACCTCCAGCGCCGGCGCGCGAGACAGCAACGCCACGCCGTTGTACGTCTTCTGCCCGTGCCACTGCGCCGCATAACCCACGGCGGCGAAGTCGGCCTGCGGAAACTTGTCGTCGGTGAGCTTGGTTTCCTGCAGCACCAGGGCATCGACCGGGTTGGCGGCCAGCCAGTCCAGCACCTGCGGCAGGCGCACGCCCAGGGAGTTCACGTTCCAGGTGGCGAATTTCAAGGTCGTCCTGCTCTGATGAAGGTTTCACCGTCGTGCCTGATCGCGGGACTGCGACAGGAAGACCTCATCGCATGCCGCAACAGGTTCCAGTTGCCGCCGCCCCATGATCAATGTTGGGGACCGGGGGATCGTACAAGGGGCTGGGCGGCTTGGGCGCGTTTGGCGCCCGCGGCGCTGGGTCGCGCCCTTCAGACGTTTGAAGGCCCAGAAGGCCAAGCCTGCCCCGCTGTTGCGAAGTCCTGGCGCGGTCGCGCAAAGGGTCAGTGGTCCGCGGCGGTGGCGCCTGTGTCGTGTTCCGGCAGGCGCGCACTGGGCACCATGGCCTCGACCTGCATGTCGAAGCTCCAGAAGCGCGCCCGGCCGGCCTGCTTGGCCGTGTAGAGCGCGGCGTCGGCGCGCAGCACCAGGTCGGCGGCATTGGTGCGCTCGTCGGGTGTGCAGGTGGTGATGCCGCCCGAAAGCGTCACGTACGGCGACACCTTCGACTTCGGGTGTGGCAGGGCGCGCGACGCGAGCACCCGTTGCAGCACGCGGGCCATGGCCAGCGCGCCGCTGGGCGGGGCCTCGGGCAGCAGCAGCGCGAACTCCTCGCCGCCATAGCGGCAGGCGGCGTGGCGTGGGCGGTGCGACACCACCCCACGCAGCACCTCAGCAAGCGCCTGCAGGCAGGCATCACCGGCCGGATGCCCGAGCCAATCGTTGTAGCGCTTGAAGTGGTCGACGTCGCACAGCATCAGCGTCATCGGCTTGCCGTCCCGCCGGCAGCGATCGAGTTCGGCCGCCAGGCGGAGGTCGAAATCCCGCCGGTTGCCCAGGCCGGTCAGTGCGTCGATGCGGCTCAGGTTCTCCAGGCGTTCGTTGGCCTCCTGCAGCTCGGTCGTGAGTTCCACCAGTCGCCGCCGCATGCGCTGCAGGCGCTGCATCGCGTGGAGCTTGGCCATCAAGGCGAGCGAGCCGACCGGCTTGGTCAGGTAGTCGTCGCCGCCGGCGGCAATGCCATCCCACAGGCTGCGATCGTCGCCATGTCCCGACAGGAAGATGATCGGCGTCCAACTGCCGGCCTCGGCAGCGCGTATCGCCCTGGCCACGGCATAACCATCCTGCCCGGGCAACTCCACGTCCAGCAACACCAGGTCCGGCCGATGCGCGCTGAACTGGGCCAGCGCGACGTGCCCATCGGCGGCTTCCAGGGCGCGGTGACCATGGGCGACGAGCATGTCGCACAGCACGCGGCGCATGACGGTGCTGTCGTCGACGACGAGCACCGTCATCTCCACCGAGTTCGCCGGCGTCGTTGTCATGCCTCGTTTTCGGCGGCCGCCGGCGCGCCTTGAGGTCGAGCTTGCGGATGCTTGTCGGCCCGTCCTTTGTCCTGGCGCGCATGGCTGCAGGCCGTCTGGTGTCTGCCGGCTGCCGACTTGCGCGAATGGGGCTCAATGCGGCACGGATATGCGCCGCAGCTGACCCTGTTGCCATGTGTAGACGTCGCTGCCGCTGCGGGCCGCACCGTCGCGCCAGTCCACCACCACCTGCTGGCGTTGCGCGTCAAATCGGGTCGGCGACAGCGCATCCAGCGCCGGGCTGGCCACGAACTGGTCTGCCGCCGGGTCGAACATCCAGTGGCGCCAGGGCGTGTTCGGGCCAGCGGCACGGAACTCGATCAGGCGCAGGTCCGGGTGCCCGTCGAAGTTCATGTCGAGCGCTTCAAGGCCCGGGGCGTCGGGTGGCCAGGGGGTGTCGGTCGCCAGGCCATCCAGCGTCTGCACGACGCCCGTCGCTTCGGCTCGCCTCACGACCAGGCGCTGCACGTGCAGCACCTCACCGTCGCGTTCTCCCACGGCCGTGACCACGTAAGGCCCCGCCGCGACGCTGTTCGCGGGTGGTGTGGACGGCGCGGCCCGTGCCGATGAGGCCAGCGCCGCGGCGGCCATGGCGCCTCCGTCCGATGGACGCCCACACGCCGCCAGGAGGCCCATCACCAGCGACAGCACTGCACCCCATCTGAACCGGGCGGCAGCTCGCATTCAGCGCAGGCCCAGCACCGCCTTGGCGCGGGTGAGGTACTCGATGCGGTCGTCCAGGCCGTTGTAGCCGCCATTGATGCGGCGGGTGACGGCCTTCACGTCGTCGGCGTCCGCCAGCGCATTGAGCTTGCGCGTGTGCCAGAACCAGCAGGCCACGTCCACGGCGGCAAAGGGGTCGCTGGCGAGCAGCTGCGGCTTCGCCACGTAGTCGGTGCCGGCGGCCTTGCTGTACTCGGTGTAGTTGGCGCGCCCGGTCAGCTGGATCAGCCCACGGCCCTTGAAACGACGGCCGTCGCCGGGCTGGGTGTTGCCCAGGTCGCTGCGGCCTTCGTAGGCGTCGCCACTGGCCAGTTCCTCGGTGTAGCGAAACGACGCCGATTCATGCGCCAGCTGCGCAATGAAGTGCGCCATGCGCAGGTCGCTGGTGATCTTGTAGCGCGTCATGCCGGCCACCAGCGGCTCGTAGTAGCGCTTGACCTGGCTGGCCAGAGCGCGAGGCATCACCAGCTGCAGCTTCTCGGGCGATGGCCCCTTGGGCAGGCCCTTCAGCAGCGCCTTGATGGTGGCGTCGCCAGGGGCGACCATCTGGTCCGACGCGGGCAGGCTCATCACGCGCGTTTCGAAGGCCTCGATGGCCTTCAGCGTCTTGCTGCCGATGCGGCCGTCGGTGTCCAGCGCCTTCGGCACTGGCGCGCCGAACTGCGGCAGGTTCATGTTGAACAGCAACTGCACGACCAGCACGTCGGTGAGGTCGTTGCGGCCGGCGATGCCGACGCTGCGGGCGATGACCATGGCGTCTCCTCCAGGAGCTGTCGGCGCACGCTAGGCGCGGCGACCGCCGCTGTCAATCGACAGCCTGGGTACGCCGGCGGTAGGTGACGAAGGCGAAGGGCGTGCCGTCCGCGGCCCGCTGCGGCAGGCGCTCGACCTCGTCGAAGGGCGTGCTGTCGAACGCCGGGAAGAAGGTGTCGCCGTCCAGTTCGGCGTCGATCTCGGTGAGCACCAGGGTGTCGGCCGCGGGCAGGGCCAGCGCGTAGAGCTCGCCGCCGCCGATCACGAAGACGCGTGGCGCGTCGGCCAGCAGCGCCAGCGCGCTGTCCAGGCCCGGTGCCGTTTCCGCACCTGGCGCGTCGAAGGCCACATTGCGCGTGATCACGATGTTGCGCCGCCCCGGCAATGGCCGGTATCGCGCCGGCAGCGAATCCCAGGTGCGCCGGCCCATCACCACCGGGTAGCCCATCGTGGTCTGGCGGAAATGGCGCTGGTCGGCGGGGTCGGTCCACAGCAGGTCGTTGCCGCGGCCGATGGCGCCGTTGCGGGCCACGGCGGCAATCAGGCTCACGGGGGGCAGGTTCCGGGGCAGGGTGGGCATGCGCGCATTGTGCGTTGCTGGCGCGGCGCTACCATCGACGCAGGAGGTGCAGACACATGCACAGGAGACAAGCTCTGACGGCCGCGGCCGCCGTGGTCGCAACGCATCTGGTGCCATCCGGCGCCGCCCTGGCCGTGGAGGTCGGCGGCGCCACGCTGCCCGACACCGCAACGGTTGGTGGGCAGGCGCTGGTGCTCAATGGCGCCGGCGTGCGCACCCGCGTGTTCTTCAAGGTCTACGCGATGGGCCTGTACCTGCCGAAGAAGGTGGGCAGCACGGCCGAGGTGCTGGCCAGCCCTGGCGCACGCCGAGTGACCCTGCACCTGCTGCGCAAGCTCACCGGCGAGGACTTCGCCAAGGCCTTCACCGAGGGCCTGAACAACAACACCGCCGAAGCGGAACGCCAGCGGCTGCAGGCGCAGATCCAGGCCTTCGTGGGCACCTTCTCGCGCCAGGGCGACCTGAAGGAAGGCGAGGTGATCCACATGGACTGGGTGCCCGGCACCGGCCTGGTGGCCACGCGCGGTGGCCAGCCCGTGGGCACGCCCATTGATGAGCCCGCGTTCTACAACGCCGTGCTGCGCATCTGGCTGGGCGATCAGCCGGCCGACGACGCGCTCAAGCCGTTGCTGCTGGGCAAGGGCTGAGCCCGGACCGGGCCGATCGGCCGGGCCCCGCCTGTGCAGGGCCGCCGCGGGTCAGGGCGCCACCACGCGTGGAAGCCGCCATGTGGCCACGATGCGATCCGACGGGGTGGACGCGGTTTGCTGGTTGTCCAGCCAGGCCACCAGCAGGCTGCCGGGTGCTCCGCCGGCCGCACCGGACCACAGCAGGTGTCGTGATGGGCCCGCCACGCCGGCCTCGCCGCCCATTGACAGTGGCAGCACCGTGGTCGGCAGGGGCGCCGTGCCGTCGAGCACGGGCGATCTGAAGTTCACCGCCTTCACGTTGTTCCAACCTTCGACCCAGGACAGCAGGTGGTCGACATCGCCCAGCGCGAGCTGGCCACCTGCCTTGGACGACGCGTCACCGGTGACCAGCACCTGGCCGGGCGCGGATGTTGTGCCGTCGAGCAAGACCCCATCGCGTCCGAGGCGCATGGCGGTCAGCGCCGCCGCGTCGGGTGCGGCGGGATCGCGGTTGCTGCAACTCAGCCAGAGATCGCTCCCCACGGTCTGGAATGCCGGCGCGACACGCTGCCGCAGGCGCTCATCCACGACCACCGGGCTCGTGGCCGTCGGCAGGCCATCCACGGCCGAGAGCACGTGCACCGCCAGCGTCGTGGCGATGCCGCCGTCCTGGGGCGCACCGATGAGCATGAACTGGTCGTCGCGCAAGCCCACGGCGGCCGGCAGCCCGCCGGCCAGCTCCGCAGGGCCTGCCACCGGTTCGTGGCTGGCGCCGAACAGGCGCGCCTCGATGACGTATCCCCGTTGCGTCACGAGGCCGGGGCCGACCGGCACATAGGTCGTGTCGTAGCGGCCCCAGGCCAGCAGCAGGCGGCCGTCCTTGGCCGCACTGCGCAGCGCAGTCAGTGTCTGCGTCGCGTCGGGCACACCAGTCTGCAGCGCCACACCGGCCAGGCCGTCGCGCAGGCTGCCGTCGATGCGCAGCCGCTGCGCCACAACCACCGCCTGGGCCGGCGAGTCATAGGGGCGGCGGTGGGTGGCGACGATGCGGAAATCGGTGCCGTCGAAACTGGCGGTCACCGCAGCCCATTCGCTGCCGTCGGGCGCCTGCAGCGCCGTGCCGCGCCACACGAGACGACCGTCCGGGCCATGCAATGCCGCGTGCAGGCGGCCGGCCTCGGTGGCCAGGGCGAGCACCTGCCCGCCGCCGACGGCCACGGCCGTGCCGGCCGGCGTCGATGAATCCGTGCCGGCACCGATGCCGTCGAGCAGGGTTTCGTCGGGCAACAAGCCGGCACGCAGCCCACCGGCGTCCAGCCCGACGAGTTCTTCGGTCACCGTGTTCGCCGGCGCGGCGTAGCCCGGGTCCTCGAATCGGCGGCGGACGATGCCGACGCCTGGGGCGTACCAGGCGCTCAGCGTCGCGCTGGCCATGGTCTCCTGGCCGCTGGCGCCGTCGGTGGCGGTGCCGGTGATCACCGTGTGCAGGAGCAGCAGGTCGCTGAAGTCGCCGGCCGGCACGCTCAGCGCCGCGGCACGGGCAGTGTTCACCCGGGCCACGATGTGCAGCGTGTCGGCGATGCCGTCGCCGTTGAAATCGGCGTGCTCGGTCTCGTCGGCGACGACGGTGGTGGCGCCGTCGACCAGCGGGGCCGGCGCCTCGGCGTAGACGCGCGCTGGCAGGCTGAGGCCGAACTCACCGGCCAGGTCGGCCAGTGCCTGGATGCTGCGGCCATCGAAGCGTCGGTATTCGGTCTCCGGCGCATCATCGAACAGCGAAAGGCTGTGTTCGAAACGCCGGTAGACCGTGCCGTTCTGGGTTTGCGCGCCGGCGTCGACCACGGTCTTCAGGACGGGCGTGGCGTCGTGGCCGGCGCGGCCATCCACCCGCTGGTAGACCCAACGAGCCGGGCTGCCGGAGTCGCCCGAGACCCAGTAGCGGGCAGCCGTTTCGGCAAACGGCGGCGCCGTGGGCACTGCATCGCCGCCACCGCCACCGCCGCAGGCCACCAGGGCCGGTAGAACGCCGAGGCAGACAGTCCATGCCAAGCCCACCGAAACGCGCCAGACACTCGCCAAGCCACCGTGACCACCGATTCCGTGTTGCTGCATGACATCGATTCGAGCCAAGACAGCATCAGTCTGGGCGCCACCCGGGCCGCGCACCTTGCGGCACCGCAAGCCTGTCCTGCGGTGTCGCGCCGGAGCGTCAGACGGCGACTGGCGCCTTGATCGCCGGGTGCGGGTCGTAGCCGGTGATCTCGAAGTCCTCGTACGCGTAGTCGAAGATCGAAGCCGGCCGGCGCTTGATCACCAGATCAGGGTAGGGCCGCGGCGCGCGCGCCAGTTGCGTCTGCACCTGTTCGACGTGGTTGTCGTAGATGTGGCAGTCGCCACCGGTCCAGATGAAGTCGCCCACGGCGAGGTCGCATTGCTGGGCCAGCATGTGCGTCAACAGCGCGTAGCTGGCGATGTTGAAGGGCACCCCGAGGAAGATGTCGGCACTGCGCTGGTAGAGCTGGCAGGACAGGCGTCCGTCGGCGACATAGAACTGGAAGAACGCGTGGCAGGGCATCAGCGCCATCTGCGACAGCTCGGCCACGTTCCAGGCACTGACGAGGATGCGGCGGCTGTCGGGGTTGGCCTGGAGCTGCTGCACCACCTGGGCGATCTGGTCGATGTGGCCACCGTCGGGGGTCGGCCAATTGCGCCACTGCACGCCGTAGACGGGGCCGAGGTCACCGTCCTCGCGCGCCCACTCGTCCCAGATCGACACGCCGTGCTCCTGCAGCCAACGCACGTTGCTGTCGCCGCGCAGGAACCACAGCAACTCGTAGGCGATGCTCTTGAAGTGCACCTTCTTGGTGGTGACCAGCGGGAAGCCTTCGCGCAGGTCGAAGCGCATCTGGTGGCCGAACACGCTGCGCGTGCCGGTGCCGGTGCGGTCCCCCTTGGCCACGCCGTGTTCGAACACGTGGCGCATGAAGTCTTCGTATTGGTGCCGGGCAGGCCGGACGGCATGGCGGGGCTGATCCATCGCGCGATTATCCCGTGGCGTCGGTCGGTCGCCGTTGCCCCCCGGACTGAGGGGGTGCTGCGCCGTGCGGTGTCGGCTTGCGGCGTAATGTGGCACCCACCACCTTCGGAGCCGCCATGTCCCTTCTCAAGCCCACCCGGTCACTTCATGGCGCCGCTCGGGCGCTTGCCGTCATCTGTGCGGCGTTGGCGGCGCCCGCGTGGGCCGGGATCCCGCAACTCAGTGGCTTCGAGGCCGTGCGGATCTGGGAGATCACCTATTACACGCAGACGGTCGACTTCGCCGCGGGCGACAGCCGCCTCACTCAGGTGCTGACCGGGACGGATCTCTCGGGCACGCAGCGCGACTTCGGCTTCTTCCCGGGTGACGAGAACTACGACATCTACTTCTCCGACGCCAATGGCGTGCTCGATCCCAACGGCACGCACATCACTGTCGACGGCAACTGCTTCGTGCCGTACAACTGCTTCAACCTCAATGAAGTGGCGCTGGTCGTGAACGGTCAGGTCCAGTACTCGACGGGCGTGGTGCGTTCGGTCTACGGCCGTGCCGGCTCGTTCTGGGCGGATTCAGCCGCCTACGCCGGCGACGGCGACCTGAACACCTTCACCGCCCTGGGGGACACCATCGGCCTTCCTGCCGACGCCCGCATGAGTGTCACCCTGGCCTTCGACGGCGTGCCGGCCGTGCCCGAACCCGGGACCTGGGTCCTGATGGCGGGTGGCCTGTTGCTGATTGGACTTCGACGCCAGCGCTGAGGCTCGACGTCGACGATCGAGCGACCCGCCGCGGCGCGTCCTGGGTCCGGCAGCCCCGGCGTTCAGCCGCGCCGACGCCGGTGCCAAAGCCCCAGGCCGGCCAGCCCGGCGGCCAGCAGCGCGGCCGACGTGGGCTCGGGCACCGCGGGCAGCGGCGTGTAGTCCGCGCCGCTGAGCGTGCCGGCCACACGCACGTTGGGGTCGCTGAAGCCGGCGATCCAGAAGTCCAGCTGGTTGTTGACCATCACGCCGGCCTGCGGCGCGCCGATCTGTGTGCCGTTGAACAGCGCGTCGCTCGTGGCGCCGGTGTCGGTGATGCCCAGCAGCCAGCCCGGCAGCAGACCGATCTGCACCGTGCCCTCGTACAGGAAGCTGTTGCCGCTGCTGGCGCTGATGTCCTGGCCGTTCAGGCGGATGGTGGGGGCGGTGTGGCTGGCGCCGTTGAAGCCGCCTTCGTCCCACTGGTAGCTGTAGCTGAGCTTGACCTGCGGCGTGCCCACCGCGCCGCTGTGCCCGGGCGCCAGCGCTGACAGGCCCAGGCGCAGCGACGAGGCCACCAGGAAGCCGGCTGGGCTGCCGTCGGCCTGCACCTCCACATCGGACCAGAAGCGGTAGCCCACGGTCACCACGGTGGTGCCGCTCATGCCCTCGAAGCTGACCACGTCGTCGTACAGCAGCGAGCGGCCCGTTGCATCGGCATGACCCGGGCTGGTGGACAGTGGCAGCTGCTCGCTGGCCAGCACGCCGCTGGTGAAGCGGCCGTGGTTGCGCGACGCTTCGAAGCGCGACACGGTGATCGACGCATCGCGGCCATCCGGCCAGGTCTTGATGTAGGTGGAGCCATTGGTCCATGAGGCGCTTGGGCCGCTGCTGGCCGGGAAATCGGCCACGCGGGCCTGGGTGGCCTGGGCCTTGCGGTAGAAGCCGCCGAGCGTATAGCTCGGGTCGGCCTGGGCGGCGGTGGCGCTGCCCAGCGTCAGCACTGCGGCAGCCAATGGGAGACGTTGGATCATGGTCGGACTCCTGAGGTTCGTGGGGGTGGCACGACGGGGATCGCGCGCACCGGTGTTTGAAGAAGACGCAGGGCCGTGTCCCATGCCCTCATCGACGGCGGGCAACCCCCTGGAATGCAGGGGCGGGGGGTGATTAGCATCCCGCGGTGACCGATCCATTGGCCCCTTCGCCCACCCCCCAGCGCGACACGTCCGAGATGGGCGCGGACCACGATGCCGCGCTGCGCCGCAGCGCGGCCGAACTGGCGCCGTTGCTGCACGCGCAGCTGCGCCGCCAGGCCCAGCGCGCGCGCCGCCAGGGGCCGGCCGGCGAGACCCTGCAGACCACGGCGCTGCTGCACGAGGCCTTTCTGCGCCTGGACCGCAGCGGGCCCTGGCAGGACGCCCAGCATTTCCTCGGCGCCGCGGCCATGGCGATGCGCCAGATCCTTGTCGACGACTGGCGGCGCCGTCAGGCGCAGCGGCGCGGCGGCGGTGCCGCTGCCCTGCCGCTGGACGACCTGGTGGAGATCGCAGCGCCGGTGCCCGGTGCCGACGTGCTGGCCGTGGACGAAGCGCTGCGCGTGCTGGAGGCACAAAGCCCGCGCCTGGCGCGGCTGGTGGAGTGCCGCTTCTTTGCCGGCTACAGCGAGGCCGAGGCGGCACAGGCGCTGGGCGTGTCGCTGGCCACCGTGCAGCGGGACTGGGCCAAGGCGCGCGCCTGGCTGCACCGGGCGCTGGGCTGAACCTGGCTGCAACGCGCCGCGGCCACGCGCCATCGGGCGCTGCGGGTCAGCGCCCGCGCAGCTTGTCGAGCAGGCCGCCGAGCAACTTGTCCACGGCCTGGTCGGCGGCGTTGTCGGCCTCGCTGCGGGCACGGTCCTTCACCCGCTGCTGCTGGCGTTCCTGCTGGCGTCGCGCTTCATCGCTCAGCATGCCGCCCGCGGGCGGCGCACCCGCGGCACCGCCCAGGCCCGCCATGTCGGGCAGTTGCATCGGCGCGGCTGGCAGCTCAAAACGTGAGGCCGGTGGGGCACCCCTTTCGACCGCAGTCACGGTCAGCTGCGCGCCCATGCGCAACAGGCCGGCGTGCTGGCGGGCCACGGCCCGGCGCAGCGGTGACGGGTCCTCGTCGGCCTCCGCCGAGGCCGGCGTGCCCATGGCCTGCTGCATCAGCTGCCCGTAGCGGCGCATCACCTCGGTCATCTCGCGCAGCACCGGGTCGTCGCCCAGCACCATGTCCTGCGTGCGTGCGGCGCCGCCTTCGTCGGTGTAGCGCAGGGTGTAGACGCTGCCGTCCACACCGGCCACACGCTCGCGGCGCCCGGTGGGTTCCAGCGACGCCACCTCGCGCACGTCGGCAGTATCACCCGGGCTCTTCAGTGCCGGCACCATGCGGCCGGCCAGGCGCAGCATGGCCCCGAGTTCCATCACCGTGGTCTGGCCCTCGTGGCGGGCGACGGTGTAGAGCTTGCCGTCGCGCATCAGGTTGTAGCTTTCGGTGCCGGGCGGCATGCCGGCGCCGCTGATGTCGATGCGGGCGTGCCCGGTGTCACGCCATGCCACCGTGACGTCGGCGCGGCCGCCTTGCGGCCCGGTGTCCTGCACGGTGTAGCGCACCAGGCCGGCGGCGCTGGCGGTGACGCTGATCAGCGGGATCGACAGCAGCAGGCTGGTGCGGGCGAAAGGGGTCAGGCGGTGTCGGGGCATGGGGGCGTGTCCAGGTCGTAGGGGCGGGCGCGCACCCTCGCGCGCCCGATGACCAGGAAACGCAGCCCGGAGCGCAAGCCCCTCATCACCCCCTCGTGCGGGGGAACGCAGGTTGGCTGGCCCCGCGGGCCGAAGCGGTCGCCGATCGGCGCCGGTGGGCCGGCGGCCGGTCTCAGGACGCTGGCCAGCCGGCGCGCAGCGCCTTCAGCTGCGCCAGATGGCCGGCGCCGGGTGCGCCCAGCGCCTGCAGGCGCGCCTGCGCGGCATCAGCCCGCGCCTGAGCCTCGGCCCAGCGCCCGGCCTGGGCGTGCCAGCGTGCCCAGGCCAGGTCGGGCATGGCCTGCGCCAGCGGCGTGCCAGCGGCGGCACGGGCCTCGATGTCGGCCAACACTTGCAACCCCTCGGACGCGCGGCCGAGCAAGGCCAGCGCTTCCACCCGCCCCTGCAACGCCGCCATGGCATGCGGGCTGGCGGGGCCGGCAAAGCGCGTGGCCTGCGCCACGGCATCGGCCAGCAGGGGGTCGGCGCCGGCGGCGTCGCCGCGCTTCAGGCGCAGCTTGCCCAGGTTGTTCAGCAGCGCCGCCTGCTCGGCCGACGGCGGCAGGTGGGTGCGGTGCAGGTCCACCGCCTGCTGCCACAGGCGCTCGGCCTCGTCGGTGCGGCCTTCCTGGAGTTCCAGCACCGCCCAGTTGTTCAGCAGGCCCAGGGCGTCGGGGCCGTGGGTATGGCCCAGCTGCGTCCACAGGCCCCAGGCGGCCTCGTAGCCGCGGCGCGCACCGGTGCGGTCACCGGTCTGGTGGCGGGTGAAGGCCAGGTTGTTCAGCGTCACCGCCACTTCCACGTGCGATGACCCCAGGGCCTCGCGCTGGACGGCCAGCGCCGTTTCCAGCAGGGCGATGGCGCCCGGGCCATCGCCGGCATGGCGGGCCAGCTGGGCCTGCAGGTGGCGGCTTTCGGCAAGCCGCAGCCGCCAGCGTGCAGGGTCGGCCGCCCAGAAGGCCTGTGCGCGGGCCAGCGGCGCGGCCGCCTCGTCGGCGCGGCCCATGCGCCACAGGCACTGCGCCCAGTCGGCCTCGGCCTGCGCGCGCTGGTCCGCCGGCAAGTCCGCCGGGTCGGCCAGCAGGCGCTCGTACAGCGCCGCCGCACCAACGTAGTCGTTGAGCTGGAAGTACAGCTGCGCCATGGCCTGCAGGGTCTCGCGGCCCTGGGGGTCGGTGGCCAGGCTGGCCGACAGGCGCTCGGCGTTGCGCGACAGCACGGCGCTGGGCGGTTGGCGTTCGCCGGGCGGCTGCGCCTGCACGTCCCGCAGCAGCGTGATCACCAGGTCGCGCACGCCACGGCTGATGCGGGCCTCGGCCTGGGCCACGTCGCGCTCCTGCGCCGCTTGGTGTGCCATCCACGCGGTGGCGCCCAGCCCGCCGGCCAGGCTCAGCAGCACCGCCAGCGAGGCGCCGGCCACCACCCGGTGGCGGCGCAGCAGGCGGCCCAGCACGTAGGGTGCCGCGTCGCCACGGGCACGCACGGGCAGGCCGCGCGCGTGGCGGTCCAGGTCGTCGGCCAGCGCGGCGGCGTCGGCGTAGCGCTGCTGAGGATCGCGCGCCAGGCAGCGCAGCACGATGGCGTCCAGGTCGCCGCGCAACCGCTGGCGAACGGCCGGCGGCTGTCCCTGGCTGGGTGGCGGCGGCGTCTGGTCGAGCTGCTGCAGCCGCTGCAGCGCGCGCTGCATGCCCGGCCCGGCCAGGAGCCACGGCAGGTGGCCCGCCAGCAGGCGGTAGGCCAGCACGCCGAGGGCGAACACGTCGGCCGGCGGGCCGGCCACATGGCCGGTCAACTGCTCCGGTGCACACCAGTCGGGCGTCAGCCGCAGCGACAGGGTCTGCGTGCTGTCGCCGTCGGCCGCGCCCGTGTCGCGGCGGGCGAGGCCGAAGTCCAGCAGGTGCGGCGCGCCGCCGGTGTCCACCAGCACGTTGGCAGGCTTGAGGTCGCGGTGCACGACGCCGCCGGCGTGGGCTGTGGCCACCACGCCGATCACACGGCGCAGCAGCGTCAGCCGTGCCGGAAGGTCCAGCGCATCACCCGCCACGTCCAGCGGCTGGCCCTCCACAAGTTCGGTCACGGCCCAGGGCCGCCCGTCGTGGCTGCCGGCGTCGAGCAGGCGCACGATGCCCGGCACCTGCAGGCGCGCCAGCGTGTGTCGTTCGGCAGCGAAGCGCCGGCGCTCGTCGGCGTCGTCGGCCATGCGCAGCAGCTTCAATGCCGCCTGCTGCTGGTAGCTGCCGTCGGCACGTTCAACGCGGTAGACCTCGCCCGAGCCGCCGCGGCCGATCGGCCCGACGACCTGCCAGGCGCCCACGCGGGTGCCGGCCGGCAGCATGGCGTCGGCAGCTTCGTGATCGTCCTTTCGCGTCGTGTCGTCGCCCGCATACAGCCCGCGACTGTCCTGCTCTGCGCGCAACAGCACTGTGACCTCGTCGAGCAGCGTGGGCGGCAGGCCTTGGGCCCGCAGCCAGGCCAGGCGCTGCGCCTCGGGCTGCGCCAGCGCGCGGTCGAACCAGGGCTCGACCTCCGACCAGGGCGGCGCGGCCCGCTGGTCGGGCCGCTCAGGCATTCGCCGGGAGGCCGCTGGTGTCGCCGGGCTGCAGGTCGAACTGCATCGCCGCCAGCTTGGCATAGAGGCCGCCGCGGGCCACCAGTTCGTCGTGCCGGCCGACGTCCACAATGCGCCCGCCCTCCAGCACCACAATGCGGTCGGCCTTCAGCACGGTGGCCAGGCGGTGCGCGATGACGATCGTCGTGCGGTCCTGCATCGCGGCTTCCAGCGCTGCCTGCACCATGCGCTCGCTTTCCGCATCGAGCGCGCTGGTGGCCTCGTCCAGCAGCAGCAGCGGCGGGTTCTTCAGCAGCGCGCGGGCGATGCTGATGCGCTGGCGCTGGCCGCCCGATAGGCGCACGCCGCGCTCGCCCAGGAAGCTGCCGTAGCCCTCGGGCAGCGCCAGGATGAAGTCGTGCGCGAAGGCCGCCTTGGCGGCAGCGATGACTTCGTCGTCGCTGGCCTCGGGCCGGCCGTAGCGGATGTTCTCCAGCGCGCTGGTGGAGAAGATGGTGCTGTCCTGCGGCACGATGCCGATGCGCCCGCGCAGGTCGGCCAGGGCCAGCCGGTCCACCGGCACGCCGTCGAGCAGGATGCGGCCGGCGGCGACGTCGTAGTAGCGCAGCAGCAGCTGCAGCACCGTGCTCTTGCCGGCGCCGCTGGGGCCTACCAGCGCCACGGTTTCGCCGGGTTTCACGCTGAGCGTGAAATCGTCCAGCGCGGGTTGCAGCGGGCGGGACGGGTAATGGAAGCGCACCGCCTCGAAGGCCACGTCCGACCCACCGCGCACCGGCGGCAGCGGCAGCGGTGCGGCGGGCTCGCGCACCGGGCTCCGCGTGGCCAGCAGTTCCATCAGCCGCTCGGTGGCGCCGGCGGCGCGCAGCAGTTCGCCGTAGACCTCCGACAGCACGGCCACCGAGCTGACGAAGATGATGACGAAGAACACCGTCTGCCCCAGGTGGCCGGCGGAGATGTCGCCGCGCAACACGGCCTGCGTGCCCTGGTAGAGGCCCCAGATCAACGCGCCGAAGGTGGCGGTGATGATGAAGGCCACGAGCAGCGAACGCACCTTGGTGCGCTTGCGCGCGGTGTCAAAGGCGCTTTCGGTGGAGGCGTCGAAGCGCGCCGCCTCGCGCGCCTGCTGGTGGTAGCTCTGCACCACCGGGATGGCGTTGAGCACCTCGGCGGCGATGGCGCTGGAGTCGGCCACACGGTCCTGGCTGGCGCGGCTGAGCTTGCGCACGCGGCGGCCGAAGTACAGGCTGGGCAGCACCACCAGCACCAGGATGCCCAGCACCTGGGTCATCACCACCGGGTTGGTGACGATCAGCGCCCCCAGCGCGCCCAGGCCCATCACCGTGTTGCGCAGCCCCATGCTCAGCGACGAACCGACCACGCTCTGCACCAGGGTGGTGTCGGTGGTCAGGCGGCTGAGCACCTCGCCAGTGGCCGTGGTCTCGAAGAATTCCGGGCTCTGCTGCACCACGTGGCGGTAGACGGCGTTGCGCAGGTCGGCGGTGATGCGCTCGCCGATCCAGGTGACCATGTAGAAGCGCAGCGCCGAGAACAGGCCCAGCGCGGCGCCAACGGCGAACAGCAGGCCGAAGTGTTCGCGCATGGCCAGCAGCCTTTCACCGGGTGCCGCGGCCACCAGGCCGTCGTCGACCAGGCTCTTCAGCGCCACCGGGAAAGCCAGGGTGCTGACCGCGGCCATGACCAGGAAGAACAGGGCCAGCCCGATGCGGCCGCGGTAGGGGCGCAGGAAGGGCAGCAGGCCCGACAGCGAGCGCGGCGTCTTGGCCGCCGGCCGGGCGGAATCGGAAGCAGACATGGGCCGCGAGTCTATCGGCCGGGGGGCGTGCCCTCGTCGTCGAGGCTTTCGCCGGCCGGCGGCAAAGTGCGCCCGCGCCGCTGCAGGGCCTCACGCAGCAGCATCTCCACCTGGGCGTTCGCGCTGCGCAGTTCCTGCGCCGCCAGCCGTTCGATCACGGCCCACACCCGCGGGTCGATGCGCAGCGCGAAGTGCTTCTTGCCCGGGCTGGCCATGCTGGCGTCAGCGGCGGCGCGGCGCCTTCGTGGGTGTCACGGACGCGCCTTCGGGCAGCCGCGCCGCGACGAAGGCGCGCAGCCGCTCGGGCTCCGGGCTGCCCAGGAAGACGCTGCGGCCGTCCTTCAGCGTGAATTTCACACCGGGGCTGGCCAGGGCGGCTGTGAACTCCCGGTCCTGCCGCGTGCCCTTGATGCCGGCGCTGGAGGCGCTGCCCTGGGTGATCTCGCAGCCGGTGATGTCGGCCAGCGGCTGTCGCCAGCGGGGGATGCCCAGCCAGCCGAAGTGCCATTGCAGCTGATCACCGCGGATCTGCACCACCAGCCGCCCCAGCACCAGCAGCGTGAACACGGTGGTCGACAGCACGATGCCGATGCCCAGGCGTGCGTTGGGGTCGCCGGTGAACCAGAGCACGGCGGCCACCACCAGCGAGGTCAGCGGCATCAAGGTCCACAACGCGGAGAAGCGCTGCTCGGTGCGGTAAACAGTGTCCATGGCCGGCGATCAACCGTAGAGCGTGCCGGCGTTGATGACCGGCTGCGCCTCGTTGTCGGAGCACAGCACCACCAGCAGGTTGCTGACCATGGTGGCGCGGCGTTCGTCGTCGAGCTGGATCAGGTCCTTCTCCGCCAGGCCCTTGAGTGCAGCCTCAACCATGCCCACCGCGCCCTGCACGATCTTGTGGCGTGCGCTGACGATGGCCTCGGCCTGCTGGCGGCGCAGCATCACCTGCGCGATCTCCGGCGCGTAGGCCAGGTGGCTGAGCTTGGCGTCCAGCACCTCGACGCCGGCTTCCTCGAAGCGGTCCTGGAGTTCGGTGCGCAGCGCCCCGGCCACGGCGTCCATGCCGCCTCGCAGCGTGTGTTCGCCGGTGGCCAGGTCCTCGCCGTCGTCGTACGCGTACATCGACGCCAGGTGGCGCACCGCGGCCTCGGCCTGCACCTTCACGTAGGTCTCGAAATCGTCGACATCGAACACCGCCTGCGCCGTGTGGCGCACCCGCCAGACGACCACGGCGCCGATCTCCACCGGATTGCCACGCTTGTCGTTGACCTTCAGCGTCGGCCCGTTGAGGTTGCGCGCGCGCAGCGACAGCTTGCGCTTGCGGGCCAGCGGGTTGGCCCAGCGCAGGCCCTCGCCCCGGTCGGTGCCGGTGTACTGGCCGAACAGGGTGAGGATGGCAGCCTCGTTGGGTTGCAGCATGTACAGGCCGATGAGCAGGAACACGCCGGCCATCGTCAGCAGCGCCAGCGGCAGCACCAGCCACGGCGTGCGGGCGATGCCCATGACGACGAGGACCGGCAGCAGTGCGATCAGGCCGATGCCGACGGCGACCATGGTGTAACCATTGGAGGCCCGCGCGGTGCGCTCGGGGGTGCGTTGGGAGGACATCGAGGTCTCCATGTCTGTCATCAAAGTGATATCACTTTAGTTGCATTAGCCGTCCCGCGTCAAGCCAGCGCCCCCGCGAACCGGTGAAACTGCCGGCGAGGGCCGGGACAGTTGTGGTCGAATGCTCCAGGAGCGGCCTGAACCGGCCGACAACCCGACCATGAGCGTTCCCCCTCTTCACGACCTTCTCCCGGAATCAGCGGCCTCGGCGTCACCCTGGCCGCGGGTGGCGGCGGCTTCAGCAGCGGCTGCGGCGCTGGCCGGCAGTGTGCCCATGCTGTGGCCGGCGACCCCGTGGCCCGCCGCCCTCGCCACTGCAGCGGTGGCCGCCTTGGTGGCGGGCGCCGCGGCGTGGTCGCGCCCGCGCTCGCCGATCGCTTCCGCTGCCGGTCCCCGCCCTGCAACGGCGGCCGCGGCGGCCTCGCCACATGGCCTGCAGGCGCAGCTGGTGGGCGATGCCGTGCTGCGCGACGCCGAAACTGGCATGTTCCACCGGCCGGCCTTTCTGGCGCTGGCCGAACGCGACTGGCTGCGTGCCGGGCGCTATGGCGGTGCGGTGGCGCTGATGGTGGTGGAGGTCGACCGCCTGCGGCCGATGACCGACCAGATGGGCCCACGCGTGGCCGATGCGCTGCTGGCCGGTCTGGGCCGGCAGGTGATGGCCTCGCTGCGCGCTGCGGACCTGCTGGCGCGCTACGACGACGCGCAACTGGCGGTCTTCCTGCCGCAGGCCGACGCCACTGGTGCGTTGGACGTGGCCGATCGCATCCGCGACATGGTGGAGCACCTGCACCTGCCGGGCCTGCCCGACGGGGCGCGCTTCACGGCCAGCGTGGGGGTGGCCGTTCTGCGGCCGCTGCACCAGCCGCTGCACGTGCTGGTGGAACTGGCGCAGCAGGCGCTGCAGAGCTCGCGCGAGGCGGGCGGCAACTGCGTGCGTGCGGCCAACACCGATGCGCCGTGGCAGCCGGCACCGCCCAGCACGGGATCCGACGACGCCTCCGGCCCTCCGGAGCGGCCGGAGAAGCCTCGCCGATCCGGCGACGCCTGAGCGAGCGCTGGCTCGTTTGGCAGGTGCGCTACAGGCGCAGTCGTCCGGCGTAGCCCGTCATTTCCAGATACCCCAGGCCGATGCGCCGGCCTTGGGTGTCGAGCAGTGCCGACAGACCCTCCCAGTACACCGTGCCGGTGCTGCCACGGGCATCGAGTTCCTGCGTGTCCAGCAGCGCCTGCAGTTCGTGGCGGCCGGCTGGCGTCTCGAGCGTCCAGGCCACCGGGTAGTTCGCGCCGGTGCGGGCGCTGCGCCACTGGCGGCCAGGCGTCAGGCGCACCTCGTCGGGCGCGAAGCTGCGGGCAAGGCCACCGGCCGGCCGCCAGCTGCCGCCCGCCCAGAGCGTGCTGCCATCGGCGCGCCGCAGGCGGAACACTGTCAGCGCGCTGCCGTCCTCCAGATTGATGCCGGCCCAGTCCCAGCCCACCGCTTCGGGGTGCAGGATCTCATCACTCCATTCGTGGTCCAGCCAGGCACGGCCGCCGCCCGGGCGGTCCACCTGCAGTTGTGGCGCGCTGACGTAGTGGCTGGCCTGGGCCGGCTCGGGCCCCTTGCGGGACCAACCCGCATCGCCCTGCAGCAGCAGCGGCTGCGTCTGCCGCAGCGTGAGCGCCAGGGCCAGGTCCTGGCTGCCGTCCGCCAACCGGGCCTGCCAAAGGCCACTCGCGTGCCGCAGCTGCCAGTCGCCGATGTGCACCTGCGCGTCGTCCAGCGTGGCGGCGGCCACGCCGGCCGTCGGGTCGCCGTTCCAACGCACGATGCGCTCGGCGTGTCGGTGGGTGCCAGCCCGCAGGTCAGTCAGCGCCGCGTGGGCGAACAGCAGGTGGCGGGGCGCGAAGCGGCTGGCACTGTCGGCCGCCAGGCCGGTGTGGCTGCGGAAGAACGTGACCTGGAAGCCGTGGGTGGGCGCGCTCGTCGGGCCCCACCAGCCGGTGACGTACCACCACTCCGTGCGCGCGGCGAGGTGCGCGCCGTGGTCTCGGGGGAACACCAGCAGCCGACCACGGGCCACGGGGCTGACGCCATGGCTGTCGACCGCAGTGGCCCCGGCAACGACGGGGTCGATGCCCGCCAGAGCGAGCCAGCCGCGATGCAGCAACGCCCGACGGCGCATCACCAGTCCTCCTTCACGGACCGCGTGGCCGGCCGGCCTGCCGCCTGACGGGCGCTGACGGCGGCGGTGGCCGTGCCCGCAGCCAGCACCGCGCCGGCCAGGGCCAGGATCTGCGGCCAGGGCAGGATGAGGTCCATCGTCCAGTGGAAGCTCTGCGGGTTGACCACGTGCACCAGGACCGCGCTCACGGCCACGCCCAACGCGACGCCGATGGCGGCGCCGGCCAGCAGCCAGGCGGCAGCTTCGCCGGCCACCAGGGCCACCACCTGCGGCCGCGTGAAGCCCAGGTGCGCCAGCAGCCCGAACTCCTTGCGCCGCGCCACCACCTGGGCCGACAGGCTGGCCGCCACGCCCACCAGGCCGACGGCGATGGCCACCGCCTGCAGGTAGCGGGTGACGGCGAAGCTGCGGTCGAAGATGCGCAGCGACAGCGCGCGGATCTCGCCGCTGGCGGCAAACTCCAGCATCGCCGGGTCGGGCGCCCGTGCGCGCAGCGCATCCTGCACGTCCGCCAGCGCCGTGCCTGGGGCCAGCCAGAGCGCGAGGTCGTTGATGCGGGTGTCGCCGGTGAGGCGCCGGTAGTCGGCGAGGTCGACCACCACGCTGCCGAACTGGCGGGCGTAGTCGCGCCAGACGCCGCGCACGGTGCAGGGCACGGGGGTGCCACCGCTGGGGCTGGCCGTTCCGATCGGCAGGTCGATCGGTGCCCCCACTGCGGCACCGTACAGCGCCACCATGGCTTCACTGACCCAGCAGCCGGGTCGTCCGTCGCCGTCTCGAGACGGCGCCAGCGATTCCACCAGCGGCAGCGTCTCGGCCGGGTTGCCGATCTCCCTCGCGATCAGCATCACGGCAGGGCGCTCGGGCGCCAGCACC
Source organism: Burkholderiaceae bacterium (assembly GCA_024235915.1). Lineage (GTDB taxonomy): Bacteria > Pseudomonadota > Gammaproteobacteria > Burkholderiales > Burkholderiaceae_C > Rubrivivax. The sequence continues at coordinate 70,150 of JACKLO010000009.1, read as the reverse complement.
ATCGCCCGCAGGCGGCTGCCCTGCACACGCGCCACGCCGGGCAGGCGCGCGGCATCGGCGACGAAGGACTCCGGCAGCCAGGCCTGGTCGGCGGCCGCGCCGCGGGTGGCCGTGCGGGCATACAGGTCGGCGGGCAGCAGGGTGTCCAGCCACTGGCCGACCCCGGCGCGGAAGCTGCCCACCATCACCGTCAGCGCCACGCACAGCGCCAGCGACGCCACCACACCGGCCACGGCTGCGGTGGCGGTGTGCCGCTGGAACAGGGCGCGCTGCAGCGCCAGCCGGGGCAGGGTCGATGCCGGCAATGGCCAGTGCGCCAGCACCTGGCGCACCATCCACGGCACCGCCGCCACGCCGCCGAACAGCAGGCAGGCCACGGAGGCGTAGGCGGCCAGCGGCAGGCCGGCCAGCGGCGGCATGAATGCCAAGGCCATGCCTGCTGACAGCAGCCACGCGGCAGGCCACGGCGAAGCGGCGGGCGCTTCCAGGCTGGACAGGCCCTTGAGCGCCCGCGCCGGCTGCAGCCGCTGCGCCGCGCGAGCCGGCGCCCAGCCGCCGATCACCGCGGCCGCGGTGCCCAGAGCGCCGAAGGCCAGCAGTGCCAGCGCGTCGATGCGCAGCGCCGGCGTCACGCCCGGAAAGTAGCCACCACCCAGGTCGCCGGCCAGCCAGCGCAGCGCCGCCGCGGCCAGGGCCACGCCCCCGGCCAGCCCCAAGGCACTGCCGGCCAGCCCCAGGCCGGCGCATTCCAGCAGCACCACGCGGCGGCGTTCACCGGCCGTCATGCCGAGCACGCCCAGCAGGGCAAAACCTGGCAGGCGCTGGGCCACCGACAGTGCCACCACGGAATAGACCAGGAAGCCACCGACGAACAAGGCCACCAGGGCCAGCACGGTGAGGTTGACGCGGTAGGCCCGCGACAGTTGCGAGACCCGCTGCGCGGCGTCGTCGGGCTTCTCGGCACGCCAGCCGGGCGGCAGCGGCGGCGCCGAGGCGCCCGGTGCCAGCCGCAGGTCCACGCGGCTGAGCCGGCCGGCGAAGCCAAAGCGGTCCTGCGCTGCCGACAGGTCCATCACCGCCAGGGGTCCCCCGCCGGCGCTGACCCAGCCGGCCACGCGCAGCGTTTCCCAACGGGGGCCGGATTGCAGCACCAGCGTGTCGCCGTCACGCACCCCCAGGCGGCTGCGCGCCGCGGCGTTGAGGAAGACGCGCGACGGATCCAGAAAGACCAGCCGGTCTTCACCCTCGGCGGGGCGGGGCATCAGGTCCGGCGCCAGGGCGGCAATCGTCAGGGCATCGACGCCCAGCACCTGCAGCGGCAGCCGCGTGCCGTCGACCTGGCGGACATAGGTGTCGAAGGTGATCACGGCGGCGGCCTGCTGCACACCGGGCGCCATGGCCAGCTGAGCGTAGGCGTCATCGGGCAGGCCGCCACCGCCAGCGTCACGCACGCTGAGATCCGGCTCGCCGTTCGTGGCACGCAGGGCCGACGAGAACTCCGCCAGTGCCGACGCATTGATCAGGTGCACCGACGCCGCCAGCGCCACGCCCAGTGCCACCGCCAGCAGTGCCGCCGCATGACGCCAGGGGTGGTGCCGCCATTCCCGCCAGACGAGCATGGCGAAATCCGCGAGTCGGGGGCCAGGTGTGGCGGGGGTCATGCAACTGCGCGCAGGCCCTGCGCGGTGACCTGCAGCACGCGGTCGGCCCGCGCCGCGGCCGACGCGGCGTGCGTCACCAGCAGGCAGGCACAGCCGTGCTCGCGCACCTGGGCCTGCAGCAGGTCGAGCACGCGGCCGGCGGTGGCCGGGTCGAGGTTGCCCGTGGGTTCGTCGGCCAGGATCAGGGCGGGCCGGTGCACCACGGCGCGGGCAATGGCCACACGCTGCAGCTGGCCGCCTGACAGCTGTGCCGGCATGCGGGCGCCCAGCCCGGCCAGGCCCACCGCCGTCAACAGCGCCGCCACGTGCGCGTCGTCCGGCCGGCCCAGCAGGCGCAGCGGCAGGCCCACGTTGTCGGCCACGTTCAGGTGCGGCAGCACGTGGAAGGCCTGGAACACGAACCCCAGGGCGCGGCGGCGCAGGCGCGCGCGGTCGTCTGCGTTCAGCGTGGCCAGGTCCTGACCGTCAATGCACACGCGGCCGGCGTCGGCGTCTTCCAGCCCGGCGATGCAGTTCAGAAGCGTGGACTTGCCCACGCCCGATTCGCCCAGCAGCGCGACGAATTCGCCGCGTGCCAGGTCCAGGTTCAGGTCACGGAAGACCGGGGTGTCGCCGAACGACTTGGCGAGGTGCTCGATGCGCAGCATGCGCTGCGATGATGCCGCAGCACCGGCGGCTGACCCCGCCGCGGGGCTTCAGCGCCGGCGGCGGCGGGCGGCGGCAGCGCCCAGGCCCAGGCCCAGCAGCACCAGGGCGGCGCTGGCCGGTTCGGGCACGTTGTTTTCCTGCGGCAGGCGCACCAGCACGCGCAGGTGGTCCCCCGGATCGTCGGCGCGCCAGTCGATGGTCAGCAGCGAGCCGCCGACCGTCCAGGTGGTGATGTCCACCGACTCCAGACCCATCAGGTTGCGGAAGGCGTAGTCGTTGAAGACACCGTCGCCGTCGATGTCCACGGACCAGTCCACCTGCGACGCGGCGAGCTCGGCGGTGGTGGCGTAGACGGCGACGATGGGGGCACCGAAATCCAGCGTGGCCCGCACCCGGCCCGGATTCAGCGGGTCATAGACCAGGTACCAGGATTGCAGGCCATCGTGGGCCTGCTCGCGCACGGTGAAGAGCGTTCGATCGCTGTCCAACTGGCCAGCGTTCACGGCCGCCGCGCCGCTGTAGGGCGTCAGCGTGAAGCTGGTGGGCAGGGTGACGGCCACCGGTGCTGCCTGAGACCCCAGGGCCAGCAGCGCCAGCCCCCAGAATGTGACGAGTTGTTTCATGGGCGCCATGCTGCCGGACCGCCGGCGGCGCCGTGGTGACGGGCTTCACGAACCGCCGGCCACCCCCCGTCGCCCGGGGAGTGCGCAATTCACACCCTGGAAAGGCCCCGCAGCAGTATCAGCGCCTGCGGCAACGCATCGGCGGCGTCGCAGGCCACCACGCGCCGATCGGGCATCGAGCGTAGCCAGGTGAGTTGTCGCTTGGCCAGTTGCCGGGTGGCGGCGATGCCGGTCTCTCGAAGCAGCGCCAGGTCACCGTCGTCCAGCGCCGCCCAGGCCTGGCGGTAGCCCACACAGCGCATCGACGGAAGCGCCGGGTGCAGATCACCCCGGGCACGCAGCGCGCGCACCTCGTCGATGAACCCGGCCGCCAGCATGCCGTCGAAGCGTTCGGCGATGCGCGCGTGCAGCCAGGCGCGGGATTCAGGCTCCAGCGACACCAGCGGCCAGTCGGCGTGTGCGGCCACCGCGTTGACCTGTGACCGCAGGTGCCAGTCCGACAGCGGCCGGCCCGAGACCTGCCAGACCTCCAGCGCGCGCTGGATGCGCTGGCTGTCGTGCGGGGCCAGGCGAGCCGCGGTGGCGGGGTCCACGCGCGCCAGTTCGGCGTGCAGTGTGGGCCAACCTTCTACCGCGGCGCGGGCATCGAGTTCGGCGCGCACGGCCGGGTCGGCCGAGGGCATGGCGTCGATGCCGTCGCGCAGCGCCTTCACGTAGAGCATGGTGCCGCCCACCAGCAGCGGCAGGCGGCCGCGGGCGCGGATCTCGCCGGCCAGGCGGGCCGCATCGGTGGCGAACTGCGCGGCGGAATACGGCTCCAGCGGGTCGCGGATGTCGATCAGGTGGTGCGGCACGGCGGCGCGCTCGGCCGGCGTGGGCTTGGCGGTGCCGATGTCCATGCCGCGGTAGACCAGGGCCGAATCGACGCTGATGACCTCCAGCGGCAGCTGCGCGGCCAGCGCCAGGGCCACCGCGGTCTTGCCGCTGGCCGTGGGCCCGGCGAGCACGATGCCCTTCATGCGCCGTTCAACCGTGCCGGCGCACGAGCGTCCAGGCCACGGTGCAGGTGGCGGCGGACCAGAAGCCCAGGCCAAACGCGAAGGGCAGCGCCGTGCCGTCCAGCGCACCACCCAGCCAGCGGCCGATGCCAAAGGCCACGAGGGCCATCACGAAGCCGGCCAGCGCCGACGCTGCGCCGGCCTTGTGCGGGAACGGTGCCACCGTACCGGCCTGGCCGCAGGGCATGTGGAAGCCGTGGCCGAAGCAGTAGATCCACTGCGGCACCAGCAGCGCCCAGACCGACTTCACGCCGGCCATCGCCAGCACCACGACGCTGAGGCCGGCGAGTGCCGTGAAGCCGGCGGCGCGCACCACCGTGCCGCCGAGGCCGAAGCGGCGGATCCACGGCCGGCAGGCGAAGGTGCCGGTCATGTAGCAGGCGCTCACCGAGGCCATGGCCAGGCCGTACTGCGCCGGGCTCAGGCCCAGCACGTCGATGAAGACGAAGGACGATCCCGCCAGGTAGGTGAAGATGCCGCCATAGGTGCAGGTGACCAGCAGCATCCAGGCGCGGAACGTGGGGTCGCGGGCGACCTCTGCCCAGTTGGCCAGCATCGGCCCCGGCGCCGTGGCGCGCGGGTTCTTCTGCGCCAGCGTTTCCGGCACCCGCCAGGCCACCACGGCGAAAGCGGCCGCACCGTAGGCGGCCACGACGCTCAGCGCGGCGCGCCAGCCGCTTGCGGCGGCGACCAGGCCGCCCAGGGCCGGGCCCAGCAGCGCCACGATGCCCAGGCCGCTGAGCGCCAGCGCCATCACCTGCGCGCCTTCGATGGGGGCGTAGAGGTCGCGCACCATGGCCCGTGAACACACCACGGCGCCGGCCATCGTGAAGCCCTGCAGCGCGCGCCAGGCCACCAGCTGCTCGATGCTGCCGGCCAGCACGCTGCCCAGCGCCGCCAGCGCGTAGGCCGCCAGTGTGCCCACCAGCACCGGCCGGCGACCGAAGCGGTCGGCCACCGGGCCCCACAGCAGTTGGCCGAAGCCGAAGGCCAGGATCAGCCCGGCCATCGTCAGCTGCGCCAGGTGCATGGGCGCCGCGAGGTCCTGCGTCAGCAGCGGCAGGGCCGGCAGGTAGATGTCGGTGGTGGCCGGCTGCAGACCCATCAGCAGCGCGAGCACGGCCGCGGCACCCCCATGGCCCAGTGCCGGCCGGCCGCCGGCGGCTGTGGCTGTCGTGGCGCCGGCCGAGTCCGGGGCCGTCACGCGAAACGCTCGTGCGGGCCGAGGTAGCGCCACTGGCCTGGCGGCAGCTGGCCGAGCACGACGCTGCCGATGCGCACACGCTTGAGCCCCACCACCTTGAGGCCCACGAGTTCGCACATGCGGCGGATCTGCCGCTTGCGGCCTTCGCGCAGCACAAAGCGCAGCTGGTCGTCGTTGGCCCAGCTGACCTTGGCCGGCCGAAGCGCGCGGCCGTCGAGCGACAGGCCATGGCGCAGGCGCTGCAGTTCCTCGTCCGGCAGGCGCCCGGGCCGCAGGTGCTGCACGCGCACCAGGTATTCCTTCTCGACCTTGCTGTCGTCGCCGATGAGCTGTTTGGCGATGCGACCGTCCTGAGTCAGCACCAGCAGGCCGGTGGAATCGATGTCCAGCCGCCCGGCGGGCGCCAGCCCGCGCAGTTGGCCAGGGTGGAAGCGGCGTGGCGCCTTGTCACCGGCCCAGCGCGACGTGGCCTGCACCAGCGACACCGCCGGCGCATAGCCGTCCTCGGCCTGCCCGCTGACGAAGCCCATGGGCTTGTGCAGCAGCACGGTGACGCGCTCCGCCTGTTCCTGGCGCGCCCGCGGGTCGACCTCGATGCGCGCGTCGGGCGCCGCACGCTGGCCCAGCACGGCGACTTCGCCATTCACACGCACCCAGCCAGCCTCGATCCAGGCGTCGGCCTCGCGGCGGGACGCGAGGCCGCGTTCGGTCATCAGCTTGGCGACACGCACGCCTTCAGGTGGCGGCGTGGAGGCATCGGGCATCGGCATGGGCAGGATTGGACCATGCCCACGTGCGGCTTTCCCCGGAATGCCCGGGCTCACTCCGCGCCGCGCAGCCCGAACAGGTCGGCCAGTGCCTGCCGGTATTGCGCCTGGCCCACCGAGTTCGTGCTGTGGTGCGAACCCCCTTCGACCAGCACGAAGCGCTTGGGCTGCGGCGCACGCTCGTACAGCGCCTGGCCCAGCGCCGGCGGGATCAGCCGGTCGTCGCTGCCGTGCACCACCAGCACGGGCGCCTGCACGTGGGCGATGCGCTCCACGGCCTCGAAGCGCTGCGTGATCAGCGGGCCCACCGGCAGCCAGCCCCACTTGAAGTGGCGCACCACGTCGGGGATGGAGGTGAAGCTGCCTTCGACGATCAGGCCGTGCACGTCGCGGCGCCGGCTGGCCAGGTCGACCGCGATCGCGCCGCCCAGGGAGTGGCCGAAGACATAGCGCGAGCGGCCCGGAAACTCGCGCGCCAGCCAGTCCCAGGCGGCCTGGGCGTCCTCGTAGGCCATGGCCTCGGACGGCAGCACGGCGCTGCTCTGGCCGAAGCCCCGGTAGTCCACGCCGAGCACGGCGAAGCCTAGGGCCTGCAGGCGGCGCATGCGGTGGGCGCTGCCACGCACGTCGTAGCGCGCGCCGTGCAGGTACAGCAGCACTGGCGCATCGGCGCGGCCCTGGGGTGCCCACAAGGCGTGCAGGCGCACGGTGTCGCCGGTTTCGGCCGACATGAATTCGATCCAGCGGTCCTGCATGCCCTCGGCCGCCGCGGTGCCGCCCCACCAGGTGCGGGCACCGGGTTGGAAGATCCACTCGCGCTGGCGTTCGTCCAGCGTGGCGCAGCCGGCCAGCAGCAGCAGGCTGGCGGCCAGGGCCAGCCAGACGCGGAGGTGACGGCGAAGGATCGAGGTCGTCATGGAGGCCGATGGTGGCAGGCCGGCGCCTGGGCGTGGGTCGGATACAGTGATGTCCATGAAGTTCACTGTCCTTTGCGGCTTGGCGGCCGCATCGCTGGCGCTACCGGCCCGGGCTGACACGGCCGCCATCCAGCGCTGCCGCATCGTGCCCGAGGCCGCCGCCCGGCTGGCCTGCTACGACGCCATCGCGTTGCCGGGCATCGGGTCTCGCGCCGGCTGGGGTGCACCGGTGGCCACGCCCGGGCCGGTTGCTGCACCCGCCGCGCCGTCAGCCGCTGGCGCCGTGACGCCACCACCGGGCGGCAATTTCGGGTTTGAAAACCGGCTGCCGGAAGGTGCGCCGGAGGTGCTGACCAGCCGCATCGTGGGCGAGGTGGGCTTCTTCGAGAGCGGCACCCGCTTCACGCTGGAGAACGGCCAGGTCTGGCAGGTGGTCGACGGCACCCGCGGCGCCTACAACCTGACGAACCCGGCGGTGCGCATCGAGCGCGCGTTGTTGGGCAGCTTCCTGCTCCGCATCGACGGCGTGAACCAGACGCCCCGCGTGCGTCGAATCCGCTGAAACCTGCGCGCGCCGTCAGCACGGCTGGCGGCGCGCGTCAGGCATTGCCGACAACGGCTTCCACCCCAGCGCCTCGGCCTGCGCCTGCTGCGCGGCCGGGACGTCGACGACGGCGAGCCTGCCGTCGCCGGCACCACAGACGGCGGGGCGCATGCGGCCGTCGTGACCGCAGCTCACGGCGGTGACGCTGATGCCGGCACCGCGCAGGACGCCGGCCAGGGACTCGGCCGTGGGCCCACCGGGTTCGCATTGGCGTGTGCCCAGCGGCAGCGCCATGGCCACGCTGGCCGCCGCCGGGGCGGCGGCGCGGGCGGGATCGGCGGCAGGGCCGGCACAGGCCGGCAGCAGCGCTGCGGCCAGCAGGGTGGTGAGGGGGATTCGCAGCATGACGCGTGGATCGTAGCGGCCTGGCTCCCGAAAGCCAGTGTCAGTCGCCGTCGGCGTGGACGTAGCAATAGCCCTGGCCGCGCACGGTGAGGATCCAGCGGGGCTGTGCAGGGTCCGGTTCCACGCGGCGGCGCAGGCGCATCACCGCGGTGTCCACTGCGCGCAACGTCGATGATCGCCCTTCCCGCGCCCATTGGTGCCGCAGCACATGGCGGTCCACCGCGCGGCCCGGCGTGGCCGTCAGCGCATCGAGCAGCCCGATTTCGACGCTGCTCAGGCCGCTGTGCCGGTGGGCGCCATTGCGGTCGGTGAGGCAGCGCTGAGCGCGGCAGTACAGCCAACGGCCGATCGGCAGGAGCGGTGCAGCCGGCAGCGCAGCCCCGCTGTCGTTCGTCGCGATGGCCATGGCGTCAGACCGCCTCTGCGAGGTGACCGACGCAAGCCGGCGCCGCAACGCACGCACACGGGCCAGCAACTCGCGCGGGGTGCAGTCCGGACCCAAGCAGTCGTCGGCCCCCGATTCCAGCGCGACGATGCGGTCGGCCTCGGTGGGGAATCGGCCCAGCAGCAACAAGGGCAGGTGCGGCCAGTGGTTTCGGTGGTGCCGGCAGAGCGCGGCTGGATCGGCACCGTGGGCCATGGTGGACAGCAATGCGGCGTCGGCACGCGTCGGCGGCGTGTCGCCCACCGCCACGTCGGCACCGAGGCCGCGCAGGTGTTCGACCCACGGCGTGTCCCAGCGGCCACGCCGGACGGGGCGCGAAGGCGGCATCCACAAGGAAATCCGCGCGGTACAGAAGGAAGCGGTGTCCATCGCGACGAGTGTGCGGCGCGCGCCTGTCGGCGCGTTTGCGCGCGTGTGTCGGCGGCGACATGTGACGCCCCGTGACCTGGCAGTCATGTCAGCTCACCAGCGGGTCACCTGGATTCACACGATCCACACCGTCTGGCGGTGTGGCCCCTGCAAGCTGGCCGGGTTTCCACATCTCCAGAGCTTCAGCCGTGCGCCTCTCTCCATTCCTGACCTCACGCGGCCTGCGGGCCACCGCCCGGCTTGTGCTGGCCCTGTCCCTGGCCGCGCCGCTGGCCTTGTCGCTGAGCGCCTGCGGCGGCGGCGGTGACGATGCCGGCCAGGCACAGATCCGCCTGCTCAACCTGAGCACCAGCAAGTCCGGTTTCGACCTCGTGGCCGTCGACAGCGACGACGACGAGACGGTGCTGGCCGAGTCGGTGCCGGCCGACACCGTGACGTCGCGCAGCGGCACCACTGCCGGGGAGCTGAGCTACCAGTTGCGACGTGCCGGCAACGACACGGCGGCCGTGACCACGAGCTGGTCCCTGAGTGCCGACACCGCCTACACCGCCATCGCCTACGGCAGCGACAGCGCGTTGAAGCTGGCGATGCTGGAAGAGGACGAAGACACGCCGGTAGCCGGCAAGGCACGCCTGCGCGTCTACAACACCAGCGGCTCCGGCGCGCTGGACGTCTACCTCACCAACGGCGCGACGTCGCTGGACGAGGCGTCGATCACGACCACGGTGTCGTCCAACGCCTCGTCAGGCTTCGTCACCGTCAGCGCCGGCACCTACCGGCTGCGGCTGACCGGCTCGGGCGACGTCGACGACCTGCGCCTGGACACGCCGGTCCTCACGCTGGACAGCACCAGCGTCGTGACCCTGGTGCTCACCGCGGGTGAAGGTGGCGTGCTGGTGCATGCGGCCACGCTGGTGCAGGACGGCGGTCTCGCGTTGTTCAAGAACACCTCGGCGCGGGTGCGCGTGGCAGCCGGTGTGGCGGGCAATGCGGCGATCGACGCCGGCGTCGGCGGCATCGCAGTGGCCAGCGCGCAGCGCGGGCCGTCGGTGGGTGCTTACCGGCTGGTGACTGCGGGCAGCAACCAGGTCCTGACGATGGCGGTGAACGGTGAGGTGCTGGCCGAAAACAGCCTGACGCTGAAGGCCGGCGGCGACTACACCTTTGCCGTGACCGGCACCTCCGCCGCTGATGCGGCCGCGGCGCTCGTGGCCGACGACAACAGCCTGCCCGCCAGCGGCTATGCCCGCGTGCGCCTCTTCAACGTGATGGCCACGCTCACCGGGGGTCTGTCGCTGGACGTGGACTATGCGACCCTGGCCGAGGACGTCGCCGTCGGCGCCGCATCATCCTTCACCACACTGTCGGCGGCCACCGACGTGCCGCTGACCGTGAGCACACCCCTGTCCACCACCGCCCTGCTGACGATCGACGAGGCCGACTTCACGTCGACCCACGTCTACACGGTGTTCCAGTTCGGCACCGTGGACAGCCCCTACGGTTTCCTGAAGAAGGAGCGCTGACCACCCGATGGCGCGGCTGCGGGCGGCTTCAGTGGCTCAGCAGCCGCAGCAGGCGCTGCGCCGCGTCGGCCGCCTGCGCGGCCGTGACGTCCAGGTGTGTCACCGCACGCACCAGGCGCGGCCCGAAGGCGTTGAGCAGCACGCCTTGCGTACGTGCCTGCGCCACCACGGTGGCGGCGTCGGGCGCGCCGTCGGCCAGGTGGAAGACCACGATGTTGCTCTGCACCGAGGGCAGGTCGAGACGGACGGCGGGGCAGGGCGCCAGGATCTCCGCAAACGCGCGGGCATTGGCGTGGTCCTCGGCCAGGCGCGTGCGGTGGTGGTCCAGGCCATGCAGCGCAGCGGCGGCGAAAAGGCCGTTCTGGCGCATCGCGCCGCCCAGCATGCGCCGATGGCGGTCGGCCGCCTGGATCAGCGCACGTGATCCTGCCAGCAACGATCCGCCAGGTGCGCCAAGGCCCTTGCTGAAGGCCACGGCGACGAGGTCGAATGGGGCGGCCAGCACGCCTTCGCTGAGACCGCTGGCGACCGCGGCGTTCCACAGCCTGGCGCCGTCGAGGAAGCAGCCCAGGCCGCGCGCATGGGCACACTCGCACAGCGCCACCACCTGCGCCTGCGGCAACACGATGCCGCCGGCGCGGTTGTGCGTGTTCTCGATCTGCAGCAGCGTGGTGGGCGGGAATACCGGCAGACCGGTGGGCTTGATGGCGGCCTCGAGTTCTTCCAGCGAGAACAGGCCGCGCTGCCCCACTTCCACCATCTGCACGCCCGCGTTGGCGGCTGCACCGCCGGCCTCGTGCCAGGCGGCATGGCTTTCGCGTGGCGTGATGACCTCGTCGCCGGGGCGCGCCATCACGCGCAGCGCCACCTGGTTGGCCATGGTGCCGGTGGGCAGCCACAGTGCGGCCTCCTTGCCCAGCAGTTCGGCGCAGCGGGCCTGCAGGCGCGCGGTGGTGGGGTCTTCGCCGTACTGGTCGTCGCCGACCTCGGCGGCCGCGATGGCGGCACGCATGGCGGCGGTGGGGCGGGTGACGGTGTCGGAACGGAGATCGATGGGCGGTGTGGCGGGCGTGCTCATGCCCGCGATGGTGTCACACCGGGTGTGCCGCTGCTGCGATCAGCCGGTGCAACTGCGCCAGGCCATCGGTCAGGGCCGCCGGGCCGGGCTGCAGGATGTCGCAGGACTTGATCTCGTGCAGCCGCCCCAGCTGCACGGCCGGCACGGCCTGCCAGCCCGGGCGCGCCGCCACCTGCTCTGGCCGGAACTTCTTGCCGCACCAGGACCCGATGATGAGCTCCGGCGCCCGCTTCACCGGCACCATGGGGTCGGCAATCACACGGTCGCGCCCCATGGGCATCCGGCCGAGTTCGGCAAAAACGTCCTCGCCACCGGCCAGCGCGATCAGTTCCGAGACCCAGCGGATGGCGCTGATCAAGGGCTCGTCCCATTCCTCGAAGTAGACGCGGGGCCGACGAGGCCACTGCGCCACCTTGGTGGCGATGCGGGCATGCTCCGCGCGGCAGGCGGCCATCCATCGTTCGCCAGCTTCGCGCGCGTCCACCAGCATCGCCAGCGTGTGCAGGGTGGAGAAGATCTCCTCGATGCTGCGCTGGTTGGTGATCCACACGTTCAGCCCAGCCCGCACGAGTTGGTCGGCGAGCGCGGCCTGCATGTCGGAGAAGCCGATGACGAGATCAGGTTCCAGCGCGACGATGCGGTCGATCTTGCCGCTCAGGAAGGCGGAGACGCGGGGCTTTTCCTGCCGGGCCCGGCGCGGCCGCACCGTGTAGCCGGAGATGCCGACGATGCGGTCTTCACGACCGAGCAGGTAAAGCCACTCGGTCGTCTCTTCGGTCAGGCAGACGATGCGGCGCGGCCCGGCCGCCGCGGGCACCGTCATCGGCTCACTTGACGGCGAAGTCCGACAGCTGCTTGCCGGCGGCCAGCGCGTCGCGCAGCCAGGCCGGGCGCGGGCCGCGGCCACCCCAGGTGTTGCCGGCGTCGTCGCGGTACTTGGCGGCCGCGGCGGCCTTGCCCGCCTTGCGGCTGGCCGGCTTCTTGCCCGGCTTGGCGACCTTGGGCGCGCGGGCGGCGAGGCCCAGGTCGGCAGCCGTCAGGCCATAGGCCTGGATCGCGTCCTTGATGCGCGTGATCACCCCGTCGATCTCCTTGCGCTTGATTTCCTCGGCTTCGCGCTGGAGGCTGTCGATCTGCTTCATCAATTGGCTGTAGGTCTTGCTCATTTGGCTTCTGGGTGATGTTGAGGAGGTCCTCCCGCGCGGCTCTGTCTCGATGGAATCTGGCCTTTTGCGCAGGGCGAACGTTATCACGATTGGGTAATCTATAATCCGGATTCAGGTAATGCGAGTTGCATAAATGAATCACTCTGAAAATTCCACCGCATTGGTTTCGCGCCAATTCATGTTGCCCATGCTGGCAATGGCATTCGTGGTGGTGCTGTCCAATTTCGCTGTCCAGTACCCGATCAATGATTGGCTCACCTGGGGTGCATTTACCTATCCGGTGGTCTTCCTCGTCACCGACCTGACCAATCGCGCGCTCGGTCCGTCGGCGGCACGCAAGGTGGCCTGGGCGGGCTTTGCGGTGGCGGTCGTGGCGTCGCTGGCCGTGGCGCCCTGGCGTATTGCGATGGCCTCGGGTTGCGCCTTCATCGTCGCGCAATGGCTCGACATTTCGGCCTTCAATCGCCTGCGCCAGGCCTCATGGTGGCAGGCTCCACTGATCGGGTCGGTGCTGGCCTCGGTCATCGACACCGCCATCTTCTTTTTCCTCGCCTTCTATGGCAGTGACATGGATTGGCTGATGCTGGCCACCGGCGACATTGCCGTGAAGTGGGCGATGGCTGCCGTGCTGCTGCTGCCCTACCGGGCTGTGCTGCCGCACCTGACCGTGTGGCGGGCGCCGGCCGTCTGAACTGGCGCCCCGGGCCTGGCCGCGATGAGCAAGGCGTTCACCAAGGAATCTGAAGGCGACGACGACGACGACTCGCCCGGCCTGCCGCCGCTGCCCGCGGGCACGAAGAACTACATCACGCCGGCCGGATACCGCCGCCTGCGGCAGGAGTTGATGTCGTTGCTGGACGTGGAGCGGCCCAAGGTCGTGGAAACCGTCTCCTGGGCGGCGAAGAATGGCGACCGCAGCGAGAATGGCGACTACCTCTATGGCAAGAAGCGGCTGCGCGAGATCGACCGGCGCATCCGCTTCCTGACCCGCCGGCTCGACATCGCCGAGGTGGCCGATCCGCGCCTGCACCACGGCAATGACCAGGTGTTCTTCGGCGCCACTGTCACCTATGCCAATGCGCTTGGCGATGAACGCACGGTGACCATCATGGGCATCGACGAGGCGGACAACCTGGCCGGCGAGGTGAGTTGGATCAGCCCAATCGCCCGCGCGCTGCTGAAGGCGCGCGAGGGTGACGAGGTGACGCTGATGACGCCGGCTGGTGCGGAACGCATCGAGATCGTGCAGGTGCGCTACCCGGCGCCGGACAGCGGCAGCTGACCTGGTGCGGTGGTCCGGCCTGTCAGGGCTTGACCCGAGAGACCTTCATCACGGTGGGCGCACGGCGCAGCGTGCGCAGCACGTCGGCCAGATGCTGGCGGTCGCGCACGCTGACCAGCAGCTTCAACTCGGCGGTGTCGTGCGCCGGCTCGTTGCCCATGTCCAGGTGCGTGATGTCGGCTTCGGCGCTGCTGATGGCCGAGGCCAACTGCGCCAGCACGCCCTTGCCGTTCTTCACCAGCACCGCGATGCCACACTCGAAGGACCGCGTGAGTTCGTCGGCCCAGGCCACCTGGATCCAGCGTTCGCTGTCGCGCTCGAACAGGCGCCGGCCGACGCTGCATTCGGCCGTGTGCACGAGCAGGCCCTCACCGCGGCCCAGGTAGCCGGTGATGGCGTCGCCGGGAATCGGGCGACAGCAAGTGGCGAGCTTGATGGACGCGCCTTCGCTGCCATCCACGAAGACCACGCCCTGCGCCGGTGTGGCATCGTCGCTGGCGTAGCGGCCCATCGTCAGCATCACGGCGTCGGGCCGGATGCCATGCTCGGCCATGAGCCCGGCCAGTCGCTTGGCGACGATGATGGCGATCTTGCGGCCAAGGCCGATGTCCACCATCAATTCGCCGCGGTTGCGGTTGCCGCTCCAGCGTGTGAGCTGCTGCCACAGGGTGGCCGCGGTCTCGTCGGCAGGGTCGCCGCTGGGCAGCTTGAGACCTTCGGCACGCAGCGCCTGGGCCAGCATCTTTTCGCCCAGCGCCATCGATTCGTCGTGCGCCAGGTTCTTCAGGTAGTGGCGGATCTTGGAACGGGCACGGCCGGTGCGCACCATGTTCAGCCAGCCTGGGTTCGGGCGGGCGCCGGGCGCGGTGATGACCTCCACCACGTCTCCGCTCTTGAGCTCGGTGCGCAGCGCCACCGGTTCACCGTTGACGCGCGCGGCCACGGTGTGGTCGCCGACGTCGGAGTGGATGGCGTAGGCGAAGTCCACCGGCGTGGCGCCGCGCGGCAGTGCCAGGATCTTGCTCTTGGGCGTGAAGACGTAGACCGCGTCGGGGAAGAGGTCGATCTTCACGTGTTCCAGGAACTCGGTGGAATCGCGCGTCTCGTCCTGGATATCCAGCAGCGACTGCAGCCACATCGTGCCCAGACGTTGGGCGTCGGCGGTGGCGTTGCCGGACTTGTCGGTCTTGTACAGCCAGTGAGCGGCGATGCCTTTCTCGGCCACCGCATGCATGGCGTCGGTTCGGATCTGGAACTCCACCGGCGTGCCCAGTGGGCTCACCAGCGTGGTGTGCAGGCTCTGGTAGCCGTTGGCCTTGGGGATGGCGATGTAGTCCTTGAAGCGCCCAGGCACCGGCTTGTAGAGCTGGTGCAGCACGCCCAGCGAGCGGTAGCACTCGTCGAGCGAACCGACGACGATGCGGAAGCCGAAGATGTCGTTGACCTGCGCGAAGCCGTCGTGCTTCTCGCGCATCTTGCGGTAGATGGAATAGACGGTCTTCTCGCGGCCGGAGACCTGCACCTTGATCTTGGCCTTGGCGAACGCGGTCTTCACCTCCGTCTGCACGCGGTCGACGATGTCGCGCCGGTAGCCGCGCGAGCGGGTGACGGCCTTGGCCAGCGCCGCACGGCGCCACGGATACAGGTGCTCGAAGCAGAGATCCTGCAATTCGCGGTAGATCTCGTTGAGGCCCAGGCGGTGGGCGATGGGCGCGTAGATGTCCAGCGTCTCGCGGGCGATGCGTTGCGCCTTGGCCGGCACCATCGCACCCATCGTGCGCATGTTGTGCAGCCGGTCGGCCAGCTTGACGAGGATCACGCGCACGTCACGTGCCATCGCCAGCAGCATCTTGCGGAAGGACTCGGCCTGGTTCTCCTCGCGCGTGTTGAACTGCAGCTTGTCGAGCTTGGTCAGCCCGTCCACCAGGTCGGCCGCCGGGGCGCCGAAGCGCTGGATCAGCTCGGTCTTCGTGACCCCCTGGTCCTCGATGGTGTCGTGCATCAGCGCGGCCATGATGGCCTGCACGTCGAGCTTCCAGTCGGCGCACAGGCCGGCCACCGCGATCGGGTGGGTGATGTAGGGCTGGCCGCTGGCGCGGAACTGGCCCAGGTG
Organism: Burkholderiaceae bacterium; assembly: GCA_024235915.1. Classification (GTDB taxonomy): domain Bacteria; phylum Pseudomonadota; class Gammaproteobacteria; order Burkholderiales; family Burkholderiaceae_C; genus Rubrivivax. The sequence continues at coordinate 54,347 of JACKLO010000009.1, read as the reverse complement.
GGCCTCGTCGGCGAACTTGTAGGCCTCGCGCACCTGGCGCAGTTCACCCTTGCTCAGATACCCGAGCTTGGCCGACAGGCCGTCGAACGAGGAAACCTCGGCTGGCGCAGGCGCAGGGGCGTGCCCACCGCGCTGCAGACCGAGCAGCGTGGTGGGCAGAAGTTCAGCGGCCAGGGAGCGGATGCCCATGACCCGAATGTAGCGCGAGCGGCCCGCCGAAGCGGGCCGTGTGGGCTGTGGTCAGGGCGTCAGGCAACGCCCCTTGCTTGCCGAGGCTCAGCGTGCAGCCTGAGCCACGCGGGTGACGCCAGGCGCCACGCGCTGCCCGTCGAAGGCGTAGGCTTCGGCGTCCAGACGCTCGAGTTCACCGCTGCGGGCGGCGGCCAGCACTTCGGCACGCACTTCGGCACGCGACTTCTGGCTCACGATCGGGTTCACGTAGCCAGCGCCACCGGCCTTGATGCTGCCGTCGGCACGGGCCTGCTTCAACTCGGCCAGGACGTCGGCACGGGTCTTGGTGGAGGCCGCGTTCATCCAGGCGTCCGAAGTGGCTTCCTGGGCGAAGGCGGTGCCGCTGGCGCCGGCGATGGCGAAGGTGGCGATGGCGAGCAGGGTGCGGGTGTTCATGATCAGTTCCTTGGTTTCAACAGGTTTGGGTGACTGGTCGGTGTCTTCATCTGCATCGACCATGGACTGAACTTTGAACAGCGGACCCGACGGCTCCCGAACGCGAAGATGACGATTTCGTAATCGCGGGAACGGCAGCGCGGCGGCACAATTCCCAGCGTCATGAAAACAACCCCAGTCCACACGGCAGGCGTCACACGGCGTGGCCAGCGCCTGCCGTGCTGCTGGAGGGCACTGAAATGAAACCCGTTGCTCACGCTGTCTGCTGCCCCCGAGGGGCGTGCCAGCACCTTCGGACAGCCGGGTGCTGCTGACATGAGACTCCTGGTGGTCGAAGACGAAGTCAAGCTCGCGCAGTACCTGCACAAGGGCCTGAGCGAGAACGGCCATGTGGTGGACCTGGCGCACGACGGCATCGAGGGCCGCCGGCTGGCGCTGGGTGGCGACTACGACCTGGTGCTGCTGGACATCATGCTGCCGGGCGTCGACGGGTTCGGGGTGCTGCGCGCCATCCGCGCCGAGAAGCGCAACCTGCCGGTGCTGATGCTCACCGCCCGCGACGCGGTGGCCGACCGTGTGCAGGGCCTGGAGCAGGGCGCCGACGATTACCTGGTCAAGCCCTTCGCCTTCAGCGAACTGCTCGCCCGCGTGGGTGCGCTGCTGCGCCGCGGGCAGAACGCCAACGGCGCGGCCACGGTCACGCAGATGAGCCTGGCCGACCTGGAGGTGGACCTGATCGCCCGCCGCGCCACGCGTGCCGGCGAGCGGCTGGACCTCACGGCCAAGGAGTTCAACCTGCTGACGCTGCTGCTGCGACGGCGCGGGCAGATCCTGTCGCGCACCACGCTGGCGGAGCAGGTCTGGGACATGAACTTCGATTCCGACACCAATGTCGTCGAGGTGGCGGTGCGGCGCCTGCGCGCCAAGCTGGACGACCCCTTCCCGGCCAAGCTGCTGCACACGGTGCGCGGCATGGGCTACGTGCTTGAGGACCGCGGCACATGAAACCCGTCTGCCCCGAAGCGATCTGCTCGCACTCCATCAGCAGGCGCCTGTCGCGCAAGCTGGCCGTGTTCACGATGGTGGTGCTCGGCGTGCTGTTCGCCACCACCTGGGGCATGGTCAAGGTGTTGCTGGTGGAACGCGGCAAGGCGGATCTGGCCGCCCGCTGCGACCTCATCAGCGACGTCGTCAGCCGGGCTGCCTTCGGCGGCGAAGCGGCCGTGCGTTCGCAGCTCCTGTCCGACGCGCCCATGCGTGCCAACACGCGGTTGGAGGTGTGGCGCGCCGATGGCAGCGTGCTGTTTGCGGACTACGTGTCGGAGACCCTGCAGCGGTCCGAGCACATCGCGGTGCATGAGTTCACGATCCCGACGCCGGCCTTGCCTGGCGGGGCCGTGACGGCCCGCTATTCGGTGGACTACAGCCATGATGCCCAGATGGGCCGCCGCTGGGCCTGGATCCTGGTGGGTGTCACGCTGGCCGCCGGCGCCCTGGTGTCGCTGGGTACGCGCTGGCACGTGCGGCGGGGCCTGAGCCCGCTGCGCGATCTGGCAGCGCAGACGCGCGCCATCTCGGCCCGCGATCTTGACCGCCGATTGGCGCTGACCGACCCGGCCGAGGAACTGCTGCCCTGGGTCACGCAGTTCAACGCCCTGATGGACCGTCTGCAGCAGGCGGTGCAGCAACTGGAGGCCTTCAACGCCGATGTGGCGCATGAGTTGCGCACGCCGCTGGCGACGTTGATCGGCGAGACCGAGGTGGCCTTGTCGCGCGACCGTGATGCCGCTTCGCTGCAGGACACGCTGGCATCGAACCTGGAGGAGATGCAACGCCTGTCCGCCCTGGTCAACGACATGCTGTTCCTCTCGCAGGCCGACCGCGGTGCCGTGGCCCGGCGCGGCGAGCCGGTGAGCCTGGCTGAACTGGCCCGCCAGGTCTGCGAATTCCACGAGGCCACGCTGGAGGATGCCGGCGTGGGCCTGCGCATCGACGGCGATGCGCAGGTCGCGGTGGACGTGCCCTTGGTCAAGCGCGCGCTGTCCAACCTGGTGGGCAACGCCACGCGCTTCGCCACCCGCGGCTCCACCGTGGTGGTGGCCATCGCGCCGGAATCCGACGGGCAGTTCCGCGTGCAGGTGGAGAACGCCGGCGAAACCATCGCGCCCGACCACCTCCCGCGCCTGTTCGACCGCTTCTTCCGTGCCGACACGGCCCGCTGCTGCGAGGACGCGCAACACCATGGCCTGGGCCTCGCCATCGTGGCGGCGATCGCGCGCATGCACGCGGGGCGCACGGTGGCGGAGTCCGGCGCCGGCACCACGCGCGTGGGTTTCACGCTGGCGGCGGCCTGATCCGCACACCAGCCGGGCCGCGGTTGCGGCGTCAGTCCGACAGCGCCTTCATCTCGCGGAACAGATCGGCCTTGCCCTCGAAGCCGATGCCGGGCAGTTCGGGCAGGGTCACGTGGCTGTCCACCACCTTCACGCCGTCGGGGAAGCCGCCGAACGGCTGGAACAGGTCCGGGTAGGACTCGTTGCCGCCCAGCCCCAGGCCCGCGGCGATGTTGAGCGACATCTGGTGGCCGCCGTGCGGGATGCAGCGGCGCGCCGACCAGCCATGTTCCTGCAGCATGTCCAGCGTGCGCAGGTACTCCACCAGGCCGTAGCTCAGGGCGCAGTCGAACTGCAGCCAATCACGGTCCGGCCGCAGGCCGCCGTAGCGGATCAGGTTGCGCGCGTCCTGCATCGAGAACAGGTTCTCGCCGGTGGCCATGGGGTTGGCGTAGAAGCCGCGCAGCGTGGCCTGCAGCTCGAAGTCCAGCGGGTCGCCGGCTTCCTCGTACCAGAACAGGTCGTAGCGCGACAAGGCCTTGGCGTAGGCGATGGCGGTCTCCAGGTCGAAACGGCCGTTGGCGTCCACGCACAGCCGCTGGCCGTCCTGCAGCACCTCCATGATGGCGTCGATGCGGCGCAGGTCGTCGTCCAGCGTGCCGCCGCCGATCTTCTTCTTGACCACGGTGTAGCCGCGGTCAATGTAGCTGCGCATCTCGTCCTGCAGCTTGCGCAGGTCCTGCCCAGGGTAGTAGTAGCCGCCGGCGGCGTAGACGAAGACCTTGCGGTCGGCCTGGCCGTTGCCGTAGCGGTCGGCCAGCAGCTGGTACAGCGGCACATCGGCGATCTTGGCGACGGCATCCCAGATGGCCATGTCCAGCGTGCCGATGGCCACTGAACGTTCGCCATGGCCACCCGGCTTCTCGTTGGTGTACATCGCCTGCCAGATGCGGTGCGGGTCGAGGTTGTTGCCGCTGGCGTCGAGCAGAGCGTCGGGCGCCGCCTCGAGGATGCGCGGGATGAAGCGCTCGCGCATCAGCATGCCCTGGCCGTAGCGGCCGTTGGAATTGAAGCCGTAGCCGACCACCGGCTTGCCGTCGCGGACCACGTCGGTGATGACGGCCACCAGGCTCAGCGTCATCTTGCTGAAGTCGATGTAGGCGTTGCGGATGGACGAGCTGATGGGCAGGGTCTTCTCACGGATCTCGACGATCTTCACGGGCATCTCCGGGGCGGTGTAGGGTTGAGGCCGGCATCGTCGCCGTTCGCGCCCCTGAAGGCCAATGCCGTTTTCTGCTGCCCTTGATGCCGTGAAAGCACCGCCGTGTCGATGAACCTGTCGTGGCTCGACGATTTCCTCGCCCTGGCCGCCCACGGGCATTTTTCGCGTGCCGCCGAGGCGCGCCACATGACGCAGCCGGCCTTCAGCCGCCGCGTGCGCGCGTTGGAAGCCTGGCTGGGCACCGACCTGTTCGACCGCAGCGAACAGCCGGCGCGGCTGACAGCCGCCGGCGAGTGGTTTCGCACCGCCAGCCAGGACCTCCAGGCCCGCGTGGCGGCACTGCCGGGCGAGGCCCGCGCGGTGGCCGATGCGCAGGCGTCCACCCTGCGCTTTGCGGCCACGCATGCGCTGTCGTTCACCTTCATGCCGCGCTGGCTGCAGGGGCTGGAGACCCGCACGCCGCTGGGGCAGTTGCAGCTGATGTCGGACACCCAGCGGCAGTGCGAACGCCTGCTGGCCGAGCAGCAGGTGCAGTTCCTGGTGGCGCACGCCCACCCCGGCGTCGCCGGTCCACTTGACGATGCAGGCTTCGTCCACTGTGTCGTGGGGGGTGACCGGCTGCTGCCGGTGGCCGCGCCGGCCGAACCGGGCCGCGCGCGACATCGTCTGCCGGCGTCAGCGGCCGTCGAGCCCACGCCCAGCCTGGTCTACAGCGACGACTCCGGGCTCGGTCGCATCCTGCGGGCGCTCAAGGGGCCGGCGCTGGATCGGCTGCCCCTGCAGCCGGTGCTGACGGCCCATCTGGCGTCGGTGCTGCGCACGATGGCGCTGGATGGCCGAGGCCTGGCCTGGCTGCCACAGGCGCTGGTGGCCGACGACCTGGCCAGCGGCCGGCTCGTGCAGGCGGCTGACGACGAGTGGGTCATCGGCCTGCAGATCCGGCTGTACCGAGGGCGGGGCCCCAGCAGCCGGGCGGCGCAGGCCTTCTGGGACGCGGTGACGGCGGCCGGCTGAATCGGCCCACCTGTGGCCGGGCATTCATGGGCTCCGGAAACGACAAGGGCGCCCGCAGGCGCCCTCGTTCAGCGAAGCCGGTGCAAGCTCAGACCGGCACCTTCTTGAGCATCTCCACGCCCACTTCGCCGGCGGCGATCTCGCGCAGTGCCGTCACGCCGGGCTTGTTGCGGGCCTCGATCTTGGGCGCATGGCCCTGGCTCAGCATGCGGGCGCGGTAGGTGGCCGCCAGCACCAGCTGAAAGCGGTTGGGGATCTTCTGCAGGCAGTCTTCGACGGTGATGCGCGCCATGGGGGCTCCTGGGGCTCCGAGATGGAGCGATGCGGTTTCAGCTGAGGTCGAGGGCCGCGAACACCTGCGAGCGATTGCGCAACTGGGCCGCGTACTTCAGGCGCTGGGAGTGCACGACCGCCTTGAGGTCGAACAGCGCCGTCTCGAACAAGCTGTTGATTATAACGAAGTCGAAGTGCCGGGCCTGTGCCACTTCCTCACGGGCATTGGCCATGCGCACCTCGATGGTGGCCGGGTCGTCCTCACCGCGACGGCGCAGGCGTTGCTCCAGTTCCGTCCAGCTCGGCGGCAGGATGAAGATCAGCACCGCGTGGGGAAAGATCTTCTTGATCTGCAGCGCACCCTGCCAGTCGATCTCCAGCACCACGTCCTCGCCGTGTTCCAGGCGGGCTTCGATGGCGCTGCGCGAGGTGCCGTAGAGGTTGCCGTGCACCTGCGCCCATTCGAAGAAGTCGCCGCGCTCCACCATGCTGCGGAACTCGGGCTCGTCGATGAACCAGTATTCGCGGCCGTGCTGCTCCTGGCCACGTGCCTTGCGCGTGGTGTGCGAGACCGACACCGCCAGCCGCGAATCGAGCTCGAGCAGGGCCTTGACGAGGCTGGACTTGCCGGCCCCGCTGGGCGCGGCGACAACGAACAGGTTGCCGGGGGTGTCTTCGGGTCGCATCGACGGATTTTCAGCGAAACCGTGAACGACCCGCGCCGGGCCTCAGCGGCCGCGCAGGAACAGGCCGTCGAGCTCGCGCATCGACAGCTGGCGCCAGGTGGGCCGGCCGTGGTTGCAGGTGTCGGCGCGCTCGGTGGCTTCCATGTCGCGCAGCAGCGCGTTCATCTCGGCCAGGGTGAGCCGGCGGTTGGCGCGCACGGCGCCGTGGCAGGCCATGGTGGCCAGAATGTCGTGCTCGGCACGCTGCACCACGCGGCTGGCGCCATGTTCCGCCAGGTCGGCCAGTACTGAGCGCGCGAGTTCGGCCACGTCGGCGTCGGGCAGCGCCGCCGGCCGGCTGCGCACGGCCAGCGCCTGTGCCGACAGCGGGCTGAGTTCCAGCCCCAGCGCCATCAGCGTCTCGGACTCCGCTTCGGCAGTGGCACGTTCCACCGCGTTCACTGGCAGGGGTACCGGGATCAGCAGCGGCTGCGCCGGCAATTGACCGCCAGCGGCGCGCGCCGACTTCAGGCGTTCGTAGACGATGCGTTCGTGGGCCGCATGCATGTCGACGATGACCAGGCCCTGGGCGTTTTCGGCCAGGATGTAGACGCCGCCCACCTGGGCCAGTGCGCGGCCCAGCGGCCAGGCGTGGGCGTCTTCTGGCGCGGCTGCCGCTGGCGCCGCGCTGTCGTCGAGCGGGCGCAGCAGGGCCTGCCAGACGGCGGGACGTTCGGCCGCATGCAGCACCGGTTCGGCCAGCGCCAGGCCGGGCTGCCAGCCACGCAGCGGCGGCGCGGCCTGCTCCACCGGGGTTGGGGTCAGGGGCCAGGCGGGTGCCGGGGCCACCAGGGCTTGGCCGACGCTCGGCGGGATGTGTCCGGCAGCAATGGCTGCGTCTTCGATGCCGGCCGCGCGGGTCGGCGCCAGCGCCTGCTCCACTGCGCGTTGCACGGCCTGGTGCACGGCGCGGCCATCGCGGAAGCGCACCTCGATCTTGGTCGGGTGCACGTTCACGTCCACCGCGTCAGGCGGCAGGTTGAGGAAGAGCACCCAACTCGGCTGCCGGCTGCCGTGCAGCTGGTCTTCGTAGGCGGCGCGCACCGCATGGCCGACCAGCCGGTCACGCACGAAGCGGCCATTGACGAACAGGTACTGCTGGTCGGCACGTGCGCGCGCCGTTTCTGGTCTGCCGATGCGGCCATGCAGCGACATCGGGCCCTGCTGCGTGTCCAGCGGCGCGCTGGTGGCCACGAAATCGCGGCCGAGCACGTCCGCCACCCGCTGTGCTGGTGTGGCCGGCCGCCACTGTGTGGAAAGACGGCCTTCGTGCCAGACGGCGAAACCCACGTCCGGGCGCGCCAGCGCATGGCGCTTCACGGCCTCCAGCGCATGGCCAAACTCGGTGGCGTCGGTCTTCAGGAACTTGCGCCGCGCCGGGGTGGCGAAGAAGAGTTCCTCCACCTCCACCGTCGTGCCCCGGCTGCGCGCGGCTGGCTGCAGTTCGCCGCTGCGCGCGTCCAGCCGCTGCGCCATCGTCGCGTCGCCCGGCCGGCTGGTCAGGGCCACACCGGCCACGCTGGCGATGGCGGCCAGGGCCTCGCCGCGGAAGCCCATGGTGGCGACCGTCTCCAGCTCGGCCAGCGAGGTGACCTTGCTGGTGGCGTGGCGCTGCAGGGCCAAGGGCAGTTCGGCCGCCGGGATGCCACTGCCGTCGTCCTCGACGACGATGCTGCGCACGCCGCCGGCCACCAGGCGCACGACGATCTCGCGCGCACCGGCATCGAGCGCGTTGTCCACCAGTTCGCGCACCACCGAGGCCGGACGTTCGATGACCTCGCCGGCAGCGATCTGACTGATCAGCGTGTCGGGCAGGGCGCGGATGGCTCGCCGCTGGGCAGGGTCGGTCATGCGGTGCGGCGATCGGCGAACGAGGGGTGGGTGGCGAACCAGCGCCGGATGCCTTCGGACAGCGCCTCCACCAGCTGGCGCCGGAAACGCGCGCTGCGCAGCTTGGCCTCTTCCTCGGGGTTGGAAATGAACGCGGTCTCGACCAGCACGCTGGGGATGTCGGGCGCCTTCAGCACCGCAAAGCCGGCCTGCTCCACCTGGCGCTTGTGCAGGTCGCCCACCTGGCCGATGCGGCGCAGCAGCTCACGGCCGATCGTCAGGCTGTCGCGGATCTGCGCCGTGGTGCTCATGTCCAGCATGGCCTGCATGACCTGGCGGTCGGCCACTTTCAGGTTGACACCGCCGACGAGGTCGGCCGCGTTCTCCTTCTGCGCCATCCAGCGTGCCGTGGTGCTGCTGGCGCCGCGGGTGGACAGTGCGAAGACGCTGGCGCCGCGAGCCTGTGGGCGTGTGAAAGCATCGGCGTGGATGGACACGAACAGGTCGGCCTGCACCCGCCGTGCCTTGGCCACGCGCTCCTGCAAGGGCACGAAGAAGTCGCCATCGCGGGTGAGCATGGCGCGCACACCGGGCAGCGCGTTGAGGCGCTCGCGCAGCGCCAGCGCGATGGAAAGCACCACGTCCTTTTCCTGCAGGCCGGAGGGGCCGATGGCGCCGGGATCCTCGCCGCCGTGCCCCGGATCGAGTGCAACGATGAGCAGGCGGTCGACGGCGCGCTTCTCGTCGGCCGTGAGCGGGCCACGCGGTCGAGGCGTCACCACTGGTGGCGCGGGGGCTGGCGGCGGCGCTGCCGGCTGTGCTGGTGCCAGTGGACGGTCCACGCGGGCGATCAACTCGCCCAGTGCGTCCTGCATGGCCTGGGCGGCGGCAGCCTCGGCGGCTTCCTTGTCCTGTACCAGGGCGAGCAGGGGATCAGGCGCCACGGTGGGGTAGAGGTCCAGCACCAGGCGGTGCTGGTAGGCGGCCACCGGCGTCAGCGCGAAGCGCTGCGGCAGCACGGCCTGCTTGAGGTCGAACACCAGGCGCACGGTGTCGGGCAGGTACTGGCCCACGCGCACGAGCGCCACGTAGGGATCGTCTGGACGCACGGTGCCGACCAGTTCGCGCAGCGCCGCGTCCAATGTCAGCCCCTTGAGGTCGACCACGAGCCGCGGCGGATCGCTCAGCAGCACGTGTTCGGCCTGCAGCGGGCGGTCGGACTCGAGCGTGACCCGCGTGTAGTCGGCCGCCGGCCACATGCGCACGCCGACGATGCGCGGGGCGGTGGCTTCGCTGCCCGCGGCCTGGGCCAGCAGCGGCGCCGACAGCAGCAGCACCAGGGTGTCACGGCGCTGCAGGGTCATCCCGCCCATGCCTCCAGCAACTGGCCGCCACGTGCGGTGTGCGCCTCGGCACGCACCTGGCGCGTCTCGTCGGCCTCAGGCAGCAGGTGCAGGTCGAGGTCAGGCACGGGCAGCATGCCTGCAGCCTTTTCCGGCCACTCCACCAGCTTCAGGCCTGGCGCGGCGAAAAGATCGCGAAAGCCCGCATCCGCCCACTCCGCGGGGTCTGCGAAACGGTAGAAGTCGAAGTGCGAGATGGCCAGATCACCGGCCTGGTGGGGCTCCAGCACGGCGTAGCTGGGGCTCTTGATGCGGCCGGTGATGCCCAGGGCCCGCAGCAGGTGGCGCACGAAGGTGGTCTTGCCGGCCCCCAGCGGGCCATGCAGGGCGATGAAGGCGTCGCGCAACGCGGGCTGGCCGGCGAGCCGCGCGGCTGCGTCGGCGCAGGCGGCCTCGTCGGGCCAATGCAGGGTGCGGGTTCCTAGAATGCTGTCATGCACGAGCGTCGTGTCCTCCCAGGGAATCGCCGCGCCGCCCCAAGTTCCCTGGCGCCCCCCGCGGGGGGTGGGCCGGGCGAGCCCGGCCCAGGGCGCCTCGACTTGCCGCAGGTCTGGCGGCAGCTTCAGGCTTGGGCGCATGAAGCGGGATTCTCCCAGATCGAGGTGGCGGATGTGGACCTGGCAGCCGCCGAACCCGGCTTCGAGGCCTGGCTGGCGGCGGGGTTCCATGGCGACATGCACTACATGGCCGCGCACGGCACGCGCCGCCTGCGACCGGCCGAACTGGTGCCGGGCACGGTACGTGTGATCACGGCCCGCATGGACTACCTGCCGCGCGATGCGGCGCCCGACTGGATCGACCAGGAACAGGCACGCCAGCAGGCACCGGGTGACGCGGTGATCTCCGTCTACGCCCGCGGCCGCGATTACCACAAGGTGCTGCGCCAACGGCTGCAGCGGCTGGTGGACCAGCTGGCGGCCGCCATCGGTCCCTTTGGCCACCGGGTGTTCACCGATTCGGCGCCGGTGCTGGAGGTCGAACTGGCCGCGCGCGCGGGCCTGGGCTGGCGCGGCAAGCACACGCTGGCACTGCGGCGCGACGCGGGCTCGATGTTCTTCCTGGGCGAGATCTTCGTGGACCTGCCGCTGCCGGTGAGCACACCGGTGAGCGCGCACTGCGGCAGTTGCACCGCCTGCCTGGACGCCTGCCCGACGCAGGCCATCGTCGCGCCCTACCGGCTCGATGCGCGGCGCTGCATCTCGTACCTCACCATCGAACATCCGGGGCCGATCCCGGTCGAGTTCCGCGTGGCCATGGGGAACCGGGTCTATGGCTGTGACGACTGCCAGCTGGTCTGCCCCTGGAATCGCTGGGCGCAGCGTTCGCCGCTGGCGGATTTCGACGCGCGCCTCGGCCACGAGACGCTGCTGGCGCTGTGGGCCTGGGACGAGCCCATGTTCCTCCGCCGAACTGAAGGCAGCGCCATCCGGCGCATCGGCTTCGAGCGCTGGCGGCGCAACCTCGCCGTGGCGCTGGGCAACGCGTGGCGCGCCACGGGCGAGAGGGCCGTTGCGCAGGCGCTGGCGCAGGCCACCGACGCTGGCCTGGCCCGCGAGCACATCGATTGGGCGCTGGCGCAGCGCGACCCGGCCGCCGAGTCGGTCAGCGCAGCGCGCCCAGCGCCACCAGCGCCAAGGGCAGGCTGAGCATGCCGAGCAGCGTGGACAGCGTGACCAGGCCGGCCACGTAGGGGCCGTGGCCGCCCATGCGCACCGCCAGCACGTAGCTGGAGGCCGCGGTGGGCAGGGCGCTGAAGAGCACGATCACCGTCTGCTGCACCGGTGGCAGGCCCAGGCCGAAGGCGCAGGCCAGCGCCACCAGCGGCAGCACCAGGTGACGCGTGAGCAGCAGGCCCGTGGCCAGCTGTGGTCCATCGCGCAGGGCGCCCAAGCGCAGGCCGGCGCCCACGGCCATCAGGCCCAGCGGCAGCGCCGCGCCGCCGATGCGCGTGAGCGTGGTCGTCACCAGGTCCGGCAGCTGCAGGCCCAGCAGGTTGAACACCAGGCCCGACCCGGTGGCCAGGATCAGCGGGTTCTTGGCCAGTTCGCGGCCGTAATGCTGGCCACCGTGGCGCGCTAGCGGCCACACGGCAGCGATGTTGCACACCGGCACCACGATGGCGATCACCAGCGCCAGCGACGCCAGCCCAGGTGCGCCGGCCACGCGCTCCACGGCAGCGAGTGCGACGTAGGAGTTGAAGCGGAAGGCCACCTGCGCGCCCGAGGCATGGAGCGATGGGTCCACCCCCGGGCAGCGGCGCATGGCATAGGCCAGGGCGATGCCGGTGCCGGTGATGATCCAGGCGGAGGCCGCCAGCGGCAGCGCCGTGGTGGGCTGCAGCGGGTGGCGCACGATGGCACCGAACAGCAAGGCCGGGAACAGCAGGTAGTAGACCAGCCGCTCGGCCGCGTCCCACACCGGCCGGTCCAGCGGCGTGTGGCGGCAGATCAGGAAGCCGAGCACGATGAGCACGAAATCCGGCAGCAGCAGCAGGGCGTGGTCGGTCAAGGCGGGGCGTGCTCGTCGGGCCGGGTCATCCCGCCAGTGTGCCAGCGCGTTGTCGTGCGCATGCGTCACACTGGCGGCATGTCGATTCCGCGCTCCTCTCCTTCACGTCGTGCGCTGCTGCTGGCCGGCGTGGCCGCTGCGCTGGCGGCCCTGAATCCGGTCCGCGCTCAAGTGGTTGTCGAAGGCTACACCTACGTGCCACAGCTTTCGCTGGGCGGCAGCACCCTGCAGCTCAACGGCGTGGGCCTGCGCGCGGTGGCCTGGTTCAAGGGCTACGGCGCCGGCCTGTATCTGACCCGCAAGGTCACCACGGTGGACGCCGTGCTGTCCATGCAGGGGCCCAAGCGCCTGCAACTGCGCATGTTCGTCGACGTGCCGACGGTGGAGTTCGTCAAGGCCTTCTACAAGGGCATCCAGCGCAACACCCCGGCCGCCGAGCAGCCGGCGCTGGCCGAACGCATGCAGCGCTTCGACGCGCTGGTGACGTCGCTGGGCGAGGTCAAGATCAACGACGTGGTGGACCTGGACTTTCTGCCCGGGCAGGGCCTGGTGTTCCGGCACAACGGGCGCCAGGTCGGCACGCCGATTGCTGGAGAAGATTTCTACACCGCGCTGCTGCGCATCTTCATCGGCGGCCGTCCGGTCGACAAGGAGATGAAGATCGGCCTGCTCGGTGGACCTGTCGGCTGAGGCTGGACTGAAAACAGTCCCTGCGGACTGTTTTCAGCCTGCCGAAGCGGCCGAGCTCTGCGAGGCCGGGGGAGGGTCTGGACTGAAGACAGTCCCTGCGGACTGCTTTCAGCCTGCCGAAGCGGCCGAGCGCTGCGAGGCCGTCAGGGTGACCGGAAGGTGTTCCCGCCGCCTGTACCATCCGCCGCCATCGATTCACATTTGTCCAGAGAAGTTGCCATGCACAAACGTCACCTGCTCTCCACCCTGATCGCGGCCCTGGGCTTGGCCGCTGTGCCGGCGCTGTCGCAGGCCCAGGGCTTCCCGACCAAGCCCGTGCGCCTGGTGGTGCCCTTCGCGCCGGGCGGCACCACGGACATCATTGCCCGCATCGTGGCCGATCGCATGGGCAGGGCCCTGGGACAGACGGTGGTGGTGGAGAACAAGTCGGGCGCCGGCGGCGCCATCGGCGCGATGGAAGTCGTGCGTGCCGCGCCGGACGGCTACACGCTGAGCATGGCCACGGTGTCCACCACCGCGGCGCGGCCGTCCATCGATCCGAAGTCGCCCTACGACCCGGTGCGCGATTTCACCGCCATCATCAACATCGCGGCCACGCCGAACCTGATCGCCGTGCACCCGTCGTTCCCGGCCGGTGACCACAAGGCCTTCCTGGACCTGCTGAAGAAGAACCCGGGCCAGTACAGCTACGCCAGTTCCGGCACGGGCGGCATCGGCCACCTGATGACCGAGCTCTACAAGAGCCTGACGGGCACCTTCATCACCCACATCCCGTACCGCGGTGCCGGCCCGGCGCTCAATGACGTGGTGGCGGGCCAGGTGCCCATCATCTTCGACAACCTGCCGTCGGCCCTGCCCTTCGTGAAGGACAGCCGGCTGGTGCCCATCGTGGTGGCCGCGCCGCAGCGTCTGGCCGCGCTGCCCAATGTGCCGACCTTCCAGGAAGTGGGCCTGGCGCCGGTGAACCGCATGGCCTACTACGGCCTGCTGGCGCCCAAGGGCACGCCCAAGGACGTGGTCGACAAGCTCAACGCCGCCGCCAAGGAGGCCCTGGCCGACCCCGAGGTGCGCCAGCGCATCGAAGCCACCGGCTCGCTGATCGTGGCCAACACGCCGGCCGAGTTTGCGGCCCAGATCAAGGCCGAGTTCGAGGTCTACAAGAAGGTCGTGACCCAGCAGGGCCTGAAGCTCTGAACGAGCGATGAGCGCCGTCGACGACGCGCTGATCCAGCGCTTCGTCGACGCGCTGTGGCTGGAAGACGGCCTCGCGGCGCTGACCCAGGCCGCCTACCTGCGTGACCTGCAGGCGCTGTCCAGCTGGCTCGTGGCGCAGGGCCGCCTGGGGCTGATCACCGCCACCGAATCCGACCTGCGCGCCTATGCAGTGGCGCGTCACACCGCCACCCGCGCCAGCACCGCCAACCGCCGGTTGACGGTTTTCCGGCGCTTCTTCCGCTGGGCGTTGCGCGAACGTCTGTGCGACGTGGACCCCACGATGCGCCTGCTGCCCGCACGCCAGCCGATGCGGGTGCCCAAGACCTTGTCCGAAGGCCAGGTGGAGGCCTTGCTGGCCGCGCCCGACGTGGCCACGCCACGTGGCCTGCGCGACCGCGCCATGCTGGAGCTGATGTACGCCAGCGGCCTGCGCGTGAGCGAACTCGTCGGGCTCAGCAGCGTGCAACTGGGCCTGGCCGACGGGGTGGTGCGTGTCACCGGCAAGGGCGCCAAGGAGCGCCTCGTGCCCTTCGGCGCCGAGGCCGGCGTCTGGCTGCAGCGCTACCTGGCCGATGCGCGTGGCGTGATCCTCGGCGGGCGGGCCGCTGACGCGCTGTTCGTCACTGCGCGCGGTGCGGGCATGACACGCCAGATGGCCTGGAAGCTGGTCAAGGCGCATGCGCTGGCCGCGGGCATCCTGGCACCTTTGTCGCCGCACACCTTGCGTCACGCATTCGCCACCCACCTGCTCAACCACGGCGCGGACCTGCGCGCGGTGCAGATGCTGCTGGGCCACGCCGACATCTCCACCACCACCATCTACACCCACGTGGCAAGAGAACGCCTGCGGGTGCTGCATGCACAGCACCATCCCCGGGCGTGAATCGGGTTCGGGCATGAAAAAAGCCGGCCGGGCTTGACGCCCGCCGGCTTCCGGTGACTGGCGCGCGGCCGGTCAGAAGTTGTGGCGCAGGCCGACGCCGTAGGAGCTGAAGTCCACCAGGCCGTTCTGCAGGTCCAGCGACGTGTAGAACACGTGCAGGCGGGTGCGCTTGCTCAGGTTGTAGTTGTAGGCCACGGTGAACTGGTCGCCATCGGCCAGGCCGTTCGAGCCGCTGCGCTTGCCCAGGTTCAGGTGGAACTCCGACGCGCCCATGGTGTACATGCCGGCGACGCGGAAGTTGTTGTAGCTCATGTTGCCGCTGCCACGCTCGTAGTAGCCGCCAACGGTGAAGGCGCCCATCTCGTACAGGCCGCGCAGGGCGGTCGACTTCTGGCCGTCGTAGTCCTCGTAGCCCAGGCCCAGGTGCATGGCGCCGGCGTCGTAGTTGACGGCCACCGACATCGGGGCGTCGGGCTTGGTGTTTTCCTTCATGCCGTACTGCAGGTCGAAGCGCAGGCCGTTGACGGTGGGGCTGGTGTAGGCGATGGCGCTGTTGAGCGTGCCACTGATGGCCACGAAGCCGTACAGCGCGTCGGCCGAGCTGCCGGTGTCATGGTTGTGCATGGACACGTAGTCGGCGGTGGCGAAGTAGCCTTCGCTCGCGGGCATGTTGCCGAAGCGGAAGGTGCCGAAGCTGCCACCCAGGCTGACGGTGCTCTCGCGGCCCCACATGGCGCCGGCGGCGGCGCCGGTGTCGGCGTTGAAGCCGTGCTCGATCACGTAGCCGGCCTTCAGGCCGCCACCCAGGTCTTCCGTGCCACGGATGCCGATGCGCGACGAGTTGTCGTAGAGGCCGGTGTCCTTCACGCCGTTGAGCTTCTGGCTCTCGGCGGTCAGGTTGAAGCGGCCGTAGATCTCGGTGCTGCCTTGGGCGAACGCGCTGCCGGCGGCCAGGGCGGCGGCGGCGATGACGAAGCTGCTCTTCATGGGTGGCTTTCGTGAGTTGGACAGAAGCTGGGCGGCGCCATCGCCGCGGGCGCGAGTCTAGGCCCGGCGTGGTGGGTGAAACCCTGACACACCGCCAAAATGGTTCTGGATCGCCCTGGAGTGGTGCGCCGGCGCAACAGTCTGGCGCGCGCCGACAATCGAGGCCATGGAACATGGCTTCGTCTCCGCGCTGGTGCTGCTGCTGCTGGTGCTCGACCCCTTCGGCAGCCTGCCGATCTTCATCTCGGTGCTCAAGGGCGTGGCGCCGGAACGCCGGCCGCGTGTGGCGCTGCGCGAGGTGGCCATCGCCTTTGGCGTGCTGGCGCTGTTCATGGTCGGCGGCCAGGCCTTCCTGTCGCTGATGCGGCTGTCGGAGCGTTCGCTGGAAGTGGCCGGCGGCGTGATCCTGCTGATCATCGCCATCCGCATGGTGTTCGCGAGCGGCGGCGAGGTCTATGCCGCCGGCGGTGAGGGCCGCGAGCCCTTCATCTTTCCGTTGGCGGTGCCGCTGCTGGCCGGGCCGTCGGCGATGGCCACGGTGCTGCTGCTGGCCTCGCGCCAGCCCGACCAGCTGTGGACCTGGATGGGCGCGCTCACAGCGGCGATGGCCGTGTCCGGCGCCGTGTTGCTGGCGGCGGACCGCCTGCGCAAGCTTTTGGGTGCGTCGATGGTGGCCGCCATCGAGAAGCTGATGGGGCTGGTGCTCACCGCCATTGCGGTGGAGATGATCCTGGCCGGGCTGAAGCGCTACTTCTTCGAGGCCTGAAGCGCTCAGGTCGAAGCGCTACCGGCCGCGCTGTTCCGCCGGCACCTCCAGCCGCTTGGCCAGCAGCGACAAGGTCAGCGTCAGCACCAGGTAGAGCGCCGAGATGGCCAGGTACGGCTCCCAGTAGCGCGCGTAGGCGCCGGCCACGGTGCGGGCGGCCAGCGCCAGTTCCGCCAGCCCGATGGCACTGACCAGCGAACTGTCCTTGATCAGCGTGACGCCCTCGTTCACCAGTGCCGGCACCATGCGCCGGAAGGCCTGCGGCAACACCACCCAGCGCATCGCCTGCACATGCGTCAGGCCGAGGCTGTAGGCCGCCTGCACCTGGCCGCGGTGGATGCTCTGGATGCCGGCGCGGAAGATCTCGCTGATGTAGGCCCCGGCATTCAGGCTCAGCGCCAGGCAGCCTGAGAAGAAGGCGCCGTGGTCCTGGCGGAAGTTTCGCGCGGCATCGCCGGCCAGCAGCAGGCCGGTCTCCGGGTGCACCAGCGCCGGCATCAGCGCAAAGTGCACCAGCAGGATCTGCACGAACAGCGGCGTGCCGCGGAAGAAGCCCACGTAACCGGCGGTGACCCAGCGGGCCACGCGCAGGGCGACTGCTGCCAGACGCGACTTGGGCAGCGGCGCGTCGGCCGAACTGCTGACCAGGCCCAGCACCACGCCCAGCAGCAGGCCGGCCCCGATGGCCACGATGGTGAGCTTGACCGTCATCCACAGCCCGCTGGCGAACAGCGGGCCGTAGCCGGCGAGGATCTCCCAGCGCAAGTCCATCGGGCGGTCCGTCAGCGCGCCTTACTGCCTTACTTCTTGGCGCCGAAGTACTTGGCGTGGATGGCGTCGTAGCTGCCGTCGGCGCGAATGGCCTTCA
Organism: Burkholderiaceae bacterium; assembly: GCA_024235915.1. Taxonomy (GTDB): domain Bacteria; phylum Pseudomonadota; class Gammaproteobacteria; order Burkholderiales; family Burkholderiaceae_C; genus Rubrivivax. The sequence goes on along the minus strand of JACKLO010000009.1, from coordinate 37,003 downwards.
GGCCTTCGTTGACCTTGCCCAGCAGCTCTGCATTGCCCTTGCGCACGGCGATGCCGTACTGCTCCGGCACGAAGGCGGCGTCGCTGACGGTCTTGAAGCCGCCGGCGGCGTTGTTGGCCACGTAGTGCTGCACCACGCCGTTGTCGGCCACCACGGCATCGACGCCGCCAGCCTCCAGTTCCTTGAGCGCCAGCGGGGTGGATTCGAAGCGCTTGATGGCGGTGCTGGTCTTGCCCAGCAGCTGGGTCACGACCTCGTCACCGGTGGTGCCGGTCTGCACGCCCACCTTGAGCTTCTTCAGGTCGGCGAAGGTGGCCACGGCGCTGTCGGCCTTCACGGCGATCAGCTGTGCCGCGTCGAAGTACGGGTCGCTGAAGTCCATGGTCTGCTTGCGTTCGTCGGTGACCGTGATCGCCGACACCAGCAGGTCGCGGCCGCCCTGGGCCAGTTCGTTGAAGATGCCTTCCCAGGGCGTGTTGACGAACTTCACCTCGAAGCCGGCCTTGGCGGCGATGGCCTGCACGACTTCGATGTCGAAACCGACGATCTGGCCCTGCTCGTTCTGGCTCTCGAAGGGCGCGTAGGCGGCGTCGGTGCCGACGACGACCACCTTGGCCGGCGCGGGCGCCGGCGCAGCGGCGGGTGCGGGGGCAGGCGCCTCTTCCTGCTTGGAGCAGGCGGCCATGATCAAGCCGGCTGCGAGCACGGCGGCGGTGTTCAGGAAGCGACGTTTCTGCATGCTTTGTTCTCCGGTGTGCAGGTGGCGCGGGAGTCTACGCCTGCGGCAGCGCTGCGATCTCGGCCTCGTCGAAGCCCGCTGCCCGGCGCGCGTCGAGGTTGAACGGTGGCTTCAGCCTCGGTGCGCCGTGCCGCTGCGCCAGCAGCGGGTAATGCGCCACCGGGTCCAGCCCCTCGCGCGCGCAGCACCAGCGGTACCACCGGTTGCCGATGGCCACGTGGCCGACCTCGTCGCGCAGGATCACGGCCAGGATCTCCACCGCCCGCGCGTCGCCGGCGCGCGCCAACCTCGCCTGCATCGGCGGTGTGGCGTCGAGGCCTCGCGCTTCCAGGGTGCGCGGCACCAGGGCCATGCGTGCCGTCAGGTCGCCGGCTGTCTTTTGGGCCATCGTCCAGAGGCCGTCATGGGCGTCGAAATCGCCGTAGGCATGGCCCAGGGTGGCCAGGTGCTCGTCCACCAACGTGAAGTGCAGCGCTTCCTCTCCGGCCACACGCAGCCAGTCCCGGTAGTAGGCCTCGGGCAGGCCCGGGAAGCGCCAGACGGCATCCAGGGCCAGGTTGATCGCATTGAACTCGATGTGGGCCACGGCGTGCAGCAGCGCGGCACGGCCGTCCCGGGTGAAGGGGCTGCGGCGGGGCACCTGGGCCGGGTCCACCAGCGTGGGGCGGGCGGGCCTGCCGGGCAGCGGCGCGGGTTCCGCGATACGGGCCGACGGGTCGATCCACCCACCGGCAGCGATGCCCTGTCGCACGGCGGCGGCCTTCTCGCGCGGGTCACACACCGACAGCCACTGAGCGGCGGCCTGGCGCAGTTCCAGCCGATCAGCGGCCATGGTGGGCATTCCAGAAGCGTTCCATCGCGATGTAGAGGAAGGACGCCGTCCACCCGATGAGCAGCAGGCCGTGCAGTGCCTGGGCAGCCGCCAGCATGCGCAAGGCACCGGTGGGCGCAAGATCACCGAGGCCCAGGGACGTGTAGGTGGCGCCCGAGAAATAGAGGCATTCCGACAGCGTGACTTCCGGCTGCGCGGCCGTGCCCGTCAACTGCCCCGAGCCGGCGTGGTTGATGAGCACCCAGTAGCCCAGGCCGTAGAGCGCGATCTCCAGCGTGTGGGCGATGAAGCAGGTCACCATGACGACCAGCACCTTCGGCCGCGAGGGCATGGGGCTGCGGCCCAGCCGCCGGTGCAGGCCAGCAAGGACTTCGTAGTGCAGCAGGGTCGCCACGGCGACCAGCAGCAGGGTGAACAGCGCGACGTGCCACATGAGAACCTAAAATCATAGGCTTTGCCGCCGCTGCCGGCGCCACAAAGGACTGCAATGGCCATCTATCGCCTTGGCGAACATCAACCCCGGCTCGAATCCGGGGCCTGGGTGGCCGACAGCGCCAGCGTCATCGGCCAGGTGGCGCTGGGCGCCGACAGCAGCGTCTGGTACGGCGCCACCGTGCGTGGCGACAACGATCTGATCACGCTGGGGGCGCGCAGCAACGTGCAGGATGGCGCCGTGCTGCACACCGACGATGGCATCCGCCTGAGCATCGGTGACGACGTCACCCTGGGCCACCAGGTGATGCTGCACGGCTGCACCATCGGCAATGGCACGCTGATCGGCATCCAGAGCATCGTCCTCAACGGCGCGCGCATCGGCCGCCACTGCCTGGTGGGTGCGGGCTCGCTGGTCACCGAGGGCAAGGAGTTCCCGGACGGCGCGCTCATCGTCGGCCGCCCGGCCAAGGTGGTGCGCATGCTGGCGCCGGAGCAGATCGAGCGCCTGCTGTGGAGCGCGCAGCACTACGTGCAGCAGGCGGCGCGGCATCGTCTGGCGCAGCGGATCGATTGATGTCGGAGCTGCACAAGTTCCTGTTCGAAGGCCTGCCGGTGCGCGGCATGCTCGTGCGCCTGACCGATGGCTGGCAGGAGGTGCTGCGCCGCCGCGCCACGCGCGAATCCTGGCCGACGCCGGTGGCGTCGCTGGTGGGCCAGATGTGTGCGGCCGGCGTGCTGATGCAGTCCAACATCAAGTTCGACGGGGCGCTGGTGCTGCAGATCCAGGGCGACGGGCCGGTGCCGCTGGCGGTGGCCGAGGTGCAGCCCAATCTTCGTTTCCGGGCGACGGCCTCGGTCACGGGGCCGGTTGCAGACGGTGACCGCCTCGCGGCGCTGGTCAACCCGCATGGTCGGGGCCGTTGTGCGATCACGCTGGACCCGGCCGACCGCCAGCCTGGCCAGCAGCCCTACCAGGGTGTGGTGGCCCTGCATGGCGACCGCGGCGAACCGCTGCAGGCGCTGTCGGAGGTGCTGGAGCACTACATGCTGCAGAGCGAGCAGCTCGACACCCGGCTGGTGCTGGCGGCCAATGGCGAGGTGGCTGCCGGCCTGCTGATCCAGCGCCTGCCCGTGGAAGGCGAGGGCAACCTCGGCGCGCGTGGCACCCGCGCCGACGAGGACCTGATCGGCCTGTCAGAAGGATTCAACCGCGTCGCCCACCTGGCCGCCACGCTCACGGCCGACGAGTTGCTGACCCTGGACGCTTCAACCATCCTGCACCGCCTGTTCTGGGAAGAGGACGTGCGCCGGTTCGAACCGCTGGCGCCCGCCTTCGCCTGCCGTTGTTCGCGTGAGCGCGTACGCGGCATGCTGTTGGGCCTGGGGCGCGAAGAGAGCGAGTCGCTGCTCGCCGAGCGCGGCGAGGTCGAGGTCGGCTGCGAGTTCTGTGGCCTGCAGTACCGTTTCGACGCCGTGGACGTGGGCGAACTGTTCACTCCGCCGGCGGACCAGCCGCCCGGTTCTTCCGTCGTGAACTGACGATGATGCGGGCATTGCGCCGGAGCCGCCAGGCACGCGCGCTCGTCATCGCGACGCTCCTCGGCCTGTTGGCGGCCTTGGGGCTGGCGCATTGGCATGCGGTGAAGCACGGGCCCGTGGCGGCCCTGGCAGGCCACGCCTCGCCTGACTGTCACGACGCTGACGCGTGGGTGCATGCGGCCGGCGACGCCACCTGCCGCCTGGTGGACCAGCTGCTCGTCGGCCTGGCCACCGTGCCGGCGCCGCAGGCGGCTGAGGCGGAACGCTGCCCGCTGGGGCGCCTGCCGGTGGCCTGCCCGGCCGCGGCGCGCGGCATTGACGCGGCCTTCCTCGCCCGCGCGCCCCCGCGCGGCTGAACACACGCGCCGCCGCATGCCCCTGGGGCCCGTCGGGCCCCAGGGCACGCCGTGCCTGTGCACCCCCCTGCGCCCGAGCGCGCACCCCTTCCGCTCCCCGGCCAGGCCCTGGCAGCCGGGGCTGCACTGCATCGTGCCGTTGCACCGCGATCCGACGCGATCCGACGCAACGGCGAGGAATCTCCATGTTCTCCCTCTCTGCTCCCCCGTCGGTCCTCGCCGGCGCACTCCTGCTGCTTTGGCAGGGCGGTCTCGTCCAGGCCCAGACCATCCCCCAGGTGGTGGTGACCGGCAACCCCTGGCGCGACGACACGCCGCAGGCCGCATCCAGCGTGCTGCAAGGCATGCCCCTGCTGCTGCAGCGCGGAACGGCACTCGGCGAGACGCTGGACGGGCAACCTGGCGTGGCGGCCACCTACTTCGGCCCCAATGCCAACCGCCCCGTCGTGCGTGGCCAGGACGGTGACCGCATCCGCGTGCTGGCCAATGGTGGGGCGCCGCTCGACGCCTCGGCACTGAGCTTCGACCACGCAGTGCCGCTGGACCCGCTGGTGGTCGAGCGCATCGAGGTGCTGCGTGGCCCGGCAGCGCTGCTTTACGGCGGCAGCGCCGTCGGTGGCGTCGTCAACGTGATCGACAACCGCATCCCGGGCCTGCCCTTGCCGCCGTTCTCCGGGGCGGCCGAGCTGCGCCTGGGTGGGGCCGCCAACGAGCGCAGCGTGGCGGCGCTGGTCGAGGGTGGCAGTGAACGCCTTGCGCTGCACGCAGACGTCTTCAAGCGGCGCACCCATGACCTCCAGGTACCGGCCTTTGTTCGGCCCGGCGAGGACGGCGGCAGCACGCGCAGCCGCCATGTGGTCAACTCCGCCAGCGATGCCGAGGGTGGCGCCGTCGGCGGCGCGTGGCTGTGGCAGGGCGGCCACCTCGGCCTGTCCCTGGACACCTACCGGAACCGCTACGGCACCGTGGCCGAGGTGGACGTGACCATCGGCATGCAGCGTGACCGGTTGGCCTTGGCCGGCGAGGCAACGCTGACAGACGGGGCCTTCGCCACCGTGCGCGGCCAACTCGCGTGGACCGACTACCGGCACACGGAGTTCGAGGGCGACGAGGTGGGCACCGTGTTCCGCAACCAGGGTCACGACGGTCGGCTGGAGGTGGTGCAACGGCCGCTGCGGCTGGGCGGCGGCGTGCTCGACTGTGTGGCCGGCCTGCAGCTGGAGCGTGCCGACTTCGTGGCCGATGGTGAAGAGGCCTTCGTGCCGGCCACCCAGAGCCGGATGGCGGGTGTCTTCCTGGTGGAGCGCTGGCGGCTCGGGGGCACCCTGCTCAGCGCCGGCCTGCGGCGGGAGTCGGTGCGGGTGCGGTCCGACGGCGACGCGGTCGACAGCGACGAACCCCGGTTCGGCGCACCGACCTCCCGGCGTTTCAGCCCGGCGATGGCCTCGCTGGGCCTGACCCGGACGCTGGCGGAAGGTTGGGAACTGGGCGCCCATCTCGCCCACACCGAACGGGCGCCCACGAGCTACGAGCTCTACGCCAACGGCGTGCACGTGGCCACCGCGGCGTTCGAGCGCGGCGATCCGGATCAGCCGCTCGAGCGTGGACGCCATGCCGAGCTGTCGCTGGCGTGGCGGCAGGGCGCGCACGAACTCAAGGCCACCGCCTTCCACAGCCGCTTCGACCGCTACATCGCACTGCTGCCCACGGGCGAGTCTTCGGCGGACGAGGACGGCGGCGACGTACCGGTCCTGGCCTTCGAGGGAGTACCGGCCACGCTGCGCGGCATGGAGTTCGAAGGGCGCTGGCGCGTGCTCGACGGCGTCTGGCGTCTGGACCTGGGCGGCCAGGCTGATCTGCTGGAAGGCGACAACCGCCGGGACCGGCAGCCATTGCCGCGCATCGCCCCGCATCGCCTGACGCTGACGGCCGACCTGCGCCACGGCGCCTGGGGGGCGCAGATGCGCTGGCGCCATGCCGCGCGGCAGGGCCGGGTGGCGGCCGACGACACGGCCACCGCCGCCTGGTCGATGTGGGACCTGGCGCTGACCTGGCAGACACAGACGGCCCATGGCAACGTGCTGTGGTTCCTGCGCGGCACCAATCTGGGCGACACGCTGGCCTACAACGCCGCCACCACTGCCACCTTGCGCCCCCTGAGCCCGCTGCCCGGCCGCTCGCTGCAGTCTGGGCTGCAGTGGCGCTGGTGACCCCGGCCACGTGCGACCGGAGTCTCAGGCTCAGGGCCGCACGTAGGCGAAGCCCTCCTTCTGCCGCGTCATGATCTCCACCACACCGGCAGGCACATAGCCGATGCTCTGCAGCATGTCGGTGCGTGTGAGCTTCTGCGCCTTCATCGTGTTCTCGCAGGCGACCACCGCCACGCCCCTGCCGGTGGCTTCGGCGATGCGTTCGGCCACCGGCGAGTCCATCTTCAGCATGCCGATGCCCGGGCCGTAGACCACGATCTCCACGGCGGTCTGGTCGGAGCCCAGCGCCTGCTGCACGTTCTTGGCGTTGTTCAGCGCCAGGTTCCAGGTCTTGGGGTCGTTCTCGCTGACCTGGAACACCACCTTGTTGGGCCGGCTGGCGTCGAACGATTGCGCCAGGGAGGTGGTCAGCGGCGCGGCCAGCGCGGTGGCAATGAAGGCAAGAGCCGCCGTGCGGCGCAGGTGTCGGGTCATGTCGTCTCCAGTCGAGGTGATGCGGGCCAAGTGGCGCCGTATCGGAAAGACGTGCGGCACCGATCCCCTATTCCAGTGCGAACCCTCCCCGTGAGAACCCTGCCTTCGGGGCCGGGAGTGACGGCATAGATTGCGTGCCTGCGCGTCTTCATGTCCATGGACTTCCGAGCCTGCCTGTTCCCGGCCGCCGCCTTGCACCGGCGGCTGGAGACCTTGCGCCCGGCCATGTACCGTTTGGCCTACCTCTGGTGCCATGATGCTGCCCTGGCCGACGACCTGACCCAGGATGCGTTGACCAAGGCGGTGGCCCGGCTCGGTCAGCTGCGCGACCCGGATCGCCTGCGCCCGTGGCTCTTCGGCATCCTGGTCAACGCGTGGCGCGACCACCTTCGCGCACTGCGGCCGGGCGAGGACATCGATGCGCTCGAGGAGACCCTGGTCTGCGCCTCGCCCACGCCCGAACAGCAGGCCAGCCAGGCCGAGCTCGTGGCGGCGATGCGCGCGGCCGTGGCCCGCTTGCCCGTGGGGCAGCGCCAGGTGATCGCCCTGGTGGACCTGGAGGAGTGCGGCTACGCCGAGACGGCCGCCATCCTCGGCATCCCCGTGGGCACGGTGATGAGCCGCCTGCACCGCGGCCGTGCTGCGCTGCGGGCGGCGCTGGCAGGCGACGCACCGGAGGCGCTGGCGCCGCACCTGAGGCTGGTGCGATGAGCGGCGACCTGCACGACTGGCGCTTGCAGGCGCTGCTGGACGGTGAACTCGCGGCGGCGGACGCGGCGGCGCTGCTGGCCGAAGTCCATGCGTCTCCAGCCTTGCGCGAGCGCCTGGGTGAACTGACGGCCGACCGCGCCCTGCTGCGCCAGGCCTACGCCCACGCGATGCCGCCGGTGCCGGCTGGCGCGCCGGTGCGGCGCGCGGCCAGCCTTGGCGTCGAGCGACGCGGTCTGGTGGTGGCCGGTCTGGCCCTGTTCGGGCTGGGCGGGGTGGCGGGTCTGGCGTGGCGCGGCGGCGCCTCGCGGCCGGGCGCGGCCGATGCCCTGGCCGAGGCGCCCGCCGGCGAGGCCGGCACGATGTCGGCCATCGTCCTGCACGTCGGGGACAACGACCACGGCCAGGCCCTGGCCGCGCTGGCGCGTGCCGAGCAACTGCTGACCCTGGCGCGGGACCAGGGGCGCGAACTCTCGCTGGACGTGGTCGCCAACCGCGGCGGGCTCGACCTGTTGCGCGCTGCCGCATCGCCCGACGCAGCGCGCGTGCAGCGCCTGCAGGCGGCCTTTCCTGCGCTGCGCTTCGTCGCCTGCGGGCAGACGGTGGACAGGCTGCGCGACCAGGGCGACGACGTGCGCCTGCTGCCCGGCACGGTCGTCGCCTCGTCGGCGCTCGACCACATCGTGCAGCGTCTGCAGCAGGGCTGGACCTACCTGCGCGTCTGACGGTGATCGTGCTCCGTGGCGGGCTGGCGCGTCAGCCTGCCTGCGGTGGTGGCGCAGAAGCTCGGCGGCGGTGCGCTGCACTGCAACGCGGTACTGCAACGCTGCGCTGCTAGAGTCGGCTTCATGTTGGTGCCAGTCCTTGTCCAGCGATTCCTGCCCGACGCGGCGGCCGTGGGCGATGAGGTGCGGCACGGACTGGCCAGCACGCCCGCACGCGTGGCGTCGAAGTTCTTCTACGACACGCTGGGCTCGCGCCTGTTCGATGCCATCACCGCGCTCGACGAGTACTACCTCACACGCACGGAGGCGGCCATTTTCGCGGCCCACGGGGGGGCCATGGCGGCGGCCTGCGGCAGCGGTCGACCGCTGATCGACCTGGGTGCGGGCGACTGTGCCAAGGCCGCGTCGCTGTTTCCGCTGTTGCGACCGGCGCAGTACGTGGCGGTCGACATCTCGGTGGATTTTCTGCGCGACGCGCTGATGGCGCTCCAGCAGCGTCACCCGGCCCTGCCCATGTGCGCGCTGGGCCAGGACTTCTCCGTCACGCTGGACCTGGCCGATGCCGTGATGCCCGGCCCGCGCACGGTGTTCTATCCCGGGTCGAGCATCGGCAACTTCACGCCCGACGAGGCCCTGGCCTTCCTTGGTCGTGCACGCGCGGCCTGCGCCGGTGGCACGCTGCTCATCGGTGTTGACGGGGTGAAGGACCGCGCTGTGCTGGAAGCTGCCTACGACGATCCGCTGGGCGTCACGGCGGCCTTCAACCTGAACCTGTTGCGCCATGTCAATGCGTTGATCGGCAGCGACTTCGACCCGTGCGCCTGGCAGCACGTGGCCTTCTACGACGCACCGGCGTCGCGCATCGAGATGCACCTGGCGTCGCGGACGGCGCAGATCGTCCGCTGGCCCGGCGGCGAGCGCAGCTTCGCGGCCGGCGAGCGCCTGCACACGGAGATCTCCTGTAAATACCGGCCGGGCGACTTCGAGGCGTTGCTGCACGACGCCGGCTTTCGCAGCGTTCAACGCTGGACCGATGCGCGGGGCTGGTTCCACGTCTTTGCCGCGCGGGCTTGATTGACGCTGTGCACGACCCGCACTACCGCTGGCAGGGCCCCGACCTGTGGCTGGAACTTCAGGGCAAGCCCGGTGCGCGCCGCGATGCCTTCGGCCGCGTGATGGGCGGCCGGCTGCAGGTGCAGATCGCCGCGGTGGCGGAGGATGGCAAGGCCACGGCACGGTTGATCGCCTTCCTGGCCGAGGCCTTTGGTGTGCCCCGCTCGGCGGTGCTGCTGCGCTACGGCCAGGCCAGCCCGAAGAAAGGCGTCATCGTGCACGCACCGCGGCGCCTGCCGGCCGAGGCGGGGGTCTCGGCGCCGGCGGTCAACGGTGGTGCGGTCGTCAGGCCGCGCAGCTCCTGAAGCCGGCGAACAGGTCGCTGCGTTCCGCCGGGAAGAAGTTGCGATAGTGCGGGTGCCGCAGGCAGGCCGGGGTGGCAAAGCCGGCGCCGCGCAGCACCGGCCGGCCGTCGAACCAGGGTTGTGAAAAGTCGCGGTACGGGTGCGGCACGAAGCCGGGCCAGGGCTCGAAGGGCGTGGCGGTCCACTCCCAGACCTCACCCCAGGCAAAGCCCTCGGCGTTCAACGCGGCCCACTGCCATTCGGCCTCGCTGGGCAGGCGGCGGCCGGCCCAGCGACACCATGCCTGTGCTTCATGCTGCGTCAGGTGCATCACCGGCTCGTCGTCGGTCATCGGCACCCAGGCACCGAATGCGGCGCGCTGCCAGACGCCGTCCTCCAGCAACAGGTGGCGCGGCCGCCCACTGCTGTGCCGCTGGCGCCAGGCCCATCCGTCGGTGGTCCACCACTGGGCATCGACGTAGCCGCCAGCATCGATGAAGGCACGGAAGCGCGCCCAGGTCACCGGCGACCGGTCGATCTCGTACGGCGAAAGTGTCACCGGAAACTGGCCCTCTTCGTTGTCGAAGTGGAAGCCCGCGCCCACGTGGCCGAGCACGAAGTCGCCGCCGGCGCAGGCCACCTGCCCCTCCGGACCTGGCGCAGGGCCGGTGCTGGGCAAGGTCGCAGCGATGGGCAAGGCGAGGTGTTGGGCCATGGTGACCGAGGCCTCGGCATGCATGGCTTCGTGCGCCAAGGCCCAGCGGAAGAAGTACAGCGCGTCGTCGTCGTCGGGCACGGTGACCAGCAGGGCCTGCGTACGTTCGCGCACCTGTGCGGCATAGCGCAGCGTGCCTTGGGCATCGGGCAGGTCCAGGTGCCAGCGGCGGGTGTGGGCGACGGTGCTGCTGTCGTACAGCGCATCGGCGCGTGGCAGCAGGGCGTTGCCAAGCCCGGTCTGCGGGTTGGCGGCAGCACCGCGAAGGCGTTCCGGGTTGCGCGCCAGCCAGCGTTCCTCGAACCAGGCCACGTGGCCGAGTTCCCAGCGCGGCGGGTTCAGTTCCGGCGCGTAGCGGATCTCCATCGACGCCGGCAGGGCGGTTCGCCAGGCGTCGAACAGCGTGAGCGTCTGCGCGCGGGTGGCGGCCAGGGCACCGGCCAGCCAGGCGGCACCCGACTGGCGCAGTGCGTGGCCAGGCAGCAGGTCAGCGGACAATGCGCGCTCCGATCATGAATCCATCCCTGTGCCTGGTGACCCCGGCGCTGGCCGCTGCCAACAACGGCAACTGGCAGACGGCCCGGCGATGGGCACGCTTTCTGGCGCCGGATTATCGGGTCCGGGTCTGCGCGACCTGGGATGGTGAGCCTGCCGACGCCATGCTGGCGTTGCATGCCCGCCGGTCGGCCCCGGCCATCCACGCCTTCGCGCAGGCCTTTCCCCGGCGGCCGCTGGTCGTGGCGCTCACCGGCACCGACCTCTACCGGGACATCGCCGTCGACGCCAGCGCACAGCATTCGCTGGCGTTGGCCTGGCACCTGATCGTGCTGCACGAACGCGCGCCGGAGGACCTGCCCGCCGCCGTGCGCGACAAGGCCGTCGTGTGTTTCCAGTCGACGCCTGCCCGACCGCCGGTGCCGAAGACGGCCCACCACCTGCGCGCCCTGATGGTGGGCCACCTGCGCGATGAAAAGTCGCCGCAGACCCTGTGGAGGGCGGCGGCACTGCTGCAGCACCGGCACGACATCCGCATCGACCACATCGGCGGCGTGCTGGAACCGTCACTGGGTGACGCGGCCCAGGCGTGCGCAGCCGCGCATCCGGGCTACCGCTGGCTGGGCGCGCGCCCTCATGCCGAGACGCTGCGCCGCATCCGACAAGCCCATGTGCTGGTCCACACCAGCCGCATGGAAGGCGGCGCCCACGTGGTGCTGGAAGCGGTGCGCCGCGGCACGCCGGTGCTGGCGTCGCGCATCGCGGGCAACGTGGGCATGCTGGGTGCGGGCTACGGCGGCTACTTCCCCCCTGGCGATGCGCAGGGCCTGGCGGCTTGGCTCGAACAGGTTCGCGACGCGCCGGCTATGCTGAAGGCCTTGGCGGCGCAGTGCGAGGCACGCGCGCCGCTGTTCGACCCGGCCCGGGAACGCGCCACTTTGCGCCAGATCCTTCGCCAAGCCCTGGAAACCGCCCCATGACCTCGACCGTCTGTTCCTCGCCGTCTTCCGAGCCGCGCCTGACTTCACTGTCCCATGGCGGCGGCTGTGGCTGCAAGATTGCGCCCGGCGTGCTCAGTGAGATCCTCAAGGGCACGGGCAGCATGCCGATCCCGCCGCAGCTGCTGGTGGGCATCGAAACCGCTGACGACGCCGCCGTCTACCAGCTCAACGACGAGCAGGCGCTGATCGCGACGACCGACTTCTTCATGCCCATCGTCGACGACCCATTTGACTTCGGCCGCATCGCCGCCACCAACGCGATCAGCGACGTGTATGCGATGGGCGGTACGCCGATCATGGCGCTGGCGCTGGTGGGCATGCCGATCAACGTGCTGTCCACGCAGACCATTGGCCGCATCCTGGAAGGCGGCAACGCCGTCTGCCGCGCCGCCGGCATCCCGATCGCCGGCGGCCACACCATCGACTCGGTGGAGGCCATTTACGGTCTGGTGGCCTTGGGCCTCGTGCACCCGAAGCGGGTGAAGAAAAACGCCGACGCGCGTGCCGGCGACCGGCTGATCCTGGGCAAGCCGCTGGGCGTGGGCGTGCTCAGCGCGGCGCTGAAGAAGGAGCAGCTGTCACCGGCGGGCTACGAACAGATGATCGCCAGCACCACGCGGCTGAACACACCGGGCCCCGAACTCGCGGCGCTGGACGGGGTGCACGCGCTGACCGACGTCACCGGCTTCGGGCTGGCCGGCCATGGGCTGGAACTGGCGCGCGGTGCCCGGGCGCAGGTGGTGGTCGACTGGGCGCGCGTGCCGCTGCTGCCCGGTGTGCGCCAGATGGTGGCCCAGGGTTTTGTCACGGGGGCCTCGGGCCGCAACTGGGCTGGCTACGGCGCCGACGTGGCCTTGCCGGCCGACTTTGCCGCCGAGGATCGCGCGCTGCTCACCGATCCGCAGACCAGTGGCGGCCTGCTGGTGTCCTGCGACGCGGGCAGCGTGGGGGCGGTGATGGATGTCTTCCGCCGCCACGGCTTCGAGGCCGCGGCGGAGATCGGCGATGTTCAGGCGGGCACGCCCGGGCTCACGGTGCGCTGATTCAGCGGGTGCGCAGCCGTCAGCCGCGCGGCTGGCGGCCGGTGACCGGGTACAGCGGGTCGGTGTACCCGTGCGTGGACGCATGGCCCGGGCGCACCAGGGTGTCGACGAAAGCCTCGTCCTCGGCATCGGCCCGCACCGACAGCGCCGACACGTAGTCCTGCCACTGCGCCAGCGTGCGCGGGCCGGCGATCACGCCGTCGACCAGGCGGTTGTTCAGCGCCCAGGCCACGGCCAGTTGCACCGGTGTCAGACCACGTTCGCGGGCGTGGGCCACGAAACGCTGGGCCAGGGCCAGCGACTCCGGGCGCCATTCGGTCTGCATCAGCCGCCGGTCCTGGCGTGCGGCCCGGCTGTCGTCGGGGGCGGCGCTGCCGGGCAGGTACTTGCCGGTGAGCACGCCGCGCGCCAGCGGGCTGTAGACGACGGCACCGACGCCGTAGTGGGCGCAGGCCGGCAGCAGTTCGTCCTCGACGCCGCGGGTCATGGCGCTGTACGGCGGCTGGCAGGCGATGGGCGGCGGCACGCCCATGCGGCGCGCGGTCTCCACCAGGCGGGCCAGCCGCCAGGCGCGGAAGTTGGAGACGCCGTAGTAGCGCACCTTGCCCGACTCGATCAGCCGCGCCATCGCCGACAGGGTCTCCTCGGGCGGCGTCGTCTCGTCGTCGCGGTGCATCCAGTAGAGGTCGATCCAGTCGGTGTCCAGGCGCTGAAGGCTGCGGTCCACGGCCAGCGTCATCCAGCGGCGCGACAGGCCGCGGTCGTTGGCACGTTCGCTGCCGGGGTTGGCGAACTTGGTGGCCAGCACCCAGGATTCCCGGTCGCGCCGGATCAGCTGCCCGACCATGCGCTCGCTGGCACCGACACCGTAGCTGTCCGCCGTGTCGATGGCGAACAGGCCATGCTCACGAGCCAGGTCGAGCATGCGCTCGGCCTCGGGGGCCTCGGTGCGGTCGCCGAACATCATGGTGCCCAGCCACAGGGCGGGCACCTTCAGGCCGCTGGCGCCCAGCGGGCGGATGGGGTGCAGGGAGCTCATCGGCCGACGATACTCCCGCCCGTGCGCATCCACGACATCGAACAACGCCTGCGCGGCCTGGGGGCGGGGCCCGGCCATGCCGCGCGCGTGCTGCGCCACTGGGTGCAGGCGCGGCCGCAGGACGCCGGCCGGCGCGCCATCGCCGACTTCCTGCCGAAGACGCTGCGCGAGGCCCTGCCGGTGCTCGAAGGCGACCTGGCCGCCCTGGCGCGTCTGCGCGAGCGGCACGCCGGTGCCGACGGCTCGGCGCGGCTGCTGGTGGACCTGTCGGACGGCCAGACGGTGGAGACCGTGCTGCTGCCGCGCCAGGGCGTTTGCGTGTCGACCCAGCTGGGCTGCGCGGTGGGCTGCGGTTTCTGCATGACGGGCCGCAGCGGCCTGCTGCGCCAGCTGGGCAGTGCCGAGATCGTGGCCCAGGTGGCGCTGGCGCGCAGCCTGCAGCCGGTGCGCAAGGTGGTCTTCATGGGCATGGGCGAGCCGGCCCACAACCTGGACAACGTGCTCGAGGCCATCGAGCTGCTGGGCACCCAGGGCAACCTGGCACACAAGCAGCTGGTGTTCTCCACCGTGGGCGACGCGCGCGCCTTCGAGCGCCTGCCGCTGGGCACCGTGAAGCCGGCGCTGGCGCTGTCGCTGCATTCGATGAACGACGATCGCCGCGCTGCGCTGCTGCCGCGGGCACCGCGCTGGCGGCCGGCGGAACTGTTGGCCGAGGCCCTGGCCTACGCGCGCGCCACGGGCTATCCGCTGCAGGTGCAGTGGACGCTGCTGGCCGGTGTCAACGACGGCGACGACGAGCTCGAGGCCCTGGTGCCTGCGCTGCAGGGGCAGCCGGCGATCCTGAACATGATCCCGTACAACGCCGTTGAGGGCCTGGATTTCCGCCGGCCCGACACGGATCGGGTCACCGCCATCTTCCGCGCGCTGAACCAGCGCGGCGTGCTGACCCGCATGCGACAGTCGGCAGGGCAGGACGTGGACGCGGGCTGCGGGCAGTTGCGGGCCAGGGTGGTGAAACTCAGGCCGGCGCGCGCTGCGGCTTAGTGGCACCAAGGCGCAGACGCGCAGGCGTTGCCGTCAGTCCTTGCGCGCCTGCAGCCGCTTTCGCACCAGGTTGATGTGGGCGCGCAGCTGGTAGAGCTCGTGCGTGTAGGCCAGCGGCAGGCCGATGTGCTCGACCTGGCGGTCGGTGGCCTCCAGTTGTTCCCGCAATGCCGCCAGGTCGGCGTCAGGCCGGTCGAGCGCGGTCTCGATGGCGCGCAGGTGGGCATACCAGCGGAACACGCGCGAGCGCAGGCGCAGGCTGACCAGCGGCGGCAGCACGCGCGACAGCGGCACCATCGCCGCCAGCAGTGGCAGCAGCACGATCCACATGCGGTCGATGAAGTTGGCCAGCCAGAACGGCAGGTAGCGTTGCAGCCAGGGTCGGCCGTCACGGTAGAAGCGCTCGGCCTCGGGCGACAGCGCCAGGCCGTCGGCGACCGCGCTGGGCAGTTCACCGGCGGCCTGGAACCAGCCCGGCTCGCCATGGACCTGGCGTGCGGCCTGGACCAGCAGCTGCACCAGGGCCGGGTGCAGGTCGGCGCGGGCAACCAGGGACGCGCTGGCGGCCACCAGGGGGACGTCCTGCGGCGGTCGGTCGGTGGCCAGGTCCACCAGCCCACGCGGCAGGGTCACCGCGCGCAGGAAGGGCAGGCGCCGCGCATAGGCCTCGGCCTGCGGAAACGGCAGCAAGGCCACCTCGGGGGTCTGCAGCAGGTACTGCACCAGCGGTGCATCGGCGGCGGCCACCATCACCAGGGCGTCGATGCGGCGTTCCACCAGCGCCACCACGCCCTGCACGCTGGGGCTGCTGTCCAGCTTCATCGCGTCGGCGGCCAGGCCGTTGGCCGCCGCCAGCTGGGCGAACAGCGGCCCGCCGCCACCGCCGGCGGGCCCGGTGTTGACGCGCCAGCCGGCCAGGTCGGCCAGCCGTACCGGCGGTGGCGCAGGGCGGCCGTTCGCGCCCTGGCGGTCTCTTCGGTAGAAGATCCAGATCGGTTCGTAGGCGATGCGCCCCAGCGACACGAGGGGCGTGTCGTCCGCGTCCGCGACCGGCGCCAGGCTGCTGCCGCTCTGCACGAAGGCCACCTGCACGCCGGACGTGGGGTCGCGCAGCAGCGCCAGGTTGTCGGCTGATCCCTGGGTGGCGCGCAGTTCCACCTGCAGGCGTTCGGTGTGCAGGTAGGGCAGGTAGCGGCCGGCCAGTTCGGCGTAGGCGCCTTGTGCCGGGCCGGTGGCGATGACGAGGTGGCGATTGGGCGTCGGGTCCAGCCAGCGCCAGGCGCCCCAGAGCAGCAGTGCCAGCACGCCAAGGTAGGCGATCACCGCAGCCGGGCCGGCACCTTGCAGTGTGACCCGCCACCACGGAGCGGGCGTGACGGGTTCACCTCGGGTCATGCGGTGCACGATAGCCCACGCCGGTGGCTGCTGCTGCTGCCGCGTCGAGCCTTGCAGGCGTCGGCCCGGCTCGCGATCAGGCCGCGGCTTCGAGGCCGCCGCGGAAATGCGCTTGCATCAGCGCCGCCGCGCGCGCCGCGTCGCGGTCGTCGATGGCTTGCATCAGGGCCCGGTGTTCGGCCAGGGATTCGGCCAGCCGGCCCTGCTTGAAAAGCGAGTGGTGGCGGTTGAGTTTCATCACCTTGCGCAGGTCCAGCACCATCTGCTGCGCCCAGCGGTTGCCGGCGATCTGCAGCAAGGCCAGATGGAAAGCCTCGTTGGTGGCGAAGAAGGCGTCGCGCTGGCGGGCCTGGCGTTCCAGCCGGTCGTGCAGGGCACGCAATTCGGCGCGCTGCGCCTCGTCGGCTCGCACAGCGACCTGGGCCGCGGCATCGCTCTCGAGCAGGCCGAGCAGGTGGTAGACCTGGGCCACGTCGTCGCGCGACATCTCCGCCACAAAGGCACCGCGGCGCACCTTCATCGTCACCAGGCCTTCGACCGCCAGCACCTTCAGCGCCTCGCGCAGTGGCGTGCGGCTGATGCCCAGTTCGGCGGCGAGCTTCATCTCGTCGATCCAACTGCCGGGTTCCAGCCGGCGGCTGAAGATCTGTTCGCGGAGCTGGTCGGCCACGTCCAGGTACAGCGCACGCCGGGTGAGGGCGGGCACCGCGGTCGGATGGGGAGTCTCGAGGGCAGCCATGCGGCAAGGAGTGTGGCAATGCGGCGACAGGGCCGAAAACGCGGGCGGTGAATCGGAGCGAACCTGGGTTGCCGGCCCCGCCGATCTTGCTGGACAGGACTGAGACGATGAGGCGCCGGCGTCAGCTTCGTGTAGCTCTCTAATTCATAATTATGCATAATCGAACGCCGCGGACAAGGCTGCATTCCCTGAATGCCCGCGCCAGCGAATCGCGGCTTCGGGATGGCCCGACCTGCCAGCGCCGGTCTGACCCTGCCGTCCGACTTCTTCCTTTGCCAGGACTCCTGCCGTGAGTGACACGCCCGAATTCAAGCCCGCCACGTTGACGCAGTGGACCGAAGCCGCCGCCAAGGCCGCCCCTGGCGGCGATGTCTCGGCGCTGAACTGGACGACGCCGGAGGGCCTGGTGGTCAAGCCGCTGTACACGGCGGCCGACCTGCAGGGCCTGCCGCTGGCCGACACGCTGCCTGGCTTCGAGCCCTTCATCCGCGGCCCGCAGGCCACGATGTACGCCGGCCGGCCTTGGACGATCCGCCAGTACGCGGGCTTCTCCACCGCCGAGGAGAGCAACGCCTTCTACAGGCAGGCGCTGGCCGCCGGCGGCCAGGGCGTGAGCGTGGCCTTCGACCTGGCCACCCACCGCGGCTACGACAGTGACCACCCGCGCGTCACCGGCGATGTCGGCAAGGCCGGCGTGGCGATCGACAGCGTCGAGGACATGAAGATCCTGTTCGACGGCATCCCGCTGGACAAGGTCAGCGTGAGCATGACGATGAACGGCGCCGTGCTGCCGGTGCTGGCCGGCTACGTGGTGGCGGCCGAAGAGCAGGGCGTGCAGCAGGACCAGCTGAGCGGGACCATCCAGAACGACATCCTCAAGGAGTTCATGGTCCGCAACACCTACATCTACCCGCCGGAGCCGTCGATGCGCATCATCGGCGACATCATCGGCTACACGGCGCAGCACATGCCGCGCTTCAACTCGATCAGCATCTCCGGCTACCACATGCAGGAGGCCGGCGCGAACCAGGCGCTGGAACTGGCCTTCACGCTGGCCGACGGCAAGGAGTACGTGAAGACCGCCACCGGGCGCGGGCTGGACGTGGACGACTTCGCCGGCCGCCTGAGCTTCTTCTGGGCGATCGGGATGAACTTCTATCTCGAGATCGCGAAGATGCGCGCCGCACGGCTGCTGTGGACGCGCATCATGAAGGGCTTCGGCGCGAAGAAGGCCAAGAGCCTGATGCTGCGCACGCATTGCCAGACCAGCGGCTGGAGCCTGACCGAGCAGGACCCGTACAACAACGTCGTGCGCACCACGATCGAGGCCATGGCCGCCGTCTTTGGCGGCACGCAGAGCCTGCACACCAACAGCTTCGACGAGGCCATCGCGCTGCCCAGCGCCTTCAGCAGCCGCATCGCGCGCAACACGCAGTTGATCATCCAGGAGGAGACGCACATCACCAGCGTCGTCGACCCCTGGGCCGGCAGCTACATGATGGAGAAGCTCACCCAGGACATGGCCGACAAGGCGCAGGCGATCCTGGACGAGGTGGAGGCCATGGGCGGCATGACCCGCGCCGTGGAGAGCGGCTGGGCCAAGCTGAAGATCGAGGCCAGCGCGGCCGAAAAGCAGGCCCGCATCGACAGCGGCGCCGACGTGATCGTCGGCGTCAACAAGTACAAGCTCAAGCAGCAGGACGCGGTGGAGATCCTGGAGGTGGACAACGTCAAGGTGCGCGAGGCCCAGATTGCGCGCCTGGAGAAGATCAAGGCCACACGAGACACCGCCAAGGTGCAGGCCGCGCTGGGGGCCCTGACCGCTGCGGCGACGTCCGGCCAAGGGAACCTGCTGGCCCTGAGCATCGACGCCATCCGCGCCCGCGCCACGGTGGGCGAGGTGAGTGACGCGCTCGAGACCGTCTACGGGCGCCACCGCGCCGACATCCAGAAGGTGACCGGTGTGTATGCAGCCGCCTACGACAGCGCCGAGGGCTGGGACAAGCTGAAGGCCGAGATCGCCGCCTTCGGCGAGCAGCAGGGCCGCCGCCCGCGCGTGATGATCGCCAAGCTGGGCCAGGACGGCCACGACCGCGGCGCCAAGGTGGTGGCCACGGCCTTTGCCGACCTGGGCTACGACGTGGACATGGGGCCGCTCTTCCAGACGCCCGAGGAATGCGCGCGCCAGGCCATCGAGAACGACGTTCATGCGGTGGGCGTCAGCACCCTGGCGGCGGGTCACAAGACCCTGGTGCCGGCCATCATTGCGGAACTGAAGAAGCAGGGTGCCGACGACATCGTCGTTTTCGTCGGTGGCGTGATCCCGCAGCAGGACTACGACTTCCTCTACGCCGCCGGTGTCAAAGGCATCTACGGACCGGGCACGCCGATTCCGGCGAGTGCGAAGGACGTGCTCGAGCAGATCCGCAAGAGCGTGGCAGCGGGTTGAGCGCTGGATGCGATCTTTGCGGGAGCATCCTGCGGTGACCACTTTCGACCCGGAGCGGGCGTTGGGAACCGCACGCACAGGCCGAGGTGGCAAGGCGACGGCGGGCAGGCCTGTGGCGCTTAGATCGGACGGCCTGCGCTGCGCTCCGGCTCCCCTGCGCTTCTCGGTCCCGAGGCCCGCGGCCAAACTCCCTCCGCTCACTTCGTTCGCTGTGGTCGGACAACGGCCGCGAGTCAGTCTACGAAGCGCGCTGGCGCGCGCGGCCTCGGGCCCTGCGATGCTCGGCGTCCTCGATGCGCGCCACAGGCCTGCCCGCCGCCGCCTTGCGGACGCGCACGGGTGGCCGAGGGAAAACAACCGCTGCGTCCGTGCGCAGCGCAGCGGTCGGCCACCAGGCCGACTCGTCAAGCTGGCTGGAGTCCCCCTCGCGGAGGGGGGCTGGCGGGGAGCCGTCGAACGCACTGGAGCCCCTTCCTGGAGGGGGCTCGGGGGAGCCCACGGATATCGGGTCGCCAGACCCAAAGGAGCCAAAGGCGAGTTTGGGTCGAATGCGGACATTCGCCGTGCCTGACATGCTGCCGCCCGCCGACCAATCGCTGCACGACGCCGTCCTGGGCCCGCCTGGCCCGGCGCAGCGCCGCGCCGTGGCCAAGACCATCACGCTGCTGGAAAGCACGCGGGCCGACCACCGCGCGCGTGCCGACGAGTTGCTGAACGCACTGCTGCCGCATGCGGGCCGCGCTGTGCGTGTGGGCATCAGCGGTGTGCCGGGTGTCGGCAAGAGCACCTTCATCGAGGCGCTGGGCCTGCACCTCACCGGCCTGGGGCACCGCGTGGCGGTGCTGGCGGTGGACCCGAGCTCCAGCGTCAGTGGCGGCAGCATCCTCGGCGACAAGACACGCATGGAGCGCCTGTCGGTGGACCCGCAGGCCTACATCCGCCCCAGCCCGAGCAGTGGCACGCTGGGCGGCGTGGCCGAGAAGACGCGCGAGGCGATGCTGGTCTGCGAGGCCGCCGGCTACGACGTGGTGATCGTCGAGACCGTCGGTGTCGGCCAGAGCGAGACGGCCGTGGCCGGCATGACCGACTGCTTCACCCTGATGCAACTGCCCAATGCCGGCGACGACCTGCAGGCGATCAAGAAGGGCGTGATGGAGCTGGCCGACCTGGTGGTCATCAACAAGGCCGACCTGGACGTGGACGCCGCGACGCGTGCCCGTGCGCAGATCACCAGCGCTTTGCGCCTGCTGGGCACGCATGCCCATGTGGCGTCGCAGGTGATGCAGCTCAGCGCGCGCGAGGGCACCGGCGTGGCCGAGTTCTGGGCCGCGGTGACGGCGTTCAGGGATGCCCAGCAGGCCCAGGGCCGGCTGGCCGCCCGCCGGCAGGACCAGGACCGCGCGTGGATGTGGGAACGCATCGAAGCCGGCCTGCGTGAGCGATTTCGACACCACCCGGCGGTGCGCGATGCGCTGCCGCCGATCACCCGTGAAGTGCGCGACGGCACGCTGGCTGCGTCCGTGGCCGCGCGCCGCCTGCTCGACCTGATGGATTCCAAGGAGCCTCACTGATGCACGACATCCTCGAACAACTCGAACGCAAGCGCGCTGCGGCGCGCCTGGGCGGCGGGCAGAAACGCATCGACGCCCAGCACGCCAAGGGCAAGCTCACGGCGCGAGAGCGCCTCGGACTGCTGCTGGATGACGGCACGTTCGAGGAATGGGACATGTTCGTCGAGCACCGCTGCCCGGACTTCGGCATGGCCGACCAGAAGGTGCCGGGCGACGGTGTCGTCACCGGCTACGGCATGATCAACGGCCGCCTGGTCTTCGTCTTCAGCCAGGACTTCACCGTCTTCGGCGGCGCGCTCAGCGAAGCCCACGCCGAGAAGATCTGCAAGGTGATGGACCAGGCGATGAAGGTGGGCGCACCGGTCATCGGCCTGAACGATTCCGGCGGCGCGCGCATCCAGGAAGGTGTGGCCTCGCTCGGCGGTTATGCCGAGGTGTTCCAGCGCAACGTGATGGCCTCCGGCGTGGTGCCGCAGATCAGCCTCATCATGGGTCCCTGCGCCGGCGGCGCGGTGTACTCGCCGGCCATGACCGACTTCATCTTCATGGTGAAGGACAGCAGCTACATGTTCGTCACCGGCCCCGAGGTGGTGAAGACGGTGACCCACGAGAGCGTGACCGCCGAAGAACTGGGCGGCGCCGCCACCCACACCGGCCGCAGCGGCGTGGCCGACCTGGCCTTCGAGAACGACGTCGAAGCCATCATGATGCTGCGGCGCTTCTTCAACTACCTGCCGCTGAACAACCGAGAGAAGGCGCCGCTGCGCGCCAGTGCCGACCCGGCCGACCGTCTGGACCTGAGCCTGGACACCCTGGTGCCTGACAACCCGAACAAGCCATACGACATCAAGGAGCTGATCACCAAGACGGTGGACGACGGCGACTTCTTCGAACTGCAGCCCGACTACGCGCAGAACATCGTCATCGGCTTCGGCCGCATGGAGGGCGCGCCGGTCGGCATCGTGGCCAACAACCCCATGGTGCTGGCCGGCTGCCTGGACATCAAGAGCAGCATCAAGGCCGCGCGATTCGTGCGCTTCTGCGACGCCTTCAACATCCCGGTGGTTACCTTCGTCGACGTGCCCGGCTTCATGCCCGGCACCAGCCAGGAATACGGCGGCATCATCAAGCACGGCGCCAAACTGCTCTACGCCTATGCCGAGTGCACGGTGCCCAAGGTGACGGTGATCACGCGCAAGGCCTACGGCGGCGCCTACGACGTGATGGCGTCGAAGCACCTGCGCGGCGACGTCAACTTCTCGTGGCCCAACGCCGAGATCGCGGTGATGGGTGCCAAGGGCGCGGTGGAGATCATCTTCCGCCAGGACAAGGACGACCCGGCGAAGCTGGCGGCGCGCGAGGCGGAATACAAGGCCCGCTTCGCCAACCCCTTTGTGGCGGGCGCGCGCGGCTACATCGACGACGTCATCCAGCCGCACGAGACGCGCAAGCGCATCTGCCGCAGCCTGGCGATGCTGAAAGACAAGAAGCTCGAGAACCCGTGGCGCAAGCACGGCAACATTCCCCTGTGAGGCCGGCGATGTTCAAGAAGATCCTGATTGCGAACCGCGGGGAGATCGCCTGCCGGGTGATCACCACCGCGAAGAAGATGGGCATCGCCACCGTGGCGGTGTATTCCGACGCCGACCGCGATGCGCGCCACGTGGAACTGGCCGACGAATCGGTGTTCATCGGCGCCGCGCCCAGCCGCGAGAGCTACCTGGTGGCCGACAAGATCATCGCCGCCTGCAAGAGCACCGGCGCCGAGGCGGTGCATCCGGGCTACGGCTTCCTGTCGGAGAACGAGGGCTTTGCACGTCGGCTGGAACAGGAGGGCATCGTCTTCATCGGCCCGAAGCACTACAGCATCGCGGCCATGGGCGACAAGATCGCCTCGAAGAAGCTGGCCGACGAAGCGAAGGTCAACACCATCCCCGGCTGGAACGAACCCATCGGCAGCCCCGATGATGCGGTGAAGATCGCGCAGGGCATCGGCTACCCGGTGATGATCAAGGCCAGCGCCGGCGGCGGCGGCAAGGGCCTGCGCGTGGCCTATGACGACAAGCAGGCCTTCGAAGGCTTCGACGCCTGCCGCAACGAGGCGCGCAACAGCTTCGGCGACGACCGCGTCTTCATCGAGAAATTCGTCGAGAGCCCACGCCACATCGAGATCCAGGTGCTGGGTGATGCCCACGGCAACGTGGTCTACCTGAACGAGCGCGAGTGCAGCATCCAGCGCCGGCACCAGAAGGTGATCGAGGAGGCGCCGTCGCCCTTCATCAGCGACGCCACGCGGCAGGCGATGGGCGCGCAGGCCGTGGCTTTGGCGCAGGCGGTGAAGTACCAGAGTGCCGGCACGGTGGAGTTCGTGGTCGGCAAGGACCAAAGCTTCTACTTCCTGGAGATGAACACGCGGCTGCAGGTGGAGCACCCGGTGACGGAGTGCATCACCGGCATCGACCTGGTGGAGCAGATGATCCGCGTGGCCGCCGGCGAGAAGCTGCCCTTCACGCAGGCGCAGATCCGCCGTGACGGCTGGGCCATCGAGTGCCGCATCAACGCCGAGGACCCGTTCCGCAACTTCCTGCCTTCCACGGGGCGCCTGGTGCGCTACGCGCCGCCGCCGACCACGATGCAGGCGGCCGAGAAGCAGCCCGCCGGTGGCGGCGTGCGCGTGGACACCGGGGTCTACGAAGGCGGCGAGATCCCGATGTTCTACGACTCGATGATCGCCAAGCTCATCGTGCATGGCACCGACCGGAACGACGCCATCGCGAAGATGCGCGAGGCGCTCAACGGCTTCGTGATCAGGGGCGTGTCCAGCAACATCCCGTTCCAGTCGGCCTTGCTGGCGCACCCGAAGTTCGTGTCGGGCGACTTCAACACCGGTTTCATCGCCGAGCAGTACGCGCAGGGCTTCCGTGCCGAGGACGTGCCCCACGACGACCCGGACTTCCTGGTCGCGCTGGCCGGGGCCGCCTACCGGCGTTACCGCGAGCGCGCCGCCGGCATCCAGGGCCAGCTGGCGGGGCACGGCGTGAAGATCGGCGAGGCCTTCACGGCCGTGGTCAAGGGCCAGGGCGGCGACCACGTGTTTCACGAGGTGGTGCTGCGGCCGGATGGTCCGGCGGTGCGCGTCGAACTGGCCGGCAAGGTCTACCAGATCGAGAGCGACTGGCGCTTCAACGGCATCCGGGCCACCGGCCGCTGCAACGGCCGCCCCTTCACCGCGCAGGTGGAGCGCCAGGGCCTGTGGACGCTGGTGCAGCACAACGGCCGCCGCATCGAGACGATGCTGATGAGCGCGCGCGCCGCCGAACTGCTGCGCGTGATGCCCTTCAAGGCGCCACCGGACATGAGCAAGTTCCTGCTCTCGCCGATGCCGGGCTTGCTGGTGCAACTGGCGGTGCAGCCGGGCCAGGCGGTGCAGGCGGGCGAGAAGCTGGCCGTGATCGAGGCGATGAAGATGGAGAACATCCTCGTCGCCCAGCAGGACGGCGTGGTCAAGGACGTGCTGGCGCAGCCGGGCGCCAGCCTGAGCGTCGATCAACCCATCGTGGCGTTTGAATGAACATGAGCGATGTGAAGCCTTTCCGCATCCTGGGCATCCAGCAGATCGCCATCGGCGGGCCGGACAAGCAGCGGCTGAAGTCGCTGTGGGTGGACATGCTGGGCCTGCAGGTGAAGTCCACCTTCGTCAGCGAACGCGAAAACGTCGACGAGGACATCTGCGCGCTGGGCGCCGGCCCGCACGCGGTGGAAGTCGACCTGATGCAGCCGCTGGACCTCGAGAAGAAGCCGGCGGTGCACACCACGCCGCTGAACCACGTCGGTCTGTGGGTGGACGACCTGCCCAAGGCCGTCGAGTGGATGACGGCCCACGGCGTGCGGTTTGCGCCAGGTGGCATCCGCCCGGGTGCGGCGGGCCACGACATCTGCTTCATCCATCCGAAGGCGAACGACCAGTTCCCGATCGGTGGTGAGGGGGTGCTGATCGAGCTGGTGCAGGCGCCTGCCGAGGTGATTGCCGCGCTGGGCTGAGCGGACCGGGGCACGGGGCATCACGGCCCCTGTCGGGGCCTGGGCGCACACGGTGCGCTGGTTTCAAGGGCGGCGACATCAAACGTTACGCGGCGAAACCGAGGCAAGAAGATTCCAGCGGCCGGGCCGGGAATCATGGATCCCATCAGTTCTTCGATGGTGATCCCATGTTTCACACGTTCTCTCGCTTTCAGGCCAGCCTCTCCACGCCTCAGTGGGCGGCACTGGCGGTACTTGGCCTGCTGTTCAACCTCTGGGCCACCGATGTGCTGAACGCCGCCTATGCGGCGTCCGGGTTCCCGGTGCCGTACTGGGAAGCGCAGCTGTCGTTCGACCACCTGAAGCTCAAGGCCTGGTACCAGGGGTTGCTGGATCAGGGTGGCATCGGCCCCTACCTCCATGCCCAGACGGTCGACTTCCTCTTCATTGCATCGGTCCTCGTCCTGCACATGGCCGCATTGGTGCTGGTGTCTCGTATGCACCCGGCAGCGTCCAGGGGCAGGTCGATGATGGTCTGGGCCGCCCTGCTGTCCGCGCTGGCGCCGCTCTTCGACGCGCTTGAGAACGGGGTCTCGTTCTTCATGCTGGCCGACCCCCTGTCTTTCGCGCCCGGGCTGGCGATGCTGTATTCAACGCTGGCGGCGGCCAAGTTCGCCATGTTCACTTTCGCCTACGTGGCAGTGCCGGTGGGCACGGTGTGGGCGCTCTGGTCAAGGCTTTCCCGCCATCGCAACAGGCTGCGTCCTGTGTGAGGCCCGGGTCCACACTGATGCGTCCAAGGCCGCCGAACGGACCGTCGGCGATTCGCCCTTTCAAGCTCTGGGTGGTGATCGGGACAAGCACGGTCGGCAGGCCGATGGGATTGAACTGACGGATCAACGGGGGATCGAAGTGGCAGCCCCGGCGGCTAGAGTGCCGCTACCCACTGCCTCAGGAGCCCCGTCGATGAGCATGCAATCCCTGTTGGACCAGATCCTGCGTTCGGCTAATGCCGGCCCGGGCAAGACCGACCTCGGCAAGTACGCCACGGGGGCCGTGGCTGGTGGCGCACTGGCGCTGCTGCTGGGCAGCAAGCGCGGGCGTGGCCTGGGGGGCAAGGCGCTGAAGGTCGGCAGCGTCGCCGCGCTTGGCGTGCTGGCATGGAACGTCTACCGGGATTGGCAGGCGAAACAAGGAGGTGTGCCCGGCAACGCCCAGGGCGCTGCCAGTGCAAACGCCGCCCCGGCTGCGTTCGCGCAGCTGCCGCCGCCCGCCCAGGAAGACCACGGCTGGACGATGCTGAAGGCGATGATCGCCGCCGCACGGGCTGACGGCCACATGGACGAGCGCGAACGGGGCCTCGTCGAAGCAGAACTGCACCAGTTGGAAGCCGAACCGGCGCTGCGGGCGCGGGTCGACGCCGAACTGCGCCGCCCGGTGGATCCGGCCGAGGTGGCCGCGGGCGTCGACACGCCCGAACGGGCAGCCGAGGTCTACCTGGCCAGCGTGATCGTCTGCGACACCACCAGCACGATGGAACGTGCCTATCTGGACGCCCTGGCCACCGCGCTGCGCCTGCCGCCCGGCCTGAAGGCGGAGCTGGAACAGCGCGCGGCGGCCGGCGCCTGAAGCGCCGCCGCGTCTGCGCGACAATCATGGGCTCGAGAGGCCCCGACCCATGCCCGGACGCACCCTGTACGACAAGCTCTGGGACGACCACGTCGTCCACACGGAAGAGGACGGCACCGCCGTGCTCTACATCGACCGCCACCTCGTGCACGAGGTGACCAGCCCGCAGGCCTTCGAGGGTCTGCGTCTGGCCGGGCGCAAGGTCTGGCGCACGAGTTCCATCGTCGCCACGGCCGACCACAACACGCCCACCACCGGCTGGGAACGCGGCTACGACGGCATCGCCGACCCGATCAGCAAGCAGCAGATCGTCACCCTGGACGCCAACATCCAGGCTTTCGGCGCCGCGGCGTACTTTCCGTTCCTGGACAAGCGCCAGGGCATCGTGCACGTGATCGGCCCGGAAAGTGGCGCCACGCTGCCGGGCATGACGGTGGTCTGCGGCGACAGCCACACCAGCACCCATGGCGCCTTCGGTGCGTTGGCGCACGGCATCGGCACCAGCGAGGTCGAGCACGTGATGGCCACGCAGACGCTGTTGGCCAAGAAGGCGAAGAACATGCTGGTCCGGGTGGACGGCAAGCTCGCGCCCGGCTGCTCGGCCAAGGACATCGTGCTGGCCATCATCGGCCGCATCGGCACCGCCGGCGGCACCGGCTACACCATCGAGTTCGGCGGCAGCGCCATCCGGGCGCTGAGCATGGAAGGCCGCATGACGGTGTGCAACATGGCCATCGAGGCCGGTGCCCGTGCCGGTCTGGTGGCGGTGGACGACACCACGCTGGCCTATGTGAAGGGCCGCGAGTTCGCACCGCAGGGCCCGGAATGGGACCAGGCCGTGGCGCAGTGGCGCAGCCTGCACTCCGACGCCGACGCGGTCTTCGACGCCGTGGTGGAACTCGATGCCGCCCAGATCCGCCCGCAGGTGACCTGGGGCACCAGCCCGGAGATGGTGCTGTCAATCGACGACCGCGTACCCGACCCCGACAAGGAGAAGGACGCCGTCAAGCGCGGCGCCATCGAGCGCGCGCTGACCTACATGGGGCTGGATCCGAACAAGGCCATCGCCGACATCCGCATCGACAAGGTGTTCATCGGCAGCTGCACCAACAGCCGCATCGAGGACCTGCGCGAGGCCGCGGCCGTGGTGCGCAAGGTGGGCGGCAAGGTGGCCGGCAACGTGAAGCTGGCCATGGTGGTGCCGGGTTCGGGCCGCGTGAAGGCGCAGGCCGAGCGTGAGGGCCTGCACGAGGTCTTCAAGGCCGCCGGCTTCCAGTGGCGTGAGCCTGGCTGCAGCATGTGCCTGGCCATGAACGCCGACCGTCTGGAACCCGGCGAACGCTGCGCCAGCACCAGCAACCGCAACTTCGAAGGCCGCCAGGGCAACGGTGGCCGCACGCACCTGGTGAGCCCGGCGATGGCCGCCGCCGCCGCGCTGGCGGGGCACTTCGTCGACGTGCGTCGCATCGCCTGAACAAAGGAGCATTGCCATGATCAAGACCGTTCTCGCAACCCTGGCCGCACTGTTTGTCCTGGCCGGCTGCAACACCATCGAAGGCATGGGCAAGGACATCGGCAAGGCCGGCGACAAGATCGAAGAAGCCGCCAAGAAGAGCAAGTGATGGACGCCTTTGTCGTGCACCAGGGGCTCGTCGCCCCGATGGACCGGGAGAACGTCGACACCGACGCGATCATCCCGAAGCAGTTCCTGAAGTCGATCGCGCGCACCGGCTTCGGGCCGAACCTGTTCGACGAGTGGCGCTACCTGGACAAGGGCGAGCCTGGCCAGGATCCGGCGGCGCGCAAGCCGAACCCGGACTTCGTGCTCAACCAGCCGCGCTTCCAGGGCGCGTCCGTGCTGCTGGCGCGGCGAAATTTCGGCTGCGGGTCCAGCCGCGAACACGCCCCCTGGGCGCTGCAGCAGTACGGCTTCCGCGCGCTGATTGCGCCGAGCTTTGCCGACATCTTCTTCAACAACTGCTTCAAGAACGGCCTGCTGCCCATCGTGCTGCCGGAATCGCAGGTGGCAGCGCTGTTCGATGCGGTGGCGGCCTTCCCGGGCTATACGCTGACGGTGGACCTGCCGCGGCAGGTAATCGTCAAGCCCGACGGCCAGGAACTGCCGTTCGAGGTGCAGGCCTTCCGCAAGTACTGCCTGGTCAACGGCTTCGACGACATCGGCCTGACGATGCGCCACGCCGACAAGATCCGCGCCTTCGAAGCCGAGCGCCTGGCCCGCATGCCGTGGCTCGCGCACAAGAACATCGCCTGAACATGAACAAGACCATGAAGATCGCCATCCTGCCGGGTGACGGCATCGGCACCGAGATCGTCGCCGAGGCGGTGAAGGTCCTGAACGTGCTGGACCTGTCCTTCGAGATGGAATCCGCCCTCGTGGGCGGCGCCGCCTACGATGCGCACGGCCACCCGCTGCCGGAGGCGACGCTGAACCTGGCCAAGGCCGCCGACGCGGTGCTGTTCGGTGCCGTTGGCGACTGGAAGTACGACAAGCTCGAACGCCAGTACCGCCCCGAGCAGGCCATCCTGGGCCTGCGCAAGCACCTGGGCCTGTTCGCCAACTTCCGGCCGGCGATCTGCTACGAACAACTCACGCACGCGTCCAGCCTGAAGCCGGAACTCGTGGCGGGGCTGGACATCCTGATCATCCGCGAGCTGACGGGCGACATCTACTTCGGCCAGCCGCGCGGCCGGCGCATCGCCGCAGACGGCCACTTTCCAGGTGCCGAAGAAGCCTTCGACACCATGCGCTACAGCACGCCGGAGATCGAGCGCATCGCGCACGTGGCCTTCCAGGCGGCCCGCAAGCGCAACGGCAAGGTCACCAGCGTCGACAAGGCCAACGTGCTCGAGACCTTCCAGTTCTGGAAGGACGTGGTCACCGAGGTGCACGCCCAGTACCCGGACGTCAAGCTCGACCACATGTACGTGGACAACGCGGCGATGCAACTCGTGAAGGCGCCCAAGGCCTTCGACGTGGTCGTCACCGGCAACATGTTCGGCGACATCCTGTCGGACGAAGCGGCGATGCTGACGGGTTCCATCGGCATGCTGCCGTCTGCATCGTTGGATGCGAACAACAAGGGCCTGTACGAACCCAGCCATGGCAGCGCGCCCGACATCGCGGGGCAGGGCGTGGCCAACCCGCTGGCTACAATCCTGAGTGCTGCCATGATGCTCCGCTACTCCCTCCAGCAACCCGAAGCCGCCGACCGCATCGAGCGGGCGGTGCAGGCCGTGCTCTCGGCCGGCTTGCGCACGGGCGACATCTGGAGCGAGGGCACGCGCAAGGTCGGCACGCGCGAGATGGGTGATGCGGTCGTGGCCGCCATCACCGGCAAAACCATTACCAAGAGCTAGCAGCTCTCGGATCGTCTCGCCCCCACTCCTGGACCCCGGCGAACGAGCCGGGAGCACCAGGGGTCCGGTTTTCGGAAAGGCAAGACTGAGATGGCACTCGTAGGATTGGTCGGCTGGCGCGGCATGGTCGGCTCCGTGCTGATGGACCGCATGCAGGCCGAAGGCGACTTCGACCACATCGAACCGCTGTTCTTCAGCACCAGCAACGCTGGCGGCCGCGCGCCGTCGATGGCGAAAAACGAAACGACGCTGCAGGACGCGCACGACATCGACGCGCTCAAGCGCTGCGACATCGTCATCACATGCCAGGGCGGCGACTACACCAGCGCGGTGTTCCCCAAGCTGCGCGCCGCCGGCTGGAACGGCCACTGGATCGACGCCGCCAGCACGCTGCGCATGGCCGACGATGCGGTCATCATCCTCGACCCGGTGAACCTGCCGGTGATCCGCGACGCGCTGAAGCACGGCGGCCGCAACTGGATCGGCGGCAACTGCACCGTCAGCTGCATGCTGATGGGCGTGGGCGCGCTTTACAAGGCCGGCCTGGTCGAGTGGATGAGCACCATGACCTACCAGGCTGCCAGCGGCGGCGGTGCCCAGCACATGCGCGAACTGCTGACGCAGTACGGCACGCTCAATGCCGAGGTGCGCGCACTGCTGGACGACCCCAAGAGCGCCATCCTGGAGATCGACCGTCAGGTCATCGCCAAGCAGCGCAGCCTGTCGGCCGACGAGACGGCCAACTTCGGCGTGCCGCTGGGCGGGTCGTTGATCCCGTGGATCGACAAGGACCTGGGCAATGGCATGTCCAAGGAAGAGTGGAAGGGCATGGCCGAGACCAACAAGATCCTCGGCAGCACCCAGGGCGGTGGCGCGGCGATCCCGGTCGACGGTTTCTGCGTGCGGGTGGGCGCCATGCGCTGCCACAGCCAGGCGCTGACCTTCAAGCTGAAGAAGGACGTGCCGGTGGCGGACCTCGAAGCCATGATCGCCGCTGACAACCCCTGGGCCAAGGTCGTGCCCAACACCCGCGAAGCCACGCTGGCGCAGCTGACGCCGGTGGCCGTGACGGGCACGATGGACATCCCGGTGGGCCGGATCCGCAAGCTGGCGATGGGGCCGGAGTACGTCGGCGCCTTCACCATCGGCGACCAGCTGCTCTGGGGCGCGGCCGAACCGCTGCGGCGCATGCTGCGCATCCTGGTGGACGACTGACCCCGTCCAGGCGTTGCCCGGCGGCAACATCGATGCCCGATGCCCGGAAACAAAGCTTTTCCGGGCCGATCATCAAGCCTTGGGTGAGCTTGTATGCCTATATGCTTGATGTTATTGTGATTTCGCCTGCGTCTGCGTCATGAGCGCCGCGGGTGAGGTCGTCGAGGGACGACGTCGCGGAGCGGGCCATGCGCCCGCCCGCTGTGCACTGGGAGACGCCTTGAAACACCGCACGAACTTCTCGGGTCGTCATGCGCGGACCGGCGTGGCCGTGGCCGCCGCCTGTCTGCTGGCCGGCCCCGCCTGGTCCCTGGGCCTGGGGCGCCTGAGCGTGCAGTCGGCGCTGGGTGAATCCCTGCGGGCAGAGATCGCCGTCACCAGCATCACGCCGGAAGAGGCATCCACGCTGCAGCTGCGCGTGGCCAGCCCGGACGTCTACCGCACCGCTGGCATCGACTACAACGCGGTGCTGGGCTCGGCCCAGGTCACGCTGGACCAGCGTCCGGATGGACGGAGCGTGCTGCGCCTGAGCAGTAACAGGGCGGTCACCGAACCATTCCTGGACGTCATCCTCGAGGCCAACTGGGCCTCCGGCCGCCTGGTGCGCGCCTACACGCTGCTGCTCGACCCGCCGGCCGTGGCGCGTGCCCCGGCGCCTGCGGCCGCGCCGACCGCGCCCGTGGTGTCCGCGCCCCCGGCACCCGTGGCGGCTGCCGCACCGACGCCGCGTGCGACCACCTCGCCCGTGCCGATGCCACCTCCGGCACCAGCGCCTGCACCGGCCCGCGCGCCCGCCGTGGCGGCCGCGCCGGCTCGCGCACCCGCAGCGGCGCCTGCGCCTGCGCCTGAAAGGGTGCGTGTGCGCAGCGGCGACACGCTCAGCGGCATTGCCGAACGGGTGCGCCCGGAATCCGTCTCGCTCGACCAGATGCTGGTGTCGCTGTACCGCGCCAATCCGCAGGCCTTCATGGGCGAGAACATGAACCGGCTGAAGGCGGGTGCGGTGCTGGAAGTACCGTCGACGACCGAGGCGTCGGCCATCGAAAGCGCCGAGGCACGGCGCGTCATCGTCGCGCAGAGCAGCGATTTCGACGCCTTCCGCCAGCGCCTGGCCGGCAATGTCGCGTCGGCTCCGGCGGCCCAGGCGCCGTCGCGCCAGGCGGCTGGCACGGTGCAGGCCCAGGTCGACGACAAGCGCCAGGCCGCACCTGCGCCCGACCAGCTGAAGCTCTCGCAAGGCGCCGTGCAGGCGTCGGCCCCCGAGGCCAAGGTGTCCCGCGACACGGCGCAGCGCGATGCCGCAGCCCGCGTGGCGGAACTGGCGCGCAATGTCGAGGAACTGAAGCGGCTGCAGAGCGAAGCCGCTGCGCCCGTACCAGTGCCCACACCGGCGGCCGCGCCAGCGCCTGCGCCGGCCCCTGCGGCAACGGCATCCCCTGCACCCGCCGAACCGCCGGCCGCGGCAACCCCGGCCCCGGCCGCGTCGCGCCCGGTGGCAGCCGCACCGCGACCCGCCGCCATGCCGGAACCTGCGCCCAGCTTCCTCGACGAATTGCTGGCCAACCCGCTGCTGTTGCCGGGCGCGGGTGTGCTCGTGGTCCTGCTGCTGGGTTTCGGTCTCTACAAGATGCGTGGCCGCGGCCGCAAGCCGGGCGGCGAGACCTCGTTCCTCGAAAGCCGTCTGCAGCCCGATTCCTTCTTCGGCGCCAGCGGTGGGCAGCGCATCGACACCCGCGAAGCGCCGTCGAGCACAAGTTCCTCGTCGATGAGCTACTCGCTGAGCCAGCTCGACGCCATTGGCGACGTCGACCCGGTGGCCGAGGCCGACGTCTACCTGGCCTATGGCCGTGACCTGCAGGCCGAGGAGATCCTCAAGGAAGCCATGCGGGCGACGCCGGACCGCCAGGCGATCCGCCTGAAGCTGCTGGAGGTCTACGCCAAGCGGCGGGATGCCAAGGGCTTTGAACTGCTCGCCACCCAGGTCTATTCGATGACCAAGGGCGAGGGCGAGGACTGGGAGAAGGCGCAGGAACTCGGCCGCACCGTCGACCCGGAGAACCCGCTGTACCAGCCCGGCGGTCAGCCCGACGCGCTGATGATGAGCGGTGGCGAGATCGTCGAGCCGCTCGCGGCGACGACGATGCCGCACTCGCAGAAGCCGGCCTCGTCGTTGCCACCGGACGTGGCCAATCTGTCGGCCGATCTCGACCTGGACCTCGACGTCGATCTGGATGCCCCGACGACGCCGGGACAGGACGACCTGATGGCCCCGACGGAGATGACCGCCCCGCTGGGCACCGACGTGGCCCTGCCGGAAGAGGCCACGGCCCGCCTGGAGGTGCCGGCCGTCGATGACGACAACGCGCTGGACTTCGAACTGCCGGTGCCCGAGCTGCCGCCGGTGGAAGCGCCTGCGCCAGCGTCAACCGGCACGACCGACTTCGGTGCGCTCGATTTCGAACTCGACACCCCCACCGAGCGCCAGGAGCGTGCGGCGCCGGCGGCCGAGGAGAAGTTCCCCGACTTCGAGCCGTCGGGCTCGCCGGACGACATCCCGCCGGTCTCGGAGTACGGTGCGCTGACCGATGACCCGCTGGCGCGCAAGTTGGAACTGGCCGAGGAGTTCCGCCAGATCGGCGACATGGAAGGCGCGCGCGACCTGCTCGAGGAAGTCATCGCCAAGGCCGACGGCGCGCTGAAGGCCAAGGCGCAGGGCATGCTTGACCGCCTCAGCTGACGCGGCGGTGGGCGCCGGGCGCCTGGCGCTCGGCATCAGCTACCGCGGCGTGGCGTATCACGGCTGGCAGAGCCAGCCGGACGGGCGCACGGTGCAGGACCATCTGGAGCGGGCCCTCGGCGCATTCGCCACCGTGCCTGTGTCCACGGTCTGCGCCGGGCGCACCGACACCGGCGTGCATGGCCTGAACCAGGTCGTGCACCTGGACGCACCGGTGGCGCGCGACCCGTTTTCCTGGGTCCGCGGCAGCAACCGCTTCCTGCCACCGGACATCGCCGTCGAATGGTGTCGCCCGGTCCCGCCGGATTTCCACGCCCGCAATCACGCGCGGGGCCGGCGCTACCGCTACCTGCTGCGCGAGGCACCGACGCGGCCGTCGCTGGAAACCGGCCTCGTGGGCTGGTCCTTCCGACCGCTCGATGGCGACTCGATGCGCGCTGCGGCGGCGCAGCTGATCGGCGAGCACGACTTCAGTTCGTTCCGCGCCGCGGCCTGCCAGGCGGCCAGCCCGGTGAAGACGCTGCGTCGTCTGGACCTGCGACGCCAGGGCAGTCTCTGGGTCTTCGACTTCGAGGCCAGCGCCTTCCTGCACCACATGGTGCGCAACATCCTGGGTTGCCTGGTCGCCGTGGGCAGTGGGCGGCGCCCGCCGGATTGGATGGGCGAGGTGCTGGCCGCCCGCAGTCGCGAGGTGGCGGCGCCGACCTTTGCCGCTGACGGCCTGTACTTCGTCGGCCCGGTCTACGATGCGGTCCTCGGCCTGCCTCAGCACACGGCGGCCATGGACTGGCTGCCTTGACCCGACCCGACACCCCTCACCGCACACGCATCAAGATCTGTGGCCTCACGCGCGAGGCCGATGTCGACGCCGCCGTGGCGGCTGGGGCCGACGCGATCGGCTTCGTGCTCTATGCCCGGAGTCCCCGTGCTGTCACGGCAGCCCGGGCTGGTGAACTGGCGCGCCGCCTGCCGCCCTTCGTGCAACCGGTGCTGCTGTTCGTCAATGCCACACCGGCGGAGATCACGGCAGGCCTGGAGGCCGTGCCGGGCGCGCTGCTGCAGTTCCACGGCGACGAGTCGCCAGCCGACTGTGCAACCCCTGGCCGCCCTCACCTGCGGGCGGTGCGCATGGCGCCGGGGGTCGATTTGCTAGACTTCGCCCGGCGTTATTCCCGCGCCTCGGCCCTGCTGCTCGACGCCCACGTCGAGGGCTACGGGGGAGGTGGAAAGGTCTTCGATTGGTCGCTCATTCCCGCCGGCGTGCCCTGTCCGGTCGTTTTGTCTGGTGGGTTGAATCCTGCCAGTGTGACCGATGGCATCGTTCGCGTCCGGCCCTGGGCCGTTGACGTGAG
The DNA here is from genome assembly GCA_024235915.1 of Burkholderiaceae bacterium. GTDB lineage: Bacteria > Pseudomonadota > Gammaproteobacteria > Burkholderiales > Burkholderiaceae_C > Rubrivivax. The sequence goes on along the minus strand of JACKLO010000009.1, from coordinate 1,766 downwards.
TTCCGGCGTGGAAAGCGGCAAGGGCATCAAGGATGCCGTGCTGATGCGCCGGTTCTGCGAGGCGGTGCGTGATACCGACCGCCGTCTCGCTGCTGAAGCCTGAAAGAGTTCTCCCATGTTCGAATACCAGCAGCCGGATGCCCGCGGGCACTTCGGCCCCTACGGCGGCACCTTCGTCGCCGAGACCCTGATCCACGCGCTCGACGAGCTGAAGGCGCAGTGGGACATTGCCCGTGAAGACCCGGAGTTCCAGGCGGAATTCCGGCGGGAACTGAAGCACTTCGTCGGCCGCCCCAGCCCGGTCTACCACGCCGCGCGCCTGAGCCGCGAGGTCGGCGGGGCGCAGATCTTCCTCAAGCGCGAGGACCTCAACCACACCGGCGCGCACAAGGTCAACAACACCATCGGCCAGGCGCTTCTGGCGCGCCGCATGGGCAAGCCACGCGTGATCGCCGAAACCGGTGCCGGGCAGCACGGCGTGGCCAGTGCCACCGTCTGCGCCCGCTACGGCATGGAATGCGTGGTCTACATGGGTGCCGAGGACGTCAAGCGCCAGAGCCCCAACGTCTACCGCATGCACCTGCTCGGCGCCAAGGTGGTGCCGGTGGAAAGCGGCAGTCGGACGCTGAAGGACGCGCTCAACGAGGCGTTGCGCGACTGGGTCACCAACGTCGAGAACACCTTCTACATCATCGGCACCGTGGCCGGCCCGCACCCCTACCCGGTGATGGTGCGCGACTTCCAGAGCGTGATCGGCGAGGAATGCCTCTGGCAGATGCCTGAACTGATCGGCCGCCAGCCCGATGCGGTGATCGCCTGCGTGGGCGGCGGCAGCAACGCCATGGGCATCTTCCATCCGTACATCCCGCACGAGGCCACGCGGCTGATCGGTGTCGAGGCCGCGGGGCAGGGCCTGGACACCGGCAAGCACGCCGCCAGCCTGTCGGCCGGCACCCCGGGCGTGCTGCACGGCAACCGCACCTACCTGCTGCAGGACGCGGGGGGCCAGATCACCGAGACGCACAGCATCTCCGCTGGCCTGGACTACCCTGGCGTCGGGCCGGAGCATGCCTTCCTGAAGGACATCGGGCGTGCCGAGTACGTGGGCATCACCGACGACGAGGCGCTGGCCGCCTTCCATCGCCTGTGCCGCACCGAGGGCATCATCCCGGCGCTGGAGAGCAGCCACGCCGTGGCCTATGCGATGAAGCTCGCCGCCACCCTGCGCCCGGACCAGCACCTGCTGGTGAACCTCTCGGGTCGGGGTGACAAGGACATCGGCACCGTGGCCGACCTGTCGGGCGCCGATTTCTACTGCCGGCCTTCGTGCCGTGGCCAGCAGGTGAAGCAATGAGCCGCATCAAGACCCGCATGGAGGCGCTCAAGGCGGCCAACCGCAAGGCCTTGATCCCCTATGTCACGGCCGGCGACCCGTACGCCGACGCCACGCCGGAGGTCATGCACGCGCTGGCCGCCGGCGGTGCCGACGTGATCGAGCTCGGCGTGCCCTTCAGCGACCCGATGGCCGACGGCCCGGTGATCCAGAAAGCCAGCGAACGTGCCCTGGCCCGCGGCATCAGCCTGGACAAGGTGCTGGCCATGGTGCGTGCCTTCCGCCAGGACGATCACACCACGCCGGTGGTGCTGATGGGTTACGCCAATCCGGTGGAGCGGTACGGTGTTGAGCGGTTCGTGGCCGACGCAACAGCAGCCGGTGTGGACGGGGTGCTGATCGTCGACTACCCGCCCGAGGAGTGCGAGGCCTT
>JACKLO010000008.1 GCA_024235915.1 Burkholderiaceae bacterium | reverse complement strand
TCCGCTCGCGGGTCGTCATCGCGACCACGCGGTCGTAAAGCGGTGTCAGCGCGTGAAAGCCGAGCGCGGGGGTGAAACCCCTCTTGGTGTCCTTCATGGTGCTCCTGAACCCGGCGTCGCGCCGCCGAACTGCGCGTGCCGGCGCGGACCCGTGAAGTACAGGAGGACGACGACGCTGAGCGCCCCGGCGAAGAAGCACCACACCGAGATGAACCAGGTGGCATAGAAGGCGTAGGCGACCACCGCGGATGCGAATGCGGCCACGCCGAAGGCAACCACTCGCGAGTGGCTGGAGAACATCAGGCTCGCGCAGGTGCCCAGCAGGTAGAGCGCCATCGCCGCCAGCGCGTAGAAGTGCGGCGACTCGTAGGCGATGTGCCGGCCGACCACGCTGGCCACGATCGGCTGCGTGAGCAGCGTGGCCAGCAGGTACAGCCCCACGGCGCCTCCCGCCAGCGCAATGCCGATCAGGACCCGTCGTCGCCAGGGTACGGTTTCCAGCGCCAGCGCAGCCAGAGGCACGTAGATCGGCCACAGCACATGCGAAAAGAACGAGTAGGCGTGGGTCAGGACCGTGTTGAGCAGCGGCGCGCGGTCCGGGAACGTGAGCCAGAGTGCGCCTTCGAGCAGTTGCTGAATGCCGAAGAGCAGCGGGATCCCCGCGTAGGGGAGCTCCGCCCGACCTCGCGCGCGGCGCAGGGTGGCTGCACCGACCATCAGCAACACGGAGCCGGCAGTGACGCTTGCCTGCGCGGAGAAGCACATCAGGGTTCCTCCAGGAGCACCGGGTTGGCGGCTCGAAGCAGGGCCCAGGGAGCCGCCGTCACCGTGCCTCCCTGGAAGGCGGGACGCCGGCCTTCGGCGCCGGCGTGGATGGCTTGGCGCGCGCCAGCATCGCCCGCAGTGCGTCGGCATGCCGTCGGCCACGCTGAAGCGCTCGTTCCGGAAATCGCGATGCCAGCCAGGCATACAGAAGGTATTTCGCGAGCTTGCCGATCGACAGCGCCAGGACCACCTCGGCGATGGGCAGTCGTGAGATGCCGGCGAACATCAGCGCCGGGGTCAACGGCAGCGGCGTGGCGGCGATGACGAACAGGGCTGCCACGCCGTAGGCGGACAACCAGCGGGTCGCATCGCTCCAGGCGGATGAACGGACGACGTCGGGGTAGGCGGCGAACAGCCGGGCCCAGCCAAGGTGATGGAACGCCAGGTACAGCATTGCCGCGCCCACTGCAGCACCGAGGCTCGACCACAGGGCGATCGCGACCCAACGCCGGGGCGCCATCAGCACCGCCGCCACCAGCAGGGTCGCGAAGGGCACGGACATCGACAGCGTCGCAGCGAACGCGACGATGCCGACCACCGCCGGGAATGCACGGCTGTCCGCACGCCGCAGCAGCGTGCGCATCAGCCCCGACTCGAGTGCAGCGCGCCACACCGGGTGCCTGCATCACGGCTTGCGGGCGACCGGGCGCTGGCCGAGCTCGACGGCCAGCGTCGTGGTCTCGTTCCCGCGCAGCACCTTGAACTGCGCCTTGGACCCCGGCGCGAGGGCCGCCGTTTCGTTGATCAACACCGCGGTGTCGGCGATCTCCTTGCCGTTGATCGCGACGACGGTGTCGCCGGCGCGCAACCCGGCGCGCTCGGCCGGGCCGCCGCGCTGGATGGCGACGAGCGCCGCGCCAGCCGCTGCGCCGGTCGCTTCGTGGATGACGTCGCGCGCGCTGACGCCGAGCCAGCCGCGTCGGACGCGTCCTGTGCTGATGATCTGCTCCATCACCTGACGCGCCAGGCTCACCGGAATCGCGAAGCCGATGCCCTGCGATCCGCCGCTGCGCGAGTAGATCGCCGTGTTGATGCCCACCAGATGGCCGGACGTATCGACCAGCGCACCGCCCGAGTTGCCGGGGTTGATCGCGGCATCGGTCTGGATGAAGTTCTCGAAGGTGTTGATGCCAAGCCGATTGCGGCCCGTGGCGCTGACGATGCCCTGCGTCACGGTCTGGCCGACACCGAACGGATCGCCGACGGCCAGCACGACGTCGCCGACCTGCACGGTGGTCGGATCGGCGAAGGTGACCGGCTGCAGGCCCCGGGCGTCCACACGCAGCACTGCGAGATCGGTCTCTGGGTCGGTGCCGACGACACGCGCCTCGGCCACTTTGCCGCCGGGCAGCATCACGGCGATCTCGTCGGCACCCTCGACGACGTGGTTGTTGGTCAGGATGTAGCCCTGAGCGGCGACGATCACGCCCGAGCCGAGGCTGGACTGGCCCTGGATCGCCTCGTCGTCCGACCCGCCGTAGGGGCGCAGCCACCCCGGCAACTGCCGCGGCGGTGTCTTGCGGGTGTAGATGTTGACCACCGAGGCCGAGGCCTTGGCCGACGCGGCGCGGAAGCCCGTCTCGAGACGCGTGGCGACTGCGCTGCCGGCCGGTGCCGACCCCGACGCGTCGGCATGGGGCGCTTCACGCAGCGCCACGACATCGGTGCGGGCCGGCGCGACGGGCTCGGGTCCGAAGGCCTGCCAGGCGACCAGCATCCCGGCGGCTACCGTGGTGACCTGCGCGAGCAGCAGCCACAGCCGCCGGACGACGGACGGTCGGTGGTCGTTCATGATGTGGTTTCCTCCATCAGTTCCAGCAGTGCACGCGCCATCGGTTCGGCGACGCTGATTTCGTTGGATGCGTGTGGCACGGTGTCGCAGCTGAGCACGCGGTTCGGTTTGCTGGCGAGCAGTGCTTCGTAGGCGCCCGGCGCGAAGATCGCGTGGACCCCGATGCACAGCGGCGCGGGCAGACCGACGCTGCGCACGCTGGCCACGGCCTGGATCATGGTGCGCGCGCTCGAGACGATGTCGTCGACCAGCACTGGCTGGCGGTCGCGCCAGGCCGAGACTTCCGGCAGGCTGAGCTCGACGTCTCGGTCGCCGCGGCGGATCTTCCGAAGCACGGTCCATGGCGCACCTGCGCCGGCGGCAACCTCCGAGACCCACTGCTCACTTTCCGAATCGGGGCCAATCAGCAGAGGGCGCTGGACCGTTGCCGCCACCCAGCTGGCGATCAGCGGTGCCGTGTGCACGACTCGGGTCGGGATGCGGTAGATCTCGTCGAGCGCGCGGTAGCGATGCAGATGCGGATCGGCCGTCACGAGTGCGTCGAATGCGCTCGACAGCAGCGCCGCATACGAGCGCGACGTCACGGCCTCGCCGGCGTGGAAGCGCCGGTCCTGCCGCAGGTAGGCGAGGTAGGGCGCCGCGAGCAGGACCCTCGACGCACCAAGGTCGCGAGCCGCATCCGCCGCGAACAGCAGCGGCAGGGTCTTCTCGTCCGGCCGAGCGAGACTGCAGACGAGCACCACGATCCGACCCGTCACGTCGGCGTCCAGGCGCACGAGCGATTCGCCGTCCGGGAAGCGGTGCAGCTCCAATGCGGCACGCTCGGCCTGCAGCGCACGCACCAGCCGATCTGCGAAGCCCTCGTCGCCGGGCAGATGAAAGACGATCGGTCTCAAGACGACTCCGAGATCTGGAAGATGGGTGGACGGCCTTCGACGTACTGCCGCGCATAGGCCAGTTCGCCTGGCGCCTGCGCATGGAGCGTGAACAGCGGCTGCCCGGTTCGCACGATGTCGCCGAGGCGAACGTGCACGTCGACGCCTGCCGCCGGTACGTTCGGGGCGCCGGCGAGCTTGGCGGCTCGCGAGAGCAGCCGGTTGTCGATCGCCGTGACGCGGCCGGCCGATGGTGCTTCGAAGACCTGGCAGTGCGCCGCGAGCGGCACCTCGCGGAGGCCGCCCTGGGCTTCGCAGATGGCGACGAACTGGTCCCATGCCCGTCCATCGGCGAGGACTTCGGTGGCCAGGCGCAGGCCGGAACCCGCCGCGGCGGCGCCGCCCAGTTCGAGGATGTCGCCGGCCAGGTCGAGCGCACGACGGCGCAGGTCGTCCGGCGCGACGGGCCTGCCCTGCAGCACGGCGAGCACGTCGCGCGCCTCGAGCGCCGGCCCGATGCCGCGGCCCACCGGCTGCAGCCCGTCCGAGACGCGCAGCACCACCTGCAGCCCCACGGCATGGCCCACGTCCTGCAGCCGGCGGCCAAGCGCCGCGGCCGCGGCACTGCTGCGCACCTTGGCCGTCGGCCCGACGGGCAGGTCGATCACGACGTGCGTCGACCCCGCCGCGGCCTTCTTCGACAACACCGACGCGACGAGCTGGCCTTCGCTGTCGAGGTCCAGCGGCCGTTCGACGCGGATCAGCAGGTCGTCGGCCGGGCTCAGGCGCACCGAGCCGCCCCAGACGATGCAGCCACCGGTGCGCTCCACCACGCGCCGCATCGCGGCGATGTCGAGGTCCACCGGCGCCAGCACTTCCATCGTGTCGGCGGTGCCGGCCGGAGACGTGATCGCGCGCGACGACGTCTTGGGCATCGTCAGGCCGCAGGCCGTGACGATGGGCACGACCAGCAGCGTGGTGCGGTTGCCGGGCAGGCCGCCGACGCAGTGCTTGTCGACCACCGGGCTGCGCCCCCAGTCGAGCCGTTCGCCGACGCCGACCATGGCCCGGGTCAGCGCCACGGTCTCGTCCAGGTCCAGCCGGTCGCCGGCGCAGGCGGTGACGAAGGCGGCCAGCTGCAGCTCCGAGTACAGGCCCTCGGCGATGTCGCCGACCACGGCATCGAAGGCCGCGGCATCGAGGCGGTGACCATAGACCTTGGCGCGCACATGGCTCATCGAATCCAGTGCCGGCGCATGGCGGATGAGGACCGGCTGTCCGTCCTGCGCTTGCAACGTCCGCCACGCCGCCTCCGACAGGCCCGCCCGGCCGTCGGCCAGCCAGGCGCCATCGACGACGCTGAGCGACGCGACCACCCGGCGGCTGCCCACCTCCAACTGCACGCGGGCGCGGGCGGAGAAACCCTCGGAGCGGCAGACCGGGCAGTCTCGCCGCATGTAGACGACGGGCTGCCGGTGGTCGTCGATGCCGGTGCGCCAGGCGCGCAGCAGGTGGCCGGTCACCGGCGCACCCCATGGGCCCTTTCCCGCGCCCATCACAGGTCCACCGTCTGCAGGTGCTCGGGCACGCAGGCCGGCCAGCCGAGCTCGTGTTCGATGCGCGAGCGCATCGCATCGGCAGCGGCCGGCTCGCCGTGCGTCACGTAGACCTGCGCGGGCGGGCGATCGAAGCCCCGCATCCAGGCCAGGATCTCGTCCGCGTCGGCGTGCGACGACAGGTTCGGCAGCGCCGTCACCTCGGCCCGTATCGGCACGTCCGCCCCATGGATGCGCACCGAGGCCGCGCCGCCGAGCATGGCCGCGCCCCGCGTACCGCCGGCCTGGTAGCCGGCGAACAGGATGGTGTTGCGGTGGTCCGGGCCGAAGGCCTTGATGTGGTGCACCACGCGGCCGCCGGTGGCCATGCCGCTGGCGGAGATGATCACCATCGGCCCCTGCCGCGCGCTCAGCGCCTTGGAGTCGTCCGGCTTGTTGACCATGGTGGCGACGTGGCACATGGCGTGGCACTGCTCGGGCGTCAGCCGATGCTCGTCGCGGTGGGCGTGGTAGATCTTCGTGGCGTCGATCGCCATCGGGCTGTCGAGGTAGACCGGCAGGTGGTGGATGACGCCGCGCTGCATCAGCAGGTGCAGGCCGTAGAGCAGCGCCTGTGCCCGGCCGACCGCGAACGAGGGGATCAGCACCGTGCCGCCGCGTGCCGTGGTGCGGTTGATCACCTCGCCGAGCTGTTCCAGCACGTCCACCGGCTCGTGCCGCCGGTCGCCGTAAGTCGACTCGACCACCACGACGTCGGCGCCGGGCACCTGCACCGGCGGCCGCAGCACCAGGCTCTCGGGCCGGCCGATGTCGCCCGAGAACAGCACCGATCGATGCCCGTTGTCGACCGTCACGAAGGCCGAGCCGAGCATGTGGCCGGAGGGCGAGAGCCGTGTGCTGAGCCCGGGCACGGGCGACCACGTTTTGACGAACGGCTGGGGCGCGAACAGCCTCAGGCAACGCTCGGCGTCCTCGCGCGTATACAGCGGCAGTGCCGGCTTGTGCTTCGAGAACCCATGGCGGTTCGCGAAGTCCGCCTCCTCTTCCTGCAGGTGGCCGCTGTCGGGCAGCAGCACGCTGCACAGGTCGAAGGTGGCCTCGGAGCAGTAGACCTTGCCGCGGAAGCCGAGCCGCGCCAGCCGCGGCAGAAAGCCGCTGTGATCGATGTGTGCATGGGTCAGCACGATCGCGTCGATGGATGCCGGCGACACCGGTGGTGGGTCCCAGTTGCGCAGTCGCAGCTGCTTGTAGCCCTGGAACAGGCCGCAGTCGACGAGCAGGGTCGCGCCCTCATGGCGCAGCAGGTACTTCGAACCCGTGACCGTGCCGGTGGCACCGAGGAACTGCAGTTGCATGGCTGTCCTTCAAGCGTGAATTCAGAGCAGGAGCGGCGCATCTGGCAGCTCGTTGCGGTTGCCGGGTGTCGGAGCGAAGTGGCGCGCCACCAACTGCGTGATGGCATCGATGCCGTGGGTCGCTCCGCGGCCGAAGTCTCCGGTGGCGAAGTGGTCTTCCATGCCGCGGCAGATCGCGGACCAGACTCCGGTGTCGACTTTCGCGTGGATGCCCCGGTCGGCGACGATCTCGACGCGCCTGTCCGCCAGCAGCACGTAGATCAGCACACCAGTGTTGTGTTCGGTGTCCCAGACATGCAGTCGTGCAAAGAGCTCGATCGCGCGTTCGCGCGCCGTCTGGCCGCGCAGCAGTGGCACTCCGTCCAGCGCGCCCTCGACGACGAACCGGATCTCGCCCGGGTGGGTGGCCTCGCTCGCGGCGATCGCCTGTTCGATCGATCGCATGGCGGCCGCCGGGAACGCCCGTCGCACATGCGCGGAGGTCGTCGCGAAGTGGCGCAGGATGCGTGCGAGATCCATGGTCACCACCTGCCCGAGGCACCGCCGCCACCGAAGCCACCCCCGCCGCCGCCGAATCCACCGCCGCCGAAGCCACCTCCGCGATGCCCGCCACGGCCGTGCATGCCGCCATGACCTCCCATGCCGATGCCCAGCAACGTGACGAGGAAGCCCACCAGGCCCGCCTCGGCCGCGATGGCCAACGTCCCGATCACGAACCAGGCGACGACTCCCAGCGCTCCACCGACGACGAGGGCCCCCGGCACCCGGCCCAGGGACTGCCGCAATGCGCCGCCGAACACCAGCGCGACGATGAACAGCAGCGGCCAGCTTTGCCCCAGGCCGTTGTCGTTGGCGGCAGAGCCGCGTCGGGTCAGCGGCGGCAAGGACTCGCCATCGAGCACGCGCACGACCTGGTCCAGGCCTGCGGCCACGCCCCCATAGAAGTCGCCCTGCCGGAATCGGGGCGTGATGGCCTCGGCGATGATCCGCGCCGCGGTCGCGTCGTTCAGTGCTCCTTCGATCCCGTACCCGACCTCGATCCGGACGGCTCGATCGCCCTTCGCGACGAGCAGCAAGGCGCCGTCGTCGACCTTGCGGCGGCCCAGCTTCCACTGCTCGACCACCCGCAGCGCGTAGGACTCGATCGGTTCCGGCCGTGTCGTCGGCACGATCAGGATCGCAACCTGCGTTCCCTTTCGCTCCTCGAATGCGCGCAGAGGTTCTTCGAGCGCGGCGCGCTGCGGTGCCGTCAGCGTGCCGGTCAGATCGGTCACCCGGCCTTGCAGCGGCGGCACGGCAACGAGGTCCTGCGCAGCGCCCAGGCCAGCCCAGCACAGGAACAAGAGGACGGCGAGCCGGCCCAGGGCGCGCTCGACCCGGATCGGGGATGCAGTCACTTCCTGGCACCTGAGGCGCCAATGCCGCCCAGATCGACCTTCGGAGGTTGCGCGAGCGCCGCCTCGTCGGCGACGCTGAAGTTCGGCTTGATACCGTAGCCGAACACCATTGCCGTCAGGTTGCTCGGAAAGGTGCGGACCGCGACGTTGTACTCCTGCACCGCCTTGACGTAGCGGCCGCGCGCCACCGTGATGCGGTTCTCGGTGCCTTCGAGCTGCACGCGCAGATCCTGGAAGCCCTGGTTGGCCTTCAGGTTGGGGTACTGCTCCACCACCACCATCAGGCGCGACAGCGCGCTCGACAGCTCGCCCTGCGCCTGCTGGAACTTGTTGAAGGCATCCGGGTTGTTGATCAGCTCCGGCGTCGCCTGGATCGAGGTGGCCCTGGCTCGCGCCTCGACCACCTTGGTGAGCGTCTCCTGTTCGAAGCTCGCCTCGCCCTTGACCGTGGCGACGATATTGGGGATCAGGTCGGCCCGGCGTTGGTACTGGTTCAGCACCTCCGACCAGCTGGCCTTGATCTGCTCGTCGGTGGACTGGAAGGTGTTGTAGCCGCACCCGGACAAGGCGAGTGTCAGCGTGGCAAGAACGGCGGCGAGGAAGCGACGCATGTTCAAATCTCCTGAGGGTGCGGTGAGGAAGGGAGTCGGCAAGGTTTCGCGGCGAAAGCAGGGCGCTTGCGCTGACCGCCCACCAGGCCGGCCGCGACGGCGGTGGACCAGGTACGCGCAGTCATTGCCGCCGGATTCCAAGGCGCCGGCCGCTCACGAGCCGGCCCCCCAGCGTCGCTGAAAGAAGTTGTAGATCGGTACGTACACCATCCCGGCATAGGCGCCGTACAGGAAGCTCTCGACGAGGCCGGCGACGAACCCCCAACCTGTGAGCCACGTGAAGCCGGGCAGCACCTGTTCGAGGAAGGCATGCATGTGCAGGCTCTCGGGCGTTGCGATCCCGTAGCTCACGCAAACCAGGTACGAGACCAGTGCGGTCGTGGCGAGCGACCACGAGACGACCTTCAGATTCAGCATGGGATCACTCCTGGTGACGGTGCGGTTCGCGGGCCCTGTTCGCAGGCGTCGCTGGTGGTCCATCGGCCGTGCTCCTTGTTGGGTCACGATGACCTTCATCGGAGCCATGACCGCAACCACCGCCGCCATGACGGCCATGGCCGCCATGGCCGAACAGGTGCATCGCAATGAAGGCGACGCCGAAAATGACCCAGATCCAGTTCTCGGTCAGCCAGTCCATTTGGGGTTGCCACCTTTCACATCGTTCGACAATTCACTGACGCGCCGCCCGCCGCAGCGGCGTTGCCCGCTAGGGCCGCGGCGCATCCCGTTCGCTGGCGCCTGCACTGGAGCGCTCGACGAACTGCCCCCACTGCCCGGACCGCGGGATGAACATCGGCACGCGCTGCATGTAGGTGCGGTATGCGTCGCCAAATTCCTGCAGCACCCGTTGTTCCTCGCGGCGCGCCAGCAACCAGTAGACGAGCACGATCACCGGAAACAACGCCACCGAGAAGATCGTCGGCCAGTGCACGACACCCTCACCGAACAGGCCGACGAACAGACCGGTGTACTGGGGGTGCCGAACGAAGGCGTACAGACCGCCGGTGGCGAGGCGCCTTTCCTTCTGGGCGCGGTAGAGCTCGCGCCAACCCTGGGCGAACAAGCCGATGCCGACGAACAGCAGCACGTAGCCGAGCACCATCGAGATCATCATCCCCAGCTCGCCGACGCCCAGCATCGTGGACCAGAGGTTGGCATCGAGATGGGCGCGGTCCAGGCCGAAGAAGCGCACCATCAGATAGATGGTGAGGGGGAAGCCGTACATCTCTGCGTAGAGGGCGATGATGAAGGCCTGGACGAGTCCGGCACCGGCCCACTCTCGCCATGTCCTGGGGGCGAGGTACCGGTAGAACACCCAGGACGCGATCACGATCATGATGGCCGCAAGCCCCCAGACGCCCGTGTGTGAAACAGCTTCATTCATTGCCACTCTCCTTGCGCTGACACGAGTTGGTTTTGGTGCAGGTCGACCTGACGCCGGTCCCTGGGTGCGTAGCCGAGCGGGTCAGCACGCCAGCCGTCCGGCACCGACGCATTCGGGGGTGAACTCGAACACGATGTCCGTGTCGGGCTGCACAAGCTGGCGCTCCTTGCCGCCGTAGTGCAGTCGCGACAGCATGTCGCGCATCAGATTCAGTCTGGCCAGGCGCTTGTTGTCCGTTCGCAGCAGGTGCCACGGAGCGGCGGAGGTGTGCGTTCGCATCAGCATGGCGTCCCGGGCGTCCGAGTACGCCTTCCAGTGCTTCACCGCGACGGCGTCGATCGGGCTGACCTTCCATTGCTTGAGAGGGTCGCGCTTGCGCTCTGCCAGGCGCCTGATCTGCTCCTTCTTGCCGATGTCGAGGTAGTACTTCAGGAGCTTGATGCCCGAATTGACGAGCATCTCCTCGAACTTCGGCACGGAGTTCATGAACTCGTCGTACTGCGCGGGCGTGCAGAAGCCCATCACGTGCTCGACACCCGCGCGGTTGTACCAACTGCGGTTGAACAGCACGAACTCCTCGGCCACCGGGAGGTGCGCAACGTAGCGCTGGAAGTACCAGGCACTGCGGTCGCGGTCCGATGGCTTGCCCAGTGCCACCACGCGGGTCTCGCGGGGGCTCAGGTGCTCCACGATGCGCTTGATGCTGCCGTCTTTGCCCGCAGCGTCACGTCCCTCCAAGATGACGAGGATCCGGTCGCCGCAGCCGATGAAGTGCCGCTGCAGCTTTGCCAGCTCCAGTTGCAGCTTGCGCAGCTCTTCCCTGTAGTCCTTGCGCGAGATCGAGGTCTGGACCTCCTCCACGTCGGAGGCCGTCCGGTTCGATGCGGCGACCGATATGACGTCGTCTGGCTTCACACCACGCTTGTCCTTGGTCGTCCTGTTGCCCATAGGGTGCTTCTTGCTCATGTCACATCTCCTTCACCGCGGGCTGCGCCTCCGGGCGCAAGCCGCGCTGTGGGTCGGCATGGGAATGGCTTCCTGGATCCACCGGATCGCATCCCGTCGCCGGCCGCCCTGATGCAATGGGTCGTGCTGGCCCCCCGCATGCGCGACAGGCATCAGGTGGCGGACGAGTACCCTGTAGTCCGGGTCGTCGTGCGGTTTGCCCCTTTGATGGCGTCTCACGGTTGTACGGTCCTCTTCATGGGGCTCGCAGACCTCAGGACTGTGGATCGACGCCGATGAGCAGCCGGCCGGTGGAGGCGAGCTGGTGCGGCGGCACGACGAGGTTGGTCGGCGCCGGCACGTTCTTGAACACCCGCCCAGCCAGGTCGAACTTGGAACCGTGGCATGGGCAATAGAAGCCGCCAGGCCAGGATGCGCCGATGTCCGGCGCGCCAGGCGTCGGCCGAAAGGTCGGGATGCAACCGAGGTGCGTGCAGATGCCCACCATCACGCCGAATTCCGGATTGACGGATCTGTCGGCGTTGGCTGCGTACTCTGGCTGGTCCGAGCGCTTGGACAGAGGGTCGGCGAGCAGGTCGTCATGCTGCTCGAGACGCTCCATCATCTCGGCCGACCGCCGCAGCACGAAGACCGGCTGGCCGCGCCACTCCACGGTCCTGAGTTCGCCTGGCTGCATGCCCTGGAGGTCGACACTGACAGGTGCACCAATGGCGCGTGCCCGTTCGCTGGGCGACATGGAGGCGACGAATGGAACTGCGGTGGCGGTCAGCCCCGCTCCGCCGGCTACCGCCGTGGCGGTGAGCCAGATCCGCTTCGCTGGATCCTTTGGGCAATGGCTGGTCATGTGTCGATCTCCTTCGCTAGAGGTTTGATGGTCTGCGGCCCAGGTCCGCGGGGCCAGGCGCGAACACGGTCAGCGGGTGTGGCAACCATTGCTGCTCGCTCCGGCGCGCGTGTCGTCATGGTGGCTTTCCGGGCAGCCCTGCGGCGCAAGCGTTCAGGGCTGGCGCCGGTGGAGAAACCTATTCGGCCCACAGCAAGGCCTGCGTCATGGGCGAGAACACGCCCAGGTGACTCTCGACCCGGCGTACGCCGGGCACCCGCGAGGCGGCGACCCTTGCGGCCGCGCGCTCGGATTGCGTGTGCGTGGCGCCCCACAGGTGCACGACCTCGCCCGAGACGATGACGTTGACGAACTCGGCACGCACGCCGGCCACGCCGAGCTCGGCGCCGATCCGCGCTCGAAGCCCCTCGTCGTCGCTCGCTGGCGACGGCTCGTCCTGCCGTGCCACGATGCCGCGCAGCAGATCGGCCCGGCTCACGATGCCGACCAGCAGGCCGCCGCGCAGCACCGGCACGCGCTTGATGCCGTGCTCCTCGAGCAGGGTGGCGATGTGCTCGAGCGACGCGCCCTCGTCGACGCTCAGGACCTTTCGCGTCATCACGTCGCGCGCCGTGCCGCCCCGGGACCTGACGTACTCCGTCGCCTTGGCCGCCGCGTCGGTGAACAGCGACAGCCACCACGACGGGTGCCGTTGCCCTTCGAACTCCGGGCGCCGCATCAGGTCGCCCTCGCTGACGATGCCGAGCGGGCGCCCGCCGGCGTCGACGACCGGGACCGCGCTGATGCGGCGGTCGATGAGCCGCCGGGCAATCTCGGCAACGGGCGTCTCGGGCCCGACCGTGACGACATCGGTCGTCATCACATCCTTCGCTTTCATCGCCATTCCTCCTGTGAATGCACGCTCACGGCGCGCCGCCCAAGGCGCGGAGCGGTCCGCGCAGAGCGGCCGCGCAGCGCAGGCCGGCCACGACGGCACGAACGCGTGTCATCGCGGCCTCCCCTGTGGCAGGGAACCCGCGGAACGCTGGGCCTGGAGCTTCGGACGGGTGATGCCGAGCCAGAGGGCGCCCACAGCCACCGCGGCAGCGCTGGCCCACAGGGCCTGTGCCTCGAAGAGCGCGAACAAGGCGCCGCCACTGAGCGAGCCGACCGCCTGCCCCAGACCACCGGCGGCCGACACGGCCCCGAGCAGCAGGCCGCTGGCCACGTCGTCGTTCAAGGTCGCGAGGTACGCGATCGTCGGTTGAAGCAGCGCACCGCCGACGCCGATCAGCCCCACCGCGAGCGCCGCATGCGTCCACGACGCCGATGCCGCGAGCAGCGCGAGCCCCGCCGCGACGGCCAGGAAGGCGGCAACGACGAAGACACCGCCGGCCACGCGATGGAGGACCGGAAAGACGAGCAGCCCGCCCTGGACGGCGAGCATCGCGACCATGCACAACGCGAGCATCGTGCCGACCGCCTGCGGCCCGGCCGACAGCACCCGGGGCAGGAAGACGGGCAGGACGGCCTCGAAGGCCCCGAGCGCCAACGTCAGCAGGAAGCTCGCGGCAAGCGCGGGCCAGGCGCTGCGCCAGACGGTGCGCGCGGCGTCGGCAATGCCTCCGGTCCACTGGACGGTGGACGCGCTCGTGCCGCCGAGCCGCAAGGCGCACCCCAGGGCGACCAGGACCGCCACCACCGCGGCGGCGGCCAGCGGCAGTCCCACGACGGTGCGCGTCATCTCGCGCACGTCGCCCATGCGCTGCATCGCGCCGTACACGGCGGCGCTGACGGCCGGGCCGGCAAGCAGCCCCAGCAGCGTGGCCATCGACGTGCCGGAGAAGGCGCGCGCCCGCTCGCGGTGATCCTGCATCGCTCCGACCGTGGCATTGACGATCGGCAGCACGGCGCCGCCCGCCGCGCCGGCCAGCACGCGCCAGAGGTAGGCCGTCGGCAAGTCACCCGCGCCGGCGAACGCGACGAGCGACGCGGCGTAGGCGCCGAGCCCGAACACCAGCAGGCGTTGCCCACCGATGCGGTCCGACAGGGCGCCCCAGACCGGCGCGGCGAAGAACAGGCCGAGCATGTAGGCGCCGAGGAGTCCGCCGGTGTGCCATGACAGCAGAGCGCCGGCGTTGCCGTAGCTTGCGAGCACGGTCGGCAGCAGCGGCACGATCGCGCCGTAGCCGAGTGCGACCGAGAAGTTCGCACCGGCCAGCAACCAGAAGGCGATCCGTGGCATGCGGCCGCTCCTCAGCACTCGCGCCGGCGCGACCGACGATGCGGCGGCAGCGTCGCAGTGGCGAAGGGCCTGCAGATGATGTCGATGCCGTTCATGGTGCCTCGCGCGCGTCACTGGTGCAGGTCCTGGACGGCAGGGCTGGCGACCGATGCCGCGATGCGTTCCGCCGGTGCCTGCGCAGACTCGGCCATCAACTCGTCCAGGGTCGCGCGGTCGACGACTTCGCGTTCGAGCAGCACCTGCGCCACCCGGTCCAGCGCCGTTCTCTGCGCTGTGAGGGTCTGGGCGACTCGCTCGCGCGCCTCGTCGAGGATGCGGCGTACCTCGGCATCGATCGCCTCGGCGGTGCGCTCGCTGTAGTCGCGCGGCTGCGCCGGCGCCGGGCCGGCAAGGAAGGCCGACGTCGGGCGTCGATCGAATGTCGCCAGCCCGAGCGCGTCGCTCATGCCGTAGTGCGTGACCATGTGGCGCGCCAGGTCGGTGGCGCGCTGCAGGTCGTTCTCGGCCCCGGTCGACATGTCGCCGAACACCAGCATCTCGGCCACGCGGCCGCCGAGCAGCACGTCGATGCGGTCGAGCAGCTCGCTCCTGCGCATCAGGTAGCGGTCCTCGGTGGGCGACTGCTGCGTGTAGCCGAGCGCGGCGATGCCGCGCGGAATGATCGACACCTTGGAGACGCGGTCGGTGTTCTTGCGCATCTCCGCCACCACCGCGTGCCCGGCCTCGTGGAAGGCCACGAACTTGCGCTCGGTCGGGTTCATCACCCGGTTCTTCTTCTCCAGGCCGGCGACGATGCGGTCGAGGGCCTCGTCGAAGTCGGTCATTCCGACCGCGGGCTTGTCGTGCTTGGCGGCGCGCAGCGTGGCTTCGTTGACGAGGTTCGCGAGGTCTGCGCCGGCAAAGCCGGGGGTGCGCGCGGCCAGTGCGGCGAGATCGACATCGGCCGCGAGCGTGACTTGCTTGACGTGCACCTCCAGGATCTGCCGGCGGCCATTCAGGTCGGGCCGGTCGATGGCCACGTGGCGGTCGAAGCGGCCCGGCCGCAGCAGCGCCTGGTCCAGGATCTCCGGGCGGTTGGTGGCCGCCATGATGATGACGCCGCGGTTGGTGTCGAAGCCATCCATCTCCACCAGCAGCTGGTTCAGCGTTTGTTCATGCTCCTCGTGGCTGCCGGTCATGCCGACGCCGCGGGCCTTGCCCAGTGCGTCCAGCTCGTCGATGAAGACGATGCACGGCGCCTTGGCCGCCGCCTGCTCGAACAGGTCGCGCACGCGCGCGGCGCCGACGCCGACGAACATCTCGACGAATTCCGAGCCGCTCAGCGACAGGAAGGGCACGCCGGCCTCGCCGGCCACGGCCTTGGCCAGCAGCGTCTTGCCGGTGCCCGGCGCGCCGACGATCAGCACCCCCTTCGGGATCTTGCCGCCCAGCCGCCGGTAGCGATCGGGGTTCTTCAGGAACTCGACCACCTCCATCAGTTCCTCGCGCGCCTCGTCGATGCCGGCGACGTCCTTGAAGCTGACGCCGGTGTCGGTCTGAAGGTAGACCTTGGCCTTGCTCTTGCCGATCTCCATCAGCCCGCCGTGGCCCATGCCGCCGCCCATGCGCTTCATCAGCAGCCACCAGATGCCGAAGAAGACCAGCGCCGGCGCCACCCAGGAGAGCAGCGCGCCCAGCCACCTGCTCTGCCGCACCGTGCCGTAGCGCACCTTGGCGGCATCCAGCTGGGCCACGAGGCCCGGGTCGTCGAGCAGGACGGTGGCGAAGGCGTGCTCGCCGCCGACGCGCTCCAACGCCTCGACCTTCTCCCTGGGCAGGATCCGGTCGAGCCCGTCGGCCTTCAGCTTGCCCGTCGCCATGCCGTCGGTGATCACCACGTCGCTGACCTGGCCGGCGGCAAGAGCCTGCTTGAACTCGCTGTAGCTCAGCGTCTGCGTGTGGCGGTTGCCGCTCAGGTCCTGGATCAGGAGCAGCACGACGACGGCTGCGAGCACGTACCAGAGCGAGAAGGTCTGTTTCTTGTCCATGGCAGCGGTGGTCTCGGTGACCTCTCAGACCGACTCGAGTGCCAGCGCCACGGCCTGTCCACCGCCGATGCACAGCGTGACGATGCCGCGACGCAGTCCGTCGCGTCGCATGGCGTGCAGCAGGCGCGTGGTCAGCACGGCGCCGGTGGCCCCGATGGGGTGCCCATGGGCGATCGCACCGCCTTCGACGTTGACGACATCCTCGGCGAATCCCAGCTCGCGCTGGCAGGCCAGTGCGATCGCGGCAAAGGCCTCGTTGATCTCGACGCGGTCGACGTCGGCCACCGCCCAGCCGGCACGCGCCAGCGCCTGCCGGACGGCTGGAATGGGTCCGAGGCCGAAGTAGTTCGGGTCCACCGCGCCGATGCCGTGGGCGACGAGTCGCGCCTGCACCGGCAGGTCGCGTGCCTCGGCCCAGGCGCGGTCGGCGACGAGCATCGCCGCCGCGCCGCTGTTCAGGCCGGGCGCGTTGCCCGCGGTGATCGTGCCCTCCTTGCGGAACGCTGGCTTCAACCGCGCCAGCGACTCCATCGTCGTGTCGGGCCGGTTGTGTTCGTCGCGCGCGAAGCTCACCACGCCCTTGCGCCCGGGCACGTCGACGGCAACGATCTCGGCGTCGAAACGGCCTGCCGCCTGCGCGACCGCGAACCGCTGCTGGGTGCGGAGTGCCCAGCGGTCCTGCGCCTCGCGCGTGATGTCCAGGCGCTGCACCAGATCCTCCGTGTGCCAGCCGGAGTGCTTGCCGCTGAAGGCGTCGTGCAGGCCGTCGCGCAGCATGCCGTCGAGGAGCGAGGCGTCTCCCATGCGTGCCCCCCAGCGCCCCTGCGGCAGCAGGTAAGGCGCCTGATCCATGTTTTCCATGCCGCCCGCCACCACGCAGTCCGCGCAGCCGGACAGCACCTCGAGCGCCGCGCTGACGACGGCCTGCGCGCCGGAGCCGCAGACCCGGTTGACCGTCATCGCCGGCACCTCGACCGGCAGCCCTGCCTTGATGCCGGCCTGTCGCGCCGGGTTCATGCCGGCCCCGGCCTGGACCACCTGGCCCATGACGAGGGCCTGAACATCGTCTCCGCCGATGCCGCCTCGGCGCAAAGCCTCGCGGATTGCGGCGCCTCCCAGTTCGACGGCGGGCACGTCCTTCAGCGTTCCACCGTAGGTTCCGATGGCGGTACGGACCGCCGCACACAGGACGACTTCACGTCGGGTCATGGCGAGCTCCTTGATCGGTTGGCGCACAGTGCGCCGTCGTGGAATGAATGCCGCGCAGATGAGCGGCGCAGCCGTGGCAGCGCCGAAGCACGCCTTCGGCGTCACCGCTCAGGCCGGCCGCATTGGCTTCGTCGGTGTCGAGGTGGACCTCGAGCACCGCGTCTTCGGCCAGCCGCAGCGCGACGTGCCGGAGCACGGTGGCTCGCGGCGTATCGAGCTCGAGATCGATCTCCTGGCCGTCCTCGACGCCGAGGCGCGCTGCATCGGCCGGCGACAGGTGCAGGTGCCGCTGCGCGACGATGGCTCCGTCGGTGCGCACGCTGCCGGCCGGACCGATCAGGGTCACCTCCGGTGTCCCGTCGAGATGGCCGGAGAGGCGCAGCGGTGCGTCGAGGCCGAGCTTGATGGCCTCGGTGCGGCTCAGTTCGATCTGGTTGCGGCCGCGGCAGGGGCCGAGCACGCGGACGCGCTCGAGCCGGCTGCGGGGCCCGACCACCGAGACCGTCTCCTCGGCGGCCCAGAAGCCCGGCTGCGTCAGCGGTTGGCGCACCTGCAGCTCATGGTCGACGCCGAAGAGCCGCTCGACGGTCTCCTGCGTCAGGTGCACGTGGTGCGCCGACACGGCGACCGGCATGGCCACCGGTGCGCTCGCCGCCACCCGGCCCACGCCCAGCGCCGCCTGGGCCTCGCGCGCGATCACCGCCTGCTCCTGGGCATGGACGGCGAGCACCGCGACCGGCGCATGGTCCGGCTGCAGTGACGCGACGGCCATCTCGGCAGGCCGATAGGTCGTGTTGCGATCCTCGTCGAGCCGGATGCCGAGGAACCCGAGGCCGTCGACGATGCGCCGGCGCAGCGCGGCCGAGTTCTCGCCGGCGCCGCCGGTGAAGGCCAGCACGTCGATGCCGCCCATCGCTGCCGCATAGCCGCCGATCGCCTTGCGCACGCGGTAGGCATAGGCGCGCAACGCGGTCTGCGCGTCGTCGTGGCCTTCTGCCGCGCGTCGTTCGACCTCGCGCAGATCGCCACTTGTACCCGACAGCGCCTTGAGGCCACTGTCCTCGTACAGCGCCCGTTCGACTTCGGCCGAGGTCAGACCGAGATGCCGCAGGGCGAACAGCACCGCGCCGGGGTCGACGTCGCCGCTGCGCGTGCCCATCATCAGGCCCTCGAGCGCGGTCAGCCCCATCGTCGTATCGACCGAGCGGCCGTGGTCGATCGCGCACACGCTCGCGCCGCTGCCGAGGTGGCAGCTGACGACCCGCAGCGTGCGCGCATCGCGGTCGAGCGCAGCGGCGGCGGCTTCCATCACGTGCGCGTGCGACATGCCGTGGAAGCCATAGCGCCGCACGCCGGCGTCACGCCATGTCTTCGGCACCGCATACAGCGCGGCGTGGTCGGGCAGGGTGGCATGGAAGGCCGTGTCGAACACGGCCACCTGCGGCAGTCCGGGCCAGCGTCGCCGGGCCAGCCGTATGCCGGCCAGCGCGACCGGGTTGTGCTGGGGCACCCAGAGTGCGGCGCGCTCGATCTCGCGCTCGACCGCGTCGTCGATGCGCGTCGCTTCGCGCAGCTGCGGCCCGCCGTGAGCCACGCGATGGGCCACGGCGTCGAGCGTCTGTGCGCCGATGCCGGCATCGGCGAGGCGGTGCTCGACGAGGTCGAGTGCGGCGTCGTCCGGCGCACCGCCGTCGAGGGTGAGCTCAAGCAGCGGCTGCGGCGAGGGCATGTCGAACACGCCGGCCTTCAGCGTCGAGCTGCCGGCATTGAGGACGAGGATGCGCATGTTCAATGGAAGACCATCCCTTCGACGTGAAAGCCTGCGTCCACGTGCACGACCTCGCCGGTGATGCCCGAGGCATAGGGACTGGCGAGCATCAGCGCAACCCGGCCGACCTCGTCGGCCTCCACGGTGCGCCGCAGTGGCGAGCGTCTCGTGGCATCGGCCAGGAGTTCGTCGAAGTGCACGATGCCGGACGCCGCGCGGGTGCGCACGGGGCCGGCCGAGATCGCGTTGACGCGGATGCCATCGGGGCCGAGCTCGTGCGACAGGTAGCGCACCGACGCCTCGAGCGCGGCCTTCACGGGCCCCATCAGGCCGTAGTGCTCGACGACCTTCTCGGCGCCGTAGAAGCTCAGCGTGGTGAGGCTGCCGCCGGCGCGCATCAGCGGCCGCGCGAGCTTGGCCATCTGCACCAGGGAGTGGCAGGACACCAGCATGGCCTCGGCGAAGCCCTCCGCCGAGCAGTCGACGAGCGGCGCGCGCAGGTCCTCCTTGGGCGCCGAGGCGATGGCGTGCAGCACGAAGTCGAGCCTTCCCCACTGCCTGCGCAGGGCGCCGAACACGGCCGGCAGTTCTCCGGGGCGCGTCACGTCGCAGGGCAGCAGCAGTGCGTCGGCTTCCCGAGCCAGCGGCTCGACATGCGGGCGCGCCTTGTCGTTCAGGTAGGTCAGCGCGATCTCGGCTCCGGCGGCGCGCATCAGCCGCGCCGCGGCCCAGGCCAGGCTGTCGGCGTTGGCCACGCCGACGATCAGTCCGCGCTGACCCTTCAGGTCGATGTCCATCATGCGCAGGCGCTCCTCGTCGTCGAGTGATCGATGCCGCGGCCGGAGCTTTCCCCGAAGCGGAGCAGCATCCAGCGCGGCGCCAGGCAGGTCGCCAGCAACGGGGGATGCACCCCTCGCCCCCGCTCATCGGCATGATGTCTGGCGGCCAGCGGCGGCAGGCTGGCAAGTCCGCCCTCCCAGGCCGGGGCAAGCCGGGTGCATGACGCGAGACTCATTTCGAGGCCTCGCCGGGCAGCAGGTCCAGCGGCGACGGCGTTGCGTAGAGCTGCGTGAAGAGCGCCTCGGCCCACAGGTCGCGCATCGTCCGCCAGGCGGTCCAGGCATCGGCGGTGCCGTCCGCCGCGATGCGCTCGAAGCGGTACCAGGGGTTGTCGGCGCGAGCGGCGTCGGCGGCTCCGAGCGCCTGCAGCGCGGCCTGCATCCAGGGCAGCCAGGCCAGGGCCGGTATCGCCTGTTCGTTCCAGAGCTTGCGGCTCAGGCGCATCGGGTGCGCGTCGCGCAGCTTGCGCGCCAGCTCGGGCCGGACGGTCGACTGCACGACCGGCGACACGACCTGCGCGTACATCGACTCCAGCCACGCGGACAAGGCCTTCACGCGGTCGAACCCGGCCGGCGCCGGATCGAAGGGGAGATCCTCGACGCGCCTGGGCTCGAAGCGCGCATCCGGTGCCTCGTCGGCACCACTGTCCTCGTCGAGCAGCATCTCGTACAGGCCCGGCGCCAGCGCCTGGATCTTGCGGGCGTGGTGCAGGATGGCGCGGTGCTCGCGCCGCGCCACGCCGGCGGACACGAAGATGCCGAGGTGGCCGACGTCCTCGTGCGTCAGGTACACCACGCGCTGTCCGGCGGCGACCAGCGCCTCGGTGCTCGGGTACACCGCCGGCAGCCAGCCCAGGGCCTGGTGCGGCGGCGTGATGTTGTCGCCGTAGGAACTGAAGACCACCAGCGGCGTGCGGATGCGCCGCAGGTCCGCCCGGCAGTGTTCGTCGACCTGCATCTGGCCATCCTCGAGCAGGTTGCCGACGAACAGGTCGCGCGTGATGGTGACGATCTCGTCGCGGCCGAGGAAGTAGAAGCCGTTCCACCAGCGCTCGAACTCGAGGAAGCGCTCGCGTTCGCGCTCGGGGTCCGCGAACAGCGTGTCGTACTTGCGGAAGACCCCTTCCGGACGCAGGCCCTCGAAGTTCTGCACCAGCCACGCGCCGTCGAAGGTGCCACCGCCCAGATCGGCCGCCAGGTGCGCTGGCCAGACACCGCCGCTGAAGCCGCCGAGCAGGCGCATCGGGTTGATGCCGCGCCCGCCGGCCCAGTACGACAGCGGCGACCCGTTCAGCACCGCCAGGCCCGCGCGGTGCCGGCAGTGCGACAGCGCCAGCGTGAGCGCCCAGCCGCCCTGGCAGTTGCCGTAGACGATGGGCGGGCGGTTGCGGTGACGCTGGGTGACGAGGTCGATGAAGGTCGCCAGCGTGCGCAGCACCGCGCCCAGCGTCTGTCCTTCGACAGGCTCGGGGTCGAAGACGACGAAATAGACGGGGTGGCCCTCGCGCAGTGCCATGCCGACCTCGGAGTCGCGCTTGAACCCGCCGATGCCGGGGCCGTGGCCGGCGCGCGGGTCGACCACCATCACCGGCGCGGCGTCCTTGCGCACGTGGTGTTCGAGCGCATCGGTGCCGCAGCGGGTCACGCGCAGCAGGCGGTAGTTGCACGGCGGGTCCAGCTCGTGCCCGTCGGCGACCGGCTCGGACTCGAAGTGCAAGAGCGGCGGCATGCCCGCGGCCTCGTGCTCGTTCATGTCGATCGCACGCTGGCGCAGGGTCTGGGCCGTTTCGGTGGCACGCCACAGCGCGTCGAGCCAGTACGTGGCCAGTGCATTCGGCGCGAGGTGGCCGCCGAACGGGGTGGCAGTTGTGTTCATCGAGGATCCTTCGTTGCGGCACCTGCGGCCGCGTTGGACAGTGACCTGCTGCGCCGGTCCGGGCGGCTGGAGGTATTGATCAGGAAGGCGAGGCCGGCGCCGGCGGAGAGCAAGGACCCGAGCATCACGCCGAGCGTGGCCGACGCGGTCAGGGCATTGCGCGGCCCGAAGGCCAGGCCGGCAAAGAACAGGCTCATCGTGAAGCCGATACCGGCCAGCAGCGCCGCGCCGGCGATGTGGCGCCACCGGACGCCTGGCGGGCGCTGCGCCAGGCCCAGGCGTGATGCCAGCCAGGCCGCGCCCAGGATGCCCACGGGCTTGCCGATCACGAGCGCGGCGACGGTTCCGGCCACGATCGCCACCGACACCGTGCCCGGCGCCAGGTCGACCAGCCGGATCCCGGCGTTGAACAGCGCGAAGACCGGGACGATGACCAGTGCGACCCAGGGCCTGAGCCCTTGCTCGAGCGCGCGCAGCGGCGAACGAGCGGGACCGCGGGTCCGCAATGGCACGGCCAAACCGATGATGAAGCCGGCCACCGTCGCGTGGACACCGGAGGCCAGCACGGCCGCCCAGAGCGCCAGTCCCGCCAGCAGGTAGGCCGACAGCCTGGAGATGCCGAGCCGGTTGAGCAGCAGGAGTGCCAGCGTGGCGGCGCCCGCGGCCAGCAGGGCCGGCAGCGAGATGGACTCCGAGAACAACAGGGCCAGCACCGCGATGGCCCCGAGGTCGTCGAAGATCGCCGACGCCGTCAGGAAGGCCACGACGGCGGCGGGAACCCGGGCACCGAGCGCGTGCAGCGCGGCCAGTGCCAGGACGGTGTCCGTGGCCATCGGGATGGGCCAGCCCCGCGCGGCGGCGGCATCCTGTCCATTGAAAACCAGGTACAGAACCGCCGGCACGGCCATGCCGCCGACCGCCGCGGCCAGGGGCAGCGCCGCCCGCGCCCTGGAGGCCAGGTGGCCGACGAGCACCTCGCGCTTGATCTCGAGCGCGACGAGGACGAAGAAGAACACCAGCAGTCCCTCGTTGATCCAGAGGATCAGCGGACGCTCGATCTGCCACGTGCCAACGCTCAACCCGACCGGCGTGTGGTGGACCGCGTCGTAGACCGGTTTCAGCGGCGAGTTGGCCAGGACGATCGCCACCAGCATGGCAGCGACCGTGAGCAGGCCGGAGGTCCGCTCGGGTCGAGTCAACGTGGCGCTGCTGGCGTTTGCTGCGGACATGGTGTGGTGTTGCGTGATCGGCACCGGCGCCAGCGCGTCACTTCGGGGCGAACTCCCTGCGCAGGTAGGCCAGCACGTCCCGGATCTGCGGATCGGTCAGGCTGGGGTCACCGCCCTTGGGGGGCATCGCGAGGGGCGAGCCCGGACTCTGGTAGCCCTTCGTGATGCGCTCGATCAGCACCGCATCGGTCTGCGAGAGCGGGCCACCGGGCTGCGTGAAGTCCGGGACGCCGGGCAGCACGCCGGCACCGTCGGCGCCGTGGCAGGCGATACAGGTCCGGCCGTAGACCGCTGCGCCGACGTCCTGCGCCGCCGCCAGGGCCGGGGCCAGTGCCATCCCTGCGCATGCGGCCAGCAATGGAAGGCTTGCGCGCATCTCAGTTGCTCCCCTGCAGGAACTTCAGGATGTCGCGCGCCTCCTGCCCGGTCAGGCCCGCGCGCAGGCGCATGTGCTGCATCACCGATGTCCACTGGTCGTCCCGGTAGTCCCGCGGATCGCGCATGTTGTGGCAGCGCACGCAGTTGTCGGACCATGCCTTGGCGCCACGGGCAAAGGCCATGGGGTCGCTCTTCGTCGGCGACTCGGCAGGGGCCGCCGACGCCGGCACGGTGAGGAGGACGGCGAGGACCGCTCCGATGGAGTGGCGGGCGAAGCGCCTTGTTGATGTCGTCATGTTCATCTCCTGATCAGAAGCCATAGGCGAATTGCACGAGCACCCGGTCGCTGTCGTTCGGCGTGCCGGGTTCGCCCCGGTTGGACTCGAAGCCCAGCTTGGCGACCGCGCTGGGGGCGGCGTAGAAGTTCACGCCGGCGGCCCATTGCCGCTTGCGCTGGTCGGCGTGAGGGGAGCGGAAGTCACCGAATCGCAGCACCGGTTCCCATTGCGGCGTGAGCCGGTACGCGGCCTGCACGTAGCCGGCCTTCCAGGTGCCGCCCTCGGGGGCGACGCTGGATGCCAGGGCGCCGACCTTCTGCTGGATGTACTCGCCCCGCAACTCGAGTTGCTTGCGGCGGAACGCGAAATCGGCGCTGGCCACCTGGTAGGAGCGTCCGGGTTCGACGCTGCCATCGTCCAGCTGCACGGCCACCCGGCTCGTGCCGAACGAGACACCGACCTCCAGGCCGGGCATCGGCAGCAGGCCGAACCTTCCGCCGATCAGCTTGCGGCGTGACGGGTTGGAGGTCGCCGCCTCGCCTTCGACAGCCTCGATCTCCTCGCCGTCTGCGCTGAGTTCCAGACGCGGTCCGTTGCCGACGTAGACGGCGTAGTTGGCGCGCGCGGTCTCGCCAAGCGCGAAGCCGCCCCGGGCGCCGATGCCGATGTCGGACTCGGGCGCCGCCGACCCCTCGCCGCCAAAGCCAGGCGGGCGCGACGCGAACTTGTTGATCCAGGCCGGATGCAGGTTCTGGAAGAAGTAGCCGACCGGTGTCAGGAACTTGCCGGCGAACAGCGCCACGCTGTCGTTCAGGAAGTAGTTGATGTTGGCGTACTCGAGATCGACGTCCGTGCCGCCGGAACCGTTGCTGGTGACGTTCAGTTCGGTCTCGAAGAACAGACGGTCGCCGTAGCCGAAATGGAAGATCGGTGCGAGCTGGACCATGTCGAACGAGCTGCCACCGTCCCGGTTGGAGGCAAAGCCGACGGCGCCATAGCCGGCCAGGTGCGCCGAGGCGCGCGACTGCATGCTGGCCGCCGCTGGAGGCGTCGCTGACTGAGGCGCCGACGCTGGCGGGCTGCGTTGCGCTTCGAGCGCGGCCTTCAAGGCCTGCACTTCCTGCTGCAGCGCGTCCAGCCGTTGTCGCAATGCGCCGACGTCATCGGCACTCCACGCGGCAGGCGCGAAGCCTGCCGTGACGGCGATGGCCAGCGCCGCGGCTGCCCGGGATCCTTGCTTCCTTGTCATCGTCTTCTCCTTCATCTGCTGCTTGTCCACGGCCGGAGCGCTCGGCGCCCGTCTGCATGGCGTTCGGCGGGTTCACGACTATGAAGTCCGTACCTGGGTACGGAGTCAAGCCAAGTGCGATACCACTTGGCCTCACGGATGCAGGCGCTACAAGAGGAGGGTGGAGAAGAGAAGTCGGGGCGGAGGTTGCGGGGGCAGCGGCTTGCGCTGGTCCCTGGCGCGTGCTGGCGACGAGATCAGCAGATGCTGGCCGTCCCACGCTGGCGCGATGTACGGTGCGTCACCCGGGTCGGCAGGATCGGCCGCTGTGGCGTACACCCCCCGGGCCTGTTCGTCGCAGGCCTTCAGGCACGATGGTTGTGCCTGGCTGTCCCCATCGACATCGTGTGTGGGGATCACGCCGACATGCCCGGCCGTGATGGCCTCGGCCTCGGTCTCGATGGCCGCTGCAACGAGGCGTCCCGGCTCCGCGTGGCCGTGCGTGCCGGTCGCTTGCAAGGCGCAGGCGTTGACGACCCCCGCGAACAGCGCGAACAGCCACACCAGCGCCATCGCCGCCGCGGTTCGGCGGCGGGTTCGGCGGCTGGTTGACTGCAGGGGCATGGCGCTCGACTCAGTCGGTCTGCGTTTCGTCGGAGCGCGGGCGCACGCCGTGCTGGCGGTGCCGCGGCAGGTACCTGGCCGGGTCGGCGAGGAAGGCATCGCGGCATTCGACGGCGCAGAAGTAGTAGCGCTTCTGACCATGCTCCGCGTCGGCCACGGCGGTCAGCCGGCTGACGCGCATGCCGCAGACGGGATCCTTGAAGTCTCTTTCGGATTCGGTGTGCTTCATCACGACGTTCCGAAGTTCAACGCACGATGGCCATCTGGTGGCCGGTGCCGCCCGGCAGCTTGATCGTCCCCAGCAGCGCCAGGCTGCGCTGGTCGACCACCCAGATCACCGGGTCGCTGCGGCTGGAGACGTAGACCTTGCCCGTGCCGTGGATGGTGTTGAGGTGATATGGCGCCGGCGAGAGCGCCAGTTCGCGCTGCGAGCCATCGCGCGGGTCGAGTGCAATCAGGCGGTTGCCCCCCAGGTCGCTGACGAACAGCCGGCGGCCGTCGTCGCCGATGTCCAGCCCGTGCAGCTTGCCGCCGACCTCGAAGGTCCTGACCGTCTTTCCCGTGCCCACCGAGACGGCCGTCACGGTGCCGGCCCGCGGATTCAGCGCGTAGACGGTGGCGTCGTCGGCCGACAGCACCAGATGCTCGGGGGCCGGCCCGGACTCCAGCGTCCGCGTCACGGCCCAGGTCTTCAGGTCGATCTCGGCGATGTTGCCTGCGCCGCTGTTGCTGACGAACGCTCGCGATCCGTCGCGCGTGATGACGGTGTAGTTCGGCGCCGCACCGGTGGCGATGGTCTGCACGACCTGGTTGCTCTGCAGGTCGACCACGCTGACGCCCCCCCGCGTGGGATGCGTGGAGATGACGTAGCGGCCGTCGGGCGTGATCGCCTGGTGGTGCGTCCAGCCGGTCACGGGGATGGTCTGCATCACGTGCCCGTGCTGCGGGTGAACCAGGTGCAGCTGGCTGGCCGGCCCGCTCGTCGATCCTTCCTTCGCGGGCGTCTCCTTGACGCTGCCGGCGACCAGGTACTCGCCGTCGGGCGTGGCCACCAGGCCATGGGCGTCGACGACGTTGGCGAAGCTCGTGGTGATGCGGTCGGTGGCCGCATCGACGGCGATCACCTGGTTGGCCGATCCCAGCGGGATGTAGACCATCGGCGCGGCCGATGCGGCCGCTGAATACAGCGCCAGTGCGGCGCCGACGCCTCGGATGAGTTGCTGAGCTTTCACGGTGGAGTCTCCTGTGCGGGCTGTCGAAATCGAAAGGATGTCAAGACCGGCCGGTACACCTACATCCGGTGCGGCTTGAACCGGATGCCATTGGCCTGCTGCAGCTCGCGCACATAGCGCACGATCTGCACCAGCTGTTCGTCGCTGACCTGGGGTTGCGGCGGCATGTCGCCGAATCGCCAATGGTGCTGCTGCACCCCGTTGCGCGCGGCGCGCTGGAAGGCCTCGTCGGCGTGGTGGCCCGGGTTGTAGATGTCGTGCAGCAGCGGCGGCCCCTTGTCGGAGCCGGTGCCGAAGCGGCCATGGCACGACGCGCAGTTGGCGTCGAAGGCCTTCTGGCCGGCGGCCGCCTGCGCCGACAGCGTGGGCACCGAGATGCCCAGCGCCGAGGGCGGCAGGTCACGGATGCGCTGGCCCCAGCTGGGCCACGCCGCGGCCAGCGTCAGCAAGGCCAGCGCGAGTCTTGCGGTGGACGAGCGGTGGCGCTTGGCAAGGGTCCGGTTCATCGGCAGCCTTCGAGGTGTCTTGCAGAAGCAGGGGTCGAAGTTCGCGCCACGAAGCGAGCGCGCGATGCCTCGGTGGCGAAGAAGTAGACGGTTCCGCGATGGAACCAGGGCAGCGCGGTGGTCATGTCCAGCGGCACGCCCGACACCGGCTCGACGTCCGGGGTGCGGACGGGAGGTGTCGATCGCGGATGCCCGCCGGGCGAGCCTGCACGGTGGGGGCGGGCACGCTCACCGTCATGGCCACCACCGTTGCGTCTGCGCAGCCACGCGGCAAGCCAGATGCCGAAGACGGCGAACGACAGCGCGAAGATTGTCCAGTTCAAGGCGGTCGGGCTCATGTCGAACTCCCCGTCGGATCGATGGGCGAGGGCAACGCGCCGGATCGACCCCGTTTTCTGGCGCTGACGAGCAGCGCGACTCCCGCCATGGCCAGCGCCAGGTAGTTCAGCGCCATGAACCACGGCGTGATCCAGGCAATGCCGTCGAAACCGCGTTCGGTGAAGGGGTAGAGCACGGGCGAGGCGTAGTAGTCCGCCGAGTGCGTGAACACATCGATCACGATGTGCGACCACCAGCCCAGCAGCGGCAGCCACAGCGTGCGTCGCCACGCCCACAGGGCCAGCGTGACGGCGGCCGCGATCACGGCGCTGTGGGCGACGCAGTGGATCGTGTGCGACCACCAGCCCACCCACTCGGGCATGACGGGTTCCTGGCCCGGCATCGCCACCGCGAAGGCCTGCACCGCAGCCCAGGTGCCGCCACCGAGCGCCCACCACGCGAGCACCGGCAGCATCTGGATCACGTCGGGCAGCGCGGCCATGGTCATCGTGGTCGCCACCGTCCTGCGCGTGACGTCGCGCCTCCGGCGCGCCAGCCAGGCCGTGCCGAGGCCGGCCCAGAGCGTGTGCGCGAGGATGTCCACGGCCCTGCTCAGACCCGCGTCGTGCGCAGGCGCAGTGCGTTCAGCACCACCGACAGCGACGAGGCGCTCATCGCGAAGGCGGCGAAGATCGGCCCGATCAGCAGGCCGATGAAGGGGTACAGCACCCCCGCGGCGATCGGCACGCCGGCGGCGTTGTAGACCAGCGCGAAGAACAGGTTCTGCCGGATGTTGCTCATCGTCGCGGTGGCCAGCCGCCGCGCTCGCACGATGCCGGTCAGGTCACCCTTGACGAGCGTGAAGCCGGCGCTCTCGATCGCGACGTCGGCGCCGGTGCCCATCGCGATGCCGACGTCGGCCTGCGCCAGCGCGGGTGCGTCGTTGACGCCATCGCCGGCCATCGCCACCTTGCGGCCCTGGGACTGCAGCTCCTGGATGATGCGCGCCTTGTCGGCCGGCAGCACGTCGGCGCGGATCTCGTCGATGCCCAGGCGCGCGGCGACGGCCTTGGCCGTGCGCTCGTTGTCGCCGGTGGCCATCACGACGCGGAAGCCCAGTTCGTGCAGCGACTTGATGGCCTCGGGCGTGCTGGCCTTGACCGGGTCGGCCACCGCCACCAGGCCGGCCACCGTGCCGTCGAGCATCACGAACATGACCGTCTGGCCTTCGTCGCGTGCGGCGTCGGCCTTCGCAGACAGCCCGGCGCCGTCCAGGCCGAGATCCTTGACGAGCTTGAGGTTGCCCAGCGCGACGGCCTTGCCGTCGACACGGCCCTTGACGCCCTTGCCGGTGACGGCCTCGAAGTCCTGCGCCTCGGCCAGCTTGACGCCACGTTCCTCGGCGCCACGCACGATGGCTTCCGCCAGCGGGTGCTCCGAACCCTTCTCCAGCGTTGCGGCCAGGCGCAGCACCTCGGCCTCGTCGTGCCCGGGCTCGGGCATCACGGCCACCAGCTTCGGCTTGCCCTCGGTGAGCGTGCCGGTCTTGTCGACGATCAGCGTGTCGACCTTCTCGAAGCGTTCAAGGGCCTCGGCGTTCTTGATCAGCACGCCCATCTGCGCGCCACGGCCGGTGGCGGTCATGATCGACATCGGCGTCGCCAGGCCCAGCGCGCAGGGGCAGGCGATGATCAGCACCGCCACCGCCGACACCAGCGCGTAGGCCAGCGCCGGCGCCGGGCCCCAGATCGCCCAGGCGCTGAACGAGGCCACCGCGATGCCGATCACGGCCGGCACGAAGCGCCCGGCCACCATGTCGGCCCACTTCTGGATCGGCGCGCGGCTCTTCTGCGCGCTGGCCACCATGTCGACGATCTGCGCCAGCAGGGTATCGGCACCGACGCGCGTGGCTTCCATCACCAGGCTGCCCGTGCCGTTGATCGTGGCGCCGGTGAGCTTGTCGCCGGCCACCTTCTCGACCGGCACCGGCTCGCCGGTGATCATGCTCTCGTCGATCGAGGAGCGGCCGTCGACGACCGTGCCGTCCACCGGCACCTTGTCGCCCGGGCGCACGCGCAACCGGTCACCGACCTGCACCTGCTCGAGCGGGATCTCTTCTTCCGTGCCGTCGGGCCGGATCACGCGCGCGGTCTTGGCCGCGAGGTCGAGCAGGGCGCGGATCGCCTTGCCGGTGCCTTCGCGGGCGCGCAGTTCCATCACTTGGCCCAGCAACACCAGCGTCACGATGACGGCTGCCGCCTCGAAATAGACGCCGACGACGCCGGTGGTCGGATCACGGAAGCCGGCCGGGAAGATGCCCGGCGCGACCAGCGCCACCACCGAGTAGACGAAGGCCGCCGCCACCCCCATGCCGATCAGGCTGAACATGTTCAGGTTCCAGGTGCGGAACGAGGTCCAGCCGCGATCGAAGAACGGCCAGCCGGACCACAGGATGACCGGCGTGGCGAGCGCGAGCTCGATCCACATCGAGGCGTGCTCGCCGAAGAAGTCGCGCACGGCGGTGATGCCCAGGAACGGCGCCATCGTCAGTACCAGCAGCGGCACCGTCAGCGCGGTGGCCGCCCACAGGCGGCGCGTGAAGTCGACCAGCTCCGGGTTCGGGCCTTCGTCGCCCGCGGCCGAGCCCGCTTCGAGCTGCAGCCCCATGCCGCACAGCGGGCAGGCCCCGGGCCCGGTCTGGCGCACCTCGGGGTGCATCGGGCAGGTGTAGACGCCGCCGCGCCAGTCGGCCGGCACCTGGTCGTAGGCGCCGGCCTTGGCAGCCTTCGCAGGCATGGACGCCGCCGGTGCGTGGTGCTCGTGTCCCGCGTGGCCAGGGTGCCCATGAGCTGCGTGGTCATGGTGCGCATGACCTGCGTGGTCATGGTGCGCATGGCCGGCATGTCCATGACCGGCGTGGGCGTCGGCCGAGGCCTGCTCCTTCGGCACGAGGAACATGCCGCACTTCGGACACTTGCCAGGGGCATCCTGCTCGACCTCCGGGTGCATCGGGCAGGTGTAGATCGTCACGGCATCGGTCGCGCCATTTCCGGTGGAGCGCTTGTCGTGGTCACGGTGGCGTTGTTGGGGCATGTCCATGGTTTCAAACCTTGTCGTTGTCGTTGCGAGGTCCGGAGCCCTGGCCCCCGTGCCCGCCGTGCCCGCCATGGCCCCCATGGCCGTGGAACAGGTGCATCAGCGGGCAGGCCAGCAGCAGCAGGTAGATCCAGTTGCCGGCAACGTGATTCCAGTGCTCGCGCAGCAGGTAGAAGCCGCCCACCAGCGCCACCATCAGCAGCGCGGTCTTCAGCGGCCTGCCCAGCAGCGCAGAGGGCCTGGTCGTGTCCTGCGGCCTTGAAGCCGGGCCCTGCAGGTGATCGTGCGTGTGGTCGTGGGTGCTCATGGTGTCCTCCTTTCGTGATGCGGCGTCGACGTCGAGCGCACGAGGTCAGCTTCGACCCTGACCCCGTGTCAAGGTCAAGGGCCTGCCGTGCGGTCGCGTTCCAGCAGTGCCTTGCGCTTCTCGTACTCCTCGGGCGTGCACTCGCCGCTGGCCAGGCGTCGCCGGAGCAGTTCGAGCGGCGTCTCTCGCGCTGCCGTTCCGCCGCGTGCATCGCCGGGTCGGCCCCAGAGCGCCCAGGCGAAGCCAACGACGATCGCGACCCAGAAGATCCACCACAGGAAGTGCATGCCGCCCATGAACCATCCACCGTCGTAGAACATGTGCATCTCCTTCAGCCCCGCGCCGGCGCCGCGATCGCGTCACGCACGCGCTGCAGCCGCGTGCGCACCTCTTGGGCCACCGCGGCCACCTCGCCGTCGTCGGTGAGCTGCAGCACCGCCACCGGGTCCATGAAGGCGGCGACGAGGCGACCGTCGGCCTCCTCGCGCACGACCACGTTGCAGGGCAGCAGCAGGCCGATGTCGGGCTCGGCGCTCAGCACGCGGTGCGCCAGCGGCGGGTTGCAGGCGCCGAGGATGCGGTAGGGCCGGCCATCGACGCCGAGCTTGGCCTTCATCGTCGCCTGGACGTCGATCTCGGTCAGCACGCCGAAGCCCTCGGCCTTGAGCGCGTCGGTGACGTGCGCCACGGCAGCGCCGAAGTCGCGGCCGGGCAGATCGCAGTGGAATCCGTAGCTCATGCGCCGCCCCTCACTTCCTGGCCGGGGCTGGCGCCATGCGGTCCATCATCATCTGCATCATGGACTGCATCATGTCCATGCGCTGCTCCATCATCTGCTGGCGCGACGCCATGTCGCCGGGCTGGGCGGGCGCGGCACCGGGGCGGTTGCCACCCATCATCGCGCCGCCACCCATGCCCATGCCGCCGCCCATGCGGCCCATCATGGTCATGCCGTCCTGCATGAGCTTCATCTGCTCGGCCATCAGCGCGTTGCGCTCCTCCGGCGTCTTGGCCGCGAGCATCTTGTCGTGCATCGCCTGCATGGCCTTCATCTGCTCGGCGTAGCCAGCCGGCGCCGCGGCCGAACCGGAGGGCGCTGCGATGGTGTTGCCCATGCCCATGCCTTGAGCGGCCTGCGGCGCCTGGGCCACGCGCTGTTCGGCCGCTGCGGCCGGGTGATGGGCGTCGTGCTCGTCGTTGCCGGCGGCGAAGGCCGGGGCGGCCAGCAAGGCCAGCGTGGTCGTGGTGAGGATCGAGATCGTGCGAACGGATGTCATATCAAGCTCCTGCGAATTGCGAGTGGATCGTGAAGGGCGAGGACCGCTGACCGGCCTCAGTCTGATGGCCGTACCTGGGTACGGAGTCAAGCGGCCGAACGACGGATGGCGCCGGCCGGGTGCTCAGGGCGACGGGACGTGCGAACGCGTGCGCACGCCGCCCTTAGTCCGGGCCGGGCGCGAGGATGAGGCGCTAGAGCGCCAGGCGGGAAAGCCGGGTGCGCGGCGGAACCGCGTCAGGAAGCGGCGCCGTGGCGACGACGGGGACGTCGGCCACGCGCGCGGCGACTGGGGCCCAGGCCGCTGCCAGCAGCAGCGGAGGCCCGTCGGTGAGATCGACCGCCCCTGGTGCGCCGTCAGGCTGCACACAGGACTGCGACGCTGCGTCGCAGAGGTCCAGGCAGACCAGGTCGCCGGCATCCCCATCGTCAGCGTGCGATGGCACGGCGCCACCATGCCCGGCCGTCACGGTGCTGAAGGCGTGATCACCCTCGACCGCATCGGCGTGAGCATGGGTCTGCTGGTTCTGCAGGACACAGGCGTTGGCCCATGACGCGCCGATGGCAAACAGCCAGAACAGCAGCATCGCGGTGGCGATGCGGCGCAGGGTTCTGGGTCGGCGGATCGGTGTCATGGTGGGCACAGGGAGTGACTCCGATCGTAGGCGCGGGTTCCGCAGGGCATTTGACGCAAGTCAACACTACGGCGTATCCGACTACGGACCATGACGCCATGAACCATGACGCCGTGCCGCCTCGAAGGGGACGCCAGCCACGTCGAACCGACACGGGTGCGCCCCCGCTCACGATCGGGCAACTGGCCCGGATGTCGGACGTCGGGGTCGAGACCATCCGCTACTACCAGCGCCGTGGTTTCTTGCCCGTGCCGCCGTCGAGTGGGGCGGTGCGCCTCTATCCGACCGCGCTGGTACAGCGCATCCGTTTCATCAAGAAGGCGCAGTCGGTGGGGTTCACGCTGGAGGAGATCGGCACGCTGCTCGACCTCGCCGACGGCCGCAACCGGCGCCGGGTGCAGGCGGTGACCGCCGCACGGCTGGCGCAGATCAACGGCAAACTGGCCGATCTGGCGCGGATGCAGGCGGCACTGGCCCACCTCCTTCACCAGTGCCTGACCACGGGCGAGGTCCACCCTTGCCCGATCATCGACGCGCTCACGGATGCGGACGAGGCGCCGCGGCCGTGAGGCCCACCAGGGATCAGCAGTTGCGGCCTGCAGCCGCGGCCATGTGACCGCTGCGGCTCAATCCACCGACGATGCGGTGGCAGGCTTGGCCACTCGGGTGCGCCATGCGCAGCGTGCTCGATTCTGGCGCGCGGGTGCCGACGAACACCGCGCCGGCCTCGCCGCCGACATTCATCCACCCGTCGCTGCCGACTGGATTGCGCTTGGCCTGCAGCATTTCAC
Source organism: Burkholderiaceae bacterium (assembly GCA_024235915.1). Taxonomy (GTDB): domain Bacteria; phylum Pseudomonadota; class Gammaproteobacteria; order Burkholderiales; family Burkholderiaceae_C; genus Rubrivivax. The sequence continues at coordinate 542,757 of JACKLO010000008.1, read as the reverse complement.
TCACCACCTCGGCACGTGACCTGCCGCTGGCGCCGGTTCCGACGTAGACCGCGCCAGCCTCGCCGCCCACATCGCGCCAGCCGTCGGCGGCGACCGGGTTCGCGCGCCAAGCGGCCAGTTCCTGCTGCACCTGGGCACGGGTCTTGACCGTTGGCATGGGGTGGGACTTGAAGCCTGCCTCGCCACCGACGAACGTGGTGCCGGTGGTGGCGAAGGCGGACGTGGTGGTCGCGGCGGCAAGCAGCGCGATGGCGATCAGGTTGAAACGGTTCTTCATGACGAACTCCTTGCTGAGTGGTGGGGCGACATCTCGTCCCCCATGTGTCGCGGTGTCTCGATGCACCGTGCGGCCAATGTAGAAACCGCTCACCCACAGAAAGATGGCCCGTTCATGACATCTGCGTCATCTCACGATCAAGGCGCCAAAGAGGCTTGATCGTGCTTCTCTGACAGACGCAATCTCATCTGGCCACCTCGACGGGCCGCAAGCAGTCGCAGGACCGCGCCCAGCACAAGAGGTCGGCGAACAGAACTGGCCACCCATGTCGGGCTGCTGCGACAGGTTGCGTTCGAACGCAGGGGGGAGCCTTGGCGCAACCCCAGCACTCCTGAACGAGCTTCTCGCCAGTAGCGCTTGCGCCACCTAGTCTGCATCCAGCGCCTTCTCCTGACAGAGGTTGCCGGATGCCGCCGACGGAGGGCGGAGTCGGAGGCCCATCGAAGCAGAAAGGTGTTCCCTTGTCACTTATCGGAGATTCAACACATGAAGAAGACACTGCTCGCACTGGCCGCATCGACGGCGCTGGCCACACTATCCACGGGCGCCCTGGCGCAATCATCGGTCACGATGTTCGGCATCATGGACGTCGCCGTGGGCCAGGTGAAGAACGGGAGCGCCGGCTCCGTGAAGCGCGTGGCCTCTGGATCCGCATCCACGAGCCGTTGGGGCCTGCGCGGCGTCGAAGATCTCGGGGGCGGCCTTAAGACTGGCTTCCATCTGGAGGCCGGGATTGGCGTGGACACCGGCACCGCCGATGCCAAGTTCTGGCAGCGCCGCTCCACCGTCAGCCTGTTGGGAGGTTTTGGCGAGGTGCGCCTCGGACGGGACTACACGCCAACCGCCTACAACACCTTCGCCGACGAGTTCGGCGTCGTCGGCGTGGGCTCGCGCGGCATCTTCAGCTACGGCGGCGGCTCCAACCTCGGGAGCACGGCCACGACAGTTCTGCGCGCCGACAATACGGTGGGCTATTTCCTGCCTGCCATGGGGGGCGTCTACGGGCACTTCCAGGTCGCCGCCGGCGAAGGCGTCGTTGGCAACAAGTACATCGGCGGGCGGCTGGGCTACAAGGGCGGGCCGGTCGACATTGCCGTGGCTTATGGCAAGACGGAGACGGGCGCTGCCACGCCCGACTTCAAGAACTACAATATCCAGTTCAACTACATGCTGGGCGACGTGACGCTGCACACGCTCTACGACGTGAAACAGTGGAGCCCGCGCGAGACAAAGGATCTGTCGATCGGTGCGACGATCCCGATGGGGGCCGGCGCCGTGAAACTAGGCTACACGCGTGCTGACCGTTCCGGTGGCGCCGTCGGTTCCGGCTTCGGCGACGCGGACGACAGCACGCGACTGGGTATCGGCTACGTGCACAACCTGTCGAAGCGGACTTCGATGTACACGACCTACGGCCGGGTCACCAACAAGGGGGCTGCTCGCAGTTCGGTGCTGTATTCCGCACCCGCCGGCATGCTCGGCGGCGAAACATCGTCGGGCCTGGAGCTCGGCGTCCGTCATGTGTTCTGACAGACCCTGATCGGGTCGGGCAGATCCAGTGCTTCCAGCTGGCCCGCCCCGACCCCCCGACGTCGATCGCATTGCAGGCGCGGGCCCGCGAGTGCCCGCGCCTGCTCTCGTCCTCCACGCCTTCAGGTCCGTCGACATTGCGCCGATGCCAACCCTTTCGTCGAGCGGCAACGTTGTTGTCGGGCGGCGACTTCTTCAGTGCGTGCACGGTGCACATTGGCACCGAAACGGGCGGACTACTCAGTGGACTCCCTAGCACCAAGGCGTCCACCACGAAGACCCGTATCCATCTCGTACGGCTGCTCGCGCTCGCCGGTGCCGTCGCGCTGCCTGCCGCAGCCACATCCGGTTTCACGCAGCTTCGCGGCGCTTCCGGGTTCAGCACCCATGCCATGCCGGCAGCGAAGGCGCGTTTCGGCGCACTCCAGGAGAATGCAGCGTAGCGGCGCAATCCGGTCACTGCGGACGGGTGGCGCGAAGTCGGCGGTGCAGCCGGCAGTGTGTTCGTCGGCACTGACAGCGCCGACAAGACGCGCGCAGCGGGCTTCGAAGAGATGATGCAGGGCCGGCGCGATACGGTCTCAGCGAGCGGCTGGCTCAATGGCGGCAGCGAGGTTGGTGCGGTCGAGTTGCACGGCCAGTAGTCTGCGGGAGTCGTCAGGGGCCGCAACCCGCCATCTCGCGCGACCAGCCACGCCCGAAACGTCGGGTGGGTGGGCCATAAGCGGCATCATCAGCCAGGCTGCGCCCCGTCGGGCCTTGCCGCCATCGCCCATCAGCACCTCGGTGATCGGGCAACGATGAACTCCTCCGCTGGCGATGCTGTGGGCCAGCAGTTCGTCCAGCGTTCACTGCATGCGCGGTAGATCGCTCAGCTTGGCGCGAGTCAGTTCGAACCGCGCGGGCGACACCGCGCACTCGGCACGACGAATGCGACCGTCGGCGGTGTCCACCAGCGTCGCAATCTGATTCGGGGCGAAGCCCAATCCCGGTGCCCGCTTGATGAACCCAATGCGATCGACTCGACCTGCGGCGAAGTGTCTACTTCCCTCCGTCGAGGCGGGTACAGGCAGCAGTTCCCGGCCCTGGTAGTGCCGGGTGATTTTCGTGCCGACACCTCAGCGACGACCTCTCGAGCCGAGTGTCCACGATGCAGCCGCTGTGGTTCGAGACGTCACCTGGAATGCGCTGGAATCAGATTGGACGACCGAGCCCGCAGAGGCGAGAACAAGGCGCCAGATCAGGGCGCCAGTGCTAGCGGTGGCCTCCCAAACCTGTGCGCATCGCGTGGTCCGCGACCGACACGACGTCGGTGCTGACGTGCGGCAGGTGCGCGACCGGGCGGCTTCGACAAGGCAGCACCACGAATGGGTCGACAGCCCTCAGATGCGCCTTGACGGCGATCTCGATCGAGATGACGAACTCGTCATTTGCGAGCAAGGGTTCCGTTGGTATCAGGTCAATACCTTGCCGGGGGACAAGAACGTGAGGCCATCGCGAACTTCGACCGCTGAGAGTTTGGACGGTTCGTTGCGGTCGCGCATCACCAAAGGACTGACCGCATGCGCAAGAAAGACATCCAGCTGCTTGCTGCAGCAAGGCAGGGGGACATCGCGGCCCGTTGCGAAGTCGGCCGCAGATACCTGACGGGCACCGACGGATTCCCCTTGCATCTGGCACAAGGACTCGAACATCTCGAGCGCCCGGCCTTGGCGGATTCGCCGCTGGCTGCATCGATCGTCGCCGAGCACTTGCCATTGCACGAGATCGTGCGCTTGGGACACGTGACAACTCTGAAGCGGGCGGCGGCCGTCGGCAGCGTGCCAGCTTGGATCAAGCTCGGGGTCTGGAGCTGGCTGACCGATACCTGCTCCGCGCCGGCGATATCTTGGCTCACGAAAGCCGACGAGTTGGGCGATCCACTGGCGCGGCTCCTTCTCCGGGCTGCAGATCGCGGACCCCGGGCCGGTTTCGGCGTCTTCTTGGCATGTCTCCGGGGAAACACCGCCTTCGATCTCGAGGCCTTGCTGCAGCAGGCCATCGGTTTGGCGCTGGAGAACGGGCAGGGTCCGCTGGTCGGGCAGCTGCTGGGCGCTGCAGCGCAACTGCCGCTGCCGGCCACCTCACCGCTGTTGGCAACTATGTGCGATGCACTGTGGCGGGCGCAAGCGCTCGCTGGATTCGACCTGACCAGCGGTCCAACCGACATCGAGCGCGTTCTCGACACCTGCGCCCACCGCGGCAATCCCCGCGCTGCATTACTTCTGGGACGCGCACTATGCGGCCTGGAGGTCGTTGCCGATCGGCCTTCGTCGCTGACCGAACACGCCAACATGCGCAAGGGGGCTGCGCTCTTGCTGCGCGCGGCCGATGCAGGCTACGGGGAGGCCTGGATGCTGTTGTATCGAGTGCACTCCGACTCCAGCGCTTCAGTCGCGAATCCTCAGATGGCTCGGTTCTGCCTGGAGAAATCGGCGGCCATCGGCGATCCGACGGCCCAACGCCTTCTGGGGGCCCTCCTGCTGCGCTCGGCTTCGACGATTGAAGACACCGAAAGGGCCATTCACTGGCTGCACGAGGCCGCGGGCGAGGGTGACGGGCATGCACGCAGCATCCTGTGCTCGCTGGTTCTGCCAGTGTCAGGACCCGAATCGTTGGCCGAGGAGGTGATCGACGCCATCCATCGGGACGATCCGTGGCTGGCGTGGAGGCTTCGAGTCGCGCGCGAATTCGGCCTGACGCGTCTGGAGGCGCTGAGCGCCGACATTGCTTCGGGCGTGCGCGGATGGGGACTGCTGGTCGGACCGAATCCGTTTGTAGTTCAGCCGAAGCTGGCTGCGCCGCGGGCGATCCCGGCGTTGACGGTCCGTGCGTTGTCGCGACTTCATGAGGCTGCGCACGTGTTGCGCCAGACGCGACCGATCGGTGGCGCGTTCGAGGGCGATCTGCGACAACGGTCGGTGCGCCTGCGGCGAAGGCTCGCACACCATGCGGGCGCCGACGACCTCTTCTTTGCACAGGGCAGCGCGAGCACGCTGGATCGCCTGCGGGGCGGCGCGAAGTGGGCTTTTCACGAACGCGACACGCTACGACAAGCGCTGGCGGCATGACGCTCCCCCGTTCTCCCGTCGATGGCATCGTGAACGACGAGGCGCAGCGCATCTTGATCGTCGACGCCGACACGCGTTCGGCCTCGGGACTTGCTCGACGTCTGGAGGCGAGGGGATTTCAAGTGGACATCGAAGGCGACGTTCATCGTGCCGAACAACGGCTGGCTGGGCGGGGGGCTGCCCTTGTGCTGCTCAACCTGACCCCACTCGGTCGTGACGGCGTTCGAGCCCTTGAACGACTGAAGCGCCGGTTCACGGTGCCGGTGTTGGCGATGACGGGCACGTGCGCGCTCGACGAACGGCTGGCAGCCCTTCGAGCTGGTGCCGACGATTGCGTGGCCGGGTCGGTCGCCTGTGAAGAACTGGTCGCGCGCATGCGAGTCGTCCTTCGCCGTGGGCTTGCCGCCGGAACGGTGACAGGCGATCGTGTCGTGTTGGATGATCTGGTCGTCGACACGACAAGGCGAACGGCTTCGCGAGGCGGTGTACGTCTGCATCTGAGTGCGCTCGAGTTCAAGCTGCTGGCCGCCCTGATGCGCAATCCGGGATACGTCCTGTCGCGCGCGGACCTCGTCGACGCCGTCTGGGGCGACGTGGACGACGTGGATCCTCGCGTGGTCGAAGTCGCAATCTGCCGTCTCAGGGCCAAGGTCGACCGGCCCTACACCAGAAAGCTCGTGAGAACGCTGCGAGGTGCCGGATACCTGCTTGATGCGACGCACGGAAACTCGGTCGGGGACCGAGTGTCCTGCGAACGCGCAGGACCGGTCCGGTCCATTGCTGCGGGCCTCAGGCGCTCGTCAACGATCCAGCACGAAGGTGGAGAGGTCTAGCAGAAACCGCCCGGACCCGGCCGGCGGCTGCAGACGGGCCGCAAACAGCATCGACGGGCCGCGCGGGGCCTCACCCAGATCCACCTTGCCCTTCTCGTCGGTGGCGAGATGCGCGCGATGGCCTTGCCGGTCCACCAGGTCCACGGGGTGGTTCACCAGCGGCAGGCCATCGGCCAGCAGGATGTAGGTCGAGCTGACACCGGCGGCCGCGACGAATTCCAGTGCAACACCCGTCGGGCGCTCGGCTGCAGACCGGTCGCGGCAGTCGGCCACGCATACCGTGGCCTTGGCAAAGCGGCGCGACACCACCTGCCATGTGCGGGGCCTCGGCAGAGCCTCGACCGCGGCAGCGGCCGCAGGTGCGACGCGGTACTCGCCCAGAATCAGCGGAATGCGGTCCTCGGCATAGTCGACGTCGCGCGGCTTGATGGCCGCGGTGGCCACCAGGATGCCGGCCTGGGCGCCGCGCACCTCCAGCTGCAGCCCCTTGTCGACAGGCCCGGTGATGCGCAGCTGCGGCTGGCCAGGTCCGAAGGCCGCCAGGCGCTCGGTCCGATCGGCGGGCACGACGATCTCCGGTGTGGGGAAGCTCGACGCGACCGTGGCCTGCAGCGTGATCGGCTGCGTGCCATCGACACGGAACGCCGACGGCAGCAGGAGGAAGTCGTGGGCGCTCGCGGTTCCGGCACCCATGGCCAGGGCCAGCAGGATCAGACGATGTGGACGCTCGAACAACGATCTCTCCCAGGTGGTTGAAGGTGGTGCGCGTATCGGTGCGCTCGGGTCACCGGCGCGTGCCGACCGCCGCGGCGCTTGCGACGTGTTCGCTGGTCGGCAACTCGATGCCGAACGCATTGTGGCCGTCGCGTGACCTGGCAAATGCGGTGCCGCCATGCATGCGCGCGATGGCCGCGACGATGGCCAGACCCAGGCCGTGATGCGCAGCATCGGCGCGCTCGCGCGCCGGGTCATCGCGATAGAAGCGCGTGAACAGCCTGGGGAGGCAGGCTTCGTCGATCGGCGCGCCCCGATTGACGACGGACAGCCGCACGCGGTCCGTCGTCGGCTCGATGCAGACGCGAACCGTCGTCCCCGGCAGCGCATGACGCGATGCGTTGCCCAGCAGGTTGGCGACGGCGCGCTGCAGCAGGGCCACGTCGAAGTCGCCGCGTGCATCGCCCTCGACCACGAGCGCGACCTGCCGTTCGTCCAGGCCAGGTTCGTGGAACTGCACGATGTCGGAGAGCGCCGCCGCGAGGCTGGGCACAGGCGTTCGTCGCGCACGGGCGCCGCGGTCTGCGCGCGACAGGAACAGCATGTCCTTGACGACGAAGGCGAGCCGGCGCAGGTCCTCGAGGTTGCCCGCGATCACGTCGCGCAGCTCGTCCAGGCTCCGGCTGCGGCGCAGCGCCACTTCGCTGCTGCCGATCAGCGTCGTCAGCGGCGTGCGCAACTCGTGCGCGACGTCGGCGTTGAAGCTCTCCAGCTGGCGGTAGGCCTCTTCGGTGCGCGCCAGCAGCGCGTTGAAGTGCTGGATCAGCGGCACCAGTTCTGCCGGTTGCCCCCTGTCAGGCAGGCGCGCACCGGGCTGGGAGGGCGTCATCTCGTCGAGTGCCGCGGACAGCGCGCGGATCGGCCGCAGCCCTCGGCGAACGAGCGCATAGCCGGTGAGGCTCGACAGCATCGCCGCGGCGACCGAGGCCGCGATGACGATCCAGGCCACCCGCTGCAGCAGGGCGATGTCGGCTCCGATGTCCAGCCCGAGCACGACGTCGACCGGCTGACCGCCGGCGCCCGGCCAGCGGTCGCGCCACGCGATGGTCCGCACGGGACGTGCATTGGACGATGCTGCCGCGGCGGTGATGGAGTCGAACAACAGATCACCCGCCACCGTTCGCACGGAAAGCGACATCGCCTCGTGTCCGGCCAGGAAGGCGGCGAGGTGCTGTTGCAGGTCGTGGGCCGCGCCGGCCGGCGCGGGCCGCGCGAGCTCCTGGCGGACGATCGCACTCTTGACCTGCAGCAGGTCTGCCTGGCGCGCCTCCAGCGTCCATGCGTTGACGGCCACGACAGCGGCCGCCACTGCGAGGGCGCCCACCAGCCCCTGCAGCCCCAGCCAAAGCGAGAGCGTCCCCCCGAGCGAAGGTGACGGCGGGGCCCTTGGCCGGGGTGCAGCGGCGCTCACTCCGTTCGCTCCTCCAGCACGTAGCCCATGCCGCGCACGGTGTGCAGCAGCCGCCGCTGGAACGGGTCGTCGAGCTTGATCCGCAGGCGCCTCACGGCGACGTCTACGACATTGGTGTCGCTGTCGAAGTTGATGTCCCACACCTGCTCGGCCAGTTCCGTGCGCGACAGCACCTCGCCGCGGCGGCGCAGGAAAAGGACCAGCAGATTGAACTCCTTGGCCGTCAGTGGCAGGGTCCGACCGCTGCGCGTGGCGCGCCTGCGCGGCAGGTCGAGCTCCAGGTCGGCCATGCGCAGGACGGTCGGCTCGATGTCGCGCCGCTTGGTCCCGCGGCGCAGCAGGGCCTGGACCCGGGCCAGCAACTCCCCGAAGGAGAAGGGCTTGCCGAGGTAGTCGTCGGCGCCCGCCGTCAGGCCGCGGATCCGGTCCTCGACAGCGTCGCGCGCGGTCAACATCAGGACCGGCACCGACCGCTGCGCACGCAGGTCCGCCAGGACCTCGAAGCCATCCTTGCCGGGGAGCATCACGTCCAGCACGACGAGGTCGTACGTGCCTTCGCTGGCCAGGTGGGCGCCATCGACGCCGTTGTCGGCGACGTCGACGGTGTACCCGCTCTCGGTGAGGCCCTTCCGCAGGTAGGCGCCCAGGCGGCGCTCGTCCTCGACGACCAGGATGCGCACGGCAGCGCGTGCTCAGGCCCGTGACCGGCGACGGCGATGGGCGGTCAGTTGACGGCGATCTTGCCGACCATGCCGGCTTCCTTGTGGCCGGGCACCAGGCAGGCGAAGGCGAAGGTGCCGGCCTTGTCGAAGGTCCAGACGATGCCGCCGCGCTTGCCGGGTTCCAGGTTGATCTGGTTCGGCTCGGCGTGCTTCATGCCGGGCATCTTCTTCATCATCTCGGCGTGCTCGTCGAGCTCGGCTTGGCTGCCGATGACCATCTCGTGCGGGACCTTGCCCTTGTTGACGACGAAGAAGCGGATCGTCTCGCCGGCCTTGACGCTGATCTCCGACGGCGTGAAGCGCATGTTGTCGTCCATCTCCACCGGCACCGTGCGGGTCACCTGGGCCGGGTCGCCGGGCTTGCCGGCGGCCGAGTCGTGGCCGCCCATGGCACCGCCGCCGTGCATGCCCTGCATGCCCTTGTGCATGTCGGCCATGTCCTTGCCATGGCCGCCGCCATGTTCACCGGCGGCCAGCGCCACCAGCGGCGCGGCCAGGGTGGCGGTCAGCAGGAGTTTGATCGTGCGTGTCTTCATGTTCGTGTCCTGGTCGATGGGGTTGGGTGGGGTGAGGGGGGTCGAAACGTGTCAGAACCAGAAGCGAACGCCGGCCACGACGCGGGTGTCGCGCGTGGGGCGGCCGTCGGCCCGTGCGATGTCGGCGGTCTCGCCGAAGCGGCCGGCCCATTCGACGCCCACGTAGGGCGCGAACTGGCGCGTGAACTCGTAGCGCAGGCGCAGGCCGGCGCTGACGCTGGACAGGCCCTTGCCGATCTCGTTGGCCGGGTCGCTCTTGCCGTAGGCGGCCAGTTCCACGCTCGGCTGCAGGATCAGCTTCTGGGTCAGCAGGAGCTCGTACTCGGCGCTCAGACGCAGCGCGGTCCGGCCACCGTCACCGACGTAGGCGGTGGCGTCGACCTCGAACCAGTAGGGCGCCAGGCCCTCGATGCCGAACGCCAGCCAGTTGCGTGCCGGGCCGGGGCCGGTGTCGTGGCGCAGGCCGAGCTGGCCGTCCCAGTAGCCGGCGATCGCGCGGCTCCAGAGCGCTTCGGTGCGGGACTCCTCGAGCTTCCCGCCGGCGATCTCGCCCTCGGCCTTGATGACCAGGCGGTTGTAGTCGCGCCCGTAGCGGGCCATCAGGTCGTAGGCGCCGGTCGTCTGGCCATCGCTGCGCTGCGCCTCGAACTTGTCGGCCAGGAAGAAGCCCGTGCTCTGCTCGTCGCCCAGGCGCAGCAGCCGTTCCTTCGAGATCAGGTAGGGCCCGGTGGTGAGGGTGTGGCCGCCGGCGTAGGCATGCGGGTCGCGCGCATCGGGCGGCGCCGAGCCGCCCTGCATCTGCATGTCCCCATGGTCCATGGCCGCCATCGGCGCAGGCGCCTTGGGCTTGGCGGCGTTGTCCGCGCTCGCCGATGCGGCGGGCGGCGCGCTGCTGCCGTGACCGGCGTGACCCGCCGATTGCGCCAGCACGGGTCCGGCGGTCAGCGCCGCGGTCAGCGCGGCGATCTTCAGTGTCGTGGGAAGGGTCAAGGTTCGTCCTGGTGTTCGTTGGGAGCCGGTGAGGGGGCGGTACATGGCCTGGTTCACGAGATGACCACCTCGCGGAACATACCCTCGTGCATGTGCAGCATCAGGTGGCAGTGCCAGGCCCAGCGGCCCATCGCGTCGGCGGTGACGAGGAAGCTCACGCGCTGCGCCGGTTGCACCGGGATCGTGTGCCGGCGGGCCTGGAAGGCACCATCCGGCGTCTCCAGCTCGCTCCACACGCCGTGCAGGTGCATCGGGTGGGTCATCATCGTGTCGTTGTGCAGGATGATCCGCACGCGCTCGCCGTAGCTCATGCTCACCGGCGTCGACGAACCGAAGGCCAGCCCGTCGATGGACCAGGTGTAGCGCTCCATGTTGCCGGTGAGGTGCAGTTCGATCTCGCGCTCGGCGCCGCGCGGGTCCAGCGGCCCGCCGACGGTGTGCAGGTCCGCCAGCGTCAGCACGCGCCGGCCGTTGTCGCGCAGGCCGATGCCCGGGTCGTCGAGGTTGGTACGCGCCATGTCCACGCGCATGTCGACACTGGGGCCGTACTCGGTGCGCGCGTGGCGCGCGGTGGTGCTCGGGCGCGCCAGCGGGTTGGCCGGTGCGGCGCCGTGCCCCATGGCGGCATGGTCCATGCCGGACATCTTCGAGTGGTCCATCCCGGCCATGCCACCGTGGTTCATGCCCGACATGCCTGGCATCTTCGAGTGATCCATGCCGGCCATGCCGCCATGGTTCATCCCGGACATCGCGCCGTGGCCCATGCCAGCCATGGCACCGTGGTCCATGGATCCCATCATGTCGCCCATGGTCAGCCAGGTCACCGGATCCGGCTGGGGCACGGGGGCCTGCAGACCGTCGCGCACGGCCAGCGTGCCGCGCGCATAGCCGGTGCGCTCCATCGACTGCGCGAAGATCGTGTACGCCTCGTCCTTCGGCTGCACGATCACGTCGTAGGTCTCGCCGGGACCGAAGCGGAACTCGTCCACCGTCACCGGCTCGACGTCGACGCCGTCGGCCTGCACGACGCTGAGCTTCAGGCCCGGGATGCGCACGTCGTAGAAGGTGTTGGCCGCGCCGTTGATGAAGCGCAGCCGCACGCGCTCGCCGGGCTTGAAAAGGCCGGTCCAGTTGCCAGCCGGCGTGGTGCCGTTGGTCAGGTAGGTGAGCGTGCGTGCCGACAGGTCGCCCAGGTCGGTCGGGCTCATGCGCATCTGGTTCCACATGCGGCGCTTGTCGAGCGCGGCACCCAGGCCGTGGGCCGAGACGTCGCGGAAGAAGTCCATCGCCGTCGGCTCGTTGAGGTTGTAGTAGTCGCCCTGGGCCTTGAGCTTGTGCAGCACGCCCAACGGCTCGTCGGTCCAGTCCGACAACAGCACGACGTGGTCGCGCTGCGTCCGCGCCGCGCCACCGTCGCGCGGGTCGATGACGATTGCCCCGTACATGCCGGTCTGCTCCTGCATGCCGGAGTGCGAGTGGTACCAGTAGGTGCCGCTTTGCTCGACCTTGAAGCGGTAGGTGAAGGTCGCCCCCGGCGGGATGCCGGCGAAGCTGATGCCGGGCACGCCGTCCATCTGGTAGGGCAGGATGATCCCGTGCCAGTGGATCGAAGTCGCCTCGCGCAGGCGGTTGGTGACGCGGATCGTGACCTCGTCGCCCTCGCGCCAGCGCAAGGTCGGCGCCGGGATCGAGCCGTTGATGGCGGTGGCCAGGCGCGGAGTGCCAGTGAAATTCACCGGCAGTTCGGCGATTTCCAGATTGAATTCGGTGCCGGACAGCACGGGGTGGCACGGCGCGCGGCGGCGTCGGCGGCGGCACGGGCCGGCGTCAGCAGCGGCGACAGCCCGGCCAGCACACCGCCAGCGGCCAGGCCCTGGACGAAACGGCGGCGGGGCAGCGCGGCGAGGGACGATCGAGTGGTCATGCGGTTCTTCTGCGGGTGGTCAGCAACGGACCGGAGTCTGCAAGTCCGCAACGAACGAACCCGTGACGCCTTCATTACGATCACGTCATGTGTTTGTCATGTGTTGGAAAGCCGCTGCCGACTAGCCTCGGTCTGCACGAGGAGGACGAACGACCATGAAGCTGCTGGTCATCGAGGACGAAGCCATCACCGCGGATTACCTGCGCCAGGGGCTCGGCGAGGCAGGCTTCGTCGTCGACCTGGCTCGCAACGGGCTGGACGGCCACCACCAGGCCATGACCGGCGACCACGACCTGCTGATCCTGGACGTGATGCTGCCGGACGTCGACGGATGGCGGATCCTGAAGTCCTTGCGCGACGCCGGCCGTGAGACGCCGGTGCTCTTCCTGACCGCGCGCGATGGTGTCGAGGATCGTGTCCGGGGTCTGGAGGCCGGGGCCGACGACTACCTGGTCAAGCCCTTCGCCTTCTCCGAACTGCTGGCCCGCGTGCGCACGCTGCTGCGGCGCGGCAACGCGGCCCCCGTCGCCGAGCGCATGGAGGCGGCGGATCTGGTGCTGGACGTGCCGCGGCGCCGAGCCACCCGCGCGGGCAAGCGCCTGGTGCTGACGGCCAAGGAGTTCGCGCTGCTGGAACTGCTGATGCGCCGCCGCGGCGAGGTGCTGCCACGCTCGCTGATCGCGTCGCAGGTCTGGGACATGAACTTCGACAGCGACTCCAACGCCATCGACGTCGCGATCCGGCGCCTGCGCGCCAAGGTCGACGACGACTTCGAGCCCAAGCTGATCCAGACCGTGCGCGGCATGGGCTACATGCTGGACCTGCCCGATGCCGATTGAGGCCGCGCGCCGGCGGCCGTGGTCGCTGGCCCTGCGCATCACCATGGTGGTCAGCCTGACGATGTCGGCGGTCTTTGCGGGCAGCGCCTGGCTCGTGTCCCGATCGATCGAGGGCCACTTCCAGGAGCTCGACTTCGGCGAACTGCAGGCCGTGACCGAGTCGCTCGGCGTGGCGCTGGCCGCGGCGGAATCCGATGGCGACGCACCGGCGCTTCGCGAACGGCTGGCCCAGGCGGTGGCCGGCCACCACGGCGTGTACTTCGCGGTCCTCGACGGTCGCGATCGACCGATCTATGCACGGGCGCCGCAAGCCATGCTCGATGCCGCGCAGCGTGCGGACCCTTCCCCGCGGCTGATGCCGCAGCGCCTGACCGTCTGGACCCTAGGCGCGGACACGTATCGCGGCGGAGTGGTCACCGTGGCGGACCACCGGGTGCTCGTGGCCGTGTCGACCGATGCGCACGAGCATTACCTGGCCCAGCTGCGGCAGGGCCTGTGGTGGGGAGCACTGGCCGCCACCGCGCTGGCGGTGCTCGCCGTGTGCATCGCCGTGCGCTGGGGCCACGCGCCCATCCGGCGCATCGGCGCCAGCATGCGCGGCGTGACGTCCGACAACCTGGACCTGCGGCTGGAATCCCAGTCCGTCCCGACGGAACTGACCACCCTGGTGACGTCGTTCAACGCCATGCTGGACCAGCTGCAGGCCAGTTTCGAGCGCCTGTCGCACTTCTCGGCCGACATCGCGCACGAACTGCGCACACCGGTCACCAACCTGATGACGCAGACCCAGGTCGCGCTGTCCAAGGATCGTTCACCAGCGGCCTACCGGGAGGTGCTGTACACCGGGCTGGACGAACTGGACCGCATGCGCAAGATGATCGGCGACATGCTGTTCCTGGCGCAGACCGAGAACCCTCGGCGTCGGCTTCAGATGGCAGAAGTCAGGCTCGACGCCGAAGTCCAGGCAGTGTTCGACTATTTCGAGGCCTTGAGCGAGGAGGCCGGTGTGGGCCTTCGGCTGGACACCCCGCAGGTACGCGTACCAGGCGCAACCGGCGACCGCAGCATGCTGCAGCGCGCGATCAGCAACCTGGTCGGCAACGCGCTTCGCCACACCGAACGCGGCCAGAACGTGGTCGTCCGGCTTCTGGCCGAAGGCGCTGCGGTCCGTGTGGAGGTGGAGAACCCCGGCGCGGCCATCGACCCGACCCACCTGCCGCATCTGTTCGATCGCTTCTACCGCGTCGATCCCGCACGTCACCGAGAGGGTGAAGGTGCGGGACTCGGCCTGGCCATCGTCAAGGCCATCGTGGAGGCGCACGGTGGCACGGTCGGGGTCTCGTCGGCGGACGGCGTGAACCGGTTCTGGCTGCGGTTGCCGGCCGAGGGGACGGTTCCGTCGCCGTTGATCTTGGCAGCACGGGCTGCGCACGGCGACGCGCAGGACCACCCCGCATGACTTGGAGGCATGAGATGAAGACGACAACCATGCTCGCCTTGGCAGCTGCCGCCCTGGTGGCCCTGGGCGGCGCGGTCTGGTGGGCGCAGAACGACAACGCGGCCGCGAGCAGCGGCGAACGCATGACGCTTCGGCCCGACGACTCACGACTGACCGCCCGCGGGGCCTCGATCTACGCGGCGCAATGCGCGTCCTGCCACGGTGCGAATCTTCAAGGCCAGCCGAACTGGCGCGAACGCGGGCCCGACGGCCTGCTGCCGGCCCCCCCGCACGACGCCAGCGGCCATACCTGGCACCACCCCGACGCGGTGCTGATCCGCATCACCCGGGACGGCGTGGCGGCTGTCGCCGGCGATCCCAACTACCGCACTGCCATGCCCGTCTACCGCGACCAATTGAGCGACGAGGACATCGTCGCCGTGCTGTCGTGGATCAAGTCGCGCTGGCCGGCAGGCGTGCGCGCCAAGCACGACCAGATCAACGCAAGCGCACGCTGAAGCTCCGCCGTCGCGTCGTAGCCGGTATTGCCGCCGGGTGCGACTCCGCAAGGGCCGGCCCGGGGCGGAGACTCAGCCGCGCGGGCCGCAGCAGCAGCCGCCGCTGGCCGCGGGCGCGCGGCTCTGAGCCGTCTCGACGCGCACCGGCGTGTAGCCGGCGCCGGTCAGGGCAGTCGCAAGCGCGTCGGCATCTGCCGAGACGGGTTCGACCTGCACGCGATGAGCGGCCAGATCGATCTGGATCCGGGCGTCGGGGTCGGTGGCCTTCACGGCCTTGGTGATGGTGCTGGCGCAATGGCCGCAGGTCATGTCGTCGACTTGGAAGGTGATCATGGGTGCTCCTGGGGGGTGAGTGAAAGGCTGCATGGAGTCTCGACCTTGCCACCGTGGGAATGTCAAGCTCGGCGCCCGCGAGTCCACGACGATGCCAGGCAGGATCGAACGACGGTCGGCCCGGTCACCGCTGCAGCATCACGCGCAACAGCGCTGCGTTGGAGGACCTGTTGGTCCACATCCAGCAATGGTGTTCCGTCACGCCTACCTGCAGCAACTCGCCGCCGATGACGACCTGGCTTTGCTTCGCCGGAAAGACGGTTTCCTTGCCCACGTGGTAGTGGATGTTGAAGTCCATCGGCACCGCCGCGTCGAAGGCCCACCGAATCCGGTCACCGGCCGCAAGCTTGCCGCAAAGCTCGATGAAGCGGCCCGCCGGCACCATGGCCGAGTGCTCGAACCGGCCGGCCTCGCTCCAGACGACGTCCACGATGTGGCTCGACCCAGCCGCGGGGAGCGCGGTCGAGCCCACGACCAATGTCGCCATCGCGGCAACGCCGCGTGCGCGCGGCAGCAGCCCTCGTGTATTCATCTTCGCTTCCCGTTCTACTTTTCTGAAAGTCGTGCCGTGCGTGCCGTTGCGCTGCTCAGAGATGACGTCGGTCGGCGCTCAACAGCCCGATGGCCATGATCGTCATCCATTGTCTTGAGGTTTCGGCCAGGGCGGTGGCGAAGGCCGGCGCGACGAGGTGCGGTTGAGTATCAACCCATGCGCGCTCCGGCCTCCGACGAGTTCGACGGACCGCTGGACCCGGATCGCAAGCGCATGTTCATGGCTATGAAGCGGCGGGTGCTCGAACTGGGGGGTTACGCGCGCGAGCTCTTCGTGCCGCAGACGCCGGAGCTGACGGCGATGGCGGATGCGGTGATCGATCTGGACGCGATGGAGGCGCTGCGCTCAACCTCGTCGGTCGAGTAGAGCGGAGTACGCGGGCGGAATGGCGCGGTTCAGGAACGCTCCGCATGGATCCCAGCCATCCGATGTGCGGCCAGCTGCTCCAAGCGGGATCCGGTTCCGGACGGACTCGGAGACGCATGTCCGAGCGCGACGCGCCGTGAGGAGCGGAGCGCCACTGAAAGGTCGGCAGCTCTGGTGAAACACAGCCGGGTACCTGAAGCGCCAGCGCGACTCACGGCTTCAGATACCGAAGGATTGCAGCGCCACGAGTACTCTTTCGGACATCGAACGAGGATTGACGATGACGACGCATCCGACCACACCCAAGCACGCCCGGCACGCCTTCGAGCAGCTGTTGAAGGCCGACCGTGCCGACAAGACAGAGAAGTCGATCCTGCCCAGTGAAGTCAGGGTGATCGACCGACTGCTTGAACGCGGCCTCGAGCTGGAGGACGCCTATGCCGAGATCCACGGCAAGCTCGTCCAGCATCCGCAGGCCCTGAAGGTCTTCTTCGATCTGGTGCAGAGCACGGCGGCGTTCTGGAGTCCTGAGTCGAATCAGGAAGCTCGAAGAGGAAGGGCCAGGCTGGTCGAGGTCAACCAGGAGATCGAAAGGGTTGCGGCTCAACTGGCCGATCTGCTGGACGAGCGCACCGAGTTGAAGAACCATTCCGGGTTCTCTTGTGAAACGCTCTACCACCCGGTGGATGCGATTCACGCTGCTGCCGCACGGAACTACAGCTACGAACAGTGGGTGAAGGCGAGGCTCGAAGCCCTCACAGGACAGTTCGATCTCAAGTACTGGCCGCCTTTGAGCGCCGTGGCTCAGGCCATTGCCGATGATGCAGCGCGAGCGGCCCCCCTTCCGCACGATGCGCTCACGGCGGCCGGTACCGAAGGGCCGCGTGCGAGCCTGGCGGACACGTTCAGGGCGTTCTTCATCGCTGTCGACGAGCAGAGCAGTCGGAACTTCGGGTTCCTGCCGCATTCCTTTGAACTCAGTGATCGCTGCGTTGCCAGCTTGCTGAGCTGCGCTCTGGGCCTGGGTCCGGACGAGGCGGTCGATGCGCCGTACGTGAAGCGCCTCCGGCAGCGTCAACGCGAGCGAGCGGTGCCGTCGTGATCTTTGCAGAAAGAGAAAGGGCGCTGGCCCCATCCCTGCCGGGATGGGCGCGCGGCGCCGGGGTCGATCAGCGGGCAGCGTCAGCCCGCCAGCAGCGTGACTGGCGGCCCGTCTGCCAGGTGGCGGACGATGCGGTTGCCCGCGCGTCGACGGCCATCGCCCTCGACCTCATCGACCAGCTTCGCAGGCAGTCGAAGGCCGAGTTCGGCGACCTTGGTGCGCAGGGTTGCGATGTCGGTCCAGTCCAGCAGGGGCTCCTGCAGGCTGGTGTAGAGCATGTCGTTGCGCTCGTCGATGACCTGGAGAAAGTAGTCCCCCAGGCGTCGATCGAAGCCGGCCACGATCTCGACGGGGTGTCCGTCGAGCGTCGCCGTCGCGAGGTGCTGGCTCATGGTCCGGGCTCCGCGCTGTCGAACACGGGCAGCCCGTCGATGACCGCCGCCTCGCGATCGAACATCAGCCAGGCCACGCCGGCGGACTCGGCCACCTCGAACAGCATGGCCAGATCGGGCTCCGACGGCACGCGGTACTTCGGTGCCCCGACATAGACGAACCCGCCGCAGTCGGTCGGGTAGGCGTTCACGGACAGATCGTCATCGGCGAGCTTGTTGCGCGTCGCCGAACTCAGATGCTTCAGGGACAGGCTGGCCAGCATCTCGACCTGCTGTCGCAGGCCGGTGGCGGGCAGGGTATGCATCGTGGCTTCCTCCTCGGGATGAACTGGGAGATGTGGGGGATTCGGTCGCCCGCGTCACGGTCGAGGGCGCACGGGGCGTGCGCTTCGATCCTCCGGCGCGGGCGAACGTCATGCCGCAGTCGCGGCAGCGGAACCAGTGCAGGCGACCGAGCGCGCCCAGGGGCACGCCGTGGCCGGCACAGCAGGGGCAGGTCGGGGTCTTCTCTCCGACATGGGCATCCTTGGTTGGGGTGGGATCGGCGGGAGGGGCACCGCCTCGGCGGCGCCCTTCTCGCGGCTGGGTCGTGCAGGGCGTGACTGCCGCACATGGCGTCAGAGCAGTCCGCGCTCCGCGAAGCTGACGCACTGGTCGCCGGCGACGACGAAGTGGTCGATCAGGCGGATGTCCACCAGCGCCAGCGCCGACTTCAGCGTCTGCGTCAGGAACTCGTCCGCGCGGCTCGGCTCGGCCTGGCCGCTTGGGTGGTTGTGGGCCACCGCGATCGCGGCGGCGTTGCGGGCCAGGGCACTCTTGACCAGTTCCCGCGGGTACACCGAGGTCTGGGTGAGCGTGCCGCGGAACACCTCCTCGTGGGCGATCAGGCGGTGGTTGGCATCCAGGTAGAGCGCGAGGAAGACCTCGTGCTGCAGGCCGGCGCAGCGCAGTCGCAGCCAGTCCCGAAGGACCTGGGGCGACGACATCACGGGCCCCTGCGCCATCCGGTCACGCAGCTCGCGCATCAGCAGCTCGCGGGCGACACCGAGTCGGCGCGTCAGGAGCTGCTGCGTGGCCGGGTCCTCATGGGGCGTCTCCCGGTCGCTGACGCGCAGCGCCGCCGGCGTCGGGCCTGGCAATGGGTGGGCCTGGAGGCCCAGCATCTCTGCCACCAGGGCCTCCCGAGACGCATGGGCGGCATCGGGCAGGTCCGGCAGATCTTGAAGACCCTGGAAAGGGTGGAAGTTCATGGCGTTCTCCTCTCTTGGCGAAAAGGAAGACGGGAACGCCGTTCCCCTCCTTCACGGTGTAGGGACTGGTGTCCCCGCAAGGGAAGGATGTGCAGGCACACGACGAATCGTGGCCAGCACGGTGGCTCAGATGGTCATCCGAGGCAGGTAACGACTGCGACGCCGCTGCCGCCGGTTCGGTCGGCATCGGAAACACTCCTGTCGGGAGTGGGTATGAGCCCGTCAAGTCTGCGCCATCGGCGCCGTGGATTCAACCGGGGTGGTGCCAGCCACCGCGCCTTTGCCGTGCTTGCCCGCGCAACAGGCGCCAGGGTCCGGGCCTTGGTCGGTCATCGGGGCGCGGGTAGGTGCCGCCATTCGCATGACCGCACTGCGCGTGGCCGCGCCGTTGTCGCTGGGCCACGGCCTGCCCGGATGTCCTGGCGGGCAGACCGCAAAAGTGACACCGCAGAGGCACTCGGCTGTCACTGCAGAAATTTCTTCGCCGCGGGCAGCAGCGGATGTGCACAGACCTGCGCCGGCACGCGAAGATGCGCGGCTTCCCGACAAGGCCGACCCGACATGCTGCGCACCGAAAACCAGCTTCGACTGACCCGACCCGAACGGGCGCGGCTGGCCCGCATCACCGCCATCGAGCCGGGGTCCGTCCGCAGCGTCGCGGACCTGCAGGCCTATGTCCGTCGGTGCAAGGCCCACTACTGGGGGCACTCCGATGACACCCGCTTCCTGCACTGGCTGATCGAGCGTGAGGTGCAGTCCCTGACCGGTCGCTGAGCGCCCGTCGCGCCGTTCGCAGTCTCGGAAACAGGAACGCCCCCGGTGCTGGACCGGGGCGTGCTGGGTGACGGCCTAGCGTGGATCTGGATCGGGCCGTCTGAAGGGCCTCGAACGTTCGACCGGATGGTTCAGCGGAACACGCGCGGCTCGACGCTTGCCCCGCGCATGAACGCGAGGTACGCACCGGCCTTGCCGATGTCGTCGAAGGTCGCCACGGGCTACTCGTGCAGCACCACGGCCCATGGACGGGCATCGTCATCACTGGCTCGGATGCGCAGTTCCGGTGGCTGCCAGCGCGGGTGGCGGTACAGGGGCAGGCCGGTGTCCCAGTCCATCAGTGCCAGCACATGCGCACAGAGGATGGCCGCCGTGCCGGACGCCTCGTCCGGCTCGACGAGCAGCGGCACCTTCAGCAGGCCGGTCGAGCGGCCGACCGTGCCGACCACGTCGAACTCGTCGAGCCAACTCGCTCCGGTGCCGGTGTCCCCCAGCACCAGCCGCACCTTTCGGCCGTCCCGGCGGCAGGTCTCCAGCACCCTTGCCAGGCGAGGGTCCGTGCCGGGGTCGAAGTAGGTGCCGTGGCCCTGGGCGGATTCGCCCCAGGCACGCACGGCAGCGAGGTACTTCTCGTAGCCGGTGAGGCTGGCCGCGTCGTCGGCGGTCGGCATCAGGTCGGGACGATCGAGGCGCTGCGCGATCGGCTGGGCATGGTCGCGGGCGTTGTCGAAGCCGAAGCAGGTCACGCCACCTTCGGTGGCGATCACATACAGGCGTTGCTCGGGATTCAGGGTGATGTCTCGCATGGGGAACTCTCGAAGTTGGGAGAGCGGACACCGGCCCTGGCGGGCGGGGCCCGCGGGCGGTTGGATGGGGTGCCGGTCGCGCCAGGCCGCTGGACGTCAGTCCATGGCCGAGGCACGTCAGCGATCGAACCCGGTGCAGCCGATGGGGCTGCGCCGGGGCTCGGTCTTCGGATCAGCGCCGGCTGATCTGGACGGCGGGTGCGGGGCCGTCGACGGAGGTTCCGGGGCACGCTCGGAGCCGCCTTCGGAGCCACTGACCGGCGACGCCGGGGACATGCCGGCCTGGTGCTGGAAGCGGGCGTGCGCGTCGGCGAACTCGGCATCGCCCAGCAGCTGACGAACCTGCGCGGCGGCCGGTTCGGGCCTGCCGTCGGCGTCACGGGCCGCGGCTGGGCGCGCGCCCCGCTTCGATGTCGCTGGCGAGGCCGGCGGTGCAGCGGCAATGGCCTCGTCCAGGACGTCCGCAGTGCAGTGGTACGCCTTCTGCGTGACGCCGCCGACGAAGGCTGCGGGTCGCTGCAGCGTCCACTGGACCAGCAGGCGCAGCCACTGCCCGATGCGCTTGTCGCGGGCCTGGCGCGCCTTGTGGACGCGCAGCGACTGCTTGCAGGACAGGTACAGCGCCAGGTGGCGACGCTTCATCTCGGCGTCGCCGTCGAGCTGCGCCATCACCTCGGCGGCGAGGGCGACGTCACGGCCGACGCGTTTGTAGAAGCCGACCCAGGCGCGCTGCTCCTCGATGTCGATGGTGCTGCGGCGCGGTGACGGGCTCTGGAAGGATCTGTCTGGGAAAGCATGACTCATGGGGTTCTCCAAGAAGGCGAGGGAACCCCGACCCCGACGGGAGACGGTGACTCCCGGAGGGTGGATGGCGAGGACGGCCGAAAGCCGCAGGAAACGGGGTGTCGGGTGATGGCGTCCCGATGCCATCGCTGGCAACCGGTTCACCATCCCCGAGACCCGAGGACTCGATCGGCACGAGCTCGAGCCGATTGCGTTGACGCGACGGGCAACTCGATGCCCGCGACCTTCAGGTCGTGAGCACGCGAGCGGCGCCTCGGCGCAGGCCCTCGGCAATGCCGATCCAGCGGTCGGCGATCCGGTCCAGGTAGACCAGGTCGTCGGCCGCGATCTCGCCCGAGGCGCGGAGCCGGGCGATGACTTCCTTGACCAGGAGGGGATCCTCCCGGGCCAGCACGATGGCCGTCGAGGCGATGCGCCTGCGGTAGGTGTCGACCGTCATGGTCAGCACACCGTCGAGCAGCGCTCGGACGCCAGCGGGTCCGCGGCCTCGCACACCATGCGGATGGACGCATGGGGCGTGCAGGGCCGGGGCCGGAGCAGCGCCGGAAGGGTGACCGGCCGCCGGGCGGCCACACGGGCAAGCCCGGTACCACCCAGCAGTGCACACACCGGCGCGACAGCGCGGTTCCAGGGAACGGGACTCATGGGGGTTCTCCTTCAGGTGTGAAGGGGAACGCCCATCCCTGGCGGGGAACTGGGGTTCCCCGTCTGGGATGCCCTGCCGGGAAGGCAAGGCGCTTCGTCGCGCACAGGTGCGTGCGCGAACTGCAAAGGTCCGCGTCCGAGAGGACGGGGCCAGGGCAGATGCGTGCGTCAGGCCAGGCTTCTGATCGAGATCAGGCCTGGCTGGTGAGCGCAGGGCGCGTCACGACGCAGAGGTCGTGGTCGGCGCATGCGAGGAGGGGCCACGACACAGGGTCATGGCCGGCTCCTGGTTTCGGATCCGGATGGATCTGAATCGGCCCGGCACGCGGAGGTGCCGGACGGGACACAAGGCAGGTAACGACTGCGACGCCAGCTGGGCCGGACTTCAGGGCGACCGGAGCCACCGATGAAGGCTGAGCAGACGCGATGTCCGCAGGAAGCCGGGTCAGTATCGGACGGGGTCCCTCGGACGGCAACAGACCCGAGGTGTCATCGCGGCAACGCCCGCCCAAGCGACCTTCTCGGCCGACGCTTGGGCGGTCAATCGGTTCCGAGTCCTCCACGTCGCTGGCCTGGAATGCAGCGCTGCCCGGTTGCAGGGCGTGCGGGCCGGCTGACGGTTCGTATAGTGGGCGGATCAAGATCTCCAGCAAACCGAAGCCGCACAGTCCATGACCGTCGAGCGCTATGCCTTCAATGACTGCGAAGCCACCACGGCAGCGGGGGTGTCGCTGCGCATTCCTGCTGGCGTTCACCACGTCGAGCGGCGATCGCTGGTGTTCCGCGTGCGCCTGGGTGGCCGCGAGCTCGATCTGACCCTGGCCGAGTGGGAACGCCTGCTGAACGCGGGCTGTGTCGGGCCGATCCCCGTCATGGTCGCCGATTCGCAGGTGACCGGCGACCTGCATCCTCGCTGAGGCGCGCGGTGGCGAAGGCAGAGTGGACCGTCCGGGCCGGGAACTCAGATCGCCCGATCCCGGCGACCCCGGGACCCGTGCCGCTCAAGTGGGCCAGCGACGCGGCGACAGGTGCTCCCCGGTACATCCATGACCCGGACATCGTCTCGCAGGCTGCGAGTGCCGTATGTCCCGGCTGTGGCAGCAAGTTGTGGACGGTCCTGGCGGGTGAGCCGCGGCGCGTTCGACCGACGGCGCATTTCCGCCACGTGGCCGGCACGCCGCGAACTGCGTGCGTCGTTGTCGCGGCGCGTCTTGCTGCCTCGCACCACCTGGCGTCGCTGGGCTACATCGACCTGCCGCGACGGCGGGTGACTGCCGTCTCGAAGGGTTTCAGCGGTGAGGGCTACGAGGCATGGGTGGAGGAGCCGGCGCAGCGTGTTCGGATCGGTGAGGTGCGGATGGTCGATCCGGCCGCGGCGGAACTGATGCTGGACGATGGAAGGACCATCCTGGTGGACCTGACCGGCGAGCGCGTCGAAGGCGGGGCAGGCCGCGCGGTCATCACGATCAACCTGTCGGACCCGGCGCTGGCAGAGATGGACGTGGACGAGCTGCGAGCGCGACTTCGGCTGCTGCCTCCCGCGAGTTGGTGCTCCCACTGGCGTGATCGCGAGTTGACGTCGCAGGCGCGGGTCCGGGCCGCGGACGAGGCGTGCCAGTCGCTCGATGCCTGGACCGACGAGGACGAGGCGCGGTTCCAAGCGCAACTGCCGCCGGGCATGTACCCGGACGCGACCGCGACGATGCGTCGCGAGACATTGCTGCACCGAACCGTCAAATCGATCCTCGAAGACGCGAGGCGCATCCGAGCACCGGGCCTGCATGCCGCCGTGCATCGTGACGCCCCCGATGGGTACGGCGGCGGCTGGGAGGACCATCGCGTCGAGATCCACTGGTGGAGCGCGCCGGCCGAGCTGAGGTTCGAGGCCGTGGAACTGGAGAGGCGCCTAGGCCGCATCGTGCCGGATGTTGTCGGGCATGTGGCGGAGCCTCGACCACGCATCCACGGCGGCATCGCCACCCGGGTTCAACGGGGAGACGACGAGGAAGAGGACGAGCAGCACGATGAGTTCCCGGCGCACTGGTCGGAGACGGTGCTGATCGAAGTGGCGGTCACGCACAAAGTGGATGAGGAGAAGCTGCAGAAGGTCCGGCATCTCGATCTGCCGACGCTCGAGATCGACCTCGGTTCGATGGGCGGACGCCTGACGCTCGACGGTCTGCGGCAGCTGGTCG
Organism: Burkholderiaceae bacterium; assembly: GCA_024235915.1. Classification (GTDB taxonomy): domain Bacteria; phylum Pseudomonadota; class Gammaproteobacteria; order Burkholderiales; family Burkholderiaceae_C; genus Rubrivivax. The sequence goes on along the minus strand of JACKLO010000008.1, from coordinate 518,635 downwards.
TGGATGGAACGGAGGGGAAGCAGTGGCTGCACCACCCTGCGCTGAGAACCCGCCGCGCCATGCTGCGCTACAAGCTCCGTGAACATGCCGAGGTACTGGCCTACCAGGCCTACATCCGGGCAGACCGGCGTGAGCGGCTGCTCGAAACACCCCCTTCACAATGGGCGGAGAGGTACCTTCTGGCACTCAGGGCGTTCTGCGACGCCAACATCAGGATCGAGCGACTTCGCAAGACTGAAGGACCGCGATACCTCGAACACCTGGACGAGGACAGCGAGGAATGGGCGGAGGTCGCCCTGGCGGCCGAGGCCCTGGAAGCCCACGGGTTCGAAGGCGGTGCCGAGCACGTGCTCGCCCGCACGATCGTGCCTCGCATCCTGTCGATCCAGTTGAACACCGGGGTCGGCTACGCCGTGTCAAGTGCGATCCAGGTGGTGAACGCGATCATGAACACCCGCAGCGACAACAGCACGCAGTGGCTGTCGCTCTACCTGATTGCCGCCAAGTCCTTCGATGTCGAGCGGCACTTCAGGCCCGAGCAGGTTCGACGGTTCCGCGAGTGGCGGGCGGAGGTCGTTCGGCAGATCGAGGCGGGGACACACGAGTATCTGCGGCCGGCCCGATTCGATGCCATCCTGTCCTTGCTCTTTCCAGCGATGGCTCGTGGACTGGCAAACGGAAAGGGTCGCGTGGTCTGAGTTCCCAGGTGCCGTGACAGGTGGCACTGGCCGTACACCGGTCATTGACGAATACCCGGCACCGGCCACAAGAAGTCGGCTACGCCAGCACCCAAAAACCTGCCGCTCACCGATCCAAGACAGCGCTCAGTGCGCGCCACGCACATGGCGCTTGGAAGCCGCCGCAGGTTTCGCCCCAGCGTGATCGATGCCCTGCAAGATGCCGCAGTCGGCGGCGGCATGCGGCACTGTGCAGGCCGCTCGAAGCGTCCTCAGTTCCTTCTCCAGGGCACGCAGGGCCTTGATCCGCTCGGCCACATGACCGATGTGTTCGTCGAGCAGGCTGTTCACCTCGCCGCAATCGGCCAAGGGTTGGTCCTTGAAACGTAGCAGCACCCGCACCTCGTCGAGCGTCATGTCCAGGCTGCGGCATTGCCGGATGAAGCCAAGCCGGTCCGCATGCTGCGGGGTGTAGATGCGGTAGTTGCCCTCCGTGCGCGCGGCGGCCGGCAGCAGGCCCTCGCGTTCGTAGAAGCGGATCGTCTCGATGGGCGTTCCGCTGGTCTGGGCCAGTTCGCCGATGCGCATGTGCGATTTCCCTTGTGCCAGTGAAAGTTCACGACGCCCCTTGACTCTATACCCACTTCAGGGTTTTCAATGGCGACATGGCTCACGATCTCCCTCACGACATCCAACCGAATCGGACCGACACGGCGCCAGCGCCCGCGTGTGGCCCATGCTGTGGCGTCGCGGAACACGCGCCCGTCGCTTCCGTCCCCGCACCGCCCGGTGGTGGCCAGCGCTTCCGAATCCCGGCGATGGACTGTGCCAGCGAGGAGTCCGAGATCCGTCGCGCTGTCGAGGGCGTCCCTGGTGTCCTGGGGCTGCGTTTCCAGTTGGGCGAACGAAGCCTGCGCATTGCCGGCGAGCCGCAGGCTGCACTGGCAGCAGTGGAGGCCATCCGGAACACCGGATTCGAGGTTCACGCGTGGCCCGATGCTCCGGAGTCGATCAGCGACGGGGTTGGATCGGACCACGACCACGAGCACGCTGCCACCACCGGCTCGGGCTTGCCCCGCCTGCTCGCTGCACTCGCCCTTGCCACGGCAGCCGAGGGCCTGTCCTTCCTGGTCCCGGACGCACCCTGGTCGAAGTGGGTGGGCCTGGCGGTCGCTGGCGCAGCCATCGCACTGGCCGGATTCAGCACCTTCAGCAAGGGTCTGACCGCCCTGCGGCACGGCCGCCTGAACATCAACGCGCTGATGTCGGTGGCCGTCGCGGGAGCCTTCGTCATCGGGCAATGGCCCGAGGCAGCCATGGTCATGGCGCTTTACGCCATCGCCGAGCTGATCGAAGCCCGTTCCGTGGACCGCGCGCGCAATGCCATCAGCGGACTGCTGGCGCTCTCACCCGACACCGCCGACCTGCGGCAGCCTGACGGCACCTGGAAAATGGTGCCCGTCGGTGACGTGCCTATCGGCGCCACGGTACGAGTCAGACCCGGCGAGCGAGTCGCGATGGACGCCGTCGTCACCGAAGGCAGCACCAGCCTGGACCAGGCGCCCGTCACTGGCGAGAGCCTGCCGGTGGACAAGGGGCCCGGCGATGCGGTCTTCGCCGGCACCATCAACCAGACCGGCACGATCGAGTGCCGCGTCACCGCCGCAGCGTCGCAATCGACGCTGGCCCGCATCATCCACGCCGTCGAGCAGGCCCAGGGCAGCCGTGCACCCACGCAGCGCTTCGTTGACCGCTTCGCGGCCGTCTACACGCCGGCCGTGTTCGTGCTGGCGCTGGCCGTCGCCATCGCCGGTCCCTGGCTGTTCGGCTGGACGGTACTGGCTGCGGTCTACAAGGCGCTGGTGCTGCTGGTCATCGCCTGCCCGTGCGCCCTCGTGATCTCGACGCCTGTCACCGTCGTCAGCGGCCTGGCGTCGGCGGCCAAGCGGGGCATCCTGATCAAGGGGGGTGCTCACCTGGAGCAGGCGCGCCTGATCAAAGCTGTCGCGCTCGACAAGACCGGCACCATCACAGAGGGCAAGCCGCGCCTCGTCGAGTGGGAGATGCTGACCGGCAGCTTGCCCAGGGCACAGGCCGAACACATCGCTGCCGCGCTGGCCGCACACTCGGACCATCCGGTGTCGCGCGCTATCGCAGCCAGCCTCAAGCCGAACAGTGTCGAGGCCCGCAACTTCTCTGCGCTGTCCGGCCGCGGCATCGAGGCCGACATCGGCGGCCAACGCTATGTGCTGGGCAACCACCGCCTGATCGAGGAGCGCGGCCAGTGCTCTGCCGAGATCGAGGCCGTGCTTCATCGCCATGAAGCGGCGGGCCGCACGGTCAGCCTGCTGGCGACTGCGTCCGGGGTGCTGGCACTCTTTGCGGTGGCCGACACGATCAAGCCCTCGTCGGCCGCCGCCATCGGCGAGCTGAAGGCCATGGGCATCACGCCGGTGATGCTGACCGGTGACAACCAGGCCACTGCCGAGGCCATCGGCCGCGAGGCCGGTCTGACGGACATCCGCGGCAACCTGCTGCCCGAGGACAAGCTCGCAGCGATCCAGGCGATGCAGAAGCAGTACGGTGCGACGGCGATGACCGGCGACGGCATCAACGACGCACCAGCACTGGCGCAGGCCGACATCGGCGTTGCTATGGGCGCGGCCGGCACCGACATCGCGATGGAAGCCGCGGACGTGGTGGTGATGAACGACGACCTGCGGCGCATCGCCGAGACGGTGCGCCTGTCGCAACGCACGCACGCAGTGCTGTGGCAGAACATCGTGCTCGCTCTCGGGATCAAGGCCGTGTTCCTCCTCCTGGCGCTGTTCGACAACGCCAGCATGTGGATGGCCGTCTTCGCCGACATGGGGGCCAGCCTGCTGGTGGTCTTCAACGGGCTGCGGCTGATGCGCACCTCCGAACGAAGCTGAGACGACCATGGATGCACAACCCAGACTTCTGCAGCCGACCGCGCTGCTCGATTTCACAAACCCTGCCATCGAAGCGGTGGTCCAGGAGCGCGGATGGCGACAGCTGCCGACCTTTGAACGCATCGGCGCCGTGTACGACTTCGTGCGCAACGAGATCGCCTTCGGCTACAACGCTGGCGACGAGTTGCCCGCATCGGCGGTGATGGCCGATGGCATTGGCCAGTGCAACACCAAGGCCACGCTGCTGATGGCGTTGATGCGCGCCGTGGGCATTGCCTGCCGCTTCCATGGTTTCACCATCGACAAGCCGCTGCAGAAGGGCGCGATCACGGGGCTGGCCTACGTGCTGGCGCCGCGACGCATCATCCACAGTTGGGTCGAGGTGGCCTTCGAAGGCCGCTGGGTGAACATGGAAGGCTTCATCCTCGACGCACCTTACCTAGCCAGCCTGCAGCGGCGCTTCCCGGGCCGGCAGCGGTTCTGCGGCTACGGCGCGGCCACGCCCGACCTGTCGGCGCCTGGCGTTGAATGGCGCGGACAGGACACGTACATCCAGAAGGACGGAATTGCCGACGACTTCGGCGTGTTCGACAGCCCGGATGAGTTCTATGCGCGCCATGGCTCGAACCTCTCCGGGCTCAAGCGCTGGCTCTACACGCGGGTCATCCGCCACCGCATGAATGCTCAGGTTCGGCGCATTCGCGCCGAAAAGTGGTGATGCCGGTCACGGCGATCAGCCCTGCGGACCCGTCTCAAACTCTGTAGCTGCTAGACTCTTTTCATGCGCCGTTGGTTCGCGATCCTCATGCTCGCCCTCCTGCCGCTCCAGTTCAGCTGGGCGGCTGTGGCGGCGTATTGCGGGCACGAAACCGGTCAGCACGCCGAGCACCTGGGCCACCACGAGCACCGGCACGCGGACCAGGCCAAGGCCGACCAGGACAGCGCGCCGGCGGACCAAAAGGCGCCTGCCGGTTTCGACTTCGACTGCGGCCATTGCCATGGCACCTGTGCCAGCATGCCCCCGCCCTTGGGCGGCACGTCGCCGCTGGCCCTGGCGTCACACCCCGTGACGCCTGTCGAAGGCATCGTGCGCACCCTCGCGCAAAGCCCGCCCGAACGCCCTCAGTGGCTGCCCCTCGCCTGATCGGCGAGGCGGGTCTCTTCCCCTTCTGAAGCCCGTTCGCGCCTGAGTGCGCGCCAGTTGACGTTCGTGTCACTGGCGTCAAGCCAGGCCCGATCCGACTCTGAGTTGCTCAGCGTCGCCCCTTGCCGATCTCCCGTGGGTTGTTTTCAACACTGGAGCATCGGATGCACCGAAGAAGATTCTTGGCTGCCGGGCGGTGGCAACACGCCGCCCGCGCCACCCTGACCCTGGCAACCGCCGCTGCACTGACCGGCGGTCTGATCGAGGCGCACGCGCAAACTGCAGCAGCGCCCACTGTTCAGGACCGGCCCACGCTGCGAGCGGCCTTCGAAGCCGCCTGGGCGCGGCAGCCGGAAGCCCAGGCGCTGGCAGCACGACGCGACGCGGCACGCGCGCAGCAGCAGGCGGCCCGATCGCTGACGCCCGAACCGCTGGCGATGGAGCTGTCCACCAAGACGGACCGCCTGAACCGCAACCTCGGCACCCGCGAGTACGAGATCGGCGTGGCCGTCCCGTTGTGGCTGCCGGGCGAACGGGGCCGCAGCCAGGCCCTGGCCGATGCCGAGGGGCGTGCCATCGAGAGCCGCACCACGGCGGCGCAGCTGCGCGTGGCGGCCACCGTCCGCGAAGCCTGGTGGACGTGGCAGCGGGCCCGGGTGGAGCTGGACGCTGCGCGCGGCCAACTCGACAATGTCCGCCGTATCGCGGCCGATGTCGGCAAGCGTCTGAAGGCCGGTGACCTGGCCCGTGCCGACCAGCATCAGGCCGACGGCGCCGTGGCGGCGGCCGAAGCCGCCGTGGCGCAGGCCGAAGGTTCGCTCACGGCTGCGTGGCAGCAGCTTCGTCCGCTCGTCGCCATGCCAGGCGCTGCCGCACCCAGCGATCCGCCCGGCGCCGACGCCGAACCCGAGCCGTCCACGGTGACCGGTCCTGCAGACGGCCTGGACACGCATGCCGACTTGGTCTCGTTGAAGGACCGCTCCGCCGTCGCTGATGGCGTGGCGGCACTCGCGGCCACGCAGTCTCGCGCCAGCCCGGAACTCACCATTGCCGCCACCCGCGACCGGGGCATGTATGGCGAGTCCTACCAGCAGACCTTCACGGTCGGTGTGCGCATCCCCTTCGGTGCCGGTCCCCGCCACGATGCGCGCGTCGCCTCGGCCCGCGCCGAGGCGGTCGAACTGCATGCGCAGATGGCATTGGAACGTGCCCGCCTCGCAGGCGAGCGCGAAGCCGCCCGCGCACGCGCCGACGCGGCTCGGACGCAGTTGGCCGCTACCGAACGCCGCGCCCAGTTGGCGCGCGAATCGCGAGGCTTCTTCGACAAGTCCTTCCGCCTGGGCGAGTCCGACCTGCCCACGCGCCTGCGCATCGAGGCCGAGGCCGCAGACGCCGAGCGACAGGCCGTGCGCGCCCGCATCGAACTCGCCGCAGCCATCTCGGCGTGGCGGCAGGCCCTCGGCCTGCTGCCGCAGTGAGCCGCCAGAACACGCGCTCACGAACACGCTCAGCGAACCCCTTTCAGGAATCCCATCCCATGAAGTCCTCCCTCTCCCTGACAGCACTCGGTCTCGCGGCCGTGCTGATCGGCTACAGCCTGCCGGCCATCGCCGGCGATGGCCATGACCACGGCGACGCCGCCCCGGCCGCCACGGGTACGGCGCTGCCCCGCTTTGCGGCGGTGTCCGAGACCTTCGAGCTCGTCGGCGTTCTCGACGGCAAGCAGGTGACCCTCTATCTCGACCGCTTTGCCGACAACGCCCCGGTGCGCGGCGCGCAGATCGAACTCGAGATTGCGGGGGCCAAGTTCAAGGCCGAGGCCCACGGCGACGACGCTTTTGAAGTGGTGCTGAAGGAAGCGCCCAAGCCTGGCGTTCTGCCGATCACGGCGACCGTGACTGCAGGCGCCGAAGTCGATCTGCTGGCCGGCGAACTCGATCTGCACGAGGCCGCCCATACCGACGAGCCAGCGCATGAGCACTCCTGGAAGGAGTTCGCCGGATGGGCCGCTGGTGGCCTGGCCGCCCTGGCCGCGCTGGTGTTCGGCGGGAGACGCCTGTTGGCTGTCCGCCAGGTTCGCGCCGGAGGTGCAGCATGAAGCGCGCTTCACTGCATCGCCTGGCCTGGCTCGGCGTGGTGCTGGCACTCGTGGGCTCACTGTCTGCGCGGGCCGGGGAAGGCCATGACCACGGCGACGCACCCGCTGCGCCGAGCGCAAACGGCCCCCAACGCCAGCCCGACGGCAGCGTGTTCCTGCCCAAGCCGGCCCAGCGCCAGCTGGGGGTACGCACGATGGTGGCTGCTGAGGCGGAACTGCCGCGCTCTGTCGAGCTGAACGGCAAGGTGCTGATGGATCCGAACGCGGGCGGCAAGGTGCAGCCGCTGAACGCCGGCCGCATCGAGCCTGGTCCACGCGGCCTGCCCAACCCGGGACAGGTCGTGCGCAAGGGCGAGGTGCTGGCCTACGTGGTGCCCTCGACGGCGCCCATCGAGAGATCGAATCAATCCGCGCAACTGGCCGAGCTGCGTGCCGCCAAGTCGCTCGCCGACAAGCGCGTGGCGCGGCTGAAGGAGCTGTCGGATACCGTGCCGCGCAAGGACATCGAGGAGGCCGAGAGCGAAGCAGCCAGCCTGGCCGAGCGCATGTCGGCCGTTGGCGGCGGCCTGGCGACGCGGGAAGCGCTGGTGGCCCCGGTGTCGGGCGTGATCGCCTCGGCTAACGTGGTGGCCGGTCAGGTGGTCGATGCCCGAGAACTGCTGTTCGAGATCATCGACCCGGGCCGCTTGCGCATCGAGGCACTGGCCTTCGAGCCCTCGCTCGCGGCCAATGTCGGCAGTGCCACGCTGGCAGTCGGCGACCAGCGCGTGCCGCTGGAGTACCTGGGTGCGGCGCGCAGCCTGCGCGAGCAAGCGCTGCCGCTGGGCTTCCGCGCTCAGGGTGCGGCACTCAACAGCCTGGCCGTCGGACAACCCGTGCGCGTGTTCGTGCAGACGAAGCAGAAGGTCAAGGGCCTTGCGGTCCCGGTCGCATCGCTGATGAAGAACCCAGCCAACCAGACCGTTGTCTGGGTCAAGACCGCACCCGAGCGCTTCGAGCCTCGCAGCATCACGACCGAGGCCCTCGATGGTGTGAACGTCGCGGTCACGTCGGGCCTGAAGGCCGGGGACCGGATCGCCACGCAAGGCGCCACGCTGATCAACCAGGTGCGCTGACATGTTTAAGTGGCTACTCGATAACAGCCTGACGAACCGGCTGCTGGTGATCATTGCCAGCGTCGTTCTGATGGCCTACGGCGCGTTCACGCTGTCGCGCACCCCGGTGGACGTGTTCCCGGACCTCAACAAGCCGACCGTCACCATCATGACCGAGGCCGGCGGCATGGCCGCCGAGGAGGTGGAGCAGCTCATCACTTTCCCGCTGGAGACGACCATGAACGGTCTGCCCGGTGTGGAGTCGGTGCGCTCGACCTCGTCGGCCGGCCTGTCCTTCCTCTACGTCACCTTCGACTGGAGCACCGACATCTTCCGTGCCCGGCAGCTGGTGTCGGAGCGGCTGTCGTCGATGGAGGAAGGCATTGCCGAAGGCGTGGTGCCGCGCATGGGCCCGATCAGCTCGATCATGGGCGAGATCATGCAGATCGCCATTCCGGTCGATCCGAGCAAGATCAGCCCGATGGCCGTGCGCGAGTACGCCGACTGGGTGTTGCGCCCTCGGCTGCTGTCTGTGCCCGGTGTCGCACAGGTCATCCCCATCGGCGGCGAGGTGCGGCAGTTCCAGGTGCAGCCGAACACCACGCGCATGGCCGAGCTGGGCATCACGCATGACCAGCTGGAAGGCGCGCTGAAGGGCTACTCGTCCAACACCTCGGGCGGATTCCTGGAGCTGAACGGCCGCGAGTACCTGATCCGCAACCTCGGTCGTACTTCGCGCCTCGATGACCTGAAGAACTTGGCGCTGACCTCGAAGAATGGCCAGCCCATCCTGATGCGGCAGATCGCCGAGGTCACGTTTGCAGCCGCACTCAAGCGCGGCGACGCCGGCTATGAAGGCAAGCCGGCGGTGATCCTGGGCATCCAGAAGCAGCCCACCGCCGACACCATTGCGCTGACGAAGTCCATCGAGGACGCGCTGGTGGGATTGAAGGCGTCGCTGCCGGCCGGCATGGAGGCGCCGCGCGTGACCTTCCGCCAGGCCAGCTTCATCGAGGCCTCGATCACCACGCTGCAGGGCAAGCTGATCGGCGCATCGATCTTTGTGGCGGTCATCCTGTTCTTCTTCCTGGGGACCTTGCGGCCGACCATCATCGCGCTGACGGCCATCCCGGTGTCAATCTTCATCACTGCGCTGGTCTTCAAGTATTTCGGCCTGTCGATCAATACGATGACGCTGGGCGGATTGGCCATCGCCATTGGCGGCCTGGTCGACGACGCGGTGGTGGGTGTGGAGAACGTGCTTCGGCGGCTGAAGGCCGACCGCGCGAACCATCCGCACAGTCGTCTGCACCCGATCGAGATCGTCGCGCACGCCACGATGGAAGTGCGGTCGGCCATCCTGTATGCGACGGTCATCATCGTGCTCGTCTTCATCCCGCTGTTCGCGCTGCCGGGGCTGGAAGGCAAGCTGTTCGTGCCGCTGGGCATCGCCTTCATCGTGTCGACGCTGGCCTCGCTGATCGTATCGGTGACGGTGACGCCGGTGCTCAGCTTCTATCTGCTGCCGCGGATGAAGAATCTGGACCACGGCGACACCAAGGTCCTGGCCTGGCTGAAGGCGCACTACCGCAGCAGCTTGCAGGGCGTGCTGGACCGGCCCAAGGCTGCCATGGCGGCGGCCGGTGCTGCCGTGCTGGTGGCCGCAGCCGCCGTGCCGTTCTTCCCGACGACCTTCCTGCCGCCGTTCAACGAGGGAACGCTTCTGATCGGCCTGCGCCTGAACCCCGGTGTCACGTTGACCGAATCGTCGGCGCTGGCCCGCCAGGCCGAGGTGCTGGTCAAGCAGGTGCCCGAGGTCACTCACGTCGGGCGCCGCAGCGGCCGCGCCGAGCTGGACGAACACGCCGAGGGCGTGCACGTCAGTGAACTCGACGTGGGCCTCAAGCCCACTGCCGAGCTGACGCGCAGCATGGACGAGATCAAGGCCGACATCCGTGCGCGCCTGGTCAACCTGCCGGCTGCCCTGGAGATCGGCCAGCCCATCTCGCACCGCATCGACCACATGCTCTCGGGCGTGCGCTCGCAGATCGCCATCAAGATCTTTGGCGAGGACCTGGACGCCCTGCGCGGCCAGGCCGACGCCCTGCGTGCGAAGTTGGCGGCCATCCCCGGCATCGCCGACCTGCAGATCGAGAAGCAGGTGCTGGCACCGCAGATTAAGGTGCGCATCGACTACGCCGCGGCGGCGCAGTACGGCGTGCCGGCGCCACAGGTGCTGTCGGCGCTGCAGGCGCTGGTCGAGGGCGAGAAGGTGACCCAGATCGTCGAGGGCAGCCGGCGCTTCGCGCTGGTGGTGAAGCTGCCGGAATCGGCGCGCTCCGTCGAAGGGCTCGGCCAGATCCTGATCGAGACGCCGAACGGGCGCATCCCGCTGTCGAAGATCGCCACCATCGAGGACGGCGACGGCCCGAACCAGATCAGCCGAGATGACGGCAAGCGGCGCATCGTGCTGTCGGCCAATGCGTCGGGGCGCGCTCTGTCGGAGATCGTGGCCGACATCCGCAAGGTGGTCGCCGAGACGAAGCTGCCCGAGGGCTACTTCATCACCCTCGGCGGCCAGTTCCAGGCCCAGGAGGAGGCCTCGAGGCTCGTCGGCCTGCTGTCCATCGTGTCGCTGACGCTGATGTTCGTGGTGCTGTACAGCCGCTACAAGTCGGCGGCGCTGTCGGCGCTGATCATGGTGAACATCCCGCTCGCCCTCGTGGGCGCGGTGATCGGCCTGTGGCTGTCGGGCCAGCCGCTGAGCGTGGCAGCCCTGGTCGGCTTCATCACGCTGGCTGGCATCTCGGTGCGCAACGGCATCCTCAAGGTCAGCCACTACATCAACCTGATGCGCTTCGAGGGCGAGTCCTTCGACCAGAAGATGATCCTGCGCGGGTCGCTGGAGCGGTTGAGCCCGGTGCTGATGACCGCACTCGTCACGGCCTTCGCCCTGGCCCCGCTGCTGTTCGAGGCAGAACAGCCCGGCACCGAGGTGCTGCATCCGGTGGCCGTGGTGATCTTCTCCGGCCTCATCAGCTCGACCTTGCTCGACACCTTCCTGACGCCCGCGATGTTCTGGCTCTTCGGCCGCAAGCCCGCCGAAGCGCTGATGGACGACAAGGACGCCGAGGCGCTTTGATGCCGCTTTGATCTCAGTTTCTGTTCCCACCCACCCGAAAGGACTCCCATGAAGACGCAAGCCTTCCTCGCCTCCATCACCCTCGCCCTGGCGGGTTCTGCTTTTGCCGCCGGCGAGAAGCACGATCACGCCCACGAGCACAAGCCGCTGCATGGCGGCGTCGTGGTCGAGGTCAAGGACATGGACTACGAACTTGTGGCCAAGGCCACCGTGATCCAGCTGTACCTGCGTGATCACGGCAAGCCGGCGGACGTGTCCAAGGCCAGCGCGAAGCTCACGCTTCTGACCGGCACCGAAAAGCAGGAGGTCGAGCTGAAGCCGGCTGGCGACAAGCTGGAAGCCACTGGCAGCTTCAAGGTCGGTCCCGGGACGAAGGCCGTCGCGGTCGTGACCGTCGGCGGCAAGCCGGCCACTGCACGCTTTACCGTGAAGTGACCGCCATGACTTCCAGCCGACTGACTTGTGCCTCGGTGGTCTTGGTGGCCGGGTTGCTGGCGGGCTGTGCCACGCCGCCCGCACCCGATCCCACCGCCGAGATCCCGTACTGCCACAAGACCAACAAGGGCCGCGTGATCACGTGCACCGCGGCGCCGGTGCCGAGTCTGAACGCCGATGCGCAGGCCAAGCAGTTCGCGCCTGACCCGAACGCGCTCACCGTGTACGTCGTTCGGCGCAACTGGGGCGACGGCCGCAACTTCGTGAAGGTCCAGGCAGATGACGGAGCCACCGTCGAGACCCTGCCGAACACGATGGTGCGCTACCGGCTGAAGCCGGGTTCGCACACGATCGCGTTCGATTTCGATGGGCAGCGTCCAGCGACGACGGTCGCGGGCAAGGCAGGCGAAGTGCGTTTCGTCCGGCTCGACGGCATGGTCTGGTCCTGGAAGAGCACGTTCACCTGGGCGACCGAGTCAGAGGACGCGATCCGCGAGCGCGCACGGAAGGCCAGGCTGGTGGCCGACTTGACGGTACGCTGACCGCATGAGGACATTTGCCCTGTTCATCGCCACGGCCCTGGCCGAGATCGTTGGCTGCTATCTGCCCTACCTGTGGCTGAAGCAGGGCAGGTCCGCATGGTTGCTCGTTCCGGCGGCAGCGAGCCTGGCCCTCTTCGCCTGGCTGCTCACCTTGCACGAGACAGCGGCGGGGCGGGTGTATGCGGCGTACGGTGGGGTCTACATCGGCGTCGCGCTGCTGTGGCTGTGGATCGTGGACGGCATCAGGCCGACGGCATGGGACGTGGCGGGCGTCGCCGTCGCGCTGACCGGCATGGGCCTCATCATGTTTCAGCCGCGCTGATCCACGGCCCAAGGCAGCAGCACGAACGCAATGTTTCGAGCTGCTTCTGCGCCGCGTTTGGTCGCGGTAGCGCGCGCAGTTGCTTCGGCGTGGCCGCCACTCTCTAAATCTTGGACCTACGAATGGCAGCTGTTTGAAGGTACCACTGGCTGCAACGGGTCGTCCAGGGACAGCGGCCTCGCTGACTTGACCGCCAGGAGGCAGTCGCTCTTTGAAGTGCGACATAGCTCCGGCCGGCTTCCACCCGTACAGCACTGTCCCCGCCCTTCCTCGGGCCCTTGGCAGAATCGGCGGATGCCCAACATTGCATCCGTGCTCAAGGCCGAGATCGTTCGTCTGGCTCGCAAGGAGTTGCGCAGCGAGGTCGATCCGATCAGGAAGGCGCTCGCGGCAGCGCGCGCGGAAAGCGCCGCATTGAAGCGCCGAGTCAGCGAACTGGAGCGGTCCGTGCGGCAGTCCGCGCGCGCCGCCCCCGCTCGGCTGCCATCGCCACCTGCGGTCGAGGAAGGGGACGGGGCCGACAATTTCCGGTTCCGCGCCTCCGGCATGGCCAGCAATCGCAAGCGCCTGGGCCTGTCGGCTGCGGATTTCGGGCTGCTGGTCGGCGCATCGGGACAGAGCGTGTACGCCTGGGAGCAGGGCAAGGCACGCCCCAGGGGCAGGAACCTCGCGGCCATCGCTGCCTTGCGCGGGGTCGGCAAGCGCCAGGTGGTGGAGCGGTTGGCAGCCCTGAAGTCAGGCGGGCAATCGTAGGCTTGCCAGCGCCCGGCCCGGCGTCCTGACCGGACCACCGGCGAGCGCGCCTCGCCACCCTTGAAGTGCAAGGGATCAATGGGATCCTGACTGCATGGTGGGCCGCCGGCCTGCCATGCAACCGATCAGGAGTCCCTCATGAAATTCTCCAAAGCCGAGGTCGACGCCATCATCGAGGCGTCCCTCGCACCTTCGTTCCGTTCAACAAGCTGGTGCTGTCCGAGGACCACCAGGCCCGCCGTGCCACGGCGCCCGTGATGTCGCTGCCGGAACTGGCCGCGTCGATCAAGGACAGCGGCGTGCTGCAGAACCTCGTCGTGGTCCAGGCGGCGCGCGGGCGCTACGAGGTCTGCGCCGGCGGGCGGCGGCTCGCCGCGCTCACGCTGCTCGTGCAGCAGGGCGACATTGCCGACAACTACCCCGTGCCGGTGCTTGTCGTGCCGGCCGACAAGGCGCTCATCGCGAGCCTTGCCGAGAACTGCTTCCACGTGCCCATGCACCCGGCCGACGAGTTCGCCGCCTTCGCCAGACTGCTCGCGCAGGGCAAGTCCGTCGAGGACGTGGCCGCAGCCTTCGGCGTGACGCCGCTCATCGTCAAGCGGCGCATGAAGCTCGCCACCGTCTCGCCCCGGCTGATGGCCCTGTACCGCGAAGGCGGCATCGGCCTGGACTGCCTCATGGTGCTGGCCTCGGTCGACGATCACCAGCGCCAGGAGCAGGCCTGGGCTGGTCTGCCGAGCTGGAACCAGCGCCCGGAGCATCTGCGGCAGTTGCTGACCCGAGGCGAGATCGAATCGGACGCCGACCCGCTGGCCCGGTTCGTCACCGTCAAGGCCTACGAGAAGGCCGGCGGACCACTGCGCCGCGACCTGTTCAGCGACGACGACCGCAAGGCCTACCTGCTGGACCCGGCCCTGCTGGAGCACCTCGCCGCCGACAAGCTGGGCAAGCGCGCGAAGCAACTGCTGTCTGAAGGCTGGAAGTGGGTCGACATCCGTCCGCGCTTCGCCTACGACGAGTACGTCAAGCACGGCGAGCTCCGCAAGCCCCGCCGGGCACCGACGCCCGAGGAAGCCGAGGCGCTGAAGGCGCTGGACACGCGCATCGCGGCCCTGCACGAGCAGATGGACGCTCTGGTGGACCGAGATGGCGATGGCGATGCCAGCGAGGGCGTCAGCGACGCCGGCCAGGCGAACGACGCCGCCGACGAGGACGACGCGTCGCGCGACCGTGCCTTCCTCGCCCTGGAGTCCGAGGCCGATGGGCTGGAGGAAGAGCGCAAGGCGAGACTGGAAGCGCTGACCGAATGGCCCGTGGCCTGGATGGCGCTGGCCGGTTGCGTGCTGCACGTGGGCGCGGACGGCCGTGCCACGGTCAAGGCAGGGCTCATCCGTCCCGAGGATCGGGACGATCTGGCGCAGGCCATCACCAAGGCTGCCGAACAGAAGTCGGCCGGTGGCGACCGTACGGGCGATGACGCGGATCCTGCGCGCGGCTCGGGGCTCCCGGCCCTGCAGTCGCTTCCATCGGCAGCCAGTGGGCCAGCACGGCCCGTGCACTCCGAGAAGCTCATGCGCCGCCTCACGGCCCACCGCGTCGCCGCGATCCAGGCCGAGCTGCTGGACCGCCCCGAGGTTGCGCTGGCGGCACTGACGACCCACCTGACACTGAAGCTGCTGGCCGACCCGCTCCATGGCGCCTACCGACTGCCCAACCTGCTGGCGATCAGCGCGACCGGCAACCAGCACGAGCTGCGGGGTGCGGCCGAGGACATCGAGGCGAGCCCGGCGGCCCAGCGCATCGAAGCCGACCGCATCGCCTGGATCGAGCACCTGCCGAAGGAACCCGACGCGGTGTTCGACTGGATGCTGCGGCAGCTGCCGCAGACGGTGCAGCGGCTGCTGACCTTCCTGGTCGCGTCCACCTTGAACGGCATCACCGGCACCGACGCCGGCCGACCGGTCAATGACGGTCTGGCCCGCGCCCTCGGCCTGGACATGACGCGATGGTGGTCGGCGACGGGGGAGGCCTACCTTCAGCACGTGTCCAAGGCGAGGGTGGTCGAGGTGGTGCACACCGTGGCCGGCGCCAAGGCGGCAGGTACGCTCGCGGCGCTGAAGAAGGATGCCGCGGTGGCGCAGGCCGAACAACTGCTCGCCGGGCGTGGCTGGTTGCCCGACTGCCTGCGCATGCAGCCGCACGCCGATGCCCCGGCGACGGGTGGCAAGGAGGTCGAGGCCAACGATCCAACACGGACCGAGGCGCCTGCATGCGCGTGAACGCAGGGCCGGCCCGGGCCGGGCCGGCTCAGGCGACCGGGACAGGCGTGTCACCGTCGTCCCCGATGCTCCGCGGCCCTGGCTTGCCGGTCTCGCCCTGGGCCGGGTCGCGGCTAACTGCAGGCGAGCACTGGATCGCACCGATGTAGGCGATATGTGCAGCTGCACATTTTGCGTATTTAGGTCAGTCCGCCGTTATGCGCAGCAAGGGCTGCAAAGCCGCTTGAGCCGTAGAGCCCGTTGATTCCGCCTCCGCATAACCGCCGCTGAGGCCGAACAACATCGCTGCCGCGTTTCGCCGATTCGCGATTGATCATTCCGCGAGGCCAGCTTGGGAGCGGGAGGTGCTTCCGATCAGTTCCAAGGAACCGGCCGGCGACGTGCTGTCCTCGTGGATCGAAGCTCGCTATGCGTTTCCAGCAGACGCACCGAGCGTATGGCTTGCAAGCAGACACCGAGCAGCCGCTCAGTCGCGCGAGGTCTAGTTGCCGGGCATCCCGCTAGCCTAGTTGAGAACGGGGCAAGATGCGGTCAGAAGCTGGTCCACTCGTCGCCAGTGCCTGTCTTCTGCGATGCCGCTTCGGCTGGACGAGTGGCCTCCAGCGGCTTGTCCGCTGCCGGCTTCTTGCCGAAGGCTGGACGCGTCACGTTGTTCGCGCGTGCGGGGCCGCGGCGTTCGGCGCCGCGCCACTCCGTCGTCGCCGCGGCAGTTGGTGAGCGATGTGCAAGCTTGAATACACCGACCGCCTCCACCAGTGCGCCGGCCTGTGCCTTCAGACTTTCGGCGGCGGCCGCGCTTTGCTCCACCAGCGCAGCGTTCTGCTGTGTGGCCTGATCCATCTGGCCCACGGCCTCGCCGACCTGCGCCACGCCTGAGCTCTGCTCGGCGCTCGCCGAGCTGATCTCGCCCATGATGTCGGCCACCCGTTTGATGCTGCCAACGACCTCGCTCATCGTCGCACCAGCCTTGTCCACCAGTGCCGTGCCATGCTCGACGCGCTCGACGCTGGCCGATATCAGTGTCTTGATCTCCTTGGCCGCCTCGGCCGAGCGGCCAGCCAGACTGCGTACCTCGGAGGCTACCACCGCAAAACCGCGACCCTGTTCACCTGCCCGTGCCGCCTCGACTGCGGCGTTCAGGGCCAAGATGTTCGTCTGGAACGCGATACCGTCGATGACGCTGATGATGTCAGCAATCCGGCGTGAACTCTCGCTGATGCCCTTCATCGTCTCCACGACTTGGCCTACCACCTCACCGCCTTGCACGGCAACGGTCGAGGCGCTCATCGCGAGTTGGTCGGCCTGTCGGGCGTTGTCGGCGTTCTGCCTGACGGTCGACCCGAGTTGCTCCATCGACGCTGCCGTTTCCTCCAACGAGCTGGCGGTCTGCTCGGTGCGCGCGCTGAGGTCGCTATTGCCTGATGCAATCTCGCTGCTGGCGTGATGAACGCCTTCAGTCTGCGCACTCACATCGTCCACCAGCGAGCGAAGAGTCAGCGCCGATTGATTTACTGCCCGCAGCAGCATGCCGATCTCGTCGACACGGTTCAGTGCGACGTTCCTTTCAGGACTGCCGGCCGCGGCAGCCTGCGCGACGCGCAGCACGGTGGCCAGCGGCAAGCTGACCTGTGCGCGCAGCCAGAAGAAGTTGGCCAGCGCCGCGACGACGGCGCTGCCGCCGACAATGCCCAGCGTCACACCCGCGACACCGGCCGCAGCGGATGCGGCGACGACCATGCCGACGCCTGCGAGCGCTCCCGCACCCACGCGCGAGCCCACCGACGCTGTCTGCAGCACCGAGGCCCAGCGCATGATGCCGGTGCGGATCAGCACGCCCTTGTGCAACGCGCGGCCACCAGCGCGGCCTTCACGGATCTCCTTGTAGAGCGCCTCGGCGGCCTGCACTTCCTCCCGCTCCGGCTTGGTCCGCACCGACATGTACCCGACCAACTGGTTGTTGCGCCGCACAGGCGTAGCGTTCGCACGCACCCAGTAGTGGTCGCCGTTCTTGCGCCGGTTTTTCACCAGCGCCGACCAAGACTCACCACCCTTGAGCGTGCGCCACATGTCGGCAAAGGCCTCTTTGGGCATGTCGGGGTGGCGCACCATGTTGTGCGGCTGACCGATGATCTCCTCACGGTCGAAGCCGCTGACCGCTATGAACGCCGCGTTCGCATAGGTGATGTGGCTCTGCGTGTCGGTGACCGACATCAGAGTTGCGTCGTCCGCGTAGTCGAATTCTCGTTGGGTGACCGGTTGGTTGTTGCGCATGTTGTTGTCTCTTGTGGCGTTGAGGATCAGTGTGCGACGTCGCCGGCGAGGCCCATCTCGCCAGCGATCATCAGGGCTTGGATGTCGAGCAAGATCAACATCCGCGCGCCGTCGCCTTCGCTCAGGGTGGCTATGCCGGTGATGTGGCCGGCGTCGATGGCTCCGCTGAACTCGGGCGCCGCTTTGGCCTGCGCAGGCGCCAACGCCACCACATCGCTGACGGCATCAACCACCGCGCCGACGATGCGCCCGGCAAGACTGAGCACTACGGTAACGGTGCCGCTGCCGTATTGCGCTTCCAATCCGAAGCGGGAACGCAGATCGACGAGGGGACGATCACGCCGCGCAGGTTGGTCACGCCCAGCACGTGCGCTGGGGCACCGGCGATGCGTGTGGGCTGCTCGTACGAGCGGATCTCCTGCACGCGCAGGATGTCGATGCCGTACTCTTCGGCGCCCAGGCGTAGTGTGAGAACCTCGTTCGGCGTGGCCGCCGCGCTGGCGGCGACGGCTCGCACTTCTTGTGGGGTGTAGGCACTCATCATTTGTGGACGGGCAAGACGTCACTTGTGGGGAGATCCTGATGCCGGACTATCGGAAGTTCGGGGGGGGGGTAAAGGTGAAAAAGCAGGGCATTTCGCACCTTCTTCGATGGCGTGCAGCACGCTGCTGGCCGATCCTGGACGACGACTTTGCTGATGTGGCAAGCCCTTTGCGCGCGATGGACTGCCTTCGACTCCCCGCCGACCCAGGGTTGGTGCGCGTAGGCCTGAATACGGCCGCGATGTACCGGTCGGCCGCAGATCGGCTCCGGCACTCCGACCGTCCTGACGGTCGGTGATCTGTCGCGTCAGAACCGCCGACGGTCGTCGAACTCGGAGCGCGGCGCCCCGCGGAACCCCGATCTCCATGGGGCCGCGAGGCGCGTCGGTACCGAGCTACAGCGAGCGCAGCCAGTCCAGCAACGACTTGCTCTGCTGCCAGGACGGCAGCGCTGCAGATGGCGACTCGCCGGCCACCTTCTCCAGAGCGCGTCGCTTCATCTCCAGGTTCGCCCGGGCGTAGATCTGCGTCGTCTTCACGTCCACGTGTCCAAGGAAGTCGCGGATCATCTCCAGCGACACACCGCTCTGCAGCAGGTGCATGCCCTTGGTGTGCCGCATGCTGTGGGGGCTGATCTTCTGGGTGAAGCCCGGAACCGCCGACCGGGCCGCCTGGACATGGCAGTGCAGCAGGTAGCGCAGGCCTGACCTCGACAAGCGTCCGCCCTGACGGTTCTGGAACAGCGGCAGGTGGCCTCGCTCGGGCCGGTGGAGATCGTTCTCCCTGAGGTGGTCACGCAGCAGTCGAGCCGTCGCGTCCATCAGGGGCACCACGCGCACCTTGCGCCCCTTACCTAACAGCCTGACCTGGGCCGGCGTCGTCAGGCGCACATCGTGAGCGTTCAGATCGATCAACTCTTGCGCCCGAGCGCCGGTGTCGTACAGCACGCTGAGCATCACCGCGTCGCGCCGCCCGGCCGGTGTGGCCGAATTGGGATGCGCCAGCACCTGAGTCAGCTCGTCCTTGGACATGTAGGCCACCGGCACCTGGACATGACGCCGCAGCGGCATCGCCATGATTTTCTGGCACTGCAGCATCCGCTCCGGCACCTCCGACTGCACGTAGCGGAAGAACGCGTGCAGCACGACCAGTCGTTGGTTCAGGGTTCGGATCGAGCAGTGCCGCTCATGTTCCAAGTGATCGAGGAAGGCCTCGACGAACGCCACGTCGATGTCGGTCAGAGCTAGGCGCTCGACCGCGATGCCGCGACCGTCACGGCCGAAGCGCAGCAGCAGTGTGAACACATCGCGGTAGGCCTTGATCGTGTTCGGGCTCAGGTTGCGCTGTCCGGCGAGGTAGCGCGTGAGGAAGTTCGTCACATGCAAGGACAGGTCGGTCGGCTTCATGACGGCCTCCCGGTCCTGCGAGGAATGACGTCGCTGAAGGCGGCATCCGATCGCGAGACGATCTCCGGGTACAGCTCGGCGGTCATCTGCAGGTAGTCCTGTGTGCCCTCGATCGAGGCATGGCCGAGATAGGTTGCCAGCACCGGCATCCTGGCGTGCAGATCGGCACCCTCCCGATACCAGCGCAGCAAGGTGTGAACAGCGAAGGTGTGCCTCAGATCGTGAAGGCGAGGCCCTTCGCCTCGGCCACCGTGGCCGATGCGACTTCGGTGCAGCAGGTCCCGGTAGTTGCGGTACACGCCGCCACCGTCCAACTGGCCGCCGCGTGACGACGGAAAGAAGTAGTCATCGTCTGCGCGAGGTCCCAGCACGGCCGCGTACTTCTGCAGACGAGCGACCAGTGACCGGGCCGGCGGCACCAGGCGATCCTTGCGGAACTTGGTGTCGTTGATGTGCAGCACGCCCTGGACGAGGTCGACGTCGCGCATGCGCAGGCTCAGCGCCTCTTCGAGACGCAGGCCGCATCCGTAAAGCACGCGCAGCAGCTCAGGCAAGACGATGTGGCGCAGGTGGGTTGACGCCAACGGCTCGATCCGGTCAGCGGCTTCGAGCAAGCGACGAACCTCCTCGTGCGTCAACACCCGTGCCAGGAACGACTTCGACTCCTTGGCTCCGACGGTCTGATCCGGCACGTCGGCTGGGAGGCCGAGCCGGCGCATGAACAGCGCGAAGTGGCGAACCAGGTTGATGCGATCGTTCTGGGTCTTGCCCGCCTCGTGCGGCTGCTTGGCCAGCCACGATGATGTCGCGGACTTCGGTAGTTCGACTTGCGTCAGGCCGTGGCTGCACAGATGGGCGTCGAGTCGGCAAAGGCCCCAGGCGCCAGCGTTGTAGCGATAGCCGCAGGCTCGCTTCTCCTGGATGAACTGCGCCATCAGTGGAGCCAGCGGGCTCCTGCCGGCGAATGCGGTGGGCTTACGAGGCGAGGCCATGGCACACCTCCTCGGGATCGATGGCAGCGATGCGCAGCGTCTCGACATCGGCCTTGGCGTAGATGAAGGTCGTTGCCGGCGAGGCATGCCCCAGCACGGCCGAGATGACCGGGAACGGTGTCTGCGCGGCGAGCAGCCGGGTGGCCAGGGTGTGGCGCAGCGAGTGCAGGCCCTGGCGCTGCGGTGCCTTGAACTTGATCCCGGCCAGGTCCCGCCAGTACCTGACGACGCGGTGGAGCCGGTCGTTCTGGCAGATCGGCTCGAAGGGTGGCGTCAGGTTGGTGAAGAGGTGCCGGTGCTCCACTGGCGGTCGCCCGGATCGCAGGTAGTCGATGAGCGCGGCGCCGACCTCCTCGATCAGCGGCAAGACGAGCGGCTCGCTCGTCTTGTTCTGCACGATCTCGATGGTGGCCGTGGACCAGTGCAGGTGGTCCAGTGTCAGCCCCTTGATGTCGCCCAGGCGCAGACCCAGGCGCGCGGCGAGCAACAGGATGGCGTAGTCCCGTCTGCCCTTCGGTGAACTGCGATCGACCGCGGCAAGCAGCCGCTCGACCAGTTCCGGTTCCCACGCCGAAGGTACCTTGGCATTACTCGCCTGTCGGACCGTCGGTACCGCGGTGCTGAGGTCGCGCGGCAGCATGTCGCGCGTGAACAGGTACTGCAGGAACTGCCGAAGGTCGGACGACACGTGCGAGACGGTTCTCGGCTTCCACGCAGTTCGGGTCCGAATGAAGGCGCTGAGGTCTTCGGCCTGCAACGTGTCAAGTGACTCCAAGCCTCGGGTGCGAAGGAAGTCCAGGAAGACCGCGATGTTGTGCATGCGCTCCGCCAGGCTGGTGGGCCGCAGATGCCGGCGCTCTCTGGCGTACTGCTCATACTCGCGTAGAGCCTTGTGCATGCCCACCGGCACGCGCAGCCCGGTGGTCTCGACAACGAAGCGGCTGATGGTGCCGGTGCGCGCGAAGTCGTCGAGGACCTTGAGCCCGAAGACCAGGTGGCGCCGCCACCGCTGTCCTTCCACCAGCACTTCGCCGTCGCGCAGACCGAAGGCCTCCTCAAAGCGAAGCGCGAGGTCGCGGGAATAGACCGCCGGCTGGCCCTTGGCGCGAGCGAAGTCGGCCAGTTGCTCCCACACCCGCTTGTAGCGGTTCAGGGTTCGGATGGTGTAGCTGCGCATCAGCAGTTCTCGCGCAGCGGCCTGGCACAGCGGCTCCAGCGCCAGCGCGCAGGACCCATCGGAGTTGAGCGAAACCATGATCGTCTCCACGTTGACGGCGGCCCCAGCGGCCACCGGGGAGGACGATCTTGGAAGCGTTATGTGCAGTTGGGCAGACCTACGTCGCAGGCGAATCGCTGGGCTTGCGGCCCTTGCTGCGCATAACCGCGGACTGACCTAAATAGGCGCCAGCCGAGCGCAGGCGGGCATGGCCCGCGATACGGGCCACACGCAGCCGCGCCTGGCGGTCGAGGTCCCGATCGACCGGCCCACCGCCACGTACAGGCGCGGGCGTGCCCGTCGTGTCCTGGTACTGGCCTTGAAGGTGGTCGTGCCGCGCCCCGTGCCCGGTGGTGCCGCTCTCGCGCTTCGTGAGGCCGAACTTGCGCAGCGCATAGTCCAGGCGACGGAGGTTGGACTTCAGGTCCCGATCCGGCGCCCCCATGTGTGCGTCATGGCCGCTGACCACGCTGCGGGCATGCGCGATGGCCGACTGCTGCTCCTCGGTGGCCAGCGGCAGCCAGCGCGCACGGCCTCCCTTGCCCTTTGTCCACAGATACCGATCCGCCTCCCGTTGTTCGTCGGGCAGGCCTGTCTCCTCGAACGGATGCACGTGGGCGTAGGGGCGGCACATCACCGACTCCTTGCGTCGCAGGATCGGAAGAGCACACGTCTAGGGAAAGAGTGTAGCTCCAGCGGCAGGCCGCGGCCGGACACCAACGAGGTGTAGCCGCGCTGCAGCGAGCTCAGCAGCAGATCAAGGTAGAAAGCGGTGCTCGGGCCTGCGGATGAAGCCCGGCTTGTTGAGCCACATCGCCAGGCCACGCAGAAAGCTCAGGTAGGTCTGTATCGTCCCCGGCGAGAGCTTGCGGCGCTGCCAGACCTTCACCATCGCCTGGACATGCCGCTGGCCGAGGTTGCGGGGATCGGGCGCCAGCTTGAAGCCGGCGTCGGTGTGCAGCTCGCGGAAGAAGCGTCGCAGGAAGTGGGCGCGCTCGTAGCGCGTCTTGTGCGACACAGTCTTCTCCAGCGCGGTGTGCAGCGGGTTGAACAGCTCGATCAGCACGTCCACCACCCGGTTCACGGGCGTCCTGCCGGGCGGGTACATGTCCAGCACCTGCTGGGGCGACTTGCCGGCCCAGTTCTGGCGGCGCGGCGAGTCCTGGCCGTGCAGGCGGCCTGGGCTGGCCGAGGTCATCGCGGTGGTCCTGGAAGGGCGGGTGGATGAGGAGGGCAGGGCGGAGCCATCGCGCGGGTCGTTGCGGCGGTCGTTGCGGGAGAGAGGTGCCTGCCGGCGGCGGCGCGAGGGCTCTTCACGGCGGATGCGGGACATGGTGGGCTTTCTGCGAGATGGCGGACTGCCCGAACAGCACGCCGGTGGATGAACGGTCGGGAGGACCGTGGTTGGAGGAATCCATCTGGACATCCCCGGGGCCGATTCCTGGCAAGCCCACGGCAATGGAGATCGTGTGCAACGTCGGTGCGGCGGTCGATCTCTGCAGCGCCACACCCACCCATGGCTTTGCTGGTCCGGGCTCCCCGTGGTCTTTGTCGAGGGGCTCGGGTCAGCTCGGTCAGACTTAAAAATGGAACACGTCGATCCAGGCCGTCTGCGCATTTCTGCGACGCGACGACAGGGGTGATGTCCACCCTGCTCGGGGCTGGGTGCGACATCGACGCCAGGGTCGAGCCCTGGGTCATTCGGTGGATCAGGCCTGGTGTGCAGCGCCGGCCGCTCGCATGGGTCCACCCCTGACCGAGAGTCCAGGGCGGTGTCGAGTTGATGAGCGAGGGTCGTGCGGGGAGCCTCATGGAGGCCATCACGCCGCGCGATGCGCGTCATGCGCGCGTGCTCAAGGGCTGGCGGGAACGGTGCGCGGCATCAGGTGCCGCCACGGGGTTCTGCTGCGCCGGTGCGCTTCTGGAGCGCCCAGCCGTCATCGCGGGGATGGGGCTGGCAAGGACCGGGCAGGTCACTGCTGTGGTGGATGACTCGGCACGCTCGCGGCGTAGATCCTTCTGGAGGTCGAGGCCGGTCGCGCCACCCGTTCGGGACGGGAACTTCGGTTGAAGGCACGAGGCAGGTAACGACTGCGACGCCTGCGATGCTCGTCTTCTTCGAGAGGAGGGAGCGGGCCAGGAGCCCTCGGGAGCCCACAGTGGAAACCGCGACGCCATCCGCGGTCAAGGCCGCGTTCGCAGCGCCTGCCGCAAGACCCCTGATCGGCGGGCTCTTGGGGCAGGCAGTTGACGGCACGAGATTCGGCGGCAGGGCCCATCTAGCGTCGCAATGGGCCGGATCGCCAGCAACGGCGCGGGGTTGACAGGCAAGGCTGCCGCCTCAGGTACCTCGCGCGGCCGTCGGTCTGGCTGGCGCGTCCGCAGCCTGTCCGCGCGAGTCGAACTGGGCAGGGGTTGAAAGGCCCGCGCGAGGTGAGACCGTGGTGACAGAAGTGCGCCCTGCGAGCGGGGCTCATGGCGAGCCGCGGGGCGCCTTCTGTCGCTGCGATGCAGTTCCGCTGATCCTGCATTGGCACTGAAGTCGAAAGACGCGCCGATTCGAGGCCATTGAGCGTGGAGAACGCGGACTGGTGCGGCGACGCTGATCAGCCTTTCAAGGCAGTCAACTGCGCCAAGGAGCAACTGCATGGAAATCATCGTCAGAGCCGTGGATGTCGGATCGGGCAACACGAAATTCGTCACCGGCATCTCGGGAGCCGACATCCGATGTGCCAGCTTCCCTCGGTCGCCTATCCGTCGAGCGCCGACACGTCGGCGATGCCTGCCGCGGAGAAGCGCAAGACGGTCTGCATCCCTGTCGGCTCCCTGTTCTACGAGGTGGGCCCGGACATCCACTTGGCCGCGGACACCTTCCGCGCGAAGCAGCTGCACGACGAGTACACCGAGTCGCCGGAGTACATGGCGCTGCTGCGCGGGGCGCTGTCGATGATGAAGGTGCCGCACATCGATCTGCTCGTCGTCGGGCTGCCCGTCGCGCTGCTGGCACTGAAGAAGGCGGCACTCGAGAAGGCGATGACGGGCAGCCACGAGATTGGGGCGGGACGGACCATCACGGTCCGCAAGGCACTGGCGGTGGCGCAGCCGCAGGGTGCGCTCGTCCACTACGCGGCCGAGCACGAGAAGATGGCATCGATCGGCACGGAGCAGAGCCTGGTCATCGACCCGGGATCGAGGACCTTCGACTGGCTGGTCTGCCGCGGCATGCGGCTGGTCCAGAAGCAGTCGCACTCGATCAACCGGGAATGTCCGATGTGCTGCGGCTGATGGCGGCCGAGATCTCGAAGGACATCGGACACCCTACCGCGACTACGACGCCATCGACCTCGCCCTGCGGACCGGCAAGGCGCCGGTCATCTTCCAGAAGCCCTACGACATGAAACGGCACCTGCCCATCGCCGAAAGCGTGGCACAGCAGGCCGTGTCGACGATGCGCCAGTGGATCGAGACACCCGAGAGCCTGCAGAACATCATCCTCGTCGGCGGCGGCGCGTTCCTCTTCAAGAAGGCCGTGAAGGCCGCCTTCCCCAAGCACAGGATCCACGAGGTGAAGGAGCCCCTTTACGCGAACGTGAGGGGCTTCCAGCTGGCCGGGCAGAACTACGCTATGACGTCGCTCGCGACGCCGGCGCCTTTCGATCGTGCACCAGGGGTGGTGCATGAGCGCGCAGGAACGCGGAGCCCTTCGACCGATCCGGCTGGTGTTCGAGCTCTCGCGCGAGGAGAACCCGCGCCTGTTCGATGAACTGAGCCAGTTTCGGCAGGGGCGCAAGCGGGTCAACCGTCTGCGTCTGCTGGCCTACGACGGCCTGCTGGCGCAGCACGGCGTGTTTGCGATGGCTAGCCTGCAGACGCCCGACACCGTCAAGGTCCCGAAGGAGCCTGACGTGCAACAGGCCGCTGCGGTGACGAACGGGCTGTTTCAGCCTGCCATTCCGGAATGAAGGTCGACAAGCGTCGACGCCGGGCTGGACGCAGGTCGATCGTGGACGGGAACCCGACCGAACGGGCGCTCAGCGCCTCCCGGCTGGCCGAGATGGGATTTTGCGAGCGGTGGGTCGTCCTTGAGCAGCGGCATGGCCGCCCCCGTTCCAGACCGCTGCAAGTGGCCCGGGAGCGCGGATTGGTCTGCCATGCGCGATTCGAACGTCAGGCGAGGCTGGCCATGGGTGTTGGCCGTGTGCCGCCACCTGGGCCGAAGGGGCGCTGCTTCGTCGCCACCCTGGCCTTCGGCGAGGGATGGCAGACACAGACACTCCGCCACTTCCGGGATGCCGTGCTGCGACGCCGAGGCTGGGGACGGTCGATCGTGTACCACTACTACCGCGCCGGTCCCCGCATCTGCGCGGTGCTTGAAGCGTCTCCGGCACTTCTCGGATGCATGCGATGGCTGCTCGGGCAGGCCGCTTGGCTGTGGAGGTGGTGGTCACGAGAGGCTGGACGATGAACATGATCGAAGTCGTACTGGCGATGATGATTCTTGCCGTCGTGATCGGCTTCGTCGGATGGGTCATCGCTGGCAGGCGCGCTGCGGCCGAGGAGCGGAGGCAGAGACCGGCGCGCCTCCGGGATGCCGAGCTGGTCTTCGTCGAGAGGCAGTTCAGGTCGTCGGGTCGCTGGCCGGTCGTCGCACGCGTCGACAGGGTCTATCGGAATCCATCGGGGATCCTGGTGCTCGTGGAGTTGAAGACCCGTGCGAGCCCAATGGTGACGCGTTCGGATGTCATCCAGCTGTCGGCGCAGCGAATGGCGATGGAGGACGAACTGCACGTCACCGTCGCCGATGAAGCCTACGTGCTGATTCCTCGGGGGCATCGGGGCACCTCGCTGATTCCTCTGCCTGTCAACCTCATGGCCCGGGAGGAGGTCGAGGACCTGATGCGCCGACGGGAAGCGTTGCAGCGCGGACTGGTCGAGCCTCGTTGGCCCGCAAGCCAGCGGACTTGCCGTGCCTGCGGGTTTCGCGATCGATGTGGGCTGGCACCGTAGGTGGCGCCACGACACTTCAGGCGAAGGGTTCAGTGTTCGCTGATCCGACGGGTCGCCTCATGGGACGACAAGCAGTAGCCGCCGGTGTACGACGCGCGGCACCAGCGGCGAGTGCGGTAGAGGCGGAACATGCCCGATGCCGTTGCTCGCCGGCGATGCCTGAACGAAGATGCGCATGTCGACGTACTCGAATGGAGAGCAGCATGGAAAGGCTCACGACCACAGTCTTCAACAGCGACGACGGCCAGGCCGTGCGCATTCCTGCAGAGTTCCGACTCGACGCTGACCATGTCAGCATCTCGCGTAACAAGTCGGGCGATCTGGTGATCCATGCCTTGCAGGCCTCGCGCGGCGCTGCGCTGCTCGAGGCCCTGCGAGCCGTGAGCGAGGCGGACGTTGACTTGGTTGCAGCGTTGGAGGCTGGACAGGCCGGCCAGCGACTCCTGAGGGGGTGCGAGGCTCTGTGATCTGAGTGCGTGAAGGCGCTTCAGCCGCTGATCACAGCACGCCTCGAAACCCGGCGAGGCCCTTCACCGTCTGCGTGAGGCCCTGCCGAAGCAGGATGTCGAGGTAGCGATCGACGTCGATCGGCGGGTTCTTCAACTGCTGTCGCTGCCGCTGTGCAGCGGCGACCACCGCGGCCGGGTCGAGATCGAAGAGGTTCTCTACGAACAGATCCGGGTGTTGGGCCTCCAGACCGAAAGCACCCAGTACGTCGGCCGGGAAGTCGCGCTCGTTGAAGGTCACGATCACGCTGGCGTGACAGCGGATGGCTGCAGCGAGGACATGCCGGTCCCCAGAGTCGGGAAGGGTCAGACCTTCAATCAAGACCTCG
Organism: Burkholderiaceae bacterium; assembly: GCA_024235915.1. Lineage (GTDB taxonomy): Bacteria > Pseudomonadota > Gammaproteobacteria > Burkholderiales > Burkholderiaceae_C > Rubrivivax. Next base: position 490,947 of record JACKLO010000008.1, on the reverse strand, counting down.
TGCCCGGTCACCCGCCCGTCAGGGATCGCCAAGTCCATCAGGTCAGCAGTGCGATCAAGTTGCTCGGCCGTGATGTCGGGCCGGTTCTTGATCAGGTTCCGCTTCCACTCATCGTGGATCTGGGCGCTCCAGCGCGCACGAAAGCGCCCGGACAGGGCCAGCCACATGAGGAAATCGCGCAGCGGCGCCGGATACAGCACGCAGGCGTCGTAGACCGCGGTGAACGGCGAACTCCTCACTCGTAGCCCAGTTGAAGTTCCTGTGCCTGCTTCGCGAGCGCCTCCATCGCCTGCGCACTCGCACGATCCTGTTCGGTCTTGAAGGCCATCAGGTCCACGAAGCGGATGCGCCGATGCTTGCCGGCTTTGTGAGAAGGCCAAAGCACCGCTCTCCAACAGCTTGACGAGATGGGGGCGGGACACGTTCAACATGTCAGCGGCCTCCTGTGTCGTCAGCTCGGCATGGATCGGCACGACCTTGACCGCATTGCCTTCGGCCAACTCCGACAGGACGTCGACCAGCAAGCGGAGGGCGGACGTGGGCAGTTCGACCTGGTGGGCCTGGTTCTTCGCGTCGAAGATCTGGATGCGCTGGGTCTCGAACTGCGTGCTCAGGAAGGCGGCCAGGGCACGCTGGCTCTCCACTGCCGCGGCAACTTCGCGCTCGACAGGCAGTGCGGTTTCCAGGGCTTGGGCGCGGGTCATGGCGTGTTCCGGATCAAGGTCGGTGCCAGGATCTTAATCGAAACAAACGAAAATCGCAACAAACGAAACGACGCCGCGTCGTCTGGATCCTGCTTGGTGTCGCCCAGCAATCCAAAGGCCGTCGTGTAGCGGAGGTCGGCGTGGGCTTCCGCCCGAACCGCCAAGCGCCATCGACGACGACGGATCAGTGTTCGGTGTCGCGCGGCGGATTGGGGTCGTTGCCGGGCTTGATCGTGTCCTTGCTGACGATCTTGCCCTTGACGCCCATCGTCGTCAGTTCGCCACCGCCCTGGTTGCCCAGCATGCGCCGGGCCGCCTCCTGGGCCTCCGCTTGGGTGGTGTGGACCGAGGAAGCGCGTTCCGCGTCCTGCCTCTTGTTCTGCCAAGTGCCATCGTCCCGTCGAGAGACAGTGCGGTCCTGAGGTTTGCTCATCGCGTAATCCAATCTGAAGCTGGTAGCCTCAAGACTGTATAAAAGAACAGTCAACCGCTCAAGAGACCGGCGCTTGAGCTTCGATTGCCAGGTGGGCGATGACCGTTGCGACGGCAGCCCGCGAGAGGTTTCACCGCAGGGTCCTTGCTGCTACATTGGAGGCGATCCTGCTCAGTGTTCGGCCAAGTGACAAGCGTGCATCTGGCCCCACCCATGAAAGTTGGAGGATTTCCGATGGAGGGTCCTTTGACGGGAGATGGAGGGTGCCAGCGGGGCCGGAGCGTTATGCGACGCGGACTTAGGCGCGATTTCCATGTGATGATCGACCATATGTGAGTTCCGGAGGCGGCCTTCCGTGCCGCCGAGGACTGTCAGCCCCTGATGCCGATGCGCGGCACAGGGGCTTTTTCATGGGCAGGCCCGCCCTGCTGCTGATCAGCACTGACGTCTGGCATCCGCCTCTTTGGCCGCGCCGCGTGGCCGGTCAGGGAGGTGGGCCCCACCCAGTGAGTGGGTACACGGCAATCTTCGGCATTCGCCAGGATTGCAGAGGCGTCGTTAGCTGCCGCCTTCCGCCAGCCGCATGCGCTGCTGGCGCGTCTTGCCGGCGTTCCACAGCGTCAACGTCACCGTGTCGCCGGTCTGGCGGGATTCGAGCACGGTGAGCACGTCGTCGAGGTCAGCCACCGCCTGCCCGTCGACTTCCGTGATCACGTCGCCGAGCACGATGCCGCCGTCGCGGCCGCGGCGGAAAGGCTGCAGTTCCGCGCGCGCCGCAGGGCTGCCGCGCTGGGTCTCGATGATGGTGACGCCCGGGGGCAGGCGCAGCGCGCGTGTGAGGCCCGGCGGGCCGGCGGTGATGCCCAGAGAGGGGCGCACGATGCGGCCGTCGCGGATCAGCTTGGGCACGATGCGGTTGACCTCGTCGGCCGGGATCGCGAAGCCGATGCCGGCGCTGGCGCCGCTGGGGCTGGCGATCTGCGTGTTCACACCGATCAGCCGGCCAGCGGAATCGAGCAGCGGGCCGCCGGAGTTGCCGGGGTTGATGGCGGCATCGGTCTGCACCACGCCGCGGATGCTGCGGTTGTTGAAGCTCTCGATCTCGCGGTTGAGCGCACTCACCACGCCGGTGGTCAGCGTCTGGTCGAGGCCGAAGGGGTTGCCGATGGCCAGCACGCGCTGGCCCACCTGCAGATCCTTGCTGCTGCCCAGCGGGATTGGCGGCAGCTTGTCGGCCGGGGCATCGATCTTCAGCACGGCCAGGTCGCGGTCGGGGAAGGCGCCGACGAGCTTGGCGTCCCAGGTGCTCTGGTCGGCCAGGGTCACGCGTGCCGCGCTGCCGCCCTGGATGACGTGGAAGTTGGTGACGACGTGGCCCGCCGTGTCCCAGACGAAGCCGGTGCCGGTGCCGCGCGGCACCTGCTGAACGTTGAGCGAGAAGAAGTCGCGCTGGGCCGCCAGCGTGGTGATGTGCACCACCGAAGGCGACAGGCGCTTGAACAGGTCGATGGTGGCCTGCTCGTCGGGCTGCAGCGTGCCCCGCGGCGCCACGGCGCGCGCGGCCGGCGGTTCTGCCTTGTCCGTGCGGGAGAGGGCGGGCAGCGTGAACGCCACCAGCGCCGCCACGGCGCCGGCGGCAAAGGCCCAGAGGGTGCGGGGGTGGCGCAGGCTCATCGGTGATCAGGACGGAGAACGGTTCACCCGATGCTAGATCGGGATCGTTTCCGGAACGTCAAGGGCCCTGCCGGACAGGCCTGCCGTGATGGCGGGTCAGGGCTGCGTCACGACGTCCCGGTGCATGGGCGCCAGCCGCGCCAGCAGCGCACGCTGGGTCGCGAACGGCACCTGGCGCGCGTCCATGGCGTCCTGCAGCACTTCCACCAGGCGGTTGAAATCGGCGCTGCCGATCTTCAGCTTCTCGTGGGACTTCTTCATCGTCTCCCCGTCGTAGACGCACGGTCCGCCCGTCGCCTGGCAGACCTGGTCCGACAACTGCTTCACCAGGAACTTGCGGCTGGTTTCCTTGAAGAAGTGACCGATGACGGTGTCTGCCTTCAGGCGGTCGACAAAGTCGCCCATGACGGCGGTGATGCCGGCGGTCTCGCCGAGGTCCCGGTACAGGTTGTCGGTGGCACGGGCCGGCACCAGGGCGGCGGCGCACAGCAGGGCCGCGATCAAGGCTTTCATGACGCAATCCTTCAAAAGGCGAACTGGGTCGACAGGTAGGCACCGGTCTGACGCCGCGGCTGCACAGCCGGTGCGATGCGGCCCAGGTCGACCCAGGCGGCGGTGACGGAGACGTGCTTGCTCGGCGCCCAGGCGATGAAGACATCCCACCAGTCGTCTTCCTTCAGCGCGCCGTCGCCCAGCACCGAGCGGTTCAGGTGGTCCGGCTTGACGCGGTATTCGACCCCCACGGCCACGTCGCGCCGCCACAGCCAGCCGACGGAGACCTCAGGCTGCAGGCGCACGCCGCGGCTTTGCGCGCCGCCGAAGCCCAGCAGCCCACCCTGGTTGGCGTTCGTGGCCCGCAGCGTGGCATTGAGCAACAGGCCGGGTGCAAGGAACAGCTTGGTCGCACTCAGGTAGGCCTCGGTGCCCTGGTCCTTGGCGCCCAAGGGCCCGGTCAACGTGTCGGCCAGCGCGCCAGCATCCACCCGCTTGTGCAACAAGCCAACGGCCAGTTGGGGCATCCAGGTGTCGGCGTCGAGCACCGCATTGCCGCCGAGCCGCCATTTGGCGCCCAGAACGTCCATCTTCAGGCGCAGGCCCGTCAGGCCCAGCGGGGCCAGGTTGTCGCGCAGGTCGAAATCCTGGCGTGCGAGCGACAGTTCGACACGGTCACCCCAGGCGAGCGCGGCACCGGCCACGGTGAGCCCGTAGTCCTGCGTGGCGGCGCGCGACAGGGTGGCGGTCGCCCCCCACTGGCCGCCCGCGGCGTAGCTGCCGACCAGCGCCCACGGCGTGAGCCCGCCGCCGGCTGCGCCGTCGATGGTGGTGACGCCGCCGGTGAGCAGCAACTTGCCGCCCGCGCCTGCGGCCGCTGGCGGGCAGAGGAAGGACAAGGCGACCGTGGTCGCGAGCAGAGCGATTCTCATGGGGGCATATCGGCGCATCGGGCGAGACCTTCAGCCGGCGGCGTGCCAAGGGCCGCGGGTCCACGCAGGAATGCATGCCAGGGACCGTGGCCGCGTCGCGCGCCCAGGCCCGGCGTACGCACCCAGCGGACGGCTGCCAGGGATCAGGGCATTGGAGGGGTTCAGGCCACCACGTACGCCGCCGACCCGGTGGCAATCAGCGTGCCTTCGTCGTTGTGCATGCGCGTCTGCACCGAGCCGACCCGCCCGCCCAGCCGCGTGACTTCGGCCGTCGCCACGAAATGGCGGCCATGGCCGGGGCGCAGGTAGTCCACACGCAGATCGATGGTGCCGAAGCGGCCGAAACGCTGCATCACCTGCTCGGCGGTCTCGGCAGGATGCCGCTCCGCCAGTTCGGCCATCAGGGCCAGGCCGCCCAGGGCATCCAGCGTGGCCGAGATGGCACCACCGTGCAGGCGGCCGGTGCTGAAGTGGCCGACGAGCTCGCGCCGCATGGGGATGCGCACGCGCACGCCGCCGGCGGCCACCGACTCCACCTTCAGCCCCAGCAACTCGTTGAAGCTGATGCTGTGCTCGAACATGTGGGTGAGCATCTGGTCGAAACGCACCTGTTCCTCGGCGCTGCGGCGTTCGCTGGCGGTGTCCTTCATGAGGCCGCGATCATGCCGCAGCGGCCGATGGCGACGATGGCGCCGCGCGCAGGCCCAGCATCTGTCGCGCCTCGGCGGGTGACGCCACGCTGCGGCCGGCGTTGCGCGCGCACTGAGCCAGTGCATCGATCATGGCGCCGTTGCCCGGTGCGCGTTCACCGCCGGGCAGGTAGAAACTGTCCTCCAGCCCGGTGCGCAGCATGCCGCCGAGTTCGGCAGTGCGCTGGTGCACCGGCCAGATCTCGGCGCGCCCGATCAGCGTGCTCTGCCACACGGCGCCTGGCGGCAGCCAGCGCGGCAGCAGGGCCAGCAGGTCGGCATCGCAGGGCATGCCGCTGGCCACGCCCATCACGAAATTCAGTTCCGGCACGCCGCTGAACATACCGTTGGCGAGGTACATGCCCACGCTGCGCACGATGCCGACGTCGAAGCACTCGAACTCCGGGTGGATGTGCAGTTCGTTCATCACGTCGAGCATGGCCTGCACCTTGGACACCGGGTTGTCGAACACCATCGGTGGCCAGGCCCAGCTGCCATCCGCCTTGAGCTTCAGGTAGTTCAGGCTGCCAGCATTGCAGGCGGCAGCCTCGGGCCGCACGCGGCGCAGGCAGGCCAGCGGGCCGCTGATGTCGGGGCCGACGACGCCGGTGGTCAGGTTGATGATGACGCCGGGGCAGGCGGCGCGGATGGCGTCCACCACCGCCTCGGCCACGTCCGGGTCCCAGCTGGCCTGGTGGCCGCGGCCGGGCTCCTGACGGCGCAGGTGCACATGCATCACGCTGGCGCCGGCGTTGTAGGCGTCGCGCGCCTCGGCCGCCATCTGTGCCGGCGTCACCGGCACCGGGTGCTGCTCGGGGTTGGTGAGCACGCCGGTGAGCGCGCAGGTGAGGATGGCCTTGTCGTTCATGCAGGGATGTCCAGTTCGATCAGCAAGTCGCCGGCGGCCACGGCGGCGCGTGGCTGGCGGTGCACGGCCCGCACGGTGCCCGCGGCCGCGGCTGGCAGCCACATCTCCATCTTCATCGCCTCCACGCAGGCCAGCGGCTGGCCGGTGGTGACGACGTCCCCCACGGCGACCTTCAGCGCCACCAGCGTGCCGGCCACCGGCGCCCGCACGCGGGCCGGGTCGGGGCGGTCGTCACGGCCCGGCCAGGGCGAGGCTTCCTGGAAGACGAATGCACGGCCGTCGTGGGCCAGGTGCAGGGCGTCGCCAGCGCGCACCGCGTGGAAGCGGCGCTGGATGCCTTCCAGTGCCACGGCGAGGCGGTGGTCGTCAAACGCCAGCACGCGCACGCCATCGACCGGCGTGCGCAGCGTCCGCCGTTCTTCGCCACATTGGAGCTGCAGGTCCAGGCTGCGCTGGTGGCCGCCCAGCACGGCGGCGGCCACCCGCCACAGGTCATCGTGTGGCGTTGCGGGTTGAAGGATCGTGGCTCCGTCCGCGGCCCAGGCGTCCAGGCGGGCGGTGGTCATCGCGCCCGCCGTGAAGTCGGGGTGGGCCAGCAGGTCGCGCAGAAAGCCGGCGTTGGTGGTCAGGCCCAGCAGCGGAGCGTCGGCCAGCGCACGGCGCAGACGGCGGATGGCATCGGGGCGATCGCGGCCATGGGCGATGAACTTGGCCACCATGGCGTCGTAGTGCGGCGTCACCGCGCCGCCCTCGGTCAGGCCGTGATCGATGCGGACGCCGGCGTGCTCGGGACGCCAGTGCAGCACGCGCCCGGTCTGCGGTCGCCAATCCTGGGCGGGATCCTCGGCGTACAGGCGGGCCTCGATGGCGTGGCCCTGCATCTGCAACTCGTAGGGTGGCAGCGGCTCGCCTGCCGCCACCCGCAGCTGCCATTCAACCAGGTCCAGGCCGGTGACGCACTCGGTCACCGGGTGCTCCACCTGCAGCCGCGTGTTCATCTCCAGGAAATGGTGCTGGCCGGTGGCGTCGACGATGAACTCCACCGTGCCGGCGCCCACGTAGCCCGCGGCACGCGCGGCGGCCACGGCGTCGCGGCCGAGGGCTTCACGCAGGGTCGACGTGACGAACGGCGAGGGCGCTTCCTCGATCACCTTCTGCCGTCGGCGCTGGGCGCTGCAGTCGCGCTCGCCCAGGTGGACCACGGTGCCGTGCGCATCGGCGAAGACCTGGACCTCGATGTGGCGGCCATCGTCGATCAGGCGTTCGAGCATCAGTGTGCCGTCGCCGAAGGCGGCCTCGGCTTCGCGGCGGGCACCGGCCAGGGCATCGTTGAGGTCCGCCATCAGGCGCACCAGCCGCATGCCGCGCCCGCCGCCGCCGGCAGTGGCCTTGACCAGCAAGGGCAGACCGATGCGTTGCGCGGCCTCGCGCAGCGTGGCCTCGTCCTGGGCGTCGCCCAAGTAACCCGGCGCGCAGGGCACGCCGGCGTCCAGCATGCGCCGCTTGGCACGGGCCTTGTCGCCCATGGCGAGGATGGCCGCTGCCGGCGGGCCGATGAAGACGAGGCCCGCCTGGGCGCAGGCCTCGGCGAAGTCCGCACGCTCCGACAGGAAGCCATAGCCCGGGTGCACTGCGTCGGCGCCGCTGCTGCGTGCGGCATCGAGCAGGGCGGTCACGTCGAGGTAGCTGGGCACGGCGATGGCCACGTCGGCCTGCTGCGCATGCGGCGCGCCGGCATCGTGCGCGCTGTACACGGCCACCGTGCGGTAGCCCAGCCGGTGTGCCGTGCGGATCACGCGGCAGGCGATCTCGCCGCGGTTCGCGATGAGGACGGTGTTGAAGCTCATCCCGGGGGTGCCCAGCGTGGCGGGCGCCTGGCCAGGAAGGCGGCCGTGCCTTCGGCACCTTCGTCGCCCAGCACCGCCGCAGAGAAGGCTTCGGCGGCTTCGTGCACCAGCGAGGCCGGCGCATGCTGCCGGGCACGCGCCAACACCGCCTTGGTGGCGGCCACGGCACCCGGCGCACAGCGCAGCACGGACTGCACCACGCGGGTGAGCGCGGCGTCCAGCGCTGCTGTGGGGTGCACCTCGTGCACCAGGCGCAGCATCAGCGCCTCCGCGGCACCCAGGCGCGCACCGGTCACCGCCAGCCGCCGGGCTTCGCTGTAGCCGAGCCGTTCGACGAGGAAGGGGCCGATCTGCGCTGGCAGCAGGCCGAGCGAGGTCTCGGGCAGACGAAAGTCCGCGTTGTCGGCGGCCAAGGCCACGTCGGTGACGCAGGCCAGGCCGAAGCCACCGCCCATCACCGTGCCTTCCAGCACCGCCACCGTGGCCAGGGGGCTGCCAGCCACCGCCACGCAGAGCTCGCCAAAGGCGGTGCTCAGGCGGACGATGGCGTCGGGGTCGTCGGCCAACCGGGCGCGCGCCGCGGCCATGTCAGCGATGTCGCCGCCGCTGCAGAAGTGCCCGCCGGCCCCGCGCAGCACCAGCACGCGGGTCGTGCCGTCTGCTTCCGCGGCGGCCAGCCGTTCGCGCAGGGCCTGCACCATGGCCACCGACAGCGGGTTGCGCTGCGCCGGCCGGTTCAGGGTCAGGTGGAGGACCGGGCCGTCCTGCCGGATGAGCAGATCGGTCATGTCCGCCATGTCCAAGATGTCCGCCAGCATGCCGCCCCAAGGCGAACGACGTCCGTCGTGGGCCGGCGCGAAGCGACTGGTGGGCTCATGTCCGCCGCCGGGCCGCCCCAAGGCGGACGGTGCCCCTCGGGGGCAGGAGCGAAGCGACTGGGGGGTCTCATCACCGCTTTCGCCCCGGCAGCGTGTCCTCCAGCTTGCAGATGATGCCCAGCATCACCTCGTCGGCGCCGCCGCCGATGCTGTTGAGTCGCCCGTCGCGGTACGCGCGCGAGACCGGGTTGTCCGCGGTGAAGCCCATGCCGCCCCAGTACTGCAGGCAGGCGTCGGCCACTTCCCGCGACAGCCGGCCGGCCTTGAGCTTGGCCATCGATGCCAGCTTGGTCACGTCCTGCCCCGCCACGTACATCTCCACCGCCCGGTAGGTCAGCGCGCGCAGCGCTTCCACCTCGGTGCGCAGTTCGGCCAGCCGGAAGTGCACCACCTGGTTGTCCAGGATGCTCTGCCCGAAGGCCTTGCGCTCGCGGGTGTAGGCAATGGTCTGGTCGATGATGCGATCCAGACCGCGCAGGTTGGCCGACGCGCCCCACAGGCGCTCCTCCTGGAACTGCAGCATCTGGTAGGTGAAGCCCTGGCCTTCCTGCCCGATGAGGTTGCGGCGCGGCACGCGCACGTTGTCGAAGTACAGCAGTGCGGTGTCGCTGCTGTGCATGCCAATCTTCTGGATCTTCTGCTTGGTGATGCCGGCGGCGTCCATCGGCAGCACGATCAGGCTCTTGTTCCGGTGGGCGGGGCCGTCGTCGGTGTTGGCCAGCAGGCAGCACCAGTCGGCCTTCAGGCCGTTGGTGATCCACATCTTGCTGCCGTTGATCACGTAGTCGCCGCCCTCGGTGCGGGCGGTGGTCTTCGCGGCGGACACATCGGAGCCGGCGCCCGGCTCGCTGACGCCCAGGCAGGCCACCATGTCGCCGGCGATGGTGGGCCTGAGCCACGCCTCGCGCAGTTCATCGCTGCCAAAGCGCGCCAGGGCCGGCGTGGCCATGTCGGTCTGCACGCCGATGGCCATCGGCACGCCGCCGCAGGTGCAGCTGCCCAGGGCTTCGGCCATCACCATCGAGTAGCTGAAGTCCAGTTCCGAGCCCCCAAAGGCCGCCGGGTACTTCAGGCCCAGCAGGCCCAGGTCACCCAGCTTCTTGAACACGGCGTGGCTGGGGAACTCCTCCGCCTTCTCCCACGCGTCGACGAAGGGATTCACTTCCTTCTCGATGAAGCGGGTGACGGTTTCGTCGAGCTGGCGGTGTTCGGCGGTGAAGTGCATGTCTTGTCCCCTTCAAAGGCGGGCCACGCCAAAGGTGTTCGGGCGCAGCGTGCGCCGTTCGGCTTCGGCAGCGAGGTCCAGGCACAGGCCCAGGATGCGTCGGGTGTCGCGTGGGTCGATGATCCCGTCGTCCCACAGGCGCGCGGTGCCGAAGAGGGCGCTGCTCTCGGCGTCCAAGCGGCGGCGCAGGCCGTCGCTCATCTTGGCCAGCGCAGCGTCGTCCACCGGCTGACCGGCGCGCTGCAGCTTGACGCGGTTGACGATGTCCATCACCATCGCCGCCTGCGCGCCACCCATCACGGCGGTGCGCGCCGTGGGCCAGGCAAAGATGAAGCGGGGGTCGAAACCCCGCCCGCACATGCCGTAGTTGCCGGCACCGAAGCTGCCGCCCAGCACGATGGTGAACTTCGGCACCCGCGCATTGGCCACCGCCTGGATCATCTTGCTGCCGTGCTTGATGGCGCCGGCCTGTTCGGCCGCGGTGCCCACCATGTAGCCGGTGGTGTTCTGCAGGAAGACCAGCGGCGTGCCGCTCTGGTCGCAGAGCTGGATGAACTGTGCGGCCTTGGTGGAGCCGGTGGGCTGGATCGGGCCGTTGTTGCCAATGAGCCCCACGGCATGGCCGTGCAGGCGGGCATGACCGCACACCGTGTCGGCGGCGTAGCCGGCCTTGAACTCCAGGAAATCCGAGCCGTCGACGAGGCGGGCGATGACCTCGCGCACGTCGTAGGGTGTGCGTTCGTCGGCTGGCACCACGCCCAGCAGTTCCTCGGCCGCAAATCGCGGCGCCTCGACCCGGGCCGGCGCCGAGACGGTGTCCCAGGGCAGCTTGTCCAGCAGGTCGCGCGCCAGGGCGATGGCGTGGGCGTCGTCCTCGGCCAGGTACTCGCCCAGGCCGGTGACGCCGGCGTGCATCTCGGCGCCGCCCAGGGTTTCCTCGTCGGCCTCCTCGCCGATGGCGGCCTTTACCAGCGGTGGGCCGGCCAGGTAGATGCTGCTGCGGCCACGCACCAGCACCACGTAGTCGCTCAGGCCGGGCAGGTAGGCGCCACCCGCGGTGGAGGCGCCATGCACCACCGCGACCTGCGGGATGCCAGCGGCCGACAGACGTGCCTGGTTGGCAAAGGTGCGGCCACCCTCGACGAAGATCTCGGCCTGGTAGAGCAGGTTGGCACCACCGGATTCGACCAGGCTGACCAGCGGCAGCTTGTTCTCGCGCGCCAGCGCCTGTGCGCGCAGCGCCTTTTTCAGGCCCATCGGTGCCACGGTGCCGCCCTTGATGCCGCTGTCGCTGGCCGAGACCAGCACACGCTTGCCGGCCACGGTGCCGATGCCGACGATGCTGCCGCCGCCCAGCACGCTGGTCTTCCCGTCGTCGTCGTGCATGCCCAGGCCGGCCAGCGGGCTGAGTTCCAGGAACGGGCTGTCTCGGTCCAGCAGCCGCGCCACACGTTCGCGCGGCAGCAGCTGGCCGCGCTGCTCGAAGCGGGCGCGCTTGCTGGCCGATTCGGCCACCACGGCGGCCTGCAGGGCCTGCGCCTCGGCCAGCCGTTCGCGCATGCGGGCCGCGTTGGCGGCGAAGTTGGGCGAGGCCGGATCCAGCCGGGACGTGAGCACCGTCATGAGGACTTCAGCACCTCGGGCGTCACGGCGCGGTGAAAACCGTCGAAAGGCGTCGACCGCGACGTGGCCGGGATGGGAAAGATCTCGCTGCCCAGCGACGCGGCGCCGTCGATCTGAAGCGTCACGCCGTTGATGAAGGCGGCGGCCGGCGTCAGCAGGAAGACGATGGCCGCCGAGACTTCGGCTTCCACACCCATGCGGCGCAGCGGCACATGCTCCTTCAGGCGCGGGATCAGCGCCTTCATGGCGCCACCGTAGGTGTCCATGCCGGAACTGGCGATCCAGCCCGGTGCCACGGCGTTGACCCGCACGCCCGCGTGGGCCCATTCGTAGGCCGCCGTCTGCGTCAGGTTGCTCATGCCGGCGCGCGCAGCGCCACTGTGGGCCATGCCGGGCATGCCGTTGCGGAAGTCGGCCGTCATGTTGACGATGGCGCCGCCATGCTGCGCCATGGCCTGGTTGAAGACCTCCCGCATCATCAGGAAGCCGCCGGTGAGGTTGTTGGCCACGACCGCGTCGAAGCCCCGCTTGCTGATGGCCGCCATGGACGCAGGGAACTGCCCACCGGCGTTGTTGACCAGGCCCGTGATCGGGCCGCGGGCTGCCACCACCGATGCCACGGCCGCCTTGACCGCGTCCTCGTCGCGGATGTCGAAGGCACGGGTGTCGACCAGCCCGCCGTCGTCGCGGATCTCCGCGGCCACGCGGTCGAGCTTGTCCTGCGAACGGCCGCTGATGAGCACCGTGGCGCCCAGCGACGCCAGCTCGTGCGCCACACAGCGGCCAATGCCGCTGCCGCCACCCGTGACCCAGTGCACCTGGCCGGCAAACAGGCCGGGGCGGAAGACGCTGCGGTAGCCCGCAAGGTTGACAGACGCCATGCCAAGGATTGAAAGCGAGGGTGACGTTAACGTCAACCAAATTCCGTCTAGGGGATTGCCCGGGCCTAAGCGGCACGGTTGCCCACTACGATGGCTGCATGGACACCCTTCAGGCTCCGGCGCGAGGGCGCGGCGCACGTGCGGCCAGCCAGGCGCAGGCGGTGATCGCGTCGCACCGTGTGGACGATGCTGGTGAACTGTTCGGCATCACCGAGCTCTGCACCGAATTCGGCATCACGCTGCGTACGATCCGCTTCTACGAGGACAAGGGGCTGCTCAGCCCGCGGCGCGTGAACGGCGCGCGCGTCTACACGCGGCGTGATCGGGCGCGACTGGCGCTCATCCTGCGCAGCAAGGCCATCGGCGCCACGCTTGAGGAGATCAAACACTACCTTGATCTCTATGGCGCCCATGGCGAAGGCCGGCAGCAGCAGTTGGCCTGGGTGCGCGAGCGCACCGATGCGTCGATTGCCGAGCTGGAGCGCAAGCGCGCCGCCATCGATGCCACGCTGGCCGAGCTGCGGCTCATCAACACCGAGGTGCGTTCGCAGCTCGCGAAGCTGGAGAAACCTGCATGACCCTGCCGCTCCTGCCCTCGCCGTGGATGACCGAGGAGCACCATGCGCTGGCTGACAGCGTGTCTCGCTACATCACCGAACGCTGGGTGCCGCGCGCGGCCGAGTTCCGCGAGGCGGGCCGCATGCCGGCCGAGGCCTGGCGGGAGGCGGCGGCCAACGGGCTGCTCTGCGTGTCCACGCCGGCCGAGTACGGCGGCGGCGGGGGTGACTTCAGCCATGAGGCGGTGATCCTGCTCGAGCAGTCGCGCGCCAACTGCTCGGGCTGGGGTGGCGGGCTGCACTCGGCCATCGTCGCGCCCTACCTGCTGCACTACGGCACCGAGGCGCAGAAGCAACGCTTCCTGCCGCGCCTGTGCAGCGCCGAACTGATCGGCGCCATCGCGATGACCGAGCCAGGCACCGGCAGCGACCTTCAGGCGATCCGCACGACAGCACGCCGCGATGGCGACCACTACGTGCTGAACGGCGCCAAGACCTTCATCACCAATGGCCAGAACGCCAATCTGATCATCGTGGTGGCGCGTACCGGCGGGGAGGGTGCCAAGGGCGTGTCGCTGCTACTCGTCGAAACCGAGCAGTCTCCCGGCTTCCGGCGTGGTCGCCAGCTCGACAAGATCGGCTTGAAATCGCAGGACACCTCGGAGCTCTTCTTCGACGACGTGCGGGTGCCAGCGGCCAATTTGCTGGGCGAGGTGGTGGGGCAGGGCTTCTTTCAGCTCATGCAGCAGCTGCCGCAGGAGCGGCTGATCATCGCCGTGCAGGGCATCGGCGCGATGGAGCGGGCGCTCGAGGAAACGGTGCGCTACGCCAAGGAGCGCAAGGCCTTCGGCCGGCCGATCTGGGAGTTCCAGAATACCCGCTTCAAGCTCGCCGAGGTGCAGGCCACCGTGCTGGCGGCGCGCGCCTTCGTCGACGCCTGCATGGTGGCGCACCTCAAGGGCGAGCTCGATGCGGCCCGCGCGGCGTTGGCCAAGGCCTGGGTGTCCGAGCAGCAGGGTCGGGTGATGGACGAATGCCTGCAGCTGTTCGGCGGCTACGGGTACATGATGGAGTACCCGATCGCCGAGCTCTTCGTCGACGCCCGCGTGCAGCGCATCTACGGCGGCACCAACGAGATCATGAAGGAGCTGGCCTCGCGCTCCATGTGAGCGCCGTCTGAGGTGACACGATGGACCCGACCGACCTGCCCCTGACCGAACGCCTGCAGTCCGCACTGGCCCTGCAGCGCGTCGCTTACCACGCGCACCCGGTGCCGAGCTATGCCGAGCGCGTGGACGACCTGAAGCGCCTGCGCGCCTTCCTGCTCGACAACCAGGCCGCCATCGAGGCCGCGATCAGCGCCGACTACGGCCACCGCTCGTCGCACGAGACCCGCCTGGCTGAGCTGCTGCCGGCCGTCGACGGCATCAAGCACACGCTGAAGCACCTGAAGCGCTGGATGAAGCCGCAGCGGCGCCATGCCGACTGGATCAGCTTCCCGCTGGCGAAGAACCGCGTCATCCCGCAGCCGCTGGGCGTGGTCGGTGCCATCGTGCCCTGGAACTTCCCGGTCAACCTGAGCTTTGTGCCGCTGAGCGCGATCTTCGCCGCCGGCAACCGCGCGATGGTGAAGATGAGCGAGAACTCGCGCCACCTGGCCGCGCTGCTGATCGAGAAGAGCCCTCAATACTTTCCGCCCGAGAAGCTGCAGTTCTTCGACGAGACCGGTGGCGTCGGCATCGCCTTCTCGCAGTTGCCCTTCGACCACCTGCTGTTCACCGGCAGCGGCGTCACCGGTCGTCTGGTGATGGCGGCGGCGGCGCGCAACCTGTGCCCGGTGACGCTGGAGCTCGGCGGCAAGTCGCCGGCCATCGTGGCCGACGACTTCCCGCTCGCCACCGCGGCCGAGCGCATCCTCTTCGTCAAGTGCCTGAACGCGGGCCAGATCTGCACCACGGTCGACCACGTCTGGCTGCCGCAGGGCAAGCTCGAGGACTTCGTGCGCCTGGCACGGCAGCAGGTGCCGCGCATGTTCCCGTCGCTGGCCTCAGCGGACTACACCTCGATCATCGACGTGCGCTCGTTCCAGCGCCTGCTCGGCGCCCTGGACGAGGCGCGCGAGAAGGGCGCCCGCATCGTGCCGCTGCTGCCCGGGCCGGCCTTCGACGCCGCCACGCGCAAGATCGCGCCGCACCTGGTGCTCGACGCCCCGGAAGACTGCGAGCTGATGCGGCGCGAGATCTTCGGCCCGATCCTGCCGCTGCGCGGCTACCGCAGCCTGGACGAGGTGATCGCGGCGGTGAACGCCGGCGACCGGCCGCTCGCCGTCTACCCCTTCAGCCACGACAAGGCCGTGATCGGGCGCGTGCTCGACCAGGTGATGTCGGGTGGCGTTTCGGTCAACGACGCGCTGATGCACGTCGGCCAGCACGACCTGCCCTTTGGCGGTGTCGGGCCCTCGGGCATGGGCCACTACCACGGCCGCGAGGGCTTCGAGACCTTCTCCAAGCTGCGGCCGGTGTTCCAGCAGGCGCCGGTGTCGGCGCTGAAGTTCTTCGGCCCGCCGTATGGCGCCCGCATGGACGCCCTCCTGAAATTCCTCATCCGATGAGACTGCCATGAGTCATGCCTACATCTACGATCACCTGCGCACCCCGCGCGGCAAGGGCAAGAAGGACGGATCGCTGCACCAGGCCACGCCGGTGTGGCTGCTGCGCACACTGCTGCAGGCGATGCAGCAGCGCCTGGACCTGGACACCGCGCTGGTGGACGACGTGGTGCTGGGCTGCGTGACGCCGGTGGGCGAGCAGGGCGCCGACATCGCGCGCACCGCAGTGCTGGACGCCGAGTGGGCGCAGACCGTGGCCGGCGTGACGCAGAGCCGCTTCTGCGCCAGCGGGCTCGAATCGGTGAACCTGGCCGCGGCCAAGGTGCTCAGCGGCTGGGAGGACCTGGTGGTCGCCGGCGGCGTCGAGAGCATGAGCCGCTGGACCATGGGCAGCGACGGCGGCGCCTGGGTGATGGATCCGCGCGTGAACCAGAAGCTGGGCTTCGTGCCGCAGGGCGTGGGCGCCGACCTGATCGCCACGCTGGAAGGCTGGGACCGCGGCGACGTCGACGCCTTCGCCGCACGTTCGCACCAGCGTGCCGCGGCGGCGCGCGCCGAAGGCCGCTTCGATCGCGCCGTGGTGCCGGTGCGCGACATCGCCGGCCTGACGCTGCTGGAGCGCGACGAGACCATCCGCCCCGAGGCCAGCGTCGAGGGCATGGCCGGGCTCAAGCCCTCGTTCGCGGCGATGGGCGCGATGGGCTTCGATGCCACCGCGCTGCGCAAGTACACCACCGTGGAGCAGATCCGCCACGTGCACCACGCCGGCAACAGCAGCGGCATCGTCGACGGGGCGGCGCTGATGCTGGTGGGCTCGGAAGAGGGCGGGCGCAGGGCCGGCCTGAAGCCGCGCGCGCGCATCCGCGCCGCGGCGGTGATCGGCAGCGAGCCGACCATCATGCTCACCGGCCCGACGCCGGCCTGCCGCAAGGCGCTGGCCAAGGCCGGCATGGCGCCGAAGGACATCGACCTCTACGAAGTGAACGAGGCCTTCGCCGTGGTGCCGATGAAGACCGCGCGCGACCTCGGCGTGGAGATGGACCGCGTCAACGTCAACGGCGGCTCGATCGCGATGGGCCACCCGCTGGGCGCCACCGGCTGCATCATCCTCGGCACCCTGCTCGACGAACTGGAGCGCCGCGACCTCAACACCGGCCTTGCCACGCTGTGCGTCGGCGGCGGCATGGGCATCGCCACCATCATCGAGCGAGTCTGATCATGAGTGCAGTGACCCTGAACCTGGGCGACGACGGCATCCTCGTCGCCACGATGAACCTGCCGGGCCGGCCGATGAATGTCGTCGGTGACCCGCTGATGGCTGGCATCGCCGAGGCCGCCGAGCGCCTGGCGACCGACCCGGCCGTCAAGGGCCTGGTCCTGGCCAGCTCGAAGGCCGACTTCTGCGCCGGTGGCGACCTGGACAACATGTTCACCTGGACGCGCCCGGAGCAGGCCTTCGAAGGCTCCATGAACATGAAGCGCGTGCTGCGCCGCATGGAGACCACCGGCAAGCCGGTGGTGGCGGCGATCGCCGGCCACGCGCTCGGCGGCGGGCTGGAGATCGCCCTGGCCTGCCACGCGCGCATCGTGCTCGACGACCCCAAGCTCAAGCTCGGCCAGCCCGAGGTGAAGCTCGGCCTGCTGCCGGGCGGCGGCGGCACCCAGCGCCTGCCGCGCCTGGTGGGCCAGCAGGCGGCGCTGCAGATCTGCGCCGAGGGCAACGACATCGCGCCGCAGAAGGCGCTGGCGATGGGCCTGGCCACCGAGCTGGCGCAGGACCGCGATGACCTGATGTTCAAGGCGCGCACCTGGTGTGCCACGCACGAGAAGAGTCAGCAGCCCTGGGATGCGCCCAAGTTCCGCTGGCCGGGCGGCGACTCGCGCTCGCCGGCCTCGGTGCAGATGTTCTCGATCGCACCGTCCATCGCCTCGGCCAAGAGCCATGGCAACTACCCGGCCGTGCAGCACATCCTGAGCTGCGTGTTCGAGGGCGGCCTGCTCGACTTCGACAGCGCCTGCGAGATGGAGAGCCGCTACTTCGCCGCCTGCGTGATGTCGCCGGAGTCGAAGGCGATGATCGGCACGCTGTGGTTCCAGCTGGGCGCGATCAAGAAGGGCGCGTCGCGGCCGCGCGGCCCGGCCAAGTCCACCGTGAAGAAGCTCGGCATCCTGGGTGCGGGCATGATGGGCGCGGGCATCGCCTACGTCTCCGCCAAGGCCGGCATCGACGTGGTGCTGTTGGACACCTCGGCGGAGGCCGCCGAGAAGGGCAAGGCCTACAGCCAGGGCCTGCTGGACAAGGCGCTGAAGAAGGGCCGCACGACGGCCGAGAAGCGAGACGCGCTGCTGGCGCGCATCACGCCGACCACCGACTATGGGAGGCTTGACGGCTGCGACCTCGTCATCGAGGCCGTGTTCGAGGACCGCGCCATCAAGGCCGACGTCACGGCCAAGGCCGAGGCCGTGCTCGCCGCGTCGGCGACCTTCGCGTCCAACACCTCCACCTTGCCGATCACGGGCCTGGCCAAGGCCAGCGCCCGGCCGGCGAACTTCATCGGCCTGCACTTCTTCAGCCCCGTGGACAAGATGCCGCTGGTCGAGATCATCGTCGGCCAGGACACATCCGACGAGACGTTGGCGAAAGGCTTCGACTACGTGCTGCAGATCGGCAAGACGCCGATCGTCGTCAACGACAGCCGCGGCTTCTACACCAGCCGCGTGTTCGCCACCTACGTGATGGAAGGCATCGCGATGCTGAAGGAGGGCGTGCACCCGCGCAGCATCGAGGTCGCCGGCCTGCAGGCCGGCATGCCCATGCCGCCGTTGGCGCTGCAGGACGAGGTGAGCCTGAGCCTGTCGATGCACGTCGCCGAGCAGACGAAGAAAGACCTGGCCGCGGAAGGCAAGACGGTGCCGGAACACCCGGGCATGGCCGTCATTCGTCAGCTGTGCGAGGCCGGCCGCATCGGCAAGAAGGCGCGCCAGGGCTTCTACGACTACACCGACGACGGCAAGCAGCTGTGGTCGGGCCTCGCCGAGCTGTTCCCGGTGGCGGCCACGCAGCCGGATCAGCGTGAATTGATCGACCGCCTGATGTTCGCCCAGGCCAACGAGGCGGCGCGCTGCCTGGAGGAGGGCGTGTTGCGCTCGGTGGCCGACGGCAACATCGGCTCGATCTTTGGCTGGGGCTTCGCCCCGTTCCGCGGCGGGGCGCTGCAGTTCATCGACACGATCGGCGTCGCCGCCTTCGTGGCGCGAGCGCGTGAACTCGCGGCAGCGCATGGCCCACGTTTCGAGCCGGCGGCGATCCTGGTGCGGCTGGCCGAGACGGGCGGACGGTTGAGCGGATAGTCTCTTGGTGGACTGGTTCTTTCATTGTGTCCATAATCGGACACATGAACGCTTTGCTCGTCCCGGTCTCGTCGTCGGCCTTGCCGCCGGTGGGCCCGGCCCAGATGGCCGCCGCCGGCTTGCGCGCCTTCGTGCGCATCGCCGGGGCCTGGCAGCTCAGTGTCGATGAGCAGATCCGCCTGTTGGGTGAACCACCGCGGTCCACCTTCTTCGCCTGGCGCAAGCACCCGGAGAAGGCCAACCTGTCGCGCGACACGCTGGAGCGCCTGTCCAACCTGTTGGGCATCTGGAAGGCGTTGCAGATCCTGCTGCCCGACACCGCCGCGGCCGATGCCTGGGTGCGCCAACCCAACAATGCCGCGCCCTTCGGCGGACGCAGTGCGCTGCAGCACATGCTCGGTGGCAACGTCAGTGACCTGAACCTGGTACGCCGCTACCTCGACGGTGTGCGCGGCGGCGGCTGGTCTTGACAGGGACAGATCCACCCAGGCGCCGGGTGCGCTGGCAGCCGGCCTGCCGCATCGTGCCCACACGACATCCTTCGGTCTTCCTCTTCGACCGCGTGGCTGACGCCGCCGACTTCGACGCACTCTATGCCCTGGAGAGCATGACCAACGAGCGCGCACGCGACGAGGTGGGCAACATCGCCCGTGTGCCCGAGGACGAGCGGATTTACGGCCCCGGCAGTGGGCCCATCATGGCCGCCTTCACGCACGTGAACCCTGTGGGCAGCCGCTTTGCCGGCGGCGAGGCCGGTGTCTTCTATGCGGCCCACGACCGCGAGACGGCGATCGCCGAAACGGCCTTTCACCACGCCCGCTTTCTGGCGGCCACCGGTGAACGTCCCCAGCACCTGCCCATGCGGCTGTACCGCGTGGATGTCGACGCCACCCTGCATGACCTGCGCGCGGGCTTCGACGCCGAACACGACCCTGCCGACTACGGCCCCGCGCGCGCCCTGGGCGCCAGGCTGCGCAGCGCCGGTTCTGCCGGGGTGGTCTACCGCAGCGTGCGGCATGCCGGCGGTGAATGCGTTGGCTTGTTCCGCCCGCGCGGCGCCGCGCGCTGCGTGCACGCCGCCATCCTGCTCTACGCCTGGGACGGCCGATCCTTCAGCGACGTCTACGAGAAGGTGTCGTGACGGGCCCGCGCGCGATCCGGGGGCAGCGCTTCGACCGTCTCGACGCGCTGCGCGGCCTGGCCATCGTCTGGATGGCGGTGTACCACTTCGCCTTCGACCTCAATCACTACGGCTTCTTCCAGCCACCGTATCGCTTCTTCCACGACCCGCTGTGGACCGTGCAGCGCACGATGATCCTGTCGGGCTTCCTGCTGTGCGCCGGCGCGGCGCTGGCGGTGTCACTGGACGCTGGGCAGACCTGGCCGCGCTTCTGGCGGCGCTGGGCGCAGGTGGCGGGCTGCGCGCTGCTGGTGAGCATCGGGTCGTCGTTCATGTTCCCAAGGAGCTGGATCTTCTTCGGCGTGCTGCATGGCATTGCGGTGATGCTGGTCGGGGCTCGGTTGCTGGCGCCGCTGCGTGGCTGGCTGTGGCCGCTGGCGGCCGGCTGCATCGCGCTGCCGGCCCTGTGGCGACACCCGGGTTTCGACGCGCCGTGGCTGGCCTGGATCGGTCTCGTCACGCGCAAGCCCGTCACCGAGGACTGGGTGCCGGTGCTGCCGTGGTTCGGCGTGATGCTGGCCGGGCTGGCGGGCGCGCAGTGGCTGTTGACGCATCGGCGCGCAGCCTTTGCCGGCGCCGTGCCCGGTGTCCTGCGACCGCTGGCGTTGCTCGGGCGCTGGAGCCTGAGTTTCTACATGCTGCACCAGCCGGTGCTGATCGGCCTGATCCTGGCCTACACGACAATCCGCGCATGAAACCCGGCATCCTCTACGGCTTCCATGCTGTCACCGTGCGCCTGAAGACGGCGCCCGAATCCGTCATCGAGGTGCACGTGGACGCTGCCCGCCGCGACGCGCGCATGCGCGGCTTCGTCGAGCGCGCACAGGCTGCGGGGGCAAGGATCATCGACAGCGATGACGCCCGCCTGGGCAAGCTCTGCGGTGGCCGTGGCCACCAGGGCGTGGTGGCGCGGGTGCAGGCGCTGGCCCCCAAACACTCGCTGGACGACGTGCTCGACGAGGTCGACGGTCCACCGCTGGTGCTCGTGCTCGACGGCGTGACCGACCCGCACAACCTGGGCGCCTGTCTGCGCGTGGCCGACGGCGCCGGGGCGCACGCGGTGGTGGCGCCGCGTGATCACGCGGTGGGCCTGAACGCCACCGTGGCCAAGGTGGCCAGCGGTGCGGCGGAGACCGTGCCCTACCTGATGGTCACCAACCTCGCACGTTCGCTGAACGAACTCAAGGAGCGCGACATTCGTGTCATCGGCACCAGCGACGACGCCGAGCAGACGCTCTACGACCTGGACCTGACCGGCCCGGTGGCGCTGGTGCTGGGGGCTGAAGGCCCTGGCATGCGGCAGCTCACGCGCAAGACCTGCGACCAGTTGGTGCGCATCCCGATGAACGGTGCGGTGGAGAGCCTCAACGTGTCGGTCGCGGCGGCCGTCTGTCTCTACGAAGCCCTGCGGCAGCGGCAGCATGGCGGCGCCTGAGGCCGTCGCCTCGGTTCGACAACGGCTCGCACAGGCTGGTCGGGTCTGCGTGCTTACCGGCGCGGGCATGTCGGCGGAAAGCGGCATCCCCACCTTCCGTGATGCGATGACCGGCCTGTGGGCCCGCTTCGACCCCGCGGAGTTGGCCAGCGAAGAAGGTTTCCGCGCCGATCCGGGCCGGGTCTGGGATTGGTACGAGGAGCGCCGTGACGGCGTGCGGCTGGCCGAGCCGAACGCCGGCCACCACGCGCTCGCCGCCTTCGCCGCCCGCAGGCCCGGAGTGCTGACGCTGGTGACGCAGAACGTGGATGACCTGCACCAACGGGCCGGCAACATCGACACCATCCGCCTGCACGGCGACATCCAGCGCGACCGCTGGCTGGAACCCTGCCGCTGTCGCCCGGCGCAGACACCGGAAGCTGCGACGCCGGGCCGGCCGCCGCGCTGCCCCGGTTGCGGGGTGATGGCCCGGCCCGGCGTGGTCTGGTTTGGCGAGATGTTGCCCGGGGGCGCGCTGGCGGCGGCGCAACGAGCCGCATTGGACTGCGACGTGATGCTGATCGTTGGCACTTCCGGCGCCGTCTGGCCGGCGGCCGGCCTGGCCGGGCGGGCGCGCGCCGCCGGGGCCCATGTGGTCATCGTCAACCCGCAGGAGAGCGAGATCGATGTCGAGGCCCACGTGGTGCTGCGCGGCACCGCCGCCGCGTTGCTGCCGCCGCTGCTGGTGTGACCTGCATCAGGAGCTCCGGCAGGCAGTGGCGCGCATCCAGGCCCTAAACTGACGCCCACCATGCCTGTCATCGCCGTCAACCACCCCCTCGTCCGCCACAAGGTTGGCCTGCTGCGTGAGCACGACATCTCGACCAAGAAGTTCCGCGAGCTGACGGGCGAACTGGCCCGCCTGCTGGCCTACGAGGCCACCGCCGACTTTCCGCTCGAGAAGACCACCGTGCAGTGCTGGAGCGGCCCGGCGGAGATCGACCAGATCGCCGGCCGCAAGGTCACGGTGGTGCCCATCCTGCGCGCCGGCCTGGGCATGCTCGACGGCGTGCTGGACATGATCCCCAACGCCAAGGTCAGCGTGGTCGGCCTGTCGCGCAACCACGAGACGCTGCGGCCGGAACACTATTTCGAGCGCTTCGTCGGCCACCTGGACGAGCGCACCGCCCTCATCGTCGACCCGATGTTGGCCACCGCCGGCTCGATGATCGCCACCATCGACCTGCTCAAGCGCAAGGGCTGCAAGGACATCCGTGCGCTGGTGCTGGTGGCCGCGCCCGAGGGCGTGCGTGCGCTGGACGCGGCCCACCCGGATGTGCGTTGCTGGACAGCGTCGATCGACAGCCACCTCAACGACGTGGGCTACATCATTCCCGGCCTGGGTGACGCCGGCGACAAGATCTTTGGCACCAAATGAAGCGCATCCTCCTGCTCCTGCTGGCCACGGTGGCTTTGGCCAGTTGCACCCAGGAACGGCAGAACCAGATCCGCCGCGAGATCCAGAACTGGACCGGCAACGACGGCGTGCTGGAGATCTACGCCGGCTCGCAACTGGTGCGCCGTTTCCTGAAGGTCGACAAGCTGTCCACCGCCCTGGGCACCGACGACGGTGCACCGCGCGAGTACCGCTTCGGTTATGGCGTGCTGGACGAGAACCTGAACGGGCAGGTCGACCCGGGCGAAAGGCGGATCTACTTCGAGGTCGGCGGCTTCGCGACCTACGTGTTCTTCGACAACCCGCGCTGAACGGGCGTTCGCCGCGCCAGTGCGCGCACCGCGGCCGCGGTGCCCAGCAGCAGCAGGCCCATCAGGGCGTAACCGCCAGGGTCGGGCACATCGGCCGGAGCCAGCCTGACATGGCGGTCCGACGCGGCCGGTGATGCCGCCTGGGATTGCAGGGCCACAGCGGGGCGGACGTCGCCCTCCGTGGTGGCGGCAGGTTCGACGGCCCAGCTGGCCAGTGCGGCCAGGCCGTCGAGCGTCCAGCGCACGGCTTCTTCCTGGGGGTCCGGTGCCAGGGCATCGGCGGGCACCGGGGCCGCCGACAAGCTGGTTCCCGCCGCAGCCAGTGCCATGCCGACGGCCCATGGCCGAAGACGAGGTGTGATGGCGCGAACAGGCATGCCTGGAGCGTAGTCCTGACCGAGCCTGACGTCACCCCCTCATCGCCCCAGGGGCCTGGTGCCCGCGTGCGCATTGCACACCGGGCGGCAGGCCCTTCAGCGGTGAACCTTCAGCGCCTCGGGGTTCAGCAGGCCGGTCGGTCGGCCCTCGATGAAGTTGACCACGTTGTCGAAGGCGGCCCCGAAGTACATCTCGTAGCTGTCCTGCTCCACGTAGCCGATGTGGGGTGTGCACACGGCGTTCTCCAGCCGCAGCAGTGGGTGACCCTGCAGGATGGGTTCGCTCTCGAACACGTCCACCGCCGCCATGCCGGGCCGGCCGCGGTTGAGGGCCGAGACCAGGGCGTTCTCGGCCACCAGTTCGGCCCGCGAGGTGTTGACGAAAAGGGCAGTCGGCTTCATGCGCGACAGATCTTCCAGCGTCACCAGCGCACGCGTGGTGTCGGTCAGGCGCAGGTGCAGGCTGAGCACGTCGCTGGTGGCGAAAAAGGTCTCGCGATCCGGAGAGGCCTGGTGCCCGTCGGCCAGCGCACGCTGGCGGGACGTTTCGCTGCCCCAGACCTGCACCGCCATGCCAAAGGCCCGCCCGTAGCCGGCCACCAACTGCCCGATCCGGCCATAACCCCAGAGGCCCAGCGTGCGCCCACGCAGCACCGTGCCCAGGCCGAAGTTGGGCGGCATGGATGCTGCCTTCAGCCCCGCCTGTTGCCAGGCGCCGTGCTTGAGGTTGCCGATGTACTGTGGCAGCCGCCGGGTGGCGGCCATGATCAGGGCCCAGGCCAGCTCTGCCGGCGCCACCGGCGAGCCCACGCCTTCGGCCACCGCGATGCCCTGACGCGTGCAGGCCTCGACATCGACATGGCTGCCGACGCGGCCGGTCTGCGAGATCAGCTTCAGGCGCGGCAGCTTTTCCAGCAGTTGGCGCGGGAAGTGTGTGCGCTCGCGGATCAGCACCAGCACATCGGCGTCGCGCAGGCGCACCGACAGCTGGCCGATGCCCTTGACGGTGTTGGTGAAGACCTTGGCGTTGTAGGGCTCCAGACGTGCGGCGCAGGGCAGCTTGCGCACGGCGTCCTGGTAGTCGTCGAGGATGATGATGTTCATCGTCGGCCGATTGTGCCCCGGTGCTGTGGGTCCCACAGGGCCAGGGGCCGCGCCGTTCGAATCGGTGCACCCCTGGCGTCGCGTGCCGTCTACCAGTCGTGCAGCGTCAGGGCTCCTGTGCCGTCCAGGTACAGCACCTGGTCACCGAGTACCAGCGCGCGTTCGACCGCCACACCTTGGCTCGGCCCTTCCGTGCTGGCCGGCAGCAACGGCGACAGGGCCAGGCTGCCGGCGCCGGTGTCGACGGTCACCCTTTGCAGGGCGGTGCCGTACAGGCCGCCGAGTTCGACCGCCACCGGCAATGCGGCCTGGGCGCGGGTGCCCGACCGCCACAGGTTGATGCCTTGGGGCGACGCGTCGAGCGCCGTGGCGCTGCTGCCGTCACCCAGCCGAGCGCCGGCGGCCAGCCGAGGGGCCTGGGCGTCGCGCACGTCGAAGAGCGAGATCCCCAGCCCGGTGACCCGGCCCTGGGCGTCGGTCTCGCGGCCGGTGCCCAGCAGCCAGCCCGGCCCGAGGTCGTACAGGTCCTGAGAAAACCCCGGCGTTTCCAGCGAGCCCGCGATCAAGGGATCCGCGGCGTTGGACAGGTCGAGCACATAGAGCGGGTCGATCTGACGGAAGGTGACCACATAACCTCGATCGCCCACGAAGCGCACGGCGTACACCTGCTCGTCGGGTTTGCCGATCGGGGCGCTGCGCGCCGTGTTGGGCAACTGCCCCACGGGCTGCAGTTGTCCGCCCGATTCACGCAGCACGGTCAGGGTGGCCGGCGACGGCGCCGTGCCGTTCACCGGCGCCGCGCCCCAACCGACGTCGCCGGTGAAACTGAGCACCCGCAGGTCGCCACGCCAGGCGCTGAACCGCTGTGACTTGCGGCTGGTGTCCCACCCCAGATGCCCAGGCACGCTGCCGCTGGCGCGGTAATCCACGGCGCTGGCGGTCAGGGCAAATTGGTGGACGTCGGTCTGCATCTGGGCCGGGTAGACAGTCAGGGCATCGGCCTGCAGGTAGGGCCAGCGGGTGGTCGCCAGCACCAGCGCGTCCGCAGTCATGTACATCGCCTCGGTGCCGCCGACAAAACACCGGCTGCGCCAGGTGTCGGTCGACAGGTCGAGCACCGTCACCGTGGTGATCTCCACGGCCGTGGACGCGTTGCCGGGCTGCAGCAGGCATTCGGTTTCCTGGACCAGGGGGATGGCCTGCGCATTGCCTTGCCGACGCCGCGGCAGCAGGTCCTGCGCCGTCAGGCTGGCCAGCACCGCTTCACGTTCAGCGGTGGTGGCTGTGGCGGGCAGCGCGTCCACGGCCAGTGCGGGCACATGGGTGGTCACGAGCAGCAGCTGATTGCCGATGCGGCGGCTGCCAACCAGGCGCCCATCGAGCGTCCAGGCTGGCGCTGCGGTCAGCCCACTGTCGCGCGCCACACGCTGCAGGTGCACGCTCGGCTGCGTGGGCAGGAATACCGTCAGGCCGATCATCGCGCAGGCCTCGGCCGGGCACTGGCCACTCCACTGGCCGACTTGCCAGCGCTCCTCGATCACCATGGCGGGTCCGCCCGGCACCAGATGCAGGCCCCGCTGCGTGACGTACGCGTTCTCTGGGGGGCTCTCCAGCGTCACCGCGTCCACCGTGTTCAGTTGGCGGGCCGCCAGCTGGTGACGTCGCAAGATGCTCCCGTGCAGCGACAGCACGGTGTTGCCGTCGATCTTCAGCAGATCGGCTTCGTCGACGCCGGCTTCCTGCACCAGCGTTCCCGGTGGCGTTGCCGCGGCGATGGTGTCGCTTGACGCAGTGGCACCCCCGGTGGTGGCCGCCAGACCCGCTGGAAGGGCCATGCCGAATCGCGCCCGCAGCCTTTCTTTCGCATAGGCAACCAGGTCGCCGGCCTGGGCCGTCTTCAAACTGGCGCTGGCGGCGGGCGGAGGCGTGTCTTGCTGCGTGCCACCGCCACAGCCGGCGAGGACCGTGGCGATGGCCGCGGTCAACAGGGCCCGATGCGCGGCGATGGAGACGTGGCAGCGGTGGACAGTGGTCGACATGGGTTTGCTGGATTCGATGATGTGTGGGAAAATATCCCACATGCTTGCCGCCAAGTCAACGCCATGAGCTCCCGGCCCGCCGTGGTGCTGTCGGCCGCGCTGACGTTGCTGCGGCCGCTGGTGCGGCTGCTGCTGCGCCATGGCATCGGCTTTCCGGCGTTGGCCGCTGCCCTGAAGCCGTTGTTCGTGGACGAGGCGCGTGCCGAACTGGTGCGCCGGGAGATGGCGGTCACCGACAGCGCCGTGACGCTGCTGTCTGGCGTGCACCGGCGCGACGTACGGCGGCTGAAGGCAGAGACTGGGTTGCCCGCGGCGACGCACGGGCTGGCGGTGGGCGCTGTCGGTCCGGTGGCGGAACTGATCGGCCGCTGGCTCACCGACCCGGCCTATCAGCGGCAGGGCGGGCAGCCGCGGCCGTTGCCGCGCACGGGCGACGGTTCGTTCGATACCTTGGCGGCATCCGTCAGCAACGATGTCCGGCCGCGTGCGCTGCTGGACGAAATGCTGCGCCTGGGGGTGGTCGAGATGGCGGACGACATCGTGACGCTGGCGGCCGAGGGTTTCGCCCCGAGGCAGGGTTTCGAAGAGCTCAGCACGCTGTTCTCGGCCAACCTGCACGACCACATGGCGGCGTCGGTGGCCAACCTCGAAGGCGACGCGAACTTCCTGGAACAGGCCTTGTTCGTCGACGAGCTCACAGAGGCATCGGCGCTGGCACTGCAGCAGGCGGCACGCCTGGCCTGGCAGCGGGCGCTGCAGCAGCTGATGCCGTTGGCCCGCGAACGTTTTGACGACGACGCCGTTCACGCCGAACCTGCAGAGCGCACGCACCGTGTGCGCTTCGGCGTCTACTGTTTCCATGCCGAGGAGCCCCTGCCGTGAGATCTCTTTGTCGGGCCGCCTGCCGTGCGGCCCTGGTCGTGCTGACCCTGGTCATGGCGGCCTGTGGCCCTGGCGTGGGTGGCACCGGCACCGGTTATGGCGATGAGCCGGGCGCCGCCGGGCTGGCGTGGTTCGCCGCGCAACCGGAGCCGGTCTGCAACGGCGCACTGGCCTCGGTGTTGGCCTGCAGCGCGGTGGTCGCGGGCGGCAGCAGCCTGCCGACGCGGGAGGTCACGCTGAGTGGTGCCTGTGCCGTGGCCACGCTCGCCGACGACCAGGTCGTGCTGGACGTGATCTGCGGCGGTTGGGTGTTCGCCGGGCGCTGGGGTCGAGGCGGCGACACCGTCGGCCGCTACTACGGGCTCATCGGCACCGACCCGATGGCGCAGCCGACCGACCCGGGCACCTTGGACGTGCAGGTGGACAGCTCGCGCCTGACCGTGTGGCTGCGTGACGCCAATGGGGCGCTGGTGGCGGGGCCGTTGGTGCTGGACCCACCGACCAGCGGCGCCGGTTGGCGATCAGAATGAGATGAAGCCGCTGGGCGGGGCGCTGTCGGGAAACTGGGAGTCCAGCGTTCGACGCAGCATTCGTCGGCGTTCGGTGCGGCCGGCGTCGGCGCCGGACAGGCAGGCAAAGACATGCCCGCGCAGCAGCAGCAGGTCCTCCGGCTCTTCGGCCTGTCGCACCTGCGTCTGCAGCCAGCGGCCGCGCTCGTCGTCCAGGGCGGCCACGGCGTGCATGAAGTCCTGCTTCAGGTCCACGAAGGCACGGCGGGCCGCCAGCCGCGCCAGGCGGTCATGCGGCAAGCCGGCACCGGGCAAGCCGCGGCCTTGCAGGCCGGCGTGCACGAAGTGACGGGGAGCGCTTAGAGGGGCGGTCACAGCGGCATGAACCCGGAACGGGGAGACCGGGTCGGGAAGTGGCGGTTGAGATCGGCCAGCCGGTGCTCGGCTTCGGCCTGGCTGTGCTGCACGGCCACGAGGCGGTAGACCTCGGCCCGCAGGTGCCAGAGTTCGCGCAGCGAGTGCGAGCGCGCGACGCGTTGACGCAGCGCTGCGGTCTCGTCGCCGCCCATGTCGGCCATGGCAGCGAGGAAATCCTCGCGGATGGCCGGCAGACGGCTCACCGGCGGCGACGCGTTGGCCGGCGCCGGCGCAGCCAGCCAGAACCACAAGCGCAGCCACAGCGATTCCGGCGCCTGGCGGAGCGACGGCGGCTGCACCTCGAAGCGCAGGCTGCTCGTACCGTCGAGGGTGCGGGTGCTCTGGGTCCAGCGGCGTAACAGCAGGGCGTTGGGGCTCATGGGGGTGACTTCGGCCGGCACGGTGCCGGCTTGAGTCATTCTTGACCCGGCTGCTCGGTCCTGAACGTCAGAAATGGGGTGCTGCCGACCGCCAACTCGGCGCCGTGGCCCTCAGCGCGTGGGGGCGTCGGCTGGCGCCAGCAGCCGAGCCAACACCTGCACCTGGCGCCGGCCATCGGCCCCGACGCGGGCGGTGATGCTGTCGTCGCCGGTGGCCGGCAGGCCGGCCTCGGTCAGGCGTGCACGCAGGTCGTCTTCGGACAAGCCAGCCGAGGCGGCCACCTGGGCCAGTACCGGCAGCGGCACCTGGGCCAGCAGGCGGGCAGGGGCGACAAAGGGGGGTTCGCTGCTGCCCGTGCCGAACACGCTGGCGGGCAGGAAACTCAGCGCCAGCACCAGGGCACCGGCGCCGATGAGCCAGCGGCCGCGCCGCTGGTTCAGGTGCCGCCGGAACGCGACCCAATTGCTGGCCACGTGCAGACCCACGGCGGCCAGCAGCACCCAGCTCAGCCATTCATGAGCCAGCTTGTTCAGGCCGCTGTCGAGGTGGAAGAACATGAGCACGCCGGTCACGGTCAGCAGCAGGAAGCTGCCAACGGTCAGCGGCGTGGCCCAGTCACGAGAGATGCGGGGGATCATTTGGGGATCCATAGGGTTTACCCGCAGTATCGGGTGCGCCTGTGAGCCCGCGTGAACGGCAGGTAATGCGCCGGTAAAGCCGCCTTGCGCTGGATCAGTGGCTGGCGACGCGGGCCGGCGGGCCCAGGGCGCGCAACAGGTCGCGCACGTACTGCGCGCGGTCGGGCGCGCTGTCGATCGCCCGCTCGATGCGCAGTTTGTCGTTGCCGGCCAGCTTCACGGCCCGGTTCTTCTGCACCAGCTCGATGATCTTCATCGCGTCGATCGGCGGGTTGGGGCGGAAGACCACCTGCATCAGCTTCGGCCCGGCGTCGATCTTCAGCACGCCGTAGGGCCGGGCCAGCACGCGCAGGCGGTGGGTGTCGAACAGCACCTGGCCTTGCGGCGGCAGCTTGCCGAAACGGTCGGTGATCTCTTCCAGCAGGGTGTCGATCTGCTCGGGCTTGTCGGCCGACGCCAGGCGCTTGTAGAGGTTCAGGCGCACATGAACGTCGCCGCAGTAGGCGTCGGTCAGCAGCGCCGGGGCGTGCAGGTTGATCTCGGTGGTGGCGTTCAGCGGGTTGAGCAGGTCGGGTTCCTTGCCCGCCTTCAGGCTGCGCACCGCCTCGGACAGCATGTCGTTGTAGAGCTGGAAGCCCACCTCCATCATGTTGCCGCTCTGGTGCTCGCCCAGTACCTCGCCGGCACCGCGGATCTCCAGGTCGTGCATCGCCAGGTAGAAGCCGCTGCCCAGCTCCTCCATGTCCTGGATCGCCTGCAGGCGCTGGGCGGCCTGCTTGGTCAGGCCCTCGACATCCGGCACCAGCAGGTAGGCATAGGCCTGGTGATGGCTGCGGCCCACGCGGCCGCGCAGCTGGTGCAGCTGGGCGAGGCCGAACTTGTCGGCCCGGCTCATCACGATGGTGTTGGCCGTGGGCACGTCGATGCCGGTCTCGATGATGGTGGAGCACAGCAGCAGGTTGAAGCGCTGGGCGACGAAGTCCCGCATCACGCTTTCGAGCTGGCGCTCGGGCATCTGGCCGTGGGCGATGGCGATGCGCGCCTCGGGCACCAACTCGGCCAGTTTCTGCGCCCGGTGCTCGATGGTCTCGACCTCGTTGTGCAGGAAGTAGACCTGGCCGCCGCGCTTGAGCTCGCGCAGCACCGCTTCGCGGATGGTGCCGCTGCTCTCGCTGCGCACGAAGGTCTTGATGGCCAGCCGCCGCTGCGGCGCGGTGGCGATCACCGACAGGTCGCGCAGGCCCTCCAGCGCCATGCCCAGCGTGCGCGGGATGGGCGTGGCGGTGAGCGTGAGCACGTCCACCTCGGCGCGCATGGCCTTGATGGCCTCCTTGTGGCGCACGCCGAACCGATGTTCCTCGTCGATCACCAGCAGGCCCAGGCGCTTGAACTTCACGTCCGGGCTGAGCAGCTTGTGGGTGCCGATGACGATGTCCACGCTGCCGTCTGCCAACCCCTCCAGCGCGGCCTTGACCTCCTTCGCGCTGCGGAACCGCGACAGCTCGGCCACCTTTACCGGCCAGGGCGAGAAGCGGTCGACGATGGTCTGGTAGTGCTGCTCGGCCAGCAGCGTGGTCGGTGCCAGCAGCGCCACCTGCTTGCCACCGTGCACCGCCACGAAGGCGGCGCGCAGCGCCACTTCCGTCTTGCCGAAGCCGACGTCGCCGCAGACCAGGCGGTCCATGGGCTTGGGGCTCACCATGTCCTGGATCACCGCGTGAATGGCGGCGCGCTGGTCGGCCGTCTCCTCGAAGCCGAAGCTGGTGGCGAACGCCTCGTAGTCGTGCGGCGTGAAACGGTGCGCAAAGCCCTCCCGTGCGGCGCGGCGCGCGTAGAGGTTCAGCAGCTCGGCAGCGGTGTCGCGCACCTGCTCGGCGGCCTTGCGGCGCGCCTTGTCCCACTGGCCGCTGCCCAGCTTGTGCAGCGGCGCCTCGTCGGCGCTGACGCCGGTGTAGCGGCCGATCAGGTGCAGCTGGCTCACCGGCACGTAGAGCGTGGCCTTGTCGGCGTACTCCAGGTGCAGGAACTCGCTGTCGCCTTCGCCAAGGTCGATGTGCACCAGGCCCTGGTAGCGGCCGATGCCATGGTTCAGGTGCACCACCGGGTCGCCGACCTTGAGTTCCGACAGGTCCTTGATCAGCGCGTCGACGCTGCTGACCTGTTCCTGCTTGCGCCGCCGGCGGGACTGCGGCGAGCTGGCGAAGAGCTCGGTCTCGGTGATCAGCTGGACGCTGAGGCCGCCGTCGGCCCCGTCCTTCTCCAGCCAGTGGAAGCCTGCCGCCAGCGGTGCGGCGGTGATGGCCACCTTCTCGTCGCTGCCCAGGAACTCGGCCAGCGTGCCGGCCGACGGCACGGCGATGCGGTGGTCGCGCAGCAGGTCCAGGATGCTCTCGCGCCGGCCGTCGCTTTCGGCCACCAACAGCACGCGATGGGGCGTGCCGGCCAAGTGTCGCTCCAGCGCCGCCAAAGGCTCGGTGGCCGCGCGGTCCACGGCCACATCGGGCAGTGGGCGGGCCCAGTTCACCGGCTCCTGCCCGCGCAAGGCCAGGGTGGCATGCGGCTGTGTCAGGCCGAAGAACTCGTCGGCCTTCAGGAACACCGCCTCCGGCGGCAGGATGGGTCGGTCCGGATCGTGCTGCAGGAAGCGGTGACGCTCGCGTGTGTCGGTCCAGAAGCACTCCAACGCCGCGTCGACCTCACCGTGCAATGCCAGCGCCGCGTTCGCGCCAAAGTAGTCGAACACGGTCGCCGTCTGCTCGAAGAACAGCGGCAGGTAGTACTCGATGCCGCCGCCGGCGATGCCCTGCGCCATGTCCTTGTACAGGCGGGCGCGGGTGGGGTCGCCGTCGATTTTCTCGCGCCAGCGGGCGCGGAAGGCGGTGCGTGCCGCCTCGTCCATTGGAAACTCGCGGCCCGGCAGCAGCCGCACCTCGGGCACCGGGTAAAGGCTGCGCTGGCTGTCGGGGTCGAAGGTGCGGATGGAATCGACCTCGTCGCCGAACAGGTCCACGCGGTAGGGCACCGGCGAACCCATCGGGAAGAGGTCGATCAGGCCACCCCGCACGGCGTACTCGCCGGGCGAGACCACCTGGCTCACGTGCTGGTAGCCCGCCAGCACCAGCTGCGACTTCAGCTTGGCTTCGTCCAGCCGGCTCTTCTGCTTGAAGTGGAAGGTGGTGGCCGCCAGGAAGCTGGTCGGCGCCAGGCGGGTCAGCGCGGTGGACGCCGGCAGCAGCACCACGTCAACCTCGCCCTGCAGCACCGACCAAAGTGTCGCCAGGCGCTCGGAGATCAGGTCCTGGTGCGGGCTGAAGCTGTCGTAGGGCAGGGTCTCCCAATCGGGAAACACGGCGATGCGCAGGCCGGTCTCGAAGAACGGCATCTCGTCGGCCAGGCGCTGGGCATCGGCCGGCTCGGCGGTGACGATGGCCAGCAGGCGCCGGGCGTCGGTGTGTTGGCGAGCCAGGCGGGCGAGCAGCAGCGCGTCGGCGCTGCCCGTGGGGCGCGGCAGCGTGAAGCGCTTGCCGGGCGCAATGGTGGGGAGCTGCATGGAGGGGCGGATTCTAGAATTCAGCCGATGAATTGCTACGCGCTGGTCCCCTGCGCCGGCGTCGGCCAGCGCGCCGGCGCCGCCGGCCCCAAGCAGTACGCCCTGGTGGCCGGGCGGCCGCTGGTGGCGCACACCCTGGATGCCCTGGCGGCGGTGCCACGCTTGAAGGCCACCCTGGTGGTGCTGGCGCCTGATGACGTGGCTTTCGAGGCCCTGGTGCCCACCCGGGCCGGGCTGCTGACGGCCCACTGTGGCGGCGCCACCCGGGCCGCCACGGTGCGCGCCGGCCTCGACGCGTTGCGTGTCCAGGGTGCAGGTGATGACGACTGGGTGCTGGTGCACGACGCCGCGCGCTGCCTGATCGACCCGGCGGCGGTGGGGCGTCTGATCGACGCCTGCCAGGGTGACCCGGTCGGGGGCCTGCTGGCCATGCCGCTGACCGACACGCTGAAGCAGGCAGGTGCCGAGGACCGTGCGGCCGCCACCGTGGACCGGCAGGGCAAGTGGGCCGCCCAGACGCCGCAGATGTTTCGCCTGGCGATGCTGGCGAGCGCATTGGATGCGGCCGGCGATGCGGTCACCGACGAAGCCAGTGCCATCGAGGCCTTGGGCCTGCAGCCGCGGCTGGTGCCCGGCGACACCGACAACCTGAAGGTCACCTGGCCCGCCGACTTTGCGCGCGCCGAACTGCTGCTGGAGCGCCGCATGCCCACCTCCCCGCCATCGTCCATGTTGCCCGCCCTGCGCATCGGCGAAGGTTGGGACACGCATGCACTGGTCACCGGCCGGCCCCTGGTGCTGGGTGGCGTCACGGTGCCGCACACGCACGGCCTGCTGGGTCACTCCGATGCCGATGCGCTGCTGCATGCCATCACCGATGCGCTGCTCGGTGGCGCCGGCCTCGGCGACATCGGCCGCCACTTTCCCGACACCGACGCTGCCTTCGCCGGCGCCGACTCGGCGGTGCTGCTGCTGGAGGCCGCGCGCCGTGTGCGCGCTGCGGGCTGGGCGCCCGTCAACGTGGACAGCACCATCGTGGCCCAGGCGCCGAAGATGGCGCCGCACATCGATGCCATGCGCGCGCGCATCGCGCAGCTGTTGGGCCTGCCCGAAGGCGCCGTCAACGTGAAGGCCAAGACGGCGGAGAAGATGGGCCCGGTGGGCGAAGGCCGGTCCATCGAGACCCGTGCCGTGTGCCTGCTGGCGCGGGCTTCGGTCGCACCCGCGAGTTGACCCGGGTTCATCCGGCTTCAGATTGCGGCCGCCGCGCCGTTATGACTCCGAGTACGGGCTGGCCTTGCCCGCCCTCTGAATAAGGAGTCATTGTCAATGTCATTTCTGAGCAGCTTACGACTGAGCCATCGTCTGGCGCTGGGCTTCGGGCTGGTGCTGGCGCTGCTGGTGGGCATCGCCGGCCTGTCGCTGGTGCGCATGCAGGGGCTGAGCCAGACGCTGGACGTGGTGGCTGTCCACGGCGCCCAGCGCACCGACGCCGTGACCGGCCTGGAACGCCGCGCGGCCGAGTTCATGTTCGCGATGCGCGACATGCCGGGCGGGGAACTGTCCGACGGCAAGGCGATGATGGAGCGGGCCCGGGTCGCCTGGAACGCCTACCTCGAGGCCGACCAGACGCTGCGTTCGCAGCTGGGTGGCGGTCACGCCAATGCCGTGGCGCTGCTCGACACCGCGCGCCAGCAGGCCGACAAGGTGCATGAACTGATTCCCCGTGGCGAGAAGGACGCCGGCGACCGTGGCGACACCGCCGTGTTCTTTGCCGTGCGCGAGATGATCACCGGCAACCAGGGGCCGTGGGTGGAACAGCAGCGCGAGTGGTCGCGCAGCATCGTGGCGCTGGCCGACTGGGACCAGGCCGAGCGCCTGAACGCGTCCACCGCGGCAACGTCCAGCGCCGACCAGGCCCGCGTGCTGGTGCTGGTGGGCCTGTTGCTGGCGCTGGCTGCCGGTAGCGCCACCGCGCTGTGGATCACGCGCGACATCACCCACGGCCTGCAGGCCGCGGTGGCGGCCACCGAGCGCATGGCGCGACACGACCTGTCGGTGCCCACGCAGGTGGGCCGCGCCGACGAACTGGGGGACCTGGCGCGGTCGCTCGAATCCATGCGTCAGGCCCAGCACGAGCTGGCTGCCGGCGTGCGCGCGGCCTGCGCCGACATCGCCACCGCCAGCGCCGAGATCGCGCAGGGCAGCCAGGACCTCAGCGGCCGCACCGAGCAGGCCGCGATCACGGTGCAGCGCGCCATCGGCAGCATCGACGAACTCAATGGCTCCGTGGAGCACACCGCCGAGAGTGCCGGTCACGCCAACGGTCTGGCCGGCGAGACCCAGGACGTGGCCGGCAAGGGTGGCTCGGTGGTGGCGGAGGCCGTGGCCACGATGGACCAGATCGACCAAGCCTCCCGGCGCATCGCCGACATCACGGCCATGATCGACGGCATCGCCTTCCAGACCAACATCCTGGCGCTGAACGCGGCCGTGGAAGCCGCGCGTGCCGGTGAACAGGGGCGCGGGTTCGCGGTGGTGGCCGGTGAGGTGCGCACGCTGGCGCAGCGCAGCGCCACGGCGGCGCGTGAAATCAAGGCGCTGATCGAGGATTCGCTGCAGAAGGTGGCCACCGGCAGTGGCCAGGTGCGCCGCGCCGGGGGTGCCACCGGTGAGATCGTGGACGCCGTGCAACGCGTGTCGGCGTTGATCGCCGAGATCGGCGCGGCCACCGGGCAGCAGCGCCAGGGCATCGGCCAGACGCGCCACGCCGTGCAGGAACTCGACCAGGTGGCGCAGCAGAACGCGGCCTTGGCGGAACAGTCGGCCGCGGCCGCCGGGTCGCTGCAGCAGCAGGCTCAGCGGCTGACGACGCTGGTGGCACGTTTCCGGCTGGAAGGCGCCGAGCTGGTCTGATCGAACCGGCCCACGGGCCACCCGCCGGTGCGGGCGGTCCGAGGCGGGGTTCAGGCCATCAGCCCACCTGTACCGCGATGCGGCGCGGCTGGGCGTGTTCGGCCTTGGGGATGCGCACGCGCAGCACGCCTTGCGACATCTCGGCCGAGACCTTCTCGGCGTCGAGCTCCTTGCTCAGCGTGAAGGCGCGGCGGTAGCGCGACAGGTTCACCTCCACATGCGTGGCGTCCATGCCCTGCGGCACGGGCAGCACGGTCTCGGCCTCGATGCTGAGCTTGTCGCCTTCCACGCGCAGCTGCAGGCGGTCGCGCGGCACACCGGGCAGGTCGGCGTACAGCGTGATGCCGGTGCTGTCCTCGATCACGTCGACCGGCGGCAACAGGGCCGGTTCCTGGCGCGCCGGCTGGGCGGGGGTCTTGGCTTGGGATGGTGCTTGGGTCAGGTCGGACATGGTGGGCTCCCGGTTCACTGGACGTCGATGCGGCGCGGCTGCTGCGATGCGCGGCGCTGCACGCTCACATGCAGCACGCCGTCGCGGTAGTCGGCGGTCACCGCGTTCGGGTCGATGTCGTCGGGCAGGCTGACCACACGGCGGAATCGACCGGCAAAACGCTCGTTGAGGTGCAACGTGGTCTTGGCATCACCAGCGGCCGGCACGCTGGCGGCGCGGTCACCGGCGACGGTGAGCACACCGCGGTCGAGATTGACCTCGATGCTGGCGGGGTCCAGGCCGGGCGCGAACGCATACAACTCGATCGACGTGGGGGTGCTGCCGACGTTCAGCGCCGGGTAGCCCCCGCGGCCCAGACCGCGGATCGACGGCGACGGTTCAAGCACACCCGACAGGTCGCGCTGGAGACGGTCCAGCTCGGCGAACAGGTCGCGTGGGAACAGGCTTCGGTACATGGTGTCCTCCAGACGGGTTGCGGCTCGGTGGATGGCGTGCAAGCCACCGATGAACAGCAGATGTGTGGAGAGGCCGGTTTTTCAAGGCCTGCGCAATGGCCTTTGACAACGGCCGGCGTCGCCGCGGCCGTTCCGCCGTCAGGGCGCCCGGCGCAGCCGCAGATGGACCACGAAGCCGCCTTCGGCGGCGTTGGCCACTTCCAATTGCCCGCCCATGCGCTGCAGCGACTTTTCCACGATCGCGAGCCCCAGGCCCGCGCCGGTGGCAGCGGTGCGCGCTGCGTCACCGCGGAAGAAGGGCGTGGTCAGCTGCGGGAGCTTGTTCGGCGCCACGCCGGGCCCGCGGTCGCGCACCGAGACCACCACCCAGGGCCCGGTACGGGCGTAGCTGACGCTGACCAGGGCGATGCCGGTGTCGTTGCTGCGGCCATACCGGCGCGCGTTCTCGAACAGGTTGGCGAAGACACGCGACAACTCGGTCTCGTCGGCCAGCACACGCAGGTCGATCGCCAGCCGCGACCTGATGCGGATCTGCGACGGGTCGCGGAACGCCGACGCCTCGCGGTCCACCAGTTGCGCCAGCAGCACGGGCTGCAGCTGGGTGTCACCCGGGCGGGCGTAGTCCATGAACTTGTCGATGATGGCGTCGAGCTGGTCGATGTCCATCGCCATGTTGGCCTTGGCCTCCTCGTCGGCCACACTCATCTCGGTTTCCAGCCGCAAGCGCGCCAGCGGCGTGCGCAGGTCGTGGCTGATGCCGGCCAGCATCACCGCGCGGTCCTCCTCCACCTTCGCCAGTTCGCGCGCCATGCGGTTGAAGCCCATGTTGACCTCACGGATCTCGCTGGTCAGCGTGTTCTCGTCCAGGCGTGAATCGAGGTCACCTTCGCGGATGCGGCTGGCGGCAAACGACAGCTGCTTGAGCGGCCGGTTGATCAACCGGGCAATGCCGACCGACCCCAGCGCCGTGGCCACCAGGGCGATGCCGATCCAGACGAACCAGGTGTCGCCCGACATGGGGCTGACCTGCTCGTCGTCGGCGCGCAGCCAGTAGGCATCCCGCTCGATCGTGAAGCCCACCCACAGGCCGGTCTGACCGTTGACGGCGCGGGCCACCACCGTGCCCGGCCCGAGGCGGGTGCGCAGTTCCTGGCCGACACGCTGTGAGAAGCGGTCGACCTCGAAGGGCTCGTGCGTGTCGGCCGGCTCCTGCGGCGCCACGTGCACCGCGTCGTCGCCCATGGACTTCAACAGCGTCACGCGCTGGATGTTGTCGGCCTGCGCCAAGGCGTGGCGCGACAGGTTCACCAGCCCGGCGATCTGCTGCGCCGTCTGCAGCGCGCGTGGCTCGAATTCGAGCGCTCGCAGCGTCTGCACCCAGGCGACGATGCCGCCAGTGAGCAGGATGGCGAGGTAGAAAAAGGTGCGCCAGAACAGGCTCAACGCGAGCGGCTGGCGCGGCATTTCAGTGGGTGGCGGCCGTCAGTTGGTGCCGTCCGGCACGAAGACATAGCCCACGCCCCAGACCGTCTGGATGTAGCGCGGTTGCGCCGGATCGGGCTCGATCATCTTGCGCAGGCGCGAGACCTGAACGTCCAGGCTGCGGTCGAAGGGCTCGAACTCCCGGCCGCGCGCCAGCTGGGCCAGCTTGTCGCGGCTCAGCGGTTGGCGCGGGTGGCGCACCAGGGCCTTGAGCATGCTGAACTCGCCGGTGGTCAGCGCGATCTGCTCGCCGTCCTTCGTGAGCCTGCGCAGCGAGAGGTCGAACTCGAAGGGCCCGAAACTGACGACCTGGGCCTCCTTCGATGGCGCGCCCGGCGCTTCCGGCGGTGGTCGGCGCCGCAGCACGGCATGGATGCGGGCCAGCAGTTCGCGCGGGTTGAAGGGTTTGGGCAGGTAGTCGTCGGCGCCCACCTCGAGGCCGACGATGCGGTCCACATCCTCGACCTTGGCGGTGAGCATGATGATGGGTGTGGCGTCGTTGGCGGCACGCAGACGGCGGCAGATGGACAGGCCATCCTCGCCGGGCAGCATCAGATCCAGCACGATCAGGTCGACGGTGTCGCGCGTGAGCACGCGGTTGAGCGCCTTGGCGTCCTCGGCGAGCAGCACGTCGAAGCCCTCCTGCGACAGGTAGCGGCGCAGCAGGTCGCGGATGCGCGCGTCGTCGTCGACGACGACGATGCGGTCGGGGCGGCTGTGGGGCTGCGTGCTCATGGAGGGCTTCCGAAAATGTAACAGCGGCATTGTGCGGGGCGGACGTCGGGGGTTTTGCGCTGGCCTGACCCTCTGTTACATCTCTTGCGCGCAACCTCCATGACGGCCATGGGTCAACCGCTCTGTCGGTCGATGCGCTTTGTCATCACCTCAATGCAAGGAATCCCATGCCCTCGTCCCTGTCCGGTTCCCAGCGCCTGCGTGCCCGTCTCGGCGTGCTTGGCATCGCCGCCTTCGCGGCCCTGCCGCTGGCCGCACAGACGCTCCCGCCGCCGGAAAACGTGGTCAACCTGAGCGCCAGTGCCACCGTGGAGGTGGCCAGCGACTGGCTCACTGTGGTGTTCTCCACCACCCGTGAAGGCCCGGAAGCGGGCGCGGTGCAGACGCAGCTCAAGCAAGCCCTGGACGCTGCGCTGGCGGAAGCCAGGCGGATCGCCAAGCCAGGCGACGTGGAAGTGCGCACCGGCGGCTTTTCGATCCGGCCGCGCTACAGCCCCAAGGGTGGCACCAACGGTTGGACCGGCAGCACGGAGTTGGTGGTCGAGGGCCGCGACATGGCCGCCATCGGCGCGCTGACGGGCCGCATCCAGAGCCTGAGCATCGCGCGTGTGCAGCAGTCGCTGTCGCGCGAAGCCGCCGAGCGGGTGGAAGCGGACGTCACGGCGCAGGCGGTCGCCGGATTCCGTGCCAAGGCCGACCAGAGCGCAAAGCTGTTCGGCTTCTCGGGCTGGCTGCTGCGCGAGGTCAACATCAACGGCGAGATGCCGCGCCTGCGCGTGCCGGTGGTGGCCATGCGAGCGTCCGCTGCGCCGATGGCTGATGAGGCGCTGCCGGTGGAGGCCGGCAAGACCAGCGTCACCGCCAGCGTCAATGGCAGTGTGCAGCTGACACGCTGAGCTGCGGAAACGCTGAAACGCCGGCGTTTGGCCGGGCCGGTGGCCCGGCCCGTGCGTTCAACGCATGTTCACTGCGCCACCCAGCCGCCGTCCATGTTCCAGGCCACGCCGCGCACCTGGTCGGCGGCCGGCGAGCACAGGAACACAGCCAGGCCACCCAACTGCTCGGGGGTGACGAACTGCAGTGAAGGCTGCTTGTCGGCCAGCAACCGCACCTTGGCCTCGTCGTTGCTGATGCCGTCCTTCTCGGCGCGCGCGTCCACCTGTTTCTGCACCAGCGGCGTGAGCACCCAGCCCGGGCAGATGGCGTTGACGGTGACGCCGGTGGGGGCGGTCTCCAGGGCTGCGGCCTTGGTCAGCCCGACGATGCCGTGCTTGGCGGCCACGTAGGCGCTCTTGCCGGCAGAGGCCACCAGGCCATGCGCCGACGCGATGTTCAGTACCCGGCCCCAGCCACGCTGTTTCATGCCGGGCAGTGCATGGTGCATGCTGTGGAAGGCCGAGCTGAGGTTGATGGCGATGATGGCGTCCCAGCGTTCGGCCGGAAAGTCTTCCACGTTGGCCACGAACTGGATGCCGGCGTTGTTGACCAGGATGTCCACCGCGCCGAATTCGGCCTCGCAGGCCTTCACCATCGCCGCAATTTCCGCCGGCTTGCTCATGTCGGCGCCGTGGTAGCTGACCTTGGGTGCCCCCGCGGCGGCCACTTCCGCTTTCGGCCCCTCGGCGTCGCCGAAGCCGTTGAGCATGACATTGGCGCCCTGCGCGGCCAGGGCCTTGGCAATGCCCAGGCCGATGCCGCTGGTGGAGCCGGTGACGAGGGCGGTCTTTCCTTTGAGCATGGGGATCTCCGAAACGTGCTGGCATCATCATAAGGAGAGGAGCCGACATGACCCTGACCGCCACCGCTGCAGCCAACACCGAGGAACCGCGTCTGAAGACCGTGCAGTGCCTGGATGCCCAGGGCCTGCACCGCATGGCCTACTGGGAATGGGGCGACCCGGCGAACCCCAGGGTGGTGGTCTGCGTGCATGGCCTGTCTCGCCAGGGGCGCGACTTCGACACCCTGGCCCGCGACCTCTGCGACGAATACCGTGTGGTCTGCCCGGACGTGGCGGGTCGTGGCCGCAGCGACTGGCTGGCCGACCCCATGGGCTACGCCG
This sequence comes from Burkholderiaceae bacterium, assembly GCA_024235915.1. Lineage (GTDB taxonomy): Bacteria > Pseudomonadota > Gammaproteobacteria > Burkholderiales > Burkholderiaceae_C > Rubrivivax. Next base: position 449,829 of record JACKLO010000008.1, on the reverse strand, counting down.
TGCCCGGCTATGTGGCCGACATGGTGACGCTGCTGGCGCGCCTGGACGCGGAGCAGGTCGACTGGGTTGGCACGTCCATGGGCGGCCTCATCGGCCTGTCGCTGGCCAGCCTGCCCGGCGCGGCGATCCGCCGGCTGGTGCTCAACGACGTGGGCCCGGCCATCCAATGGGCGGCCATCGAGCGCATTGGCATGTACCTGGGGCAGCCGGTGCGCTGGGCCAGTGTGGACGAGGCGGCCGATGCCATGTGGGCGGTTTCGCAAGGCTTCGGGCCGCACACGCGCGAGCAGTGGCTGGCCTTGAGCCGCCCGCAGCTGGTGCCGGTGGAAGAGGGCGCCGGATTCCGACCGCACTACGATCCAGCCATTGCCGTGCCCTTCCGCGCCCTGACGCCGGAGATGGCGGCGGCCGGAGAAGCCATGCTTTGGCAGGCCTGGGACCGCATCAAGGCCGAGGTGCTGCTGCTGCGCGGTGCGCAGTCGGACCTGCTCTCGGCCGAGACCGCGCAGCGCATGACGCAGCGGGGCCCGCGCACCCGGCTGGTGAACTTCGAGGGTGTGTGCCATGCGCCGACCCTCGTGGCGGCGGACCAGCGGCAGGCGGTGGTCGATTTCCTGCGCAGCCCATGAAGACCGGCACCGCGGCGGCGGCGGATGCGGCGCCGATCGTCGCACTGTCGGCGGCCGATACCCTGCCGGCGCACCTTGGCGAGGACGGTGCCGCCGCACTGGCGCGCGCCCGTGCCTTTGCCGAACCGCTGCTGGCTGGTCGCGCCCTGGACAGTGGTGAGGACGCCTGGACGCATGCGCAGGGCGTGGCCGAGGTGCTCGGCACCATCGGCGCGCCACCGGGTGTGCAGGCGGCGGCCTATCTTGTCTACGCCGGTGACTGGCTCACGCAACCGGAAGAAGTGGTCGGCAAGGCCTTCGGGTCGTCCTACGCGGCGCTGGTCACCGGCACGCGCAAGCTGGTGCAGTTGCAGCGTGCGGCGCGCGAGGCGCAACTGCCCGAAGCGCAGCAGCAGCAGCAGATCGAGCGTGTGCGCAAGATGCTGCTGGCGTTCTCGCGCGACCTGCGTGTGGTGCTGCTGCGCCTGGCGTCGCGCCTGCAGACGCTGCGCTGGTTCGCGGCGACCCGTCGTGCCTGCCCACCGGACCTGGCGCGCGAGGCGCAGCAGGTCTTTGCGCCGCTGGCCAACCGGCTGGGCATCTGGCAGATCAAGTGGGAAATGGAGGACCTGGCCTTCCGTTTCCTGCGTCCGGAGGACTACCACCGACTGGCCCGCCAGCTCGACGAGAAGCGCGCGCAGCGCGAAGCCGCTGTCGAACACGCACGCCAGGCGCTGGCCTCGTTGCTGGCCGGCGCCGGCGTTACGGCCGAGGTGGCCGGGCGGCCCAAGCACCTCTACAGCATCTGGAAAAAGATGCACGGCAAGCAGTTGCCGCTGGACCAGGTCTTCGATCTCAGCGCCTTGCGCGTCATCGTCGACGACGTGCCAGCCTGCTACACCGCCCTTGCGCGTGTGCATGAGCGCTGGTCACCGTTGCCTGACGAGTTCGACGACTACATCGCACGCCCGAAGCCCAACGGCTACCAGTCGCTGCACACCGTGGTGCGGCTGGATGACGCGCGCGTGGTGGAGGTGCAGATCCGCACGCGCGAGATGCACGAGCACGCCGAGTTCGGCGTGGCTGCACACTGGGCCTACAAGGAGGCCGGCACGCGGGGCTACGCCGGCGTCTCGGCTGCGGGTGCCGACGAAGCGCAGATCGCCGAGGCCCGCAAGGCCGTGCTGCGGCAACTGCTGGCCTGGGAGCGGGACCTGTCGGAGCCTCAGGGCGAACGGGCGCCTGCCGACGAAGGCCGGATCTACGTCTTCACGCCCCAGGCGGCGATCATCGAACTGCCCGAAGGCGGTACACCGGTGGATTTCGCCTACCACCTGCACAGCGACCTGGGTCACCGCTGCCGCGGCGCGCGTGTGGACGGCGCCCTGGTGCCGCTGAACACGCCGCTGGCCAGCGGGCAGACGGTGGACATCGTGGTGGCCAAGGAAGGCGCGCCCTCGCGCGACTGGCTCAACCCCGAGCTGGGCTACCTGAAGAGCGCCCGCTCGCGGGCCAAGGTGCGCGCCTGGTTCAACGCCGAGCAGCAGGGGCAGACCATCGCCCGTGGCCGCGAATTGGTGGAGAAGCTGCTGCAGCGCGAGGGCCGCACGGCGGTCAAGCTCGACGCCCTGGCCGACCAGCTGGGGTTCAAGGACGCCGACGCGCTGTTCGAGGTGGTGGGCAAGGACGAGTTTTCGCTGCGCCACATCGAGCAGCTGCTGCGGCCGCAGGAGCCACCAGCGGACGACGACGAGGTGCTGCCGCTGAAGCGCTCGCGCAGCGCGGCTGGCGGCGTGCTGGTGGTGGGCGTCGATTCGCTGCTGACCACGCTGGCACGCTGCTGCCGGCCGGTGCCGCCGGATCCGATCGCCGGCTTCGTCACCCGTGGCAAGGGTGTGGCCATCCACCGGCGAGACTGCAGCAACTTCCGGCACATGGCGGCGGCGACGCCCGGGCGCGTCATCGACGTGGCCTGGGAAGCCCAGGCGCCCGCAGGCGGACGTGCTGGGCGAGAGGCCCTGTACCCGCTGGACGTGCTCGTCGAGGCGGCCGACCGGCCCGGCCTGCTGCGCGACATCACCGAGATCTTCGCGAAGGAGCGTCTGAACGTCACGGGCGTGCAGAGCCAGTCGGCCCGCGACGCACAGGGGCGGGTCGCGCGCATGTGCTTCACCGTGGAGGTGCCCGACGGCGGCCTGCTGCACGGCGCGCTGGCTGCGTTGCGCCAGCTGCCGGGCATCCGTCACGCTCGCCGCCGCTGATCGGCGGCTCGGGCAGGTTGAAAGATCGTGTATAGTCTTGGGTTCCCAGGCGCGTAGCTCAGCTGGTTAGAGCACCACCTTGACATGGTGGGGGTCGGAGGTTCGAGTCCTCTCGCGCCTACCAGATTTGGTAGGCGGGCAAGCCTGCAACGAAGAGCACCCGGCGGCAACGCCCGGTGCTTTTTTCATGGCCTGCCGGTCACGCATCCGGCGCCGCGTGGGCGAACGCCGCGAGCGTTGGGGCGTCTCGCGCACTGGATCGGCATTTCGACGCGGATAGCGGCCCTGGATGCGCATAAGTGCGCACGACGACATTTGCTTGCTGTTGTGCCCTCAAGTTGTGCACCGATCGCGGCGAAAACGCCAGAATCATGGATGCCGACCTGTTCATCGACGACGCGCGTCCGGCCCGCGGGGCCTGGGCCCAGCGTCTGTGGGCCGCAATGCGTGGCTGGCGCCTCCCGCCCTGGGCAGGGTCGCTGTATCTGAGGCTCGTGCTCGGGGGGCTCGTGGCCCTGCTGGCGGCGGTGGGGGTGACGCTGGCGATGATGGCGCAGAGGGCCGAAGCCGGCCTCTTGGACGCCGCGCACGCCAGCGCGCTGGACGAGACACGGCGCGAGGCTGCTGCGCTGGGGCAGGGGCTGGACCGGCTGATCGAGCGCACCGCGTTCGCTGCGGCGCGCCTGCCGACAGGGGCATTTGCCGAGCCGGAGCGTGCCGCGGGCGAACTGGCGCGCGAACTGCTGCCGGGTTCCGTCCTGTCGAATGTCTATGTCGGCCGCCCTGGGCAGGCCGGTTGGGGCTATGCGGATGCGGCCGGCGTGCGCCGGTTCGAGGTCACGCCCGCCGACCGTGAACTTGTCGACGAAGCCGTTCGCCTGCGCCGGCCAACCCTGAGCCAGCCGCTGCTGGGGCGGGTGTCGGGTGAACCCGTTGTCGTGATGTTGCATCCTGTGCTGCAAGAGGGCCGGGTGGTGGGTGTTGTGGGCGGTTCATTGCGCCTGGCCAGTCGGGACCTGCTTGCGGGACTGATGGGCCATCCGATGGAGTCGGCCAATGGCCAGGGCGGCGATGGACAGCGCCCGGTGTTCACCCTCACCGATCGAGAAGGTCGCATCCTGGCGCACCGCGAGCGGTCCCGGCTCATGGCGCGCCTGTCGGACGATGACGCGCAGCGTGGCGCCTGGCAGGCTTGGCAAGCTCGCGAAGCTTCGGGTCAGGAGGAGACTGCCTCCAGTTGGTCGGCATCGGGTCTTCTGTACGCCGCGGCGCCCGTGCCTGGCCATGACTGGCTGCTCTGGTCGGCCCGGCCGCTGCAAGCGGTGCTGGCCCCGGTGGCCAAGGCCCAGCGTGCTGTGGTGGTCCAAGGCGCGATGCTTGCCCTGGGTCTGACGCTGCTGCTGGCCTTGTTGCTGCGCTGGCAGTTGCAGCCGCTGCGCCAGCTTGAACGACATGCCCGCGCCCTGCTGGCGGGGGAGGACCGCGGCGACTGGCCTCAGGCGAACGGCGAGATCGGCAGGCTTGCGCGCACGCTGCACCACCTGTGGGCCGAGCGCACGCAGATGGAATCCTTCAACGCCCAGGTGCTGCAGAAGCTGGGCTCGGTGATGGCCGCATCGCCGGTGGGCCTGGCCTTCACCCGGAACCAGAATTTCGAACTGGTCAGCGATGAACTCTGCCGCATGCTGGGCCGCCAGCAGGACGAGGTGCTGGGGCAGTGCACGCAGATCATCTTCGCCTCCAACGAGGACTACGCGGCGCTGGGCCCGCAGGTGGGGGCGGCCTTTGCCAGCGGTCAGCCCTACAGCGGGGAATGGCCCTTGCTGCGCGCCGACGGCTCCCGCTTCTGGGGCCTGCTGCGCGCGCGGCCGGTGGCCCCGGATGACCCGTGCGCCGGCACGATCTGGAGCCTCAACGACGTCAGCGAGCAGGTGCTTGCCCGTCGTCAGCTGGAGCATGCGGCGCACCACGATGCCTTGACCGGCGTCGTCAACCGCCAGGGCTTCGAAGGTGCGCTGCAGGCGCTGTTCGAGGCCCAGCCAGGCTCGCGGCCGGCCTCGCTGGTGATGATCGACCTGGATCACTTCAAGCCCATCAACGACACCGCCGGCCACGCCGCGGGCGATGCGATGCTGGTGGCCGTGGCCCAGGCCATCGGCTCGCGTGTGCGGGCCACCGACATCGTGGTGCGCCTGGGTGGCGACGAATTTGCCCTGCTGCTGCCGCATTGCCCGCATGAACGGGCGCTGGGCGTGGCGGAGAAGGTGCGCGAAGCCATCACCGACCTGGCCCTGACCTGGGAGGCGCACACACTGCGCGTGGGGGCCAGCCTGGGTGTGGCGGAATTGAGTGAACACCACGAGAGTGCCGCGCAATGGATGGCACAGGCCGATGCCGCCTGCTACGAAGCCAAGCGGCAGGGCCGCGGGCGCGTGCGCCTGGCGCGCCCGGAACTCCGCGTGATGCAGGGCGGACGCTGAGCGCGGCGCTCCTACAATCCAGCCGATGGCGGGCTCCACCTTCGGCGAACTGTTTCGCGTCACCAATTTCGGCGAAAGCCATGGCCCGGCCATCGGCTGTGTGATCGATGGCTGCCCGCCCGGGCTCGCCTTGTCCGAGGCCGACATCCAGCCGGAACTGGACCGTCGCCGCCCCGGCACCAGCCGCCATGTCACCCAGCGAAACGAGCCCGATGCAGTGGAGATCCTCTCGGGTGTGCACGAGGGCCTGACCACCGGGACGCCGATCGCGCTGCTGATCCGCAACACGGATCAGCGCAGCAAGGACTACGGCAACCTGCTAGACACCTTCCGTCCGGGCCATGCCGACTACACCTACTGGCGCAAGTACGGCCACCGCGACCCCCGTGGCGGCGGCCGCAGCAGCGCACGGCTGACGGCGCCGATGGTGGCGGCCGGCGCGGTGGCCAAGAAATGGCTGCGCGAGCGGCATGGCACCACCTTCACCGGCTGGATGAGCGCGCTGGGTCCGATCGAGATTCCCTTCGAGGACGCGGCCCAGATTCCGCTGAACCCGTTCTACGCGCCGAACGGCGGCATCGTGGCCCAGCTCGAGGCCCACATGGACCAACTGCGCCGCGCCGGCGACAGCTGTGGTGCGCGCATCGAGGTCCGAGCGCAGGGGGTGCCCGTCGGCCTGGGCGAGCCGCTGTTCGACAAGCTCGACGCCGACATCGCCTACGCGATGATGGGCATCAACGCCGTCAAGGGCGTGGAGATCGGCGACGGTTTCGGCGTCGTCGCCCAACGCGGCAGCGAGCATGGCGATGGCCTGATGCCGGACGGCTTCGCGAGCAACCACGCCGGTGGCGTGCTGGGCGGCATCAGCACCGGGCAGGACCTGGTCGTGCGCCTGGCCATCAAGCCCACCAGTTCCATCCGCGTGCCCAAGCCGTCCATCGACCGCGCTGGTGCGCCCACCGTCATCGAGACGCTGGGCCGCCATGATCCCTGTGTGGGCATCCGTGCCACGCCCATCGCCGAGGCCATGCTGGCGCTGGTGGTGATGGACCATGTGCTGCGCCATCGCGCGCAGTGTGGCGACGTGCAGCTGCCGCTGCCCCCCCTGGCCGCACAGGCACCTTCCTCGTGACGCCCGCGCCGGCATCGCTCGGCGCCTTCTCGGCCGTCTGGTTCTGCTACTTCGCGGCGATCGGGCTCTACAACCCCTACGCGCCACTCTGGTTCAAGGACCTGGGCTACTCGACGCTGGCCATCGGTGCCATCGCCTCGGCCATCAGCTGGACGCGCGTGATCGCGCCCTACGGCTGGGGCTGGCTGGGGGATCGGACCGGCCGGCGCAGCCAGGGCGTGCGCTGGGCCGCGGGCCTGTCGGTGGCGGCGGCCGCGGGCCTGTGGTGGTGGCCCGACCCGGCCTCGTTGCCGGTGTTCGCCGTGCTGCTGTTCCTGGCCAACGGCGGCGTCGTGCCGCTGTCGGAGGCTGCGCTGTCGCAGCAGCTGCAGCGTGGCGGCTTGCTGGACTTTGCGCGCTATGGGCGCGTGCGCCTGTGGGGGTCGCTGGGTTTTGTGGTGTCGGTGACCCTGGCCGGTGCGGTGTTCCAGCGCTGGGGCATCGGGCACTTTGCGGTGATGGTGATGTTGGCCTTCGCCTTGTTGTGGTGGGCCACCTGGCGCCTGCCCGAGGCGGCCAGCGCGAGCACCGATGACGCGCCGGTGCCGCCGGTGCGCAGCGTGCTGCGGCAGCCGGCGGTGGCCTGGTTCTTTGGTGGCGTCGCGCTCACGGTGCTGGCGCATACGGCGCTCTATGCGTTCTTCTCGCTCTACCTCAGCGAACAGGGGCACGGCAGCGGCGTCGTCGGCCTGGCCTGGGGTGTGGCGGTGGGGGTCGAGATCGCGTTCTTCTGGTTCCAGGGCCGGGTGTTCGGCTGGCTGGCTCCCATGGGCTGGCTGCAGCTCGGTGCCGTGGTCGCCGCGCTGCGCTTTGCCATGACGGCCGCCTTCGGCGGTTCGCTGGCACTGCTGCTGCTGGCACAGACCCTGCACGCCGTCAGCTTCGCCGCCCAGCATGCCGCCTGCATTGCCATGGTTCACCGGTTCTTCCCCGGCCGGCTGCGCGGGCGCGGGCAGGCGCTGTATTCGGTGCTGGGCTATGGCCTGCCGGGTGTCGTCGGCGGCGTGGCCGGCGGCTGGATCGGTGATCGCTTCGGCTTCACGGCCGTGTTCTGGGCGGCCGCCGGCGTCGCCATCGTGGCCTGGGCCGCCTTGCGCCGGGCGGAGCGGATGCTGCCGATCGAAGCGCCGGTCTGACGGCCGCGCCCGGACCCGGCGCTACAGATCGCGGCGCCATGGCCGATAGGACGTGCATGGACATGCGCGTGCCAGGTTCCCGTTCGACAGCCAGACCACCGGCGGCTCGCCATGCCGCGTCGTCGGGGCGGGTGCCGTGGTCGCTGGCTGCGCTGGCCGTGGCTGCCGTGGCGGCCGCCGCCGTCTGGGGCGGGCCGTTGGCCGCCGCGTCGTCGGCCGTGGTGGCGGTGGCGGGGCTGGCGGTGGTGGGCCGTGCGCAGCCCATCGCCAAGACCGGCTGGACAGCCGGCGCCGCGGAGGGCGGCGGCCCCAGGGCCAACGAAGAGCCGATGCAGCGGCCGGCACCGGAGCCCGTGGAGGCCGTCGTGTTCTATCGCCCGCTGCGCAGCCTGCCCGAGCTGCACCTGCGCGGCATCGAGGCTGAACTGCGCTGGTGCCGGCCGGGCGAAGAACCCTTGCCGCCATCGGGTTGGCCAGCCACAACGGCCCCCGAAACGGCAGCGGCCTTGCTGGACGCTTGGCTGGACGCCGCGCTGCCGCAGTTCGCGCATTGGCTGCCCGATCTCCGCGCTCGCGGTGGCGCCACGCTGTGGCTGCGCCTGCCGCCGGCCTGGCTGGGCCTGCCGACGTTTGCGTCAAGGCTGACCCAGGCGCTGTCGGCCAGCGGTCTGGATCCGTCCTGCCTCGTCCTGCGCGTGCCGCTGCACGCCGATGGCCGGCAGGCAAAGCTGCCGGACGCCGTGCTGGCACTGCAGGCGAAAGGTGTGACGCTGGCGGTCGACGCCTTCGGTGCCGGCAGTGCCTCACTGACGCACCTGGAGCGGCTGCCGGTGCGCACCGTCTGCCTGGCCCCGTCTTTCGTCGAGCGTGCCGGGCCCACGACGCCTCAGCGCTGGGTCGTGGAATCCACGGCGCGGCTGGCCGCGTCCATGGGCATGTCCACCCTGGCCGAGGGCGTGACGCAGGAGAGCCAGGTGCTCGCGCTGGCCGTCCTGGGCTGCAACCTCGGCGTCGGTGACGTCTGTGGCCCCTGGCTGCCGGCGCCGGACTGCGCCGCGGGCTGGTCGGGCACGCAGGCCGTACAAGCCGCCTGAGAAACGCCCGGGCGCCGCTCGTCGCGGCGAGCAGCCGTTCGTCGGCGCCACAGGCGGCCCGGTCGCGCCGCTGCGCAGGCCGGCCCCCGCCTTCTGCAGTTCGTCGCAGCCCCTCTGTTGCACCGGCGGGGGGGCTCCTACACTGCCGCCACTCCAGAACACATGAGGCCCCACGGGTGCCGCCTGCCGGCGCACAGGGGCCCGAAGAGGACGACACATGCAGAAGAAGTGGCTCATCGGTGGTGGGCTGGCCGCGGTGCTGGTCATCGGTGCCGGCACGGCCTTCGTCAGCGGCGCCATCCCGTCCAAGGGCAAGATGGCGGACGATGCCCAGGCCGAGAAGGCGCCACCGCCGCTGACCTTCACCGCGCGGGAGGTGATCCGGCCGCAGCATGGCCCGATGCCCGGCCGCGTGGCGTTCTCCGGCCCGCTGGTGGCGCCGGGCACCGCCACGCTGCGCGCCCGCGCCGCCGGCACGCTGACCACCTTGGCTGTCGCGGAAGGCGACCGTGTCCGCGCAGGCCAGGTCGTCGGTCGCATCGACTTGGCCGATGTGAGCAGCCGCGTGGCCGAACGCGAGGCCAATGTCGCCGCCGCTCGCGCCACCTTGGCGCAGGCGCAGCGCACGCATGCGCAGAACGAACGCCTGGCCGGCCAGCAGTTCATTTCCGGTGCGGCACTCGACGGTTCGCGTGCGGCGGTGGAAACGGCACGCGCCCAGCTGGACGCGGCCGTGGCCTCGGCCGCAGCCACGCGGGTCGCGCTGCGCGAGGCCACGCTGGCCGCGCCGATCGACGGCATCGTGGCCAAGCGCCAGGTGCTGCCGGGCGAGAAGGTCATTCCCGACCAGCCGGTGCTGATGATCGTGAACCTCAAACGCCTGGAACTGGCCGGCAGCGTCGGCACCCACGAGGTGGCGCGTCTGTCGCCCGGCATGCCGGTGGCCGTGGAAGTGGAAGGGGTGGACCGCCCGGTGGCCGGCCGCATCGCCCGCATCGCCCCGGCGGCGGAGCCCGGCACGCGTGCCATCGGCGTCACCATCGAACTGGCCAATGCCGACGAGCGGCTGCGCGCTGGCCAGTACGCCGCCGCCACCGCGGCGCTACCGGACGACCGCGAGCGCCTGTCGGTGCCCGCCACGGCGGTGAGCCAGTCGGCCGGGCAGGACGAGGTCTGGCTGATCGACGGCGGCAAGCTGGTGCGCCGCGCCGTCCGCCTGGGCCGGCAGGACGAGGCCACGGGCCGCGTGGAGGTGCTCGAAGGCGTGAATGCCGACAGCGTGGTCATCGCCGCACGCTTTGACGGGCTGAGCGAAGGTCGTGCCGCCTCGGTCAGTGCCGAGCAGGCAGCGGCCGTGGCGTCGACCGCGGCGTCGGCGCCGGCACGTTTGCAGTAAGAGGGGGCCGCCATGTGGATGACCCGCGTCTCGATCCAGCACCCGGTCTTCGCCACCATGGTGATGGTGGCGCTGTGCGTGCTGGGCCTGTTCAGCTACAACAAGCTGGGCGTCGAACAGCTGCCCGATATCCAGCCTCCCGGCGCCTGGATGAACATCGAATACCCTGGCGCCACGCCCGAGGCGGTGGAGCGCGAGGTGCTCAAGCCGGTGGAGGAATCCATCAACAGCATCGCCGGCGTGCGCAAGATCATGTCGCGCGCCTTCGAAGGCCGGGGCGACATCAGCGTCGAATTCGGCCTCGACACCGACATGGACCGCGCGATGACCGAGGTGCGCGACCGTGTCGCCGCGGTGCAGAGTCGCTTCCCGCGTGACGTGAAGCCGCCGATGCTGGCGCGTTGGAACAACGACAACGCCGAGCCGGTGGTGACGATGGCGCTGGTCAGCGCCAAGCGCAACATGCGCGAGCTGTCGGTGATCGGCGAGAACACCGTGGGCAAGCGGCTGCAGCGTGTGCCCGGCGTGGCGCGGGTGGAGATCCAGGGGCTGACCGAGCGCGAGGTGCGCATCGACCTCGACCCGATGCGGCTGCGTGCCTACGGCGTGACGCCAGCGCAGATCGCCGAGGCGCTGCGTGCGGCGAACAGCGACCAGCCGGTCGGGCGCCTGTCCGACAGCCGGCAGGACACGCTGCTGCGCGTGGAGGGCCGCATCCGCGATCCGCGCGCCTTCGGCGACATCATCGTCGCCCACCGCAACGGCCTGCCGCTGCGTCTGGGTGACCTGGGCACGCTGGTGGAGCGCGAACGCGAGCCGGAATCGCTGGCCCGCCTGAGCGGCCAGCCGGCGATCAACTTCAACGTCTTCCGCCAGCAGGATGCCAACGTCGTGACCACCGGCGAGGCGGTGAAGGCAGCCATGGCCGAACTGCAGAAGTCGCTGCCGGCTGACGTGGAGCTCAAGCTCGTCAACGCCGGCAGCGACTGGATCAAGGGCAGCCTGGACGGCCTGCGCAGCACGCTGATCGAGGGTGCGCTGCTCACCGTGGCCATCGTCTTCCTGTTCCTGCACAGCTGGCGCAGCACCATCATCACCGGGCTGACGCTGCCGATCGCGGTGATCTCCAGCTTCATCGCCGTCTACCTGTTCGGCTTCACGCTGAACTTCATGACGATGATGGCGCTGAGCCTCTGCATCGGCCTGTTGATCGACGACGCGATCGTCGTGCGCGAGAACATCGTGCGCCACGTGCACATGGGCAAGGACCACATGACGGCGGCGCGCGAGGGCACTGACGAGATCGGCCTGGCGGTGATGGCCACCACCTTCGCCATCGTGGCGGTGTTCGCGCCGGTGGCCTTCATGGGCGGCATCATCGGCAAGTTCTTCCACCCCTTCGGCATCACCGTGGTGGTGGCGGTGCTGATCAGCCTGTTCGTCAGCTTCACGCTCGACCCCATGCTCAGCTCGGTCTGGCACGACCCGCCGGCGGCGAAGCTGGCGCGCCTGCCGGTGATCGGCCACGCCATCCGCGGCACCGATGCGCTGATGGACGTGCTGCACCGCGTGTACGCCGGCGCCATCCACTGGATCTTCAGTGGCCGCCGCTGGCGGGTGTGGATCCCGGCCTACGGCCGCGGCTTCGACGCCGAAGGCCGGCGCGACAAGGCGTCCCGCCGTCGCTTGCGCAGCGCCACGATCACGCCACGTGGCGTGGTGACCGCCGTGGGGGCGCTGAGCTTTGTGGCCGCGCTGGGCCTGGCGCCGCTGGTGGGCAGCGAGTTCGTGCCCCAGGTGGACCAGGGCTTCACACAGCTGGCCGTCAAACTGCCGGTGGGCAGCAGCCTGGAGCGCACCGACGAAAAGGTGCGCCAGATCGAGGCCCGTGTGCTGGCGGTGCCGGAGGTCAAGCATGTGGCCACCTGGATCGGCGGCCCTGGCCAGCGCCACCAGGCCTGGCTCAACATCCGCCTGACCGACCGTCGCGACCGCAGCCGCACGCAGAAGGACGTCGAGGCCGTGATCCGCGATGCGGTCGCCGGCATTCCCGGCGTGGACGCCGCGCTGGGCTTCAACCGGCCGATCTATGTGGCCATCCTGGGCAGCGACAGCGAAGGTCTCGGCCGCGTGGCCAAGGAGTTCGCCGACAAGGTGCGCAAGATCCCAGGTGCGGTGGACGTCGAGACCTCGGTGCAGGACGGCGTGCCGGCCTACGCCGTGCGCCTGAAGCCCGACGCCGTGCGTGAACTGGGCCTGACACCGGCCCAGCTGGGCAGCAGCCTGCGCGCCTTCGTCAATGGCGACCCGGCCACCACCTGGACCACGCCTGAAGGGGACCAGGTCGACGTGGTGCTGCGCCTGAACGAGGCCGACCGCGAGCGCGTGGCACAGCTGCGCGACCTGCCGGTGGCCTATGCGGCCAACGGCGTGCCGGTGACGCTGTCCAGCGTGGCCGAGATCGAGCCCGTGTTCAACCCGCAGAACATCCGCCGCCAGAACCTGCAGCGCCGCGAGGCGGTGTTCGCCGGCGTCAAGGACCGCAGCCCGGGCGATGTCAGCGCCGACGTGCAGAAGCTGATCAAGGAAACCACGCTGCCGCCGGGCTACAGCTTCGACATCGGTGGCCAGATGCAGGAGCAGGCCGAGGCCTTTGGGGGCCTGCTCGGCGCCATGGCGCTGGCCGCCATCTTCATCTACATCGTGCTGGCCAGCCAGTTCGGCAGCTTCGTACAGCCCATTGCCATCATGGCCAGCCTGCCGCTGGCGCTGATCGGCGTCATGCTGGCCTTGCTGGTCACGGGCAGCACGCTCAACGTGTTTTCGATGATCGGCCTGGTGATGCTGATGGGCCTGGTGACCAAGAACGCCATCTTGCTGGTGGACTTTGCCAACCAGGCCCGCAAGGCGGGTGCATCGGTGCGCGACGCGCTGCTGGAAGCCGGGCAGATCCGCATGCGCCCCATCATCATGACCACCGCGGCCATGGTGTTCGGCATGCTGCCGCTGGCCTTGGCGCTGAACGACGGCGGTGAGATCCAGGCACCCATGGGCCGCGCCATCATCGGCGGCCTGCTGACCAGCACGCTGCTGACGCTGGTGGTGGTGCCGGTGCTGTACAGCTACATCGTGCGTGACAAGAAGCAGCCGGCAGGCGCTGCGCATCCGGTGAGCGAGGCGGGTGGCGCCGGCATGCCGGCCGCGATGCCGGCGGACCGCGACTGATCAGGCCACGGCAGGCTGGCTGCGCGGCGCCGCCAGCAGGTCCGCCAGTGGCCGGGCACGGTCAAACAGCCAGCCTTGCAGTCGGTCGCAGCCGGCGTCCAGCAGGAACCTGGCCTGCGCCGGTGTTTCCACGCCTTCGGCCACCGTCTGGATGCCGAAGCGGCTGGCGATGCCGATGATGGCCTGCACCAGTGCCGCATCGTCGGCATCGTCCACGACGTCGCGCACGAAGGCGCGGTCGATCTTGAGCTCGTGCACCGGCAGCCGTTTCAGGTACATCAGGTTCGACCAGCCGGTGCCGAAGTCGTCGATGGAAAACCGGAAGCCTTCGTCGGCCAGCCGGTTCATCAGCCGTTCCGAGGCATCGTCGGCCAGGATGCCTTCCGTCAGCTCGAGCTGAAGGTCGCTCGGCGCGATGCCTTGATCTCGCACCGACTGCAGCAGGTGCGCGACAAATCCGGGGTCGGTGAACTGGCGCGGGCTCACGTTCACCGACAGCGGCACCAGGATGCCTTCATCGTGCAGGCGCCGGGCCGTGGCGCAGGCCTGCTCGACCACACGACGACCCAGGGGCAGGATGAGCCCCGATTCCTCGGCCACCGGAATGAAGTCAACCGGCGATACGGCGCCAAGCTCCGGGTCCTGCCAGCGGGCCAGGGCCTCGATGCCGGCCATCTGCCCATCGGCCGTCCACTGGCCCTGCAGGTGCAGGCGGATCTGGTCCTGTTCGATGGCCAGGCGCAGTGCGCGTTCCAATGCGACCCGCGACGCCACATGCTCGCGCATCGTGGATTCGTACAGGCGTACGCTACCGCGCTCGGCCTGCTTGGCCACGTACATGGCGGTGTCAGCCTCGCGGATCAGGTCTTCCACCGTCGGCGAATCCTCGCGGGGGAAGACGGTGATGCCGATGCTGGCGCCGACACGGTATTCCAGCGCCCCCACCTGGACGGGCACTTCCAGCGTCGCACGCAGCTTGCGCGCCACCTCGCGTGCGGCCGCTTCGGCCTCCGTTGCGCTGGCGCCGACATCGGGCAACAGCACCATCAACTCGTCGCCACCCATGCGGGCCAGCGTGTCCTCGATGCGCAGGGCCTCGCGCAGGCGCCGCGTCAGTTCGCAGAGCAGGGCATCGCCGGCGGCATGGCCATGGCTGTCGTTGATGCGCTTGAAGTGGTCCAGATCGAGGTAGATCAATGCGCCCAGCCGGCGCCGGCGCTGGCAGCTGGCCTGCGCCTGGCCCAGGCGGTCGGCCAGCAGGCTGCGGTTGGGCAGGCCGGTGAGCGCGTCCGTGGTGGCCGCCACTCGCAGGCGCTCCTCGGCGCGCCGGCGTTCGTCGATGTCCATCAGCACGCCGCTGACCCGCAGCACGCGCCCGTGCACGCTGCGCTCGGCCACGGCGGCATAGGACAGCAGCCAGCGCCACTGCCCGTCGCCCATGCGCAGGCGGAACTCCGCGCGGTAGGTGGCTTGTTCACCACGCAGCAGCGCGAACATGGCGGCCTGCGCCTGCGGGATGTCGTCACCGTGCACCCGCTCCAGCCAGCGCCCGTTGTTCTGCAGCGGCCCGAAGCGTTCGCTCCAGTTCGGCGACACCCACCAGCGGTCCTCCTCGGGTTCCCAGGTCCACGAACCGAGGTCCGCGGCACCCATCGCGGTCTTCAGCATGCCGTCGGTGCGCACGGCGGCCGTGATGTCGTTGAAACAGGTGAGGGCAGCCTCCACTTCGCCGTCCGGCCCACGCAGCGGCACGCAGCGCAGGTCCAGCCACCGCTGCTCGCCCATGCCGTTGCGGATGCCGATCCGCCGCGGTTCGGTCGCCTCGCCGGTGGCCAGCACCTGTGCCAGTGGGCGCTGGTCGTCGGGCAGGGGTTGGTCGTTTTCGTCGACCGTCAGCCAGTGAACCGCACGTGTGTTCCGGCCCGGCAGCGTGCCCCTGGCCATGCCCAGGATCTCGTGGGCTGCCGGGTTGGCGTCCAGGATTTCCGCCTGGCGAGACTGCAGCAGCACGCCCACCGGCAGCACATCCAGCAGCGCCCGCGCATGCTCCCGCTGCCGGATCAGCCCGGTGATGTCGGTCTCCACCGACACGAAACCCTCGAACTCGCCCCGGTCGCCATACAGCGGCTGCAGGTCCACGTTCATCCAGTAGGTGCGGCCCGACTTGGCGCGGTTCAGGATCTGGACCTGGCACGGCTGTCGCGACCGGACGGCTTCGCGGAGTTCGGCCCGGGCCAGTTCGGAACTGCCCGGGAACTGCAACAGGTGACCCGGCGTGTGGCCAATGACGTCCTCGGCGCGGTACCCCGTGACACGCTCGAACGCCGGGTTGACCCAGGTCGCCAATCCCTGAGCATCGGCGATCACCACCACGTTGTCGGTGTGCCGCACCGCGAGGGCCAGGTGCCTGAACTCACTCGAGGCCTTGGTCTGCGCCAGTCTTGCAGCGTGCAGCTCGATCAGGCGCTCGGCCTGCCGGGCGAGCCGGGCGAGGACACGGCGCTGGCGCTCGTCCAACTGCCGCGGTTCGTGGTCGGCCACGCACAGGGCACCCAGGCGGGTCCCGTCCACATGGCGCAGCGCCACGCCCGCGAGAAAGCGGCTGCCTGGCGCCTCGCCGTCCACCATCAGGCGTCGTGCCAGCGGCAAGGTGGACACGTCGCTGTACTCCAATACGCCGTCATCCAACATGGCGTTCGCGCTGAACGAATGCTCACGTGCGGCTTCGCACAGCGGCACGCCGTGCTGGCTTTTCCACCAGACCCGGTGCGCATCGACGAGGCCGATCCAGGCCATGGGCAGGCCCAGGGCGTCGGCCGTCAACGCGGTCAGATCGTCGAATGCCGGGTCGCTGGCTGTGTCCCGCAGTGCCAGCGATTCCAGCGTCCGCAGACGAAAGGACTCTTCCACGGAAGGGCGCCGAGGCGCACCTGTCGACCCCACCAGGGCCAGCGCCTGTGGCGGACGCGCGTCGGCGATATCCAATCGTGGCCGTTGGGGCATCGAACCTCGCGGATGGTCTGCATCGGTTGTCGGCCGAATAGCAGGCCACTTTAGGCCGATTCGAGGACGATGTCAGCCGATCTCACCAGGCCAAGCGTGAATCTCCCGCGGCGGCCATGCGCCGACAGATGCACGCTGTCAGCACTCGACGATGTTCACCGCCAGCCCGCCGCGCGCGGTTTCCTTGTACTTGCTCATCATGTCAGCGCCAGTCTCGCGCATGGTCTTGATGACCTTGTCCAGGCTGACGTGGTGCGTGCCGTCACCGCGCAGCGCCATGCGCGCAGCGTTGATGGCCTTCACCGAGGCGATCGCATTGCGCTCGATGCAAGGGATCTGCACCAGGCCGCCCACGGGGTCGCAGGTCAGGCCCAGGTGGTGTTCCATGCCGATCTCCGCGGCGTTTTCCACCTGTGCCGGCGTCCCGCCCAGCACCGCGCACAGCGCACCAGCGGCCATGCTGCAGGCGACGCCGACCTCGCCCTGGCAGCCCACCTCGGCGCCGCTGATGCTGGCGTTCTCCTTGTAGAGGATTCCGATGGCGGCGGCGGTGAGCAGGAAGTCCACCACCCCGGCATCGCTGCTGCCGTGCACGAAGCGCCGGTAGTAATGCAGCACGGCGGGCACGATGCCCGCGGCGCCGTTGGTGGGTGCCGTGACCACGCGGCCGCCGGCGGCGTTCTCCTCATTCACCGCCAGGGCGTAGAGGTTCACCCAGTCGAGCACCTGCAGCGGGTCGCGCAGGGCGGCCTCGGGTTGCGCCACCAGCGCATCACGCAACGCTTTCGCCCGGCGGCGCACCTGGAAGCCGCCAGGCAAGGTGCCGCTGGCGGCGCAGCCACGGGCCACGCAGTCCTGCATCACCTGCCAGACGCGCAGCAGGCCCGCGTCGATCTCGGCATCCGTGCGCCAGTGGCGCTCGTTCCCTCGCATCAGCGTGGCGATGCTGCAACCGTGGGCCTGCGCCAGTGCCAGCAGTTCGGCGCCCGTGCGGAACGGGTGCGGCAGCACCGTGGCATCGGGGGCGATGAGCTTCTGCTTCGAGCCGTCGGCCGCCACCTCGTCGCTGACCACGAAGCCACCGCCCACCGAGTAGTACACGCGCTGCAGCAGTTCACGGCCGTTGGCGTCGAAGGCGGTGAAGCGCAGACCGTTGGTGTGGAAGGGCAGGGTCTCGCGGCGGTGGAACTTCAGGTCTTCGCGCTCGGTGAACACGACGGCGTGCTCGCCGATCAGTGACAGGCGCCGCTGCGCGCGCACCGCGTCCAGCAGGCCCGGGATGGCCTCCACGTCCACGGTGTCCGGCTCGTGCCCCATCAGCCCCAGCAGCACCGCCTTGTCGCTGCCGTGGCCCTTGCCGGTGGCGCCCAGGCTGCCGTAGAGCTGCGCCAGCACGCGCGCTGTGCGCGGCAGCTGGCCGTCGTGCTGCAGGCGCAGCGTGAACAGCCGCGCCGCGCGCATCGGCCCCACGGTGTGGCTGCTGCTCGGGCCGATGCCGATCTTGAACAGGTCGAAGACCGAGACGGCCACGGCGCAGCGCCTGATCAGGTTACTGGTAGTCGCTGACCGGCAGGCAGCTGCAGAACAGGTTGCGGTCGCCGTGCACGTTGTCGATGCGGCCGACCGGGCTCCAGTACTTGGCCTGGCGCAGCGACGCCACCGGGTAGGCAGCCGCTTCGCGGGAATACGCGTGCGGCCAGTCCGCCACCGCCAGCGAAGCCGCCGTGTGCGGCGCGTGCTTCAGCGGGTTGTCGTCCTGCGGCCAGGCGCCTTGCTCGACCTTTGCGATCTCGCCGCGGATGGCGATCATCGCGTCGCAGAAGCGGTCCAGTTCCACACGCGGTTCGCTCTCGGTGGGTTCCACCATCAGCGTGCCGGCCACCGGGAAGCTCAGCGTGGGCGCGTGGAAGCCGTAGTCGATCAGGCGCTTGGCCACGTCCTCGGCCGTCACGCCACTGGTCTTCTGCAGCGGGCGCAGGTCCAGGATGCACTCGTGGGCCACGCCGCCGCCCTTGATCGAGGCCACGTCGCTGCTGAAGTGGATGTCGTAGTGGTCCGCGAGCCTTGCGGCCACGTAGTTGGCCGACAGGATGGCCGTCTCGGTGGCGGCCTGCAGGCCTTCGGCGCCCATCATGCGGATGTACATCCACGGGATGGGCAGCACCGCGGCATTGCCCAGCGGCGCCGCCGACACGGCGCCCACTGGCGTTTCCACGCCTGTGGCCGTGGCGTGGCCGGGCAGGAAGGGCACGAGGTCTTCGACCACGCACACCGGGCCCACACCGGGGCCACCGCCGCCGTGCGGGATGCAGAAGGTCTTGTGCAGGTTCAGGTGGCTCACGTCGCCGCCGAACTCGCCGGGGGCAGCCAGGCCCACCAGTGCGTTCATGTTCGCGCCATCCACATAGACGCGCCCGCCATGCGCGTGCACCAGGTCGCACAGCGGCTTGACGTTCCGGTCGAACACGCCGTAGGTGCTGGGGTAGGTGATCATGATCGCCGCCAGGTCACTGGCATGCGCGGTGCACTTGGCCTGCAGGTCGGCCATGTCGATGGCGCCGGCGGCATCGCACTTCACCACCACCACCTTCATGCCCACCATCTGCGCGCTGGCCGGGTTGGTGCCGTGCGCCGATTCCGGGATCAGGCAGACGGTGCGGTGGCCCTCGCCGCGCGCACGGTGCCAGCCGCGGATGGCCAGCAGGCCGGCGTATTCGCCCTGGCTGCCGGCGTTCGGCTGCAGGCTCACGCCGGCATAGCCCGTGGCCTGGCTGAGCCAGCCGGTGAGCTGCGCGTTCAGCTCGGCGTATCCGGCCAGTTGATCCGCCGGCGCAAAGGGGTGCAGGTGCGCGAATTCCGGCCAGGTGATGGGGATCATCTCGGCCGTGGCGTTGAGCTTCATGGTGCATGAACCCAGCGGGATCATGCTGCGGTCCAGCGCCAGGTCCTTGTCCGACAGGCTGCGGATGTAGCGCAGCATCTCGGTTTCGCTGTGGTGGGTGTTGAAGACCGGGTGGGTCAGGAACGGCGTGCTGCGGCGCAGGGCGTCCGGGATCAGCGTGTCGATGCCACGTTCCCAGGCCGCCACGTCCGGTACCGCCTGGCCCGGCTCGGCGAACCAGGACCACAGCGCGGCGATGTCGGCGCGCGTGGTGGTCTCGTCCAGCGCCACGCCCACGTGGCGGGGCGACACACGGCGCAGGTTGGCGCCGTCGGCCAGTGCGCGGCCGATGATGGTGTCGGTCCGGTCGCCGGTTTCCACCGTCAACGTGTCGAAGGCGTGCACGCTGAGCACGGCGTGGCCCAGCGTCTTGAGCCCGTCGGCCAGGATGGCGGTGTAGCTGGCCACGCGGCGCGCGATGCGCGTCAGGCCCACCGGGCCGTGGTAGACCGCGTACATGCTGGCGATCACGGCCAGCAGCACCTGCGCGGTGCAGATGTTGGACGTGGCCTTCTCGCGCCGGATGTGCTGCTCGCGCGTCTGCAGCGCCAGCCGGTAGCCCGGGTTGCCGTGGGCGTCGATGCTGGCGCCCACCAGGCGGCCCGGCATCTGGCGCTTGAAGGCATCGCGGCAGGCGAGGTAGGCGGCGTGCGGCCCGCCTGCGCCCATGGGCACGCCGAAGCGCTGCGTGTTGCCCACCGCGATGTCGGCCCCGAACTCGCCCGGCGGCTTCAGCAGCGTCAGCGCCAGCAGGTCGGCACAGACGATGAAGGCCGCGTTCTTCGCGTGCGCCTGCTCGACGAACGGCGCCATGTCGTGCACCAGCCCGGTGGTCGCCGGGTACTGCGCCACCACGGCGAAGCAGTCGTGTTCGGCCAGCAGCGCCGGCACCGGGCCGACGAGCACGTTCAGCCCCAGCGGCTCGCAGCGCGTGCGGATGACCTCGATGGTCTGCGGGTGGCAGTCGCTGGCCACCAGCAGGGTGTCGCTCTTGCTTTTCACGCTGCGCTTGGCCAACGTGACGGCTTCGGCCGCGGCGGTGGCTTCGTCGAGCATCGAACTGCCGGCCACGTCCAGCCCGGTGAGGTCGGTCACCATGGTCTGGAAGTTGATCAGCGCCTCCAGCCGGCCCTGCGAGATCTCGGCCTGGTAGGGCGTGTAGGCGGTGTACCAGGCCGGGTTCTCGAGGATGTTGCGCAGGATGACGCCCGGCGTATGCGTGCCGTGGTAGCCCTGGCCGATGAAGCTGCGCAGCACCTTGTTCTTCGCCGCGATGGCCTTCAGTTCGGCCAGCGCCTGCGCCTCCGTTGCCGGCGGCGGCAGGTCCATCGGCCGCGTGCGCGCGATGCTGGCCGGCATCACGGCCTCCACCAGTGCCCGGCGCGATGCCGCGCCGATCACCGACAGCATGTGCACCTGGTCGGCGTCGTCGGGCCCGATGTGGCGGGGCAGGAATTCGCCGGCGTCTTCGAGCTCGGCAAGCGGGGGCAGGGCGGACATCAGCATGGCGGCGGGGCGGTCAGGCAGGGCGGGCGGAGCGGCGGATCACAGGGTCTTGAGCAGGGCGTCGTAGCCCGGCGGGTCCATCAGGGCGTCGAACTCTTCCATCTTGGTGACGTGCACCTTGAAGAACCAGCCGGTGCCCATGGGGTCGGTGTTGGCCAGCGCCGGGTCGGCGCGCAGGGCCTCGTTGACCTCGACCACCTCGCCGGTCACCGGCATGTAGATGTCGGCTGCGGCCTTGACGCTTTCCACCACGCCGGCGACCTCGCCCTTGGCGTAGCTGCGGCCCACCTCGGGCAGGTCGACGAAGACCACGTCGCCCAGCGCTTCCTGCGCGTGCAGCGTGATGCCGACGACAGCGGCCTCGTGGTCCTCGATGTTGATCCACTCGTGGTCGGGGGTGTACATGGTCGTCATTTCTCTCTCCTGGGGTGTTCGGGGTTGGGCTTGGATCAAGCCGCCCGCGCGGAACCGGCTCTGCCGGGCCGCTGCGGGACGGCCCCCTTGGGGGGTAGCGAGCGATAGCGAGCTTGGGGGCTCAACGTTTGTAGCGATGAGGATTGAAGGGCATGGGGGTCACGCGCATCGGCAGGCGCTTGCCACGCACCTCGGCATAGACCTCGTGCTGCGGCTGCGTGTGGTCGATGGGCAGGTAGGCCATGGCAATCGGCTTGTCCACCGTGGGCGCCAGCGTGCCGCTGGTCACGGTGCCCAGTCGGTGGCCATGGGCGTCGACGATGGGCGCGCCTTCGCGCACTGGGGCGCGTTCCAGACCGACGAGGCCCACGCGCTTGCTGGGGGCGCCGCCGCCCAGGTGCTTGTCGATGACCGCGGCGCCCGGGTAGCCGCCGGCGCGCGCACCGCCAGGGCGGCGCACCTTCTGGATGGCCCAGGTCAGGCCGGCTTCCACCGGGCTGGTGGTGGTGTTGATGTCGTGGCCGTACAGGCAAAGGCCGGCCTCCAGGCGCAGCGTGTCGCGCGCGCCCAGGCCGGCGGGCGCCACTTCGGGTTGCGCCAACAGGGCCTCGGCCAACGCCACGGCGGCATCGGCCGGC
Source organism: Burkholderiaceae bacterium (assembly GCA_024235915.1). Classification (GTDB taxonomy): domain Bacteria; phylum Pseudomonadota; class Gammaproteobacteria; order Burkholderiales; family Burkholderiaceae_C; genus Rubrivivax. The sequence goes on along the minus strand of JACKLO010000008.1, from coordinate 427,956 downwards.
ACCGAGATCTCGAAGCCGTCCTCGCCGGTGTAGCCGCTGCGTGTGACGTAGCAGTCCGCACCGGCCAGCGTGAAGTGGCCGCCGGTCATGAAAACGAGGCGCGACACGTCCGGGTTCAGGCGGGACAGCGCGGCCACCGCCTGCGGCCCCTGCAGCGCCAGCAGCGCGCGGTCAGGCAGCGGCACCACGGTGCAGCGGTGGCCGATGTTCGTGATCAGGTGCTTGGTGTCGGCGTCCTTGCAGGCCGCGTTGACGACGAGGAAGAGGTCGTCGTCGCGGCGCGTGACCATCAGGTCGTCGAGGATGCCTCCGCTGGCGTTGGTGAACAGGGCGTAGCGCTGCTTGTGCAACCCCAGGTTCACCACGTCCACCGGCACCAGGGATTCCAGCGCGGCGGCGGCGTCGTCGCCCACCAGCCGCAGTTGGCCCATGTGCGACACGTCGAACAGCGCCGCGGCGCTGCGGCACTGCTTGTGCTCGGCGATGATGCCGGCAGGGTACTGCACCGGCATGCTGTAGCCGGCGAAGGGCACCATGCGGGCGCCGAGCTTGACGTGCAGGGCGTGCAGCGGGGTGGTGAGCAGGTCGGACACGGCGGAACCTTTCGAGGGCGCTGCCTCGGCCACCGCGTGTACGGTGTCCGGGGGCCCTCGCTGTCCGCTTTACCTGAGAGATTCGGGTCCGCCCGGTGACGGCCCTTGCCCCTTCGGTGGGCGACGGCGGTGATGCCGGCGCCTCTCTCCAGTGAGGTCAACCAGCCAGTCCTTTGGCCTGAGCGTTCGGGGGCGTCCCCTGCGCCTTCGGCGGCTTCGCGACCGGATCTGGTCGGAAACTCTCTCCTGGCCATGCCAGTGTATCAGCGCGTCCCGGGCTTCCGCGAGGCCGCCCCGGGGTGACAGGATCGCGCACCTTTCGACCCATCCACACTGCCAGATGACCGCCACCATGACCGCACTTTCAGCGCTGCTGCAGCGTCACCGCTCGATTCGCCGCTACAAGCCTGATCCCATCGACCCGGCGTTGCTGGATGCGGTGCTGCAGGACGCGTTCGCCGGCGCGTCGTCGTCGGGCAACCTGAACATGGTGTCGGTGGTGCGCACGCGCAACGCCGAGCGCAAGCGCCGCCTGTACGAACTGCACTTCGAGCAGGACATGGTGCTGCAGGCCCCATTGGTGCTGACCTTCTGCGCCGACACCTGGCGCACGCGCCAATGGCTGCAGCGGCGCGAGGCGCGGCTGAACTTCGACAACCTGCTGGCCTGGCACGTGGCGTCGTTCGACGCGCTCATCGTGGCCCAGACCACGGCGCTGGCGCTGGAAGCCGAAGGCCTGGGCATCTGCTACATGGGCACCACGCTGCACGCGATGCGCGAGATCGCCGACTTCCTGGAACTGCCACCCAACTGCCTGCCGGCGACGTCCATGGTCGTGGGCTGGCCCGACGAGGCCCCGGCGCAGCGCGACCGGTTGCCGATGGCGGCCTGGTGCCACGACGAGACCTACCAGCGGCCCAGCGGCGAGCAGATCGACGAACAGTTCCACGACCGCGAGGTCAAGGGCTGGGCGCGCTACCAGGGCCTGCACCCGGACTTCCTGCAGCGCATGGCGGATCTGGGCGTGGATTCGCTGGCCAAGTTCTACACCTGCGACCTGAAATACGCGCCGAAACGGTTTCAGGAGGATTCGGAGAAGCTGCGGGCGCTGTTCGAGGAACGGGGGTTCTTGCCCTGAGAGGCCGCACCGGTTGATCGTCCGCCAGAAAGGCGCCTCGAGCCACCGATGCGCTGAAAGCGCACCTGTCAACTTTGACAGGTGCGCGGGGCGGCCTCCGTCCCTATCCTGCCATTGCGGTTGGTCATGACGAACCGATCGCCGTGACGGACAAAGGCTGAAGACACCCTGCAATGACAGGATGCCGGCCGTGCTTCAGGGAGGAGCATCCATGTGGAGCCAATGGGGAGGGGGCGTTGTGGCCACGCGGGACAGGCACCTGCCTGTTCGCAGTCACCGTGTGAAAGGGGCGGCAATCTTGCTGGCCTGGGTGCTTGCACTGACGGCCATAGGCGTCCGGGCGCAATGCGCGGCCGACGCCGCTGAGGTCGAGTACGGTCTCGACCCCGGGCAGTTCGAGGCCGTGCGTGGTATCGGCAGGCAGCCGGGGCAGTTCCAGTTTCCTGCCTCGACGATCACGCCCAACCACTTCCGCCCCATCGGGCAGGGCAACCCGGCGGACAGCCGCTTCGGCTTCTGGCAGGGCGACTGGGGTTCGATGTGGTCGCACTGGCACCGCGCTGCGGCGGAACGCCGGGCCGCCGAGAACGAATCTGACCGCAAGCGCCCGGCGCCCGCGTCGGAGTTCAATTCCGATCCTCGGCATGACTTGAATCCAACGAGCTGCCAAGGGGTCGTGCTGGCATCCGGAGAATGGACCTGGGCCGATGGCGACATCGCGGCGCAGGGGCTCCATGCGCTGGGGCTGGGCCGTACCTACCGCAGCAGCGCGTCGACCGGGCGCTTGTTCGGGCCACATTGGGTGTCCAGCCTGGAGCCGGTCACGATCGCGCCGTCGTCGGTGCTCGTCGCCACCGACATTGGCAGCATCCCCCAGGACGCCATCGTGAGCTTTCCGGGCGGTGCGTCCTACAAGTACACGCTCGACCTGAACGACCCGGGCAGCTACTACGTCGAGCAGTCCGTGGCCATGGGGCGACTGCAGTTTGCGCCGCAGAATGCGCGCTGGTTTCTGGAACGGGACAAGCGCAACTACAGCTTCAACTCACCGTCGCGTCTGTCCTCGGTGGTGGATGTCGACGGTGCGCGCTGGACCTATACCTGGCAGGGCAGCAAGCTGGCCGGCGTGCAGAACCAGGCCGGGCTCAAGATCGCCTTCACTTACAACGCCTGGAACGCGGTGCAGCAGGCCAGGCTGACCAGCCCCAGCGACACCACGGGCCTGACCTGGACCTACGCCTACCACGCGCCGGAAGGCTCGGGGGCCAGCTACGTGCCCGCCCGCCTGAAGCAGGTGACACCACCGCCCGGCGCCGTGGCGGGCGCACGCGAATACCTCTACCACGCCACGCAGAAGACACTGCTCGTCGGCGTCAAGATCGATGGCGTACAGGTCAACACCGTCACCTGGGACACCACCAACCGCCGCGTGCAGCACATCGAGCGCAGCGTTGGGGAGTTCAAGGAGTCGTTTGCCTACAGCGGCAATGCCACGACACTGACGCCGCTGCACGGCCAAGCCGTGACCTACAGCTTCCAGACCGTGGGCACCTCCAAGCGGCTCACGGGCGTGTCGCACCGCTCTGCGCTCGCTTGTGGCGGCAGCGCCGCCACCACCGCCTACGACGCCAACGGCTTCGTCGACTACACGCTGGACTGGAACGGCCACAAGACCGACTACACCTACGACAGCCGCGGGCGCCTGACCCGGCTGGTGCTCAGCGCCAACGTGGCGGCCAGCAAACAGACCATCGACTACACCTGGGCCGACGAGGTCAACATCACCCGCGAGGTTCACAAGGACCGCAATGGCACGGCCTATCGACAGCTGGACCATGCTTTCGAGCGCCAAGGCTACGGACGCCTGGCGTCCACCACCGTCACCGACCTCGCGACCGGCCAGAGCCGGACGACGGCGTGGCGCTACACCTTCCACCCCGCGCCTTCGGTGGGCTTGAAGAGCATGACCGCGGTGCAGTGGCTGCCCAGCGGGGCAGAGCGGCAGAGTGTGGTCTCGTTCGACACCGGCGGGCGCAAGACCAGCGCCTGCAATGCGCTGAACCAGTGCGAAAGCTGGGGCGACCATGACCTGCTGGGGATGGCGGGCACGCACACGTCGGTCAACGGCTTGGTCACCTCGTTCACCAACGGCCCCGAAGGCCTGGTGCATGCCGCCACCCTGGCGGTGCCGGGCGTGGGCAACCGCACCACGGCGTTCCAGTACAACGGCGCCGGCCAGGCCACGCGCGTGACGCTGCCGGGCGGGACGCAGCAGCGCATGTCCTACGACGACGGCTTGACGCTGGACGGCACCGGCAACGCGCTGAACGAGTGGCGCAGCCGCAGCTTCGCGGCGCTGACGGGTGGCGGCAAACGTGTGATCTGGTCTTCGGCACGGGCCGTGGCCACGCTGTCCCCCAACCTGGCGCGTTCGCTCTCCGGCAGTTTCGTGCAGACCGAAGAGTTCGACACCCTGGGCCGCCTGTCGCGCCAGGTGGGCGGCAACGGCCAGTGGCTGCAATGGACCTACGACGCCAACGGCAACCCGAAGCAGATCGACGACTCCCGCGGCCGCAGCACCGTCATCACCTACGACGCCTTGAACCGCCGCACCCGGGTGGACCAGCCGGACGGCGGCAGCATCGGCTACGCCTACGACGCCGCGGGCCGCCTGCAGAGCGTGACCGACCCGCGCAACGTCGTCATGGCCTTCACCTACAACGGCTTCGGCGAGGTGCTCACGCAGGACAGCCCGGACGGCGGCCTGACCACCACCACCTGGGACAGCCTGGGCCGGCTGGACGTGAAGACCCTTGAGAACGGCAAGACCATCACCCACACCTGGGACGCGCTGGACCGGCTGGTGCAACGCCAGGGTGCCGGCGGTGCGGTGGAGCAGTTCTTCTACGACACGGCCAGCAGCGGCTACGGCGTGGGCCGGCTGACAGGCGTGGCCGACTTGAGCGGCAGCACCAGCTACGACTACCACGCCGAAGGCAGCCTGAAGTCGCAGGCCAACGTCGTGGCTGGCACCACGCTGACCACGGCCTGGACCACCACCGCCCACGGGCAGCCCGACCAGATCACCTACCCCGGCGGCCTGAGCGTCAAACACAGCTGGGACGGGTACGGCCGGCTGGCGGGGATGCAGGGGCGCTTTGGCAGCGGCAACTGGTTCACGCTGGCCGACACGCTGCTCTACCAGCCGGCCACCGACGCCCTGTTCGCCTGGCGCCATGGCAACGGCCTGGCGCAGCGCCGCACGCTCGACGCGGACGGCCGCATCACCGGCATCGTGGCGGGCACGGCGCAGACATCGGTGCAATACCTGAGTTTCGGCTACACCCCCGGTCACCACACGATCTCGAGCCTGAGCAACAGCGTGCAGCCCAGCGCCACGGCCAGCCTGGGCTACGACCCCAACGACCGTCTGGAGGCCGTGATCCGCAGCAGCGACGCGCACGACTACGCCTGGGACACCGTGGGCAACCGAACGGCCATGGTGCGCAATGGCCAGACCTTCACGCACCAGCCCTACGCCGGCAGCAACCGGCTGTGGAAAGTCACCGGCGCGGCCACGCGCACCCTGGGCTACGACGATGCAGGCAACCTCGTCAGCGAAACCGGCAGCCTGGGCACCAGGGCCTGGACCTACGACGACTTCAACCGCAACGCCGAGTACTGGCTGGGCGGCACCCTGCAAGGCCAGTACGCGCACAACGCGCAGAACCAGCGGGCATGGAAGAGCACCGCCTCAGGCACCACGCGCTTCGTCTACGCCGGCGACGGGCGCATGCTGTACGAGGTGGGGCCCGGCTCGGCCAGCACCGCCTATGTGTGGATCGGCAGCGAACTGCTGGGCATCGCCCGCAGCAGCCAGTTCCACGCCGCGCACAACGACCAGCTCGGCCGGCCCGAGGTGCTGAGCAACGCCGGCGGCGCCGTGGTGTGGCGGGCGAAAAACGACGCCTTCGACCGCACGGTGCTCAGCACCAGCATCGGGGCGATGAACCTGGGGTTCCCGGGGCAGTACTTCGACGGCGAGTCGGGGCTGTGGCACAACTGGCATCGCGTCTACGATGCGAGTGTGGGGCGGTATGCGCAGGCGGATCCGATTGGGTTGGCTGGGGGGATCAATCCCTACGTCTATGCGGTGGCCAACCCTGTTGGGGAACATGACCCAGAAGGGCTCTTGCCTATCCCCCAGTACAACTTTGCCGGAGGCTCACTCGGTGCCGTAGGTGGCGCTTATGCGAACTACTCCTATCAAGTCGGACAGGGCGCGGGCCGCGCCGGATTGCCGACCATTGACTGGAAATCGGTGCTCCACGCGGGACTTCTGGGCGCAATCAACGGGTTCTTGAACCCTGCTCAAGGTGTCACATCAGGCGCTTTCGCGTTGGGCGCGATCGTGATTCCTTTTGGAAGCCTAATCCTCGGGCGTACAAATGCACTAGAACCGGTGTCTGCCAATGAATCGATCTCTGGCAACGAGCAATACGAAGTGGTCGAATCATGCAAAGGTCCGTGATGGCTCGATGGTGTAGAGCCGGTCTGCTGGCCGCGGCCTTCACGTGTCTGGTGTTTGGCCTCTCGTTCGGTGTCTTTTGGCTCCTTGACTACGAGTGGCCTACTGCTGGACTCCTGGCGAGTATCCTGTTTGTCTATGCCTATTCGATGTACCGTCTTCTTGGAACCGCCAAGAGCGACAAAGATCGTTGAAACGCCACCGTGAGCGTCTATTCGAAATCGCTGAAATCCGTAGCGGCAGGTGACATCCCTCTTACCCTCGTCCAGGATCACCATGATCTGGGTCTCCGTGAACACCGACTTTCTCATTTCTATTCCTCGAGAATGACGAAGTTCCGGTTTCAAGCTGTCCAGTTGCAGGGGACGCTTGCGAGTGTTCCATGCAATGGCATGGCGAGCACCGCGCGTAGTCGCGGTTCGTCACCGCCACCCGCATTGCACTATCGTTGCACGCCACATGGACATCAAAGGGAGGTGATGATGACTTTTAAAAGCTTGCTGGCCTTGCTGGTCCCGGCCGCATTGGCCGCCTGCGCCACCCCGGGCCCCTACGCTGAAGTCACGGGCGACAGGGTCAGCGTGGCCGATCCGACCGAGGAGTCGGTACGCATCGTGGGGGTCAACGGAAAGCTCGACCTGTCGTCGCCGTCGACCGTGACCATCGATCCTGGCAGGAACATGCTGCTGGTGCGGACCACGCGGAAGGACGGCCGGAAGATGAGTCCGGACGCCATGCTGCCCTTGAACGCGAAGCCGTGTACCCGGTACTACGTCATCGCCAAGCATGAATCGCAGTTGCGGGTGGAGCCCTGGTCGCTGGAGATCAAGAAGGTCGAGCCCATTGGCGAGTGTCTGGCCAAGTACCCGGGCGGCGTTGCGCCCAAGTAGGTGGGCGGGGCAGCGTTGGGCCCAGCGTCGCCGGGGCAGGTGTTGAGCACGCCAGGCCCGTGCGATGTCCGAGCCTTGTCGTGCGGCCCGCCGAGCCATCGGCGTCGAGGCTTCGGTGGTTGGCGTCGTGGCCCGATGGATGGGCTGTTCAGCCGCCTGCCAACAAGGCCTTCAACCGCGCCACCGCCGAATCTGGCGTCGTCAGCACTGGCAGCCCCGTGGCCGCGGCCACGGCATCCCGCGTCCGGGCCAGGCTGAACTGCGCCAGCGCGATCACGCGGCAGCCCTGGTCGGCCAGTCGGATGGCGGCCTCCACGGCCAGGCGGTCGTGGGAGGCGGTGTCGCCGGCATCCAGCGCCGCCATGGCGCCGTCGGCCAGCGCGGTGTGCAGCACCGCGGTGGGCGGGAACTCGGGCGGCATGGTCTGCAGCGTGGGGCCGAAGGTGGTCAGCAGGCCGATCGGCGTGCCGGCGGCCAGGGCCACGGCTTCGTCCACCATGGCCTCGTTGGGTTTGAGCACCGGAATGCCCGTGTGGCGCGCTTTCACCGCATCGATGCAGGGGCCGAAGGCGCTGCAGGTGAAGAGGATGGCGTTGGCACCTGTGCCCACGGCGTAGTCGGCCAGGGCCAGGAAACGCTGCGTCATGCGCGCGTCCAGCGCTCCGGCGCGGGCCAGGTCGGCCGACAGGCTGTCGTCCAGCAGGTTCATGCGCACCGCTTCCGGCCAGGCGCGGGCCAGCGCCGCGTTGATGGGTGGCGGCGAGTGCGTCAACGCATGGATCAGTGCGATGCGCACCGTCATGCCGCCTCGCCCTGACGCCGCCGCTGCAGCATCACCACTGCGCCCAGAAGCGCGAGCGCCGGCAGGAACATCCACTCCTTGGCGGGGCGGTCCGACGGCATTTCGATGGACGTGACCTTGAAACCCTGCTCCAGGCCCAGCTTCTCGGCCTGTGAGCCGAACTGCACCGCGGCCACCTGCACGTCGCTGCCCAGGGTCATCACGGTCAGGCCGATGCGCTTGAGGCGCTCGCGCGCCGGTGCGGGCTCGCCCAGCGGCAGCAGCACGCCCTTCTTCACCTCGTCGCCGTTGAGGTTCAGGCCCTCGACCCAGACGCGCTTGCGCTCGTCGGCCGGTGCCTTTTCCACCAGGGCCATCAGCTCGCTCGCGGGCCGTTCGTCGTAGGGCGGGAAGACCATGTCCCACCAGTAGCCGGGGCGGAAGAGGGTGAAGGTCACCAGCAGCAGCGCCAGGGTCTCGTACCAGCGGGTCTTGACCAGGAAGTAGCCCTGCGTGGCAGCGGCGAACACCAGCATGGCGACGATGGCGCTGGCCACCGTGAGCGCCAGGTGCCAGGGGCTGTCGATGCCGATCATCAGCAACTGGGTGTTGAAGATGAACAGGAACGGCAGGATGGCCGTGCGCATCGAGTAGTAGAAGGCGGTGATGCCGGTCTTCAACGGGTCGCTGCGCGCGATGGCCGCGGCGGCAAAGCTTGCCAGACCCACGGGCGGCGTCACATCCGCCATCAGGCCGAAGTAGAAGACGAACAGGTGCACCGCGATCAACGGCACCAGCAGGCCGTTCTGCGCACCCAGTTCCACCACCACCGGCGCCATCAGCGTGGAGACCACGATGTAGTTGGCCGTGGTCGGCAGGCCCATGCCCAGGATCAGGCTGATCACGGCCACCAGCACCAACATCAGCATCAGGTTGCCGCCGGAGAGCAGTTCCACGATCTCCGTCATCACCAGGCCCACGCCGGTGAGCGACACAGTGCCGACGATGATGCCGGCCGCGGCCGTGGCCACGCCGATGCCGATCATGTTGCGCGCACCGGTTTCCAGGCCCACGACCAGGTCCTTCACACCGGCCATCACGGCGCCGCCGAGATCGCCGCGGCCGCGCATCAGGGCCACCAGCGGGCGCTGGGTCAGCATCACGAAGATCATGAAGACCGTGGCCCAGAAGGCCGAGAGCGCCGGCGAGAGTTGTTCCACCATCAGGCACCAGATCAGCACCACCACGCTGAGCAGGTAGTGCAGGCCGCTCTTGAGCGTGGGCGCCGTCTCCGGCAGTTCGTAGACCGGCGCGTTGGGGTCGTCCATCGTCAGTTCCGGCTGGCGCGTGCCCACCCACAGCAGGCCCACATAGGCTGCGAGCAGGCCGATGCCGATGATGGGCATCGCCGCGGCGCCGGCCACGCCCTTGACCCAGCCGATGGCGGCATAGGTGATGCCAGCCAGCACCACGAAGCCGGCCACCGTGAGGCCGAAGGACAGCAGGCGCTGCAGTGCGGGCGCCTGGCTGCGGCGCGGCAGGCCGGTGAGGCCCGCCTTCAGCGCTTCCAGGTGCACGATGTAGAAAAGGGCGATGTAGCTGATCAGCGCCGGCAGGAAGGCGTGCTTGATGATCTGCGAATACGGGATGCCCACGTACTCCACCATCAGGAAGGCCGCGGCACCCATCACCGGCGGCATGATCTGGCCGTTGACGGAGCTGGAGACTTCCACCGCGCCGGCCTGGTCGCCGCGGTAGCCCACGCGCTTCATCAATGGGATGGTGAAGGTGCCGGTGGTCACCACGTTGGCGATGGAACTGCCGCTGATGATGCCGGTGGCGGCGCTGGACACCACCGCGGCCTTGGCCGGGCCGCCGCGCATGTGGCCCAGCAGCGCGAAGGCGCTCTTGATGAAGTAGTTGCCGGCGCCGGCGCGGTCGAGAAGGCTGCCGAAGAGCACGAAGAGGAAGATGAAGCCGCTGGACACCCCCAGCGCGACGCCGAAGACGCCTTCGGTGGTGAGCCACTGGTGCGACATGGCGCGGCTCAGCGACGCACCCTTGTGCGCGATCAGGTCCGGCATGTAGGGGCCACCGAAGGTGTAGCCCAGGAAGACCAGGGCCACGATCACCATGGGCAGGCCGAGGGCACGGCGCGTGGCTTCGAGCAGCAGCACCAGGCCGGTGACGGCGACCACCAGGTCCTGCGTGTTGGGCTGGCCCGGGCGGTCGGCCAGCTCGCGGTAGAAGAAGAACAGGTAGCTGGCGCAGAAGGCGCCGACCAGCGCGAAGACCCAGTCCAGCACCGGCACGCGGTCGCGCCGCGAACCGCTGAAGGCCGGGTAGGCCATGTACGACAGGAAGACGGCGAACGCCAGGTGGATGGCGCGCGACTGCGTGTCGTTGAAGACGCCGAAACCCAGCGAAAACGGCAGCGGCGACGCGATCCAGAGCTGGAACAGGCTCCAGGCCAGCGCCACGCCTAGCAGCAGCTTCGTGACCATGGGGCCGGGCTTGCGGCCGCCGGTGTCATTGTCGGCGGCCAGCTGGGCGACGTCGACGTCTTTCGTGTCCTTCTTGTTCTGGGCCATGGTGCTCTCTTCCTCCGATCGCAAACGACAAGGGGCCCCGCTGGCGGGGCCCCTCGGTCAAGCAAAAGTCATGCTGACGATTACAGCCAGCCCTTTTCCTTGTAGTACTTGACGGCGCCCGGGTGCATCGGGGCGGAGTTGCCGTTCTTGACCATGTCCTGCGGGTTCAGCGCGCCAAAGGCCGGGTGCAGCTTCTTGAACTCCTCGAAGTTGTCGAAGACGGCCTTCACCAGTTCGTACACCGTGGCGTCGGGCACCTTGGCGCTGGTCACGAAGGTGGCCAGCACGCCGTACGTGGGCGTGGGGTTCGGATGGCCGGCGTACAGGCCGCCCGGGATGTTGACCTTGGCGTAGTACGGCGCGCCGGCAACCAGCTTGTCGATCGCCGGGCCAGTCAGCGGCACCAGCTTGGCGCCGCAGGTGGTGATCGGATCCTGGATGTTGGCGCTGGGATGGCCCACGCCGTAGAAGAAGGCGTCGATCTTGTTGTCGCACAGCGCGGCACCGTGTTCGTCGGCCTTCAGTTCGGAGGCCAGCGAGAAATCGCTGAGCTTCCAGCCCATGGCGTTCAGCAGTTCCTCGGCCGAGGCGCGGGTGCCAGAACCGGGGTTGCCGACGTTGAAGCGCTTGCCCTTCAGGTCCTCGAACTTGCCGATCGCGGCTTCCTTGCGTGACAGCACGGTGAAGGGCTCAGGGTGCACCGAGAACACGGCGCGCAGGTCGGTGTGCTTGCCATCCTTCTCGAAGACCTTGCTGCCGTTGGTGGCGTGGTACTGCCAGTCGGACTGGGCGACGCCGAAGTCCAGCTCGCCGGCCTTGATGGTGTTGATGTTGAACACCGAACCGCCGGTGGATTCCACCGAGCAGCGGATACCGTGGCGGGCGCGGTCCTTGTTCATCAGGCGGCAGATGGCGCCGCCGGCGGCGTAGTACACGCCGGTGACACCGCCGGTGCCGATGGTGACGAACTTCTGCTGCGCAAAGGCACTGGTCGCGGGCAGGCCGAGGGTGACGGCGGCGGCCGCGAGGGCCAGGGTGGACTTCAGCTTCATGGGCTTCTCACTCCTTCTGAGTCGGACTTCGAGGTGATGCCGGCACGATACGCGCCGGCGGGGTTGGGATGCACAGGGGTTGCCCGGGTGGTTCACCGCGCCGAGGCCAGCGCGGCCCGGACCGCATCGGCGAGCCGGCCGACGATGGCGTCCAGGTCGGCATCGCTGGCGATGAAGGGCGGCGCCAGCAGCACGTGGTCACCCCGCGCGCCGTCGATGGTGCCGCCCGTCGGGTAGACCATCAGGCCCCGTTCCATGCATTGCGCCTTGATTCTGGCATGCAGTTTCAGCGCGGGGTCGAAGGGCGCCTTGGTGGCCCGGTCGTGAACCAGTTCGATGGCCTGGAACAGCCCGCGGCCGCGGATGTCGCCCACATGGTCATGGGTGCCGAAGGCGGCCTGCAGCCGTTCGCGCAGGCCGTGGCCCTGGCGCTGCACCTGGGCCAGCAGGCCGTCGCGGTGGATCACGCGCTGCACGGCCAGCGCCGCGGCACACGCCACCGGGTGGCCGAGGTAGGTGTGGCCGTGCTGGAAGAGCCCGGAGCCACGGGAGAACGCGTCGACGATGGCGCCCTGGGCCAGCACGGCGCCGATGGGCTGGTAGCCGCCGCCCAACCCCTTGGCGATGGTGATCAAGTCGGGCACCACGCCTTCCTGCTCGCAGGCGTGCAGCGTGCCGGTGCGGCCCATGCCGCACATCACCTCGTCGAGGATCAGCAGGATGCCGTGGCGGCTGCAGAGATCACGCACGCCCTTCAGATAACCCGGCACCGGCGTCAGCGCGCCCGATGTGGCGCCGCCAACGGTCTCGGCGACGAAGGCGATGACGTTTTCGCCGCCCAGGCGGTCGATCGCGCCCGCCAGTTCCTGCACCAGACGCTGGCCGTAGGCGTCGGCGGTCTCGCCCGCGGCTCGGCCGCGGTATTCGTAGCAGGCCGACACGTGCGTCACCGGGATCAGCAGCGGCGCGAACTGCCGGCGGCGCCATTCGTTGCCGCCCACCGCCAATGCACCCAGCGTGTTGCCGTGGTAGCTCTGCTGGCGCGCGATGAAGTGCTGGCGCTGCGGCTGGCCGATCTCCACGAAGTACTGGCGCGCCATCTTCAGGGCCGCTTCCACAGCCTCGGAGCCGCCGGAGACGAAGTAGGCGTGCGTCATGCCCGCGGGCGCCGTTCGCACCAGTTCTGACGCCAGTTCCTCGGCTACGTCGGTGGTGAAGAAGCTGGTGTGGGCGTAGGCCACGCGGTCGATCTGTGCGTGCATGGCCGCGATCACCTCCGGGTGCCCATGGCCCAGGCAGGACACGGCGGCGCCGCCGCTGGCGTCGATGTAGTCGCGGCCGGCGGTGTCGGTGAGGGTCATGCCGCTGGCGTGGGCGGCCACTGGCAGACGGTGGTGGATCTGGCGGTGCAGGATGCGGGTGGCAGGGGTTGTCATGGCGTGTCCTTGGGGGATTCGTGATAGGCCCGGTCCTGAGCCAGCTGCCGTTGCCGCTGTGCCCAGTGCGTCTGCACCGTGGTGCCGCCGGCATGCGCGACGGCGACCAGCAGTGCTTCGGCCAGGGCGAGGGCGCCGCAGGTGGAGTGCAGCAGCGCCGGTGCGCCCCCGCCATAGAGCAGGGTGTGTGCGGCGCCGCGGGCGATGGGGGAGAGTGGGCTGTCGGTGAGCGCCACGACGGCGGCCCCCTGCTGATGCGCACGGGCCACCGCCTCCACCACGCTGCGCGTGTAGGGCGACTGGCTGATGGCCACCAGCACCGTGCCGTTGCCGAGGGTGGCCAACTGGTCGGCCAGCGTGCCGCCGAGGTCGCCCAGCAGCACGCCGTTGGGCGCCAGCAGGCCGTAGCCGTAGTGCAGCTGGAAGGCCACGCCGTGCGAGATGCGCTGGCCGAGGAAGCCCACGCGCTGGGCCCGCAACAGCGCCTTGGCGGCGGCCTGCAGCGCCGGCGCCGGGTTGTGGGCGGTGACGGCGCCGACGTGGGCGATCTGGGCCCCGTTGAGGGCCCCCAGCTGGCCCGACAGGCCGTTCGCCCGTGTGGCCGGCCGACGCCGCGACGACGTGGCGTGGCCGCTGACCAGCCGACGCGCGTACGGCGCACGCAGGCTGTCGAAATCGGCAAAGCCCAGGCGGCGCGCCAGGCGGGTCATGGTGACCGGTGCCACGCCGGCCAGCCGGGCCGACTGGCGCATCGAATGCACGGCCACCGCCGGCCCGTTCTGGCGCAGCCAGCGCGCGGCGCGCTGCAGCTCAGGGCTGAGGCTGTCGAACTGCTCGTCCAGCCGCTGCTCGACGAAGGCCATGTCGGGAAGCATGCGCCAAGTGTAGCAAAGCAACATGAATGAAACACTCGTTGCATCCGGCGTGGCGGCGCTACAGTGCCGCCATGCACGACGACATCTCGACGCTGCGCCGCATCCTGAAGTCCTGCCGCACGGTGGCGGTGGTGGGGCTGTCGTCGGAGTGGCATCGCCCCAGCTTCTTCGTCGCCAAGTACCTGCAGCAGCATGGCTACCGCGTGATCCCGGTGAATCCGCGTTATGCCGGCGGCGAGATCCTCGGCGAGCCGGTGTACGCCGGCCTCGACGACATCCCGGTGCCGGTGGACATGGTGGACGTGTTCCGCCGCAGCGCCGACGTGCCGCCGATCGCCGCGCAGGCCATCCGCATCGGTGCCAAGTGCCTGTGGCAGCAGATCGGTGTGGCCAGCGCCGAGGCCGATGCTGCCGCCCGCGCCGCGGGGCTGGACAGCGTGATGAACCGCTGCACGAAGATCGAACACGCGCGGCTGTTCGGTGGGCTGAACTGGGCCGGCGTGGACACCAAGGTGATCTCTGCGCGGCGGCCTGTGTAAACCTCCATCCCTAGCGCAGCCCCTGCAGAACTAGGTCCCGGCGCTCCCTCCGCGTGGGGTGGGAAGCGCCCGCGGCGCGGCCGACCATGGGCGTCCCGTTGCCTCTCTGCAAGGAGCCCTCATGGCCCGCAAGACTGCAGGCGCGTCCACTTCGGCGCGCCCCGTTTCCGTTCCTGTCCGCATTGAATTGGATGGTGCACTCGACACCGATTCACTGGACGGCCTGCAGGCCGTCGTCTTCGACCGCCTCGGCCAGGCCGCCGCCGCCACGCGGTTGAAGGTCTCTCGCGGCAAGGGTGTGCTGCTGGCCGAGGGCCAGTTCAGTGCCGCGCCGGCACAGCTGGCCTCGGCGCGCGTGGTGATCGCGCCAATGCTGCCGAGCGCCGCACAGAACACGCCGGCCGATCGCGAGACGCTGGAGCGCCAGTTCGGCGGCTACACCGAACCGCTGCAGCTGGACCTGCGCCAACCGCGGCTGGACCTGCGCCTGCCTCGCCCCTACTGGGAAGGCTGGACGCTGCTGTGTGCGTGCTGGATCCGCGGCCGCCTGGTCAAGCGGGTGCAGCTGACCGGTGGCGACGTGCTGGAACTGCCGATCTGCCATGCGCGTGTCACGGTCTGCGAGGTCGATCGTTTCAGCCTCCTGGTCGAGAAACTGCCGCTGCCCGACCTCTACCGTCTGCGCGACGACCTGCTGCATCTGGTGGAGCGGCCGATCCCGATTCCGCTGCCCGAGCCCGACCCATGGTTCGCGCCGATGGCCGCGGCCCAGGTGCTGGCCTACACGCCACCGCGCGCCGCGCTGCGCATGCCGGTGCAGACCCTGTCGCTGCAGCTGTCGGACGCTTCGCCACCCGCCTTGCGGGCCGACCTGGTGGCGCAGTTCGAGGTCTTCCGGCCCTGGCTATGCGGCCTGACCTGGCTGGAGCCCTGGTTCGTCTACACGAAGCAGTGTCTGCCGCCGGTGATGACCGACGAGATGGGCCGGTTCAGCGTGCTCTTCCTGCACGACTGTGGCGATGGCGATCAGCCCGACCTGCACATCAAGGCCGAGCAGCTGATCGGTGGCGACTGGGTCACCATCCACAACCCACCGGTGCGCTGCCACACGATCTGGAACTACCCCTGCGGCGACGAGCTCACCGTGGTGGTGACAGACGAACGTGCGCAGCCCTGCGTGCCGGACGTGCCGGTGGACCCACCCGCCGGTGTCGACCGCTGGGTGATGCCGATGGCCGTGGGCAGCTGCTGGGTGCGGGGCAGCGCCGGCGCCGCGCCGGCACCAGCCGGATGGGTGCGGCCCGACGGGCTGCTGGACTACGGCAGCACCGTGAACGCACCCTTCGGCGGCACGCTGGGGTTCCGGCAGCAGCACGCGCTGAACATTCCCGACACCAACCCGGGCCAGCCAGCGCTGTACCGCTGGAGTTGGCGCCGTAACCCCGGCGACGCCTGGATCCACATGACCGCGCCCGTCAGCCGCACCTATGTGCGCGACCTGCCGGGGCCGGCGGTGCAGTTCCCGTCGGTGCAGCTGGGTCCGGGGGCCGACGACACCTACCGTTTCAAGACCGCGCTGTTCAACCCGGCCGACTGGGGCGTCAGCACCGCCGGCGACCCCAGCGGCACGAGCTACTACTGGCCGGTGGACAACAGCATCGGTGACGTCTACGCCGCGCGCTGGAGCACACCCGGCAGCAGTGATGCCGTGGCCGCGCCCGCCCTGGCCGGCGGCTACCAGGTGCGCCTGGAGGTGCTGGACAGCGCGCGCAACGTGCTGCTGCCAGGCCCGGCCACCTTCCAGTTCGTCGTGCCGTCGGCCTGGGACGGCACGACGCTGGACACACGCGTGGCCAGCCCGGCGGAGATCGTCGACGGTGGTTTCGTCTTCACGGTGCAGGTGGACAACGGCCGCTGCGACGCCAGCATCGCCGCGCCCATGGTGGTGGGGGGTGCCGGTGTCGACGACTGCGGCTTCCTGCGTTACACGCCGGGGGCCACGGTACGCCTGGCCTTCGACGCCACGCACCCGGCACAGCGGGCCACGTTCTCGATGGGCGTGGTGCGCGGCGCGCTGGCGGTGCCGGGTGCGGGGGCGGGCGGTGAGGTCGGTGCCCTGATCAGCGGGCCCTACGCTGGCGACGGCAACGGACACTTCACCAACGACTTCGCCGTGGGCACGCTGATGGGCCCGGTGCCGGGCCACCCCGGCAGTTGCGACAACGCCGCATTTGCCGCCAATCTGTACGTGGCGGCCAAGGCGCACGACGGCAACAGCCGCCTGCACGCCTACGACGCCAGCGCGGTGCGGGCCTTCGCATTGGCCCGCTGACGGCAGACGGGAGACGGGTGGTAGATTGATCCGGCCGATTGCCCATGGGTTTGCCCATGGGTTTGCCCATGCCCTCGCCGGGCGACCTGCCACCCCGCCATGCCCGACCACGCCTTCCGCCCCGAGACCCTGGCCATCCACGCCGGCCAGATCCCCGATGCCGCCACCGGCGCGCGGGCGCTGCCGATCTACCAGACCACCAGCTTCGTCTTCGACAGTGCGGATCACGCGGCCAGCCTGTTCAACCTGCAGACCTTCGGCAACGTCTACTCGCGGCTGAGCAATCCCACCGTGGCCGCGCTGGAAGAGCGCGTGGCGGCGCTCGAAGGCGGGCGCGCGGCGGTCGCCGCCGCCTCCGGCATGGCCGCCGAGGCCATGGCACTGATGACGCTGCTGCAGGCCGGCGACCACGTGGTGGCCGCCGGCGCGCTGTACGGCGGCAGCGTGACCATGCTGGCGGTGAACCTGGCCAAGTTCGGCATCGAGACCACCTTCGTCGACGCTACGCAGCCCGAGGCCTTCGCGGCGGCGATGCGGCCGAACACGCGGGCCGTCTTTGCCGAAAGCCTGGGCAACCCCAGCCTGGTGGTGCTGGACATTGCCGCCGTGGCCGACGTGGCCCATGCGCATGGCGTGCCGCTGGTCATCGACAACACCGTGCCCAGCCCGGCCCTGTGCAACCCATTGGCCCTTGGCGCCGACATCGTCGTGCATTCGGCCACCAAGTACCTGGCCGGCCATGGCACGACGCTGGGCGGCGTGATCGTCGAAGGCGGCGAGTTCCCGTGGGACAACGGCAAGTTCCCCGGCATGACCGAGCCGTCGCCCGGCTACCACGGCGTCAAGTTCTACGAGACCTTCGGCGATTTCGGCTTCACGATGCGCTGCCGCATGGAGGCGCTGCGTGTCTTTGGCGCCGCGCTCAGCCCCATGAGCGCTTGGCAGATTCTGCAGGGCGTGGAGACGCTGCCGCTTCGTATGGAACGCCACAGCGCCAATGCGCTCGCGGTGGCCCAGGCGCTGCAGGCCGACCCGCGCGTGTCCTGGGTCAGCTACCCGGGTCTGCCGGACCATCCGCAACACGCGCTGATGCAGCGGCAGATGCGTGCCGGGTCCGGGTTGCTGGCGTTCGGCGTGAAAGCGGCGAACGGCGCCTCCGGCGCCGGTGGCGGCCTCGATGCGGGCGTGCGCTTCATCGAGTCGGCGCAGTTCATGAGCCACCTGGTCAACATCGGCGACACGCGCACGCTGATCAGCCACCCGGCCAGCACCACGCACCGGCAGCTCGACGCTGACCAACAGCACGCTGCAGGCGTGTTGCCCGACATGGTGCGCATGTCGGTTGGCCTGGAGCATGTGGACGACATCCTGTGGGATATCGACCAGGCGCTGGCCAAGGCCACGGCGTGATGGCCCGAGTCCCTGCCGCACACCCATCCCCCAAGGAGACCCCATGACCCGTCCCTGGCGCGACGACGCCGAACTGTTTGCGCTGATGCGCGCCCAGCTGTTCCCGGCCCTGGTGGGCGACATCCTGGACACCCTGGGCCACCTGCACCAGTTCCTGAAGCCAGAGATCCGGCCGCTGAAGCCTGAGCACGTGATCGTCGGCCGTGCCATGCCGGTGCTGGAGGCCAATGCCTTTGGCAGCCGGGAGCCCGACGGCCGCGGCCCGCTGAGCAAACGTCCTTTTGGCATGTTGTTCGAGGCGCTGGACGACCTGAAGGCCAACGAGGTCTACGTGGCCACCGGCTGTGCGCCGCGCTTCGCGCTCTGGGGTGGCCTCATGACCACGCGGGCGATGCACCTGAAGGCCGCCGGTGCGGTGCTGGACGGCTACTGGCGCGACACGCCGGAAGTGGCCGCCAGCGGCCTGCCGGTGTTCGGCTTCGGGGGCTACGCGCAGGACCAGGGGCCACGCGGCAAGGTGGTGGACTGGCGGGTGCCGGTGGAGGTGGCAGGCGTGCGTGTGGCGCCCGGTGACATCGTCTTCGGCGACCTGGACGGTGTGCTGGTGATCCCGCGGGCCGTGGAAGAGGATGCCATTCGCCTGGCGCTTGAGAAGTCGGCCACGGAGAACAAGGTGCGGGATGCCATCCAGGCCGGCATGAGCACGGTGGAAGCGTTTCGCACTTTCGGCGTCATGTGACCGTTGTCAGGCCAGGCCCGTCGCGTCGAGCCTGGCCACTTCGCGGGGCTGACGCAGCAACTGCACGTTCACGTGGGCCAGGGCGGGTTCCCTGTCGATGCCGGCAAAGCGGGCATGGCGCGCGTCCCAGGTGCGGTGCAGGTAGCGGATGACGCCGCCCTTGTCGAACATCCGCCGCAGCGATTCCCGGTTGCCATTGCAGCAGGGCGCGCCGGTGAGGCCGCGCCAGACGGTGCGGGTGACGGTGCGGCGCATCATCAACCTGTAGGGCAGGTCCAGCACCAGCAGGTGGGTCAGGCGCGGCCAGAGCTGTGGTTCGGTGGTGGGGCCGTAGTTCCCGGCCACCACCCAGCCGTCGCCGGCCACCTGCGGCGCCAGGCGCCGCGCCAGTTCCGGGTGTCCGACGTCCACCCAGCCAGGTTCCCAGAACAGGTCGTCCAGGTCGATGAAGGGCAGGCTGTGGCGTTGGGCCAGGCGCCGGCCGAGCGTGGTCTTGCCGGCACCGCTGCCGCCGATGATCTGCACCCGGAACATGGGGGGCGGTGATACCACAGCCCCGGGCTCTTCCCGGGGCAGCGCCCGGGCGCGAATGGCTACGATGGTGGACCGCCGCGTGACGGCCCTGTGCTAGGCTGCGCGAGCGGCGCAACCTGCCCAGCGCTGCGGCCACGAGGGACCCCCATGAACATCTACGACCAGGACCTGCCCCGCACACCCGCGAACTTCGTGGCGCTGACGCCGATCAGCTTCGTCGAACGCACGGCGGAGGTCTTCGGCGACCTGCCGGCGGTGATCCATGGCGCGCGGCGCTGCAACTGGGCCACGCTGCGCGACCGTTCGGCCCGCCTGGCCGCAGCGTTGCGGGCCCTGGGCGTGGGCCGGGGCGACACGGTGAGCACGATGCTGCCCAACACGCCGGATATGGTGGAGGCGCACTACGCCGTGCCGGCCCTGGGCGCGGTGATCAACACGCTCAACACGCGGCTGGATGCGGCGCTGCTGGCCTGGCAGATGAACCACTGTGGGGCCAAGGTGCTGATCACCGACCGTGAGTTCTCGGCCACGGTGTCAACGGCGCTGGCG
Organism: Burkholderiaceae bacterium; assembly: GCA_024235915.1. Lineage (GTDB taxonomy): Bacteria > Pseudomonadota > Gammaproteobacteria > Burkholderiales > Burkholderiaceae_C > Rubrivivax. The sequence goes on along the minus strand of JACKLO010000008.1, from coordinate 407,969 downwards.
CAGTTGAAGGACATGGGGCGCGAGATCGTGGTCATCGACGTCTGCGACAGCGAGTACACCGGCCCCGGTGAGCGGCTGGGCACCCACGACTACGAGGCCCTGCTGGCGGCGCACCACCCGCTGCCACGCCTGGACGGCCCGGCCGACGAATGGGACGCCATCGCCGTCAGCTACACCAGCGGCACCACGGGCGATCCCAAGGGTGTGGTGACCCATCACCGCGGCGCCTACCTGAACGCCGTGAGCAACGCCGTCACCTGGGCGATGCCGCAGTTCCCGCGCTACCTGTGGACGCTGCCGATGTTCCACTGCAACGGCTGGTGCTTCCCGTGGACGGTGGCCATGCAGGCCGGCGTGCACGTGTGCCTGCGCCGGGTGGATGGCGCCAGCATCCTGGCCGCCATGCGCGCGCATGGCGTGGACCACTACTGCGCCGCGCCCATCGTGCACAACGGCATCCTGGGTGCGGTGGCGGCGGAACCCGCGCTGCGCGAAGGCATCGGCGCCGTGCGCGGCATGGTTGCCGGCGCCGCACCGCCGGCCGCGATGATCGAAGGCATGGCGCAATTGGGCTTCGACATCACCCATGTCTACGGCCTGACCGAGGTCTACGGGCCGGCAGCAGTGGCGTCCAAGCGGGCCAGCTGGGCCCAGGCCGATCTTTCGGAGCAGACACGCCTGAACGGCCGCCAGGGCGTGCGCTACCCGCTGCAGGAAGGCATGACGGTGATGGACCCGGAGACGATGACCGAGGTGCCGGCCGACGGCCAGACCATGGGCGAAATCATGTTCCGCGGCAACATCGTGATGAAGGGCTACCTGAAGAACCCTGGCGCCTCGGCCAAGGCCTTCGATGGCGGCTGGTTCCACACCGGCGACCTGGCGGTGCTGGAGCCCGACCGCTATGTGAAGATCAAGGACCGCAGCAAAGACATCATCATCAGCGGCGGCGAGAACATCAGCTCCATCGAGGTCGAGGACGCGCTGTACCGCCACCCCGCCGTGCTGGCCTGCGCCGTGGTGGCCCGGCCCGACCCGAAGTGGGGCGAGACGCCGCTGGCCTTCGTCGAGCTCAAGCCGGGGGCCGACGTGACGGCCGAAGCCCTGGTGGCACACTGCCGGCAGCTGCTGGCCGGCTACAAGGTGCCCAAGGACATCCGCTTCGAACCGATCCCGAAGACCAGCACCGGCAAGATCCAGAAGTTCCAGCTGCGCGAGCGCGCCAAGAGCGCCTCGGCCATCGAATGACATGAACGATCGAGCGAGTGAGGGCGCGATGAACGACGAACCGGTCCTGGTCGAGAAGGATGCGCGGGGCGTGGTGACGCTGACGCTGAACCGGCCGCAGGCCTTCAATGCCCTGTCCGAAGCCGTGCTCGACGCGCTGCAGGCCCGGCTCGACGGCATTGCGGCCGACGAATCGGCCCGGATCGTCGTGATCCGCGCGGCCGGCAAGGCCTTCTGCGCCGGCCACGACCTCAAGGAGATGCGCGCCGAACCGTCGTTGGACTACTACCGGCGGCTGTTCGCGCAGTGCGGTCGCATGATGATGACCATCCAGCGCCTGCCGGTGCCGGTGCTGGCCCAGGTGCAGGGCATCGCCACCGCCGCCGGCTGCCAGCTGGTGGCCATGTGCGACCTGGCGGTGGCGGCGCGTGACGCGCGTTTTGCCGTCAGCGGCGTCAACCTGGGGCTGTTCTGCAGCACGCCCAGCGTCGCGCTCAGCCGCAACCTGCCGCGCAAGGCCGCCTTCGAGATGCTGGTCACCGGGGCCTTCATTTCCGCCGATGAGGCACGCGAGAAGGGCCTGGTCAACCGCGTCGTCGACGCTGCCGAGCTCGATGCCGAGACCGAACGCCTGGTGGCCGCCGTGGTGGCCAAGCCGCGCGTGGCCATTGCCGCCGGCAAGGGCCTGTTCTACCGCCAGCTGGAGACCGGCATTGCCGCTGCCTACGACCTCGCGGCCGAGACCATGGCCTGCAACATGATGGACGCATCGGCGCTGGAGGGCGTGCAGGCCTTCATCGACAAGCGTCCGCCGGCCTGGTCTTGAGCGCCCCCGGCGCAAGGCGGCCCGGCGGCAGTGCGGGCCGGCAGCCCTACCACGACGAGCTGCTGTCGCGCCTGCTGCAGGAAGACTTCGGCGACGTCGACGCCGCGGCGCTGGAGCGTCTGCAGCAGGCCATGACCTGGACGGAACTGGTCGGCGGCCAGGCGCTGATGCGCCAAGGCGAGGCCGGGGATGCGCTCTACCTGCTGGTCAGCGGCCGCCTGCGCGCCACGATTGCCGATGCGGCCGCACCGAGCGGGCAGCGCATCGTGGGTGAGATCAGCCGCGGCCAGATCGTCGGCGAACTGGCCTTGATCACCGGCGACGTGCGCAACGCCACCGTCACTGCCGTGCGCGACTCCTTGCTGGCGCGCCTGGACCGCACCGCCTTCAACGACCTGCTGGCCAGCCATGCGGCGCTGTCGATGGCGCTGACCCGCCACCTGGCCCTGACACGGCAGATGGTGCGCCGGCTGCAGACCCCGGCCAGCGAGGGCCTGCACCCGCGGCCCGGCACGGTGACGCTGGTGCCCATCACCCGCGGCTTGCCAGTGCGCGCGCTGGCCGATCACCTGGCCGCCGCGTTGGCCGCCTTCGGCCGCGTGGAGGTGGTGGACGCCGCGCGCGTGCATGGCCAGGTGGAGGCGGGGGACGCCACGCTGGGGCCGGCGTCGATGATGGCCGAGGAGCGCCGCGTGGCCTTGCTGCTCGACCGCATCGAGTCGCGGGCCGAGTTCGTGCTGCTGCTGGCCGACGATGAACCCACGGCCTGGACGGCGCGCTGCTGCCGTGGGGCCGACGAGCTGCTGCTGCTGGCCGATGCCAGCGCGGCGCCGGAGGTGCACGCCACCGAGCGGTTGTGCCTGATGGGCCGAGCCGATGCCACCGACGCGGCCGAGATCCTGGTGCTGCTGCATCCGCCGGGCACGGACATGCCGCGCGGCACACGGGCCTGGCTGGACCGCCGCCCTGTGGCCGGGCACTTGCACGTCCGTGCCGACCACCGTGGCGACATCGCCCGCGTCGCCCGATTCCTGAACCGGAGCGCCACCGGCCTGGTGCTGGCGGGCGGCGGCGCGCGCGGCCTGGCGCACCTGGGCGTGGTGCGCGCGCTGCGCGAGCAAGGGGTGGACCTGGACTTCGTCGGCGGGACCAGCATCGGTGCGGTGATGGCCACCTACGTGGCATCCGACCGCGCCTGGGACGACGTCATGCTCAACGCCCGCCGCGCCTTCGAGTCCAAGCCCACCGGTGACTACAGCCCCTGGCCCTGGCTGTCAGTCTTCCGCGGGCTGCGCCTGCGGCGGGTGCTCGATGTGGGCGTGCGTGAACTGACCGGGCACGACGCGCAGGCCGAGGACCTGTGGAAGGGCTTCTTCTGCGTGGCCACCAACTACACGCAGGCGCGCGAGCAGGTGTTGCAGCGCGGCCCGCTGGCGCGCCTGCTGCTGGCCAGCACCTCGATCCCGGGCGCCTTGCCGCCCGTGCTGATCGACGGCGAACTGCATTGCGATGGCGGCAGCTTCAACAACTTCCCGGTCGACGTGATGCGCCGCCAGCGGGGCGTGGGCCGTGTCATCGGTGTCGACCTGGATGTTCGGCAGCCATTGCGCGTGGACCTGGATGAAGTGCCCGGCGGTTGGGAACTGTTCCTGGACTGGCTGCGACCGCTGCGCAAGCGCAAGTACCGCCTGCCGTCGCTGCCGGCCTACCTGATGACGGTGATGGTGCTCAACAGCATGGCCCGTGGTCGCCAGGCGCGCACGCTGGCCGACCTGTACTTTCACCCGCCGCTGGAGCGTGTGGGCCTGCTGCAGTGGAAGCGCTTCGACCGCATCGTGCAGATCGGCTACGAACACGCGCTGCAGGTGCTGGCGCAGCAGGGGCGGCTGGAGACCGACGTCGGCTGAGCTTGCCGTGGCGGCTGGCGCGGAATCAGCTCAGGCGTTCGTCGCCAGCGTGGCCCGCAGCACCCGACCCTTGCCGGCGCGCTTGCCCTCGAACATCGCACCGTCGGCCGCGCGCAGCAGGGCCTGCGCGTCACCGCTGCCGGCCGCTGCCAGCACGTAGCCGGCCGTCAGGCCGACCTGGCAACGGTGGCCCGCGGCGTCGAACGGCGCCGCGAAGGCCTGCAACAGGTGTTCGGCCAGGGCCTGCGCCTGTTCTTCGTTGCGCAGGCCGTCGGCCACGACGAGGAACTCGTCTCCGCCCATGCGGGCCACCAGGTCGTGTTCACGCACATTGGCCTGGAGCCGCGCGGCCACGGCGATCAGCAGGGCGTCGCCCACGGCGTGGCCATGGCGGTCGTTGACGGCCTTGAACCCGTCCAGGTCCAGTACCACCAGGGCCAACTGGCGGTCGGCACGCGCGTCGCGCAGCCGCTGTTCGATCTGTTCGGGCAGGCCCCGCCGGTTGGGCAGCCCGGTCAAGGGGTCGGTGTGCGCCATCGAGCGCAGGGTGTCGCGTTCCTGTGCGGCGGCATGCACCGAGGCCAGGCGCAGCGAGATCACGCGCAGGAAGATCAGCATGTCCAGCGTCGCGCCGAACTGGAAGGCGTGCAGCGTGCTCCAGGTGGCTGGCAGCCGGCCCTGGATCACCTGCACCATCACCCAGGTGCTGAAGAAGTAGCCGACCCAGGCGACCAGGAAGTAGCCCCCGACCGCATCGCCGCGCCGCAGGCGGCGCAGCGCGCCCGGCAAGCCCAGCAGTGCCGGGGCGAGGCCCAGTGTGCCGATGATGGCGCTCACCACGTGCACATGGATGAGGCCGACGCTGAAAGCCAGCGCCGTCGCCACCAGCAGGGCGGCACAGCCTTGAAGTGCCCTGCTGATCCAGCCCCGTGGGCGGTCGTCGGCCAGCACGGCCTGCACGAAGAGGCAACTGCCCGTGGATGCCAGCAACGCGGACAGGCCGGGCACATGCCGTTCGAACCACTGCAGGTCGCCCCACAGATACATGGCGCCGTGGCCGAACTGCGCCACCGAGAACATCACGCTGCTGAAGGTGAGCAGTGCGTAGCGAAGGAACATGCCGTCGCGCACGCTCCACCACTGCGACAGGCTGTAGAGCACCAGGAACAGACCGAGTCCCGACAGCAGACCCTGCAGCACCTGCTCGTCCAGCGCCTGGCGGTGGAACACGGTGGGCGTGGACAGGGCCATGGGCAGGATCAGGGCACCGGCGCTGCGCACCCGCAGCAGCAGCGCTGCAGAACTGCCCGCCGGCAAGTCCAGCACCACGGCGGGCGTGCGGCTGTCCAGCGGACGGTCCGCACGCGGCACTTCATTGCCGATGACCCAGTGCTGGGGCGCCCTGCCGGGCACCTGCAACCAGACGTCCACGCGGTTGAGCACGGCGTAGCCCAGGTCCAGCACCCAGCGACCCTCGGAGTCTGGCGCCACCTGCAACGGCAGGTGCAGCCAGACGGCGTCCCGGCGCAGGCCCAGCGTGCCGGCGGCGCCGGACGGCGCGACGAAACGATCGATCTGCGCCCAGGCCGCCTCCGCAGTGGTGGCTGTGGGCGCGGTGTCGGGCAGCATCCTGAGGGCAGGCCAGGCGTCGATGCGGCCAACGGCGTCGCGCAGCTGCAAGGCGCCGCCCGACACCGGCTGCGCGCCGGCCCACCCGACGCAGCCCAGGGCCAGCGTCAGCCAGAGCGCCAAGGCCGACCAGAAGCGCCGCTGACTCGTCGCCTGCCGCCGGCGACCGGACATCCGTGACCCTGCCGGCTCACCGGCGCGATGCGCACTGCGGGCGGCGACCGAAGCGAAAGTGAGGGGCGACAAAGGCTCAAGCAGGACGGTGAACCCCCAAATTCTAGGGGGTGTGGCGCGGCCCCGAGGGTTGCTCGAGCGCGTCGGACCGCACGCCAGCCCACGCTTCGTACGCTGGCGTCAGTCCTGGACAAAACGGTGCACCGACGGGCCGCGCGCGCCATCAAGATCAGGCCGCTGCGGCCGATATGCGCGGCATGTCACCCTGGGCAGACACCTGGACCCGGCTCTGGGCCGACGACGCGCTGGCCGCGTTTCGCGACCGCATCGCCGTGCAGCTGAGCCTGTTCTCGGCGGTGCTGCTGCTGCCGTTCACGCTGAACCACTTCCTGGCCGGGCGCGACCTGCTGGGCCTGGGCATCCTGACGGCCCAGGTGCTGCTCGCCGTCAACGGCTACTGCCTGAAGCGCGAACGGCCGCTGGTGGTGCCATTCTGGGTGACCGTGCTCGGGTTCGAGAGCGCCATCATCGCGGCGGTGTTGATCCAGGGCGTGCACAGCGCGGTCTGGGCCTTCCCGGCGCTGTTCATCTGCTACTTCGTGCTGCCGCGCCGGCAGGCCCATCTGTTCGGCCTGTTCCTGCTGGTCTGCGTGTCGGCCGCCATGCTGCACATTGCCGGCCCGGCCGATGCCGTGCGCATGTTCGCAGGCATGGCGCTGACGCTGGCCATGATCAACGTGGTGCTGGGCGTCATCGGTGAACTGCAGCAGGCGCTGCTGCGCCAGGCCCATACCGACCCGCTCACCGGGGCCTGGAACCGCCGCTACTTCGATGCCCAGCTGGCCAGCATCGCCGGGCTGGATGCGACAGGCCGCGTGACCAATGCCCTGCTGGCGCTGGACATTGACCACTTCAAGGCCATCAACGACCGCCATGGGCACGCCACCGGCGACGCGGTGCTGCAGGCCGTGGTGACCCTGGTGCGCCAGCGCAAACGCGAAACTGATCTGTTGTTTCGCATCGGCGGCGAAGAGTTCGTGCTGCTGCTGCCGCGCACGCGGCTTGAGGACGCCGCACGGGTGGCCGAAGACCTTCGGCAGCGCTTCGAGGCGCAGGACCTGGTGCCGGGCGTGCGCGTCACCGTCAGCATGGGCCTGAGTGCCCAGCATGTGGCCAGCGACCCGCAGGCCTGGCTGGCGGCCGCCGATGCGGCGCTCTACGAGGCCAAGCGCGGTGGCCGCAACCGGGTGGTGACGGCCCGCGCCTGACGTGGCGCGGATGCGCCCGGTACCGCGGGCTTCACGCGGCCTGCAACCGCGACAGGGCTACGGGCTGCGCCACCGGTCGCGAACCGCCCCAGGCCCGCCGCAGTTCCGTGGCCGTCTGCGTCTCCTCCGGGATCAGCAGCAGACCGGCGCGGCGCAGTGCCTGACCCACCGCCGGGCGCGCGCCCCAGACCGCCAGCGGCGTGGCCGCCAGCAGCGGCAGCGCCACCGGTGCCAGCCAGAGTGCGGCCGACGGGTCGCGCCAGGCCACTGCGGCCAGCACCGCTGCGGCCACCGCCGACAGCGGCAGCAGCAGCCGAGCGGCGTCGCGCCAGGGCAGGGCCTCGGCCTCTCGGGGCGGGCTGCGCCAGTCGAGCTTCAGCCCACCGAGCGCCGCCGCGACGAACAGCGTGTGCGCCGCCATGCGGATCGGCGCCGTCAATGCCGACCACGCCGCTTCCGCCATCGCACTGGCGAGCAGGGCCGGGGTGCCGCCGAAGGCGCGTTGCCGGCCCTCCAGCCAGACGTTCAGCGCGCCCAGCAGGCGGGGCAGCAGCAGCATGGTGCCGGTCAATGCCCACAACACTGCGGCCGCACCCGCGGGCACCTGCAGAAGGTGGCGGCCGTCCAGCCACAGCACCATGCCCAGGGCCACGAAGCCCAGCCAGAGTGGCGCCGACAGATAGGCCATGGCCCCGGTGGCCAACATGGCGCGGTGCACGCGGTGCAAGCCAGGCTCGGCCATCAGCCTCGCGTTCATCAGGTTGCCCTGGCACCAGCGGCGGTCGCGCTGCAGCTCGGCCAGCAGGTGGGGCGGCTGCTGCTCCCAGCTGCCCGGCAGGTCGGGCACCAGCCAAACCTGCCAGCCGGCGCGGCGCATCAGTGCCGCCTCGACGAAATCGTGCGAGAGGATGGAGCCGGACAGGCCGCCGCGCCCGGGCAGCGGCGCCAGCCCGCAGTGCGCCATGAAGGGCGCGATGCGGATGATGGCGTTGTGGCCCCAGTAGTGCGATTCGCCCAGTTGCCAGAACTGCATGCCGGCGGCGAACAGGCGGCCGGTGACGCGGCCGGCGAACTGCTGCGCGCGCGCATGCAGCGTGTCCAGCCCGCAGGACACCGGCGCCGACTGGATGATGCCGGCCTGAGGGTGGGCTTCCATCAGCCGCATCAGGCCCAGGATGGCCTCGCCGCTCATCACGCTGTCGGCGTCCAGCACCACCATGTAGCGGTGGCGCGCGCCCCAGCGGCGACAGAAGTCGGCCACGTTGCCGGCCTTGCGGTGGGTGCGGCGGGCGCGCCAGCGGTAGTGCACCTGCAGGCCGTGCGGCGCCATGCGCTGGCGCAGCGCCTGCCAGGCGGCGAACTCGGCCTCGCGCACGGCGGGGTTGGCGGTGTCCGACAGCACGTAGAACTCCACCAGCCGCGCACCGCCAGTGGCCACCAGCGATTCAGCGGTAGCGCCCAGGCCGGCGAAGACCGTCGCCACGTGCTCGTTGCAGATCGGCATGATCACGGCGGTGCTGGCATCGCTGCCCAGCGGCTGACGGGCCACGTCGGCATGCGAAAGCATCTGCCGGTCGCCACGCCGCAGCACGACGAAGCCCATCAGCGCGGTGGCGAAACCGGCGGCCACCCAGCCGAACAGCAGGGCGAACAGTGCCACCTGCAGCAGGCGCAGGCCATCCGGTGCGGCGCCCAGCGGTTGGGCACGCAGCAGGGCCATGGCCGCGAGGCCCGCCACGCTCAGCACCGCGCCCACCAGCAGGCGGCGGCGGCCGACGGGCTGCCCGGCATCGGGCGCATCGCTGCCCTGCCAGGCCTGGCCCCAGGGGCGGGCAGGCATCGAACCGCGCTGCAGCGGCGGCGCGGCGTGGTGGGTGTATCGGCGCAGGGCGCGCAGGCCCGTGCTCAGTCCTGGGGGATCAGTGCGGTCCATGTCTCGGTGAGCGCCTGGGCGCCGTGCTGTAGAAAGGCACGCAGCTCCATCGGCTGCGCGGGGTCGGGCCGCTGCACGCGCAGCGCCATGCGCCAGCCGCCGGCCGGGTGCCGCCAGGCGTGGGCCTGCAGCACGCGGGCGTTGGCCAGCGGCGTGATCACGGGCTTGACGGCGGCGTCGGCGCTGCCGTCGGCCGCCAGGGCGCGGAGTGTCGGGCCGTCGAAGTCGACGATGAACTGCAGCTCGCCCGGCTGCGGCGCCGCCCACCCGCGTCCACGGCGGGACTGCACGGTCCAGCCGGTGGCCGGGCGTGCGACCTGCTCGCCCTGCCAGTACAGGCGGTAGGCGATGTCCAGCGCCTCGCCGGGCGCTGGCTGCCGGGCCGGCTGCCAGGCGGCGACGATGTTGTCGTGCGTCTCGTCGGGCGTGGGCAGTTGCAGCAGCACGACGCGGCCGGGGCCCCAGTCGCCCACGGGTTCGACCCAGGCCGAGGGGCGGCGTTCGTAATGCGCCTCGTCGTCCTCGTAGGCGGCGAATCGGCGGTCGCGCTGCATCAGGCCGAAGCCCTCGAGGCGACGGACCTCGAAGCTGCTGGCCAGCGGCGCGCCCGGGTTCACCAGCGGGCGCCACAGCCATTCGCCGTCGGCGGCGATGGACAGGCCGTCGGAGTCGTGCACCTCGGGCCGGAAGTCGCCGGGCCGCGGCTGGTTCTCGCCGTGCTGGTACATGCTGGTCAGCGGCGCCAGGCCCAGCATGGCCACCGGGGCGCGCAGGAACAGGCGGGCGCGCACGTCCATGACGGTGTTCTCACCGGGGCGGACCACGAACTGCCAGGCGCCACTGGCGCGCGGGCTGTCGAGCAGCGCGAGGACGGTGACGCCGTCGGCGCCCGGGGCCGGGCGCTCGATCCAGAACGCGGTGAAGCGTGGGAACTCCTCCGGCCCGCCGCCCACGGTGTCTAGGGCCAGGGCGCGTGCCGACAGGCCGTAGCGCTGCCCGCGGCCCAGGGCGCGGAAGTAGCTGGCGCCCAGGAAGACCACCAGCTCGTCCTTGTAGGCCGGGTCGTTGAGCGCGTGGTGGATGCGGAAGCCGGCCGGACCGGGTTCGTTCAGCTGTTCAGGGCTCAGGCCGCGGGTGCTGCCCAGCTGGCCGAAGTCCCAGGCCGCCGAGTCGTAGCCCATACGGCGGACCTGGCCACCTTCGACCAGGTGCACGGCCACCAGGTCGCGCTGCACGTAGCCCCGGTGGAAGAACTGCAGTTCGTAGTCGCCGCCGTGCCAGACGGCGTGGTCGGGCCGGTAGCGGATCTCGCGCGCCTCGTCGTAGCTCAGGTCGGCCAGCGCCGGCGGCATCGGCGTGGCGGCCGCCTGCCACGGGGCTGCCGCCTGCTGCCGGGCCAGCGCCGCCACGTCGTCGAAGCCGAAGGCCCAGCCGGCCAGGGGCCAGGCCAGACACCAGGACAGGCAAAGGGATCGCCACATGCGCTGACACAGCGCAAGCGCTGTGCCAGTGCACTGATCTCAATCAGATCAACGCGTTAGGGGAAAGATCGAAAGTGAATTCGAGATTTGACTGTCGCCGTTCAGCGACAGCGATCCAGGCCCGCGCGCGCAAGTGCCTGTCAGGCCTCGTCTTTGTCCTGTCGCTCATCGGCGACAGCGTCGCGGAAGCGCTCTGGCGCCAGGTCGTGCTTCTGCAGCAGGCGGTAGAACTCGGTGCGGTTGCGCTCGGCTAGGCGGGCGGCGTCGGCCACCTGGCCATCGGTGAGCTTGAGCAGACCGACGAGGTACTCGCGTTCGAAGCGCCGGCGCGCCTCGGCGTAGGGCAACACGGCCACGTCGGGTGTGCGCAACGCGCGCTGCACCAGGGCCAGCGGCACCAGCGGGCTGGTGCTCAGCGCGCAGACCTGCTCGACCACGTTGTGCAGCTGGCGCACGTTGCCCGGCCAGGGCGCGGTGGCCAGGGCGCGCAGCGCGTCGGGGGCGAATCCGTGCAGCGTGCGGCCGTGCCGGGCGGCCAGTGCGGTCAGGAAATGCTGGGCCAGCAACGGGATGTCCTCGCGCCGTTCGGCCAGCGGCGGAAGGCGCAGCGTGACCACGTTCAGGCGGTAGAACAGGTCCTCGCGGAAGCTGCCGTCGGCCAGCAGGGCTTCCAGGCCGCGGTGGGTGGCCGAGAGCAGGCGCACGTCGATCGGCACGGCGCGGTTCGCGCCCACCGGCCGCACGGCGCGTTCCTGCAGCACGCGCAGCAGCTTGACCTGCAACGGTGGCGGCATGTCGCCGATTTCGTCGAGGAACAGCGTGCCACCGTCGGCCGCCTGGAACAGGCCGGCGCGGTCCTTGGTGGCACCGGTGAAGGCGCCCTTGACGTGGCCGAACAGCTCCGACTCCAGCAGCGCCTCGGGAATCGCGGCGCAGTTGACGGCCACGAACGGCCGCCCGGCGCGCCGGCTGGCGCGGTGGATGGCCTGGGCCAGCAGTTCCTTGCCGGTGCCGCTTTCGCCGCGGATGAGCACGCTGGCGTCGCTGGCGGCCACCAGGCGGGCCTCCTCCAGCAGTTCCTGCATGCGCGGGCTGCGGCTGACGATGCCAGCGCGCCAGACCTCGGGGGCCTGGCCGGCCGCGGGTTCCGGTGCCGACAAGGCCAGCGCCTGCGCCACCGTGTCCAGCAGCGCCTTGCCGTCGAACGGTTTGGTCAGGTAGGTGTAGACGCCGCGCGCGGTGGCCTGGACCGCGTCGGGGATGGTGCCGTGGGCGGTGAGCAGGATCACCGGCAGGGATGGGTGGCGCGCACGGATGGCGTCGAACAGCGCCAGCCCGTCGGCGCCGGGCAGCTGCACGTCGCTGATCACCAGCTGCGGACGCTGGACGGCGATGCTGTCCAGCGCGGCTTCGGCCGAGGCGACACCTTCCACGTGGTGGCCGGCCGCACCCAGGCGCATGCCCAGCAGGCGCAGCAGGTCGGGGTCGTCGTCGACGACGAGGATGCGGGCGCCGGTGCCGTTCATCGGGCGCTCATGGCGTGCGCGGTGCCGAAGCGGGTGGCCGCGGGCCGAGGCTGCGTTCGATGGCGCGCAGGGCTTCGAGCTGTTCGCGCAACTGTTCGTTGCGGCGCTGCAGCTCGCGCTGCTGCTGCGCCTGACGTTCCAGCTGTTCGTCCAGGCGGCGCTGTTCGGCCAGGCGCACCAGCAGCAGCCGCGCCAGTGGTGCCTCGGGCCTGTCGCCACGGGCGACGGGGTCGAGCAAGGCCTGGGCGCGTGCCAGGTCGCCCGGCAGTCTGCCCGGCGCCTGACCTTGGGCCAGCAGCCAGGCCAGTTGCAGCGTGGCCTGGGCGCTGCCCTCAGTGGCCAGACGGGCCTGCTCGCGGGCGAGCTCCGCAGCGGTCAGGTTGCGGGTGCCGGCGTCGAAGGCCAGCAGGCGGGCCAGCGGGTCGCCGGTGGGCGGCAACGGCGCGGCCGGCGCCGACGCCGCCCCGGCGGGCCGCGGCGTCGAGGCCGCCGGTGCCGGTGCCGGTGGCGCGGTGTCCTGCACCGGCGCTGTGGCCACCGGCGGCGCCGTGACGCCGGCGCAGGCCGCCAGCAGTGCCGATGCGGCAGCGGCCACCACCGTGGTGGTGACACTGCGGCCGGCCGGGACGCCACGCAGGGGCGGGCCGGGAGCGCGTTTCATCCGGTCAGGCGGGCAGGGGCAGGGCATGCGGCAGGGTGATGCGGAAGTGGGCACCGGGTAACTCGGCGCCCGCTGATTCTGGCGGGACCAGCGCCACCGTGCCGCCGTGCGCGCGCACGGTCTCGGCCACGATGGACAGGCCGATGCCGGTGCCCGGCAGGCCTTGATCGGGCTGGACGCGGCCGCGGAAGAAGGGTTCGAAGATGCGCGCACGATCGTCGGCGGCCACGCCGGGGCCGGCATCGATCACGTCGATCTGCAGCGTGGGCCCGGCGCCACTGACGGTGATCAGGACCCGTTCGCCGGGCGGGCTGAACCGGATGGCGTTGGAGAGCAGGTTTGTGATGGCACTGCCCAGCAGATCCCCGTCGACCTCGGCGGTCAGCGGCACGCCCTGCACGACGATGCGCAGCGACTTGGCGCGCCAGACCAGCTGCTGCGCATTCACCAGGCCCTGGATCAGCGCACCCAGTTCCACCGGCTTGCGCACCACACGCTGGGCGGCAAAGGCGCTGGCGTTCCAGCGCAGCAGGTCCTCGATGCGCTGCTGCAGCAGCCCGCCATGGTCGTGCAGGATGCGCACGATCTCGCGCTGGTTGTCGGTTAGCGGGCCGGCGGTGCCGTCCTCGAGCAGCGACACGCCTTCCTTCAGCGCCGCCAGCGGCGTCTTCAGGTCGTGCGAGACATGGCGCAGGAAGCGCGCCTTGTCGGCCTCGGTCTCGGCCAGGCGCTGGCGCAGCCAGTCCAGCCGGCGCGCGATGCGCTGCACGTCGGCGGGCCCGCGGATGTGCACCGGCGCGTCCAGGCCGTCCTCGCCCAGGCTGCGGATGGCCTGTTCCACACGCTGAAGCGGCCGCGCCAGCCACCAGGCAAAGCCCAGTGCCAGGGCCAGGGACAGCACCACCGCGGCCAGCACCTGCTGCCCCAGGGCCAGGCGGCCGGCATCGAGTTCCTGCTGCAGGGCGGCGCTGCGCGCCTCGGTGTGGCGCCGCGCCAGCTCCGCCATGCGCTGCTGCTGCACCGCGAGCGCACGGAAGCCGTCCACCAGGGTGGCGTCGTCGCTGCCCTCCTGCACGCCGCTGCGCACAAGGGCCAGCCGGCCCTCCCAGTCGGCCTTCAAGGCCGCGGGCAGCACGGGGGCCAGGCGGCCGACCTCGCGCTGCGCCTCTGCCGCGTGGGCCTCGAAGTTGCGACGCAATGCCGGATCGGCCAGGACGGCGTACTGGCGTGCAGCGCGTTCCATCGCCGTCACCTGCTCGCCCAGCCGCTCGGCCGCGGTGGACCACTGCAACGCGCTGGCCGCGCCGCTGCGGCTCTGCGCCAGCAGTTGCTCCAGCGTGCTGAGTCCGCGCAGCGTGGCCGCCGCCAGCAGCGCGGCCACGCCGACGAAGGCCAGCACCAGCCACTGGCGGTACGACGGCCGCGGCAGGGTCACATCAGGTGGGTGCTGATCGGTGCTTCACCGGTACATCACCGGTGCATCACATGCCGGCGTAGTTCGGCCCGCCGCCGCCCTCGGGCGTGACCCAGACGATGTTCTGCGTCGGGTCCTTGATGTCGCATGTCTTGCAGTGCACGCAGTTCTGCGCGTTGATCACCAGCTTGTCCTCGCCATCGGTGTTCACGAACTCGTAGACACCGGCCGGGCAGTAGCGGCTTTCCGGGCCGGCGAAGGTCGACAGGTTCACCGCCACCGGCACCGCCGCGTCCTTCAGCGTCAGGTGCGCCGGCTGGTTCTCCTCGTGGTTGGTGTTGCTGATGAACACCGAACTCAGGCGGTCGAAGGTGAGCTTGCCGTCGGGCTTGGGGTAGCGGATGGGTTCACAGGCGGCGGCGCCGCTGAGGCGGGCATGGTCGGGGCCATGGCGGTGGATCGTCCACGGCGGGCTCTTGATGCCGAGCTTGGGCAGCAGCCACTGCTCGATGCCGGTCATCGCGGTGCCGACAAGGTTGCCCTTCTTGAACCATTGCTTGAAGTTGCGGCTGGCGTGCAGTTCCTCGTGCAGCCAGCTCTTCTCGAAGGCCTCGGGGTAGGCCGAGAGTTCGTCGCCGCTGCGGCCGGCGGCCAGCGCCGGGGCGATGGCCTCGGCCGCCAGCATGCCGGTCTTGATGGCCGCATGGCTGCCCTTGATGCGCGCGGCGTTGAGCGTGCCGGCGTCGCAGCCCACCAGCGCGCCGCCCGGGAACACCAGCTTGGGCAGGCTCAGCAGGCCACCGGCGGTGATGGCGCGCGCGCCGTAGCCGATGCGCTTGCCACCTTCGAGGTGCGCGCGGATGGACGGGTGCGTCTTCCAGCGCTGCATCTCCTCGAAGGGGCTGAGCCAGGGGTTCTGGTAGTCCAGGCCGGTGACGAAGCCCAGCGTGACCTTGTTGCCCTCGAGGTGGTAGAGGAAGCCGCCGCCGTAGGTCTGGCCGTCCATCGGCCAGCCGGCGGTGTGCACCACCAGGCCGGGCTGGGCCTTAGCCGGGTCGATCTCCCACAGTTCCTTGATGCCCAGCGCGTAGCTCTGCGGGTCACGGCCCTCGTCGAGCTTGAAGTGGGCGATCAGCTGCTTGCCCAGGTGGCCGCGCGCGCCTTCGGCGAACACGGTGTACTTGCCCACCAGTTCCATGCCCAGCTGGAAGCCGCCGTGCGGCTCGCCATCCTTGCCAACGCCCATGTTGCCGGTGGCCACACCGCGCACGGCGCCGTCGTCGCCGTACAGCACCTCGGCCGCCGCGAAACCGGGGAAGATCTCGACGCCCAGGGCCTCGGCCTGCTCGCCCAGCCATTTGGTCAGCGCACCCAGGCTGATGACGTAGTTGCCGGCGTTGTGCAGCACGCCCGGGATCAGCCACTGCGGCGTGCGCTTGGCGCCGCCGGCGTCGAGGAACAGCACCTCGTCTTCGGTCACCGGCTGGGTCAGCGGCGCGCCGCGTTCCTTCCAGTCGGGGAACAGCTCGGTGATGGCCCGCGGGTCCATCACGGCGCCCGAGAGGATGTGCGCACCCGGCTCGGAGCCCTTTTCCAGCACGACCACCGACAGGTCGGCGTTCAACTGCTTGAGCCGGATCGCCGTGGACAGGCCGGCCGGGCCGGCACCGACGACCACGACGTCGTATTCCATGGCTTCGCGAGGGCCGTGTTGCGCGAGCAGTTCTGCGGAGGTCATGGGCGGCGATTCTAGAAGTGCGCGTGCTATCGTTTCCCGCATGGGTTAGAGGCAGTTCTCGGGAGCGAGCATGGGTTACGACATCGATCTTTCCGGCCGTGTCGCGCTGGTGACAGGCGCCTCGGGGGGGCTGGGCGCGCAGTTCGCGCGCACGCTGGCAGCGGCCGGTGCCGGCGTGGTGCTGGCGGCGCGCCGGGTGGAGCGCCTGAAGACGCTGCGCGCGGAAATCGAGGCGGCCGGCGGTGACGCGCATGTGGTCACGCTGGACGTCACCGACCACGACAGCATCAAGGCCGCGGTGGCGCACGCCGAGACCGAGATGGGCACGATCGACATCCTGGTCAACAACTCCGGCGTCAGCACCACGCAGAAGCTGGTGGACGTGGAGCCGGAAGACTTCGACTACGTGATGAACACCAACGCCCGCGGCGCGTTCTTCGTCGCGCAGGAGGTCGGCAAGCGCATGATCGCCCGCAGCCGCGGCGCCGCACCCGGCACCTTCACCGGCGGGCGCATCGTCAACATCGCGTCCATGGCCGGGCTGCGGGTGCTGGGCCAGATCGGCGTCTACTGCATGAGCAAGGCCGCGGTGATCCACATGACCCGCGCGATGGCGCTGGAATGGGGCCGCTACGGCATCAACGTCAACGCCATCTGCCCCGGCTACATCGACACCGAGATCAACCACCACCACTGGCAGACCGAGGCCGGCCAGAAACTGGTGAACATGCTGCCGCGCAAGCGCGTGGGGCAACCCAAGGACCTGGACGCGGTGCTGATGATGCTGTGTGCCAACGAGAGCCACTTCGTCAACGGCGCCGTGATCTCCGCCGACGACGGCTTCGGGGTCTGAGCGGGAGCGCGGCCGCATGAGGGCACTGACGCCGCTGGAAGCCCGCGTGCTGGGCGTGCTGGTGGAAAAGCAGGCTACCGTGCCCGACACCTACCCGCTGAGCCTGAACGCGCTGGTGGCGGGCTGCAACCAGAAGACGGCGCGCCAGCCCGTGATCGAGGCCACCGACGCCGAGGTGTTGACGGCCGTGGACGGCCTGAAGGCGCTGAGCCTGGTCTTCGAGGGCAGCGGCAGCCGGGTGGTGAAGTTCGAGCACAACGCGGCACGCGTGCTGGGGGTGCCGGGCGCGGCCGTGGCCATCCTGGCGGTGCTGATGCTGCGTGGCCCTCAGACGGCGGCCGAGCTGCGGCTGAACTGCGAGCGGCTGCACCGGTTTGCGGACATCTCGTCCGTCGAAGGTTTCCTGGAGGAACTGGCGGCCAAGGAACCACCGCGGGCCGTGAAGCTGCCGCGTGGCCCCGGCGAACGCGAGGCGCGCTGGGCGCACCTGCTGTGTGGCGAGGTGGCGATGCCGGCGGTGGCCGCGGCATCGGCCGCCGCCGACGCCTCGGGTGTCAGCGTGGCCGCCGGCGAACTGGCGGCGCTGAAGGCCGAACTGGCGCGCCAGGCCGAAGACCTGGCGGCGCTGCGCGCGCTGGTGCAGCGCATGGCCACTGAGCTGGGCCTGCAGTGACCTGGCGCGTGCGCGCCGCAGTGCCGGCCGATGCCGAGGCCATCGCGCAGGTGCACTGGGACAGCTGGGTGGCGACCTACACCGGCGTGTTCCCGCCCGCCAGCTTCGATGGCTTCCCGCTCGCGGCGCGGCGTGAGCTCTGGCATCGCGAGGCGTCGAACAGCGCGCCAGGACGTTGCCTGATGGTCGCGGTGGCCGATCTGCCGGTGGACGACGTCCCGGTGCTGGGTTTCGCCTGTCTGGGCCCCTACCGCACGCAGGCCCATGAACCGGCGGACCAGGGGGCCGGGGAAGGTGAACTGATGGCGCTGTACCTGCGCCCGGGCCAGTTCCGGCGCGGCATCGGCCGTGGCCTGTGGCAGGCGGTGCTGGACGCTGCGCGTCGCTTCGGCTACCCGGCACTGCGGCTGTGGGTCATCGCCGGCAACCCGGCCGAACGCTTCTATGCGGCCATGGGCGCCACGCCCGTAGGCCACAACGTCTTCGAAGCCCATGGCACGCCGGTGCGCGAGCACTGCTGTCGCATCGACCTGTCGACCGCCTGAACCCGGGAACCTGCCGATGCGATTCGTCATCCCCGACGACAAGAAGCTGGTCCACGAGACCGTGATCCCCATCCGTTGGGGCGACATGGACGCGATGGGCCATGTCAACAACACGATCTATTTCCGCTACATGGAGATCGTGCGCCTGGAGTGGCTGTACCGAGTGGGCGGCCCGCCGGACCCCAAAGGCTGCGGCCCGGTGATCGTCAACGCCTTCTGCAGCTTCATCCGCCAGTTCGAGTTCCCGGGCGAGATCCTGGCCAAGCACTATGTGGCCAACCCGGGCCGCAGCAGCTTCGACACCTTCATCACGATGGAGCGCACCGACTGCCCGGGCCGCATCGACGCCGAAGGCGGCGCGACGACCGTGTGGACCGACTTTGCGGCCCAGAAGTCGGCGCCCATGCCCGACTGGCTGCGCACGCTGGTCAGTTGACGCGGCAGGCGCCGTTCAGCGTCCCGGATCAGTCCAGGATCTTGTACGGGCCGCCGCGCTCCAGTGCGCGCTGGTAGGCCGGCCGCGCGTGGATGCGTGACAGCCAGGCGGTCAGCCGTGGAAAGGCCTGGCCGAGGCCGCCGCGGGCACTGGCTGCTTCCAGCGGGAAGCTCATCTGCACGTCTGCGGCGCTGAAGTCGCTGCCGGCGAACCAGTCACGGTTCGCGAGTTCCGCCTCCATGAAGGCGAACTGGCGCGCGAGGTTGGGCCGGATGAAGGACTTCTCCACCTGGTCGGCGATGCCCCGCGCGATGGGTTTGGCGAAGAACGGCATTTTGGCGCTGCGCACCTTGTCGAACACCAGCTTCATCAGCAGCGGCGGCATCGCCGTGCCTTCGGCAAAGTGCAGCCAATAGATGTACTGCCGGTGCGCTGGCGTGCCGGCGGCGGGCTTCAGCCGACCGCCGCCGTGTGTGTCGACGAGGTATTCGACGATGGCACCGGACTCGGCCACCACCACGTCCCCGTCGGTGATCACCGGCGACTTGCCCAGTGGATGCACCGCCGCCAGTTCCGGCGGCGCGAGCATGGTCTTGCGGTCACGCGCGTAGCGCTTGACCTCGTAGGGCAGGCCCAGTTCCTCCAGCAACCACAGCACGCGCTGCGACCGGGAGTGTTCGAGGTGGTGGACGGTGATCATGGGTTCAGGCTCCAGCGGCGGCAAAGATGCTGAGGGTCAGCAGGGCGACCGTGCCCAGCACCAGCAGCAGACCATACACAAGGCCGACGGCCAGCGACCGTGCCACCGTGCCCGGCCAGCCGACGCCGTAGACCCGCCGCGCGGCCAGCACGGCGTGGGCGGCGATGAGCAGCGCGGCCAGGCCATCGACAGCGGCTGGCAGCACGTCCGCGGCCAGCAGCACCAGAAAGGCGAAGGCGTGCAGGTGCAGCGCCAGCACGAAGTGCGCCCCATAGCTGAGCCCGCTGCGCCGCCACGCGAACTGCAGCAGGCCGGCGAACACCGGCACCATCAGGAACACCGCGTAGGGCATGGCGCTGGCCATGCGGCCGGTGACCGCCTGCGTGCCCTCGGCGGTGGACATGCGCCGCATCGCGCGTGCTGCGCGGGTTTCCAGCCAGCCGCAGGCAGCCGGCTTCGTGCATCGATTCAGCCAGGTTTCGACATCGCTGGGATACCCGCCGCGCACCTGCGCCGCTGCGGCGGCTGCGGTCGGCCGGTCGATTTGCAGCGCTTGGCCAGGGTCCGGACCACCAGCCAGGAAGCGTGCGACCAGAAAGAACAGGAAGCTGGCGGACAGGTACACGCGCAAGGGCAGCACGTAGCGGCGGCGCTGGCCGGCGAGGTAGGCCAGCGTCAGCCGGCCGGGCCGGAACAGCAGCAGGCCCAGCGTGCGCCACAGCGCACCTTCCAGCGCAACGTAGTGGCCAATGAACTCGTGCAGGAACTCGCCGAAGCTGGGTGGGTGCAGCCGTGTTTCCTGCCCGCACAGCGGGCAGTAGCGTGGGTGCGGGTCGACGGCCAGTGCGGCACCGCAGTTGGCGCAGTGGCTGCGGGGCGCGTCGTCGTGGTGGCTCATCCGCTGAGCAGCTTGTTGACCAGTTCCGGCGTCGTCGACGCGCCAAGCTTGCGCATCAGCCGGGCGCGGTAGACGTCCACCGTGCGCGGGCTGATGGCCAGCCGCTTGCCGATGCCCTTGCTGGTGAGGCCATCGACCAGCAGCGCGGCGATCTCGCGCTCGCGCGGGGTGAAGTCCACCTTCAGCACGCGGCGGGCGGAGAGGTCCTCGAAGGTCCAGATGCCGGCGGCGTGCGGGTCGGCCGGGTCCAGGGCGCGGCCGGTGACGTGGCACCAGAACAGCTCGCCGTCCATGCGCTTCATCACCCGCTCATCCGCGTAGCGGCCACTGGCGTCCAGGCTGGCGGTGATGCGCGCGCCGGTGCGCTCGAACTCCTCGGCCGTGGGGTACAGCACCTCGAACGACCGGCCCACCAGCTGCGCGGGCTGGGCCCGGAACATCGCCAGGGCCTCGTGGTTCACATCCACCATCTGGCGGGCCCGCGACAGCGCCAGGCCGATGGGCGCCCGTTCGAAGGCGGTGCGGTAGTCGAGGTCGTCGGCCACGCGGCGCCCGGTCAGAGCAAGGCGTAGGTGGTGGTGGCGTGCGCGGCCAGCGTGCCGTCCGGGGTCTTCAGCGCGATCTCCCCGAAGGCCAGGCTCTTGCCTCGGCGCAGCAGGGTGCAGACCACCTGCACCTCGGCGCAGTCCTTGGGCACGGGCTTGAGGAAGCTGGTCTGCAACTGCACGGTGGTCATCGGCCGGAATTCGTCGAGGCTGGTGGCCACAGCCAGGATCATGGCCGTGTCGGCTGCCGCCATCAGGGCCTGGCCGCAGACCACGCCGCCGGCATGCACCACCGTGGGCGTGACCGGCATGCGCAGAGTCACCTGCTGCGCGGTGGCGTCGATGACCTCCAGCGCCAGCGCCTTCACGATGGGCGCGGTCACGTCCGCCAGGATGGCGTTCAGCGCCGTCATGTCCATGCCTGCAGCTGCCATCGCCGGGGCCTCCCTGTCAGTGGTTCGATTTAAGCGATTCGACGTACTGACTGCGTAATGGGTTACGCAGTACGCTCGCATTCTCGCTCAACCCCTGCCCGACATCAGGCTGACCCCGAAGGAGGTCCCTTCCATGAACAAGCTGTATCCCAGCGCCGCCGCGGCCCTGGACGGCATCGTGCGCGACGGCCAACTCATCGCCGTCGGCGGTTTCGGCCTCTGCGGCATCCCTGAAGCGCTCATCGACGCCCTGCGCGACAGCGGCAAGCGCGACCTGACCGTGATCTCCAACAACGCGGGTGTCGATGGCTTCGGCCTCGGCAAGCTGCTGGAGACGCGCCAGATCAGCAAGATGATCAGCAGCTACGTCGGCGAGAACAAGGAGTTCGAGCGCCAGTTCCTGGCCGGTGAACTGCAGCTGGAGTTCACGCCCCAGGGCACGCTGGCGGAGAAGCTGCGCGCCGGAGGTGCCGGCATTCCGGCCTTCTTCACACGCACCGGCGTCGGCACGATGGTGGCCGAAGGCAAGGAACTGCGCGAGTTCGACGGCCACACCTACGTGATGGAACGTGCGCTGAACCCCGAGGTGGCGCTGGCCAAGGCCTGGAAGGCCGACAAGAGCGGCAACCTCATCTTCCGCCGCACGGCCCGCAACTTCAACCCGGCCTGCATCATGGCCGGCAAGATCGCCGTGGTGGAGGTCGAGGAGATCGTCGAGACGGGCACGTTCGACCCGGATGCCGTGCACCTGCCGGGCATCTACGTGCACCGCCTGGTGCTCAACGCCACGCCCGAGAAGCGCATCGAGAAGCGCACGACCAAACAGAACCCGAAGGGAGTCTGACATGCCCTGGACCCACGACGAGATGGCCGCGCGCGCGGCCAAGGAACTGCAGGACGGCTTCTACGTGAACCTGGGCATCGGCCTGCCGACCCTGGTGGCCAACCATGTGCCGGCCGAGATGGAGGTCTGGCTGCAGAGCGAGAACGGCATGATGGGCATCGGCCCCTTCCCCGACGAGGCCGAGGTCGATGCCGACCTCATCAACGCGGGCAAGCAGACCGTGACCACGCTGCCGGGCAGCAGCATCTTCGGCAGCCACGACAGCTTCGCGATGATCCGCGGCGGCAAGATCAACCTGAGCATCCTGGGTGCGATGCAGGTCAGCGAGAAGGGTGACCTGGCCAACTGGATGATCCCCGGCAAGATGGTCAAGGGCATGGGCGGCGCCATGGACCTGGTGGCCGGCGTGCGCAGCGTGGTGGTGCTGATGGAGCACGTGGCCAAGAAGAAGGACGGCACGATCGACCTGAAGATCCTGCCGGCCTGCACGCTGCCGCTGACGGGCGTGGGCGTGGTCGACCGCATCATCACCGACCTGGCCGTGCTGGACGTGACGCCGCACGGCCTGAAGGTGGTGGAGATGGCGCCGGGCGTCACCCGCGAGGAATTGCAGAGCAAGACCGGCGTGCCGCTGCAGTGAGGCGGCCGGCGGCAGAAGCTGCCGCCAAAGAAGGGGTGAAAGGGTGGGCCGGCGCGCAACACGCCGGCCCACACGTCATTCCAGGTTCTGCACCTGCTCGCGCATCTGCTCGATCGCGACCTTCATTTCCACCGACACGTTGGTGAGGTCCAGCGCGGCCGACTTGCTGCCCAGGGTGTTCGCCTCGCGGTGCAGTTCCTGGATCAGGAAGTCCAGCCGCTTGCCGAGCTCGCCGCCCTTGGCGAGCAGGCGGTCGATCTCGTCGAGGTGGGCTTTCAAGCGTGCCAGTTCCTCGGCCACGTCGATGCGGATCGCGAAGGCCGCGGCTTCGTTGAGGGCGCGCTCCTGCAGCGCCTCGAGCGGCACGGCCGTGGCACCGCCGGCCTGCGTCAGGGCCTCGTTCCAGCGCTCCAGAAAGCGTTGCTGCTGACGCGCGACCACGGCGGGCACCAGCGGCTCGGCCCGCGCGGCGAGTGTCCGCAGGTGCGCAACGCGTTCCCGCAACACCTCGGTGAGCCGCGCGCCTTCGCGTTGCCGCGCCTCCAGCAGCGCTTCCACCGCTGCGCGGGCGGCGGCCAGTGCCGCGTCGTCCAGGCGTACCGCCGGCGCGCCGCTGCGGCACCACTGCAGCACTTCATGCACCGACAGCGCTGCCGCCTGCGGCAGCCAGCCCTGCACGGAGGATTCGAGCCGCGACAGGCGGTTGAGCTGGTCGGGCGTGGGCTGCGGCCAGGCGCCGTCGGCATCGCGCTGCACGTTCAGGCGCAGTTCGACCTTGCCGCGGCGGATGGCACTGCCGACCAGCTCGCGCAGCGCCGGTTCGAGGCCGCGCATCTCGTCGGGCAGGCGCAGGGCCAGATCGAGGAAACGCCCGTTGACCGAGCGGATGTCGACGGTGACGGCGCCGGTGCCCTCCCCAGGATTCCCGTCGGCCGCACCGCCACGCGTGGCGCTGCCGAAACCGGTCATGCTGTAGACTGCCATTGCCTATTTCCGCGTCCCAAACAGCCATTATGTCGTCGCCGAAGCCCAAACCCGCCCCCTTGCCAGCAGGCACGGTGGTCGGCGGCTACACGGTGGTCAAGAAGCTGGCGGCCGGTGGTTTCGGCGTGGTCTACCTGGCCGAGGACGAACAGCGGCACCTCGTGGCGCTGAAGGAATACCTGCCGGCCTCGCTGGCGGACCGGCGCGCGGGCGAGCTCAAGCCCAGCATCAAGCCCGACAAGCAGCCGCTCTACCGCCTGGGCCTCAAGAGCTTCTTCGAAGAGGGCCGATCACTGGCGCAGATCAGCCACCCGAGCGTGGTCTCGGTGCTGAACTTCTTCCGCGAGAACGAGACGGTCTACATGGTGATGAACTACCTGCAGGGCGACACCCTGCAGGATTTCATCGTCACCGCTCGCGACCTCAAGCGCGACAAGGTGTTCCGCGAAAGCACCATCCGCAGCCTGTTCGACGAGATCCTGCGCGGCTTGCGCATCGTGCACCAGCACAAGATGTTGCACCTGGACATCAAGCCGGCCAACATCTTCGTCACCAACGACAACAAGGCCGTGCTGCTGGACTTCGGCGCTGCGCGCGAAGTGCTGAGCAAGGAAGGCAACTTCATCCGGCCGATGTACACGCCGGGCTTCGCGGCGCCCGAGATGTACCGCCGCGACGGCGCGCTGGGCCCGTGGACCGACATCTACGCCATCGGCGCCTGCATCTACGCCTGCATGCAGGGCTACCCGCCCAACGACGCGCCGCAGCGGCTCGAGAAGGACCGCTTGGCGCTGAGCCTGTCGCGCCTGCGCAATGTCTATTCCGACAACCTGATCGAAGTCACCGAGTGGTGCATGTCGCTCGACCCGCTGAGCCGCCCGCAGAGCGTGTTTGCCCTGCAGAAGGAACTCAGCCGCGAAACCGAGCGCCGCTACACCAAGCTCAGCTTCAGCGAGCGGCTGAAGCTGCAGATCGAAACCCTGAAGACGGGCCAGAAGGCGTGAGCAAGGCGCCCGCAGACCAGCCTCGTCCAGACGCCCGGGCGCACGGCGATTTCCCGCCGACGTCGTTGGGGAGCCGCCGATGAGGTTTGCCGTCTACCAGGTCTCCCGCAAGGGCGGGCGCGAGAAGAACGAAGACCGCATGGGCTACTGCTACACGCGGAACGCTGGTCTCTTTGCGCTGGCTGACGGCATGGGCGGGCACCCGGAAGGTGAGGTGGCCAGCCAGCTCGCGCTGCAGACCCTGGCGGCCAGGTTCCAGAAGGAAGCCAAGCCGCAGCTCGCGGACCCGCTGCGGTTCCTGCAGGAATCCATCATGGCCGGGCACCACCAGCTGCTGCGGTACGCCACCGAGCGCTCGCTGATGGACACGCCGCGGACCACGGTGGTGGCCTGCCTGCTGCAGGGCAAGACGGCCTACTGGGCGCACTGCGGCGATTCGCGGCTGTACCTGGTGCGCGGCGACAAGCTCATCGCGCGCACCCGCGATCATTCCTACAGCGAGCTGCAGGAGACGCTGTCGCAGGTGGTGCCGATGGGCGAGCGCTTCAACCGCAATGTGCTGTTCACCTGCCTGGGCAGCCCGGGCAAGCCGGTGGTCGACACCGCCGGCCCGCTGCTGCTGCAACCGGGTGACCGCGTGCTGCTCTGCTCCGACGGCCTGTGGGGCAGCGTCAGCGATGCCGACATTGCCGGCCAGTTGGCGTCGCGGCCGATTGCCGATGCCGTGCCGGAACTCGTCGAGCGTGCCCTGCGCACCGCCGGCGCCAAGAGCGACAACGTCACCGTGCTGGCCGTGGAATGGGAGTCTGCCGAAGACACCGAGGCCGTGCCCCAGGTGTCGACCAAGGACCTCGGCGACGAGGTGTTCGCGTCCACCATCCAGGCCAGCCTGGGGGACGCGGCCGACGACCTGGACGACGCCGAGATCGAACGTTCGATCCGCGAGATCAACGAAGCCATCCAGCGCTCCAGCCAGAAGCGCAAATAGGACCCCTGATGACCGAAAGAACCGCGGGCCGCGCTGCCGATGCGCTGCGCCCGGTGCAGATCCTGCGCCGCTACACCATGCACGCCGAAGGTTCGGTGCTCATCGCCTTCGGCAACACCAAGGTGCTGTGCACCGCCTCGGTGGAGGAGCGCGTGCCGCCGCACAAGCGGGGCAGCGGCGAGGGCTGGGTGACGGCCGAGTACGGCATGCTGCCGCGCAGCACCCACACGCGCAGTGACCGTGAAGCCGCGCGCGGCAAGCAGAGTGGCCGCACGCAGGAGATCCAGCGCCTGATCGGGCGCTCCATGCGCGCCGTCTTCGACCTGGCCGCGCTGGGCGAGCGCACCATCCACCTGGACTGCGACGTGCTGCAGGCCGACGGTGGCACGCGCACGGCGGCCATCACCGGCGCTTGGGTCGCGGCTTCGGACGCCGTGCAATGGCTGCTCGACCAGGGCCGCATCCCGGCCAGCCCGATCCGCGACGCGGTGGCGGCGGTGTCGGTGGGCATCGTGCAGGGCACGCCGCTGCTCGACCTGGAATACGTCGAGGATTCTGGCTGCGACACCGACATGAACGTGGTGATGACGGGCAGCGGCGGCTTCGTCGAGGTGCAGGGCACGGCCGAAGGGGTGCCCTTCACGCGCAGCGAGATGGACGCGCTGCTGGCGTTGGCCGGCAAGGGCATTGGTGAACTGGCGGCGCTGCAGCGTGCAGCGCTGGCCGGCTGAGCCTGATCTTCTGCAGCGGGGCCGCTGATGCGTCTGGTGCTGGCGTCGAACAACGCCAAGAAGCTGGCTGAGCTGAAAGCCCTGTTCGACGGCCTGCCATTGGACCTGGTGGCTCAGGGCGCGCTGGGCGTGCCCGAGGCGGAAGAGCCGCATGCGAGCTTCGTCGAGAACGCGCTGGTCAAGGCCCGCCACGCCGCGCGTGCCGCGGGTGGTGCGGCCGTTGCCGACGACTCCGGCCTGTGTGTGGCCGCGCTCGGCGGTGCGCCCGGCGTGGTGTCGGCGCATGCCGCCGGCCCGGTGGCGGTGCAGGGTGACCGTGAGGCGGTGCGCTTGGCGCAGGACGCGGCCAACAACGCCTGGCTGCTGCAGCAACTGCACGGGCACACCGACCGGCGCGCGAGGTTCGTCTGCACCCTGGTGGCCCTGCGGCATGCCGATGATCCCGAGCCGCTGATCGCCTTCGGTCGCTGGGAAGGCCAGATCCTGGCGGCGCCGAGCGGGCAGGGCGGCTTCGGCTACGACCCGCTGATGTGGATCCCGGCCCTGGGCGCGACGGTGGCCGAATTGCCCGCCGACCGCAAGAATGCGCACAGCCACCGGGCGCTGGCCGCGCGCGAGATGCGCGCGCTGATGCAGCAGGCCTGGGGCCTGTAGCCCTGCCGCCGGGCGAGACCGCCGTGGAGCACTTCCTGCGTCCAGGCACGCTGCAACTGGGGGCACCGCCACCCCTATCGCTGTACGTGCACTTGCCGTGGTGCCTGCGCAAGTGCCCCTACTGCGACTTCAACAGCCATGAGGTGGTGGCGTCCGGGCGCGGCACCCTGGCCACCGTGCAAGCCCCAGGCAGCCGCCCGGCGCAGCCTGTGACCGAACCCATGCGTGCGCTGGATCCCGCCTTGGAACGGCGCTACCTGGATGCCCTGCGGGCCGACCTGGAACAGTCGCTGCCGCTGGTCTGGGGCCGGCGCATCCACAGTGTCTTCATCGGCGGCGGCACGCCCAGCCTGTTCAGCCCGGAAGGCGTTGACCGCCTGCTGGCCGATGTGCGCGCGCTGCTGCCCCTGGAGCCCGGCTGCGAGGTCACGCTGGAGGCCAACCCGGGCACCTTCGAGCGTGAGCGCTTCCGTGCTTTCCGCGCGGCCGGGGTGACGCGTTTGTCGGTGGGCGTGCAAAGCTTCGACGACGGCGCGCTGCAACGCATCGGCCGCGTGCACAGCGGGGCGCAGGCCCGGGCCGCGCTGGAAGAGGCGGCTGGTGCCTTCGACACCTTCAACCTCGACCTGATGTACGCCTTGCCCGGCCAGGACGAAGCGGCGCTGCGCCGCGATCTGGCCACGGCGCTGAGCTTTCAGCCGCCGCACCTGTCGATCTACCACCTGACGCTGGAGCCCAACACCGTCTTCGCCAACCGCCCGCCGGTGCTGCCCGACGACGACACCGCCAGTGCGATGCTCGACCTCATCGTCGACACCACGGCGGCCGCGGGCCTTCAGCGCTACGAGGTGTCGGCCTTTGCGCGCCCGGGGCACCGCTGCGCGCACAACCTGAACTACTGGCAGTTCGGCGACTACCTGGGCATCGGCGCCGGGGCACATGGCAAGCTGAGCTTCCCGCACCGCGTGGTGAGACAGGTGAAATGGCGCGAACCGGCGCGCTACATGACCGAAGCGCTGGACGGCAAGGCCTGGTCGAACGAGGACGAGGTTTCGCGCGAGGCACTGCCGTTCGAGTTCATGCTCAATGCGCTACGCCTGCGCGAAGGCTTCGCGCTGCAGGACTTCCGCGAACGCACCGGGTTGCCGCTGTCGGCCATCGAGCCGGGCCTGGCCGAAGCCGAACGGCGCGGGCTGCTGGCGGCCGACCTGACGCATGTGCGCCCCACGGCACGAGGCTTCGACTTCCTGTCGGACCTGCAGCAGCTGTTCCTGTAGCCGCGCCCTGGGCGGCTGACCCGGCAGTTCAGACCCGGCTGGTGTGCAGGCCGGCGGTGCTGCGCAGGCGCTCGATCAGGGCCGGCGCGATGCGAACCAGCGGCATCACCTCGTGCGCCGCGCCATGGGCGATGGCCTCGCGTGGCATGCCGAAGACCACGCAGCTGGCCTCGTCCTGGCAGACGTTCCAGCTGCCGGCGTCGCGCATCGTCTTCATCGCGCGGGCGCCATCGGCACCCATGCCGGTGAGCATGACGCCCAGGGCGTTCTGGCCGACCACGCGCGCTGCCGATTCGAACAGCACCTCCACCGAGGGCTTGTGGCGGTTGACGGGCTCGCCGTCGCGCACACGGGCGACGTAGTTGGCCCCCGAGCGTTCCACCGACAGGTGCAGGCCACCGGGGGCGATGTAGGCATGGCCGGGGATCACGCGCTCACCGTCGCTGGCTTCCTTGACGCGGATGCGGCAAAGGCTGTCCAGCCGGTTGGCATAGCTCTTCGTGAAGCCGGGGGGCATGTGCTGGGTGATCATCACGGCCGGAAAGTCCGCCGGCAGGTTGACGAGCACCTCGCGGGTGGCTTCGGTGCCGCCGGTGGAGGCGCCGATGAACAGGATCTTCTCGGTGGACAGCCGGCCCAGGGCCGACGGGGCTGGCGGTGCTGCCGGGACACCGGGCGCGGCGGGCGCGGGCGTCGACAGGCGCCGCACCTGGGCCCGGGCGGCGGTTCGGATCTTGTCGGTGATGTCCTCGCCCAGCTGGCGCAGGCCGTCGGCGACGCCGATCTTGGGCTTGGACACGAAGTCCACCGCCCCCAGTTCCAGCGCCTTCATCGTGACCTCGGCGCCACGCTCCGTCAACGTCGAGACCATGACCACCGGCATTGGCCGCAGGCGCATCAGGCGGGACAGGAAGTCGATGCCGTCCATGCGCGGCATCTCCACGTCCAGCGTGATCACGTCCGGGTTCAGGTTGCGGATCATCTCGCGTGCCACCAGCGGGTCGGCCGCGGCGCCGATGCACTGCATGTCGGGCTGGCGATTGATGATCTCCGACAACAGGCCGCGCACCAGGGCTGAGTCGTCGACGACGATGACACGGGTCTTCGCCATGGGGTCCTCTGATCAGAACAGGTCCACCGAGCCGGCCGCGGACGCGGCGGGCACCGGCTTGGCGGCCGCAGCGCGCTCCTGCGCCAGCAGGGCGTCGGTGTTGGTGGCGGCCAGGCGCTTGACCATGGCCTTGCCGCTGTGCGGCAGGAAACATACCTTGCGCGGGTAGACGTCCATCACGTCCTTGGACACGACGGAGATGCGCTCGGTGGCCAGGTAGTCGAGCACGAACTTGGTGTTGCGCTCACCCACGTTGATGCTGTTCATGCCGCTGATCACGGCGCCGCCGCCGAAGACCTTGGCTTCCATCGTTGAACGGGTGGCGCCGCGCTTGACCAACTCATTGATCAGCAGTTCCATCGCGAAACTGCCATAGCGCCCCGCGTCGGCGCCGGTGCCGTTGCCATCGGGCAGCATGAAGTGGTTCATGCCGCCGATCCGCAGGTTGCGGTCCCAGATGCACGCGGCGATGCAGGAACCCAGCGTCGTCATGATGAGGATGTCCTCGTCGTGCACGAAGTACTCGCCTGGCAGGATCTTGACCGCCTCGTTCTTGAAGTGCGCGTCGTAGAAGAAGAACGACGCTTCACCGGGCCGTCGCGGGGCGGCTTTCAGCCGCTGCAGGCGCGGCGTGCTGCCCAGCGCAGGGCGGGGCGCAGCAGGGGGGGCGACGGAGATCATGTCTGGATGTCGGCCGATCGGGCGGGGACTTGAGCGGCCTGGTTTGTCGTGCTCAGACCTTCTCGTAGATGGTCTTGCCACGCAGGCGGAAGAGGTCTCGCGACTCGGTGAAGTTCTCCGAATGCCCCACGTACAGCAGGCCACCGGGGTTCATGACGCCGTGCATGCGTTCCAGCACCTTGCGCTGCGTGGCGTTGTCGAAGTAGATCATCACGTTGCGGCAGAACACGATGTCGAAAGGCTCGCCCAGGCTGCTCCAGCTGGGCGCCATCAGGTTGAACGGCCTGAACTCCAGCAGCTTGCCCAGTTCCGGCCGGGCACGGATCTGGCCGGCATTGGCGCCTGTGCCGCGCAGGAAATGGCGTTTCAGCCGCTCCGGCTCCAGGCCCCGGCTGTCGGCGGCGTAGACCCCGCGGCGAGCGGTTTCCAGCACCTTGGTGTCGATGTCGCTGGCCAGGATGCGCACCGGGGCCTGTGCGCCCAGGGCCTCCAGCGCCGTCATCGCCAGCGAATACGGCTCCTCGCCCGTGGAGGCGGCGTTGCACCAGAGCCGGATGGGCTTGCCGGCGCGGCGCCCGGCCAGCGCATGCAGGTCCTGCACCAGGGCGTGGAAGTGGTGTTCCTCGCGGAAGAAGGCCGTGAGGTTGGTGGTCAGGCAGTTCACGAATTCCTGCCACTCGGCATCAGCCTGGGCGCCCTGGGCACTTTCCAGCCATTGCAGGTAGTCGCCGAAGCTGCGGTGCCCTGTCTCACGGAGGCGGCGCGACAGGCGGCTGTACACCATGGCCTGCTTGCCGGCATGCAGGCTGATGCCGGCGCGTTGGTAGATCAGCTGACGCACGCGTTCGAAGTCCGTGCCGGAAAAGCTGAATTCGGCGTCGACGGGTGCGGAGGGAGTAGTGGTCATGGGCGGCTTTCTGGGCTTTCCCAGTTTGGGCGACCGGTGCGCCGCGCGATGCGCCGATCAGGTGGGCGATGGCTGCCCATCTCTGCGCCGGGAAGGCGGCTGGCCACTGATAGACTCCACGTACTGTTACATCTTGGCGCCTTCGTGGACCGCCCTGCCACAACGTCGGATCTGCAACTGGACAATGCCCGCAAGCTGCTGATGCAGGCGGGTGTTGCCGAGCCATCGGCGCCGATGGGCAGCATCGCCTATCTGCAGAGCCTGATCGATGCGTTGGTCGACCTCTCCAGCCGCGACCCGTTGACGGGCCTGGCCAACCGCCGCAGCTTCGAGCTGGCCTTGTCGCGGGAGATCGACCGCGTCGCCCGCAGCGGCGAGCCGGCATTGCTGCTGGTGCTCGACATCGACCACTTCAAGCGCGTGAACGACACCTGGGGCCATGGCGCTGGTGACGGCGTGATCAAGGCGGTGGCGGGTGTGCTTCAGGAATGCGTGCGTCCGATGGACCTGGTGGCCCGCACTGGGGGCGAGGAATACGCCATCGTGCTGCCCAACTGCGCACCGGCCTTCGGCGAGGCCGTGGCCGAACGCATCCGTCGCCGGGTCGAAGCCTTGCCGATCCAGGTGGCGCCGGGTGAGCGGGTGAATGCCACGGTGAGCGTCGGCGGTGCCTTTGCGCCGCAGTGGGTGCGTTCCAGTGCCCACCTCTGGCTGGAGCGCGCCGACCAGCAGCTTTATCGCGCCAAGGGGCACGGCCGTAACATGGTCTGTCTGGAGCCCACCGCCGTTTCCCTGGTCAGCAGCGAGGAGCGGCGCATGCTCTTCGAGACCTCGCAGTTCCTGGATTTCGAATGACAGTGCGCGCCTCACGCATCACCGCGGTCACCAGCGGCAAGGGTGGCGTCGGCAAGACCTTTGTCGCCGCTAATCTGGCCGCCGCCCTGGCGCGCCTGGGCCGCCGCGTGCTGGTGCTGGACGCCGACCTCGGCCTGGCCAACCTGGACGTGGTGCTGAACCTGTTCCCGAAGATCACGCTGCACGACGTGTTCAGCGGCAATGCGCGGCTGGAGGATGCCGTGCTGCCGGCGCCGGGCGGGTTTTCGGTGCTGCTGGCCGGATCGGGCATGGTCGAGTACTCGCGCATGACGCCCGAGGTGCGTGAGCAACTGCAGAAGGTCATCGAGCAGGTCGCCCCGAATTTCGACCATGTGCTGCTGGACACTGGCGCAGGGATCTCCGACGTGGTGCTCTACACCGTGTCGCTGGCCGATGACGTCATCGTCATCGCCACGCCCGAGCCCACGTCGCTGACCGACGCCTACGCCACCATCAAGGTGCTGGCCACCACCCAGGGCCGGCGGGTGCTGCAACTGGTGGTCAACCAGGCGCGGCGCCCTGGTGATGGCCGCACGGTGCGCCAGCAGCTCCAGCAGGTGGTGGACCGCTATGTCAGCCCAACGCTGGACAGCCCGGTGCGCCTGGACCTGCTGGGCGAGGTGCCGTCCGACCCTGCCGTGCGCGAATCGGTGCTGCGCCGCGAGCTGATGATCGAGCGCCTGCCGGGCACACCGGCGTCGCTGGGCATCGTGCGCACCGCCACGCGCATGCTGTCCGAGTTGTGACCGAGGCGTTGGCGCCGTACGACTCGCTGGGCGGCGACGCGGGTGTGCGTCGACTGGTCGATCGCTTCTACGACCTGATGGACCTGGAACCGGTGCTGGCCCCGCTGCGCGCACTGCATCCACAGGATCTCTCGGGTTCTCGCGACAAGCTGTACTGGTTCCTCAGCGGTTGGCTCGGTGGGCCGGACCTGTACCAGCAGCGCTTTGGCCATCCTCGGCTGCGGGCGCGTCATCTGCCTTACCCGATCGGCATTGCCGAACGTGACCAGTGGATGGCGTGCATGGTCCACGCGATGGAAGAAGAAGGGGTGGACGATGCCCTGGCGCAGCGCTTGACACAGGCCTTCATGGGCACGGCCGACTGGATGCGCAACAAGGGCGGTTGACCAGGGCCTCTCGCGCCCCGCGAGTAGGAACGGGCAAGTCGACGGGAACGGGCCGGCGCGCCAGCAGAGGCGTCTGTCGGCATCCGCTCCCTCGATCAGACGATTTCGCCGCGACGACGCTCAGTGGCGTCGGTCCAGCAGCACGATCAGCGCGCCCGCCCCACCTTCATGCCCGCTGGCCTGGGTGAACGCCACGACCTCGGCGCACTGTGCCAGCCAACGCTGCACCTTGGCCTTGAGCACCGGGCGCCGGCCCGGCGAACCATGACCCTTGCCATGCACCACACGCAGGCAGCGCCGGCCCTGCTGGTGGCTCTGGCGCACGAAGGCTGCCAGCGCCTCGCGGGCTTCCTCGCGCGTGTGGCCATGCAGGTCGATCTGGTCCTGGATGGACCACTGCCCGCGGCGGAGCCGGGCCACGACGTCGGCGGCCACCCCGGGCCGACGAAAACTCAGGCCATCGTCGGTGAGCAGCAGCGATTCGACATCGACCTCGTCGGACAGCGCCTGCTGCAGCGCCGCGCGCTCGTCGGCCTGGCGCTGCAGCGGCTCGGGTGCGGGCCGTGGCGGGGCGACCAGCACGCGGCCACGGTCCGGCAGGCGCTGCACCGGGCCGACGGCCCGGGCGAAGGCCTCGCGTTGCGCCGCTTCGGCTTCCAGGCGTTGACGCTCGCGCTCGGCGGCCGCGCGGGCCTCGGCCTGCCGGCGGCGCAGCGCATCGCGCAGCGCGCCCAGTTCCTGCAGCGAGCCCGCCTTCACAGCAGCCCCCGCTCGGCCAGGGACACCGTCTGCCCGCGGCCGACCACGATGTGGTCGAGCACCCGCACGTCGACCAGCGCCAGCGCGCTCTTGAGGGTGGCCGTCAGGTACTCGTCGGCTCGCGACGGCTCCGCCACGCCCGAGGGGTGGTTGTGGGCCAGGATGACGGCGGCGGCGTTGTGCGCCAGCGCGGCCTTGACCACCTCGCGCGGGTAGACGCTGGTCTGCGTCAGCGTGCCCTGGAAAAGCTCGCGCAACAGGATCAGGCGGTGCTGGCCGTCGAGGAACAGCACCGCGAACACTTCCTGCGGGCGACCGGCGAGCTGCAGTGACAGGTAGTCCTTGACCTTCTGCGGGGCGTCGAACACCGGCCGTTCGGCCATCTGCTGGGCCAGCGCCCGGCGTGCGATCTCGGCCACCGCGGCCAGTTCGGCCACCTTGGCCGGCCCCAGGCCCTTGACGGCGTGCAGGCCGGCCGGGTCGTGCTGCAGCAGCCCGGCAAAGCCACCGCAGTGGTCCAGCACGTCCTGTGCCAGCGAGAACACGTCGCGCCCGGCCAGCCCGGTGCGCAGCAGCAGGGCCAGCAGCTCGGTGTCGGCCAGCGCGCCGGCACCGCGGGCGAGCAGCTTCTCGCGCGGGCGCTGGTCGGCAGGCAGCTGCTTGGGTCCCATGGGGTCGGCGCGGGCTGGAAAGGCGGCGTTTCGTAGAATGACGCCTCAGTCTATCCGTGCGCCACGCAGCGCCGAAAAACCCTGTGAACACCGTGCAGCCCGGGTCGTTCCTGACCCTGCATTACCGCCTCAGCGGGCCCGATGGCGCCGACGTCGTCTCCACCTTCGACGACAAGCCGGCCACGTTGTCGCTGGGCAGCGGGCAGCTGGCCCCGGCGATCGAGTCGCTGCTGGTCGGCCTCGCCGAGGGCGCACACCAGCAGTTCGAGCTGCCCGCGGGTGCCGCCTTCGGTGACCGCAATCCGGAACTGCTGCAGCGCGTGAAGCTGACCCTGCTGCGCGAACTGGGCGATCCAGACGCGGAGTATTCCGTAGGCGATGTGGTGCAGTTCCCCACGCCCGACGGGCAGGGTGCGTACGCCGGTGTCGTGCGCGAGGCGGGCGACGACTGGTTGCTGTTCGACTTCAACCACCCGCTCGCCGGCCAGCCCGTGCGGTTCGAGGTGCAGCTGCTGGGGGTGCTGTGAGCGCGCCGGACAACCTGCAGGAAGTGCTGCTGGCCGAGCCGCGCGGCTTCTGCGCCGGCGTGGACCGTGCCATCGAGATCGTCGAGCGCGCGCTGCAGCGCTTTGGCGCGCCGATCTATGTGCGCCACGAGATCGTGCACAACACCTACGTGGTGGCCGACCTGAAGGCCAAGGGCGCGATCTTCATCGAGGACCTGGCCGACGTTCCCCCTGGCGCCACGCTGGTGTTCAGCGCCCACGGGGTGCCCAAGGCCGTGCGCGCCGAGGCCGCGCAGCGCGGCTTCCAGGTCTTCGACGCCACCTGCCCGCTGGTGACCAAGGTCCACGTCGAGGTCGCCAAGCTGGCCAAGGAGGGTTACGAGTTCGTGATGATCGGCCACAAGGGGCACCCCGAGGTCGAAGGCACGATGGGTCAGCTCAACGACGGCATCTACCTCGTGGAGGACGTGGCCGACGTGGCCCGTGTGCAGCCCCGTGGGGAGAAGCTGGCCGTCGTCACCCAGACCACGCTGAGCGTCGACGACGCCGCCGAGATCCTGGCCGCCGTGAAGGACCGGTTCCCGTACGTGCGCGAACCCAAGAAGCAGGACATCTGCTACGCCACGCAGAACCGGCAGGATGCCGTCAAGCTGCTGGCGCCGGCGGTGGACGTGGTCATCGTGGTCGGCAGCCCCACCAGCAGCAACAGCAACCGCCTGCGCGAACTGGCGCAGCGCCTGGGCACGCCGGCCTACATGGTCGACGCCGCCGCCGACCTGCAGGCGCAATGGTTCGAGGGCCGCCAGCGTGTGGGCCTGACGGCTGGCGCCTCGGCGCCCGACGTTCTGGTGCAGCAGGTGATCCTGCGTCTGCGCGAACTGGGCGCCACCGCGGTGCGCAAGATGGATGGTGTGACCGAGACGGTGCAGTTCCCGCTGCCGCGCGGTCTGGGCGACCGCAGCATGGCCGAAGCGGCGGCACGGGCCGCGGCGGACCAAGGCGGGGCGTCCGAGCGATCTTGACGCTGTCGTCGTCGTCAGCCCCGTGCGCCCACCCTGGCGCGCAGCCCCATTGAATTCCGGAGATTCCCCATGCTCGACATCACCCAGCTGCGCCGCGACCTCGACGCCGTCGTCGCCCAGCTCAACCGCCGCAAGCAGCCGCAGGCCTTTCTGGACGTGCCGCGGTTCCAGGCCCTGGAGGCCGAGCGCAAACAGATCCAGACGGCCACCGAACAGTTGCAGGCCCGCCGCAACAGCCTGAGCAAGCAGATCGGCATCGCCAAGGGGAAGGGCGAAGATGCGTCGGCCCTGATGGCCGAGGTTGGTGGCATCGGCGACGCCATGAAGACCAGCGCCGACCGCCTGGCGCAGATCCAGGAAGAGCTGCAGCAGATGCTGATGCAGCTGCCCAACCTGCCGCAGGCCGATGTGCCCGATGGCGTCGACGAATCGGGCAACGTCGAGGTGCGCCGCTGGGGCGTGCCGCGCAGCTTCGATTTCGCGGTCAAGGACCACGTGGACCTGGGCGCGCCGCTGGGGCTGGACTTCGACACCGGCGTCAAGCTGGCCGGCGCGCGCTTCAGCTTCCTGCGCGGCCCGGCGGCGCGACTGCATCGTGCGCTCGCCCAGTTCATGCTGGACACGCAGACGCTGCAGCACGGCTACACCGAGTGCTACACGCCCTACATCGTCAACCGCGAGATCCTCGAAGGCACGGGCCAGTTGCCCAAGTTCAAGGAGGACATGTTCTGGGTACTGCGCGGGGGCGATGAAGCGCAGGCGGAGCAGTACCTGATCAGCACCAGCGAGATCAGCCTGACCAACACCGTCCGCGAGCAGATCCTCGAGGCAGCACAACTGCCGGTGAAGCTGACGGCACACAGCCCCTGCTTCCGCAGCGAGGCTGGCAGCGCCGGCCGCGACACGCGCGGCATGATCCGCCAGCACCAGTTCGACAAGGTCGAGATGGTGCAGGTCACGAAGCCCGAGGACAGCCCGGCGGCGCTGGAGCAGATGGTGGGCCACGCCGAGGCCATCCTGCAGGCGTTGGAGCTGCCCTACCGTGTGGTGCTGCTGTGCACCGGCGACATGGGCTTTGGCAGCAGCAAGACCTATGACCTGGAGGTCTGGCTGCCGGCGCAGGGCACCTACCGCGAGATCAGCAGCTGCAGCGATTGCGGGCCTTTCCAGGCTCGGCGCATGATGGCGCGCTACCGCAATGCGGCCGGCAAGCCCGATTTCGTGCACACGCTAAATGGTTCGGGCCTGGCCGTGGGGCGCGCCCTGGTGGCGGTGCTGGAGAACCACCAGCAGCCCGACGGCAGCATCACCGTGCCCGCCGCGCTGCGGCCCTGGCTGGGTGGTGCCGAGGTGCTCCGGCCGTGAGGTCGACGCTCGGCGTGCCCGACATCGCTGCGGACCTGTTGGCCGCCCGTGCGGCCGGGCGGTCGGCCACGCTGCCGCCGGCGCTGGACCTGAGCACGGCATGGCAGGTTTCTGCCGAAGCCGAGCAGCGCCTGCTGGCCGCTGGCCGCACGCCGCGTGGCTGGAAGATCGGTTTCACCAACCGCACGATCTGGCCCCGCTACGGCGTACACCAGCCGATCTGGGGGCGTGTGTGGGACGACACGCTGACCTTGCTGGACCGCTGCGAAGCCGAGCTGTCGCTGGCCGGTCTGGTCGAACCCCGCCTGGAGCCGGAGATCGTGTTCGGGCTGGCCAGCGAACCGTCGCCGGACATGGACGAATCGGCGCTGGCTGCTTGCATCGACTGGGTGGCGCATGGCGTGGAGATCGTGCACACCCACGTCGGCTGGCGCTTCGACGGGCCGGCTGCACCGGTGGCGGACTTCGGCCTGCATGGTCGCCTGCTGGTTGGGCCGCGGCTGCGCTTGACCGACATGCATGCGCCGGCGGCGACGCTGTCGGCGTTGCAGCTGACGCTGCGGCATGGCGACGCCGTGGTCGATCGGGGGCAGGGCGTAAATGTGCTGGACGGCCCGTTGTCGGCCCTGCGCGTGTGGCTGCAGGCCATGCGCGAGCAGACGCCGGACGCGCGCGTGTGTGCCGGCGAATGCGTGACCACCGGCACGCTGACCGACGCCTGGCCGGTGGCGCCGGGCCAGACCTGGCACACGCAGCCCAGCGATGCGCGGCTCGCGGGCCTGACGATCCGCTTCACGGCCTGAGCTACAATGCGCGCTTTGCTGCCGAGTGACCGACGGCAGCAACGGGAGAGGTGGCAGAGTGGTCGAATGCACCGGATTCGAAATCCGGCGTACTGTTCATACAGTACCGAGGGTTCGAATCCCTCCTTCTCCGCCAGTGATACATGCGGCAGTGACCGCGAACCACCGCGAATGTCACTAGAAAGCCCCGCCAGCCGGGGCTTTTTCTTTCGCCGTTGACCGCCGTTGCGCTTTGACGGCCGGCGCAAAGTGGGGGCACAGTTGGGGGACCAGAGGGGCAATTTCCGGTCCCCTCGCGAAATGTCCCCCAAATGCCTCTGACCGATCCCCAGTGCAAGAACGCCACCTGTC
Organism: Burkholderiaceae bacterium; assembly: GCA_024235915.1. Taxonomy (GTDB): domain Bacteria; phylum Pseudomonadota; class Gammaproteobacteria; order Burkholderiales; family Burkholderiaceae_C; genus Rubrivivax. The sequence goes on along the minus strand of JACKLO010000008.1, from coordinate 369,795 downwards.
CCGAGGGAAAGACCCGGCATCGGCTGACTGATGCCGGCGGTCTGTACCTCGAAGTGCTGCCCACCGGGGCCAAGCACTGGCGCTGGAAGTACCGCTTCGGGGGCAAGGAGAAGCGGCTGGCGATCGGCATGTACCCGGCCGTCTCGCTGGCGCAGGCCCGGCTCGACCGTGACGCGGCCCGGCTGAAGCTCAAGGCCGGCGACGATCCGGTGCAGGCCAAGAAGGACCAGAAGCTCGCAAAGCAGGTCAAGCTCGACAACACCTTTGAGGCCGTCGCCCGCGCCTGGTTCGAGAACTGGAAGGGTCCGAAGTCCGAGCGGCATTCCGGCTACGTGATCCGGCGCCTGGAGGCCGACGTGTTCCCGGCCATCGGCCGCAAGCCCATCGCCGACGTCTCCGCGCCGCACCTGCTGGCCATGGCCAAGAAGATCGAGAGCCGCGGCGCCCTGGACATTGCCCGGCGGGCCTGGCAGACCTGCGGCCAGGTGTTCGAGTTCGCGCTGGCGCACGGCATGGTCGAGCGCAACCCATCGCGCGACGTTCGGCCGGGCGCTGCGCTGAAGCCACGGAAGCAGGAGCATTACGCGAGGGTCGACGCCTCCGAACTGCCCGAACTGCTGCGCAAGGTGCACGCCTATCCCGGCTCGCCATATACCCGCTTCGCACTGCAGCTGATGACGTTGACCTTCGTGCGGACTGGCGAACTGATCGCCGCGCGCTGGGAGGAGTTCGATCTCGACAACGCCGAGTGGCGCATCCCGGCCGCGCGCATGAAGATGAAGACGCCGCACATCGTGCCGCTGTCCACTCAGGCCGTCGACGCGCTGCGGTGCCTGCACGAGTTGAAGGGCCTGAGCGGGCTGCTGTTTCCCGGCGAGCGCGACCACGAGGTGCCGATGAGCAACAACACCATCCTCGCGGCCCTACGGCGCATGGGCTACGCCGGCCGGATGACCGGCCACGGGTTCCGCGGGGTGGCCTCGACCATCCTGCACGAGGCCGGCTTCGATCATGCGCACATCGAACTGCAGCTGGCCCACCAGGAGCGCGACGAGGTGAGCGCGGCCTACAACTTCGCGACCTACCTGCCGCAGCGCAGGAAGATGATGCAGTGGTACGCCGACCACATGGACCAGTTACGCCAGGGCGCGAAGGTGATTCCGTTCAAGGCGGCATGAGCCGCACCGCGCCGGCCGGTTGCCGGCAAGGCGGCCCGGGAAGCTGGTGGAGCAGCGACCCGGGCCTGACCACCCCACGATCGACAGGAGATCATGAAATGGCTGAGACGAATGTAAACCCCGACACCCTTTCCACCGGCATACAGGCAGGGGCGCGGGACTTCCGCTCGATGATCGACCACATCGCGGCGACCACCGATCTTGCGTTCGCAGACGTCGACATCGACGCTCCAGATCAACCGGATCCGCGCGACTACAGGGCATTCGCCGCACACGTCCGGATGCAGACCCAAGCCGCGATCCTGTCCGGCGATCCTGCGCGTCGCGATGGGTTCTTCCTCGCGATGGCACAGCTTTTGAGCATGTTCGCGGATGGTGTCTCGCCCGGTCGGGACTGGGACCCGGCTACCGAGATCCCGCGTCTGGCCGGCAAGTTGGACGGCCAGGTGAAGACTGGCCAAGCGCCAGACCTGTCGAATGTCCTACACCGCGAGCGCAACGGCATGTTCGATGTCGCGGCACTGTTGTCTGCAGCCGAGGAGCGCGTCGACGAACTCGGCGGCCTGCGGCGCATGAGCGTGGACAAGGACTACGCGCACAACACCCTGCGCCTGATTCAGCTTGCGCGTGAGCGTGTCGAGGCCACGCAGGCCGCGATCGAGCCATTCGTCTGACTGTGCCCACCAAGCGCAGACCCGGGGCCAAGTCGGCCCCGGCCTCACCAGAGAGCCGACCCGGCGACGAATTGCGTGCGTGGCTCGCTGCCAATGGTCGGTTGCCGGGGGAATGGATAGCCCTGTGTCAGCGGGTCCTCTCTAGCGACGATCGGGACCTTTGGCCGACGGGCCACGACGAGATGCCCATCTTTGTCGCAGCCCGCATGGCCCTGGCGCGATCAAGGACCGAGATTCGGCGGCAGCCTGCTGACGAAGAGCGGGCCGCCCTAGATGAGGTCAGCGAAGCCATCCTTCGACTTCAAGACGCGATTGACCGCGCGCCCGTTCCGCGTGGCTTCGCGCGCTCGTACGAACTACCGGCGAGCAATGGCCTCGATGCGGCTGAGGTGTTCATCGGCTGGTCAGACGTGAAAGCGCTAAGGGGCGCGTATCGGATCGCGATCGTGGACGTGCTTCGCGTGGCGACTGAGCTTGTTACGGGCCACATCCAAAGCCTGCCGCCCCGAGCAGTGCTTCGACACCGCAAACGCCCCCAAGTGATCGCGTTCGTGCGCTGGATGCATTACTTCGCGCTTCGCGCAAAAGCCCACGCGCCCGCAGCGACCATCGCAGCATGGGCCAACGTCGCGTTAGAGACGGCGGCCGATGACCCTGTGATGCAGAAGGACGTGTCAGCGATGCTCCGCGGGGTGAGCGGGGACTTAAGAGGAATGATCGAGCGCGCTAAGTAGTCGCTTGTCACTGGTTCGATGTGGACCATGCCGCCATGACGTTCAACGCATGGAGCAACCAGTGACCGCAGAAGGCAATCAGCGTCAACTCATTCCAAATGAACTTCAAGGTGCCGCACTCGTCGACATCAAGACGGTCCGCGCCCTTTGCGGTTTCACCAGTTCGACGGCAATCTACGACAGGCTGCGCGCGCAGAGATTCCCCGAACCGATCCGCCTGAGCAAGCGCTGCACGCGCTGGCGGCTGCGCGACATCCACGCTTGGCTTGAAGCGCAGGGGGTGGCCGCATGACCGCCCCGAAAGCACAACCGCCCGGGGCGCTGGGGGGCAGCGCGGACCGGGCGGCATGCGAGACAGACGGCACCGCAAGTATCACTCCCGAGGAAGCGCGGCGCAAAGCATGGATCACCTGGCAGGCGCGGGCCGCGCTGCGAGGCCACCAGCTGCGCCGTATGGCTGATGGTCGGTGGCTGGCCTTCCGGCACGGCTGGAGCCGCGAGCTCGAGGAGGCCGACGTCGAGGCCTGGCTGCAGCGAATCGGGGCGCCAGGATGAGCGTTCGTGCCTTGTCGGCCGTCCTGCGTTCACAGCTCCGCCCACCGTCGCTCAAGCTGATAGCCGTCGTCATGGCGGACGCCCTCAACGCAAAGACCGGCCAGTTGAACATTGGAATTCGCTCGATAGCCGATGCGGTTGGCATCGATCGCAGGCAGGCACAAAGGGGTGTTCGATCGCTGATCGAGATGGGGATCTTGTCCGTCGTTGCAAATGCACTCGGCGGCCGACCCGGGGCGACACCGCACTACCTATTGCACCTGGATCGGCTCGACGGCCTTGCCCGCAGAACGGGTGTCGCAGATGACACCCCTACGGGCGACACAGGCGACGCCCCTGTCGACAAAGACACGGGCGGCGCTGATGACGCAGACGGGCGGTCTACATGTCGCAGAGGGGCGGTGTTGATGACGCAGACGGGTGACACCAGCACCGCCCTAACCGTATTGAACCGGAAGGAACCGGAATTGAACCGGGATCTGGCGCAGGCAGCGCTCGATGGCGTTGACACACTGCCAGCTGAAGCTGGCGCCCCGCAGTCGAAGAAGTCGGCTATGGGAAAGAAGCGTGACTCAGACACGAAGACCGCTTCGGTATGGAAGGCGTACGCCGACGCCTACTGCAAGCGGTACGGCACCAATCCGGTTCGCAACGCGACTGTCAACGGCCAAATGGCGCGGCTGGTCGACCGCTTGGGCGTCGACGAAGCGCCGAAGGTGGCCGAGTTCTACGTCTGGCACGGCGGGGCCTTCTACGCCAAGAAGATGCACGCCGTTGGGCCGCTATTGGCCGATGCCGAAGAGTTGCGAACGCAGTGGGCGACAGGGCTTAGGGCGCCAGAAGGTTCGCCCGCTGAGCAGGCGCGGCTTGCACACGTAGCAGCGTTCGCCGGACCGTTCGCCGCCAAGCGCCCGGGCGACAGACCCAAGGACATCTTCGAAGGGTTCGAGCTGTGAACCGGTGGCGCTTGATCGTCGACACCTTGAGCGGCAAGCCCGCGCCGAAGCTGCCGGCCGCTCCTGGCCGCGTTCACCGTCTTCACGACGAACCAACGGCCGAGCACGAATGGCTCGACCTCACTGCAACCGAACTGGCCCGCGAGCTGGGCTGCAGCCGGCAAGCCGCATGGCAGCGGCAGGCACGGCTGCGCGCGCGGCTGGCGTCAACCACTGAAGGAACGACATGACCGACCCCACCATTCCGCCGCAAGACTCCGACGCGCCCATCTTCGACACGCTGTGCCGGGCCGCGGATCTCGCAGTCAATGCAGGCCTGGCATACGCGAGAGCCGACGACCCGCACCGCTTCGCGACGCTGGCCCAAGAGTTCGACAACGGGCGTGCTGTTCGCCGCCTGGTGCTCGAGTACCGGGCCGCCGGCCAGGTGCGCGTGGTGCTGCGCCTGGACGGCTACAAGCACGGCGAGCAGAACACGGTCGAGGTGTTCTCGACCACGTTGCAGGGCAAAGGGGGCCACGATGCTGCAGCCGCGCACTGAGAGCCTGGCCGCTCGCCTGTTCGCCTGGGTCAACGGCGGCTGGAGCAGGCACCGCAGGGCATTGGACCGTCGACGCCTAGAGCACATCTGCCGGGCGCACGGCACCAGCCGCAGCATCGCGATCCGCATCGTCCGGGACTACTTTGCACCGGAGGGCAAGCCCGATGCAGAATGACGCCACGGTGATCGACGCGGGATGCGTCGACACCCCTGATGCAGCCGCGGGATGCGTGCCAGCAGCAGGCGACAGGCCAGCGGACGCAGCAGCGACGCCAGGCGCCGACGACAGCGCGGGATGCGCGACCGAGGCACCAGCGGGCAGCAGCGAAGGCAAGGCCGCACCGCCGACGACCGTGCGGGAGTTCGAGCGCGCATTGCGCGGGCTGGGCTTCACACGCAAGCAGGCGGCCGACATCGCCCGGCAAGGTTTCAACCCTGCCACTGCTGCTGCAGAGCTCGACCACACCGAGCCGGACGAAACGCAACGACTGCGCGAAGCAATGCAAGCCTTCGCGCGCTCCCTCAAAGGCTGAATCATGACGACCATTACAGACATCGCCGAAATCCTCGACGGGCAAGCCAAAGCCGTGACCGAGTTCAAGAACGCGCACACCACCCGGGTCAACGCGCTGGAAGAACAGGTCAAACAGATCGCGATGAAGGCCCAGCGCCCGAACTTCGGGGGCAGCAACCCGGGCTCGCCGAACGTCGCGCCGGCCGTGTGGATTGACCCTCGCACGAAGTCGCGGATCGACGTTCTCAGTGCCGACCAGTCGCTGCTGCAGCGCGAAGTCGCTGCCACCGAGCACAAGGGCGACATTCCGAGCATGGGCCGCGTGCTGCGTGGCCTGGCGCTGGGTGGCGCCGCGGACGACGCGCGTGAACTCGAGGCCGAGCGCAAGGCGCTCAACATCGGCAACGATCCGCAGGGCGGCTACTCCGTGCAGGGGATGCTTTCCAGTGCGTGGATCGACAAGCTCCGGGCCGCCATGGTGCTCACCCGGGCCGGTGCCCAGACGGTGCCCATGGACGCGGGCGAACTGCTGATGCTGAAGCTGACCGGCGACCCGACCGTCTCCTGGCACGCGGAGAACGGCAGCGTTCCCGACACCGACGCCACGTTCGGCCAGGTGCGACTCGCCGCGAAGACCTGCGTCGCGCTGGTCAAGCTGTCGATCGAACTGGCGCAGGACTCGAGCAACATCGAGGCGATCCTCGAGCGCGCACTCATCCAAGCCCTGGCGAACGCCATCGACTCGGCTGGCCTGGTGGGTGTCACGACGAACGCGGCGGTGGCCCCGATGACCGGCGCAGGCGTGCTGAACCTGAGTGGGCGCAACACCGTCACGAGCATCGGCACGCCGGTGGCCTGGGACTTCGCCATCGATGGCATGTACGAACTGCTCGCGGACAACGTGCCGATGGCCAACATCGGCGCGCTGGTGGCCAACCCTGTGTTGTGGAAGCACATGGCCAAGCTCAAGACCGGCCTGGCGGACGACAACACGCCGTTGATGCCGCCGTCCGAGGTGTCGAGCATGCCCAAGCTGTGGACCACCGCAGCGCCGACCGGCACGGCCATGATCGCGGACTGGCGCGACCTGATGTTCGGCGTTCGCAAGAACATCACGATCGACGTGCTCCGTCAGACGTTCCTCGGCTCGAACCTGCAGATCGGCATCCTCGCGCACGCTCGCGTCGACTTCGCTGCGGTCCGCTCCGAGTCGTTCTGCTCGCTGGAAGACATCACCTACGCGTGATGAGGTTTGCGCGGCTGGGCAATGCGCCTGGCCGCGCGTGACCCCCTAACCGGGATTCGATCTTCCCGACCTTTGAGGTCTGAAACCCACCTTCCTGCCATACAGACTTTTTAGTCTGGTTCAGCGCCTTTTCAAACGCAGTGGAGAAACCCCCGATGAACTGCATCAAGTGCGGCACACCACTGGCGGAACACACGGGCCCTGGCCGCCCACCGACCTACTGCAGCACCGTCTGCCGGCGCCTGGTGGAGTACGAAATCCGCCGGCTCGACCGGCGCCTGGGTGACTACGAGTTCCAGCTGCGCGAGGAACAGGCCGACCGCAATGAGGCCGACTACTTCGTCGACAACCTGGGCAGGAATCGCACCCAGCGCATCAACGACCTGAAGAAGTGGATCAAGGCCGACAGTGCTCGCCTGCGCGAACTCTGCGGCGGAACCTGAGAGGACACGTCCCATGGACATCGCAGAGCTAGCCATCGTCCACCAGGTGCAGGCCGCGATGCGCGTGGGAGACGTCTATGCCGCAGTGCGCCACGCGACCGAGCTCGACCAGTTGATTCCCAACGATGAGACCGTCCGGGGCCTGCTGGCTGCAGTGAAGCTGGCCGCGGGCGAGTATCAGCAGGCGCACGCCATCCTGCGCACGCTGCCGGAGAACGTCGACCGCCTGCTGGCCATGGCGCAGCACTCCGAGACACACGAGGAGCGCGTCGCCTACCTGCGCCGGGCGGCCGAACTGGACCCGGCCGATGAATTCGTGCGTGATCGCCTGGCGCGCGTGGAGAAGCTCAACGAAGCCGGCCAGGCTGCGGCGCATGAAGCCCTGCGCGCTGGAGACCTGGCCCGCGGCTTCCGCATGATGAACAAGCACGCCATGGCGAAGGCCGCGCCGTCGTCGTTGCCGTACTGGCAAGGCCAGCAGGTCGACCGGCTGCTGGTGATCGGCAGCATGGGCGACGGTGACACCCTGCAGTTCCTGCGCTACCTGCCAGCTGCTGCCGCGCGCTGCAATCGGCTCACCGTGGCCGTGCGCCGGCCGTTGATCCCTCTGCTGCGCGCCAACGGCTACGTCGCACACGACGCCGCGCTGCTGCCGCTGCAGGGTCTGGCACTCGACGCCGATGCGCAGACCGAGATGATGCTGCTCCCGGCCATCGTCGGCGGTGGCTACGGCCCGCGCGGCGGCTACCTCAAGGCGCAGGCACCGCGCGACTACGGGACCGGGTTTCATGTCGGCGTGAACTGGTGCGCGTCCGACTCCATCGGCGGCCGGCTGCGCACCCTCGACCCGGCCATGCTTGAACCGCTGGCCGCGGTGCCTGACGTCACCTTCCATTGCCTGGTGTTCGGTGAGCGTGGCAAGGCCGCGCCCACCTGGGTGCAGCCGCTGGCGCTGGGCGACTACGCCGACACCGCGAACGCCTACGCCGGCTTGGACATGGTCATCACCGTGGACTCAGGGCCGGCGCACCTGGCCGGCGCGCTGGGCGTGCCCATGTGGGTCGCACTGCCTGGCCCCGTGGTCGACTGGCGGTTCGAGACACACGCGCACAAGTGGCGCTGGTATGAGCGCTCGCGCCTGTTCCGTGGGCCGCGCTGCTTCGAGGCGATGGCCGCCCGGCTGGCCAAGCGCAGGTGATCGACGTCGTGCGCGTCAATCCATCGGACTGCACGCCGCTACTATGCGGGCATGCGCACTGTCGACCGCTACGCCGTCGCCGTCCATAGCCACAACCTGCGGAGCGACGCGCGCACCAGCGCCAGCGACGCCGACCTGCTCGCCGCTGCCGGTCTGGCGTCCAAGCGCTCACCGGTGGGCCTGGCCCTGATGCGAATCAACGCGGGCGACCCACACGAGGCCGCGCGCCTGGTCGAGGTGCTCGCGGGCATGCTGGTCGGCAAGGCCTGGCACAGCGACCGGGAGAAGCTGCCGCGCGACGAAGCTCGCACGATGGCCGCGCAGTTGCTGGCCTGGCACCTGGACCGATCCTGTCCACACTGCGCTGGACGCGGGTTCCCGAAGGTCAACGGCGCCCCGGCGCTGGGCAGCAATCCCTGCAGGCACTGCCACGGCACCGGCCGGCGAGATCCGCAGGACGCGGTGCCACACGCGCGCCGGTGGCTGGTGCGCTGGCTGCAGGCTGAACTCGAGCGCGAGGCGGGATTCGCTGCCCCGGCAGTCGAGCGCACCCTGGGCGGCGACGCCTAGACTGTCGCCGCTACGGAAGTCTGGCGACAATCTGCCGGCCGCTGGTCCGGTTCGTCATCCGCGCCGACCTCGCGCTGCCAGAAGGCGCAACCGTTCGCCGGCATGGCTTGAATGCTCAGTGCATCGCCGTGGAGGCACCTGGCCGCCGTGCCCTGGTAGACCAGACCGCCGAAGGCTGTGCAGTGCCAGCAGGGCCGCGGGTTGCCCATTGGACGGAAGTGCATGCCGGCATGGTGCCTGGAGGCAGGCTCAGGGGGTGAGCCTGGCCAATGGTCGCAGGGTGGGGGACCTCAAGGGGGACAACGGTAGGCCGAACAACGTGGAAAGCAAACAACGGCGCGCATTTCCCAAGATCATTCGGACGCCTCCTTCCCGCCAGACGTCTGACAACAAGGCCGCCACGTGCGGCCTTGTTCATTTCGGCGCACAAGTCGCGTTGCTGCCAGGCTTGGTCCGTTTAGGCGCTGAAACCGCCGCAGATCAGCCAGCCAACTGGAAGCGCCAAACGCCGTCATCGCCCTCCGTGACCTCGAGCTCACCAAGCGCACGAAGGTAGTTCAGGTGCGCCACCGTCTCCCCGGTGGCCAGCCCCAGCACCTCGCTGCGAGCATCGATGGGTCGGGCAAACAGCGCGCCGAACAGGTCCATCACGCGCTTCGGCTCGGCCAGGCTGCGGCGCAGGCGTTGCAAGCCGCGTGCATGGCCGCTGGCCAGGCGGTCCAGCCGCGCATGCAAGCCGATGAAGGGCTCACCGTGGGCCGGCAGCACCAGCAACGTGTCGGGCAGGCCCTGGCGCAAGGTTTCGATCGAGGCCAGCCAGTCGCCCAGGGGGTCGGCGTCGGGCTCGGTCGGGAACACCGAGACGTTGGAGGAGATGCGCGGCAGGACCTGATCGCCCGAGATCATCAGGTCCAGTTCGTCGCACACCAGGCAGGCGTGCTCCGGCGAGTGGCCACGGCCGACGACGACGCGCCATACATGGTCACCGATGGCCAGCCGTTCGCCGTCGACGATGCGGCGGAAGCTGTCGGGCAGGGCGTGCATGTACTTGCCGAAGCTGCCAAAGCGCGCCCGGTAGGTGTCCAGCGCTTCGTCAGGCCAGCCGCAGCGGCGGTAGAAGCGGATCGCATCGTCCGGCGCTTCGCGGCCGGTGTCGGCCGCCAGCGTGCGGCACATCAGGTACTCCTCGCGCGTCATCCACAGCCGGGCGTCGTGCTTGCGCGTGAGCCAGCCGGCCATGCCCATGTGGTCAGGGTGCATGTGGGTGGCGATGACCCGCGTCACCGGCCGTCCGCCCAGGGCACCGTCCCCGGCCAGCAGGGTGCGCCAGGCCGCCAGCACCTCGGGCGTCTGGGTGCCGGTGTCGACGATGGCCCAGCCATCACCATCCGCGAGCGCCCAGAGGTTGATGTGGTCCAAGGCAAACGGCAAGGGCATGCGCAGCCACAGCACGCCGGGGCGCACGCTCAAGGCTTGCCCCGGCACGGGTGGTTCGCCCAGGGGATAGTACAAGGCCGCCGGGGGCAGGGGATCGACCGTATCAGGGGCTGGAGGCATCGGCGCTGCGCTTGGCGTGGTGGACCGCTGAGCTTAACGGCAGCGCAACAATGGTTTACCACGCCATGTCAGCGGCGGTGCAGCCCGCCGCGTTGTCGCGGCCAGAACGGCCTTCGTTCTGCTTTCAGGAGTTCGACATGACCCGTACATCCTTGACCCGTGCCGTGGCCGTGATGCTGCTGGCGGTGGGTGCCGCAAACGCGACCATGGCGGCGCAGCCAGTGCCGGACCAGGAGGCGATGCGTGAACGCCTGCAATCGATGACGCCGGAACAGCGTGCCGCTGCGAAGGAGAAGATGCGCGAGCGTTGGGCGTCCATGACGCCTGCTCAGCGCGAGGCAGCCAAGAAGCGTTTTGCTGAGCGTCACCCTGATGCCGGGCAACATGTCCAGAAGCGCCAGGGGGCACCGGCTCCCGCGGCCGCGGCCAGCACGGGTGGTTGACGCCCCCTGGGCCTGTTGGGCGAAGATGCCGCGCACTGGATCCCGGGGGTCAAGTCATCCGACACCCAACGGTCACAGGGCACAATCGTGCGGTGTCTGATTTCCCAGCCTTGCGATCAACCGCGGTGGCGGTGCTTGCTGCGGCATCGCTGATCGCTGGCGGCTGCGCGTCGTGGTCGGCCAATGTGCAGCCGTCCCAGGTCGATCCCGCGGACTTTCAGCCTTGGTCGTGTGGTCGCTTGCAGGATGAGATGGATCGTGTCCAGCAGCGCGCGGTTGAACTGTCCTGGATTGTCGACGAGCGCGCTGGCCAGCATGTGGTGGCGCTGGGCGTGGGCCTGATGGTGTTCTGGCCTGCGTTGCTGGCCATGCGTCCCGATGGCGCCGACTCGGATGAGCTTGCCGCCCTGAAAGGCCGTTTCGAGGCCTTGCACGAGGCGGCCCGTCGCAACGCCTGCCCGCCGCCAGCCTCGGAGATGGCGCCGGCGCGTGCGGCAGCGATGCCTGTGCTGCCCGGCGAGCGCATGGTCTACGAGGAGCGAGCGACGGTGCGTGACGCGCTGCGCACCACCAGCATGGTGATGACCACGTTGCGCCGCGACGAGATCGAATTCGTCACCGACGCCGTGGGCGTGCCCACCCGCTGGCGCCAGGATCTGGCCGGCAACGTGCTGGAGGCGCCGCCTGGCGTCGTCGTGTGGCAGCGGCTGCTGCGGCCAGGCATGGCCCTGGGAGACGTGCTGGCCGGACACCTTCAGATCAGCGGAGACGGTGTGACCCGCGCGCGTGTACGAGGCCAGGTCGTGGCGGTCGGTCCGCAGTCCATCGCGGGGCGCGTGTTCGACGCAGCGGTGATCGAGCTCTACGGCGACGCCCCTCAAGGTGAATCGTCCACCCGGCTGGATGGTGCCTTCGTCATCGACCGGGCCAGCGGCCTGCTGCTTCGCCTGGACTTGCGCAGCGCTCAGCCACTGTTCCAGCTTCAGCGGCGGCTCGTTCGCGTGGAGCCGGCTGGCCATTGACGGCCTGCGCCGCGCTGGCCGGCGCGCTCTGTTCACGCATCTTTACCCATCGCGCATCGCGCCGATACGGCCCGCGCAGACGATGGCGACATCCGCTTCACAGCCCAAGGAGATCGCCATGAACGCCCCTGTTTCAGCCCAGACCCCGATGACGATGCGACGCCTGCTTGCCTTGGCCACGTTGGCAACGGCCGGCAGTGTGGCGGCAACATCCGCGTTCGCCGGACCGGGTGATGGCCACATGCACGGCCAAGGCATGGCCGGCCCGGGCCTGAGCCAGCGCATGCTGGAAAAGGTCGGGGCCAGCAGTGAACAGCGTGCCAGCATCGAACAGATCATGAGCAGCGCCCGCAGCGATCTGCGTGCACAGCATGAACAGGGTCGTGCCCTGCAGACCCAGATGCGCAGCCTGTTCGCCCAGGCCGATATCGATGAGTCGGCCATCGAGGCGCTGCGCCAGCAGATGCTCACGCAACATGATGCCGCCAGCCGGCGCATGACGCAGGCGATGGTCGAGGCCAGCCGCGTGCTCACCGCCGAACAGCGCCAGCAATTGGCCACGATGATGGCCGAGCGCGCCGGCCGCCCTGGTCGCCCGGGTGCCGATGATCGCCGCCACGGCGGTTGAGCGTTATCCTGAACACTCCTCCGGCCTGGACGCCAGGCCTTCACCCCGGTGAGGTGGCCCGCAGGGCCGCGGCGCCGGGGTCTTTTGCGTGCAGGAGGCGGTCCACCGCCACCGGCGCCGCACTGCAATGACCCACAGACTGCTGCTGATCGACGACGATGCCCGGCTGACCACGATGCTGGGCGACTACCTGCGCCGCAACGGCTTCGAGGTCGAGACTGCGGGCTCGCTCTCGACGGGCCGCGAACGCCTGGCCCAGGACGCCTACGACGCGCTGCTGCTAGACCTGATGCTGCCCGACGGCGACGGCCTTGACCTGACGCGTGAACTGCGCGCCAGTGCGCGCACGCGGCGCGTGCCGCTGCTGATGCTGACCGCGCGCGGCGAGCCCACGGACCGCATCGTGGGCCTGGAGATCGGTGCCGACGACTACCTGCCCAAGCCCTTCGAACCGCGTGAACTGCTGGCCCGTGTCAAGGCGCTGCTGCGCCGCGCCTCGCCCGAGCCGGCAGCCGACGATGTGCTGCGCTTCGGCCGCCTGGAAATCGACCTGGGCGCCCGCCAGGCGCGGCTGGACGGTCAGCCTTGCGACCTCACCGGCCACCAGTTCGACCTGCTCGTGGTGCTGGCGCGGGCACCCGGCCGTGTGTTGTCGCGCGACCAGATCATGGATGCCCTCAAGGGGCATCCACTGGAGGCCTTCGACCGCAGCATCGACGTGCACGTCTCGCGCATCCGCGCGGTGATCGAGGACGACCCGAAGAACCCCAAGCGCGTGCTGACCGTGCGGGGCACCGGCTACGTGTTCGCCCGCAAGCAGGACGCCGACTGAATCCGCTGTTCGATCTTCCGACTGCATCGTGCGTTCGCTGTACCTGCGGATCTGGCTGACGGTTGTCGCCGCGCTGGCCCTGTTCGCCGCCGTCTCCGGCTGGCTGGTGCAGCGCCACCTCGACCAGGAGCGGGTGCGCATCGAAGCCTCGGTGCGCGAGCGCGTCAGCGCCTGGGGCGAACTGATGCAGCGATCGCTGCCCCCCGCGGACGCGCCGGCGGAGGAACAGGCTGCTGCCGTGCACGCCTGGTCGGAGAAGCTGCGGCTCGCCATCGCGCTGGAGGCGGCGGACGGCAGCCGCATCGCCACCTCGGACAGCTATGCGCGGCGTGAGAATGACCTTTCGCTGCCGCTCCGGCGCATGTTGCCCATTGCCTTCGACGACGGGCGCACGCTGTGGGTGATGCAGCCGCGAAACCCGCGGCGGCTGGGTGATGCGGCGTTTGGTCCGGAGGGTGAGCCGCACCCGCGCCCCGGCCCTCGGCCATTGGCCTTGCCCTGGCCTGGCCTGGAGATGCGCGGCCTGCCCGTGTTGCCAGGGCTGCCTGAAGGGGTGACGATGCTGGCGCTGCTGGCGGTACTGTTCGCCGCTGTGGCGGCGGGAGCCTTCCCCGTGGTGCGCCGCCTCACGCGCCGGCTCGAGGCGCTGAAGCGCGGTGTCGAAGCCTTCGGCGCCGGCGCGCTGGACCAGCGCGTGGCCGAGGACGGACGCGACGAGGTGGCCGCGCTGGGGGCAAGCTTCAACCGCTCGGCGGCGCGCATCGAGGCGCTGCTGCGGGCGCACCAGAACCTGCTGGCCAATGCCAGCCACGAGCTGCGTTCGCCGCTGGCGCGGCTGAAGATGGCCCTGGCCATGCTGGATGACGCGCCGGAGACCGATCGTGCGGCGCTGCAGGCCGAGATCCGCACCAACATCGGTGAACTCGATGCGCTGGTCGAGGAGGTGCTGCTGGCCAGCCGGCTGGACGCCGCCACGAGGAGCCCGGGAATGACCGCGGAACCGGTGGACCTGCTGGGCCTGACGGCCGAGGAGGCCGTTCACATCGGTGCCGAGGTCGGCGGCAGCAGTGTCAACGTGATCGGCGACGAGCGGCTGCTGCGCCGTGCTGTGCGCAACCTGCTGGAAAACGCCCGGCGCTACGGCGGCGACGCCGTCGAGGCGCTGGTGCGGCGGGATGGTGATGCTGCGGTGGTTGATGTGCTCGACCGGGGGCCTGGGGTACCGGCGGCATATCGGGAGCGCATCTTCGAGCCCTTCTTCCGTCTGCCGGGTCATGCGGAGCGCGAAGGGGGTGTCGGTCTCGGCCTGGCCCTGGTGCGCCAGATCGCCGAGCGGCATGGCGGACAGGTGGATTGCGCCGAACGCGCCGGCGGTGGCAGCGTCTTCAGCCTGCGGTTGCCGGCTGGGCCGAGCTGACGGCCCGGCGCGTCGTGCGCGTCTGCAACACCACCAACCCTACCGCGGCGACCACCAGGCCGGCGGTGGCGGCCACCCAGTAGCCTTCGGGACCGCGCCAGGTGGCCGGCGCCGACGGCCCGCCGACGAACACCAGCCACCAGCCACCGCCGAGACCCACGCCCCAGAGCGCGCCGGCGTAGATCAACATGGGCAGCGTGGCGATGCGGAAGGCGCGCAGCACAAAGGCGGCCATGGCCTGCACCGCATCGGCCACGTGAAAGAGTGCGACCCAGGTCAGCAGCGGCACGGCCACGGCCATCACGGCGGCGTCATCCGTGTAGACCGCCGCCACCGGGTCCCGCAACGCCCACAGCAACAGGGCCATCGTGGCCGCCAAGCTCACGCCCAGTTGCATGCCGCGCCTGGCCAGTCGGCGGGCATCCACCGGGTCGCCAGCGCCCACCCGCTGCGCCACCAGCGTCATCGTCGCACTGGACAGCGCCAGCGGCATCATGAAGAGCAGGGCAGCCAGGTTGGCCGCGATCTGGTGTGCAGCGGCGGCGGTGACACCCAGTCGGGCAATGAAGACCGCCATGAAACTGAAGCCGGTGACCTCGACCATGATGGACAGGCCCATCGGCACCCCCAGGCGCAGCTGTTCACCGATCGCTCGCCGATCAGGGACATGCAGGCCGCGGCCGGTCAGCTGGAATGGTGCATAGAAGCGGTCACGTCGCAGCACGGTCAATGCCACGGCTGCCTGCAGCCACATGACCACTGCGGTGGCCACGCCGCAGCCCAGCACGCCCATCGCCGGCAGTCCCGCGCCGGGCCAGCCGAAGACCAGGATGGCCGACAGCGGCGCCTTGACCACCAGGGCCGAGACCTGCAGCACCATCACCGCCTTGGGCCGGGAGATGGCTGTGTTGAAGCCGCGGTAGGCCTGCATCAGCAAGGCGGCCGGCAGGGCGACGGCCAGGGCCTGTAGGTAGCCGCGCAGGCGTGCCTCCACCTCGGCGGGGGCCTGCGCCAGGGCGAGGAAGGGTTGCGGAAACAGCAGCACCAGCGCACCGAGCGCCGACAGACCGATGGCGATCCAGGCCGCCTGGTGCAGTTGGCGCCCCGCCTGCACCGGGTTGCCGGCACCGAAGAGCTGCCCGACGATGGGCCCGATGGCCAGCACCACACCCATCATGCCGATGAAGACCGTGACGTAGATGGCTGCACCGACCGACATCGCCGCCAGGTCCTGCGGCGAGGAGCGGGCGACGAGCAGCGTGTCCACGGTGGAGAAGCCCACCACGGCCAGTTGGCCCACGAACACCGGCCAGGCCAGCGCCAGGATGCGACGCAGGTCGCGTATCCGAGGGCCGTTCATCGCGGCGACGTGGCAAAGCGTGCGGGGTCGGGATGATCCTGGCCATCGGCCAGACGGGCGCGTTCAGCGTAGCGGTTGAAGCGCCAGGCCGTGCCTTCCGCCGTGATGCGCCGCCAGACGCGGCGCTTCTCGGCCGGCGACATCGCCGTCCAGTGCTGCACTTCCTCGAAGCTGCGCCCGCAGCCTTTGCAGAGCGCATCGCCCTGGCTGGTGGAACAGATCGCGATGCAGGGCGCATCGGGGGTGGTCGCATACCAGTCCAGCCAAGCCTGACGCGCGGTCTCGGGCATCGTGGTTTCGTCGGCTTCCGGCTGCCGGTAGTACACCATCAAGGCATAGACCTCGGCCAGTGCCAGCACCTGCGGGCAGGCGGTGATACCGTCGGGAGAGGGTGAGCGGGCACGCCAGTGGTTGATGGCGCTCTCGATGTCGGTGATGTGGATGCCGGCCATGGGGGCGCTGAGCATAGCGGCACGCGAGCCCCAAGGCAGGTCGCGGGGGTGTTGTCGCAACGTCGGCACTGGAAGTGCGCCTGCCCACCGCTACGGTGTGATGGATTCACCACCTCCGGGGATGAGTGCATCATAAATATTCAATCGTTGCCGAAAATGAGTGGCATGACAGCACCGCATCCCATGGCGCCCCTGAGCAGCCGGTACGTCGATACGCCCGAGCGGGCGGCGGAGTACCTGCGCCTGACCGTCCAGGCCATGACGAAGCAACCGGCACGGCCTGATCCGGTGACCTACACCGTCTGGTACGAACATGTCTCCGGCCGCAACCCGGGCCTCAGCGGCGCGCTGGAGCAACGGCTGTCCGAAGGCGGCGTCGACGACGCGGCCTCGGCCCGGTTGTTCCACGACCACGTGCTGGCACGCGAGGAGCGGGCAGCACGTGAAGTCTCCTCGGGCATGCAGCACCTGCTGGAGCAGGTGGGTGGCGCCGTTGCGGCCACGGCCAGCCGCACCCACCAGTTCGGCGATGCCCTCGGGCGCTGGGCCGATGCCGTGGGCACAGGCCAGGCGGCCGATCCCTCGCATTACCTGGCGATGCAGGACGACACGCGTGCCATGCAGGCGTCCATTGCCGAACTGCAGCAACGCCTGGAAACGGCGCACCGTGAGGCCGACCGCCTGCGCGCCGAACTGGCCCATGTGCACGACATGGCCGATTCCGATGCGCTCACGGGGCTGCCGAACCGCCGCAGTTTCGAGCGCCGCATGGCGGCCTGCCTGCGGGACGACAGTGCCACGCACTGCCTGGTGCTGACCGACATCGACCACTTCAAGAAAGTCAACGACAGCTACGGCCACCTGTTCGGCGACCAGGTCCTGCGCAGCGTGGCGCGTGGACTGCAGGCCTGCCTGGACGAGAGTCAGCTCGTGGCCCGTGTTGGCGGCGAGGAGTTTGCCATCATGGTGCCGGCGTCGCTGGCCCATGCGGCACAACTGGCCGAACGCATCCGCCTGACGGTGGCCGGCAGTCGCATCCGCCGCCGAGACGGCGGGCAGGTGGGCCAGATCACGGTGTCGCTGGGCGTGGCCGCACGACGGCCAGGTGAGGCGGCGGATGCCTGGTTCGAACGCGCCGACCGTGCGCTGTACGCCGCCAAGCATGGCGGCCGCAACCGGGTCCAGGTGGCCGGTTGATGGCGGCCCGGGCTGGGCAGTGGCTCAGTCCTTCAGGCCAGCACCTGTAGCAGCCATTGCTGCAGGTCGCGCAGTTCTTCCATGCACACCGAATGTTCCATCGGGTAGGTGTGCCATTGCAGCGGCTGCTGGTCCGCCACCAGCAGGTCGCGCGCGGCTTCGCCGCGCGCCAAGGTCACCACCGGGTCGCGCTGCCCATGGGCCAGGAACACGGGGGTGGTGCGGTTGGCGCCATGGCGCTCGGCTGCCGTGCTGGCGGCCAGCGGCAGGTAGCCTGACAGGCCCGCCAAGCCGGCCAGCCGCTGCGGGTAGCGCAGGCCGGCACCCAAGGTGATGGCGCAGCCTTGGGAGAACCCGGCCAGGACGATGCGCTGGGGTGCCACGCCGCGCGACACCTCGCGATCCAGCAGGGCGTGCACCGCGGCGATGGAGGCGCGCAGGCCCGCTTCGTCCTCGCGCCGCACGAGGTCGGTGCCCAGGATGTCGTACCAGGCCCGCATGGCGTAGCCGTTGTTGATCGTCACCGGCATCACCGGCGCGCGCGGAAAGATCCAGCGCAGCGGGCCCACCGCAGCCAGGTCCAGTTCGTCGGCCAGCGACAGGAAGTCGGTGCCGTCGGCGCCGAGGCCGTGCAGTATCACGATGCTGGCGCGCGGGGCATCACCGGTGTGGAGTTCGATGGTCTGCAACGGGGTCATCGCGGGCACCTCGGGCGAAGCTCAGGCATCGTTCAGGCGTAGTTCAGACCCATCGCGTCACGCACGTCACGCATGGTCTGGCGCGCCACCGTGCGCGCACGTTCGGTGCCCATCTCGACGATCCAGTGCACCTGCTTCGGGTTGGCCAGGTATTGCTCGGCCCGGTCGCGCCAGGGCTGCTGCTGCTTCAGGATGCCGTCGATCACCGGCTGCTTGCAGTCCAGGCAGCCGATGCCGGCCGTAGTGCAGCCCTTGACCACCCAATCCTTGGTCTCGGCGTCGCTGTAGACCTGATGGAACTGCCAGACCGGGCAGCGCGCCGGGTCGCCGGGGTCGGTCCGGCGCACCCGCTGCGGGTCGGTGGGCATCTTCTGCACCTTCTGCCTGACCACGGCCGGTTCCTCGCGCATGGCGATGGCGTTGCCGTAGCTCTTGCTCATCTTCGAGCCGTCGAGGCCAGGCAGCTTGGTCACTTCGGTGTGCAGCGCCTGCGGCTCGGGCAGCACCGTCTGGCCGGTGCCGCGCAGGTGGCCCAGCAAGGTCTCGGTGTCGGCCTCGGCCCAGCCTTCAATGCTCGAGGCGGCCTTCTTCAGCAGGCCTTCGCCCTTGGCCAGGGCCTCGGCGCTGCCGGTTTCGCCGAAGGCCTTGCGCTGCTTCTCCAGGTAGCGCTGGTCGTCCTTGGGCAGGCGCGCCAGCGCGGCAGCCACGCGGGTGTCGAAATCCTTGTGGCGGCCGTAGAGGTGGTTGAAGCGGCGCGCCACCTCGCGCGTGAGTTCCACGTGCGAGGCCTGGTCCTCGCCCACCGGCACATAGGCCGCCTTGTAGATCAGGATGTCGGCGGCCTGCAGCAGCGGGTAGCCCAGGAAGCCATAGGTGGCCAGGTCGCGGTCCTTGAGCTTCTCGATCTGGTCCTTGTACGTCGGCACACGTTCGAGCCAGCCCAGCGGCGTGCCCATGGCCAGCAGCGTGAACAGTTCGGCGTGCTCGGGCAGGCGACTCTGGATGAAGATGGTGGACTGGTCCGGGTCCAGCCCGGCGGCGATCCAGTCGATCACCATGTCATACACGTAGCGCTCCATCACGTCGCGCTCTTCGTAGTGCGTGGTCAGCGCGTGCCAGTCGGCCACGAAGTAGAAGCAGTCGTAGTCCTGCTGCAGCTTGACCCAGTTCTTCAGGGCGCCGTGGTAATGGCCGAGGTGCAGGGCGCCGGTGGGGCGCATGCCGGAGAGGACGCGGGATCGCATGGTGCTGGCGGCGGGGCTTGTTTTCGGGAAGCGCCGATTCTCTCAGACGTACACTCGCGGCCCTTCAGCGTCCAAGCCATGCAGCGCATCGTCGTCCTCATCAGCGGCCGGGGGTCCAACCTCGAGGCCATCGTCCGCCAATGTCAGGCCGAAGACTGGCCCGCCCGGGTCGTGGCCGTGATCAGCCACAAGGCGGACGCCGCCGGCCTGAGCTGGGCGCAAGGGCAGGGCATTGGCACGGCGGTGGTCGACCACCGCGCCCAGACGTCTCGCGAGGCCTTCGACGAGGCGCTGGCGGCGGCCATTGATGCCCACCAGCCGGATTGGGTGGTCCTGGCCGGGTTCATGCGCATCCTGGGGGATGCCTTCGTGCACCGCTACGCGGGCAGGCTGCTGAACATCCACCCTTCGCTGCTGCCGTCGTTCCCGGGGCTGCACACGCACCGGCGCGCGCTCGAGGCCGGCTGTGCCGTGGCCGGCGCCACCGTGCACTTCGTGACGCCGACGCTCGACCATGGCCCGGTGATTGCCCAGGCCGTGGTGCCGGTGCGCACCAGCGACACACCGGAATCCCTGGCCGATCGTGTGCTCGTGGCCGAACACCAGCTGTATCCGCTGGCGCTTCGCTGGGCCGTGCAGGGCCGGCTGCGCGTCGACGGTCAGCGCGTCACGCAACTCGACGGCGCACCCCAGCACCTGTTCTGCGAGGAGCCCTGATGCACCCGAATGCCTTGCTCGACCTGACGACCGAGCTGCTGCGCGCGGTGTTGCGGCTGGATCAGCCGGCGGACAGCGTGGTGTCGGCCTTCTTCCGCCAGCACCGCAAGCTGGGGCCGCGGGAGCGCCACACGTTGGCCGAGACCACCTACGCCGTGCTGCGGCGCAAGCCCTTGTTCGAACACCTGGCGGCGCTGGGCGGCGACAAGAAGCCCAACGCGCTGAAGGTGCCGCTGATGCGCCGCCTGGCCATCCTGGGTTGGCAGGGCAACGACGCGTTTCTGCGTGCCGCGCTGACGCCCGACGAACTGGCCTGGCTGGCCCGCGCCCAGGCGGTGAAGCCGGACAACCTGCCCGCGGCGTTGCGCCACCTGCTGCCCGAGTGGCTGGCCGAAGCGCTGCAGGCGGCACTGGACCGCGAGTTCTGGCCGCTGGCTGCAGCGCTGGACCAGCCGGCGCCGATGGACCTGCGCGTCAACGCGCTGAAGATGAAGCGCGACGACGCCCAGCGCCAGCTTGCCGATGCCGGCATCGCGGCCGAGCCGACGCCGTACTCGCCCTGGGGCCTGCGCGTCCAGGGCAAACCGGCGCTCACCCAGTTGCCGTTGTTCCAGGAAGGCAGCATCGAGGTGCAGGACGAGGGCAGCCAACTGCTGGCCCTGCTGACCGACGCCCACCGCGGCGAGATGGTCGTCGACTTCTGCGCCGGCGCCGGCGGTAAGACGTTGGCGTTGGGCGCATCCATGCGCAACACCGGGCGGCTGTATGCCTTCGACGTGTCCGGCCACCGGCTGGCGGCGCTGAAGCCACGGCTTGCGCGCAGCGGCCTGTCCAACGTCTACCCAGCACAGATCGCCCACGAGCGGGATGACCGCGTCAAGCGCCTGGCCGGCAAGATCCAGCGCGTGCTGGTGGACGCGCCCTGTTCCGGCCTCGGCACGATCCGGCGAAACCCGGACCTGAAGTGGCGCCAGTCGCCCGCCGATGTGGCCGAGCTTCAGCAGCGCCAGCAGGCCATCCTGGCCTCGGCCGCGCGCCTGGTGGCGCCGGGCGGGCGGCTGGTCTATGCCACCTGCAGCCTGCTGCGGGCCGAGAACGAGGACGTGGCCGACGCCTTCGAGGCGGCGCATGGCCGCGAGTTCGACCGCCTGCCGGCCGCGGAACTGCTGGCCAAGGCGCATGTCGAAGCCGCCGACACGCTGGTGGACGGCGACGCGCTGCGCCTCTGGCCGCACCGCCACGGCACCGACGGGTTCTTCGCCATGGCCTGGCAACGCCGTTGATTTGCCGCCAGTTGGCGGCAGATGCAGGCAGATTGCTCGGCCTTTCATCCGTAGTTTCCGCGGTGAACGGCGGAGGCGGTCGCCTACAATTCAGCCGTTGCCCACGGTTCGGGCGGGAAGGTTTGCCGGATGGATTTCTTGACGACGGTGCACGACGCCCTGGTGCAGTGGCTGGCCCATGGCGCCACCGGTGCCAGCGGGTGGCAGATGGTGCTCTACACCCTGGCCACGACGCACATCACGATCGCCGCGGTCACGATCTTCCTGCACCGCGCGCAGGCGCATCGCGCGTTGGAGCTCGGCCCCGTCCCGTCGCACTTCTTCCGCTTCTGGTTGTGGCTGAGCACCGGCATGGTGACCAAGGAGTGGGTGGCCATCCACCGCAAGCACCACGCCAAGTGCGAGACCGTGGACGACCCGCACAGCCCGGTGACGCGCGGCATCAAGACCGTGCTGCTGACCGGCAGCGAGCTCTACCGGGCCGAGGCCAAGGTGCAGGAGACGCTGGACAAGTACGGCCACAACACCCCGGACGACTGGCTGGAACGCAACCTCTACACCCGCTTCAGCTGGCAGGGCGTGGGCTTGATGATGATCATCAACCTGGCCTTGTTCGGTGCCGCCGGTGCCGCCGTGTGGGCGGTGCAGATGGTGTGGATCCCGGTCACGGCCGCCGGCATCATCAACGGCCTGGGCCACTGGTGGGGCTACCGCAACTTCGAGGCGGTGGATGCGTCGACCAACATCTCGCCCATCGGCTTCATCATCGGTGGCGAGGAACTGCACAACAACCACCACACCTACCCGACGTCGGCCAAGCTGTCGGTGAAGCCCTACGAGTTCGACATCGGCTGGGGCTACATCCGCCTGATGGAAATGGTGGGCTGGGCCAAGGTGCGCCGGATGCCGCCGAAGCTGGCCATGGGCGACCTGAAGGCGCAGCCTGACGGCAAGACGCTGGAGGCGCTGATCGCCAACCGCTACGAGGTGATGGCGAACTACGCCAAGGGTGTGAAGTCCGTCGTGGCAGCGGAGCTGGCCCACCTGAAGGCGCAGGGCGCGCAGAACAGCGCGCAATGGAAGCCGCTGCTGGCGGCCAAGGCCTGGCTGCACCGGGACGACGACAAGATCCCGCAGCAGGTCAAGCCGCAGCTGCAGCAGGCGCTGGGCGCCAGCCCGCAGCTGGCCAAGCTGGTGGCCATGCGCGAGGAACTGCGGCAACTGTGGACGCGAACCAATGTCAGCGCCGAGCAACTGGTGGCCGACCTGCAGGCCTGGTGCAAACGGGCCGAGGACAGCGGCATCGCCGCGCTGCAGAGTTTCTCGATGCAACTGCGCGCGGCGCACGCCTGACGACAGCGCGCAACCCGGCCTCCGGGTTGGCGGCATGGCACGGGGCCTTCGGGCCCCGTTGTCGTTCCTGTGGGCCGGATGCATGGGGGTGGCCGACGATGTGTCGCAGCGTTGGCCGGGCCCGATGTCCAGTTTCAGAAAGCGAAAAGGGGCGCCGCAGCGCCCCTTCAACCGTCAGCGATCCGGAAGGATCACTTCAGCTTGGTTTCCTTGTACAGCACGTGCTTGCGCGCCTTCGGGTCGAACTTCAGGAATTCGAGCTTCTCGGGCGTGGTCTTCTTGTTCTTGCTGGTGGTGTAGAAATGGCCGGTACCGGCCGTGGATTCCAGCTTGATCTTCTCGCGTCCGCCTTTGGTGGCCATGGTGCGCTCCTTCTACCGTTTCTTCAGGCTTCGCCGCGCTTGCGCAGGTCGGCCAGGACGACGTCGATGCCCTTCTTGTCGATCAGGCGCAGGGCCGCGTTCGTGACGCGCAGGCGCACGAAGCGGTTCTCGCTCTCGACCCAGAAACGGCGGTATTGCAGGTTCGGCAGGAACCGGCGCTTGGTCTTGTTGTTGGCGTGGGACACGTTGTTCCCAACCATCGGGCGCTTGCCCGTGACTTCACAGACGCGTGACATGGGGTCACTCTTTCCTATGTACAGCCGGCACCGGATCGGCTCACGAACCGGTCGCGATCACGGTGGGTGACGGCTTGACCTCGCCAGGACCGGGTGGCGGTAGCCCGTGGGCGGCCGCAAGGCCGTCCGAGCCGCTTCATCGCGGCAAAGCCCACTATTCTAGCACTTACCCTTGTTCCAGGAAACGCTGGGCGTCCAGCGCCGCCATGCAGCCCGTGCCGGCGCTGGTGATGGCCTGGCGGTAGACGTGGTCCTGCACGTCGCCGGCGGCAAAAACGCCGGGCACGCTGGTCATGGTGGCAAAGCCGTCCAGCCCGGTCTTCGTCACGATGTAGCCGTCCTTCATCTCCAGCTGGCCCTTGAAGATGTCGGTGTTGGGCTGGTGGCCGATGGCGATGAAACAGCCGTTGACGGCCAGGTCGGTGGTGCTGCCGTCCTGGGTGGACTTGATGCGCACGCCGGTCACGCCGCTGGCGTCACCCAGCACCTCGTCCAGGGTCTGGAACAGGTGCAGCTTCATCTTGCCGGCCTCGACCTTGGCCATCACCTTGTCGACCATGATGGCCTCGGCACGGAACTTGTCGCGGCGGTGGATCAGGTGCACCTCGCTGGCGATGTTGGACAGGTACAGCGCTTCCTCGACGGCGGTGTTGCCGCCACCGACCACGCACACGGCCTGGTCGCGGTAGAAGAAGCCGTCACAGGTGGCGCAGCCGCTGACGCCCTTGCCCATGAAGGCCTCTTCGCTGGGCAGGCCCAGGTACTTGGCGCTGGCGCCGGTGGCGATCACCAGGGTGTCGCAGGTGTAGCTGCCGCTGTCGCCGGTGAGCGTGAACGGGCGCTTGGACAGATCCACCGCGTTGATGTGGTCGTAGACCACGTTCGTGTTGAAGCGCTCGGCGTGCTGCTGGAAGCGCTGCATCAGGTCCGGGCCCATCACGCCGGCGACGTCGGCCGGCCAGTTGTCGACCTCGGTGGTCGTCATGAGTTGGCCCCCGGTGGCCAGGCCGGTGATGAGGGTGGGCTGCAGGTTGGCGCGCGCGGCGTAGACGGCGGCAGTCCAGCCGGCTGGGCCGGAGCCAAGGATCAGGACGCGGGCGTGGGGCGTGTTGCTCATGGGTGAGGTGCTTTGCAAAGGGCGTTCGTGGCGCCGTGGAGACGCCTGAGCCTAGCTGGAGGTGTGCCCGGATGGTGGCAAGCCACGCTATGGGCACAATAGGTCGATTTTAGGCCGGCTGTTCCGCGCCATGCATCACGGCAGGGCCGACTACAACCGCAGACACAACAACACTGGAGGTTCCCTGCATGTCGATGTTGTCCAACCTGGACCTGATCCGGCGCGTGCCGCTGTTCTCGATGCTGACGGCCGACCAGGCACAGGCGATCGCCGACAGTGTGGTCAAGCGGCGCTTCCGCCGTGGTGAACTGGTGGTGGAGCAGGGGCGCAAGAGCAATGCGCTGTTCATCCTGCTCAACGGCCGGGCCCGGGTGCTGACCTCTGACTCACGCGGCCGGGAAGTCATCCTGGCGGTGCTCGAATCGGGTGACTACGTCGGCGAGATGAGCCTCATCGACAACGAGCCGCACAGCGCCACCGTGCGCGCCGAGATCCAGACCGACATGCTGGTGCTGCAGCGCGCCGACTTCCAGCGCTGCCTGCCGGAACATTCCAGCCTCTCGTACGCCATCCTGCGCGGTCTGGTGCGCCGGCTGCGCAACGCCGACCGCCAGATCGAGAGCCTGGCCCTGCTGGATGTCTACGGCCGCGTCGCCCGCACACTGCTTGACATGGCCGAGACCGACGCCGACGGCGTGCAGATCATCCGCCACAAGGTCAGCCGCCAGGACATGGCCAAGGTGGTGGGCGCTTCGCGCGAGATGGTCAGCCGCGTGATGAAGGACCTCGAGGAGCGTGGCGTCATCGAGACGCAGGAAAACGGCTTCGTGGTCATCAAGGAACGGTTGCAGAACGAGTGACCCCGGCGGCGCCGCCCGGCGCAGCCCGCTGCGGTGGATGTCTGGCGCGGGCCGGGCTTCGGCCACAATCCCTGGCATGAGTTTTCCCCTCGGTTCGCTGAGCGGCGAATCGCCTGCGGCCGGTACGCCGGTCGCCTGGCGTCGCCGCGTCTGGCTGGCTGCCGGCGCCGTGCTGTGGTTGCTGGCGCTGCTGGCCCTGGCCACGCACGACCCTGCCGACGCCGCCTTCACCACATCCGGCGAAGGTGCGCCGCTGCACAACCTGGCGGGTCGCCTGGGCGCCTGGGCCAGCGACATTGCCTACTTCCTGTTCGGTTTCTCTGCCTGGTGGTGGTTGCCCATCACGGCGCGCAGCTGGCTGTCGGCGCTGGCGCGGCACCTGCGTGGCGATGAATCGGCCCAGCCGCACCCGGGCGTGTGGTTCGGTACCGTGCTGCTGCTGGCCGCCAGCTGCGCGCTGGAATGGACCCGCATGTACCACTGGGAAGGTGCGCTGCCGGGGCATGCCGGCGGCGTGCTGGGCTACACGCTGGGCCCGCTGTCGATGACCTGGCTGGGATTCGCCGGGTCCGGTGTGCTGTGGATCGCTGCCTTGGTCATGGGCAGTGCGCTGGCGCTTCGCTTTTCCTGGTTGCAGGCAGCCGACACCCTGGGCACCTGGATCGACACCTGGCGGGACCGCCGCGAGGCCAAGGCGGAAGTGGCCGAGGACCGCCGCATCGCCCAGCAGCTGACCAAGGAGCGTGAGCAGGTGGCCGACGAGGTGCGGCTGGACCTGCCGGAACACCCGCCCATCGTCATCGAACCGCCGGTGCTGGAGGTGCCGAAGTCGGAGCGCATCGCCAAGGAACGCCAGAAGCCGCTGTTCGTGGAACTGGCCGACACGCGCTTGCCGCAGGTGGACCTGCTGGATGCCGCCCCAGGTCGCCAGGAAAGCGTGACGCCCGAGACGCTGGAGATGACCAGCCGGCTGATCGAGAAGAAGCTCAAGGACTTCGGCGTCGAGGTGCGTGTGGTGGCGGCCAGCCCGGGCCCGGTGATCACCCGGTACGAGATCGAGCCGGCCACCGGCGTCAAGGGCTCGCAGGTGGTCAACCTGGCCAAGGACCTGGCGCGCAGCCTGTCGCTGGTCAGCATCCGCGTGGTCGAGGTGGTGCCGGGCAAGAACTACATGGCGCTGGAACTGCCCAACGCGCGCCGGCAGACCATCCGCCTGGCCGAGATCCTGGGCTCCCAGGTCTACAACGACGCGCAGTCCATGCTGACCATGGGCCTGGGCAAGGACATTGTCGGCAACCCGGTGGTGGCCGACCTGGCCAAGATGCCGCACTGCCTGGTGGCCGGCACCACCGGTTCGGGCAAGTCGGTGGGCATCAACGCGATGATCCTCAGCCTGCTCTACAAGGCCGAGGCGCGCGACGTGCGGCTGATCCTCATCGACCCCAAGATGCTGGAGATGAGCGTCTACGAGGGCATTCCGCACCTGCTGGCGCCGGTGGTCACCGACATGAAGCAGGCTGGCAACGCGCTGAACTGGTGCGTCGGTGAGATGGAGCGGCGCTACAAGCTGATGAGCAAGCTCGGCGTGCGCCAGCTCAGCGGCTACAACCGTAAGATCGAGGAGGCCACGGCCCGCGGCGAGAAGATCGGCAACCCCTTCAGCCTGACGCCGGAGGAGCCCGAGCCACTGGAGCGCCTGCCGCACATCGTGGTCGTGATCGACGAACTGGCCGACCTGATGATGGTGGTCGGCAAGAAGATCGAGGAACTGATCGCCCGCCTGGCGCAGAAGGCGCGGGCTGCCGGCATCCACCTGGTGCTGGCCACGCAGCGGCCCAGCGTGGACGTGATCACCGGCCTCATCAAGGCCAACATCCCCACCCGGTTGAGCTTCCAGGTCAGCAGCAAGATCGACAGCCGCACCATCCTCGACCAGATGGGCGCCGAGGCGCTGCTGGGCCAGGGCGACATGCTCTACCTCGCGCCCGGCATGGGTGTGCCGACGCGCGTGCACGGTGCCTTCGTCAGCGACGACGAGGTGCACCGTGTCGTGGAGTACCTGAAGGCGCAGGGCGGCGAGCCCAACTACATCGACGGCATCCTCGAAGGGGGCCTCGAGGGCGGCGAAGGCGAGGGCGGCCTGCAAGGCATTGGCGGCGGCGCCGTCGATGGCGAGAGCGACGCCATGTACGACCAGGCCGTGGCCATCGTGCTGCAACACCGCAAGGCGAGCATCTCGCTGGTGCAGCGCCACCTGCGCATCGGCTACAACCGCGCCGCGCGGCTGCTGGAGCAGATGGAGAAGAGCGGGCTGGTCGGGTCCATGCAGACCAATGGCAGCCGGGAACTGATCGTGCCCAAGCGGGACGAAGGGGCATGAAACTTTCATTCATTTGCCGTGCTGCCGTGGCGGCTCTGCTGGCTGGTGCCGCGCTCGGTGCCCGGGCTGATGCCGTGGCCGCGCTGCAGGACTTCGTCCGCAATACACGCAGCGGCAGCGCCGAGTTCACGCAGGTGGTCACGCCGGCCGACGGCACGCGCGCGAAAACCTCCAGCGGGCGATTCGACTTCGCGCGACCCGACCGTTTCCGCTTCGACTACAGCAAGCCCTATACGCAGACGCTGGTGTCCGATGGCCGCACGCTGTGGATGCACGACCCGGACCTGAACCAGGTCACGGTACGCCGCGTCGACAAGGCACTGGGCGCCACACCCGCTGCGCTGCTGGCCGGAGAAGACCTGGCGCGTGACTTCACGCTGGCCGCGCAGCCGGACCGGGATGGCCTGTCCTGGGTGCGGGCGACGCCGAAGGCGGCCGACAGCGGCTTCCAGTGGATGGCCGTGGGCTTCAAGGGCCAGGCGCTGCAGGCGGTGGAGATCCTCGACCGTTTTGGCCAGCGCACCGTGCTCACGCTGCAAGGCCTGACCGCGAATCCGACGCTGGCGCCGGAGCGTTTCCGCTTCGTGCCACCACCCGGCGCCGACGTGCTGGAACAGTAGCCACCCGTGGACGACCTGTTCGGCGTGGACCCGGCCGAACCCGGCCAGGCAGCCGCCGGCGCGCCGGCGGACGCCCCGCTGGCCGAACGCCTGCGCCCGGCCCAGCTGTCCGAGGTCATCGGCCAGCGCCACCTGCTGTCGCCGGGTAGACCGCTGCACGCGGCGCTGTCAGCGGGACGACTGCACTCCATGATCCTCTGGGGTCCGCCGGGGGTGGGCAAGACCACGCTGGCGCGCCTGGTGGCGCAGGCCAGCGATGCCCAGTTCATCGTGCTCAGTGCCGTGCTGGCCGGTGTGAAGGAGATCCGCGACGCGGTGCAGCGTGCCGAGCTGGCGCGCGCGCAGGGCCGGCGCACCGTGGTCTTCGTCGACGAGGTGCACCGCTTCAACAAGGCACAGCAGGATGCCTTCCTGCCGCACGTGGAATCGGGGCTGTTCCTGTTCATCGGCGCGACCACCGAAAACCCGTCCTTCGAGGTCAACTCGGCGCTGCTGTCGCGGGCGACGGTGCACGTGCTGAAGTCGCTCGAAGCTCAGGACATGGTGCAGCTGCTGGCCCGGGCCGGCACGCTGCTGCAGGCGCCACCGCTCTCGGAAGCCGCCCGCACCCGCTTGATCGCCTTTGCAGACGGCGACGCGCGCCGGCTGCTCAACGCCTTCGAGAACCTGGTGTCGCTGGCCGGCGAGCGCGCCGAACTCGACGAGCCGCTGCTTGAATCGGCGCTCGGCGAGATGCTGCGCCGCTACGACAAGGGCGGCGACCAGTTCTACGACGCGATCAGCGCGCTGCACAAGAGCGTTCGTGGCAGCGACCCCGATGCCGCGCTGTACTGGCTGGCGCGCATGCTCGATGGCGGCGTCGACCCGCGCTACGTGGCGCGCCGCGTGCTGCGCATGGCCAGCGAGGACATCGGCCTGGCCGATCCCCGTGGCCTGCAGCTGGCGCTGCAGGCGGCCGAGGTCTACGAGCGCCTGGGTTCACCCGAAGGTGAACTGGCGCTGGCCCAGGCCGTGGTCTACCTGGCGGTGGCGCCGAAGTCGAATGCCGTCTACACGGCCTGGAACGCGATGCGGGCCTTCGTCAAGCAGGACGGCACCCGCCCGGTGCCGCCGCACCTGCGCAATGCGCCGACGCGGCTGATGAAGGACCTGGGCTTCAGCGCCGGCTACCGCTACGCGCACGACGAGGCCGACGGCTACGCCGCCGGCGAGAACTATTGGCCCGAAGGTCTGGCGCCTCAGCGGCTGTACCAGCCGGTGCCCCGCGGGCTGGAACAGCGCATCGCCGAGAAGCTGGCCACGCTGCGCGCACGCGACGACGAAGCGAACAAGCGCGGGTGATCGTGGCCTCTGGCCGAGGATCCTGCGGGGAGGTGGCGGGAAACTCCCACAAATCACCAGTGTGGTGCAAACCTACAATGCGCGCGGCCCCTGCGAGGCCGGCTTCTTGCTACGGGTGACGTCGGCAAGGCGCGACAACCGGAGACCCCCCGAATGGACATCTTCATCCAGCAGCTCATCAACGGGCTGGTGCTCGGCAGCATGTACGCCCTGGTGGCCCTGGGCTACACCATGGTCTACGGCATCATCGGCCTCATCAACTTCGCCCACGGCGAGGTGATGATGGTCGGCGCACTGACCAGCTGGACCGTGATCTCCGTGCTCGCCGCCAGCGGCATGCCCGGCTGGCTGCTGATCCTCATCGGCACCTTGTGCGCCATCGTCGTCTGTTCGGTGCTGAACTTCAGCATCGAGAAGGTGGCGTATCGCCCGCTGCGCAATGCGCCGCGCTTGGCGCCGCTGATCACCGCCATGGGCATGAGCCTGATGCTGCAGACGTTGGCG
This sequence comes from Burkholderiaceae bacterium, assembly GCA_024235915.1. GTDB lineage: Bacteria > Pseudomonadota > Gammaproteobacteria > Burkholderiales > Burkholderiaceae_C > Rubrivivax. The sequence goes on along the minus strand of JACKLO010000008.1, from coordinate 339,542 downwards.
ATGATCATCTGGAAGCCGAACCCGAAGCCGTATCCGCTGCTGCTGCCCACCGAGCCCATCGAGATCGCCGGCGCCGTGATCAGCGTGACGCAGGTGCTGATCCTGGTCACCACGGCGATCGTGCTCGCGGGCCTGAGCTACATGGTCAGCCGCACCAAGCTGGGCCGCGCGATGCGGGCCACCGCCGAGAACCCGCGCGTGGCCGCGCTGATGGGCGTGCGGCCCGACATGGTGATCTCTGCCACCTTCGTCATCGGCGCCGCGCTGGCCGCGGTGGCCGGCGTGATGTGGGCCGCCAACTACGGCACCGTGCAGCACAGCATGGGGTTTCTGCCCGGCCTGAAGGCTTTCACCGCGGCTGTGCTGGGTGGCATCGGCAACCTGCCGGGTGCCGTGGTGGGGGCGCTGCTGCTGGGGCTGGTGGAGGTCTTCGGCGCCGGCTACCTGGGGCCGCTGACGGGCGGCGTGCTGGGCAGCCACTATGCCGACATCTTCGCCTTCGTGGCGCTGATCCTGGTGCTCACGCTGCGGCCCTCCGGCCTGCTGGGTGAACGCGTGGCCGACCGCGCCTGAGGAGGAGAGCACCATGTTGAAGAACAACAAGCTCGTCGTCTTCTTCCTGGCCGCGGTGGCGCTGATCGCGCTGCCGCTGTTCGTGCAGCAGCTCGGCGCCGGCCCGGTGCGCATCATGGCGCTGGCACTGCTCTATGTGCTGCTGGCGCTTGGCCTGAACATCGTGGTCGGCTACGCCGGTCTGCTGGACCTGGGCTACGTGGCCTTCTACGCGGTTGGCGCCTACATGTTCGCGCTGATGGCCAGCCCGCACCTGTTCGAGACCTTCCCGTGGATCGCGCAGCTGCTGCCCAACGGCCTGCACACGCCCATCTGGATCATCGTGCCGCTGGCGGCGTTCCTGGCCGCCATTGCCGGCGTGCTGCTGGGCACGCCGGTGCTCAAGCTGCGGGGCGACTACCTGGCCATCGTCACGCTGGGCTTCGGCGAGATCATCCGCGTGTTCATGAACAACCTGGAACACCCGGTCAACATCACCAACGGCCCGCGCGGGCTGGACCGCATCGACTCGATGCGCTTTCTCGGCTTCGACTTCGGCAAGCCGCTGAACCTGGGCGGCTTTGAGATCCCGTCGGTGACGCTGTATTACTACCTGTTCCTGGTGTTGGTGGTCGTCAGCGTCGTCATCTGTCACCGGCTGGAGGTGTCGCGCATCGGCCGCGCCTGGATGGCCATCCGCGAGGACGAGATCGCCGCCAAGGCCATGGGCATCAACACGCGCAACATGAAGCTGCTGGCCTTCGGCATGGGGGCCACCTTCGGCGGCGTGTCGGGCGCGATGTTCGCCGCCTTCCAGGGTTTCGTCTCGCCGGAGTCGTTCAGCCTGATGGAAAGCATCATGATCGTGGCCATGGTGGTGCTCGGTGGCATCGGCCACCTGCCCGGCGTCATCCTCGGCGCGGTGCTGCTGGCCGCGCTGCCGGAGATCCTGCGCTACGTCGCCAGCCCGCTGCAGCAGATGACCGATGGCCGACTGGACGCCGCCATCCTGCGCCAGTTGCTGATCGCCAGCGCCATGATCACCATCATGCTGTTGCGCCCGCGTGGCCTGTGGCCCAGCCCTGAGCACGGCAAGGCCGCGCCCACGCCCACCCGCTGAGGACGCCAAGACCATGAGCAGCAGTGAAACCGTTCTCCGCGTCCAGGGCGTCAGCAAGCGCTTTGGCGGCCTGCAGGCCCTTTCCGACGTTGGCATCACCATCGGCAAGGGACAGGTCTACGGCCTGATCGGGCCCAACGGCGCCGGCAAGACCACATTCTTCAACGTCATCACCGGCCTCTACACGCCCGACAGCGGCAGCTTCGAGCTTGGCGGCACACCGTACCGGCCCGAGGCCGTGCACCAGGTGGCCAAGCAGGGCATCGCGCGCACCTTCCAGAACATCCGCCTCTTCGCCGAGATGACGGCACTGGAGAACGTGATGGTGGGCCGCCATGTGCGCACGCATTCCGGCCTGGTGGGCGCGATCTTCCGCACCGCGTCGTTCAAGGCCGAGGAGGCGGCGATCACGCAGCGCGCCCAGGAACTGCTGGACTACGTGGGCATCGGCCACTATGCCGACTACAAGGCGCGCACGCTGAGCTATGGCGACCAGCGGCGCCTCGAGATCGCCCGCGCCCTGGCCACCGACCCCAAGCTGATCGCGCTGGACGAACCCGCCGCCGGCATGAACGCCACCGAGAAGGTGGTGCTGCGCGAGCTGATCGACCGCATCCGCAACGACGGCCGCACCATCCTGCTCATCGAGCACGACGTGAAGCTGGTGATGGGCCTGTGCGACCGGGTGACCGTGCTCGACTACGGCAAGGCGATCGCCGAGGGCACGCCGGCGGAGGTGCAGCGCAACGAACAGGTGATCGAGGCCTACCTCGGCGCCGGACACAAGGCAACGGCATGACGACAACGCTGCTCAAGGTCACCGGCCTGAAGGTCGCCTACGGCGGCATCCAGGCCGTCAAGGGCGTGGATTTCGAGGTCCGCGAAGGCGAGCTCGTCAGCCTGATCGGCGCCAACGGCGCCGGCAAGACGACGACGCTCAAGGCCATCACCGGCGTGCAGCCGGTGGCCGCCGGCGAGATCGAGTACCTGGGTCAGGCCATCCGTGGCCGCGGCGCGTGGGATCTCGTCAAGCAGGGGCTGGTGATGGTGCCCGAGGGCCGTGGCGTCTTCGCGCGCATGACCATCGTCGAGAACCTGCAGATGGGCGCCTACACGCGCACCGACACCAGCGAGCTCGATGTGGACATCGACAAGGTCTTCGCGATCTTCCCGCGCCTGAAGGAGCGCGCCAAGCAACTGGCCGGCACGATGTCCGGCGGCGAGCAGCAGATGCTGGCGATGGGCCGGGCGCTGATGGCGCGGCCCAAGGTGCTGCTGCTGGACGAGCCGTCGATGGGCCTGTCGCCGATCATGGTCGACAAGATCTTCGAGGTCGTCAACGACATCCACCAGCGCGGCACCACCGTGATGCTGGTGGAACAGAACGCCAGCCGGGCCCTGGCGCTGGCCAACCGCGGCTATGTGATGGACTCGGGCGAGGTCACCATGAGCGGCGATGCCAAGGCGTTGCTGAACGACCCGAAGGTGCGCGCCGCCTACCTCGGCGAATAACGGCGCCACCGGGCGTACGCCGTGCCGACGACTTGAAGCCCGCCGTGACCGGCGGGTTGGGGTGCAACCTGCGCCCCGTTTGCTTTCGCTTGCATTTGCAATCCGCCATTGACGAAAGGCGGCGCAAGCCCTTGGCCTGGCGGCCGAAATGACGAACAGCACGTGGCGGCCTCGGCAGCCCGTGCCACCCCGTCACTTCCCCGCCGCCGCCATGTCGATCCAACGTCCTGCCCTGCTCTGTGCCGCCCTGGCCCTGTCCCTTTCCGTCCTGATGCCGGCATCGGCCGCCAAGGTCCGCCCCGGCAAGGCCGCGCGGGCCGTGAGCACGGCGGCCGCCGGGTCGGTGCTGGAAACCGGCATGCACCTGCCAGGCTACCCCCATGCCGTCGACGTCTACCGCCCAGCCGGGGCGACGCGCGTCATCGTTTTCCTCCACGGGCACGGCGGCTACAACTGGCAGATGGCCTTCAACCTGGGCATCAACCGCAAGCCAAAGGCTGCGGTGGACGCGAATGTCGATTGGGCGCTGCTGCAGCGCCTGGGCATCATCGCCGTCTTCCCGCAGGGGCAGGCCAAGGACGCGGCGTCGGCCAACACCTGGAGCAACCGCATCTTCGACTCCGGGCAGGACGACGCCGGTTTCCTGGTGGCGCTGTCTGAGCATGCGCGCGCGGCCTGGGGCGCCACCCAGGTGTCGCTGGCCGGCCACTCGGCGGGCGGCACCATGACGGGCCGCATGTGGTGCGAACAGACGCAGGCCTTTGATGCCTTCTACTCGGTGGCCGGGCCGATGCCGGCGCCCAGCGATGCGCACTTCAACTACAACTGCTCTCCCACGGCGACGGCCCCCTATGCCATGGTGGTGGGTGACCAGGACAAGTTGCTGCCCATGTTCTCGGCCGACCGCGTCAAGCCGACACCCGAGCAGGTGGCGGCGGGCTTGGTCAACTCGACGCTGACGGCCGAATGGCTGCGCCACGGGCACCGTGGCGTCGCCGCCTGTGGCGAACTCACCGCGCTCGATGGTTCCTCCGCGAGGGCCTACGGCCCGGCCTGGCAGGCCTGTGACGGTGGCGTGCAATTCACCATCGTGCGGGGTGCGGACCACCCCATGAGCTCCATCGAGGCCAAGACCGGCGAGCCGCTGCTGGACTGGATCGTGCAGTTCAGCCTCGACGGCCCGTCCGCACTGGCGCGCTGAGCCCGGTTCCGGGCCGACGCTTCACAACGGCTGCTGCAACAGCCGCTCGATGATGCCGGCCCGTTCCTGCTGCTGCGCCGAACCGCCCTGCGGGGAGATCAGCGAGGCAGCCACCTCGTAGCTGTAGAGCAGCTGCGCCCGTGCCCGGGCCTCGGCGATGCCAAAGCCGAGCGCCGAGAACACCTGCGCGATGTAGCCGATGCGCGCCGCGTCGGCTTCGTCGACGAAGGCCCGGGCCATGGCGTCTCGCCGCGCCCAGGCGCGGATGGCGAGTTCGATGCGGGCGGCGCGCACTGCGCTCCGGCCGCGGAAGGGCAGGGACAGCAGATCGCGCAGCTGTTCGCGTGGGTCATCGTGAGCGCGTTCCAGCCGCGCCGTGAGCTGTTCGGTGGCGCGGGCCCGCCAGGCCTGCAGCACCGTGCGCAGCAGGTCCTCGCGGTCCTTGAAGTGCCAGTAGAAACTGCCGCGGGTGACCTGCAGCTGCTTGGCCAGCACGTCCACGCGCACATGGTCGATGCCCTGGTCGACCAGCACCTCGGTGGCGGCTTCGGTCCAGCGTTCGGGGGTCAGCGCAGCGCGTGCACGGTCGTTGTCGGTGGGCATTGGCAGCAGCATGAGTCCATGCAGTGATGTATGGAAGTCCGGGCAAACCCCAATGTGGATGCACAAAAGTGCTTCTACCATCGCCACCAAACACATACACATGTGTATGGACTGGGTGGAGACAAGCATGGCTCGCAACTTTCTCGACGACCCGCAGCAATTGGCACCGCCGCGCGCGCTGCGCATTGCGCTCGACGACGGCAGCTTCGTGCTCCGGTCGCCGGAGCCGCTGAAGCCCTATGCACGCTGCATCGGTGAATGGCTGGACCGCTGGGCTGCCGAAACGCCGGACGCGCCCGCGTTCAGCGAACGCCATGCCGATGGAAGCTGGCGGCGCCTGAGCTGGCGCGAGACTCGTGAGCAGGTCGGGCGCATCGCCCAGAGCCTGCTCGGCCTGAAGCTGCAGCCGCAGGCGCCGGTGGTCGTGCTGTCGGACAACGCGGTCGACCACCTGCTGCTGATGCTGGCCGCCATGCATGTGGGGCGTGCGGTGTGCACCGTCTCCAGTGCCTACTGCCGGCTGACCACCGACCACACCAAGATCCACGGCATACTCAACACCCTGGGCCCGGCGCTGGTGTACGCGTCGGATGCCAAGGTCTACGGGCCGGCCATCGCCAGTGCCGGCCTGCACGCGGTGACGGTGTTCAGCCAGGGCGCCGAGACCTTCCCGGGGGCCTTGGCCTTTGACAGCCTGCTGCGCACCGCCGAGGGCCCGGCGGTGCAGGCCGCGTTCGAGGCCATCACGCCCGACACGCACGCCAAGTACCTGCTGACGTCAGGCTCCACCGGTCACCCCAAGGTGGTGATCAACACCCACAGGATGCTGTGCGCCAACCAGCAGATGGTGGCCCAGGCCTGGCGCTTCCTGGACCAGGAGAAGCCGGTGCTGGTGGATTGGCTGCCTTGGAGCCACACCTTCGGCGGCAACCACAACCTGAACATGGTGCTGCGCAACGGCGGCCACCTGGTCATCGACGAGGGCCGGCCGGCACCTGGCCTGATCGACAAGTCGGCGCGCAACCTGGCCGAGATCCAGCCCACCATCTACTTCAACGTGCCCAAGGGGCTGGACCTGCTGCTGCCCATCCTGGAGGCCGACGACGCCCTGGCCCGCCGCTTCTTCGAGCGCCTGCGCGTGGTGTTCTACGCAGGCGCCGCGTTGCCGCAAGCGACATGGGACCGGTTGCAGGCACTGGCACGGCGCGTGCGCGGCGCCGAGGTCTGGCTGACCACCTCCTGGGGCTCCACCGAGACCTCGCCGGCCATCACCAGCGCGCACTGGTGGCTGGACAAGGCCGGCGTCATCGGTGTGCCGCTGCCGGGCGCGGAACTCAAGTTTGTACCGAACGGCGGCAAGCTGGAGATGCGGGTGCGTGGCGTCAACGTCTTCCCCGGCTACCGGGACGCCCCTCACCTGACGGCGCAGGCCTTTGATGCCGAGGGCTATTACTGCATCGGTGATGCCGGCCTGCTGGCCGACGAGGCCCATCCCGAACGGGGGGTGGTCTTCAACGGCCGCGTGGCCGAGGACTTCAAGCTCACCACCGGCACCTGGGTCAGCGTGGGCACGCTGCGCGTGCGCGTCGTCTCCGCCCTGGCGCCCTACGCCCAGGACGTGGTGATCACCGGCCACGACCGGGACCAGGTCGGCGTGCTCGTCTTCCCGTCGCCGGCGGGGGCCCAGCTGACAGCCGAGGCCCTGGCCGATCACGTGGCCACGGCTTTGCGAGCGCTCAAGGGGGAAGGGGGTGGGTCGTCCCAGGTGCCGGCACGGGCGCTGGTGTTGACCGAGCCGCCCAGCGCCGACGCCGGCGAGATCACCGACAAGGGCTACATCAACCAGCGTGCCGTGCTGGCCCGCCGGGCCGAGCGGGTGCAGCAACTCTACGCCGGCGGTCCCGGCGTCATCCGGCCATGAACGTCACCTACGACCTGCTGAGCGTCAGCGTCGACGCCGGTATCGCCCATCTGCGGCTGAACCGGCCGGCCAAGCGCAACGCCATCAACAACACGCTGGTGCGTGAACTGCAGACGGCCTTCGTCAACCTGCCGGAAGATGCCCGCGTGGCCGTGATCAGCGGCGAGGGCGAGCACTTCTGTGCGGGCCTGGACCTGTCGGAGGTCACCGAGCAGAGCGTGGCCGAGGGCATCCACCATTCCCGCGGCTGGCACGCGGCCTTTGACCAGATCCGGTACGGTCGCGTGCCGGTGATCGCCGTGCTGCATGGCGCGGTGGTCGGTGGCGGGCTGGAACTGGCTGCCACGGCGCACCTGCGCGTGGCCGAGCCGAGCACGTTCTATGGCTTGCCAGAGGGGCAGCGTGGCATCTTCGTCGGCGGCAGCGGCTCGGTGCGCATCCCGCGCCTGATGGGCGTGGCGCGCATGACCGACATGATGCTCACCGGCCGCGTCTTCGACGCCGCAGAAGGCCAGGCCGCCGGCTTGTCGAACTACCTGGTGGGCGAGGGCGAGGGCCTGGCCAAGGCCATGGCGCTGGCCGCGCGCATTGCCAGCAACGCGCCGCTGTCCAACTACGCCATCGTGCAGGCGCTGCCGCGCATCGCCGAGATGGCGCCGGCCGAGGGCCTGTTCGTCGAGAGCCTGATGTCGGCCATCGCCCAGGGCGACGACGCGGCCAAGCAACGTGTGCGCGACTTCCTGGAGAAGCGCGCCGGCAAGGTGGGGAAAGCATCATGAGCCGGCGCCGGGCCGTTCCACGCCGGCTCACCCCATCGGGGGGCAGGCGCGCAGCGACCAGGGGGTATCAATGAGCAAGGGTCTCTTCCAGTCCTTCGACGATGTGTGGATGCTCCACGGCCTCCGCACACCGATGGTCGACTACTGCGGCGCCTTCGCCGACGCGAACCCGATCGACCTGGGCATCAAGGCCGCCAAGGCGGTGCTGGCGCGCAGCGGCGTGGCCGCCAGCGACATCGACTCCGTGATCGCCGGCAACATGGCGCCGGGCGGCTTTGACCAGTTCTACGTGCCGCGCCACATCGGGCTGTACACCGGCGTGCCCGTCGAGGTGCCGGCCATCATGGTGCAGCGCATCTGCGGCACCGGCTTCGAGCTGTTCCGCCAGGCCGCCGAGCAGATCGGCACCGGCGCCGTGCAGCGCGCGCTGGTGGTGGGCACGGAATCGATGACGCGCAACCCGATTGCCGCCTTCGAGCACCGGCAGGGCTTCAAGCTGGGCCAGCTGCCGCAGTTCAAGGACTACATGTGGGAGGCGCTGACCGACCCGTCCCCGGCGATCTCGATGATCCAGACCGCCGAGAACCTGGCGAAGCAGTACGGCATCACGCGCGAGGACGTCGACGCCTTCGCGTCACAGTCCTTCGCCCGTGCCGTGGCCGCGCAGGAGAGCGGGTTCCTCGCCGGCGAGATCGTGCCGGTGGAGAACGAGACCTTCACCCTCGACGGCTACAAACCGCGCCGGCTGAAGCTGGCCGGCAAGGCGCCGGTGGCCGACCGCGACACACACCCGCGCCTCTCGCCGCCTGAAGTCCTGGCCAAGCTGCGTGCCGTGTTCGACGGCGGCGTGCAGACCGGGGGCAACAGCTCGGCGCTGACCGATGCCGCGGCCGCGGCCGTGGTCGCCTCGGGTGAGGCCATGCGTGCCTGGGGTGCCAATACCGGACACAAACCGCTGGGCCGCATCGCCGCGGCGGCCGCTGTCGGCGTACCGCCCGAGATCATGGGCATCGGTCCGGCGCCGGCGATCCGGCTGCTGCTGGGGGGCGCTGGCCTGCAACTGTCCGACATCGCCCGCTTCGAGATCAACGAGGCGCAGGGCGCGCAGACCTTGGCCGTGCAGCGTGAACTCGGCCTGGACCTCGACAAGCTCAACGTGCACGGCGGCGCCATCGCGCTGGGCCATCCGCTGGCGGCCACGGGTGTGCGCCTGACGATCACGGTGGCGCGGCAGCTGAAGGAAATCGGGGCCCGTTGGGGCGTATCGTCCGCCTGCGTCGGCGGCGGCCAGGGCATTGCGCTGCTGATCGAGAACCCCGACGCACGCTGAACGCAAGCACTCAGGAGAACACGAGCATGAAGATCGAAGGACAGGTGGCCCTGGTCACCGGCGGCGGCAGCGGTCTGGGCGCCGCAACGGCGGTGGCACTGGCGCAGGCCGGCGCCAAGGTGGCGGTGCTGGACGTGGGCGCCGACAAGGCCCAGGCCGTGGCCAGCCAGATCGGCGGCCTGGCGCTGACGGGCGACATCACCGACACCGCCAGCGTGGACGCTGCGCTGGATGCGGTCGAGAAGGCCTGGGGCACGCCGCGCATCGTGATGAACATCGCCGGCATCGGCACCGCCAAGCGCGTGCTCAACCGCGACGGCACGCCCAGCCCGCTGGACGGCTTCGAGCGCGTGATCCGCGTCAACCTGCTGGGCACCTACAACATGCTGCGGCTCGCCGCCGCGCGCATCGCCAAGCTCGATCCGCTGGAAGACGGCGAACGTGGGGTGATGCTGATGACGGCCTCGGTGGCCGCCTACGACGGCCAGGTCGGCCAGCAGGCGTACTCGGCCAGCAAGGGCGGCATCGTCGGCATGACGCTGCCGCTGGCGCGCGACCTGGCGCAGTTCGGCATCCGCGTGGCCACCATCGCACCGGGCCTGTTCTCGACGCCGCTGATGAAGGAACTGCCGGAGGAGGTGCAGGCCTCGCTGGCGCATTCGATCCCGTTCCCCAAGCGCCTGGGGTATCCGGAGGAGTTCGCCGCGCTGGCGGCGCACATCGTGACCAACACGCACCTCAATGGCGAGGTGATCCGCCTGGATGGCGCACTTCGGATGGCACCTCGGTGAGCAAGACCAACATCCACCGCGTCACCATCCGCTTCGGCGACTGCGATCCGGCCGGCATCGTCTTCTTCCCCAACTTCCTGAAGTGGATGGACGAGGCCTCGCTGGCCTTCTTCATGGCCCACGGCGTGGAGCCTTGGCGGGTGCTGGAGAAGACGCGCGGCATCGTCGGCACGCCGCTGCTGGAGATCCAGACGACGTTCGTCAAGAGCGCCACCTACGGCGAGACCATCGAGGTGCACACGACGGTCGAGGAATGGAACGCCAAGACCTTCAGGCACCGCCACGTGATTCGACGCGGCGACGACCTGATCTGCGAAGGCACCGAACTGCGTGTATTCGTACAGCGCGACGCCGAGAACCGCGACCGCCTGCGCTCGATCCCGATCCCCGAGGACATCAAGGCCTTGTGCCAGTGAGCCTCATCCACCCCCGAGGAGACAACCCTGTGAAGCTGCTGAAAACCACCCTGGCCGCTGCCGCGGCGCTGCTGGCCACCACGGCCTTTGCCGACGTGAACATCGGCGTGACCCTGTCGCTCACCGGCCCGGCCTCGGGCCTGGGCATCCCGGTGGGCAACCAGTTCAAGCTGTTCCCCAAGGAGATCGCCGGCGAGAAGATCAACCTGATCGTGCTCGACGATGCCTCCGACCCGGGCAAGGGCGTGACCAACGCGCGCCGCTTCGTCACCGACGACAAGGTCGACATCCTCTTCGGCGGCTCGATCACCGTGGTCTCGGCCGCGGTGGCGCCGGTGGCGCTGGAGAGCAAGACGCCGCAGCTGTCGATCGCGCCAGTGGGCGTGCCGCCCGACCAGGAGCGCTGGGTCTACCGCCTGCCCCAAGGTGCCAACGTGATGGCCTACCCCATCATCGAGCACATGAAGAAGCACGGCGTGAAGACGCTGGGCTTCCTGGGCTACAACGACGGCTATGGTGAGCTCTGGCTCAAGCAGATGGGCAAGGACCTCGAGCCTGCCGGCATCAAGCTGGTGGCCACCGAGCGCTTCGCCCGCACCGACACCAGCGTCACGCCGCAGGCGCTGAAGCTGGTCTCGGCGAATCCCGATGCCATCCTCGTCGTCGCCTCCGGCTCCGGCGCGGCGATGCCGCACAAGGGCCTGATCGAGCGCGGCTACAAGGGCAAGGTCTACCAGACGCACGCGGCGGCGACGCCTGACCTGGTGCGCATCGGCGGCAAGGACGTGGAAGGTGGCTATGTGGTCAGCGGCCCGGCCGTGGTGGCCGAGCAGTTGCCCGACAACCATCCGTCCAAGGCGGTGGCGGTGGACTTCGTGACCAAGTTCGAGGCCGCCTACGGCGCCGGCTCGCGCAACCAGTTTGCCGGCCACGCCTATGACGCGCAGATCGTGATGGAGAAGGTGCTGCCGGTGGCGCTGAAGAAGGCCAAGCCGGGCACGCCGGAGTTCCGCGCCGCGCTGCGTGACGCCATCGAGACCATGGGCCGCACGATCTTCTCGCACGGCGTGATGAACTGGAGCGCCAGTGACCACTGGGGCTACACCAACGAGACCGGCGTGCTGCTGAAGGTCTCGGGCGGCAAGTTCGTCGTCGAGAAGTAAGCCAGGCCGCGGGAACCGCACGATGGACGCGACGATCGCCAGCATCCTGGCCTTGGACGGCCTGACCAACGGCGCGATCTACGCGCTGCTGGCCCTGGCCACGGTGCTGGTGTTCGCCGTCACGCGGGTGATCTTCATCCCGCAGGGCGAGTTCGTCGCCTTCGGCGCGCTCACGCTGGCGCTGCTGCAGACCGGGCAGATGCCCGGCACCGTGTGGTTCCTGCTGGTGCTGGCGGTGGCCGTGGTGCTGCAGGACGCCGCCACCGGCCTGCGCCACGGCCAGCCCCTGGGCCGGCTGGCCGCGCAGGCGCTGCGCACGCTGGCCTACCCGCTGGCCGTGAGCGCGCTGGCCTGGTGGGTGGCGCCGATGCAACTGCCGCTGCTGGCGCAGGCCGCGCTGACGGTGGCGCTGGTCACGCCCTTCGGTGCGCTGCTGTACCGCCTGGCCTACGAATCGCTGGCCGACGCCACGGTGCTGGTGCTGCTGATCGTCTCGGTCGGCGTGCACTTCGCGCTCGTGGGCCTGGGGCTGTTCTTCTTCGGCGCCGAAGGCTTCCGCAACCCCAGCTTCTGGGACGAGCGCTTCTCGCTGGGCGCGCTCACGCTGTCGGGGCAGACAGTGATCATCTTCGCCGCCTCGCTGGCGCTCATCGGCAGCCTCTGGCTGTTCTTCGAGAAGAGCCTCACCGGCAAGGCGCTGCGTGCCACCGCGGTCAACCGGCTCGGTGCGCGGCTGATGGGCATCTCCAGCAGCAGCGCCGGCCGGCTGTCGTTCACCATGGCCGCCTTCATCGGCGCGCTGTCGGGCCTGCTGATCGGGCCCACCACCACGGTGTTCTATGACAGCGGCTTCCTCATCGGCCTGAAGGGTTTTGTCGCCGCCGTGTTCGCCGGCCTGGCCAGCTACCCGCTGGCGATGGTCGGCGCGCTGGGTGTGGGCCTGCTGGAGGCCTTCGGCAGCTTCTGGTCCAGCCCCTACAAGGAAGTCATCGTGTTCTCGGCCATCCTGCCGATCCTGCTGTGGCGCAGCCTGCGTGACCCGCACGGCGAGGAGCACTGAGATGACTCAGCCCCAAGCTCACTGCGTTCGCGGCCCCCGAGGGGCGCGTCAGTCCCTTCGGACGGCCGGGCGGAACTGACATGCATCGCTGGACCTTCCCCGCCTTCGCGGCGGTGATGATGCTGTTGCCGCTGGCCCCGGTGCCGGACTTCTGGATCACGCAGAGCATCTACATCGGCCTCTACGCGCTGGTGGCGCTGGGTCTGGTGCTGCTCACCGGCGTGGCCGGCCTCACGTCCTTCGGCCAAGCGGCCTTCGTCGGCATCGGTGGCTACGCCGCGGCGTACCTTGCCACGCAGACGGCGCTGCCGCCGCTGGTGACGCTGGCCGTCGGGGTCGCCCTGGCCGTGCTGACCGCGCTGCTGCTGGGTGCGCTGACGCTGCGCATGTCCGGCCACTACCTGCCGCTGGCCACCATCGCCTGGGGCCTGGCGCTGAACTACGCCATGGCCAACACCCAGGCCCTGGGCAAGTACGACGGCCTGCTCGGCATCCCGGCGATGAGCTTCTTCGGCGTGGACCTGGGCACCGGGCGCGGGCTGCAACCGCTGGTGTGGGCCATCGCGCTGCTGGCGGCGCTGGGCGTGATCCGGCTGCTGGACTCCCGCCCGGGCCGCGCCATCCGCGCGCTCAAGCATGGCTCCACGATGGCCGAGGCCATGGGCATCTCCACCTTCCGCTACAAGCTCACCGCCTTCGTGCTGGCGGCGGTGCTGGCGGCCGTCTCGGGCTGGCTGTTTGCGCACTTCCAGCGCAGCGTGAGCCCGTCGCCCTTCGGCATCAACAAGGGCATCGAATACCTGTTCATGGCCGTGCTGGGTGGCGTGGGGCATGTTTGGGGCGCCTTCCTGGGCTCGGCCATCGTGCGCCTGGTGGAGGACGAACTGCAGGTGCTGTTGCCGCAGCTGCTGGGCACCAGCGGCAGCTTCGAGACCATCGTCTTCGGCATCGTGCTGGTGGTGGTGCTGAAGTTCGCACCCGACGGCCTGTGGAGCTTCTTCGGCCGCTGGGCGCCCGCCGTCAGCCGCCGCAGCGACTGGGCCGACGCGGCGCCCCTGCCGCAGCGCGAACGGCCGGCGGCCGGCGAGCGGCTGCTGGAGGTGGACGCCGTGCGCAAGCAGTTCGGCGGCTTGGTGGCGGTCAACGACGTGAGCTTCGCCGTCGACGCCGGCCAGATCGTGGCGCTGATCGGCCCCAACGGCGCCGGCAAGTCCACCACCTTCAACCTCGTCACCGGCGTGCTGCCGCTGACGGCTGGCGCGGTGCGCTGGCGTGGGCAGGCCATCGGCGGCCTGGCGTCGCGCGCCATCGCGCGGCTGGGCATCTCGCGCACCTTCCAGCACGTGAAGATGATCCCCGAGATGACGGTGCTGGAGAACGTGGCCCTGGGCGGCTATGGGCGCACCAAGGCTGGCGTCCTCCAGGCCATGCTGCGGCTGGACCGTGGCGAGGAGCGTCGGCTGTTCGCCGAGGCCGAGCGCCAGCTGGCGCGCATCGGCATGGCCGACCAGATGCATGAGCTGGCCGGCAACCTGGCGCTGGGCCCCCAGCGGCTGATGGAAATCGCGCGCGCACTGGCCACCGACCCGGCGTTGCTGCTGCTGGACGAGCCTGCGGCCGGCCTGCGCCACCACGAGAAACAGTCATTGGCCGAGGTGCTGCGCCAGCTCAAGGCCGAGGGCATGAGCCTGCTGCTGGTGGAGCACGACATGGACTTCGTGATGGGCCTGGCCGACCGCGTGGTGGTGATGGAGTTCGGCACCAAGCTGATCGAGGGCACGCCGGCCGAGGTGCAGGCCAGCCCCGAGGTTCGCGCCGCGTACCTGGGGACGGAACACTGATGACCGCCACTCTGCTCGATGTGGCCGACCTGCACGCCGGCTACGGCCGCGCCGAGGTGCTCACCGGCCTGAACTTCCACCTCGACGAGCGCCAGGTCATCAGCGTCATCGGCCCCAATGGTGCCGGCAAGTCCACGACGCTGGCGGCGCTGATGGGCATCCTGCCGTCGCGCGGGCGCATCGTGTTCGACGGCCAGGACCTGACCGGCAGCACGCTGGAGGACCGCGTGATGATGGGCCTGGCCCTGGTGCCGGAGAAGCGCGAGCTCTTTGGCACTATGCCGGTGGAGGACAACCTGGTGCTCGGCGGCTACCGCGCGATGAAGCGGAAGGTGCCGAACTGGCGGCGCGAGATCGAGCGCGTCTACACGATCTTCCCGCGGCTGAAGGAGCGGCGGGCCCAGCTGGCCGGCACCTTGTCCGGCGGCGAGCGGCAAATGCTGGCCGTCGGCCGGGCGCTGATGTCGGCGCCGCGGCTGCTGATGCTCGACGAGCCCAGTCTGGGCCTGGCGCCGCTGATCGTGCGCGACATCTTCGCCACCATCGAGCGCTTGCGTGCCGAGGGCACCAGCATCCTGCTCATCGAGCAGAACGCGCGCGCCGCGCTGGCGGTGTCGGACCACGGCTACGTGCTGGAGACCGGCGCCATCGTGCTCGAGGGCCCGGCGCAGCAGCTGGCGACGGACACGCGCGTCATCGACACCTACCTTGGCAGCCAGAAGTCATGAGCCTGTTTTCCTACGCCGCCCCGCTGGACGAGATGCGCTTCGTCATCGAGCGTGTGCTCAACGCGCCCGCGCAGTGGGCAGCCGTCCCGGCGTTGGCCGACCTGGACGCCGATACCGCCGCCGAAGTGCTGGCTCAGGCTGCACGCTTCACCAGCGAGGTGCTGCAGCCGATCAACGGCCCGGGTGACCGGCAGGGCTGCCGCATCGTAGACAGCCGGGTGAAGACGCCCGATGGTTTCCCCGACGCCTGGCGCCAGTTCGTCGAAGGCGGTTGGCCCGCACTGGCCTGCGACCCGGACTGGGGTGGCCAGGGCCTGCCGCAGCTGCTCAACGCCGCACTGTTCGAGATGCTGGTGGCGGCCAACCACGGCTGGACCATGTACCCGGGCCTGCTGCACGGCGCCTACGAGACGATCAAGGCGCATGGCAGCGACGAGCTGAAGCAGCGCTACCTGCCCAAGCTGGTCAGCGGTGAATGGCTGGCCGCGATGGGCCTGACGGAACCGCAGGCCGGCAGCGACCTGGGCGGGGTACGCACCAAGGCCGAGCCGCGGGCCGATGGCAGCGTGGCCGTCACTGGCGGCAAGATCTTCATCTCCGGTGGCGACCACGACCTCACCGACAACATCGTGCACCTGGTGCTGTGCCGGCTGCCCGATGCCCCGCCCGGCACCAAGGGCCTGTCGCTGGCACTGGTGCCCACCGTGCTGCCCGACGGCACGCGCAACACCACGGCGGCCGACGGTATCGAGCACAAGATGGGCATCCACGGCAGCGCCACCTGCGTGATGCGCTACGAGGCTGCCACCGGCTGGCTGGTGGGCGAACCCCATCGCGGCCTGCCGGCGATGTTCCTGATGATGAACGCAGCGCGGCTGCACGTGGCGCTGCAGGGCCTGGGCCACCTCGACATGGCCACTCAGAATGCCGAACGCTACGCGACCGAACGCGAGCAATTCAAGGGGCCCATCGCCCGCCAGCCCGCGATGCAGCGCACGCTGGGCCGCCTGCGGGCAGTGACAGATGGCCTGCGCGTGGTGATGTACCGCGTGGCCATGCGGCTGGATGAGGCGGAGCACCATCCCGACGCCGCGGTGCGCGAGGCGGCCGCTGCCGAGGCCTCGATCCTCACGCCGGTGCTCAAGGCCTTTGGTACCCAGCAGGGCTTCCAGGGCGCCAGCGATGCACTGCAGGTCTGGGGCGGTTACGGCTACGTCGCCGAGTACGGCATCGAGCAGACCGTCCGCGACGCCCGCATCGCGATGATCTACGAAGGCACCAATGAGATCCAGGCCATCGACCTGGTGCAGCGCAAGCTGCTCGGCGGTGCAGGGCCGGCGTTCGAGACGCTGCTCGACGGCTTGCTACAGGATGCCGGTGACGACGCCTGCGGGCTGGCGCTGCGCGATCAGGTGGGCCATGCACGCGCCGCGCTGGCAGCGCTGAGGACGGCCGCCGCGGCCGATGCGCAGGCCCCACTCTGGGTGGCCGACGACATGCTGGCCGGTGTGGGCCACCTGATGCTGGCCTGGGCGTGGGCAGTGACGGCGCGAGCGGCCGACAGCGATGGTGATGCGGACCGTGCCCGCCGCGCGGCGGCCGAGCACGGCGCGCGCTGGGTGCTGCCGCAGGCCGACGTGCACTGGGCGCGCGTGCGCAGCCTCGCTGCGACCTGAGCTGGCCCGATTCGACCATGAGCCCCGACCGCATCGCCTCCGCGGCCGACCAGCGGGCGATTGAGCGAGGGGGTCTGACGCGATGGATGCCCCACGCGCATGTGTACGACGCGCTGGCTGCCGCGGCGCACGACCATGGGCAACGGCCCGCCTTGACGGCGCTCGCCACGGCCGACGACACCACACCGCCGTGCTGGACCCATGCAGCATTCCTGACCGCCGTGACGCGGGCAGCGAACCTGCTGCGCCGTCTGTCACCGGCGCCGCGCGTGGCCTTGCTGCTGCCGCCGCTGCCGCAGGCCTGGATCGGGCTCTGGGCCGCCGAGACCGCCGGCATCGCCTGCCCGATGAACCCGGCCCTGCACGACGATCACCTCGTGGCGCTGCTCGATGCGGCCGAGGTCGACATCGTGCTGACGCTGGTGCCGGGCCATGCCGCCGGCGACATCGGGGCGCGAGTGCAGGCCCTGCGGGGACGTTGCGCGACGCTGCAGCATGTGATCACGGTGGGCGGGGACGCAGACTTCGATGCCCAGTGCGCCAACGAACGCGGCGACGCGCTGACCTTCGAACCCGAGCGGGCGCCCGGCACGGTGGCGGCGCTGTTCCACACCGGTGGCACGACAGGCCTGCCCAAGCTGGCCCAGCATACGCACACGAACCAGTTGCACGCGGCCTGGGGTGCGGCGCGCCTCTACGACACCGTGCCGCAGGACGTGATCCTCAACGGGTTTCCGCTGTTCCACGTGGCCGGCGCCTTCGTCTACGGGCTGTCGATGCTGCTGTCCGGGGCCCAACTGCTGCTGCCGCCGCCGGCCGGCTGGCGTGACGGCGCTTTCGTGGCCCGCGCCTGGGCATTGGCGCGCGAGCATCGTGTCTCGATCCTCGCCATGGTGCCCACCGTGATGACGGCGCTCCTGACCGCGCCGCGGCTGGCGGGCGATGCCCACAGCGTCCGCCTGGGGCTCACGGGCGGTTCGCCACTGCCGCCGGAGCTGGCGGCGCGATTCGAGGCCGAGACGGGCGTGCCGGTGCGCAACATCCTGGGCATGACGGAGTGCGCCGGCGTGATCGCCATCGAGCCGGCCCTGGCGCCACGCACCGCAGGCTCCTGCGGTCTGCCTCTGCCCTTCAGCACCGTGCGCATCGACGGTGCAGGCGTGCTGCGGGTGCGTGGCCCGAACGTCGGCCTGGGCTATACCGACCCGGCGCGCAACGCCGGCAGCTTCGACGACGGCGAATTGATCACCGGCGACATCGGCCATCTTGACGAGACCGGCCGTGTCTTCGTCACCGGCCGGGCCAAGGACGTGATCATCCGGGGGGCGCACAACATAGACCCGGGGGCCATCGAGGAAGTGCTGTTGCGGCATCCCGGCGTCGCGATGGCGGCCGCCGTGGGTGAACCCGACGAGTACGCCGGGGAACTGCCGGTGGCATGGGTGGTGGCCCGGCCGGGCGAGGCGCTGGACGAGGCTGCGCTGCTGGCCTTTGCCGCCCCGCTGATCCCGGAACGCGCGGCCGTGCCCAAGCGCATCACGGTGCTGCCGGCGCTGCCGCTGACCTCGATCGGCAAGGTCTACAAGCCGGCGCTGCGGGCCAAGGCCACCGAACGGGTGCTGCTGGAGCGGCTGCAATCGACGCAACTGGCCAACGCGATGGCGGTCCGCGTCGACGACCGCAGCGGGCGGCTGGTCGCGGTGTTCACGCCGCGGGACGAGACCGCTGCGGCGCATCTGCCGGCGCTGATGGCCGGCTTTGCACTCGACTGGGAGCGGGCGTGAGCGGGCTGCCGCTGACCTTCTGGTTCGACTTCATCTCGCCATTCGGCTACCTGGCCAGCCTGCGCATCGATGCACTGGCGGCGCGTCACGGCCGGGAGGTCGACTGGCGTCCGTTGCTGTTGGGGGTCACGGTGCTCAAGGTGATGGGCCTGCCACCGGTGCCACAGACGCCGCTGAAGGGCGACTACGCGATGCGCCAGCTGGCACGTCATGCGCGGCGACAGGGCGTGACGCTGGGGCGCGACCCGCGGGCAGCACCGCCGAACCCGCTGCCGGCAGCACGCTTGTTCGCCTGGTTGCGCGTCCACGCTCCCGACGAGTCCAAGGCCGCGGCGCAGGCGATCTACGCGGCAGCCTGGCGCGACGGCCTGCCGATCGACGACCCGGAAACGTTGCGTGCTGTCGTGACCGATGCCGGGGTGACCCAGCAAGCAGTGGCGGCCGGGCTCGCAGACCCGGCGGCCGGCGACCTGCTGCGCGCCGAGGTGTCGGCGGCCGTGGCCGCCGGGGCCTTCGGCTCGCCATTCGTCATTGCCGATGGCGAGCCCTTCTTCGGCGTCGACAACCTCGAACTGCTGGACGAATGGCTCGCCGGCTGCGGGCACTGAAGCCCGCCCCGGCCAGGGGGCTCAGCCCACCTTGGCGCCCGTCGCCTTGACGATGCGCTCGTACTTGGCGAGTTCCGCCTTCACGAAGGCCAGGAACTCGTCGGGCGACGTGGGTGCCGGCTCGGCCATCATCGGCGCCAGCTTGGCCTTGACGTCGTCGCTGCGCAGGGCTGCGGTGAAAGCGGCATTGAGTGCCTGGACGCGGGCCACCGGCACGCCGGCCGGGCCGAAGAGGCCGAACCAGGTGTCCACGGCCACCGCCGGCAGGCCGGCTTCGGCCATCGTCGGCAGATCGGGCATGGCACTGGCGCGGCGGGCGGTGGTCACCGCCAGCGCCTTGAGCTTGCCGGCGCGGATGTTGCCGGCCGCGGAGGCCAGGTTGTCGAAGCTGAAGTCGATCTGGCCGGCCAGCAGTGCCAGCTGCATTGGTGCAGCGCCCGCGTAGGGGATGTGCACGGCAAAGACGCCGGCGCTGGACTTGAACAGCTCGCCCGCCAGGTGGCCGGCGCTGCCGTTGCCACCCGAGCCGTAGTTCAGCCGCGCCGGGTTGGCCTTGGCGTAGGCCACGAGGTCGGCCACGCTGGCGATCTTCAGGCGGCTGGCCGCCTCGGCGTTCATCACCAGCACGTTGGGCACCTGGGCCACGCGGGTGATGGGCGTGAAGTCCTGGATCGGGTCGAACGGGATCTTCGCGTACAGCCAGGGGTTGATGGCGTGCGTGGCCACCGCGCCCATCACGATGGTCTGGCCGTCGGCCGCGGCCCGCGCCACCTGGCCCACGGCCAGGTTGCCGCCGGCGCCGGGCTTGTTTTCGACGATCACCGTGCCCAGGCTGTCCTTCACGGCGTCGGCCAGGATGCGCGCGATGCGGTCCAGCGGGCCACCCGGCGCATAGGGCACGACCAGCTTCAGCGGGCCGCTGCCCTGGGCCCAGGCGGGCAGGGTGGCGGTGGCGGCCGTGGCGGCAGCAGCGCCGATCAGATGGCGGCGGGACAGCGTCATGCAGGATCTCCTTGTTTGTCGAGTTCGGAAGTGAAGGCGTCGGCGAAGAATTGGTCTTCGGGCAGGCCGCAGGCGGCCGTGAAGTCGCGCTGGGCCGTGTCCACGACCACCGGAGCGCCGCAGGCATAGACCTGATGGGCGGAGAGGTCCGGGAAGTCCGCCATCACGGCACGGTGCACGAAGCCGCTGCGGCCGGCCCAGGCATCCTCGGGCAGTGCGTCGCTCACCACCGGCACGTAGCTGAGCCAGGGCAGTTCTGCCGCCTGGGCTCGGCACCAGTCGTCCATGTACAGATCCTGCGGGCGGCGCCCTCCCCAGTAAAGGCTCACGGGCCGGGTGTTGCCCTTCATCGCCAGATGCTCGATCAGTGCCTTGATCGGGGCGAAGCCGGTGCCGCTGGCCAGGAAGACCATCGGCCGTGCGCTGTCCTCGCGCAGGAAAAAACTGCCGAACGGGCCTTCCATGCGCAGGATGTCGCGCACCTTCATCGCACCGAAGACATGGTCGGTGAACTTGCCGCCGGGCATGTGGCGGATGTGCAGCTCGATGGCCGGCGGGTTGCCCAGTGCATGTGGGGCGTTGGCCATGCTGTAGCTGCGCCGGGCACCACCTTGCAGAATGAATTCCACGTACTGCCCTGCGTGGTACTGCAGGTTCTGGTTGGCCGGCAGTTGCAGCTTCAGCACCATCACGTCCGGCGCCGCGGGGCTCAGTTCGAGCACCCGGCTGGGCAGCTTGAGCACCGGGAACTGCCCGGCGCTGGGCACGCTTCGGGCCTCGATCACACAATCGGTCTGCGGGGTGGCGCAGCAGGTGAGGATGAAGCCCTGATCCTCCTCCTGTGGCGTCAGCGCCTTGAGCTGGTGGGCGCCATGGATCACGCGCCCTTGGAGCAACCGACTCTTGCAGGATCCGCAAGCCCCATCACGGCAGCCGTAGGGCAGGCCGATGCCCTGGCGGATCGCCGCAGCGAGCATCGGCTCGTCGCGTTCGACGGCGAACGAGACGTCGGCGGGTTGGATGTTGACCTGGAAACTCATCGGGACGACGCTCTTAAACTCCAGCGCCAATTGTGCCTGCCGCCCTGAATGTCCCTCCAGTGCTGCTGATCGTCGGTTGTGGCGACGTCGGCCAACGCGTGCTGCCATGGGTGGTTGACCGCTGGCGGGTGGTGGTGCTGACGTCGTCGCCTGCGCGGGTGCCTGCGCTGCGTGCAGCCGGCGCCGTGCCCTTGGTGGGCAACCTGGACCAATCCGCCACACTGGGCCGCCTGGAGGCCTTGGCCGACGCCGTGCTGCACCTGGCGCCGCCGCCGGGGCAGGGCACGCAAGACACGCGTTCGCGGCATCTGGGCCGCGCGCTGCTGCGTGGCGGGCGGGTACGGCGGCTGGTCTACGTCAGCACCACCGGGGTCTACGGTGACGCCGGGGGTGCATGGATCGACGAGACCCGCGCTGTGGCGCCCTCCACGGCACGGGCTCAGCGGCGGGTCGATGCCGAGGCCTACTGGCGCTGGTTCGGGCGCTGCAGCGGTGCGCAGGTCAGCATCCTGCGGGCGCCTGGCATCTATGCGTTGGACCGCGAGGGGGGTGACCCCCGGGAACGGGTACGCCGCGGTGCGCCGGTGCTGAGGGCCGAGGACGACGTCTACACCAACCACATCCACGCGGACGACCTGGCACGTGCCTGCGTGGCGGCGCTGTACCGCGGCGCGCCGCAGCGCGTGTTCAACGCCTGCGATCAGACGAGCCTGAAGATGGGTGATTACTTCGACGCCGTGGCCGACCGTTTCGACCTGCCCCGGCCACCGCGGCTGTCGCGCGCAGAGGCACAGGCCACGCTGTCGCCGATGACGCTCTCGTTCCTGTCGGAGTCCCGCCGCATCGGCAACCGCCGGCTGACGCAGGAACTGCGGCTGCGGCTGCGCTACCCGACGCTGGAAGACGGGCTGCTGTCGAGCAGCCTGTAAGCCTGCGGACTCAGCGCCGACGGCCGCCAAACGGCGGCTGACGCCGCCAATAACGGATCATCAGCCAGCCGCCGACCATGCCGCCCAGGTGGGCGAAGTGCGCCACGCCGCTGCTGCCCATCAGCCCCAGGCCAAGTTCCAAGGCACCGAACACCATCACGAAGGTACGCGCCTTCATCGGGATCGGCGGGAACAGCGGCATGATCACCCGGTTGGGAAACAGCATGCCGAAGGCCAGCAGCAGCGCATAGAGGCCGCCCGAGGCGCCCACCGTGGGGTAACGCGAGCCCGCCAGGTAGGTGATCAGCAACTGCGCCACCGCTGCCGCCAGCACGCCGGCGAGCAGGAACTGCAGGTAGCGCTTCTGGCCCCACAGCCGTTCCAGCTCGGAGCCAAACATCCACAGGCCCAGCATGTTGAAGAACAGGTGCCCCATGCCGCCATGCAGGAAGGCATAGCTCACCACCTGCCAGGGCAGAAAACGACCGCTGGCCACCGGCCACAGGGCGAAGAACGCGTCGAGCAGCGGGATGAAGAGCTGCAGGCAGAACACTGCCGTGCAGATCAGCATCAGGTTGCGGGTCACCGGTGGGATCGGCGGCATTGGGTCAGAATTGCAGAGCTGGTGCCCGGGAACGGACTCGAACCGTTACGCCTTGCGGCGGGGGATTTTGAATCCCCTGCGTCTACCGATTTCGCCACCCGGGCCGTGGGTTGCTGCCGAGGGCAACACGCGAAGGCCGCGATCATAACTGCTGGAGAACCGCACCGATGTCCGTTTCACGTCCTGCCTACCCGACGCTCGAGGAGGTGATCGGCCACACGCCGATGGTGCGCCTGCAGCGCGTGCCTGGCGAGGCGAATGCCGCGCGCGGCAACGTCATCCTGGGCAAGCTCGAGGGCAACAACCCCGCAGGCTCGGTGAAGGACCGTCCGGCCATCAGCATGATCAAGCGCGCCGAGGAGCGTGGCGAGATCCAGCCGGGCGACACCCTGATCGAGGCCACCAGTGGCAACACTGGCATCGCCCTGGCCATGGCCGCGGCCATTCGCGGCTACCGCATGCTGCTGGTGATGCCGGAGGACCTGTCCATCGAGCGCGCGCAGACCATGAAGGCCTTTGGCGCCGAACTGATCCTCACCCCGCGCAGCGGTGGCATGGAGTACGCGCGCGACCTGGCCGAACAGATGCAGAAGGATGGCAAGGGCCGGGTGCTGGACCAGTTCGCCAATGGCGACAACCCGCGGGTGCACGAGGAGACCACCGGCCCCGAGATCTGGCAGGACACGGCCGGGCAGGTCACACACTTCGTCAGCGCCATGGGCACCACCGGCACCATCACTGGCGTGTCTCATTTCCTGAAGGCGCAGAACCCGGCGGTGCGCATCGTCGGTGCGCAGCCCAGCGAAGGCTCGCGCATCCCGGGCATCCGCAAGTGGCCCGAGGCCTACCTGCCGAAGATCCACGATCCGAAGGCGGTGGACGAACTGGTCTACGTGACGCAGGCCGATGCCGAAGCGATGGCACGTCGGTTGGCGGCCGAGGAAGGCCTGTTCTGCGGCATCTCCGCCGCCGGCGCCTGCTGGGTGGCGCTGCAGATCGCGCAGCGGGTGGAGAACGCGACCATCGTTTTCATCGTCTGCGATCGTGGTGACCGGTATCTGTCCACCGGCGTGTTCCCCGCCTGATCGACGCATGAGCTACCGATTCTGTCCGGCCTGCGCCACGCCGCTCGCCGAAATCTCCCAGGCCGAAGATGGCGGCGACAAGGTTCGCCTGCGCTGCCCGGCTTGCAGCTGGACACACTGGAACAACCCGGTGCCGGTGCTGGCCGCGATCGTGGAATGTGTGGACCAGGGCGGCCGCGTGCTGCTGGCCCGCAACGCGGCCTGGACGCACCGCATGTTCGCGCTGATCACCGGCTTCATGGAGGCCGGTGAATCGCCGGAGGACGGCATCCGCCGAGAGGTGGCTGAAGAGACCGCGCTGCAGGCGCTGGACACCACGCTGGTCGGTGTGCACGAATTCCTGCGCATGAACCAGGTCATCATCACCTTCCACGTGCGTGCCCGCGGGGAAGTCCGCTTGTCGCCGGAACTGGCGGAGTACAAGCTCTTCGCACCCGAGGACATCCGTTGCTGGCGTGCCGGCACCGGGCTGGCACTGGCGCAATGGCTGCGTTCCCGGGGCCATGAGCCGCAGTTCATCGAACTGCCGCTGCGTGCTTAGCCGCCTAGAATCCCGACACCATGCAAGCCGACAAAGAGATCGACACCCGCGGCCTGAACTGCCCGCTGCCCATCCTCAAGGCCAAGAAGGCCTTGGCGGAGATGAGCAGCGGCGAGACCTTGAAAGTCGTGTCGACCGACCCGGGTTCAATGCGCGACTTCAAGGCCTTCGCCCGCCAGACCGGCAACGAACTGCTGGATCAGCAGGCACAAGGCAGCGACTTCATCCACGTGCTGAAGCGCCGCTGAGCGGCGCTTCAGAATGGGTTCCGATCAGAGCGCGAGGCCCTTCAGGAAATCGCGGAACCCCGGGCCCAGTTGCGGGTGGGCAAGCGCCAGTTCCACGTTGGCCTCCAGGAAGCCTTCCTTGCTGCCGCAGTCGTAGCGGCGGCCTTCGTAGCGGTAGGCAAACACCTTCTCGCGCCGCAGCAGCGACGCAATGCCATCGGTGAGCTGGATCTCGCCGCCCACCCCCCTCGGTTGGGTGGCGATCTCGTGGAACACGCCGGGCGTCAGGATGTAGCGGCCGGCCACGCCCAGGCGTGACGGTGCCACTTCCGGCGCCGGCTTCTCGACGATGCGGGACACGTCGACGAGACGGTCGTTGACCTCGGTGCCGGCCACGATGCCGTAGCGCCGTGTGTGTTCCGCCGGCACTTCCTGCACCGCCAGGATGCTGGCGCGCCATTCGCCGAACTGGTCCACCATCTGCTTGAGCACCGGCGGCTGGCCCACCATCAGGTCGTCGGCCAACAGCACGGCAAAGGGCTCATCGCCCACCAGACGCTGGCCGCACAGCACGGCGTGTCCCAGCCCCAGAGCCTGGGCCTGGCGCACGTAGATGCACTCCATGTCGTCGGGCTTGACGCTGCGCACCACCTCCAGCAGGTCGTGCTTGGCCGACTGCTCCAGCGCCACCTCAAGCTCGAAGGTCATGTCGAAGTGGTCTTCGATGGGCCGCTTGTGGCGCCCTGTGACGAAGATCATCTCGCGCACACCGGCGGCGTAGGCCTCCTCCACGGCGTACTGGATCAATGGCTTGTCCACCACCGGCAGCATCTCCTTCGGCTGCGCCTTGGTGGCAGGCAGGAAGCGGGTGCCGAGCCCGGCGACGGGGAATATTGCCTTCTTGACGTACATCTTCTTACATAGAATGGTTGCACAAGAACTTGCGGCCCATTCTGGCACGCGGGTCTGCCAGGAGTGCGTTAGAAACTCCCCATCACCGCCTTCATGGACCTGCTCATCGTCGAGCCTTTGGAACCGGATGTGGTCCAGTGGCTCGAGGCGCGCTACCCGGTGCGATTGGCACCGGAGTTGGCGCGCGAACCCCTGGGGTTGCGCCGCGCGCTGTTCCAGGTGCGCGCCATGATCATTCCGCCGTCGGTCGCGGTCGACGAGGCGGCGCTCAAGGCCGCCCCCCATTTGCGGGCCATCGGTCGCCTCTCCGCCGGCGTCGAGAACATCGACCTGGACGCCTGCGCCCGGGCCAATGTGGAGGTGGTGCGCCCGACCCATGCGGCGGCCACGGCCGAAGCGGAATTCGCCATCGGTGCGCTGCTGCAGATGCTGCGTCGGGTGCCGGTGGTCAACGCCGAGGGTCTACTGGTCGGCCGGGAACTCGGTGGCACGCGCATCGGCCTGGTGGGCATGACCCCGGCTGCCAAACCCTTGGCGACGCTGCTGAAGGCCTTTGGCGCCGACGTGATCGGCTACGACCCCGGCTTGCATGCGTCCGACCCGCTGTGGGCACAGTGGGGCGTGCGCCCGGTGCCGCTGCGCACGCTGATGGAGCAGAGTGACGGGGTCTGCATGCTGCTGGCGTTCTTCACGCGTTACCGCGGTCTGGTGGGCGAGCGTTACCTGGGTGAATGCAAGCCCAACCAGGTGCTGGTGAGCCTGACTCACTCCAGCCTCTTCGAGGAGTCCGCCTTGGCCGAAGCCCTGGACAGCGGCCGCATGGCGGCCGCCTGGCTGGACAGCCTGGAGCCCGGGGCCCTGGATCCGGGGCGACCACTGCATGGCGCCGAGACGCTGCAGGTCACCCCGCGCGTGGCCAGCACCACGCGCGAATCCCGCAAGCGCAGCGCGTGGTCGGTGGCGCGGCGGATCGACGAGATCCTCGCCGACACCAATCCGATGCCGGTCTTCAGGCCGACGTGGGAAGGCGACGGCGCTGATCTTGCAGACGACTGAGCGTCTGTCCGAACTCCGCGGCGCGCTGGCGCTCCTGGTCCACCACCGCCGCCGGCGCCCGCTGCACGAAGCTGGCGTTGCTCAGCTTGGCCTGGGACTTGGCGATCTCGGCTTCCAGGCGTGCGATCTCCTTGCCCAGCCGCTCGAGTTCGGCCGCGACGTCGATTTCCACGTGCAGGGCCATGCGCAGATCGCCCGCCACGGTCACCGGCGCGGCGGCTGTGGCTGCTGCAAACGCGGTGTCGTCGGCAAAGGGGCGCACTTCGGCCAGGCGCGCCAACGCCTTCAACACCGGCGCGGCCGACGCCACGAAGTCTGCGTCCCCCGCCACCAGCAGCGGCACACGTTCGCCGGGTGAGAGGTTCATTTCGCTGCGCAGGTTGCGGCAGGCGCCGGTGACGGCCTTCAGCCGCGCCATCCAGGCATCGGCCGCCGGGTCCACCTTCTCCAGCTGTGCCACGGGGTAGGGCGCCGTGGCCACCGTGCGGCCGTCGTCCGCGGCCTTGCGGCCGGCGACCACGGCCACCGTGTCCCACAACTCGGCGGTGATGAAGGGCGCCACCGGGTGCAGCAGGCGCAGCACCGTCTCCAGGGTGCGGATCAGCGTGCGGCGGGTGGCGCGCTGCTCGGCTGCGGACCCGTTGGCGATCTGCACCTTGGCGATCTCCAGGTACCAGTCGCAGTACTCGTCCCACACGAAGCCGTAGATGGCGTTGGCCACGTTGTCCAGCCGGTAGTCGCCGAAGCCCTGGGCCACCGCGGCTTCCACGCGCTGCAGCTCGCCGGTGATCCAGCGGTCGGCCTGCGAGAACTGCAGGTAGCCGGCCATCGGGCCGCCGGGTTCGCACTCGGCCTTTGTGTGCTCCCTCAGCCCGCAGTCCTGGCCCTGGCAGTTCATCAGCACGAATCGCGTGGCGTTCCAGAGCTTGTTGCAGAAGTTGCGGTAGCCCTCACATCGCTTGCTGTCGAAGTTCAGGCTGCGGCCCAGCGTGGCCATCGCCGCGAAGGTGAAGCGCAGTGCGTCGGCGCCGTAACCGGGGATGCCGCCCGGGAACTCCTTCTCGGTGGCCGCGCGCACCTTGGGCGCGGTCTCCGGCTTTCGCAGGCCGACCACACGCTTGTCCAGCAGTGGCTTGAGTTCGATGCCGTCGATGAGGTCCACCGGGTCGAGCACGTTCCCTTCGGACTTGCTCATCTTGTGGCCATGCGCGTCCAGCACCAGGCCGTGGATGTAGACGTGTCGGAACGGCACCTGCCCGGTGAAGTGCTTGGTCATCATGATCATCCGGGCGACCCAGAAGAAGATGATGTCGTAGCCGGTGACGAGCACGGAACTCGGCAGGAACAGGTCCTGCTCCACGGTCTTGGCCGGCCAGCCCAGGGTGGAGAAGGGCACCAGGGCCGACGAGTACCAGGTGTCCAGCACGTCCTCGTCGCGCGTCAGCGTGCCGCTGTAGCCAGCGGCCGCGGCCTTGGCGCGGGCGTCGTCCTCGCTGCGCGCCACGAAGAGTTCGCCGCCCGTGCCGTACCAGGCCGGGATCTGGTGGCCCCACCACAGCTGGCGGCTGATGCACCAGTCCTGGATGTTCTTCATCCACTGGTGGTAGGTGTTGATCCAGTTCTCGGGCACGAACTTCACGTCGCCCGAATCCACCGCCTCGATGGCCTCCTGAGCGATGGACTTGCCGTTGGCGCCCGGCTTGCTCATGGCCACGAACCACTGGTCGGTGAGCATGGGCTCGACGACTTGGCCCGTGCGCGCGCAGCGCGGCACCATCAGCCGGTGCTTCTTGGTCTCCACCAGCAAGCCCAGCGCGTCAAGGTCGGCCACCACCTTCTTGCGGGCGACGAAGCGGTCCAGGCCACGGTAGGCCTCGGGCGCTTGGTCGTTGATGGTGGCGTCCAGCGCCAGCACGCCGATGGCCGGCAGGCCGTGGCGCTGACCCACCGCATAGTCGTTGGCGTCGTGCGCCGGCGTCACCTTGACGACGCCGGTGCCGAATTCGCGGTCCACGTAGTCGTCGGCAATGACCGGGATCTCCCGGCCGACCAGCGGCAGCGTCACCGTCTTGCCCACCAGGGCGGTGTAACGCTCGTCTTCCGGGTGCACCATCACCGCCACGTCGCCGAGCATGGTCTCCGGGCGTGTGGTGGCCACCACGACACTGCCGCTGCCGTCGGTGAGCGGGTAGCGGATATGCCAGAGGAAGCCGTCCTCCTCCTCGCTTTCCACCTCCAGATCGGAGACGGCCGACTTCAGCGCCGGGTCCCAGCTCACGAGTCGCTTGCCGCGGTAGATCAGGCCTTCCTCGAACAGGCGCACGAAGGTCTCGACGACAACGGTCGAGAGCTTCTCGTCCATCGTGAAGTACTCGTGGCCCCAACTCACCGAGTCGCCCATGCGGCGCATCTGGTTGGTGATGGTGGCGCCGGAACTCTCCTTCCAGTCCCAGACCTGGGCGACGAAGTTCTTGCGCCCGAGGTCGTGCCGGCTCAGGCCCTGCTCCTGCAGCTGGCGCTCCACCACGATCTGGGTGGCGATGCCGGCGTGGTCGGTGCCCGGCACCCACAGCGTGTTGCAGCCCTGCATGCGGTGGTAGCGCGTCAGCGCATCCATCACCGTCTGGTTGAAGGCGTGGCCCATGTGCAGCGTGCCGGTGACGTTGGGCGGCGGCAGCTGGATGCAGAACGACGCCTTGGCCGGGTCCAGCGTCGGTGCGTAGATGCCACTGGCTTCCCACAACGGCGCCCAGCGGGCCTCGATGGCAGCGGGTTCGAAGGACTTGGCGAGTTCGGTCATGACTGGGGCGCAGGGGAGGTGGGACACGGCACCTCGTGGGCACCCTGTCAACGTGAACGGCAGGCCGGGGGTTGCAGGCATCATTGTAGGAGCGCGCCCCTGCGCGCTCGCCCTCCAACGGAGACTCGCCTGATGACGATTCGACACCTAGCCGCCCTGTGTGCCAGCGCCGTCCTGCTCACTGCCTGTGGCGGCGGTGGTGGCGGCACGCCGCCACCTTTGTCCTGCAGCGTGGCCGACCAGAAGACCTGGCTGCGCGACTACTTCGACGACTGGTACCTCTGGTATGCCCTGGCTCCACGCCCGGCCCCGGCGGGCTTCGACACGGTGCAGGCGTACTTCGATGCGTCGCTGTTCGGCGGCAATGCCACGTTCCCGGCCGACCGCTACAGCTATTTCGGTCCGACCGAGGACTTCCAGCGCTTCTTCGGCGACGGCATCACGCGGGGCTATGGCCTCTTCGTCGCGGGTGTCGAGGTCGAGGGCCGGCCGGACCTGCCGTTGCGGATCCGCTTCATCGAGCCGCAGTCCGACGCCGCCACCAAGGGCCTGCTGCGCGGTGAGCAGATCCTGTCCATCAACGGCCGGTCGGCGTCGGAGATCATCGCTGCCGACGACTACGACGTGCTGGTGCCCGACAACGTGGGCGACCAGCTGCAGCTGGTGGTGCGCGGCGCCGGTGGCGACCGCAGCGTGACCCTGGTGGCGCGTGACTACGCGCTGACGCCGGTGACGAGCGCCAGCGTGGTCGACTCGCCCTTGGGCCGCAAGGTGGGCTATGTCGTGGTGAAGGACATGATCAACCAGGTCGACGCGCCTCTGGATGCCGCCTTTGCGCAATTCCGCGCCCAGGGTGTGACCGAGGTCGTGCTGGACCTGCGCTACAACGGCGGTGGCTTCGTGAGCACCGGGGCCACGGTGGCGTCCTACGTCGGTGGCGCGCGCACCAGCAACCAGACCTATGTGCAGCTGCTCTACAGCGATCAGCACGCGGCCTCAAACCGCAACGTCCGCTTCACGGCGCCGGCCAACGCCGTCGGCCTGAGTCGCGTGTACGTGCTCAGCGGCCCGCGCACCTGCTCGGCCAGCGAACAGGTCATCAATGGCCTGCGTGGCGCCGGCATCGACGTGGTGCAGATCGGCGACGTCACCTGTGGCAAGCCGGTGGGCTTCAACCCGCAGGATGGCGGCTGCGGCCAGACCTACAGCGTGGTCACTTTCGAGTCGGTGAACGCCCGCAACGAGGGCCGCTATTTCGACGGGCTGGTGCCCCAGTGCGACGTGGCCGATGACCTCGACCATCCTTTGGGCTCCACGGCCGAGGGGCTGCTCTCCGCGGCACTCAGCCACGCCGATTTCGGCGTCTGCCCCGCGGCGGCCCGGCGTGCGCAACCGCTGTCGGCCGCGCGGGCCGACGGCGCCGGTCCCCGCCGCATGAAGATCGAGCCCGGCGAATTCCAGGGCATGTTCACCCGCTGAGGCTCACCCGGTGGCCACGACCCTGTCCTTGCCGGCGCGCTTGGCCTCGTAGAGCCGCCGGTCGGCTTGCGCCAAGAGAGTGGCCGGGTCGGCGCTGTCCTCGGCATCGGCCACACCGATCGACAGGGTGACCCGCAGCGCCGGGTGCTCGGCCGTCCAATCGTGCGTGGCGACGGCGGCGCGCGCGGCCTCGCAGGCGCGCTGCGCCGCGTCGAGGTCGGCCTCCAGGAACACCAGGCAGAACTCCTCGCCGCCGTAGCGGGCCACGACGTCGATGTCGCGGCAGACGCCACGCAGCAGCGTGGCCGTGCGCCGAAGCACCAGGTCGCCGGTGGCATGGCCCAGCCGGTCATTGATCTGCTTGAAGTTGTCCAGGTCGCACATGGCCAGCGCCAGCGGGTGGCTCAACCGGCGGCTGCGCGCGAACTCGGCGGCCAGGTGCTCGTCCAGGGCACGGCGGTTGGCCAGGCCGGTCAACGGGTCGGTGCGTGTCTGTGCGGCCAGACGCTCGAGCAGGCGGGACTTCTCCACGTCGGCAGCCAGCAGCGCATCGTGCAGCGCCTGCAGGCGGTCGTGGGCCTGTGCCAGCTCGCCGTGGCGCAGTCGGTAGACCTCCGCCTCGTGGCGGGCATGGGCCAAGTCGGCTTGCACGGTCAGGGCCTGGATGCGGCGGGCAGCTTCTTCGTCCAGGCGCCGGCGGTCCAGCGCGTGGAAGGCCTGGTGGTGCGCCAGCGCCGCGGCATGGTCGCCGCGCTCGGCGGCCAGGGTGCACAGCGACAACTGCACGTTGGCCTCGGTGTCCACCCGGCTCAGCCGCTGCGAAGCCTTCAACGCCAGTTCAAGTTCGGCCGCGGCCTCGGCGGATCGGCCACGACCGCGCAGCACTTCGGCGCGCATCCAGCGGGCATTGGCCTCGTGGCTGTTGCGGCCGCCGGGTTCCAGGCGGCTGAGCGCGGCGTCGATTTCCACCTCTGCCTCGTCCAGGCGGCCCAGTCGCCACAGCGGTTCGGCCAGGTTGGTCTGCACCAGGGGCAGCGACACCGCCTCGGGCCGCCCGCTCATCAGCGTCTGCGCCCGGCGCAGGGACACCACGGCTTCGTCGAGCCGCCCCAGGTTCTTCAGGTTGATGCCGAT
Organism: Burkholderiaceae bacterium; assembly: GCA_024235915.1. Classification (GTDB taxonomy): domain Bacteria; phylum Pseudomonadota; class Gammaproteobacteria; order Burkholderiales; family Burkholderiaceae_C; genus Rubrivivax. Next base: position 307,648 of record JACKLO010000008.1, on the reverse strand, counting down.
GTTGTTGAGGATGCTGATGCTCGCGCCAACGCGCCCGCCGGCTTCGTGCAGTTGCAGCACTTCCCGGTAGTTGGCCAGGCCACCTTCGGCGTCGCCGGCCTTGGAACGGGCGACACCGCAGGAATGCAGGGCGTCGGCCAGCAGCGATTCATCGCCCGCGCTGCGGGCCGACGCCGCCGCGCGCACTGCCCAGGCCAGCGCGTCGTCGAGCGCGTGCAGCTGGTCGTGCACGATGGACAGCGCGCGTTCGATCTGGGCGCGCACCGCATGGTCCTGTGCGTCCAGCAGCGCCAGCGCCGAGCGCAGCGCGTCGACGCCAGCGCGGGCCTGCCCGGCATGGCCCAACGCCAGCCCCTGGGCTCGCAGCACCTGAGCGCGCCAGGCGGGTTCAGCACCGGGCAGGGCGTCCAGTCGTGCAAGCGCGTCCTCCGCCGTCGCCAACGCGGCGGCCGGGTCCGCGACCAGCAGCCTGGCGGACTCGGCCAACCGGGCTGCAATCTCGGCCGGCAGCGGTGGCGGCGTCCCGTCGGCAGCCGCCATCACATGAAGAGGTGTTCGCCGGCGTTTTCGCCGCCCAGGATCACGTAGTTGACCTTCTTCAGGTCGGCCAGCGCGGTGCCGCCGGCATAGCTGATGCTGCTCTGCAGGTCCTCGCGCATCTCGCGCAGCGTGTCGGCCAGCGCGCCCTTGATGGGTTCCAGGATGCGCTTGCCTTCCACGTGCTTGTACTCACCCTTGTTGAAGTCCGAGGCGGAGCCGTAGTACTCCTTGTAGCGCTGGCCATCGACTTCCACCGTCTGCCCGGGGCTCTCTTCGTGGCCGGCGAACAGGCTGCCGATCATCACCATCGTGGCACCGAAGCGCACGCTTTTCGCGATGTCGCCGTGGTGGCGGATGCCGCCGTCGGCGATGATGGGTTTGGTGGCCACCCGGCTGCACCACTTCAGCGCGCTGAGCTGCCAGCCGCCGGTGCCGAAACCGGTCTTGAGCTTGGTGATGCAGACCTTGCCCGGGCCCACGCCCACCTTGGTGGCGTCGGCGCCCCAGTTCTCCAGGTCGATCACCGCCTCGGGCGTGGCCACGTTGCCGGCGATCACGAAGGTCTGCGGCAGCCTGGCCTTGATGTGCTCGATGGTCCGCCGAACGCTGTCGGCGTGGCCATGCGCGATGTCGATGGTGATGTAGTCGGCCCCCACACCCTCGGCCGCCAAGCGGTCGATGACCTCGAAATCGGCGGGCTTGACGCCGGAGCTCAGGGACACGAACAGCCCCTGGTCTCGCATGCGGCGTGCGAACGCCACGTTGTCGAGGTCGAAACGGTGCATCACGTAGAAGTGGCCGCTGCGGGCCAGCACCTGCGCGATGGGCTCGTCGAGCACCGTCTTCATGTTGCTGGGCACCACCGGCAGTGCAAATCGGCGGCCACCGAACACGATGGAGGTGTCGCAGTCACTGCGGCTGTCCACGCGGCACTTGCGCGGCAGCAGCAGGATGTTGTCGTAGTCGAAGATTTCCATGACGTCGGCTCCGGACGAAAAAAAACGGTCGGGACGAGGGCGACTGGTCCGGACCGGTGGGCCATTCTATGGGCCCGTACACGCTGCTTCGATGGGACTTGACTCAGGTCAAGTCAATGCGGGTTTGCTGCCGCCGTTTCATGGCCTATGGGAGCTACGCTGCAATCCCTAGTCTGAAAGGCGCATGTGAGGCTTTTCGAGCGTCGTGACCATGATGCCGCCCACCTGCTGGATTGGGCCAAATTCGCGACCTTCCTGGCCTTGCTCCTCCTCGTCATGGGCTACCTGCGCTGGACGGCCTGGGTGGATGGCCGGGCCGAGCAGGGCAACCAACTGGCGTCTCGGGCAGCTGCAGTCGACGAGTTGCTGAGGCACCAGCTCCACGGTACGGCCGCTGCCCTGCGTGCCATCCGCGACCCCGCCGCCGCTGGACGGGTCGTGCCGGATGCCGCCGCCTGGGGTCGGAACCTGCAGCTGCTTGCCAGCGCCATGCCCGGTGTGCATGCCCTGGTGATCATCGCGCCCACTGGCCGGGTGCTCGTGAGCAGCCGCGCCGAACTGCTGGGGCAGGACGCCTCGGCCTGGGTCGACCTCGATGCCCTGCAGGCGCGGCATGCCCCCGAGCTCGTGCACCTGTCCGCGCCTGCAGTGCCTGGGCGGGCGCCGTTGGCCGCTGGACTGGCAACGGTGTGGCTGGATGCCGACGGGAATGTGGCAGGCGTGGTGGCGGCCCTGTTGGCACCGAACTACTTCGACACCGTGCTCCGGGCCGTGCTGCAGACGTCCGACGCGTGGGCCGCCATTGCGCACGACGACGGGCGGTTGATCGTGCAGGTGCCCCCAAGGGGAGACGTCACCGGTGTCCGCGTGGACAGGCCGGGCGCCCCGTTCGAGCGCCATCGGGCCAGTGGCCAGGCGGCCACGGTGTACGAAGGCACCCTTGCCTGGGACGGCGGGCATCGGCTGATTGCCCAGCGCAGCGTGGCGGCACCCGCTGCGGGCCTGGACCATGGCTTCGTGCTGGCCGTGACGCGGGACATCGACACGCTGACCTCCGCGTGGTGGCGGGGCACGGCCACCCAACTGGTCCTGCTACTGATCCTGGCCGGCACGGGTGCCCTGGCCTTGCTCGTGCTGCATCGATGGCGTGCCGAGGGTGCTGCGATGCAGCGGAAGGTGAGCGCCTCGGCGGCGGCGGCGGCAGAGCGCCTGCAGTTGGCCCTCGATGGCGCCGACCTGGCGTTGTGGGAGCTTGACGTGGCCAGCGGCCAGGGGGGCGTGAGTCCGCGCTGGAACGAGATGCTGGGCCTGCCGCCTGACTCGCTGGCCTGTGCCACGGTCGAGGGCTGGCTGGCCCGCGTGCACCCGGAAGACCGCCAAAGGGCACAAACGCTGCAACAGGCGTACCTTCGGGGTGACAGCAGCACCTACGAGGCGGTCTATCGGCTACGCCATGAAAGCGGCCGTTGGGTCTGGGTGCTCGACCGTGGCCGCATCGTCGAGCGGGACACGGCAGGCCGGCCGTTGAAGATGGTCGGCACCCACATGGACATCACGGCCTGGCAGGAGGCCCGGGAGTCGCTGCAGCGCAGCGAGAGCGATCTGGCCACGACGCTGGATTCCATCGCCGACGGGGTGCTGGCCACCGATGCAGCGGGCCGTGTGACGCGCATGAATCCAGCCGCGGAGCGGCTCACCGGCTGGACGGTGGGCGAAGCGGTGGGCCGGCCCATGGGCGACGTGCTGCAGCTCCTGGCTTCACGCACCCGTGAGCCCTTGCCCGACCCGGTGCGCCGGGTGCTGGTGGACCAGGGCCTGGTCGGACTCGCCAACGACACGCTGGTCGTGGCCCGCGACGGCACCGAGTGCCAGATCGCCCACCGCGCGGCGCCCATCATGCAACACGACGGCACCGTGACCGGCGTGGTGATGGTCTTCCGTGACGTGAGCGAGTCCTACCGCGTGCAGCAGGCGTTGCGCGACCGTGAGCGCCAGCTGAGCGCCATCGCCGACGCGCTGCCTGGCCCGGTGTCGCGCGTCGATCGGGACGGGCGTTACCTGTTCGCCAATGCGGCCTACGAGCACTGGTTCGGGCTGTCCCGTGAGCAGATCGTGGGCCGGACGCAGCGGGAGGTGCTGGGCGAGCATTACATGCTCGTGGAAACCCATGTGCGGCGCGCTCTGGCGGGGGAACTGGTGGTCTACGAGACGCCGGTCCGGACGCGCCAGGGGCCCCGGCATGCCATGGTCACCCTGGTGCCGGAACGTGACGACGAGGGCAAGGTCCTCGGCCACTTCACCATCGTTGGCGACATCAGTGAACGCAAGCGTGCCGAGGATGCGCTGCGCGACAGCGAGGCGCGGACGCGGGCGCTGCTGGACACGCTGTCTGCGGGGGTCGTGGTGCACGCGCCGGACACCCGGATCGTCGACAGCAACCCAGCGGCCAGCGAGATCCTGGGCCTGTCGACCGCACAGATGGCTGGCAAGGCGGCCATCGACCCAGCCTGGCACTTTGTCGAGGAAGACGGATCGCCGATGCCACTGGCCCGGTATCCGGTGAACCAGGTGCTGGCCACCGGGCAGCGCCTGAGCCAGTTCATTGTGGGCATCGTCCGGCCCGATCGCACCGAGGTGACCTGGGTGCTGGTCGAGGCGGAAGCCGTGCTCGACCAGCAGGGGGCGGTGGGTCAGGTGGTGGTGACCTTCGTCGACGTCGGCCGGCGTGTGATGGTCGAGGCCCATCTGAGGCTGCTGGAGGCGGCAGTGTCTCGCCTGAACGACATCGTGCTCATCACCGAGGCGCCGGCCGATGCTTCCCCACGCATCGTCTACGTCAATCCGGCGTTCGAGCGCGTGACCGGCCATTCGGCGGTCGATGCCATGGGACGCAGCCCCAAGTTCCTGCAGGGTCCTGACACCGACCCGGCGGAGGCTGCCCGTGTCGCCACGGCCGTCCGGTCGCACCGGCCGGTCCACGCCGAACTCCTCAACTACGCCCGCGACGGGCGCAGCTACTGGGTTGAAATCGACATCGTGCCGCTGGTCGACAAGACAGGGCGGGTGACGCACATGGTGGCGGTGCAACGCGACATCACCGAGCGACGAGAGGCCAGAGATCGCCTGCTGGCCGCCCAGGACGAACTGGCTGCCACGCTGGCGGCGATCCCGGACCTGCTGTTCGAGATTCGGCTCGATGGCGAGATGCTGCACGTGCACGCGTCGCGTCCCGAACTGCTCGTGATGCCCACGGACGCGCAGAAGGGGCGTCGCATCGACGAATTGCTGCCGCCGGATGCTGCTGCGGAAACGCGCGCTGCGCTGCAGGATGCACATCGGGATGGGGTCAGCAGTGGCCGCCAATATGCGCTCGACCTGCCCGTGGGACGCCGCCACTTCGAACTGTCGGTGGCTCCGCGGCCGGTGTCCCCAGGCGCGGTGCCGCGCTTCGTGGTGATGGCCCGCGACGTGACCGACCGCGTGCAGGCCGAGGCTGACCGGCGGGCGCTCGAAGCGCAACTGCGCGAATCTCAGCGGCTGGAGACCATCGGTGCGCTGGCCGGCGGCATTGCGCACGACTTCAACAACCTGGTGGCGGGCATCCTGGGCAACGCGTCGCTGGCCCGCCACGAGCTGCCGCCCGGTCATCCGGCCCTCGCCAGCCTGGGACAGATCGAGCGCGCGGGCCAGCGGGCGAGGTCCATGGTCCGGCGCATCCTCGACCAGAGCCGCCGCACGCCGGCTCGCCTTGCCGACCTTGACCTGCGGGCGGTCGTGGAGGAGCCGCTGGAGCTGCTGCGATCGACGCTGCCCCCGGGCGTGCGGCTGGAGAGCGGGTTTGCCGACCCGATGTTGATCGTGCACGGCGATGCCACCCAACTGCAGCAGGTGGTCATGAACCTGTGCGTCAACGCCGTCCAGGCCCTGCCATCGACAGGTGGGCTGGTGACCGTGCGGCTCACCGCCGATGACGACGTTGCACGGTTGGAGGTGAACGACGACGGCTGCGGCATGGACGCCGACACGCTGGCCCATGCCTTCGCCCCCCTGTTCACCACCAAACGCGAAGGCACCGGTCTCGGGCTCGCGGTGGTCAAGGGCATCGTCGAGGGGCATGGCGGCCAGGTGGTGGTCAGCAGCGAGCCCGGTCGTGGCACGACCGTCAGGGTGTCATTGCCGCGCGCCACCTCGGCGAGCCTGGTCCCCGACGGCACAGATCGGCCGGGCGACATGGCGGTCATCGGGCACGGCCAGCGCGTGCTCTACGTCGACGACGACGAGATCATGCGGGACGTGGTGCAACGTTTGCTGGAGCGTGCCGGCTGGCAGGTCTGCACGGCGTCCGGTGGTGCCGAGGCATTGAACCTGCTGGACCGGCCCGGTCATGACGTGAAGGCGATCGTGAGTGATCTGACCATGCCGCCGGGCATGAGCGGGCTGGAACTGTGCCAGGAGATCGCACATCGCCATCCGGGCATGCCGACCTTGATCTGCTCTGGCCACCGGACGGACGAGCTGCTGGCGAAGGCGGCGTCGGTCGGCATCCGCCGTGTGCTGGCCAAGGAGGACATGCTGGACGAACTGGTGCCGGCCGTGGCGTTGCTCATGAACTGAGCGCGAGGTCATCTCGCGAACGTGGGCTGCCTTCCGCGGCAGGGCCGGCTTCTAAAATGCCGCCATGTCCATTGCCCCCGTCACCGCCGACCGCCTGCTGCAGGGCCTGAACCCCGAACAGCTGGCCGCAGTGACCTTGGGGCCGGAGCCGGCACTGATCCTGGCCGGGGCCGGGTCGGGCAAGACGCGCGTGCTGACCACGCGCATTGCCTGGCTGCTGCAGACCGGCCAGGTGTCGCCCGGCGGCGTGATGGCCGTGACCTTCACCAACAAGGCCGCGCGCGAGATGCTCACGCGCCTGTCGACCATGCTGCCGGTGGCCGTGCGCGGCATGTGGATCGGCACCTTCCATGGCCTGTGCAACCGATTCCTGCGCGCGCATTGGAAGCTCGCCGGCCTGCCGCAGGGTTTCCAGATCCTGGACAGCAGCGACCAGCTCAGTGCGGTGAAGCGCGTCATCAAGGCCATGGGCCTGGACGAGGAACGCTTCGTGCCCAAGCAGGTCACCTGGTTCATCGCCGGCAGCAAGGAAGAAGGCCTGCGCCCCCGTGACGTGGAGGTGCGGGACGAACACGGCCGAACCCTGGTGCGTGTCTATGAGGCCTACGAAGCGCAGTGCGAACGCGAGGGTGTCGTCGACTTCGCCGAACTTATTCTGCGCAGCTACGAGCTGATGCGCGACAACGACGCGCTGCGCGAGCACTACCAGCGGCGCTTCCGGCACCTGCTGGTCGACGAGTTCCAGGACACCAACCGGCTGCAGTACGCGTGGCTGAAGATGTTCGCTCCGCCTTTGCGCGAGCAGGCGGTTTTCGCCGTCGGCGACGACGACCAGAGCATCTATGCCTTCCGTGGCGCGCGCGTGGGCAACATGGCTGATTTCGAGCGCGAGTACCGTGTCGAGCGGGTGGTGAAGCTGGAGCAGAACTACCGCAGCTTCGGCAACATCCTCGATTCGGCCAACGCGCTGATCGCGCACAACCGCCAGCGTCTGGGCAAGAACCTGCGCACCGACGCCGGGGCCGGTGAGCCGGTGCGCGTGCACGAGGCCACCAGCGACTATGCCGAGGCGCAGTGGCTGCTCGACGAAGCGCAGCAACTGCACCGCGGCGGCACCGCGCTGGCCGAGATCGCCGTCCTCTACCGCAGCAACGCGCAGAGCCGCGTGATCGAGAGCGCGCTGTTCAATGCCGGCATCCCGTACCGCGTTTACGGCGGCCTGCGCTTCTTCGAGCGCGCCGAAGTCAAGCATGCGCTGGCCTACCTGCGCCTGCTGGAGAACGCCAACGACGACACCAGTTTCCTGCGCGTGGTGAACTTTCCCACCCGCGGCATCGGCGCACGCACCATCGAGCAGCTGCAGGACGCGGCGCGCGCCAGCGGCCGCAGCCTGGCGCAGAGCGTGGGCGCGGTCGCCGGCCGTGGGGGCGCGGCATTGACCGGTTTCGTGGCGCTGATCGACGGCCTGCGCGAGCGCACGCGTGGCCAGACCCTGCGCGACATCATCCGCCAGATGCTGGACGAATCCGGCCTCATCACCTTCTACCGCACCGACCGCGAAGGCCAGGACCGGATCGAGAACCTGGAGGAACTGGTCAACGCCGCCGAGGCCTTCGTCACCCAGGAAGGTTTCGGCAAGGACGCCGTGGCGCTGCCGGTGGACGAGCAAGTGCCGGACAGCGTGGCCGGCACGCCTGCGGCGGTGCCGGACGCGGACACCGGCGAGATCATGAGCCCGCTGGCGGCCTTCCTGACGCATGCCAGCCTGGAGGCCGGCGACAACCAGGCCCAGGCCGGCAGCGACGCGGTGCAGTTGATGACGGTGCACAGTGCCAAGGGCCTGGAGTTCGACGCCGTGTTCATCACCGGCGTCGAGGAGGGCCTGTTCCCGCACGAGAACGCGCTGTCCGACGCCGACGGGCTGGAGGAAGAGCGGCGGCTGATGTACGTGGCCATCACGCGGGCACGCCAGCGGCTCTACCTCAGCTTCAGCCAGACGCGGCTGCTGCATGGGCAGACCCGCTACAACGTCAAGAGCCGCTTCTTCGACGAACTGCCCGAGGACACATTGAAGTGGCTCACGCCGCGCCAGCAGGGATTTGGCAGCGGCTATGCGCGCAGCTACCAGGAGGCCTGGTCGCGCGGCAGCGGGCTGTCGGGCATCGTCGGTGCCGGGCGGGTGGAAGGCGTGCCGACGCAGCCGGTGCCGTCGGCGATGGCCCAGTCCCGCAGCAGCCATGGGCTGAAGGTCGGCCAGTCGGTGTTCCACACCAAGTTCGGTGAGGGTGTGCTGCTGACCCTGGAAGGTGCGGGCGACGACGCGCGTGCCCAGGTCAACTTCGGCCGCCACGGCCTGAAGTGGCTGGCCTTGTCGGTGGCGAAGCTGACGCCGATCGAGTGAGGGTCAGGTGTTTGCGGCAGGCCTATCGGCCTCCGCTTCCCGGGCCTGGCCGAAACTGTCGTGGAAGCTGAACACCAGCGACACGTAGAAGGCGGTGGAGAAGATCAGGCCGAAGACCAGGGCCATCAGCCCCACGAGCTGCGGCGCCCCCAGCAGGCCCAGCAGCAGCGCCGTGACCAGACCTGAGGCCGCCGCCATGCCGAACCAGACCAGCGCGTAGACCAGGAACGCGCCTTTGGCTCGCCAGACGGCCAGCGTGCTGGAGAACAGCGACTGCGCCACGCCCTGGCCGCCCCAGTAGACCAGCGCCGGCGCATGCCAGAAGGGCACCGACAGCACGCCGGCTGCCAGCAGCGCGAACACCGTGCCGGTGAAGACACCGCGGTCGGCGGCCATCGCGTCGATGTCGGGCTGGGAAGCGTCACCTGTGCCCACCAGGCGCTGCAGTTCGCCCAGCTGGCCGCCGGAGACCACGTTGGCCAGCAGCAGCACACCGACAGCAGCCACGCCGTAGGCCAGGCAAAGGGCCAGCAGACGGCTGCGGCGCTGCGGGTTGCCGCCCAGCGGCTCGACGAATTGCCCCGGGTGCACCGGCCCGCCCTGCAGCGCCGAGGCCGAGGCCACCATGAAACCCAGCGACAACATCGGCAGCATGGCCATCTGCAGCAACGGCCCGATGACGGGCACCAGGCCGATCATCAGCGCGGCGAACAGGAAGACGAAGAAGAGGCCGGCAAAGGCCATCGGCCGGCGCGCAAAAAGGCGGAAGGCATCACGGGCCCACTGCGCACCACGGGCCGGATGGGGGGTCTTGAGGGACAGCGACATGCAGGTTCAGGTGGGCGGGTGCCACGGGCGCGCGATGCGCTCGCGCAGCACACGCTCGAAATGCGTGGGATCGTGGGGCTTGAGCAGCGCCGCGGGGCGCGGCAGGTGCAGGTCCCACAGGCGGGACAGCCAGAAGCGGAAGGCGGCGGCTCGCAACATCGCCGGCATCAGCCGGTGTTCGGCCGGGGTCAGCGAGCGCTCGGCGACATAGGCGGCGACGAAGGCGCCTGCGCGTGTCTCGTCCAGCCGGCCGCTGTCCAGGTCGATGCACCAGTCGTTCAGGCACACGGCGATGTCGAACAGCCAGGCGTCGGTGCCGGCAAAGAAGAAGTCCAGCAGGCCGGTGAGCTTCTCGTGCGCCGGCAGGCCGTCGAACATCACGTTGTCGCGGAACAGGTCCGCATGGATGGGGCCGCGCGGCAGCGCCAGCGCGTCGGCCGAACCGGCCACGGCCTGCTGGAAGGCCAGTTCGTCACGCAGCAGACCGGCAAGGTCGGCGTCCAGGTGCGGCAGCACGGTCGGTACGGTCTCTTCCCACCAGGCCAGCCCACGCGGATGGGCCTGCTCGTGGTGAAGGTCGCGGGCGGCCAGGTGCAGACGCGCCAGCACCGCGCCCACCTGGGTGCAGTGGTGCAGATCCGGTGCCAGCCGGTGGCTGCCGGGCAGGCGGGTCAACAGGGCGGCGGGTTTGCCCTGCAAAGTGAACTGCAGCGCTCCGTTGGCGTCAGGTTGCGGGTCGGGCACCGGGATGCCGCGGGCGGCCAGGTGCTGCATCAGCCCCAGGTAGTAGGGCAGTTCTTTGGGCTGCAGGCGTTCGAAGACCGTCAGCACGAAGTGTCCAGGCCCGGCCCCCCCTGCGGTGTCGACGAACCAGTTGCTGTTCTCGATGCCGCCGCGGATGCCTTCGAAGCGTGTCAGGCGCCCCAGGCCCAGCCGGGCCACGAGCGCACGCACATCGTCCTCCGGGACGGGGGTGTAGACGGCCATGGCGGCCTCGGCGCTCAGAACGAGAGCAGCCGCCAGACGCGCTGGCCGCCACTGCGCCGGTCCTGGGCGGCGTCGCGGCCGGGGTCCGCCGGCAGGATCTCGTACTCGGGTGCGCTGGCCGCCTTGGGCCGCACCACCAGGCGCTGGTTGACGCCACGCACACGCAATTCTTCGATGCGCACGTGCTCGTCTTCCTGCACGCTGCGCTGCACGACAGGCTCCGGCGTTGCCGAGGCCACCGAGGGTGCCAGAGGGGCCAGCGATGCCAGGAGCAGCAAGGTGGCGGTTGTCGCGCGTACCATGGGTTGATTCTACGAGCCGCGCCACAATCCCCCGATGGACGCTCCCTTGATGCTGCTGGTCGACGGCTCCAGCTACCTGTACCGCGCCTACCACGCGATGCCGGACCTGCGCTCGCCCGACGGCCAGCCCACCGGCGCCATCCACGGCATGGTGGCGATGATGAAGTGGCTGCGCGAACGCTACCCGGCGGAGCACGCCGCCTGCGTGTTCGACGCCAGCGGCTCCACCTTCCGGGACGACTGGTACCCCGAGTACAAGGCCAACCGCGCCCCCATGCCCGACGACCTGAGGGCGCAGATCGAACCCATCCACGAGGTGGTGCGCCTGCTCGGCTGGCCGGTGCTGGTGGTGCCCGGCATCGAGGCCGACGACGCCATCGGCACGCTGGCCCGCGCTGCGGCCGCCGGTGGGCACCGGGTGATGATCTCCACCGGCGACAAGGACCTGGCCCAGCTGGTGACGCCGCAGGTCAGCCTCATCAACACCATGGCCAAGCCGCCGGAACTGCTGGACGAAGCCGGCGTGCTGGCCAAGTTCGGTGTGCCGCCGGACCGCATCGTCGACTACCTGACGCTGATCGGCGACACCGTGGACAACGTGCCGGGCGTCGACAAGGTGGGCCCGAAGACGGCCGTGAAGTGGATCGGCGAACACGGCAGCCTCGACGGTGTGGTGGCGGCGGCAGAGTCCATCAAGGGCGTGGCCGGCGAGAACCTGCGCAAGGCGCTGGACTGGCTGCCCACCGGGCGCAAGCTGATCACGGTGGTGACGGACTGCGACCTGGATGGCCACGTGCCTGGTTGGCCGGCGCTGGAAGGGCTGGCCCTGGGGCCGGTGCAGCGTGAAGGCTTGCTGGCGTTCTACGAACGGCTGGGCTTCCGCACCTGGAAGCGTGAACTCGAGAGCGATCTCGGCCTGGGCACCCCGGCGCCGAACGCGGCCGAAGCCGTTGCGCCGAAGACCGAACTGGCGCGCGAGTACGAGACGGTCACCACGATGGAGCGTCTGCAGGCCTGGGTCGAGCGCCTGATGGCGGCCGACCTGGCCGCGGTGGACACCGAGACCGATTCGCTGGACCCGATGGCCGCGCGCATCGTGGGCATCAGCTTCGCCGTCGAGCCGGGTCGCGCCGCCTATGTGCCCACCGGCCACACCGGGCCCGACGCGCCCGAGCAACTGCCACTGGGCGACGTGCTCGCCGCGCTGAAGCCCTGGCTGGAGGACGTCCATCGGCCCAAGGTCGGCCAGAACCTGAAGTACGACCTGCACGTCTTCGCCAACCATGGCATCGCCTTGCACGGCGTGGCCCACGACACCATGCTGCAGAGCTACGTGCTCGAAGCGCACCTGGGCCACAGCCTGGAGAAACTGGCCGAGCGCCACCTGGGCCGCAAGGGCCTCAGCTACGAGGACTTGTGCGGCAAGGGCGCGCACCAGATCCCGTTCGCGCAGGTGGACGTGGCTACCGCCACCACCTACAGCGGCGAGGACAGCGAGATGGCGTTGCAGGTGCACCAGACGCTGTGGCCGCGCCTGCAGGCCGAAGGCCGGCTGGCCACGGTGTACGAACGCATCGAGATGCCGGCCATGCAGGTGCTGCAGCGCATCGAACGCCATGGTGTGCTGGTGGACGCCGGCGTGCTGGCGGCGCAGAGCAAGGCACTGGCCGAGCGCATGGTGGCGCTCGAGCAGGAGGCCTATGACATCGCCGGCCAGCCCTTCAACCTGGGCAGCCCCAAGCAGATCGGCGAGATCCTGTTCGGCAAACTGGGCCTGCCGGTGAAGAAGAAGACCGCCAGCGGCGCGCCGAGCACGGATGAAGAGGTGCTGCAGGAACTGGCCGCCGACTATCCGCTGCCAGCGCGCATCCTGGAGCACCGCAGCCTGGCCAAGCTCAAGGGCACCTACACCGACAAGCTGCCGCTGATGGTCAACCCGGCCACCGGCCGTGTGCACACCAACTACGCGCAGGCGGTGGCGGTCACGGGCCGGCTGGCCAGCAACGACCCCAATCTGCAGAACATCCCGATCCGCACGGCCGAAGGCCGGCGCGTGCGCGAGGCGTTCGTCGCGCCGGCGGGCCACCGCATCGTCTCGGCCGACTACAGCCAGATCGAGCTGCGCATCATGGCCCACATCAGCAGCGACCCCGGCCTGCTGCGCGCTTTCGCCGAGGGCATCGACGTGCACCGCGCCACCGCCAGCGAGGTCTTCAACGTGCCGCTGGATGCCGTCAGCGGCGAGCAGCGGCGTTATGCCAAGGTGATCAACTTCGGCCTCATCTACGGCATGGGCGCCTTTGGTCTGGCCAGCAACCTGGGCATCGAGCAGAAGGCGGCCAAGGACTACATCGAGCGCTACTTCGAGCGTTTCGCCGGCGTGCGGCAGTACATGGCCGAGACCAAGGCCAAGGCGGCGGAGCAGGGTTATGTGGAGACCTTCTTCGGCCGCCGTGTCTGGCTGCCGGAGATCAGGGGCGGCAACGGCCCACGCCGCGCTGCGGCCGAACGCCAGGCCATCAACGCGCCGATGCAGGGCACCGCCGCCGACCTCATCAAGCTGGCCATGGTGGCCGTGCAAGAGGCGCTGGACCGCGAGGGCCGCGCGACGCGGATGATCATGCAGGTCCACGACGAACTGGTCCTCGAAGTGCCCGAGGCCGAGCTCGACTGGGCCCGCGAGGCCGTGCCACGCCTGATGGCCGGCGTGGCCGAACTGCAGGTGCCGCTGGTGGCCGAGGTCGGCGTCGGGGCGAACTGGGACGAGGCGCACTGATGCGTGCTGCCGCCTTGCGGGCCGGCTTGGTGGCCACCCTGGCCGTGATGGCAGGTGGCTGCGCCGTGCCGGAACTCCCCACGCTGGCCGACCCGCCACCGCCGGTGTACCTGAGCGAACGCTTCGATGCCGCTTCGTCGCACGCTCACCGCTACCCCCGGGGCGCCGAAGACGTCTGCGAAGGTGCGCGCCGCGCGCTGCTGAGCCAGGGCTATGTGCTGTCGCGCAACGACCGCGTGGTGCTGGTGGGCAGCAAGTTCTTCCAGCCGGAGAAGGACCGGCACGTCGAGCTCAAGCTGCAGGTCACCTGCGTGCCCGACGATGCCACCGACCGCGCGGCCAGCGCCTATGTCACGGCCTGGGAGGACCAGTACGTGGTCAAGAAGTCCACCTCGTCGTCGAGCCTCGGCGTCAGCGCCATCGGCTCGATCTCGCTGCCCATGGGGTCCACCGAGGATTCGCTGGTCAAGGTGGGCGTGGAGACGGTGCGCGACCCGGCGTTCTACGAACGCTTCCATGCCTTGATCAAGCTGGTGCTGCCACCCACCCGCTGAGCCGCCGCTGAATCACCCACCAGGAGCCGCGATGCAGTCGACCATGATGGACGTGGGCCTGTCATTGAACGGGCTGCTGGCGCGGGCGGGGCAGACATTCGCCGCGCAGGAGATCGTCTCGCGCCTGCCGGACAAGTCACTGCGCCGCCACAGCTACGCGCAGTGGCACCGCCGCACCCGTGCGCTCGCGTCGGCACTGCAGCGGCTGAGCCTGAAGCCCGGCGACGTGGTGGCCACGCTGTGCTGGAACCACCACGCGCACCTGGAGGCCTACTTCGGCATTCCCGCCGCCGGTGGCGTGATGCAAACGCTGAACCTGCGCCTGGCGCCGGGTGAGATCGGCGCCATCGCCGCGGACGCCGGTGACCGCTTCCTGATCGTCGACGACATCCTGTGGCCGCTGGCGCAGCAGGTGATGGCGCACCACCGCTTCGAGCGCGTGATCGTCTTCCCGTTCTCCGGCGCGCCGGTGCCCGAGACCGCGCCCGGCTGCGACGACTACGAGGCGCTGCTGGCCGCCGCCGACCCCGACGGATTCACGTTCGTGCCGCACGACGAACACGCGCCGGTGTCGATGTGCCACACCTCGGGCACCACCGGCAGCGCCAAGGGCGTGGTGTATTCGCACCGCTCCACCATCCTGCATGCGCTGGTGGGCTGCATGGGCGACCACTGGGGCCTGAAGAACACCGACGTGCTGCTGCCCGTGGCGCCGATGTTCCACGCCAATGCCTGGGGCACCCCCTACGGCGCCGTCATGGCCGGCAGCAAGCTGGTGTTTCCTGGCCCGCACCTGCACGCCGACGACCTGCTGGACCTGATGCAGATGGAACCGCCCACGCTGGCCCTGGGCGTGCCGACGATCTGGCTGACGATGATCCAGGCCTACGAGCGCGCGCTGACCGAACAGCCCGGCCGCTGGCGCATGCCGCAGGGCCTGCGATCGCTGGTGGGCGGGGCGGCGGTGCCGGAATCGCTGATCCGCGCCTTCGACCGCCACGGTGTGTGGCTGCAGCAGGGCTGGGGCATGACCGAGACCTCACCGCTGGCCACCGTGTCCTACCCGCGCGTGGAACTGCAGGACGCCGGTGTCGACGAGCGCTACCGCCGCGCCGCGATGGCCGGCGTGACCGTGCCCCTGGTGGACCTGCGCCTGTGTGACGAGCTGGGTGCCGTCGTGCCGCACGATGGCCGCAGCATGGGCGAGATCCAGGTGCGCGGGCCGTTCATCACCGGGGCGTACCACGGGGTCGGATCTCCAGCCGACAAGTTCAGCGCCGACGGCTGGCTGCGCACCGGCGACGTGGCCACGCTGGACGAACTCGGTTTCCTGCGCATCACCGACCGCAGCAAGGATCTGATCAAGTCTGGCGGCGAGTGGATCAGCTCGGTGGACCTGGAGAACGCCCTGATGAGCCACCCGGCGGTGGCCGAGGCGGCGGTGATCGCGATCCCCGACGAGCGCTGGAGCGAACGACCGCTGGCCTGCCTGGTGCTCAAGCCCGGGGCTGTGTTCGAGCCTGAGTTGATGCGCGTACACCTGATGAGCGCCGGGTTCGCGAAGTGGCAGTGCCCCGATCGCTACGAGTTGATCGACGCGATTCCGCGCACCAGCACCGGCAAGTTCTGGAAGCTCAAGCTGCGCGAGCGCTTCGCTCGTTGAGGCCTGCCGGCCGAAGTCAGAAGTAGCCTTCCTGCTTCTTGCGTTCCATCGACGCCTGGCCGTCGCGGTCGATCACGCGGCCCTGGCGCTCGCTGGTGCGCGTGAGCAACATCTCTTGGATCACGTCGGGCAGGGTGGTGGCACGCGAATCCATCGCCCCGGTCAGCGGGTAGCAGCCCAGCGTGCGGAATCGCACCCACCGCTGCTCGGGCACCTCGCCCGGGCGCAGCGGAAAGCGCTCGTCGTCCACCATCAGCAGCGTGCCATCACGTTCCACCACGGGCCGCTCCGCGGCCAGGTACAGCGGCACGATGGGGATGCGCTCCTGGTGGATGTACTGCCAGATGTCGAGTTCGGTCCAGTTGCTGATCGGGAACACGCGCAGCGACTCGCCTGACCGCCTGCGGGCGTTGTACAGCCGCCAGAGCTCCGGCCGCTGGGCCTTGGGATCCCAGCGGTGCTGGGCGCTGCGCACGCTGAAGATGCGTTCCTTGGCGCGGCTCTTCTCCTCGTCGCGCCGGCCGCCGCCGAAGGCAGCGTCGTAGCCGCCGGCCTCCAGGGCCTGCTTCAGGCCCTGGGTGCGCCACAGGTCGGTGTGGATCTCGCTGCCATGCTCGAACGGGTTGATGCCCAGGCGCACCGCCTCGGGGTTGTGGTGCACGAGTACCTCGACCCGGTAGCGGTCGGCCACCTGGTCGCGCAGCGCGTACATCTCGCGGAACTCCCAGGTCGAGTCGATGTGCAGCAGCGGAAAGGGCGGCGGTGCCGGCCAGAAGGCCTTCATCGCCAGGTGCAGCATCACCGTGGAGTCCTTGCCGATGCTGTAGAGCATCACGGGGTTCTCGCACTCCGCCACCACCTCGCGCAGGATGTGGATGGCCTCGGCCTCCAGGCGCTGCAGGTGGGTCAGCATGCCGGCCTTTCCACCACAGCCACCCAGCCGCCGCCGGGCCGCCGGCGGTGGAACACGGGCTTCGCTTCGTCGCCCTCGATTGCCAGCAGGTGCAACCAGCCATGGTCGACCAGCCGGTGCACCGTCTCGTGCGCGGCGATCACGCCGTCGATCGCGTCGCGCGGGGCCTCGACGAAGACCGACAGCCGCCGCGGTGTGTGGCGCAGCCTCTCGCCGTCGTGCACCGACTGCCAGGGCAGGCCGATGCGCAGATCGCCGCCGTTACCCTCGAAGACGCCGATGCCACCGCCGACCACGTTGTGCAGCAGCTTGTTGCCGCTGCCCTGGCGCTGCGGGTCGACGCTGGAGGCCAGGTACTGCAGGTTGATCCAGTGCGCCACCACGACCGGCGCGGTCAGGATCAGTGTCAGCACGTTGCGGTCCGGGTCCAGCCGGTGGTCGTAGTCGTGCAGGAAGGCGCGTCCGCCCAGGTCGGCACCCCGGGTGCGGGCACGCGGCGCGGCCACGAAGGCGGCGTTGTCGGCCAGGGCCCATTCCGGCCGCGTCTCGGCCCAGTGGTTGGCGCGTTCCTGCAGGGCGCGCCTGAGCGCCGGGGCGGCCATGGCAGGCAGGCCCAGGCCCGGCGCGCGCTCGGCACGCACCGCGTCGCCAGCCGCCGCCAGCGCCTGCTGCAGCGCCGCCAGGTGCGCACGCAGCGCATCCGGCACACCCGCGGTGTCGTACAGCGTCACCTCGTCGGTCGTCGTGCCGTGCAGGCCGGCCAGCACGTGGGTGCCGGTCGGGATGTCGATGCCCTCCGCACGCAGCGCGTCGCGCACGGCGGCATCATTGAGCAGCGCCGCCAGCGCGCGGGCGTTGACCTCGCCGGTCTGCCCGCCGCAGGCGCCGCAGTCCAGGCCGGCGGCATGCGGGTTGTTGGTGCTCTGGCCGCCGTGGCCGCACAGCAGCACCAGGGGCGCGAAGCCGCGCGTCATGCCCATCGCGCGCAGCACGCCGGCGGCCAGCCGGGCCCCCGCCGCGGGGTCGATCTGCAGCGCCGGGCGCAGGGCCGCGACCTCGTCGGCGCGCAAGCCGGCCACCTGCCAGGGCAGCGGCGCGGCCGTCGACGGCAGGCTCTGGCGCAGCAGGTCGGCCGCGTACAGCAGGCCGCAGGACTCGACGAAGCCGAAGCCATGGGCCGGTGTGCCGCGCCAGCCGTCCCAGGATGCGTCGGCGGCCAGCCGGGCGCGGCGGCGCGCCACCAGGGCCTCGCCGAGCGAGCGGTCGGCCGGGCCGTCATCGATGGTGACCGCCGGCGCCAGCAGCCCCGGCAGCTGCGGCTGCTGCCAGTCGCTGCCCAGCGGCCGGTGGGCGGCCGGCAGGCCGAAGAAACCGGCGAAGCCGCGGGTGTGGATGGTGGGGGCGGCGGCCTCGAGCGCGCGTCGCAGCGGTTCGGAGCGCACGTCGATGCAGAACACGGCCTGCACGCGCGGCGCCGGCGGGGCGGCGGGCGCGCGCGCCGACTGCGTGATGGCCGCCATCACGTCGCGCTGCGCGGCAGCCTCGGATTCGCCCATGCGCGCCCAGCCGGCGGCCTGGCGCGCGCGCTCGGCGGCGATGGCCGCCGGCACGGTGCTCCAGGCCGTGGCCCAGTCGGCCACCTGCGGGCCGGGCAGGGCGTCGGCCAGCAGCGCGTCCCAGGTGGCGCGCATGGCCAGCAGGTCGATGCGCAGGTCATGCGCGTCCTGTTGCGTCAGGCCAGCCTGCCAATGGCGCCACGCACAGGCCGACGCCCAGCCGTTGAGGTCCATCAGCCAGGCGGTCAGGCAGGTGCCGCGGCCGTCCGCCGGCACCTGCAGTCGCTTCAGGGCGGTGTCGATGGCGGCCATGGGCTCGTCTGGCCAGTCGGCCAGCAGCGCCAGCGCCGCAGCGCGCCGCGGCGGCCAGGCCATGCCCCGATCGTGCGGCAGCTGGCGGCGCCAGCCGGCGTACAGGCCCTCGTCGATGGCGGCGTGCCAGCGTGCCTGGCCATCGTCGAAGTAGGCGGCGCAGTGCTGGCTGATCTGGTGCACCACCGCGTCGCGGCGACCGGCCAGGTCGGCCAGCAGCGGCCGGCGGGCGGGCGACGCGTCGGGCACCAGGCGCATGCCGGCCAGCACGCCCACCGTGGCGGCCGCCTCGGCGATCGGGCGGTCGGTCCAGCCCCAGTGCGGGTTGACGGCGATGAAGCGGTCCAGCGGCCAGCTCGGCGCGATGCGGCCGCAGGCGTCGGCGACGGCGTCGGCCAGGGTCTGCGCGTGCAGCGCGTCCGGGGTCAGGGGGGCGTTCATGCGCGGGCTCCTTCGGTGGCGAGCGACGTCGGCAAGATGGCCGGCGCCGGTGGGATGGGCCAGCGGGCGAACAGCCATGCGCTGACGTGCTCGTCGAGGTGGAAGCCGCCATACGCCCAGGGGTGCAGGCGCCGGACCCACGCGGCGGCGGGGCGCAGCACGATCAGCGCCTGCAGCACGAACAGGGCGGCCAGGGCCACGGCAACGACGATCACCAGCCCCGCGGGCGCCGCGGCCACCGGCGTGACGACGGCCGAGGCCAGCGCATGACCGGCCAGCCAGCCCGCGGCCACGCCGAGCGCCGGCGCGACGCCGCCCGCCGCCAGCAGTGGCGACAGCGCGGCGGCCAGCACGGCACCGGCCAGCGCGGCCGCGGGCGTTGGGAGCGTGCCGGTGGCCAGCCCGGTGCCGACCACCGCGGCCACGCTGGCCATGGCCGCCAGGGCCCAGCGCGAGGCCGACGGCGGCACCGCCGGTGCCGTCAGCCGCAGCGCCTGGCGCCGCTGCGCCACGCCGCCGGCCGACAGGAAGGCGTGCGCCTTGTACAGCGAGTGCGTCACCAGGTGCAGCAGCGCCATCGCCGGCAGGCCGAGTGCGACCTGCAGCAGCATGAAGCCCATCTGCGCCACCGTGGACCAGGCCAGCATCACCTTGAGGCTGATGCGCGTGCCCATCACCAGCGTGGCCATCACCACGGTGGCCGTGGCCACGACGGCCAGCAGCACCTGGGCTGGCAAGGCCTCTGCGAGCATCGGCGAGAAGCGGATCAGCACGAAGCCGCCGAGGTTGACGACGCCGGCGTGCAGCAGGGCCGACACCGGCGTCGGTGCCTCCATGACCTGGATCAGCCAGCCGTGCAGCGGCATCTGCGCGCACTTCAGCAGCGCGGTGATCACCAGCAGCGCCAGTCCGGCCTGCGCCAGCGGGGGCACACCCTGGGTGGCTGCGATGGCCAGCATCTCGTCCAGCGACAACGTGCCGTAGGCGGTGCCGAGCAAGGCGATCGCGCCGAGCAGCAACAGGTCGGCCAGTCGACCGGCGAGGAACTTCTTGTGCGCGGCCATGCGCGCCGCCGGACGCTCGGCATAGAAGCGCAGCAGGCGGTGCAGCGTCAGGCTGGTGCCGATCCAGGCGGCGGCCAGCAGCAGCAGGTGATCGGCCACCAGCACCAGCGACACCGCCGCCAGTGTGGCCGACATCAGCGCCAGGTAGCGGCGCTCGCCGCGCTCGCCCTGAAGATAGCGGTGCGAGAAGCGCACGATGACCCAGCCGACGAAGCCCACGAGCAACAGCACGACGGCGCCGGGGGCATCCAACCGCAGGCCGCCATTCACGGCGGGGCCGTTGACCAGGACCAGGCCCAACAGCAGCGCACCCAGCAGGGCGCCGGCGGCCGAAGCGGCCTCGGCCCGCCACCACGCCGCGTCGCGCTGGCTGCGGTGGGCCGAGAGCGAGGCCACGCCGTGCAGCAGGGCGGGCAGGACGAGGAGGAGGACCAGCAGTGAGGCAGGCAGGGCAACAGGCATGTCCGGCATGGTGCCGATCGGCATTAAATCTGTAAAATTCAATGTTGTTTGCATATCGTTAAGTAAAAAAGAACATGTCGCGCCTCAACTACCTGCACCTCCACGCCTTCTGGGCCGTGGCGCGCGAAGGTCACCTGACGCGCGCCGCCGAGCGGCTGCACGTGTCGCCATCGGCGCTCTCCACGCAGATCCGGCAGTTGGAGGACCAGTTTGGCCAGCCGCTGTTCGAGCGCCGACAGCGCCAGTTGCGGCTCACCGAAGCGGGGCAGCTGGCGCTGAGCTACGCCGAATCCATCTTCAGCGCCGGCAACGAACTGCTGGCGCTGTTGCGCGAGGGGCAGGGGCCGGGGCGGCAGGTGCTGCGCATCGGCGCGGTGGCCACCTTGTCGCGCAACTTCCAGGACAACCTGCTGCGCCCGCTGGTGCGGCGCGACGATGTGGAATTGCTGCTGCAGTCGGGCAGCCTGGACGAACTGCTGAGTCGCTTGCAGGTGCACACGCTGGATCTTGTGCTGGCCAACCAGGCCGTGGACGGCACCGGGGATGCGCCCTGGCGCTGCCGGCGCATCGCGCGCCAGCCGGTGAGCCTCGTGGGCCCTGCCGCCGGCCAGGCCTTCGTGTTCCCGGACGACATCGCCACCCAGCCACTGCTTCTGCCCAGCCGGGCCCACGGCATCCGCGCCGGCTTCGACCTCTGGTGCGAGCAGCGCGGCCTGCGGCCCCAGGTGCGTGCCGAGGTGGACGACATGGCCATGCTGCGTCTGCTGGCGCGTGATGCCGGTGCGCCCGCCCTGCTGCCCACCGTTGTGGTGCAGGACGAACTGCGCAGTGGTCTGCTGCGTGAAATGGCCGTGGTGCCCGGCCTGTACGAGCAGTTCTACGCCATCACCGTCAAGCGCCACTTCATGCCGCCGCTGCTGAAGACCCTGCTCGCGCAAGATGAGGCCGACGTCTTGACCGGCCCAGATTCAGCCAGATGGTGAGGGCAGCAGCCTGTGGCTGACGGGAGGCGCCGACCCGAGCCGCTGTCTGCAACGCCATGGGCGAAAATGCGCGGTTCCCCGAGTCACGGCCCACCGCTGCGCCCATGCCCGATCTCTTCGACCCTGCCGAGCCCGAACCCACCGAGCCTGCAGAGCCCTCCGACGCCATCACCCTGGCCCACTATGCCGAGCGTGCCTACCTCGAGTACGCACTGTCGGTGGTCAAGGGCCGCGCGCTGCCAGATGTATGTGACGGCCAGAAGCCGGTGCAGCGCCGCATCCTGTATTCGATGCAGCGCATGGGCCTGGGCTTCGGCAGCAGTGGGGCGCCGAAGCCGGTCAAGAGCGCACGCGTGGTCGGTGACGTGCTGGGCCGCTTCCACCCCCATGGCGACCAGGCGGCGTATGACGCCCTGGTGCGCATGGCGCAGGACTTTTCCCAGCGCTACCCGCTGATCGACGGCCAGGGCAACTTCGGCAGTCGCGACGGCGACGGCGCCGCGGCCATGCGCTACACCGAGGCCAGGCTGGCGCCCATCGCCCGCCTGCTGCTCGACGAGATCGACGAGGGCACGGTCGACTTCCAGCCCAACTACGACGGCAGCACCGAAGAGCCGGGCCTGCTGCCCGCGCGGCTGCCCTTCGTGCTGCTCAACGGCGCCAGCGGCATCGCCGTGGGCCTGGCCACCGAGATCCCCAGCCACAACTTGCGTGAGGTGGCTGCAGCCGCGGTGGCGCTGATCCGTGACGAGAGGCTGGCGGACGATGCCTTGTTCGAGAAGCTGCCGGGCCCTGACTTCCCCGGCGGCGGGCAGCTGATCAGTTCGCCGGCCGAGATCCGCGCCGCCTACACCACGGGCCGCGGCAGCCTGAAGCTGCGCGCGCGCTGGGTGATCGAGGATCTGGCCCGTGGCCAGTGGCAGCTGGTGGTGACCGAACTGCCGCCGGGCACCAGTGCGCAGAAGGTGCTGGAAGAGATCGAGGAACTCACCAACCCCAAGGTCAAGGCCGGCAAGAAGAGCGTCAGCCAGGAGCAGCAGCAGCTCAAGGCCAGCGTGCTCGCCGTGCTGGACGCGGTGCGCGACGAATCGGGCAAGGAAGCCGCGGTGCGCCTGGTCTTCGAGCCCAAGAGCCGCAGCGTGGAGGTGAACGACCTCGTGACCACGCTGCTGGCGCACACCAGCCTGGAGACCAGCGCCCCAGTCAACCTGACGATGGTGGGGGCCGACGGCCGGCCAGTGCAGAAGACGCTGCGCCAGGTGCTGGGCGAATGGATCGGCTTCCGCCAGGCCACGGTGGAGCGCCGCACGCGCCACCGCCTGGCCAAGGTGCTGGACCGCATCCACGTGCTCGAAGGTCGGCAGCTGGTGCTGCTGAACATCGACGAGGTCATCCGCATCATCCGCAACGCTGACGAGCCCAAGCCGGCGCTGATCGCGCGCTTCACGCTCAGCGACCGCCAGGCCGAGGACATCCTGGAGATCCGGCTGCGCCAGCTGGCGCGGCTGGAGGCGATCAAGATCGAGCAGGAGCTGTCGGACCTGCGCGCCGAGCAGACCAAGCTGGAGGAGATCCTCGGCAGCCCGGCGGCGCTCAAGCGGGTGCTGATCCGCGAGATCGAGGCCGATGCCAAGGCCCACGGCGATGACCGCCGCACACTCATCCAGGAGGAAAAGCGCGCGGTGGCAGAGATCAAGGTGGTGGACGAGCCGGTGACGGTGGTCGTCAGCCAGAAGGGCTGGGTGCGCGCGCTCAAGGGCCACGAGGTGGACCCCGCGGCGCTGCAGTTCAAGCCCGGCGATGCGCTGCACGACGTGTTCCCCTGCCGCAGCGTCGACCCGCTGGTGGTCTTCGGCAGCAACGGGCGTGTCTACAGCACTGCGGTGTCGGCGCTGCCGGGCGGGCGCGGCGACGGCGTGCCCATCACTTCGCTGATCGACCTGGACAGCGGCACCCGCCCGCTGCACTACCTGGCCGGCGCCCCGGGCCTGCGCCTGGTGCTGGCCGGCAGCGGCGGTTTCGGCCTGCTGGCGCAGCTGGGTGACCTGGTGGCCAGGCAACGCGGCGGCAAAACCTTCCTGTCGCTGGAAGGGGACGAACAACCGCTGGCCCCGGCGCCGCTGCCGGCCGGCGAAGCCACCGGGGTGCTGCTGGCCTGCCTGAGCCAGGACGGGCGGCTGCTGATGTTCCCGGTGGACGAGCTCAAGCACCAGCCCAAGGGTGGGCGCGGCCTGACGCTGATGGACCTGGAGGGCAAGGACCGGCTGCTGGCCGTGGCCACCGCCACCACGCATCTGATGGTGCATGGCACGTCGCTGCGCGGTGGCAAGCCCAAGGAAGAGCTGCTGCGCGGCGCCGCGCTGCAGGCCCACCTGGGCAAGCGTGCGCGCAAGGGCAAGCCGGTGGAAGGCCTGAAGGCGCCGCAGCGGCTGTCGCTGCCCAAGCCCGCGGCCGCCGGATGAGCGAGACGCTCGACCTGCAGACGCTGCGGGTCGTGCTCGCGGTGGCCGACCGCGGGTCCATCAGCGCCGGCAGCCAGCAGGCCGACCTGGCGCTGGCCGCGGCCAGTGCCCGCATCACCGCGCTGGAATCGGCGCTGGGGCTGGCGCTCTTCGAACGCGGGCCGCGCGGCGTGCGGCTGACGCCCGACGGCCACGCGTTCGTGCAGCGCGCCCGGCTGCTGGTGGCCGATGCCGACCGCCTGGCTGGCGACATGCACGACCGCGCGGCCGGCCTGCAGGGCAGCCTGCGGGTGCTGGCCAATGCGTCGGCGATGCTGGAGTGGCTGCCGGAACGCCTGGCCCGCTTCGGCCGCAGCCACCCGCGCATTCACGTGGAGTTGGAGGAACGCAGCAGCCCGGACATCCCGCTGGCGCTGCTGGAGGGCCGGGCCGACCTGGGTATCGTGGACCTGCTGCACCCGTTGCAGGGCCTGGCCTTCAGCGACCTGTTCCGCGACACGCTGGTGGCCGTGCTGCCGCGCGGCCATGCGCTGGCCACAGAGCCTGCACTGCGCTTCGAACAACTGCTGGGCGAGGCCTTCGTCAGCCTGACCGACGGCAACGCCATCTCCGGCCGCCTGGGTGCTGCGGCGCTGGAACTGGGCCAGCCGCTGCGTGTGCGGCTGCAAAT
Source organism: Burkholderiaceae bacterium (assembly GCA_024235915.1). GTDB lineage: Bacteria > Pseudomonadota > Gammaproteobacteria > Burkholderiales > Burkholderiaceae_C > Rubrivivax. The sequence goes on along the minus strand of JACKLO010000008.1, from coordinate 283,143 downwards.
GCGCAGCTTCGACGCCGTCTGCCGCATGGTGGCGGCTGGTCTGGGCGTGGGTGTGCTGCCGGTGCAGGCCATTGCGCCGCAGCTCGGGGCGCTGGCCATCGTCGGCGTGCCGCTGAGCGACCGTTGGGCGCAGCGCACGCACCGCTTGGCCACCCGCGCCGGCACCACGCCGTCACCGGCGCTGGCTGCCCTGCTGGTAGCACTGCGGGACGACGTCGGCTGATCAGCAGGCGGCCCGCACTCGGCGGGGGTTTCGCCGAACGCGAAAGCTGCCTTCTCCGCAGCGTCTTGTGGCCCGCCGGCCGTGCGCCTACGCTGGCGCCGCCATGAAGATCACCCGCGTCCAGGCGACGCCCTTGAACCTGCCGCTGGACGTCGGCACCGGCGCGCGCCGCAAAGCAACGTCCTTGTCCATCTGCCTGGTGGACATCGAGACCGACACCGGCCTCGTCGGCACCGGCATGACGGCCATCACCGAAGAAGAGGTGGTGGCGGCCATCGTCGACCAGATCGCCGGCCCGGCCCTGGTGGGTCAGGACCCGCTGCGCCACGAACAGCTGTGGGAGCGCCTGTACTGGCTGCTGACGCCGCGCGGCCAGTCCGGCTACGCCAGCCATGCCATCGCCGCCCTCGACCTGGCGCTGTGGGACCTCAAGGGCCAGGCCCTGGGCCAGCCCTGCTGGCGGCTGCTGGGCGGCGCGCGGGACCAGGTGCCGGTCTACGCCACCTTCGGTTTCGCCTTCTTCGACCGCGACGAACTGGCCGAGGCGGCGCGCGACTGGGTGGCCCGCGGCTTCTCGCGCCTGAAGATGACGGTGGGCCACCACGCACTGCAGCGGCGCGACGAACCGCGGCCCCTGGCCGAGGTGATCGCCGAGGACGCGCGCCGCATCCGCGCCGTGCGCGACGCGGTGGGTGCGGACGTGCAGCTCTACATCGACGCCAACTGCAGCCTCGACTACTTCCACGCGCTGAAGCTGGCGCAGCAGGTGCAGGACCTGGGCGTGGCCTTCTTCGAGGAGCCGGTGAGCGGCAACGACGTCGGCAGCCTGGCCAAGCTGCGGGCCAAATCGCCCATCCCGCTGGCCGCCGGCCAGAACGAGGGCCTGGCCAGCCGCTTCCGCGACCTGCTGGTGGCGCAGGCGGTGGACGTGGTGCAGCCCAACGTCTGCATCAGCGGCGGCTACACGCAGTGTCTGCGCATCGCCGGCATGGCCCAGGCCTTCGGCGCCACGCTGGCCAACGGCGGGGCCTGGCCGCACCACAACATGCACCTGCACGCCGGGCTGGCCAGCGGCACCCTGGTGGAGTACCACTCGGTGGCCGTGGACTGCTGCCGCCAGGTGTTCGACGACCTGCCGGTGCCGGCCGACGGCTGGCTGCGCCTGCCCGAGGCGCCCGGCCTGGGCTTCAGGCCAGACCGCGCGCGGGTGGCCGACCTGGCGCGGCGGCCGCTGTCGCGCGGCGCCGGCAAGGCCTGATTCAATCTTTTCCAGAACAACGCGGAGACCGCATGACCCATCCCAACCGCCGGCAACTCATCATCGGTGCGGCCGCGACCCTGGCCACCGGCGCTGTGTGTGCCCAGAGCAGCGGACCGCTGCGCATCCTCGTGGGCTACTCCGCCGGTGGCGGCGTCGACGCCATGGCGCGGCTGCTGGCCACCGGCCTGGGCAAGGTGCTGGGGCAGCAGGTGATCGTGGAGAACAAGGCCGGGGCCAGCGGCATGATCGCCGCCGACCTCGTCAGCAAGGCACCGGCGGATGGGCAGACGGTGCTGCTGGGTGAGACCGGCCTGCTGATCACGCGGCTGCTGCGGCCGAACGCCGGCATCGACCCGCTGCGGGCGCTGCGGCCGGTGGCCGGGCTGTTCGTGTCGCCGCTGGTCATCGTGGCGAACAAGGACCTGCCGATCACCGATCCGACCTCGCTGGTGGCGGAACTGAAGGCCCGACCCGGGCAGTACTCCTACGCCAGCTCGGGCATCGGCACCGTGCAGCACCTGGGTTTCGAGATGCTCAAGGGCGAGACCGGCGCCTACGTGGTGCACATCCCCTACCGCGGCGCCTCGCAGATCGTGCCCGACGTGATCGGTGGCCAGGTGCCGCTGGGCGTGGTCAGCGCCACGGCGGGGCTGTCGCAGCACCGCGCCGGCAAGCTGCGTGCGGTGGCGATGATGAGCAAGGCCCGGCTGCCGGGCGGCGAGGACGTGGCGCCGCTGTCGGACGTGGTGACCGGCTTCAGCGTGGCGCCGCGCCTGGGCCTGATGGCGGCCGCCGGCCTGCCGGACGCCATGGCGTCGCGCTTGGCCGAAGCGGCGCGCGAGGTGTTGGCGGCCGACGAGACCGTGCAGTCGGCGCTGCGCCAGGGGGCGCTGGTGGACTTCCTGGCCTCCGCGGACTTCGGCCGCGCGCAGCAGCAGGAGTCGGCGGCCTGGCAGCGTGTGATCCGCGAGCGCAAGATCAGCGTGGAATGAGCAGCCCCGCCATGCGCACCCTTGACCCGCGCCCCTGCCTGGGGCTGATCGTGCCGCCGGCCGACGGTGCGGTGCCGGACGATGCGCGCCACCTCTATGGTGACCGCCTCCGCTTCGTCGCCCGCGGCCTGGGCATCGGCGGCGTTTCGCCCGACGGTTTTGCCCCGGTGGTCGACCGCATCGTCGGCGCCGCCCGCGAACTGGCGGCCGAAGGCGCGCAGGCGGTGTCCATGATGGGCACGTCGATCAGCTTCTACCGCGGCGCCGAGCGCACCGAGGCGCTGCGCCGCGAAATGGAGGACGCCGCCGGCGTGCCCTGCACGACGATGAGCCACGCCGTGGTGCGGTCGCTGCAGGCGCTGGGTGTGCGGCGCGTGGCGGTCGCCACGTCCTACATCGACGAGCTGAACCAGCGCCTGGTGGACTACCTGACCCACGAAGGCCTGGAGGTGCTGGCCATCGAGGGCCTGAGCGTCGTTGGCGTGCAGCAGGTGTTCGCCGTCACGCCGGCCACGTTGAATGACCTGGCCGGACGTGTGCTGTCACGGGCGCCGTCGGCCCAGGGTCTGTTCATCTCCTGTGGCGGATTGCGCACGCACGACGTCGTGGAGCCGCTCGAGGCGCGGTACGGCCTGCCGGTGACGGCCAGTTCGCCCGCCGGCTTCTGGGACCTGATGCGTGTGGCCGGTCTGGACCCGACAGCGCAGGGGTTCGGTCGGCTGTTCTCGCGGGCCGCCGAACCGGTGGCTGCCACCGGCTGACCTGACGCAGGCGAATCGCGGTGGCCGCTGTGTGCGTGCCAGCCCGCGTGACCGATGACCGGAAACCAGCGCGGTGCGGGCTCAAGTGGCATCGCCTGCGGCCGATGCCCCGGACGAGACCCGGGCGTTCCGGGTTCATGCCCGGAGTCTGCTGCCCATGCCCCATGCCGCGCCATCCAACGCACGCCGCCAGCGCCATCTGATGCCAAGCCTGGTGCTCGGGGCTGCCGTCCTTTGCGCACCACTGTTCGCCCAGGCCGGTACGCTGACCATGAACGGCTGGCTGTTCGGCGCCGGGCATGCCGTCAACGTCAGCAGCCCGAACTACAGCGGACGGGCCGGTGGCTTCCGCGGCAGCCTGTCGGGCCTGACCGATGCTGGGTTCAACCTGGACGCGGTGGAGCTGTACTGCGTGGACCTGGCGCAGACCGTCAACATCAACGCCGGCACCGCCTACACGGTGAAGCTGGATGGTGAGCTGGGCAACACCACCTTCACCATCAAGACCGCCGAGGCCGCCTTTGGCGCAGCGCGGGCCGACCGGCTGGCGCGGCTGGTCAGCCACGCCGAGTCGCTGGACACCCTGGTGGACAGTTCCCAGGAGTCCACGGCCCTGCAACTGGCGATCTGGAACGTCGTCTATGACTTCGACAGCAGTCTTGCCGTCAGCACCGGCGCGCTGTTCTCCGACACCAGCAGCTACCGGACCTACGCCAACGACCTGCTGGCCGGCGCCAGCCAGGCCGGCATTGACCGGCAGCTCTACGTGATGACCTCCGCCACCCGGCAGGACCTGCTGTTCTGGGTGGATGGCCAACAGGTGCCCGAACCCGCCAGCCTGGCCCTGGCCGCGCTGGCGCTGGGCGCGGCCGGCATCACGTGGCGATGGCGCCGCGCCTGAGCGGGTCTATGCCCACTGGGGCTGCCCCGTCAGCTGGCGCGTGATCAGGCCCCGCACCACGGTGCGCAGGCCCGGCGCCTGGCCAGCCAAGGCCAGCACCGCTGGGCGCAGCACGCGGGCCAGCGGGCGGTCGTCGGTGAACAGCGACACCACCGCGTTCGTGCCCTGGTAGATCGGCCAGGTGGTGCGCCGGTGCTCGGCCTCGTAGGCGGCCAGCGCCCGCGGCAGGTCCGCGCCGGCAGCGCCGCGGTGCCGCTGCAGTTCACGCACCAGCACCTCCACGCCGTAGAGGCCGAAGTTGAAGCCGTGGGCGGTCACCGGGTGCATGCCCACGGCGGCGTCGCCCACCAACGCGAAGCGCGGACCGACGAAACGCCGGGCATAGACGCCGACCAACGGGTAATGGTGCCGCGGCCCGGCGGCATGCAGCTTCCCCAGCACGCCGCCGGACGCGGCCTGCACGCGCGCAGCGAACCCGGCATCGTCGAGCGCCAACCACTCGGGGGCCTGTTCCGACGGTATGGTCACCACGGCCGAACTGCAACCGCCATTCATCGGCAGCAGCGCCAGCGTGTGGCCGTGGCGAAAGCACTCCCAGGCGATGCCGTCGTTGGCTTGTGCGTGTGCCACGCGCCCGACCACCACGCTGCGGCCGAAGTCGCGCAGCGCGGCGCCAATGCCGGCCAGCCGGCGGGTGGCAGAGAAACGGCTGTCGGCCGCCACCACCAGCGGCGCACGGCGCTGGCTGCCGTCGGCCAGCGTCACGGTGGCCCCGGCGTCGTCGCGAGCCAGGGCCGTGACCTCCACACCGGTCTCGATCGTCAGCCGTGGGCGCGACGAGGCCGCCGCCCAGCCCACCGCGCGCAAGCGGTGATTGGGCACCAGCCAGCCGAGCGGCGCCTTCGTGCCCGGGCCGAAGCGCAGCCGCGCGGGCGCTTCGCCATCGGCCACACGGGCCTCGTTCAGCGGGGCGACGTCGTCGGCAGAGAGCCGCTCCCACCAGCCCAGGCGCTGCAGGATGCCGCGGGCGCGGTGGGTGAGGGCGATCTCGCGGCCATCCTCGGCCGGGTTGGCCAGCGCCTCGCGCGGCTGGCGTTCGAGCACGAGGGCGCGCTGGCCGGCATCGGCCAAGGCCGCCGCCAGCGCCAGGCCGGCAGGGCCAGCGCCGACGATCAGCACGTCGGCGTCGAAGCTGGGATGTTCAGGCATCGGGCGATGCTGCCCGACGCGGCCCGGCCGGGTCTTGACCCTCGTCAGCGGCGGCGCAGCACGGCCATCATGGCCACCAGCGCGGCGGCGAACAAGCTGCCGCTCCAGGCTTCGTAGGGCAGGCCGAAGAGGTCGACCTTGGCGTCGGCGCAACTGGTCATGGCCATGAAGACCTCCGGGAACCGACCATCCAGCCCGGTGGCGGCCATGATGCGGTCGGCCAGGGTCAGGTCGCAGGATTCGGCGCTGGCGGCCACGAAGTGCTGCCAAAGCGCCGCCGCGAGCCCGCAGGCCGCCAGCAGCCCGGCCAACAGGGCACCGGCGGCGGGCCACAGCAGGCCCAGCAGCGCCGCGGCGGCGATGGCCACGAAGATCAGCCGCTGCAGCACGCACCAGGGGCAGGGCTGCATGTCCCAGGCATGTTGGGTGAAGTAAGCAGCACCGACGGCGGCCAGCGCCACCAACGCCGTCAGCGCCAGCACCCCGCGCTTGGCGGACGGGTTCACTTGACCTCGGCGATCAGCTCGATCTCGACGCAGGCCCCGGTGGGGATCTGCGCCACGCCGAAGGCGCTGCGCGCATGGGCGCCGACGGCAGGGCCGAAGACCTCACCCAGCAGCTCGGAGCAGCCGTTGGTGACCAGGTGCTGCTCGGTGAAGGTGGCGGTGCTGTTGACCAGGCTCATGACCTTGACGATGCGGGTCACGTTCTCCAGGTCGCCCACGGCCGCCTGCAGCGTCCCCATCAGGTCGATGGCGATCGCACGCGCGGCCGCCTTGCCCTCGTCCGTGCCCATGGTCAGGCCGAGTTGCCCGACCCAGGGCTTGCCGTCCTGCTTGGCGATGTGGCCCGAGAGGAAGACGAGGTTGCCGGTGCGCACGAAGGGCACATAGGCGGCGGCGGGCACGGCCACGGGCGGCAGCACGATGCCAAGGGCTTGCAGGCGGGAGGCGATGGACATGGCGGGTCAGCGGCGTCAGCGGCAGCGGGTCAAAACCTCATGCTACAGCGCCGCAGTGTCTGCCCAGGCGGCATCAACCCTTCTTGATGCGTGCCGAACGCGCGATGGCTTCCGCGCTGCCCCGGTGGCGCTCGAAGAACGACATCCGCGGTGCGGTGTAGGTGATGACGTAGAGCCGGCCGTCACGCACCGCACCCCAGCCGATGCCGCGCAACGTGACCTCGTCGTACTTGCGGATGCTGCTGAACTCGAAGCGGAAGCCTTCGCCGCCGGCGAAGGTGTCGGGGCTCAGCTTGTCCAGCGTGAAGGTGGAGCCGCCGCGCGAGTAGTAGGTTTCGTAGAGCGCCACGATCTGCGCCGGGCGCATGCCGGACTTGAAGGCCAGCGGCTGCTGGCCCTTGGGTTCCGAGGGGGTCGGCGCGATCAGTTCGCCGTCGGCCAGGCCGACGTAGAAACGCAGCGCGTCGACGGTGAAGCCGTCCTGCGTCCAGGTCGGCGTGTCGTCACCCAGGCCGCGTTCGAACTGGTTCCAGGCCTTGTCGACAGTGACAGTCATGCGCTCGCGCAGCACCACGTCGCCAGTCTGCACATGGCTCACCTGGGCGCAGCCCGCCGCCAGCAGGACAACGAAGGCCGCAACCAGGCGGCGGAAGGACAAGCGGATGGTCATCGGAGTTCCTCCAGGTTCTGACGGATCATGGCGGCGTCCGGCGCATCGGGCGCGGCAGCCAGGTAGTGTTCGAAGGCGGTGCGTGCAGCGGCCTTGTCGCCGGCGTCGCGGTGCAGGGTGGCCAGCGCGCGGTGCGCCAGCGGCGGTGCCTGCGGGCTGGCCGCGGCCGCCAGCAGGTCTGCCAGTGCCAGGGCGGTGTCACCTTCCACGCCGCGGCGGCGGTAGGCCTCGCCCCGGCAGTAGAGCAACTCGGCGTCGCCGGGTTCGCGGCCCAGCAGGCGGGTGGTCAGTGCCACCGTCTCGAAGGGGCGGCCACGCTTGATCTCGTCGGCCAGCAGTTCGCGCCGCAGGGGCGCGACGCGGGCGCGCCAGGCGGCCTCGCCCTTGTCGCCGCTGCTGCCGATGGACAAGGCGTCGAGCGTGTCGCGCCGCTCCGCCGACGGCGGATGCGTGGCGAAAAGGATGCTTTCCTGGGTCGGGTCGGCGCCCGGCGTGGCCTGCAGTTCGGCCAGCAGGTTGCCCCAGACCGTGGCGGCCTCCCGTGGGTCGTGGCCACTGCGGCGCATCAGGTCCACGCCGATGCGGTCGGCCTCGCGTTCCTGGTCGCGTGAAAAGGCCAGCGCGCCGGCCATGGCAGCGATCGAGCCGATCAGCCCGACCACGCCGAACAGGCCCAGGAACTGGCCAAAGGCGCTGCGCGCACGGATGTCGCGCAGCCGCTCCAGGGTGTGACGCTGCAGGTAGTGGCCGATCTCATGGCCGATGACGGCGGCGAGCTGCGCCTCGTTGTCCGCCCTCAGCATCAGGCCCGACCAAACCTGCATCATGCCGTTGGGCGCCATGCTGGCATTGAAGAAGGGCGCGCGCACCGCATAGACGCGGATGTCCGGGCAGTGGCCGCCGCCCAGGCGGCAGGCCAGCGCCGTCAGGTAATCCTCCAATCCCGGCTCGCGCAGACGAAAGGGGCTGCGGCGGAGCCGACGCTCCTCCCGGTCCATCATGGCCCAGAGGCCGCCTTCGTCACTGGCGAGGTCGGGCCGCTCGAAGCGGGGGGGCAGGGCGTAGCCATCGGCAGCCTCCGGGGCAGAAGCCGCCGCGGATGCCGCACCGCCCGCAGCCTGGGCCCAGGCCGGCAGGCCTTGGGACAGGCCGGCCAGGGCGAGGCAATGTGCGCAGCCCTGGTGCAGCCAGGCGCGCCGTTTCATTGGACCGGCGGCAGCCCGGTCAGCAGGCTCTGGATGGTCTCGCGCGCCGGTTCGTCCTCGCGCAGGTCACCGGTGCCGCGTGCGAGCTGGTTGAACCAGACGACCTGCCCGGTCTGCAGGTCCACCAGCGAGGCATAGCCGATCTGCGCGCCGCCGGTGATGCCGATGCCGGCCAAGGCGAGCAGCACCATCGCGGCCTTGCGTTCGGCACTGGCATAACTGTCGCGCACCCACACGAACAGGCCATAACGGGCGTCGGCCTTGCGTCCCAGGCCCTGCATGGCGTCGCCGAAGGTCCAGTTCAGCCCTTCGGCCTTGGTGGGCAGGGCCCAGACGCCACCGAAGGCGTGGTGGCGGGAGATCGAGGTGGCCACCGCGGCATGCAGGCCCACCTGCTCGGCGAATTCGTCAGCCAGGTCGACGTTGCCCTGCTTGACCGGCAGGCCCAGCGCCTTCACCCGGTCGACCAGCGCCGTGGTCATGTGGCCGCGGGCCGATTCCGTCCAGTCCGCCCGGGGCTCCAGCACACCGCCGGCGCTCATCGAGAACAGCTCCACGTCCACCGGCATCATGACGACGGCGTCGCTCTTGGCCAGGCCGGCAAAGCCCGGCGCGATGAGCTTGGATGCGGCTTGCGCCAGCACGGCTGGCGCCGTGACCAGGGACGCGGCAAACACCGCCACGCAGACACCCAGGCGCCAGTTCCGGCGCGACGTCGAACGGCTCATCTTCTCCTGCCTCCTCGATGCGATGGCGGCGGATTATGGGGTCGCCCAGGGCCCCTGTTTCACGGGGGGAACCTCCAGCGCCGACCCCTACACTGCGCCGATGCATGGTCGGGGAGGCCTGGACATCGGCTGGCGCCTGGCGATGCTGGGCGGGGCGGTGCTGGCCGGGTCGGCACTGCAGTTGCAGCAGGCGAGCGCGGCGCCCGCCGGGGTCATGGCCATCGCGCTGGTCGCGTCCTTGGTCATCGGCTGGTTCGGTCGCCGGCGCTGGCCCTGGGTGGCGCTGGCCCTGGCCACGGCGGCCTTTGCCGCCACCGATCTGCGTGCCAGCTGGCGGCTGGCCCAGGTCCTGCCACCGGCCCTCGAAGGGCAGGACCTGCCGATCACCGCCCGGGTCGTTGGCCTGCCGCAGGACAGCCTGACGGCGACGCGCTTCGTGGTCGACGTGGAGCGCCCGCCGCCGGGTGTGCCGCCGCGCCTGGCCCTGAGCTGGTTTCGCGGCCCCGATGGCGACGCGTTGCTGCGCGGCCCGCCGCAGGCCCTGGCCCCCGGGCAGCGATGGGCGTTCACGGTGCGCCTGAAGCGGCCGCACGGCGCGATGAATCCGCACGGGTTCGACGTCGAGCTCTGGCTGTTCGAGCGCGGCCTGGGCGCCAGCGGGTACGTGCGGGCGTCGCCCGCGGCGGTGCCGCAGCTGTTGGCGGAGCGGCAGGGCGCATGGGTGGACCGGGCCCGTTTCGCGCTTCGACAGTCGATCCAGGACCATGTGCGCGATGAGCGTGCGGCCGGTGTGCTGGCGGCGCTGGTGGTCGGCGACCAGGGCGCCATCGACCGCGACGACTGGGCCTTGTTCCGCGACACCGGCGTGGCGCACCTGATGGCCATCAGCGGCCTGCATGTGACGATGTTCGCCTGGCTGGCGGCGGCGCTGGTGGGCCGGGCCTGGCGCTGGTCGCCGCGGGCCATGCTGGCGGTGCCGGCGCCGGTGGCGGCGCGCTGGGGCGGATTCGTCCTGGCTGCAGCCTATGCCTTGCTGGCGGGTTGGGGCGTGCCGGCGCAACGCACGCTGTGCATGTTGTGCGTGGTGGCTGCTGCGCAGCAGGCCGGGCTGCGCTGGCCCGGGCCCTTCGTGCTGCTGGCCGCGGCGGTGGCTGTGGCCCTTTTGGACCCCTGGGCGCTGCTGCAGCCGGGGTTCTGGCTGTCTTTCGGCGCCGTGGGCCTGTTGATGCTGGGGGGCGGCGATGCGCCGCGCCATGGCTCGGTGTGGTTGCGCTTGCGCCAGGGGCTGGTGTCGGGCTTGCGCACACAGGCCGTGGCCACGGTGGGCCTGGCGCCGTTGACGCTGCTGTTCTTCCAGCAGGTGTCGCTGGTCGGGTTCGTGGCCAACCTGGTGGCCATCCCGACGGTTTCACTGTTGGTCACGCCGCTGGCGATGCTGGGCGCACTGTGGGCGCCGCTGTGGTCGCTGGCAGCGGCCGTGCTGCAGGCCTTGATTTCGGTGCTGCAGCCTTTGGGCAGCTTGCCCGTGTGGCAGGCAGCGGCGGCGCCTGACTGGGCCGCGGCGGCCGGGCTGCTGGGTGGTGCGCTGCTGGTGCTGCCGCTGCCCTGGCGGGTGCGTTGGCTGGGCCTTCCGTTGCTGCTGCCCCTGGTGGCGCCACTGCCAGCGCGACCCGACCCGGGCCGTATTGAACTGGTCGCCGTGGACGTGGGGCAGGGCACGGCCGTGCTGGTGCGCACCCAGCGGCACCTGCTGGTCTACGACGCTGGCCCGCGCTGGTCACCGGAATCCGATGCAGGAGACCGCATCCTGCGCCCGCTGCTGCAGGCCCGAGGCGAGACGCGAGTCGATGCCCTGGTGCTCAGCCACCGCGACACCGACCACACCGGCGGTGCGGCCAGCCTGCTTCACCGTCCGTTGGCACGGGTCTGGAGCTCGCTGGAGCCGGCGCACCCGCTGTTGACCGACATGGCGGCCCGCCAGGTGCCACATGCGCCCTGTCGTGCCGGTGAGGCCTGGACCTGGGATGGGGTGCAGTTCACCTGGCTGCATCCGGTCGCGCCCGATCCGGCGGCACGGCCCAACACCCAGTCCTGTGTGCTCCGGGTCGAAGACGCGAACGGCCGCCGCGCGCTGCTCACCGGTGACCTGGAAGCGGCGCAGGAGGCTGCGCTGGCCTTGGCCGACACCTCGGGCATGCTGCGTGCCGACGTGATGATGGTGCCGCACCATGGCAGCCGCACCTCGTCCACCGCGGTGTTCCTGGACCGCGTCGCACCTCGCATCGCCTTCGTCCAGGCGGCCTACCGCAGCCGTTTCGGGCACCCGGCGCCCGACGTCCTGGCGCGCTATGCCGAGCGTGGCATCACCGTCGTGCGCAGCGACAGCTGCGGGGCCTGGACCTGGGACGGCGACGGGCCCGGGGTCTGCACGCGGCAGTTGCGCCGGCGTTACTGGCATCATCGGATGGTTGATTGACCGACCGGTGGCGCGCTACTTGCAAGCCACCGGCGGCCACGTCCCCTCGGGAGCCCTGCCTTGTCCATCCATGTCGCGCTGAACCACGTCACCCACTACCGCTACGACCGGCCGGTGACCCTGTCGCCTCAGGTGGTGCGACTGCGGCCGGCACCGCACTGCCGCACCCGCATCCTCAGCTACTCCATGCGGGTGGAACCGGCGCTGCATTTCATCAACTGGCAGCAGGACCCGTTTGCCAACCACCTGGCGCGGCTGGTGTTCCCGGAGCGCACCACCGAGTTCAAGGTCACGGTCGATGTCGTGGCCGAGATGGCGGTCTACAACCCCTTCGACTTCTTCCTGGAGCCGTCGGCGGAGGAGTTCCCCTTCACCTACGAGGAAGGGGTTGCCCACGACCTGGCCCCGTATCGCGTCAAGGGCGCGCTCACCCCCCGCTTCCAGGCACTGGTGGACAGCGTGCCGCGCACGAAGGTGCGCACCATCGATTTCCTGGTCCAGCTCAACCAGCGCCTGCAGCGCGAGATCGGCTACCTGATCCGCATGGAGCCGGGCGTACAGACGCCCGAGGAGACGCTGGAGAAGGGCTGTGGCTCCTGCCGTGACACTGGCTGGCTGCTGGTGCAATTGCTGCGCCACCTGGGCCTGGCGGCCCGCTTCGTGTCCGGCTACTTGATCCAGCTCAAGCCGGACGTCAAGGCCATCGACGGGCCCAGCGGCACGGAGATCGACTTCACCGACCTGCACGCCTGGTGCGAGGTCTACCTGCCGGGCGCCGGCTGGATCGGTCTGGACCCCACCTCGGGCCTGCTGGCCGGGGAGGGCCACATCCCGGTGGCCTGCACCCCCGAGCCGTCCAGCGCGGCACCGATCTCCGGGGCCGTGGACGAGTGCGAGGTCGAGTTCTCGCACCACATGGCCATCACGCGCATCTACGAGTCGCCGCGCGTGACCTTCCCCTACACCGACGACCAGTGGGCCGGCGTGCTGGCCCTGGGCGAACAGGTGGACGCCGACCTGCAGGCGCAGGACGTGCGCCTGACCATGGGTGGCGAGCCCACCTTCGTCTCCGCCGTGGACCGCGACGGCGCGGAATGGAACACCGACGCCCTGGGCCCCACCAAGCGCGGCTACGCCACCGAACTGACGCACCGCCTGCTGCAGAAGTACGGCCAGGGTGGCTTCCTGCACTTCGGCCAGGGCAAGTGGTACCCCGGCGAGCAGTTGCCGCGCTGGGCACTCACCATCTGCTGGCGCGCCGACGGCCAGCCCTGCTGGAAAGACCCGAGCCTGTTCGCCGACGAGCGCCTGCCACACCGCTACACCGAGGCCGACGCCGAGGCCTTCATCGTCCGGCTCACCGAGAAGCTCGGCCTGCCCACGCAGTACATCCAGCCCGGCTACGAGGACACCTGGTACTACCTCTGGCGCGAGCGCCGGCTGCCGGTGAATGTGGACCCGTTCGAGTCCAAGCTCGACGACGAACTGGAGCGCGCGCGCCTGCGCCGTGTCTTCATGCAGGGGCTGGACCGCACGGTGGGCTACCTGCTGCCGCTGCGGCGTGAATGGCTGACAGGCATGTCGGGCCCCCAATGGATCACCGGCCCCTGGTTCATGCGCGACGAGCGCCTGTACCTGGTGCCTGGCGATTCGCCCATGGGTTACCGGCTGCCGCTGGACTCGCTGCCCTGGGCCAAGTCCGCCGACCGCCAGGTCTTGTTCGAGGCCGACCCCTTCGTCGAGCGCGGCCCGCTGCCGCCCACCGTGCGGGCACAGATCGGGGGCCCGGGCTATGACGCGCATGGGGTCGGGCAGGGCTTTGCCGAAGGCGGCCGCGTGGCCGTGCAGGGCCAGGCGGGTGAAGGACCTGGTGGCCCTGGTGGCGCAGGTGGCGCAGGTGGCGAACCCGGGCCGCTGCCAGGTGACGCGCCCACCAGCTGGACCGGCCCGCACGCGCCACGCCACGCACCCAGCCAGGCGCTGGACACCTACCCGGCCCGCGGCCAGTCCGCCGGCTGGCTGACACGCACGGCGCTGTGCGTGGAGGTGCGCGACCCGCAGCGCGCCAACGGACCCAAGGCAGAGACGCAGCACGGCGGCAAGAGCGGTGTGCTCTACATCTTCATGCCACCGCTGGAGCACCTGGAGGACTACCTGGAGCTGGTGGCCGCAGTCGAGGCCACGGCCGCCGAGCTGGGCGTGAAGATCGTCATGGAGGGCTACCCGCCGCCACGCGACCCGCGCCTGAAGACGCTGGCCGTCACGCCCGACCCGGGCGTGGTCGAGGTCAACATCCACCCGGCGTCGAACTGGGCCGAACTGGTCGACCACGCGGAGTTCCTCTACGACGCGGCGCACCTGTCGCGCATGTCCACCGAGAAGTTCATGCTGGACGGTCGCCACACGGGCACGGGTGGCGGCAACCACTTCGTCCTCGGCGGCGCCACGCCGTCGGACAGCCCCTTCCTGCGCCGGCCCGATCTGCTGGCCAGCCTGCTGACCTGGTGGCACAACCACCCCAGCCTGAGCTACCTGTTCAGCGGCCTGTTCATCGGCCCCACCAGCCAGGCGCCGCGCATCGACGAGGCGCGTGACGACCAGCCCTACGAGGTGGAGATCGCGCTGCGCGAGATCGAGCGCCAGATCAGCGAACACGGGCAATGTCCGCCCTGGCTGGTGGACCGCAGCCTGCGCAACCTGCTGATCGACGTCACCGGCAACACGCACCGCAGCGAGTTCTGCATCGACAAGCTGTACTCGCCCGACGGCTCCACCGGCCGACTGGGCCTGCTGGAACTGCGGGCCTTCGAGATGCCGCCGCATGCGCGTATGAGCCTGGCCCAGCAGCTGCTGCTGCGTGCCCTGGTGGCGTGGTTCTGGCGCGAGCCCTACGCTGGCCGCGGCACCACGCGCCTGACCCGCTGGGGCACCGGCCTGCACGACCAGTTCCTGCTGCCGACCTTCGTGCAGCAGGACTTCGACGACGTGCTGGCCGAGCTGCGCGGTGCCGGCTATGACTTCGACCCGTCCTGGTTTGCGCCGCACTTCGAGTTCCGCTTCCCGCTGATCGGCGAGGTGGCGGCGGCCGGCATCGGTCTCACGCTGCGCAGCGCGCTGGAACCCTGGCACGTGATGGGCGAGGAGGGCGCGCCGGGTGGCACCGTGCGCTATGTGGATTCCTCGCTGGAGCGGCTGGAGATCAAGGTGACGGGCCTCAACGGCAACCGCCACGTGGTCAGCGTCAACGGCCAGGCGCTGCCGTTGCAGCCCACTGGGCGCGTCGGCGAGTTCGTCTGCGGCCTGCGCTACCGCGCCTGGCAGCCGCCGTCGGCGCTGCACCCCACGATCGGCAGCCACGCACCCTTGACGTTCGACGTGGTCGACACCTGGATGCAGCGCAGCCTGGGGGGCTGCCGCTACCACGTGGCGCACCCGGGCGGGCGCAACTACGACACCTTCCCGGTCAACGCCTACGAGGCCGAAAGCCGGCGGCTGGCGCGCTTCTTCCGCATGGGTCACACGCCGGGACGTCTGCAGGTCACGCCGGCCCAGGCCAGCCTGGAATTCCCGTTCACGCTCGACCTGCGGCGCCGCTGATCACGCCGACCCGCCTTGAGCCAGCAGACCTCGCTCCCGTTCGAAGCCGCCGGTGATGGCAGCGCGGCGCTGGACGCGCTGCTGCGCCATGCGCCGTCGGTGGAGGCCGGGGTCTGGGATGAGCTGCGGGGTGCGGACGGCCGTTCGCGCCAGGCGTGGGCCCGCTTCGCCCGCTGCGTCGGCGACGACGCCGACGCGCTGGATCGGCGCGTGGCGCAGGTGGCGCGCCAGCTGCGCCAGGACGGGGTCACGCACAACGTGTTCTCCGACACCGGCGCCGCCGTGCGGCCCTGGAGCCTGGAACTGCTGCCCCTGCTGATCGAGCCCGCCGATTGGGCGGCCATCGAGGCCGGTGTGCTGCAGCGCGCCGCCCTGCTGGAAGCGGTGCTGGGGGACTGCTACGGCCAGCGTCGTCTGCTGCAGGATGGTCTGTTGCCGCCGTCGCTGTTGTTGCGCCACCCGGGCTACCTGCGGCCACTGCATGGCGTGGCGCCGGCCGGCGGCCAACGGCTTCACATCGTCGCCTTCGATGTGGCACGTGGGGCGGACGGGCAGTGGTGGTTGGTGGCGCAGCGCACGCAGGGGCCCTCCGGCCTGGGCTACGTGATGCACAACCGGCTCACGATCTCGCGCCAGTTTCCCGATGCCTTCCGTGAGCTGCGTGTGCAGCACATCGCTTCGAGCTACCGGCGGCTGATCGACGCCTTGGACCAGCGCGCGCAGGACGTGGCCGGCGGCCATGCGCCGCGCATCGTGCTGCTCACCCCGGGGCCTTACAGCGAGACCTGGTTCGAGCAGGCCTACCTGGCGCGCTACCTGGGCCTGCCGCTGGTGGAGGGCAGCGACCTCACGGTGCGTGCCGAGCGGCTGTTCCTCAAGACCGTCAGTGGCCTGGAGCCGGTGCACGGCGTGCTGCGGCGTGTGGACGATGCCTGGTGTGACCCGCTGGAACTTCGCCCCGAATCGGCGCTCGGCGTGCCGGGTCTGCTGCAGGCGGCGCGTGCCGGCCATGTGGTGCTGGCCAATGCCCTGGGCAGCGGCTTCCTGGAAACACCGGCGCTGCAGGGTTTCCTGCCTGCGATTGCGCAGAAGCTGCTCGGCCAGGACCTGCTGATGCCGGCCTTGCCCACCTGGTGGTGTGGTGAAGCGACGGCCTGGGGCAGCGTGCGGCCCCAGGTGGCCACGAAGTCGTTGGACCACCTGGTGCGCAGCACCTTTCCAGGGAGCGGACGCACCTCGCAGGTGCGAGATGCTCCACCGGAGGTCATTGACGCCGACCCGGATGCCTGGACGGTGCAGGGGCGCCTGCCGTTCTCGCGCACGCCCATCTGGGCCGATGGCCGCGCACTGCCGCGCCCGGCCCTGGTGCGCGTCTATGCCATTGCCGACGCCCAGGGGCGGTGGCATGTGCTGCCCGGGGGCATGACACGGGTGGCGCAGCGCGCCGACGGCAGTGTGTCGATGCAGCGCGGCGGGTCCAGCCTGGACACCTGGGTCATGACCAGCGGACGGGTGGACGAATTCTCGATGCTGCCCAGCCGCCTGCAGGTGGACGACATCATCGCCCGCCGCCGGCCCGTCAGCAGCCGCACGGCGGAAAACCTGTTCTGGCTGGGCCGCTACACCGAACGCACGGAGCAGCTGGCCCGGCTGGCGCGCGTGGTGCTGGGCCAGATCGACGCCGACAACGATGCCGGTGAACCGGTGCTGGCCACGCTGACGGCGCTGGCCGTGCGCAAGGGCCTGGTGCCCATGGGGGTGCCGTCCCTGGTGCAGTCGCCGGCGGTGTTCGAGCGGGCGTTGCTCTCCGCCATCGGCGAGACGCGCGGCCAGGGGGCCTGGAGCGTGGCCTTCAACCTGCAGGCGCTGGCGCAGGCCTCGCAGGCGCTGCGCGAGCGGCTGTCCGCCGAACAATGGTCGCTGATCCGTCGCATGGGCGAGGAATTCACGGCCGCGCTGGAATCGAGCGCGGGCACCGGTGCGGGTGGCGGCACGGTGGCCTCAGCCAGTGCCGCGGGCAACACCTTGCCCGACCGGGAGCTGACGCGCGACGCGCTCGAACGCCTGACCTTGCAGCTGAGCGCCGTCACCGGTGCCCAGACCGACCGCATGACGCGCGACCACGGGTGGCGCTTCCTGACCATCGGCCGCCTGCTCGACCGCCTGATCGGCGTGGCGGTACGTTTCGAAGCCTTCCTGGCCGGTGGTGCCTTGGGCAGCATTGCCGGCATCGACCTGCTGCTGGAACTGTTCGACAGCGCCATCACCTTCCGCGCCCGCTACCAGCGCCACGAGGACCTGCTGGCGGTGGCCGACCTGCTGGTCATCGATGACACCAACCCGCGTGCCTATGCCGGCGTGCTGCGCCGACTGCGCACCGAATTGCGCAAGCTGCCCGGGGGTGAAGCCGGTGCGGAACCGCTGCTGGCCCTGCTGCCCGCGCAGGGCGCCGGGTTGACGCCGGACGACCTGCGCGGCCTGGACGACGCCGCCATCAGTGCGCGGCTGCTGGCCTTGTCACGCAACCTCGCCGCGGTGGGCGAACAGCTGGCCGATGCCATCGGCGAGCGCTACTTCGCGCTGGCCACGGAAGATCAGCGCATGCAGGCGGTGTGACGACGATGCGCAGCGCACCGATGGCCTGGCTGGAGATCACCCACGAGACCCGGTACGACTATGCCGCGCCGGTGTCGCCAGCCATGCACCTGGCCCACCTGATGCCGCTGACCGACACCGGGCAGCGGGTGGCCCGCTGCGTCGTGGAGGTCGAGCCCGCGCCCGACGAACGCCGTGATGCGCAGGATGTCTTCGGCAACCTGCGCAGTACATTCGCCGTCATCGCGCCGCACCGCCGGCTCACGGTGCGGGCGGTCAGTGTGGTCGGCGTGGCCGCCCGCTTTGCCGGCCTGCAGCCCGCCGCCGGGCCGGCATGGG
The DNA here is from genome assembly GCA_024235915.1 of Burkholderiaceae bacterium. Lineage (GTDB taxonomy): Bacteria > Pseudomonadota > Gammaproteobacteria > Burkholderiales > Burkholderiaceae_C > Rubrivivax. Next base: position 265,225 of record JACKLO010000008.1, on the reverse strand, counting down.
ATGCCTTGGTGGCGCGTCTGCGTTATGTGGCGCTGGCGCCGTTCGAGCCGGCCGTGGAGTTCACCTTGCCGTCGCCACGCGTGCCGCGGCTGGAGGTGCTGCGCGCCTGGGCGCGCCCCAGCTTCTCGCCGGGCCGGTCCGTGGCCGAGGCGGCGATCGACCTGATGCACCGCCTGCACACCGAGTTTCGCTACGAGGGCGGCGCCACCGGGGTGGACACGCCGCTGGCCGAATCCTTCGCGCGCCGGCGCGGCGTCTGCCAGGATTTCGCCCATGTGCTGGCCGGGGCGCTGCGCATGCTGGGCCTGCCGGCACGCTACGTCAGCGGATATTTGCTGACCACGCCGGCAGCTGGCGAACCGGCGCTGGTGGGGGCCGATGCGTCGCACGCCTGGGTACAGGTCTGGGCACCTGGTACACCCGGGGTGCCGGCCGACGGCTGGCTGGACCTGGACCCCACCAACGACCTCGTGCCCGCCGCGGGCCACGTGCGCCTGGCCGTGGGCCGAGACTATGGTGATGTGGCGCCGCTGCGTGGCGTCATCCGTGGTGGTGGGGCGCACACGCTCTCGGTGGGTGTGCACACCCGGCCCCTGGCCGGGCCGGACGATGCGCCCGACGAAGCCACCGCCGGGTCCCCGACAGACGGCACGGGAGTTGCTGTCTCACTGGCAGGGCAGGAGCCAAGCTGATGAAACCTTTCGACGAAATGCACCTGGCCGACGGCCGCGTGCGCGAGCACTACGAGACCTATGCCCGCTGGCTGGCGCAGCAGCCACCTGAAGTCATGCAGGCCCAGCGTGCCGAGGCCGAGCTGATCTTCCGCCGCGTGGGCATCACGTTCGCCGTCTACGGCGCCAAGGACGAAGATGGTTCGGGGACCGAACGCCTGATCCCCTTCGACCTCATTCCACGCGTGATCCCGCGTCATGAGTGGAACGAGATGCAGGCCGGGTTGCGCCAGCGCGTGACGGCGCTCAACCGTTTCCTGCACGACATCTACCACGACCAGGAGATCTTGAAGGCCGGTATCGTGCCCGCCGAGCAGGTGCTGGGCAACAGCCAGTACCGGCGCGAGATGGCCGGCGTGGACGTGCCCGGTGGCGTGTATTCGCACATCGCCGGCATCGACATCGTGCGCGCCGCCGACGACGCCGGCAAGGGCCTGTACTACGTGCTGGAGGACAACCTGCGCGTGCCCAGCGGCGTGAGCTACATGCTCGAGAACCGCAAGATGACGATGCGGCTGTTCCCCGAGCTGTTCAGCCTGCACAAGATCGCCCCGGTGGCGCGCTACCCCGATTTGTTGCTGGACACGCTGCGCAGCGTGGCCCCTTCCGGCGTGGCCGAGCCCAACGTGGTGGTGCTCACGCCCGGCATGTACAACAGCGCCTACTTCGAGCACGCCTTCCTGGCCCAGCAGATGGGCGTGGAACTGGTGGAGGGGCAGGACCTGTTCGTGCGCGACGGCTTCGTCTACATGCGCACCACGCAGGGCCCACGGCGGGTGGACGTGATCTACCGCCGCGTGGACGACGACTTCCTCGACCCCATGGCCTTCCGACCCGACAGCACCTTGGGCTGCGCCGGGCTGCTGGACGTCTACCGCCGCGGCAACATCACGCTGAGCAATGCCATCGGCACCGGCATCGCCGACGACAAGAGCATCTATCCCTACGTGCCGGCCATGATCGAGTTCTACCTCGGCGAGAAGCCGATCCTGAACAACGTGCCCACGTGGATGTGCCGCAAGAAGGAGGACCTGGACTACGTGTTGGCGCACATGTCGGAACTGGTCATCAAGGAAGTGCATGGCGCCGGCGGGTACGGCATGTTGGTGGGCCCCGCGTCCAGCAAGGCCGAGATCGCCGAGTTCCGCGCCGTGCTGGAGGCCAACCCGTCGAACTACATCGCGCAGCCGACCTTGTCGCTGTCGACGTGCCCGACCTACGTGGAATCGGGCATCGCGCCGCGCCACATCGACTTGCGTCCCTTCGTGCTCTCGGGAACCAGCGTGCGCATGGTGCCGGGCGGGCTCACGCGCGTGGCGCTGAAGGAAGGCTCCCTGGTGGTGAACTCCTCGCAGGGCGGGGGCACCAAGGACACCTGGGTGCTCGAGGCATGAAGGAGGACTGAAACCATGCTGTCATGCACTGCCGACCATCTGTTCTGGAGGGCCCGTTACATGGAGCGGGCCGGTCTGGCGCGAAGCGCCAGCGGCGAAGCCACAACGCTGGCGCGCGCGCCAGCGCGCAGCGGTGTTTTCGGCCTGATGGAGGACCGCCATGCTGTCTAGGACTGCAGACCATCTCTTCTGGATGGCCCGTTACATGGAGCGGGCCGAAAACACCGCACGGATGCTCAACGTCAGCTACGAGACCTCGCTGCTGCCGCAGTCGGCCGACATGGCCGAATCCGGCTGGCGCGGGCTGCTGTCGATCAGCGAGCTGACGCCGTTCTTCCACGAGAAGTACAAGCAGGCGAATGCGCGCAACGTCATGGACTTCATGGTCCGCGACGAGAGCAACCTCAGCAGCATCTGGAACTGCCTGCGCGCCGCGCGCGAGAACGCCCGGGCCGTTCGCGGCACGCTGACGACCGAGGTCTGGGAGACCCAGAACCAGACCTGGCTCGAATTCAACCGCCTGCTGAAGACCGGTGACTTCGAGCGCGATCCGGCGGAGTTCTTCGAGTGGGTGAAGTTCCGCTCGCACCTCAGCCGCGGTGTCACCGTGGGCACGATGCTGATGGACGAGTCGTTGCATTTCCTGCGCATCGGCACCTTCCTGGAGCGTGCCGACAACACCGCGCGGCTGATCGACGTGAAGTTCCATGCCTTGGCCAGCAATGCCGACTTCTTCGGTCCCGAGTCCAGCGGGCAGCAGCCGCTTCACGGCCCGGCCACGCCGCTGGAACTGGATTTCTATCACTGGGCGGCGGTGCTGCGCTCGGTCTCCGGGTTCGAGATCTACCGCAAGGTCTACCGCAACGTGATCCGGCCGGAAAAGGTGGCGGAACTGCTCATCCTGCGTCCGGACATGCCGCGGTCGCTTGCGGCGTGCGTCAACGAGGTGCAGACCAATCTGCGCCAGGTGGCCAACGATCAGAGTGGCGAGACACTGCGCAAGGCCGGCCGGCTGAGCGCCGACCTGCAGTTCGGCCGCATCGACGAGATCCTGGCCACCGGCCTACATGCCTACTTGACGCAGTTCCTCGACCGCGTCAACGACCTCGGCGCCGGCATCGGCCGCGACTTCCTGGTGCCCGTGGCGGCGTGACCACCGCCACCGCGGCCGCCATCGACGCCGCGCTGCGGCGGCATGGCGGGCAGCGTGTGGCCCTGGTGCAGATCCTGCGCGAGGTGCAGGCGCACACACAGTGGCTGCCGCCAGCGGTGCTGACAGCCGTGGCTGATGGCGTGGGTCTCACGCCGGCCATCGTGCAAGGGGTGGCGAGCTTCTACCGGTTCTTCCACCTGCAGCCGGTGGGCCGGGTGCACCTGCTGTTCAGCGACAACGTCACCGACCGCCACGCCGGCAGCCGCCGGCTGGCCGGTCGGCTGTGCGAGCGCCTGGGCGTGGCGCTCGGGCAGGTGTCGGCCAATGGCGCGGTGTCGGTGGGGTACACCTCCTGCACCGGCCTGGGCGACCAGGGGCCGGCGGCGTTGGTGAACCAGCATCAGGTGCTGACGCGGCTGGACGAGACCCGCATCGACGACCTGGCAAGGCGCCTGCTGGCCGAGGAGCCGACCACGGCCTGGCCGGCGGCCTGGCACCGGGTGGTCCCGCAGATCCGGAAGGCCGGGCCGCTGCTGGCGTCACCGCCGTTGCTGGGCGAATCGCTGCAAGCCCTGCTGGCGCGCGGTGCCGACGCCACGCTGACCGAGCTGGCCACCGCCGCTCTGCGCGGGCGCGGCGGGGCCGGGTTCGACACCGCGCGAAAGTGGGCCCTTTGCCGGGCTGCCCCGGTGCCCGCGGGCGGCACGCGCGTGGTCGTCTGCAACGCCGACGAAGGTGAGCCCGGCACCTTCAAGGACCGTGTGCTGCTCAGCGAGCAGGCCGACGCCGTCGTCGAGGGCATGACCGTGGCCGCGCGCGTGCTGGGCGCGAGCCAGGGCTTTGTCTACCTGCGTGGTGAGTACCGTTTCCTGCTGGAACACCTGGCGTCGGTGCTGGCGCGGCGGCGCGCCGCCGGACTGCTGGGCCGGGGCATCCTGGGCGTCGAGGGTTTTGACTTCGACATCGCCATTCACCTGGGCGCGGGCGCCTATGTGTGCGGCGAAGAGAGCGCGCTGATCGAGTCGCTGGAAGGCAAGCGCGGCGTGCCGCGCATCCGTCCGCCGTTCCCGGTGGCGCAGGGCTACCTGGGCCAACCCACGGTGGTAAACAACGTGGAGACCTTCGCCGCGGCGGCCCACATCGCTGGGCGCGGTGGCGCCTGGTGGGCGGGGTTGGGCGTGCCGGGCAGCACCGGCACCAAGATCCATTCGGTGAGCGGCGATTGCGAACGGCCTGGCGTCTATGAGTTCCCGTTCGGCGTCACCGTGGCGGAACTCCTCGCCGCCTGCGGCGCGCGCGACACGCTGATGGTGCAGGTCGGCGGCCCGTCCGGCGTCGCTCTGGCCGCGGACGAATTCCAACGCCGCATCAGCTTCGACGACGTGCCCAGCGCCGGCGCCTTCATGGTCTTCGACGCCACCCGCGACCCGTTCGAGATCGCGCACGGCTTCGCCGAGTTCTTCGCCCACGAGAGCTGTGGCTTCTGCACCCCATGCCGTGTCGGCACCGAGCTCGTGAAGCGCCGCTTCGACAAGCTGGCCCGCGGCCATGGCTCGGTGTTCGACGGCGCCGAACTGCAGGCCCTCGAATCCCTGCTGCATGGCACCACGCACTGCGGCCTGGGTGCCACCGCCACGAACCCGTTGCGCGACACGCTGAAGCGCTTCCCGACGGCGTATGGGCGGCGATTGCAGGGCCCGCGATTCGTGCCGGGTTTCGACCTCGACGCCGAACTCGCACCGGCCCGCCGCGTGACCGGGCGTGACGACGCCGGCGCGCACCTGGCGCAGGAGGGCTGAGCCATCAGCCCGCCCGCGCACTTCACGCTCGACGGTGCCGCGGTGCCGTTCGAACCCGGTGACACGGTGATCGCCGCAGCCACCCGTGCCGGACGCACCATCCCGCACCTGTGCTGGCACCCGCCGCTGGGCCCCAGTGGCGCCTGCCGCCTGTGCACCGTGCGCGTGGACGGTCGTCTGGTGTCGGCCTGCACCACGCCAGCGGCGGCCGGGCAGGTGGTGGAGAGCGAGACCGGCGACCTGCGCGAACGCCGTAGCCTGCTGGTGCAACTGCTGTTCGCCGAAGGCAACCACTTCTGTCCGGGCTGCGAGAAGAGCGGCAACTGCCGGCTGCAGGACGCCGGCTACGCGCTGGGCGTGACAGGCCCGGGCTTCGAGGAGTTCTTTCCGCGTCACGCGGTGGACGCCAGCCACCCCGACGTCTGGCTGGACTTCAACCGCTGCATCCTGTGCAAGCTGTGCGTGCGCGCGTCGTGGGAGGTGGACGGCAAGGGCGTCTTCCAGATCGGCGGGCACGGCACGGGCACGCGGGTGATCGTCAACAGCCCGCGCGGCCGCCTGGTCGACAGTGCCCTGGCCGCCGACGACCTGGCCGCCCGCATCTGCCCGGTGGGCGCCATCGGCCCCAAGCGTCTCGGTTATGCGGTGCCCATCGGCCAGCGGCCGGCGGATCGACGCGAGCCGGCTGAGCATGGTGGACCGGGGGCGGCCCCGTGACCACCAAACCCCGCATCGCCACCGTGTCGCTGGCCGGCTGCTTCGGCTGCCACATGTCCTTTCTGGACCTGGACGAGGCGCTGTTCCCGTTGTTCGACCGCATCGAGCTCGACCGCACGCCGCTCAACGACGTCAAGGACCTCGGCCCCTGCGATGTCGGCCTGGTCGAAGGTGGAGTGTGCAACGCCGAGAACGTGGCTGTGTTGCGGGAGTTCCGCGCCCGTTGCAAGCTGCTGGTGGCCGTGGGCGCCTGTGCCATCAACGGTGGCCTGCCGGCGCAGCGAAATGCGCTGGACGTGGGCGAGATGCTGGTGGACGTGTACCGCCACCGCCCCGGCCTGGCACCCGGCAGCGACGTGCCCAACGACCCCGAGCTGCCGCTGCCGCTCGCCCGCGTGCACCCGATCCACGAAGTGGTGCACGTGGACCACTTCCTGCCCGGCTGCCCCCCCAACGCCGAAACCATCGGCGCGCTGCTCACGGCGCTGCTCGACGGCCGCACGGCGCCGCTGCAGCCGTTGCCGCCGCTGCACTACGACTGATGAACAACGTCCCCGAAGCCGCCCGAGCGTTGCCGCCTGGCCTGAGGCGCGTGGCCATCGACCCGCTCTCGCGTGTGGAAGGCCACGGCAAGGTCACCCTGCTGGTGAACGATGCCGGGCAGGTGGTGCAGGCCCGACTGCACATCGTGGAGTTCCGCGGCTTCGAGCGCTTCATCGTGGGCCGGCCCTACTGGGAGGTGCCGGTGATGGTGCAGCGCCTGTGCGGCATCTGCCCGGTGTCGCATCACCTGGCGGCCAGCAAGGCGATTGACGTGGCCCTGGGCGTGGCCGATGCCGTGCCGCCCAGCGCGCAGGCGCTGCGGCGGCTCATGCACCACGGGCAGATCCTGCAGTCGCACGCGCTCCACTTCTTCCACCTGTCATCGCCCGAACTGCTGCTGGGCACGGCCACCGAACCGGCGCGGCGCAGCATCGCCGCCGTGGCCGAGGCCTTTCCCGACATCGCGCGCCAGGGCGTGCTGCTGCGCAAGTACGGGCAGGAGGTCATCCGCCAGACCGCCGGCAAGCGTGTGCACGGCACCGGCAGCATCCCCGGCGGCGTCAATCGCCGGCTGAGCGTGGCCGAACGCGACGAACTGCGGGCCGGGCTGCCGCAGATCCTGGGCTGGTGCGAAGCCGCGGTGGACCTGGTGGAGGCGATCCGGGCCAAGGATCCCGCCGGCTTCGACGGGTTCGCCACGATGCGCTCCTCGTGGCTGGGCCTGGTGGCGCCAGACGGGACCCTGGATCTCTACGACGGGGCGCTGCGCTGGCGCAACGCCGACGGTGCGCCCATGGGTCCCGACGTGGACGTGCAGGCCTATGGCGACCACATCGAGGAGGCCACGGAACCCTGGACCTACCTGAAGTTCCCCTACCTGAAACGCCTGGGGCGGCGCGACGGCTGGTACCGCGTGGGCCCGTTGGCGCGGCTGCAGGTGGCCGATCGGTTGAGCACCCCGCGGGCCGAAGCCCGCCGGAGGGCCTTTCTGGCCGGCGGGCCGGTGCACGGTTCCCTGGCCTACCACGCGGCGCGCATGATCGAGATGCTGCATGCGGCCGAGGTCATTGCTGCGCTGCTGGACGACGATGCCGTGGTGGCCGGCGACCTGGCGGCGGCATTGCCAGGCCCGCCGCCGTTGGGCCGCTTGCGCGAAGGCGTGGGGGTCATCGAGGCGCCGCGCGGCACGCTCATCCACCACTACCGCATCGGCACCGACGACCTGGTCACCGACTGCAACCTCATCGTCAGCACCACACACAACAACGAGGCCATGAACGAGGCCGTGCGGATCGTGGCGCGCGAGGAGCTCAGCGGGCACGAAATCACCGAGCCATTGCTGGCGCGCATCGAGACCGCGGTGCGCGCCTACGACCCCTGCCTGAGCTGCGCCACGCATGCGCTGGGGCAGATGCCGCTGGAAGTGGGGCTGGAAACCACCACGGGCCAGATCATCGATCAGGTGGTGCGCGACGGCGACGGCCGAGTCCGGCGGACCCTGGGATGACGCTGGCGCGGGTGCTGGTCATCGCGGTCGGCAATCCCTCACGCGGGGACGATGGTCTGGGGCCGATGCTGGTGGCGCAATGGGCCGTCGGCGACATGGACGGTGTCGAAGTGCTGACGGACTTTCAGCTGCAGGTGGAGCACGCACTGGATCTCCTGGCGTGTGACGCGGTGCTGTTCGTCGACGCCACGCGGGAGGCGGTCGGCGTGGAACTCCACCGCGTCGAGCCCGCTGCGGCGCTGCCGGTGCTCAGCCATGCGCTCACGCCCGCCGGGGTGCTGCACGTGGCACAGCGATTGGGACAACGCCTGCCCGATGCCTGGCAACTGGCGATCGAGGGCACGGCCTTCGGGCTGGGCGAGGGGTTGAGCAGTGAGGCGCAGGCGCGTCTGGTGCGTGGTCTGGAGGTGGCCAGCGCGTGGCTTGCGCAAAGGCGCAGAATCCATCCGTCAACGGCATGCATCGACTCATCGCACCGGGCCGTCCAGACACCTGAGCCTGTCGTAGGCGCTGAACCAGGCATCGACTGAGCACCGGGCCAGGCGCAGCGCTGGGCGCACTCGTGAACAGCATTGGCCGATCTGGAACGATCGGCCGCGCCGAGGTTCTTGGCGCCCCGGCGGCTCGCTCGAACCGGCGCGTGGACCTGCCACGCGCCGAGTCAGCGAGTGGTCGACGCCATCAAACCAAGCCCTCCGGCTCGGCGAACTGGCCATCGGTACTGTCGGCGATTTCGGACTCGCTCGACTCGACACCGGGCGTCGGGTCGAGGTCGTCGGGGATCGTCGGCATGTTGACGCGCCCGCGGTTCGGTCCGGTCACCGGCGCCACGGGTTGGGGATCCAACGCCCAGAGGTCTGGCGCATCGGCCCAGGGGAGCGGTGTGTCGGCCGGCCAACGTAGTTCGGGAGGCTGATCGATCGCGGGCTCGGCCAACATGGCATCGGGTGGCTCACCGCAGGGCCCGTCGGCACAGACGGCGGACCAAGGGAAGGCCGCGCTGGGCGCCACGGTGAGTCGGTGCGAACCTTGCGTCTGTGCCGAGGCACCGGCAATGGCACCGTCCACGGCGACCCGCAGCCGATCGGGTTCGGCCGCGGGCCAGGCCAGCACCGCGAGCACCGCCGCACCGACGGCACATGCCAGCACCGCGGCAACTCCAGTGCGCCCGCCGCTGGGCATGGCCTGATCCGCCCGTGCCAGCCTGCGGCCCTGCAGCCGCGCGGCTTCGGCAGTGGCCGCGGCCAGGCAGTCCGAGACCGTTGCAGGCCGGGCCGACGCCCGGCCGCCTGGCTTCGTCGATGAACATCCAGAGGCCATCACCGGCTCACCAGGTCTTCAGCGCGGCGCGGATCTCGTCGCGGTACAGCTCGTTCGCGGCGGCGCCGTAGGCGTTCGTGTACGCCGTGTCGGTGGCGTCTCCCCAGTTCGGCACCGGCACGTCGGAGATCAGCCGCGCGAAGGCGTAGGTGCGGTAGTCGGTGGCACCGTTGACCTTGATCGGCAGGCGGATCAGGCCCGTGCCGGAACGCACGATGACCTTCTGGCCGCAGTTGCCGTTGCTGTCCGGCAGGCAGGTGCCGTAGCTGCCGCCCTTGCCCCATGTGCGCACCAGGCCACCGAACTGCGTGGCGATCGCGCCCTTGCCGAGCTTGTTCGCTTCGTCGGTGATGATGGCCTGCAGCGCGCTGCTCACCCCGTTGGCCGGGTTGGCCGACTCGAGGAATTCGGTGCGGGCGGCGTTGGTGTTCGACAGCAACGACGAGTCCCAGACGCCGGCGTAGATGCGGGCCAGATCGGCGGCCGTGGTGTCATTGCGCAGGTTGGTCGGGTCGTACTTGTTCGTGCTCACGTTGCGGTAGGCACAACCGATGTTGTGACGCAGGGTCGTGCCGCTCAGGCCGAGGCTGCTGGCGGTGCTGTTGAAGGGCGAAAAGCCACCGTACCGGATCACGGTGCCGCGCGTCGTGCGGTTGTCCGAGATGGCCATCATCTCGTCCAGACCCTTCTCGAAGTTGTAGTTCGTGCGCAGGTTGGCGGACGTCTCCAGCGACGGTACCGGGCAGGCGTCCTTTCCCTTGACCGGGTCGTACTCGTAGTAGTTGAAGGCGGAAGCCAGCGTGTCGGTACCCGCGGCAACGCGGCGCATGGCATGCAGCAGGTGCAGCGACTTCAGCGAACTGGCCGTCTCGGCGCGGCGCTTGTCGTTGAGGTTGACCTTGACCGAACCGCCCACCTCGCGCAGGTGCGCTTCGAAGATGCCGCGCGTCGGGTTGCCATTGGCGTCCAGGAAGGTCTTTGCGAACTCGTTGCGCATGCGGCGCGTGCTGGTGTTGGCGTTGTCGATGAACACGGCGTCCCACCGGCGCTGCCCGGAGCCGTTCAGGTAGGTGACCACGTCGACCGGTCGTGCGGCCAGCTGATTCGCGTAGTTCAGCAGTGCGGTCGAGGACGTGAAGCCATACTGGTGCCACCACGCAGTGGCCTCGGCACCGGTGTTCTTCACCTGGATGAAGTTGTAGGTACCGTCGCTCTGGCGGTCGATCTTCACGACGCGGCCGCCGAACGACGCGACTTTGCTGCTGATGCCGGAGATGGACTGGTTCAGCCACCACTGCCAGGTCTCTGCGTCTTCGCCGGTGTTGGCGATCATGACCGCCGAGTAACGCTTGCCGGAGGTCGTGTTGTAACTGTCGAGGTCGATCAGGCGCCGGCCGGACAACAGGCTGGAGATCTCGCTGGACGTCTTGCCGTAGTACCACCACCACGAGCGGGCCGCAGTGCCGGTGTTGGACACCATCACGGCGGCGTAGCGGATGTTGCCGCCACCGATGTCGTAGGGCTCCAGGTCGATCAGTCGGGCGGTGTTGGCGTTCAGGTAGCTGCTGACCTGCGCCGACGTCAGACCGTAGTACCACCACCAGCCAGGCACGGCGTAGCTGCCGCTGTTCTGGACCATGCGCACCGTGAAGGTGGGCACGCCGTTGCTGACCGATTGCACCTCGATGTCGGTGAGGCGCGCGCCCTTGCTGCTCAGGTAGCTGGAGACCTGCGAGGCGCTGACGCCCGTGTAGAACCACCAGCCGGTGGGCTTGTTGATCGACAGGTCGGTCGTCTGCGCGTTGCTGTCGAGCGCGAAGGCCGACGGCGCCATGAGCGCCGTCGACAGGACGGCGCTGAGGCTGATCGCGCACGTGCGGCGCAGGCGGCTGGACAGCCGTTGAATCCGGTGGAAAAGAGACATGGTTGCGGCCCGGTTGATGAAGAGTGGGCGGACTGTAGGTACCGCCCCAACCGCCTACAAGAGCCCCGCCACCCCTCTCAAGAGTGATTCAGCGCCGCTCGTCCCTAGGTCGTGTCCCCCACCTGGGTGAGTGGCCGGCACCGCCGAAACCGCGTGTTTCAGCTGGCCGCGCGCGGCAAGGTCAGGATGAACACCGCGCCGCCTTCAGGGCGGTTCGCAGCCGACAGCACACCGCCGTGCTGCTCCACGATCCCATAGCTGATCGACAAGCCCAGCCCGGTGCCCTGGCCCACGGGTTTGGTGGTGAAGAAGGGGTCGAAGATGCGGCCAAGGTCAGCGTCGGCGATGCCGGGGCCGTTGTCGGCGAAGACAGCGTGCACCTGCCCGGCGATGGGGTCGTCGTCGAGCGTCACGGTGAGCCGTCCGCCGGGCTCGCCGGTCTGATCGTCACCCCCCCGGGCAGGGTCGCCACCACGCAGCGCGGTGGCGTCGGCGGCGTTCTGCACCAGGTTCATGGCCACCTGCATCAGCTGTCCGGGGTCACCCACCACCGGGCATGGGCCGGCGGCGACCACGTCCACCGCAAAGTGCGGCGCCGTGCCGCGGCGCACCCAGTGCACGGCGCGCTGCACCACCGGCACCAGGTCCAGCGTCTGGCGCGTCTCACGCTCCATGGCCGAGAAGCGCTTGAGCCCGGCGACGATCTCGGCGGTACGCTGTGCACCCTCCGCCATGCCTTCGATCAGGGACGGCAGGTCGCGCAACAGCGCGTCGATGCGCAGCTCGCGGCGCAGCGGCTGCAGTTGCGCGGCGTCATGCCCTTCATGCACGGCACCCAGGTACTGCTGCAGCCGTTCGCCGTAGCGCGCCAGCGCCTGCACGTTGCCCAGCACGAAGCTGATGGGGTTGTTCAGCTCGTGCGCCACGCCCGCCACCAGGCGGCCCAGCGAGGCCATCTTCTCGCTGTGCACCAGCTGCGCCTGCGCCTGTTTCAGTGCCTCGTGGGCCTCGCGCAGCGCGTGGTACGCGCGCTGGATTTCGCCCATGGGCCTGCCCACGAGCACATGGCCCACACGGCGCCCGGTGCGGTCCAGGCGCGGTGTGACGTTGAAGTCCACGGGCACCGGGGTCGTGCCGTCGCCCCCGTGCAGCATCAGCTCGATCACCGTGCCCGTCTCGGCGCCGCCGGTGCGGGCCAGCGCGGAAGCCAGGCGCACGCGGCTGTCGTCGTCGGCCATCAGATCGGCCAGCGGCGTGCCGCGCAGCGCAGCGTCGGTGCGGCTGACCAAGCTGCACAAGGCCGCGTTGGTCTCCTCGATCTCGCCAGCGTGGTTCACCGCCAGCAGCACGTCGCTCATCGCTGCCAGCAGGCTGAAGATGAACTGCTGGCTCTGCTCGAGTTCGGCGTTCTTGGCCTCCAGCGCGATCTCGTCGGCCACCAGCTGCGAGTAGACCTCGTCCATCTTGTGGATGACGTCGAGCCAGGCGGTTTCGTCCACGCCCTGCGGTGCGGCTGTGGCCGCGGGCGCAGGCGTGGGCGGCATCGCGGTGGCGGGGCGGGGGCGCTGCGCGGGCATGCGGCGATTCTGGACCCGCGTCAGTGCACGGTGCAGACCATGCACGGGTCGAAGGACCGCACCACGTGCTGAACCGCCACCGGCGTGCGCTCGTCCGCGGCCACCGGGGTGCCCACCAGCGCCGACTCCAGCGGCCCGGGCTGACCGGTGGCGTCGCGCGGCGAGAAGTTCCAGCTCGTCGGCGCCACGATCTGGTACTGCGCGATGCGCCCACGCTCCACACGCAGCCAGTGGCCCAGCGCGCCGCGCGCGGCCTCGGCCAGGCCCACGCCTTCGGCGGCATCGGGCAGCGGCGCGTCGTGGCAGAACGGTTCGCGCGGCTGCAGTTCGCCCAGCCAGCGCTCCATCTGCGGCACCACCAGCGCCAGCTCCAGCAGGCGGGCCAGCACCCGGGTGTACACGGTGGCGCCGCAGCGCGCCACGGCGTCGCGCACCAGCGGGTGGCCGGCGGCCAAGCGGCGTGCGATGGCCCCGGTCTCGCACGGCGCACCGGCCAGGCGCGGTGCCTTGTTCCAGCTGTAGGCGTCGGGCTTGTGTGCGTCGGGCCGGGTCAGACCGGCCGTGGGGTGGCGCGCCCCCTGGCCTGCGTCGGCCAGCCAGGCATGGTGCGTGTCTTCGGTGATGCGCGACAGGTCGGGTGGCGCCAAGGTACCCGTGGCTTCATCGAACACGCCGGCCGGTGCGGTGGCACTGGCGTACGCCAGCGTGCGGCCCGGCCCGCGGCCCAGGCGGTCCAGGCCGGTGCTGGCGGCCACGGTGAGGAACAGGTGCAGGTCGCCACCCGCGGCTTCGCCCGGGGCCGCTTCGGCCTGCCAGGCCTGCAGCGCGGCTTCGCTGTCCAGTGCGGCCACGGCCTCCAGCGGCGCGCCGAAGGTCTGCCGCTCCAGGAAGGCGCGGAACTCGCGCACCAGCGCCAGCAGCCGCAGGCGCTCCGACGCGTCCACCGCGCGTGTGCTGCCGCCCGCGGTGATGCTGTGCGTGTGCGGCCATTTGCCGCCCAGCGTGCCCACGATCTGGAACCAGCGCTGGCGCGCCGCCAAGGCCGCGCGGGCCCCATCGCCCGTGCCGGCGGCAAATCGCTGCTGCACGGCGCCGAACCAGGGCGCATGGGCGTAGGCCTCGCGCGCGAAGTCGGGCATGAAGAACAGGTAGAAGTGGCTCAGGTGGTCGGCCAGGTTCTCCGTGGCCAGCATCAGCTCGGTGGCCAGGCGGCCATTGGGTGGTGGCGTGACGCCGGCCGCGTCGGCCAGCGCACGCGCCGCCGCCACCGACTGCGACACCGAGCAGATGCCGCAGATGCGCGGCACGATCACCAGCGCGTCCTGCGGGGCGCGGCCGGTCAACAGGTTCTCGAAGCCGCGGTACATCGGCGCCACCACCTGCGCGTCGGCCACCTGGCCGTCGCGCAGGGTCAGGCGCACCTCGAGATCACCCTCGACGCGGTTGAAGGGCCCGACGATCAGGCGTGGCGCGTTCGTGGCGCTGGGGTCGTTCATTGGCATCGATGCTAGCGCCGGCACGGTGGCTCACCGCGGTGGACGACAGCTGGAACACTGCAACGGCCTGCAGCAGGCGCGTGGACCCTTCCGCCAGCGTGCGGGCAAGGGCGCCACTGTGGGCCTGGCCGGTGGCGGTACGGCGCGTCTGCACCAGCAGGTCGTCCATCGAGGTGGCCAAGGTGCTCAGGGCGTCGCTGCGCTGTCGGCTGTCGCTGGCCAATGCCGACAGGTGCTGCGCCACGTCGGCCGCGGCAGCCACGATGCGTTCCATGGTGGCACCGGCTTCTTCGGCCTGTGTGCGGCCTGTGCGCACCTCGCCCAGCGCCGCATCGATCTGGGCCCTGACAGCGCCGGAGGCGGCCACGCAGCGTTCCGACAGCGCTCGCACTTCCCGGGCCACGACGGCGAACTCCACGCCCGCCGCGCCGGCACGGCTGGCGGCGGCGGCGGCGTTCAGCGCCAGCACACCGGTCTGTCCTGCCAGGCGATGGATGAGCTGCGCCGCCTCGTGGATGTGGCGGGCGCCGTCGTCGGCACTGCGGATGTGGGCGGTGGCGTCGTGGATCACCTGGCGCGCCTGCGTGGCCACCGCGCGTGCATCGTCGGCCAGCTGGGCGGTGTCGGCCGCCGATGCCGCGGTGCGCTGCATGGACAGCACCTCGCGCCGCAGCGCGACGGCGGCAGCGCCCAACGCGGTGGCCTGGGCGTCGGCCTGGACCCGCTGGCGCTCGCTCTCTGACGCGATGCTGTGACCATGGTCGTGCACGGTCTCGGATTCGGCGCGCACCGCCCCCACCAGGTGCACCAGCTGCGTCTGCATGCGGGCGAGGTCGCCCAGCACGCCGCGGGCTTGAGCCGGCAGCGGGTCGCCCAGGTGGCCGTCAGCCACACGCTGCGCGCGGGCGCCCAGGTCCTGCGGTTCGGCGCCCAGGGCGCTGGCCAGGTCGCGCACGATCCAGGCGCTGACGACGATGCCGCCCACCGACGCTGCCGCCGCCATGCTGCCCAGCCACCAGGCCGCGCTGCGGCTGGCCGCCCAGGCCGCGGGCGTGGCGGCCACGTCGGCCAGCGCCTGCAGCTGCAGGATCGCGAGCAGGGCGATGGCGGCGCACATGAAGATGGCGCTGCCGAAAGCGAAGGCCAGACGCTGGGTGACGGTGAAGGAGAGCGACATGGGCACCGTCACTCAAGTTCCGTGCCTTGAGGGCCTTCCTGCAGCGGTCCGCCATGTTGCGCTGCGGCGCTGTCCGATCCGTTGACGGCAGTGCAAGCGCCGTGACCAGTGGCGAGAACGGCGGGCGGCCCGCGGAAAGCTGGGCGCGACGCTGCCGTGTCGCGTCGCGCGCGCGGGTCAAGCCCGCCGCGTCATGAGCATCGATCAGCCGAGGCGCGTCTTCCGCGCGGCGGGCGCCACCACCACGTGGTCGGCGGTGGCATTGGCCTTCACGCGCCGTGGCGTGGCGCTCTTGCTCAGCGACGCCAGTGCCACGAACCAGGCCTTGGGCATGTCGGTGGGCAGGCCGATGGGGATGCCGGCGATCTTGGGCGTCTGGTGGTAGGGGTGGCCCGGGTCCTGGAAGCCCGGTTCGGTGCAGCTGATGCAGGCGTAGCCGCCGCGGGTGCACGAGCCCTGGCCATTCCAGAGCCGGGTGTTGCAGTCGGCGTGCGCCTGCGTGCCCTTGCAGCCCATGTGTTCCATCATGCAGCCCAAGTCCGACGGCTTCTCGGCGCTGGCCTTGAACTCGTAGAACTCGTTGCGTGTGCAGCCGTGGTGCACCAGCTGGTCGGCGTAGAAGCGCGGGCGGGCGAGGGTATCAAGGTCGTCGGGCCCCAGGGCGCCGGCGGCCAGGGCCATCAGCGTGTCCACCACCCAGCCGGGGTGCGTGGGGCAGCCGGCCACGTTGACCACGGGCAGCCCGCTGCCGCTGCGGAAGCCGCTGCCCAGCAGGCCGCCCGGGCGGTCGTCCTCGTACTGCAGGCCGCAGGCCTCGGTCTCGTTGGCGCCGGCGGCGCTGATGCCGCCCCAGGCGGCGCAACTGCCCACGGCCACCACGTGCGTGGCCACCGCGGCCAGGCGCTGCACCCACTGCGTCATCGGCTGCCCGGTGCCGGCCAGCAGGTGGAAGCGGCCAGTGCCATTCGGCCCGCGCAGCAAGGCGCCTTCGACGCACAGCACGTCCAGCCGCTGGGTGCCAGCCAGGCAGGCCTCCAGCAGGTCCACCAGCTCGTGCCCGCTCTCGCGCGACAGCGACGGGTGCCACAGCAGCTTCACGCCGGCGGCGTGCAGCATGGCGGGGAAGTCGGCGGTGTCGGCGCACAGCAGCGACATGCTGCAGCCGCCGCAGCCGCCGCTCTGCAGCCACAACACGTTGAGCATCAGTGCTTCTCCGTGCCGGCGGGCGGTGTGGTGGCGCTCTCGAGGCCGAAGCGCAGGAGCTTGGCGCGCAGGCCCACGCGCGACAGGCCCAGTTCCGCCGCGGCGCGGGTCTTGTTCCAGCGGTGGCGCAGCATCACCTCGCGCAGCAGCATGGCCTCGATGGCGTCCAGCCGTTCCTGCAGCGTGCCCTGCGCCGGCAGCGCGGCGCCGCCGGCGGGCTGGGCCGCCTCGGCGCGGCCGGTCTGGCCGTGCAGCAGGCGCGGCGAGAAGCCGGTGGCTGCCACGACCGGTCCGTCGCCCAAGGCCAGCGCGCGCGCGATCTCGTTGCGCAGCTCGCGGATGTTGCCCGGCCAGGGGTAGCCCACCAGCACCGCGCGCGCATCCTCGTCGAAACGCGCCGGCGGCAGGCCGAGTTCGGTGGCGGCATCGGCCAGCAGGCGTTCGGCCAGCGGCACGATGTCGCCGGGGCGCTCGCGCAGCGGCGGCATCTGCAGCGTGACGCCGGCCAGGCGGTAGTACAGGTCTTCGCGGAAGCGGCCGGCCCGCACTTCGTCCTCCAGCCGGCGGTGCGTGGCCGCGATCACGCGCACGTCCACCGGCACCGTACGTGTGGCGCCCACGGGCCGCAGCTCGCCTTCCTGCAACACGCGCAGCAGCTTGACCTGGAACAGCGGCGAGGTCTCGCCGATTTCGTCGAGGAACAGGGTGCCGCCGTCGGCGCGCTGGATCAGGCCGATGTGGTCGTCGGTGGCACCGGTGAAGGCGCCGCGCTTGTGGCCGAAGAGCTCGCTTTCCAGCAGCGTGTCGGGGATGGCGGCGCAGTTCTCGACCACGAAGGGCCGTGCGGCGCGCGGGCTGGCATAGTGGATGGCGCGTGCCATCAATTCCTTGCCGGTGCCGGATTCGCCCA
The DNA here is from genome assembly GCA_024235915.1 of Burkholderiaceae bacterium. Taxonomy (GTDB): domain Bacteria; phylum Pseudomonadota; class Gammaproteobacteria; order Burkholderiales; family Burkholderiaceae_C; genus Rubrivivax. Next base: position 247,774 of record JACKLO010000008.1, on the reverse strand, counting down.
GCACCAGCACCGAGAGGTCGTGCCGTGCCACACGCTGGGCCATGGCACACACGGCATCCAGCGGGCTGCCGGCAGCGCGCACGATGCGCTCGAAGCCGTAGACGTTGCGCGCGGCCTGCAGACGTTCGCCCAGGCGGGTGCGCAGGGCCGGGGCGCCGGCGCGCAGGTCCAGGTCCAGCCGCTGCACGCCATGCTGCAGGCGGCTGGCTTCCACGGCGCCACGCACGGTGTCCAGCAGGTGCTGCGGCACCCACGGCTTGAGCACGTACTGGTAGATGCCGGCCTCGTTGATGCCGGCGATGATGTCCTCGCTGTCGGCGTAGCCGGAGATCACGATGCGCACGACCTCGGGCCGCTCGGCGCGCACCGCCTTCAGGAAGGCCACGCCGCTCTCGCCGGGCATGCGCTGGTCGCACAGGATCACCTGCACCGCATGGCGCGCCAGCAGGCCGCGCGCGGCGGTGGTGTCGCCGGCGGTGAGCACGCGGAAGTCCTCGTCCAGCGTGCGGCGCATGGCCTCCTGCGAGCGCGGCTCATCGTCGACCACCAGCACCAGCGGGCGGCTGGGGTCGTCGTGCTCGTCGAAGGGCAGGGGGTCGGGGGCGTTCACGGGGCCAGCGATGGTAGTGCCCGTTCAGCAGATGCGCGGCAGGGGTTCGCCCGTGAGCCAGTCCACCACACGCTGGCCGCCGAAGCTGGTGGCCATCTGCACGAAGCGGTGCGGGTCGTCCACCACGCTGCCGATGCGCACGGCCTCGCGCCCCAGCGGGTGAGCGCGCAGCGCGGCCAGGGCGGCCTCGGCATGTTCGGGCGCCACGGCCGCCACCAGCTTGCCTTCGTTGGCCACGTACAGCGGGTCCAGCCCCAGCAACTCGCAGGCGGCGGCCACCTCGGCGCGCACGGGGATCGCCGACTCCTGCAGCCGCATGCCCACGCCGGCCTGGCGGGTGATCTCGTTGAGCGTGGTGGCCAGGCCGCCGCGCGTGGGGTCGCGCAGGGTGTGCACCGCGCCCTCAGGCACCGCCGCCAGCAGCGCCGCGACCAGGCCGTGCAGCGCGACGGTGTCGCTGGTCACCGTGGCCTCGAAACCCAGGGATTCGCGCTGGGACAGGACGGCCACGCCGTGATCGCCGATGGGGCCCGAGAGCAGCAGCGCGTCGCCGGGCTGCGCCAGAGCGCCGCCGATGCGCCGGCCGGCCGGCAGGGCGCCGATGCCCGTGGTGGTGATGTAGACACCGTCGCCATGGCCCTGCTCGACGACCTTCGTGTCGCCGGTGACGATGGGCACACCGGCGTCCCGCGCGGCAGCCGCCATGGATTCGACGATGCGTTTCAGCTCGGCCAGCGCAAAACCCTCCTCCAGCACGAAGGCGGCCGACAGTGCCAGCGGCACGGCGCCCATCATCGCCACGTCGTTGAGCGTGCCGTGCACCGAGAGCGCGCCGATGTCGCCCCCCGGGAAGACCAGCGGCGAGATCACGTGGCCGTCGGTGGCCATGACAAGCCGGTGGCCGGTGGGCAGGTCGAACACCGCGCCGTCGTCGCCGGCGCGCAGCGCCGGGTTGTCGAAGGCGCGGGCGAAAAGTTCGTCGATCAGTTGCGCCGCGGCGCGGCCGCCGGCGCCGTGGTTCATGTCGACGCGGCCCTGCTTGAAGTCCAGCGGACGGATGTAGCCCTGGCGGGTGGTGCTGCTCATGCCGCCTCCAATCGGACGGGGATGTCACGGAAGCGCCCGTAGCTCCAGTGCGCGGCGCAGGCGCCTTCGGACGACACCATGCACGAGCCCATCGGGTTCTCCGGCGTGCAGACGGTGCCGAAGAGCTTGCAATCAGCCGGCTGCTTGACGCCGCGCAGGATGGCGCCGCAGTCGCACTGCTTGTGGTCCGGCACCGGGCGGTAGGCCAGGCCGAAGCGGCGCTCGGCGTCGAAGGCAGCCCACTCGGGCTTCAGGCGCAGTGCGCTGTGCGCCACCTCGCCCAGGCCGCGCCATTCGAAGCTTTCGCGCAGCTCGAAGACCTCGGCCACCACCTGCTGGGCGGCCAGGTTGCCGGCGCGGGTGACGGCGCGGCTGAACTGGTTCTCCACCACGGCGCGGCCGGCGTTGACCTGCTGCACCAGCATCCAGATGGACTGCATCACGTCCAGCGGCTCGAAGCCGGAGATCACCACCGGCTTGTGGTGTTCGCGCGCAAAACCCTCGTAGGGCGCCGAGCCGATGACGATGCTCACGTGCGCCGGGCCGACAAAGCCGTCGATCGGCACGGTGCCGAGGGCCCGGGCCTCTTCGGCTTCCAGGATGTGGGCGATGGCGCTGGGCGTGAGCACGTGACAGGCCAGCACGCTGAAGTTCTTCAGGCCCTCGGCAGCGGCCTGCTTGACGACCAGGGCGGTGGGCGGCGTGGTGGTCTCGAAGCCTATGGCGAAGAACACCACCTCGCGGTCGGGGTGGCGGCGGGCCAGCGTCAACGCATCGGCGGCCGAATAGACCATGCGGATGTCGGCACCGCGGGCCTTGGCCTTCATCATCGACAGCGAGCCCGACGCCGGCACGCGCATCGTGTCGCCATAGGTGCAGACGATGGCGCCGTGCTCCAGCGCCAAGCCGATGGCCTGGTCGATACGGCCGATGGGCAGCACGCAGACCGGGCAGCCGGGGCCGTGGATCATGCGGATCGCCGGCGGCAGCAGTTCGGCGATGCCGTAGCGCGCAATGGCGTGCGTGTGGCCGCCGCAGAACTCCATGAAGGCGTATTGCCGGCCAGGCTGACATTCGGCGGCGATGCGCGCCCCCAGCGCGCGGGCCACGTCGCCGTCGCGGAACTCGTCGATGTACTTCATGGCGTGGCCTCCTTCGCCTTGCCCGGTTCGCTGGCCAGCTGCATCTGTTGCGCCTGCAGTTCGGCGAACAGCGCCAGCGTGCGTTCCGCCTCCAGCGGGTCGAGCAGGCCGATGGCGTGGCCGACGTGCACGATCACGTAGTCGCCCACGCGGGCCTTAGGCACCAGGGCCAGCGAGATGGTCTTGTGCACGCCGCCGAGTTCGACGACGGCATCGTCATCGTCCTTGCAGGCAATGACACGGGCGGGCAGGGCCAGGCACATCAGCAGGTCTCCAGGGCATGGGCGGCCAGCCAGGCTTGGCCGAGGGCCAGGCCGGCGTCGCCGCAGTCGACGGTGGTGGGGCGCCAGCAGGTGATGCCGCGGTCGGCAGCACCCTCGTTCACCAGGCGCGACAGCAGCCGGTTGTGGAGGCAGCCGCCCGACAGCACGAGCTCATGGGCGCCTTGTTCGGCGGCGGCCTGTACCAGCGCATCGGCCAGGGCGCCATGGAAGCGGGCCGCACCGCGGCCGGGGTCGGCTTCCTGGAACAGGCTGCCGACGAGGCCGTGCAGGTCCAACGAAGGAACAGGCAGGTTTGGCATCGGATTCACCTCCAGCCAATGCGTGGCCGCCTGTTCGAGCGCGATGGCGGCCTCCGCCTCGGCCTGTACGCGCGGCGCCAGGCCGAGGGCGGCCGCGGCGGCATCGAACCAGCGGCCGGCGGCGCTGCTGGGCGGGCAGCGCAGGCTGCGCGCCAGCAGGGTGGCCACGCCGGCGGCCATCACGTCGCCGACCTTGGGCGCGTAACGGGCCACGATCTCATCGCCACGCCCCAGGGCGTGCAGCACCGCTGCGGCGACACGCCACGGCTCGCGGGCGGCCGCGTCGCCGCCGGGCAGGGCCAGCGGCGCCAGATGCGCCACACGTGTGCTGCCGGCCGCCGTGACCGACAGCAGCTCACCGCCCCAGGCCTGCCCGTCGCTGCCCAGGCCGACGCCGTCCAGCGCGAGGCCGAACACGGCGCTGTCGCCACGCCAGCCCTGTTCGGCCATCACCACGCCGATGTGCGCCTGATGGTGCTGCACCGCATGGGCGGGCACCGCCAGCCGTTGGGCCAGCGCCTGCGCGGCCTGGGTGCAGGGAAAGTCCGGGTGCAGGTCGTGTGCCACGACCTCTGGGGTGACGCCGGCGGCCTGCAGCAGGCCGTCCAGCGAGGTCTGCATGGCGGCACAGGCCTGTGGGGTGGACAGGTCACCGTGCAGCGGCGTCCACCACACGCGGTCGCCGTGCAGCAGGCAGGCGCGATGCTTGAGGAACGCGCCGGCGGCCAGCACCGTGCGCGGTGCCGGGGCTGGCAGGATTTGCGCCGTCAGCGGTGGCATGCGGGCAGGGCTGATTCCGGCCGTGGCGTGCCGGCGGTGGGGGCGGGGCTGGCGGCGTCGGCCAGCAGCCAGTCCAGCCAGGCGTCCATGCCGATGCCGCTGCGGGCCGAGAGCAGCAGCACCTCGATGCCGGGGTTCACACGCCGGGCGTAGGCGACGCAGCGCTCGACGTCGAAATCGAGGTGGGGCAGCAGGTCGGTCTTGGTCAGCACCATCAGCCGCGCCGCGGCGAACATGTCGGGGTACTTCAGCGGCTTGTCTTCGCCTTCGGTGACGGACAGGATGGCCACCTTGGCGCGTTCGCCCAGGTCCCACATCGCGGGGCAGACCAAGTTGCCGACGTTTTCGATGAACAGCAGCGCGGGCTCGCCGTGGCCGTGTTCGTGATGGGGATCGTGGGCATCGTCGTGGGCGTGCCCGTGCCCGTGCAACGGCAGCCGCGCAAAGGCCTCGCCCACCATCTGCGCGTCCAGGTGGCAACCCTTGCCGGTGTTGACCTGGATGGCGGGCACGCCGGTGGCGCGGATGCGGTCGGCGTCGTTCGTGGTCTGCTGGTCGCCTTCGATCACTGCCACCGCGCGGTCGGGCTCGCGGCGGCGCAGGGCGTCGATGGTGGCGCACAGCAGCGTGGTCTTGCCCGACCCCGGGCTGGAGACCAGGTTCCAGGCCGCCACACCATGGGCCGCGAAGTGCGCGCGGTTGTCGGCGGCAAATCGGTCGTTGGCGCCCAGCACGTCGGTCTCGATCTGGATTGCGCGGCCTTCGTCCAGGCCGGGCACGGAGACCCGGGCGCGGCCCAGGCCGTAGTGCAGGTCGCCAGGGCGGTCGGCTTGCACGGCCTGCACGGCCGGCGCGGTGGCGGCTTGGGCATGGGAGTGGGCGGTGTTGTCGGTTCCGCAGCCGCAGACGACGCACATGGTCGGTCTCCTGTGTCTGGTTTCAGTGGTCGTGCACGATCAGGTCGCGCACGCGCAGTTCGGTGCCGCCGGTGGGCAGCAGGCGGGCACTGCCGCACTGCGGGCAGTCCTCCAGCCGGTGCCGGATCTCCACCGTGGTGCAGCAGGCGTGGCACCAGGCGGGGGCGGGCGGCTCATCGATGACCACCTCGGCGCCTTCCAGGCAGGTGCCAGGTGCGAGGGATTCGAGCGCGAAGCGCAGCGCGCGCACCTCCACGCCGGCCAGGGCGCCGGCTTCCAGCGTGAGCCGGCTCACGCGGGCAAAACCGTCGCGGGCCGCGGCGTCCTCCACCACCCGCAGCACGCCACCGGCCAGGCTGAGCTCATGCATGGGCGACCTCGCTCGCGATGGTGGTGGCACCATCCTGCACGCTGCAAGGCAGGCAGGGGTCCCAGACCATCGCCAACTGCCGGGCGCGGCGCGCGCTGCCCGTGGCGGGCAACGCGGCCAGCACCTCGGCCAGCACACCCTGAGGATGCGCGTTCCAGTCGGTGGGCGTATGCAGCGCCACGTCGGCGACGCAGGGGCCGTCGGCCGCATCGGTCAGCCGCACGCGATAGCTCAGCAGGCCGCGGCCCACCTCCACCCACGCATGGCCCTCGCCAGCCCCAGCGTCGATGGCGCCCAGCGACAGGTGTTCCGGGCCCGTAGGCCCGGCCAGGCGCAGCAGGTCGATCAGGCGGGACATGAGGCGCATGCCGGCATTGTGGGCCGGGTGCGCGCCGGCGTCGTTCAGCCGCTGCCAGGGGCCGGTGTCGGGCACGAGCCCGGTCGGGGCGATGAACGACGCGCCCAGGGCCGCGGCCAGTGGCAGCGGACGGTGCGGTGTCGTGGTCGCCTGCAGTTCCGTCCACCATGCGCCAAGCAGTGCGGCGAGCGGGGTTTGTGCCGTGCGCAGCCAGTCCCATGTCGCACGGTCAGGGTCGTCCTGCCAGGCCGCCAGCAGGCGTTGCAGCGGCCAGCCGATCCACTGCGCCTGCAGCCAGCCCGGCAAGGCGCCCAACGCGGCCTCGTCGCCGCGCGACCACACCGGCGCCTGCAACGGGCTCAGGGCGGGCACGGTGCGGCCCAGCCGATGCATCGGCCAGTCATGACCGATCTGCCGGAGGTGGTCACGCAGCACGGCCAGGCGCAGCGCGTGGCGCAGCGGGCCGTCCACCACGGGCGGCCCACCTTGTGCCGCGCGCACGGCCAGGCTGGCGGCCGCGTGGTGGCCCCCTGCGCACAAGGCGTGCAGCGCCGCCATGCGCGGCGCCAGTTCGGCGGCCGGGCAGCCCTTGGCCAGCCGAGCCGGCCAGGGGCTGGCGGTGGCGCCGACGATGGCGGGCCGCGTGCCGGGGCGCAGTTGCAGCGTGCCCACGCTGACGATGCTCATGCTGCGGCCTCGCTGCGGCCGAACAGGAAGCCCCGCCGTGCCGGCCGTGGGCGAAGACGTTCCAACAGCGCCCGGGCGGTGGCCACCGCGGCCGCCTGGTCGGCAAAGCCGTGCATCGGCGACACCAGCGACGCGGCGGCAAAGAGCCCCACGCCCGGTTCGGACTGGCCATGGAAGCGGAAGGTCCAGCCGCCGATGGCGTAGTCGTCGGCGCTGCTGGGCAAGGGCAACGTCGTCTCGGGCACCTGCGGCAGGCGCACCAGGTTCATGAACCAGGGGGTCACCAGCACGCCCAGCGCGCAGCCATCGGCCGCCTCTGCAAAGTCCACCGCCTGCACCTGCAGCGCCGGGTGCAGCAGGGCCACACCCGCCATGCGTGTCATGGCGATGTGGCGGAAGCGCGCTTCCAGCGCCTGCACGCGCGGGGCCAGCAGCGGACTCACCGGACCCTCCTTCGCGCCTGGCAACGGCCCGGCGTGTTCATCCCAGCACCATGAACTGCTCGGCGTCGCCGTCGCACTGAGGGCAGCGCCAATGGGCCGGGAGTTCGGCAAAACCGGTGCCCGGCGGCACCTGCCACACCGGGTCGCCCTGGGCCGGGTCGTAGACCCACCAGCAGATCTTGCATTCCAGGCGGGCGGCAGCGGGCAGGCGGGCCCGGTCACCCAGGTAGCTGCCTTCGAAGCCGCTGGTGTTCACGACCGGGCCACCCACTGCAACACCTCGGCCAGCCGCTCCTGGGTGTCCGCCAGGTCTTCCGGCGCCGCCAGCGCCACGGCGGGCAGTTCACCGACCTCGACGGTGTTGAGGATCACGTGGTCCTGCGAGTTGTAGTAGACCACGCGCCAGGTGTGCGGCACGCGGGTGCTGGTGATGCGGCAGTTGCCGTAGCCGCGGGACAGGATCAGCACGCGCCCGGTGCCCAGCACGTGGTCCATCCACGCGATGTCGGCCGGCGACATGGGCAGCAGCGTGAGGTTGACCACGGCACTGGCCCAACCCGGTTGCCAGGCGGCGCGATGCTGCGCCAGTTCCGCCAGCACGTGGGTGGCGTTGAGCACGCCCGCCGGCGGTTCGCCGGCGACCTCCGGCGGGTGCGCCGCGTCGTCAATGGCGGCCTGGCGCAGCACGGCCGGCACGGTGCCGACCTCGATGCGGTCGTGGCGGCTGCCGTCGGCCGCGGTCTCGACGACGCGCCAGACGCCGGCGAAGACCGATTCCTGCACCTGGGCGCAACGCTTGTCGTCACCAGCTGTCAACCACTGTGCGCTGACCTCGCCTTCGCCCAGCACCTGATTGACCAGGGTGAGGTCGGCCACCGCCAGGGTGTCCAGCGGAATCTGCGTCGGCCCGCGCCCGGCCACGGCGTCCAGCGTGGCCTGCAGCACGCGCAGCGCACCGTGCTGCCCCGCCATCGCTTCGGGTTCCGGCAGCGGCGGGGCGCGGAAGGTGGACATGCCCTGCGGCATCACCAGGTAGTCCAGCGTCTCGTCTTCGCTGTGGTGGCCTGGGCCCATGGGCACGTCTGCGATCACCGAGATCGGAAAGCTGCGGCCGGTACGGGTTGTGGTCATCGTGGCGTTCCTTGTCCGTGTGGCTTCAGCGGCAGCCCGGCGCGCCCTGGCCGCTGGCCTGGATGGCAATGGGAGGACGCGAGGCCGGCTTGGTCGCCACCGCCTGCAGGCGCTGCAGGTAGACGTCCCAGTCCTGCATGCCGCTGAGCGTGTCGACCCAGCGGCCTTCGCGCAGGAACACGAGGGCCGGCCAGTGCGTGACGCCGAAGCGCCTGGCGATGGCGTCCTCGTCATGACGGGCCACGACGCCGATGTCGTAGCCGTGGCCGAACTGGCGCTGCGCATGGCGGCACAGCTCGGGCAGCACCACGGCCACGTCCAGCACTTCCGGGAAACGCACCGGGTCGCCATGGAAGAACAGCACCTGTTCGCCACTCCGGGCGAGGAAGGCGTCGAGGCCGCTGGCGTCGACCCAGTGGGCGCCGGTGTCGGTGGCCAGCCGTGCCACCAGCGGCGGCGCGCCGCGGGCCGGGTCGGCGTCTGCTGCGTGATAGCGCTCGGCGGTGAAGGTGTGGGGTTCCAAGTCGGGGAGGGTGCTCATCGAAAGGCCTGGAGTTGCTCGGCGCTCATCGCCGACGGGAGTTCGAACGGGGCGGGGGCGGCGGTACCGGCGACCAGCGGCAGCGCATGGGCCACCAGGGCCAGCGTGGCGTCGATCTCGGCGGCGCGGGTGGCGTCCAGGCGTTCGCGGGCGTCGCCCAGGAACACCAGCAGCCAGTCGCCGGGCTGCACGGGGCCGACCAGCGCGGTGCCGATCACCTGCTGGTCGTCGCCACGGCGCACGGTGGCTCGTTCAGCCTCGGCAGCGATCACCTGCATGGGGAAGCCGATGCACATGGCCGTGACGCCTCAGGCCAGTGCGCCGGCCGGCGGCATGAAACGTTCGTCGCCCACACGGCAGGCGGCTTCGGCCGGCGGCCGGCCAGTTTCGTAGGTGCCCATGGCGAGTACCGGGATGGCCAGGGATTCGGTGTCCGTGTCGTTGGCGGGCCGCGCCTGAGGACAGGCACCCCAGTCCCGCAGGTGCGCCAGCGCGGCCGCCAGCGCCGGGTCGAGCGCGGCCTTCACCGTCGGGGTCAGGCTGCCGCCGAAATCCTCCAGCTCGGCCGGCTGGCAGCCCACCAGCACCACCCGCTGCGGCCACTGGCCGGTGAACTGCGCCAGCGCCAGCACCTCCTGGAAGCCGGTCTGGTGCAGGCTCATCTTCTTGGCACCCAGGAAACGCGGCACCTCCTCGTCCTCCACCAGGGTCAGCGTGCCCGGCGCCAGGCCGTAGTCGACGGCGTCGAGGATCAGCAGGTGGGTGGCGGCCTGTACCTGCGGCAGCAGGTAAAGGCCCTGCGTGCCGCCGTCCACCAGCTGCACGTTCGGCGCAAAGGACCAACCGGCGGCCAGGGCCTCGACGCAGCGCACGCCGAAGCCTTCGTCGGCCCACAGCAGGTTGCCGATGCCCAGCACCACGATGCGCGGGGCGGCGGTCATTCCTTGAACGTCCGGTGGCCGGAGATCATGGTGCTGACGATGCTCTGGCGGCCCATGATGTCCTCGCGGATGGCCGCGTAGACGTGCAGGGTCACGAAGATCAGCATCGCCCACAGGCCCAGGCGGTGGAAGGTGTGCACGTCCTGGCTCTGGCCGAAGAGGGGGATCACCCAGCCGAACAGACGGTCGGCCCAGGAGCCGGCGCCCAGGCCTTCGCCGTAGAGCGCAAAGCCCGTGAACAACATGAACACCGACAGCCCGAAAAAGCCGAAGAACATCGCCATGCGGGCCAGCGGGTTGTGGCCCACGTACTGGCTCGGGCGCGGGATCAGGAAGGCGTACCACTTGAGCATGGTGGCCACCTCGCGCCAGTACGCGCGGTTGAACACCGGCAGCGTGAACAGCTCGCGGGCGTGGTGGTTGCCCACCAGCGCCCAGTAGACCCGCCCGAGCAGGCCGACGGCGAAGACGTAGCCGGCCGCGAAGTGCGCGAAGCGGATGTAGCCCATCAGGTACTGGCTGCTGGCCTCGCCCGGCGTGCTGGGCAGCGGCTGGCCGATGAAGTAGCCGGTGACGGCCAGCACGGTGATGGCCAGGGCATTGACCCAGTGCCACACGCGCACCGGCGCTTCGTAGACGTAGACCGAACGGATGGTGCGGCCGGCGGCGAGCTCGGCGGCATCCAGACTCTGAGCGGGGCTGACGTGGGCATGCGTGGAGGCCATGGCGCTTCCCTTCAGGCCAGCCACAGGGCCAGACCACCCAGGCCCAGGGCACCGCCGATCAGGCGCTGGGCCCAGACCGTCAGCTGCTGCGGCAACGTGTGCAGGCGCTGGCCCAGCGCCAGGCCGGCGGCGTGCAGCAGCGTGGTGCTGGCCAGGAAGCCGGCGGCATAGGCCATGAACGCCGGGCCGGCCGGCCCTTCGGCGCCGTGGGCCAGGCCATGCAGCAGGCCGGCACCGGCCACCAGGGCCACCCCGCGAGCGCCCGGCAGCAGGCGTGGCGCCATCAGCATCACGCCGAACAGGACCACGCTGCCGACGATGCCGGCTTCGACCAGGGCAGGCGCACCAGCCATGCGGCCCGCCACCGCACCCACCAGCAGCGCCAGCAGGAAGGCCGCCGGTCCCCGCAGCCGCTGCGTGGCGGGCAGGGCGGCGGCCGACCACAGGCCCACGGCCAGCATGGCCAGCAGGTGGTCGGCGCCCAGCGGGTGGGTCAGACCGGTGAAGGCTGCCAGTGCGGTGGGCAGGTGGGCGTCGGCATGGCCCGGGTGGGCGGTGGCCGCGCCGGCCAGCAGCAGGCCGGCGGTGAGGACGAGCGATCGTTTCATCTTCAATGTCTCCGGTGTCTTGAAGGGTCCGGGTTCAGCGCACGGTCACGCGCGCCATCTCCTGGCCGTCCGGGCTCATCACGTGGGTGCTGCAGGCCAGGCAGGGGTCGAAGCTGTGCAGCGTGCGCAGGATCTCCAGCGGCTGCTCCGGGTTGACCATGGGCGTGTTCATCAGGCTGGCCTCGAAGGCGCCGATCTGGCCCTTGTGGTCACGCGGGCTGCCGTTCCAGGTGGTGGGCACCACGCACTGGTAGTTCTCGATCCGGCCGTCCTTGATCTTGATCCAGTGGCCCAGCATGCCGCGCGGCGCGGCCACGGTGCCCACGCCCTTGGCCTCCTTGGGCCAGGTGCTCGGGTCCCACTTGTCGACGTTGGCGGTGCTGCGGTCGCCGGCCTTGATGTTGGCCATCAGCTCGTGCCAGTCGTCGAGCATCATCTCGCCGCAGTACTGACCTTCCAGCGCGCGCGCCAGCGTGCGGCCGATGGTGCTGGGCAGCAGCTGCTTGAGCGAGTAGTCGGTCTCCGGCAGGCCCAGGGCCTTGGGGATGGCGTGGTTGATGGCCTGGGCCGACTCGTCCACCTGCTGCTTCACACGCTGGCAGTGCGGGTTGCCCTTGCTGGCGTGCACGTAGCCCAGGATGTAGCGCGACAGCGGGCCGACCTCCATCGCATGCCCGCGCCAGCGCGGCGCCTTGATCCAGCTGTACTTGGCGCTTTCGTCGATGCGCTGGATGTGCGTGCGCGTGCCCTGGGTGTGGGGGCCGAGCTCGTAGCGCGGCTCGGTGACACCGTCCCAGGGGTGCAGACCGCGCGTCTCATCGGCGTAGGTGTACCAGCTGTGCGACACGAACTCCTGCACCTGCTCGGGGTCGCGCGGGTCGATGGGGTGGATCTCGTCCCAGTTGCCGTTGATGATGGCGCCGCCGGGCAACTGCTGCGTGCGCGGGTCGTAGGCCACCTTCTCGTAGGTGCCGTAGTCCGACACGTTGAGCGCCGACAGCCCGCCGCCGTGCAGCCAGCCGGCGTTCTTGTAGATCGTGCCGATGGCCAGCACGTCGGGGATGTAGACGTTCCGGTTGAACTCGATGATCTCGTCGATGCGCGCCTTGACGAAGTTCAGCCGCTCCATGTTCAGCGGCGCACCGGCGGCACCGTCGCCGTCGATGTTGATCGCGCAGGGCACGCCGCCCACCAGGTAGTTGGGGTGCGGGTTCTTGCCGCCGAAGATGGTGTGGATCTTCACCCACTCCTTCTGCAGGTCCAGCGCCTCCAGGTAGTGGGCCACGGCCATCAGGTTGGCCTCGGCTGGCAGCACGTAGGCCTTGCTGCCCCAGTAGCCGTTGGCGAAGGGCCCGAGCTGGCCGCTCTCGACGAACTTCTTCAGCCGGTTCTGGATGTCGCGGAAGTAGCCGGGGCTGGACATCGGGTGCGCCGGCGACACCAGGTGCTGCAGCGCACTGGTCTGCTTGGGGTCGGCCTTCAGCGCCGCCACCACGTCCACCCAGTCCAGCGCATGCAGGTGGTAGAAGTGCACCGCGTGGTCGTGCACCTGCAGCGTCTTGGCCATGATCTCGCGGATCAGGTGCGCGTTCTTCGGGATGCGGATGTCCAGCGCGTCCTCCACCGCGCGCACGCTGGTCAGCGCGTGGCAGCCGGTGCAGACGCCACAGATGCGCTCCACGAAGGCCCAGGCGTCGCGCGGGTCACGGCCCTTGAGGATGACCTCCAGACCTCGCCACATGGTGCCGGTGCTCACCGCGTTGCGGATGACGTTGTTGCTGTCGAGGTTGACCTCGCAGCGCATGTGGCCCTCGATGCGGGTCACGGGGTCGACCACGACGCGGCGGCCGCTGTCGTCGAGCTGGAAGCCCTGGGTTTCGTAAGCGCCCATGTGTGTCTGGTCTCCGTCAGGCCTGTTCGGCGGATTCGTTCTTGGTCGCCACGCGCTTGAGCACGCTGGCTGCGGCATGTGCCGCCACGGCCGCGCCCACGACGCCGGCTGCGGTGCCGCCAACCTGGTCGGCGTTGGCCTCGATGCCGAACTGGTGGATGTCGGTCAGGCGGTCGTAGAACGAGCCCTTGTCCCAGAAGCCATCCTCACTGCAGCCGATGCAGCCGTGGCCGGCCTTGATGGGGAAGCTGGTGCCCTCGTTCCACATCACCGTGGAGCAGGCGTTGTAGGTGGTCGGGCCCTTGCAGCCCACCTTGTAGAGGCAGTAGCCCTTGCGCGCGTTCTCGTCGTCGAAAGCCTCGACGAACTGGCCGGCGTCGAAGTGCGGCCGGCGGTAGCACTTGTCGTGGATGCGCTGGCTGTAGAACATCTTCGGCCGGCCCTGGCGGTCCAGCTCGGGGATGCGGTCGAAGGTCAGCATGTAGGTGATGACCCCGGTCATCACTTCGGCGATCGGCGGGCAGCCGGGCACCTTGATGATGGGCTTGTCGGTGATGACCTTGTGGATCGGCGTGGCCTGCGTGGGGTTGGGCTTGGCGGCCTGCACGCAGCCCCAGGAGGCACACGAGCCCCACGCGATGATGGCCTTGGCGTCCTTGGCGGTCTTCTTCAGCTTCTCGACGAAGGGCTTGCCGCCGCTGATGCAGAACATGCCGTCCTCGTTGAGCGGGGGGTTGCCTTCCACGGCGAGGATGTACTGGCCCTTGTACTTGGCCATCACCTCTTCGAGGATGGCCTCCGCCTGGTGGCCGGCGGCGGCCATCAGGGTGTCGTCGTAGTCCAGGCTGATCATGGACAGCACCACGTCCTTGGCCAGCGGGTGTGCGCCGCGGATGAAGCTCTCGGTGCAGCAGGTGCACTCCAGCCCGTGCAGCCAGAGCACCGGCGTGCGCGGCTTGGTTTCCATGGCCTGCGCAATCTGCGGCACGAAGGCCGGTCCCAGGCCCAGCGACGCGGCCGTGAGCGAGCAGTACTTGAGAAAGCTGCGGCGGCGCGAGATGCCCTGGCGGCGCATCACCTCGTAGAAGGTCTCCATCCGGTTGTTCTCCTGTCGTCCGCCGGCGACGGGCCGGTGGCGACATGAGCTGTCTCAAGCCGCGTGCCTGCGTGAGCAGGCCTGCGGGTAAGTCCGGAGAGGCGCGGATAAGTGCTTGTCGCGACTGGGGACTTGTCCGCGCCAGTTGGCATGGGCGCCTTCGGGCGCTGGCCAGGGTGGCAAGTCGCCTTGCGGTTGGCGCACCGAACCGCCAGCGCCGCTGCCGGTGTCGGCCGCTGGTGCCCGGCCTAGCGTGCGCTGCGAACCGCCTCGCCCAGGGCGAGCACCGCCCGCGCGTAGTAGCTCGACCGGTTGTAGCGGGTCAGCACGAAGAAGTTCACCGTCCCGGCAACGAAACTGGGCGGCGCGTCGCCGTTGTCCACACTGACCAGCGCCATCAGGCCATCGTGCGCCTGACCGGCCGGCGACAGCGTGGCACCGGCCGCGGCAAAGGTGGCGGCGTCGAAGCTGGGCACGATGTCCGGCGCCAGCAACCTGGCACGCTGCGCCGGGTCGTCGGGCGGCGTCACGTCGAAGGTCACCGGCATGCCCGGCCGCCAGCCGTGCTGGGCCAGGAAGTGCGCGATGCTGCCGATGGCGTCTGCGGCGCTGGTGGTGAGGTCGATGTGGCCATCGCCGTCGAAGTCCACCGCGTGGCGGTTGATGCTGCCGGGCATGAACTGGGGCAGGCCGATGGCGCCGGCAAAACTGCCCGTGAGCGAGGCCGGGTCGACATCCTCATGGCGGGCCAGCACCAGCAGCTGTTCCAGCTCGTCGCGGAAGTAGCCGCTGCGGTCGCTGCGGCCGCTCGGGAAATCGAAGGCCAGCGTGGCCAGCACGTCCAGCGCCCGGTAACGGCCCAGCACGCGGCCGTAGAACGTTTCCACACCGACGATGCCGACGATCACCTCGGCGGGCACGCCATAGCGCGCTTCGGCGCGCGCCAGCGCGTCGGCGTTGGCCTGCCAGAAGGCCGTGCCGGCGGCGATGCGCTGCGGTTCGACGAAACGGTCGCGGTAGGCGGCCCAGTTCTTCGCCTGGCCCGGCGGTGCCGGCATCATCAGCTTCTGTGTCGACCGTTGCAGCTGCGCGCCGCGCAGTTGCAGCAGGACCCAGCGTGCGTCCCAGCCGTGACGCGCCGCCATCTGGGCCGCGAAGGCCTGCACCTCGGCCCGCGTGTCGTAGGGCGGCGGCGCCGGGGGCTTCTTCGCCGTGGCAGGCGTGGTGCAGGCCCCCAGCAGCAGGGCCATGCAGGCGGAGCAGATCAGGGCGAAGCGCAAAGGCATGGCCCGATCATAGGAGCGCCGCCCCGGCGCAGCCGGCGCCACGCCGGCGTTGTTCCGGGGCAGCGCCCTTGCTCAGCGCGCGTTCATCAGCATCACGCCCGAGGCGGTGTTGGAGATCGGGATGTGGTAGTTCTGGTGCGCCAGCGTGGCGCCGTCGCCCAGCGCAGCACGGGCGGCCAGCCACATGATCAGCTCCACGCCCTGGGTGCCGGCCTTCTCCACCAACTGGTGGGTGTTGAACTGCGTGGCCCACTGCGGGTCGTGAATCAGGCTTTCCATGAAGGCGAGGTCGAAATCCTTGTTGATGAAGCCGGCACGCTGGCCGTCGAGCTGGTGCGACAGCCCGCCGGTGCCCAGGAACATCACCTTGGCGTCGCTCTGCCAGCTGCGCACGGCGCGGCCCACCGCTTCGCCCAGCGCCCAGCAGCGGCGCGCCGAGGGCAGTGGAAACTGCACGGTGTTGATGGCGATCGGCACGATGCGCACGGCCCAGCGCTCGTCCGGGTACATCAGGTGCATCGGGTTGGTCATCGCGTGGTCGACCAGCATCTCCTGGCAGGTGGTGAGGTCGAAGTCCGCCGCCGTGACCTCGTTGATCAGGTGCCAGGAGAGATCTTCGTCGCCGCGGAACGGTGCCACCTGCGGGATGCCCCAGCCCTCGTCGGCGCTGGTGTACTGCGGCGCGGCACCGATGGCGAAGGTGGGCATCTTGTCGAGGAAGAAGTTCAGCCCGTGGTCGTTGTAGAAGACCACGGCCACGTCGGGCTTCTTGTCGGCCAGCCAGCGGTGCACCGGCGGCCAGCCGTCGAAGAAGGGCTTCCAGTAGGGGTCCTGCTGCAGGTTCCTTGCCATCGCGCGGCCGATGGCCGGCACGTGGGAGGTGCAGAGCGCGCCGAGGATCTGGGCCATGTTCTCGTCTCCGGGTCGGGTTATTGGGCGTGGTTGAGCAGCATCGCCTTGAAGGCGTCCTTGCTCATGCCGGTCTGCTGGGCGCCGATGTCCTGCACGTCGAGCCCGAAGATGCCGGCGAACTTGGCCAGGTAGTAGACGTTGCCGCCTGCGGCAATGAGGTCCAGCACGTTGCGCGCGGCAATGGCGGCACGCTGCTGTTCGTTCAGGCCGTAGCGCTCGCAGTAGCCAGCCTCGTCGGCCAGGAAGGCTTCGCGGTTGGCGGCCTCGTTGAAGCTGAAGCACATCTTGTTCAGCGCGTAACCCTTGCGGGCCTGGGCGCCGTCGAACAGCGTGGTGCCGGGGATGTCGAAGCTCATGCGCGTCTCCTGCGGGTGTGGGTGGGTCTTGATGCAGGTCAGTGTCGGAAAAGCCATGCATGCAATAAAGGCAGCCTGATTCATTCAAACCATGAACCGCATCGATCATTTGAGCCTCGACGGCCACGCGCTGCGTCTGCTGGTCACGGTGGCGGAGACGGGCTCCGTCACGGCCGCCGCCGCGCGGCTGGACCTGACGCAGAGCGCGGTCAGCCACGCGCTGGACCGCCTGCGCGCCATCACCGGGGACCGCCTGTTCGTGCGCAGCGGCCGCGGCATCGTGCAGACGGCTCAGGCGGAGGTGCTGGTGCAGCGGGCGCGCGGGCTGCTGGACGAACTGCGGGCCTTCAGCGAGCTGTCGGGGTTCGACCCGGCCAGGCTGGCCGGCCCCATCACGGTGGCGGCCAACGACCTGCAGCGCGACCTGCTGCTGCCACCGCTGCTGCGCCGCTTGCGCGCGCAGGCACCAGGGCTGACGCTGCGGGTGATCCCGTCGGGGGCACCGCGCGCGGAACTGCTGCGTGGCACGGGCTGCGACCTGCTGCTGACGCCGCGCCCGCCGGATGCCAGCGACATCGTGCAGCGGCGGCTGTTCGAGGACCGGTACGTGGTGTTCCACGACCCTGTGGCCGGCACGGCGCCGGCCACGCGCGCCGCCTGGCTGGCGGCCGACCATGTCAGTGTGCGCTACGAGGACGGGCGCACGCTGGAGATCGACGACGTGCTGGCCGCCCGCGGGCTGCATCGACGCATCGTGGCCACGGTGCCCGGCTTCGGCGGCCTGGCGGCGCTGTTGCGCGACGGGCCGTGGCTGGCCACCGTGCCGTCGAAGCTGGCCGGTGGCGCGCTGCGCGGGCTGGCGTCGGCGCCGCTGCCGGTGCCGGCGCCGCGCCTGCCGATGTATGCCGCGTGGCACGTGCGCCGCCAGGACGACCCGGCGCACCGCTGGCTGCGCGCGGTGCTGGATGAGGTTGTGCACGCATTGGGCTGAACCGTTGGAGCGACCGCCTGGATTGGGGGTGGGCCCGAAGGCCGCTCGCTCGCTAAGGTCGCCCATGGAGGAAAAATTGCCATGCCCAACCGGTCCCATCGTTCGCCACGGATCGACCAACCCCGCGCACCCCGGCTGCGCAGCCTGGCCCTGGCGGCCGCGCTGATGTCCGTTGCGGGTGCCGCGTTCGCCGCCGATGTCCGCGTGGCCATCGACACGCGCAACAGCAGCACCAATCCCGGACCGTTCACCAGCGGCAACGGGACCACGTTCTCGATGGACTTCCGCATCGACGGCAGCGTCGCGCCCGTTGGAGCCACCCCCACGTGGACCGCCGCCCTGGACGACCTGGTGCTGGAGATCCACGATGCCACGCTGGGCCACTTCACCATCACCGGCCAGGACGGGCGTTGGCAGCAGCTGAGCACCAGCGGCGACTTCCTGCTCGGGGGCTGGGGTGGCGTGAACGGGGGCAGCCTGGCCCCGTTCTCGGTGCTGAACCCCGCGCTCAGCGACACGCCTTTCGTGCTCACCGACATCAGCTTCGACCTGCGGGGCCCGGCCCTGCTCACCGACGACACCACGCTGCCCGGGGCGCTGTCGATCGCCGACTTCAGCTACCTGAGCCTGGTGCTGCGGTTCAGCAATGACGACCCGGGTGTGGGTGTGGTGCCCAAGTCGTCCATCATCCGCACGGCGGTGTTCGACGCCGTGAACGTGTCGCCGGTGCCCGAGCCCACGCCGATGGTCCTGTGGCTGGCCGGCCTGGTGGGGCTGGCGTGGCAGCGCCGCGGTCGCGCTGGCGGTGCGCAAGCGCCTGCGCCCGCGGTGTGATCAACCGGCCGCGGTGCTGACGCGCTGGCGGTACTCGCGTGGCCCGACACCGGCGTGGCGTTTGAAGAAGCGGCAGAAGTAGGCCGGGTCGTCGAACCCCAGTTCAAAGCCGATGCGCGAGACCGGTGCCGCCACATGCACCAAGCGTCGGCAGGCCTCACGGAACAGGCGGGCGTGCAGCAGCGCCTGGGCGTTCAGCCCGGTCTCGGCCCGCACCAGGCGGTTGAGCCGCTCGGTACTGAGGCCCAGGCGTTCGGCATAACGCGCCACCGGCCAGTGTTCACGGTAGTGGGCTTCCAGCAGCACCAGCCAACGCGTGTAGATGGCATCGCGCGCACGGTGTTCGGCCTGGTCGGACGGCGCACTGGCGTCGCTGCGCTGCGCGAGCTGGGCGAGGCGCCAGACCACGCTGCGCGCCAGCCAGGTGGGTACGGGTGAGCTTTCGTCGGCCAGGGTCTCGGTGTGCAGCGCCGCCATCAGCGCCTGCAGTCGGCCGGCCTCGTGCGCCGGCACCCGCACCACACGGGGCAGGGCGAACAGGGACTGCAGCGCCTGCCCGAAGGCACCGGGTTCGCCTTCGGCCAGCCGTCGCGCATCCAGTGTCAGCACCATGCCGTCGGTCTCCGGCGTGAAGCGGAAGGCATGGGCCACGGCGGGTGGGATGGCGATGGCCAGTGGGCCTTCGGCCTCGGTGCGTGATTCGTCCAACCGTGCCTGCACCGGGCCGGCGCGCAGCCACAGCAACTGGTGCAGGCCATGGTGCACGTGCGAGTCGATCTCCCAGTCGTAGAGGCGGCTGCGCGACGCGATGGATTCGACATGCAGCATCGCCGGTGCAGCGGCACGCTGCTCGCCATAGAGGGCGAAGGCCGGCAGGTCGGCGCGCCGTGGTCGTCGGGAGGGCATGTTTCATCCTACGGCAAAAGTGCAAGTCTTGGCCGAACTTGTGGATGGTGGAATCGAGCGCCTGCCGGCAAGATTTCCATGCCAACCACATGGGCAAGACCGGAGACAAGCCATGTTCAGCTTCGACCCCTATTCGCCGGCCATCGACGCCGACCCGTTCCCCGCGTACAAGGTCCTGCGCGACGAGCACCCCTGCTTCTGGAGCGAGGAGGCACAGATGTGGATCCTCTCGCGCTACGCCGACATCGTCAGTGCCGGGCAGGACTGGCGGACCTATTCGTCGGCCCAGGGCAACCTGATGACGGAACTGCCCGGGCGCGCCGGCGCCACCCTGGGCACCACCGATCCCCCGCGCCATGACCGCCTTCGCGGCCTGATCCAGCACGCGTTCATGAAGCGCAACCTGGAGGCGCTGGCCGAGCCGATCCGCGCCATCGCCCAGGCCACGGCGGCTCCGCTGGCGGGCCTGCCGCGCTTCGACTTCATCGACGACTTCTCGTCGAAGTTCACCGTGCGCGTGCTGTTTGCGGCGCTGGGCCTGCCTACCGATGGAGATGGAGGCGGCGAGGCCCGGGTGCGCGAGAAGGCGGTGCTGATGGTGCAGAGCGACCCGGTCACGCGCGCCAAGGCGCCGCAGCACGTCGCGGCCTACCAGTGGATGCAGGACTATGCGGCCACCGTGATCGCCGAGCGGCGGAAGAATCCTGTCAACGACCTGATCTCGCACTTCAGCACCGCCGAGATCGACGGCGACCGGCTGGACGAGCGTGAGGTGCTGCTGACCACCACGACGCTGATCATGGCCGGCATCGAGAGTCTTGGCGGCTTCATGAGCATGTTCGCGTTGAACCTGGCCGACCAGGCGCAGGCCCGCGCCGAGGTGGTGGCCGATCCTTCGCTGCTGAAGGAGGCGATCGAGGAATCGCTGCGCTACAACACCTCCGCCCAGCGCTTCAAGCGCTGCCTGCAGAAGGACGTGACGCTGCACGGCCAGACCATGAAGGCCGGCGACTTCGTCTGCCTGGCCTATGGCTCGGGCAACCGCGACGAGCGCCAGTTCCCGGACCCGGACCGCTACGACATCCGCCGCAAGCCGCGCGGCCACCTAGGCTTCGGTGGTGGTGTGCACGCCTGCCTGGGCACGGCGATCGCCCGGTTGTCGGTGAACATCGCCTTCGACGAGTTCCACAAGGTCGTGCCCGACTACCGGCGTGAGGAGGAGACGCTGGCGTGGATGCCGTCGTCCACCTTCCGCAGCCCGACGCGGCTGGCACTGGAGCGCCTGGCATGACGGCCCTGACCTTCATCGAAGACAACGGTGCCACCACCGAACTGGACGTGCCCGACGGCTGGAGCCTGATGCAGGCGGCCACGGC
Organism: Burkholderiaceae bacterium; assembly: GCA_024235915.1. Classification (GTDB taxonomy): domain Bacteria; phylum Pseudomonadota; class Gammaproteobacteria; order Burkholderiales; family Burkholderiaceae_C; genus Rubrivivax. The sequence continues at coordinate 227,204 of JACKLO010000008.1, read as the reverse complement.
CAACGGCGTGGACGGCATCCTGGGGGAATGCGGCGGTTCCTGTGCCTGCGCCACCTGCCACTGTTATGTAGACGACCTGCTGATGCGCGTGCTGCCGCCGCCCCAGCCCGGTGAACTGGACATGCTGGCCAACGTGGCCGCCGAGCGCCGGCCCAACAGCCGGCTGGCCTGCCAGATCAAGGCAGCCCCGGGCATGGCAGGCGGCACGGTGACGCTGCCTCCGAACCAGGAGTAGGGCCGGCATGGCGCGCGTGTGCATCGTCGGCGCTGGCCAGGCCGCCGTGGCCACGGCCGAAGCGCTGCGCACCGGTGGCTACACCGGGGCCATCACGCTGTTCGGCGACGAGCCACATGGCCCCTATCACCGGCCACCGCTGTCCAAGGGCTGGCTGGCCGGCGACATGCAGGCCGCGCAGCTGGTCATGCGCGCACCGGAGATGCTGGCGAAGAAGGGCATCGTGCTGCGCACCGGCGTGGCGGTGATGGGCATTGACCGGGCCGCACACACGATCAGCCTGGGTGATGGAAGTCGCGAGCCCTATGACGGCCTCGTGCTGGCCACCGGCGCGACGCCGCGCCGGCTGCCGGGCTTCGAAACGGCCGCTGTGCTTCGCGGCCGGGACGATGCTGAGGCGCTGGCGGCGTTGCTGCAGCGGCTGAAGGCCCAAAGCCGGCCGCTGACGGTGGTCGGAGGCGGCTTCATCGGGCTGGAAGTGGCCGCGACGGCGCGCAAGCTCTGTCTGGCGGTCACGGTGATCGAAGCCCAGCCACGCCTGCTGGCGCGCGCGCTGCCACCGCTGCTGTCCGATTGGTTCGCACGCCTGCATCGCGCCCAGGGTGTCGACCTGCGCCTGGGCGCATCGGCCGAGGGCGTGGACCCGGCGGAGGTGCTGCTGGGCATTGGCGTGACGCCGAACGACGCGCTGGCCCGCGCCGCCGGGCTGGACTGCGATGGGGGCATCGTCGTGGATGCGCAGGGCCGGACCAGCGACCCGGCCATCGTGGCCGCGGGCGATTGCACAGTGCGCCGGCTGCCGGATGGCCGGCTGCTGCGGCTGGAATCGGTGCAGGGTGCCACCGAAGGCGGCAAGGCCGCAGCGGCCACGCTGCTGGGGCAGGCGCGGCCTTTCATCGCCACACCCTGGTTCTGGTCGGACCAGTACGGCCGCAAGCTGCAGATGGCCGGGCTGTCGGCCGGCGCCGACCGCAGCGTGCTGCGCGGCGAACTCGAAGGGTCCGCGTTCTCGGTCTGGCACTACGCCGGTGACCGCTTGATCGCGGTGGACAGCGTCGACGATGCCAAGGTGCACCTGCAGGCGCGCAAGCTGCTCGATGCCGGGCTTGGGCCGACCCCGACGCAGGCGGCCGATCCGGGCTTCGAGCTGGCCAGCCTGCTGGCGACCTAGATCTCGCCGACCGGCCGCGGCCGGCCGGTGAGGTAGCCCTGGATCAGCTGGAAACCCATGTCCCGGCAGATGGCCGCCTCGCCCTCGGTCTCGACGCCTTCGGCCAGGGGCACCGAGCCCAGGCCGATGACGCCGCGCACCAGACCGCGCACCATGTCCTGCGTTGCCGCCGGTGCCTGGTCCAGGCCACGGATCAGGCCCATGTCGAACTTGACGAAGTGGGGTGGCACCTTCACCAGTTCCTGCAGGCGGGATTGGCCGGCGCCGAAATCATCGTAGGCGAAGGGCACGTCGATGTCGGCCAGACCGGCGGCGAGTTCACGCATCGCGGCCACGTTCTCTGCCGCCGTTTCGTGAACCTCGACCACCAGTTCCGGCGCGCCGTCTACATCTTTCAACGCCTTGAGCGCGGCAAAGAAGTCGCCGGCAAAGGTCTCACTGGGGTGGGTGTTCACGAAGACCTTCTGGCCACTCAGACGTGGTGCCAGCGCGCGCACGCCGTACGCGCGGAATGCTTCGCTGAGTTCCGCCGCCCGCTTCAGCTTGGCGGCCAGGACAAACAACTGCATCGGTGAACTCGGCAGGCCCGGGTGCGTGCAGCGGCCCAGCAGTTCGTAGGCCCAGACCGTACCGCCCTGAGCGTCCACGATCGGCTGCGCGGCCGCAGAGAGTCCTTGGCCCCGCATGAGTTCCAGCAGTTCGGGTTCCTTGCGCACGAAGCGCTCGGCAAGGGCCTGGCCCGCGCTGACGATCTGGGTGCGGTCATCGTCGGCCGCGGTCGCGACCAGGCGGGTGGTCGAATCCACGCCCAGGCGGAAATCGATCTGGCCGAAATGGACCACGTCGCCGGCGGCCACCGGCACGCGACCCTGGATGGTCTCGCCATTCACGCGCGTGCCGTTGCTGCTGCCCAGGTCGGTGAGCCAGAGCTTGCCGTCCGCGTCGAGGGCGAGCTCCGCGTGCCGGCGGGAAACGGTGTGGGCGTCGATGACGAGGTCGCCGGCCGGGTCGCGGCCGATGCGGCAGGGCCAGGTGAGGATGCGGTGGGTCAGCCGTGTGCTGTCTGCCGCCAAGTCTTCCAGGAACCAGGTTTCGCGCATCGCCGCTTCTCCAGCACGGCCCCACCCTGGCCGCGCACCTGTATCCCAATGTAAACGATTGACCGGCACGGGCCTGTGCAGGAATTCAGCCGGTTGGCCTACGTCGAGGGACCCCGCGCAGATGGGGGGATCCTGGCCACTTCCGCCAGAAACTGTCGCCACCACCGCCGGTCGGGTGGGGCGCGACCGGCGGATGCGTAACGCGCGTGGTCCAGGCGCTCCAGCGTGCGGGCCAGCGCCTCGCCGGTGTCGCCCAGCGTGGCACGCACGGCCCCGGCGCGCGTGCGCGGCGGGTGGTGGGGGGCCACGCTGACGCCCAGGGCCGCCAGCCGGGCGGCGATGCGCCGATGCAGGCGTTGCCAGGGGTCCTGCCGATGGCGGTCCCAAAGGGCCCAGCCCGCACCCGCCAGGCTGACGCTGCCGAGCAGCACGGCCAGCACATAGGCCAGGTCCTGCCAGCGTGGCGCCTGCATGCCCAGGGATTCCAGCAGGTCGAACTGGCGGGTGCGCGAATAGTTCAGCACCCACTCGCTCCAACGCTGGTCGAACCGTTCCCACAGCATCCGCAGCTGGGCCGCCAGCGCGGGGTTGACGGCGTGAAGCGTGCCGGTCACGAAACCCGGAGCCGGCAGCAGGCTGCGGCTCAGTTGCACACGTTCCGGCGCCACGGCGGCCGTGGGGTCGACGCGGATCCAGCCTTCACCCTGCTGCCAAATCTCAGCCCAGGCGTGCGCGTTGCTCTGGCGGACGATGAACCAGCCGTCCACGGTGGCTGGGTCGGCGCCCTGATAACCGGTGACCACGCGCGCCGGCACGTCCAGCGCGCGCATGATCACGACAAAGGCGGTGGCAAAGTGTTCGCAGAAGCCCTGCCGGCGGTCGAGCCAGAACTCGTCGATGGTGTCGGCCGACTCGTAGACGCCCGGCGTCAATGTGTAGCGGTAGTCCTGCTCGCGGATGTGGCGCAGCACGGCGCTGGCCAGGGTGCGTGCGTCGGCCTCGCGCAGGTCGTCACGGTGGCGCAGGTCGGCAGCCCACTGCAGCGTGCGCGGGTTGCGTGCCGGCGGCAGGTTCACGAAGTCCCGCAACGCCAGATTGGGTTGCATCGGGCCATGGCGGTGGCGCGTCCAGGCAGTGCCTTCCAGACGCACGCGGGCATCGATCGGGCGGTCCGCCACCCACTGTTGGTCGGGGCGCCGGCTGAGGCTGAAACCGCGAGCCTGTGGCGCGACGGAAGGGTCGTCGTCGGTCAGTTCCAGCAGGGGTACGGCCGCCAGCCGGCTGGGCTCGAGCATGGCCTCGTAGCGCAGCGGGCGGCCCAGCAGTTCCGGCGACGGTTCCGGCGCCGGCCGCAGGCTGCGCGTCCAGACCCGGCCATCGAAGACCGACAGCACCGGGCCGCGGAAATACAGCGCCTCCGGTGGGGGCGCTCGGTCCAGGAAGCGCACGCGCATTGCGATGGCGTCGTCGTTGGCCAGTTCGGCCACGCCGCCCAGCGTGAGCGAGCCCGACAGGCCGGTGCGGCCCTCGGCATCGCCGGGCAGGCCCCACAACGGGCCGATGCGCGGGAACAGCAGGAACAGCACCAGCATCACCGGCAGACCCCACAGCGCCGACTTCGCTGCCACGCGCCCGGCGGTGCCCAAGGGTGGCAATCCCACCGGCATGTGGGCCAGGGCCAGTGCGGTCAGCAGGCCCCACACCGCGACCAGCATCGCCGCGGCCACCAGGGGCGACTGCGAATACAGGAAGTTCGTGAGCACCAGGAAGAAGCCGAGCATGAACACGACCATCGCGTCGCGGCGGGCCCGCAGTTCCAGCGTCTTCAGCGCCATCAGCACCACCAGCATGGTGACGCCGGCCTCCTTGCCCAGCAGGGTGCGCTCGGTCAGCAGTGTCAGGCCAGTGGCCAGGCCCAGCACCGCCACCAGCGTCCAGCGGCTGGGCAAGGCCGCGCCGGAAACCGCCAGACGTGCGCGCACCATCAGGATCACCGCGGCCAGCGCCGTGCACCAGGGCGCCAGGTGCAGCGTGTGCGGCAGCATGGTCCAGCCGATGACGGCCAGCTGGAACAGCGTGTCGCGCGCTTCGCGCGGCAGCTGCCGCCATCGCGCCTGCACGCCTGAGGCCGGGTTCAGGCCCATGTCGCCAGCTTCTCCAGCGCCAGGCGGCGGTGGGCGTCGCCCTGGGCGCAGGGCAGTTCCAGGCCCGGCAGACGCAGGCCCCAGGCCAGGCCGCGGCGTTCCGCGAGCTCCACCCAGGCCGCCAGCCGCGACAGCCGCGCTTCGGCCGTGCCGTGGGTGGCCTGCCAGTCCAGCCAGAGTTCCTGGCTGCCAACGGCAGCCGTCTCGCGGCTGACCAGTTCGCCGCTGCGCGCCACCTTCTTCCAGACCACCTGGCGCAGCGTGTCGCCCCGGCGCCAGGGGCGCACACCGTCGAGCTCGCTGCCGGCGGCCCGCTGCGCCAGCGCCTGATCGCCGGGCACCGGTTGCGCCGGTGGCAGTGAAGGCGCCGGATGCTCTGGCCGCGGCCAGGCCAGCACGCGTGCCGCCGGCCGCCACACCGTCCAGGCGCGGAAGAAGCCGAACGGGAAGCCGGTCTCGACCACGATGGGCGGCACGGCGTGCCAGCCGCGGTGCGCGGGCACGAAGCTCAGCGTGGCACTGGCCTGGCCGCCGGCGGGCACGTCCACGGCGGTCCAGGTCTGGCCCGATGGGGCCGCGCGCCCCTTGCGGCCACGGTCGCGCCAGCGCACGGCCAGCGCGTGGCGCATGCGGTCCGGGCTGTCGATCACCACTTCCAGCAACGCCGGCTGGCCGGCCCATTCCGGCGCGCCGGGTTTCAGCCGCAGCGTCAGCCCGCGCAGCGTGGCGTGGGTGACGTGCATCGACACCACGGCCGCACCGCCCAACAGGAAGGCCAGCACGTAGCCCAGGTTGAGCTGGTAGTTGATGGCCGTCAGCAGCATCAGTACCAGCAGCATCGCGAAGGTGAAGCCACCGCGTGTGGGCACGATGTAGATGTTGCGCTGGCCCAGCGCCCAGGTGTCGGCCGCCGGCAGGCGGGCGACGAACCAGTCGTCCAGGCGTGCCATCAGGCCCATGCGGTCAGCCGGCGCCGCGTCAGGACAGCGGCGTGGCCTCGACCATCGCACGCACCTGCTCGATGGCGCCGCGGCCAGCCCCGGCCACGGGCACGAGGCGGTGGGCCACGGCCTGCGGCAGGATGGCCTGCACGTCATCTGGTGCGACGTAGCCGCGACCGGCCATCAGCGCCCGCGCCTTGGCCGCCCGCAGCACGGCGATGCCGGCGCGAGGCGACAGGCCCTCGACGAACCAGCGGCCGTCGCGGGTGGCGGCGATCAGCGCCTGCAGGTAGTCGAGCAGCGGCTCCGAGGCGGTGACCTTCAGCACCGCGGCCTGCGCCACCACCAGTTCGTCGGGCTGCATGACGGCCGGCAGGCGGGCCACCAGGCCGCGCCGGTCCTCGCCGGCGAGCAGTTCACGTTCGCTGGCGCGGTCGGGGTAGCCCAGCGTCACGCGCAGCAGAAAGCGGTCGAGCTGGCTCTCCGGCAGCGGGTAGGTGCCGAGCTGGTCGCTGGGGTTCTGGGTGGCGATGACGAAGAAGGGCTGCGGCAGCTTGCGGGTCGTGTTCTCCACCGAGACCTGCTGCTCCTCCATGGCCTCGAGCAACGCGCTCTGGGTCTTGGGCCCGGCGCGGTTGATCTCGTCGGCCAGCAGCACCTGCGCGAACACCGGGCCGGGGTGGAAGACGAAGGCGTCCGAGGCGCGTTCGAAGACCGAGACGCCGATCAGGTCGCTGGGCATCAGGTCGGCGGTGAACTGCACGCGACGGAAATCCAGGCCCAGCGACACCGCCAGCGCATGTGCCAGCGTGGTCTTGCCGACGCCTGGCACGTCCTCGATCAGCAGGTGGCCGCCGGCCAGCAGACAGGCCACGGCGTCTTCGATCTGGGTGCGCTTGCCGACGATAATGCGGCTGATCTGGTCGACCAGCCGGGCAAGCTGGCGCGGGAGATTCGGATCCATCCGCACGATGTTGCCCGAAAGGCCCTGACCCCGCGCATGAGCACAGCATTCTTCTCCCACGCCGAGTGCCGTTTGCACGACATGGGTGCCGGCCACCCGGAATGCCCGCAACGGCTGGACGCCATCGGCGACCAGCTGCGCGCCAGCGGCGTCGACATGGCGCTGGACTTCCACGACGCGCCGGAAGCCACGCTGGAACAGCTGGAGCGCGCCCACACCGCCGGCTACGTGATGCAGCTGCAGGAGACCATGCGCCAGGTGCGCGAGGCGGGCGAGCCCAAGGCGCTGGACCCGGACACCGTGGTGTGCCCCGGCACCTGGGGCGCGGCGCTGCGCGCCGCCGGCGCCGCCGTGGCGGCCACCGACCGTGTGCTGTCGGGCCAGGCGGAGAACGCGTTCTGTGCCGTGCGCCCGCCGGGTCACCACGCCACGCGTGACGAAACCATGGGCTTCTGCTTCTTCAACAACGTGGCGGTGGCGGCGAGGCATGCGCTGGACGTGCACGGCCTGCAGCGCGTGGCCATCATCGATTTCGACGTGCACCACGGCAACGGCACCGAGGACATCATCGCCGGCGACGAACGGGTGCTGATGTGCAGCTACTTCCAGCACCCGCTGTACCCCTACAGCGGCGCCGTGCCCAAGGGCACGAACATGGTCAACGTGCCGGTGGCGCCGTACACGCGCGGGCCGGAGATCCGCCAGACGATCGAGAGCAGCTGGCTGCCGGCGCTGGAGGCCTTCAAGCCGCAGATGATCTTCATCTCGGCCGGATTTGACGCGCACCGCGAGGACGACCTCGGCCAACTCGGCTTGGTGGAAGACGACTACGCCTGGATCACCCGCCAACTCAAGGCCGTGGCCGACCGCCACGCCCAGGGGCGCATCGTCTCCTGCCTGGAGGGGGGCTACGCGCTGTCGGCGCTGGCGCGCAGTGTGGTGGCCCACGTGCGGGTGTTGGCGGGCGTTTGATCGGCTGAACCGCCTGGTGCGGTCAGGGTTGCCTGGCGTCAGACCGAGGCGATCGCTTCCCGCGCTCAAGCTTGGGCGCTGCCGGCCGAAACTCCTTCCCAGAGGAGGTTTGCTCGGTGGGGCGAAGTCATGTCCATTCCTTCAGGCATTACCACAGCCGCGGGCTCACGCTCGTGGAGCTGCTGCTCGTCATCGCCCTGGTCGCGGTGCTGGGCAGTCTGGCCGCGTCGGCCTGGGGTGGCTACCGCGACCGGGTGCGCACCAAGACCGCGGTGGACGACATCACCGCGCTGTCGGCGCTGATCGACCAGACCTACACCGACACCGGCGAACTGCCCGGCAGCCTGGCCGACATCGGCCGTTCGGGCATGACGGACCCCTGGGGCAATGCCTACCAGTACTTGAACCTCACCACCGCCAAGGGCAACGGCAAGGCGCGCAAGGACCACTCGCTGGTGCCGCTGAACAGCGACTACGACCTCTACAGCAAGGGGCCGGACGGCAAGTCGGCGTCGCCGCTGACCGCCCAGGCCAGCAAGGACGACATCCTGCGCGCCAACAACGGGCGCTTCGTCGGCCCGGCGTCTCTGTACTGAACGGCGGCGGCCGATGCGGATCAAGGGGCTGTTCCTGCGCAGCCGCATCGCGCGGCGGACCTTTGCCGTGCTGCTGGCCGCAGCCTTGCTGCCGCTGCTGCTGTTCGCCGCAGTGGCCTCCCACGCCTACCTGAGCGACCGCGATCATCGCCAGCGCCGGGCCGAGGCGGAATTCCTCAAGCACATCGGCATGCGCAGCTTCGACCGCCTGACGGCGGCACGGGCCACGCTGGCAGCCTACGCGGCCGATGGCCTCTTTGATGCGCCGGCGCTGCAGGATCCGGCCGTCAAGGCCGTGCTGGTGCGGGTGGCCACCGTGGGCGCCGACGGCGCCACCCACGGTGAACTTGCGATGGCGCAGCAGTGGCGTGCGCTGCCGCGCACCGCCGCAGCGCCATTGCCCGCGCTGTGGTGGACGGCGGAACAAAGTGCCCAGCCCGGCCGGGTGATGCTGGCCTGGCCCGATGCCGGCAGCCGAGGGCATTGGTTGGCCGAGGTGAACCCGGCCTTCCTCTTCCAGGACTTCAGTGCCGACGGTCCGGCGGCCACACTGTGCCTGCGGGATGCACAAGGACGGCCGCTGCGCTGTCCGCAGATCGCCGCGGCCGATGACCCATCGTGGCATCTCTTCCTCGCCGCGGGTTTCGGCAGCGATGACTGGGTGCTGCATGGGCGACACCAATCCCCCGAGCCCGCCTTGCAGGACGGCGTGCTGCGTCTGTCACTGGGTGCTGGCCTGGCGACGCCGCTGCTGGTGGGCGTGCTGGGCCTCATGCTGGTGCGGCGCACTCTGGTGCCGCTGGAACAGCTCATCGACGGCACACGACGGGTGGCCCGCGGCGACTGGCAGACCCGTGTGGACGCGCGACGCGACGACGAGTTTGGCCATCTTGCGCGCCTGTTCAACGCCATGGTGGCGCGGCAGGGCCGGCAGTTGCAGGCCGTGACGGCCCAGGCCGGCATCGACCGCGAACTGCTGGGCGCGCTCGACATCGACAAGCTGATGCAGCAGGTGCTGCAGCGGCTGCAGGTCCTGCTGCCGCAGGCACAGCTGGCTGTGCTGGTGCGGCGTGGCCCTGAAGCCGAGGCGGCCTGGCAGGTTCATCGACTCGGCCAGCCGCCGGTGCTGCAGTCCGTGCCGCTGGTGGTGGCCCGTGAGGCGGCGCAGGACGGGTTGTTCGTCACCCACGATGCGCAGCGCCTGCTGCCCAGCTGGATCGCGAGGGCACTGCCGGGTGTCGCCGATGCCGTGACCACGGCCTGCTGGGTGCCGGCCCTCTGGCAGACGCAGACCGTGGCGATGATGCTGATCGGCGGCAGCACGCGTCCGGCGCTGGACGACGACGCGCGCGGTGAGATCGCGGCCCTGCGCGACCGCTGCGCGCTGGCCGTTGCCGCCGCTGAACGCGAGCACCGGCTGGTGGAGCGTGCGGTGCGTGATGACCTGACCGGGCTGTTCAACCGCCACGGCCTGCACGACACCTGCGACGCCTTGCTGGCCGCCGATCCGGCGGCCCAGCCCTTTGCCTTGCTGTACCTGGACCTGGACGGCTTCAAGGAGGTCAACGACGCCATGGGCCACAGCGTGGGTGATACCTTGCTGCGTGCTGTGGCCGACCGCATGCGCAGCGTGCTGCCACCGGAGGCGGTGCTGGCACGCCCGGGCGGCGACGAATTCGTGGTCGTGCTGCCAAGCGGCAGCGACGCCCTGGCCGACGCGCTGGCCGAGACGCTGTGCGAACGCCTGGCGCAGCCGTTTGTGCTGCGCGGCCAGGTGCAGTACATCGGGGCCAGCGTTGGTCTGGCCAGCAGCCCCGTCGACGGCACGGACCGCGAGGAACTGCTGCGCCGTGCCGACCTGGCCATGTACGCGGCCAAAGGGGAGGGCCGAGGACGCTGGCGGCGCTACGCGTCAGCGATGGACCACGAGGCCAGCGAACGCGCCTGGATCCTGCGCGATCTGCGCGTGGCCCTGGACACTGGCGGCCTCGAGGTGCACTACCAGCCGAGACTGGACATGTGCAGCGGCCGCACCTGTGGCGCCGAGGCGCTGGTGCGCTGGAAGCATCCGGTGCATGGCTGGGTGTCGCCGGTGCGCTTCGTGCCGGTGGCCGAGGAGTCGGAGCTGATCGTGGCGCTGGGCCAGCAGGTGATGGCCATGGCCATGGTGCAGCGACGGCGCTGGCGCGATGCCGGGCTGGATGTCGAGCGGGTCGCCGTCAACGTGTCGGCCCGGCAACTGCGCGATCCGGATTTCGGCGCGTCGGTGCTGGGCATGCTGGCGCACCATGGTCTGCGGCCGCAGGATCTGGAGATCGAGATCACCGAGAGCCTGTTCGCGGGCGATGCCGGCCTCGTCGAACGTGCGCTGGCACCGTTGCGCGCGGCAGGCGTTCAGGTAGCGCTGGACGACTTCGGCACCGGCTTCTCGTCGCTGTCGGCGCTGCGCCACCTGCCGGTGGACGTGATGAAGATCGACCGCAGCTTCGTCATCGACCTGGGCCGTTCATCGGCCTCCGATGCCGTGGTCCGCTCGGTGATTGCGCTGGCCCGTGACCTGGGCAAGCGCGTGGTGGCCGAAGGCGTGGAGACGGCGCTGCAGCAGCAGCGCCTGATCGCGCTGGGATGTGACGAGGTGCAGGGCTACCGCTACGCCAAGCCGCTGCCGGCCGAAGACTTCGCCCAAGGCGCGGCGGTGGGCTTCGGCGCGCTGCTGCAGGCGCAGGCCGTTGCGGCCACGGGCGCGACCTGAGGACCGCGCCCTCCGCGGTATGCCAGCGAACTCAGGCCGTGACGACGGGGATCTTGCCGATCCTGGCCTGCCACTCGGCCGGCCCGGTGTTGTGCACGCTGGTGCCGGTGGCATCCACCGCCACCGTCACCGGCATGTCCTGCACCGTGAACTCGTAGATGGCTTCCATGCCCAGGTCGCCGAAACCGGCCACGCGTGAGGCCTTGATGGCCTTGGCCACCAGGTAGGCGGCACCCCCCACGGCCATCAGGTAGGCGCTCTTGTGCTTGCGGATGGCCTCGATGGCCACCGGGCCGCGTTCGGCCTTGCCCACCATCGCGATCAGGCCGGTCTTGGCCAGCATCATGTCGGTGAACTTGTCCATGCGCGTGGCCGTGGTCGGGCCCGCGGGGCCGACCACTTCGTCGCGCACCGGGTCCACCGGGCCGACGTAGTAGATGACACGGTTGGTGAAGTCCACCGGCAGCGGCTCGCCCTTGGCCAGCATGTCCTGGATGCGCTTGTGCGCAGCGTCGCGGCCGGTGAGCATCCTGCCGCTGAGCAGCAGGGTCTGGCCCGGCTTCCAGCTGGCCACCATCTCCGGCGTCAGCGTGCCCAGGTCGACCTTGGTGCTCTTGTTGTAGTCCGGCGCCCAGTGCACGTCGGGCCACAGGTCCAGGCTCGGCGGGTCCAGCAGGGCCGGGCCGCTGCCATCCATGGTGACGTGTGCGTGGCGGGTGGCGGCGCAGTTGGGGATCATGGCCACCGGCTTGCTGGCCGCGTGGGTGGGGAAGGTGGCGATCTTGATGTCCAGCACGGTCGTCAGGCCGCCCAGGCCCTGGGCGCCGATGCCCAGCGCGTTGACCTTCTCGTAGAGCTCGATGCGCAGTTCCTCGAGCTTGTTCTGCGGGCCGCGCTGCAGCAGCTCGTACATGTCGATGGGGTCCATCAAGGACTCCTTGGCCATCAGCATGGCCTTCTCGGCCGTGCCGCCGACCCCGATGCCCAGCATGCCCGGCGGGCACCAGCCGGCACCCATGGTCGGCACCGTCTTGAGCACCCAGTCGACCAGGTTGTCGCTGGGGTTCATCATCACGAACTTGCTCTTGTTCTCGCTGCCGCCGCCCTTGGCCGCCACCGTGATGTCGAGCTTGTCGCCCGGCACCAGGCTCATGTGGATCACGGCCGGCGTGTTGTCCTTCGTGTTCTTGCGCGCGAAGATGGGGTCGTCCAGCACCGACGCCCGCAGCAGGTTGTCGGGGTTCAGGTAGCCCTGACGCACACCGTCGTTGATGGCGTCCTCGAGGCTGCCGGGCAGGCCCTCGAAACGCACGTCCATGCCAACCTTCAGGAAGACGTTGACGATGCCGGTGTCCTGGCAGATCGGCCGGCGGCCCTCGGCGCTCATGCGGCTGTTGGTCAGGATCTGCGCAATCGCGTCCTTGGCCGCGGCGCTCTGCTCGCGCTCGTAGGCCCGCGCCAGGTGGGCGATGTAGTCGGCCGGGTGGTAGTAGCTGATGTACTGCAGGGCGCCGGCGACGGTGTCGACGAGGTCGGCGTAGCGGATGGTGGTGCTCATGCGAAAGGCCTCAAAGGAACCAGATGAAGGTCATGATCCCGAACAACGGGACGAGGATACCGAAGGACCAGGCCATGTAGCCGAAGAAGCTCGGCATGCGGATGCCGCGGTCCTCCGCGATGGCCTTGACCATGAAGTTGGGCGCATTGCCGATGTAGGTGTTGGCGCCCATGAAAACCGAACCGGCGGAGATGGCCGCCAGCGTGGGCGCCAGCGTGGTCATCAACACCGCCGGGTCGCCACCGGCCAGGTTGAAGAAGACGAGGTAGGTGGGCGCGTTGTCCAGGAAGGAGCTGAGCACGCCGCTGAACCAGAAGTAGGCCCAGGGCAGGGGAGACCCGTCGGGCGCCGTCACCGCGCGCGTCACGGCGCCGAAGGCGCCGGCCTCGCCGGCCTTGAGCATGGCCAGCACCGGCACCATGGTCACGAAGATGCCGATGAAGAGCTTGGCCACCTCCTGCATCGGCGCCCAGGAGAACTGGTTGTTCTCGCGAACATCGCGCCGGGTCAGCGCCAGAGAGAGCAATGTGATGCCCACCAGCGCACCGTCGCGCACCAGCTGCGGCAGGCCGACCTCGGTGCCGGCCACGTTGAACACCACAGCGGGCTTCCACAGGCCGCTCATCAGCACCAGGGCCACCACGCCGCCCAGCAGCAGGAAATTCACACCGCCTTCGATGCCAAAGCTGTGCGTGTCGGGCGTCGGGTCGTCGCGGGTCACACCTTCCTTGCGGTACCAGTAGCTGTCGATGGCGTAGAAAAGCACCAGCAGCGTGCCGACCAGGGCCAGCGTCTCCGGGAAGATGTGCTGCGCCGTCCAGAAGAAGTCCACGCCCTTGAGGAAGCCCAGGAACAGCGGCGGGTCGCCCAGCGGCGTCAGCGAGCCGCCGGCGTTGCTGACGATGAAGATGAAGAACACGATGACATGGGCCACGTGCTTGCGGTTGTCGTTGGCGCGGATCAGCGGCCGGATCATCAGCATCGACGCACCGGTGGTGCCCATGAAGCTGGCCAGCACGGCGCCGATGGCCATCATCCCAGCGTTGAGGCCCGGGCTGCCGTGCAGGTTGCCGCGCACGTAGATGCCGCCGGCCACGGTGAACAACGCCGTCAGCAGCACGATGAAGGGGATGTATTCCGCCACCAGCGTGTGCACCAGCACGCCGCCCGTGATGCCCAGGCCCTGGGTGGCGGCGAACGGCAGCAGCAGCAGCAGGGCCCAGCCGGCGGCGATCTTGCCGAAGTGGTGGTGCCAGACCTTGGGAATGGCCAGCGGCATGATCGCGATCGACAGCAGCATGCCGGCGAACGGCAGCCCCCACCAGGCGGACAAGGCGGCGCCGTCGAGGTCGGCGGCCTGCGCGGCGCCAGCCGCACCAAGCCAGGGCAACGACAGGCAGAGTCTGTGAAAGGCGCGCATCAGGTCCTCGGGGCGAACGTCCGGCCATCGCAGGGCCGGAAGGGGCCCGGATTCTAGGGACCGACGCTGACACCGGCCTTGGCACCGCCCGGATGTCCGGCCCCGGGTCGCCCCCAAAGCCGTCGGGATTGGCGTTGCCGTTATGGTTGCGCCCCGTGCTGATCCTCATCGTCCTCCTTCCGCTGCTGCTGGGCACTGTGGCCTGCCTGTGGCTCGGCCGTTCCCAGACCCCGTGGCGCCGAGCCTCCACCGCGGCCGTGGCCGGCGCCGTGGCGCTGGGCGCGCTGGGCCTGCTGTTGTCTCAGGCCCCGGCGGTGTTCGCCGGCGAGGTGATCCGCACCCAGGCCGAATGGGTGCCGGCCACCGGCCTGGACGCACATTTCCGCCTCGACGGCCTGGGCCTGATGTTCGCCATGCTGATCAGCGGCATCGGCGTGCTCATCGTCGTCTACGCGGCCTTCTACCTTCACCACGACGACCCGGCCGGCAAGTTCTTCAGCCAGCTGATGCTGTTCATGGCCGCGATGCTGGGGATCGCGCTGTCGGACAACCTGCTGCTGCTGGTGGTGTTCTGGGAACTGACCAGCATTTCCTCGTTCCTGCTCGTGGGCTACTGGGGCTCGCACCCGAAGAAGGGCCACGATGCCCGCGCCGGCGCGCGCATGGCGCTGGCCGTCACCGGCGGCGGCGGCCTGGTGATGCTGGCCGGCATGGTGCTGCTGGGGCAGATCGCCGGCACCTACAGCATCAGCGAACTGCTCACGATGGGCCCGCAGATCCAGGCCGACCCGCGCTACCCGCTGGTGCTGGTGCTGGTGCTGGTGGGCTGCTTCACCAAGAGCGCGCAGCTGCCCTTCCACTTCTGGCTGCCCGAGGCGATGGCCGCGCCGACGCCGGTGTCGGCCTACCTGCACTCGGCCACCATGGTCAAGGCCGGCCTGTTCCTGATGATGCGGCTGTACCCGGTGCTCGGTGGCAGCGGGCTGTTCGAGGGCATCGTCGCCACCGTCGGCCTGCTGACGATGGTGTTCGCCGCCAGCGTGGCGATCTTCAAGCACGACCTGAAGGGCCTGCTGGCCTATTCCACCGTCAGCCACCTGGGCCTGGTCACCTTCCTGATCGGGCTGGCCACGCCGATGTCGATGGTGGTCGCGGTGTTCCACATCCTCAACCACGCGGCCTTCAAGGCGGCGCTGTTCATGAGCGCCGGCATCATCGACCACGAGACCGGCACGCGCGACATGCGCAAGCTCGGCGGCCTGATGGCGATGCTGCCCATCGTCGGCACGCTGGCCACCATCGCCGCCGCCGCGATGGCCGGGCTCCCGCCCTTCAACGGCTTCATCAGCAAGGAGATGATGCTCGACGAGGCGCTGCGGGCTGGCGAGCGCATGTGGGGCAGCTTTGGCTGGGCGGTGCCGGTGCTGGCCACGCTGGGCGGCCTGGCGTCGATGGCCTATTCGCTGCGCCTGGTGCACGACGTCTTCTTCAACGGCCCGCCGCGCGACCTGCCGGTGGCCCACCCGCACGAGCCGCCCTGGGGCATGAAGGCGCCGGTGCTGCTGCTGGTGGCCGTCTGCATCGCCGTCGGCCTGGCGCCGATGATCATTGCCGGGCCGATGGTGAACCTGGCGGCCTCGGCCGTGCTGGGCGCGCCGGCGCCGGCCTTCTCGCTGGCGCTGTGGCACGGCATCAACATGCCGTTGGCGATGAGCGCCATCGCGGTAGGCGGCGGTGCGGCGCTGTACTTCACGCTGGCCGCAGGCCGCAAGCTGCACCGCCACGAGCCGGGCGCGGTCAGCGGCAAGGGCATCTTCACGACACTGGTGGACGGCCTGTTCGGCATGGCCGGGCGTTTCACCGTTCGGGTGGAGAACGGCTCGCTGCAGCGCTACGCCGGCTGGATGGTGGCGCTGGCCCTGGTGCTGGGCGCCTGGCCCTTCTTCGCCGGCCCGGTGCCCGGCACCGGCGAGCGCGCGCTGCTGCCGGCCACGCCGCTGGCGCTGGTGCTGTGGGCGCTGCTGGCTGTCGTTTGCGTGGCGCTGGTGCTGGGCCATCACCTGCGTTTCCGCGCCGTGGTGCTCACCGGCGTCGTGGGCCTGGTCACGGCACTGACCTTCCTCGGCTTCTCGGCACCGGACCTGGCGCTCACGCAGCTGTCGGTCGAAGTGGTGTCCACCGTGCTGCTGCTGATGGGTCTGGCTCTGCTGCCGCAGACGACGCCGCGCGAATCCAGCGCCGGCCGCAAGGCGCGCGACGCCGCGCTCGCCATCGGCAGCGGCGCCGGCATCGCGTGGCTGGCCTGGGTGGTGATGACGCGCGACCACGACTCCATCGCCTGGTACTTCCTGGCCAATTCGTTGCCGGTGGGCGGCGGCACCAATGCGGTCAACGTGATCCTGGTGGACTTCCGGGGCTACGACACCTTCGGCGAGATCACCGTGCTCGGCATCGCTGGCGTCGGCGTGCTGGCGCTGATGGACCGCTTCCGCGTGCGCCGCCCCACCACCGATCCTGACGGCCGTGCCTGGACCTTCCCGGCCGTGCCGCTGATGTTGCGCCAGGCGGCCAAGTTGGTGCTGCCGCTGGCGCTGGTGGTGTCGGTCTACATCTTCTGGCGCGGCCACAACCTGCCGGGTGGCGGTTTCATCGCCGGCCTGGTCACCGCCGTGGCGCTGGTGCTGCAGTACCTGGCGCTGGGCCAGGCGCAGGCCGATGCGTTGCTGCACGCCGCGGGTGGGCGCCGCTATGTCAAATGGGTGGGCACGGGCCTGGCCATCGCGGCGCTCACGGGCATCGGCTCGTTCGCCGTCGGCCACCCCTTCCTGAGCAGCGCCTTCGGCCACCCGGTGGTGCCGGTGCTGGGCGAACTGCCGCTCGCCACCGCCGCGCTGTTCGACCTGGGCGTGTACATCACGGTGGTGGGTGCCACGCTGCTGACGCTGTCGGTGCTGGGGGCGGCCAGCAAGGAAGGCGCCAGCGCATGATGATCTCCATGGAATTCCTGTTGGCTTCCGGCATCGGCATCGTCACCGCGGCCGGCATCTGGCTGCTGCTGCGCGGCCGCAGTTTCCCGGTGGTGCTGGGACTGTCGCTGCTGGGCTATGCGGTGAACGTGTTCATCTTCGTGATGGGGCGCCTGTGGGTGAACGCCGCGCCCATCGTCGACCGTGGACCCGACGTGGCCGACCCGTTGCCGCAGGCGCTGGTGCTCACCGCCATCGTGATCGGCTTCGCCACCACCGGCTTCGTGATCGAACTGGCGCTGCGCAGCCGCCATGACAACGGCAGCGACCACGTCGATGGCCAGGAGCCGCGGCGATGATCAGCTTCAACCTGACGGACCACCTGCCCATCCTGCCGGTGATCCTGCCTTCGGTCACTGCCATCCTGCTGCTGCTGATCGGCGACAGCGAGGCCCGCCGCCCCTGGGCGCGCCGCCTCGCGCTGGCGTCGGTGGTGTTGGGCGCCATCTTCGCCTACCGGCTGCTGGAGCAGGCCGCCACGGGCACGCTCACGGTCTACCGCCTCGGCGACTGGCCGGCGCCGTTTGGCATTGTGCTCGTGATCGACCGCCTCTCGGCGCTGATGCTGATGCTCACCAGTGCGGTGGCCGTGCCAGTGCTGTGGTACGCCTGCGGCGGTTGGGACAGCCATGGCCGGCACTTCCACGCGCTGTTCCAGTTCCAGTTGATGGGCTTGGCCGGTGCGTTTGCCACGGGCGACATCTTCAACTTGTTCGTGTTCTTCGAGGTGCTGCTGATCGCCAGCTACGTGCTGATGACGCACGGGCTTGGGCGCGAGCGGCTGCGCATCGGCCTGCAGTACGTGGTGCTGAACTTGACGGCGTCAGCCTTCTTCCTCATCGGCGTGGCGCTGCTCTACGCCTTTGCCGGCACGCTGAACTTCGCCGACCTGGCGGTGCGTGTGCCGCAGGTCATCGCCGCCGGTGGTGGCGAAGGCACGGTGCTGAAAGCCGGCGGGCTGATCCTGCTGGTGGTCTTCGGCTTCAAGGCGGCCATGGTGCCGCTGGCCATGTGGCTGCCGGCCACCTACGCGGCGGCCAGCGCGCCGGTGGCCGCCCTGTTTGCCATCATGACCAAGGTCGGCGTCTACGCCATCCTGCGCGTGCACGGCGTGGTCTTCGGGCCGGAACACCTGCCCGGCGTGCTGCTGCCGCTGGCGCTGGCCACCAGCGTGGTCGGCGTGCTGGGCGCGCTGGCGGCGCACACGCTGCCGCGGCTGACGGCCTGGCTGACGGTGGCGTCGGTGGGCACCATCCTGGTGGCGCTGGCGCTGCACGACCCGGCCGCCTGGTCGGCCGGCCTGTACTACCTGCTGAACTCCACGCTGGTGATCGCCGGGCTGTTCCTGTTGGGTGAACTGGTGGCGGCGCAGCGCGGGCCGATGGCCGACCGCCTGGAGCCCTGCAGCCCGGTGGCGCAGCCGGCGCTGCTGGGCCTGATGCTGCTGCTGGCCGCGGCGTCCACCGCCGGCCTGCCCCCGCTGCCGGGCTTCATCGGTAAGCTGATGCTGCTGGAGGCGTCACTGGCCCACCCCATGGCCGCCACCGTATGGGTGGTCGTGCTGGTGGTCGGGTTCTTCACGCTGATCGGCCTGGCGCGGGCCGGCAGCGTGCTGTTCTGGTCGGTGCGGCCGGACGTTCCGGGGGGGTCTGCGGGCGCCGCGCCCGGCCTGCTGGCGCCGACACTGGCGCTGCTGGGCATGAGCGTGCTGCTGTCGGTGTTCGCGGCGCCGGTGCAGCGCTACACGGCCGCTGCGGCGGCCCAGGTGCTGGACCGTGCCGCCTATGCCCGCGCTGTGCTGGGTGATGAGGCGCCGAACACCGTGCGGCCCTACCGCGTGCCGCAGACGGCACCGGAGGTGAAGCCATGAAGCCCGGCTGGTTTGCCCACCCGGTGCAGTCGGGGCTGATCGCCGCCACCTGGCTGCTGCTGCAGCAGAGCGCTGCGGTGCCGCAGTTGATCACGGCGGCGGTGCTGGGCCTGGTGCTGCCGCGGCTGCTGCACGGCTTCACCGGCACGCCGGTGCCGCCCAAGGCCTGGGGCACGGCGCTGCGGCTGTTCTTCGTGGTGCTGCGCGACATCCTGGTCGCCAACGTCACCGTGGCCAAGCTGGTGCTGCTGCCCTGGGCGCGGCCGGAGCCGGCCTGGGTGCCGGTGGATCTGGACATCCGCGACCCGCGTGCCGTGACGCTGCTGGCCACCATCATCACCACCACCCCGGGCACGGTGTCCTGTGTCGTCGACGAAACCGCGCATCGCATCCTGGTGCACGCGCTGGATGGCAGTCCCGGCGTGGCCGCCATTGCCGCCGACATCAAGACGCGCTACGAAGCCCCGCTGAAGGAGATCTTCGAATGATCCTGCAGCTTGCGCTGGACTTCGCCACCATCTGCGTGGCCTTGGCGCTGGGCCTGTGTGCGTGGCGGCTGCTGCGCGGCCCGGAGACGGTGGACCGCCTGCTGGCGCTGGACACCATGGCGGTCAACGCGGTGGCGCTGGTGGTGCTGCTGGGCATGCGCTGGGGCACGCCGCTGCTGTTCGAGGCGGCGCTGATCATCGCCATGCTGGGCTTCGTCAGCACCGTGGGGCTGGCCCGCTTCCTCAGCCGCGGCGACGTGATGGAGTGAGCACGATGAACGACCTGCCGATGTGGATCCAGATCGTCTTGGCGCTGCCGCTGGTGGTGGGCGGCGTGTTCGCGCTCGTCGGGGCCATCGGCCTGCTGCGCTTTCCGGATTTCTTCATGCGCCTGCACGCACCCACCAAGGCGACCACGCTGGGTGTCGGTGGCGTGCTGCTGGCCAGCATGGTGCTGAGTTGGACGCGTGGCGAGGTCGGCCTGCACGAGCTGCTGATCACGCTGTTCCTGTTCGTCACCGCCCCGGTGTCGGCCAACCTGCTGTCGCAGGCGGCGCTGCATGGGCGGGTGCCGTCCAATGCGCCAGTGCCGGGCCAGGACCCTGGCGCCCCGGCTGACGCCCGCTGAGCCTGACCGCCTTCTCTGCGGCTTGAGCAATGTCAAGCCGCCGAATGCCGGTGGCGGCGAGCATGCCGGCATGACCCGAGCCTGGCACGCGCAGACCATCGACGAGACCCTGGCCGCACTGTCCGTGCACCCGGCCACCGGCCTGACCGCCGACGAGGTCCGTCGCCGGCGTGGGCAGCACGGCCCTAATGCCTTGCCGGAGGCACCGGCCCGGCCCTGGTGGCGCACGCTGGCGGGCCAATTCGCCAGCCCGCTGATCGTGATCCTGTTCGTTGCCGCCGGTCTGGCGGTGATGCTCGGCCACGTGGGGGATGCCGGCGTGATCCTGGCCGTGGTGATCGTCAACGCCGTCATCGGCACCATGCAGGAAGGCCGCGCCGAGAAGTCCATGGGTGCGCTGCGTCGGCTGGCCGAACTGCATGCGCGGGTGCGGCGTGGTGGCATCGAACAGGAACTGCCGGCGCGCGATCTCGTGCCCGGCGACATCCTGCTGCTGGCCGCCGGCGACGCCGTGGGCGCCGATGCGCGGCTGCTGGAGGTGGCCCAGCTGCAGACGGCCGAAGCGGCGCTGACCGGTGAGTCCGTGCCTGTCGTGAAGGCGGTAGCGGCACAGCCGGAGGCCACGGGTCTGGCCGACCGCCACGGCATGGTCTACGCCGGCACGCAGGTGACGGCCGGCCGCGCGGTGGCGGTGGTCGTGAGCACCGGCGGGCACACCGAGGTCGGCCAGATCGCGGGGCTCACCACCAGCGCGCAGGAACCGCCCACACCGCTGGAGCTGCGCATCGCGCAGTTTGGCCGCTGGCTGGTGGGGGCAGCGCTGGTGCTGTTCGCAGTCGTGATGGCGCTCGGCCTGTGGCGTGGGCTGCCGCTGACCGATGTGCTGATGGTGGCCATCAGCCAGATGGTGTCGATGGTGCCCGAGGGCCTGCCGGTGGCGATGACCATCGCCTTGGCCGTGGGCATGCAGCGCATGGCCGCCCGCGGCGCCATCATCCGCCGGCTCTCGGCGGTGGAGACGCTGGGCTCCACGACCGTCATCTGCAGCGACAAGACCGGCACGCTCACGCGCAACCAGATGACGGCCGTGGCGCTGTGGCTGCCTGCTGTCGACGGGCGCGGCCGCGAAGTGCGCATCGACGGCATCGGCTACGCCCCGCTGGGGGCGCTGGATGGGGTGGCGGCTGACGACCCGGCGCTGGTGGCCCTGCTGCGCGCCGCCGCCTTGTGCAACGACGCTGAACTGTTGCCGCCGGATGTGGATCGGGCCGACTGGACCGTGCTTGGCGATCCCACTGAAGCCGCGTTGCGCGTGCTGGCGGTCAAGGCCGGGCTGGACCTGACGGCACTGTCGGCCGAAGCGCCGCGCGAGGCCGAGCTGCCTTTTGACGCCGACAGCAAGCTGATGGCGACCCGCCACCGGTTGGCCGACGCACCCCGCCGCGTCTGGCTCAAGGGCGCGCCGGAAGCGGTGCTGCGCCTGACACGGGCGCACGATGAGCTGGCCATCGGGCGTGCAGCCCAGACCGCCGCCGAAGCCATGGCTCAGCGGGCGTTGCGCGTGCTGGCCGTTGCCGAGGTCGACGACGACGAGCTGGACCCGGCGGCGGGCTTCGATGCGCTCGCGGGCCGCGCACGCCTGCTGGGCCTGGTCGGCCAGATCGACCCGCCGCGCGACGAGGTGCGAGCCGCGGTGGCCGAGTGCCACGCCGCGGGCATGCGCGTGGTCATGGTCACCGGTGACCACAAGCTGACCGGCCTGGCCATCGCCCGCCAGCTGGGCATCGCGCGTGACGACGACATGGCGCTCGACGGCGCCGAACTCGAGCGCCTGGGCGAAGCGGAACTGCGTCAGGCACTGCCACGCGTGGCAGTGTTCGCGCGTGTGCAGCCGGCGCAGAAGCTGCGCATCGTCGAGGCGCTGCAGGCCGGTAGCGAGGTCGTGGCGATGACCGGCGATGGCGTCAACGACGCGCCCGCGCTGGCGCGTGCCGATGTCGGCGTCGCCATGGGCATCACCGGCACCGAGGTGGCCAAGAGCGCGGCCAAGATCGTGATCACCGACGACGACTTCCGCACCATCGTCGGCGCGGTGGAGCAGGGCAGGGTGGTCTACGCCAACCTGAAGAAGGTCATCCTCTACCTGTTCGCCACCTCACTGGACGAGGTCGCCATCCTGCTGCTGGCCCTGCTGGGCGGCTACCCGCTGCCCTTGGCGGCGGTGCAGATCCTTTGGATCAACATCGTCACCGAGGGCACGCTGACGGTGAACCTGGTGATGGAGCCGGCCGATGGCCGCGAGATGCAGCGGCCCCCCGTGCCCCGCGACGACCGCCTGCTCGACCGCACCATGCTGGGCCGCGTGGCGCTGATGGCGGCCACGTCGACCCTGGTCTGCTTCGCCTGGTTCGTGTGGCGCCTGCAGGCAGACGCGTCGGTGGATGCCGTGCGCACCGAAGTCTTCACAATGCTTGCGATGTGCCAGTGGTTCAACGTGCTGAACTGCCGGTCGGCCACGCAGTCGGTGTTCAGGCAAGGCCTGGCGCGCAACCCCTGGCTGCTGGGCGGGCTGCTGCTGTCGATGTTGCTGCAGGTCGCCGTGCTCTACCTGCCGTTCATGCAGCAGCTGTTCTACACGGTGCCGCTGGCCGGCGACGTGCTCCTGCCCATGTTGGCGCTGGCGAGCGCGGTGCTGTGGGTCGAGGAACTGCGCAAGTGGCGTGCCCGGGTGCGGCTGGCCCAGCATCGGCGCGCAGCATGACCGGTGCACTGCTTCAGTTTGCGCTGTGCGCGCTGCTCATCGCCCGCGCCGGCTGGACGCTGAGCCACAGCGCTGACCGGTTGGCGGCGCTTCACGGCTGGGGGCGTGGCTGGGCGGGCCTGGCGTTGCTCGGCACGGTGACCTCGTTGCCGGAGCTCGCCTCGGGCATCAGCGCGGTGGCCGTCGTGGGCGCGCCCGATCTGGCCGTCGGCAACGCGCTGGGCGCCTGCGTGGTGAATCTCGGGTTTTTGGTGGTGGTGGACGCGCTGCAGCGCGACCAGCCCATGTACCGCGCCGCCGCCGCCACGCATGTGCTGTCGGCAGCCTTTGGCGTGGTGCTGCTGGGCCTGGCGGCGTTGGCGATGCTGGCCGGCGTCCGCGCGCCGGCGGTGATGAACCTGGGCCTGGCCAGCCCCTTGCTGCTGGGCGGCTACCTGCTGGCATTGCGCAGCGTGCATGCGCAGACGATCCCTGCGGCCGACGCAGCGCCGTCGGGGCCCGTCGACACGTTCGAGCGCCGCCTTCACTGGCAGCGCTTCGCGATCTCGGCCGCCGTGGTGCTCGCCGCCGGCAGCGCCTTGCCCTACGCGGCTGACCGGGTGGCCGAAGCCGCGGGGTGGTCACGCAGCTTCGTGGGCACCGTGTTCATGGCCGTGACGACGACGCTGCCGGAGATGGCGGTCACCTTGGCTGCACTGCGTCTGGGTGCGCTGGACCTGGCCCTCGGGAACCTGCTGGGAAGCAACCTGTTCAACGTCACCATCCTGGCGGTGGATGACCTGTTCCATCCCGGTGGCCCGCTGCTTGCCGCCGTGGCGCCCGTGCATGTGGGCACGGCCGTGACGGCCATGACGATGGCTGGCGGCGTGCTGGTGGGCCTGGTCATGCGGCCACAGGGCCGGGTGTTGCGCGTGCTGAGCTGGGTCAGCGTGGGCTTGCTGGCCGGGGTGTTGGTCAATGCGCTCTGGCTGGCGCTGGCCGGGGCAGGCGGCTGATCAGGTTTCCGGGCCCAGCGCCAGGCCGACGCCGGTGATGCGGCCGCCGTCCAACTCGCGCACGAAGAGGGTGGCGGAGCCGAGCCCGACGCGGTCGCCCACCACGGGCGGGCGACCGATGGCCGCGACCATCCAGTCCCCCAGAGCCTGTTCGGCGTCACCCGGCACGCTCAACGCGTAGAACTGGCACACGGCCGCCACCGGCAGGCGAGGGTCGAGCGCGAAGTCGCCATAGGCCAGGCGCGCCCGGGGCGTGTCGTCACGGTCCGGCAGCGCCACGCCCAGCCGGCGCGCCATCCAGCCGATGGTCGAGCCCTGCAGCATCAGCGACACCAGGACCACCACGAAGGCGGTGTTGAACAGCTGCTGGGCGTGGGGCACGCCTGCCAGCAGCGGAAACAACGCCAGCACGATGGGCACCGCACCACGCAGGCCGACCCAGGCGATGAAGGCCGTTTCCGCCCGGGTGAAACGGAAGGGCCACAGGCACAGCCACACGGCCAGCGGCCGCGCCACCAGCATGAGCACGAGGGCCAGCGCGAGGCTGGGCAGCAGGGCGGGCAGCAGGTCGCTGGGCGTCACCAACAGCCCCAGCAGCAGGAACATGCCGGCCTGCGCCAGCCAGGCGTAGCCGTCCATCGCGGCGAGGGTGGGCGCCGTTTCGCTGGCCGCCCGATTGGCCACGATCATGCCGAACAGGTAGGCGGCCAGGAAACCCGAGCCGCCGAGCATGCCGGTGGCGGCGAACAGCGACAGCCCGCCGGCCACCAGCAGCAGGGCCAGGATGCCGCCACCGGCGTCACGCGCGGCAATGCGGCGCAGCAGCGCCGCCATCAGCAGGCCGCCCGCGAGGCCAAGCACCGCGCCCCAGCCGAACTGTTGCACGAAGGTCAGCAGCACTTCGGCACCAGGCGCCTGGCCATGCGCCAGCGCCGTGATCAGCCCGATGCAGGCCACCGTCAGGTAGATGGCCATCGGGTCGTTGACGCCGGACTCGATCTCCAGCGTCGCCGCCACGCGCTCGTTGAGGGTGACGCCGGAGCGCGTCAGCAGCGAGAACACGGCGGCTGCGTCGGTGGAGCCGACGATGGCGCCGAGCAGCAGCGCCGTGGCCCAGTCCAGCCCGAGCAGCAGCATGGCCGCGCCGCCGGTCAGCGCGGCGCTGACCACCACGCCTACGGTGGCGAGCAGCGCTGCGGGCTTGAGGCCGGTGCGGAAGGTGGCGAAGGCCGTGCGCAGCCCGCCGTCGAGCAGGATCACGGCCAGGGCGACGTTTCCGACCCAGAACACCAGCAGGTAGTTGTCGAAGCGCAAGCCGCCCGGGCCATCTTCCCCGGCGACGATGCCGGCCAGCAGGAACACGAGCAGGAAGGAGAAGCCGATGCGGGCGGAGAACAGCCCGGCGAGCACGCTGGTGAAGACCAGCGCAGCGGCGGCGAGCAGGGGCACATTGACGAAATCCACGGCCCGAGTATCGAGCTTGCCGCAGCCTCAGGCCGGCGCGCGGCGCCGGCGCCGGCGCTTGAGCCAGACGCCAACGGTCCAGGCCACGTGCACCAGGGCCCAGGCGCTGAAGCCGCCGACCACGGCGAAGATCGACAGGCCCACGAAGAGTGGTTTGCCGATGGCCTTGGCCCGGGCCCACCAACCGTGGCCGGGGCCGTCGACAGAGCGCCCGTCAGCTGCCGCGGCCAGGTGCTCCGCCGCACCGGGCACGGCCTCTCGGCCCAGGACCCAACTGCCGGTCTGGTAGGCGGCCACGCCGATCGGGGCGTAGGTCAGCGGGTTGGACACCAGGGTGGCGAAGGCGGCGACGGGCAGGTTGGCCCGCAGCACGAGGGCAAAGGCCGCGGCACCGGCGATCTGCAGCACCGGAATCAGGAAGCCGAAGAACACGCCGATGCCGGCACCCATCGCCACCCGGCGGCGGTTCAGGTGCCAGAGCCAGGGGCGGCGCAGCAGCGGGCCCATCCAGCGCAAGCCGGGATGGGCCTTCAGCGTCTCTTCGGTGGGGAGCTTGGCCCGGATCCAGTCACGCATCGGCCACGATGATGCCAGCCCGGCGTGACGCCCATGGCAGCATCACAGGATGAGCACGAACGTAGATCGGGCATACGGACGTTTCTCCGCGGTGAGCGGCCGGGGTGCGCCATGGGCGTGAGCCTCGAAGCCGCCGCCACCGGTCTCGGCGGCCTGGGCCTGTTCCTGCTGGGCATGACGATGATGTCCGACGGGCTGAAGCTCGCTGCCGGCCCGGCGCTGGAACGCATCCTGGCGGCCGCCACGCGCACACGGCTGCACGGGCTGGGGTCGGGCGTGCTGGTGACGGCGCTGGTGCAATCCTCCACCGCCGTGACGGTGGCCACGATCGGCTTCGTCAATGCCGGGCTGCTCGCGCTGGGCCCCTCGCTGTGGGTGCTGTTCGGCGCCAATGTCGGCACCACCATGACCGGGTGGATCGTGGCCCTGGTCGGGCTGCGCTTCAAGATCGAGGCCCTGGCGCTGCCGCTGATCGGCCTGGGGGTGTTGCTGCGCATGACTGGCGGCGGCACCCGGCGGGCACCGGTGGGTGATGCGGTGGCCGGATTCGGCCTGCTGTTCCTGGGCATTGCATTGCTGCAGCAGGCCTTTGGCGGTCTGTCGGACGACACCCTTCTGCCCGCGGGAGACGGTGTGCAGGACGTGCTGCTGCAGGTGGCCGCCGGCCTGCTGATGACGGTGCTCACGCAGTCCTCCAGCGCGGCAATGGCCATCACACTGACGGCCGCCCAGGGCGGGCTGCTGAGTGCGCAGGCGGCCGCGGCGGTGATCATCGGCGCCAACGTGGGCACCACCGTGTCTGCGCTCTTGGTGACGGTGGGGGCCACCGCCAACGCGCGCCGTGCGGCGCTGGCGCACGTGGCCTTCAACGTGGTGACCGGTGCGGCCGCGCTGGTGATGCTGCCGTGGATGGTCGATGCGATCGCCGTGCTGCGCGCATGGATGGGCCTGCCGCCTGACCCGGCGGCGCGGCTGGCGTTGTTCCACACCGCGTTCAATGTGTTCGGCGTGCTGTTGATGTGGCCGCTGGCGACGCCGCTGGCGCACTGGTTGCAGCGCCGTTTCCGCAGTGCCGAGGAGGATGAGTCTCGTCCACGCTTCCTGGACGACACGGTGCTGCCCGTGCCTGAGCTGGCGCTGCAGGCGCTGGCGCAGGAGACGGCGCGTGTCGGCGAACTTGCCCGGCGGACGCTGAGCGCGGCGCTGGCCGGCGCGCCGACTTCTGCCGTGGCGCGCGATCAAGTCACGGTGCAGCAGCTCGACACCGCGGTCGAGCGCTTCATCGAGCGCCTGTCCCGTGCCGCCCTGCCCCCAGCGGCGGCGCGCGACCTGGCGCGCCGCCTGCGCGTGCTGCGATACCACGAGACCACGGCGGAACAGGCGGTGCAGGCGACGCGTACCGCGGCCGGTGCAGATGCCGCGCTGCCGGAGCAGCCGCGCGCCGCCGCTGCGGCCTTCGTCGGCCAGGCCCACGCGCTGCTGGCGGCCTGCAGCGCCGGCGAGGCCACGCCTGCACCCGCACTCGCCAGTGCGTTGGCACAGACCGAGGACCGGTACCAGGCGCTCAAGGCTGCGCTGCTGGACGCCGGGGCGGCCGGTGCCATGAACATCGACGCGATGGAGGCGGTGCTGGGCCGCGCCAGTGCCTTGCGCCGCGGACTGGAACAGGCGGCAAAGGCCGCGCGGCTCAGCGCCTCGCCTGCCCTCGAAGGGTCGTGACGACGACGGTGACCACCGTCAGCGGCAGCACGAAACCCAGCATCGTGCCATTGAAGGCCTGCAGCTCCGGTGACTGGCGGGCCTGCAGCACCTGGTAGGTCATGTAGGCCACGTAGTAGGCCAGGAAGAGGGCGCCTTCCCAGCGCGCCACCTCACGCCCGGTGATGAAGATGGGCAGGCAGGCCACCAGCGCGGCCAGCATCACCCAGAGGTCGAAGTGCATCACCGAAGCCGGCACCGGCAGGCCACCCGCCCCGGTGAGCGCGGCGGCCAGGCCGCCGAGTCCGATGACGCCCAGCAGGTTGAACACGCAACTGCCGACCACATTGCCCACCGCGATGTCGCGCTCGCCACGGATCGCTGCGGCCACCGAGGCGGCAACCTCTGGCAGCGATGTGCCTACGGCGACGATGGTCAGCCCGATCATGACTTCGCTGACGCCGAAGCTGCGTGCGAAGCTGACGGCCGCACGCACCATGGCCTCGGAGCCGCCGGCCAGCAGGGCCAGGCCCGCGACGAGCAGCACGGTGTTGACGAGCCGGGAGGACGTGGCGGGTACCGGCCCGGTGCCGTAGTCACCCGTCTGTGCGCCCTGCCTGCGTGACTGCCGCACCAGGAACACGGTATACAGCAGGAGCAGGCCGAACAGCAGCGTCGCGTCGAAGCCGCCAATGCGGCCGTCCAGGCTCACCACCATGACCAGCAGTGCGGCGCCGATCATGATCGGCACTTCCTGGCGGATCAGTTGCAGGTTCACCGCCAGCGGCGCAATGATGGCGGCGAGGCCCAGGATGAACAGCACGTTGAACACGTTGCTGCCCACGGCATTGCCCAGTGCCAGGCCGGACTGGCCATTGATCACCGCGCCCACCGACACCGTCATCTCCGGCGCGCTGGTGCCGAAGGCGACGATGGTCAGGCCGACCACCAGCGGGGAGATGCCGAAGGACAGGGCCAGTCGCGATGCGCCGCGCACCAGCAGTTCTGCACCGGCGACGAGGGCCACCAGGCCGCCGGCGAAGAGCAGGGCGTCGATCAGCACGGGCCGGCGATCAGTGGTCGGCCGGCTTGTGGGCGCCGCCCATCA
Organism: Burkholderiaceae bacterium; assembly: GCA_024235915.1. GTDB lineage: Bacteria > Pseudomonadota > Gammaproteobacteria > Burkholderiales > Burkholderiaceae_C > Rubrivivax. Next base: position 198,737 of record JACKLO010000008.1, on the reverse strand, counting down.
CACGGTCGGCCGCAGCGATGGCCAGCGCCGAGAACAGGAAGGCGATGTGGATCACTGTCTGCCACAGCAGCACCTTCTCGTCGTAGTTGGCGGCGTTGATGAAGGTCTTCAGCAGGTGGATGGAACTGATGCCGATGATGGCCGTGGCCAGCTTGACCTTCAGCACGCTGGCGTTCACGTGGCTCAGCCACTCCGGCTGGTCGGGGTGACCCTCCAGGCGCAGCCGGCTGACGAAGGTCTCGTAGCCGCCGACGATGACCATGATCAGCAGGTTGCTGATCATCACCACGTCGATCAGTGCCAGCACCACCAGCATGATTATGGTCTCGTTGAGCGCCGTGACCTGGGTGTCGTGCTTGTAGCCGATGCTGGTGACGAGCTTGGCCAACGCCGCCTGGTCGCCGAAGGCGGCCTCGATCAGGTGCACCAGTTCCACCCAGAAGTGGAAGACGTAGACCGCCTGTGCCAGGATCAGGCCCAGGTACAGCGGCAACTGCAGCCATCGGCTGGCGAAGATCAGGCCCGGCAGCGGGCCGAGGCGGGGCGGGGTGGGGCTTTGCATGGCGCGGGATTCTAGGGTGAACCCTGAGCGCAGCGGGGGAGAGTAAGGCCTCAGTCAGACGCCTTGGCGACAGTCGCCGGCAACCATTCCATCCCCGTTGTCAGGCAGGAGACACGCATGAGCGACAGCACCGAACTCCGGATCTACGAACCCAATGCCGAGGCCGTCAAGGCTGCGCATGTCTCCGGCATGGCCGCCTACGACAAGCTCGTCGCCGAGGCCGAGGCCGACTACGAAGGCTACTGGGCGCGCCTGGCGCGCGAACTGGTGAGCTGGAAGACGCCGTTCACCCAGGTGCTGGACCAGAGCGAGGCGCCGTTCTTCAAGTGGTTTGCCGACGGCACGCTGAACGTGTCCTACAACTGCCTGGACCGCAACATCGAGCGCGGCCTGGGTGACAAGACGGCCATCATCTTCGAGGCCGACGACGGCGCCGTCACCAAGGTCACCTACAAGGAACTGCTGTCCACGGTCAGCAAGTTCGCCAACGTGCTGAAGGCACGCGGCGTGAAGAAGGGCGACCGCGTCGTCATCTACATGTCGATGAGCATCGAGGGTGTGGCGGCCATGCAGGCCTGCGCACGCATCGGCGCCACCCACTCCGTGGTCTTCGGCGGCTTCAGCGCGCAGAGCCTGCGCGACCGGGTGGAGGACGCCGGCGCGGTGATGGTGATCACCGCCGACGAGCAGGCCCGCGGCGGCAAGCACCTGCCGCTGAAGGCCATCGTCGACGAGGCGCTGGCCATGCCCGGCACCGGCAGCATCAAGGACGTCATCGTCTTCAAGCGCACCGGCGGCAACATCGCCTGGAAGGGCGGCCGCGACCACTGGCTGCACGACCTGATGGCGACCGCCAGCGACCAGTGCGAGCCCGAATGGGTGGGTGCCGAGCACCCGCTGTTCCTGCTCTACACCAGCGGCTCCACCGGCAAGCCCAAGGGCGTGCAGCACAGCACCGGCGGCTACCTGCTGCACGCGGCGCTGACCACCAAGTGGACCTTCGACCTCAAGCCCGACGACGTGTTCTGGTGCACGGCCGACATCGGTTGGGTCACCGGCCACACCTACATCACCTACGGCCCGCTGGCCCTGGGCGGCACGGAGATCGTGTTCGAGGGCGTGCCGACCTACCCGGACGCCGGCCGCTTCTGGAAGATGATCGAGCGCCACAAGGTTTCGATCTTCTACACCGCGCCCACCGCCATCCGCAGCCTGATCAAGGCCGCGGAGGCCAACGACGCCGTGCACCCGAAGAGTTTCGACCTCACCAGCCTGCGCCTGCTGGGCTCGGTGGGCGAGCCGATCAACCCGGCAGCCTGGGAGTGGTACCACCTGCACGTTGGCGGCAGCCGCTGCCCGATCGTGGACACCTTCTGGCAGACCGAGACCGGCGGCCACATGATCACGCCGCTGCCGGGCGCCACGCCCCTGGTGCCGGGCTCGTGCACGCTGCCGTTCCCCGGCATCACCGCGGCGATCGTGGATGAGACCGGCAACGACGTGCCCAACGGGCAGGGCGGCATCCTGGTCGTCAAGAAGCCCTGGCCGAGCATGATCCGCACCATCTGGGGCGACCCGGAGCGCTTCAAGAAGAGCTACTACCCGCCGGAGCTCAAGGGCTACTACCTGGCCGGCGACGGCGCCATCCGCAACGAGGGTACCGGCTACTTCACCATCACCGGCCGCATCGACGACGTGCTGAACGTGTCGGGCCACCGCATGGGCACGATGGAGATCGAATCGGCCCTGGTCAGCTGCACCGATCTGGTGGCCGAGGCTGCCGTGGTGGGCCGGCCCGACGAGACCACCGGCGAGGCCATCTGCGCCTTCGTGGTGCTCAAGCGTCCGCGCCCCACGGGCGACGAGGCCAAGGCGATCGCCAAGCAGCTGCGCGACTGGGTGGGCAAGGAGATCGGCCCCATCGCCAAGCCCAAGGACATCCGCTTTGGCGACAACCTGCCCAAGACCCGCAGCGGCAAGATCATGCGCCGCCTGCTGCGATCGCTGGCCAAGGGCGAGGCGATCACGCAGGACACCTCCACGCTGGAGAACCCGGCGATCCTGGATCAGTTGACCCAGACCAACTGATCCACACGCGGGTCGCATCGCGTACGCAGGGCCACCTTTAGGTGGCCCTTTTTCATGGCCCGCTGCACGAGTGCTGGGCTACAGTGCGCGGCATGGCGTTCCTGCTGCTCGGGCTGGCCCTGCTGGCCCTCAAATTTGCCGAGATCGGTCCCGTGGCCTTGTGGTCATGGTGGGTGGTGCTGGCCCCATTCGGTCTGGCCGTGGCCTGGTGGGCCTATGCCGATGGCACCGGCCTGACCCAGCGCCGCGCCATCGCGAAGATGGAAAAGCGCAGGGCCGAACGCCGGCAGCGTGACATGGAGGCCCTGGGGCTGGGCATCCAGCGCGACAAACGGGCTCGGCGCGCGCCTGCACCCGCTGCACGGAAGCCCGCCGCGACGCAAACGACGGCGCCGGCAGCGTCGAGGTCAATGGCTGCGACGCCTCCTGTGCCTTCGGCTTTCCGGGATACGGCCACGCCGGATCGGAAGGACCCGGAACTCTAGGCCGGACCGGCCCATTGACCAAGGCAGCGGCGCCGGGCGAAGCGCCCAGCGCCGCTGCAGACCCGTCTCACGAGAAAGCGCCGGGCCACCCCAAGCTTGTTCTTATCCCCCTCGGGAGGCTGTCGCGAAGCGGCAGGTCTGGGGGTACTCAGAAGTCCTTCGGCTCATAGCGGTCGAGCACGGCGCCCACGCTGGCGCTCGCCGCGTTGCGCGCAAACTTGCCCAGCACACCGCGCACGTAACGCGGTGCCGGCCGCTGCCAATCGGCGCGACGGCGGGCGATCTCCTCGTCGGCCACATTCAGCTGCAGCATCAGCTGGTGGGCGTCGATGGTGATCGAATCACCTTCCTGCACCAGCGCGATCAGGCCGCCTTCGTAGGCCTCCGGGGCCACGTGGCCCACCACCATGCCCCAGGTGCCGCCGCTGAAGCGGCCGTCGGTGATCAGGCCCACGCTCTCGCCAAGGCCTTGACCGATGAGCGCGCCGGTGGGCGCCAGCATTTCCGGCATGCCCGGGCCACCCTTGGGGCCCAGATAGCGCAGCACCATCACGTCGCCGGCGCTGATCTTGCCGGCCATGATGGCGGCCAGCGCACTCTGCTCGTCGTCGAAGACGCGTGCGGGGCCCGTGATGACGGGGTTCTTCAGGCCGGTGATCTTGGCCACGCAGCCCTCGGTGGCCAGGTTGCCCTTCAGGATCGCCAGGTGTCCCTGGGCGTACATCGGGTTCGTGACCGGGCGGATCACGTCCTGGTCGGCCCGCAGCGCAGGCACGTCCTTGAGGTTCTCGGCCACCGTCTTGCCGGTAATCGTCATGCAGTCTCCGTGCAGCAGGCCGGCGTCCAGCAGCGTCTTCATCACCGCCGGGATGCCACCGGCGCGGTGCAGGTCGATCGCCAGGTATTTGCCGCTGGGCTTGAGATCGCAGATCACCGGGATCTTCTTGCGCATGCGTTCGAAGTCGTCGATGGTCCAGTCCACCTCGGCCGCGTGTGCAATGGCCAGGAAGTGCAGCACCGCGTTCGTGCTGCCGCCGGTGGCCATGATCACGGCCACGGCGTTCTCCAGGCTCTTCCTGGTGACGATGTCGCGCGGCTTCAGGTTGGCCTTGACCGCCTCCACCAGCACCCGCGCCGCCTCCTGCGTGTAGCCGACGATGGGGTCTTCCACGTTGGCCATCGTGGAGCTGAAGGGCAGGCTCATGCCCAGGGCCTCGAAGGCCGAGCTCATGGTGTTGGCGGTGTACATGCCGCCGCAGCTGCCGCTGCCGGGGATGGCGCGGCGCTCGATCTGGCAGAAGTCCTCCTCGCTCATCTTGCCGGCGCTGAACTGGCCCACGGCCTCGAAGACGCTGACGATGTTGAGGTCCTGACCCTTGTAGTGGCCGGGCAGGATGGTGCCGCCGTAGACGTAGATGGCCGGCACGTTGGCGCGCAGCATGCCCATCATGCCGCCAGGCATGTTCTTGTCGCAGCCGCCGATGACGAGCACGCCGTCCATCCACTGGCCGCCGACGCAGGTCTCGACGCAGTCGGCGATCACCTCGCGGCTGACCAGGCTGTATTTCATGCCCTCGGTGCCCATCGACATGCCGTCGCTGATGGTGGGCACGCCGAAGACCTGCGGGTTGGCACCGGCGGCCTTCAGGCCGTCCACCGCGGCATCGGCCAGCTTCTGCAGGCCGGAATTGCAGGGCGTGATGGTGCTGTGGCCATTGGCCACACCGATCATCGGCTTGCCGAAGTCGTTCTCGGTATAGCCCATGCCGTAGTACATGGACCGGTTGGGCGCGCGGGCGACGCCTTCGGTAATGTTCTTCGAGCGACGGTTGAAGCCGGACATGGGCGGTCTCCTGTGGAATGGCACGAAACGGTCAGGGGCGACAGTATCGGTCCGGCCGACGGCTTGGTCCAATCGATTGCCGGTGATTCATTGATAAGCTGCACCGATGATCGAGCTTCGACCTCTGCGGCAGTTTGTGGCGGTTGCCGAAGAACTGCACTTCGGCCGTGCGGCGCAGCGGCTGCATATCAGCCAGCCAGCACTGACGCAGGCCATCCAGCAACTGGAATATCGCCTGGGCGCGCCGCTGCTCACGCGCAGCCAGCGCCGCGTGGCGCTCAGCCCGGCCGGGGCGGCCCTGCTGCCCGAGCTGCGACGCTTGATCGCTGCGGCCGATGCGTTGCCAGGCCAGGCGCAGGCCGCGGCGGCAGGTCTGGCCGGCCGGCTGCGGCTGGCCTTCGTGTCCAGCATCGCCTATGGGCCGATGCCGGCCTGGCTGCGGAGCTTTCGCGAGGCGCAGCCAGGCGTACAGCTGGCTTTGCGCGAAGCGACGCTGGACGTGCAGCTGGACGCCTTCGCGGCGGACCAGATCGACGCCGGTTTTGTGCTCCATGCCGAAGGGGCGGTGCCGCCGGGCTTGGTCACAAGCTGCGTGCTGCGCGAGGCCATGGTGCTGGCGCTGCCCGAGCAGCATCGACTGGCCCGGCAAGCGCGGCCATCGTGGGCGGCACTCGCGCAGGAGCCGCTGGTGATCTTTCCGCGGCGCATCGCGCCGTCACTGTATGACGCCGTGCTCGGGCACTATCGTGCGCGGAGTGCGACGCCGGTCATTGCACAGGAGGCGATCCAGATGCAGACGATCGTGAACTTGGTGTCTGCCGGCATGGGCATCGCCTGGGTGCCGGCCTCGCTGACGCAACTGCAGCGGCCGGGGGTGGTCTACCGGGCACCCGCCGGTGAGGCCCTGCGCTGCGAGACCAGCCTGGTCTGGCGCGAACCGGCACCGCCGGTGGTGCAGCGCTTCGTCGACCATGTGGTGGCGTCGCCTGCCGCCGGCGAGTCGGGTGCGCAGCGGCCACAATCTGCAGCCATCAACCATCCAGCGCCGCGGGCCCGCCCGCGGCGGAGAAAGCCCACCTGATGCTCGTGCATCCGCAGTTCGACCCGATCGCCATCGCGCTCGGCCCGATACAGATTCACTGGTATGGCCTGACCTACCTGGTGGCCTTCGGCCTGTTCCTGTTTCTGGCCATCCAGCGTGCCAACAAGCCCTGGTTCGCCCAGGCCGGCTGGACCCGGCGCGACGTCGAGGACCTGCTGTTCTGGGGCGTCGTCGGGGTGATCGTCGGCGGCCGTATCGGCTATGCCCTGTTCTACAAGCCGGGCCACTACCTGAGCCAACCGCTGGAGATTCTGATGGTCTGGAAGGGGGGCATGTCCTTCCACGGCGGGCTGCTGGGTGTCATCGTGGCACTGGCGTTGTTTGCGCGAAAGCTGAAACGACCATTCCTGGAGGTGGCGGATCTAGTCGCGCCTTGCGTTCCCACCGGGCTGGCCAGTGGCCGCATCGGCAACTTCATCAACGGCGAACTCTGGGGCCGTGCGGCCGACCCCGCATTGCCCTGGGCCATGGTCTTTCCGCAGGCGGGTGACGGCGTGGCCAGGCACCCGTCGCAGCTCTACCAGTTCGGCCTGGAGGGCCTGCTGCTCTTCGCACTGCTATGGTGGTACGGCGCGAAGCCGAGGGCGACCGGGCAGGTGGCTGGCGCCTTCCTGGCGGGCTACGGCGTGTTCCGCTTCGTCGCCGAGTGGTTCCGCGAGCCGGACAGTTTCCTGGGCCTGCTGTCGCTGGGCCTGAGCATGGGCCAGTGGCTGTGCCTGCCGATGATCGCGGCCGGTGCGGCACTGTGGTGGTGGAGTGGCCAGCGCGGTGCGCTGCCGACTGCACAACAACGGACAAAATAGCCCGATGCGACAGATCTTCCTCGACACCGAAACCACGGGCCTGTCGGCCGATAACGGCGACCGTCTGGTGGAGATCGGCCTCATCGAGATGGTGGACCGGCGCCTGACGGGTGACAACCGCCACTGGTACCTGAACCCGGAGCGCAGCAGTCATCCCGATGCATTGCGGGTGCACGGCCTGACCGACGAGTTTCTGGCCGACAAGCCGAAGTTCGCCGACATCGTGCAGGAACTGCTGGCCTACGTGGCCGATGCCGAACTGGTGATCCACAACGCCAGCTTCGACCTGGGGTTCCTGGACGCCGAACTCGCGCGCCTGGACCATCCGCCACTGGCCAGCCGCTGTGCGGGTGTGGTCGACTCGCTGCAGATGGCGCGCGAGCTCTACCCCGGCCAGCGCGCCAGCCTGGATGCGCTGTGCAAGCGGCTGGAGGTGGACAACAGCTCGCGGACGCTGCACGGTGCGCTGCTCGATGCCGGGCTGCTGGCCGAGGTGTACATCCGCATGACGCGCGGGCAGGACTCGCTGGTCATCGATGCCGGCGAGGAGTCGCCAGGGACGCTCGCCGTGGCGGCCATCGACCTGACGCAGTTCGACCTGCCGGTGCTGCGGGCCAGCAGCGCGGAATACGCCGCGCATGAGGCCGTGCTGGCCGATCTGGACAAGGCCACAGGCGACAAGACACTGTGGCGTCGCATCGAGCCGAAGCAGGATGCCGAATCCGTGGCATAATCTTTGGCTTACCGGATCTCCGGCCTTGTTGAATCCATCAACAACGACAACAGATTCGGGCGGTTAGCTCAGCGGTAGAGCACTGCCTTCACACGGCAGGGGTCGCAGGTTCGAACCCTGCACCGCCCACCAAGAACGCACATGAAATCAAGGGCTTGCGAGCAATCGCAGGCCCTTCGTGCTTTCGGGTGTCGAAAAACTGTCCAAGAGTGGTGTCTGAGCAGGCACCCGGGGACCGTTGGGCGGCCGAGACGCCCCGTGCATGTTTTTCGGCGAAATTCATCGCGGGGTCGGCAGGTTGACGGGTCTAAATTGGCTTCATGGATCGACGCCAGCCCCGCGCGACGCCCGAGCCGAACGACGATGCGGCACCTGCCGCCTTGCACCCGGCCGATGTGATCCTGCGCATGAGTGCTGTGCGTCGACGCACGGGCCTGGGCCGCTCGACGATCTACCGCCTGGTTGCGGCGAACCAGTTCCCCGCACCCGTGCGCCTGACTGGCAGGGCCATCGGGTGGCGTTCAGCGGACATCGAGCGATGGAGCAGGGCGCTCGTCGTGGCGACACACTGAAGCGCTGCCACCTACGCAGCGATCTTCAACAGCGCCCCGAACGCCAGCAGGAGCGCGAGGGGCGCCGCGATACCGGCGCTCGTGAAGCGGTACTGCGCGTTGGCAAACAACGCGCGCCAGCCGCGGCGGACCGCGGCCAACAGGCACGCCGCCAGCAAGACCTGCCCAATGACGCCGGTCTGCACGGGCAGCTGCATCAAACCCACGGCAAGCGCCGTCGGCCACGCAACGGCGTCAATCAAGGCCAGCATGCGGCGGCCGGGCCAATGGCGCGCATCAGGCCGCGGCGCGCGAGCAAAGATCATCCACATGTCGCGGGCCTCCTGTTCTTGCGACACCGTAGACCGGCGGCGGGTCTTCGTTCGTACCGCACGGTGTCTCGTCGTTTCGCAGCCGGCGCAGCCGTAACGAATCGACACGTAACCGAGGCGGCATGCGATTGCGCGTCTCCGCCCTGTTGATAGGCTTGTGCACAAGTTGTTGAAGAGTTGGAGGCCGTCCATGACCGAGCCCGATCTTCACGAACCGTTCGTCGATGTCTGCCTGCGGATCACCTGTCCGCACTGCCGTTGCGACGAACAGGACGACTACGAGGCCCTCGATGCCGACGAGGTCCACGTGCTCAGGTGCAGCGGTTGCGGGGAGCGGTTTCACCTGCTGATCGCGCAATGCCCAAGCTGCACCGACGAATCGGCCATCACCTGGCCGGGCGCGCCGACGCCGGACGAGATCCGAGGCGCCCGTTGTTCACACTGCAAGTCAAGGGTGTGCGCCGATGACCAGAACTTTGACGACATGGGCTGGCCGCGATAGGGCTGGCGCGCACACGGTACGCAGCGACGATGGCGTGCTGACGCTCGACCTGCGTCTCGTCGATGCGGGCCTGTACATGCAACGCGAACTGCGGCGGCCGCGTGCCGGCCGGGTGACGCAGGCGAACATCTTTGCCACGCGCGATGCCTTCGCACGATGGTCCGAAGCTGACCCGCTTCGCTTCGACTACCCGATCGTCCACGCCAGGCTGCTGCGGATGGCAGACCACCTGTTCGACGAACATGACACCCCTCGTACCGCTGGCTAGAGTCGTCGCCGCGGACTCGTTTGCGGCACGTGTCGTCGCCATCACGGCCCGGCTGGCGACGGCCATCGACGAGGCCGAAGCCGTTGGTGTGCTGCATCAGGCTGCAGCGACGATGGGCGCGGACGCAGCCGCCTTCGTCAGCTTTGTCCGCGACGACGACGCGCACGACACCTTCCGCTTCCTGCTGGCCTGCGACCCGGTGTGGTGTGCCGAGTACGAGCGGCGAGCCTGGTATGCGCTCGACCCGTGGCTGGCGTACGCCCGGGCCCACACCGAACCTGTTCGCAGCGCCGACGTGCCGGCAGAGGCCGGTGTTCAACGAGAGATCGTCGAGCTGGCGCGGCGCCACGGCTTCAGTGATGCACTCATCGTCCCAGCGCCTGCCAGTGGCATGGTCACCCGCCTTGGCGTGCTCTGCCTCGGCTCCGAACACGAGGGTTTCTTTGGCGACGAGGGCTATGCCATCCTGAAGCCGCTGGCGAGGTCATTGGCGATGGAACTGCATGCGTGGTGGATCGAGCGCATCAAGCGCGAGCTCGCGCGGGCGGCCCAGCTGACCGAGGAAGATCTCTTGTTGCTCCGACACGAACGCCAGGGGCGCGGCACCAAGGCGATCGCCTCCGAGCTGGCGGCCTCGCCCAACGCCATCAACTCGCGCTTTCAACGCATGAACGCCAGGCTCGGCGTACCCAACCGCAAGGCCGCCGCGCAGCTCGCGGCCGAGTACGGGTTGATCTGAGCGCAGTAAAGGGAGCACCACCATGGTCAGGCAATGGATGAATGCGGCCGGCTACCTGGCCATCTATCTGATGCCGGCTCTGCTGCTCGCTGGGGCGTATGCCGGCAGGCCTTGGCTGGCCTTCGGTGTTGTTGTACTGGTCTTCTCGCTGCTTCGTTTGGTCTTCGGTGCCATGCTGCCGCGCGCGCCGGAGTGGCATGAAGCTGTCGCGACGTTTCTCGATCGCCTGCCACTCGGGTACCCGGTCGTGTTCCCTGTTGCAGTGCTCGGTTCACTGTGGTCGATGGTTGCATCGGCCCCGACGTTCGCAGACTGGCTAGGCTACGGGCTCAGCCTCTGGATGACCGCGCTGTTCGGCACCTGTGTCGTGCACGAACTGATCCACCGCCGGGATCCTGTGCAGGCCATGACCGGGCATGTCCTGGCCGGGATGTGCGGACACCCGCTGCTGGGCGCCGAGCATCTTGCACACCATGCGCGGCATGGCGACGCCGAGAGGGCGGAGGTACCTCGTCGGCGTGAGAGCGTCTGGGAGTTCGCCGTGCGTCGCCTCTCGCGGATTGCCCGCGAGTTCGCTGGGCCGGGTGCAGGCCTGTGGGCGAGGGGCCCAGTGCCGGCGACCGTGGTTCGTGCCCGCTGGGCCTTTGCGGGAACGGGCGTCACGGCCATCGCCTTCGCTGCCGTTGCCGGCTGGCAGGGCGCACTGCTGTTCGGGCTTGTCGCCATTGGCGTCTCGTTTGGCGTCCAGATCATCACCTACATCCAGCACTGGGCGCTCGGTGACGACAGCCTGGGCGATGCCGTGGGCTACGGTCGAGGGTGGGACGACGACTGCCAGTTCCAAGCTTGGATCACGCTCAACATCAGCCTGCACGACGAGCACCATCTGGAGCCGCGCCTGCCGTACTACCGCCTTCAGCTGGCGCCTGACTCACCGCGTCTGCCGGCCGGCTACGTGATGCTCATGTTCCTGGCGCTGGTGCCGTCGATCTGGCGGAGGGCGATGGAGCCGGCACTCACGCGGTGGTTCGAGCAACCGGCCGAGCCGATGTCAGCGGGTCGTCGGCTGACGTGCTTTGGGCTGCCCGCGCACTGACGAAACTGATATCCCCTTGGCTCTTTGCCTGGGGTGCTGAAGGTCGGCTTCGCAGCGGTCCGCCGCCGCTCGACGTCCTTGGTGCTACTACCGGACTCGGCCACAAGCCGCCGGTCGCCCTCGGCTCAAGATTTCGGCGACGACGCGCCGTCGAGTGGCAGGTGTCAGGCGACGAATCCGAACCAGTCGTTGGCTCAGTTCGGCCAGGAGCCGTCACTCGTCGCAGCCGAGTGGACCGGTTGCGATGCGCACCAGCGGTCATTCGGAGGTGCCGCGTTTTCGGCCAACGAGGCACCTCCGATCCAGCGCCATCCCCTTGCTGAAAGGGTGTGCGCATGACGCAGGCTGTATTGGTTAGGCACGAAACTTCCCGTGCTCGTAGGTCGCCGTTTCCATCGCCAGAAAGCCCCCGACGGACGCCGGATCGGCAAACGGGAAGATCTGCGTCGCCCAGTACCCTCCGACGCCGTTCTTCCGATCGATCCAGTAGTAGCAGTTGGCCAGCCCGGCCCATGCCAATGCCCCTGCAGGCCGACCAGTGGGCGCGTCCTGCTCATTGATCATGAACGTGAGCGCCCAGGTCTTGGGCATTCCGGGAAAGAACTCCGCATCGTTCGACAGCCGCGGCTTCGAAACGGGAAGGATCGACTTCGCCGTCGTCGTCGCTCCGACACCCGGCAGCATCTTGATGTTCATTCCCTTGGGCAGATGATTGCGCGACGCCATCTCGACGGTCTCGGGCTTCAGGATCTGCTCGCCGCTGTCGCTGCGCCCGTCGTTGAGCCACATGCGGATGAACTTCACGTAGTCCGTCGCGGTCCCGTACAGGCCGTGCCCTCCCATGTGGAGTTCCGGATCCTGGGGCAGCGTCACCCCGTCGAGCGGGATGAGCGAGCCATCGTTGTCCTCGCGTACGTGGATGGTGGCCTGGCGGGCCAGCATGGACGGACTCATCGTGAACGCGGTGTCGTTCATCCCCAATGGCCCGAGGATCCTCGTCTGCATCACTTCGCCTAGCCGCTTCCCGGTGATCCCTTCGACCACCATGCCGGCCCAGTCGATGTTGGTGCCGTACTCCCAGTGCTCGCCCGGGTCAAAGAGCAAGGGCGTCTTGATCGACTTCCACGACGCGTCGACCACCCAGGGCTGGCCCTGCTCGTTCGCGAGCCGCGTGTACGTCTCGTTGAAGAAGTCGTAGGTGAAGCCGGCGGTGTGCGTGAGCAGATGCCGGGTGGTGACATCGCGCCGCGGCGGGCGCAGCTTCGGCTTGCCGTCCTTGTCGAATCCTTCGATCACCTGGATGTCGGCCAGCTGGCGCACATACTCCTTGGCCGGCGCATCGAGGTCGAGGTAGCCTTCCTCGACCAGCTGCAGGCAAGCGGTGCCGGCGATAGCCTTCGTGGTCGAGAAGATCGCGCACACCGTGTCGGGTTCGAAGGGTTCGCCCGACCCGGTGTTGCGGACACCGCGAGCGCCCTTGTAGATCGTCCCGCGGCGGTCGGTCACTGCCGCCGCCACGCCGGGCACACGGGGAGTGCCTGTCGCCGCGGTGTCCAGCACCGCATCGATCGCCTTCGCCAGATCGCTCATTGTTGTCTCCTTGGGGTGGTCAAGCCACCGCTGTGTTTTCAGGGCCGGACTCCTGGGCTCGCGGCACGCCACGGCAGCGTGCCCGGCGCCCGATGAAGGTATCAGTGGCCCCGAGTGCCGGTAACCGCCGCGCGGCGCACCAAGGCAGCGTGCAAAACCGCCAAGTGGCGGTCGACCCGCGCGATCGGCGAGGAAACCTAGCGTTGGGAAGGCGCCGGGAGATCGAGCGCCGACGAATGCCGGACGCGCCAGGCGAGGTAGGCCAGGCCGACCCGCGTGCGGCCGATGCCGTCCGTGGGATCGAACGAGAGCAGGTCGCGTATGGTCTCGATCCGCGCCTGCATCGTGCTGTGGTGGACGTCCGCGATGCGCGACGCGTCGCGGACCGAGGCTGAACGAAGCAACGCATCGAGGGTTCGTGCCGCCCACGGGTGCTGCATCACGAGTTCGAGTTCCTCCACGTCAAGCATCGGTTGATCGACCGAGCACTGCGCGAGGAGTTCGACCAACCCGCCGTAGTCATCGGCGACGACGGTCGGGACCTCAGGCAGCGAGCACAGGCGCAGGCTCACGAGCGCGGTTGCGAACGAACGGTGCAGGGCGTCGACAGCCATCGCCACCCCGACCCCGCAGGGTGCCGCGCCGATGTGCGCTTCCGCGGCGCCCAGCACGCAAACGTGCAGCGGGCCGAAGCGTGTGGGCACGACGTCTTCCAGCAGGGCATGGTGCTGCTTCCAGGTCGCAAACAGCGGCAGGGTGGCGATGCGGTAGCGCAGGGTTGGCGTCAGGCCCAGCTTCACAGCGGTCGCGCGGCGTTGCTCGGCATCGACGTCGGCGTCGAGCAGATCGCCGAGTCGGCGCAGGGGATCTTCCGCCCGGCGCCCGTCGCGGATGGCCAGCGCGAGCGAAAGGCGCTCAAGGATCATCGTGTCGTTCACGTGGGCGGGACCATCTCGCTCAAGCCAGACGGTCTGACCGTCGGCATCGAGAGCGCTCTGCCACTTCTTGACCTCGCCGTCCCTGAGGATCAGGCCGTTCGGCGCCACCCGCATCGTGCGCCCGGAGTCCTGCCGGTGGTAGCCCGCGACACAGTTGGAGAGCGAGGCCGCAGCCCCAAGGAGCCCTTGCGTGTTGACGCTGCCGCGCACCAACTCGTCGAAGCACGCAATGACCCGCAATGCGAGGCTCGCGTTGGGATCGAGTGCTTTCAGTCGAGCGAGGAGTTCCTGCATGCGCCTGTCAATCCGCAAGGATTCGCGACATCCACGCGTTCCTGGTGGCGATCATGCTACGCGACAAGGCGGTGTGCGGCGCGAAGATGTCGAACGCGTGGAACCCACCCGGCCATACGTGAAGCTCGGCTTGCCGTCCGGCGTTCCACAGCGCGTCCGCATAGGCGACGGCTTCGTCCCGGAAGATCTCGGCACTGCCGACGTCGAGGAACGCGGGCGGAAGGTCACGTAGGTCGGTCGCGCGAGCCGGTGCCGCGTACGGGGAGACGTCGGGGCCGCCACGCGCGTCGCCGAGGAGCGCGCTCCAGCCGGTCTCGTTGCTCACGCGATCCCAGACGCCGACCCCATCGAACTGATGGGTGGACTTCGTCGTGCCGCGGTCGTCGAGCATCGGGTAGTCGAGCAGCTGGCCGCACAGTCGCGGCCCGCCCCGGTCGCGCGCCGCCAGGGCGGCACCCGCGGCCAAGCCGCCACCCGCGCTCGCGCCGGCGATCAACAGGTGGTCCAGGCGCACACCGAGCGACTCCGCATGGGAGGCCATCCACTCCAGCGCCCCGTACACGTCCTCCCGCGGAACCGGGTCGCGATGCTCTGGTGCGAGGCGGTACTCGATCGACACGAGCACGATCCCCAGGAGCTCGACGAAGTCCAGCATCCGGTCCAGCCCGCTGAAGCGATCGCCAAACATGAGCCCGCCCGAGTGCACGAACAGAACGCCCGGGCGGAGCCCCGAAGCCCCCTCGTGACGGAAGATCGACGCCGTCAGCTCGTACCCCTCGTACCCCGGAAAGACGCGGTCCTCGCAGCGGATGGGGCGCCCACCGATGAGTGTGGCCAGCGGCGGGCCGGCATAGGACACGCGCATGAAGTCGATCAGGTCGGGCGTGATGGTCGGCGGGAACATTCCTCCCACGATCGCCAGGCCGGCGCGGAGCTCCGGGTCGAAGGCTGGCCGATCAAGCCGTGCTGGCCGGTCCACTCCACCTATGAATCCGGGTGAGCGCTCATCAATCATCCCGTGCGCTCCAGGTGCGATGGGTGCACTCTTGGGTCAAAGAAGCACCCAACATCGGGCTCGCGCGCAACGACGTGGGATGTAGCCATGAGCAGGAACCGTGATGTGACTGGATCACGACGGAGTGCTTGGAACCAACGGGTCCGAGACGCGTGGGAAGACCTCATGTTAGACGCGCACGCCGGTCTTGACGCCTCCGGCCGCTGGCAGTCGCGATGGAGGCGTCCTGCAGCGAGACTTGGACAGGCCACCTGAGGTCCTGCGATCGCCGCCATCTGAACGGTGGCCCTTCACGTTCAGGCATCTCGCCACCTGATTGGCGATGAACCTCAGCAACCCTGATTTCGCGCTCGGGCTGCTTGGGCGTCGCGACAAGCGCCTGCAGCAAGCTGACGAGCATGGCGCGCATGTCGTAGCGCCGGTTGAAGCGGAACTGCACCTCGGCGAGGTAGCGGTAGCCGTACTTGGCGAACTTGATGGCGTGGTACGTGCCCGTCAGCGCCGTCTTGACGTTGCCGATGAGCGTGTTGACGGCGCGGAACTTCTCGTTGAGCACGCTGGCCTTGCCGCCGCCGGTGATCTCGCGGTCATGGACGGCGCCCATCGAGGCGGCCACGGTGAAGCAGCCCAGGCCGTCGGAGACGACTGTCAGCGGCAGGCCCATGCTGGTGGCGATGAGCTCCCTCACTGCCTCCTGGGTGAACGGCCGCGCCGACAGGCAGGCCAGGTGCGCGCGGCCGTCTTCGGTGGTCTGCACTGCCACGACGAAGGGCACCTTGTTCTCCGAGCCTCGGCCGGCCTTGCCACCGCTGCGCTCCCCGCCGAGATAGGCGTCATCGATCTCGACGCGGCCAGTCAGTTGCCGCTCGGACTCCGCCAGCGACATGGCCTGCAGCAGCTTGTGTTTGATGAGCCAGGCGGTGCGGTAGCTCACGCCGAGCTGCCGGGTCAGCTCCAGGGCCGAGACGTTGTTCTTGGCCTGGGTCAGCAGTTGCATGGCCAGAAACCAGCGCGTCAGCGGCAGCTTGGTGGCCTCGAAGACGGTGCCGCTGGTCACGCTGCACTGGTACTGGCAGCCGGCGCACTGCCAGTACAGCCGGCCCTCGCGCCGGAACGACGTGCGCGACTGCGTGACGCCACAGACCGGGCAGACGAAGCCACTGGGCCAGCGCGCTGCGACCAACGCCTGCTCGCACTGCTCCTCGGTTGCGTAGCGGTCCATGAACTCCGGCAACGACAGCCCCTTCTGGAACTGGACTCGGTTCATCGGCATGGCGCATCTCCTGGTGGGATGCGCCCATCTTCGACGTTCACTGGCTCACAGAGTGAGCCTGCTGAGCTTCATCGCTAATCAGGTCTCGCCAAGGCAGTGGCGGCTTCGTGGACAAGGCGTGATTCGAGTCGCGTCGGGCGACGGACAGCAGTTGGCAGTACAGCGCCAACTCGATTCCGGGAAGGCTATGACCGCACTGGGTCGATCTGGGGCGTCCGCGAGCGGCAGCTCTCGGGAGGCAAGCCTTCAGTGTCAGCTTTCCGGCGAAGCGTTCGCCTGGCCGTCCGGCTCAAGTCGACCCATCCCAGTCACTCGCTCGGACAGGCTCAGCGGCGGCGTCGCAGCGGTTGCGCTCACTCGCCGATGAACGCCCAGTTCACGGTCTCGAGTTCAGAGCGGACATTGGGTCACCCTGGTCTGTGGAAGCGAGAACGATGACAAGGGGCCGGAAGCAGGCCTCCTCAATCGACGTACCAGCTAGGCCGCGGGTCGGAGACGCCGCGTCCCCTCCAAGCTCCTCCGCCGCAGGCGAACACAAAAGCACGTTCAGGGCCGCTCCCGGTCCGTCCTGGAAGTCGTGAGACTCCATGCTAAGTCCCGATACTTCTTGCGAAGGCGCGCAAGCTTTCGATAAGGGGTTTGCGGCAGGTCTCCCTAGTATTCCTATGGACTTCCTGTAGCGCCGGCAAGGCAGCTCCAGGGGGTCCGCCAAGGAGGCGCCGGCCGGCGCTGAGCGACAAATCCACGGCACAGCCTGGAACACTACTGGAGATAAACCATGAGCGCCACGACGGAAATGGCATCGGAACCTGGAGTCGGAAGCCGCAAGCTGTTCGAGAACGACAAGATCATCGTCTGGGACTTCGTTCTTCCCGTAGGCGCGGAGACACCCGTCCACACCCATGTCCACTCCTACATGTGGTTCGCGGTGCAAGGCGCGCCGCTGCAGATCTACGACGAACATGGCAACGATGTGGGCCTGTTTCCGGTGCCGACGAACGGGATCTTCGAGCTCAAGGTCCAGGACGGGACCATCGAGGTCATGTCCGAGATCGGCAAGGGCGTGAAGGTGCCGGCCAAGCACAAGGCCAAGAACGTCGGCAAGGAAGACTACCGCGAGATCCTGGTCGAGTGGAAATAGGCCGCCGGTAAGGACCCTTCGCCGCTGGTCGATCTGGCCGGCGGCGAGGCGGGAGGGCTTCCGTTCACATGACCTCGAGGATCTTCCGGTACTTGCTCGGGGCGAACCCCTGCACGCCGGAGAAGAAGCGCGTGAAGTTGCCCGCGGTATCGAAGCCGAGGTCGAAGGCGATGTCCTGAAGCTTGACGTCACGCTGCGTGAGGCTGCGCAGGCCCGATTCCATCTTGAGCATGCTCAGGAATATGGCCGGCGACATCCCGGTCGACTTCTTGAACAGCCGAAAGAACTGGGGCCGCGACAGCCCGGCCGTCGACGCCATCGCTTCGGGACTGGTGCTCGCATCGCCGGCGCTCAGCATGTGTTCGACGAGTCTCCTGATGCGCGCGTCGAAGTCAAGTTCGCCATGCTCGCCCGCGAAATGAAGCAGGTTGCGAGGTGGCGAGATCGTCAGGACCTCGCAGAAGACCGCAGCAATCAGCGCCTCCATCTCGCGCGTGCTCGGCGGAACGTGCTGGGTCAAGGCATCGACCACGTCGTCCCGTGTCCGGGCCAGCCGCAGCGTCAAGGTCTCGACCGGCCGCGCGAAGAACTTCGGGTGCGCGCTGTGCGCGAAGCGTCGGTCCAGCTCCTTCAGCCATTGCGGCTGGAGGTAGAACGCGAGCAGGACGGTGTTCTCCTTCGTCTCGCGGTGGTTGTAGAAGTGCGGCTCCCAGGCGTTGATCATCAGCGCGCTCTGCGCCGTGACCGGATACTCCCTGCCGTTGATTCCGAACTGGATGTCGGCTCCGCCGATCTTGAAGACGATGTGGCAGTCCCGGTGCGCGTGCAGCACCATCGAGTGGTCGAGGCGGACGAGCACGACGCGTCCGAAGGGGCCGTGGATGATGCGTAGCGGGTCGGACATCAGAACTCCTTCATGCGAGCCCGGCCTCCCTCCCGAGGCCCGGCCTACGCGGCAAGCTGCTCTTGCGAGCGCTGGGCGGCCTGCTCCACGACCTGCAAGGATTCGGCGCCGTCGGCCAGGAAGAAGCGCGCGACCATCTCCTTGGTGATTTCGATCGCCCTCTTCAGGCTGATGTCGATGTGCTCCGAAAGCACTCGAAGCGCCTCCTCCGTCTTGCGCTGCGCGATCAGGTCGATCACTTCCAGGTGGGCGTCGAAGGCCTGCAGGTTCCACGACGACAGTTGTTCGATGTCGACGTGGCGCGCCACGTGGGTGCGTCGCGTGACGATGTCGATGAAGGAGGTGAGCTCCTTGTTCTGGGACAGGGCCACGAGGCGGCGGTGGAACTCCTCGTCCGCCAGCACCAGGTCGGCAGTGGCCAGCTGGTCGCAGCGCCGCATCACATCCATCCAGTACGCCTTCACCGCCGCGATTTCCTCGTCCGGGGCGCGCTGGACGGCCAAGAGAACAGCCCGCCGCTCCAGCGCGATGCGGACCTGATAAAGGTCGAACACCTCGTTGACGCTGATGGACTTGCGGTAAAAGCCCTTGTTCATCACGAACTCGAGCAGCCCCTCGGCCACCAACCGGTTCAGGGCTTCCCGCAGCGTTGCGCGAGCGACGCCGAGTTGCTCGCCGAGTTGCTTTTCGTTGATCCGCGCGCCCGGCTTGAACTCATATCGCATCGCCCGGTCGCGCAGCTCGAGGTACAGGCGCTCGACGTTGCTCTCGTCGCGCGGTACGGAGGGCTTGGCGGCTGCCTTGCGGGGGGATCTAGTGGACTTCATGTGCGCGACAGCTTTCCTGACTCACCGCTCCGCCCAGCCGGACGGCAACTGTCGTCACTTGTGAAAACACCGAGTTATACGGATCTCGGACGCAGCCCTCAACTTGGTAGTTTCCCTAGCTTCCGGCAAGTAGGAAATCTGTGATTCTCCGCGGCCTTACAGCGTTCGACACAAGTGTCGGCACTTGGTTCGACACCACTTCCAGGATCGCCATGCAAAACCGCGCAGTCAGCCTCGACGACAAGTACACGCTCCGCCAGGGCCGGGTCTTCATCACAGGAACGCAAGCCCTCGTGCGCCTGCCGATGACGCAGCACATGCGTGATCAGGCGCAGGGCCTGAGTACGGCCGGCTACGTCACCGGCTATCGCGGGTCGCCGTTGGGCACACTCGACGAGCAGCTCGGCAAGGCGTCCAAGGCCTTGGCTGTCCACGACGTCGTGTTCGTCCCCGGAGTCAACGAAGACCTCGCTGCCACCGCTGTCTGGGGATCGCAGCAGGCCGAGGCGGCCGGGGAGGGAAAGTACGACGGCGTCTTTGCCATGTGGTACGGAAAGGGTCCGGGCGTCGACCGCACCGGGGACGCCTTCAGGCATGGCAATCTCGCGGGCTCGTCCAGGCATGGCGGCGTCCTCGTCCTCATGGGCGACGATCACACTTGCGAATCCTCTACGACCTGCCACCAGAGCGAGTTCGCGATGGTGGACGCCATGATTCCCGTCCTGAGTCCCGCCGGCGTGCAGGAAATCCTGGACTTCGGTCTGATCGGCTGGGCCCTGTCGCGCTACAGCGGGTGCTGGGTCGGCATGAAGTGCGTCAAGGACACCGTGGAAGCGACGGCCTCCATCGACGTCGACGTCGACCGGGTCCGCATCGTCCTGCCCGAAGGCGTGGAACTGCCCGCGGACGGCCTGAACCTTCGCCAGCCGGATACACCCCACGCCCAGGAGGCGAGGCTGCACCGCCACAAGCTGGACGCAGTGAAGGCATTTGCCCGCGCCAACGCCATCGACCGGGTGGTCGTGGATGGAGACCGGGCGGTGCTGGGCATCATCACGCACGGCAAGAGCTACCTCGACGTGCTGCAGGCCCTGCACGACCTGGACCTCACGGAGGAGCAGGCAGGCGAGCTCGGGCTCCGCATCTACAAGGTCGGCATGACGTGGCCCCTGGAACCCGCGGGCGCCGCGCGTTTTGCCGACGGCCTCCAGAAGGTCGTGGTCGTGGAGGAAAAGCGCAGCCTCCTGGAGTCCCAGCTCAAGGAGCAGCTCTATGGAAAGGCCGCTGCGCCCGCGGTCATCGGCAAGCTCGACGAGGAGGGCAGGAGCCTGTTCCAGCCGGAGATGGCGCTCGATTCCAACCAGATCGCCCTCGCCATCGGCGAGCGGCTCCTGCACCTCCACGACGGTGGCCTCGAAGCCTTGCGCCGGCGCCTCGACGAGATCCGCGCCCTGCGCGCTCCCAAGGGCGTGATCGACATCCTGTCCCGCAGCTTCTACTTCTGCAGTGGCTGCCCGCACAACTCGTCCACCGTGCTGCCCGAAGGAAGCAAGGCCTATGCAGGCATCGGCTGCAGCTGGATGGCCCAGGCGATGGACCGTTCCACCACCGGCTACACGCAGATGGGCGCCGAGGGCATGTCCTGGGTCGGCGAGGCTCCGTTCTCGAAGCGGAAGCACATGTTCCAGAACATCGGCGACGGAACCTACTTCCACTCGGGGCTGCTGGCCATCCGGGCCGCCGTCGCGGCGAAGACCAACATCACCTACAAGATCCTGTTCAACGACGCGGTCGCGATGACGGGAGGCCAGCGGCACGATGGCGTCCTGGACGTTCCCACCATCGCGCACCAGGTCCACGCCGAGGGCGTCAAGCGCATCGTGGTCGTCAGCGACGAACCGGGAAAGTACCCCGCGGCAATCCGCTGGCCTGCGGGCCTGACGGTCCACCACCGGGACGAGATCAACGCGATCCAGGAGGAGTTGCGGCAGATCGAAGGGACGACGGCGCTGATCTACGACCAGACCTGCGCCGCCGAGAAGCGTCGCCGGCGCAAGCGCGGCCAGTTCCCCGATCCGGCCAAGCGCCTGCTGATCAACGACCTGGTGTGCGAAGGGTGTGGCGACTGCGGCGCGAAGTCCAACTGCGTTTCGCTGCAACCGCTGGAGACCGAGCTGGGTCGCAAGCGCATCATCGACCAGTCCTCCTGCAACAAGGACTACTCCTGCGTGAAGGGCTTCTGTCCCAGCTTCGTCACCGTACTCGGCGGCTCGCTGCGCAAGCCCGCCCGCGCCAGCGACACGGGCGGCCTGTTCGTGGCGCTCCCGGAGCCGGAATTGCCGTCCCTGGACGAAGGCGTCTACAGCATCCTCGTCACGGGCATGGGTGGCACGGGCGTGGTCACGATCGGGGCGATCCTGGGGATGGCTGCCCACCTGCAGGGACTGGGCTGCGGCATCCTGGACATGGCCGGTCTCGCCCAGAAGGGCGGATCGGTTTGGAGCCACCTGCGCTTCGGCAAATCGCCCGAGGCCATCAAGACCATCCGCATCGCGGCGGGTGGAGCGAACCTGGTGCTCGGCTGCGACATGATCGTTGCCGGCAACTCGAAGACGCTGGCCGCTGCGCGCAAGGGACGCACGCGCATGGTCGTCAACACCCAGGAAACGATGCCGGGCGAGTTCTCACGGAAGGCCGACATGCAGTACCCGCGCGGCAGCCTCCAGCGCAACATCGTTGACACGGTAGGCGCCGAGGCCGCGCACTTCGTGGAGGCGGGCCGCATCGCCACTGCCCTGCTGGGGGACAGCATTGCCGCCAACATGTTCATGCTGGGCTTCGCCTACCAACGGGGCCTCATCCCCGTCAGCGCCGACGCGATCGAGCAGGCCATCGAACTCAATGGCGCGCAGCAGCAGATGAACCGCGACGCTTTCCTGTGGGGCCGCCGGACGGTGGTGGACCCCAACGCGGTCGAGCGCATGTTGTCGACGATGCAGGCGACGGAGTCCGCAAGCCTCGCGCCCGCGATCCTCGAGGACCTGGACGAGGCCATCGCCTGGCGCAAGCGCTTCCTCGTGGACTACCAGGACGAGGCTTATGCCAGGCAGTACGTCGATTTCGTGGAACACGTGCGCTCCGTCGAGCGCAGCAGCTTCCCCGGGCGCAGCGAGCTCACGCGCGCGGTGGCGAAGTACTGGTTCAAGCTGATGGCGATCAAGGACGAGTACGAGGTGGCTCGCCTCTATACCGACACGGGCTTCCTGCAGCGCGTCGAGCGCCAGTTCGAAGGCGACTTCAAGCTGGTGTTCAACCTGGCTCCCCCCATGCTCTCGAAGCGGGACCCGGCTACGGGCGAGCCGCGCAAGCGCGAGTTCGGGCAATGGATCCTCTCTGCGTTCCGGCTGCTGGCAAGACTGCGCTTCCTGCGGGGAACGGCGTTCGACGTTTTCGGCCGCACGCAGGAGCGCCGCATGGAGCGGGCGCTGATGGCGCAGTACAAGTCCAACATCGAGCAGGCCCTGGCGGTCCTCGCGTCTACGCGGGAGCCCGGCCACTACGAAACGGCCGTCAAGCTGGCCGCATTGCCCGAATCCATCCGCGGCTATGGACACGTGCGGGCACGCAGCGTCGAGGCGGCCCGCCAGCAGGAGCAGGGCCTGCTCGAAGCACTGCAGCGTCGGGTGATCGCCTTGAAGAAGGCAGCCTGAGGCGGCGGCGGCCGGCGGGCGCGGCGCCCGCCCGTGCCTTAGCGCGTGGCGGCCTGGTGGCGCAGGGCGCAGTCCCAGGCCAGCTCCGCCAGCGGGGCTGCCTTGCGCCCGGTCTCCACCGCATCCGCTGCCGCCGCCGTGCCGTCGGCGGCACGCTGCGCGATGCCGTGCAGGATGGCGGCCATGCGGAACAGGTTGTACGCCATGTAGAACTCCCAGTGCGGCGCCGTCGCGCGGCCGGACGTCTCCTCGTACCGGCGCACGTAGCTCGCCTCGTCCGGGATGCCCAGCGCGCGCAGGTCCAGTCCGGCTATGCCGCGCCAGAGCGAGGCCGGGATGCGCCAGCTCATGCAGTGGTAGGAGAAGTCGGCCAGCGGATCGCCCAGCGTCGACAGCTCCCAGTCCAGCACGCCCAGCACGCGCGGCTCGCGCGCATGGAAGACGAGGTTGTCCAGGCGGTAGTCGCCGTGCACCACCGTGGTGGCATCGTGCGCCGGCAGGTGCTGCGGCAGCCAGTCCATCAGGCGCCGCATGGCCGGCGGCAACGCAAGCGTGGATGCCTCGCACTGGCGCGACCAGCGGGCGACCTGGCGCGCGACGTAGTTGCCGCTGCGGCCGTAGTCGCCCAGTCCCACGGCCGCGGGATCCACGGCGTGCAGCGCCGCGAGCACGCGGTTCATCTCGCCGTAGAGGGCGGCGCGCTCCGCCGGCTGCGCGCCGGGCAGCGACTGGTCTGCCAGCACCCGGCCGGCCAGGAACTCCATTAAGTAGAACGGCGTGCCGAGCAGGGAGGCATCGTCGCACCAGGCAAGCATCCGCGGCACCGGCACGGGCGTGTCCGCGAGGGCGGCCATCACGCGGTATTCGCGATCGATCGCATGCGCCGACGCGAGCAGCGGTCCCGGCGGCTGCTTGCGCAGCACGTACTCGCCGCGATCCGTGCTGACGCGGAACGTGGGATTGGATTGGCCTCCGGAGAGCGGCTGCACGGTGATGGCGGACGCCGAGCCCGCCAGCCCCTGCTGCAGGATCCAGCCCGCTAGGGGATCGAGTGCCAGTCCCTGGCTCACAGCGAACTCACCAGGTGGCCGCTGTCGACCGCCACGGTCGTGCCTGTCATCGCGGCGCCGGCGTCGGAGGCGAGCAGCAGCAGCGGGCCGTCGAGGTCTGCCAGTTCACCGAAGCGGCGACTCGGGATGCGCTGCCGCAGCTTGTCGCCGGCCTCGCTCTGGAGGAATTCACGATTGAGGTCGGTCACGATGTAGCCCGGAAGCAGCGCGTTGACGCGGATGCGATGCCGGGCGAGCTCCAGCGCCATCGCCTTGCTTGCCTGGATCACCGCGGACTTGGAAATCGCATAGGGCGCGACGCCCCCGGCCACGCGCTCGCTCAGGATGGACGCGACGTTGACGATGCTGCCGCCGCGGCCGGCTGCCACCATGCGGCGCGCGGTCTCGGTGGCCACCAGCCAGGCGCCCTTGAGGTTGGTGTCCAGCACCTGGTCGAAATCTTCTTCCGTCTGCTCCAGCAGCGGCCGCGTGATGGTCACGCCGGCGTTGTTCACCAGGATGTCCGGCGCGCCCCAGGAAGCGAGTTCGTCCAGGCAGGCGCGCACGCTGGCAGCGTCGGTGACGTCGAGCGCCAGCCCCCGCGCCTCCCCACCTGCGGCAGCGATGCGTTCGGCCAGCGGCCGCAGCTTGTCGACGCGCCGCGCCGCCAGCGCCACCCGCGCGCCGGCCTCGGCCAGGACGGCGGCGAAGTGCTCGCCCAGGCCGCTGGAGGCGCCGGTGACGAGCGCGATGCGCCCGTCCAGGCGGAAGCGGTCCAAAGCGCTCATCGTGCGGCTCCCTGGCTGGCCTGGTGCACGATCTTGCGCGCCATGCTCCAGCGATGCACCTCGCTCGGGCCGTCGTAGATGCGGAAGGCGCGCATGTCCATGAAGATGCGCATCACTGCCGTTTCCGCCGTCACGCCCTGGCCGCCCAGGATCTGCACGCAGCGATCGACCACGCGCCATTCGGCTTCCGAACAGGCAACCTTCGCGCGGCTGGACTCGAAGTTGCCCTTCTCGCCGCGGTCCAGCAGCCAGGCGGTGTGCCAGATGTGCAGGCGCGCGGTCTGCAGGTCGATGTCGTTGTCGGCCAGCATGAAGCCCACGCCCTCGTGTTCGGCCAGCGGCTTGCCGAATGCGCGCCGCTGGCGGGCGTAGTCCACGGCGATGTCGTGGGCGCGGCGCGCCTGCCCCAGCCAGCGCATGCAGTGGGTCAGGCGCGCGGGCGCCAGGCGCACCTGCGCATAGCGGAAGCCTTGGCCCACCTCGCCCAGCACGTCCTCGCTGGCCACCCGCAGCTTGTCGAACACCAGCACGCCGTGGCCGCCGGTGAAGCAGGTGTCCATGGCCTCCATGCTGCGTTCCAGCCGGATGCCGGGACGGTCCATGTCGGTCAGGAACATGGTGGCCGAGCCGTCCTCCATGCGCGCCATGACGATGGCGTAGTCGGCGCCTTCGGCCCCGGTGATGAACCACTTGCGGCCGCTGATCACGTAGTCGTCGCCGTCACGCACGGCCGTCGTCGCCAGCATGCCGGGGTCGGAACCGGCGCCGTCCGGCTCGGTCATGGCAAAGCAGGAACGCGTGCGGCCCGCCACCTGCGGGGCCAACCAGCGCTCCTTCTGCGCCGGCGTGGCCACTTCCTCCATGAGGTGGATGTTGCCTTCGTCCGGGGCGTGGATGTTCATCGCCGTCGGGCCCAGGCGCGAATAGCCGGCCTCCTCGAACACCACCGCCTTGGCCAGGTGGCTCAAGCCGAGGCCGCCCAGCTCACGCGATGCATGTGGCGTGAGCAGGCCGGCGGCACGGGCGCGCGCCACCAGCTCGCGCCGCAGGTCCTCGCTCGGGCCGTGGATGCCGGCGGCGCGCGGGTCGATTTCCAGCGGGATCACCTGTTCGGCGATGAAGCGTCGCGTGCGCTGTTGCAGCTCTCGCACTTCGGCGGGCAGGTCGAAATTCATGGTCTCTCCGTGAGCCGGGCGGCGGGCGCCGTGGGGTCAGATTGTAGGACAATATTGCCCTACGATCCCTGGAGTCCTGATGCCCGCCACCGATCCCGCCGCCGCTGCGCCCCTTGCCGACGCCTTCACCGACGCACCCGAGGGTGCGTCGGACGCGGTTTTCTTCGGCATCGTGCATGGCCTGGAGCGGCGCGTGTTCGTACCGGGGCAGCGGCTGGTCGAGGCCGACCTGGCGGCGCGCTTCGATGTCGGCCGCAACTCGGTGCGTGAGGCGCTGCAGCGGCTCGCCGCCGAAGGCGTTGTGGAAATCCTGCGCCACAAGGGCGCGGCCATTCGCGCGCTGACGGTCCAGGAAACGATGGACGTCCTGGAGGTCGCGGAGCGCATGACCGGGCTGCTCGCGCGCAGCGCCGCGCGCGGGGTGGCGGCTGGACGCGGGCCGCAGGCGCTCGCGCGCGCGCTGCAGCAGCTGCGCAGCGCGGACAGCGCCCAGGATCCGGACGCGTTCGCCCGGGCGCGCCGCAGCTTCTGGCGCGCGCTGCTGGACCTCGCGGCCAACCGCGAGCTGCGGCGGCTGTTCCCCTCCATCCACATGCCTATCGTGTACGCCCAACATCCGATCGCCGCGCTGCAGAAGCTGCGGCTGCGCGACTACGAGGCGATCGGGCAGGCGGTGGCGCAGCGCCGCGAGGAGCTGGCCGACGCGCGCGGCATGGAGCACGTGCGCAACGTGCGGCGCGAAATCCAGCGGCAACTGGCCTCCTGACTGCGCACAGCGCTCGTGCTGCGGCAACGCCCCGCGTTACCGGCGGACAGACTGGTCGCGGCTACCCAAATAGTCAGACACACATCCGCTCTCGGCTAATTGCGATCGCTCGTCGCACCTGTCGCTCAATGGCGGGTATCGACAGCCGCCGATAGTGCCAAGCGCCAACCTGACCGACGGCACCCAGTCTTGCAGGATCATTCACCGGCCCGGGGTGATGGACTGCAAGTGGCCGAGTCCTGGTGGTCACGAACGGCAGCTTTGCGGAAGCGAAGGCTCCGAGATGTCGGTCCCCGCGTAGAGCAGCCTTGGAGAAGTTCGGATGACGGGATTGGGTCGATCTGGGGCGTCCGCGAGCGGCAGCTCTCGGGAGGCAAGCCTTCAGTGTCAGCTTTCCGGCGAAGCGTTCGCCGGGCCGTCCGGCTCAAGTCGACCCATTGCTGACGTGCGGTCGCTTGAACAGCAGACCTCAGAAGCAGCGAGACTGAGTCCCGAAATGTTTATGCCACCTTCAAAGGGTTGCGAGTATTGCGAGGCCCGCACGGCGGCGTGAAAGCTCGTACGAAGGCACTTGGCGGCAGCACTCCACCTTCCTGGAGACAGGCCGTCAACGTGAGTGTTGGCGTTACCGCGAAACACAGCCCTCGCCGTCGCACGCCGGCCGTGCCTTGCCAGTTCCGACGCGATCTGGGAGCACCGCCGCCGCGACCGCCGGTCTTTCCACCAGCAACTGCCCTATCGCTGCGCCCAGCACCAAGTCGTCGACAACCCCAAAGCGGTGCAGTCTCGCACGGCCCTGCCGATCGAACAGCACGATACTCGGCGTGCCACGCAGGCCCCACTGCGACATGGTCACAGGCAGTGGCCCGGTCTCGTCTGCCTGGTCGATGCCGATCGGGAATGGCAATCGGTATTCGTGGATGAAAGCCTGTAAGGCCTGTGACCCCATCACCTCGTGATGCTCGAACACCGTGTGCAGCCCGATAACCGTCACGGCCTCGCTCTGAAACGCCTCATGCACACGCAGCGCCTGGGGCAGGCCGTGCGCCACGCACGCTGGGCACAGCATCTGGAACGCATGGATCAGAACAACGCGCCCCCGAAGGTCGTCCAGATCGATGCGCGTCGTGGTGTTGAACCAGTGCGAGACCTGCCAGCCGGGCAACCCAGTGGGCAGCCCGGCTGGCGACTCGGAGCCCGCACGCCGCGGCGTGGCAGGCGACGGCATCAGAACTCCCCATCCTTGATGTACGGGTGGCTCCACAGGATGGCCTGCATCAGCACGGCCTTCACCCAAGCTGCGTGCATCCTCTCGACGTCCGCAGCCGAAGCGCCCTTCTTGGCCAGGAAGGGCTTGAGCGTCGTGGTGATGGGGATGGTCAGCGCCGGCAGGTAGCGGAAGTCCACCTGGGCCGGGCCATGCGCACCGTCGGTCCTGTTCTTCTTCAAGCGGTTGTGGCGCAGGCCGATCTCGTACTGCCAGTCCAGCCAGGCCTGGTCGTAGCTCGCGTCGGCGGTGTCCAGGATCCACAACGCAAAGCGCTTGCGCACGGCCGCCAGGTAGGCGCCGTCAGGCTGACCGCTGCGCGTGTCACCGAAGAACACCACAAGCTCGGGTGTCGACGCCACGAAGCCGTACCAGACGTCGAGGATGGCCTCGGTCTGGTCAGCCAGGATGGCCTTGCTCTGGCGCAAGGCGGCCACGTCGTCGGCGCCGAACAGCATCGACTTCTGCAGCGCCGTGATGTCGGCCATCGAATACGGCGCCCGGGCCAGCGTTGCCTGGCCCAGCGCATAGCCGGGCACGTCACGGCGCGGCGGAGCCGCTCCGGCATCCGCGACCACACCGAGCGTGGTGGCCGCAAGCAGCAGTTTCAGCATCTTCATGAACAACTCCTGGTGTCTTGTATTGGGACGGGTCAAGGACCCGGATGTCGTTGCGCAACGCCGCCAGTGTGCCCACCAGGTCTGTACCATGGGTGCCGTGAAATACACAAAACACTACCCATCGTTCAACACCGGTGCGACCACCCTGCCACCGGCCATCGATCGGCTATCCGGTCTGCTGGATCGCTTCCGCGTCCGGGCCCACCTGTTCCACGCCGGCGCGCTGTGCGGCACAACCGCCTTCGAGGCGAAGCCGGGTCGCGCCTTCCTGCACGTGCTTCGCCGGGGCGAACTGGTGGTGACGCACGACAAGGTCAAGGGTCTGAAGCGTCGCGTCGTCGTGAGCGAGCCGACGCTGATGCTCTATCCCCGACCGGTGGCGCACACCTTCCACAACCCGCCACGCGACGGATCGGACTTCACCTGTGCCACGCTCGACTTCGATGGTGCCGAGCGCAACCCGTTGGTGGCAGCGCTGCCGGCGCTCGTTCTCGTTCCGCTGGCGCAGGTCGATGGCCTGCAGCCCGCGCTGGACCTGCTGTTTGCCGAGACCGACCGTGTGCGCTGCGGCTCGCGGCTGCTGGCCGACCGCCTGTTCGAGGTGGTGCTGATCCAGTTGCTGCGCTGGCTGATCGATCACCCCGGCGCCGGCGGCATCGGCACCGGGCTCATCTCAGGGCTGGCGGATCCGCGGCTGGCCAGGCTGCTCGTCGCGCTGCACGCGGCACCGGCCGCGGCCTGGTCGCTCGAGCGCATGGCGGCGCAGGCCGGCATGTCGCGCACGGCGTTTGCCGTTGCCTTCAAGCAGGCCACCGGCGCCACGCCGGCGGGCTACCTCGCCGACTGGCGGCTCACCCTGGCCATGTCCGAACTGCGCGCAGGTGGGCAGTTGAAGGCCATTGCCGACTCGGTGGGATATGGCAGCGCCACGGCGTTGTCGCGGGCCTTTAAGCAGCGCTACGGCGTGGCGCCGCGAGACTGGCGTAAGGCCGAGCCGGCGTGATCACCGACCCTGACTTGACCTTCGCTTCGAAGCGCCAGGTTACCCAATGGAACCTCACGCAACGTCGCCAGCCCTTGAGCCAGCATTCGGCCCCAGGTCATTCGACATCGCCTGTGCCAGCGCAAGAGCGTGCTGAACGGCTCGTCACGACCGAATGGCGGCTCCGTTGCAGAACTCGGCTCGATCTTCGGCGTTGCGCACGCCGTGGGCAAGAACCTTGGGCGCGCATGGTCACTGCCGGATGCCTCGCGGCCGGCGGGGCATCGGTCTCGATGGCGCCACCGGGCTGGAGCGGCCGTCCGATCTGGCGTCTCGGGCTGCGACCATGTCGCCCACGATCGATGGCTGCCAGGTGCAGGCGGCCAGCCGCAACAGGCGCTAGACCTTCCGGCCCCGCTCTGAAGCCGCTGCTGCTGTTTCGGCGGGCATGCCACGCTGCCATACGAGCAGTGGACGCGCCAGTCACGCGGCAGCGGCCTGCGCACCGCATGGCATTGCTCGCCTTCGTAGATGCACTGGCAGGCGTCGGTCGGCATGATTTCCGCGTTCTCGTGGGCGCACTGCGGGCAGGTCAACGTCGACTCGAGTTCGACCGCACTCACCTGGCTCCCCTGACCACTGTCGACGGATAGCCGGCGTCGGTGGTCGCCCGGGTCAAGGCGTCGAGGCTGATCTGTGCATCGTCAAACGACACCACCGCCTGACGCTTGCCGAAATACACCTCGGTGCGGCGGACGTCCTCGACCGTGCCCAGCGCCTTCTTGACGGTGATGGGGCGCACCAGGCAGTCGAACGTGGGCAGTGACAAGGTCACGGTGCGCGGCGCGAACCACGGGAAGGCCATCGCCAGAAGCATCACCAGCGCGGCGGCGGCAAACAGCCCTTGGTACCCCCCGGCGCACGCGCGGAGCGGCGCAGACTTCGCCGGGCGCACAGCCTGACACGCGCCGCGCCTGGCAGCCAGCACGCCGGAAAGCCGCGGGCCGCGTTAGCTGCCGGACAAAGCCGGGGTGGATGCTGGTGGACGGTTGCCCATGAATCGAGCGCACTTCCGTGCTCGAGTGCGGAGTCAATCCGCATGCCGGACGTGTGAGCCAGGGAGCGCACCATCTCCGGCCGCCACGCAGGCGGTTGACGGAGGACGTCGCTCGCTAAGATGCCAGGGGCCATCCTGGAACTGATGCACCCGTGCCTACGCCGCTGCCACCGCCCCATGACGCGCCCCAGGCCTCACAAGCCGCCCGGGCATGGGCCTGGTTGCAGACATTCAGACCCGCCCCGGTCGGAGCCGACTGGCGCGAACGGATGCGCGTAGTGCTGGGGGCCAGCCTGGGCATTCTGGTGACGGCGTGGGTCTGTCGCTGGGCGGGCGCACCGGGTGCGGCCTGGCCTTGGCTGATCGCGCCGATGGGTGCCAGCGCCGTGCTGGTGTTCGCGGTGCCCGCCAGTCCGCTGGCGCAGCCGTGGGCGGTTGTCGGTGGCAACACGCTGTCCGCATTGATCGCTGTTGTCTGCATCCGCTGGATCGGCAGCCCTGAATACGCTGTGGCACCTGCGGTGGGTCTCGCCATCGGACTGATGTTTGCGATGCGCTGCCTGCATCCCCCCGGTGGCGCCACGGCCCTGCTGGTGGCGTTGAACGGCGTCGACGACGCACGCTTCGCCCTGGCGCCGGTGCTCCTCAATTCAATGCTGCTGGTGCTCGTGGGCATGGCCTACAACCACGCCACCGGTCGGGCCTACCCGCAGGTGCAGTGGCCCGCCAGGTGCGATGGTGCCCGTGACGAAGAGGCCGACGCCGTGGATGCCGACCTGGACAAGGTGCTCGCGCGCTACAACCAGGTGCTCGACATCAGCCGCGACGATCTCAAGGCACTGCTCCAGGATACGCAACTGAGCGCCTACCAGCGCAAGCTGGCCCATCTGCGCTGCAGCGACATCATGTCGCGCAAGCTCATCACGGTGGGGCGTCAGACGCCATTGCACGAGGCGTGGATGCTGTTCCGCGAGCATCGCATCAAGGCCTTGCCCGTGGTCGACGCTTCGGGAGGCGTCGTGGGCATCGTGACGCCGGCCGACTTCATGCGCGCCGCCGAGGGTCCGGACAGCGACACCTTCGATGCCAGCCTGCGCAGGCTGCGGGAGTGGGCCATCGGCACGCCGGGGCTCACGCAGGGCGTGGTGGGGCAGATCATGACGCGCGCCGTGCGGGTGGCCAGCGTGGATCGACACCTCGCCGAACTGATCCCCCTGTTCGGCAGCACCGGCCATCACCACATTCCCATCGTCGACCGTGCCGACCGACTCGTGGGCATCGTCACGCAGTCCGACGTCGTGGCGGCGCTGTCGCAGCCGCCGGCTGCGCATGAATGAGCCCGGTGGCGGTCATGGCCCGGGCCACGCAACGGCATCGGCTGGCTGGGGTCAACGCGGCACGAAGAAGGTCGACTTCTCGAACTGGTGGGCCGACCCGTCTGCGCTGTCGCCTGCGCGGGCATCGCCGGCCGTCACCTCGAACACCACGGGCACCGAACGGCCCGCGAGCCTCTGTGCAACGTCGGAGGGCAGGCGCAGGCTGACGGTGGTCGACGCCACGGCGGCGGGGCCGGCGACGACCGGCGCCGCCAACACCTCCAGTCCCTCGAGGCCCACAGGGCTGGACGCGGACACGCGGTAGGTCTGTGCGCTCTCGGTGCGGTTCATGATCTGCAGGCGGTAGACGTTCTCGACCTGGCCGTCCTCCACCACCCGCGCCAGGGCGCCGCGATCCTTGACCACATCGAACCTGAAGGGGCTGCGCATCGCCACGCTGGCCGCGAAGGCGATGCCCGCGGCGGACAGCACGGCCCCGTAGATCAGCACACGCGGGCGCAGCACCCGTTTGAACATCTGCCGCCGGTTCCAGCCGTTGGCCACACCGTTTTCGGTGGAGTAGCGGATCAGCCCCTTGGCGTAGCCCATCCTGTCCATCACGTCGTTGCAGACGTCGATGCACGCGGCGCAGCCGATGCACTCGTTCTGCAGTCCGTTGCGGATGTCGATGCCTGTGGGGCAGACCTGCACACACAGGGTGCAGTCGATGCAGTCGCCCAGTCCCATCGCCGTGGGGTCGGCCTTCTTCGGCCGCGAGCCGCGGGGGTCGCCTCGCCCGGCGTCGTAGGTGATGATCAGCGAGTCCTTGTCGATGAGGGCGCTCTGGAATCGCGCATAGGGGCACATGTACTTGCACATCTGCTCACGCAGAAAGCCCGCATTGCCATAGGTGGCGGCGCCATAGAACAGCACCCAGAACGTGTTCCACGCCGACAGGTCCAGGGCCATCGTGGCATCGGCCAGCACCCGGATCGGCGTGAAGTAGCCGACGAAGCTGAAGCCCGTGAACAGCGCGATGGCCACCCACGTCGCGTGCTTGCCGCCCTTGCGCACGATCTTATTCAAGCCCCACGGCCCCTGGTCCAGCCGCATGCGCGCGATGCGGTCGCCTTCGATCCGGCGTTCGGCCCACATGAAGATCTCGGTGTAGACCGTCTGCGGGCAGGCGTAGCCGCACCACAGGCGGCCGGCCACGGCGGTGAAGAAGAACAGCGCCAGTGCCGACAGCACCAGCAGCGCCGCCAGGAAGATCAGGTCCTGTGGATACAGCACCAGACCGAAGAGGTAGAACCGCTGCGCCTCCAGGTCGAACAGCACGGCCTGTCGTCCGCCCCACTGCAGCCAGGGCAGACCGTAGAACAGCAGTTGCGTGAGCCAAACCAAGACCCAACGCCAGGTGGCGAACCACCCCTTGACCGCTCTCGGGTAGATGGTCGCCTCTTTCTGGTACATCGAGACGAACTGCGCACCCTCCTCGCCAGCACCCGGTGCCGATGCGATGGGGATGATCTTCCGGGGGCTCGTCACGTGCAGGGCACGCTGGCCATGCCTGGCACAGGTGGCTTCAGGACTGTCATCGCTTCAACTCGCCCAGTTTGTGCTCGACGTTGCGCCAGGCCTCGGCATCCGGCAGGGCGGTCTTCGATTTGGTGATGGGTTTCCACCCGCGGGACAGCTCGGCGTTCAGTGCGGTGAACTGCTGCTGATCGGCGGGCACGTCCTCCTCGGCGTAGATGGCGTTGACCGGGCACTCGGGGACGCACACCGCGCAGTCGATGCACTCGTCCGGGTCGATGACCAGGAAGTTGGGGCCTTCACGGAAGGCATCGACCGGACACACGTCCACGCAGTCGGTGTACTTGCACCGGATGCAGGCTTCGGTGACGACGAATGTCATCGCTGGTCCCGGCTACTTCAACCGCAGCAGGCACCGCCCGAACAGCAGGTGTCACCTTCTGTGCCTGCCGCCGGTGCGGTGGCATCGGCGATGCGGGTGATCTGGATGCGCCAGACGTCGGGGCCGGCCTCGAGCGCAGCCCATTCGAATTGCCCGCTGGCGCGGTCATCGAACTGGTAGCGCAGGGGCTGCGGGTTGTGGTCGTTCACGAGTTGCAGCGCCTGGCCGGTGATCAGCGCGTCGAAGCGGCCGAAGATCAAGGGGTGACGCTCGCGGGGCGGGATGGTCCGCAGGTCCAGCTCAAAGGTGGGCGGAATAGGGGTACCGGTCATGGAAGCCTTTCAGGAATGAAACGCGCGCGCCTGCGCGCAGCGAGGGAAACGCAACGCTCAGCCGTCCTTGCCGTCGAGACGGCTGCGAAGCAGCCAGGGCGCGAATGTCCAAAGGTAGAGCGCAAAGGCGGCGGCCCAGGCGGCTGCGGCCACCACGAGCCCGTCGGCGGCATGTGCCGGCACCACCAGGGGCAGCAACACGCGGGCGATGGCGGCCACCGCCACCAGCCCGTAGGCGGCCACCTCCAGGCGCGACGCCTGCAGCAGCCGCCCGGTGTGGCCTCGCGCGGTGCGGGTGACCATGCCGATGATGAGCCCGCCCGTGGCGCCCACCGCCAGGGCGTGAATGCCGATCGAAGCGGCCACCTCACCCCCCTGCGCCGCCGCCAGCAGCGCGAAGCCGACAGGCAACCAGGCGTAGGCCGCGTGCAGCACCCAAAGGATGGGGCGCGCACGGGTGCGCCAGGGCTGCCAGTGCCACAGCCGGGCGGCATGCAAGAGCGCCGCCAGGGCGAACCCTGCCGCCGTGACCGGGTTGGCCGGCAGCAGCACCCACGATGCCAGGGCCAGCGCCGTCGCCGCAAGCGTCCCGCGTTCGAGCCAGGCTGGAACTTTGAGTTGCCGGCCCGGCAGCGCCGACATCGTGAACGCTGGAATCACCCGCCCGGCGATCACGCATTCGATCATCACGACCAGCGCCAAGCCGGCGTGCACCGCCCGCAGCGCATCGATGTTCAGCCAACCCAGAACGGCAGCATGGAAGGTGACATTCGCTGTCGCCAGCAGCATCAGGATGGCGCCCAGCGGCAGGTTCCGCCGGTTGCCGGCCTTCACCAGCAGCCGGATCAGCACGAACGCCACCCACGGCAGCAGCGCCACGTCCAGGACGGCATAGATGGCATAAGGCGCCCCCAGGGCGGCCAGCCTAGCGGCCAGCCACAGCCCCGCCATCACGGCCAGCGTGACGCCGCGCGGCGTGGCCAACCCGGTCCAGGCCTTGCCCGCAGTCAGCAGGAAGCCGACGATCACGGCCACGGCAAAGCCGTAGAGCATCTCGTGGGCGTGCCACAACAGCGGCGGCATCGTCGAAGGCAGCGCCACCAAGCCCTGTAGGCCCGCGATCCAGTACGGCACCGCGAACAACGCGAACGCAGCGGCCCCCAGATAGAACGGCCGGAATCCCAGGCGAAACAGCGGCCAGCCAGGCAGTGGGAACTGTGCGCTCGCAGCCGCGGTCGCGGCGCCGCCCCGGGGGTCGTCCGTGGCGACGAGAAATTGGGTGGGCAAGGACTTTTTCATTGTCGTTAGCACCTGCCATGGCGCCAGCGAGCTGGGTCGCCGAACAAAAGATGCAGCATACATGCATGTTAATGACCGCCCGCCTTTAAAGCAATACACTGCGCGCATCTTTAAGGGTTGCCATGCGCCTGTCCGAATACACCGACTACACCCTGCGGGTGCTGATGTACTGTGCCGCGCACCGGGACCGCCTGGTGACGATAGGCGAACTGGCCGAGCACCACGGGCTGTCGAAGAACCACCTCATGAAGGTCGTCAATGACCTGGCCCGCCAGGGATTGCTCGAGACAATCCGGGGCCGCGGCGGCGGCCTGCGACTGCTGGCCGAGCCCGAGACCATCCGCATCGGCGATGTGGTGCGCGCCACCGAGACCGACTTCAGGCTGGTGGAGTGTTTCGACGCCACCACCAACGCCTGCACGCTGTCGCCCAGCTGCAGGCTCAAGCACCTCTTCGACGACGCGCTGGCGGGTTACTTCAAGGCCCTGGACGGCGCCACGCTGGCGGACATGACACCAGGCCGGCAAGGCAAGCCGGTGGCCACCGCCAGGTCCACCCGACTACAGGCGGGCCGCAAGCTGCCTTCGGTGGTGGCCGCACCGCTGCCGCGGCGCGCCGCACGCCCGGGCCGCAGTGCCTGAACTTCGACAGGAGCAAGCTCACCATGGCCTTGACCCTTCCCGGTCACAGCGCCCCCGCAGTCGGCTTTGAGGTCCCGCTCGAAATGCTGGCCGCCTGCCATGGACGCGTGCAGCATCAATGCGAAACCCTGCTGCGTCTGGTCACCCACCTGCAGACCCACGGTGTGGACCGCTCGGCGCAAGAAGCAGCGCGTGCCGTGATGCGCTACTTCGATACAGCAGCGCGCCACCACCATGAGGACGAGGAACTGGACCTGTTTCCCGCCCTGCTGGACTCCATGGCTGGTTCCGATGCGGTGTGCGTGCGCGAACTGACGGAGGCGCTGCGTGCTGACCACCGTATGCTGGAGGATGGCTGGGCCACTTTGCGCCAGCGGCTGGTGCGAATCTCCGAAGGCGTCGCTTCAACGCTGGCCGAAGCAGATGTGCCTAGCTTTGTGCAGCTGTACGAGCAGCACATCGCCCGCGAAGAAGCCGAACTGCTGCCGATGGCCGCCCGTTTGCTGAGTGATGTCGATCTGGATCGCATCGGCCTGGCCATGCGGCAACGACGGCAAGCGGCCACGGTTGGTTGACCCCGGCACCGAGCGCGGATGCAGACCCACACACGTTCCCATTGGAGACTGCAATGCCTGATCAAGACGAAGAGGGCTATCTCGTCGACCCTGCCGACTGGACCGAAGCCTGGGCCGAAATGGTGGCCGCGAACCAGGGCATCTCCCTCACGGACGACCACTGGTTGGTGATCCGCTTCGTCCGGGAACAGCAGTTGGAGCACCAGGTCACGCCAGACGCACGCTTTGTCATGCGGCACCTCGAGCAGCGCTACCCGGGTCAAGGGCGCAAGCGGCTGTTCGAGCTGTTTCCGTACGGCTACGTCGCACAGGCGTGCCGCATCGCAGGCATGAAACGACCGCGGGCCTGGAGCACGGGCTGACAGGCATCCCGTCGCAGGGACGACGGATCCTGGCGGAGCCCAACCCCCACGACGTCAATGATTGTCTGCACGCGTCCTCGGCCGCGCTGACGGATGGTGCGGCGTGTGCCCGATCGCAGGGTTGAGCACGGGGCCGGCAACTCCCGTACGTGTGTACGAAGACAAGCGCCACGCCGGATGCCCGCAGCAGCCATGACCTCGACCTGACCGTCGGTGCGCTGGCCGCCGAAGTTGGTGTCAACGTCGAGACCATCCGCTTTTGACAGCGCCGCGGTCTGCTGGCCGAGCCCGAACGGTCGCTGGGCAGCGTGTGCCGCTGCGGCCTGGACGATCTGGCCCGCCTGCGCTTCGTCAAGTCGGCGCAGCGCATTGGCTTCAGCCTGGAAGAGGTAACGCAGCAGCTTCAGCTCGCCGCGATGCAAGCCAGGCATCACCTGCGTGGACGTCGGCTTGTGGCATCGGAGCGATCGGCCGCTGGTGGCCGAGTCCTGGTGGTCACGAACGGCAGCTTTGCGGAAGCGAAGGCTGCGAGATGTCGGTCCCCGCGTAGAGCAGCCTTGGAGAAGTTCGGATGACGGGATTGGGTCGTCTCCCGCCGACCGTGCACGCACGGCAGTCGTCCGCTTGGAGCCGATGTGGAGCCCCAAGTGCCGACGTCCTAATCGACTCTCTGTCGCCCACATGGGTGCTTCCAATCGTGCATGCCAGGACAATCGATGCTGCAACCACTGGGCGCCTCCTCCTCCGTCGGACCGCGCTCTCGCGCTGCGCGTCGAGACCGGCGCCGGGGCGCCGGTCTCGCCCCTGTTGGGCTCCGATCGCTGGCGCAACACATCCAGGCCGGCTTCGCCGGCATGACCACGCTGGCGGCCTGTCCCGTGCCCGGGGATCGCGCTCGCCCCTTGTCCTGGGCGCTGCGCGCCCAGCACGCGAGCGCTTGACGAACTGGCCGGCGCTCCGCGGCCTTCGCTTCGCTGCGGGCGCTGCGCGCCGGCCAGATCGTCACCCCGGCCACCCGCCACGCCCGATGCCGGCCGCCTGCCAGGCTTGACCGCTGCGGCTCGCCCGTCGCGCCATTCGCTGCGCTCGGTGTCACGCCGGCCGCGGGGCCGCCGCAGCGGTGGTCCTCGTTGCCCGGCTCCACGGTGATGCGCCTCGCTGGGCTCCGCCCCAGGGGCCGCCCGCGCCGATGCAGCCCACCGAGCCAGGGCGAGGGGGACTTGTGGGGGGATCTTCAAGCGGTGGGCCGAGACCTCGGCGCACCGGTACAGCTGCCATCCACCCCACCCATCCCCCACCCCTTCCCGTGAGGGAAGGGGCCTTCCCCCACCCCCGCCGCCCCAGGGCGGAGCGAGGTGAGTCCGAGCGAGAGGATCAGCTTCAAGGGCATCCATCGACGCCCGGCCGGTCGTCTCGGTTCGGAGGACTCCATGTCTGCAGTGCAAGTCATCCAGCGCAATGCGCATCTCGCCGGCGCCGTCCGGCTCGACCAGGTCAAGGGCAGTGACGGCACCACCCTGGCCCGCGCCACCTTCGTGGCCATCAGCAACCAGTCCCGCGGTCGCGGCGACGACCGCGCTGCGGAATCCACCGCGATCCGCTGGACGCTCTGGGGGCGCCAGGCCGAAAACGCCGCCAGATTCCTGGACAAGGGCAGCCACGTCAACGTGGTGGGCTGGGTGCGCAGCGACACCTACACCGCCGCCGACGGCGGCACCGCGCACGCCCTGACGTTCACGGCCGACGAGGTGGACTACCTGGACACCCGGGCCGAGGCCGACGCGCGCCGCGCACGGCACGCCTTCGTCGACGAGATGGAAGCCGCTGACGCGCAACTCCCGGCAACTGCCGCCCGCCACGCCTGAAGAGAACGCACCATGACCACCCATCCCACGCTGGCCACCCGCTTCGCCAGGAACACGCGCGTGCTGCGCAGTGAACTGCCCCTGACCGAGGACCAGATGCACCAGGCCGCGCCGTCCATCTTCGCCGGCGGCAAGCACAGCAGCCGGTCGGACCGCTACGCCCACATCCCCACCATCGACGTGCTGCGTGGTCTGCGGCACGAGGGTTTCGAGCCCTTCATGGTGGCCCAGGGCCACAGCCGCATCGAAGGCAAGGCCGCCTACACCAAGCACATGGTGCGCCTGCGGCACGCCGACCAGGCCCGGCACCGGCCGGAGGTCAACGAGATCATTCTCATCAACAGCCACGACGGCGCCAGCAGCTACCAGCTCCTGGCGGGGCAGTTCCGCTTCGTCTGCTGCAACGGCCTGGTCGTCGGCGACGTGGTCGACGACATCCGAATCCCGCACCGGCCGCCGAAGACCGGCGACCTGCGCACCGAGGTGATCGAGGGAGCCTTCCGGGTCGTCGACGAGTTCGAGGCCGTCGACCAGGCCACGGCTGCGATGAAGGCCATCGAGCTCGAGCCCGACGAAGAGCGGGCGCTGGCCCGCGCCGCCCTGGCGCTGCGCTACGGCGAACGGGCGGAGGGCGAGCCGCCGGCACCGATCGATGCCGAGCAGCTGACACAGCCCCGCCGCCCCGAGGACCAGGGCCGCAGCCTCTGGCTCGGCTTCCAGCGGATCCAGGAGTCTCTGATGCGTGGTGGCATCCCCGGCCGCACAGTTCAGGGCCGCCGCATGCACACGCGCGAGGTGGCCAGCATCGACCGCGGCATTGCGCTGAACCGCGCCCTGTGGGTGCTGGCCGAAGAGATGCGCAGGCTCAAGGGCTGAATGCCATCCCCCGGCGCGGCCCGCCCGTAGCCGGGCCGGCCGCTTTCATTCCAAGCCAAGGTACAGGATCACGGCGCTCGTGATGATCGACGACACCACCGCCGTCGCCGCATGCGACAGCCACGTCAACCACGGCCGGTTCATCCGCGCCACCATCTGCCGCAAAGGCAGTGCCAGGTGCTGCAGGGCAGGGTGGATCTCCGCGGCAAACAGTGCCCGCGCGGCGTCGGCCATGGCCCGGGATTGGGCGTCCATCGACTCCCGGGTCAGCGCAGCCGTCCGGCGCGCGATGTGGCGCACGGCCAGCGTCTGCGCGTTCTCTGCCAGGGCGCTCATCCGGCGTTCGAAGGCCTCGGCCTGGCGGGCCAGTGCGGCACTGGTCTGGTCCAGCGCCTGGCGGGCTTCGTCCATCGCCGGGGCCAGCGCCTCGACGCGATCGACGAGCTGGGCCACGTCGCCCAAGGCCTCGGCGATCAACGCTTATCGCGCCGTGGTCGGGCGGTTCACGACTCGGCTGCCGCATCAGCCTGGCCGGCGAAGGACGAAGCCAGGCCCAGTGCCGCAAAACACGCGTCTAGCTCGGGCACCACACCCGCCGCCAGCCGGCGCACGGCCAGTCTTTGCGCCAATGCCAGCTTGGCCACTGCGCCCTCGGCCCGGGCGATGAGCGCCTTGTAGTCGGTCTCGTCCCGGGCCAGCGCCTGCAGATCGGTTTCGCTGCCCTTGATGCGTTCGTAGATCTCGTTGGCGCCCAGCCGGCAGGCCGTGTTGGCCAGGGCGATCGGTTGCTCGGCCAGGAAGGCCAGCAGGGTCTCGAAGGCCTGCGCCGGGTCGACGCCGTCTTCCACCATGTTGAACACCAGCCTGATGCGGCTGGCCGGCACACCCAGCTGCGCCAGTTCGGCCAGTGTGGCGATGGTGTCCTGCTGCTGCTTCAGGGCGGGCACGGTCGGCACGATGAAGACGTCGAAGTCGTCGTGGCTACCGCGGTACCGGCGCATCAAGGTCATCAGGTCCTCGACGTTGCTGGCGCCGATGTCGACCACCACGCTGTCCACGGTCTGCAGGTACTCCTGCAGCGCGCCGAACTGCCGGCCACGCAGGGCTTGGCCCTGGCCATCGTCC
Source organism: Burkholderiaceae bacterium (assembly GCA_024235915.1). Classification (GTDB taxonomy): domain Bacteria; phylum Pseudomonadota; class Gammaproteobacteria; order Burkholderiales; family Burkholderiaceae_C; genus Rubrivivax. The sequence goes on along the minus strand of JACKLO010000008.1, from coordinate 157,928 downwards.
GCGTTCAGGCTCTCGACGGCGATCATCTCCGCGCCCGGGATGCGGGGCAGCAGCAGGTGCCGGGCCACGGTGGTCTTGCCCACGTTGCCGGAGAAGTTGATGACGGCAAGTTTCATCGGCTCAGCTCCTGGGGCAGATAAGGGGGTTGGTGACGCGGCCGCGAACAAAGGCCTCGGCGATGTCCTTGCCGCTGCGGCGGTTTGCCGGGGTTGGGGATGTGGCCGGCGTCGCCGGTGACAGAGCCGTCGGCAACAGGCTGGGCGTAGCGCTGGCAATCACATGCTTGGCAGGGGGGGCGGCAACCCCTGGTGCCTGCGACCGCTTCGCCTCGCGGGCTGCCTCGCGCTGCACAGTGCTCTTGCTGACGTGCACGCCCACCGCGGCTAGGGCATCGCGGATCGCTTCCAGCGTGTAGCCCTCAGCGCGAAGGCGTGCGATCTGGTCTTCGAAGGCCCGGCCTTTGCGGTTGCGACGGCCTGGGGGCGAGCTTGGCGCAAGCACCTTGGCGGGGTGGATCAGCACCGACTCGGATTCGACTTGGTCCTGATTCGGACCCGATTCGGATTCGACCCGCATCTGGCACGCGGTCGGTTCGCTGATGTCCCGGACTCGGTTCATGACCCGCATCATCGGCGCCGCCGGGGTGGCGGTCCCTGATGAATCAGAGCCAAAAATCATCGCGAAAGCGCTGGGGTTCTGCGTGATGCTGAAGGCATGAGGTGAGTGCAGAGATAGGCGCGGTGGCGCCGTTGTCTGACACGCTCCGCATGTCAGGAGGCTCGGGTATGGCACCCTCGTCACGTGATCGACTCAGCGTCGATCTGCATGGTCTGAAAGCCGCGCTGGTTGAGCGCGCAAAGCTGGCTGGCACGTCGCCCTCAGGCTGGGTCCGGGCGACGCTTGCAGAGGCTCTGGGCGGCCCTCCTGAGCCAGTCAGAGAGGCCAGGCCGCCTCGCCTCAAAGCGCACGACGTGAGCCGCGTGCGGCTCACGCTCCGCATGTCCCGCGCTGACGCATCTGCGGTCCTCGCTGCTGCCCGTCTGGCGGGGCAGCCTCCGGGCGACTTCGTCGCTGACTTGCTGGCGGGGCAACCGGTACCGATGCCGGCCAGCGACCGCGCCGAGACCGTCGGGGCGCTGATCGCGGCGTGTGCCGATCTGTCGACGTTCAGCCGCAACCTGAGCCACCTGGTGTCGCTATTGCGCCAGGGCGCCCTCAGGCCCGCCGAGGAGTACTGGCCGATGTTGACCACGTTGAGCATCGACGTGCGCGAGCACCTCGATCACCTCACGCGTGCGCTTGTCGACCTGCAGCCCCGCCGGGGCAGGGGTATGCAACAGCGCCGCAGCGGCGCAACCCAGCCAGGAGCGCGGTCATGACCCAAGCTCAGAGCATCGACGGCGTTCTGCTCCAGTGGGGCGACCGGCTCTTCTATCCGGGCAACCGGATCGTGCACACCCGACCGCAACCCAAGCTGAGCGGGCTCGGCGCACATCAGCGGGCCGCCGCCATCCGTGCTCGCATCGAGGCCACCGTGGTGCGTCGGGCGCCGCAAGTGATGGTGAAGGTCACGGGGGGCGGGCGTGGCATGAAGGCCATCGCCGCCCACTTCCGCTACATCAGCAAGAACGGCCGCCTCGACATCGAGGACGACCGCGGCGACATCTCGCGCGGCAAATCAGCGCTGCACGGGCTGGCGGAAGACTGGCGCTACGGCGGCACCTTTATCGAAGACATCGGCGACCGGAGGGAGGCCTACAACGTCATGTTGTCGATGCCCAGGGGCACCGACCCGCTGGCGGTGCAGCGTGCAGCGCGTGAGTTCGCCAAGGCCGAGCTGGCGGACCAGAAGTACGTGATGGTGCTGCACGACCATCAGGCCAACCCGCACGTGCATATCAGCGTCCGAGCCGAGTCTCGGCATGGCAAACGCCTGAATCCGCGAAAGGCCGACCTGCATCGGTGGCGCGAGACATTCGCGGAGAAGCTGCGTGACCAAGGGATCGAGGCCGAAGCGACGCGCCAGGCGACCCGCGGGCGGGACAGAAACTACGACACCCTGTGGCGGCTGAAGGCTCGGCAGGACGGGCGCTTGCGAACCACGCGGGCGGGAACCAAGGCCACGGCCGCGGCGAAGGCGACGCGGGCGCAGGCCGTCGAAGCGTGGATGCACGTGGGCCAGGCGCTAGCGATGTCCGGGGACGCGCGCGATCGGCAACTTGCACGGTCGATTGCGCACTTTGTCCGCGACATATGCGCGGCAAGCCCTGCACCCGGTCTGGACAGGGCAGCAACACCAGTTCCAGGCCAAGCGCGTATGGGAGTCGAGCCGAGCCGCTGACCCGATTGTTGCGACAGCGTCGCAAGGATCGAAGCGGTCGGCACTGCGTCCGTCTCTACAGCGCCGCGACGACCCAGCCGACGTCGGCTGGCTTTGGCGGTTACAGAAGGGGACGGTAGCGCATAATACTGGATGAATGTACAGTAATCGGCAGAAGCTGAAATGGCGTAGCAAACGAGCCTTCCGACTGACATGACTGCGACGAACTTGCCCGTACTACCCGAGGTGCTGCTCGGTACACAGTTGGCCGACCAGCAGCCTCTCGACCTGGCCACCGAGAGGACGCAACGCTACGTATGGCACGGTGCCTTCGGGGCGATGCTGATCGAGGCGAGGGATGGCGCGGCCTACGTCAACGGCCAGCGATTGGCGTCGATGGCCGAATTGCGCGGCCCTGAAGTGTGAGGCTTGGCCAAGGGTCGGATGCAGGTGAGGCATGAAGGTATCGAGTCCGCTTGCTCTCCTCGTTCGGCCTCGCGTTGCGGTTGCTACCATGCTGCAGCGCCCTAGGAGCGCTCGCACACCGATGAACGCCGTAGAAATCGAACAAGCCATCTCTGACCTGGCACTCCAGCCCTTCGACGCTGCCGAGTTTCCCTTCGCCTTCCTGGCCGCCTTCGGCAACAAGGACACTGCGCTCAAGCGCCTGCGCGCCGGCAACAACAATGCATCCGACGTGCCTGGTGGCGTGCTCCAGCGCAACAACATCCACATCGCTGTCTGCCCGTCCGGCGGCACCGGGGCCGGTCTGCAGGCGCTGCGCAGCAGCCCGGCCACCGCCAAGGGCAAAGCCAAGTTCATCCTGGCCACCGACGGCCAGACGCTCGAGGCAGAAGACCTGACTGCCGGCGAAACCGTCGCCTGCGATTACCCCAGCTTCCCCGATCACTTCGGCTTCTTCCTGCCGCTGGCCGGGATCTCCACCGTCAAGGAGATCAAGGACAACCCCATCGACGTGCGCGCCACCGGCCGCCTGAACAAGCTGTACGTCGAGCTGCTGCGCGAGAACCCCAGCTGGGCGATGGCCGAGCGCCGCGGGGACATGAACCACTTCATGGCCCGGCTGATCTTCTGCTTCTTCGCCGAGGACACCGACATCTTCAACGGCGAGGCGCTGTTCACCCGTACCGTGGAGCAGATGAGCGACCGCGACGCCGGTAACACGCACCAGGTGCTGTCCGAGATCTTCCGCGCGATGAACGTGAAGATCGCCGACCGTGCCGCTGCCAACCTGCCGCGCTGGGCCGACGCATTCCCGTACGTGAACGGCGGCTTGTTCTCCGGCAGCGCCGAGGTGCCGCGCTTCACCCGCATGGCGCGCACCTACCTGCTGCACGCCGGCACGCTGAACTGGAAGCAGATCAACCCCGACATCTTCGGCAGCATGATCCAGGCGGTGGCCGACGAGGACGAGCGCGGCGAGCTGGGCATGCACTACACCAGCGTGCCCAACATCCTGAAGGTGCTGAACCCGCTGTTCCTGGACGACCTGCGTGCGCAGCTGGAGGCTGCGGGCGACAACAAGATCAAGCTGCTGAACCTGCGCAAGCGCATGGCGCGCATCCGCGTCTTCGACCCGGCCTGCGGCAGCGGCAACTTCCTCGTCATCGCCTACAAGCAGATGCGGGAGATCGAGGCGGAGATCAACCGCCGGCGTGGTGAGTCGCACCTGGGCAGCGAGATCCCGCTGACGAACTTCCGCGGGATCGAACTGCGGGACTTTCCGGCCGAGATCGCGCGGCTGGCACTGATCATTGCCGAGTTCCAGTGCGACGTGCTCTACCGCGGGCAGAAGGACGCGCTGGCGGAGTTCCTTCCGCTGACGGCCGAGAACTGGATTGTTTGTGGGAATGCGTTGCGGTTGGATTGGCTGTCGATCTGTCCGCCCACCGGAACAGGCGTCAAGGTGACGGCAGATGACTTGTTTGGGACGCCGCTGAACCAGACGGAGATCGACTTCGAGAACGAAGGCGGCGAAACCTACATACTCGGCAATCCACCGTATTTGGGCGCCAGGTGGCAGGACGGCGCGCAAAAGGACGACATCCAAAGCCTCTTCGCGCACCGATGCAAGAACTGGAAGTCGCTCGACTACGTATCTGGATGGTTCATCAAGGCCAGCGACTACATGGGGCACGGTACTGCACTCGCCGCCTTTGTGACCACGAACTCAGCATGTCAAGGCATCCAGGTTCCAACGCTCTGGTCCATGCTGTTCTCGGCTGGTTGTGAAATCTTCTTCGCGCACACCAGCTTCAAGTGGCAGAACCTCGCCAGCAAGAACGCCGGGGTGACCGTTGCCATCGTGGGCTTTGGCCGGAATGTCCGGGGCGCTCGACGCTTGATGTCATTGGCCGACGACGGTAGCTTGATCGTGAAGCTCGCCGACAACATCAATGGCTACTTGATCGCGGGCGCAAACATTGAGGTCGAAAAGGCCAGCAGCCCGATGTGTCAGCAAGCTGAGATGACCTTTGGCAATACGCCGATCGACGGCGGTCACTTGCTTATGGATGCTCGAGAACTGGAAGCGCTGGATCTTTCTGCCGATCAAGCATCGCGTTTCACTCGTCGGATTTACGGGTCCTCGGAATTCATTCGAGGCGTTCCGAGGCATTGTCTTTGGATCTCTGACGAAGAGCTCGCTGAAGCCATTTCGATTCCAGTCGTGAGAAAGCGGGTAGAGCTGGTCCGAGAGTCGCGGCAGAAGGGTGGCGCAACCGCCAAAGAGATTGCATTTCGTTCGCACCAGTTTCAGCGGATGAATGAAGCACGGTTCCAGACCATTGTGGTGCCTGGCGTCAGTTCAGAGAACAGACCTTTTCTTCCCGTCGGACTCATAGACCGAGGCGCTGTGCCGAGCAATAAGTGCTTCGCTCTGTACGACGCTCCACTGTGGAACATGGCCTTGATCGCATCCCGCCTGCACTGGGTCTGGATTGGCACGGTTTGCGTTCGGATGCGTACGGACTTCTCTTACTCCAACACCCTCGGCTGGAACACCTTCCCCGTGCCGCAACTCACCGAGCAGAACAAGACTGACCTTACTCGCTGCGCCGAGAACATCCTGCTCGCTCGAGAGGCCCATTTCCCTGCCACGATCGCAGACCTCTACGACCCGGAGACCATGCCGGAGAATGTGCGCAAGGCGCATGAGCACAACGACGAGGTGCTGGAACGCATCTACATCGGCCGCCGCTTCAAGAACGATACGGAGCGCCTGGAGAAGCTGTTCGACCTGTACAGCAAGATGGTGGCGAAGCTGAGTTCGGCCAAGCCGGCCAAGGCGGCTCCGGCCAAGAAGGCCGCCCGAAAGGCTGCCGCATGAGCGAGCGCCCGGCCAGCCTGACGTCCCCGCCCCAGGGTTATGCCGAGTGGCTGGCGGAGCTGAAGCACCGCATCCACGGCGCGCAGCAGCGCGCCACGCTGGCCGTCAACCGCGAGCTGGTGCTGCTGTACTGGCAGATCGGGCGCGACATCCTGGCGCGGCAGGCCGATCAAGGCTGGGGCGCCAAGGTCATCGAGCGGCTGGCGCACGACCTGCGTACCGCCTTCCCGGACATGAGGGGCTTTTCGCGCGCCAACCTGATGTACATGCGCGCTTTCGCCGAGGCCTGGCCCGACGAGCCAATCGTCCAACAGCTTGTTGGACGATTGCCCTGGGGCCACAACCTGGTGCTGCTGACGCGCCTGAAAGACAGCGCACAGCGCATGGCCTACGCCGGCGCCGCCATCGAGCACGGGTGGTCGCGCAACGTGCTGAACATCCACATCGAAACCCGGCTGCTGGAGCGCACCGGCCAGGCGGTGACGAACTTCGACCTCACCTTGCCGGAGCCGCACTCCGACCTGGCCCGTGAGTCGCTGAAGGACCCCTACCGCCTGGACTTCCTGGGCCTGGGGCGCGAGGCTGGCGAGCGCGCCATCGAGCAGGCGATGGTCAAGCACGTCACCGAGTTCCTGCTGGAGCTGGGTGCGGGCTTCGCCTTCGTGGGCCGGCAGGTGCTGCTGGACGTGGGTGGCGACGAGTTCTTCATCGACCTGCTCTTCTATCACCTGAAGCTGCGCTGCTACGTGGTGATCGAGCTCAAGGGCGGCAAGTTCAAGCCTGAGCACCTGGGGCAACTGGGCTTCTACCTCACGGCCGTGGACGCCCAGGTTAAGCACCCGCAGGATGGCCCCACCATCGGGCTGCTGCTGTGCAAACACAAGAACAAGGTGGTGGCGGAATACGCGCTGCGCAACAACGCGCAACCCATCGGCGTGGCCGAGTACCAGCTGGTCGAAGCCCTGCCGCCTGAGCTGCAGACCAGCCTGCCCAGCATCGAGCAGATCGAGCGCGAGCTGGGCGGCGATGATGCCGGCGGGGAGGAAGAAGAAGCGTGACGAATCCGATCAACACCCGCACCGTGCCGTCGGTCTCCATCACCACGGCGCGCACGGGCGCGTCCGCCAAGGCCAACGAGCTGGGCATGCGCACGATGCAGGAGCGCGCCTACGCCAGGCGTGGCGAGCAGTACCTGCTCATCAAGAGCCCGCCGGCGTCGGGCAAGAGCCGGGCGCTGATGTTCATTGCGCTGGACAAGCTGAACAACCAGGGGCTGCAGCAGGCCATCGTGGTGGTGCCAGAGCGGTCGATCGGTGGCAGCTTTGCCGATGAAGCGCTGACGCAGCACGGCTTCTACTGGGACTGGCAGGTCGCGCCGCAGTGGAACCTGTGCAATGCACCCGGCATCGACGAGCCGCGCGTCGCCAGGTCCAAGGTCGAGGCTGTCAAGAAGTTCTTGGCCAGCGGCGACAAGGTGCTGGTCTGCACCCACGCGACCTTCCGCTTCGCGGTGGAGGAACTGGGTATCCAGGCCTTCGACAACCGGCTGATCGCCATCGACGAGTTCCACCACGTCTCGGCCAACCCCGACAACAAGCTCGGTAGCCAGCTCGGCGCCTTCATCGCCCGCGACAAGGTGCACGTGGTCGCGATGACGGGTTCCTACTTCCGCGGCGACAGCGAAGCCGTGCTGGCGCCCAGCGACGAGGGCAGGTTCGAGACTGTCACCTACACCTACTACGAACAGCTCAACGGCTACCGGTGGTTGAAGTCGCTCGACATCGGCTACTTCTTCTACACCGGCCGGTACGTCGACGCCGTGGCCAAGGTGCTGGACCCGGCGCTGAAAACCATCGTCCACATTCCCAGCGTCAACTCGCGCGAAAGCCTGAAAGACAAGGAGCGCGAGGTCAACGAGATCATGCATGCGCTGGGCGACTGGAAGGGCATCGACGAGGCGACCGGCTTCCATTTGATCCAGGCCAGGGACGGCCGCACCTTGAAGGTGGCCGACCTGGTGGACGACAGCGACGCAGCCAAACGCTCGCGCGTGCTGGCCGCGCTGAAGGATCCAGCGCACAAGGATGACCGCGACCACGTGGACATCATCATCGCGCTGGGCATGGCCAAGGAAGGCTTCGACTGGATCTGGTGCGAGCACGCCCTGACCATCGGCTACCGCAGCAGCCTGACCGAGGTGGTGCAGATCATCGGCCGCGCCACGCGCGATGCCCAGGGCAAGGAGCGCGCGCGCTTCACCAACCTGATCGCCGAGCCCACGGCGGAGCAGTCCGCGGTTGCGGAAGCCGTGAACGACATGCTCAAGGCGATCTCGGCCAGCCTGCTGATGGAACAGGTGCTGGCCCCACGCTACGAGTTCACGCCGCGCAACGCCGGCGCGCAGGAAGGCTTCGACTACGGCCCCGATGGCTACGTGGACGGCGGCAAGAACCTGGGCGTGAACAAGGAGACCGGCGAGGTCCACATCGAGATCAACGGCCTGGCCAAGCCCAAGAGCAAGGAAGGCCAGCGCATCTGCAAGGAAGACCTGAACGAGGTCATTGCGGCCTTCATCCAGGACAAGCCGGCACTCGAGCGCGGCACGCTCGACAAGGAGAACACGATCCCCGAGGAGCTGACGATCGAGCGCCTGGGCAAGATCGTGCGCGAGCGCTACCCGGAGTTGAGCGAGGCCGACCAGGAAGCGGTGCGTCAGCACGCCATCGCCGTCATCAACATCACGCAACAGGCGAAGCTGGCGCTGGACACCTTCGACACACCCGACCCGGCGCAGCCGCCGACCTCAACCTCCGGCGGCGACGAGGCCGGCACGGCGGCGAAGGGCAACACCGACCTGATCGACGGTGTACGCAAGTTCATCAACGTGCGCGACCTGGACATCGACCTCATCGACCGCATCAACCCGTTCGAGGCGGCCTACGCGGTGCTGGCCAAGACCATGGACGAAAAGTCCCTGCGCCAGATTCAGGCCAGCATCGCCGGCAAGAACATCAAGATCACCGAAGACGATGCGCGCGAGCTGGCGAAGCGCGCGCTGCAGTTCAAGACCGAGCGCGGCCGCGTGCCCGACATCAACTCAGCCGACGCCTGGGAGAAGCGGATGGCCGAGGGCGTGGTGGCCTTTGCGCGCTATCGCGCCCAAGTCAAGGCTGCCCAGGCACAGGGGGGCGCGGGAAATGGCTGACCTGGACGACGACGAACTGTTGGAGGCCTTGGGCGTCGAGCTTGCGCCTATCAAGGCCGGGGGGCGCACGCCGCGCGAAGAACGCATCATCGCGGGCTTCGAGGACATTCTTCGGTTCTACGACGCACACAAGCGCGTGCCGCAGCACGGCGAAGGGCGTGACATCTTCGAGCGGCTGTACGCCGTACGGCTGGATCAGCTGCGGAAGCTTCCAGAAGCTCGCGCCTTGCTGGCCGAGATGGACAAGCCTCGGTTGCTCGCAGAGGCGCCATCGACACCATCGAACCCGGATGAACTGGACGAGGACGCCTTGCTGGCAGAGCTGGGTGTTGCCAGCGATCCAGCCGACCCCTCCGACATCACGGTACTGCGGCATGTGCGCCCGCTCGCGGAGCGCCAGGCCGCGGAAGAGATTGCCGAGCGCACACCGTGCGAGGACTTCGAGACGTTTCAGCCACTGTTCGAGCGCTTGGAGCGTGAGCTCAAGGATGGCGTGCGCAAGGCCATCCCGTTCAAGGGAGAAGCCAGCGTCGAGCAGGGCAACTTCTTTATCGTCGGCGGCCAGTTCGCCTTCGTCGCAGAAAAGGGCGAAGAGTTCGAGACCAGCAGCCGACAACCCGATGCGCGGCTGCGGCTCATCTACGGCAACGGGACCGAGAGCAATCTGCTGATGCGCTCTCTGCAGAAGGCGCTGACGCAGGACGGCAACGGCCGGCGGCTGAGCGAGCCCGATGCCGGCCCCCTGTTCACGACGCAGCACGGGCCGCAGTTCGGCGACACCGCCGAGCCGGATGACATCGAGACCGGCACGATCTACGTGCTGCGCAGCCACTCCAAGCACCCGTTCGTTTCCGAGCACCGCACTCTGATCCACAAGATCGGCGTGACGGGGGGAAAGGTCGCGACCCGCATCGCCGACGCTGAGAACCAGGCGACCTACCTGCTGGCGCCAGTCGAGATCGTGGCGGAGTACAAGCTGCACAACCTCAACCGAACCAAGATGGAGAACATCTTCCATCGGCTGTTCGGTGCGGTACAGCTGGACCTGGCAATCGAAGACCGCTTCGGCAAGCCGGTGAAGCCGAGGGAGTGGTTTGTCGTGCCGCTACAGGTGATCGACGAGGCGGTTCAGCGCATTCGGGACGGCTCGATCACGCAGTTTGTGTATGACCCGGGGTCGGCGAGGCTAGTAAGCGGCGCGATGGACGCCTGAGCGCACGTGGGCGAGATGCTGTCCGAAGGCCTGGGTCCGCCGGCGACGCCCATGGACCATGGGTGAACTCCGTCGCTGTGTTGTCGGTTACCAGGGATACCGGGCCGGGGCTTGAGCGATGCAGCGGTTGCGGTCATACGCCTTTGCTGTGGCTACCTAAGGTACTAGCCCCGTGCCGTTGCTCGGTAATCCCCCGGGGCCGTCCGCTCGAATATCGGCGGGCACTTCAGAACTACCGACGGCCGGAGCGACTGGGCATTGCGGCGGCTGACTGCCGATGGCTGGAGGTGCAACGCCGGCCGTGCGTACGAGGAGGCACTTGTAGACTCGCACCGCAAGTTGTTGCGCCGTACCTGATGCTGAAGATGAGGCGCAGACGAGGACACTTCATAACAGCTGTGCTGAAGGTCCGTTGATCGCAAAAGGGTGAGGAGGCACGACTTGAAGGACTTTGACGAAGCGCTCGAAGAACTGTCGAAGCTGCTCGAAGCGGGTATGCAGGTATGGCTCCTGGGGGCTGGCGCAAGCTATGACGCCAAGATTCCTCTGATGCTTCAGCTGACGAGCAGGGTTTGCAGCCTTGTAGCTGCGCCTCACGATGTCCCGCTCGCTTCCATCCGAGGCGAGCTTCCTGGAACCGCGCACATTGAGCATGTGCTTAGTCACCTTGCCGACCTGATCGCGATTGCCTCTCGAAGCAACAGCGGGCAGGCGGCTGTTGGCGCGAGCGCGTTTTCCGTCGTCCAGCTGAAGGGATTGCATGCAGAGATCATCCGTCGCATCGCCGAGACGATCCGATATGGTTATCGAGCTGCTGTGGGGGCGTCTGCAGAAGAAACTGGCACGCTGCAGCACCCCATCGTCGATGTCGCGCATCACTCTGCATTCATGGACGCCCTCTTCGCAGGGCGCGCGAACCTCGAGTCAAGGTCGCGAGTTGTATTCACCACCACAAACTACGACACACTAGTCGAAGATGCCTTGTCGCTTGCAAGACGACGCGTCGTCGACGGCTTCTCTGCTGGCGGTATCGGCTTTTGGACGGGACATCGGGAGGAAGAGATCGCAAAGCTCCCACCGCGCTGTCACCAGGTTATCAAGCTCCACGGCTCGGTCGACTGGTTGCGGGCGGCGGACGGGACTCTAGTTCGGGCGAGATACGGCACGAGTTACCTGTCTCGTCTGGAGGACACTCTTATCTACCCGCAGGCAACAAAGTACGTTGAGACGCAGCGAGACCCCTTCGCGGAGCTTTTTGCAGCGTTCCGGCGACTCCTCGCGTCTACAGAGAGCCATGTGCTCTGCATAGTCGGCTACAGCTTCGGCGACGAGCACATCAACCTTGAGATTGAGGAAGCGCTCAAGCGCGACGGCAACAAGACGAACGTAATTGCGTTCGTGCGCGAAATCGGGCCACCGGGCGCGACAATGCTGCCGGAACGGCTTCGCGCCTGGATGACGGGTACTGCTTTCTGCAATCGCGTCTATGCGGCGTCTGACCAGGCTCTCTACGCGGGTGGTGCCCGCTTTAGCCCGCTGGGCGGAGGCGAGCTGAAGTGGTGGAGCTTCGCTGGTCTCTCCGGTTTCCTTCGGACAGGGAGTGCCGCATGAGCCAGTTCGACGAACGCCAGGACCTGCGTATCGGGAAGATAATTGAGGTATCTGGTGAGTGCATTCGAGTCGAACTCGGGGCGGAACTTTCCGAGCTGACTCGCATAGTTGACGGGCGGGTTTATCCAATCGGGCAACTCGGAAGCATCGTTAAGGTGCATTACGGCCGCAGGCTCCTCTTTGCGTACGTCCGCTTGTTGCGCATGCGATCGGAACTGGCCATTGAGGAAGGCGCGGCCCGCATTGCTCCAGGTGATGATTCCCGAATCCTTGAGGCAGACTTGTTCGCGCAGGGCGTTTGGCGGGGAGCGACCGAAGGCCTATCGATCTCGCGTGGCGTTGAGCTGTATCCCCTACCACTGCAGGGTGTCTACCTAACGACGGCTGAAGAGTTGGATGCGCTTTTTGCGGCCGCGGAGCAGGCCCAGCATCACAATGGCGTTTCACCACTGGTAGCGATCGGCACCTACGTCGGCAGCAACGGCGCGACGTGTCGGGCGAACATTGACAAACTCGCCGGCCAACACTGCGCCGTGCTCGGCTCAACTGGGTCAGGTAAGTCCGGTACGGTTGCGGCGCTGATACATGCGATGCTGGACCACAAGAAGGCCGGCACCGACGATTCAATCCGTCCACGGATCGTCGTAATCGATCCCCACGGTGAGTACGGCGCCGCATTCAAGGCACGGTGCCAAGTGTTGCGCGCTTACGCCTCAGCCGCGCACGACGCAGCCGGCACCGAACTGCGCTTGCCATATTGGTTGATGTCAGGCGATGAGTTGCGCGCACTCATCATAGGTAAGACGGAAGCCGAGGCGACTTCGCAGAACAACATCGTCTACAAGGCACTGAAGCATGCCAGGATGGTCTCAGCGGGCATTGTCGGGCCGGTGCCTGACAACGCGGTAGGCGACTTGTCCGAGACGCTCTGTGCGGGGAAGACTCAAGCCGACATCAGTGCGTTTGATCGCGACAAGCCGATCCGGTTCTCGCTGGACGAGTTCGAGCGCCATATAGACATGGTTCAGGGCCGGAAGCCAGCGAAGACTGATCTGTTGTCGGCTACTGACCGCAAGTCCCATGATTCGATCCTCGACAAGCTGAACGTACTGCGCACCGATCCACGGCTGCAGTTTCTGATGAGGGACGATCCTGCCAATACGTTGTCGCAGTCGGTTCTCCAGCTCACTGGGCCTTCAGGTGGCGGGGCAACCGTCAAGGTCGTTGACATCTCCGGCGCTCCCAACGAAGTAGCGGGAACACTGACCGCCCTCATCTGCCGCCTGCTATTCAACTTCAAGGTTTGGCAGACAAGGGAGGAGAGGGAGAAGGACCCAATCATGCTCGTGTGTGAGGAAGCCCACCGCTATGTGCCCGACCGAGGGGAAGCGCAGTACAAGGAAGCTCAAGAAGCTGTGAGGCGAATCGCGAAAGAAGGACGCAAGTACGGCTTGGGCCTTATGTTGGTCTCGCAGCGCCCCTCGGATGTAGAAAGCACCGTTCTTTCGCAGTGCAATTCTTGGGTCATTCTTCGACTGACGAATGGGTCGGACCAGGACCACGTGCGCCGGTTTTTGCCGGACAGCCTCGCTGGCATCACGAAGATGCTGTCTGCTCTTGGCCGCCGGGAAGCTGTGTTTGTCGGCGAGGCGGCAGCGTTGCCGGCCCGCATCCGGATTCGTGAGCTTGTCGCCGAGCAGCTTCCTAACTCGAATGACATCAGCTTTGCAGGCGGATGGGCTCACGCACCCAACGATGCGGCAGCGGTGGAGCCGGTTCTCACCCGATGGACCCAGTAGACGCAACGGACACACCCGGCAGCGCAGAGTCGCGCAAGTAGTCGCTCCGAAAGATATGACTACTACCTGGCGGGCTGCACATCGTGCATCCGTTCAAGGCACACTAGGAACGTCGGGACACTTCGCACGAATGTCCGAGTTCTGACTGTCGCTGGTCCTCATGGTCTACGGGCTAAGGCAGCGCACGTCGTTGGCGACCGCAGCGGCTCGGTCTACTCGCGACTGCATGGATAAGTGGGCGCGCTGCATCGGCGGGAACGGTGGCATTGGTTCTGCCCTAGGGCGCCACATCCAAGCCGCCACTGCACCCATCTCGACCGCATTGGCAACAGCCTCGACCTTCGGTAGTCCCCCTTCCTCGGCCAGCACGATGAACATCGCCGCTACGGCGTCGCCTGAATCTGTCAGCACGGCCGTAGCAAGGCCCCGATCAACTTGGAGGTCGTAGCGCATTCCCTTGATAAAGCTTCGCCCGTCTGCCACGAGCTGCCCGACTAGGTGGCGCTCATAAGAGTTCTCGATCGGCAACCACTGTGCTGTTGCCGGCATGAGCGACGACTCATGGATCACCGGAACGCCAGCACTGCTCACGCCGAAGGTAGCGATCATCACCATGTGGATGTCGTCGCTGGCACCCCAGAGCGCCAACTCGGGCTCGAAGCGCCGGCAGAGCCGCCGGTACAGCTGTTCGTCGATGGCGAAGGACTGGTCGGGCATGTGTTTGACCACCGCCTTGAAGCCGTAGCGCGCGGGCATGATCTCCTTGACCTCGCAGATCAGCACCATCAGCTGCTGCGCCTTCCCGGGGGCAGGCACGGCGGTTTGCCACTGCGCCAGGCGGCGGGCATTGATTGCGTCGCGCTCTTCGATCGAGAACGGTTCCGGCACGTAGAGCCGAGCGCTCAGTGCGTCGCCACGGGCGAGCTTGTGCTGGGCTGCGCGAAGCAGGTGCCTGCGCACTGTGGCCCAGGTTCGCTTTCCGGCGAAGCCGGGATGCCAGCGAGTCAGTTCGGCTTGGTCCCACAGGTAGTGGAGCAGGCCGCGCAGCGAGAGCTTGGTGCCGGTGGAGGAAAGGCTGTTGCCCTCGCCACCAGTGGGAGGGATCGTGGACCGGCCCGGCATCTTTGTCAGCGGGAAGTCCAGCCTCAGCGTCGTCTCGCCGGTCGCCGGGTTTTCGGTGATCGCGCTGCCCATCACCTGCCCCAGGCCGGAGAACTCGGCCGGCGGCTCGTAGGACGGGCAGTCGGGCGCGTGGTGGCTTCCCGTGTCGGGCATGCGCTTGACGATGTAGCCCTCGCCGAGGCGCGCCACATACATCTCGACGCCTTCGACCAGGCACATGCAGCGGGGGCGTTGGTGGGCCGCGTGCGCACCCGCGACGGCATCTGCGAACCCTCGCGCCCCGACCTCGAACCGCCGGCCTGCGATCTCGTAGACCGCAGCCGGTGCCGTGATGCCCTGGGCCGAAGTCTCCACGGGCGTGACCTCACCGCACGGGTGCCGGCGCGGCGCGGTCGCGCGCGCGCTGCATCTCGGGCGCGGGGACGACGACAGGGCGCTGCGACGGCGCGGCCTTGTCGTAGACCTTCACCTTGGGCACCTGGCCGTCGCGGATGCGCTGGGCCAGCTTCTCAGTCGCGGCGGCCATCACGACGGCACGCTGCTTCTCGGGCACCTTCTTGGCGACGAGCACCGCCTCGATGGCGGCGAGCACGGCCTTGCGGCCACCGCCGCCGCGGGAGGATGTCTTCTCGGCTGGCGCTACGGCAGCACCGCCGGTCGCATCCCGGGCCGGTTCGATGCGGTTGACCTGGCGCGCCTCGCGCTCGCGCTTCAGCACTTCCAGGTCACCAGGGTTCGGCTCGTAGCCCAGCGTCTTCACCCCGCGCACCGAGGCCTCGAGCCACACCATGCGCTTGTAGTCCTCGTTGCCCGAGACGCGCAGCGCCTTCCAGTTGCGCGCCTCGGCCACGTCGACCATCGAGCGGGCGACCGAGGGGCTGTTGGTGTCGGTGGCCAGGCGGAAGGTCGACTCGGTGAAGGCCACGCGCGAGGTGTCGCCGCGGAAACGGTACTCGGTGCGGCCGATGGTGACGTCGCCCATCGTCACCGGTGCGCGCTTGATGATGTAGCGCTCCATCAGCGAGGTTTCGAGGCGCGAGACGAGTGCGGCCCGTTCCGCCTGGGCGTCGATCTTCGCGACGGCCTTGACGTCGACCTGTTCAGGCTGCGCCGGGGCCTTGCTGGTGCCGCGCGTCGGGGAATTGCTCGCCGCCTCGGGCACCTCGTCCCGCGCCGGACCCGGATCCAGCGGGCGCTCGGGCGGCGCTGGACGCTGCTCCCCGCGTTGCCACGCGCCGTCGACCTTCTGGATCGGGGTGCGATTGCCGTCTTCGGCCACGGCGACGAATCGCGTGCTGCCCAGCTGATCCGCCTTGGCGACCATCTCGGGGAAGGAGGTCGCGCGGTAGGTCACCTCGGCGAAGGGGTCTCGCAGCTCGTAGCGTTCGCCGGGTTCCGGCTCCGGTGTCTGGAACTTCGCGATGGCTACCGGCGCACGGTTGGCGGGCTCGACCGTGCCGCCCTGGGCCGGCGCGGCCTGGCGGGCGGGAGAGTTGTCTGCATCCATGGCGACCTCACGATGTTGGGTTGGCGATGGCTCAGGGCTGTGCGACCGCTGTTGCGCTCAGCGCCACCGGCAGCGCCCGGTACAGCTCGATCTCGACGCGGCGGTTCAGGCCGCGACCTCCGGCGCTGGCGTTATCGGCCACGTGGTCGCCGGCAGGCTGGTAGGTCGTGCGGATGCGGGCCGGGTCCACGCCCGCGGCCACCAGGTAGTCGCGCACCGCCGCTGCCCGCTCGCGGGCGATGCGGCTCTCGGTCGGCGCGTCGGTGGTGCCATCGGTGCGCCCGCGCAGCAGGATCAGCGGCGAGTTCTTCGCGTCCTCGACCAGTGCGGCCGTGACGTCGGGCGGGATGGCGACGCGCGTGCTGCCGAAGTCGAACCGCACGGTGAAGACGCTGTTGGCCTTGACCTGCTGGGCGGCCGGTGCCTGCATGGCGGCCAAAAGCTGTTGGCGCGCCGCCAGGTTCGCCAGCGTCGCCGCAGTGGTTTCGGCTATGCGGCTCGACTCGGTGGCCAGGATGCGCGTGTTCTGCAGGTCGTTCTTGCAGACCTGTAACTCGACGGCCATCTGGGAGTTCACCGTCCGCTTCTGTGACTCGTCGACCGTCGGCGGCTTCGGCGGGGAACTGCACGAGGCCAGCGCAAAGAGCCAGGGCACGAAGGGTGTGAGGGCGATGCGGGTTGGCATGGCGTTGCTCCCGGGGTCTAGGTGGTGTCGACGCGTTCGACGACGGACGGATCAGCGATGACCACGCCGCTGTCGTCGCTGAGCAGGACGCCGTCCTCGTCGGCGACGGCTTCGATCGCGCCGCCGATCGAGGCTCCGCCCGGCCGAGGGCCGACCATGAAATCGAGGATGCCTTCGGCGATTTGGCCGGGCTCTCCATTGGCGAGTGCGGGCAACCGGCTCATGTCGTAGGCCAGTTGCTCGTAGTCCAGGCCATCGCCCGGGCTCAGCTCATCGTCGGCGTAGCGCCAGCGCTCCTGCACATGGGCCAGGTGCAGGTCTATGTTCATGCGAGGCACCGCCGGTGCCGGCAGCAGGCGCGAGGTGAAGGACTTGTCGCGGTAGTAGCGGATCTTCTCGCCGAGGATCGGCTTGCAGTTCTCGAAGATCACCACCAGGCGCTCGCTGCCCAGTTCCTTGAACTCCTGCGGCAGCAACAGTGCGCGGCGCTGTTCGCTCTCGTTGCGGCTGACGGTGCTGTGCCCGTGGCCGCTGAAGGACCGGCTGCGTCCGTGCGAGGTGGCCCGCTCGGTGAAGTGGCCAAGCATGGCGCTGTACTCGTCGGCATCGCGCTGCTCGCGCGGCGCGTAGAGGATCTGCAGGCCGTGGTTGGTGGCAAAGGTCCGGGCTTCCTTTTCGCCGTAGACGGCGTCGAGCTGCGACATGGCCTGCACGACGGTCAGCAGGCGCAGGTTGTAGCCGGCCAAGAAGGCAGCGGCGCTGGTGATGACGCCCACGCGACCCATGGCCGTGAACTCGTCGTTGACCAACAGGCACTGCACTTTCAGCGTCGGGTCCTGCTCGGGCAGGGCCTGCGTGTTCAGGCTGACGAGCTGCGAGAAGAACAGGTTCAGCAGCGGCCGGGCGTTGGCCAGTCGGTTCGGCGGGATGCGCACATAGACCGACATGCGGCGGCGGCGCACGTCCTCGAGCCTGAAGTCGTCGGCGCTGGTGGCCGCGTCGACCACCGCATCCGCGAAGATCGTCAGCGGCGCGTTGAAGGTCGCGACCACGCTGGACAGCGTGTTCTCCGAGTTCGACAGCAGGCGCTGAACGGCATCAGTGCACTCGTCCGACAGTGGGTTACCTTCCTCCCGGCGCTGGGTGATCAGGCCGCTCAGGTGGTCCTTGAGCGATCGGCCCTTGCCCGAGGACTGGCGCAGCATCTCGCCGATGGTGCGGAGCAGTGAGGGGGTTTCGAGGAGGACGAGGCCCAGACCCAGGAACAGGTTGCGCGCCTGGTCGTTGAAGAAGGCTTCGGATGAGGTGCCACCGCCATCGTTGGGGAAGAAGACCTGGCCGATGGTGAGCAGGTCGCCGACGCGGTGCAGCGGGCTGGAGCGCACGGCGGTCAGCGGGTTCCAGCGGTTGCTGCGCGCGTCCTCGTCGAAGGGGGAGAAGGCATAGACCGCCTGCCCATGTGCGGCGCGATAGCCGGCCGTGATGTCGTAGTTCTCGCCCTTGATGTCGAGCACGACTACGGAGTCGGGCCAGTTGAGCAGGTTCGGAATCACGACCCCGACACCCTTGCCGCTGCGGGTGGGCGCGGACAGCATCACCGAGAGCTGACCCGGTAGCGACAGGAATTTGCCACGGTGGCGGCCGATCAGGATGCCCGGCTTTCCGTCGCCGCCCGTGAGCCCCGCGCGATCGACCTCGGCCGCACTGGCGAAGCGGGCATCGCCATGCAGCGCTCGCCGTGGCCTCGCGGCGGCGATCAGGCCGGCCGGCAACAGGATCAGCAGGCCGATTCCCGAGACGCCGATCGCAAGCTGGAGCTTCTTGCGCAGGTGGGCATCGTCCGCGTACAGGTCCCAGTAGTGGACGATGCTGGTGAACTGCGCCTGTTTCGGGTTTGCCTTGTTCAGCAGCAGGAAAAGCACGCCGGCCAGGTAGACCGCTGCGCACGCCAGCGCGACGTAGCCGATGACCGCAAAGACGCCCGCCGCGACCTTGCGGCCCGTGGGCCAGGCCGAGAACGGCAGGGCTGCGACGCTGCTCATGCGGTCGCCGCCTGTTGATCCCAACGGCCGAGCCGCTGGCGCCGGGGCTCGTAGAGGATCTCGGAGATGAAGCGCCCGCGCTCGTCGCGATCGAACTGCACGATCACGTCGACCACGACGCTCAGCAGCCACTTGATCTCGTCCATGCGCAGGCCGCCGCCAGCGCCAGTCTCGCGGATCATCAGCGACATCTGCTCGAAAGCGAGCGCACAGCTGCCGGCGTGCACGCTGGTAATGCTGCCCGGGTGGCCCGAGGCTGCGAGGCGCACGAAGTAGAAGCACTCGTCGCCGCGCACCTCGGCCAGGAAGATGCGGTCCGGCTTCATGCGCAGGCAGGCCTCGAGCAGCGACTTGGCCGTCACGCGGGCCGTGCCCTGGGCGTCCTTGCTGTAGAACAGGTGCACCACGTTCGGGTGGTTTGGCAGCGTCAGCTCTGCTGTGTCCTGGATCGTGATGAGGCGCTCGTGCTTTGGCACTTCCTCGACCAGACCCTTCATGAAGGTGGTCTTGCCCGAACCGGTCTTGCCGCTGACGACGATGGTCTGGTGCTTGCGCACGGCCAGGCGCAGGAACTCGGCATGGCGGCCGGCGTCCTTGAGTTCCACCAGTTCGCGCTCGAAGGGCAGCAGTTCGGCGTTCGGCGTGCGCGTCACGGTGGCCGTGCGCTCGAACAGGCCTTCGCGCTCGAAGTCATCGAGTCGCTTGATCAGGTGCGATGGCTTGCGCACCGTGATCGACACCGTGCCGCGCGGAACGGCCGGCGGGATGACGAACTGAATGCGCTCGCCGCTGGGCAGCGTGGCCGAGAGCAGTGGCCGTTCCTGATTGACCTGCTGGTCGCAGAAGGTGGCCACGGCGGTCGCGAGCGACAGGCAGCGCTCCTGCGTCATCTCCGGCGCCGGCACGGTCTGCCAGCCGCGCACCGTCTCGACGAGCAGTTCACCGGGCCTGTTCACGCAGACCTCGAGCACGCCCGGCGCGTCGAGTTGATCGCGCAGTGGGCGCAGGAACTCGACGACGGACGTGGCGTCGCCTTGCCAGGCCGTGTCGGCGGCGGTCATCGCGGCACCGTCCTCAGCGCGTAGACCGACGAGAAGTCGACGTCGCGCGCCACGTAGATGCCTACGATGCCGCCCTGGTTCTGGTAGATCAGCGGCGGGATGTTGATGGTGCTGTCCAGCACCTTCTCGGCCAGCCTGCTGGTGTTGGCCGTGCTGGATGGCAGCACGATGGTGTCGGCGCTGTCGCTGGTGCTTTGCTGCTGCACCACCAGCTTGACGGAATCGTCGATCACCGACAGCAGCATCGCGGCGCCGATGCGCTCGCCCCATCTGTGGTCGACGTGGCCGTCGATGCCGGATTCACCCAGCGGGCCGGTGCCCGGCGAGTCCAGGTCCACGGTAACGCCCAGGGGCGTGCGGATGCGGGTCCACAGCACGGGGATGCGGACCATGCCTGGGCGGACGGATCCGATGCGGTACTCGCCGTCCAGGTGCGAGCCACGTTCGATCAAGAGTACGCGGCCGTT
Source organism: Burkholderiaceae bacterium (assembly GCA_024235915.1). GTDB lineage: Bacteria > Pseudomonadota > Gammaproteobacteria > Burkholderiales > Burkholderiaceae_C > Rubrivivax. The sequence continues at coordinate 137,547 of JACKLO010000008.1, read as the reverse complement.
GTCACCGTAGACGTTGCGCTGGGTCTGGCAACCTACGAAGCCCGAAGTGGCGCTGATCACCCGCGTCTTCAGCACGCACGTGAAAGCGGTGCCCTTGGGCAGCGTCAGGCTCTGGTCGGCGATGCGCGCCGCTGTCGTACGGGGGGTGCCTCCGCCTTGCAGCTGCCCACCGAAGAGGGCCCCCGCTGCGCCTGCCAAGTTGGGGCCGCCGATGGCAGGCCGGTCGGCCGGCGTCTGGTTGGTGCCCTCAGTGGTGGGACGCTGGGCCGCCAACAGCCGGTCAAGGCTGCCCTGCAGCTGACGCTGGTAGGTCTGCAGGTTGCGGCGCGCGCCCTCCAGGGTGTCGCTCGCCCGGGTGCCTTCGCTGTCGAGCCCACGTTCGGGGGGCGGTGGGGGCGTCCGTTCGAGGGTCAGCAGAACGGGGGCGTCTTCAGGGGGGATGGGCGGCGCCTTGCCACCGGCGCGGGACGCGGGCGTGTCCGACGTGCGGCGCACGCTGATCGGTGGGGGAGGCGCATCGCCCATCGGGTCGGGGACGATGGCCGGCACCACGTAGGCCGGCGCAGATGCTGCTATGTCTGGGGCTGCGCGCGGAGGCGCCATGTCCAGGCGCCTCGGTTCATTGGCCGCTGCCGTAGGGCGCTGGGCCTGGCGCCGCGTGTCCGACTCGTCGGCGGGCGGCTTGTGGAAACTGCGGTACAGCGAGACCCCGGTGACTGTGGCCAGCGACACCGCGGCCAGCACGATGGCCAGGACGCCTTTCCACGCCACACGTGCCCCGCGCGGGCGAGCGACATCCGGGATGCCAGGCTCGCCTTCCAGCGCCAGCGGATCCTCGTTCGGGCGGGTTGGGTCTGCGGTCATGGCTGGGCCTCCTGCAGCTCCCGGAACTCGCGCGCAACGCCTGGCACGGTGGTGCCCTGCATGGGGGGCTGGCCGTCGACATCGAAGGCCTCATTCCACAGACCGACCACGGCACTGCCGGCCCGAAGGTTCAGGCGCCGGCTGACCCGGTCGACCACCAGCAGGTCGCCTTCCATGCGCGTGTTGACCAGGGTCTCCGTGCCGTCCCGCTGCACGTGGAAGACGGCGGGCACCTCACGGTTGTTGGCAAAGCGCAGGTACGTGAACCGGCCATCGTCGAATACCAGGGTGGGCAGGATGTCGGCCGCATGTTCGCCTTCCGCGGCGCTGTACAGCGTGTTCACGACCTCGGGCGCGGCCTGCAGGCGTTCGGCGACGGTCGCTGGGTCGGCGGGGCGCAGTGGCGGCAGTTCGGGCAGGGGAAGCGGCAGGGCGGTTGCCGGCCGTGTGGCTGACTTGTCCGGCGGCGCCAGCACCGTCAGGCGATACACGGGCTCGCGTTTATCGCGCTCAGTCATCGGCAGCAGCCGGAAGACATGCACGCGCCGGTCGGTCACCACGGTCAGGTTGTTCGGCCCCTGTGCGGGCGCGCGCGGCTTCACGAACAGACGGCGGCCGCCCGCGGGCGCCGCTACGCACCACTGCGCCGCAGGCTGTTCGCAATCGGCGCCCTGGCCAGTGGCAACGGTGGAGATCTGTTCATCGGACGCCAGCTCGATCAGCGTGACGATGCCGCGCTTGACCGGCACGTCCACCACCCGGTCACCGGCATACGGCAGGGCCACGAGCCGCCCATCGGCCTGCGCCGCGGTGGTGGCAGCGACGAGCGCGCCGCCAACTGCGAGCGCGTGAAGACGAGCGAGGTGGCGCCGCATGTCAGTTCTGCCCGCGCTGTGCCGTCGCCATGGGCACCGTGTTGATCTCCGGGTCGGACCGATAGGCGGTAACGACGAAGCCGAACGGGTTCTCGAGCCGGTCCTTCTCGCGCGCCAGCACCTTGGGCTGGTACTCGTAGACGATGCTGGCCACGTGGCGCGTGGTGGCGTCGGCCAGGCCGCGGTCGGCCCGGCTGACCACCTTGTCGTAGGTGACGGTGGCCTCGCCGCGGTTGCCGCGCCGGCCATCGGGCGACAGCCGCACGTTGACGATCTGCACGCGCCACTCTTCATTGCCGCCCAGGCGCTTGTGCAGGCCGGCATCGCCGTCGAACAGGCGCTGGTAGGGCGAAAAGACCGCGGGCACCGCCATGCGCGCCACCTGGTCGTAGTCGCGCTGCAGCCACCACCAGCTGTAGCCCTCGCGGGCGCGTACGAAGCGGGCCAGGTTGTGCTTGTCCAGCGCGTCCTGCACCGGCACCGTCTCCAGGGCCAGGCGCTGCTGGATCGTGGTCTCGCCGGTCAGCCGGTCAACCACGATGGGCACCTCGACCACCTGCCGCAACGGGCCCTGCACCAGCACGGCCAGCGCGGCGACCACCGCCACACCCACGGCGCCCAGCGCCACGCGCCAAGCCCGGCGCTCGGACCGGGCCAGCATCTCGGCGCGGTCGAGCTCCCAGTCCTGGTTGGCCCGCAGGCCGGAGTCATGGGGCATGTCCACGGTGCCTCCTGTCACGGCAGGTAGTCGGCGATGCGGCCAGTGCGGCGCAGCATCTGGTACTGGCGTTCGCGGTCGCGCGAACGGGCAATGCGCTCTTCGCTGTCGGCCATGGCCTGCAGCAGCTGCACCTGCGAGGCCTCGTGCGCCAGCAGCGCGCCTTCGGCACCGATGCGGGCCTGGATCTCCAACACCGCCTTCTGGTCGTCGGTGGCGTCCACCTGGGCCATCAGCGCGTCGATCTGGGCAAGCCGGCCGGCGGCGGTGCGCATCGCGTCCTGCAGCAGGCCCTTGTGCTGATAGGGCTGGGCCAGGGCCGCCTGGCACTGGTTGCGTGCGGCGCCGTCTGGCAGGTCGCCACAGTTGTAGACCATCACCGCGTCGCGTAGCGCCTTGGCGGTGGTGCTCAGGCTGCCGTAGCCAGCGGTGTCCACCGCGTTGAGCACCGTGAAGGCCTGGGCCGGCACGTAGTTGCGGAGCAGCGGGTTGTCGAACACGCGGCCCAGGTTTCGCACGCCGCTGATGCTGTCGAGCTGGCTCTGCAGCTGGGTGATCTGGCGGATCTGGTTGTCGATCTGCGTGATGGCGTGCACCACCTGCTGCACGGTCTGCGCCAGGTTGGCCGCGTCGATCACCGGGATGCCCTGTGCGCTGGCCAGCGTGGTGGTACAGGCCAGGGCGAGTGCGCAGACATGTCGCATGACGTGCTCCTCCTGAAGTCACCCGCTGCCGCGGAGTGCCGCCAGGCGGTAGGCCGCCGTGCGCGCTGGTGCCGCAGCGGCAATGCCTGTGGCGGCCGCAGCGGCCACCAGGGTCGGGCGCACGGCGCCGCCGCCGTGGTTGAGCGCGGGTGTGGCCAGCTGGCCGCTGCGCACGGCGCGCAGCCCGGCCAGCATCAGCACGTTGTGCACCATTTGCATACCCTGCTGCACGGCGGCGCCGCCGGTCAGTGCCGATGCCAGCGACGGTGCCTGGAAGCAGATGATGGCCATCACCAGCATCAGCACGCAGTAGCGCATGGCCTCGGACAGGGCGTTGAGCGTGTCGCCCAGGAAGCCGCCTGCGGCCTGGATGGCCAGGAACATCTCGCGCCCCACGTAGGCACTCAGCCCCAGCGCGAAGAACGCGAACCAGGTCAGCACCACGGCGTTGAGCACCATCGACAGCCAGCTGTCGAAGAAGCGCTGTGTGGGCCGCCAGGCCAGGCAGAGCACGAAGATCGGGCCGACGCCGATGACAAAGCTCAGGAAGACCGTGGCCAGCGTCACCACGAACACGGCGATGCACAAGAAGGCCACCGACCCGATCGAAAACGCCGTGGCCGCCAGCAGCAGGTCCAGCCGCATGATGCCGGCCTCGCTCATCAGGTCGGCCACCTGCCCGCTGGCGCTGTCGTTGAACTCGTCCAGCAGGGCGTAGGGCGAGTCCACCGTGTCGGCCGGGGCGCTGCTGGGCAGGAAGGTGGTGGCCACGCCGACGGCCAGGCCGTTGGCGGTGTCGGCCACGGTCGGCACGTAGACGGCCGATTGCAGCGCCACCGCCAGCACCAGCCCGATGCGTGTGACGCTCCACAGGAAGTGGGGCACGGTCTCGCTGACCTGGCCGCGCAGCACCGCCCAGCCGTAGAGCAGCACCCACAGCGACATGGCCGCCAGCGCCACGGGCGCCAGGGCCTCGGCCAGCGCCGCCACCACGTCGAGCACGTAGGTGTCGAGCACCGCGCTGAGCTGGTCACCGAGCCAGGTGAACATGGCGCTGCGCTCCTACTGCACCGCGTCGGTGGGCAGGTTGGCCGGCGGGCGCGCCAGCATCGGCGCGCAACGGCTGCCCAGGTCCGGGAACTGGCATTGCAGCCACGTACCGCGATGCAGCACGACCCAGACGCGGCGGGGTTTCTGCGCGCCGTAGGTGGAGGGCCGGCAGCTGCCGTCGCGCGCCCAGGGCTCGGTGCACTCCATCAGGCCGGATGCCGTCTCGACCATGCGCCAGGCACCGGCGTGGCAGCCCGCATCGGCGCGGCACAGCGGTGGCGGCTTGGCCGGCACCGCTGGCAGGGTCACCGTTCGGCCGACGGCGGTCGTGCGCACGGCTTCGTTGCCCGGAACCTGCTGCGCCGTGGCGGTTGTGACGGCGATCAGCAACGTAAGGGAGGCCAGTGGCTTGATCATGGAGTGCTCCTTGGCGCGCGGCGCTCCTGTACCGCCGCTTCCAGGCGTGGCAGCCAGTCGGCAGGGTCATCGCCCACCTGGGCGCGGATCTGGTCGAGCAGCGCGACGTTGTCAGTGCTGCCCGACAGCACGTGCAGGAAGCGCTCCAGCCCACGCAGGTCGAGCTCGCACACGGCGCTGTTGGCGCCCTGCTTGACCAGCATGGCCCGGCCGCCGCGCGCACCCAGCGTGCGCACGATGTCGAACTCGGCCTGGCTGAGGCCGAACCCGCCCACGTACTCGTCACGCAATGCCGCCGGGTTGGCCAGGAAGATCTGGGTGGCGCTCTGCTCGACCATGGTGCGGCCGATGTCGTGGCGCAGCACGTCCGACGGGCTCTGGGTGTCGAAGATGCCCAGGCCGTTCTGCTTGCGGATCGTCTTCTGCCGCACCTTGGCGAACTCGGTGAACGCCGGGTGGTCCAGGACCTTCCAGAACTCCGAGATCGAGTAGATGAGCCGCCGGCCGTCGATCAGCTCGTCCATCAGGTCCAGCAGCACCAGCATGACCGGCGTACGGACCTCGGGCAGGTCCAGGAACTCCGTGGTGTCGAACCCGATGGCGGTGGTGTCCTGCAGGTCGCCCAGCCGGTCATCGGCCGCGTCGAAGACCCAACCCAGGTCACCGCCCATGCACCAGCGGCCCAGCCTGTCGTGCAGGCTGTTAGCCCCGGCCTTGGGCAGGTTCTGGCGCACGGTGGACAGGCGCCGTAGCGGCCGCGGCATGCCGGCCACGGCCTGCACGGCGCTGGCGATGGCCTGTTCGTCGGCGGGCAGCAGCGGCAGGGCAGGGGACGCCAGCAGGGTGCGCACCAGCAAGGCCCAGAACTGGATCCGTGCCGGCGTCGGCGCGCGCTGCAGCGGGTTGCATCCCGTCGGCACGCCGGCCTGCAGCGCGAAGTATTGGCCGCCGAGCGCGCGCAGGGCGATCTCGCTGCCTCGGTCCAGGTCGAACAGCACCAGGCGCGGCGCCGGCTGCCACTTGCGCGTGAGCGCCAGCAGGAAGGTCACCAGCGTCGTCTTGCCGCTGCCCGTGGAGCCCAGCACCAGTGTGTTGCCGGGCAGCTTGTGGTCGGCGCTGTCTGCGCCGGGCGGGCTGGCGTGCAGGTTCAGGTAGAAGGGCTGGCCGCTGGGCGTCTTCAGCAGCGCCAGGGCCTCGCCCCAGGGGTTGCCGTCGCGCTTGCCCTGCGCAAAGCCGTGTGGCGCGGCCAGCGCGGCGAAGGCGCGGGACGAGAGCTTGGCGCGCCGCGGGCGCCAGGCCCAGTTGCCCGGCATCTGCGCAAACCAGGCGGCATCGGCCACCAGGTCTACAGGGCGCAGTTGCAGGCCGCTGGCCTCACCCACGGCCCCGGCGGCCTGGGCGGCGCGCTGGCCGGCGTCGGCCGCGCTGTCGCCGAAGACCAGCAGGCTGTGGTGGTACTCGCCCATGCAGAACTGGCCGTCGCCCAGGTCATTGAGGGCCTGGTCCATCGCGTCGACCTGGCTGGCCACCACGTCGTCGCTGGCGATGAGCTGGTCGCGCTGGAGCTCAAGCGCTTGCAGGGCATAGCGCCGCGGCAGGATGGAGAAGCTCTGCGTCTCGATGAACTCGCTGTCCTCGTAGAGCAGGGCATCCAACACGCCGGGCTCGACCGCGTCGGTGTACTCCTGGATGTCGACGAAGGCGGCGAAGCGGCGCTCGTCGCCCAGGCGCAGCTCCAGCTTGTCGGTGCCGAAGCTCAGGCGCGCAGTGGGCAGCAGCCGGAACAGCGGGCCTGTGGTGGCCGTCACGGGCTGCCAGAAGCCGTTGACCAGGTAGCCCAGGAACTCGGCCAGTTCGCTGCAGGTGCGACCCTGGCGCTGCAGGTTGCCCAGCGCACGCGGGCCCAGGGGCCGCAGCTGCCGCTCCAGCAGTGCTGCCTTTTCGTCCATGGCAGCCAGCGCGGCGGTGTGGGCCGCTTCGATCTCGTCCCGCGTGCGCCGGTCGCTGCGCAGCAGGCGGGTGCCGTTTCCGGCCAGCGGGCGGTGCAGCAGCGTCAGGTAGAGGTCGTTGCGCATCAGCCGCGCGCCGGCCATGGTGTCGCCGTAGGCGCGGGACAGGTTGCGCGCGAAGCCCGGCTCCACCGGACCGGCCAGCCGATCGTGAACCCGCCGGTGGACCCGATGCGACCACAGCGCAAACGATCCGCCGGCCAGGTTGCGCAGCAGGCTGCACAACGCCTCGTGGCGGTCGGCCACCATGGGCTCGTCGGCGCACTCGAAGGGCACACCGTCCAGCTGCCAGCAGCGCAGCAGGTCACCGCCGCGCGTGATCACCACCTGCGGCGTGATCAGCGACGAGAAAGGCACGAACCGGCTCAGCGGGTTCTCTTGCAGAGCCTGCTGCCAGCGACGCGGGCGCGCGGCCGCGCGTTCGGGGGTCAGGAGCGCCATCACAGCGCCTCCCGGTAGCTGTAGCCCGCGTAGCTGCGGGCCTGCCAGAAGGCGTGGTTGCGGTCACGCCAGCGCAGGCGGGCCGCCAGCGCCCACTGGTGCAGGCGCTGGTCGTCTCGCTGCGTGATGACGCGCATCGCGATCAGCAGCGGCAGCAGGGCGGCCAGCACCACCGGAAGCACCCACCACGTGAAGAGCGTGCCTACCCACAACACCAGCAGCATCCCGGTGCCGAACAGCAGCACCAGGGGCACCAGCGGGACGCCGGCTTTCATGGCAGGGCGGGTGGCGCCCTTGTAGATGGCCTCGGCTTGCATGGGGCGACCTCAGGTGGGCGCGACGATGAAGCTGGCGAAAGCCGCTGCGCCGCCAATCAGCGTGCCGCCGATCAGCACGTTGGCCACGTCCACCAGCCGGGCACCCTGGAAGATCATCTTGAAGCCGGCCCAGATGATCGCGATAGTGACCACCGCGATCGAGATCGTGACCAGGATGGCTTCGATGTTGGCCACCGTGGTTTCGATCTGGTCGAAGCCCTGTGCGTGCGCGAGGTGCGGCAGGATGGACAGCAGGACGGGCGCAAGGCCAGCCGGAATGCCGTGGTGGAATCCACGAAGAACGGGTTGGGTGGCAGTCACGGTCGTTTCTCCTCGGGTGTTGGTGGGGTGAGGGCAGGCGAGGCGGCGGCCACGACGCGCTGCACGTAGCCATGCGCGAACCCGGTGCGCGGATTGCCGCTGTAGTAGCAGGAGAGCGCGCGGCGCAGGTCATGCTGGGACGGTGCCGCGTGGTGCGAGAGACAGCTCAGCAACACGGTCTGCATGGCGGCCAGGTTTCGACAGGGCTCGAACGCTGCCTCGATGTCGAGACCCAGCCAGCGAAAGTTCGCTGCGCTGATCTGCGCCAGACCGACACTGAAGCGCCAGCCGTCGCCGGCCAGCGCCGCGGCCGTGGCCAAAGCTTCGGCCCGTGTCCGCGGCTGGCGTTCGAGCCGACCGCCCACCACGCCGATGGCATGCGGGTTGCCGCTGCTCTCCACCGTTACCAGGGCCGCCGCCGTGGCGGGGTGCACCAGCGGCGCGCATGTGGCCAGCAGCAACTGGAGCGACATGGCGTCCATCGCTTCACGCTCCGCAGCCCTGGCAGTCCGGTGGCGGTTCGGGCGGTGAGGGCGGTTGCGCAGCCAGCCACGCGTCGTAGTCGTCATCGAAGCGCGTGTCCCAGTTGCCCAGGGTGACCTTGGCCACGTCGGTGAACTCCGTAACCGTGTCGCCGCGCATGCTCCACCACGTGCGCGCCCAGAGCGCGCCGTCGATCTCGACGGAGACGGCACCGTCGTACTGGCACAGGTAGCTCGGCGCGCTCTCGGCTTCGATCACGGTGATGTACTGTGGCGGGCAGAAGCCGGGCGCTGAGGACCAGTGGTGAGACGCCGTGTTGCCGGCGCCGGACATCCCACAGGTGGGGAAGGCGCGGCCAAGGGCCAGGTCACGAAGCAGCTGCCGGATCGGCGGCACGCACTGCGGGATGGCGCGCCAGCTGGGGGCGGCCAGGCAGAGCAGGACCAGACAGCCGTCGAGGGCCATTGCCGGCACCGTGGCTGTGGACAGCATCGCGGCCACTAGGAATGCGCCAATCGGCGCACGCATGCCATCTGCGATGCGTTTTGGACTGGCGGCTGCGTTCCGGACAGTGGGCACGGCGGGCTCCTGATGGTGCCGCCAGGCCTTCGGTCATGTTGTCGAGGCCTGCGGCGTCGAGACCAATGTAGGTCTGCGCCTGAGCCGGATCGGCGATGATTTTGGGTGTTTTTCAGCGTGCCAGACGCAACGCGGCTATGAACGAAGTCGACGAGACACTTGCCAGAACAATGGACACACACCAGTTGGAGGTGCGGGCGATCTCGCAGTCTGCGTCGACCATCAGCGCGCGGTCACTCTACGGGTGCGCCGCGGACCACTTACCGGGTTCCGCCAAGCGTGCTCGCACACAAGGAGGAGAAGCCCGCGGTGGTCGGCCAGTGGCCCTGCCGGCTGAGTATCTGCTCAGACTGGGGACTGTCATTCGTTCCGCGAGGGCGAACGTCGGCGGTGGCCGGAACCGGCCGTTCGACTTCTGCTGCGGGCTGTGACCGCAGTGCCCAGGAAGCCGCCGTCTAGCTAGCCTGCTCGCCTTTCCCGTCGGCTACGGCAGCTCTCTACAAGCGCCACATGGCGGCATCGACCCATCTTGTCGTTCGGGCTAACCGGCTCAGCAATGACTCTGCAGTGTCAGCAGTCGTCCGAGTTCGACGCCCGAATGTCCGCTCTGCCGCGGCCATGAGACGCCGACGAGGCTCGAACGCAGTTGCAGGGTCACGGCCGTCCAAGTCCTGCGAAGCGTACCTCCGTCGCACCAGATTGCATGAGGACATGAGTGAGGCGAAACTGCCTCAGGCTTGGCGCACAAAGGTCTTGACCGCGGTGATGGCACAGTCGGTTCGAAGCTACCCGTACCACTGCATCCCGCACGGTGGGAGCGTTGGCGTGGCGTGATGACGGTCACAGGCTTGTGGGCTGCAGTGTGAGCGTCGCCACCAGGCAGGTCCTGAGCCGCGACTGCCCTCTGCAAAGCCATGCGACGACCGCGCTGCGTTCCGCCATCGTTCGCCATTGCTGTGTCAAAGTCGCGTCGTGCCATCCGACTGGCACAACACCTGATTGTGGCAAGCAGCCTCGACGCTCACACTCCCAACGCCCCCAACATTTCGCCAGGATCCGCCGTGTCCTCCGCCGTCAAGATCTTCCAGGGGCGTTTCGGTCGTGTCGCCTTGCTCGACATGGACGCGCCCCTGGTTGGTCACGCTCATCATCACTGCCACATCCTGATCAAGGCCGGCGGTGCGGACAGTGCCTTCAGCGTACGGGGCGAGCGCGCGCCGCTGACGGACGATTCGGCCGTGCTGGTCAACGCCTGGGAGCACCACGCCTACGAGCACGACGCGCCGCCCGGCCAGCGCACGCTGATCCTCGCGCTTTACATCGAGCCGGGCTGGCTGGCGGAGCTGCAACGGTCGCTGGCGCTGTCGTCGCATCCGCGCTTCTTTCCGCAGAAGTGCGTGGCGATCCCGCCGCGGACCAAGCGCATCGCCGAGGAGTTCATCCTCGAGATGTGGTGGGCCGACGAGGTGTCGCCGGCGCGCATGGAGGAGTTGCTCTTCAACCTCATCATTGCGGTGATCGAGAGCTACTCCGGATGGCGCGACCTGGTCGCGCTGCTGCGCGCCCGGCCGCCGGTGTCGATGGACCCCCGGGTTCGTCGGGCGATCGCGCTGATGCGCGAGGACATCGCGCACGAGCTCGACGTTGACAGCTTGGCCGAGCGCAGCGGGCTGTCGCGCGCCCACTTCTTTGCGCTGTTCCAGCGTGACACGCAGGTCACACCGCTGGTCTACGCCAACGTGCTGCGCTTCGAGGCTGCCGTGCAGCGCCTGTCGAACGGACAGGAACCGGTGAGCGCGGTCGCGCACGACCTGGGCTTCTCGGCGCCGGGGCACTTCGCCCGCTTCTTCCGCCAGCACCTGGGCATCACGCCGACCGAATTCCGCCGAGCCGTCAATCTGTTCGACCCCCCCGCAGGCGCCGGGCTGGATCACCCGCCGGTGATCTGATGTCGCAACGGGCCGCTTGCGGGTCCGTTGTCCTTCCGGCTGCGCACCGCGAATGCTGCGAAGCAGCACGAAACTCGCCGGACCTTTCGGATCCTGATCGGACGATCTGGATCCTGGCCGGACGCTTGCGTTCACGCTCTCCCGCCGAGCCTGTCGACACTGCCTCCCACGACAGAACGACAAGCAGGAGACAGGCTTGCACAGCGAACTGGGCCTCTCCAAGGCCCCGCCCCCCCGCCACCTCGGGCAACCGATCGAGCGCCATGAAGATGCGGCACTGCTGAAAGGCCGGGGCCGCTTCGCGGACGACCTCGGCGAGGCGCCCGGTACGCTGCACGCGGCCGTGCTGCGCAGCCCACACGCGCATGCCGATCTGCTGTCGGTCGACGCCACGGCCGCGCTGGCGATGCCCGGTGTGCGCGCCGTGCTGACCGGCGAGGACGTCAAGCGCTGGTCCCAGCCCTTCGTCGTCGGGGTCAAGGCGGCGATGCAGCACTGGGCCCTGGCGGTGGACCGTGTGCGCTACAGCGGCGAACCCGTCGCGGTGGTGATCGCCGAGGACCGCTACCTCGCGGAGGACGCGCTCGATGCTATCCGCGCCGCCGACCGGGCCCTCACCACTCGGAGACTTGCATGACGGTGCTCGATGCACGTGCCGAACGCCCGGTACGCCTGACCCTGAACGGGCGCGAACGCTGCGCCAGCGCTTCGCCGCGACGGCTGCTGTCGGACTTCCTGCGTCACGACCTCGGCGCGACCGGCACGCACGTCGGCTGCGAGCATGGGGTCTGCGGCGCCTGCACGGTGCAGATCGACGGCGTCGCGCAGCGGGCCTGCCTGACGCTGGCCGTGCAGGCCGAAGGCCGCGACGTGCGAACAGTAGAGGGCCTGGCCGGGGACGACAGCCTGCTGGGTGACCTGCAGGCCGCCTTCAAGCGCCACCACGCTCTGCAATGCGGCTTCTGTACGCCTGGCATCCTGATGTCCTGCGCGGACTGGCTGGCGCGCATCGCCGGCCGCGGCGTGCCAGACCAGGGCCAGGTGCGCGAGATGCTGTCCGGGCACCTGTGCCGCTGCACCGGCTACACGCCCATCGTCGCAGCGGTGATGGACGTCGCGCAGACGCGCGCCGCGGCGGAGGCCTCCCATGCTTGACCTCGGCCGCACCTTTCTGCAGAGCGTCGAGCGCAGCCCGCGCCAGGTCGCGATCGTCGACGACGGCCTGCGCCTGAGCTACGGAGATTGGGCGGGCCGGATCGGCGCTGTGCAGCGCGGCCTGTCCGAGGCCGGCCTCGCGCGCGGCGACCACCTGCTGGTGGTGCTGCAGAACCGCTGGGAGATGGCCACGCTGCACTGGGCCTGCCAGTTCGCCGGCATCGTGATGACACCGCTCTTCGTCTTCGTGCGCGAGATCCCCAAGTCCCCGGTCGGCAAGGTGCTGCGGCGAAAGCTCGTTGCCGGCAAGCACACGCCCCTGCAAGCCGGCGGGAACCGCTCCGCCCAAGTCCAACCCCACCACGCACGTCCATGACCACATCCGCCCCCTGCACCGACCTGCGCCGCTGGCTCGCCCACCTGTCCGACACCGGCCGCCTGGCCGTCATGCGCGAAGGCGTCAAGCTGGAACACCAGCTGGCGGCCATCGCCAAGCGGCTCGATGGCCGGCAGGCGGCCTACTTCCCCGGCCCCGGCGGGCATGACATGCCGGTGGTCTCGGGCTTCATGTCGCGCCGCGGCTGGATCGCCGAAGCCATGGGCGTGCCCGAGTCGCAACTGCTGCAGCGCTTTCGCCACGCCGCCGAGAACCCGCTGCCCTGGCAGGAAGTGCCGGCGGGCGAGGCGCTCTGCCAGCAGGTAGTGCACAAGGGCGTCGACCCGCGCCAGGTGCTGCCCATCCCCACCCACAGCGAGCACGACAACGGCCCCTACATCACCGCCGGCCTGGTGATCGCCCGCAACCCGAAGACCGGGGTGCAGAACGTCTCCATCAACCGGATCCAGGTCCACTCGAAGGAGCGGATGGCCCTCCTGATGCTGCCGCGCCACCTCTGGGCCTTCTACAAGGAGGCCGAAGCGCGCAACCAGCCGCTGGAAGTGGCGGTGGCGATCGGCGTCGACCCCCTCACGCTGCTGGCCTCGCAGGCCATCGCCCCGCTCGATTGCGACGAGCTGGAAATCGCCGGCGCCCTGCACGGTGCGCCGCTGCGGGTGGCCAGGTGCCTGACCAACGAAGTGCGCGTGCCGGCCGACGCCGAGGTGGTGATCGAAGGCCGCATCCTGCCGGGCGTGAAGGAGCTGGAAGGCCCCTTCGGCGAGTTCCCCAAGTACTACAGCGCACGCGAGCACCGCGAGGTGATCCAGGTGGACGCCATCACCCATCGCCGCGCGCCGATCTTCCACACCATCGTGCCGGCCGAGATGGAGCACCTCCTGCTGGGCTCCATCCCGCGCGAGGCGACCCTGCTGGCGCACCTGCAGCGCAGCTTCCCCAACGTGCTGGACGTCCATCTGCCCATCGGCGGCGTCGGCCGCTACCACCTGTTCGTCAAGATCAGGAAGAGCCACGAGGGCCAGCCCAAGAACGTGATCTGCGCCGCCTTCGGCGCCCACTACGACATCAAGCAGGTGGTGGTGGTGGACGACGACGTGGAAGTCCACGACCCGCTGCAGGTGGAATGGGCCGTGGCCACGCGCTTCCAGGCGGACCGCGACCTGGTGGTGATCGCCGGGGCGCAAGGCTCGGTGCTCGACCCCTCCACCACGGTGGGCCAGGATTTCGGCGAGAACAGCGCGCCGCCGTCGCACCTGCAGGGCCTCAGCGCCAAGATGGGCCTGGACGCCACCAAGCCGGTGGTCTACCACGCGCACGTCTTCACCAAGGTGCGCGTGCCGGGCGAGGACACCGAGGACCTGGCCGCGCAGATCGACACCTCGGCCCGCGTCGACTTCGCCACCGGCAAGGTGCAGAGATGACCACCAAGCGCCTGATCGTGGCGATCACGGGCGCCAGCGGTGCCATCTACGGCATCCGCCTGCTGCAGGTGCTGCGCACCCTCCCCGAATGGGAGACGCACCTGGTGCTGTCCGCCTCCGGCGCGCTCACCGCCGCCCAGGAGGTGGACCTCAAGCGCAGCGAGATCGAGGCGCTGGCCGACGAAGTGCACAGCGTCAAGGACATCGGCGCCGCGGTCTCCAGTGGTTCGTTCCGCACCGCCGGCATGGTGGTGGCGCCCTGCTCGATGAAGACGCTGGCCGGCATCGCGCATGGGCTGGGCGACAACCTGGTCACCCGCGCCGCCGACGTGGTGCTGAAGGAACGGCGCCGGCTGGTGCTGCTGGCGCGCGAGACGCCGCTGAACCTGGCGCACCTGCGCAACATGGCCGCCGTGACCGAGATGGGCGCCATCGTGTTCCCGCCCGTGCCGGCGTTCTACGTCCGTCCCGCGTCGCTCGACGACATGGTCAACCACACCGTCGGACGCGTGCTGGACCTGTTCGACGTGGACCACAGCGATCTCGTCAAGCGTTGGGAAGGGCTGCGCCGGCCCGAGCCGGCCGCCCTGGTGCGCATGCCGAATCCCTGAACCACCTCTCTAGTTCCCTCGATTACCAAGAGCCCCTGTATGACCCGACTGATCCACCCCGCCCAGACGCTGCTCGAGCAGCTGGACGGTTTCAGCGTCGAGATCGACGCCGCGCGCGAGCGCGCCGATATCGTGCTGCACCGCCCGCCTTACAACATCATCTCGATGGCCCAGCGCGACCAGCTGCGCCTCGTGTTCGAGTCCCTCGACGAGAACCCGGCGGTGCGGGTGATCGTGCTGCGCGCGCAAGGCGAACACTTCTCCAGCGGCGGCGACATCAAGGGTTTCCTGCAAGCCTCGCCGGAGCATGTCTCCAAACTGGCTTGGAACATCGCCGCGCCCGCGCGTTGCAGCAAGCCGGTGATTGCCGCCAACCGCGGCTACTGCTTCGGTGTCGGCTTCGAGATTTCGTTGGCCTGCGACTTCCGCCTGGTGACCGAAACCACGCGCTACGCCCTGCCCGAGCAGAAGCTCGGCCAGATCCCCGGCTCCGGCGGATCGGCCCGATTGCAGAAGATGGTGGGCATCACCCGCACCAAGGACATCGTGATGCGCTCGCGCCGCATTCCGGGCCAGCAGGCGTACGAATGGGGCGTGGCCACCGAATGCGTGCCCGACGCCGAGCTGGAAGCGGCCACCGACCGCCTGGTCGACGAGCTGCGCGCCTTCTCGCCGATCGCCCAGCGCACCGCCAAGAAGCTGCTCAACGACACCGAAGACTCCACGCTGACCGTGGCCATCGAGCTGGAAGGCCATTGCTACAGCCGCCTGCGCAGCTCCGACGACTTCCGCGAGGGCGTCGAGGCCTTCCACGGCAAGCGCAATCCCAAGTTCATCGGCTCCTGAACGCCGGTCGGCTTCGACAGGGGTGCCTCCCATGACCCACGAAATGCCCGTCGACAAGCAGGACGCGTGGGACTTCATCGTGGCGCGCTATGGCGGCCTCGCACCCCACGAGTCGAAGCAACTCCACGCACTGCAGGATGAGCAAGGGCTGGACATCGTGCTGCACTTGTTCCAGGAGTACGCGGCCTTGCGGCTCGGGCGATCGCTCGCGCCGGACCAGGTCGCCGCTGCCGAAGCGCAGATCGCCGGGTGGCGCTCCGAAGTGATCCTGCCGCTGCGACGGCTGCGGCGGGCGCTGAAGGATCCCTGCAGCTTCGCGGCCGGTCAGCAGGAAAGGGCGCAGGCACTGCGGGCCCGCATCGCCGGGGCGGAGCTGGAGGCCGAGCAGGTCGAGTTGTTCGCGCTATGCGACTGGCTTTCGTCGCAGGGCGATGGCGCAACTTCCGCTCCAGCGCCTTGATGGGGGATGTTCCTTCAGGAGGCTTCAGGAGGATCGATGACGACAGCACTCAGGATCGCGCAGGGCGAGTTCGGTCGCCTGGCACTGCTCGACATGGATACCCCGCTGGTATCGCATGCGCACTCGCAGTGCCACGTGATCTTCAAGGCCAGCGGCGCCGATTCCGCCTTCTACGTTAGCGAGGAGCGGCTGCCGGTCACCGACCGCACCGCCATCCTGGTGAATGCCTGGGAGCCGCATTACTTCTTCAGCGAACCGGACTTTCCGCGCACCGTCTACCTGGCGCTGTACATCGAACCCCGGTGGCTGGCGACCCTGTATGACCCGCTGCGCGTGGCAGCCCATCCCCGCTTCTTCCCGCGGCCCTGCGTCCAGATCACTCCGCGCATCCGCAAGCTGGCGGATGACCTGATCGGTGAACTGATGTCGCCGATCCCGATGCAGCAGGATCGCCTGGAGAGCGCGCTGTTCGACCTGATGCTGGCGGTCAGCGAGCAGTTCTCGGCCTGGGAGAACATCCAGGACCTGATCCGGCCGGAAGGGCTGCGATTGCCCGACTCGCGCATCCAGCGCGCGCTCGGCTACATCGGCGAGCACCTGGGCCAGCCGCTGGATGCGGACCGGCTGGCCGCCTCCGCGAACCTGTCGCGCGCGCAGTTCTTCGTGCGCTTCCGCCGCTGCACCGGGATGACGCCGCACGTCTACGTCAACACCTTGCGGGCCGAGACCGCCTGCCGGCGCCTGGCGCAGGCGGACGACCGGACCCCCCTCGGGCGTCTCGCCGAAGACCTGGGTTTCTCCGACCAGGGCCATTTCACGCGCTTCATCCGCGGGCAGATCGGAGTGACGCCCAGCGAGTACCGCCGCGTGGTGCAGGTGTACTGACTATCCGAGCTTGTCCAGCGTCGCCGCCGAAGGTGCGCAGACCAGCATCGCCTCGAAGGTATCGAGGATGTTGTCCAGCGTGAATCTGCGCGCCCACAGGCGGCTCGCTGCGGGCGCCTCGTCGGCCGGCGCTTCCTTGAGCGAGAACACCGTCGTCGTGTAGATCGCCACCAGCGACATGCGCTGCTCCAGCACCGGGGCGGGGATGTCGGCCAGCAGCTGGCGGAAATGCTCGAGGCAGCGGCGATAGCCGGTATTCCACTTGGTCCCGATGGTGGCGCGGAACAGCGCGCGATGCGTGAGCTGCACGTTGGACAGGAAGCGCAGGTAGGTTCTGCCTTCGGCTTCGGTCACCGTCAGCTGGTAGACGGGCCGGACGAAGGCGTCCAGCACGTCACGCACATGGCGCGGACCGCCGTCCGCCGCCATCTGGTCGAGCAGGGCCTGGCGGACGGCATCCACCTTCTGCGCGCCGTCGACCAGCAGTTCGCCGATCAACTCCTCCTTCGAGCCGAAGTGGTACTGCAGCGAAGCCTTGTTGCGCTGCCCCGCCGCCGCAACGATGTCGGACACCGAAACGCCGTCGATGCCGTGCAGCGCGAACAGGCGCTGTGCCACGGCCTTCATCCGGGCCTGCGTTTCCTTGCCGTCCGAGCGCACTGGTTTCGAGGTTGACATGGTCAGTTAAGGGCGTAGACTTATCTAAGGCAGTGTACTTATTTGATTGCCGAAAGGCCAGTCCGGCGCGCCCGCGCCGGACTGCTGTGCGAAATCAAAGGAGCCCCCATGAATCGCGAAGAGGAAATCGTTGCCCGGTCCCTGTCCTTCAGGAAGCAGTACGTGGCAGACACACCCGGCTGGTACCGCGGCGAGATGCACCTGGGCTTCACGCTGGCCTTCACCATCGGCGTGGCCTGGTATTGCGCAGCGCAGCTGCAGGACACGACCTGGCAGGAATGGGTGTTCGTCGTGGTTCCGATGTTCCTGTTCGGGAACTGGGCGGAATGGGCCGGGCACCGCTACCTGCTGCACAGCCCGAAGAGCTGGATCAAGCCGGCCTACAAGCGCCACGTCGCGACGCACCACCAGTTCTTCTCGCACAAGACGCTGGATTACGACGGCCACAAGGAATGGCGCGCGCTGCTGTTCCCGCCGTTTGCGCCGGTGCTGTTCGTGGTGGCGGCCCTGCCGGCGGCACTGCTGGTCGGCAACCTGTGGTCGGCCAACGCGGGCTACATCGCGATGCTGACCATGGCGTGCTACTTCCTGATGTACGAAGGCCTGCACACCCTATCGCACCTCGAACATCCGATCCTGGATCGCCTGCCGCTGGTCAACACGGTACGCCGAATGCATGTGCTTCATCATAACCCCGACTTCATGCACACCCGCAACTTCAACCTCACCTTCCCCATCTGCGATGCGCTGTTCGGCACCAGCGACCTGAACAAGGGTGTGCTCGGCACGCTGTTCAACGGTATGTCGGACGAGGCGCGCAAGGAGGAAGACCTGGCAAAGCTGCGGTCCCAGCAGGTGCAGCGCGCCGGCCAGGGGCAGGCCGCCGGCGAGGATGCCGGTGCCGCCCCGCTCGAGACGCCCCGCATGCAGGACGCCAGGCTGGGTTAGGCCAGAGGGGCGGGCCCTTGGCCCCGCGGCCGCGAACCCATGCTGCGACCGCACATCGATCCAGACTCCATGGCAAAAAGCCGGAGCTCCAGCCAATGCGGCGCCGGGCCCCGGATCTTAGAGTGCGGGTCGCAGGAGTTGCGCTGGCGGGCAGGCATGCCGGCCAGCGGCGACCATCCATGAAACGTCGAGAGCCCACACACGAAGGAGACAACACATGAAACTCAGGAAGCTGCTCACCATTCTCGCCGCCACCGCCGGCCTCGCCATGGGCGCGGCAGCCCATGCGAAGGAAATGCGCCTGGGCCTGATCGTGCCGGCCAGCCACGAATGGTCGAAGGCCGCGGTCGCGATGGGCGAAGAGCTCAAGCAGAAGTCCAACGGCAAGTACTCGGTCACGATCTTCCCGTCCGGCCAGCTCGGTAACGAGGCGCAGATGCTGCAGCAGCTGCAGACCGGCGCGCTCGACATGGCCTTCATGACCGCAGCCGAAATCACCAACCGCGTGCCCGACTACAGCGCGCTGTTCGCGCCCTACCTCGTCAAGGACGTGAAGCAGGCCGGCGTGCTGCTGAACGGCCCGACCGCGCAGAAGATGCTCCAGCGCCTGCCGCGTGAAGTCGGCGCGGTCGGGGTCGGCTACGGCGTGGCCTCGATGCGGCTGATGCTCAATGCCTTCCCGACCAACGCCGCCAGCGACCTGAAGGGCCGCAAGATGCGCATCACGCCGTTCCCGCCGGTGCGCGACTTCTACCAGCTGCTGGGGGCCGCCTCGACCCCGATGCCCCTGACCGACGTCTACGATTCGCTGGCCAACGGCCAGGTGGATGGCGTGGACGCGGACATGGAGCTGGTGTACCGCATGAAGTTCTACGAGCGCGGCAACACGCTGCTGCAGTCCAACCACATGATGTTCCCCGTCGTGGGCCTGGTCTCCGGCCGCCTGTGGCAGACCATGTCCCCCGCCGACCGCGACCTGGTCGCCGGCGCCGCGCGCAAGCACCTCAACAGCCTGTTCGACAAGTACGTCCAGGTGGAGCAGGAGATGGAAAAGGGCGTGCAGGGCACCAAGGTCAAGGTGGTGAAGGTCGGGCCCGAGTTCTTCGGCGACACGATCAAGCAGTGGGAAGAGATCTGGCTCAAGCGCACCCCGGTGCTGGCCGACCTGCGCCGCGAAGCCGCAGCCATCAAGTAAGGGCCTCGAAGTCCCGGAGGGGCGCGCCGCGCCTCTCCCTTCCAGCTGGAGGCCTGCTGTGGTGAAAGCCATTACAACCCTGAGCGACCGGATCGCCCAGGCAGAGCGCGCAGTGGTGCGCCTGATCGCCCTCGCACTGCCGCTGATGATCCTGGCCAACGTGGCCGGCCGAGCCATGCGCAGCCCGATCTACTGGATGGACGAACTGTCCATCCTGTTCATGGTGTGGCTGGCGATGCTCGGCATGTCGCTGACCCTCAAGACGCGCGATGCGGTCGCGGTCACGATGCTGGTCGATGCGGTGCCGCCCTGGCTGATGAAGGCCATGAAGGTCCTGATCGATCTGCTGGTGCTGGTGTTCGGCATCGCGCTGCTGGTGCTGTGCTACCACTGGTTCGATCCATTGACGCTGATGCGCCTCGGCTTCGACATGCGCGAATTCTCCGGCCAGACCTTCAACTTCATGTACCAGGACACCACGGCCACGCTCGGCGTCGCCAAGTTCTGGTTCTGGCTGGTCGTTCCGCTGGCGGCTGCCACCACCAGCGTGCATGCACTGTCCAACCTGCTGCTGACCCTGACCACGCCGGCTGCGGAACGCCTCCCGTCCGGTTTGCCTGCCGCACTGAGCGGCGACAGCGGAGCCAACCCATGATCGCGGCCGTCTTCACCTCGCTGCTGTTTCTCGGCCTGCCGATCGCCCTGGTGCTGGCGATGACCGCGCTGGCCTACATCTATGCGAGCGGCAACCCGGTGCTCTACCTGTCGTTTCCGCAGCAGTTCTTTGCCAGCCTCGAGAACTACGGCCTGCTCGCGATCCCGCTGTTCCTGGTGGTGGGCGAACTGATGAACGAAGGCGGCATCACGCGCCGGCTGGTCGCACTGGCCTCGGTGTTCGTGGGCCACGTGCGCGGCGGGCTCGCCTACATCAACATCCTGGCCAACATGTTCCTGGCCTCCATCATGGGCTCGGCCAATGCGCAGGTCGCGGTGATGGCGCAGGTGATGGTGCCGGAGATGGAAAGGAAGGGGTATCCGCGCGGCTTCGCGACGGCGACCACCTGCGCCGGCGCCCTGCTCGCACCGGTGATCCCGCCGTCGATGCTGTTCGTGATCTTCGGCGTGCTGGCCCAGATCTCGATCGGCGACCTGTTCATCGCCGGCATCATCCCCGGCCTGCTGATGACCTTGTCCTTCATCTGCGTGATCGCGCTGCTCGGCTACCGCTACAAGTACCCGCCGGGCGAGCGCCTGTCGCGCCAGCAGAAACTGCGCAACATCGGGGCCGCCATTCCATCGCTGCTGGTGCCGATCGTCATGATCGGCGGCATCCTCGGCGGGGTCACGACGCCGACCGAAGCGGCGGCGGTGGGCGCCCTGACGGCCGTGCTGGTCGGCATCTTCGCGCACAAGGAAATCCGTTTCGACCGCGTCGGCGACATGCTGCTGCGCGTGGCGCTCAACAGCGGGGTGGTGCTGGTCCTGGTGGCCGCGGCCGGCGTCTTTGGCTGGGTCATCGTGTTCGAGAAGGTTCCGCAGCAACTGGCGGTGCTGCTGCAGCAGATCACCACCGACCCCTTCGCCTTCATGTTGCTGGTGACCGCGCTGCTGCTGGCGGTGGGCTCCGTGATCGACGGCATCGCCGCCCTGATCCTGCTGGTGCCCATCCTGCTGCCGGTGGCGACCCAGGTGTACGGCATCAACCCCTACCACTTCGGCGTGGTCATGTGCATCAACCTGACCCTGGGGCTGCTCACGCCGCCGGTCGGCACGGCCCTCTATGTGGCCGCCCGCGTGACCGGCGCGACGCCGGCCGAAATCCTGCGCCCGCTGCTGCCGTTCCTGGTGGCCACGCTGCTGATCCTGATCCTGCTGTGCTGGCAGCCGTATCTGGTGACCGCATTCCTCGGTTAGCCGGTTCGGGCGCCGCGCCTGCGGCGCCCTTCCACCCCCCATTCATCGGGAGAAATCAATGAAGAAGCTCAAGGACCGCGTCGCCATCATCACCGGCGGCGCGCAAGGGATTGGTGCCGCCTACGCGCGCGCGATGGCGGCCGAAGGCGCACGCGTCGCCATCGCAGACATCCTGGACGGCACGGCGGTGGCCAGGGACATCGAAGCCAACGGCGGCCGTGCGATGGCGGTCCAGGTGAATGTCGCCGACGAAGCTTCGGTCCAGGCGATGGCCGAAGCGGTCAACGAGCATTTCGGCCGCATCGACATCCTGGTCAACAACGCGGCGGTGTATGCCTCGTTGCAGCTGAAGCCGTTTTCCGAGATCGACGTGGCCGAGTGGGACAAGGTGATGGCGGTCAACGTCCGCGGACCCTTCGTCTGCGCCAAGGCCGTGGTGCCGTTCATGCGCCGCAAGGGCTACGGCCGCATCGTCAACATTTCGTCCGGGACACCGTTCAAGGGAACGCCGAACCTGCTGCACTACGTGACTTCCAAGGGCGCCATCCTGGCGCTGACGCGGGCGCTGGCGCGCGAAGTCGGCGGCGACGGCATCTGCGTCAACACGCTGGCCCCCGGCCTGGTGCTCAGCGAAGGCGTGATCCAGAACGCCGACCTGCGCGAGAAGCTGACCGGCCCCGTGATCGCCAGCCGCGCCATCAAGCGCGACCAGACCCCCGAAGACCTGATCGAGCCGCTGCTTTTTCTCACTTCCGACGCCTGCGCGTTCATGACGGGCGAGACGGTGGTGGTGGACGGCGGCTCGGTGATGCATTGATGGCCGCCGGCTCCGGCATGAATCGCAGTGGCCGCAGTGCGGCCCCATCGGAGAGACAACAGACATGATCCCCATCGCGCAACCCTGGATCGGCGGCCAATGGACGCCGGTCGCCAGCCGGGCCGCTGCCGACAGCATCGACCCCTCCACCGGCCTGGTGCTCGGCCAGTTCGCCGACGCCGACACCGGCACCGCCGAGGCCGCCATCAGCGCCGCTCGCCGCGCCTTCGAGCACAGCGACTGGGCGCATGCGCCCCGCCTGCGTGCGGCCGTCATGCTGGAGTTCGCCAACCGCGTCGAGCGCCGCGCCGATGAACTGGCGCTGCTGCTGGCCCAGGAAACCGGCAAGCTGTTGAAGCCGGCGCAAGCCGAGCTGGCCGGTACGGTGTCCGAGATCCGCTTCTATGCGGGGCTGGCCCGCACCATCTTCGGCCGCACCACCGAGGTCGAGCCGGGCGCCCTGTCCGTGCTGAGCCGCGAAGCGGCCGGCGTGGCCGGCATCATCGTGCCCTGGAACGCCGCCGCGATCCTGCTGGTGCGCTCGCTGGCGCCGGCGATGGCCGCCGGATGCACGAGCGTGATCAAGATGGCGCCGCAGTCGGCGCTGTTCCAGACCGAACTGCTGCGCTGCCTGATCGAGGTGGCCAACCTCCCCAAGGGCGTGATCAACTTCTACAGCTGCACCAGCAGCGAGCCGAGCGAGGCGCTGGTGGCTTCCAGCGACGTCGACGTGATCAGCTTTACCGGCAGCGTGCGGGTCGGCCAGCGCATCATGGCCAGTGCCGCGCCTACGCTCAAGCGCCTGAACCTGGAACTGGGCGGCAAGGCGCCCGCCATCGTGTTCGCCGATGCGGACCCGAAGGCCATCGCCGCGCAGCTGGCAGCCGCCGCCACGATCGCCGCGGGCCAGCAGTGCACCGCGCTCGACCGGGTGCTGGTGCACGAGAGCCTGGTCGCGCCCCTGCGCGACGCGCTGGCCGCGCGATTCCGCTGCATCGCGGTTGGGCCGGCCACCGAGCCGGAAAGCCAGATGGGACCGCAGATCGACATCGCCAATCGCGACCGCATCGCCCGCCTGGTCGAGGAAGCGCGCCAGCATGGGGAAGTGATCGTGCGCGGCGAGGTGCTGGACGGCCGTCTCGCACGCGGCGCCTTCATCCGCCCCAGCCTGATCCAGGTCGGCGCCCTCGATTCGCCCTTCGTGCAGGAGGAATTCTTCGGCCCGGTACTCAACCTCGAGAGCTTCGGCGAAGAGGGCGAGGCCGTCGCCCGCGCCAACGCGACGCCCTATGGGCTCTCGGCGAGCGTCTGGACGCACGACGGTGCACGCGCACGCCGTGTGGCGCGTGCCTTGCGCAGCGGCACAGTGTGGATCAACACCCACAACAAGCTGCTGCCCGAAGCGGAAACCGGCGGCTTTGGCGCCAGCGGCTACGGCCGTCTGCACGGGGCCGAAGCGATGCTGGAGTTCCTCGAGACCAAGCACGTCTATGAGGACGTCGGACGTGTGAAACCGCGCAGTGACGTGACGCCGGATGGGTGAGCGTCCGAACAAAGTCGGCGCGCGGGGAAGTGAGTCTCGGCTGACCTCTCAGCGTGGACGGCGTGCAGGCAGTACTCTCTGCACGCGGTACGGCGATGGCCCCGACGGCCGAGGTCGTGGTGCAGTGCACGCAGCACCGGAGCGATGTCGACTTGAACGCGATCGCCACTTATCTGCAGTCCCTGCCGCCTGTGAGGCCGTGCGCGGTCGTGCCGTCGAACGCGGCGCTACCCGAGCGCGGTGAGCGTCTGTACACAGAACGCTGCGCCGACTGCCATGGCGATCGGGGCGAAGGTGTCCCCGGCACCTACCCGCCATTGGCTGGCAATCCGTCGGCGCTGCAACCCAACCCGACCAACCGCGTGCAGGCCGTGCGCCGCGGCGGCTTCGCGCCCGCCACGCAGGCACATGCGCGCCCGACGGCATGCCGCCGACCGATCTCGACAATGCCGCGCTGGCCGATCTGCTGAGCTACATGCGGCGGTCTTGCGGCAACGATGCACTCGCAGTCGATGAACTCGAGGTCCTGCGTTTTCGTTGAGCCGTATCACGCGCCTGCCCAACAACGCGATGCGTGCTCCATCGCTTCAAGGGGAATGGCCATGCCGTAGCACCCATGCGCCGAACTCCGTCCGGACGAGTGGCCCGCATCACGCGTTACTGGTACGACTCCCAGTCGAGTTGATCCAGACGCCGCAACAGCGCACGCGCCGCCGCGAGCAGCGAACTCGCTTGATCGGGGCTGTCGCTGCTCGAGCACAGGATGAGCCCGTCGAACCCGTCACGCGAGAGTGCTCGTGCCTGCGACCAACAAGCCGCATCGCTCAATCTCTCGGCGAGCCGGTAGTGCGCTGCTTCGTTGACGACAATGCAGTGCATACCCAACCGCATGGCTTCGGCCTCGATACCCAGATCGCCGACGGAGACTGCTCCGGAGGGGTCGATCGCCACTGCACGGAAGCCTGCTTCGGCAGCCATGGACAGACAGGCTTTCGTCGCGGCCATGCTGCCTGCGGCCACGTCCGCATTGAGCAGCCAGGCAATGCGCCGGTCGTCTGCCGTCACGTCAGACCGCCAGCTGTCGCGCCAGCGCTTCGCGGTGTGCGCTGTTGCCGCCGTCGCCTTCGAGCACGACGGCGCCGCGCTCGAGCACGTAGAAGCGCTGCACGAAGCCGATGGCTCGGTGCATGTTCTGCTCCACCAGCAGGATCGGGATGCCGTCGCGGCGCAGCCCCTCCATTAGTCTGAATATCTCGTCGACGATCTTCGGCGCCAGGCCCTCTGTCGGTTCATCGATCAGCAGCAGCCGCGGCGCTCCGACGAGCACCCGTGCGATGGCCAGCATCTGCTGCTCGCCGCCGGACAGCGTCGTGCCCATCTGGCCCCGCCGCTCGCCCAGGCGGGGAAACCGCGTGTAGATGTCGTCCAGCCTGCGCCGGTCTTCGGCACGGCTGCGTCCAGGCTGCTGCATGAAGCCGAGCATCAGGTTCTCCTGCACCGTCAGGCCCGGGAAAATGCGCCGGTCCTCGGGCACGAAGCCGATGCCGCGCCGGCAGATGCGTTCCGGCGGTACGCCGCCGATCGCCTGCCCGTCCAACTGCACGGTACCTCGGCTCGGCGCCACCCAGCCGGCGATGGTCTTCATCACCGTGGTCTTGCCCACGCCGTTGCGGCCGAACAGGCCCACCACCTCGCCGGCATTCACGCGCAGGCTCACGCCCTGCAGCACGTGGCTCAGGCCGTAGTGTCCATGGACATCAAGAAGCTCAAGCATGGGTCGCCTCCCCGAAATACGCGGCCTGCACGGCCGGATCGGCGCGCACCGCCTGCGGCCGGCCCTCCGCTAGCTTGGCGCCCTGGTGCATCACCACCACGTGGTCCGACAGGTTCATCACCAGGTCGACGTCGTGCTCGACCAGGAGGATCGACAGCCCCTCGGCGGCCAGCCCGGCGATCAGCGCGGCGGTGTCCTGCGTGTCGGCATGGCTCATGCCCTGGGTGGGCTCGTCCAGCAGCAGCAGCCGCGGCCGGGCCGCGAGCGCGACGGCGATCTCCAGCCGCCGCTGCTCGCCGTGCGACAGGAAACCCGCGAGCTCATCGGCGCGCGCCTGCAGCGCAAATCGCTCGATCAGCTCGTCGACGCGCCGCTGCGCCGCGCGGCTCGCCGACACATGCCGCAGCAGGCCGCGGTGGCCCTCGACGAACTGCGCCGCCAGACGCAGGTTCTCGCGCACCGGCAACTCGAAGAACAGGTTGGTGATCTGGAACGAGCGCGAGAGCCCCGCCGCCAGCATGCGGTCGGGGCTCGCGCCGGTCACGTCCCGTCCCTCGAGCAACACTCGGCCGGCGCTGGGCCGCACGGCCCCGCTGATCAGGTTGAACAGGCTGCTCTTGCCGGCCCCGTTGGGGCCGATGACCGCCGTGATGTGGCCGCGCTGCGCATCGAAGCCCACGCCGTTGACCGCGACCAGCGACCCGAAGCGCACCGTCAGGTCGCGCACCTGCAGGATGGCGTCGTTCATCGGCGGCTCCCGAGGCGCTCGAGGGCCGGCGAGAGGTAGCCGATCAGTCCCTTCGGGAAGAAGATCACCGACACGACGAACAGCGCGCCGATGACGATGGCGTGGTGGGCCGTGAACGATCCCACCACGGACTTCAGCACCGTCAGCAGTGCCGAGCCGTAGAGCGCACCGACGAAGGTACCGGTGCCGCCCACGATCACATTGATCACCGCGTTGCCCGAGACCTGGAAGAACATCAGCTCGGGCGAGACGAAGCCGCGCAGCATCGGGTACAACGCCCCGCTGAGCGCCGCGATGTCGGCCGCGAGCACGAAGGCCGCCAGCTTGTAGCGCCAGGGGTCGAAGCCAAGGAAGGCCAGGCGGTGCTCGTTGGTGCGGATCGCATCGAGCTGGCGACCGAAGGGCGTGTCCATCAGGCGCATCAGCAGGACCAGCAGCCCGGCCATTACCGCCAGCACGAACAGGAAGAAGCTCGGGGCGTGGGCCGTGTCGAGGCTCGCCACGCCGAGGCTGACGACCGGCGCCGGCACGCCGATCAATCCGTCCGATGCGCCCAGCTCGCGGGTGTTGAAGACAATCTTGCTGACCACCTGGGCCAGGCCGAAGCTGATGAGCGCGAAGTACACGCCCTTGGCGCGGATCGCGATCAGCCCGCCGACCAGGCCGACCACCGTGCCGCTGACCAGCACCACCGCCAGCGCCAGCGGCAGGGAGGGCGCCAAGTGCTTGAGCGTCAGCGCCGACACGTAGGCGCCGAAGCCGAAGAACAGCGCCTGCCCCAGCGGCAGCAGGCCGGTGCGACCGAGCAGCAGGTCCACGCTCAGCGCGAGCCCGCCGAAGATCAGCGACTCGGTGGCCAGGCGGAAGAAGAACACGTCGCCGAGCGCAGCGGCGACGGCCGCGAACAGCAGTGCCAGCGCGAAGAAGGCATAGCTCAGCCAGCGCACCGCGGAACGCCGCGCACCGGCGGCCGGGGCGGGCACGTGCCCGACGGTCAGCACCTCAGCCATGGCCGAGCCTCCCGAAGAGTCCATGCGGGCGCCACATCAGCACCAGCACCATGATCCCGAACAAAAGCGGATCGCTCCACACCGGCGAGATGACCAGGCTGGAGATCGACTGCACCTGGGTCAGCAGCAACCCCGCGATCACCGCGCCCTTGATCGAGCCCATGCCACCAATGATGACGACGCTGAATGCGATCAGCACGAAGTCGCGGCCCATCGTCGGGAACACCGAGTAGATCGGCGCGAGCAGCACGCCAGACAGGCCGGCTAGCGCCACCCCGAAGGCAAAGGTGCCGGCGTAGACTACGCTGACCGGCACGCCCAGCGAGGCGGCCATGTGGCGGTCAAAGGCGGCGGCGCGCACCATCGCGCCGAGTCGGGTGCGGAACACGACCAGCCAGACCGCCGCGATCACCGCCGCGCCCACCGCCATCAGGAACAGGCGGTAGTTCGGGAAGAACAGCCCGAACATCTCGGTGGCACCGGTGATCGGCTGCTCGATGCGCAGCGGGTTCGCGCCGAAGACGATCTTCAGGATGTCCTCGAGGATGATCGCGATGCCGAAGGTCAGCAGCAGCGTCAGCGTGTGGCGGTCCTTGCTGTGGAAGACGCGCTGGATCAGCGCGCGCTCCGTCGCGTAGCCCACCGCTGCCATCAGCAGCGGCGTCAGCCCCAGTGCCCACCAGAACGGCAGGCCCACGCCGATCAGCGCCAGCGCCACATAGGCACCGATTGCGTAGAACTCGCCATGGGCCATGTTGATGACGTCGAGCAGACCGAAGATGATCGTCAGCCCGAGCGCCATCAGCACGACCGCCACGCCGATCGACAGGCCGTTGACGACCTGCGGCGCCAGCACGAACTGCAGCCAGTCCAGCATGCGGCCCGCCTCAGAAGCGGCTGCAGGTGTCTGGCCCGATGGCCGCGGCCGCCGCCACCTTGCCGACGATCTGGAACTGCCCGCCCTCGACCTTCACGGCGTACATGTCCTGCATCGCCTGGTGGTCGCCGGCACGCATGGTCTTCGTGCCCTGCGGCGTGGCCCACTGCAGGCCGCGCATCGCCTCGCGCACCTTGTCGGTGTCGGTGCTCCTGGCCTTCTCCACCGCGGCCTTGTAGAAGAACAGCACGCCGTAGGAGTCGGCGCCGTACAGGTCGGGTTTGGACTTGTTCGCCGCTTCGAAGTCGGCGACGAACCTGCGGTTGTCGGCCGAGTCGATGCTGGACGAATAGCCGACGCCGGTGACGAAGCCGTCGGCGGCCTTGCCGATCGCGTTGAGGTTCTGCGAGGTCACCGTGCCCGAGGCACCCACGACCTGCACGTTGCGGTTGACGCCGAATTCGGCCATCTGCGTGAACAGCCGCACCGTGTCGTTGCCCGCCACCGAGGTGTAGATCACCGTCGGCCGGGCGCCGCGGATCTGGCCGAAGTAGGGCGAGTAGTCCTTGTTGTCCAGTGGCGCAAACACCTCGCCGACGGTCTTCGCCCCCTTGCCCTCAGCTGCCGCCTTGAACGCCGCCACCGTGCTGCGGCCCATCTCGTAGTCGGGCCCCAGGTAGAAGACATTGGCGTTCTTCTGTGTCGAGGCCATCCAGTCGGCCAGCGCGGCGCTCTGCATGCCGGCACGGGCGTTGACGCGGAACACATTGGGGCTGCACTTGTCGGCCGTGATCGAGTCGGCGAACGACACCGTGGTCGCGATCAGACGGTTGTTGCGCTCGGCAACCTGGCCCACGGCCAGCGTCGAGCCCGAATTCACGGTGCCGGTGAGGAAGTCGACCTTGCCGACCTGGAACAGCTTCTCGGCCTTCTGGGTCGCGACGGCCGGGTTGGCCTCCTCGTCCTCGTAGACCAGCTCCAACTTACGGCCCATCACGCCGCCGGCGGCGTTGATCTGCGCGGCGGCGAGGTCCAGTCCCCACTTGACCTGCTGGCCGATGCCGGCGTACGTGCCCGACAGCGGCGTGACGACGCCGACGCGGATCGGCCCGCTCTGGGCGGATGCAGCCAGCGGTGCGGCCAGCGCGAGAGCGATCGCCGTGGTGTTGAGGTGATTCCGGTTCATGGTCTGTCTCCTGGGGTTGTGTCTGGGTTCACTCGGCCTTGATGCCGTGCTGGTCGATGACGCGCTTCCACAGCGTCATCTGGCCGGCGATGAAGTCGCGCAGCACGGCCGGCGCGCCACCGTCGGGCGCGACGCCCTGTGCCGCGAACGCCCGCTGGACCTCCTCGGTGGAGAGGATCCGGTCGATCTCGCGGTTGAGCTTGTCGATCACCGGCTGCGGCGTGCCCGCCGGCACGACGAAGCCATGCCACGACGACACCTCGTATCCCGGCAGGCCGACCTCGGCCGCGGTGGGCACTTCCGGCAGCAGCGGCGATCGACGGGGGCTGGCGATCGCCAGCGCCCGCGCCTTGCCGGCCTGGATGAAGGGCAGCACCTGTGGCAGCAGGTCGACCGCGAGCCCCACGTGCCCCCCCGCCAGGTCCGTCATCAACGGGGCGCTGCCCTTGTACGGCACCGGGTTCATGCGCACGCCGGCCTGGCTCTCGAACAGCACCATCGCCAGGTGGTTGGACGAGCCGGCGCCCGAGGTCCCGTAGTTGATCTTGCCGGGTTGGGCGCGCGCCGCCGCCGTCACGTCGGCGATGCTGCGATAGGGGCTGCCCGCATGGGTAACCATCACCATCGGCGAGCGCCCGGCCAGGATCACCGGGGCGAAGGCACGTTCGGTGTCGTAGGGCAGCTTGTAGAGCCAGGGGTTCGAGGCGAATGGAAACTGGATCACCAGCAGCGTGTGGCCATCGGCCGGCGCGGTAGCCACTGACTGCGTGCCGATCACGGTTCCGGCGCCCGGCTTGTTGTCGACGACGGCGCTCACCTTCCATGCCGCCGACAGCTGCCTGGCGACCAGACGCCCGAGCGTGTCGTTGAACCCGCCGGCCGGGTAAGGCACGACGATGCGCAGCGGCCCGCCGGGATAGTCGGCGGCGCGTGCCGGTGCGATCCAGGAACCCGACAGCGCCGCGGCGCCGGCCGCCAGCGTCAGCGCGCGGCGCGATCTCGAGACTTCAGTAACCATGCGGTCTCCTTGCTGGCAGTGGATGGACCCGATCAGCGGCCGACGAAGACCGGCTTGCGCTTACTGTGGAACGCCTCGACGCCTTCACGGAAGTCCTCCGAGCTGCGCAGGCGCGAGTAGCAGTGGCCTTCCAGCTCGATCGCGATCGACAGTGGGGAGTCCTCGGTGTCGTTGAGCAGCTTCTTGGCGGTGCGCTGCGCGATCGGCGAGAACGCGCGCAGTTCGTCCACCAGCGCATCGGTGGCCTGCTCGAGCTCGGCATCGGATACGCAGTCGGTGACCACGCCCCAATCGTGGGCCTGGCGACCGGAGATGCGCCGCGAGCGCATCACGATGTCCTTGGTGCGCGTGATGCCCACCATCTTCTGCAGCCGCGCCGAACCGCCGGAGCCGGGGATCTGGCCGAGCTTCTGCTCGGGCAGCGCGTAGAGCGAGGTCTCCGTGGCCAGGCGGAAGTCGCAGGCCAGCGACAGCTCGAAGCCGACCCCGAAGCAGTAGCCGCGGCCGGCCGCGATCACCGGCTTGCTGCAGCGCGTCGGCGCCGCCACGTTCCACGCGAGCTGGCTGACATGTTCCGGCGTCGCAGCCAGGAATCCCTTGATGTCGCCGCCGCTGGAGAAGTGCTCGCCTTCGCCGCGCAGCACGATGACGCGGATGCGCTCGTCGGCATCGAGCGCCTCGAACGCGATGCGCAGCTGCTCGCGCGCCAGCATGCTGACCACGTTGAAGGGCGGGCGGTCGAGCACGATGTCGGCGCGCTCGCGGTCCGGGTCCAGCTCGATGCGGAAGCCGTCGAGCACCGTCGTCAGCGTGTTGGCAGGGTGGTTCAGGTCTCTGAGGTTCATGGTTCTCTCGGTTCAGGCCGGGGGGATGGCAGGTAGCTCCGGCAGGACGGGCTCGTACTCGCCCGACTGCAACTTGCGGCGCAGCACCTTGCCGACAGGGCTCTTGGGGATCTCGCGCACAAAGACGTAGTCGCGCGGACGCTTGAAGTTGACGAGGTCGCTCTCGCGGCAGTGCGCGTCCAGCGCCTGCGCGTCGACGGGCCGCCGCGTCTTCACGAAGGCGACGACCTTCTGGC
The DNA here is from genome assembly GCA_024235915.1 of Burkholderiaceae bacterium. Lineage (GTDB taxonomy): Bacteria > Pseudomonadota > Gammaproteobacteria > Burkholderiales > Burkholderiaceae_C > Rubrivivax. The sequence goes on along the minus strand of JACKLO010000008.1, from coordinate 106,256 downwards.
CCCAGCGTGCGTCCTGCAGGCCGGCCACGGCCACCTCGTCGACCGCCGGGTGCAGCGACAGCACGGATTCGATGTCGACCGGCGAGATGTTCTCGCCGCCGCTGATGATCATGTCGTCGACGCGGCCGGTGACGAACAGGTCGCCGTCGCGGTCCACGTAGCCGGTGTCGCCGGTGAAATACCAGCCGTCGTGCAGGCTGCGGGCGTCGGCGTCGGGGCGCTTGTGGTAGCCCTCGAAGGCCTCGTCGCTGCGCAGCTCGGCGATGATTTGACCTTCTTCCATCGGCGCCGCCAGTTCTTCCGGGTCGCACTGGTCGAGCTTGATGACGCGCAGCCTGGTGTTGATCCCGGCCCGGCCCGCGCAACCTGGCTTCTCGACGGCCCGCTGGTTGATCGAGAAGGTGTAGATCTCCGAACTGCCGTAGTGGTTGACGAAGAGCTCCGGCTCGAAGGCGGCCTGCAGGCGTTGCAGCAGGGCGTCGTGCATCGGCGCACCTGCGAACCCGAGCTTGCGCACGCTGCGGGTGTCGGTGCTGGCGAAGTCGGGGTGCGACAGCAGGTCGTGGTACAGCGTGGGCACCAGGTAGAGGTGCGTCACCCGCTCGTCACGGATCGCCGCCAGCGCACGGCCGGCGTCGAAGCGCGGCAGGCAGACGAGGCGCCCGTCGACCAGCGCCAGCGAGAGCAGCGAGCGCACGCCCATCGTGTGGTACAGCGGCATCACGCCGAGGGTGCACTCGCCGACCGCGTAGCGGTTCTGCGCCACGTGGGCCAGTGCTGCGATGCGCTCGGCACGCTGACGGCGCGGCACGCCCTTGGGCTTGCCGGTGGTGCCGCTGGTGTAGAGCATCAGCGACCAGTCAGACGCCTCCGCCTGCGGCACCGGCTCGGCGACCGAGGTCATCCAGTCTTCGAAGTGCAGCGTTGCGCCATGCACATCGCCCACGCCGATGCGCAGCGCGAGGGCCGCCCCGGAAGAAGCGGCCACCGCAGCGTCGGCGACCGGCTCCCAGACGATCGCCTTGGCTTCGGCATCGGCCAGGCAGTAGTCGATCTCCTCCGGCTTCGCGCGCCAGTTGAGCGGTGTCATCACGATGCCGGCGAACTGGCAGGCCCAGTGCAGCGTGGCCATCTCCCAGCGGTTCTGCAGCACCACCAGCAGGTGGTCGCCGCGCGCGAGGCCGGCCTCGGACAGGCCGCGCTGCACAGCGCCGATCCGGCCCGCCCAATCTCCGTAGCTCAGGCGCAGGCCGTCGTCGACGATCGCGACCTGGCGCGGGCTGCGCTCGACGCTCTGCAGAAAGGTGCGGCCGAGGTCAAGCATGGGAGGCCTCCGCCGCGGCGCGCGTCTGCGCGACGTCCATCACCGCTGCGACGATGGGCGTGTAGCCGGTGCAGCGGCACAGGTGCCCGGACAGCATCTCGCGCACCTGGCCCTGGTCTGGCACGCCGCGGCCGGCGATGCGCGCCAGCCAGTCCGCGCAGGACATCAGGATGCCAGGCGTACAGAAGCCGCATTGCAGAGCGTGGTGGCGCTTGAAGGCGGCCTGCAGGTCACCCAGCAGGCTGTCGTCCCCGGCCAGGCCCTCTACTGTTCGCACGTCGCGGCCTTCGGCCTGCACGGCCAGCGTCAGGCAGGCCCGCTGCGCGACGCCGTCGATCTGCACCGTGCAGGCGCCGCAGACCCCATGCTCGCAGCCGACGTGCGTGCCGGTCGCGCCGAGGTCGTGACGCAGGAAGTCCGACAGCAGCCGTCGCGGCGAAGCGCTGGCGCAGCGTTCGCGCCCGTTCAGGGTCAGGCGTACCGAGCGTTCGGCACGTGCATCGAGCACCGTCATGCAAGTCTCCGAGTGGTGAGGGCCCGGTCGGCGGCGCGGCGGCCGAGGCGGCGGACCAACTGGCGCCGCAGCGCCGCGCTGGCCTGCGGCTCGTCGCGCACGTCGAGCGACCAGGCGAAGGCGTTGAGGGCGTCGTCGAGCGCTGCCCCTTCGAGCAGCGGCAGGTCGCGCGCCACCGGACGGTCGGCCACACCGCCCACGGCGATGCGAAGCCGGCGCGTGTCGGCCACCGCGGCCACGGCGCAGACCGCGAAGTCGCCGTGGCGCACCGCGAATTCCTCGAAGCCGTGGCCCTGGACGGCCGAAGCAAGCGGGAAGCGCACGGCCTCGACCAGTTCGTCGGCGGCGCGTGCGGTGAGGAGCATGCCGGTGAAGAAGTCCTGCGCCGCCATTCGGCGCGTACCCCGCGCGCTGCGCAGGCAGACCTCGCCGCCGAGCGCCAGCAGCACCAGCGGCAGCTCGGCGGAGGGATCGGCGTGCGCAATGCTGCCGGCCACCGTGCCGCGATTGCGGATCTGGAAGTGCGAGATGTGCGGGAAGGCGAGCGCGAGCAGCGGCAGTTCCTGTGCGAGTCCAGGCCGCCACTCGAGCGTGGCCTGGGTCACCGCCGCACCTACGTGCAGCATGGGGCCGTCGATGCGCAGCCCGGCCAGGGCTTGTGAGCGCGAGATGTCGAGCAGGCGCTGCGGCCGGGCCAGTCGCATGTTGAGCACCGCCATCAGCGACTGGCCGCCGGCAAGGATGCGCGCCTCGTCGCCGAGCTGCGCGAGCACCGCAGCTGCCTCGTCGGCCGTCTCGACGCGCTGGTAGTCGAAGGCGGCCGGCTTCATCGGGCGACTCCCAGGCGAATCAGCAGACGCCGCCACCACGAGACCGGACCAGAGCCAGCTCCGGCGGACTGGCCCGTGGCCTGCCGGCCGAGCGATTCGAACAGCTGGGCCAGCACGATGCGGGCGGCGCCTTCCAGCATGCGGCTGCCCACCGCGGCGACCTTGCCGCCCACCTGTGCCGCATAGTCGTAGTGCAGGCGCGTGCCGGACGCGGTGGCCTCGAGCCTCACCGTGCCGCTGCCGGCGCCGGTGCCCAGTGACGACTGTCCTGAACCGGCCAGGCGAAGGCTGCGCGGCGCGTCGATCTCCGACAGCTCGATGCGCGCCTCGTAGCGCGCCTTCACCAGCCCCACGCCGACGGTAACGTCGGCACGGTAGCGGTGCTCGCCCTCGGGCTGCAGCGCATGGCATCCGGGGATGACCCGGGCCAGCGCTGCCGGATCGAGCAGCACCGCGAACACCTGCTCCGGCGGCGCGGCGATATCCACGCTGCCGCTGGCCTGCAGGGCCAGGCCGCCGGCCACGCGGGCGGGTTCGGCTTTGCGCACCAGCCCCTCGGGCGGCACCGGCTCGGCCTCGCCGATGACGGCCAGCACACGTGACGGCGTGAGCGGCAGCCGCACGTCGGCGAGATCGCGCAGCGGCCGCAGCGCATCGGCGAAAGCATTGGCCACCGCCACCGGCGTGCTCATGTTGTTGCCCTCGCCGAGACCCTTGGCGCCCAACGGCGTGAACGGGCTGGGCGTCTCGAGGTGCACGATCACCGGGTCGGGCACCTCGCAAGCGGTGGGCACCAGGTAGTCGGCGAACGTGCCGCTCTGGAAGCTGCCGTCGGCGCCGTAGCGGAACTCCTCCATCAGCGCGGCGCCCAAGCCCTGGGCGAAGGCACCGCGGATCTGGCCGTCGGCCAGCGCCGGGTTGAGCAGCTTGCCGGCATCGTGGCCGGTGACATAGCGGTCGATGCGCACGCGGCCGGTGGCCGGATCGACCTCGAGGCCGCAGACGTCGAACACGAAGCCGTAGGCGGACGACGTGTTGACACGGTCCTGGGCGTCGGGCGCGGCCAGCGTCGGCGCGGTCCAGAAGGCGGTCTCGCGCAGCCCCGGTTCTTCGCCCTCGGGCAGCAAGGCCGGCGCCCAGTGCGGATTGGCGGCCAGGCGCGCGAAGGGCTGGCGACGCTCGGGATTGTGTTCATCGAAGACCGCGCCGCCCTCGAAGCGCAGCCGCTGCGCCGGACAGCCGAACTGTGGCGCCGCGATGCGCGCCAGCTTGTCGCGCAGCCGTGTGGCCGCCAAGTGAACCGTACCGGCGACGGCGCCGGCGAAACGGCTGCTGTAGTTACCGGCCGCCACGCTCCACGCGTCCTTCGCGGTGTCGAACTCGACGTTCACCACGACCTGCGCCGGCTGCAGCCCGAACACGTCGGCGACCACCTGGGCGCAGACGGTCATGTGGCCCTGGCCTGCGGGCGCCGAGGCCACCACCACGTTGATGCCGCCGAGCAGGTCGATGGCCACTGTCGCGCTGGCGATCGCGCCGTTCTTCGGCCCGGCCTTGGCACGCTGCTCGGGCGTCAGCACGGTGCTGATGTAGCCCATGTTCGACACCGAGGGTTCGACGATTGCGGCTACGCCGATGCCGTAGAGCTTTCCTGCCGTCCGTGCCGCGGACTGGCGTTGCCACAGTCCCTGCTCGCGCGCCGCGGCCATCGCCATGTCGGTGAGGCGGTGGTAGTCGCCCGAGTCGAGCACGGCACCGGCCGCCGCGGTGTACGGGAACTGCTGCGGCCGCACGTAGTGGCGCAGCCGCAGCGCGACCGGGTCTTCATCGAGCTCGACGGCGATGCGGTCCATCAGCCGCTCGAGCGCGTAATAGACCTGCGGCCCACCGAAGCCGCGCACCAGGCCGGTGGGCGTCTTGTTCGTCACGACCACGCGGTTGCGCACCGCGAGGTGGGGGATGTCGTAGGCGCCGCTGAGCGCGCCGTGCATGCGGTAGAAGGTGGCCGGCTCCGGCGCACGCAGATAGGCGCCGACGTCGTCGCGCTGGTCCCAGTCGAGCGCGGTGATGCGACCCTCGCCGTCGAGCGCGGCGGTGATGTGGGTCAGCCGCGCCGTGGCCGAGGTGGCGGCGCCGAGGTGCTCGAGCCGGTCTTCCACCCACTTCACTGGCGCGCCGGCCTTGCGCGAGGCGAGGCACATCAGCACCACATAAGGCAGCACCGCCTGCTTGACGCCGAAGCTGCCGCCGCTGTCGCGCGGCACACGGTGGCGTAGCTTGTTGCCTGGCACGCCAAGGGCCAACGCCATCACCGCATGCAGCGAGAACGGCCCCATGAAGTTGGACAGCACTTCGTAGCCGTGCCCGCCGTCGTCCTCGGGCTGGTGCTCGGCCACCACGACGCCGCACTCGATCGGCGTGCAGCTATTGCGCGGGTAGTGCACGGTGAGCGCGACGCGCTGCGCCGCATTCGCGAAGGCCTGCTGCGGATCGCCGTAGCGGAACTGGCGCTCGTTGACGACATTGCTGCCCACCGCCTCGTGCAGCACGGGGGCGTCGGCCTCACAGGCCGCTGCAATGTCGACCGTCGCGCGCAGGGCGCGGTATTCGACGCGAATGGCATCGAGCGCGTCCTCCGCGAGGTAGCGGTCCTCGGCGATCACCACCGCGACGGGTTCGCCGCTGTAGCGCACACGGTCCACCGCCAGGGCCCAGTGCTGCATCGCCGCCTTGACCCCGACGACGAAGGGTTGGGACCAGCGCTTGACGTCCTCGCCGGTCAGCACGGCGCGCACACCGGGCATCGCCAGCGCGGCCGTGGCGTCGACCGACAGCAGATCGGCATGCGCGTGTGGGCTGCGCAGCACGGCCGCGTGCAGCGTACCGGGCGCCTCGCCGAGGTCGTCCGCGAAGCGGCCCCGGCCTGTCAGCAGTGCCGCATCTTCATGGCGCTCGATCGGTTGCCCGAGGTGGCGGGGGGGCGGGGCCTTGGCGAGGCCCAGTTCGCTGTGCAAGCCTGTCTCCTGCTTGTCGTTCTGTCGTGGGAGGCAGTGTCGACAGGCTCGGCGGGAGAGCGTGAACGCAAGCGTCTGGCCAGGATCCAGATCGTCCGATCAGGATCCGAAAGATCCGGCGAGTTTCGTGCTGCTTTGCAGCAATCGCGGTGCGCGGCCGGAAGGACAACGGACCCGCAAGCGGCCCGTTGCGACATCAGATCACCGGCGGGTGATCCAGCCCGGCGCCTGCGGGGGGTTCGAACAGATTGACAGCTCGGCGGTATTCGGTCGGCGTGATGCCCAGGTGCTGGCGGAAGACGCGGGGGAAGGCCATGTGGTACGGGTTCCCATCGCAGGGGAAGGCCGCCCCGAGCCGTATGCGCCGAACGCCGGCCGGCGTATGGTTGCGCCCCATGGACCCAGCCATCACCCTCGATGTCCTGCCAGCAGGGTTTGGGGACTGCCTGCTGGTGTCCTGCCCGATCCCCGGCCGCACTTGGCGCATGCTCGTCGACACAGGACCGGACGAGACCTATCCCGCCCTGCGACGCCGTTTGCTGGCCATCCCACCGGGTACCGATGGCCAGCGGCACATCGACCTCTTCGTCGTCACGCACATCGACCATGACCACATCGGCGGTGCGCAGCTGCTGCTGGCGGACACAGATCTGCGCCTGAGCTTCGGCGACGTCTGGTTCAACGCACCGCCCAGGCGCCGCGTCCGCGGCGTGGCCGAGGGGGAATCCCTGGCCAAGATCCTCGGTGCACCGGAAGCGCCACTGCCGTGGAACCAGGCGTGGGGCGGCAACGCCGTGGTCGCACCCGCCGGTCAGGGTGGGGTCGAAGTCGCGGCCGATGGACTCCCGAAGCTCACCGTCCTTTCACCCACGCCCGAGCGCCTGGAGGCCCTGTGGAAAGTCTGGGCCAAGGAACTCGAGAAGCTCCAACGCAAGGAGCGCGACAAGGCTGAGGCAGAACGGGCGCCAACCCGGGGTGCCATGGACCTGGAGGCCCTGGCACGCAAGCGCACGGCGCTGGACCGGGCTGTGCCCAACGGCTCGAGCATCGCCATCCTGCTGGCACACCAGAGGGCCTCGGTGCTGCTCAGCGGGGACGCGTTTGCCGACGTGCTGGTCCCGGAGATCCACGCGCTGGCGGCCAAGCGCGGACAGGCACCGGACACACCCCTGGCCGTGGACGTGCTCAAGCTCAGCCACCACGGCAGCCGAGCGAACGTGACCACAGATCTCCTCAAGGCCATCGATGCCAGGCACCACGTCGTCAGCACCAACAACGCGTACTTCAAGCACCCTAACGCTGAAGCCCTGGCACGGGTGATCACCGGGTCAAGGCAACCCGTGCTCTGGTTCAACTACGACACGCCACAGAACCGGCAATGGGCTGATCCAGGGCTGATGCAGCGCTACGGGTATGAAGTGAGGTACCCGGCAATCGGGGAACCAGGCAACGGTGATGGTGTCGTGATCACCTTGGCCGGTCAGACGACACAGACCACGCGAACGCCGCGCAGGTTCAGATCCTGAGGCGACGCACCGTCAGTGCCGATCACTGCCCGTGTCGAATGGGCTCACAGCGCCAACCCCGCCAGTGCAGCTTTCGCATGCTCGCGCAGCAGGTGCCCGTAGTTCTTCTCGATCATGACGAGGCTGGTGCCGGCAATCTGCGCCACGGTCATCGTGTCGAGTCGATGCAGCGCGATCAAGTCGGTGATCGCGGAGTGCCTGAGGGCATACGCGACCGTGCCGTCTGGCAGGCCGGCATCCTTCGCGGCCTGCTTCAGGGGCTTCTTCCACGCGTCCTTGTTCCAGGGCGTGCCATCCGCACGTGGGAAGAGAGGCGCCTCTTGCGCTCGATTCGCCGTGCCCTCCGCCAGGAAGTCGGCGGTGGCCTTGGGCAGGCCGATGCGGCGATCGCTCCCCGCCTTGTCCTTGCCGATCGTGAGCGTGGCCAGGCGTGCATCGAAGTCGGCGACACGCAGGGCGGCCATGGCGCCCGGACGAAGAGGCAGAAGCGACAGGGCCCGCAGAAAGACCGCAAGGTCTGCCGGGGCCTTGGCGATGAGCGCCCGGCGTTGCTTCGCATCCAGGTAGATGTTTCGCCGCCCGTCGGCATCCTTGACGGGGCGCAGCTTCGCTCGCCAGGCATGGTCGCTGGTGGTGTGGCCGTTCTCTAGCGCCAGGTTGAGCGCCGCACGCAGGGCGGTCATGTCTCGGTTCAATGCGCTAGCGGACCTGGCCTTCGGTGGCGTCGCGTCTGCATTCTGGTTCACCTTGTTCTTGGTCGACCGAACCGTCTCGCGTGCCAGGCGCCGGCGCCAGTCGTCCAGTGCCGTGGGTGTGAGCTTCAGCAGTACGGTCTTGGCGAACTTGGTGTCCGGCTCCACCCAGCGCTTGAAGCGGCCCTGCGCGTCGTCGGCAGTCTTGTCGCGTCCGGCATCGCGCAGATGCTTCACGTAGCGCTCGCATGCGTCCCAGACGGTCAGTGGTTTCTCGCGGCCACCCGCGCCTCGGTGATCAAACCACTTCTCGGCCAGTGTCTTGGCCGCGTCGAATCGGTCCGCCGGTGCCACGTCGTCCAGGTGCCCTAGGCTGTGCAGCGTCTGCTTGCCGGACTCCTCGTCGCGATGCCGGGCCAGCCAGACGCCCGCAGCGCCGGCGGTGGTTTTGCGCAGGCCCAGGTAGCAACCCTTTCGGATACGCTGCCAGTACGGGCCGTGCCTTGGCTTCAGCGCCTCCCGCGCCCGCACGGTGTCGATCCGGTCGCTCATCGCGGTGTACAAAAAGTGTCGAAAACAGCAGGGTACAAGTTGGGGCAATGCGGGACAAGCCTCATAGGTAAACGACGTCCCGCGTCATCCCTGAATGACCCCAAATCCCGCCTTCACACGGCAGGGGTCGCAGGTTCGAACCCTGCACCGCCCACCAGAAACGCACATCAAATCAAGGGCTTGCGAGTGATCGCAAGCCCTTTGTGCATTGAGCCCTCCAGAGCGGCAAACCGCGTGGTGATGGCGTCAAGAGCGTCGGCAATGCGTGAACCTGGTGCTTCACATCGCCGAAGACGCTTCATGGGGACCTGGACCATCGAACGGCTGTGCCCGGCCCCAGAAATGCAAAACGCGCCCGAGGGCGCGTGAGGTGAGAGTCACTGGCGGAGGGAGCGGATGTCAAGACCCGCATGAATACTGGCTTTCCGGCCGGTTGACCTCTGGTCCCCCGCTGGTCCCCCGCAAAGTGCTCTGCCGGCATGGCGGCCAGCTTCTGGTAGCGTTCGCTCTGCTTCCGCGTAAGTCCAAGGTCGGATAAACGTGTCGTCGTGTCACTATTAGCCGGCCGCCCGCGTTGAGCCCGCGCGCCGCTGTTGGCGCTGTCCCGCAGCATTTCCCCGCAGCGCCGCTCGGCCCGCACCTTGATCTCGGTGGCCTACCGCCGCAGCGCCTCGCGCATCACCGCCAGCAGCCGGGACAGCGTGACCCTGGCCACCAGCGCGTCGAAGAACTCGACGGCGGCGGCGCACCGCTTGCGCAGGTCGTCGGCCAGGATGTCGTCGGCGCTGGCCAGTGCGGCGGTGGCCTCGGCAGCCGCGGCGCGGCCTTCAGGCACCAGCACTGCCACGGCATGCACCGTGGCGCGCAAGTCCACCAGCGCAGGCCCACGGCCCACGGGATGATCGACGGTTGCAAGTGCCGTCCAGGCGACGGCGCGCAGGTCACGCTGCATCGTCAGCGGCACGCCCATGAACGGCGGCACGCGCAGCGGGCGGCGTGCCTGGCGTGGCGCTACTTGCGCGGCTGGGCCTTGTGCCACTCGTTGAAGATGTCGGTGCGCAGCGCGTCGGCGATGCGGCGCACGGCCAGGTGGTGGTCACGCTCGGCGTAGGCCAAGCGTGCAAGGCGGCGCTGGGTGGCCGCACACCAGACCTCTATGGCATCCAGTTCGCGCTGCACCGGCGCAGGCACCCATTCCGGCGCTGGCCTGGCAGGGAACGGCACGATGGTGGCGGCCATCAGCGCGTCATCAGTTGAGCCGTGATGCCCTCGGGCTCCGGCAGTTCTGCATCACGGCCCAGCCTGGCCAGGTCGCGTGCGGGATACAGCAGCGTGGCCGAACCAGCCCGCAGCATTTCCCTGGCGGTCTCGCCGTCGACGGCGAAGGTGCCGCCTGGCGACACGTACCGCAGGCCAATGCGCACACCGCGCACGGCTTTCATGGGGAAGCCGGTATCTGTCACGGCTTGCCCAGGTGCACGCGCGCAGCGTGGGCAATGTGCCGCACGTTGTTCGGCCCGGTCAGACCAGCGCGGCGCATCTCCTGCTCGCCCATGCGCTTGACCGTGGCCACCGCGTCATCGTCGGCAGGCTTGGCGCGGCCGGCCACCAGCAGCTCGTAGGCTTCAGCGTTGGGCAGGTCCAGCACCTGGCCAGCCTGCAGCTCTACGCGGCCGCGGCCTAGGCACTTCTGGATGATCTTGATCTTCATGGGGTCCTTCAGGGAAAGGTGCCGAGTTGCTCCGAGGAGAACAACGGGCCGGATCGGCATCGCGCGCCCACCGCTGGAAGCGCGCCCGGTGCCTGAGGATTGCCGGCTGCAGTGGCAGGCTCCACCGCAGCCGATCCGCCGAGGATCAGGTGATGTCCACGATGCGCCGGAACGCCGTGGGCTGCGGCACGATCACGTCGATGTCAGCAAGGATCGTGAACCGGTGTTGCGCGCCGAAGTTGAAGCGAGGATCCACGATCAACGTGATACCGCCATGGACCAGTAGGGCGGCGCGACTGAAGTCGCCGATCACCATCGTGGCCAGCTTGCAGGACTGCGTCCAGGCCGCGGGCAACACCCCGCCGAGGGTGGCCCCGGTAAGGATCGCGTCACGTGGTGATTCAAAGGTGGCGGTCTCACCGAAGAACTCGGTGCGCGTGGAGAGTTGCCCGGCCACGCCAGGCGCGCACACAGCGCGCAGGGCCTCGAATCGGAGTGCGGCGTGCTGCCCGACCAGCGGGACATAGGCCGCGGTGATGATCTCCCAATCGAGGTCGGTGCCATCTTCCTCGATGATGTCCTCGTGGTTGCACAACCCCATGGGCTCGTCATAGGTCGGCCCGCGGCCAGACAACACGGCGTAGTCGATGCGCTCGCCAATGAACCGCAGCAGCTCGCGCCGCAGCATGGCGTCGACAGCCGGCCCGCCTTGCTTGATCAGCTTGCGGCTGACCTTGATGCTGCAGCCAATGGTCGACGTGCTGACATCCTGCGCGGAAAACGCCAGGTCGGCGTCACGCACTGCATCGCCTTCGGCGCGAAAGCCTTCCTCTTCAACGCCCGAGATGTCCGCGCCGAACTCGATAGGCGCACTGATCGCAGGCACGCTCGGCAGACTGCCGGCCGGCCAGTCGATCACCTGCATGCCGTAGTCGGCTGCAATGCTGAAGCCACGCAGCGCGTCGCGCGGGCTGTAGACCGGTTGGCCGGCCAGGTTGCCGCCGGCAGTCGGCGTGCCCATGGTCAGGTCACGCGCCAGCAGCTCGAGCGGGATGCGCACGGCCACGCCGGGGTAGCCCTCTCGGAAGTTGCCCGGCTTGTCGCGCCCGAACGTGGCGTCATAGACGCGCTGGTCAAGCACCGCCGACAGGTCGCCGGGCTCGGGGTCGGACAGTGCTTCCAGCGTCCGGGAGAGGGAGAAGGGAGTGCGATGCGTGCTCATGTCGTGCATGCTGCCGGCGTCCCTGCGTGATGACACCCGGGTGGTGACACCACCGCGCACGGCACCTGGCGCCGAAGATGGCGCCCCGTCGAACGAACGCGCGACGCCAATCGTCGCGTCCGCCGGGATCGCCACGATGGACACTTCGTGCAACACCCAGCGCGTGACGACGACGGTGCCACTGCGGGACTGGTCCCGGTTGACGACGGTGTATCCGATGGACAGCTCACGGTGGCCACCGTCGACCATGGCGCGGGCTTCGCGGCCTTCGGCGGTGTCGAAGAACGTGAGCCGGCCACGTACCCGGGAGCCTTCGGCGCGGATGTCGTAGACCCGCCCGATCAGGCGTGTGCTGTCGTGGTGCAGCAGCAGCGGCAGACCATCGCCGGCGCGGCTCAGGTCGACGGCATCCGGCGTGCAGACCAGGACCTCGGTGTAGCCGCTGCGCGCATATGGCACGTCACTGGCCAGCGAAGCCTCGACGCCGCTGTCAGTTGCAGGCGCGTCGAAGTAGCGAAAGTGTGTGGGGTTCATCCGCCCATCGTGGCCGGGCGCCCACGTGATGACACCGGGGTGGTGACACCATCACCCGCGGGCACACTCCAGGCGCCAGCAGCGGCCCACGTTCGCGCGGCGGCCTTCCACGCGGAGCAGCCGGTACTGTCCCAGCGTGCCACCAGCGCGGTACAGGGCGCCGAGTGCATCGCCGGTGGCCTTGCCCTCAGCATCGCCGATCAGGCCGCGCTCGCGCAGGTCGGCCACCCACCAGGCACTGGTGCCAAAGGTCGACCAGGCGGCGGCCAGGATGGCGTGCAGGTCGACGGCGCGACCACGGTGCACCAGCTCGGCCAACAACCGCTCGCTGCGCTGCAGGGTGGACAGCGCAGCGTGCGCCAGGCGCGCGTCAAGGGCCGGCAGCATGCGATGCTGCCGGCGCAGCGTGCGGCGAGGTGGGCGCTGGGCTGGCGTCACGGCTCGGCCTCCGGCTCCGGCGCCTCGTCCGGTTCATCGTCGTCCAGCACCCTGGCCGTGACCAGCTCGGCCGTCTGCCGGACCCACTCATTGCGGGCCGACGCGATCACGGCCAGCACGCGCTCGATGGCGACGGGTGGCAGGTCGGGGCAGGCCTTGCGCACCTGACCAGGCAGGTGCTCGAAACGCTCGGCCACGGCCTGGCTGGCGGTGGCCAGGACCTCGGCCAGCATCGTGATGGGGGCATAGCTGCCGCGGGCCACCGCGTTCTTGATCTCGATGCCCTCACGCTGCGCGCGTGCCAGCGCGGCGCGCTCGGTGGCCAGATCCAGGCCTCCAGGCTCGGCACCCAGCCGGCCGGCAGCCTGCTCGCGCAGGCGGTGGCAGTAGGCCAGCAGCGCCTCACCCAGCGTGCCGCCGGCCGGCAGGCGGCCATCGGCCACCGCGTGGCTGATCGCAGACGGATCGACGCCGACCATGCGGGCCAGAAGTACCTGCTTGAACTCATTGTCTAGGTTAATCAACATGACTTGACCCCTTAGGTAATAGCTATGAACAGTCCAGAATCGGGGCCCGAATGCACCCGTCTTCGGACCCCTGGACAGGACCCGATGGGGGGGCCGGTCACCGGCTGCCCCCTTGACCCGCCGGGGCAGGCTTGACCACCGCGGCATTGACCCTGCGCCGGATCGGCCCGGCCCACTCCACGGCCAGGCCCAGGTCGACGGCCAGGCGGTCGAAGGCAGTTCCGGCCGGGTCTGGCTCTGGCTCGAAGCCAGCGGCAAGCGACATCTCCAACTTCATCAGCTTGGCCGGCGTTAGGCGCCTGGCGTATCGACCAGCCATGGCCTCGGCGTCGGTTTCCCGTTTCCCGTCCCCTAAGGGGGGACGGGAAACGGGAAAGCCCGGGCGCTCAGTTCCCACGGTTTCCCGTGGGACAAAACGGGAAGGCGGGAAACTCATTCGGCGGCACCTTTGGGCATGTAGACCAGGCCCTGGACCTCGACCACCAGGCCGGCGATCTGCAGCTCTGTCAGGGCGGCATAGGCCCTGGACTTGCTCACACCTTGGGGTTCCAGGGCCTTCACCACCTGCGCGCGCCGCACGCCTTGATCCTGGCCACTGAGGTAGCCCATGACGGCCTGTTGCGATGCCGTCAGCTTGCGCGGTGCCGGCGTGCCGATGCCGACCTCCGACGCCACCACAGCGCACGATGTGACCGCGCCGCCCCACTGGTCGACGCCAAGCTCAACGGGAACCAGCTTGAATCCAAACGTCTCGCCCTTGCTGGCCAGGTCACGCTGCTTGGTGACCTTCGCGTGATGCGTGCGCGTGGCCTCGTCGACGGAGACCTCGATCTCGGTATCCAGCGCGGCCCGAAGTGATGAGTGCCCACGCGCTCCGCGGCTCAGGTCTTTGCCCATGTGGTGCACGAGTGCCACGTGGGCGCCGGTGGCCTCGCGCAGTCGGTCGCACCCACCGATCAGCCGGCCCATGTCCACCGCCGCGTTCTCGTCGCCGCCGGCCATGACGCGGGCCAGGGTGTCGATCACGATCAGGCCCAGCGGCTCGCCGACCTGCTGCTGGATCTGTCGCGCCGTGGCGATCAGCGCATCGATGTCGGCGCTGGGTTCCAGCAGGTTGAGGGATGCCGACACCATGGCCAGGCGATCGGCACGCCGGTCGAAGTGCCGGCCATCGGCCTGGAATCGTGCGCGCATCGTCGACGCCCCTTCGGCGGCCACGTACAGCACCGGCGCACGCTTCACGCGGCGCACACCCAGGAAGTCCACACCGTGGTCCAGGCACAGCGCTATGTGGGCCATCAGGAAGGACTTCCCGGAGTTGGACGGCCCGCACACGGCAGACAGCCCGCCGACCGTGAAAACGCCCTCGATCAACTGCTCGGGAACCTGCGCATCGTCGGGCAGCTCACGCGCCCACTCGATCGGTAGTCCGCTTTCCTTTGCCGGCGGCTGCACGATGGCGCGCAACTGCTCGATCAACTCCGACGCAGACCGCAGCGCCTGCTCGTCGCCGACACCACCACCAGCGGACACCGCGCGGCCCAGGGCCAGGGCTGCCGTCTGGATCTCGCGGCGCTGCGCCTTGTCGCGCACGATCTGCGCATAGCGCCCGGCGTTGCGCCCACTCGGTACTGACTGGGCCAGTTCGTTGAGGTAGACGAGGTTGATCAGCGCGGCAGCGTGCCCCATGCCCTGCAACTGCTCGCGCACCGTGAACACGTCGACAGGACGACTCGTCGACCGTAGAGCCTGCATCGCGCCGAAGATGCATGCGTGGTCAGCGTCCTCGAAGTCCTGCGCCCGTAGCGAAACCGCGTCCACAAGTGGCCCGGCGGTTTCAGGGTCGCCCAACAGCGCACCCAGCACCGCCTGCTCGGCCTCGACACTGGCGATGACCGACAGGATGACAGGCGAGTCGCCACCCATCACCGGCCCCCCCGTCGATTCTTCGAACGGTGGCGCATGCCAGGCAGGCGCAGCGCTGGCCGTGGTTGCCGCACTTGGCCAGGACGCGGCCACCGGCGCAGCGGTGGCGGGTAGGCGGGGGCCTGCATCAGGCGCCGCCGCGCTTCATGGCCTCAATGCGCCCGCGGCGCAGTTGCACGGGCTCGGCTGCGCCATCAGAAGACTGCCGCGGCATCTGTGCCACCGCTGCCTCCAGTTCGTGGCGCACCCACCGAACAGTTCGCGGGCCCAACGTCACCGGAGTAGGCATCCAGGGCTCACCGCGCAGTGCGTGGAAAGCACGCTCGCTGATCCCGAACATTTCGCGGGCGGCCTGCTCGGAAGTCAGCAGCACTGAGCGCGGCTCGGGTCTGCTGCTGGCGCGCGTTGCAGTGGATGCGCTGGGGCTTTGGGTGGTGTCGCTATGCTGCAATTTACGGTCCCTTCGTCGCACTTAGTGGCGACGAAGGGAGCGTATTCAGCGAAGCGAAACTAACCGCACCTGATTTGGCACAGTACGGGCCTACCTCGGTCGTCGGGACAGCAATCGGTCCCTGATCCGATACCCCGTGCGCCGTGAGACGCCTGCCTCTTCGAAGACCTCAGGCAGCGGGCGGCCGGCCGCCATTCCGGCGGCGATGATCGTCTCCGCCGCTTTGCGGTTCCGCGATGCTGCCGAGTCGATCCAAATGGTTCGACCGCCGAACTTCTCCCGAACTGCCATTGACGCGTGAACCGCCGCAGCCCGCGCAACTTGAGCTCGGCGCTGCGGGTCTGTTGGAGCGCACTCGTAAAGGCTCACGATCGAGTTCGCCAAAGTGAGCGCAATTCGGAGCGAGACATCTCGCTCGCGGGGCAGAGATACCCTGCCAACATTCCAAGCGTCTGGCAGGTCAAGAAAGCTCACGAGCCGCTCCACCAAGAGCCTGGCGCACTCTTCCACCTCAGCAGCACTGAGCTCCGAGGGGTCCACGTGGAGCGGCATGACCTATCAGGTGGCGGTCGTCTCTTCGCCACGGACAAGCGTGCCCCCGCGGGCCTTCAGCGCATCTAGTGCGGCCGCGGTCGACGTGCCGTACAGCCAATGCCGCAGCTCGGCAACGCCTGCCCCGCCGCAGGCCATCACCGCCTCCTCTGCCAGGGCGCCGGCTTTCTCGATCATGGCGATGGCGCCCATCATTTCGCGCGTCACATCGTCGGCGTTGACCAGCAAATCGCGGGCGCTCCACAGCTCGCTGGCAATGGCGCCGAGCACCGTTTCCACGGACTCACGGGGCAGCGCCTCGGCGGCCTCGGTCTTGCCGCTGGCGTTTACAGTTTCGACAGTCATTCTTCACTCCTTGCAGTGAGGGTGATTAGGGTCGGCAGGCTGCTCAATCAGCCTGCCGGCCCGCCTTGCCGCTGATCCGCAGCGGCGCCGGTTGCCGGCGGTATGCCGGCGGAATCATGCCGCCACCAGGGCCAGCGCTGGCCGGCTCACGTAGTCGGCCCAGGTGCGCAGCAGCTCGCGCCGCTCGGCGTCGAATCGGGCGCGGTTGTAGCTGGCCCTGATCCGGTCGCCCTCGCGGTGCGCCAGACAGGCCTCGATTACATCCGGGCGCGCGGCGCCGGTCTCGTTTGCCCAGGTGCTGAAGCTCGCGCGGCACAACCCGTGCACCGTGGTGCGCTCGCGCATGCCCATGCGGCCCAGCGTCACCAGCATGGCCATGTTGGACAACGGGCGCACGGTGCCGTCAGGCTTGCGCATGGGCGACGGGAACACCAGGCGCGCGTCCTGGCCCACCTGCGCCTGCAGGATTTCCACGGCCCGCGGAGGCAGGTGCACCACGTGCTCCTCGCCGGCCTTCATGCGCTCGGCACTCACGCGCCACACGCCGGCCTGCAGGTCGAATTCCTCCCAGGGCGCCTCCAGCACCTCGGAGGTGCGCGCCACGGTCAGCACGGCCAGCTCCAGGGCCCGGGCGGCGGTGCCGGGCACGGTGCGCAGCTTGGCCATCAGCGCGGGCACCTCGGCATAGGGCAGCGCGGCCAGCTTGCCGGTGGCACGCTGCGGGCCTTCCTCGCGCAGCTTGCGCCGGATCACCGCGGCCGGGTTCGCGCTGCAGTGCCCGTGAAAGATCGCGTCCTCGAAGATGGCGTCCAGCCGCTGCCGGATGCGACGCAGCGTTTCGGGCAAGGTGTCGCCCTTCAGGTTGCGGGCCCGCTTGTGCGGCTTGATGGTCAGCAGGCCCCGCAGCAGCGCGGGCGCCGTGATGCTGTCGATCGGCGCATCCCACAGCTCTGGCGGCATGTGGTTTTGCAGGCTGGCGATCCACTGCGCCGAGTGCTTCGTGGTGCGGCTCGGCTCGATCACGCGCTCGTGGTAGCTGCGCGCGCAGCGGGCCAGGGTCAGGGACGCGCGGGCCTGCTGCGCCTGCTCAGTGGCCTTGACCTCGGCAGCAGCCTCTGCGGCTTCGCGCTTGATGCGCTCGCGCTCGTCCAGGGGGTCGACACCCTGGCGCAGCAGGTCATCGGCCCGGCGGGCATCCTCGCGCGCCTGGCGCAGGCTTTGGCCGGCCAGGGCCAGGGACTCGCGCGGGCAGGGGCCCAGGCCCATTTCGCGGCGCCGGCCCGATGGCGCCGTGTAGCGCAGCACCCACGCGGCACGGTTGCCGCCGATGCGAAGCAACAGCCCACCGCCATCTTGCAGGTCGGCATCGGCGGCCAGGACTTGGCGCGGTTCCAGCAGGTGAATGGCCATTGGTTCCCCCTTCCGTTTCCGGGGGACCAGGCTCTGGTCCCCCGCTGGTCCCCCGCTGGTCCCCCGATTTCGGGCGGCGAGCGGTTGCACTGACACTGCGGCGTCGGTGCACTGAAACGACTATCAGGGAGGGAAAAACCGTTGTCAAATCAACGGCTTAGAAACAAAAAACCCTCACTGTTTTGCACTGTCGTGCACCTTGGTGAGGGAGTATCCTGGCGGAGGGAGCGGGATTCGAACCCGCGGTGGGCTGTTAACCCACACACGCTTTCCAGGCGTGCGACTTAAACCACTCATCCATCCCTCCGCGGGACAGCCCATTAGTCTAACCGACCGCGTCGGCCGCGTGGGCCTTGAGCCAGTCGACGAGCACGAAATCCAGGGCCCGCTGGTGCGTGGCCGCCAGCACCACGGGTGGGGCGCAGCCGGCGTCGTAGGCCTCTTTCCAGCGCAGTGCGCAGACGCACCAGCGGTCTCCCGGCTTCAGGCCGCGGAAGCGGTGCGCTGGACGCGGCGTGATGAGGTCATTGCCCCGCTCCATCTGGAAGTTCAGAAAGCCCACCGTCATGCGCGCGCAGATGACGTGGCTGCCGTGGTCGTGCTCGTCGGTGTGGCAGCAGCCGTCCCGCCGCCAGCCGGTCAGCGGGTCGTAGCCGCAGGGCTGCAGTGGCCCACCGAGCACATTGCGCGCTGCGGCCATGCTCAGCGCTGCGCGTTCGTCGGGCTCTTGATCAGCGCCATCGCCGTGCCGATCAGTCCGGAGACCTCGCTCATGTTGCCGGGCACGATCATGGTGTTGTTCTTCTGCGCCAGCTGCGCATAGGCCTCCACTGCCTTCTCGGCGACCTTCAGCTGCACGGCCTGGTCGCCGCCCGGCGACTGGATCGCAGCCGCCACCTGGCGGATGGCGCTGGCCGTCGCTTCGGCCACGGCGACGATGGCGGCGGCCTGACCCTGGGCGGTGTTGATCTCCGCCTGCTTCTCGCCTTCAGAGCGCGCGATGAAGGCTTCCCGCTCGCCGGTGGCGATGTTGATCTGTTCCTGTCGGCGGCCTTCGGAGGCCGCGATCAGTGCGCGTTTCTCGCGTTCGGCGGTGATCTGGGCCTGCATGGCGTGCAGGATGGCCGCGGGCGGCGTGAGGTCCTTGATCTCGTAGCGCAGAACCTTCACGCCCCAGGTCAGGGCTGCCTCGTCGAGCGCGCTGACGACGCTGGCGTTGATCAAATCGCGCTCCTCGAAGGTCTTGTCGAGTTCCATCTTGCCGATCACGCTGCGCAGCGTGGTCTGCGCCAACTGCGTGATGGCCACGATGTAGTCGCTGCTGCCATAGCTGGCGCGCATGGGGTCGGTGACCTGGAAGTAGAGGATGCCGTCCACCTGGAGCTGGGTGTTGTCCTTGGTGATGCAGACCTGGCTTGGGACGTCCAGCGGCACTTCCTTGAGCGAATGTTTGTAGGCCACGCGCTCGATGAAAGGCACCAGGAACTTCAGCCCGGGGGTCAGCGTGCGGTCGTACTTGCCCAGGCGCTCGATCACCCAGGCCTGCTGCTGCGGCACGATCTTGAAGGTGCGGACGATGAAGATGACCGCGATGACGAGGATGACGAGGGCGATTTCCATGGTGTGAGGCGTGTGACGTGGTCGATGGGGCGTTCAGGCAGGGGTGACGGACAGCACGTTGCCGTCGACGGCGACGATGCGGTGGCTGCCGGGTGCCGGCATGCCGCTGCCGGCGAAGCGCACCGACCAGGCTGCACCGCGGTACTGCGCGCGCGCCGTGCCGTCGGGCAGCCAGTCGTCCACGTTCAGCGTCTGGCCGATGTCCAGCAGCACATCGCGGTTGGACTGCACCGGCTCAGACTGCGGGTGGCGGGCGCGCTTGACGTGCCACACCAGCGTGGCTGCCGCGCCCAGGAGCGCCGAGGCGACGATCTGCGCGCTGACGTTGAAGCCGCCATGTGCCACCAGAGCACCGGCCACGGCGCCCAGCGCCAGCATCAGCAGGTAGAACGTGCCCGTGGCCAGTTCGAGTGCCACCAGCGTGCCGGCCAGCACCCACCAGAAGGTCGGCCCTTCGATCGCCATCGTTGCCTCCAAGGCACAGTCCAGGAACCGCCTCAGTGTAGCGACACGGGCTGGCCACACCCGGCGCCTACACTGCGCGCTTTTCCATTCCCCCGACGCAGGGCCAGGCCATGCAGCGCTTTCATTTCCCCATCGTCATCATCGACGAGGACTACCGCTCCGAGAACACTTCGGGCCTCAGCATCCGCGCACTGGCGCAGGCCATCGAGAAGGAAGGTTTCGAGGTGCTGGGCGTCACCAGCTATGGTGACCTGAGCCAGTTCGCGCAGCAGCAGAGCCGCGCCAGCGCCTTCATCCTGTCGATCGACGACAACGAGTTCTCCGGCGGGCCGGACCTGGACCCGGTGGTGGTGAACCTGCGCCGCTTCGTGGAGGAGATCCGCTTCAAGAACGCGGACATCCCGATCTACATCTATGGCGAGACGCGCACCTCCGAGCACATCCCGAACGACGTGCTGCGTGAACTGCACGGCTTCATCCACATGTTCGAGGACACGCCGGAGTTCGTGGCCCGCCACATCATCCGAGAGGCCAAGGCCTACCTCGACGGTCTGGCGCCGCCGTTCTTCAAGGCGTTGATGGAGTATTCGCAGGACGGCTCCTACAGCTGGCACTGCCCGGGCCACAGCGGCGGCGTCGCCTTCCTGAAGAGCCCGGTGGGGCAGATGTTCCACCAGTTCTTCGGCGAGAACATGCTGCGCGCCGACGTCTGCAATGCGGTGGAGGAGCTCGGCCAGCTGCTCGACCACACTGGCCCGGTGGCGCAGAGCGAGCGCAATGCGGCGCGCATCTTCAATGCCGACCACTGCTTCTTCGTCACCAACGGCACCAGCACCAGCAACAAGATGGTCTGGCACCACACGGTGGCGCCGGGCGACGTGGTGGTGGTCGACCGCAACTGCCACAAGAGCATCCTGCACAGCATCATCATGACCGGCGCGGTGCCGGTCTTCCTGCCGCCCACGCGCAACCACTACGGCATCATCGGCCCGATCCCGGAGAGCGAGTTCACGCCTGAAGCCATCCAGCGCAAGATCGCGGCCAACCCGCTGCTCAAGGGCGTGGACGCGAAGAAGGTCAAGCCGCGCATCCTGACGCTGACGCAGAGCACGTACGACGGTGTGCTCTACAACACCGAGACCATCAAGTCCAAGCTCGACGGCTACGTCGACACGCTGCACTTCGACGAGGCCTGGCTGCCGCACGCGGCGTTCCATCCGTTCTACGGCAGCTTCCACGCCATGGGCAAGAAGCGCGCGCGGCCGGAGAAGGCCATGGTCTACGCGACGCAGAGCACGCACAAGCTGCTGGCCGGCCTCAGCCAGGCCAGCCAGGTGCTGGTGCAGGACTCGCAGACGGTGAAGCTGGATCGGCACCTCTTCAACGAGGCCTACCTGATGCACACCAGCACCAGCCCGCAGTACGCCATCATCGCCAGCTGCGATGTGGCCGCGGCGATGATGGAGCCGCCCGGTGGCACGGCCCTGGTGGAAGAGAGCATCAAGGAGGCACTGGACTTCCGCCGCGCCATGCGCAAGGTCGAGAAGGACTACGCCGACGACTGGTGGTTCAAGGTCTGGGGGCCGGACAAGCTCACCTCGGAGGGCATCGGGCAGTCGGCCGACTGGATCCTGGGTGGCGCAGGCAAGGCCGGCAACTGGCACGGCTTCGGCAAGCTGGCGCGCGGCTTCAACATGCTCGACCCCATCAAGAGCACGATCATCACGCCGGGGCTGGACGTCAATGGCCGCTTCGCGAAGACCGGGATTCCGGCGAGCATCCTGACCAAGTTCCTGGCCGAGCACGGCGTGGTGGTCGAGAAGACCGGGCTGTACTCGCTCTTCATCATGTTCACCATCGGCATCACCAAGGGCCGCTGGAACACGATGCTGACGGCGCTGCAGCAGTTCAAGGACGACTACGACCGCAACCAGCCGCTGTGGCGCATCCTGCCGGAGTTCGTGGCCCAGCACCCGATGTACGAGCGCATGGGCCTGCGCGACCTCAGCCAGGCCATCCACGAGGCCTACGCCAAGGGCGACATCGCACGGCTGACCACCGAGATGTACCTCTCGGAACTGCACCCGGCGATGAAGCCCAGCGACGCCTACGCCAAGATCGCCCACCGCGAGACCGAGCGCGTGCCGATCGACGCACTGGAGGGGCGCATCACCACCAGCCTGTTGACGCCTTACCCGCCGGGTATTCCGTTGCTGATCCCGGGCGAGGTCTTCAATCGCAAGATCGTGCAGTACCTGAAGTTCGCGCGCGAGTTCAACGCCAGCTTCCCAGGGTTTGCCACCGACGTGCACGGTCTGGTGGAGGAGGAGGGCGCTGGCGGCGAGCGCCGCTACTACGTGGATTGCGTGCGCGCCTGAACGCTGATAGACCGAACGCGCACGCGAGGCCCTGGCCGCCGCTGCGCATTGCGGCCGCCGGGGCCGCTTCGCGCAGGGCGGCCGGGTGTCAGCCGATCGCCGGGTCGGCGATGGCGACGTGGCTGAAACCACCGTCCACGTAGATCACCTCGGCACTGATGCCGCCGGACAGGTCCGACAGCAGGAAGGCGGCGGTGTTGCCCACGTCGTCGATCGTGATCGCGCGGCGGATGGGGGTGGTGGCGGCGAAGGCGTTCAGCAGCTTGCCGAAGTCCTTGATGCCGGAAGCCGCCAGCGTCTTGATCGGCCCGGCGCTGATGGCGTTGACCCGCACACCGCGCGGCCCCACGCTGTGGGCCAGGAAGCGCACGCTGCTTTCCAGCGACGCCTTGGCCAGGCCCATGGTGTTGTAGTTGGGCACGTAGCGCATGGCGCCCAGGTAGCTCAGCGTCAGCAGGGCCGCGCCCGGGCGCAGGCGCGGCAGGGCGGCCTTGGCCATCGCTGGGAAGCTGTAGGCCGAGATCTCGTGCGCCGTGCGGTAGGCCTCGCGGCTGAGTCCGTCCAGGAAATCGCCGGCGATGGCTTCGCGGGGTGCAAACGCGATGGCGTGCACGAAGCCGTCGAACTCAGGCCAGCGTTCGCCGAGGTCCGCGAACAGCTTTTCGATCTGGGCATCGTCGCCGACGTCGCAGTCGTAGACCATGTCGGAGCCGAATTCCTTGGCGAACTCGGTGATGCGGTCCTTGAAGCGCTCGCCGACGTAGCTGAAGGCCAGTTCGGCGCCTTCGCGGTGGCAGGCGCGGGCGATGCCGTAGGCGATGGAGCGGTTGGACAGCACGCCGGTGATGAGCAGGCGCTTGCCGGCAAGGAATCCCATGGTTCTTGGTCTCTTGGTGGTCGGTGGGGCCGGCATTCTGGCACGGGGCGCGGCCCGGGCCGTTCTGGGCACGGACCCTGCTTGCAGGGCCCAGAACCCGTGGCTATAATGCACGTTTCCCGAGATTGACAACAGCGTCAATCTGACCTGGGCGGGCTCACCTGCCCTTTTTTTTTGCGCGAGTCTTTTTGAGCACTGAACCGTCGACGTCACCTGCCAGCGCGGCCGCAAACGCATCTGGAACTGCAGGCCGTTCCAGCGACGCCATCGAGCGCACCGTCACCGGGTTGGGTTACGACCTGGTGGACGTGGAGCGCCTGGCGCGCGGGCTGCTGCGCGTGACGATCGACCGCCTGCCAGGTCAAGTCTATGGCACGCCGGGCATGCCCGACACCGGTGAATTCATCACCGTGGAAGACTGCGAGCGCGTGACCCGTCAGCTGCAGTTGGCGCTGGAGGTCTCCGGGCTGGACTACGCACGGCTCGAAGTGTCCTCGCCAGGGCTCGACCGGCCGCTCAAGACCGAAGCCCATTGGCGCCGCTTCGCCGGCCAGGCCGTGAGCCTGACGCTCAAGCTGCCGTTCGAGAACCGCAAGCACTGGACCGGCGTGCTGCAACCCCACGGCGACGACTGGCGGCTCGAGATCACCGAGAACAAGAACACCCTGGCTCTGGACTTCCGCTACGACGAGGTGCGCGAGATGCATCTCGTGCCGGTGGTGGATTTCAAGGGCCGGCGCAAGAACCCCGATGTCAACAACGCGGCACCCGCAGCAGATGCCGCGCTGAATGGAGAGCAGGACCAATGAACCGCGAGATGCTGATGCTGGTGGAGGCGATTTCCCGCGAAAAGAGCGTGGAACGCGATGTCGTCTTCGGCGCGGTGGAGGCCGCGCTGGCGTCGGCCACCAAGAAGCTGCACGGTGGCGAAGTGGACATCCGGGTCGCGGTCGACCGGGACACCGGCGAATACGAGACCTTCCGCCGCTGGCACGTGGTGCCGGACGATGCCGGCCTGCAGATCCCCGACGCCGAGATCCTGCTCTTCGAAGCCAAGGAGCAGATCCCCGACATCGAGGAAGGCGATTACATCGAGGAGGCGGTTGACTCGGTGCCCATCGGCCGCATCGGCGCCCAGGCGGCCAAGCAGGTGATCCTGCAGAAGATCCGTGACGCCGAGCGTGAGCAGCTGCTCAACGACTTCCTCTCGCGCGGCGAGAAGATCATGGTCGGCACGGTCAAGCGCCTGGACAAGGGCGACATCATCGTCGAGAGCGGCCGTGTCGAAGGGCGCCTGCGCCGCAACGAGATGATCCCGAAGGAGAACCTGCGCTCGGGCGACCGCGTGCGTGCCTTCATCCTCGGCGTCGACCCCACCCAGCGCGGCCCGCAGATCATGCTCAGCCGCAGCGCGCCGGGCTTCATGATCGAACTCTTCGCGCAGGAAGTGCCGGAAATCGAGCAGGGCCTTCTGGAGATCAAGAGCTGCGCCCGGGATTCCGGCAGCCGCGCCAAGATCGCCGTGGTCAGCCACGACCGTCGCGTGGACCCCATCGGCACCTGTGTCGGTGTGCGGGGTTCCCGAGTCAATGGCGTCACCAACGAACTCGCCGGCGAGCGCGTGGACATCGTGCTGTGGTCCGAAGACCCGGCGCAGTTCGTCATCGGTGCGCTGGCGCCGGCGAACGTGGTCAGCATCGTGGTCGACGAAGAGCGGCACGCCATGGACGTGGTGGTCGACGAGGAGAACCTCGCCATCGCCATCGGCCGCGGCGGCCAGAACGTGCGGCTGGCATCGGAACTCACCGGCTGGCGCATCAACATCATGACCGCCGAGGAATCCCAGGCCAAGCAGGCCGAGGAGAGCGACTCGGTGCGCAAGCTCTTCGTCGACAAGCTGGACGTCGACGAGGAAGTGGCCGACATCCTGATCGCCGAAGGCTTCACCAGCCTGGAAGAAGTGGCCTACGTGCCGCTGCAGGAGATGCTCGAGATCGAGTCCTTCGACGAGGACACCATCAACGAGCTGCGCACCCGCGCCAAGGACGCACTGCTGACGCTGGAGATCGAGCGTGAGGAAAAGGTCGAGGAAGTCTCACAGGACCTGCGCGACCTCGAGGGCCTGACCCCCGAGATCATCGCCAAGCTCGCCGATGGCGGCATCCACACCCGCGACGACCTGGCCGACCTTGCGGTCGACGAGCTCACCGAGATGACGGGCATCGATGAAGAACAGGCCCGCGCCCTGATCATGAAGGCGCGCGAACACTGGTTCACTGCCTGAGCGCCGGAGCCCGCTCCTGTACACGTCGCCGTCCGCAGCACCCAAGGAAAACAGATACATGGCCGTCACCACCGTTGCACAGTTCGCCGAGCAGCTCAAGCGCCCGACCGCCGCGCTGATCGAGCAGTTGGCCTCGGCAGGCGTGCCCAAGCAGTCGCCTGACGACGCACTCACCGACGCCGACAAGGAGCGTCTGCTGGAGTACCTGCGCAACGCACACGGCACGGCCGCTGGCGGCGAGCGCAAGAAGATCACCATCACGCGCAAGTCGACCACCGAAATCAAGCAGGCCGACTCGTCGGGGCGCAACCGCACCATCCAGGTGGAGGTGCGCAAGAAGCGCGTGTTCGTCAAGCGCGACGACACCCCGGGCGTGGACGAAGCGGCGGCCGAAGCCGCAGCGGCCGAGGCTGAACTCGAGCGCCGCGAAGCCGAGGCCAAGGCCCAGGCCGAGGAACTGCGCCGCCAGGAAGAAGAGCTCGCCGAACAGCGCCGCCAGCGCGAGGAGGCCGAGCGCGTGGCCCGTGAACGTGCCGAAGCGGAAGCCAAGGCGGCCGCCGAAGCGAAGGCCCTGGCCGATGCCAAGGCAGCGGCGGAGGCGGAAGCTGCGCTGGCCAACCAGGCTCGCGCTGCCGCCGCGGCGCCGGCCCCGGCCCCCGCGCCGGCCGAGCCGGCTGCTGCGCCGGCGCGGGCTGAAGCGGCGCAGGCTGCCGCCGCCGAAGCGGCCCCCAAGGCCGAGGACAAGGCCGAGGAGAAGGCGGCAGCGGCCCCGGCAGAAGCCGCCAAGCCGGCACTGCGCCGCGTGAAGTCCGGCGTGGCGTCGGAAGAGGCCCAGCGTCAGGCCGATCTGGAAAAGCGCCGCAAGGCCGCCGAGGCCGAGGCTGCGGCCATCCGCGCCATGATGTCGCAGCCGCGCAAGGTGCTGGTGGCCAAGAAGCCCGAAGAGCCCAAGCCGGCGGCCAAGGAAGCGATCACCGGCACCATCCACAAGCCGAAGACGGCCCCGGGTGCGGCGGCCGGCGCGGCGGCCAAGCCGGGCGACAAGAAGCAGGTCAAATCCGAGAAGCTCAGTTCCAGCTGGGCCGACGATGCCGCCAAGAAGCGTGGTCTGAAGACCCGCGGCGACACCGGCGGTGGTGCTGGCGGCCGCGCCGGCTGGCGTTCGCCCAAGGGTGGCGGCCGCGGGCGTGGTGACGACCGGGGTGGCAGTGGCTTCGTGGCGCCGGCCGAGTTCGTGGCGCAGGAAGTGCACGTGCCGGAAACCATCTCGGTGGCCGACCTGGCGCACAAGATGAGCGTGAAGGCCAGCGAAGTCATCAAGCAGATGATGAAGCTGGGCCAGATGGTCACCATCAACCAGCAGCTCGACCAGGAGACGGCGATGATCGTCGTCGAGGAAATGGGGCACAAGGCGCTGGCCGCCAAGCTGGACGACCCGGAAGCCTTCACCGAAGAGGAAACCGCAGCGGCCGACGCGGCCGAGGCGCTGCCGCGCGCCCCGGTGGTCACCGTCATGGGCCACGTCGACCACGGCAAGACCTCGCTGCTGGACAAGATCCGCGCCTCGCGCGTGGCCTCCGGCGAAGCCGGTGGCATCACGCAGCACATCGGCGCGTACCACGTCGAGACCGACCGCGGGATGATCACCTTCCTCGACACCCCGGGTCACGAGGCCTTCACGGCCATGCGGGCGCGCGGTGCCGCAGCCACCGACATCGTCATCCTGGTGGTGGCGGCTGACGACGGCGTGATGCCGCAGACCAAGGAAGCCATCCACCACGCGAAGGCGGCCGGCGTGCCCATCGTGGTGGCGATGAACAAGATCGACAAGCCCGAGGCCAACCTCGAGCGCCTGAAGAGCGAACTCGTGGCCGAGGAAGTCGTGCCCGAGGACTTCGGCGGTGACTCGCCCTTCGTCGGCGTGTCGGCCAAGACCGGCCAGGGCATCGACGACCTGCTCGAGCAGGTGCTGCTGCAGGCCGAGGTGCTGGAACTCACCGCGCCGGTGGACGCCGCCGCCAAGGGCCTGGTCATCGAAGCACGCCTGGACAAGGGCCGCGGCCCGGTGGCCACGGTGCTGGTGCAGAGCGGCACGCTGCGCAAGGGCGACGTCGTGCTGGCCGGCAGCAGCTACGGCCGGGTGCGCGCGATGATCGACGAGGACGGTGCCCCTGCCGAAGAGGCGGGCCCGTCGATCCCGGTGGAGATCCAGGGCCTCACCGAGGTGCCCGCCGCCGGCGATGCCTTCATGGTCCTGTCCGACGAGCGCCGGGCGCGCGAGATCGCCACCTTCCGCCAGGGCAAGTACCGCGACGTGAAGCTGGCCAAGCAGCAGGCCGCCAAGCTGGAGAACATGTTCGACAGCATGGGCGAAGGCCAGGCGCAGTCGCTGCCGCTGATCATCAAGGCCGACGTGCAGGGCTCGCAGGAGGCGCTGTCGCAGAGCCTGCTCAAGCTCAGCACGGCCGAGGTCAAGGTGCAGATCGTGCACGCGGCCGTCGGTGGCATCAGCGAAAGCGACATCAACCTCGCCATCGCGTCCAAGGCCGTGGTCATCGGGTTCAACACCCGTGCCGACGCCAATGCGCGCAAGGTGGCCGAGGGCAACGGCGTCGACATCCGCTACTACAACATCATCTACGACGCGGTGGACGATGTGAAGGCAGCGATGGCCGGCATGCTGGCGCCGGAACAGCGCGAGGAAGTCATCGGCACGGCCGAGATCCGCACCGTGTTCGTGGCCAGCAAGATCGGCACGGTGGCCGGCTCCATGGTCACCGCGGGTGTGGTGCGCCGCGATGCGCGCTTCCGCCTGCTGCGCGACAACGTGGTCATCTACACCGGCGAGGTGGAAGGTGTCCGCCGCTTCAAGGACGACGTGCGCGAGGTCAAGGAAGGCTTCGAGTGCGGCATCAAGTTGAAGAACGTCACCGACATCAAGGAAGGCGACCAGTTGGAGTTCTTCGAAATCAAGGAAGTCGCCCGAACCCTCTGAAGGCGGCCATCGCTCGTGCAGCGAACCCCGCCTACCGGACCGGAGGCGGGGTTCTTGCTTGAGGAGCCCAGACCATGCGCCACAAGAAAGCCACCCCCAACCGCAGCTTCCGCGTCGCCGACCAGATCCAGCGCGACCTGGCGGAACTGATCCGCGAGCTCAAGGACCCGCGCGTGGGCCTGGTCACGCTCAATGCGGTGGAGGTCTCGCCCGACTACGCACACGCCAAGGTGTACTTCTCTCAGATGCTGGGCGACAACGAGGCCTGCACCACGGCCTTGAATGAAGCCGCCGGCTTCCTGCGCAACGGCCTCTTCAAGCGGTTGGCCATCCACACCGTGCCGACGCTGCATTTCGTCTACGACCAGACCACCGAGCGTGCGGCCGACATCTCGGCGCTGATCGCGCGGGCCAACGCCACGCGGGCGAAGGACGAAGGCGAGACATGAGCGCCGCACGGCCGTTCCGAAGGCGCTCGCTCCCCCTCGGGTGGGCGACGCGCAGCGTCTTGGTGGGCCCATGAAAACGCCACGCCGCCCAGTGCACGGGGTGCTGCTGCTCGACAAGCCGCTGGGCTGGACGAGCCAGGACGCGCTGTCCAAGGCGCGCGGCCTGCTGCGCGCGCTCAAGGCCGGCCACACCGGCACGCTGGACCCGCTGGCCACCGGGCTGCTGCCGCTGTGCTTCGGTGCGGCCACCAAGTTCAGCCAGGTCAGCCTGGACGCGGACAAGCGCTATACCGCCACGCTGAAGCTCGGCGAGCGCAGCAGCACGCTGGACGGCGAGGGCACCATCACGCCCGGCACGCCGCCGGCTTTCGACCGCGCCTCGCTGGAAGCCGCCTGCGCCGCGCTGACCGGCCCCATCGAGCAGCTGCCGCCGATGCACTCGGCGCTGAAGAAGGACGGCCGCGCGCTGTACGACTACGCACGGGCCGGCATCGAGGTCGAACGCACGCCGCGGCGCATCACCATTCACCGGCTGGACATCGTCGAGTGGCAGGCTGACCGGCTCGTGATCGACGTCACCTGCAGCAAGGGCACCTACATCCGCACGCTGGCGGCCGACCTGGGCGACCGCCTGGGCTGCGGCGCCTGGCTGCAGGCGCTGCGCCGCACGGCCACCGGGCCGCTGCGCGTGGAGGATGCGATCACCATCGACGCGCTGGCCGCGCTGCCGGAGAGCGAGCGCGAGGCGCGGCTGCTGCCCCCGGACGTGCTGCTGCAGCACTGGCCCGCGCTTCACCTGCCCGACGACGAGGCCGGGCGTTTCCTCACCGGTCTGCGCCGCCGCGTCGCGGAAGCCGACCAGTCCCATGTGCGTGTCTACGGACCGCAGCCGCGCGCCTTTCTCGGCAGCGCCCACATCCAGGCCGGCGAACTCATCGCCGACCGTCTTCTCAGCCCGCAGGAAGTGCAGGCCCTCCTATGACCATGCATCAGATCCGCAACATCGCCATCATCGCCCACGTCGACCATGGCAAGACCACGCTGGTGGACCAGCTCCTGCGCCAGAGCGGCACCTTCCGCGAGAACGAGAAGGTGGCCGAACGCGTGATGGACAACAACGACATCGAGCGCGAGCGCGGCATCACCATCCTGGCCAAGAACTGTGCTGTCACCTGGCAGGGCACGCACATCAACATCGTCGACACCCCGGGCCACGCCGACTTCGGCGGCGAGGTCGAGCGTGCGCTGTCGATGGTCGACGGCGTCGTGCTGCTGATCGACGCCCAGGAAGGTCCGATGCCGCAGACGCGCTTCGTCACCAAGAAGGCGCTGGCGCTGGGTCTCAAGCCCATCGTGGTGGTCAACAAGGTCGACAAGCCCGGCTCGCGGCCCGACTACGTGATCAACGCCGCGTTCGAGCTGTTCGACAAGCTTGGCGCCACCGAGGAGCAGCTGGACTTCCCGGTGGTCTACGCCTCCGGCCTCAACGGCTGGGCCAGCCTGACCGAAGGCGAGGCGGGCGAAGCCTGGGGTAGCGACATGCAGCCGCTGTTCGAGACCGTCCTGCGCCACGTCCCGGCGCACCAGGGGGATCCGGCGGCGCCGCTGCAGCTGCAGATCTCGTCGCTGGACTACTCCACCTACGTCGGCCGCATCGGTGTCGGGCGAGTCAACAGCGGCACCCTCAAGCCGGGCATGGACGTGCTGGTCTGCGAAGGCACGCCCGAGGAGGGCGGCAAGACCTTCAAGGGTCGCGTCAACCAGGTGCTCACCTTCGAAGGTCTGAACCGCGTGATGGCCGAATCGGCCGGCCCGGGCGACATCGTGCTCGTCAACGGCATCGAGGACCTCGGCATCGGCGTCACGCTGACCAGCGTCGACAACCCGCAGCCGCTGCCGATGCTGAAGGTGGACGAGCCAACGCTGACGATGAACTTCTGCGTCAACACCAGCCCGCTGGCCGGCCGCGAGGGCAAGTTCGTCACCAGCCGCCAGATCTGGGACCGGCTGCAGAAGGAACTGCAGAGCAACGTGGCCCTGCGCGTGAAGGAATCGGGCGAGGACGGCATCTTCGAGGTGTCCGGCCGTGGTGAACTGCACCTGACCATCCTGCTGGAGAACATGCGCCGCGAAGGCTACGAGCTGGCGGTGAGCAAGCCGCGCGTGGTCTTCCACATGGTGGACGGCGAGCGCCACGAGCCGATCGAGCTGGTGACGGTGGACGTCGAGGACCAGCACCAGGGCGGCGTGATGCAGGCCCTGGGCGAGCGCAAGGGCGAACTGGTCAACATGGAAACCGACGGCCGCGGCCGCGTGCGGCTGGAGTACCGCATCCCGGCGCGCGGGCTGATCGGCTTCTCCAACGAGTTCCTGAACCTCACCCGCGGCACCGGCCTGATCAGCAACATCTTCGACAGTTGGGAGCCCTACAAGGGCGAGATCGCCGGGCGCAAGAACGGCGTGCTGATCAGCATGGACGACGGCGAGATCTTCACCTACGCGCTGGGCAA
The DNA here is from genome assembly GCA_024235915.1 of Burkholderiaceae bacterium. GTDB lineage: Bacteria > Pseudomonadota > Gammaproteobacteria > Burkholderiales > Burkholderiaceae_C > Rubrivivax. Next base: position 75,110 of record JACKLO010000008.1, on the reverse strand, counting down.
GCTCGACGACCGCGGCCGCATGTTCGTCAAGCCGGGCGACCAGGTCTACGAAGGCATGATCGTCGGCATCCACAGCCGCGACAACGACCTCGTCGTCAACGCCACGCGCACCAAGCAGCTGACCAACTTCCGCGTCAGCGGCAAGGAGGACGCGATCAAGATCACGCCGCCGATCGACCTCACGCTGGAGTACGCGGTGGAGTTCATCGACGACGACGAGCTGGTGGAGATCACGCCGAAGACCATCCGCGTGCGCAAGCGGTTCCTGAAGGAGCACGAACGGAAGCGGGCGTCGCGGGAAGCAGCCTGAGTTGTCCTCGCAGGAACCGCTTTCGCGGTATCCGTGAGCTCCCCCGAGCCCCCTCCAAGAAGGGGCTCCAGTCAGAAGATGGCCCGGCCTGCGTTGCAGGCCTCTTCCGGGATCCGCCATGTCGCATGGTCGTGCCGTGTGGGTGATGGTGACCGCCGCGCTGCTGTGGAGCATCGCGGGCGTCGTGGCGCGCCATCTGCAGGCGGCGCAGGGCTTCGAGGTCACGTTCTGGCGCAGCGCCGGCAATGCCGTCTCGCTCGTCGTGCTGCTGGCCTGGCTGCGCGGGGGCGGCACGCTGTGGCGCGCCGTGCGTCACGGCGGGCGCACGCTGTGGCTGTCCGGCCTGTGCTGGAGCGTGATGTTCACCGCCTTCATGATGGCCATCACGCTGACCACGGTGGCCAACGTGCTGGTGACGATGGCGATCTCGCCGCTGCTCACGGCCCTGCTGGCGGGGGTGGCGCTGGGGCACCGGCTGCCGGCGCGCACCTGGGGCGCCATCGTGGCCGCCGGGGCCGGCATCGCATGGATGTACGCCGGCGAGCTGCGCACCGGCGACGCCCGCCACTGGGCCGGCATCGGCGTGGCGCTGGGCGTGCCGGTGGCCGCGGCCATCAACTGGACGCTGTTGCAGCGCGAGAAGGCGCGCGCCGGTGACGGGCCGGGCACCGACTACATGCCGGCCGTGCTGATCGGGGCCACGCTGTCGGCGCTGTTCACGCTGGGCCCGTCGCTGCCCTTCGACGCCACGCCGCGCGACATCGCCATGCTCACCACGCTGGGCCTGGTGCAGCTGGCCATCCCCTGCCTGATGGCGGTGGCCGCGGCAAGGGTGCTCAGCGCGCCGGAGATGGCACTGCTCGGCCTGCTGGAGGTGATCTTCGGCGTGCTCTGGGCCTGGCTGGGCGCCGGCGAGACGCCCGCGGCCGCGGTGCTGGTGGGCGGTGCCCTGGTGCTGGGCGCCTTGGTCGCCAACGAACTGCTCGGGGTGCGCGCGCGACGGCTAGGGTGAGCCCGGGCGGGTGAGGGCGGCGTGCGGGCGTAGCATGGGCTCAAGGAGTTCCCGCGCATGCACCAGCTGTCCGGCCTCGATGCCACCTTCCTCTACCTCGAGACGCCCGAGATGCCCATGCACGTGGGCGCGCTGCACGTGCTGGAGCTGCCGGCGGGTTTCCGCGGCCGTTTCGTGACCGCGCTGCGGGCCCACCTGAAGACCCGACTGCCGCTCGCGCCGGTGTTGCGCCGCCGCCTGTGGTGGATGCCACTGAACCTGGCCAACCCCGCGTGGGTGGACGCCGAGCCCGACCTGCGCGAGCACGTGGTGGAGATCAAGCTGCCGCGTGGCGCCGGCCAGGCCCAGCTGGAGGCCGAGGTCGGCCGCCTGCATCCGGTGCTGCTGGACCGCAAGCGGCCGTTGTGGAAGATGCATGTCTTCGAGGGCCTGGCGCCGTCGCCCGAGGGCCGCAGGCGCGTCGGCCTCTACACGCAGCTCCACCATGCGGCGGTGGACGGCCAGGCCGCCGTCGCCCTGGCCAACCTGCTGCTGGACGTGACCCCCGAGCCGCGCCGCATTCCGCTCAAGACCTCGAAGCGGCAGAAGACCTTCGAGCTCGGCATGGTGGAGATGCTGCGCGGCGCGCTCGGCGCCCAGGCGATGAAGGTGGCGCAGATCGTGCGCGAGCTGCCGTCCACCGTCGGCACGCTGAAGAATGCCGCGGTGGGTGTGGCCACGCGCAGTGCGCTGTTCGGCGGCAAGGGCGGCCCCAGCAACCTCGCGCTGGCCCCGCGCACGCCGCTGAACGTGTCGGTGACGCCGCAGCGTGCGTTCGCCGCGCTGTCGCTGCCGATGGCCGACGTGCGGGCGCTGGCGCATGCACTGGACGCCACCGTCAACGACCTCGTGCTGATGCTGTGCAGCAGCGCACTGCGCCGCTACTACGCGCGGCGCAAGGCGCTGCCGCGCAAGAGCCTGATCGCCGCGGTGCCGATCTCGCTGCGCCAGGCCGGCGACGACGCCCCGGACAACCAGGCCTCGATGAGCCTGGTCAGCCTGGGCACGCACATCGCCGATCCCATGAAGCGCCTGCAGCACATCGTGGCCGCCACGAAGGCGATGAAGGCGACGATGGGCTCGCTGAAGTCGGTGCTGCCCACGGACTATCCGTCGCTGGGCATCCCCTGGCTGATCGAGGCCGCCACGGCGCTGTACGGCAAGGCCAAGGTGGCCGACCGCATCCCGCAGGTGGCCAACGTCGTCATCTCCAACGTGCCCGGGCCGGCGCAACCGCTGTACCTGGCCGGCGCGCTGATGCTCAGCAACTGGCCCACCTCCATCGTCGTGCACGGCCTGGCGCTGAACATCACGGTGCAGAGCCAGGGCGGCCGGCTGGACTTCGGCCTGATGGCCGACGGGGTGGCGATGCCAGACGTGCGGGAACTCGCCGACGCCGTGGGCATCGCCTTCGACGACCTGCGCGTGCTGCAGGGCGTGCCGGTGGACGAGGACGCACCGGGCCTCGTGGGCCTGGCCACGCGCGGGCTCACCGGCGCCTTCGGCCAGGCGGTGGGCCTGGCCACCGGCACCGCCGGCAAGCTGGCCCAGCAGGCCATGGACACGGCGGTGCGCAGCGCTGTCGCCCAGGTGACGCGTGCCCCCCGGGCTCGCCCGGCGGCCCGCCGCAAGCCGGCCCGCTAACATGGCGGGGTATGCCTCGCATCCCGCGCTCGCGCGCCAAGCCTGAATCAGCGCCTCCCCCGGCATCGTCCCCCGCCGACGTCACCGCGCCCGGCCCGTGGCTGCTGATGCTCGAAGCCCGCGCGCCGTGGGAGCTCGCGGCGTTGCTCGCCGTCTCGCCGTGGCTGCGCAAGATGCCCGCAGGCGATGGCCACCCGGTCATCGTGTTTCCCGGCCTCGGTGCGTCGGACACCAGCACCCTGGCCGTGCGCCAGTTCCTGCAGGGGCAGGGCTACACCGCGTACCCTTGGGGGCAGGGCTTCAACCTCGGCCCGCGCGACGGCGTGCTCGAAGGCTGCCGCCGCCTGATCGAGGAGACGCACGCGCGGCATGGCGAGCCGGTCAGCCTGATCGGCTGGAGCCTGGGTGGCATCTACGCCCGCGAGATGGCCAAGGAGGTGCCGGACCTGGTGCGTTGCGTGATCACGCTGGGCACGCCGTTCACCGGCCACCCGCGGGCCACGAACGCCTGGCGCTTCTACGAGATGGTCAGCGGCCAGCATGCGCACGACGCCGACCTGTTGGCCGAGGTGCGGCGCCCGCCGCCGGTGCCCACCACGTCGATCTACAGCAAGACCGACGGCATCGTGGCCTGGCCCTGCAGCCTCAACCCGCCGGGCCATGCGCACACCGAGAACATCGAGGTGCACGCCAGCCACATCGGCATGGGCATGAACCCGCTGGCGCTCTATGCCATCGCCGACCGCCTGCGCCAGGATCCGAAGCGGTGGCGGAAGTTCGACGCCCAGGGCGCGCGCCGCTGGTTCTTCAAGGTCGCGCACCAGCCCGAGATGCTGGTCGACCAGTACTGATCGATGCAGGTCAATGCCGGCGGCGTGACGCTGGAGGTCGACGACCGCGGCCCGCGGGATGCGCCGGCGGTGCTGCTGATCATGGGCCTGGGCATGCAGCTCACCGGCTGGCCCGAGCCGCTGGTGGACGACCTGCTGGCGCGCGGCCACCGCGTGATCCGCTTCGACAACCGGGATGCCGGCCTCAGCCAGGGCTTCGACGCTCAGGGCCTGCCCAACCTGGTGGTGGCCTCGTTGCGCTGGTGGCTGCGACTGCCCGTGAAGGCGCCGTATTCCCTGGCCGACATGGCGGGTGACACGGTGGCGCTGATGGATGCGCTGGGCGTCGACTCGGCGCACGTGTGCGGCGCGTCGATGGGCGGCATGATCGCCCAGCACATCGCGGCCCGCCATCCGGAACGCGTGCGCCGGCTCACGCTGATGATGACCACCAGCGGCGCCCGCCGCCTGCCGCAGGCCCGGCCACACGTGCGTTCGGCCCTGCTGTCGCGGCCGAAGGGGCAGGATCCGGAGGCCGTCGTCGCGCACCTGACGCACCTGTTCCACCTCATCGGCAGCCCGGCGTACCGTCCTGCCCCGGAAGCGCTGCAGGCCCGGCTGCGCGCCGCGGTGGACCGTGCCTGGCGCCCCGCCGGCACCGCACGCCAGCTCACCGCGGTGGCGGCCGACGGCGACCGCACGCCCCTGCTGCGCCGCATCGCCGCGCCCACCACCGTGATCCACGGCCGCGACGACGCCCTGATCCCGGCAGCCTGCGGCGAGGACCTGGCCCGCCACATCCACGGCGCGCACCTGGAGCTGATCCCGGGCATGGGCCACGACCTGCCCGATGCCTTGCTGCCGCGGTTCGCGCAGCTGATCGCTGGCTGAGACAATGCGGGGGTGACTCCCTCGCCCCACGCCCACAGCCCCTGGCGCCTGTCCGTCGCCCCGATGATGGAGTGGACGGACCGCCACTGCCGCCATTTCCACCGCCTGCTCACGCGCCACGCGCGGCTGTACACGGTGATGATCACCAGCGGCGCGCTGCGCCATGGCGACGTGCCCAAGCACCTGGACTTCGACCACGACGGCGAACAGCCGGTGGCGCTGCAGCTCGGTGGCAGCGAACCCGACGAACTGGCGCTGGCCGCCCGCCTGGGTGCGCAGTGGGGCTACGACGAGATCAACCTCAACTGCGGCTGCCCCAGCGAACGGGTGCAGAAGGGCGCCTTCGGGGCCTGCCTGATGAACGAGCCGCGCACCGTGGCCGACGGCGTCAAGGCCATGCGCGACGCGGTGGACATCCCGGTGACCGTGAAGCACCGCATCGGCGTGGACCGCACCGAAAGCTACGACTTCGTGCGCGACTTCGTCGGCACCGTGGCCGAGGCCGGCTGCGAGGTCTTCATCGTGCATGCCCGCAACGCCTGGCTGCAGGGGCTGAGCCCGAAGGAGAACCGCGAGATCCCGCCGCTGCGCTACGAGGTGGTGCACCGGCTCAAGCGCGATTTCCCGCTGCTCACCATCGTCATCAACGGCGGCCTGGTGGGCCTGGACGCCATCGACGCGCAGCTGCCGCACGTCGACGGCGCCATGATCGGCCGCGACGCCTACCACCACCCCTGGGGCCTGGCGTCCTGGGACGCGCGCTTCTTCGGCGATGCCCACCCCGTGCCCGAGCGCGAGGCCGTCGAGGCGCAGATGGTGCGCTACATGGAGGCGCAGCAGGCCGCAGGCGTGCCCTGGGCGCACGTGGCGCGGCACATGCTGGGCCTGTGGAACGGCGAGCCGGGGGCGCGGCGCTGGCGCCAGGTGTGGTCCGACCACCGGCTGAAGGCCGAATCCCCGGCCACCGTGGCCCGCCTGGCGGACGAGGCCCGCCGCGCGGCGCGGCCCACGCTCACGATGGAGGCCACCCCATGAAGGTCGACGGTCAACCACGGCGCACCATCTGGCCCGCCGAATCGGGCCGTGCCGTGCAGGTGATCGACCAGCGCTGGCTGCCGCACCGCCTGGACATCGTCAGCCTCGGCGACCTGGCCAGCGTGGTCGCCGCCATCCGCGACATGTGGGTGCGTGGGGCGCCGTTGATCGGTGTGTCGGCCGCCTATGGTCTGGCGCTGCAGATGCAGCGCGATGCCTCCGACGCCGCGCTGACCGCGGCGGTCGAGACCCTGGTGGCGGCACGGCCGACGGCCGTCAACCTGGCCTGGGCCGTGAGACGCCTGCAGCGCGCTTTGCTGCCCTTGCCGCCAGCGGAACGGCCCGCGAAGGCCTGGGCGCTGGCCGGCGAACTGGCCGACGAGGACGTGGCGGTCAACGAGGCCATCGGGCGCCACGGCCTGCCGCTGCTGCAGGACGTCGCCGCCCGCCGGGGTGGCCGCGTCGACGTGCTCACGCACTGCAACGCCGGCTGGCTGGCCACCGTGGACTGGGGCACGGCGCTCAGCCCGATCTATCAGGCGCAGGCGGTGGGGCTGGACGTGCACGTGTGGGTGGACGAGACCCGCCCGCGCAACCAGGGCGCCAGCCTCACGGCGTGGGAGCTGGGGCAGCAGGGCGTGGCGCACACCGTGATCGCCGACAACGCCGGCGGCCACCTGATGCAGCAGGGCCGGGTGGACCTGGTCATCGTCGGCTGCGACCGCGTCACCGCCCGCGGCGACGTCTGCAACAAGATCGGTACCTACCTCAAGGCGCTGGCCGCGCGCGACAACGGCGTGCCGTTCTATGCTGCGATGCCGTTGTCCACGCTGGACCTGTCCCTCGACGATGGGCTGGTGGACATCCCCATCGAGGAGCGCAGCGCGCGCGAGGTCAGCCACCTGACCGGGCGCGATGCGCAGGGGCGGCTGGTGGAGGTGCAACTGCTGCCTGATGGCAGCGCGGCGGCCAACCCGGCCTTCGACGTGACGCCGGCGCGGCTGGTGACTGGGCTGATCACCGAGCGAGGCGTGGTGCCCACCGAGGAGCGCGCACTGCGCGCGATCGCGGCATGACCGAAGCCGATGCGCGCGCCGCTGTCGTCCAGGCCGTGCAGCGGCTCGATGCCCTGGGCCTCAACCGCGGCAGCACCGGCAATGTCAGCCACCGCTGGGACCGCGACGGGCAAGGCGGCATGCTGATCACGCCCACCGGCATGGGGGCGGAACTGACGGTCGACGACCTCGTGCACGTGGCGGACGACGGCACCGTCAGCGGACGCTGGCAGCCGTCGTCCGAATGGCAGTTCCACCGTGCCGCCTACCGGGCGCGGCCAGACGTCCAGGCCGTGCTGCACACGCATGCCGTGCACGCCACGGCGCTGGCCTGCCTGGACCGGCCGCTGCCGCCTTTCCACTACATGGTGGCCGTGGCGGGTGGTAACGACGTGCCGCTTGTGCCGTACAGCACCTTTGGCAGCGAGGCCTTGTCCGATGGGGTCGCGCGGGCCCTCGCGCAGCGGGACGCCTGTCTGCTGGCGCACCACGGACTCGTCACCTGTGGCGCCACCATGGCGCAGGCGATGAAGGTGATGGTCGAGGTGGAGAGCCTGTGCCAGACCTACCTGCTGGCCCTGCCGGCCGGCGAGCCGGCGCGGCTGGCGGCCGACGAAATGGCCCGCGTCATCGAGAAGTTCCGGCACTACGGCCGGCGCAGCCGCCGCGACGTGTGACGCGCCGCCGGCGCGCCGGTGACCGCTCGCCGGGCCCTCAGGCCGTTTCCCGGCTGCGCGACCACGCCACAGCCCGAGGCGATGCCGCGGACGCAGCCGCGCGGCGGTACACGCCGCATCCGATGGCCAGGTTGTCGTCGATGCGCAGCACGTAGGACTCCTTGGGCGTCACGGCACCGGTCAGCGGGTTGCTGACCTCGTACTCCACCCATCCCCCGCCGGCCTCGGCAGCAGCCCAGATGCGGTCGATGAAGGCCGGGTCCAGACCCGGCGTGCTGGTGTAGCTCTGTCCCACCATCCCCGGCTTGCTGCCCTGGATCACGTACAGACCACTGCGGTCGAAGCCGAAGATGTACATGTCGCGGTCGATGAACGGTCCGGTCGGGTCGTGCAGATCCTGCATCGCCTGTTCCCGGCCCACCTGCGCCATGTGCTCTGCGGCGCGCTGAACCAGCGCCATGGCCTCGTCGGTCGAGCCTTGGCGCAGGCGCATCGTGACCACCGCCTCGCGCAGCTTGCCGGCTCGGCTGACCAGCGCATGCGACGCGGTGGACGACTGTTCCACCAGCGCCGCGTTCTCGCGCGTGATCTCGTCGAGGCTGCCGACCGAGGCCGTGATCTCCTGCAGCCCCACGCTCTGCTGCTGGCTGGATTCGGCGATGCCGCGCAGCGTCTCGGAGACCGTGGTCACGCCGCCGACGATGACGTCCAGTGCGCTGCTGACGTTGCCCAGCTTCTCCGATGACACGTTGACCTGCACCGTGGCGTCGCCGATCAGGGTCCGGATCTCCTCGGCCGCCGCGGCGCATCGCTGCGCCAGTTCCCGGACGTCGCCGGCGACCACCGCAAAGCGCCGGCCGGCTTCGCCGGCACGGGCGGCTTCGATCGACGCGTTGAGCGCGAGCATGCCGGTCTGGAAGGCCACGTCGTCGATGACCCCGACGACCTCGGACACCCGCTCGCTGGCCGTGCGCATCTGTGCCATCGCCTGCACCGTGTCCTGCATGGCGGCGTGACCCTCCTGGGCCTGGCGGGCCAGGCGCTGGGCCACGTCGTCCAGGTTCCGGGCCTCGTCGGCGTTGTGCGTCATCGCCGAGGACAGCTGCGTGATGGCACTGACCGAGCTTCGCAGACTGCTGGCCTGCTGGTCGGTGCGTTCGGCCAGCCGGGCGCTGCCGTCGCTGACATGCTGTCCCGTCTGGTCGACCAGCGACGCGCTGTTGCGGATCTCGGCCACGAGCCCCGACAGCTGCCCGCTCATCGCCTCCAGCATGGCACCGATCTCGGCCACCTCGTCTCGCCCCCGCACGGCGGTTCGGTGCGCCAGGTCACCGTCGGCCAGCGCCTGCACGCTGCGACGCAGCGCGCGCAGCGCACCGCGGAAACTCAGGGCCAGGCAGGTGGCCAGGTAGCCCGCCACCACCAGGGTGATGGCGAAGATGCCGACTCGCAGCGCCGCCTGTCGGCCGAGCGCGCCGACCCGGTCCTCGAGCCGGCGGGTGAGATGGCTGCCCACGTCGGAATGCACCACGGCCAGGTGCGTGGCCAGTTCGTCGGCGTCGGCGTACAAGGCCTGGCCGCTGGGCCGGTCCTGCAGGTTGGCGGTCTGCTCCAGCAAGGTGGCGAAAGCGGTCAGGCGCTGCTCGGCGCCGCTCCACGAACCCGGGGCCTGGGCCCCGGCCCGCGCCAGGGCTGCCATCGTGCGCAGCACGTCGTCACGCTGTGCGCGCACGGCCTCGGCCTGCCGGCGCAGTTCGCCTCGCTCGCCCGGGTCCGGGCCGTCCAGCTGCACGAAGTGGCTGCCGAAGGATGCGGCATGGCTGGTGGCCTCCAGGGCCTCGGGCAGGCGGTTGAGGACGAGGTCCACCATCTGATAGGCCGCCGCCTCCGGCTCCAGGATGAGGCCCGAATGCTCGGCGTTCAGATGGGCCAGTTCGAGCAGCCGTTGCGTCAGGCGCCGGTGTGCGGTGTCGGAGGCCTCCACGGTCAGGGTCAGCGTGCCGCGCATCAGGGGCTCCGAAGCGCGCTTGACTTCGGCCCAGGCGTCGCCCAGGTCGTAGGGCAGGCCGGCGGCCAGGCGCTGCTCGAAGGCTTCGCGCGCTGCCTGCCAGGCGATGCGCCTGGCCTCGCGCTCCTTGGCGGCGATGGCATCGCCATTGAACTGCACCCGCACGCTGAGCACCTCGTGGGCACCGGCCAGGGCCATCAGGGGCTGGATCAGCGCGTTGACCTCGGCGCCCAGCAGTTCCTGCTGCGCCCGGTGCCGGACGGTCAGCACGTCGCCCAGAGAGATCGCCATCAGGGTGCCCAGGGGCAGGGCCAGGGCCAGGAACACGGCCAGCAGCTTGCGCTGCATCGGCCAGCGCAGCATCAGGTTCAGGCCCGGGCGCAGCGCGCGGGCCCACCGGGTGGGCTGAGGTGGGTCGGCAGAGGTCATGGATGATGTCCTGGCGGCAAGGGGCGATGGTGCGGCAGCCGGCCGTGCCCGGGGCGAGCAATTGATCCGGTTTTCACGGTCAGTTCCTCGCCTCCTCGGCCTGGACGACCGCGCCGACCAGCCACTGGGCCACCTGCTCCAGCGGCAGCGTGGTGGCCGCGGCGCCCAGCTGGATCGCTGCCCTGGGCATGCCGAAGACGACGCTGCTCTGCTCGTCCTGGGCAGCCGTGGCGGCGCCGGCCTGACGCATCTCCAGCAGGCCACGTGCGCCGTCGTCGCCCATGCCGGTCAGCAGCGCGCCGGCGGCGTTGCGGCCGGCCTGCTGGGCCACGGAGCGGAACAGCACGTCCACCGACGGCCGGTGACGGTTGACCAGCGGACCTTCGCGCACCGACACGGTGTACTGCGCACCATTGCGCCTGAGCTGCATGTGGCAGCCGCCCGGGGCGATGAGCACGCGCCCCGCCATCACCCGGTCGCCGTCCGCGGCTTCGCGCACCTCCATGGCGCACAGCGCGTTGAGCCGGTCGGCAAAGGCGGCGGTGAACTGCGCCGGCATGTGCTGCACGATCAACGTTCCCGGCGCCGTCCGTGGCAGGGCGCAGAGCACGCGCTCGATGGCCTGCACGCCGCCGGTGGAGGCGCCGATGGCGATGACCCGCTCGGTGGTCTGGCCCAGCACCGGGGCGTGGGCCACCGGCGCCAGCGGTGGTACGGGCACCGATGGGGTGCCCGTCGGCGCGGCAGCGGCGGGGCGGCGGACGGCCGACATCCGGGCCGATGCGGCAGCCCGCACGGCGGCCACCAGGCCGTTGCCCGGGTCGCCCAGGAAGTCCCGCAGCCCGATCGTGGGCTTGGTGACGAAGGCCACGGCGCCCTCGGCCAGAGCCTGCAGCGTGGTCGTGGCGCCGGCGGCGGTCAGGGTCGAACACATGACCACCGGGGTTGGCCGGGTCGACATGATCTGGCGCAGGAAGCTGATGCCGTCCATGCGCGGCATCTCCACGTCGAGCACGATCACGTCGGGCCAGCGCGCCTGCAGCTTGGGCCAGGCGAAGAGCGGGTCGCCGGCCGTGAAGAGCACGTCGATGCCGGCGGCGGTGAGCAGGTCGGACAGGTGCTTGCGAACGACGGCCGAGTCGTCGACGACGGCAGCGGTGATGCGTGTGGCAGTCATGGCGCCTCAGCGTGCCTGGCGTTGCAGCGGGTGATGCGGTGGCGCCTTGCCGACACCGCGTCGCATCTCGACCTCACCGGACCCCAGATGCAGCGTCACCGTGCGCGGCACGTCCTCGCCGACGTCCACCCCCTGGAGCTGGAAGCCGTAGCGGTCGATCAAGGCCCAGCCCTGTTCGATGTTGCGCTCGCCGACACTGAACTTGAGCGCAGCGCCTTCGGGCATCGTGTCGGCGCCGCCGTACAGGTGCGCGTGGTAGTCGCCGGGGTTTGTGCCCATGCGCTGGACCTGCTCGACCATGGCTTCCAGGGCCTCCTCGCCGTAGCGGCCGTCGCGTTCCTGCCCGGTGCGCGGCCGGCTGGGCAGCAGGTAGTGACACATGCCGCCGATGCGCCGTTGCGGATGCCACAGCGTCACCGCCACGCAGGAGCCCAGCAGCGTCCGCAGGCTGGCGACCTGGGTGCCGAAGTGCATCTGGCCGGGCATCAGAACAAGGTGCTCACCCGGACTGCCGCCGACGATCCAGTGGCTGTAGACCGCCTTGGCGGGCGTGCCAGGCGCGGGCTGCAGGCGCGCGGAAGCCACCCGCTGGCGGGCCTGCGCCATGCGTTCGGCCAGGGTGCCGGGATCAGGCATGGACGTGGACCGATGTCGCCACCGTGCGCAGCGGGAGCTGCAGGTTCGAGATCGACTCGGCGTGCCCGGTGTAGAGCACGCCGTCCGGTCGCAGCCGCTCCATCACGCGGCGAACGATGGCGGCCTTGGCGTCGGTGTCGAAGTAGATCAGCACGTTGCGCAGGAAGATCACGTCGAAGCTCGGCAACGACGCCGGCAGCGGCTGCATCAGGTTGGCCGGCTCGAACTGCACGCGCGAGCGCAGGCTCTTGGCCACCAGCAGCTTGCCCTCGTGGGCACCCTGGCCCTTCAGGCAGAACTGCTTCAGGTACTCCCGCGGCACCATGCGGGCGCGGTCCAGCGGGTACAGGCCGCGCCGCGCCGCGTCCACCATCGCGGTGGACAGGTCGGTGCCGATCACGCGCCATGGGGCCTGCAGGCCCAGCACGTCGGCCATCAGCATCGCGATGCTGTAGGCCTCCTCGCCCGACGAACTGGCACCGCTCCAGACCAGGAACTCGCGCGTCTGGCCCTGGCTGGCGTGCGCACGCAGCCGGTCTGCCAGATCGTTGAAGTGCTGCGGTTCGCGGAAGAAGTAGGTCTCGTTCGTGGTCAGCCGGTCGATCAGCCGGGTCATCTCCTCCGCCGGCGCGTTGGGGCGCGTCATGCGGTCGACATAGGCCTCGATGCTGGCATCGCCGGCTTCCTGGGCCAGTCGCTGCAGGCGCCCCACCACCAGGGCCTGCTTGGCGTCGGTGAGCTGGATGCCGCTGACCTGCCGGAAGAGACGGGTCACGGACTCGAACGCGCGCTGCGACAGGGGGCTCATCGCAGGGCCTCGAGCTCGGGCTGAAGATCGACATGCCGACGGTCGCTGCGGCGGAAGCGTGCCAGTTGCTGGCGAAGCTGCTCGACCTGACGGGTCATTTCGTCCGCGGCCGCAGCCAGTTCCTCGCTGGCGCTGGCGGTCTGCTGGGTGGCGGAGCTGAGGTGGTTCATGGCGCCGGTGATCTGCTGCACGCCGTCGGCCTGCTCGCCGCTGGCTGCGGCGATCTCCTGGACGAGTTCGCTGGTCTTCTGGATGGCCGGGACCATCTGGCCCAGCAGCGCACCGGCCTGCTCGGCCGTGCCCACGGAGTTGCCGGCCAGGGCGCCGATCTCCTGCGCGGCGACCTGGCTGCGCTCGGCGAGCTTGCGCACCTCGGCGGCCACGACGGCGAAGCCCTTGCCGTGCTCGCCGGCACGCGCGGCCTCGATGGCGGCGTTGAGCGCCAGCAGGTTGGTCTGGTAGGCGATGTCGTCGATGATGGAGATCTTGGTGGCGATGGACTTCATGGCCTGCACCGTCTGCGCCACGGCGTCGCCGCCCTGGCGGGCCTGGCCGGCGGCCTGGGTGGCCATGCCGTCGGTGAGGGTGGCGTTGTCGGCGTTGCCCTTGACCGAGGCGTTCATCTCCTGCAGCGAGGCGGTGGTCTCCTCCACGCTGGCGGCCTGCTGGCTGGCCGAGTGCGCCAGGCTCTGCGAGGTCTGCGAGACCTGCGCGCTGTTCTGCGCCAACGCGTCCGTCGCAGCGTCGAAGGCGGACACGGTGTCGCCGAAGCTGGCCAGCAGCCGGTTGAGCTGCTCGCCGATCACCTGATGGAAGCCGGTCAGCGCCCGGGTCTCCACGCGCACCGTCAGGTCGCCGCCCACGGCAGCAGCCACGGCGGCCTGGACGCCGGCCTCCGCTCGGCGGGTGTGCTCCACGTCCAGCCACTGGCCGACGGTGCCCAGGCTGCGCCCCTCGGCGTCCAGGATCGGCGTCGTGATGACCTCGTAGCGACGGCCGCCCAGCACGAGCTCGGTGCAGGCCCGGGTGCGCAAGGCCTTCAGCCGCGTCACCGCGCCTTCGGGGTCGGCATAGAAGTAGCCGATCGAGCGACCCACCACGTTGTCGGCGGAGAACGCGGGCTGCTCGCGGCGAAAGGCGGCCTCGTCGCGTCGCAGCACCTCGGCCAGTGCCGTATTGACGTAGACCACCGTGCCGTCGGCATCGGCGATGCGCACCGGCACCGAGGTGGCGTCGAGGGCCGAGCGGATGCGCGCGGCATCCTCCACTTGCCGCTGGGCCTCGTGCAGGGCACGCTGCAACCGTTGCGCCCGCCGGGACAGCGCGGCGACCATGCCAACGGCGCCCACGGCGACGATCGACCCGAACGTCGGCAGCCAGGAGAGGGCGTCGGCGAACATCATGCGGGCACGGCGTCGTGCGTGCTGCGGTGTGCCGGACGCACACTGCCGCTGGCCTTGGCCGCGGGCCTGCCGGCCTTGGCGCCGTCCTCGGCCAGGCGGAAGAAGGCCATGAGCTCCTGCAGCTGCGCGGCCTGGGCGGAGAGTTCCTCGGCGGTGGCCGAGAGTTCCTCGCTGGCGCTGGCGGTCTGCTGGGTGGCGGAGCTGAGGTGGTTCATGGCGCCGGTGATCTGCTGCACGCCGTCGGCCTGTTCGCCACTGGCTGCGGCGATCTCCTGCACGAGTTCGCTGGTCTTCTGGATGGCCGGGACCATCTGGCCCAGCAGGGCACCGGCCTGCTCGGCGCCGTCGACGGAGCTGCCGGCCAGGGCGCCGATCTCCTGGGCGGCGACCTGGCTGCGCTCGGCGAGCTTGCGCACCTCGGCGGCGACGACGGCGAAGCCCTTGCCGTGCTCGCCGGCGCGGGCGGCCTCGATGGCGGCGTTGAGCGCCAGCAGGTTGGTCTGGTAGGCGATGTCGTCGATGATGGAGATCTTGGTGGCGATGGCCTTCATGGCCTGCACGGTCTGGGCCACGGCGTCGCCGCCCTGGCGGGCCTGGCCGGCGGCCTGGGTGGCCATGCCGTCGGTGAGGGTGGCGTTGTCGGCGTTGCCCTTGACCGAGGCGTTCATCTCCTGCAGCGAGGCGGTGGTCTCCTCCACGCTGGCGGCCTGCTGGCTGGCCGAGTGCGCCAGGCTCTGCGAGGTCTGCGAGACCTGCGCGCTGGCCGCCCCCAGATGGTCCGCCGCCGTGCGCACCTCGCGGATCGTGCCGCTGACGGTGTCCAGCAGTTGGTTGAAGCCGCCACACAGTTCGGTGAAGAAGGCGTTCTTGCCCTCCAGCGGGATGCGCTGCTGCAGGTCGCCGCCGGTGGCGGCCTTCACGGCGCGGTTCACCTCGCCGGCCACCAGTTCCTCGTCCCGCCGGCGCTTCTCGGCTTCGGCCGCGCGGCGCGCGGTGTCGGCCACCTCGAAGCCCAGCCGGGTCTGCACGCGTTTGAGCGCCAGCAGCGCCTGGGCGCACTCGTCGCGGCCACGGGCTTCGATCACGCCGTCGAAGCGTGCCTGCGAGAACGCATCCAGCATCTCGGCACTGCGGGTCAGGGTCTGTGTCAGACGTTGCGTGTGCAGGGCGGCCACCCCGAGCACCCCCAGGCCGGCCAGGCCGGCGGCAGCCGCCAGGGGCCAGGCGCCAGCCACCGCCAGCGCGGCTGCGGTGGCCGACAGGCCACCCACGGCGCCGAAGAGCGCGAATGACTTGACGGCCACCGGCAGGGCCGACAGCCGCCGCAGCGGTGCCATCAGCGTGCGGGCGCCACCGGTCTTCTCGACGCGGCCCTCGACGATGGCCAGGCCTCGTGCCTGCCCGCTCGTGAACAGCCTGTAGGCGCTCTCTGCGGCCATGACCTGTTCGCGGGTCGGCATCGTTCGCACCGACATGTAGCCCACGGCCTGGCCACCATCGAGCACGGGCGTCGCGTTGGCCACCACCCAGTAATGGTCCCCGTTCTTGCGGCGGTTCTTCACCATGCCGGTCCACGGCCGGCCCGCCTTCAGCGTCTGCCACATGTCGGCGAAGGCCTCCTCGGGCATGTCGGGGTGGCGCACCATGTTGTGTGGCTGCCCGATCAGTTCGTCGAGCGTGAAGCCGGCGGCCTCGATGAAGTCGTCGTTGACGTAGGTGATGCGGCCCTTGAGGTCGGTCCGCGAGACGATGGTCATGCCATCGCGCAGGGCGTATTCCTGACCGGTGACGGGAAGATTGCGGCGCATGAAAGGCTCCGGGAACGGGCGGCTTCAGTGGAGGGGGTGCTGCTCGATGGCGTCGGCCAGGTCGGCCACCGCCAGCAGGGTCGGCAGGGCCAGCACGCCAACGAGCTGGCCTTCGGCGCGGGTGATGCCGTGCAGGAAGCGTTGCGCCACGGTCGTGCCGAGTTCCGGCGCCGGTTCGATGGCGGTGGGCTCGCGCTGCAGCACCTCGAAGACCGCGTCGACGAGCAGGCCGGCCACCAGGGGCGGATCGGCCGGGTCGGCCTGTGCGACCTCGACGATGACGATGCAGGAACGGCGGCCGATGTCGGCCGGGACAAGGCCCAGGCGCGCGCCGAGGTCGATCACCGGGACCACGGCCCCCCGCAGGTTCATCACCCCGCGCACGAAGGCGGGTGTGCGTGGCATCGGCGTCAGCCGCCCGACCTGCAGGATCTCGCGCACATCGGCAATCGACACGGCCAGGGTCTGGCTGCCCACCGCCAGACGCAGCAGGGAGACGGCATCACCCGCCATGCCCGTGGCGTCACCCGCGTGGCCTGCGGCCGCTTGGAATGTGGCAATGGCGCTCATGGCATCAGAACGAGGTGAAGTCGGCTTCATCGACCTCGGCGACGGCCGCGGCCTTGCCCGACTGGCCGAAGCGCAGCGTGGTCTGCCCACCGGCTGCCGCCGTCGCGGGGGCGGCCGGTGCACGGCGTGCACTGCCGCTGGCCTTGGCCGCGGGCCTGCCGGCCTTGGCGCCGTCCTCGGCCAGGCGGAAGAAGGCCATGAGCTCCTGCAGCTGCGCGGCCTGGGCGGAGAGTTCCTCGGCGGTGGCCGAGAGTTCCTCGCTGGCGCTGGCGGTCTGCTGGGTGGCGGAGCTGAGGTGGTTCATGGCGCCGGTGATCTGCTGCACGCCGTCGGCCTGCTCGCCGCTGGCTGCGGCGATCTCCTGCACGAGTTCGCTGGTCTTCTGGATGGCCGGGACCATCTGGCCCAGCAGGGCACCGGCCTGCTCGGCGCCGTCGACGGAGCTGCCGGCCAGGGCGCCGATCTCCTGGGCGGCGACCTGGCTGCGCTCGGCGAGCTTGCGCACCTCGGCGGCGACGACGGCGAAGCCCTTGCCGTGCTCGCCGGCGCGGGCGGCCTCGATGGCGGCGTTGAGCGCCAGCAGGTTGGTCTGGTAGGCGATGTCGTCGATGATGGAGATCTTGGTGGCGATGGACTTCATGGCCTGCACCGTCTGCGCCACGGCGTCGCCGCCCTGGCGGGCCTGGCCGGCGGCCTGGGTGGCCATGCCGTCGGTGAGGGTGGCGTTGTCGGCGTTGCCCTTGACCGAGGCGTTCATCTCCTGCAGCGAGGCGGTGGTCTCCTCCACGCTGGCGGCCTGCTGGCTGGCCGAGTGCGCCAGGCTCTGCGAGGTCTGCGAGACCTGCGCGCTGGCCGCCCCCAGATGGTCCGCCGCCGTGCGCACCTCGCGGATCGTGCCGCTGACGGTGTCGATCAGTTCATTGAACTTGCCGCACAGCTCGGCATGGAAGGCCTCCTTGCCCTGCAGGCCGATGCGGTGGCTGAAGTCACCCCCCACCGCGGCATCGACCGCGCCGCCGATCTCCTGGGCCACCTGCGTGGCCGCGGCGCTGGCGGCCTCGGTGGCGGCCATGCGCTCGCGGTCCTCCTGCTGACGCGTCTGCAGGTTGCGCTGCATCGCCTGCAGGCTGCTCAGCAGCTGGGCGGCCTCGTCCGAGCCGCTGGCGTCGATGACGCGGTTGAGGTCGCCCGAGGCCACGGCGTCGGCGGCGGCCACGGCCTGGCCGAGCGGCCGGGTGACCGAGCGCGAAAGCAGCACGGCCACGATGCCGCCGAACAGCAGCAACGCGGCGCTGAAGGCCAGGAAGGTGAACTGGGCTTGCCGCTCCGTGGCAACACGCTCGTGCAGCAGCTGTTCGAGCGCTGTGGTGGCCACGGCGTGGAAGGCCACCTGGGCCGCCTCGGCCTCGTCACCCAGTCGCCGGAAGTCGGCGGCCGTCAGCGTCGACGAACCCTTGTCGGCCATCTCCTCGGCCAGTTCGTGAAGCTGGTCCGACTTCTCCAGCGCCTGTTTCAGCGGGTCGGCCAGGGCGGTCTTCAGCGCCGGCGCGATGTCCAGCGACTTCTCCACCTGCGTTGCGACACGCCCTTGCAGGTAGTGGATGCGATGCGAGGCCTGGGCCAGGTCGGCACGCTGCGTTTCGCTCATGCGCTTGGCCAGGATGGCCTCGCTGCCCAGTTCGCGCAGGCGGTGCACCTCGCCGGACAGGCGCGGCATGTGGTCCACCAGCACCGTCATCAGGTAGTAGCTCTCCGACACCGGGTCCAGCGACAGGCCGGAGGCATCGGCGATCTGGTCCATCAGGCTGAACGTGCGCTCGGCCAGTTCGCGGTGCAGGTCTGTCGCGCGGCCGGCATCGGCGGCGCTGCTGCTGACCTGGGTCTTGATGGACTCCCAGTCGGCGCGCCAGGCCTGTGCGTTCTTCACGGCGAGCTCGTAGCCGAGCGCCTGGAGGTCCGCCGCCGTGGCTTGGAACTGCTGTTCCACATGCGCCTGGGCCGCCTGCCGCGCGGCCGCACTGGTGGCGCTCGCGGACGTGTCGTGCTGTTGCAGCGCCACCTGGAGCGCGTACGCTTTCTTCAACGGGTCGAGGCCGGCGTCCTCGGCTTCGGCCACGTCGATGTTGGCGTTCTGCAGGGCCACGACCTTGTACAGCGGCACGGCGGCCAGCGTGAGGCCGATGCCGCCGAGGATCGCGAACTTCTGCCACAGCTTCAGACGGCGGAGTACGGTGTTCATGATGGGGTGTCCTTGGGCGAAGAGGGGCCGGCTTCAGTGGGCGGCCGAAGACGGGCGAACGGTGGGGCGGCTGCGCGTGGCGGCCATGACCAGCCCCTGGATGTCGAGGACCAGGGCGACGTCGCCCGAGCCGAGGATGGTGGAGCCGGCCAGTGCCTGCAGCGGCCGGAACATGGGTGACAGCGGCTTGATCACCGTCTGGTGCTCGCCGAGCAGGCGGTCGACGATCAGGCCGATGCGGGTGGCACCGTCGCGCACCACGATGAGGCTGCGGCGGCCATCTTCGGCGGCCACGCTGCCGTAGAAGGGCGCCAGGTCGAGCCAGGGCAGGACCTCGCCGCGCAGGTCGAAGGTGCCGGTCACGGCACCGTCGGTGGCCCGGCACTCGGCCGGCACGTCGATGCATTCGCTGACCACGGCCAGCGGCAGCACGTAGTGCACGCCGCCCACGCGGGCCAGGAAGCCGTCGATCATCGCCAGCGTCAGCGGCAGGCGGATCTGCGTGGTGGTGCCGCGGCCGGGTGTGGTGGCCAGCGAGATGTGGCCGCGCAGCGACTCGATGTTGCGCTTGACCACGTCCATGCCGACGCCGCGGCCGGAGAGGTCGGTCACGGCCTCCTTGGTGGAGAAGCCCGGCGCGAAGATCAGCTGCCAGATCTCCTGCTCGGTGAGCACGGTGTCGGCGTCGATCAGGCCACGCTCGCGGGCCTTGGCCAGGATCCTGTCGCGGTCCAGGCCGCGGCCGTCGTCGCTGACCTCGATGACGATGCTGCCGGCCTCGTGGTACGCGTGCAGCGCCAGGCGCCCGGTGCCGGGCTTGCCGGCCTCGGCACGCTCGGCGGCCGTCTCGATGCCGTGGTCCAGGCTGTTGCGCACCAGGTGCATCAGCGGGTCGCCGATGCGTTCCACCATGGACTTGTCGAGTTCCGTGTCGCCGCCGGTGACCACGAGCTCGATGTCCTTGCCCAGCTGCTTGGCGGTGTCGCGCACCACCCGCTGGAAGCGGGCGAAGGTTTCGCCCACCGGCACCATGCGCAGGGCCAGGGCACCGTCGCGCGTGGCCTGGATCAGTTCGGAGACGCGCTGCGTGGCCTCCAGCATCGCGACCGCGCCTTCGGCGGTGGCGACCATCTGGGCGCCGGAACCGGCGATCACGAGCTCGCCGATCAGGTCGATCAGGTGGTCCAGCTTGTCGGCACGAACCTTGACGTAGCGGGCCTCGTCGGCCCGGCGGTCGCGCGGTGCCAGGCGGCGCTCCGGCACGGCCGTGCTGGCGTCGGCAGAGGCAGCCTCGGCCGCAGGTGGCGTCGTGGAATCGCTGGCCGGAGTGGCTGCCTGGGCCTGCACATCGGGCGCCTCGGCTGGCGCGCTGGCGGTCGGCCAGTCGCCCAGCCCGTCCCAGACCGCCTGCAGGGCCGCACGTGCGGCGTCGTCGTCGCCACAGCGGGCGTCGAGCAGGGCGGCGAACAGCGACAGGTCGCTGCCGGGCTCGAGGATGGTGAGTTCGCAGTCGTCGACGGCGAACTCGAACACCTGCTCGATCGTGGCGCGGTCCTGCGCGGTGCACAGGCGCAGTTCGAAGCCGAGGTGGCAGGCCTCGGCGTCGATGTCGGCCAGGTTGGGCACGGCGCCGGTCAATGTGTGGACGGCGGTGACGCTGCCGATCTGGCGCAGGTAGCGCAGAAAGGCCATAGGGTCCAGGCCGTTGCGCAGCGCGTCCGGGCCGAAGCGCAGCGACAGGTGCCAGCAGGGGGCTGTCGCGCCGGCGGGCTGCGTCGTCCCGCCCTGGCATTGCCGTGCAGAGGCAGCATCGTCGGCTGGCGCGGTGGCGGCCTCGCCACCGTAGAGCGCGCGGATCTCTGCGCCCAGGCTGACACTGCGGGCGGCCACCGCAGGGTCGGCCTGGCCGGAGCGCACCTCGTCGATCAGCGCCTCGATCTGGTCGCGCCCCTGCAGCAGGGCCGCGACGATGGCGTCGCTGACCTGCTGCTGCCCGCTGCGCAGGCCCTCGAGCAGCGTCTCGACTTCGTGCGTGAACAGCACCACCGCGTCGCAGCCGAACAGCCCGGCCGTGCCCTTGATGGTGTGTGCGGCGCGGAACGCGGCGTTGAGGTTCTCGGCATCGTCGGGTGCCGTCTCCATGACCAGCAGGGCCTGCTCGAACTGCGCCAGCATGTCGGCGGCCTCGTCGAGGAAGCCGGCGCGTGCCGCGGCGATGATCTCTGCGTCGTCGTCGTAGGTGGACATCGACCGTTCTCCTCAATCGTCCAGCAGCGACTGCAGGCCGAAGACCTGCAGGCCGTCGCGCACCACGGGCGAGGCGGCTGCCACGTTCATGCGCTGGCCGCGCTCGGCCAGGCTGCGCTGCGTCGCCAGCAGCAACTGCACGCCGGCGCTGTCGAAGTCGGTGACCTCGCCGAGGTCCAGCGTCACCTGGCCGCCGGCGTTCACCGCATCGGCCAGGGTTTCGCGCCACGCGGCGGCGAAGCCGATGGTGAGTTCGGGTCCCAGGGGCAGGGCAGGGCGGTTCATGGTGTCAGTGCACGAGGCGTCGCACGGCGGCCACCAGTTCGGAGGGCCGACAGGGCTTGTTGAGGAAGGCCTGCGCGCCCTGCAGGCGGGTCTGTTCCCTGATCTGCGGACGGGTCTCCGTCGTCAGCAGCATCAGCGGCACGTGGCGCAGGCGGGGGTGGTGGCGCAGGTAGCGCAGGAAGCCCAGGCCGTCGAGTCGGGGCATGGCGAGGTCGCAGACGATGCCTGCTGGCGTGTCGGCCACGAGGTGATCGATCGCGTCCTCACCGTCGCAGGCCTCCACCACCTGGTAGCCGGCACGTTCGAGCGCCATGCGCATCAGCGTGCGCACGGACGGCGAGTCGTCCACCAGCATGATCGTCTGTCCGGGCATGGTCGGTGTTCCCGGACGAGCGCTCAGACACACAGCCGGTTGACGGCGTCCACCAGCTGTGAGGGCTGGAACGGCTTGGTGATCCAGGCGCGCGCACCCGCGGCGCGACCTTCGGCCTTCTTGGCCTCCTGGCTCTCGGTGGTCAGCATGATCACCGGCGTGAACTTGTAGCTGCCGGTCGTCTTCAGGTGCTTGAGGAACGACAGCCCGTCCATGTTGGGCATGTTCACGTCGCAGACGATCAGGTTGAGCTTGCGCCCGTCGAGTTTGCCGACGGCGTCCTTGCCGTCGACGGCCTCGACGGTCTGGTAGCCGGCCTTCTGCAGCGCCAGCTTGACGACGGTTCGGAAGCTGCCCGAATCGTCCACGATCATCACGGTCTTGCTCATGGGATCCCCCGGTTCCTCAGAAAAACTCGACACCTGCGCTCTGCTGCACGTGCACGTTGCCGTGGTGCCCCGAACGCTGCTCTTCCATCGTGTAGGCCGCTTCCAGGGCCTCCAGCCAGCGCGCCGCGTCGCTTTGCGTGGCGGTCGGATGGTCAGCCACCCATTGCGCGAAGTTGTCCATGTCGCTGGAGACGATGGCCAGCATCTGGCTGATGCGATCGCCGAACTGGAAGTGCACGAAACTGTCGTCCAGTTCACTGCGCAACGTGGCCACGGTCTGGGCCACTTCGTCGGAGCCGGCCAGCGCGGCGCCGAGGCCGGCGATCAGCGCGTGCAGCGACTGGCGGGCGGCGAGGTCGATCTCCTGGCGGAGCTCGTCGTCGGTGGTGTCGCCCGTCGAGCCCCGGCAGTGCGCCTGGGCCAGCGGCGGCTCCAGTGCCGAGATCACCTGATCGATGCGTTCGGCGGTCTCGCCGATGCGGGTGGCCAGCATGCGGACTTCGGTCGCCACGGCCTGCTGCCCGTCGTCCCGGCTCTGGCCCGCCGCACCGTCGCGCCGCTGGGCCTCGATGCTGGCGTTGAAGGCCACCAGCCGGGTGTGTCTTGCCAGTTCGCGCGCGGTCTTGGCGTGCTGTCTCAGCTCGGCCATGCCTTCGGCACAGCGGGCCAGGACGGCGAACGCATCGTCCCGCTGCGCAAAAGCCCGCTGGCTGGCGGCCAGCAGCGGCTCCAGCGCGGCGGCTTCGCGGTCGACGGTGGCGGCCACCATGCCGGGCTCGGCGGCAATGCTTTGCGCCTGGAGCTTGTCGGTGAGGTCGTGCAGGGCACCAGAGATCGCCGAGAAGCTGTTGAGGATGCCCCCCACGCCGTCGGCGGCCACTTCCCGCGTCAGTTCCAGCTGGCGGTTCCACACCGGCACCACCTGGCTGACCATGACCTCGGCACCGTGGCGGCCGCCCGCCAGCGGCGGTGCGACCTCGTTCGGGGTCGCGCGGGCCGCGCGTTCACCGCCACGCAGGTACCAGAACGCGCCACCGGTCATCAGCCCCAGCCCGAGCAGTCCGAGCCAGCCACCTGCCCACACCATCAGCGTGGCGGCCGCACCCGCGATCCCCGCGACCAGCGGGCGTGCCCACGCACGACGTGCGGGAGACCGTGCCTCTGGGGCGTCTAGGTTCAACACATGGTCTGTCATGGCATTGGTGGACTGGGCGTCGACCTCTTATCGGCAGAAGCCGACGATGCTGAAGTCCTGGGTCGGCAAGGAACTACTGATAAGGAGCGCGAATAAATGCTTAATTGATCAATGAGAAGTGATGTGGTGGCGAGAATCCTCTACACCCCAGCCCCCGGCGTGCCGATAGAGGAGCAGCGTCGCGGGCGAAGGTGTCGCCGCGCCGCGGCCAGACGCGCCCGAGGAGTGCCATGTTGTTGTCGTTGTCCGCTCTACGTTCCGCCCGTCCCAAGGACGCCGAGGCCGGCGCCTGGAGGGCGTGGAAGGACTTCTTTGCCTACCACGGCATCTGGGCGCTCGGGGTTCGGCCGCTGCGACGCATCAGCGTGCGGGCCAAGGTGCTGCTGCTGCTGGCCATCCTGGGCGTCCCGCTGGCCGCTCTGAGCCTCAATCTCCTGCTGCAGTACCAGCAGGCCTATTCACTGGCGCAGCAGCGGCTGGCCGGTGTGCGGCTCGTCGCCGCGGTGTCCCAGTTCCGTGTCGAACTCGGCAGTGGTGCCCGGGCGGTCGAAACCGGCCAGGTCCCTGGCCAGGATGACCGGGTCGCCGCCCAGAAGCGCCTCGTGTCGACCATGGACCATGCCCTGGCCACGGGTCTGGCCCTGGGCGCCAGCTGGGAACGTGCCCGGGCGGCCGTCGAACGCGCCGTGCAGGCTGTCGAGCTGCCGTATGCCGCGCGGCGCCCGATCGACGCTCAGGCACTGCTGGCCACCCAGGCCCTGCGCGACGACGCCGTGGCCGCGACGCAGGCCCAGGCCAGCCGGGACAGTACGTTGAGTGCCACCGCCGACCTGGCGCTGGGTGACCTGCCGACGCTCCAGACCTCGCTGGCCTTGCTGCGTCGTGCGGTGGTGGGGCTGGCCGGACAGGACGCGGCCGGTTCTCCGGACCGCCTGGTCAAGGCCGCGGTCGCGTTCGGCGAGGTGCAACGCCTGTGGAAGCAGGTGCAGCGGCCGATCGACCTGCTCGAAGGCGCGACGACGGCGAACGACACCTTGCGACTGGAGGCCACGCGCCGGTATCTGGACTGGGCGCAGAGCGATGCCATCGGCCGCGCCGGCACGGTGGACATGCAGCGCCATGCCAAGCTGTACGACGACGCCCGTTCCGAGGTCAGCACGCTGCGCACCAGCCTGACGAACCGGCTGGAGGCGGCATTGGTCGTGTCGATGGATCAGGCCCGCAAGGCGCGCAACGGCGTGGCCATCGTGCTGGCGGTCTGCCTGGTGATGGCCGCCTTCATCGTCTACAGCTTCTTCCTGGTGATGAACGGCGGTCTGCGTCAGCTGTCGGTGCAGATGGAACGCATGGCCGACGGCAAGCTGACCGCGCGCCTGCAGCCCCGTGGCGACGATGAAGTGGCGCAGACCATGCGCGACATGACCCGCGCGCTGGTGCGGCTGTCGGACCTGCTGGCGTCGGTGCGCCAGACGGCGGCGTCGGTGAACCAGGCGGCACAGACCGTGGCCCACGGCAACGCCGACCTGTCCCGCCGCAACGGCGAGACCGCGCAGCACATGGCCACCGTGCTGGAAGGCGTGGAACGCTATGCGCGCGAACTGATGGCCTGCGGACGCGACGTGGAGCAGGTGGTCGACCGCGTGCAGCACCTGCGTCTGGCCGCCACCCGCAACCGCAAGCACATGGGCCGGCTGAGCCAGCGGATGGACCAGCTGCGCGTGAGCAGTCGCGAGATCGGCGAGATCGTGCGCGTCATCGACGGCATCGCGTTCCGCACCAACATCCTGGCGCTCAATGCGTCGGTGGAGGCCAGCAAGGCCGGCGAGGCCGGTCGTGGATTCGCCATCGTGGCGCAGGAGGTGCGCAGCCTGGCGCTGCGCAGCGCCGATGCCTCACGCCGGATCGGCGACATCGTCACCCGGTCAGGGCAGGACGTGGATGCGTGCGGCGCCCTGGTGCAGGAAACCGGCACCGCGCTGGCGGACAGCGAGGATCAGGTCGACGCCATCCACCAGGCCGTGGAGCGCGTGGCTGCCATGTCCCGCAGCGGGCAGAGCGAGGCCTCTGCGCTCAAGGGAGGGCTGACAGAGATCAACGGGGCAGCGGAAGAGAACCTGCGGCTCGTGCGGCAGTTGGCCGAGGCCTCCGGACAACTGCAGTCGCATGGCGACCGCCTGCTGCACAAGATCGGCCAGTTCGAGCTGTCCTGACCGGGCAGGCCCAGACCTCGACTGACGACCCTCGCCCACTGCGTTCGCGCGCGAGACGCAAGGGCCCCAGGGGCGCGTCCAGCCCCTGGGCGCTGGTCAGTACATCGGGTAGGTGTTGGTGCGCAGCACGTCGCGCGGCAGCGGCGGCGCCTTGATGATGCGTGTCTGGGCCGTGATCAGGCCGGGTTCGTCCGCGGACCAGCGTGCCTTGGTGCGTGCGGTGCCCAGGGCGCGTGCCGGGCTGGTGGACGGCTGTGTCTTCAGGAAGGCGGTGGCACCGGCGGCGCTGGCGAAGTAGCGCACTCGGCGGGTGCCGACGGTGGCGCGGTGCAGCCGGCCGGCCGCCACCAGGGCCTGCGCGGCGCGGCGGACCTGTTCCGGGGCATGCCCTGTGACGTCGCTGACGGAGAAGCCCGCGGGCGTCGCGGCAAGGGTTTCGAGGGTTTGGTGAAGCGTGGTGTTCAGGCGTGAATCAGTCATGCACTATTGTGGCACGAAAGCCACAAAAATGCAATTGTTCAAATGTAATCAAGGCGTTGCGCGCGATGCAGCCTTGACAGGGGCGGGCCAGACCGCCAACAGCAGACCGGCCAGTGCCAGGCTGCCTGCGAGGGCCTGCCGCAGCCCGAACGGCTCGCCCAGGGCCAGCACGCCCACCGCGGTGGCGGTGACCGGCAGCAGCACCGAGAACACCCCGGCCCGTGCCGCGGGCACCGTGCGCAGGCCCTGCATCCACAGCCAGACCGACACCACGCTGGCCGCCAGGGCATAGAACACCATCAGGCCCCAGGTGGGCGTGTCCACCTGCGAGAAGTCGAACGACAGGGCCTGCCAGAGCCCCAGCGGCGTGACCAGCAGCAGGCCCCAGGCGTTGATGAGCGCGCTGATGCGGCGCGGGGAGACGGCGCCGGTGAGCTGCTTGCCGATGACGACGTAACTGGCCTCGCAGACGACCGCACCGACCAGCAAGGCGTAGCCCCACCACGGGCCCGGCGCCGCCGGGCCGCCGCGCAGCAGGGCCAGCACGCCGATGCCGGCAACGGCGCAGACGATGGCGGCGGTCATGCGGGCATCGAGCCGGTCGCCCAGGAACAGCCGCGACAACAGCGCCACCATGGCCGGCATGGTGGCCATGACCACGCCGGCCGCCACGGCCGAGGTGGCGGCGACACCGAACAGCATGCAGATGGAGAAGCCGAAGTTGCCGAGGAAGCTTTCCCAGAACAGCAGGCGGCGGTCCCGAGGCGACAAGGCCGGCTCGCCCGGCGCGCGGCGCAGCCAGTGCGGCATGGCCAGCGCGGCGATGCCGAAGCGCAGCCAGGCCAGCAGGAAGACCGGGAACACTCCCACCAGCAGCTTGGACAGCCCGACGTAGCTGCCCACAAGCACCATGCTGGACGCCAGGGCGGCGTAGGCCAGCCAGGGGGCTGCACCGGCCATGCCCGGGGACGTGCCGCGGGCCGTCACGCCGGGTCGATGCGCAGCCAGGTGGTCTTCAGTTCGGTGTACTTGTCCAGCGCGTGCAGGCTCTTGTCGCGCCCGTTGCCGCTCTGCTTGTAGCCGCCGAAGGGCACGGTGATGTCGTCCTCGTCGTACTGGTTCACGTGCACGGTGCCGGCGCGCAGGGCGCGCGCCACGCGGTGGGCCCGGTTGACGTTGTCGCTCCAGACGCTGGCCTGCAACCCGTAGGCGTTGGCGTTGGCCAATGCGATGGCCTCGGCCTCGGTCTCGAAGCGGATGATCGACAGCACGGGGCCGAAGATCTCCTCGCGGGCGATGGTCATACCGTTGAGCACGCCGTCGAACACCGTGGGTTCGACGTAGCAGCCGCCGGTCTCGGCACGCGCCTGGCGCCCGCCGGCCACCAGCCGCGCGCCCTCGGCCTGGCCGGCCTCGATGTAGCCGAGCACGGTCTTGAGTTGCGTGCCGTCCACCAGCGCGCCCATCACCGTGGCCGGGTCCAGCGGGTCGGCCGGTTGGTACTGCGGCACCTCGGCCCGCACGACGTCGACGAACTGATCGGAGATGCTCGCGTGGACCAGCACGCGCGACGGTGCATTGCAGCTCTCGCCCTGGTTGAAGAAGATGCTGCCGGCCACGGTCTTCGCGGCGCGTTCGACGTCGGCGAAGTCCGGGAAGACGACGAAGGCCGACTTGCCACCGAGCTCGTTGTAGACCCGCTTGAGGTTGCTGCGCCCGGCGTATTCCAGCATGCGCCGGCCGGTGCGGGTGCTGCCGGTGAAGCCGATGGCATCGACCTCCATGTGCAGCGCCAGGGCCTCGCCTGCTTCGTGGCCGTAGCCCGGCACCACGTTGAAGACGCCCGGCGGGATGCCGGCTTCCACCGCCAGCTCGGCCAGCCGAAGGGCCGTGTAGGGGCTCTTCTCGCTGGGTTTCAGCACCACCGAGTTGCCCGTGGCCAGGGCCGGCCCGAGCTTCCAGGCCGCCATGATCATCGGGTAGTTCCAGGGCACGATGACGCCCACGACGCCCATGGGCTCGCGCGTGATCAGTGCCAGCGCGTTGGCGGCCGTGGGCGCGATCTGATCGTAGACCTTGTCGATGGCCTCGGCGTACCAGGCGATGGTGCGCGCGGTGGCCGGCACGTCCACGCTCAGCGCGTATTGGATGGGCTTGCCCATGTCCAGCGTCTCGAGCAGAGCGAGTTCGTCCTTCGCCGCGAGGATCTTCTCGGCAAAGCGCTGCAGGATCTTCTTGCGTGCCGCCGGTGCCTTGCCCGCCCAGCGGCCGTCGTCGAAGGCGGCGCGGGCACTGCGCACGGCGGCATCGACGTCCGCGGCCTGGCCGCGGGCGACGTGGCCGAGCAGGCGAGCGTCGATCGGCGAGTGCTTGTCGAAGACCTGGCCGTCGGCAGCGTCGACGCGGCGGCCATCGATCACGGCGCGCCCGTCGGGGGCAAGGCCGGCAGCGCGGGCCGTCCAGTCGATGCGTTCGTTCGCGCCCATCGCCGCCTCCGTCGGGTTCAGAAGGTCACGACCACCGAGGTGCCCAGCAGGTGGTTGGTCTTGCGGTAGTTGCCCTGGGCACCGATGAAGGCGTTGCCGCTGGCGCCATCGAGCCTGTACTCGACCTTGAAGGTGGTGTTCAGGCCGTAGAGGTAGGACAGCCCGAGCGACAGCGCGTAGCGGTTGTTGCCCTTGCCCGACGGGTCGGCACCCCAGGTGCCGGTGCCGCTGTCGAACACCATCTGCGGGCCGAAGCCGTTGCGGCCGTCGGCGACCACCAGGTTGCAGTCGTCGTCGGCGCAGCCCGGCACCGAGCCGAAGATGCCGCCGCCGTTCTTGTCGTTCTTGACGTAGTCCGCGCGCACGATGCCCTTCAGGCGCGGCGTGAAGTTGTAGGCCGCCAGGCCGGACAGGCCCGTCCATTCGGCGTCGCCGTCGGCGGCACCGTCCTCGATGCGGCCCCAGGCCAGCTGGCCCTGCAGCGTCCAGTCGCCGCGGATGTAGTAGCCGTCGAGCTCCAGCGCGTGGATGCCGGCGCCGAAGCTCTTGCCGTGCACGCCGGCAAAGCCCCAGCCGTCGAACTCGCCCTTGGAGTAGTCCACCCGGTAGGCCAGCACCTCGGCCTTGTTGTCGCGGTCGTAGCGGCTGGCGTTCATGTTGCCCAGGAACACCCGCGTCCACCACTTGCCGCGCGTGATGTCGATGGCCGCACCCGTGTAGAAGCTCGGCAGCGTGAAGTCGAACAGCAGGTTGTGCGTGATCAGCGGCTGCTGGTCGCTCCAGGCGTACTCGTACCCGGACCAGTCGGGGATCTGGCCCACCCACAGGCGCGTCTGGTTGTCGGTGAGCTCCATCGAGACGCTGGCCTCGTGGATGATCGAACCCAGGTTGTAGCCGGACGACGCATTCTTCTGCGGCGCCAGCGTCAGGCGCCAGCGGGTGCCGTCCTCGGTCTCCTTCTGGAAGTCGAGCCGCACCTGGCCGAAGTAGGAGTTGTCGTAGCCGAAGCCGTCGTCGGGGTACGAGAAATCGTCGCCGTTGCCGCCGAAGGCGTTCAGGAAGGCGAAGCTGCCGCCGCGCGTGTTGGTCCAGATGAACGTCGGGTCCATCATGCCGTTGATCACCAGGCCCTTGAAGCCCTGGTCGGTGAAGCTGTCCTGCAGCGACTCGGTCTTGATGGCGATGCGGTTGAACTCCTGCACCTGCTCCGGGGTCATGCCCCATTGCGGGCTGGCGGCTTCCTTGGGTTTCTCCTGCGCCGCCTTCAGCTGGGCTTCCAGCTGGTTGACGCGCTCGCGCAGGGCGCGCAGCTCCTGCAGGATCTGGTCGTTGCTGGTCTGCGCCAGCGCCGGGAAGGCGGCGGCCAGGGCCAGCGCCAGCAGGGTGGGACGAACGGTGTTCATCAGTCGCTCTCCTCGAAGAATCCTCGGGTTCAGCCGCGCGTGGCGGCCGCCATCTCCTGCGCGTGCCGACGCTCGGCACGTGCGATCAGCCAGCTCGCCAGTACCACGCCAACGGCCACCACGGCCACGATGATCGTGGCCACGGCGTTGACGCTGGGGTCCAGCCCCAGGCGCGCGCGCGAAAAGATCACCAGCGGCATCGTCGTCGCACCCGGCCCGGACAGGAAGGCGGAGATGACGACGTCGTCCAGCGAGATCGTGAAGGTCAGCAGCCAGGCCGACGCCAGGGCCTGCGCGATCATCGGCAGTGTCACCAGCCAGAAGACCTGCGGCGGCTTCGCGCCCAGGTCCATCGCGGCTTCCTCCAGCTGCGGGTTCAGGTCGCGCAACCTCGCCTGGATGACCACGGTGGCATAGGCCACGCCCAGCAGCAGGTGGCCGAACCAGATCGTCATCATGCCGCGGTCGGGCCAGCCGACTGCGCGCTGCACGCTCACCAGCATCAGCAGCAGCGACAGGCCCACCACCACTTCGGGCATCACCAGCGGCGCGTTGACCATGCCGGAGAACACCGTGCGACCGAAGAAGCGCTTGTACTTGACGAGCGAGAACGCGGCCAGCGTGCCCAGCACCACCGCGCCGCAGGCGGTGAAGAAGGCGATCTTCAGGCTCAGCCACAGGCCGGCGATGATCTCGCCGTCGGTGGCGAGATCGCGGTACCACTTGAGCGTGAAGCCGCGCCAGGCATTGGGCACCGGCGAGTCGTTGAACGAAAAGACCACCAGCGCCACGATGGGCAGGTACAGGAACACGAAGCCCGCGGCCAGCCAGCCGCGCGCGAACCAGCGGTTGACGTCCGCGGTCTTCATCGCTGCGACTCCTGGCTTTCCGCCTGGTACTTGTTGAACAGCGCCAGCGGCACGATGATGAGCAGGATCATCACCACGGCGACGCTGGACGCCATCGGCCAGTCGTTGTTGGCGAAGAACTCGTCCCACATCACGCGGCCGATCATCAGCGTCTCCGGCCCGCCCAGCAGTTCCGGGATCACGTATTCGCCGACGCAGGGGATGAACACCAGCATGGACCCGGCGATGATGCCGGCACGCGACAGCGGCACCGTCACCTTCCAGAACGCCGTCCACGGGCTGGCGCCGAGGTCGGCCGCGGCTTCGAGCAGCCGCAGGTCCAGCTTGGCCAGATTGCCGTACAGCGGCAGGATCATGAAGGGCAGGTAGGTGTACGCCATGCCCAGCACCAGCGAGAACGGCGTGTTCATCAGCTTGCCCGGCGCCGGGATCAGGCCGAGCGCGAACAGCAGCTGGTCCACGCCGGTGCCCACCAGGGCATCGTGCACCCAGCCGTTCTCCGACAGCAGGCCCTTCCAGGCATAGACGCGCAGCAGGAAGCTGGTCCAGAAGGGCAGCATCACCAGCATCAGCAGCGCCGGCTGCAGGGTCGGTTTGGCGCGCGCCATGAAGTACGCGAACGGGTAGCCGATGAACAGGCACAGCACCGTCGTGGCGGCCGCGTACTTGACGCTGGACAGGTAGGTGCTGACGTAGAGCGGGTCCTCGAGGATGTAGAGGTAGTTGCCGAACTTCAGCGTCAGCTGCAGCACGCCCTCTTCCCAGGTCAGCAGGTCCTTGAAGGTCACGACCTCCATCTCGGACACGCTGATCTTCATCACCACCAGGAAGGGCAGCAGGAAGAACAGCAGCAGGAACGCGTACGGCACGCCGATGACCGGCGCGCGGCTGCTGAAGACGGACTTCAGGCGTTCCATCCTGATCCTGCCCTCATTGCGTGAGCACGATGTGCGCCGAGCGCGACCAGTGCGCCCAGACCTCGTCGCCCCAGGTCATCTCGTCGTCCTTGTGGCGCTGCACGTTGGCCTGGCTGACCTTGAGCATGGCGCCGCTGGCCAGCTGCAGGTGGTAGACGGTGAAGCTGCCGAAGTACGACATCTCCTTGATCGTGCCGCGTGCGGTGTTGAAGTCGTCGGCCGGCTTCTGCCGCGAGACGTGGATCTTCTCCGGCCGCAGCGCCACCGTCACCGCCATGCCTTCGTTGCCGGTGATGCCGTGGCCCACGTAATGGCGGCAGTCGGCGCTGTCGATGATCACGTGGTCCGGCTCGTCCACCGCCAGCGTGCCGTCCATCAGGTTCACGTTGCCGATGAAGTCGGCCACGAAGCGCGAGCTCGGCGTCTCGTAGATCTCGCCCGGCGGCCCCACCTGCAGGAAGCGGCCTTCGCTCATCACGGCGATGCGCGAGGCCATGGTCATGGCCTCCTCCTGGTCGTGGGTGACCATCACGCAGGTCACGCCCACGCTCTCGATGATGTTGACCAGCTCGATCTGCGTCTGCTCGCGCAGCTTCTTGTCCAGCGCGCCCAGCGGTTCGTCCAGCAGCAGGAGCTGCGGCTGCTTGGCCAGGCTGCGCGCCAACGCCACGCGCTGCTGCTGGCCACCGGACAGCTGGTGCGGCTTGCGCTTGGCGAAGCGTTCCAGCTGCACCAGCTTGAGCATGGCCTCCACGCGAGAGCCCACCTGATCCTTGGGCAGTCCCTCGCGCCGCAGGCCGAACGCGACGTTGTCCCACACCGTCAGGTGCGGGAACAGCGCGTAGCTCTGGAACATCATGTTGATCGGCCGCTGGTAGGGCGGCAGATCGGCGAGGTCCCGGCCGTCGAGGATGATCTGCCCGCTGGTGGGCGTCTCGAAGCCCGCCAGCATGCGCAGCAGCGTGCTCTTGCCGCAGCCCGAGGACCCCAGCAGCGCGAAGATCTCGCCCTTGGCGATGTCCAGGCTGACGTGGTTGACGGCCTTGAAGCCGCTGAAGTCCTTGACGACGTCGCGGATCTGCAGGTACCCGGCGCCGGGCGCGGTGGCGGGGGACATCGCGGGCGGGCTCCCGGTCAGAGGCCGGTCTTGAAGGACGTGAAGGTGCGCGTCATCAGGCGCCGCAGGTCGTTGTTGATGGCGTCGGGCGCCACCATCTTGCCCAGGTCGGCCGGCGACAGGAACACGCTGGGGTTGTTGGCCACGTCGGCGCGCACGAACTTCTTGGACGCCGGGTTCGGGTTGGCGTACAGCACCTTGTTGGTCAGGCCGGCGTGCACCTCGGGGCGCAGGATGTAGTCGATGAACTTCTGCGCGTTGCCGGGGCGCGGTGCATCGGCCGGGATCACCATCACGTCGAAGAACAGGATGCCGCCGGTGGACGGGATCAGGGTCTCGATGTTCTGGCCGGTCTTCCCGTCGATGGCGCGCTGGCGGGCCTGGCTGATGTCGCCCGACCAGCCGATGGCCACGCAGATCGAGCCGCCGGCCATGTCGTTGATGTAGCCCGACGAGCTGAACAGCGTGACGTAGGGCCGCACCTTCTTGAGCATCTGAGCGGCCGCAGCGTAGTCCGACGCCGTCTTGCTGTAGGCCGGCTTGCCGATGTAGTGCAGTGCCGCGGGCAGGATCTCGGTGGCGGAGTCGAGGAAGGACACGCCGCAGCTGCGCAGCTTGCTCACGTATTCCGGGTTGAAGACCAGGTCCCAGGCGTTGGCCGGCATCGGCGTGCTGCCCAGCGCGGCCTTGACCTTGTCGACGTTGATGCCCACCGTGGTGTAGCCCCACAGCCAGTTCACCATGTACTGGTTGCCCGGGTCCATCTTGGCCAGCTGGGCCTGCAGCGCCGGATCCAGGTTCTTCAGGTTGGGGATCTTGTCCTTGTCCAGCTTGCGCAGCAGGCCGCCGTCGATCTGCAGCTTGGCCCAGTTGGACGAGGGCACGATCAGGTCGTAGCCGGTCTTTCCGGCCACGAGCTTGGCGTGCACGATCTCGTTGTTGTCGAAGTTGTCGTAGCGGACCTTGATGCCGGTTTCCTTCTCGAAATTGGCGATCGTGTCCTCGGCGATGTAGTCCGACCAGTTGTAGATGTTGAGGACCTTTTCCTCCTCCTGGGCAGCGGCCGGCGCGGACACCAGGGTCAGCGCGGACGCGATGGCACCGAGGGCGAGAAGGGGCTTCAGCGACATGGTGGGAACCTCCAGGGGGAAGGGCAGGTCGGGGCGGTTGCCGATGTTGGGGCGGGAGTCTAAGCGAGCCAGCCGTGTGCCCGGGCGTCGGCCAGCGTCAGATCGAGGCAGCGGTGGATCAGGTCCATCATGCGGTCGACGTCGGCGCGCGTCATCACCAGCGGCGGTGCCACGATCATGCGGTCGCCCACGGCGCGCATGATCAGGCCCTCGCGGAAGCAGTGGCCACGGCAGACCATGCCCACGCCCAGGTCGGGCGGGAAGGGCGTGCCATCGGTCTTGTCCTTCACGAGCAGCAGGGCGGCCATCATTCCGCAGGCGTCGACGTCGCCCACGAGCGGGTGCCCGCGCAGCGATTCGAAGCGTTCAGCAAGATACGGGCCGACATCGTCGCGCACGTGTTCGACCAGCTTCAGGTCCTGGATCAGCCGGAGGTTGGCCAGCGCCACCGCGCAGGCCACCGGGTGGCCGGAATAGGTGTAGCCGTGGTTGAACTCACCGCCGTGCTCGATCAGCACCCGGGCCACGCGTTCGCCCACCATCACGCCGCCCAGCGGCAGGTAGCCGCTGGTCACGCCCTTGGCGAAGGTCATCAGGTCGGGTCGGAAACCCATCGTCTCGCAGCCGAACCACTGGCCGGTGCGGCCGAAGCCGGTGATGACCTCGTCGCTCACGAGCAGGATGCCGTGGCGGTCGCAGATGCGCTGGATCTCGGGCCAGTAGGTGGCCGGGGGCACGATGACGCCGCCGGCGCCCTGCACCGGCTCGCCGATGAACGCGGCCACCTTGTCGGGGCCGACCTCCAGGATCTTGTCCTCCAGCCAGCGTGCGGCGACGAGCCCGAACTCGTCCTTCGACAGGTGTCGGCCATGCTCGTGCCAGTACGGTTGCTGGATGTGCACGATGCCGGGAATCGGCAATCCACCCTGGGCGTGCATGCCGCTCATCCCGCCCAGCGACGCGCCAGCCATGGTGCTGCCGTGGTAGGCGTTGACGCGACTGACGATGACCTGGCGCTGCGGCTGGCCCATCAGGTCCCAGTAGCGGCGCACCATGCGCACCACGGTGTCGTTGCCCTCGCTGCCGCTGCCGGCAAAGAACACGTGCTTGAACTGCGGCGGCGTCACCTCGGCCAGCAGCGCGGCCAGTTCGATGGCCGGTGGCGTGGCGGTCTGGAAGAAGGCGTTGTAGAAGGGCAGCTCGCGCAGCTGCTGCGTGGCCGCGTCCACCAGGGCCTGCTGCCCATAGCCGACGTTGACGCACCACAGGCCCGACATGGCGTCCAGGATGCGCTGCCCGTCGCTGTCGGTCAGCCAGATCCCGTCGGCCTTGGTGATCACGCGGCTGCCGCGTGCGGCCAGCGACTGGAAGTCCGTGAACGGGTGCAGGAAGTGGGCGGCGTCCAGCGCCTGCCACTCGGCCGTGCTGCGTGACGTGGTCATCGGGGCCCGGCTTTCAGACGTGCAGCAGCAGGTGCTCGCGCTCCCACGGCGAGATCACCTTCATGAACTCCTCGTACTCCGTCTCCTTGATCTCGGTGTAGACGGTGACGAACTCGTGCCCCAGGGCCTCGGCCAGGTCGGTTTCCTCGCGCAGCAGCGCCAGCGCCTCGCCCAGGCTGCGCGGCAGGGCGAAGTCGCCCAGGTAGGCGTCGCCGCGGTACTCCGGCTTGGGTTCGATCCGGTTCTGGATGCCCAGCCAGCCGCAGGCCAGGGTGGCGGCCAGCGCGACATAGGGGTTGGCGTCGGCGCCGATCACGCGGTTCTCGATGCGCCGGGCCGAAGGCGCCGCCACCGGGCTGCGGAAGCCCACCGTGCGGTTGTCGGTGCCCCACTGGATGTTGATGGGTGCGGCGGTGCGGCGCGCCAGCCGGCGGTAGCTGTTGACGTAGGGCGCAAACAGCGCCATCGCCGCCGGTGCGTACTTCTGCAGGCCGCCGATGTACCAGAAGAACTCGCGCGTGGCCGTGCCGTCCTCGTTGCTGAAGATGTTGCGGCCGCTGGCCTTGTCGACGATGCTTTGGTGGATGTGCATCGCGCTGCCCGGCTCGCCGGCAATCGGCTTGGCCATGAAGGTGGCGAACATGTCGTGCCGCAGCGCACTCTCGCGCACCGTGCGCTTGAACAGGAAGACCTCGTCGGCCAGCCCCAGCGGGTGGGCATGGAAGAAGTTGATCTCCATCTGCCCGGCGCCGATCTCGTGGATCAGCGTGTCCACGTTGAGCTCCATCTGGTCGCAGTAGGCGTAGATCTCCTCGAACAGCGGGTCGAACTCGTTGACCGCCTCGATGGAATAGGCCTGCCGGCTGGTCTCGCTGCGCCCGCTGCGGCCGATCGGCGGCTTCAGCGGCACGTCGGGGTCGGTGTTGCGCGCCACCAGGTAGAACTCGAGCTCCGGGGCCACGACCGGCGACCAGCCCGCGGCATCGAAGCGCTCGCAGACCCGGCGCAGCACCGAACGGGGCGCAAACGGGATCAGGCGGCCGTCACGGTCGTAGCAGTCGTGGATGACCTGCGCCGTGGGATCGCTGGCCCACGGCACGATGCGCGCCGTGCCAGGGTCGGGGCGCAGGTGCATGTCGCGGTCGGTGGAGGCGATGATGTCGAAGTAAGGCCCCTCGTGCGGCAGCTCGCCGGTCACGCCCATCGCGACCACGCCCTCGGGCAGCCGCATGCCGCGGTCCTCGGTGAATTTCTGGCGCGGCAGGATCTTGCCGCGGGCCACGCCGGTGAGGTCGGGCACGAGGCACTCGATCTCGGTGACACGGTTCTGGTCGAGCCACTGCTCGAGCTGGTTGAAGGTCTGGGGTTCGCGGTCGATCATGGGGCACCTGTGGCGGGTTCGGTCGGTTTGGCGGCATGGGTGGCAGGGCCGGAACCTGGCAAAGGGCCGCGCACACGGTCACGGTAGCCGCGCACGGCACGCCCGAAAGCCTCGAACAGCCGCACCGACACGTCATTCTCCGCGGCCCGCCACTCCGGGTGCCACTGCACGCAGAGGTTGAAGCCGGGCGCCTCGGGGTGGGTGAAGGCTTCGACCAGCCCGTCGGGCGCATGGCCCTCGGCGCGCAGGCCCGGCGCCAGCGTGGCCACGGCCTGGCCGTGCACCGAGTTCACCTCGAAGGTCTCGCGGCCGACGATGCGGGCCAGCAAGCCGCCGGGCACCGCCTGGAGCGGGTGCGCCGGGCCGTACTGCACGGCGGCGGGCTGCGCATCGTCGGCACGGTGGTCGGCGTAGGGCCCGACCTCGTGCACCGCCTGGTGCAGCGTCCCGCCCAGCGCCACGTTGACCTCCTGGGTGCCGCGGCAGATGGCCAGCAGCGGAATGCCGCGTGCCAGCAGCTGCGGGATCAGCGGCAGCGTCCAGTCGTCGCGCGCCGGGTCCAGCGGGAGGGCCGGGTCGTGGACGTCCTCGTCGAAATGCCGAGGATGCACGTTGGACGGCGAACCGGTGAGGAGCACGCCGTCGGCCAGCTGCAGCAGCGTCTCGACCTCCGCCGGCTCGGCGCGCGGCACCACCAGCGGCAGGGCACCGGCCAGGCGCACGGCGTCGACGTACTTGCGGCCGGCGATGTGGAACGGGTGCTCACCGAGCATGCGGTTGCAGGCGGGGACGAGCACGACGGGCAGGGTGGTCATGTTCTGGAAGTCTCAGCCGATCAGGTCGCGCAGCCGGTACCAGGCCATGCCCAGCACCAGCGCCGGCGTGCGCAGCGCCCGCCCGCCCGGGAACGGGCGGTGTTTCAGGCGGGTGAAGAGGTCGAAGCGGCCCGCGTCGCCGGTCATGGCCTCGGCCACGAGGCGCCCGGCCAGGCCGGTGAGCGCCAGCCCGTGGCCGGAGAAGCCCTGCAGGTAGTAGACCTGCGGCGCCGCGGCCAGGCGGCCGAAGTCCGGCGCCCGGTTCATCGTGATGTCGACGAAGCCGCCCCAGGCGTAGTCCACCTTCACGCCCGCCAGCTGCGGGAAGGTGGCCAGCATGCGCTGGCGCATGCTCTCGGGCAGGTCGGTCGGCGTGACCGTGCTGTAGCTGACGCGGCCGCCGTAGAGCACGCGGTGGTCGTCAGTGGTGCGGAAGTAGTCGAGCACGAAGTCGGTGTCGCAGACGGCAGAGCGGCTGGGCACGAGCGCGGTGGCGCGGGCCTCGCCCAGCGGTTCGGAACACGCAATGTACGTGCCGACGGGCATGATGCGCGGGCCGAGCTCCGGCGCCAGGCCGGGCGCGATGTCCTGCAGGTAGACGTTGCCGGCCAGCAGCACCTGCCGGGCCCGCAGTTCACCCTGCGGCGTGCGCAGCACCACGCCGTCCCGGCCCGGTTGCAGGCCCTGCAAGGGCGTGCCCTCGTGCAGGCGCACACCGGCTGCCGCCGCGGCATCGGCCAGGCCGTAGGTGTACTTCAGCGGATGCAGGTGGCCGGAGCGCGGGTCGTGCACGCCGCTGTGGAAGCGCGCACTGGCGATCCAGGCGGGCAGGTCGGCCGGGGCGATGCGCGTCAGCGGGTAGCCGTAGACCGACGCGATGCGGTCGGCCCATTCGGCCAGCGCGCGGCCCTTGCGCGCGCTGGTGGCCAGGCCCAGGTAGCCGTCGCGCCAGTCGCAGGCGATGCGATGGTCGGCGATGCGCTCGCGCAGCAGGTCCAGCGCCTCGATGGTCATCGCCCAGACGCGGCGGGCATCGTCCAGCCCCAACTGGGCTTCGATGACGTCCTGGTCGCAGGCCAGGCCGTGGATGGCCTGGCCACCGTTGCGGCCGCTGGCACCGAAGCCGATCTCGCGCGCCTCGAGCAGGGCGACGTCGAAGCCCCGCGCCTTCAGGTCCAGCGCGGCACTGAGCCCGGCCAGGCCACCGCCGACCACGGCCACGTCGCAGGTGGCGGACCCCGACAGTGGCGGGTGGGCGGCTCCGCGCGCCGCGGTGGCGGCGTAGTAGGAGTTCCGCGTCAGCGCACGGTCGGTGTCCAGCCACGGCATACGATAGGCAGCGTCCTCTTCTGGTCCGTCGGTGTCGG
The DNA here is from genome assembly GCA_024235915.1 of Burkholderiaceae bacterium. Lineage (GTDB taxonomy): Bacteria > Pseudomonadota > Gammaproteobacteria > Burkholderiales > Burkholderiaceae_C > Rubrivivax. The sequence continues at coordinate 36,433 of JACKLO010000008.1, read as the reverse complement.
CGCGGGCCGGTTCAGGCCACGCGGCCGAGCGCTGCGCGCACGGTGTCGACGATGTGGTCGATCTGCGCCGGCTCGATGATCAGCGGCGGCGACATCGCGATGGTGTCGCCGGTGGTGCGGATCAGCACGCCGTTGGCATAGCAGTCCAGGAAGACCTCGAAACCGCGCTTGCCCGGCTCGCCGGGGCGCGGCGCCAGCTCCACGCCGCCCACCAGCCCGTAGTTGCGCACGTCGATCACGTTGGGCGCGTCGCGCAGGGCGTGCAGACGCTCGGCGAGTTGCCCCTGCAACTGTTGTGCGCGCGTGAGCAGGCCTTCTTCGGCATAGGTCTGCAGCGTGGCCAGGCCCGCCGCGCAGGCCAGCGGGTGGGCACTGTAGGTGTAGCCATGGAAGAACTCGATCATGTGCTCCGGGCCGTTCATGAACGCGTCGTGGATCATGTCCTTCGCGATCACCGCGCCCATCGGCACCGCGCCGTTGGTCAGGCCCTTGGCCACCGTCATCAGGTCGGGCGTGACGCCGAAGGTCTGGGCCGCGAACGGGTTGCCGGTGCGCCCGAAGCCGGTGATGACCTCGTCGAAGATCAGCAGGATGCCGTGGCGGTCGCAGATCTCGCGCAGACGCTGCAGGTAGCCCTGCGGCGGGATCAGCACGCCGGTGGACCCGGCGATGGGCTCGACGATGACCGCGGCGATGGTGCTCGGGTCGTGCAGCGCGCACAGGCGCTCGAGGTCGTCGGCGAAGTCCGCGCCATGGGCCGGCTGGCCGACGGAGAAGGCGTTGCGCGCCGGGTCGTGCGTGTGGCGGATGTGGTCCACGCCGGCCAGCATGGCGCCGAACATCTTGCGGTTGGCGACGATGCCGCCCACCGAGATGCCGCCGAAGTTCACGCCGTGGTAGCCGCGCTCGCGGCCGATGAGCCGGGTGCGCTGGCCCTCGCCGCGCACGCGGTGGTAGGCCAGGGCCATCTTCAGCGCCGTCTCCACCGATTCCGACCCGGAGTTGGTGAAGAACACCTTGCCCATGCCTTCGGGGGCAATCCGGGTGATCTGGCCGGCGAGTTCGAAGGCCAGCGGGTGGCCCATCTGGAAGGTCGGCGCGAAATCCAGCTCGGCCGCCTGGGCCTGGATGGCCGCCACGATCTTCGGCCGGTTGTGCCCGGCGTTCACGCACCACAGGCCAGCGCAGCCGTCCAGGATCTGGCGGCCGTCGGCGTCCCAGTAGTGCATGCCCGAGGCCTTGGCCAGCAGGCGTGGCGACTTCTTGAACTGCCGGTTGGCCGTGAACGGCATCCAGAAGGCGTCGAGGGCGGCGTCGCCGCCTGTGGTCGCCGCAGCGGCCGCAGCGGCGGCCGCGGCCATCGGAAGGTCTTGGGGCTTGTTCATGAGGGGCTCCTCGGGCGGTGGCAGGCCAAGCGTGGCGAGCCTTCGCAGTCTATGCCGGCCGCCGCGCAATGTGCGTGCGTCCGGAGGGTGGGCTTGCCCGCAGTGGCGCACAATCGTTCGGTCACCAGCTGCGTCCGCGCCACTTCGTGCCTTCAGGAACCCCCGTCACGCAACTCGATGCGATCGACATCGAGATCCTGAACCTGCTGCAGGCCGAGGGCCGGCTGTCGAACGTGGAGCTGGCGCAGCGCGTGCATCTGTCGCCGTCGGCCTGCCTGCGGCGCGTGAAGGCACTGGAGGAGGCCGGCGTCATCGCCCGCTACGTGGCCCTGCTCAACCCCCGCAGCCTGGGCCGGCACGGCACCAGCTACACCATCATCAACCTGGAAAGCACCCAACCCAGGCGGCTCGAGGCCTTCGAGCAGGCGGTGCGCGACCAGCCGGCGATCCTGGACTGCTTCTACGTGGCCGGCACCAACGACTACCTCGTGCGCTTCATGTACCGCGACGCGGCCGATCTCGAGCGCTTCCACGCCGAGGTGCTGCCGCGCCTGCCGGGCGTGGTGCGCTCCAACTCGATGCTGGTGCTGCGAACCGTCAAGCAGACGACGGCGCTGCCGCTGGACGATCCGGACGGCTGACCGACCGCCGAACGCCGTCGGGGTTGCCCCGGGTGCTCAGCTGCCGGTCCGGGCCGAGACGCCGGCGGCCAGGGCCTGCTGGTGGCCCTTGGCGGCGGGGTAGACCACCGTTTCCTCGAGCACGATGTGCTCGTCGTACAGCGCGGCGAACACCGGCAGCGCATGGCGCAGCATGGGCAGGTCGTACCAGTTGTAGCCGCGCTCGATGGCTTCGATCTGCGGCGCCAGTTCGAGCCAGTCCTCCTCCAGCCAGCCGTGGTCCTGCTGCAGGCGCTTGACGTGGTGCACCAGGTCGGCGTTCCCGCTGTTCAGCAGCGACGGGAACACCAGGCGCTCCTCGTCGGCGTGATGCTGGCGGGCATGACCGTCGAAGAAGGCACGGATCTCGGCCGCCATGCGGCGGGCCTCCTCGTCGGGGCCGTTGTCGTCGACGTGGTCCAGCAATGCGGAGAAGCGCCCCAGCATGGCCTGAACCTCGCGGTGGGTGCGGTCCAGGGCCTCGAAGCCCTCGGGCGCCGGCACCTGCACCCGTTCGGGGCGGGTCGGTCGGGCGGCCCGTGCGGTGGTGGGGACGGACGAAACGGCAGCATCGGCAGACATGGCAACACCTCCTGTTGCAGCCGATCTTGGCGGCCGTGACCGGGCGGGTCCTTGAGGCTGGTCAAGGCCGCGGCCGATCCGTGGGCCGTTTCAGCCGCCGGATCGCGCGTCCATGGCCTTCACACGACCGCAGAGGTAGGTCCAGACGAAGTGGGCCGCGGCCTGACTGCTCAGCTCGGCGTGGTCGTAGGGTGGCGAGACCTCCACGCAGTCCATGCCCACCCAGGGCAGATCGGCACCATCTTCGAGCAGCGTCAGCACCTGGCTGGTGCTCAGCCCGCCCGGTTCCGGCGTGCCGGTGCCGGGCGCGAAGGCCGGGTCCAGGCAGTCGATGTCCAGCGTCAGGTACAGCGGCGGCAGCCCGGCGGCAACCAGGCGGGCGCGCAGGTCGTCGAGCACGGGCCGCAGCGCATCGCTGCCGTCACGGCCCCGCAGGTCGCGGGCGGTCCACACGCGGCCGCCGGCGTGGGTGACGTAGTCGCGGGCCGCGGCTTCGGCCGCCGAGCGGATGCCCACCTGCACCAGGCAGCGCGGGTCCACCAGGCCCTCGCTCACGGCCTCGCTGACCCAGGTGCCATGGCCGCTGGGTTCGCCGAAGTGGTCGGTCCAGGTGTCGCAGTGGGCGTCGAAGTGCAGCACCGCCAGCGGCCGGCCCAGCCAGGCGCGGTAGGCGCGCAGCAGAGGCAGGGTGATCGAGTGATCGCCGCCCAGCCACACCATGTGATGGCGACGGATCAGCGCGGCCACCGGCTCGGCCAAGGCGGCGCGCATGCGCTCCAGCGACGTGTTGGGCAGGGCCAGGTCGCCCGCGTCGCCGAGCCGGTCGGCGGGCGTGCAGCCGAACCAGGGGTGGGTGCCATCGCACAGCATGTGGCTGGCCTCGCGGATGCTGCGTGGCGCCATCCGCGCACCGGGCCGGTTGGTGGTGGACCCGTCCCAGGCGATGCCGGCCACGGCCAGCGGCTGGCCAGCCGCGGCGTCGGCGCGCAGGAAGGAGGTCTGGGACAGGAACGCGAAGTCGCTCATGGTGCGGATGCTGGTCAAGAATGCACCCATGATTAGAGCCGACCTGCTGGCCGGGGTGCAGCGCGCCGAGGCCGAACGCTACCGCGCGACGCACCCGCGCAGCGCCGCGCTGGCCGCCCAAGCTGCGCCGCACTGGCTGTACGGCCTGCCGATGCACTGGATGCGGGACTGGCCGCTGCCGCACCCGCTGTTCGTCGCTCGGGCCCAGGGCGCCGAACTCTGGTGCGCCGACGGCCATCGCTACGCGGACTTCTGCCTGGGCGACACCGGCGCCATGTTCGGTCACTCGCCACCGGCGGTGGCCCGCGCGCTCGCTACCCAGGCCGCCGACGGGCTGACGACCATGCTGCCGGGCGAGTTGCTGGTGGAGGTCGGCACCCTGCTGGCCGCCACCTTCGGCCTGCCGCGCTGGCAGCTGGCGCTGTCGGCCAGCGACGCCAACCGCTTCGCCATCCGCTGGGCGCGTGCGGTCACCGGGCGGCCGAAGCTGCTGGTGTTCGACGGCTGCTACCACGGCACGGTCGACGACACGCTGGTGGACCTGCGCGACGGCCGCACCGTCACCCGGGCCAGCCTGCTGGGTCAGGTGCACGACCTGGCGCTGGGCACGGTGGTCGTGCCGTTCAACGACCTCGTGGCAGTGGAAAAGGCGTTGGCCGGCGGCGACGTGGCGGCCGTGCTCACCGAACCGGCGCTGACCAACTGCGGCCTGGTGCCGCCGCTGCCGGGCTTCATCGAAGGCGTGCAGGCCGCCTGTCGCCGCCACGGCAGCCTGCTGCTGCTGGACGAGACGCACACGGTCAGCACCGGGCACGGCGGCTGGGCGCGGGTGCATGGCGTGGTGCCGGACCTGCTGGTGGTGGGCAAGGCGGTGGCCGGCGGCATGCCGTGTGCCGTCTACGGTTTCTCCGACGAACTGGCCGACCGCATGCAGGCGGCCAAGGGCTCGGCGCCGGAGGGGCACTCGGGGATCGGCACCACGCTGTCGGCCAACATGCTGGCCCTGGCGGCCCTGAAGGCGACGCTGGCCGAGGTCAACACGCCGGCGTCAGCCCAGGCCATGGCCCGTGGTGCCGATCGCCTGCAGGCCGGGCTGCTGGCGGCCATCACCCGGCGCGGGCTGCCCTGGACCGTGACCCGGCTGGGCGCCCGGATGGAACTGCAGTTCCGGCCCAGCGCGCCGCGCGACGCCGCCGAGGCCCGCGCCGCGATGTCCGGCGACGTGGAAGCGGCGCTGCACCTGTGGTGGCTCAACCGCGGCGCGCTCGTCACGCCGTTCCACGACATGCTGCTGGTGCCGCCGATGGCCACGGACGACGACCTGGCAGCCGTCTGCGCGCACTTCGACGCGTTCCTGGCCGCGTTGGTCTGATCGGATTCGGCGCCGTGACCGGCCCACTGGGCACAGGACGGGCCGGATCGGACGGAGCGCCCGCCATTTCACGGATGACACTTTCATTCCATATCGCGGAATTCGAAGCGATTGCGCCGCAGCGAGGCGTTTCAACAGATCGACCAGCGTTCCGTAATATGAGATGAGAGGTCTAAGTTGTTGATTTTTATAACTTGCATCTTTTGTCTTATATAAGACATAAGTATTGCGCGCTGCAGCATGGACCGGATAGCCTTGAGGCCTGCTTTCGAGCTTTTCCGCAACCTCCCAGGAGCTGTTTCCATGACGCAAGCCACCCGCCAACAACAGATCGCCGCCCTCGAGAAGGACTGGGCCGAGAACCCGCGCTGGAAGGGCGTCAAGCGCGGCTACACCGCCGAGGACGTGGTCCGCCTGCGCGGCTCGGTGAACATCGAGCACACGCTGGCCAAGCGCGGCGCCGAGAAGCTGTGGTCGCTGGTCAACGGCGGCGCGGCCAAGGGCTACGTCAATGCCTTCGGCGCCATCACCGCCGGCCAGGCCATGCAGCAGGCCAAGGCCGGCCTGGAGGCCGTGTACCTGTCGGGCTGGCAGGTGGCTGCCGACGGCAACACCAGCGAGACCATGTACCCCGACCAGTCGCTGTACGCGTACGACTCGGTGCCGACGATGGTCCGCCGCATCAACAACACCTTCAAGCGCGCCGACGAGATCCAGTGGAGCCGTGGCATCGAGCCGGGCAGCAAGGACTACGTCGACTACTTCCTGCCCATCGTGGCCGACGCCGAAGCCGGCTTCGGCGGCGTGCTCAACGCCTTCGAGCTGATGAAGAACATGATCGCCAGCGGCGCCGCCGGCGTGCACTTCGAGGACCAGCTCGCCGCGGTCAAGAAGTGCGGCCACATGGGCGGCAAGGTGCTGGTGCCGACGCAGGAAGCCTGCGAGAAGCTGATCGCCGCCCGCTTCGCGGCCGACGTGATGGGCGTGCCCACCATCGTGCTGGCGCGCACCGACGCCGAGGCGGCCAACCTGATCACCAGCGACCACGACGCCAACGACAAGCCGTTCCTGACCGGCGAGCGCACGCAGGAAGGCTTCTACCGCGTGAAGAACGGCCTGGAGCAGGCCATCAGCCGCGGCGTGGCCTACGCCGCCTACGCCGACCTGGTGTGGTGCGAGACCGGCACGCCGGACCTGGGCTTCGCCCGCGAGTTCGCGCAGGCCGTGCACGCCGCCCACCCGGGCAAGCTGCTGAGCTACAACTGCTCGCCCAGCTTCAACTGGAAGAAGAACCTGGACGACAAGACCATCGCCGCCTTCCAGGACGAGCTCTCGGCACTGGGCTACAAGTACCAGTTCATCACCCTCGCGGGCATCCACCTCAACTGGTACAACACCTTCAAGTTCGCGCACGACTACGCCCGCGGCGAAGGCATGAAGCACTACGTGGAGCAGGTGCAGGAGCCGGAATTCAAGGCGCGCGACCTGGGCTACACCTTCGTGTCGCACCAGCAGGAGGTCGGCGCCGGCTACTTCGACGACGTGACCACCGTGATCCAGGGCGGTTCGTCCAGCGTCAAGGCGCTGACCGGCTCGACCGAGGAAGAGCAGTTCCACTGATGACGCGCCGGCCAGGCCTTGTGGCCTGGCAGCCATCGCGACAGCAGAAAGGCCCGGCAATGCCGGGCCTTTTTTTCGTGGGGTGGTGTGTCGTCGGGCGGTGTCGGCCTCAGTCCTTCAGGCCCTGTGTGCGGCGGCGCACGGCCAGCGACACGGCAAACAGGCCCATCGCCAGCATGGCGTAGGTCTCCGGCTCCGGCACCACCGGCAGGATGTCGCCCGGGCCGCGCACGATGTTCAGGAAGCGGCCGGCGTCGTCGTTGTCGAAGCCGGTGGTGACGAGGTAGTAGGCGGTGCCGGTGGACAGCGACACGTCGAAGCCGCTGCGCCCGATGGTGTTGTTGAAGTCGTCGTTCGCGATGACCCCGTTGAGCAACGGTGCCGACGGATCGAAGCTGCCTTCGTAGAGGAACAGGAACTGGTCCCAGGGATCCTCGACACGCAGGCCCTCGGCAAAGCTGCGCACCGTGTAGAGACCGTCGGCCCCCACGGAGAAGGCATAGACGTCGTAGGCGACATCGGTGCCGACCCCGGAAAGGGCACTGAAGTCGACCAGCGCACGGTTGAAGGTCGGGGCATCGGTGGTGTCGTCGACATAGAACGCCGCCGATGCCGGCAAAGCGACACCGAGTGCCAGAGCGGCGGCCGCCACGGCGGTCCGGACGGGGGCAAGCAGCTTCATGAGCAGTCCTCCAGTTGGTGCGCCGGTTGACGCATGCCGTGAGGTTTGCACGATGCGTGCCCGTTTCCCGTGTCGAGCCGTCAGCAGACGTGTGCGGACGGGCTCTGACTCACATCTGTTGACCAGAGCCCCCTACGCCTAGGGGGTCCGTGCGGCGTTTCAGACGACTTCTGCGGGACGGACCGGCCGGCGCCAGTCCGACTCAGCCGCCGTGCTGCGCACCGCGTTGGCGCCACTGCACCAGCATGGCGAAGCAGCCCGCGGCCAGCGCCAGGCCGACCACCAGGACCGGCGATGCGAGTTGGCTCACCGCATGGAGAGCGTCGTGCCATGCCCAGGCGGGCACATCGCCCAGCACGCCGGCGAGGTCGCCGGAAGTCTCGACGACCAGGGAGCCTGATCCCGTGTTGGCCAGGGCCTGCCCGGCCTCGGTGAAGATGCGCACCAGCCAGGCGGCGGGCCAGTGGATGCCGAAGGCACCGTCCAGCACCGCGCTGCCCACGCCGACGCCGAGCGCCAGGATCACCAGGCCCCAGCGGCCGAACCAGGCGGTCAGCGTCACCATGATCAGCAGCAGCGGGGCCAGCCACAAGGTGGCCAGGACCAGCCCCAGCGCCAGGCGCATGGTCATGGACAGTGCGGCGACCAGCAGGGTGCCCCAGGGCAGGCTGAACCACGCCCAGGCGCCCTCGACGCGGCTGACCAGCACCAGCGACGCTACCAATCCACCCGCCAGGCCGACCACCAGCGCCACGATGGGGGCCAGCAGCAGGTGCACCAGAAGCGGCACGGCCAGGCTTTCGCCATGCCCGGTGGGCAGGGACAGCCAGAACTCCACGGAGCGGTCGCCATGGTCGCGCCGGGCCAGGCCGGCGGTGATCAGCAAGGCCACGATCCACAGGATCAGCATGTGCAGCCCCATGCCGCCGATCAGGCTGGCGACGGCCAGCGCCACCGGCAGGTGCTCGCCCCGCTCCTCAGTCGACAGGTGGATCTCGCCGAAGCTCAGCAGCAGCACCGCCAGCAGGGTGGGGACGAGGGCCATCAGCATCCAGGCGAAGCGGTGCTGCAGCCATTCGCGCTGCATCAGCGCCAGGGTGTTCTTCATCGTGTGTCTCCGCGGTTCAGAACTGCGTGCGGTCCATCTCGGGCCGGCGGGTGAGGGCGACGAACAGATCCACCAGACTGGGGCGCACGCGCTGTCCCAGGGCCTGCAGGTCGGCCGGCGGCTCACCGTCGAACAGCGCGGCGTGCGTGCGCGCACCGCTGCCCTGCAGCCGGTAGCGCAGCAGCGGGTGCGCCGCGGCCATCTGCTCGGCGGCGCCGGCGTCGTGGCTCAGGGCCACGAAGCGGCGGTCCATCGCCTCCAGGCTGATGTCGAGCACGACCTTGCCCTCGTTGAGCATGATCACGTCCGACAGCAGGCTTTCGATCTCCTCGACCTGGTGGGTGCTGATGAGCACGCTGCGCTCGCCGTCGCACCACTCGTCGATCAGCATTTCGTAGAAGCTCTTGCGCGACAGCACGTCCAGGCCCAGCGTGGGCTCGTCCAGGATCATCAGCCGCGCGTCGATGCTGGCCACCAGGGCCAGATGGGCCTGGACCACCATGCCCTTGGACAGGTTCTTGACCTTGTCCGACGGGTTCACGCTGGTGCGGCGCAGCAGGGCACGGGCGCGCTCGGCCGAGAAGCGCGGGTGCAGCGCCGCCATCAGCGTGATCAGCTCCGACACGCGTGCCCAACGCGGCAGGATGGCCACGTCGGGGATGTAGCAGGCCGACTGCAGCAGCGCCACCCGATCCCGCACGGGGTCCAGGTCCAGCACCTTCAGCGTGCCTTCCGCGCGCTTGAGACCCACCAGGGCCTTCATCAGCGTGGTCTTGCCGGCGCCGTTGTGGCCCAGCAGGCCGACCACCCGGCCCTTGGGGATCGTGAAGTTCAGGTCGTCGAGCGCGGTCTTGGCGCCGTAGCGCACGCTCAGGCCGCTCGCCTGGACCAGCAGGTCCGTGCTCATCGGGGGTCCTCCCAGGAAAGTTGTTCGGGTTGGATGTCCAGGCGCTTCAGGCGCTCGCGCAGCCGGGGCCATTCGTGGTGCAGGAAGCGTTCGCGCTCCAGGGCCCGAAGCTGCTCGCGGGCACCGTCGCGCACGAACATGCCCAGACCGCGGCGGCTTTCCACCAGGCCCGCGTCGGCCAGCGCCTGCAGCGCGCGGTTCACGGTCAATGGGTTCAGCAGGTGTTCGCTGGCCAGCGTGCGCACGGAAGGCATGGCCTCGCCGTCCCCCGGCTGGCCGTCCAGCAGGCGCGCGGCCAGCAGGTCGGCGAGCTGCTGGTAGATCGGTTGTCGGTCGTCCCAGGTGGTCATGGGCGTGTGCCGGTGTGTTGGTGAGGTAACACACCATATCGCCTGCCCCGGGCCTCGCCCAGCGGACCGCGACGGACTGCATCGGCGGCCGACGAACTGCAGCCGCTGCGGTGCGCCGCCGCTACATCGACGCCTGCAGCATCGCCCGGTAGTCGTCCCGCGTGGCCAGCCGCGGGTTGGTCTTGTGGCAGTGGTCGGCCATGGCGCCGTCGATGATGCGCTCGAACAGGTCCTCGCCTACGCCCATCGCGCGCAGGCCGCGTGGCAGGCCCAGGCGGGCGTTCATGGCCTGCAGCGCTTCGGCCAGTTCCGTGCCCCGGGCATCGCAGCCGGGCAGGCCGATGGCCTGCGCCATGCGCTGCAGGCGCTGGTCGCGCTGGATGGAGTCTGCCTCGGCGTTGAAGCGCACCACCGCCGGCAGGAACACGGCGTTGAGCGTGCCGTGGTGCAGCCGCGGGTTCACGCCCCCCAGGCTGTGGCTGAGCGAATGCACGCAGCCCAGGCCCTTCTGGAAGGCCAGCGCGCCCTGGGCGCTGGCGCTCATCATGTGCCAGCGCGCGTCGCGGTCGCTGCCGTCGCGGGTGGCGCGCTCGATGTGCGCCCAGCCGCGCCACAGCCCGTCCAAGGCAATGCCGTCGGCCGGCGGGTTGGCCGCCGGCGCCATGAAGGTCTCCATGCAGTGGGCGATGGCGTCCATGCCCGTGGCCGCGGTCATCATCGGCGGCAGGCCCAGCGTGAGTTCCGGGTCCAGGATGGCGGTCTTGGGCACCAGGTGCCAGCTGTGGAAGCCGAGCTTGCGTCCGTCGTCGACGATGACGATGGCGCCGCGCGCCACCTCGCTGCCGGTGCCGGCAGTGGTGGGCACGGCGATCAGCGGCAGTACGCGTTCGGTGATCTTCGGGCTGCCGCCTTCGATGGTGGCGTAGGTCTTCAGCGGCCCCTCGTGCGTCGCGGCGATGGCCACGCCCTTGGCCAGGTCGATGCTGGAGCCGCCACCCACGGCCACCAGGCCGTCGCAGCCTTCGCGTTTGAGCACGTCCACCGCGGCGCGCACGCCGGCTTCGGTGGGGTTGGACGGCGTGGCGTCGAACACGGCATGCGGCAGGTCACCCAGCGCATCGCGGGCCTTCTGCAGCACGCCGGCGTCGCGCACGCCGGGGTCGGTGACGATCAGCGGGCGGCGGATGCCATGGGCAGCGCACTCGGCCGGCAAGGTGCGCACGGCGCCGAAGTCGATCTCGATCTGGGTGATGTAGAGGATGCGGCTCATGGCGCGAGTATCGGTCGCCCGGCCTGCCGGCGGCCAGCGCGACAACCCGGGCCATGGCGTCACGGCTGCGACAGCACGATGCCTGTCGATAATCCAGGCAGTGACCCGGACCGCCATGCTGACACCCGCCATGCAGGGCCTGCTGGCGCGCATTGCCCGCGCCAAGCGCCGCCCCTGGCATGCCATGACGCCGACCGAGGCGCGCGCGACCTATCTCGCCGCTGCCGAGGTGCTGGAGCCGCCGAGAGCGCCCTTGCCGCGGGTCGACGACCTGATGCTCGCCGGCCGGCCGGCGCGCCTGTATGCGGCCTCGACCGTCGGCCCCTTGCCCACACTGCTGTACCTGCACGGCGGCGGCTTCGTCATCGGTGGCCTCGAAACCCACGACAGCCTGTGCCGCCAGCTGGCCCGGCGCAGCGGTGGTGCGGTGGTGGCGCTGGACTACCGGCTGGCGCCGGAGCACCCGTTTCCCGCCGCGGTGGACGACACCTGGGCCGCGCTGACCGAACTGGCGGCGCACGGCGACCGCCTGGGTCTGGACCGGTCCCGCCTGGCCATCGGCGGCGACAGCGCCGGCGGCACGCTGGCGGCCGTCGGTGCCATCCATGCGCGTGACCAGGGCCTGCCGCTGGCGCTGCAGCTGCTGATCACGCCTGGCACCACGGCGCATGCCGACACGGCTTCGCATCGCCTGTATGCCCAGGGTTTCCTGCTCGATGCGGCCGACATCGCCTGGTTCTTCGACCATTACCTGCCGCACCACCACCGCCGCGACTGGCGCTTCGCCCCGCTGGAGGCGCCCGATCTCGACGGCGTCGCGCCGGCCTGCCTGCTGCTGGCCGAGTGCGACCCGCTGGTCGACGAAGGCCTGGCGTATGGCGACCGCCTGCGCGCCGCCGGCGTGCCCGTGCAGTTGGAGATCGGCCATGGCCTGACGCATGACTTCATCAAGATGGGCCGCGCGCTGAAGGAAGCCGCGGCCTTCCAGCAACTGGCGGCCGACGCCCTGACGAAAGCCTGGAACCCATGAACCGCACTGACTTCCGATTCGCCGAGCGCCTGCGCGTGCGCTGGGTGGAGGTGGACCTGCAGAAGATCGTCTTCAACGGCCACTACCTGATGTACTTCGACACCGCCGTGGCCGGCTGGTGGCGCGCCATGGCGCTGCCGTACGAAGCGACGATGCACGACCTGGGCGGCGACTTCTTCGTGCGCAAGGCCAGCGTGGAATACGAGGACTCGGCGCGCTACGACGACCAGCTCGAGGTCGGCATCCGCTGCGAGCGCATCGGCAACAGCTCGATGCTGCTGCGCGGTGGCGTGTTCCGCGACGGCCGGCTGCTGGTCAGCGGCGAGCTGGTCTACGTGTATGCCGACCCGGCGACGAAACGCTCGATGCCGGTGCCGGGCCCGCTGCGCGAGCTGTTCCTGGGCTACGAGGCCGGCGAGCCGGTGCTCGACGTGCAGGTCGGGACCTGGGACACGCTGGGCCGCCAGGCGCAGCCGATCCGGCAGGCGGTGTTCGTCGACGAGCAGGGCATCCCGGCCGAGCTGGAGTACGACGCCGCCGACGCCACCGCGGTGCATGCGGTGGCGGTCAACCGGCTCGGGCGGGCGGTGGCCACCGGGCGGCTGCTGGAGCACGCGCCGAAGGTCTCGAAGATCGGGCGCATGGCCGTGATCCGCGCCCTGCGCGGGGGCGGTGCCGGCGCGGCGGTGCTGCAGGCGCTGGTGGACTCGGCCCGCGCGCGTGGCGACCGCGAAGTGCTGCTGCACGCGCAGGCGTCGGCGGTGGGCTTCTACCTTCGGCGCGGATTCCGGCCGGTGGGCGAGGCCTTCGAGGAGGCCGGCATCCCGCACCAGGCGATGGCGATCAGCCTCTGATCTCCCCGTCGGCGGGCAGGAAGGCCTCCACGTGCCGCTGCGCCGGCACGTGGCCGGCCACGGCGGCGTCGATACGCGCCTGGGCGGCGTCGTCGATGCCGCCGGGGGCGGCGTAGGTCTCCATCACCGTGGCCGGCACGCCCGGGTCGCTGCGCTGCCACAGGCGCGCCTGCAGGCCGGGCCAGGTGGACGCCAGCTGCGCCTGGGCGGCGCGCACCGCGGCCAGGGTCGGGGGCAACTCGGCGGCGTCGATGCGCCAGTAGACGAACAGGGCGCGCCCTGTCACGGCGTGTGCCCGATGACCGTCGGTCGACGCCCCGTCGTCATTCGGCGGCAGGCAGCGCGTAGGGCTGGTCGCCCAACCGCAGCACGGGGCCATCTGGGCCGCCGACGTGCAAGCGTTCATCGGTGGCGGCGATCTTCAGCTCCACCAGCGCCGCCGGCGCCACGCCCTCCGGCGCCGCCGCCAGGACCACGCGGCCGGCCGGCTGCTCGGCATCCGACGCGGCGAACACCTCCTGTCCCGCCGCCAGCGGGCCATCGGCCTGCACCACGTAGGCCCGGCGCTTGGTCGTGCCGCGGTACTGGCTGCGGGCAACGACCTCCTGGCCGGGGTAGCAGCCCTTCTGGAAGTTCACGCCGCCCACCAGTTCCCAGTTCACCATCTGCGGCACGAACTGCTCGCCGTTGGCGGCCACCACGCGTGCGATGCCGCTGCGCGCCTCCAGCCAGCGCCAGAGTTCCGGGTCCAGCGCAGGCGCCTCGGGCGCAGCGCCCGCCACCAGCGCGCGCCGCACACCGTCGACGGCCGGCAGGATCACGACGCGGTGGTCGATCACCTGCCAGTCGTCACCCGCCGGCACGGCGCTGCCGACCAGGCCGTGCAGCGGCAGTTCGGCCGTCGCGTCGGTGAGCGTGCACTTGGCCCGCAGCACGAACATCGACAGCCGTTTCAGCGTGGCCGGCAGCACGTCGGCACTGCAGGCCAGCAGCAGGTCGCCGTTCGTGTCAGCCCAGACCACGAAACTGGCCAGCAACCGGCCCTTGGCGCTGCAGTAGCCGGCCAGGCGCGCGCGGCCGGCGGGCAGGTTCAGGATGTCCTGCGTCAGCTGGCCGTGAAGGAAGCTGCGGGCATCGTCGCCGGTGGCGCGGATCAGGCCCCAGTCGGACAACGGCGTCGTGCCTTCGAGGGTGGAGAGGGCGGCAGGGGTGTTCGACATGCCCTGATTATCATTTCGACCCATGGGCCGACGCGCGTCATGGATTCGCCGCACCGCCTGGGCCCTGGGGCTCGGGCTGCTGTGCGTCGCGCTGTTGGCGGCTGCCGCGGGATGGTGGGCGTGGCGCTGGCTGGACCAGCCGTTGCCGCTGCGCCAACCGGTGGTGGAGCTCTCGGTGGAGCCCGGCACGTCGCCGCGCGCGGTGGCCGATGCCTGGGTGCGCGCCGGCGTCGACGCCGATGCGCGCCTGTTGTTCGCCTGGTTCCGCCTGTCCGGCCAGGCCGCGCGCATCCGCGCCGGCAGCTACGAGGTCGAACCCGGCGTCACCCCGCGAACGCTGCTGGACATGCTGGTGCAGGGGCGCGAAGCGCTGTTGACATTGCGCCTGCCCGAAGGCGCCACGCTGCGGGAGTGGCGCGCCGTACTGGCTTCGGCGCCAGACCTGACCCCGGCCAGCGTCGGCCTCGACGACGCGGCGCTGCTGGCCGCCGTGGGCGCGCCGGCCGACGGCCCGCGCTGGGCCGAAGGGCGCTTCTTCCCCGACACCTATGCCTACAGCCGGCGGGTCAGCGACCTGACCGTGCTGCGCCGCGCCTACGCCGCGATGCAGCGACATCTGCAGGCGGCCTGGGCCGCGCGCGCGCCCGACCTGCCGCTGAAGTCGCCCGAGGACGCGCTGATCCTGGCCTCCATCATCGAGAAGGAAACCGGCCGCGCCGACGAGCGCGCCCTCGTGTCGGCGGTGTTCATCAACCGCCTGCGCATCGGCATGCCGCTGCAGACCGACCCGACCATCATCTACGGCCTGGGCGAGGCCTTCGACGGCAACCTGCGCAAGCGTGACCTGACCACCGACGGCCCCTACAACACCTACCTGCGCGGTGGCCTGCCGCCCAGCCCGATCGCGATGCCCAGTCTGGCCTCGATCCAGGCGGCGCTGAACCCGGCGTCGAGCAAGGCGCTGTACTTCGTCGCCCGCGGCGATGGCAGCAGCCAGTTCAGCGAAACGCTGGACGCGCACAATCGGGCGGTGAACAAGTACCAGCGGGGCGGCCGGTGAGCGCGCCGGGCCGATTCATCACCGCCGAGGGCATCGACGGAGCGGGCAAGACGACCCACCTCGACACCGTGGAGGCCTGGCTGCGCCAGCGTGGTCACGCCGTGCTGCGCACGCGCGAACCCGGCGGCACGGCGCTGGCCGAAGCCCTTCGCGAACTGGTGCTGCACCGGCCGATGGACGCGCTGACCGAGGCGCTGCTGGTCTTCGCGGCCCGCCGCGACCACCTGCAGCAGGCCATCGAGCCGGCGCTGGCCGCCGGCACCTGGGTGCTGTGCGACCGGTTCACCGACGCCACCTTCGCCTACCAGGGGCACGGCCGCGGTTTCGACGCCGGCGTGCTGGCCGCGCTGGAGACCTGGGTGCAGCAGGGCAGGCAGCCCGACCTGACGCTGTGGTTCGACGTCGACCCGGCCGTCGCCGCCGCCCGCCGCAGTGCCGTGCGCACCGCTGACCGTTTCGAAGCGGAGGACCTGGCCTTCTTCCGCCGCGTGCGCGACGGCTACGCGGCGCGGGCCGCCGCCGCGCCGGTGCGCTTCGTGCACATCGACGCCGCCGGCGCCCCCGACACCGTGCGCCAGGCGGTGCTGGCGGCCCTGGAGAACCATGCCGTCACGGCCTGAAACCCTGGTCGGGCCCGACGGCTCGCTGCCGTTGCCCTGGCTGGCGCCCGCCCTGGCAACCGCCGCCGCCCAGCGCGGCCATGCGCTGCTGATCGTGGCCGCACCGGGTGACGGCGCGCTGGCCCTGCTGCGCACGCTGGCCCAGGGCTGGCTCTGCGAGGGGAAGGTGGTCGACGGCCGCCCCTGTGGCCAGTGCGCCGCCTGCCGCCTGATGCAGGCCGGGACGCACCCCGACCTGAAGCTGTTGCTGCCGGGCGCACAGGCGCTGGCCCACGGGCTGGCCAGCGAAGACGAAGTCACCAACGGCGGCAAGCGCAAGCCCAGCAAGTGGATCCTGATCGACGACGTGCGCGACACCCTGGCCTGGGTGGCGACCACGCGCTCACGGGACCGCGGCAAGGTCATCGTGCTGCACCCGGCGGAGGCGCTGCAGGGCCCGTCGGCCAACGCCCTGCTCAAGGCGCTGGAGGAGCCGCCGGCCGGCGTGCGCTGGCTGCTGTCCTGCAGCGACCCGGAACGCCTGCTGCCCACGGTGCGCAGCCGCTGCCAGCGCCTGGTGATGCCGCCGCCGGACGCGTCGACCGCCGAGGCCTGGCTGAAGGGGCAGGGCGTGGCCGAACCGGCGGGCGTGCTGGCGGCCTGCGCCGGTCGGCCGCTGGACGCGCTGGCGCTGCAGGCCGATGGCGTGGACGCCCGCGCCTGGGCCGCGCTGCCCGCCGCCCTGGCCCGTGGCCAGGTCGCCGCCTGGACCGGCTGGCCGCTGGCGCGCACGCTGGACGCGCTGCAGAAGCTCTGCCACGACCTGCTGGCGCAGGCCACCGGGGCGCCACCGCGCTACTTCCCGCCTTCGGCCCTGCCGGCCGCGCGGGGCGGCGTGGCGCCGCTGCTGGCCTGGGCCGCGGAACTCAACCGCGTCGTGCGGCAGGCGGAACATCCGTGGAACGAGTCGCTGCTGGTCGAGGCCCTGGTCGGTCGCGGACGTGACGCCTTGGCTACACTGAAATCATGAGCACCGCGCCCACGCCCGCCGCCGGCGGCCGCCCCAGCGTCATCCAGTTGGTCTTCCGCGAGAAGGGTGCGCTGTACGCCGCCTACATCCCGGCGCTGACCGACGGTGGCCTGTTCGTGCCGTCCGCCCGCGACTACCGCCTGGGCGACGACATCTACCTGCTGCTGTCGCTGCCCGACGACCCGCAGCGCTACCCGGTGGCCGGCAAGGTGGCCTGGATCACGCCGGCCAATGCCTCCGGCGGTCGTACCCAGGGCGTGGGCGTGCGCTTTCCGAACGACGAGAAGACCCGCCAGCTCAAGATCAAGATCGAGGAGATCCTGGGCACGTCGATCTCCTCGGCCAAGCCGACCCAGACGATCTGACCGCGGTCGTGGCCTCGTGCCACCGCGGCCCGCTCCGGTTTCCCTGCCCGATGTACGTCGATTCCCACTGCCACCTGAGCTTTCCCGACTTCGCTGGCCGCATGCCCGAGATCCGCGCGGCGATGCACGCCGCCGGTGTGACCCGCGCGCTGACCATCTGCACCACGCTCGAGGAGTTCGAGCAGGTGCACGCCCTGGCCATGGCGCACGACGACCTCTGGTGCAGCGTCGGCGTGCACCCCGACAACGAAGGCGTGGCCGAACCGACGCTGGACGACCTGCTCACGCGCGCCGCGCGCCCGCGGGTGGTGGCCATCGGCGAGACCGGGCTCGACTACTACCGGCTGGGCGGCCGCAGCGTGGCCGACATGGCCTGGCAGCGCGAACGCTTTCGCGTGCACATACGTGCGGCCCGCGCCACCGGCCTGCCGCTGGTGGTGCATACCCGCAGCGCCAGCGACGACACGGTGGCGATCCTGCGCGACGAAGGGCAGGGTGCCGTGCGAGGCGTCTTCCACTGCTTCACGGAAACGCAGGCCGTGGCGGAGGCGGCGCTGGCCCTGGGCTTTCACATCTCTTTCTCCGGCATCCTGACCTTCCGCAACGCCGAGGCGCTGCGCGAGGTGGCACGCCAGGTGCCGCTGGAGCGCTGCCTGATCGAGACCGACAGCCCCTATCTGGCGCCCGTGCCCTACCGCGGCAAGACCAACCAACCGGCCTACGTGCCCCACGTGGCCGCCGAACTCGCCCGCCTGAAGGGGTTGACGGTGGACGCGGTGGCCGCGGCGACCACGCGCAATTTCGAGCAGTTGTTCAGCCTTCCGGCTCTCGAGCACGCATCATGAGATTTCACTTCAAGTTTGTTGTCTATCTCTTTCTCATTATTGGAAATTCTGTCGCCAGAGCCGACACGCCGGCGGACCTGTTCAAGGCCGTCGAGATCGATGCACCGCATCTGGTGACCCAGGCGCTGGTGGCAGGCGTCGACCCCAACGTGCGCGACGACAAGGGCCAGGTCGCGCTCTTCGTGGCGCTGCGTGGCGAGTCGCTGCAGGCCGCCGAGGCCCTGCTCGCCCACCCGGGCACCGACGTGGACGCGGCCAACGCCAACGGCGAGACCCCGCTGATGATGGCCGCCCTGCGCGGGCAGTTGCCCTGGATGCAGCGCCTGATCGAGCGCGGCGCGGCCATCAACAAGAGCGGCTGGACCCCGCTGCACTACGCCGCCAGCGGGCCGTCGGTGCCCGCGGTGGAACTGCTGGTCGGCCGTGGGGCCGTGCTGGATGCACGCTCGCCCAACGGCACCACGCCGCTGATGATGGCCGCGCGCTACGGCGCCATCGACGCTGCCGACCTGCTGCTGGCCAAGGGCGCCGACCCGGCGCTGCGCAACGAACGAGACCTCACGGCGGCCGACTTCGCCAACGCCGCCGGCCGCGAACCGTTGGCCCAGCGCCTCAAGCCACGCTGACAAGCGTGTCGGAATTCCGCTGACACGCAGGATGGCGGGGGGACGACTACACGGTCCCGTGTTGCTTGCCTACATTGGGCCATCACGTTCCTTGCAGGAGTGAGGCCCATGAAGACCGAAACGCTCGCCCACAACCCGTTCATGCTCATGCTCAGCCCGGAAGCCGTGCTGGCGGCCGTGGAGCGGTCCGAAAAGCTGGGTCGACTGAACCGGCGCCTGTGCCACCCGCTGGACCGCCCGCAGCCGCTCACGCCTGATGGCCAGCCGCGCAGCGCCGCAGCCGACGCCGCCTCGCAGAACGACTGAATCCCCGCGCGCCAGCCGCGCCGGCTCGCCTGACGTCTTCAGGTGGGCCTCATGCTGGCATCGACCATCCGTAGGCGATGGTCGATCTCGAAGCCTTCCCCGCCGAGCCCGCGTCGGACGCCCTGCGTGCCGCGCCTGGCGCGTGCCACCCGATCATGAACCCCGCCACGCTGGCGAGCGACGACCGTGCCCTGGCCGAGCGGCTGGCCGGTGACCTGCTGCCCTGCGGGATCACCCTGACACAGGTCCCACTGACCGGGCAGGCCGACGTTGGCCCCCTGCGCCTGACAGGCGGCGAGCCGGTCCTGGTCGACCTGGGGCGGCGCGCGGACCGGGCCCTGGCCGCCATCGAACGCGCCCGCCTCGGCAGCGCCCAACGTGTGGTGCTGGCCCTGTACGAGCCACAGGACGTGGCATCCGCGCAACAGGCGCTCGACACCGGCGCCGACGACTTCTGCCTGCGCAGCGCCCCGGGGTGGGAGGTGCACACCCGCCTGACGCGCCTGATCGCCCAGCGGGCGCCATCGGCGGACGCGGCAGTGCTGGTCGTGGGCGACCTCGAACTCGACACGCAGAGCCGCTCGGTGCGCCGGCGTGGTCAGCGGCTCACGCTGTCCAGCCGACAGTTCGAGCTGCTGCGCGTGCTGATGCGCCATGCCGGCGAGATCCTCAGCCAGGCGCGGCTGATGGCCGAACTCGGGATCCCACAGGACGGGCAGCCGCGGGCGAGCAATCTCATCGAGGTGCATGTCTATCACCTGCGTCGCCAGATTGGCGACGGTCGCCTGAGCACCGTGCGGGGCCGCGGTTACGTGCTGCACGCCACAGGCAGCTCAGGCAACTGAACGTACATGAAGGGAAGTTCTTCCCAAAGTTTGGAAGATCGTTCCCGAAGTGAAGACACTTTCAACCCACCCCCCTGCGTCGACAGCGACCAAGCCGAACGCATCGGCCACGGCGAGGTCCGCCGTCCGAAGCGCCGCATCGCCGTGGCGCGCCGATGTCGCCGTCCTGGCCTTGATGGTCAGCGCGATCGGTGCGGCGTGGTTCATCGCGCGCCAAGGCTGGCTCCGCCCGGCCGACGACGTCAGCTACCGCATCGCCATCGCGGGCGGCCTGATGATGCTGGCCGTCTTTCTCTACCCCCTGCGCAAGCACATCCGGGCGCTGGACAGGCTGGGCGCCACCCGCTGGTGGCTGTGGGGGCACATCAGCCTCGGGCTGCTGGGCCCCTGGCTGATCCTGGTCCATTCCAGCTTCCACATCGGCTCGATGAACGCCGGCGTGGCACTGTGGAGCATGGTGATCGTCGTGCTCAGCGGCGTCGTCGGCCGCTTCCTGCATGCCCGCGTGCATCGCGGGTTGCGTGGCGAGCAGACGACGCTGGATGACCTGCGCCGGCGCGCCGGCCTCGTCGAGGCCGAGGCGGTGGGCCGCCTGGACTTCGCTCCCGCCGTCGCGGCGGCCCTGCGCCGATTCGAGCAGCAGGAACTGGCGGCGCCGACGCACGTGCTGGACATGTTCCGCCGCCTGATGTGGCTGCCCGTGCGGCAGACGGGCGTCGCCTGGCGCTGCCGCCGCCTGCTGCGCGACGCGACGGCACAGGAGCCCGACCCGGCACGCCGGCAGACGCTGCGCCGCGGCGGCGGCCGCCTCGTCGACCGCTACCTGGGTGCCGTGGTGCGGGTCTCGCAGTACGCGGCGTATGAACGCATCTTTGCGCTGTGGCACGTGGCGCATGTGCCGTTCGTGGTGATGCTCGTCGTCAGCGCGGTGGTCCACGTGATCGCCGTGCATGCCTATTGAGCGCGACGGTGAGCAGCACATGGCGATGGTTCCTTCTCCTGTGCCTGTTCTTGGTCACGTCAGCAGTCCGAGCGCAGTCGCTCGAGTCGGTGCTTCGACCGGGCGACGTGATCGCAGGGCATGCCAAGTGGGAGGACGACTGTGCTGCGTGCCACGTGCGCTTCGACCGCCAGGCGCAGGACCGGCTGTGCATGGACTGTCACAAGGACGTCGGGGCTGACATGCGCACGCGCAAGGGCTTCCACGGTCGACTGGACCCCCAGGCCTGCCGCAGCTGCCACACCGACCACAAGGGCCGGACAGCGCGCATCGTGGTGCTGGACACGGCGACCTTCGACCACGCCAAGACGGACTACACGCTGCGCGGTCTGCACCGCGACGTGAAGTGTGCGTCCTGCCACGCCCCGGGGCGCAAGTGGCGCGAGGCACCGCAAACGTGTCAGGCCTGCCACACCCAGGACGACGTGCACAAGGGCAGCCTGGGCAGCACCTGCGCCGACTGCCACACCGAGACCGGCTGGCGCGACACCAAGGTCGAACACGACAAGACGCGCTTTCCGCTGCGTGGCAAGCACGTCGACGCCCGTTGCGACAGCTGCCACAAGAGCGCCGTGTTCGCCGACGCGCCGGAAACCTGTGTGGCCTGCCACCGCGCCGACGACCAGTCGCCCAAGGGTCACCAGGGCCGCTTCGGCGAGAAATGCGAAACCTGCCACGACGCCCAGGCCTGGAAGCCCAGCCGCTTCCGGCACGAGCGCGACACGCGATTCGAGCTGCGTGGCGCCCACCGTCAGGCCAACTGCACCAGCTGTCACAAAACGCCGCTGTACACGACGAAGACGCCCACCGCCTGCGTCGACTGCCACCGGGCCGACGACAAGCACGAGGGCAGCCTGGGCCGCGAGTGCGGCGCTTGCCACCAGGAACAGCGTTGGACGGACGTGGCGCGCTTCGACCACGACCGCACGCGCTACCCGTTGCGCGGCCTGCACCGTGACGCGCGTTGCACCGGCTGCCACACCACGCCCGGCCAGTACCAGGTGACCGACCAGCGCTGCGTGGCCTGCCATCGGGCGGACGACCGGCACGAACCGACCCTGGGCGATCGCTGCGACAGCTGCCACGTGGAGGCCGGCTGGAAGAAGGTCGACCGCTTCGACCACGCGACCGCGCGGTTTGCCCTGCGCGGCGCGCACCGCGACGTCACCTGCAGTGACTGCCACCGCGACACCCGCTACCGCGAGACGCCTTCGCAGTGCATCGCCTGCCACAGGGCCGACGACAAGCACGAGGGCCAGGTCGGCGAGCGCTGCGACAGCTGCCACACCGAAACCCGCTGGACCGGCGTGCGCTACGACCACGCCCAGGCGCGCTTCGCGCTGACCGGCCGCCATGTCGGCGTGGCCTGCAGCGATTGCCACCGCACGCCGCGCTACCGCGATGCGCCGCGGGATTGCCTGTCCTGCCACCGCGCCGACGACACGCACCGCGGCACGCTGGGTGCGGCCTGCGAAAGCTGCCACAACACGCGCGACTGGCGCCTGTGGCGCTTCGACCACGACCGGCGCACGCGCTTCGCGCTCGACGGCGCGCACCAGCCACTGGCCTGCACGTCCTGTCATCGCGCACCGGCGCCGGCAGGGCAGGCGATCGCACCCGTGGGCAGCGACTGTGTCACCTGCCATCGCCAGGACGATCGCCACGACGGCGCCTTCGGCACGCGCTGCGACCAGTGCCACGTGACGACCGACTGGCAGCGTCTGCACCGCCGCGCCGGCACCGTGCAGCGCACAGGGGAGGGGACACGATGACGACCCGGATACGCCCGACCTTCACGTTGTGGCGGTGGCTCCTCGCGCTGATCCTGCTGTCGATGAGCGTGGTGACCCTGCCGGCCCTGGCCCAGACCGGCGCCACCAGCAGCTTCGACCACCTGGCCACCGGCTTCCCCCTGCAGGACGCCCATGCGCGCGCCCGCTGCGAGTCCTGCCACCAAGGCGGCGTGCTGCGTGGCACGCCGCGCGACTGTGCCTCCTGCCACGCGCCCGGCCGTCGCCTGTCGGCCGGCAACACCGTGATGTCGCCCACGCACCTGCCCACGCAGCAGACCTGCGACAGCTGCCACGGCACCAGCACCTTCAGCGGCGCGCGCTTCCGGCACATCGGCGTGGTGCCAGGCACCTGCCAGACCTGCCACAACGGCGTGATCACCGAAGGCAAGACGGCGCAGCACATCCCGACCACCGCATCCTGTGACAGCTGCCACCGCAGCAACGCCTGGCTGCCGGCGCGTGGCTTCGACCATGCCGGCGTCGTGCCCGGCACCTGCCAGACCTGCCACAACGGCGCGCGCGCCACCGGCAAGAACGCGCAGCACATCCCCACCGGCACCGCCAGCAGCTGCGACAGCTGCCACGGCTCGACGAGCCGCTGGACGCCCACGCGGTTCGACCACACCCAGACCCTGGTCACCGGCCAGTGCACCAGCTGCCACAGCGGCGCCTTCCCGCCGGCCGATGGCAAGCCGACCACGCACGTGCCGTACACCGCCGTGCCCGTCACCGCCGCGGCCAACTGCGACGGCTGCCACAAGAACGGCACCACCAGCTGGACCGGCGCGCGCGTGCACGCCAACTTCAGCATCGGCACCAGTTGCGCGAGCTGCCACAGTGGTGCGTATCCCGATGCCGTGGGCAAGCCCACCGATGCGCTGCACGCCGGCGTCACCGGCAACTGCGAGAGCTGCCACAAGAGCACCAGCAACTGGGGATCGGCGCGCGTGGACCACAGCACGTTCAACGCCGCGACCAACTGTGCGAGCTGCCACAACGGCAGCGCGGCCACCGGCAAGCCGGGCACGCACATCCCCACCGGCGCGGCGAGCTGCTACAGCTGCCACGGCACCACCGGCTGGACGCCCACGAAGTGGAACCACACCCAGGTGCCGGTGACGGCGCAGTGCGCCAGCTGCCACAGTGGTGCCTTCCCGCCGGCCGACGGCAAGCCGACCACGCACGTGCCCTACACCGCCGTGCCTGTCACCGCCGCGGCCAACTGCGACGGCTGCCACAAGAACGGCACCACCAGCTGGACCGGTGCGCGCGTGCACGCCAATTTCAGCATCGGCACCAGCTGCGCCACCTGCCACAGTGGCGCGTATCCCGATGCCGTGGGCAAGCCCAGCGATGCGCTGCACGCAGGCGTCACCGGCAACTGCGAGAGCTGCCACAAGAGCACCAGCAACTGGGGATCGGCGCGCGTGGACCACAGCACGTTCAACGCCGCGACCAACTGTGCGAGCTGCCACAACGGCAGCGCGGCCACCGGCAAGCCGGGCACGCACATCCCCACCGGCGCGGCGAGCTGCTACAGCTGCCACGGCACCACCGGCTGGACGCCCACGAAGTGGAACCACACCCAGGTGCCGGTGACGGCGCAGTGCGCCAGCTGCCACAGCGGCGCCTTCCCGCCGGCCGACGGCAAGCCGGCCACGCACGTGCCCTACACCGCCGTGCCCGTCACTGCCGCGGCCAACTGCGACGGCTGCCACAAGAACGGCACCACCAGCTGGACCGGCGCGCGCGTGCACGCCAACTACAGCATCGGCAACAGCTGTGCCACATGCCACAGCGGCGCCTACCCGGATGCAACCGGCAAGCCCAACAACGCCTTGCACGCCACGGTCACCGGGAACTGCGAGAGCTGCCACAAGAGCACCAGCAGCTGGTCGAACGTCAACTTCGCCCACTCGCCGGCCAACGCCGTGGGCACCGGCACCTGCGACACCTGCCACAACGGCAGCACCGCCACCGGCAAGCCGGCCAACCACATCCCGGTGCCCGTGGGCACGGCGCGCTGCGACAGCTGCCACCGCTCGCAGACGTCGTGGACCGCCTCGGTGGCCATGAACCACAGTGTCGTGACCACCGCGAGTTGCAAGTCCTGCCACGGTGGGGCCTTCGCCGGAGCTGGCGCCACCGCCAAGCCTTCGAACCACATCCCCGAGGTGCAGCTGCTGGCCGGCGCCAGCATGGACTGCAATGCCTGCCACACCAGCACCACCAGCTGGGGCGGCATGCGCATGAACCACAACAACAGCCAGGGCAACGGCGCCGGCTGGTGCAAGGCCTGCCACGACCGCTCGACCGCCTGGCTCGGCGACATGGAGAAGAAGTCGCTGACGCACGAGCGTTCCACCGGCGTCACCGACTGTTCGCAATCCGGGTGCCACCGGCCATTGGGCCGCGAGGGCACGCCGTACACCCGCTGGGAGTGACCCGTTCCAATGCCCACCCAACGACTTGCCTTGCCCCTGATGCCCAGGGCGCTCACCGTCTCCGTCTGTCTGGCTGCGGCCGCGCTGCCGGCGCAAGCCGCCTTCGTCGTCGACCAGGTGCAGGTGCGGCGCGAGGGTGATGCCGCCGTGCTGGCGCTGCAGTTCGCCACCGAGGTGCAGTTCCAGCGCCAGATCGCCACCGCCGCTGGCGATACCGTGCTCGTCGTCTACCAGCTGGTGAGCACCACCAACCGCGAGATCGGCCCCGGCAGCCAGCTGCTGGCGCTGGATCACCTCAAGGGCCTCGATCGCCTGCGCCTGACCGACGAACCGGGGCAGGCCGACCGCGAACGCCGCATCGTGCTGCGCCTGGGCGAACCCGGCGCCGTGCGCGTGCGGCAGGGGGCGGACAACCGGGCCATCGAGATCCTGCTGCCCGGCCGCGGCGAACGGCTGGCCGGCGCAGCCCCTGCACCGGCTGCACGGCCCGCGCCGATGGCATCGGCTGCGGCCAGCGGTGACACCGAAGCCCAGGCCAAGGCGCTGCTGGACAACGCCACGCAGGCCATGGCCGCGGGTTCTCACCGCCTGGCGCTCGATGGCCTGAACGCCCTGCTGGACCTGCCGCCGAACGCGTCCACCCGGCCGGCCCAGGCCCTGGCCGGCGACGCCTGGCTGGCCCTGGGCGACACCCGCCGCGCGCGGGCCGAGTACGAGACCTTCCTGCGCCTGTACCCGCAGGGTGAGGACAGCGACCGCGTCCGCCAGCGGCTGGCCGCGCTGCCGGCCGAGGCGGCGAAGCCGGAGGTCCCACCCAAGGTGGCCGAGCCGGAACGGCGGGACGACACCACGCTCGATGCCTCCGTGGCGCTGAACTGGTACGGCGGCAACGGCCAGCTGCGCAGCCAGGACTTCCAGGATTCCCCCATCGCCGGCCTGCCACCGACCGTGGGCGAGGCGCAGTTCACCAGCGATCGCGCCAGCCAGGTGGTGGGCGCGGCCGACCTGTCCTGGCGGCGCCGCACCGACGACGAGGACCAGCGCGTCGTCTTCCGCAACGCCTACACACGCGACCTGGAACGTCCGGAAAAGAGCCGGAACCGCCTGTCGGCCGCCTACTTCGACCACCGTGCGCTGAAGGCGGGTTGGGGTGTGCGGCTGGGCCGGCAATCGCCCACCGGCGGTGGCGTCATGGGGCGTTTCGACGGGGTGCAGGGCTATGTCACCCCCATCGGCAAGCTGCGCCTGGGCGCGGTGGCCGGCGTGCCGGCCGAACAGCTGTTCGACACCCAACGCCATTTCTACGGCCTGCGCGTCGAGCAGGACCGTGTGGTCGGCGCATTGGGCGGGTCGCTCTACGCCATCGAGCAGCGCATCGACGGCGAGGTCGACCGGCGCGCCGTGGGCCTGGACCTGCGGTGGTTTTCCGGCGGCACATCGGTATTCTCGCAGTTCGACTACGACGTGGCCTTCGGTGCCATGAACGCCGTGAGCGTGCAGGGCACGCACGTGGCCGAGGACAACACCGTCTACACGCTGCTCTACGACCGGCGCGCCCTGGCCCCGCTGTCGCTGGGCAACGCGCTGACCTTCGAGGACCCCACCCAACCCGGCGTGATCTTCGCGCGCATCGCGCCGCGGCTGGCCAACACCACGGTGGCCGCGCTGCGCGACCAGATCGTCGCGCTGACGCCCATGGTCACGCAGGCCCAGGCCGGCGTGACGCGGCCGCTGACCCCGCACTGGACGGTGGGCGCGAGCCTGGGCCTGACCAACACCGGCGCCATCCCGCCGGTGCCCGACGTGCCCGGCTTCGAGACCGGCCGGCCCGCCACAGGCGACATCGTCAGTGCCACCGCGCAGCTCATCGGCCTGAACCTGCTGTCCGACCGCGACACGCACGTCGGCGTGATCACCACCATCCGCAGCCCGCAGCTCGACGGCCTGCTGCTGGCCTACAACCAGTCGGCCTGGTGGTGGAGCGACTGGCAGGTGGAGCCGTCGCTGCAGTACTACCGTGACCGCACGCCCGAAGGCAGCCGCAGCGAACGCTGGACGCCCGGCCTGCGCGTGACCTACCGCGGCTGGAAGAAGGTGGCGCTGGAGACGGCGCTGACCTACGAGATCGGCAGCGCCACGCGCGTGCTGACCGACCCGTCGGGCAACACGCCGCCCACGTCCACCCGCGAAAGCTCCCGCCGTGCCAGCTACGCGCTGGGTGCGCGCGTCGAGTTCTGAGCGGGCAGGGGAGACCATGCTCGCCGAACTGGGACAGGTGGCGTTGCTGTGCGCGCTGGTGGCCGCCCTGGTGCAGGGCACGCTGCCGCTGTGGGGCGCCGCACGCGGCCACGGGCTGGCCATGCGCTTCGGCGCCAGCGCCGCGCAGGCGCAGGCGCTCGCCATCGGCCTGGCGCTGGTGCTGCTGGCCGCGGCTTTCGTCGGCAACGACTTCTCGCTGGTCTACGTGGCGGAGAACTCGAATCGCGCGCTGCCGCTGGCCTACCGCATCGCCGGTGTCTGGGGCGGGCACGAAGGCTCGCTGCTGCTGTGGGTGGCGATGCTCGCCGGCTGGACGGTGGCGGTGACGGTCTTCGGCGGTGGCCTGCCCGGGGTGCTGCGCGCACGCATCCTGGCGGTGATGGGCTGGATCACGGTGGGCTTCCTGCTGTTCATGCTCACCACGTCCAACCCGTTCGACCGCCTGTTGCCGGCGCCGCTGGACGGGCGCGACCTGAACCCGCTGCTGCAGGATCCCGGCATGGTGGCGCACCCACCGATGCTCTACATGGGCTACGTGGGCTTCTCGGTGGCCTTCGCCTTTGCCATCGCGGCGCTGATCGGTGGCGACCTCGACGCCCGCTGGGCCCGCTGGGCGCGGCCCTGGACGACCGCGGCCTGGTGCTGCCTGACGATCGGCATCGCGCTGGGCAGCACCTGGGCCTACTATGAACTGGGCTGGGGCGGCTGGTGGTTCTGGGACCCGGTGGAGAACGCGTCCTTCATGCCCTGGCTGCTGGGCACGGCGCTGATCCATTCGCTGGCGGTGACGGAGAAGCGCGGCGCGTTCAAGTCCTGGACCGTGCTGCTGGCCATCCTGGCCTTCTCGCTGTCGCTGCTGGGCACCTTCCTCGTGCGCTCCGGCGTGCTGTCGTCGGTGCACGCCTTCGCCACCGACCCGCGGCGCGGCCTGTTCATCCTCGGATTCCTGGTGGTGGTGACCGGCAGCGCCCTGGCGCTGTACGCCTGGCGCGCGCCGCGCATCGGGCTGGGGGCACGCTTTGCGCCGGTCTCGCGCGAGTCGACCCTGCTGCTGAACAACGTGCTGCTGGCCGCCGCCACGGGCACCGTGCTGCTGGGCACGCTGTACCCGTTGATGCTCGACGCGCTTGGCCTGGGCAAGATTTCGGTGGGCCCGCCGTACTTCGAGGCCGTGTTCGTACCCCTGATGCTGCCGCTGCTGCTGCTGGCGGGCTTCGGGCCGCTGCTGCGCAGGCGCGAGGCCGATCTGTTGGCCTTGCGCCGGCCGGCGCTGGTGTCGGCCGTGTTGGCCTTGGCCGGCAGCGGTGCGATCAACGCCGCGCTGGGCAGCCTGCGCCCGCTGCCGCTGCTGGGGGTGGCCGTCGTGCTGTGGATGGTGGCCGGCATCGTGCTGGATCTGGCCGGCTGGTGGCGCCGTGGCCAGCTGCGGCAGCTGCCGCGCGCCGTGGCCGGCATGATGCTGGCGCACCTGGGCGTGGCGGTCTTCACCTTCGGCGTCACCGGCGTGCGCAGTGGGGAGCTCGAGATCGACCAGCGGGTGCACCCCGGCCAGGTCGTGGCCCTCGCCGGCCTGGACTTCCGCTTCGACGGCGTGCGCGAGCGCACCGGCCCGAACTACGACGCCCTGCAGGCCACCGTGACCGTGCTGCGCGACGGCCAGGCGGTGCGGGTGATGCATCCCGAGAAGCGCGTCTACCGCGTGCAGCGCAACCCGATGACCGAGGCGGCCATCGCGCCCGGCCTGCTGCGCGACCTGTACGTGTCGCTGGGCGAGGAGGTCGCGCCCGGCGCGTGGGCGCTGCGCGTGCACGTCAAGCCCTTCGTCGACTGGATCTGGAGTGGCTGCCTGCTGATGGCGCTGGGCGGTGCCGTGGCGGCCAGTGACCGGCGTTACCGCCGCACGCGCCCGGCAACGGCACCGGATGTGGCGCACCCGCCGCGCAGCGTGCCCGTGCTGGCGGGGGAGGGCGCGCGATGAGGCGTTCACCCAGGCCGTGGGCGGCATCGGCGCTGTGCGGCGTCGCCCTGCTGGTCACGGTGCCGGCGGGTACGCTCGCGGCCACGGCACCGCTCGACGACGCCAGGGTGGAAGCCCGCCTGCGCCAGGTGGCCACCGAACTGCGCTGCCTGGTCTGCCAGAACCAGACCATCGCCGATTCGCAGTCGGGCCTGGCACAGGACCTGCGCGACGAGGCCCGGGCGCTGATCCGCCGCGGCGCCAGCGACGACGAGGTGCGGCACTACATGACCGAGCGCTATGGCGACTTCGTGCTCTACCGGCCGCCGGTCAAGCCCACGACCTGGCTGCTGTGGGCCGCGCCGGCACTGCTGGCCGCCGCTGGCGCGGTGCTGCTGGCCCTGACCCTGCGCCGCCGCGCACGCCTGCCGGCCGACGCCTTCGAGCCCGACCCCGATTTGTCCGAGACGTCCTCATGACCGTGTTCCTGGTGTTCGCCGCGCTCATCGGTGCGGTGGTGCTGGCCATCCTCCTGCGCCCGCTCTGGTCCGGCAGTGGCCAACGAACCGCGTCCGACCCGCTGGCCGCGCTGCGCGCCCAGCTGCAGCAGCTCGACGCACTGCACGCGGCGGGTGCACTCGACGATGCGGCGCACGCCGAGGGGAGGGCGCGACTGGAACGCCGGCTCGTCGACACCATGGCCAGCGGCACGTCGTCCGCCCAGGACGAAACCCGGGGTCGCGCCGTCCTGCCGGTACCTGGTGTGGTGCCCGTGCTGCTGGGCCTGGCACTGGCGGTCGTGGCCGGTGGCTACGTCTGGCTGGGCCGCCCCGACGCCCTGGAGCTGCCCGGCACGACCGCTGCAGGTCCCACGGGCCTCGGCGCAGCGACCCCGGAGTCGGCACCCCACACCATGGACACGGCACAGATGCGGCAGATGGTCGACAGCCTGGCGCAGCGTCTGGCGGCCGACCCTGCGGACGCCGAAGGCTGGGCCATGCTGGCGCGCTCCTGGGTCGTGCTGGGCGAACCCGGGCGTGCCGTGCAGGCCTACCGGCAGGCGCTGGATGCGGGCGTGAACGACCCGGCCCTGCTGGCCGACTTCGCCGACGCACTGGCCGTGGCCAACGGACACCGCATCGAAGGCGAGGCGCTTCAACGCGTGCAGCAGGCGCTGACACTGGACCCGGACCAGCCCAAGGCCCTGTCCCTGGCCGGCACCGCGGCCTTCGACCGCGGCGACTATGCCAGCGCGGTGACCCACTGGGCACACCTGCAGGCAGTCGGGCCACCCAACCACCCGCTGGTCCGGCAGATGGCCGCAGGCCTGACCGAGGCCCGGCAGCGCCTGGCTGCGACAGGAGGCAGCGTGGCCGGCGCCGCCCCGGCAGGCGGCAGCGTTCCCGGCACCGCCGCGGCACCGCCGCCGTCGGCCACTGCCTTCGTGGCCGGCACGGTGCAGCTCGATCCGGCGCTGGCTCCCCAGACGCGACCCGACGACACGGTCTTCGTCTTCGCGCGTGCCGCCAGCGGCCCGCGCATGCCGCTGGCGGTGATGCGCGCCCAGGTCAAGGACTTGCCGCTGCGCTTCCGGCTGGACGACAGCCTGGCCATGTCGCCAGCCTTTCGCCTGTCTGGCCACGATCGCGTGGTGGTCGGCGCGCGCATCAGCCGCAGCGGCCAGGCCACGGCACAGCCAGGCGAGCCCCGCGTGGAGTCGTCCACCGTGGCCCTGGGGCGCAACGACATCCAGTTGATGCTGGTGCAGGGCACGCGGTGAGATGAGCGCCGTGCACTTGCGGGCCGGCCCGCGCATGGGCGATGCGACCCGTCACACGACACGGTGGCGCCGATGAGCCTCTGGCTGCCCTATGCCCTGGTCCTGGTCCTGGCCGTTGGCGGCTACGTGGTCTGGCAAAGCCGCCGGCAGCGGGTCCACGCCGAGGCGCTGGCCGTGGCACAAGCGGCCGGCATGGCCGAACCGATGTCGCTGCACCCGGTGGTGGACCCGGTGCGCTGCATCGGCTCCGGCACCTGTGCCCAGGCCTGCCCGGAGCAGGCGCTGGGCGTGATCGGCGGCAAGGCCGTGCTGGTGGATGCGGCTGCCTGCATCGGACACGGGGCGTGCGCCGCCGCGTGCCCGGTGGACGCCATCCAGCTGGTGTTCGGCACCGAGCGGCGCGGCGTGGACATCCCGCAGGTCAGCCCGCAGTTCGAGACCAACGTGCCCGGCATCTTCATCGCCGGTGAACTGGGCGGGATGGGCCTGATCCGAAAGGCGGCGGAACAGGGCCGTCAGGCCATCGACGCCATCCGCCACCGACCGCGTGGCGCCTGGCCGCTGGACGTGATCATCGTCGGTTGCGGCCCGGCCGGGCTGTCGGCCGGCTTGGCCGCGATGGAGCAGGGCCTGCAGTTCCGCCTGATCGAGCAGGAGGCGTCACTGGGCGGCGCCGTCTTCCACTACCCCCGGCAGAAGGTGGCGATGACGGCCCCCGTGACGCTGGCCCTGGTGGGCAAGGTGCAGTTCACCGAGGTGGCCAAGGAACGCCTGCTGGCGTTCTGGCAGGACATCGTCGAACGCACCGGCCTGCCGATCCAGTTCCAGGAGCGCTTCCTCGGCGCCACGCCCGAAGGCGACGGGTTCGTCGTGCGCACCAACCAGGGCGAGTTCCGCTGCCGCAGCGTGCTGCTGGCCCTGGGCCGCCGGGGCACCCCCCGCAAGCTGGGCGTGCCCGGCGAGGAGCAGCCCCACGTGGTGTACCGGTTGACCGATCCCGAACAGTACGCGGGCCAGGCGGTGCTGGTGGTGGGCGGTGGCGACAGTGCCGTCGAGGCGGCCGTGGCGGTGGCCGAAGTCCCGGGCACGACGGTCACGCTCACCTACCGGGGCGACGCCTTCGCGCGTGTGAAGCCGCGCAACCGGGAGCGGCTGGACACGCTGCGCAAGCGTGGCCGGCTCGAAGTGCTGTTGCGGACCGAGGTGGCCCAGATCAACACCGGACGCGTGCGGTTGACCACGGGCGACGGGAGCCAGGAGTGCGCGGCCGATGCCGTGATCGTCTGCGCCGGCGGCGAACTGCCGATGCCCTTGCTGCGCACCATCGGCGTGGCCTTCGAGACGAAGTACGGGACCGCCTGAACGCCGGCCACCACGAACAGCCCAGCGCTTCAACGGCCGCCGCCGTCTGGCCAGGCGCACAATGTTCCACAGGAGGACGGCATGGGCGCCCAGGCGGCAGGGACCCGCTCCCGACCGGAACGCATCAACTTCGCGATCTCGCGACGTTGTGCCGTGGCCTGCGATGGCTGCTACACCGTCTTCGGGCAGCAGGACCCGCCACGTGAACCCTTCATGGCCAGCGTGTGCGCTTTCGTCGCGCTCGGCATCGACGCGCTCACGCTGTCCGGTGGCGACCCGTTGCTGCTGGACGACCTGCCGGCCTGGCTGGCCGGCTTCCGGCACGCCGGCGTGCGGACGATCAAGCTCGACACCGTGGGTGCCGGCCTGCTGGCCCCGGCCCGCGAGGGCGCCATCGACATCGAGACGCTGCTGGGCGCCGTGGATCAGCTGGCCCTGCCGCTGGACGGTTGGGACAACGCCAGTGCGCAGCACTTCCGCCGCGGCCGGGCCGACCTGCATAACCGCACGGTCGAGTTGCTGCGCCAGCTCGATGCTTGCGCCCGCCCCGGACAACTGATCGTCAACACTGTCGTGCATGCCGGCAATGCCGATCACCTGGCGCGCATCGCCGAACCTGTACTGGCCCTGCGGACGCTGGCGCAGTGGAACCTGTTCCAGTACACGCCGACGGACCAGGCCGCGGCCGGCGCCAACGACAGGCTGCGGGTCGGCGACGAGGCCTTTGCCGCGGCCCGCGTGCGGCTGCACCAGCAGATCGGCGAGTTGCCGCTGGTGCGCTGGCGCAGCATCGCCGACCGGCTGGGCCACTACCTGCTCGTCAACAGTGACGGCCAGGCGTGGCTGCCCCGGGCCGACGGCAGCACATGCCGCCTGGGCTGCATCTTCGGTCGCGAGGCGGCGGTGCTCGAGGCCTGGGCCACGGCAGTGACGGAGATCGCCCGATGATCTTCATCAGCTACGCCCGTGCCGATGCGGCCGCCGCGCATCGGCTGGCGGCTGAACTGCTCGAGACCGGCGTGCCCAGCCTGATGGATCCCCCGCTGCCGCAGGGCGACGTGTTCTGGCGCGACCGGCTGGCCACGCAGATGGCACCGTGCGCCGTGATGGCGGCGCTGGATTCGCCAGCGGCGGACGCGTCGCCCTGGGTGCAGCAGGAGCGACGGGGGTTCGCCGGGGCCGGGGGTGTGCTGCACGGGCGCGCGGACGGTGCGCCGGGGTTCGTCACGTCCCTGCGGGCGGCCTGGCGTCGTCACGCCACGAATGAGCGCCCGGACCCGCTGCCGGCGGCGCCGGACACCGACACCGACCGGATCGCGCGGGCCAACGCGGACGATCTGGCGCTGGCCCGATGGCAGGCTGCACATCCGCCGCATGCGAAGGCGGCAAACCGGGACGGCGACCGCGCCTGGCTCGCCGACGACGCCCTGGCATTGCGGGCGGTGCCTGGCCAGCCGGGGTGGTACCTGGCGCTCGCGCCGCTGAGCAATGCGGTGTACCGGCGCTTCGTGGCCGCCAGCGGCCGCCCGCCGCCGGCCACCTGGGCGAGACCGTCCTTTGCCGCGCCGGACCTGCCGGCCACCGGCATGACCTGGCACGACGCCGCGGCCTGCGCCGCCTGGCTGGGCGGTGAACTGCCGCCGGAACGCGTGTGGCACGCCGCCGCTCTGGCGGGTGGTACCGGCGGCGAGTTCGCCACCATCGATGGCGGGATCTGCGCGCGCCGGGCCCACCATGGCCAGGCCTTCGCCAGCGGCGCGCCCCGTGCCGCCGACGCTTACCCGGCCACGCCGGCTGGCTTCAGCGGCCTGTGCGGCAACACCTGGGACTGGTGCGCCGACAGCTGGCCGGCCAAGGCAGGGCAGGGTGCCGGCCCGGCCCGACGGGTGATCCGCGGCGGCGGCTGGATGGACGACGCCCGCTTCTGCCGCATCGACGCCCGCTATCGCAACGCCGCCATCGACCCGGACGCCAGCGTCGGCCTGCGCCTGGCCTGGCGGGCCGCGGGCGACGCCATCCGCGACGGGAGGACACCTGCATGACGGAACCCAAGGTCGAACTGATCGGTCGGGCGCGGCTGCTCGACGATTTCTTCCAGGTCGATGCGGTCGACTACCGTTTCGAGCGGCAGGATGGCCGCACCAGCGCACCGGTGCGCCGCCTGGTGCTCGAGCGTGGCGACTCGGTGGCGGCCCTGCTGCACCAGGGCCCGCGCCTCTGGCTCGTCGAACAGCTGCGCATCGCCACCTGGCCGTCCGGCCCCGGTTGGCTGCTCGAGGTGGTGGCCGGCATCGTCGGGGCCGGCGAATCGCCCGAGGCTGCGCTGCGACGCGAGGTGCACGAGGAGACCGGCTTCGAGATCGAAGCGCTGGACTGGCTGGGCAGCTTCTACCTCAGCCCTGGCGGATCGTCGGAGCGCGTGCACCTGGCCCTGGCCGAGGTCGGCACACGCAGCGGGCCCGGCGGTGGCGTGACGGAGGAGGGCGAGGACATCCTCCTGGTCGAACTCACGCCGGACGGCCTGCGCGACGCCTGGCGCCAGGGGCGCCTCGTCGACGCCAAGACACTGATCGCCGCGATGGCGTACTTCGGCGCCCGACCATGACGTGCCGCGGAACCCGGCCACACCAAGGACCGATGCGAAGGATTCGTCGATGACCGACCGACCTCTGCGCTGTTTCGTGATCATGCCGTTCGGCGAGAAGCGTGACGCCGACGGCAAGGCGATCGACTTCGACGCCATCTACGACAAGCTCATCGCACCGGCGGTGAGCGGACCGGCGTTCCGTGCTGCCGGTGGCCCGGCCATCGAGAGCGTGCGCTGTGACCGCATCGACCAGGCCGGATGGGTGCACCGGCAGATGATCGAGGCCATCCATGGCAGCGAGGTCGTGGTGGTGGACCTGTCCACGCTGAACCCCAACGTCTTCTACGAACTCGGCGTGCGCCACGCGCTCAAGCGGCGGGTGACGGTGCTGATCTGCCGCCAGGGCACGGCCACGCCGTTCAACCTCAACGGATTCAAGACCATCCTGTACGACGCCAGCTCGTCGGCCGGCCTGGCCAAGGCCCGCGACGCCATCACCCGCTACGTGCTCAACGGCCTGGCCAACGGCGACAACGACAGCCTGGTGCACGAGGTGCTCGACCTCAGTGCCGGGCCGCGCCAGCTGCCACCGGGGCCGCCGAGGCTGTTCAAGCTGCCCCGGATCGGGCCGCGGCGACGCATCGGCCTGCTCAGCGGCGACCTGCGCTACGTCAGCGAGAAGATCGACCTCTGGGTCAACTCCGAGAACACCAACATGCAGATGGCGCGCTTCTTCGACAAGGCGGGCTCGGCCGTGATCCGCTACTTCGGCGCCGAGCGCGACGTGGCCGGCCAGGTCACGCGCGACGTGATCGCCGACGAACTGGCGCAGAAGATGGGGACTTACCGCAGTGTGCCGCCGGGCACCGTGATCGCCACCGGCGGCGGGCAGTTGGCGGGCAAGTTCGGCGTGCGGCAGGTGCTGCACGTGGCCGCGGTGCAGGGCGACCTGGGCGGCGGCTACGCGCCGGTCAAGGACATTGCCGCGTGCGTGGATGGCGTGCTCTCGCGCGCCGACGAGATCGCCGAGTTCAAGCCGAACTCGATCCTGCTGCCGTTGATGGGCACCGGCAGCGGCGGCGCGCCCCTGGACGAGGCGATCGCCGTGCTGCTGGACGCCACGCTGGCGTACTTCGACCGCGCCCCGAAGAGCCGGCTGCAGAAGGTCTGGTTCCAGGTGTTCAACGACCACCAGATGGCCGCGATCGAGCGGCTGCTGGCGGCGCGTGGCGCGACGCTGGCATGAACTGGCGGCCGCGCACTCGTCGGCCGGGTGCGCCAGTCACCGTCGCCCGCCCGACACGGCCCGCCTCAGCGGTTGCCGCGGCTGGCGTTGGCCTGCATCCAGCGTTCTGCCCAGGCATCGGACCGCGCCTGGTCGCGCGCGCCCATGGACATCACCCAGGCGAGACCGCCGGTGACGAAGACAACCGGGACAAGGGCAAGGATCAGCGTGGTCATGGCGTCTGGGACGTGAAGGGTTGTGGAAGTGCGCGGATGGTGCTGCGCT
>JACKLO010000007.1 GCA_024235915.1 Burkholderiaceae bacterium | reverse complement strand
ATGGCGCTGCGCGCCGACCTGAACCTCACCTACCTGTTCATCAGCCACGACCTGGGCGTGGTGCGCCACCTGTCGGACCGCGTGGTCATCATGTACCTGGGCCGCATGGTGGAGGCTGCACCCGCGGCCGAGCTCTTCAGGCAGCCGCGCCACCCCTACACGCAGGCGCTGCTGGCCAACGTGCCCACGCTGGCCAGCCGGCACAAGCGCTTCGCGCCGCTGAAGGGCGAGATCCCGTCGCCGCTGGACCCGCCGCCGGGCTGCCACTTCCACCCGCGCTGCCCGCACGCCGGGCCGCGCTGCCGCCAGGAGCGGCCGGCGCTGGTCGAGACCGCACCGGGCCACCTGAGCGCCTGCCACCTCGACCACGGCGGCACGGGGGCCTGAAGTGAAACCCCCACGCTCACTTCGTTCGCTGCCCCCCAAGGGGGCTGTCAGTACCTTCGGAACGGCCGAGCGGTACTGACATGGCCCAGGTCGAAGCCCGCGCCGAGCCGCTGGACTGGTGCATCACCGGGGGCGAGCTGATCGACGGCAGCGGTGCCGCACGGCGGGCCGCCGACATCGGCCTGCGCGGTGACCGCATTGTGGCCGTGGCCGCGCCCGGCTCGCTGGTCGGCTGGCCGGCCCGGCAGCGTGTCGATGCGCGTGGCCAGATCGTCGCGCCCGGCTTCATCGACACCCATGCCCACGACGAGCGCCTGCTGCTGCAGCCGCCCGAGGGCGCCCACCCCAAGCTGTCGCAGGGCGTCACCACCGTGGTCACCGGCAACTGCGGCATGAGCCTGGCGCCGCTGGTCACCGACGCGGCGCCGCCGCCGCTGGACGAGTTCGGTCAGGATGGCTGGCGCTTCGAACGGGTGGCCGATTACCTGGACGCGCTCGACGCCGTCGGCCCGGCCACCAACGCGGTCGTGCTGGTGGGCCACACCACGCTGCGCGTGCGCCACATGGCGCGCACCGACCGCGTGGCCGACGCGCGCGAGGCGGCGGCCATGGCGCATGACCTGGCCGACGCGCTGGACGCCGGCGCGGGGGGCCTGTCCACCGGCCTGTTCTACCCGCCGGCACGCGCCGCCACCGCCGACGAGGTGCTGGCCGTGGGCGCGCCGCTGCGTGCTGCCCCGGGGGCGGCGGGCCTGGTCAGCATGCACATCCGCGACGAGGGCGACGGCATCGCCGAGGCGCTGGAGGAGGCGCTGGCCATCGGCCGCGGCCTGGGCGTGCCGCTGGTGCTGTCGCACCACAAGCTGATGGGGCGCGCCAACCACGGCCGCTCGCGCCAGACGCTGGCGCTGATCGAGCAGGCGGCCGCGCGCCAGCCGGTGTGCCTGGACTGCTACCCCTACGACGCCTCGGCCACGATGCTGATCCCCGAGCGCGTGCAGCAGTCTCGCGACGTGCTGATCAGCTGGTCGGCCGTCGAGCCGGCGCTGGCCGGGCGCTCGCTGCTGGCGGTGGCGCAAGCGCGCGGTGTGGACCCGCTGGCCCTGGCGCGTTCGCTGCTGCCCGCCGGCGCCATCTACTTCGCGATGGACGAAGCCGACGTCGAGCGCATCCTGGCGCACCCGCTGACCATGGTGGGCTCCGACGGCCTGGCCCATGCCAGCGCGCACCCCCGGCTGTGGGGCAGCTTTCCGCGCGTGCTCGGCCGCTACGTGCGCGAACGCGGCCTGCTGTCGCTGGAGGCTGCGGTGCACAAGATGACGGGCCTGCCGGCGGCGCGCTTCGGGCTGACCGACCGCGGCCGCGTGGCGCCAGGCGCGGTGGCCGACCTGGTGCTCTTCGACCCCGAACGTGTGCAGGACCAGGCCACCTTCACCGAGCCGCTGCGGCCCAGTACCGGCATCCAGGCCGTCTGGCTCGGCGGGCGGCTGGCCCACGATGCCGAAGGCGCGCGCGACCTGCACGCCGGCCGCGCGCTGCGACGGGGATCGACGCACCACACATCGGCACCATGAGCATGTCCGACTTCGCCCCGCCCGCACCCGACGACGTGCTCGTCGTGCACGGCCCGACCGAACCGGCACTGCCGCTGGTGCTGGACTCGCCGCACTCCGGCCGCCGCATGCCACCGGACTTCCGACCTGTGGTGCCGGTGGACGCCCTGCGCACGATGGAGGACTGCCACGTCGACGCGCTGTGGCGGCCCGCAGCCGCATTCGGCGTGCCCCTGCTGGCGGCGCAGTTTCCGCGCACCTACGTGGACACCAACCGGCACGAAGCCGACATCGACCCGGCGCTGCTGGACGCCCCCTGGCCCGACGCGCTGCAGCCCAGCGGCAAGGCGCACCTGGGCAAGGCCGTGGTCTGGCGCCTGCTGGACGACGGCCGGCCGCTGTACGACCGCCCGCTGCGCGTGGACGAACTGCGCTGGCGCCTGGCGCACTACCACCGGCCCTACCACGCGGCGCTGCGTCGCCTGCTCGACGGGACGCACGCGCGCTTCGGGCAGGTGATCCACCTCAACACCCACTCGATGAACCCGGTGGCCGGCGCGATGGGCGTGGGTGGTGCCGGCAGCACGCGGGGCGACGTCGTGCTCGGCGACCGCGACGGCAGCACCTGCGCCCCGGCGTTGACGGCCTTCGTGCGCGAACGCCTGACCGCGCATGGCTACGACGTGCGCGTCAACGACCCCTTCAAGGGCGTCGAGCTGGTGCGGGCCCATGCCGACCCGGCGCGCGGCCGCCACAGCCTGCAGCTGGAGATCAACAAGCGGCTGTACATGCACGGCCTGCACGGCGAACCGAACGAGCACTTTCCCGTCCTGCAGGCGCGGCTGATGCAGCTGCTGCGGGACATCGCCCAAGCATTCACCGAGCGCCCCCAGGGCACACCCACGCCATGACCTCCCAGACCGACGACCTGCCCATCGAGATCCACGCCCCCGACATCTCGCGCTGGCGCGCGGGCAACACGGGCGTCGACTACGTCCACCGGTTCGACAGCGGCCAGCCTGGCCCGACCGTGCACGTGCAGGCGCTGACACACGGCAACGAGATCTGCGGTGCCATCGCGCTGGGCGCACTGCTGGAGGAGATGGCCGAAGGGGGTTTCCGCCCCACGCACGGCCGCCTCAGCCTGGCCTTCGGCAACGTGGCCGCCTTCGAGCGCTGGGACCCGGCCAAGCCCTTTGAGTCGCGCTATGTCGACGAGGACTTCAACCGCGTCTGGGCCGACGCCGCGATGCACGACGGCGACACCGGGGAGCGCCGCCGCGCCCGCGAACTGCAGCCCTTCGTCGACGCCGCCGACCTGCTGCTGGACATCCATTCGATGAACGAGCCCTGCGCGCCGCTGATGGTCTGCGGCACGCTGGAGAAACACGCGCGCTTCGCCGCCGAGCTGGGCACACCGGCCGATCTGCTGCTCGACACCGGCCACCCCGCCGGCCTGCGCATGGTCGAGCGCGGCGGGTTCGGCGACCCCGCCAGCCCGAAGCGTGCGCTGCTGGTCGAATGTGGGCAGCACTGGGAGGCCGGCGCCGAGGCCGTGGCGCACGACACCCTGGCGCGCTTCCTGGGCCTGGCCGGCGTGGCGGCACCGTCGTGGGTGGCTTCGCACACGCGCCTGCCACTCCCGTCGGCGCAGCGCCTGGTGCGCGTGACCGAGCCGGTGGTCGCCAAAAGCACCGCATTCCGGTTCACGGTGCCGGTGGTGGCGATGAGCGTGATCCCCCAGGCCGGCACCCCCATCGCCGAGGATGGTGGGCACGTCTGGACCACGCCCTACGACGATTGCGTGCTGGTCATGCCCAGCCAGCGCCGTTTCAAGCCCGGACAGACGATGGTGCGTCTGGGGCAATACGTGGCCCTCTGAGGCCCCGCGCCTGCCGGCGCGGCGGCGCCGCGGGGCGTCCCGAGCAACGTGCCGCGGCGACAGGAAGCGCCGAGATGCGAAAGACCGCCTGCAGGCCAAGCAACGGCGCCGCAGCGACTAGGATCGACGCGCAAGGAGATTCCTGATG
This sequence comes from Burkholderiaceae bacterium, assembly GCA_024235915.1. Taxonomy (GTDB): domain Bacteria; phylum Pseudomonadota; class Gammaproteobacteria; order Burkholderiales; family Burkholderiaceae_C; genus Rubrivivax. Next base: position 631,507 of record JACKLO010000007.1, on the reverse strand, counting down.
CGCATCCTGATCCTCGGCGCCGGCGGCATCGGCGGCTACTTCGGTGGGCGGCTGGTCCAAGCCGGCGCCGACGTCACCTTCGCGGTCCGGCCGCGGCGCGCGGCGCAGCTTGCTGCCGATGGCCTCGTCGTCGAAAGCCCGCACGGCCATTTCACCGTGGCACCGGCCGCCTTCACCCGCGTGGACTCGGCGGCCGTGCAAGGCATCTGGGACGTGATCCTGCTGGCCCCGAAGGCCTATGACCTCAACAGCGCGCTGGACGCCATCGCCCCTGCCGTCGGCCCGGGCAGCGTGATCGTGCCGCTGCTCAACGGCCTGCGCCACATCGACGCCCTGCAGGCGCGCTTCGGTGCCGGCCCCGTGGCCGGCGGCACCTGCGGCATCCCGGCCACGCTGCGGCCCGACGGCACCGTGGTGCAGCTCGGGCCGCTGCACCGCATCGTCTTCGGTGCGTTGCCGGGCACGGCACCCGCCGCGGCCGCCCACCTGGCCACGCTGCAGGCCGCCTTCGCAAGGACCCCGGTCGAGGCCATCCTGGAAGCTGACATGGTGCGGGCGATGTGGGAAAAGTTCGTCGGCCTGACCACGCTGGCGGCCATGACCTGCCTGATGCGCGGCAGCGTGGGCGACATCCTGGCCACCGACGAGGGCGAGGCGCTGTTGGCCGAAACGATGGCGGCCTGCGTCGGCACGGCCACGGCGGCCGGCCAGGTGCCGCGCGAAACCGCCTTGCTGCCGTTCAGGAAGATGATAGCCGCGCGCGGCTCCAACGTCACCGCATCGATGCTGCGCGACCTGGAAGCGGGCCACGCCACCGAAGGCGCGCACATCGTGGGCGACATGCTGGCGCGTGCCCGCTCGTTCGGCATCGACCCGGGGCCACTGCGGCTGGCCTGGTGCCACCTGCAGGCGGCCGAACACCGCCGACAGCGCGACGCTGCCGGCGGCTAGGTCCCGATGATCAGTGCACCGTGCGCTCGAAGACGAACTGCCCGTCCTCCACGTCCACCGGGATCACGTCCTTCGCACCGTAGCGGCCCTGCAGGATCAGCTTGGACACCGGGTTCTCGATCCGGTGCTGGATCGCGCGCTTGAGCGGCCGCGCGCCGAACACCGGGTCGAAGCCGGCCTTGGCCAGCTCGGCCAGCGCCGCCGGTGAGACATCCATCTTCATCTCCATCTTCGCCAGCCGCTGCTCCAGCTGCTTGAGCTGGATCTTGGCGATGTTCTCGATGTGCGCCTGGTCCAGCGCGTGGAAGACCACCGTCTCGTCGATGCGGTTCAGGAACTCCGGGCGGAAGTGCTGCTTCACCTCAGCCCAGACGGCTTCCTTGATGTCCTCGCTCGGCTGCCCCGCCATCTGCATGATGACGTGCGAACCCAGGTTGCTGGTCATCACGATCACGGTGTTCTTGAAGTCCACCGTGCGGCCCTGGCCGTCGGTCAGGCGGCCATCGTCCAGCACCTGCAGCAGCACGTTGAACACGTCCGGGTGGGCCTTCTCCACCTCGTCGAGCAGCAGCACGCTGTAGGGCTTGCGGCGCACGGCCTCGGTCAGGTAGCCGCCCTCGTCGTAGCCCACGTAGCCCGGCGGCGCGCCAATCAGGCGGCTCACGCTGTGCTTCTCCATGAACTCGCTCATGTCGATGCGCACCATGTGGTCCTCGCTGTCGAACAGGAAGCCGGCCAGCGCCTTGCACAGCTCGGTCTTGCCGACGCCGGTGGGGCCCAGGAACAGGAAGCTGCCCAGCGGCCGGTTCGGGTCGGACAGGCCCGCGCGGCTGCGGCGGATGGCATCGGCCACCGCGACGATGGCCTCGTCCTGGCCCACCACACGCTCGTGCAGCTTGCCCTCCATCTGCAGCAGCTTCTCGCGCTCACCCTGCATCAGCTTGCTCACCGGGATGCCGGTGGCGCGCGCCACCACTTCGGCGATCTCCTCGGCGCCGACCATGGTGCGCAGCAGTTGCGGCGCACTGCCGGCAGCCTTCTTGCCGGTTTCCTTGGCCTGCGCCTCGTGCAGGCGCTTCTCCAGTTCCGGCAGCTTGCCGTACTGCAGTTCGGCCACGGCGTTGAAGTCGCCCTTGCGCTTGAGCTCCTCGATCTGGAACTTGATCTTCTCGATCTCTTCCTTGACCTGCTGCGAGCCCTGGGCCGTGGCCTTCTCGGCCTTCCAGATCTCCTCCAGGTCGGCGTATTCACGTTCGATCTTGCCGATCTCGTCCTCGATCAGGCCCAGACGACGCTGCGACGCCTCGTCCTTCTCCTTCTTGATGGCCTCGCGCTCGATCTTCAGCTGGATCAGCCGGCGGTCGAGCTTGTCCATCGCCTCCGGCTTGGAGTCGATCTCGATCTTGATCTTGGCCGCGGCCTCGTCGATGAGGTCGATGGCCTTGTCGGGCAGGAAACGGTCGGTGATGTAGCGGTGGCTGAGCTCCGCCGCGGCCACGATGGCCGGGTCGGTGATCTCCACGCCGTGGTGCACCTCGTACTTGTCCTGCAGGCCGCGCAGGATGGCGATGGTCTGTTCCACGCTGGGCTCGCCCACCAGCACCTTCTGGAAGCGGCGCTCCAGCGCGGCGTCCTTCTCCACGTACTTGCGGTATTCGTCCAGCGTGGTGGCGCCAATGCAGTGCAGTTCGCCACGCGCCAGCGCGGGTTTGAGCATGTTGCCGGCATCGATGGCACCCTCGGCCTTGCCGGCACCCACCATGGTGTGGATCTCGTCGATGAAGAGGATGATGCGGCCCTCGTCGGCGGCCACCTCCTTGAGCACGGCCTTCAGCCGTTCCTCGAATTCACCCCGGTACTTGGCGCCGGCCAGCAGGCCGGCCATGTCCAGCACCAGCACGCGCTTGTCGCGCAGGGTGTCGGGCACCTCGCCGGCGACGATGCGCTGCGCCAGCCCTTCGACGATGGCGGTCTTGCCCACGCCCGGCTCGCCGATCAGCACCGGGTTGTTCTTGCTGCGCCGCTGCAGCACCTGGATGGCGCGGCGGATCTCGTCGTCGCGGCCGATCACCGGGTCCAGCTTGCCCTTGCGGGCGCGCTCGGTGAGGTCGAGCGTGTACTTCTTCAGCGCCTCGCGCTGACCTTCGGCCTCGGCCGAGTCCACCGTCTGGCCACCGCGCACGGCGTCGATGGCCGCCTCCAGCGCCTTGCGCGTGAGCCCGTGGCCGCGCACGATGCCGCCGAAGTCGCTCTTCGCGTCGGCCGCCGCGAGCAGGAACATCTCGCTGGCGATGAACTGGTCGCCCCGCTTGCTGGCTTCCTTGTCGGCCGCCTGCAGCAGCGTCACCAGGTCGCGCCCCGGCTGCACCGGCTGGCCGCCGCTGACCTGCACGTTGGGCAGCGCGCCGATGGCGGTGTCCATCGCCGTCTTCAGCGCCGCCGTGTTGGCACCGGCGCGGTCCAGCAGCGCCTTCGGGCCGTCGGGCTGCTGCAGCATGGCCGCCAGCAGGTGGGCCGGCTCGATGTACGGGTTGTCGCGCGCCACGGCCAGGCTCTGGGCATCGCCCAAGGCTTGCTGGAACGCGGTGGTCAGCTTGTCGAAACGCATGGATGAATCCTCCGATTGCGTTCAGACGTGAGGCCAGGGCCGGGCTTTTCAAGCGGCGCGACCTTGCGCCAGCGCAAGCCGCCGGTGGCCTGCGGCTACAGTGTGCGCCGGATCGATGATCACACCCGCCCTGCCCACCTCACCAGCATCCCCCGAGGCCCTGCGCGCCCTGGCCCGCGAGCTCGACCGCACGCCCCGGCACGACGAGGCGGTGGCCGTCTACCAGCGCCTGCTGGCCCTGCAGCCGCAATGGCTGGACGGCTGGTACAACCTGGGCCAGGCACTGTGGCGGGCGCGACGCTTCGACGACGCCCTGGCGGCCTACCAGCGTGCTCTGGACGGCGGCATCTCCCAGCCCGAGGAAGTGCACCTGAACCGCTCGGTGCTCTACGCACAGCACCTGGCGCGCCCTGACCTGGCGCAGCAGGAGATCGACCGCGCCCTGGCCCTGAACCCGCACTACGGGCCCGCCTGGCTGAACCGCGGCAACCTGGCCGAGCAGGCCGGGGACCGCGACGCCGCCACCCAGGCCTACGAACAGGTGCTGGCCCTGCAGCCGGGTCACGCGCTGGCCCTCTCACGCCTGCCGGGCCTGCGGCGGCTGCAGGACCCGGCCGATCCCTTGATCGCCCGCCTGCAGCAGGCAGCGGCCGACCCGCGGCGCCACCCGGCCGAACGTGCGGACCTGGGTTTCGGCCTGGGCAAGGCTCTGGACGACGTCGGGCGCCACGACGACGCCTTCGCGGCCTATCACGCCGCCAACGCCGCCAGCCGGCAGGCCGCCGGCCCGGCGGTCCGCTACGACCGCGCGGCGCACGAAGCCCACGTGGACCGGCTGATTTCCACGTTCACCAAGACACCGGACACGCCGGCGGGCACCGCCGACGACGCACCGATCTTCGTCTGCGGCCTGTTCCGCTCCGGCTCCACCCTGGTCGAGCGCCTGCTGGCAGCGCACCCGCGGGTCACGGCCGGTGGTGAACTGGACCTTCTGCCAGCCCTCGCACGCCAGCACCTGGCGCCGGGTGCCCCCTGGCCGCTGCTGGACGATGCCGCAGCGCTTCAGGCCGCTGCGGCCCACTACCGCGCCGAGGTGGCACGACGCTTCCCCGGCGCCGACCGGCTCACCGACAAGCGGCCGGACAACTTCCTGCACGTCGGCCTGATCAAGACCCTGTTCCCGCACGCCCGCATCGTGCTGACGCGGCGGCATCCGCTGGACAACGGGCTGTCGATGTATTTCCTGCACCTGGGCTGGTCCATGCCCTACGCGCTGGACCTGGGCGACCTGGGCCACTGGATCGGCCAGCACGACCGGCTGGTCGCCCACTGGCAGCGGATCTACGGTGACGACGTGCACGTGGTCGACTACGACCGCCTGGTGGCCGACCCGGAGCCGCCGCTGCGCGCGCTGCTGGCCTTCTTGGGGCTGGACTGGCATCCCGGGTGTCTGGACTTCCACACGGCCGGCGGCACGGTGCAGACGGCCAGTCTGTGGCAGGTGCGGCAACCGCTGTACCGCCATGCCTCGGGGCGCTGGCGGCACTATGCGAGGCACCTGGCGCCGCTGTGCACAACACTCGGACTCCCGCTGCGCGACCCGCAGGACCCGGCATGAGCATCCATCAGGTCCAGCTGCGCTACGACCCCGTGGCCGACCGGCTGCTGCTGTCGTTGCGCACCCACCAGGCGCAGCTCTACCGGGTCTGGCTCACGCGCCGCATGGTCGGCGGGCTCGTAGGGCCGCTGCAGGAGATCGTGGCCCGGTTCACGCTGCCCCAGGGGCCCGGCGCTGCGATGCCGGTGCCGGAGGCGCGGCCGCTGATGGCCGAGGTCGCCCGCGAGCGGCCGCTGAACGACCTCAGCTTCGGCGAACCGTTCGCCAATGACGCACAGGACAGCCATCCGCTGGGCCCGGAACCACTGCTGCCGGCCGAGATCGACCTGCGCACGCCGCCGGGCGGTGGACTGCAGATGGCCCTGCGTGAATTCCGTGGACGGCGACTGGAGCTGAGCCTGAGCGCCGACCTGGCCACCGGCCTGGCGCGCCTGCTGGACCAATGCCTGGGGCAGGCGAACTGGTCGTTGCCGGCGGCCGCCCAGGTGGCCGCGGCGGCCACGGGCACCTACACCTTGAACTGAGCGTCTGCGCGCGACGGGCCAGCGTCTCCGCGCATTGGCCGTTCAGCGCCTCCACACTTCAACCCGCCTGCCGCAGCAAGGTCTGCGCCAGCGTCGACCGCTGCACCTTGCCCAGCGCCGTCTTGGGCAGCGATGCAGCCACCACGATGTGCCGCGGATGTTTGAAGCGCGCCAACCGGGCGTCGAAGAGCGCCCGCAGGGCGGACTTGTCCACCGTGCGGCCTGGGTGCGGCACCACCACGAGCACCGGCACCTCGCCCCAGCGCGCGTCGGGCAGGCCGACCACGCAGCAATCGGCCACATCCGGGTGCTGGGCCAGCAGGTTCTCGATCTCGGCGGGGTGGATGTTCTCGCCGCCGGAGATGATCAGTTCCTTGCTGCGGCCCACGATGCGGTAGCGGCCCTGATCATCCGCCTCGGCCAGGTCGCCGGTGGCGAAAAAACCCTCGGCGTCGAACGGCGGTGCCTCGCTGCGGTGGTAGGTGCGCAGCAGGTTGGGGGCCTTCAGCAGCACTTCGCCGTCCGCGCCCAGCTTCACCTGCACGCCCAGCGCCGGCCGGCCGCAGGCGCCGACGGCGGCCATGGCCTCGTCCGGCCGCAGCACGATGGAGACCGGCCCGGTCTCGGTGCTGCCATAGACCTGCGCCACCGGCACGCCGCGGGCGTGGAAGGCCTCGATCAGCGACGGCGGCACCACCTGCGAGCCACTGTTGATGAAGCGCAGCGACGACAGGTCGGTGCACGCCCAGTCCGGATGCTCGACGATGGCCTTCATCACCGCCGGCACCAGCAGGCTGGTGGTGGGCCGCCAGGTGGCCACATCGTGCAGCCAGACGCCAGGGTCGAAGCGCGCGTGCAGACGCACCGTGCCGCCCGCCGCCAGCGTGGGCAGCACCTGGATGCACAGGCCACCCACGTGGAACAGCGGCAGCACCGCCAGCGTGCGCGTCTGCACATCGAGGCCCTGGGCATCGATGGCGGCTGCGATGTTGGCCGCCATGCCAGCGGCGGTGTGCACCGCGCCCTTGGGGGCCCCGGTGGTGCCGGAGGTGTAGACGAGCAGGCGGTCACCGGGCTGGTGGCCCGGTGCACGTTCCCGCGGCAGCGATCCGATCGCGGCCACGGCGGCCGCCAGCTCAGCATGCGCCTCGTCGTGCAGCAACCGCTGCACATCGGCGTGCTGGGCAATCAAACCCAGTTCCATGCCCGCCAGCCGCCAGTTCAGCGGCAGGTAGCGTGCCCCGATGCGGCCGCAGGCTTCCAGCAGCGCCAGCGGCCGCAGGCCGTTGAGGCCCAGCCAGGCCAGCGTGTCGCCCGCGCCCAGGCCGGCGGCACGCAGTGCGGCCTCCTCGGCATCGGCGGCGCGCTCCACATCGGCCGCGCACAGGTCCACGGCCCCGGCCGGGGCGGCCGCCATGCTCACGCCTCGATCGCTTCGTCGCGCTCGCCCGGCTCGTACAGGCACTCGCGGCCCAGGCGGTCCACGCAGAGCTCGGCCGTCCACGGCAGCATCAGGCTGCCACAGCGGCTGTCGCGATAGATGCGCTCCAGCGGCAGGCTCTTGAGCATGCTCTGGCCGCCGCAGGTGCGGATCGCCAGACGCGCGATGTCGTTGGCGTTCTCCATGATGGTGTAGTGCGCCGCGTAGAGCCGCATGCGCGTGTCGCGGTCGGGGTCCACCTGCGCATCGCGCGCGTTCTGCAGGAAGAGCGCGCGGGTCTGCTCCAGCTTGATGCGCATCTCGGCCGTGGCCACCTGCTTGGTGGGGTACATGCGGCGCTTGACGGGCGGCGTGCCCGGCATCTCGCCACGCAGGTACTGCACGGTGAAGTCGTAGGCCGCCTGCGCCAGGCCCATGTAGGTGGGCGACAGCGTGGCGAACATGTGCGGGAAGCGGCTGGCGGCCTGGAAGTACAGGCCCTCGGGCATCATGCGTGCGTCGTCGGGCACGAAGACGTCCTTGAACTCGAGGTTGCGCGACACGGTGCCGCGCATGCCCAGCGGGTCCCAGGGGCCGCTGACGCTGACACCTTCGGCATCGGCCGGCACGGCCAGGTACATCGAGTCGCGCATGCCGGCGCCGGGCTTGTCCAGCGTGCACAGCACGCCGTAGTAGTCGGCAGCCCCGGAAAGCGAGGCGAATATCTTGCGGCCGGTGACCAGGTAGCCCCCGTCCACCTTCTTGGCCAGTGTGCCCCAGGGCGCCTTGCCGGCGGCGGCGCTGCCGCCTTCGCTGAAGGGCTGGGCGTAGACCTTGCCCTCCTCCACCACGCGCCGGAAATGCACGGCACGGCAGCGTTCATGGTCGGCGCGCTGTTCGGGCGTCATGTCCAGCGCGTCGGCGATGAAGCCGGCCCACATGGCGCTGCAGACGTGCATGTTCCAGGTCAGCGCCGTGGCGCCGCAATGGCGGCCGATTTCGGCGGCCACCATCACGTAGGTGGGAAAGTCGGCGCCCAGGCCGCCGTAGGCCTGCGGCACGCAGATCTTCAGCAGGCCGGCGTCGCGCATGTCGGCGTAGTTCTCGAACGGGAACACCGCGTCGCGGTCGATCTGCGCCGCGCGCGGCGCAAACTTCTCGCGGCCCAACGTGGCGGCGATCTCGATCAGTTCGCGCTGCTGCGCGGTGAGCTTGGCGGGGTTGCCGGCGATGTGGCTGGGGGTCATGTCAGTGCCGCCCGGCCGCCCGAAGGCAGTGACACGCCCCTCGGGGGCAGCGAACGAAGTGAGCTTGGGGTCGTTTCATGGCATCACGTCCTGAAGGAAAGCGGTGACGACGGCGTCGAACGCCGCCGGCGTCTCGACGTTGGCGATGTGGCCGGCACCGGCCAGTTCGGCGTAGCGCGCGCCGGAAATGCGTTCGGCCATGCCGCGCAGCACCTTGGGCGGTGCGGTGCGGTCGTGTTCACCGGCCAGGCACAGCGTGGGCACGCCGATGGCGGGCAGCCCGGCGCGGCGGTCGAAAGCGACGATGGCGGCCAGCACGGTTCGGTAGGTGGTTTCCGGCACAGCAGCCATCACGCGCGTGGCCAGGGCCACACCGGCCGGTTCGGCTGCCGGGCCCAGCATGGGCGGCACCAGCGCCGCAGCCAGGCCCGGCATGCCCAGGCCGGCATCCAGCGGTTTCAGGCGATCGGCCACGAACTGCGCCTGCCAGGCGCCGTCGGCCTTGCCGAAGGCCGGCGACGTGCAGGCCAGCACCAAGGCGCTCACCCGCTGTGGCGCAATGGCCGTGATCTCCTGCGCCACCAGGCCCCCCATGCTGTGGCCCACCAGCGCGGCACGGGTCAGGCCCAGCGCGTCCATCGTGGCCAGCACGGCCTGGGCCATCACCGGCATGCCGCCCGGTGTTTCGCGCAGCGATTCACCATAACCCGGCAGGTCGACCGCGATGGCATCGAAGCCAGCGCCGGCCAGCGCGGACACGCTGCCGGCCCAGATGGCCCTGCCACCGCCGATGCCGTGCAACAGGATGACCGGTCGACCCCGCGGACCGGAGCGCGTCAGCGCCAGGCTCATGGCAGGCGCCCCGCCTCGACTTCCACCCGCTCGTCCAGCGCAACGGTGCAGCCCCGCAGCGGCAGATCGAAATGCCCCAGCGTGTGTCGCCCGGCCACCTCATTGGCGCCGGTGCTGTAGAGGAAGTTGCCACCGAAGGCGCGCAACTCGGTGCCGTTGAAGTCGGCCTTGTCGTAGAAGGTCATCGCGTCCCAGCGCGCGCGGCGGTTCAGGCCCCAGCCGACGTGCGAGACGGCGTAGGCACTGCGGTCGCCCCAGGCTTCGAAGTAGCCGCGCATCAGGTCGGCGTCGACGCTCTGGCCCTCGATGGCCACGACGTGATCGTGCTCGACGCGCAGCGTCACCGGATCCTGCAGGTAGCGCTTGAAGGTCAAATTGACGTCACCGCGGTCCATCACCAGCGTGCCGTGCACGGTGCCTGCCGCGGGGAAGGCCAGGACCAGGCCGCCGGGCCAGTGCGACAGGCTACCGGGCCGGGCGCTGAAGCCCCAGACGCCACCCACGCGCGCGTCGGCCAGCGACACCGTCAGGTCGGTACCGGCCGCCGAGGTCACGCGCATCTGCTTCGCCGCCTTCAGCCGGCGCATGGCCTCGCGCACCGGGGCTTCGTCCTCGGCCCGCGGCGCGGTGCGCTCCAGGATCTCCGGGTGTTCGTTGCTGATGGCGAGCACGCGCGCGCCGCCCTTCAGGATGGCCGGCAGCTCCGGCGCATGCTGCAGGCCTTCGACCGTGCAGTCGGCGATGAACACGCTGCCGGCCAGCGCCTGCACCACGGGGCCGAGGCCGGCGATGGCGTCCGAGGCGCCGGTACTGCGCACCGGCACCGGCGCCGTCTGCCGCGGCGTGGGCAGCGTCAGGTGGAACCAGCGCGCGCCGAGCTTGGCCAGCGCCAGTTCGCTGAGCTGCACGATGGCCGTGCGGCTCTGCGTTTCCGACAGGATGGCGCAGGCATCACCGGCCTGAACGCCGCAGAGCGAGAACACCTCGGCGAAGGTGTCGATCCACTTCGGGTCGAGTCTCATCGGATCCTCACAGGATTTCGCCGAGCAGGTGGTAATGCCCGCCATGGAACAGCAATGGCGGCGCGGCGATGTCGGCCAGCGCCAACACGCGGCCGATGAAGAGCACATGGTCACCGGCGTCCTGCGCCTGCACGCTGGCGCACTCGAAGACCGCCGCTGCCCCGGTGAGCACCGGCGCACCACCCTGCCCTGCGCTCCATACGCCTTCAGCGAACTTGTCGACCACCGGCGACGCGAAGCGCCGCGAGAGTTCCACCTGCGACTCGGCCAGCACGTTGATCGCGAAGTGCGTCGCGGCGCGAAACGCGCCGAGGCTGGGGCTGGCCTGGCGCAGCGACCACAGCACCAGCGGCGGGTCCAGCGACAGCGCGTTGAAGGAATTCGCGGTGAGGCCGACACGCGCACCGGCGGAATCCACGCAGGTGACGATGGTCACGCCGGTGGCGAAGCGCCCCAGCGTCTGCCGCAGCTGGCGCGCATCCAACGCAGGCGGTGTAGACGGTGGAGTGGCGGGGCTGGTCATCACGCCTCCAATATATGAAAATTCATTGACTTTGCGCAAGCCCCGGGCAGACCCGGAGTTCGAACCCTGGCCCACCCGCCGTCCAGCCCATGACCCACCGATTTGTTCACCGCCACCTGCCCTACCTGCTGGCGCGGGCCAGCCACGCGTTGTGGCGTGGTTTCGAACCGCAGGTGAAGGCGGCCGGTCTCAACTCGCTGGAGTGGCGGGTGATGGCGACGCTGTCGGACGCGGAACCCATGCCGGTGGGGCAACTGGCGCTGGAGGTGCTGGCCCAGCAGCCGACGCTGACCAAGTCGCTCGACCGGCTGCAGGCCCAGGGCTGGGTGGAACGACGCGCCGACGCCGGCGACGCCCGCCGGTCGCGCGTGGCGTTGACCACCGCGGGCCAGCGCAAGGTGGCCCCCCTGATCGCCGCCGCCGATGCACATCAGCGTGCCCGGCTGCAGGCATTGGGCGTGGGTGACGAGGAGAAACTGCGCGACGCCCTTGCGTCGCTGGTGCGTCACTTCGACGCCGTGCCCTGACCTGCCGCCCCGGCGTTGCCGGCAACGATGCCCCAGCGCGCCAGCGCCGCATCATCGGCGACCCGCGCATCGACCCAGCGCGCACCCTCGGGCGTGGTCTCCTTCTTCCAGAACGGCGCCTGGGTCTTCAGGTAGTCCATCAGGAACTCGCAGGCCTGGAAGGCTTGGCCGCGGTGGGCGGAGGTGACCACCACCAGCACGATCTGGTCGCGCGGCAGCAGCGGGCCCACGCGGTGCACGACGCGTGCGCCGCGGATGTCGAAGCGACGATGCGCCTCGTCGATCATGCCTTCGACGGAGCGCTCGGTCATGCCCGGGTAGTGCTCGAGTTCCATCGCGCTGACCTCACCAGCCGCGCCGCCATTGCGGTCGCGCACGGTGCCGATGAAGCTGACCACGGCGCCGACGCCGGCGTCCTCGGCGCGCAGCGCCGCCACCTCGGTGGACAGGTCGAAGTCCTCGGTCTGGATGCGCACGCGTGCCAGGGCCATGGTTCAGCCTCCCGTCACCGGCGGGAAGAAGGCCACCTCGGCGCCATCGGCCACCGGCGTGCTCTCCGGCACCATGGCCTGGTTCAGCGCGCAGCGCACCGGCCGGCTGCCGGCCAGCAGTTCCGCATGGCGCCCGCCTCGGGCGACCAGTGCCGCGCGCACGTCGGCCACGGTGGCGCCCTCGGCCACCTCCAGCGATTCGCTGGCGCCGAGCGCTTCGCGTAGCGCGGCGAAATAGCGGATGTTCAGCTTCATCGGTTCACCAACGCGTCCAGCGGCAGGAAGCGCACGAGGTCACCGCGCGCGATCGGCTGCCCCGCCGGCGTGTCCACCAGGCCGTCGGCCCACACCGTGCTGGTCAGCACACCGGAGCTCTGGTTGGGGAACAGGTCCAGGCCCCCGCCAGCATTGAGCTTCACGCGCAGGAACTCGCGCCGGCGGTCGGGCTTGGGCCAGTCGAAATCGGCGCGCAGCAGTTGCGCCGCCGGGCCGGCCGCGCCCATGCCCTGGAGCGTGCGCAGCACCGGCGCCACGGCCAGCAGGAAGGTGACGAAGCTGGACACCGGGTTGCCCGGCAGGCCCATGAAGATCGCCTGGCCGACGCTGCCAAAGGCGAGTGGCTTGCCCGGCTTCATCGCGATCTGCCACAGGTCCAGCGTGCCGTCGGCCATCACCGCCGGGCGCAGGTGGTCTTCCTCGCCCACCGAGACGCCGCCACTGGTGAGGATGAGGTCATTGCCATTGGCCGCGCGCCTGAGCGCATCGCGCGTGGCCTCCAGCCGGTCGGGCACGATGCCGAGGTCGGTCACCTCGCAGCCCGCGGCCTGCAGCAGCCCGCGCAGCGTGAAGCGGTTCGAGTTGTAGATGGCACCGGGCTTCAGCGGCTGGCCGGGCATCACCAGTTCATCGCCGGTGGAGAACACGGCCACCCGCGGACGCCGCCAGACGGTCAGTTCGGCCGCGCCCACCGATGCGGCCAGACCCAGGGCCTGGGGCGTCAGGCGCGTGCCGGCGGTCAACACCACGGCGTCGTGCATCACGTCCTCGCCACGGCGGCGGATCCACTGGCCGCTCTGCGGCACGGCATTCACGCGCACCGCACCGTCCAGCGCCTCGCACTGCTCCTGCATCACCACCGCATCGGCGCCGGCCGGCACCTGGGCACCGGTGAAGATGCGTGCCGCCGTGCCCGGCTGCAGCGGTTGACCCACCACGCCGGCGGGAATGCGCTGGCTGACCGGCAGCACCGTGCCCTCGAGTGGCACGTCGGCGGCACGCATCGCGTAGCCGTCCATCGAGGTGTTGTCGGCCGGCGGCACGTCCAGGCTGCTGCGCACCTCGGCAGCCAGCACGCGGCCCAGCGCGTCGAAGGTGCCGACGGTCTCGGTGCGGTCGATGCGATGGGCCGCCGCACCGGTCACGAGGCGTTCGAGCGCTTCGTCCAGGCTCATCAGGGGAGAACGCTTGGGCTCAGTCACAGTGCGATTCGATGTAGGCCATCACGCGGTCAGTATCGGCCGGCAGCACCGTGAAGCGCTTGGGCAGCGCCTCGATGCCCTCCAGACCGGCGGGGCGTTCCGGCTCGCGCCCCAGCGCCTCGCGGATGGTCTCGGCGAACTTGGCCGGCAGCGCGGTCTCTAGCACGATCATCGGCACACCGGCATCCAGGTGCTCGCGCGCCACCTTCAGGCCGTCGGCCGTGTGGGTGTCGATCATCGTGCCGCAGCGCTGCCAGGCGTCACGGATGGTCGCCAACCGGTCGGCATGCGTGCTGCGGCCGGAGACGAAGCCGAACCCGGCCACGCGGTTGAACTCGTCGGCCGTCAGCGTGAAGCCGCCGTCCCGGGCGATGGCATCGGCGAACAGAGCCTTGGTGCGCGCCCCGTCGCGCCCCAGCAGATCGAACACGAAGCGCTCGAAGTTGCTGGCCTTGCTGATGTCCATCGACGGGCTGGAGGTCTCGTGCGTCTCGGCGGTGCCACGCACGCGATAGGTGCCCGTGCGGAAGAACTCGTCGAGCACGTCGTTCTCATTGGTGGCCACCACCAGGCGGTGAATGGGCAGGCCCATCATCCGCGCCACGTGGCCGGCGCAGACGTTGCCGAAGTTGCCCGAGGGCACGGCGAAGCTCACGGACTCGGCGTTGGTCTTCGTGGCTTGAAAGTAGCCCGCAAAGTAGTACACCACCTGCGCCAGCAGCCGCGCCCAGTTGATGGAGTTGACGGTGCCAATCTTCCAGCGACGCTTGAAATCAAGATCGCTGCTGACCGCCTTGACGATGTCCTGACAGTCGTCGAACACGCCCTCGATGCTGAGGTTGTGGATGTTGGCGTCCTGCAGGCTGAACATCTGCGCCTGCTGGAAAGCACTCATGCGGCCCTTGGGGCTGAGCATGAAGACGCGCACGCCGCGCTTGCCGCGCATCGCGTATTCCGCCGCGCTGCCGGTGTCGCCGCTGGTGGCGCCGAGGATGTTGAGCTCTTCCCCGCGACGCGCCAGTTCGTATTCGAACAGGTTCCCCAGCAACTGCATCGCCATGTCCTTGAAGGCCAGCGTGGGGCCGTTGGACAGGGCTTCGATGAGGATGCCGTCTTCGACGCGGCGCAGCGGCACGACGGCGTCGGTGCCGAAGACCTCGCGGGTGTAGGTCTTCTGCACCAGCGCCCTCAGGTCGGCCGTCGGGATATCGTCGATGTACAGGCTCAGGATCTCGAAGGCGAGATCGGCGTACGACAGACTGCGCCAGCGCGCGAGCGTGGCGGCATCGACCTTCGGGTAGTGCGTCGGCAGGTACAGGCCACCATCGGGCGCCAGGCCTTCGAGCAGAATGTCGGAGAAGCCGCGCGGGGTCTGGTCGCCTCGGGTGCTCAGGTACTTCACATCGACCTCCGCCGGGCCGCCCCAAGGAGGTCGATCGCCCCCATGGCCACGAAGGGGCCAGTTCCTGGCCCTGGGGGCAGCGAGCGCGAGCGAGCGTGGGGGTTCATTTCAACTCTTCTTTCCGCAGCTTGACGATCGGCGCCAGCACCGTCGGCAGCGCCTGCATCTGCGCCAGCGCCGCGTCCATGCGGCCTTCCACGGTGTCGTGCGTCAGGATGATGAGGTCGGTCTGGCGTTCGCCCTCGCCCGACTCGCGCTGCAGCACGGCGTCGATGCTGATGTCGTTCTCCGCCAGGATGCCGGTGATGCGGGCCAGCACGCCGGCCTGGTCGGCCACCACCAGGCGCAGATAGAAGGACGTGACCACCTCGCTCATCGGCAGGATGGGCGTGTCGGCCATCGCGCCCGGCTGGAAGGCCAGGTGCGGCACGCGGTGGTCGGGGTCGGCCGTGTGCAAGCGGGTCACGTCCACCAGATCCGCGATCACGGCACTGGCCGTGGGCTCGGCGCCCGCGCCCTTGCCGTAGTACAGCGTGGTGCCGACGGCGTCGCCATGCACGACGACCGCGTTCATCGCACCTTCGACGTTGGCGATCAACCGCGTGGACGGGATCAGCGTGGGGTGCACGCGCAGTTCGATGCCGTGTTCGCGCCGGCGTGTGACGCCCAGCAGCTTGATGCGGTAGCCGAGTTGCTCCGCGTAGCGGATGTCGGCCGCCTGCAGGCTGCTGATGCCTTCGACGTGACAGCGGTCGAACTGCACCGGCACGCCGAAGGCGATGGCGCTCATGATCGTCGCCTTGTGCGCGGCATCCACACCCTCGATGTCGAAGGTGGGGTCGGCCTCGGCATAACCCAGGCGCTGCGCTTCGGCCAGCACGGTGCCGAAGTCCAGGCCCTTCGAACGCATCTCCGAGAGGATGAAGTTCGTGGTGCCGTTGATGATGCCGGCCAGCCATGCGATGCGGTTGGCCGTCAGCCCCTCGCGCAGCGCCTTGATGATGGGGATGCCGCCGGCCACCGCCGCCTCGAAGGCCACGACCACGCCCTTCGCACGCGCCGCCTCGAAGATCTCGGTGCCGTGCACGGCCAGCAGCGCCTTGTTGGCGGTGACCACATGTTTGCCGGCACCGATGGCGGCCAGCACCAGTTCGCGCGCCCGGTCCACGCCGCCGATGAGTTCGACCACGATGTCGATCTCCGGGTGCGTGGCGATCACCATCGGGTCGGCCACGACCTCTGCGGCGCCACCGACGATGTCTCGCGCCTTGGCCACGTCGCGGCGGCTGACCATGCGCACGGCGATGCCGCGCCCGGCGCGGCGACGGATCTCGTCCTGGTTGCGGCGCAGCACCTCGAAGGTGCCGGCGCCAACGACGCCGAGGCCGATCAGGCCGATTTGAAGGTCTCTCATGCGGAGTGCCGTTTGCGGTAGTGGCCCAGGAAGCGCTCGATGCGGTTCAGCGCATCGTCGAGGTCGTCCATGTTGGGCAGGAAAACGAGCCGGAAATGGTCCGGCGTGGGCCAGTTGAAGCCGGTGCCCTGCACGATCAGCACCTTTTCATCGGCCAGCAGCTCGTAGGCGAAGTCCTGGTCGTCGGCGATCGGGTAAATCTTGGGGTCGAGCTTCGGGAACATGTACAGCGCTGCCTTGGGCTTGACGACGCTGACCCCGGGGATGGCGCTCAGGCGCTCGTACGCCAGGTCGCGCTGCTTGCACAGGCGGCCGGTGGGGGCGACCAGGTCGTTGATGCTCTGGTACCCACCCAGCGCTGTCTGGATGGCCAGCTGCCCAGGCGTGTTGGCGCACAGACGCATCGAGGCCAGCATGTTCAGGCCCTCGATGTAGTCGCGCGCATGGCGCTTGTCGCCCGAGACCACCATCCAGCCCGCGCGGTAGCCGCAGGAACGGTAGTTCTTGCTCAGGCCGTTGAAGGTGACGGTGAGCACGTCGTCCGACAGCGCGGCCAGGCTGGTGTGGCGGTTGCCGTCGAAGAGCGTCTTGTCGTAGATCTCGTCGGCAAACAGGATGAGCTGGTGCTGCCGCGCCAGTTCGACGATGTCGCGCAGCAGGTCGTCCGGGTACAGCGCCCCGGTCGGGTTGTTGGGGTTGATGACGACGATGCCCTTGGTGCGCTCCGTGATCTTCGAACGGATGTCGTTCAGGTCCGGCGCCCAGCCGGCGCCTTCGTCGCACAGGTAGTGGCGCGGCGTGCCGCCGGACAGCGACACCGCAGCCGTCCACAGCGGATAGTCGGGTGCCGGCACCAGGATCTCGTCGCCATCGTCGAGCAGCGCGTTGAGCGCCATCACGATCAGTTCCGACGCGCCGTTGCCCAGGTAGACGTCATCCACCGTCACGCCCGACACGCCCTTCTCCTGCGTGTAGTGCACCACCGACTTGCGCGGGGCGAACAAACCCTTGCTGTCGGTGTAGCCGGCGGCAGCCGGCAGGTTGCGGATGATGTCCTGGACGATCTCGTCCGGCGGCTCGAGCCCGAACACGGCCAGGTTGCCGATGTTGAGCTTGATGATCTTGTGGCCCTCTTCCTCCATCTGCCGGGCCTTGTCGAGCACCGGACCGCGGATGTCGTAGCAGACGTTGGCCAGCTTGCTGGACTTGGCAATGGGCTTCATGAAGCGGGCAGGAGGCGACGAAACTAGAATTATCGCCGCATGAAGTTCCAGCCCGACACGCTGCCCGGCGTCAATGTGCTGACCCGCCACGAGCCGGGACGCGTTTGGATCGGGCCCACGCCCTACGCCCACAGTGTGCTGGTGCCGCATCGCGGCGATGTGCTGCACTGGGAGGCCACGCGTTTCGAGGACCTGACCGCGGCGCACTTCGACGCGCTGATCGCGCTGGCTCCGGAGGTGGTGCTGTTCGGCAGCGGCGCGCGCCTGCGCTTCCCGCAGCCAGCCTGGTTGCGTGGGCTGATTGAACGCCGTATCGGCGTCGAGACCATGGACACCGCAGCGGCCTGCCGCACCTACAACGTGCTGGCGGCCGAGGGCCGATCGGTCGCTGCGGCGCTGCTGGTGGCGCCGGAGCCCGGAGGCTGATGGCACGGGAGACGCCGCATCCGGGCCACCTTGGCACTGGATTTATAATCACATGTTAGGCCGCAGCTGGCGAAGCACACCATGACCATGACTCCCGTCGTCAACAAAGTCCTCCCCGATTTCGAAGCGCAGGCCACCAATGGTGTGACGTTCACACCGCAGGCCTACACCGGCAAGTCCGTGGTGCTGTACTTCTACCCAAAGGACGCCACCCCCGGCTGCACGACCGAGGCCATGCAGTTCCGCGACAAGCACAAGGAATTCGTCAAGGCAGGCGCCGTGATCTTCGGCGTGTCGCGCGACAACATGGCCAGCCACGACAAGTTCAAGGCCAACCTGGAACTGCCCTTCGAGCTGATCGCCGACACCGAGGAAAAGCTCTGCCACATGTTCGGCGTGGTCAAGAACAAGATCATGTACGGCAAGAAGGTCAAAGGCATCGAACGCTCCACCTTCCTGATCGACGCCGAAGGCGTGATGCGCGCCGAATGGCGGGGCATCAAGGTGGCTGGCCATGTGGACGAAGTCCTGGCCGCGGTGAAGGCACTGAAGGCTGGCTGAACAGCCAGCGGCAGGCCACGGCGCCTGTGTATGATGGCCGCATGCCGCTGACAACGCGCGCTGAACGCCCCCGACGAACAAGCCGCATGGTTGCCCCTGCGGCTTTTTTGTTGCCCGCCTGCTGACCCGACCTCGCCGGAACTCCCCGCCCCCATGCCACTGCCAAAGCCGCCGACCCGCAAAGCTGCCCTCCTCTCCGCTGCCGACTTCGAGCAGCAGGCTGCGCCACGCGCGGCCAAGCGCAGCACGCGCAGTGCGGCCCAGGCGGAAGCCACGGCCCCTGCCGTTGAACTGCGTCGGGCCGCGCTGGTGGAGGCGCCGGTGCTGGCGGCCGCAGCAACTCCTGCCCCCGCCCCTGCACTGGCGGCCACACCGCGCGCCATTGCCGCACCAGCGCCAGCGCCGGCACCCGTGTCCAAACCTCGCCGCCAGAAGCTGGCCGGCCCGGCCAAGCTCTTCGTGCTCGACACCAACGTGCTGATGCACGACCCGACCTGTCTGTTCCGCTTCGAGGAGCACGACGTCTTCCTGCCGATGATCACGCTGGAGGAACTCGACGGCCACAAGAAGGGCATGAGCGAGGTGGCGCGCAACGCCCGCCAGGTGAGCCGTGAACTCGATGCGCTGGCCACCGAGGGCAGCCTGGACCCGAAGGCCGGCATCCCGCTGGCCAAGACCGGCCAGAAGCAGGCCGGCGGCAAGCTGTTCTTCCAGACCATGATGCTGGACGTGAAGCTGCCCGAGGGTCTGCCCCAGGGCAAGGCCGACAACCAGATCCTGGGCGTGGTGCAGAGCCTTCGCGAACAGCAGCCCCAGCGTGAGGTGGTGCTGGTGTCCAAGGACATCAACATGCGCGTGAAGGCGCGTGCGCTGGGCCTGGCCGCCGAGGACTATTTCAACGACAAGACGCTGGAAGACGGCGACCTGATGTACACCGGCGTGCTCCCGCTGCCGGCGGACTTCTGGGAGCGCCACGGCAAGACGATGGAAAGCTGGCAGCAGGGCGGCCACACCTTCTACCGCATCAGCGGGCCGCTGGTGCCGGCCCTGCTGGTCAACCAGTTCGTCTACCTCGAGACCCCGGGTGCTGCGCCGCTGTACGCACGCGTGGCCGAGATCACCGGCAAGACCGCGGTGCTGAAGACGCTGCGCGACCACACGCACGCCAAGAACGCCGTCTGGGGGGTCACGGCGCGCAATCGGGAGCAGAACTTCGCCCTCAACCTGCTGATGGACCCGGATTGCGACTTCGTCACCCTGGCCGGCACGGCCGGCACCGGCAAGACGCTGATGACGCTGGCCGCCGGCCTGGCGCAGGTGCTGGACGAGCGCCGCTACAGCGAGATCCTCGTCACCCGCGTGACGGTGCCGGTGGGCGAGGACATCGGCTTCCTGCCCGGCGACGAGCAGGAGAAGATGGGCCCCTGGATGGGCGCGCTGGACGACAACCTGGAAGTGCTGGCCCGCACCGACGGTAGCGCCGGCGAATGGGGCCGCGCGGCCACCAACGATCTGGTGCGCGCCAAGATCAAGATCAAGAGCATGAACTTCATGCGCGGGCGGACCTTCCTGAACAAGTACGTGATCATCGACGAGGCGCAGAACCTCACGCCCAAGCAGATGAAGACGCTGATCACGCGCGCCGGGCCAGGCACCAAGATCATCTGCATGGGCAACCTGGCGCAGATCGACACGCCCTACCTCACCGAAGGCTCCAGCGGCATGACCTACGCGGTGGACCGCTTCAAGGGCTGGCCACACGGGGGGCACATCACGCTGGCGCGCGGCGAACGATCGCGCCTGGCGGACTACGCCAGCGACGTGCTCTGACCCGGCGGCGGCCGCTCAGGGCAGACGGCGCACGCGCAGAAAGCTGGCGAATCGCGGCAGGCCGTTGTCGGTGAGGCCGCGGTAGGTGTAGGTGACAACGGCGCCCTTTGGCGCCGGTGCATCGCGTTCGGCGTCGCTGAAGCCGGTGCCCAGGCGGAACTGGCGGCCATCGGGCCGTTTCACCGTCAAGGCACCGAGCCGCCCCGCGTGGCGGCCCTGACCGGCTTCATGGCCGATCACCACGGCCTCGGCATCAGCCAGCGGCTTGAACTTCAGGAGGTCGGCGCTGCGACCGGGGCGCCAATGCGCATCGGCACGATGCAGCATGAGCCCTTCGCCGCCCTGTGCGACCACCGCGTCCAGGCGCCGCCGCAGGTCGGCGGTGTCGCGCACGGGGTCCTGCGCGATGGCGATCACGTGGGGAGCACCGGAGGTGACCGCCCATTGCTTGAGTTGGCGCGCCCGCTGCGCGAAGGGATCACCCGATCCAGGCAGGTCGAACAGCGCATAGCGCACGCGGCGCCATGCGGCATCGTCAGGCGTCTGCCGGCGCACCGTGCCGACCAACGCCTCGAAGCGCCCGCGGCCGGCCCAGAGTTCGCCGTCCAAGGGCGTCGCCGGCAGCGCCGCCGTGAACCACGCCGGCGCGTTGATCGTGCCACCGCTGCGGAAGCGCAGCCTCTGCCCGTCCCAGAACGCACGCACGCCGTCGAGCTTCTCACTGGCCAGCCAGCCGCGCGGATCGAAGGCGTCGGGTGCGTCGCGCGCCTCCATCAACGCCGGGCGCTGCGCGTTGACCGCTGCTTGCGCTGCGCCGTGGGCGGACAGGCCGAAGCCTGCCAGATGAATGAGAAAAGTGCGGCGATCGAGCGGCATGGCAGTTCCTGAAAGAGGACGCCGCCAGTCTCTGGCCAGCGCCGCATGCCGGCCATCACCATCACGGGGCCCCACGGCCGGGGGCCCCCTTGGGGGCGAAGATCAGCCGCCGACCAGGTCCTTGATCTGCTGCAGCGCCGTCGGGTCCTCGATCGTCGTCAGGTCGCCCGGATCGCGCTGTTCGCACACCGCCTGGATGGCGCGGCGCAGCAGTTTGCCGCTGCGGGTCTTCGGCAGCACCGACACGAAGCGGACCCGTGCCGGCCGGGCCACGGCACCGAGCTGGCCGTCGACGACCTTCATGATCTCGCCCTCGAGCTTCAAGGCCGCGTTGGCGTCGGTCAATGCGGTGGTGTCCTTCAACACGGCGAAGGCCATCGCCACCTGGCCCTTCAGGTTGTCGGCCACGCCCACCACCGCCACTTCGGCCACATTGGGGTGGCTGGCGATGCTCTCCTCGATCTCGCGCGTGCCCAGGCGGTGGCCGGCGACGTTGATCACGTCGTCGGTGCGGCCGAGGATGAAGTAGTAGCCGTCGTCGTCACGGATCGCCCAGTCGAAGGTGCTGTAGATCTGGCGGCCGGGAATGCTGCTCCAGTAGGTCTTCACGAAGCGGTCGTCGTCACGCCAGACGGTCTGCAGGCAGCCGGGCGGCAGCGGGCCCTCGATGGCCAGCACGCCCTTCTGGTGGGCGCCGGTGAGTTCCTCGCCGGTGTTCTCGTCGATGAGCTTGACGTCGTAGCCATACACCGCCTTCCCCGGCGAGCCGAACTTGCTGGGCGCCTTCTCCACGCCGTTGCAGATGGTCAGGATGGGCCAGCCGGTCTCGGTCTGCCAGTAGTTGTCGATGATCGGGCGGCCCAGGGCCTCGGCGATCCACTGCGCCGTGGGCTCGTCCAACGGTTCGCCGGCCAGGAACAGCGCCCGCAGGCTGGACAGGTCGTGCCGCTTCAGCGCCGCGGGGTCCTGCTTCTTGAGCACGCGCACCGCCGTGGGGGCGCTGAACATCGAGGTGACCTTGTACTTCTCGACCAGGCTCCACCAGACGGCCGCATCAGGCCGCGTCGGCAGGCCCTCGTACATGATGGTGGCCATGCCGGCGATCAGCGGGCCGTAGACGATGTAGCTGTGGCCCACGACCCAGCCGATGTCGCTGGTGCTGAAGTAGGTCTCGCCCGGGTTGCCCAGGAAGATGTGCTTCATGCTCGCGGCCAGCGCCACCGCATAGCCCCCGGTGTCGCGCTGCACGCCCTTGGGCTTGCCCGTGGTGCCGCTGGTGTAGAGCGTGTAGCTCGGGTGGTCGGCCGCCACCCAGGTGCAGGGCACACGGGCGTGCAGGTGCTGCTCGCGCAGCGTGGCGTAGTCCTCGTCGCGGCCGGCGGTCATCGGCATGTCGGCCAGGCCGCGGTTGACCATCAGTACCTTGGCCGGCTGGTGCTTGGCCAGGCGGATGGCCTCGTCCAGCAGGCCCTTGTACGGCACGACCTTGCCGCCACGGCTGCCGGCGTCGGCGCTGACGATGACGGTGGGCTCGGCATCGTCGATGCGGCTGGCCAGACTGTGGCTGGCAAAGCCGCCGAAGACCACCGAGTGCAGTGCGCCGATGCGCGTGCAGGCCAGCATCGCGAAGGCCGCTTCCGGGATCATCGGCATGTAGACCAGCACCCGGTCGCCCTGCTTGACGCCCAGACCCTGCAGCATGGCGGCCATGCGCTCCACCTCGGCCTGCAGTTCGGCAAAACTGTAGACGTGCTCCTGGTTGGTCTCGGTGGAGACGAAGATCAGTGCGTTGCGGTCCGGATGCGTGGCGGCATGCCGGTCCACGGCGTTGTGGCAGAGGTTGGTGGTGCCGCCGACGAACCAGCGTGCGAACGGCGGCTGGCTGCGGTCGCAGACCTGGCTGAAGGGCGTCTGCCAGTCGATGAGCGCGGCCTGCTCGGCCCAGAAGGCGTCACGGTCTTCGACGGAACGGCGATAGAAGTCAGCGTAGGACATGCGGGTCTCCTCCGGTGCGGCAGGTCGCGCCAGGGCCTCGATGCGAGGCGCTGGCGGCCCAAACTGAATTAATAATTATGGGCAACGTGCTTGCAGGCGGCTGACGTTGTCCGTTTCCCGCAGCCTTGTACCTCGACAGATTTTCCGTCTGCCCCGCGCAGGCTCGCCACATGGCCGATGTCCGCCTGTCGCGCAACGCGCCGCGACAGGCGCGTTCAGGGTTTCAGGTCAGCCTCACGACGCAGCGGCCCCGCACCTGCCCCGCCATCAACCGTTCGGCCCAGGCCGGCGCTTCCGCCAGGCTGATCTCGGTGGTCATCGTCTCCAGCCTGGCAGGGTCAAGATCGCGCGCCAGTCGGTCCCAGGCTTGCTGGCGCAGCGCCCGCGGCGCCATCACGCTGTCGATGCCCGCCAGCGTCACGCCGCGCAGGATGAAGGGGGCCACCGAGGCCGGCAGGTCCATGCCCTGCGCCAGCCCGCAGGCCGCCACCGCGCCGCCGTAGCGCGTCTGTGCCAGCGCGTTGACCAGCGTGTGGCTGCCCAGCGCATCGACCACGCCGGCCCAGCGTTCCTTCTGCAGCGGCTTGCCGGCCGCGGCGAGTTCGGCGCGGTCGATGACCGCGGCGGCCCCCAGACCGGTCAGGTAGTCGGCCTCCTGCGGCTTGCCGCTGGCGGCGACCACCCGGTGGCCCAGTTTGGCGAGCAGCGCGATGGCCACGCTGCCGACGCCGCCGGTGGCGCCGGTGACCAGCACCTCGCCGTCGCCCGGCTGCAGGCCATGGCGCTCCAGGGCCATCACGCACAGCATGGCGGTGTAACCGGCGGTGCCGATGGCCATGGCCTGGCGGGCACTGAAGGCGGCCGGCAGCTTCACGAGCCAGTCACCCTTCAGCCGCGCCCGCTGCGCCAGGCAACCCCAGTGCGTCTCGCCGACGCCCCAACCGTTGTGCACGAAGCGGTCGCCGGGCTGCCAATCCGGGTGCGTGCTCTCCAGCACGGTGCCCGCGCCATCGATGCCGGGCACCATGGGCCAGGCCCGCACCACGGGCGAACGGTTCGTCAGCGCCAGCGCGTCCTTGTAGTTGAGGGTGGAATATTCGGGCTGCACCAGGACGTCGGCGCGGTCGTCGCCGGGCAGGCGCGACGCGTCAAGCTCGGTCAGGGCGCAGGCAAAACCGGCGTCGTTCTTCTCCAGCAACAGGGCCTGGAACATGCGGAACCTCTCTGGTCTCGGGTCAACGAAGCGGCCCGGCATCGATTGACAGCGGACCCTCACCGCAACTATTGTGCGCGCCGTGCCAACGGCCCATCCCCTGCCCCGCCTTGCCGCCCTGCTGCTGGCTGCTGCCGGCCTCGCCCTGCCCGTCAGCGCCCAGGAAGCCGACGACGCGCTGGGCGCACTGTTGGCGGAGCGTGGCGTGGTGCAGACGCCGGTGGAGACCACCATGTCCGCCGCCGGCGACCTGGTGATCGCCGCACTGAACTTCCTGGACGTTCGCTACCACCGCGGCGGCAGCAGCGTCAGCGACGGCTTCGACTGCAGCGGCTTCACGCGGCACGTCGTGTCGTCGGTGCTCGGCATCACCTTGCCGCGCCGCTCGGCCGAGCAGGCGCAGCAAGCGGGCCTGCCCCCGGTGGCGCGTCAGGCGCTGCAACCGGGCGACCTGGTGTTCTTCAACACCCTCAAGCGCACGTTCTCCCACGTCGGCATCTACATCGGCGACGGCCGCTTTGTGCACGCCCCACGCAGCGGCCAGCAGGTGCGCGTGGAGCGCATGGACACGCCGTACTGGGCCAAGCGGTTCGACGGCGCCCGCCGGGTCACCCCTCCATCAGGGTCTTGAGCCGCCCGGGCACAATCCGGGCATGGGCGAGAACATCATTCCGCTGGTGGACGCGCGCGTGGCCGCGCAGGTGCCACGCATCCCGGACCGCATCGCGGCGCCCCAGGGGCTGCTGACCGACACGCTGGGCCGGCCGCTGCGCGACCTGCGCATCTCGGTCACCGACCGCTGCAACTTCCGCTGCAGCTACTGCATGCCCAAGGAGGTCTTCGACAAGACCTACCGCTTCCTGCCGCAGACCTCGCTGCTGAGCTTCGAGGAGATCACGCGCCTGGCGCGGCTGTTCGTGGCGCACGGCGTGCAGAAGCTGCGCCTGACCGGCGGCGAGCCGCTGCTGCGCAAGGGCCTGGAGACCTTGATCGCGATGCTGGCCGAATTGCGCACCCCCGAGGGCGCGCCGCTGGACATCACACTCACCACCAATGGCTCGCTGCTGGCACGCAAGGCGCAAGCGCTGAAGGACGCCGGCCTGCAGCGCGTGACCGTGAGCCTGGACGCGCTGGACGACGCCATCTTCCGGCAGATGAACGACGTCGATTTCCCGGTGGCTGATGTGCTGGCAGGCATCGACGCCGCGCAACGCGTGGGCCTGGCACCGATCAAGGTCAACATGGTGGTCCGCAAGGGCACGAACGACCACGAGATCGTGCCGCTGGCACGCCTGGTGCGTGACCGCTACGGCCCGGGCGTGGTGCTGCGCTTCATCGAGTTCATGGACGTCGGCGCCACCAACGGCTGGCGCATGGACGAAGTGCTGCCGTCGGCCGAGGTGGTGCAGCGCCTGGGTGAGGCCTTCCCGCTGGAAGCCCTGGACCCCAACACGGTTGGCGAGACCGCCGAACGCTGGCGCTACGCCGATGGTGGCGGCGAGATCGGCGTCATCTCCAGCGTCACCCAGGCCTTCTGCCGCGACTGCAACCGCGCCCGCCTGTCCACCGAGGGCAAGCTGTTCCTGTGCCTGTTCGCCCACCGCGGCCACGACCTGCGTGCCCTGCTGCGCAGCGGTGCCGCGGACGAACAGATCGCGGCCGTCATCGGCGACATCTGGGGCCAGCGCGGCGACCGCTATTCGGAACTGCGCGGCAGCATGGCGGCCGACGCGGGTTCCGGCGAACGCCGCGTGGAGATGCACTACATCGGCGGCTGAAGCGCCGGTAGCGCCGGTAGCGCCCAGAGGCACGGTGCGCACCGCAGCGCAATGGTTTGTCGTCTTCTCCGGCGAGGCCCGCTGAGCAGGCCGCCACTGGGCGCTTGAAGGAGACGGTGCGCGCGGGTCAGCGCAGGTCTGCCGCAAGGTGTCGGCACACGGCCTGTGTCACCTGCGCCGTGGTGGCTCGCCCGCCGAGGTCACGCGTGTGCAGTTCCGGCGTCGCGGTGACGGCCTCGATGGCGCGCATCAGCCGGGCCGCGGCTGCCGTCTCGCCCAGGTGCTCGAGCAGCATCACGCAGCTCCAGAAGGTGCCGACGGGATTGGCCAGGCCCTGGCCCATGATGTCGAAGGCCGAACCGTGGATCGGCTCGAACATGCTGGGGTAGCGGCGCTCCGGGTCCAGGTTCGCGGTCGGTGCGATGCCCAGGCTGCCGGCCAGCGCAGCGGCCAGGTCGCTCAGGATGTCGGCATGCAGGTTGGTGGCCACCACGGTGTCGATGCTGGCCGGACGGTTGACCATGCGAGCGGTCATCGCATCGACCAGTTCCTTGTCACATCGAACGTCGGGGAACTCGGCGGCCACCTGCGCCGCGACCTCGTCCCACATCACCATCGCATGGCGCTGGGCATTGCTCTTGGTCACGACGGTGAGCTGCTTGCGCGGCCTGCCCTGCGCGAGGCGGAAGGCGAAACGGATGATGCGCTCGACACCGGCGCGGGTCATGATGCTGACGTCGGTGGCGACCTCGATGGGATGCCCCTGGTGGGCTCGCCCGCCGACACCGGCGTACTCGCCCTCACTGTTCTCGCGCACGATCACCCAGTCCAGGTCAGCCGGGGCACAACGCTTCAGCGGTGCGTCGATGCCAGGCAGGATGCGCGTCGGCCGCACGTTGGCGTACTGGTCGAAGCCCTGGCAGATCTTCAGGCGCAGGCCCCAGAGCGTGATGTGGTCCGGGATCTGCGGGTCGCCGGCGGAGCCGAACAGGATCGCGTCCATGCCCTTCAGAGCCTGCAGACCGTCGGCCGGCATCATCTCGCCGTGTGCGCGGTACCAGTCGCCGCCCCAGCCGAAGTCGCTGAACTCGAAGTTGAAGCCGGCACCGCCGCCCGCCAGGGCCTGCAGCACCTCTCGACCGGCCGGGACGACCTCCTGGCCGATGCCGTCGCCGGGGATGGTGGCAATGCGATACGTCTTCATGTGCGCCTCGGGGGGTGGAAAGTGAGCCGCAATGTAGGTGTGCACCACGGTGATGAATCGGGGCTAAAGTGAATCCATCGTCAACTCAGAGTGAACGATGAGCACGACCCACCCTGCTCCCATTCAACCGGCCGATCTGGGCTTCCTGGTGGCGCTGGCGGCCAGCCCCAGCCTGAGCGCCGCCGCGCGCGAACTTGGCGTTTCAAAGGCCGCGGCCAGCAAGCGGCTGGCCGGCATTGAACGACGCTGCGGCGTGCCGCTGTTCAGCCGTAGCACCCGCAGGCTGGGTCTGACACCCGATGGTGAATCCGTGGTCGATCAGGCTCGGCACATCCTGGCCGAGGTGGAGGCGATCGGGGAGCGTCTGGCGCAGGGCCGTCAGGCGCCGCGCGGTCTGCTGCGCGTGAATGCCACCCTGGGCTTCGGGCGCCGTCAGGTGGCACCCGTGGTGTCGCGATTTGTCCAACAGTGCCCGGACGTCGAAGTGCAGCTGCAACTGTCGGTGAACCCGCCGCCGCTGACCGACGATGCGTTCGACGTCTGCATCCGGTTCGGTGAACCGCCGGACAGCCGCGTCATCGCGCACCGGCTGGCGGCCAACCGCCGCCTGCTGTGCGCGGCCCCGGCCTACCTGCAACGCCATGGTGAGCCCCGAACGCCGCAAGACCTGCGGCGCCACCGCTGCATCGGCATCCGCCAGGGCGACGAGGCCTATGGCACCTGGCGTCTGAGCAACGGCCGCGGCGCGCGCCGACGCAGCGAGACGGTGAAGATCCCCGGCTCGCTGAGCACCAACGATGGTGAGATCGCCGTCGCCTGGGCCCTGGACGGACACGGCATCGTCATGCGCGCCGAGTGGGACCTGGCGCCGTATCTGCGCAGCGGCCGGCTGTTGCCGGTGCTGTCAGGCTGGTCAACGCCGGAGGCCGACATCTACGCCGTGGTTCCGCAGCGCCTGCACGCCACGGCCCGCGTGCGGGCCTTCGTCGACTTCATCGCCGAGGCGTTTGCAGACCCTGGCGGATGAGCCCGCTGGCGCGACTCAGGCCGCGCCAGCGTGTGCCGCGTGTTCCTCCGGCGTCGTGATCTCACCCGGGATGCCTCTGCGTGCGAGCAGCGTGTAGACCGCTGGCACGACGAAGATCGTCAGCAGCGTGCCCACGCTCATGCCGCCGACGATGACCCAGCCAATCTGCTGGCGGCTCTCCGCGCCCGCGCCGGTGGACAGCGCCAGCGGCAGCGCCCCCAGCACCATCGCGCCGGTGGTCATCAGGATGGGCCGCAGGCGCATGCCCGAGGCCTTCACCACCGCCTCGGTCAGCGCCAGGCCCTGCTGGCGCAACTGGTTGCTGAATTCGACGATCAGGATGCCGTGCTTGGAGATCAGGCCGATCAGCGTGATCAGGCCGATCTGCGAATACACGTTCAGCGTGCCGCCGGTGAGGTGCATGGCACCCAACGCCCCGACCATCGACAGCGGCACCGCCAGCAGGATGGTGAACGGGTCGATGAAGCTCTCGAACTGTGCCGCCAGCACCAGGTAGATGAACATCAGCGCCAGCACGAAGACCAGGCCCAGCGAGCCGGAAGAGTCGCGGTACTCGCGGCTGACACCGTTGAGTTCGGTGGCATAGCCGGGCGGGAGCACACGTGCGGCCAGGTCGTCCATGTAGGCCAACGCATCGCTGAGCGCGTAGGTGGGCGCCAGGTTGGCGGTGATGGTGACGGAGCGCCGCTGGTTGAAGTGGTTCAGCTCGCGCGGGCTCACCGCCTCGCGCACCTTCACCAGCTGCGACAGGGGCACCATCACGTCGCCGCGCCCACGCACGAACAGGCGTTCGATGTCCTCCGGCCGGGTGCGTTCGCGTGCATCGGTCTGCACCAGCACGTCGAACTGGTCGGCGTCCCGCTTGTAGCGCGTGACGACACGGCCCCCGAGCATGGTTTCCACCGTGCGCGCCACGGTGTCCACCGAAACGCCAAGATCGGCGGCGCGGGCGCGGTCGACGTCCATGAAGATCTCGGGCTTGTTGAGCTGCAGGTCGATGTCGGGCTGCACCAGCCCGGGGTTGCTGCGCATCTCGGCCAGCATGCGCTGGGCGTTGGCGGCCATCGCCTCGTAGCTGTCGTTGGCCACTAGCACCACGTTGACCGGCACCGAGCGGAAGCTCTGCCCCAGGCTGGGCGGGGTCGACGGGAAGACGCTGACCCCCGGCAGCGCCGTGAGCTTGGGCAGCAGTTGCTGCGCCAGTTCGCGGGTGCTGCGGTCGCGCTCGGCCCAGTCCACGGTGCGCAGCACGCCGAAGGCACTGGAGACGCCGCCGCCGCCGACGAAGGTGAAGCGGCGGTCGAACTCCCCGTACTGGCTGGTGATGTCCTCGATGGCATCCAGGTAGCGGGCCGTGTAGTCCAGCGTGGCGCCGTCGGGCGCGCGCACCGGCATCGCGACGACGCCACGGTCCTCGTAGGGGGCCAGTTCGCTCTTGGCGATGCTGAACAGCCACCAGCTGCCACCCGCCGCCGCCAGCATGATGCCCAGCGCAATCCAGCGCAGGCGCAGCGACGCCCTCAGCACCCGTTCGTAGCCATGGCCCAGGCCGTCAAGCAGGCGCTCCATGCCGCGGTCGAAAGCGCCGGGTTTCGGGTTGTGGCGCAGCAGCTTGCTGCACATCATGGGCGTGAGCGTCAGCGCCACGAAGCCCGACACCAGCACCGCGCCGGCCAGCGTCAACGCAAACTCGCTGAACAGCCGCCCGGTGCGCCCCGGCGTGAAGGCCAGCGGCGCGAACACCGCCGCCAGCGTCAGCGTCATCGCCACCACGGCGAAGCTGATCTCGCGGATGCCCTTCAGCGCGGCCTGGAACGGCGTGAGCCCTTCCTCGACGTGGCGGTAGATGTTCTCCAGGACCACGATGGCGTCGTCCACCACCAGGCCGATGGCCAGCACCAGGGCCAGCAGGGTCAGCGTGTTGACGGTGAAGCCGAACGCGGCGATGAGCGCAAAGGCGCCCACCAGGCTGACCGGAATGGTCACCAGCGGGATCACCGACGCGCGCAGCGTGCGCAAGAACACGAAGACCACCAGCGCCACCAGCACCACGGCTTCGGCCACCGTGGTGTAGACGGCCTTGATGGACCGGTCGATGAACACCGACAGGTCGTTGGCCATCACCACCGTCACCGACGGCGGCAGGTCGCGCTGGATCAGCGGCAGCACCTTGCGCACGCCGTCGGCCACCTCCAGCGGATTGGCGGTGGCGTTGCGGATGATGCCGGTGCTCATCGACGGCACGCCGTTCAGGCGCACGCGGGAACGCACGCTCGACGCCTCTTCAGCCACCCGCGCCACGTCACGCAGGCGCACGGTGTAGCCGTTGACGGTGCGCAGCGCCACCTGCTCGAACTGCGCCACCGTGTTCAGATCGGTGCGTGCCGTGACACTGAACTCACGCTGCTGGCTCTCGATGCGGCCGGCCGGCACCTCCAGGTTCTGCCGGCGCAGCGCGTCCTCGACGTCCTGCACCGTCAGGCGGTAGGCGGCCAACTTGTCCGGGTCGACCCAGATGCGCATGGCCCGCTGACGGGCGCCGCCCACCTGCACGTCGGCCACGCCGGGCACGGTCTGCAGGCGCGGCTTGACGACGCGGTTGATGATGTCGGTGAGCTCCAGCGGGTCGATGGTCTCGCTCACGTAGGCCAGCCACATCACCGGCGTGGCGTCGGCCTCCACCTTGGCGATCACAGGCTCATCGACCGCGTCGGGCAGACGGCCGCGCACGCGTGAGACGCGGTCGCGCACCTCGGCGGCGGCGGTGTCCGGGTCCTTGCTGAGCTTGAAGCGCACCGTGATCTGGCTCTGCTCGGTGCGCGAGATGGAGGTCAGGATGTCCACGCCGTCGATGCCGGCGATGGAATCCTCCAGCGGCTTGGTCACCTGCGACTCGATGACCTCCGACGACGCACCCTGCAGGCGCGTGGAGACATTGACCAGCGGCTCGTCGATGCGCGGGTACTCGCGCACGCTGAGCTGCTGGAACGAGACCAACCCCACCAGCAGCACCAGCAGCGACATCACGCTGGCCAACACCGGCCGGCGCACCGAGGTTTCCGACAGTCTCATTTCGGGGCTCCCGTGTGCAGCGGTTTCAAGGCGCGGGACGTGCGCCGCTGGCCGGGCGCGCCGGCGCCGCCGTCGGGCCGCCCTTGGCCGCACCGCCTGGCGCGCCGCTGCCGGCGGCGCCACCCACCTCGACAATGCGCACCGGCTGGCGCTCGCCCTTGCCGCGCATCAGCCGGGCTTGACCGGCGGTGACGACGCGGTCGCCTGCGGCCAGCCCTTCCAGCACTTCCACCTTGCCGGGCACACGCATGCCGAGCTTCGCCTCCAGCCGCTCGGCCATCGGCCCCTGTTCACCGTCGACCACGCGCAGGATGTACTGCTTGCCCCCTTCGGGCACCAGCGCCTCCTCGGGCACCACCAGTGCTCGCTCGCGCACGCCGAACTCGGTGCGGGCACGCGCGAACAGGCCCGGCGTCAGCAGGCCGTCGCGGTTGTCCAGCCGGGCGCGCACCAGCAGCGCGCGGCCGTCGGCCTCCACGCGCGCCTCCACGGCCTCCACGCGGGCGGTGAAACGGCGGTCCGGCAGCGCGTCGAGCGCCACATCCACCGTCTGGCCCGGACGCACGCGGGCGGCGTAGCGTTCCGGCAGGCGGTAGTCCACCCAGACCTGGCTGGCATCCACCAGCGTCACCAGGTCGGCACCGTCCTTGACGTAGTCGCCGACGTTGACCTGCCGGATGCCGGCCTGGCCGTCGAAGGGAGCCAGCACGCGAAGACGGGCCAGTTGCGCCTGGGCCAGGGCCACCTGGGCCAGGGCCACGTCCAGCGCCGCCTGGCTCTGGTCGACCGCGCTCTGGCTGACGAAGCCCTGCCCCACGAGTTCCCGGTTGCGTGCCACCTGGGTGCGGGCGATCGCGGCCTGGGCCTCGGCCTGCTGCAGTTGGGCCCGCTGCAGGGTGTCGTCGAGCTGCACGATGAGCTGGCCGCGACGCACACGGGCGCCGTCGGCAAACCCAAGCGCCGCCACCCGGCCGCTGACCTCCGGCCGCAAGGTGACCGCCTGACGGGACTGCAGCGTGCCCACGGCTTCGGCCGCATCCACGATGCGCAGCGCTTCGACGCGGCCCACCTCGACCCCGGCCGGCCCGCCGCGCATGCCCGGCATGCCCGACCCGGGCGTGCCGCCCGGTGCCCGCGCTGTCGGAGCGCCAGATCCCGGCGCACCCGCCATGCCGCCCGCGGCCATCGGTGCCGGGCGTTGCACCCACCACGCCAGCACGCCGGCCCCGGCCAACGCGACCACGGCCATACCGGTCTTCAAGCTCTTGTTCATCGGCAGATCCTGGGCAATCCACCAATGTAGCCGTTCGGCCGGCGGCACGCCGGCGTCGGGGCTTGGCCGGGTGTCAGCGGGAACCGGCCGAGGCCACGCCCCGGTTGGCCAACGCGTCGGCGCGCTCGTTGCCCGGGTCGCCTGCATGGCCCTTGACCCAGCGCCAGTCCACCTTGTGCTGCCCGCGCAGCGCATCCAGCCGCTGCCACAGGTCCTGGTTCTTCACCGGCTTGCGGTCGGCCGTCATCCAGCCCTTGGCCTTCCAGCCATGGATCCACGTGGTGATGCCGTTCTTCACGTAGGCGCTGTCGGTGTGCAGCGTCACGCGGCTGGGCTGCTTGAGGGCGGACAGTGCCTCGATCACCGCGATGAGTTCCATGCGGTTGTTGGTGGTCAGGGCCTCACCGCCCCAGAGCTCCCGCTCATGCGGGCCGGACCTCAGCCAGGCGCCCCACCCCCCCGGCCCCGGGTTGCCCTTGCAGGCGCCGTCGGTCCAGATCTCGATCTCGCTCATTGTTTGTTCTGCTTTCATTCACGCTTCGGTCTTCTCTGCCGCCACAACTGGCTGACGCCGGGCCACGGCGGTCTGGGTGGCACGGCTGGTGCGCACATCGCGCTTGGCCAGGCCCACCAGGCGCATGCCGCGCACGCGCTTGACGGCATGCAGGTAGTAGACCGCCCCCAGCACCGGCCACCAGCGGTCGCCGATCGGGTCCATCCACGCGTAGCGCTGCAACCAGCGCTCGCTTTCGCAGGGCGGCCGCCAGCAGCCGAAGCGGCCCACCTCGACCTCGAAGCCCAGCAGGCGCAGCCAGTCGCGCAGCCGCCAGTAGCCGATGAAGTCACCCGCCCGCGGCATGAACAGGTCGTGCGCCCCACGCAGGCGGGCCACCCGCTGGCGCAGGCCCCACAGGCTGGCCGGGTTGAAGCCGGTGATCAAGAGCCGACCCTCGGGCATCAGCACACGTTCGACCTCGCGCAGCGTCAGGTGCGGGTCGCGGGCCAGCTCCAGGCTGTGCGGCAGGACCACCAGGTCCAGGCTGCCCGCTGGAAACGGCAGTGCGTCGAACTCGCTGCGCAGGTGCACCCGATCGCCTTCGAGCTGGGTGGTGGAGATGCCATCCGCCGGTGCTGGCGTCGGCAGGGGCTCGGGTGTCGACAGCACGTCGCTGGCCACCCAGCGGTGCGGCATGCGGTTGGCACGCAGGCCGTCGAGTTCCGGCATGCCCAACTGCAGCGCGTGGAAGCCGAACGCGTCGGCCACGTCGCGGTCCAGCCTGTCCTGCTCCCAGGCCAGCAGATAGCGGCCGGGCGGGCTTTGCAGCCACGCGCCCAACTCTACAATCTGCGCTTCGCGCGTCATCAACTGCGACATGACCCTGCTTCCGCTGCCGGCGTTCGACGACAACTACATCTGGATGCTGCACGACGGCCACGAGGCCGTGGTGGTCGATCCGGGCGACGAAGGCCCGGTGATCGCGGCGCTGCAGGCCCACGCGCTCACGCTGGTCGGCATTCTAGTGACCCACCACCACGCTGATCATGTCGGCGGCGTGGACGCCTTGCGCTCGTACTTGAAGGGACCGGTGTGGGCTCCTGCAGGGGAAACGACGCCCGAGCCGAACCAGCCACTGGCCGATGGCGACACCCTCGTGGTGCTGGGTCGCAGCTTCGAGGTGATCGAGGTGCCGGGCCACACGGCCGGCCACATCGCCTACGCCGAACGCGGCGCCGCCGAATCGCCGCTGCTGTTCTGCGGTGACACGTTGTTCTCGGCCGGCTGCGGCCGCATGTTCGAAGGCACGCCGGCGCAGTTCCATCACTCGCTGCAGCGCCTGTCGGCTTTGTCCGGCGACACCCAGGTCTGCTGCACACACGAGTACACGCTGTCGAACCTGCGCTTTGCCGCTGCCGTGGAACCCGACAACATGGCCCGCCAGTCCCACCAGGCCTGGTGCGAGGCAGCCCGGGCCGATGGACGGCCGACGCTGCCATCCCAACTGGTCACCGAACGCGCCATCAACCCGTTCCTGCGCTGCGCCGAGCCTGGCGTGGTGGCCGCCGCCCGCGCCCATGGTGCGGCCGACGACAGCGGCCCGGCCGTCTTTGCCGCCCTGCGTCGCTGGAAGGACGGTTTCCGGTGAGGTCGGCTCTCGTCAGCCTTCGCCCCCTGACCGGGCTCGCTGTCGCGGCGCTGCTGGCCCTGTTCACGGGCTGTGCCAGCCTGCCAGCCGAGACCCCTGCACCGCCACCGGCCAGCAGCCCGGCCGCCGCTGACGACATCCCCACAGCGCTCAGCGCACCCGCGGCCGCCTCCCCGGCCCCGACCATCGTGCGCCCGAGGCCAGTGGACCTGGCCGCGGCGCCGCTGCAGGAACCGCTGAGCATTCCCACCGACCTGTGGCTGCGTGTGCGACAGGGCATGGCGATGGCCGACCTGGACGACCCGCTGGTCGCCAAGTGGGAGGCCTACTACGCCGGCCGGCCGGCCTATGTTGCGCGCATGATGGAACGTGGCGGGCGCTACCTGTTCCACGTCGTCGACGAGGTCGAGGCCCGCGGGCTGCCGATGGAACTGGCGCTGTTGCCGTTCATCGAGAGTGCGTTCAACCCGCAGGCGCGCTCCACCGCCAAGGCCGAGGGCATGTGGCAGTTCGTGCCCGCCACCGGGCGCGAATACGACCTGCGGCAGAACCTTCTGCGCGACGACCGGCGCGATGTCATCGCCTCCACGCGGGCGGCACTCGACTACCTGAAGTCGCTGCACGAACGCTTCGACGACTGGCACCTGGCCTTGGCCGCGTACAACTGGGGCCAGGGCAGCGTCTCCCGCGCCATGAAGCGCAACACGGCACGCGGGAAGCCCACGGCCTACACGGAACTGCGCATGCCGGAGGAGACGCGCAACTACGTGCCCAAGCTGCTCGCGATCAAGAACATCGTGATGCAGCCGCAGGCCTACGGCCTGAACCTGCCGCCGCTGGAGGACCACCCGGCCTTCCTGGCCGTGCCGATCGAACGCGACATCGACGTCGAGCTGGCCGCCCGCCTGGCAGGCCTCGAAGAAGACGACTTCCGCGCCTTCAACCCGCAGCATGCCAAGCCGGTGATCCTCGCTGCGGGCACGTCGGAGGTGCTGCTGCCCTACGATGCGGCACAGCGCTTCGAGCAGGCGCTCAAGGCCCACCAAGGGCCGCTGGCCAGCTGGACGGTCTGGGTGGCCCCGCGCACGATGACGCCGGCCCAGGCGGCCGCCATGGTCGGCAGCACCGAGGCGGAACTGCGCCAGGTCAACCGCATCCCGCCGCGCATGAAGCTGCGCGCCGGCTCCGCCATCGTCGTGCCCAGACATGCGGCCCACGTGGCCGATGTGACCGAGCATCTGGCCGAGACCGCCGCGATTGCCCTGGTGCCGGAGGCCGGCAAGTTGCGGCGCGTGGTGTTCAAGGTGGGCAAGAAGGGCGACAGCGTGGCCGCCGTGGCGCGCCGCTACCGCGTGAAGGCCGTCGACGTGGCGCAGTGGAACGACGTCGGCGTCAAGGCCCGCTTCCGCGCCGGCGAGCAGGTGGTGGTGTTGCTGCCGCCGAAGAAGCGCAGCACGCGCACGGCCTCCGGTGGTGGCCAGCGGGCCAGCAGGCCGGTGACGCGGGCCGCCAAAACAAAGCGCTGAGCAGGGCGCTGAGCACGGCGGCGGCGCGGCGCGAGGCCTCCAGCCCGGCCGCTCAGGTCGCGTCGACGATGGCGTAGGTCTTGGTCAAGGCCTCCAGCACCTCGAACGAACCTTCGAAGCCGGCCGGGAGCACGATGGCCTCGCCCGGGCCGGCCTCCACCACATCGCCATCAACGGCATGGATGCGGCAGCGGCCCGCCAGCACGGTGAACAACTCATGCTCATGCGGCCCCATCGCGATGCGCCAGCGCCCGGGCTCGCAGCGCCACACACCCGCGTAGAGCCGCCCTGCTGGCAGGGCAGCGTCCACCCGATTCCAGGTCTCGCGCCGCGGATTGCCCCGCTCCAGGCGCTCCGGCCGCGGATGGTCCACCTCCGGCGCGCCGGGCATGGTGGCGGTGAGCTTGAAGGCGCGCGGGACGCCGGGCGCGGCGCTTGTTTCGGTCGTCATCGTCGATCCACCAGGGCATAGGCGATGGTGCCCAGGTCCACATACTCCAGTTCGCTCCCGGCCGGCACGCCGCGCGCCAACCGGGTGACACGCAGCCCGCGGGCGCGCAGCACCTCGGACAGCGCGTGGGCCGTGGCCTCGCCCTCGGCGGTGAAGCTGGTGGCAAGGATGACCTCTTCCACTGCACCATCGGTGGCACGGGCCAGCAGGCCGCGCGCCTGCAGCGCTTCCACGCCGATGCCATCCAGCGGCGACAGCCGGCCCATCAGCACGTAGTAGTGGCCACGGTAGCTGCCGCTGCGCTCCAGTGCCGCCTGATCGGCCGGCGTTTCCACCACGCAGAGCAGGCGCGGGTCGCGATCGGGGTCGCTGCAGGTGGCGCAGACCTCGGTTTCGGTGAAGGTGTGGCAGCGTGTGCAGTGGTGCATGGCCCCCACCGCATGCTGCAGCGCGCCGGCCAGGGACTGCGCCCCGGGCCGGTCGTGCTGAAGCAGGTGAAAGGCCATGCGCTGGGCCGACTTGCGGCCGACGCCCGGCAGGCGCTGCAGCGCCTCGATCAGCCCCTCCAGGGCCGGCTCGGCCACGGCGCGGGTCCGGGTGTCAGAACGGGAACTTCATGCCGCCAGGCAGCGGCAGGCCGGCGGTGAGCTTGCCCATCTTCTCGCTGCTGGTCTCCTCGGCGCGGCGCAGGGCGTCGTTGAAGGCGGCGGCGACGAGGTCCTCCAGCATGTCGCGGTCCTCGTCGAACAGGCTGGGGTCGATGGTGACGCGCTTGACGTCATGCTTGCACGTCATCTGCACCTTCACCAGGCCGGCGCCGGACTGGCCCTCGACCTCGATGTGGGCAAGTTCCTCCTGGGCCTTCTTCAGGTTCTCCTGCATGGCCTGGGCCTGCTTCATCAGGCCGGCGAGCTGGTTCTTCATCATGGCGGCAACCTCTCAAGATGGGGTTCAGACGGGTTTGATCGAGCCGGGCACGATCTGGGCGCCCGGAAACTGGGCCAACAGTTCCTGCACCAACGGATCACCGTGGATGGCGGCCTCGGCGGCGCGCTGACGGCGTTCGCGCTCGGCGGCCTCGCGTCGGGCCGGGCTGTCGGCGGGCACGCCAGCTTGCACGGCCACGGTGACGGCAGCGCCGGTCAGGTCGGTCAGCGCTGCCGCCAGCCGGTCGGCCAGGGCAGGCGCGCGCAGGGTTTCGCGTTCCACCTGCAAGGTCCAACGGGCACCGTCAACATGCACGAGGCCACCCTGCCAGGCCAGTTCCCGGGTCAGCGTGGCGATGGCCCCCGCGTCGATGAGCTGCAGCACCAGCGCCTGCCAGCGGTCGCCCAGGGCCGGGTCGGCGGACGTGGGCTCGACGCTGGCGGATGCGGGTGCACATGGTGGCGGCGGTGCGGCGTCCTGGTCCGGGACGCGGGGTGTCGGCGGCCTTGGCACCGCAGGCGCCAGGGGCTTCGGCGTCGGTTCAGCGGCGCGAGGCGGGGTCGGCGGCTGGCCCGGCGGGGCCACCGCCGGCGCGGGAACGGCCAGCGCTGGCGGCGCCGGGGCCCGCAGCGGCTGCTGGCGCACCGGCCGTGGTGCCGGCACAGCGGCACCTTGCCCCGCGGCGGGAAAGGCAAACAGGCGCAGCAGCACCATCGTCAGCGCGCCGTATTCGTCGCTCATCAGCGCCAACTCGGGCCGGCCATGCACCACGATGCTGTAGAGCAGCTGCAACTCGTCGGCGGGCATCTGCACCGCCAGTGCACGTGCGGCGGGCGTCTCGGGGTCGGTGTCGTCGAGGGCGCCGGGCACAGCCTGTTCCACCGCGGCCTGCTGCAGCAGCGCGGCCATGGCCTCCAGCGTGGCCGAGGCCGACAACCCCGCCGCCCGCAGTGCATCCACCCCCTGCAGCAGCGCCGGCGCGTCGCGATCGGCCAGCGCCTGCAGCAGGCCCGCAGCCTGGCTGCGGTCCACGCTGCCCAACATGCCGCGCACCACGGCCTCGTCCACCCGCCCGCCACTGTAGGCGATGGCCTGGTCGGTGAGCGACAGCGCGTCGCGCATCGAACCGCGCGCCGCCTTGCCGAGCACGCGCAGTGCCGCTGCTTCGAACGGCACGGCTTCGGCGTTGAGCACCGTCTGCAGGTGGGCCTGCACTGTTTCTGGCGCCATGGGCCGCAGGTTGAACTGCAGGCAGCGGCTGAGCACCGTCGGCAGCATCTTCTCCGGGTCGGTGGTGGCCAGCACGAACTTGAGGTACTCCGGCGGCTCCTCCAGCGTCTTCAGCAGCGCGTTGAAGGCGTCCTTGGTGAGCTGGTGCGCTTCGTCGATCATGAAGACCTTGAAGCGCCCGACGCTGGGCTTGTAGGCAGCGCGCTCGATGAGGTCGCGGATCTCCTCCTTGCCCCCGTTGCTGGCCGCGTCCATCTCGATGTAGTCGGGGTAGCGGTCGGCATCCACCGCGGTGCAGGCGTGGCAGACGCCGCAGGGCTGCGCCGTGATGCCACCCTGCCCGTCGGCACCGGTGCAGTTCAGGCTCTTGGCCAGGATGCGGCTGATGGTGGTCTTGCCGATGCCACGGGTGCCGGTGAAGAGGTAGGCGTGGTGCAGCCGGCCCCGTTCCAGCGCGTTGCCCAGCGCCTGCACGACATGCGGCTGCCCCACCATCTCGGCAAAGCTGCGCGGCCGGTACTTGCGGGCCAGGACGACGTACGACATCGCGGGCATTCTACGGGTGGGCCCCCGGCGATAATCCCGGCCCATGAGCGCTGACATCCCCGCCGAGACCTCTGCTTCCTCGCCCGCACCCAGCACCCCGCTGACCTACGAACAGTCCGGCGTCGTCTACGACCTGATCGACCCGCTGAAGGTAGCGGCACAGCGCGCCGCGGCATCCACGGCGCCCTTGCTGGCCACTCACGGCTTCGGTGAAGTGGCCGCTTCGCGCGGCGAGTCGGCCTATGTGGTCGACGTGGGGCCGTTCTACCTGGCCAGCATCGTCGAATGCCTGGGCAGCAAGGCCCTGGTGGCCGACGAGATGCAGCGCCTCACCGGCCGCAGCTTCTACGACGGCATCGCGCAGGACACGATCGCGATGGCGGTCAACGACCTCATCACCGTGGGCGCCACGCCGCTGGTGGTGCAGGCCTACTGGGCCGCCGGCGGCAGCGACTGGTTCGGCGACGCGCAGCGTGCCCAGGCGCTGGTGGACGGCTGGAAACACGCCTGCGAGGTCTGCGGCGTGGCCTGGGGCGGCGGTGAGACGCCGGCGCTGGCCGGCATCGTGGAGGCCGACCGCATCGACCTGGCGGCGTCCTGCACCGGACTTGTGAATCCGAAGACGCGGTTGACGCTGGGCGACCGCCTGACCGAAGGCGATGCCATCGTGCTGCTGGCCTCCAGCGGCATCCACGCCAACGGGCTGAGCCTGGCGCGCAAGCTGGTGGAGCGCCTGCCGCAGGGCTACCTGACGCCGCTGGACGACGGCAGCAGCTATGGCGAGGCGCTGCTGGCGCCCACGGTGCTCTATTCACCGGTGACCGAGGCACTCGCCAAGGCAGGCATCGTGCCGCACTATGCGGCCAACATCACAGGCCACGGCTGGCGCAAGCTGCTGCGCCACCCGGGCACGTTCACCTACCGCATCACCCAGGTGCCGCCGGTGCCGCCAGTGCTGCGCTTCATCCAGCAGCAGGCGCAGCAGGACGACGAAGAGGCCTACGGCACGCTGAACATGGGCGCGGGTTTCGCGCTCTTCGTGGCCGCCGACGAGGCCGAGCGTGCGGCACAGCTGGCACGCGACCATGGTGTGGCCGCCTGGGTGGCAGGCCGTGTTGAAGCCGGGCCGAAGCGGCTGGTGGTCGAACCGCTTGGCCTGACCTGGGAAGCCGACGCGCTGCAACTGCGCTGAAGCGCGCCCGCCGCGGTCACCCTGGCGCTGCAGCTAGAATCCGCTTCGCCGGGCCTCCCCGCATGGAAGCGCGCCCAACCGGGTCAGGTGGGGAACCAAGCAGCCCTCAGCGTTGCAACCAGTGCCGGGGTCAGGCTCGGCACCCTTCATAGGGGTCCCAGGCAGTCTCGCCTGAAGGACCTCAGGAACCCAGTTGCCTGAAGGCCATCACGGCCTGGTTGCGCAGCGTGCGCAGCAGCGACAGTTCCTTCTCGTCGACCTCGATGCCGCCCGGGCGGCCCTTGTCGGCGTAGATGAGCGCGAAGGTCTTGCCCTTCATCGCCATCGGCAGCATCAGAAAGGTCGGCGCGTTGACGCTGCTGCGGTACCAGGCCGGAAGGCGCTGCGCCACATTGGCCGCAGTGGCGTCGGCGATCAGCGTGTCCATGCCCTTGGTGCAGATGGCGCTGAACAGGTCGGGGGCCGTGGCAGGCTTCAATGCCACGTTGAACGCCGCCTTCACCTTGTCGACATCGTCTCCCAGGCCGAAGCGGCCGGTGAGCGTCTCGGTCTTCGGGTCGCGCAGGCAGAAGATCACACGGCGGAAACCCAGCGCGCGGTACATGGTCTCCAGCACCATGCGCAACACCTCGTTGAGCTTGAAGCCATCGGCCACCATGCTGTTGGTGATGTCCTGGATGCCGGAAGCCAGCAACTCCGACGGCGGCGGGCCGGACGGCGGCGGCGCCGGCTTGTCGTCCAGCACGATGGTCAGCCCGTCGTCGTCCAGTGGCGCGTGCGCGGTCGCGGCCAGTTGATGCGGTGCCAGCGTGTCGACCGTGGCGTCATGCGGTGGCACCATCAGCCGGCTCGCCGGCGCGTCAGGCGTGACCTGCAGGCCCAGGGCGTCGGCCAGGTGAGTCAGGCGTTCACGCGCTGCGTCAGCGGCGGCCAGCACAGTGCGCCGCGGCAGCGACAGGGCCGCCGAGAATTCTTCCGCGAGGTGACCGATGCGGGCCTCCACGCCGGCGACATCGTCGCCGAGCATGGTGTCGGTGATCTCGTTGGCGATGCGGCCAATCCAGCGCTGCCGCTCGATGCCCTTTTCCACGCCCTTGGACGGCGGCTCGGTGGCGGGCATGGCCATCATGCGCTGGAGGCTGTCGGGCAGTCCCCAGGACTTGGCCACGCCGATGCCCAGTTCGCCATGGCTCAGGCCCAGCACCTTGACGGCGGCCTTGTCCTCGGCGGCCATGCCAGATCGCTTGGCACTCTGGCGGATCTGCTGTGCCTCTTCCGGGAAGTAATACTGCGTGAGCATGCGGCCGAGGTTCTGGAACATCGCACCGATGAAGGTTTCCTCGGCTTCCCGCGGATTCGTCGTCAACTCGGCCGCCAAGGTGCCGGCCA
Source organism: Burkholderiaceae bacterium (assembly GCA_024235915.1). GTDB lineage: Bacteria > Pseudomonadota > Gammaproteobacteria > Burkholderiales > Burkholderiaceae_C > Rubrivivax. The sequence goes on along the minus strand of JACKLO010000007.1, from coordinate 589,526 downwards.
TCAGCCCACGCAGGAACTCCTCGCGGATCTGTGCCGCGTGCTCCTGGTCCTGCATGTGGTCCAGCAGCACCACCGACAAGGCCATGTTGCGGATGCCGGCAAAACCCACCAGGGCCACCGCGCGCGAAATGGTGCTGATGCTGCCAGCCCCGGCATTGGCGAAATGCACAGTGTTGACCATGCGCAGCAGCTTGTTGGTCAGCGCCACGTCCTTGAGGATCTCGGCGGACAGGCTGGCCAGGCTCTCCGTCTCCGAACTGGCGATGCGCTGGATGCGCACGATGGACTCGCCGAGCGCCGGGAAGTCGCGCTTGTGCTTCATGCGCCGGAGCAGGAACTCCAGCGTGCCATGCCCACCACCCGCCGCCGCATCGCCCTGCTCCGTCGGGTTGGCCCAGGCGATCAGCGCATCGCGGAACGAGGCCGCACTGTCGTAGCGCTGGCGCGGGTCGCGCGCCACGGCGCGGGCAACGATGGCCCGCAGCGTATCGTCGATGCGCACCTGCGCCGGCACCGCGAAGTCCTCGTGCTGCACGCGATGGATGGCCCGATACGGGTCGCGCTCGCGCAGCAGCGGCATGCCCGCCAACAACTCACCCAGCAGCATGCCTGCAGCGAACACGTCCATCTGCGGGGCCGGTGCCTCGCCGCGTGCCGCTTCGGGTGACATGTAGCCTGGCGTCCCGGCGATGCGGCCGTCGCCCCCGCCGGCCACACGGGCCGCGATGCCGAAGTCCATCACCCGGGCCCGCCCGTCGCTGGACAACAGCAGGTTGGACGGCTTCAGGTCCCGGTGCACGATGCCTTGCGCATGCGCCGTGGACAGCGCGTCCAGCACGCCAATCATCAGCGAAACGGCGTCGCGGGGCGGCATCGGGCCCTTGCCCCGTCGGGCGTCGGCCAAGGTGCCGCCATCGACGAACTCGAACACCAGCATGGGCTGGCCGTCCACGGTGTCGGCCTCGAAGACCGGAACGATGCTGGGATGGGTCAGGCGGCTGACCGCCCTGGCCTCGTGCAGCCAGGTCTGCAGGTCATCGGCCTGCGGATCCAGCAGCTTGATGGCCACTTCGCGCTCGAGGCGCGCGTCATGGCCGAGCCAGACGGTGGCCTGCGCGCCGCGCCCCAGTTCACGCAGCAACTCGAAGCGGCCGACGCGACGTCCGGCAGCACGCACGGCACTCATGCCACCCTCCGGGCCGCGTCCTCAGCGCCTGGGGGCAGCAGCAGTTCCAGGGCCATCTGCAGGTCCTTGAAGGTCAGCCCCAACGGGCGGGCATAGCGTTGCAGGACGCGCTGCAGCGCGGCCTGCACCTGGGTTGCCGGCTGGGCCAGTGCGTCCACGGCCTCGATGCCGCAACTGGCCGTCAGGCGCAGCAGATCGTCGTCGCCGTCTGCCTGACGCACTGTGGAGGCGAGCGGCTGCCGGCGCACCATGTGCTGCACACTGGCGTCCAGGCCCCAATGGCGGGCAATGGCCACGCCCAGGTCGTCGATGCCGGTGCCGAGCACCGCCCAGGCGGCAGCCTCTTCGCTCATGCCAGGCTCGTCGGGTTCGCCTTCCTTGGGATTCGGCGCTGGTTGCATCAGACGATGGATCTGTTGGGCTTCATCCGGGAAGTGGTAGCGCACCGCCAATCGGCCCAGGCTCTGCAGCAAGGTGACCATGCACACGACCTCGGGGTCGTAGCCGGCAGGCCGCAGCGACTGCGCCACGCGGGCCGCCTTCATGACCTGGTCGAACTGCTGCCTCAGCCGCGTGGCGTTGGCTTCATCGAGTGGTCCGGGCCAGGTCCGCAGCGCCAGTGCGGCGCGTCGGACGCCATCCAGGCCCAGCATGGCGATGGCCCGCCGCATCGTCAGCACCGGGCCCGTGCCGGCCACCTGGCCGCCGCGGACCTGGGCGGTGTTGACCGCGCGCAGCAGTTCAAACGTCAGTGCAATGTCTTGCAGCACGATGCCAGCCAGCTCGATGGTGCGCTCCCGCTCCATCAGGGCCAGGCGCGCGGCACGTTCCGCCACGCCGGGCGACGCCGGCAGCAAACCCACGGTGTGCAATCGGTCCAGCAGCAGGGCCAGTGGCCCGGCACCACCATCGGCTTCGGTCTTCAGCCAGCCCTGCAGTGCCCGCAGCAAGGTGCGGGCGTTTCGGTAGCGCTGTCGCTCCTGCCGATCGGTCGCACGGTTGACGATGGCCCGCAAGGCATCAGGCACCGGCTGCCCGGTGGTGAACGGCAGCCGGATGATCTCGCGCCCCAAGGGCGGCAGTTCGCGCAGCGCGATGCCAACATCGGGCTGGTCCAACGCTGGAGCGCCGGCCAATGCATGGTGCACGATGAGCCCGAAGGCCAGCACGTCGCGCTGGGCGGCGTCGCGTTGAGCCGCCAGGCTGGCCGCCTCTGCGGCCGTGGCGTCGGAGTTCGCCACAGCGGCCCCCATCAAGCGGACCTGTCCCTGTGCCGAGAGCAGCACCAGGAAGGGCTGGAGATCGCCATGGGCGACGCCGGCGTCATGGGCGAAGGCCAGGCCTGCCAGGCCGTTGACCGCCCAGGACGCCACTTCCGCGGCCGGCTCGCCCTTGCGGGAGATGCGCTCCGACAACGCGACATCATCGCGTGGGTCGTAGGCCACGAATGGCCAGTGGTCCACGACGCCACTGTCGACCACGGCGGCCAGACTGGGGTGGCTGAGCCGCCCCGCCCGCCGCACGGCACTGATCCACACCTCCAGTGCGGCAGTCGTCTGGGGTTGATGGCGGGGGAGCACAAGCACCAGGTCCTGTCCGCTGCGCGGGTCGGCCACGCGCCAGGCCATGGTCCGCTCACTCTTGCCCAGCAGGCTGAGCAGTTGATAGCGCCCGAACGTGCGTACAGCCTGGGCGCGGGTCGGCGCGGCCTGGGGCGATGACGAGGCAGTGGCGGTCATTGCGATCGATTGGACGCCCATCCGTTCGCGGCAAACGCATGATCAGCGCCTCAAACCCGGGGCAGTTCACGGTCCGAGGTTCCCGAACCTCAGGCCGGGCCTCCGGCACCGGCGCCGGACAACCGACGTCGTCTCACAGGGCTTTGTGTCAGAATTCCCGCAGATGGCCTCGCCAGCAGCGTCATCGCGGTGGCCGGCGGCCCGACGCTGAAGCTTCGGGCCACATGGCGCCGCAGCGGCAGTCGGGGCGGAGCGCCGCCTTCCCAGGAGAACCCCATGAGCAGTGAATTGATCAAGCACGTCACCGACGCCACCTTCGGCGCCGATGTGCTGCAGTCGGACAAGCCTGTCCTCGTCGACTACTGGGCCGAGTGGTGCGGCCCGTGCAAGATGATCGCCCCGGTGCTGGACGAACTGTCCAAGACCTATGAGGGCAAGCTCCAGATCGCCAAGCTCAACGTCGACGAGAACCGGGAAATGCCGGCGCAGTACGGCATTCGCGGCATCCCGACGCTGCAACTCTGGAAGAACGGCGAGCTCGTGCGCTCGCTGGTGGGCGCCAAGCCCAAGGCCGAACTGGCGGCCTTCATCGACGCGCATCTATAATCGCCAGCGGGTCGGCAGCCCCTGACCGGGGCCAGAGCCGACCGCGGCAACCCCGGCGCGCGCGACCGACACTAGGCCCCGACACCGATCTGTCGGCCCTGACTGCAAAGCGCGCCGGCCTCCCCCACAGAACTTCCCCCGGGTCGTCCCCGGCTGCCTGAACCGCACTGCTGCGGTCGGTCGGTCCGGCGCGCGAACACCGGCGCCCCACCCGAGGGCCATCCCGATGCACCTGTCAGAACTGAAGTCCCAGCACGTCTCCGAGCTCATCAAGATGGGCGAGGAACTGGAGATCGAGAACGTCGCCCGCCTGCGCAAGCAGGAACTGATGTTCGCGATCATGAAGAAGCGCGCGAAGGCCGGCGAGCAGGTCTTCGGCGACGGCGTGCTGGAAGTGCTGCCCGACGGCTTCGGCTTCCTGCGCAGCATCGAGGCCAGCTACATGGCCAGCACCGACGACATCTACCTGTCGCCGAGCCAGATCCGCCGCTTCAACCTGCACACCGGCGACATGGTCGAGGGCGAGGTTCGGGTGCCCAAGGACGGCGAGCGCTACTTCGCGCTGGTGAAGGTGGACCGCGTCAATGGCCTGTCGCCCGAGCAGTCCAAGCACAAGATCATGTTCGAGAACCTGACCCCGCTGTTCCCGAAGGAACAGTTCAGGCTCGAGCGCGACATCAAGAGCAGCGACGAGAACATCACCTGCCGCATCATCGACCTCATCGCGCCCATCGGCAAAGGCCAGCGCGCGCTGCTCGTGAGCCAGCCCAAGAGCGGCAAGACGATGATGATGCAGCACCTGGCCCACGCACTGATGGCCAACTACCCGGACGCGCACCTGATCGTGCTGCTGGTCGACGAGCGCCCCGAGGAAGTGACCGAGATGCAGCGCACGGTGCGCGGCGAGGTCATCAGTTCGACCTTCGACGAACCGGCCGCGCGACACGTGCAGGTGGCCGAGATGGTGATCGAGCGCGCCAAGCGCCTGGTCGAACTGAAGAAGGACGTGGTGATCCTGCTGGACAGCATCACCCGCCTGGCCCGCGCCTACAACAACGTGCTGCCGTCGTCGGGCAAGGTCCTCACCGGCGGTGTGGACGCCAACGCCCTGCAGCGCCCCAAGCGCTTCTTCGGTGCCGCGCGCAACGTCGAGGAAGGTGGCAGCCTGACCATCATCGGCACCGCGCTGATCGACACCGGCTCGAAGATGGACGAGGTCATCTACGAGGAGTTCAAGGGCACCGGCAACTGCGAGATCCATCTCGACCGGCGCATGTCCGAGAAGCGGGTCTACCCGTCAATCCAGCTCAACAAGAGTGGCACCCGCCGCGAGGAACTGCTGCTGGGCAAGGAGATCCTGCAGAAGACCTGGATCCTGCGCAAGCTGCTCTACCCGATGGACGAGATCGAGGCGATGGAGTTCATCCTCGAGAAGATGAAGGCGTCGAAGACCAACCTCGACTTCTTCGACATGATGCGCCGGGGTGGGTGAGTCAGGACAGGAAACGGTCCCTGCGGACCGTTTCCTGCCTGACGAACCGGTCGAGCTCTGCGAGACCGTGGACGAGTCGGGGCAGTGAACGGTCCCCGCGGTCGATCCCGTTGCTGACCGCCATCCTTTCCCCACGTTCCGTGGCTATAATTCGAGGTTTTCCTCTTCGGCAAGTGCGTCGCGCGGTGCGACGTGGCTCCCGGCAACATCCGAGGTCCCCATGAAAGAAGGCATCCACCCCAACTACCGCGAAGTCTGCTTCGTGGACCTGTCCAACGGCTTCCAGTTCGTCACCCGCTCCTGCCTGCAGACCAAGGAGACGATCAAGCTGGACGACGGCCGCGAACTGCCCCTGATGAAGCTGGAAACCACCAGCGAGACGCACCCGTTCTACACGGGCACGCAGAAGAGCGTGGACAGCCTGGGTGGCCGCGTCGAGAAGTTCCGCAACAAGTTTGCGCACCTCAGCGGCAAGAAGTGAGCCTTCGGGCCCGCTCGCTGAAGAAGGCAGCCGAGGCTGCCTTTTTTGCGCCCGCCCGCGGGCCGCACGCGGCGTGACATCATCCCCCGTGTGAACACGCCGACCCCTGCCCTGGTCACGCGCCGAGGCGCCGTGCCTTTGCCTCGGTTGGCGCTGCTGCTGCTGAGCACGGTCTATGTGCTGCCAGGCCTGTTCGGCCGCGACCCCTGGCGCAATGCGGAGCTGATCGCCTATGCGCTGATGGAGGCCATGGCCCAGGGCCGCACCAGCTGGTTTGCACCGACGCTCGGCGGGCTGCCACCGGAGACCCCGCTGGTGCCCCATTGGCTGGGTGCGATCAGCATCACGCTGATCGGGCCCCTGCTCGGCGACCCCGTGGCGGCGCGTCTGCCCTTCGCCCTGCTGCTGACCGCCACCTTGGCCCTGATCTGGTACGCGGCATTTCATCTCGCCAGGACGGAAGCCGCCCAGCCGGTGGCTTTCGCGTTTGGCGGCGAGGCCGATCCGATCGACTATGCGCGAGCCATGGCCGACGCCGCGCTGCTGGCCTTCATGGCGACCTTGGGCCTGTTGCAGATGGGTCACGAGACGACCCCGGAACTGGCCCAGTTGACGGCCGTGGCGGCCGCGCTGTGGTCGTTGTCGGCGGCGCCGTGGCGTCCTCGGGCAGCGCGTGCCGTCGCCCTGGTGGCGTGGCCCGCCCTGGCGGTCTGCGGCGCACCCGCCGTCGCCCTCGTCACCGGCCTGGGCGGGGTCCTGATCTGCAGGCAGTCGGCCTACGTCGACGTGCGCGCCACCGCGCGCTGGGTCCTGCTGGCCACACTGCTGTCGGTGGCAATGGCCGCCGGTGCGGGCACCTGGGCATGGCGGGTCGCGGGCGAATGGAACCTCACCGACCTCTGGACCATCAGCCGCCAATGGCTTTGGTTCCTGTGGCCCGCCTGGCCTGCCGTGCTGTGGACCTTGTGGCGCTGGCGACGACACCTGGGCCACCGGCACGTGGCCGTGCCGCTGGTGCTGATGGCCAGTGCCATGGCGGCCAACCTGGCGATGAACGGCGCCGACCGCGCCCTGCTGCTGGCCCTGCCCGGTGCCGCTGTGCTGGCCGCCTTTGCCCTTCCCACGCTGCGCCGCAGTGCAACGGCCGCGATCGACTGGCTGTCGATGTGCTTCTTCACCGCCTGCGCCGTGGCGGTCTGGGTCATCTATGTGGCGATGATGACCGGCGTTCCCGCCAAGCCGGCCGCCAACGTCGCCAAGCTGGCACCGGATTTCGTGCCGGCTTTCCAGATCGTGGACCTGCTGCCCGCGCTGCTGGCCAGTGGCGTCTGGCTGTGGCTGGTGCGTTGGCGCACCGGCCGGCATCGTGAGGCGGTCTGGAAGAGCATGGTCTTGCCGGCGGGCGGCGTGGCGCTCGTTTGGCTGCTCCTGATGACGCTGTGGCGGCCCCTGCTCGACCATGCACGCAGTGCCGCACCCTGGGTGGAGGCGCTGCGGCCTCACATCGCCGCGCCGGTGGATTGCATGGCCACGCCGGACCTGCCCCTGGCGCTGGTCGCGGCACTGGAAGTGCATGGCCCATGGCGCGTTGTGGCGCCACCAGGGGCCGCATGCTCGTGGCGCCTGCAGGTGCTGCGCGACCAGCCAGGCGACGCGCTGCCGCCGCCTCCTCCGGAGGGCTGGGTGCTGCAGGCCACCGTCCGCCGCCCGACGGACCGCGACGAACTCACCGTGCTGTGGCGTCGTCCGGCCCGCTGACGGGCTGCAGCACCGCGGCGGCCAGCGCAACGGCCGACGGTTGTCGGTTGTTGCGACGCACCCGCGCAGCGGGAAACAGGAGCCGAAAGGTCGACCCCGCGCCTGGCGTGCTGTCAATGTCGATGGCACCGCCATGACGCTGCATCACGTGCTTCACGATGGAGAGCCCCAGCCCCGTACCACCGGTCTCCCGCGAACGGCTGCCATCGACACGGTAGAAGCGTTCGGTCAGCCGCGGCAGGTGGTCACGCGCAATGCCCAGGCCGGTGTCCACCACCTCGACGGCCCCACTGCCATCAGGGCGTGAAACCCATTGCAGCCCGATGCGGCCGCCGTCGGGCGTGTAGCGCACCGCGTTGCTCAGCAGGTTCCCGATCGCACTGAGCAACTCAGACTCACTGCCGGCCAGCGCGACGTCACCGATGGCCGGCCCGTCGATGCGGTGCCGCCCGGCGGACAGCGCACGCGCATCGGCCAGCGCCCGTTCCACCAGCGCCGGCAGCGCCACCCACCGGTCCGGGGGCGGCCGCGGGCTGCCTTCCAGCTGCGCCAGCGTCAGCAGGTCAGCCACCAGGGTCTTCATGCGATCGGTCTGCTGCCCCATCAGCGCCAGCACCCGCTGCCGTTCGGCCTCCCCCAGTGGCAGCGTGGCCATCGTCTCCACGAAGCCCGCCAGCACCGTCAACGGCGAACGGATCTCGTGCGAGACGTTGGCGACGAAGTCCCGTCGCATGGCCTCGTGTCGTTCGCGTTCGGTGATGTCCTGCGACAGCACGAGCTTGAGCCCATCGCCATAAGGACGCACGATCACCGACAGCGTCGTGCGGCCATCCGGCGCGACGAAGACCACCGGCTCCTGCCACCGCCCCGCATCCAGGTGCGCCTTGAACGCGGGCGAGCGCACGAGGTTGGTCACCCGTTGACGGCGGTCACGGTCCGGCTGAAGCTCGAAGTGCAGCGCGGCAACGGAATTGCACCAGTCGATCTGCTCCTCGGCATCGATCAGCAGCACCCCGTTGGGCGACGCCTCCATGGCCGACAGGAACTGCGCCAAACGTTCGCGCTCCGCATCGGCACGATGTTCGCGAGCCTTCAAGCCCTTTTCGATGCGGTAGCCCACTTCACCCCAGAAGCCGGCGTCCCGGGGTGCGCTGCCCTCCAGAGAGCCACGCAGCCACTTCAGCAGGCGACGTCCGCGCCAGGCGTCGCGGCCGACCAGCAGCCCCACCGCGACGGCGGCGCCGGCAGCGGCACCTGCCCTGGGCAGGCCATGAAAGCTGCCGGCCAGGAAGCCAGCCAGTGCCCCCATGCCGCCCGCCCCCAGCACGGCCAGCACCCGGGTGGCAACCCAACTCACAGGTCACCCCAACAGACGCCGCGCACCACGGCCATCCCCTGGCGCCTGACTGCCAGACTCATGACCTCGACGGCGCCTGAGGCAAGGGCACGAATCGGTAGCCGGCCCCGCGCACCGTCTCGAGCCGCAGCGCAAGCCCGGCGGGCTGCAGCGCCTCGCGCAGTCGCTTCACATGCACATCAACGGTCCGATCCTCGATGAAGACATGGTCGCCCCAGACCCGATCTAGCAACTGGGCGCGGCTGTGTACCCGCTCAGGGTGCGCCATCAACACGTGCAGCAGACGGAACTCCGTCGGTCCCAGGCGCAATTCCGTGGTGCCGGCGGCATCCGTGTAGGTCACGCGGCGCGTGGCGGGGTCGAGCTTCAGGCCATCGCTTTCCAACGCAGCCTCCAGCGCCTCCGGCAGGCGTCGCCGCAGCACGGCGCGCATGCGGGCCAGCAGTTCCTGGGGCGAGAAGGGCTTGGTCAGGTAGTCGTCGGCGCCGGCGTCGAGACCCGCCACCTTGTCCACCTCCGCATGACGCGCGGTGAGCATGATGACCGGCAGTTCGCGCGTCCGCGTCTGCGAACGCCAGCGCTGCGCCAGCTGCAGGCCCGACGATCCAGGCAGCATCCAGTCCAGCAGCACCAGGTCGGGCAGTTCACGGTCGATGTCCGCCTGGGCCTCGTCGGCCGTGGCCGCCAGAGCCACCTCGTAGCCGGCATGGCGAAGGTTCATCGCCACCAGTTCGGCGATGGCCGGCTCGTCTTCAACCACCAGGACGCGCGTCACCCTCAAGCCCTGGATCTCATTTGACCGCGTCCTCGATGGCCTGCACGGTGTGATGCCGCACATCAGTGCCCTTGACCACGTAGATCACGGCTTCCGCCAAATTCTTGGCGTGGTCACCGACACGTTCGATGGCCTTGGCCACGAAGACGAGGTCGATGCTGGACGAGATCGTGCGCGGATCCTCCATCATGTACGTCACCAGTTTGCGCAACAGACCGTCGAACTCGGCATCGATCTGGTCGTCGTGCTTCAAGACCTCCAGCGCCTGCTGCGTATCCAGCCGGGCAAAGGCGTCGAGCGCACGACGCAGCGACGCGATGGCCAGTTCGGACTCGAAGCGCAGGTCGCCCACCGGCAGGCGCAGCCGCGACGGCAGGCCCGAGGCGATCAGCTTGTCCACCGCGCGCGCAATGCGCGCCGCCTCGTCACCGACCCGCTCCAGGTTGGCGATGGCCTTGCTCACCGCGATCAACAGCCGCAGGTCCCGTGCCGTGGGCTGGCGGCGCGCGATGATGGTGGACAGATCGCGGTCGATCTCGACCTCCATCTGGTTGACGCGCTCTTCCTCGCGCAGCACCTGTGCGGCGATCTCGCCGTCAAAGGCCGTCAATGCCTGCACCGCCTGCGCCACCTGCGCCTCGACCAGACCGCCCATCTCGAGCACGCGGCTGGAAATGCCGCTGAGTTCGTTGTCGAACTGCGTGGAAAGGTGTTTGTCGCTCATCGTTTGCCTCCTGGGATCGACTGGCCGCTCAGCCAAACCGCCCGGTGATGTAGTCCTCGGTCTCGCGCTTCTTCGGCTTCATGAACAGATCGCTGGTCGCTCCGAACTCCACCATCTCGCCCAGGTACATGTAGGCCGTGTAGTCGGAGCAGCGTGCCGCCTGCTGCATGTTGTGGGTGACGATGAGCACCGTGTAGTCGCTCTTGAGCTCGGTGATCAGTTCCTCGATCTTGCCGGTGGAGATCGGGTCCAGCGCAGAACACGGCTCGTCCAGCAGCAGCACCTCGGGCTTGATGGCGATGCCACGGGCGATGCACAGGCGCTGCTGCTGGCCGCCCGAGAGGCCGGCACCGCTTTGCCCCAGCTTGTCCTTGACCTCGTTCCAAAGCGCCGCCTTCTTCAGCGCCCACTCCACACGTTCGTCCATCTCCACCCGCGGCAGGCGCTCGAAAAGGCGCACGCCAAACGCGATGTTGTCGTAGATGGACATCGGAAAAGGCGTGGGCTTCTGGAACACCATGCCGATGCGTGCGCGCAGCAGCGAGACATCGACACCGCGGTCCAGCACGTTGCCGCCGTCCACGACGATCTGTCCCTCGGCTCGCTGCTCCGGGTAGAGCTCGAACATGCGGTTGAAACTGCGCAGCAGTGTCGACTTGCCGCAGCCCGAGGGCCCGATGAAGGCCGTGACCTTGCGGTCGGGGATGTCGAGGTTGATGTGCTTCAGCGCGTGGAACTTGCCGTAATAGAAGTTCAGGTCACGCACCGCGATCTTCGCGGTCTCGCCAGCGGCCAGGGTCTGCAGGGGTTCCATGGTCATGAGTCTTTCGGGTCGCTCAGTGCGTCTTCTTGAACAGCACGCGCGCCAGGATGTTGAGCAGCAGCACGCCGGCGGTGATCAGGAACACGCCCGTCCACGCCAGCTTCTGCCAGTTCTCGTAAGGGCTCATCGCGAACTTGAAGATCGTCACTGGCAGGCTGGCCATCGGCTCACCCAGGTCGCTGGTCCAGAACTGGTTGGACAACGCGGTGAACAGCAGCGGCGCCGTCTCGCCGGCGATGCGGGCCACCGCCAGCAGCACGCCGGTGATGACGCCGGCACGGGCCGCCTTCAGCGTGATGGTCAGGATCACGCGCCACTTCGGCGTACCCAGGGCGTAGGCCGCCTCGCGCAACGAGTTCGGGATCAGCAACAGCATGTTTTCTGTGGTGCGGATGACCACCGGGATCACGATCAGCGCCAGCGCCAGCACACCTGCCCAGGCCGAGAAGCCCCGCATCGGCGCCACCACCACGGCGTAGATGAACAGCCCGATGACGATGGACGGCGCCGACAGCAGGATGTCGTTGATGAAGCGAGTGACATTGGCCAGCGTTCGGCCCTGGCCGTACTCGGCCAGATAGACACCGGACATGACGCCGACCGGTGTACCGACAGCGGTGGCCAGCGCCACCATCACCAGCGAGCCGAAGATGGCGTTGGCCAGGCCGCCACCTTCGGCCTGCGGCGGAGGCGTCATCTCGGTGAACACGCTCAGCGCCAGACCGCCGATGCCCATGCGCACGGTCTCGAACAGGATCCAGACCAGCCAGAACACGCCGAAGGCCATGGCCGCCAGCGACAACGTGAGCGCGACGGCATTCACCCGCCGACGGCGCGCATACATGCTGCGTCGTGCCGGGTCCATCGTGGAGGCTGAAGCCGCTTTCACGCCCGGCTCCCTTCATTCTTCTGCAGCTGCATCAAGAGCAGCTTGGACAGCGCCAGCACCACGAAGGTGATGAAGAAAAGCACCAGGCCGAGGTAGATCAGGGAGGCCTGATGGAGGCCTTCTGTCGCCTCCGCGAACTCGTTGGCCAGCGCCGAGGTGATGCTGTTGGCCGCCTCGAACAGCGACAAGGATTCCAGCTGGTTGAAGTTGCCGATGACGAAGGTCACGGCCATCGTCTCGCCCAAGGCACGACCCAGGCCCAGCATGATGCCCCCGATGACACCGGTCTTCGTGTAGGGCAGCACCACCTGCCAGACGACCTCCCAGGTGGTCGAACCCAGGCCGTAGGCCGATTCCTTCAGCAGCGGCGGCGTGACCTCGAACACGTCGCGCATCACCGATGCGATGAACGGGATGATCATGATGGCCAGGATGATGCCGGCCGACAGGATGCCGATGCCCACAGGGGGGCCGGACACCAGGGCTTCGAGCAGCGGCACGCCGTCGAACGCCTGCTGCAGCGGCTGCTGCACGACCTCGGCAAGGATGGGCCCGAAGACCAGCAGGCCCCACATGCCGTAGACGATGGACGGCACGGCCGCCAGCAGTTCCACCGCGATGCCCAGCGGCCGCTTCAGCCAGCCCGGGGCGAGTTCGGTGAGGAACAGCGCGATGCCGAAGCTCACCGGCACAGCGATGAGCAGCGCGATCAGCGAGCTGGCCAGCGTGCCATAGATCATCACCAGGCCACCGAAGCGCTCCTGTACCGGGTCCCATTCCGCAGACCACAGGAAGGCGATGCCGAACTCCTGGATCGCCGGCCAGGCGCCGACGAACAGCGAGCCGATGATGCCGGCCAGCAGCGCCAGCGTCAGCCAGGCGGCGCCGTGCGCCAGGGCGGCAAACAGCGCATCGGCCCAGGGCGCACGCGGCCGGCGAGCGGGCGCGGGGCCCTGGGGAGACACGCGCTGCATGCTGGCTGGGCTCTCAGGAGACGGAGTGGCGGGCAGTGTAGCGGCCATGTGGCGAAGGCTCTTCACGTGCGGACGCGCCGAGCGTGCTCGGCGCCGGCGCAGGGTTCGGGGCGGCGCGTGGCCGCCCGGGCCAATTCAGCGTGGGGTCACTTCCAGGCGATGGCCTTGCCGGACATGTCCTTCAGCTGCTGTGTCCATTGCTGACGCGTCAGGTTCTTGACCGATTCAGGCAGCGGCACATAGTCCAGGTCAGCGGCCATCGTGTCGCCGTTGATGAAGGCCCACTGGAAGAACTTCAGCGCGTTGGACGCCTGCTCAGGCTTGTCCTGCTGCTTGTGCATCAGGATGAACGTGGCGCCGGAGATCGGCCAGCTGTCCTTGCCCGGCTGTTCCGTCAGCACCTGGTAGAAGCTGCGGGCCCAGTCGGCGCCAGCCGCCGCGGCCTTGAAGGCCGAGTCATCGGGCGCGACGAACTGGCCGTCCTTGTTCTTCAGCAGCACATGGGCCATCTTGTTCTGCTTGGCGTAGGCGTACTCGACATAGCCGATCGAGTTCGGCAGGCGCTGCACGTACGCCGACACGCCTTCGTTGCCCTTCCCACCCACACCGGCGGGCCACTTCACGGCCGTGCCCTCACCCACCGAGGACTTCCACTCGGCGTTCACCTTGGACAGGTAGTTCGTGAAGATGAAACTGGTGCCCGAACCGTCGGCGCGCCGCACCGGTGCGATCGCACCGTCCGGCAGGGTCAGGCCGGGGTTCAGCGCTGCGATCGCCGGGTCGTTCCAGCGCTTGATCTTGCCGAGGAAGATGTCACCCAGCACCTGGCCGTCGAGCTTCATCTGGCCGGCGCCGATGCCCTTGATGTTGACCACCGGGACCACGCCGCCAATGACCATCGGGAACTGGATCAGACCGTCGGCGGCGAGCTGTTCGTCGGTCAGCGGCGCATCGGAGGCGCCGAAGTCCACGGTCTTGGCCTTGATCTGGCGGATGCCGGCACCGGAACCCACCGACTGGTAGTTGATGCGAGCGCCGGTGGCCTTGTTGTAGGCATCGGCCCACTTGGCATAGACCGGCGCCGGGAAAGAGGCCCCGGCGCCGGTGACGTCCTGGGCCTGGGCGGCAACGGCCGCCAGGGTGACGGTGGCCGCCAGGGCGACGGAGCGGAGCAGGACAAACGACATTCGGGACCTCACGACAGGTATGGATGCAACGTGAGCGAATGCTAGGGATCGTCTGTGACAGTCCTATGACAGTCTCGGGCCAATCCCTTGGGCGGCCACGATCAGACCTCTGGGCCAGCGCCCGGCCTGGCTGGCCCGCCATACGATGGCGTCAGACCCTGCCAGCCGCGGCCCCTGACGGGCCGGTCCTGTCAGCCGTGCTCGATCAGTCGATCAAGGCCGCCGCCAGCGTCTCGGCACATCGCTTGGCCAGCACCGGGTCCTGGGCCTCGACCATCACCCGCAACACCGGCTCGGTGCCGGAGGCCCGGATCAGCACACGCCCGCGAGACGCCAGTTCGCGCTCCACGGCTTCGCGCGCCCGGGCCAGACCACCGTGCTGCTGCCAGCCATCCAGACAGGGCAGACGCACATTGATCAGGGTCTGCGGGAACAGCGTCACCTCGTCCAGCCACTGCGCCAGCGACTGGCCACTGCGCTGCACGGCATGCAACACCTGCAACGCGCTGACGATGCCGTCGCCGGTGGTGTGCCGGTCCAGCGCCAACAGATGGCCGGACCCTTCGCCGCCCAACTGCCATCCGCGGGCAGCGAGTTCCTCCAGCACGTAACGATCGCCGACCTTGGCGCGCACCAGCGGCACGTCGCGGGCCTGGAGCGCCAGTTCCACGGCCATGTTGGTCATCAGCGTGCCGACCACGCCCGGGACAGGACGCTGCTGACTCAGGCGGTCGGCGGCCATCACGTAGAGCAGTTCGTCGCCGTTGTACAGGCGGCCCTCACCGTCCACCAACTGCAGCCGGTCGGCATCACCATCGAGCGCGATGCCGTAGTCGGCACCATGCTTCTTCACCATGTCCACCAGCGCTTCCGGGGCGGTCGCGCCGACGCCTTCGTTGATGTTGGTGCCGTCGGGTTCGCAGCCCAGGCGGATCACCTCCGCACCCAACTCATGGAACACATCCGGGGCCACGTGGTACGCCGCGCCGTGGGCCGCGTCCACCACCACCGTCATGCCCCGCAGCGACATCGAATGCGGCACCGTGCTCTTGCAGAACTCGATGTAGCGTCCGGAGGCGTCTTCGAGGCGCCGCGCCTTGCCCAGCGCCGAAGAATGAACCCATTGCGGCGGTTCGTCGAGCGCCGACTCGACCTCGAGCTCCCAACTGTCCGGCAGCTTGGTGCCTTCCGCGGAGAAGAACTTGATGCCGTTGTCGTCGAACGGGTTGTGCGACGCACTGATGACCACACCCAGGTCCAGCCGGAGCGCACGGACCAGGTAGGCCACACCTGGCGTCGGCAGCGGCCCACTGAGCAGCACATCGACGCCCGCCGAGGCAAAACCCGCCTCCAGTGCAGACTCGATCATGTAGCCGGACAGCCGCGTGTCCTTGCCGATCAGGACCGTCGGCCGCTCGTTCGACCGCCGCAGCACACGGCCTACTGCGTGGCCCAATCGCAGCATGAAATCCGGCGTGATCGGCGCTGTGCCCACCGTGCCACGGATACCGTCGGTGCCGAAGTGGCGTCTGCTCATCGTTCGTTCTCCTCAGCCTGGTCCGGCGTGCGGCCCAAAAGCCGATGTCCAAAGCTTCACCGCATCCACGGTCTCGGCCACATCGTGCACCCGCACGATGCGCGCGCCCTCATGCACCGCCAGCACCGCCGCCGCCACACTGGCCGCAACCCGCTGTGCCGCCGGCCGGCCCGTGAGCAGGCCCAGCGTGGATTTTCGTGACCAGCCCACCAGCAGAGGCCGGCCCAACACCTCCAAATCCCGTTGACGACGGAGCAGGCTCAGGTTGTGCGCCGGTGTCTTGGCGAAGCCGATTCCGGGATCGAGAACGATACGCCCAGGGGCAATGCCGGCGCTCAGGGCCGCGTCAAGGCGGCTGCGCAGGAAGTCACGCACCTCGGCCACGACATCCGGGTAGTCGGGCACCACCGCCTGCATCGTGGCCGGTTCACCGCGCAGGTGCATCAGACACAGGCCGGCCGACGGGTGCCGGGCGACCATGTCCAGGGCCCCCGGTCGGGCCAGCGAACGCACGTCGTTGACGATGTCGGCGCCGGCATCCAGCACAGCGTGCATGACCTCGGGGTTGCTGGTGTCCACCGACACCGGCACACCAAGGTCAAGCACCGCCTTGAGCACGGGCATCAGCCGGCTCAGTTCCTCGGCCGTATCCGGTGCGACCGCGCCAGGCCGGGTCGATTCGGCACCCAGGTCCAGGATGTCGGCGCCATCACGCACCAAGCTTTCGGCGCGTGCGATGGCATCGCTGGGCGCCAGATACCGGCCGCCATCGGAAAAGGAGTCCGGCGTGACGTTGACGATGCCCATCACACGCGGGCGGGTGAGGTCGATCCGGTACCGGGTGGTCTGCCAGTGCATGGCGCTCGGTTCGCAAAACAAACGGGGCCCGGCGTTGGCCAGGCCCCGTGCGGGGAACATTGGGAGGACGCCTCAGGCCGCGGCCGGCGCCCCGTCAGGATTCACCGGCGGCGCGCTGCCGCCACCCGGCTTGGACGACGACGAGGTCCAGTCCTTCGGCGGCCGCGGGGGCTTGCCGCCCATGATGTCGTCGATCTGCTCGCTGTCGATGGTTTCCCATTCCAGCAGGGCGTGGGCCATGGCGTGCATCTTGTCCTGGTTGGATTCGATCAACTGGCGCGCCGTGGCGTACTGCTCGTCGATGATGCGGCGCACCTCGCGGTCCACCTTCTGCATCGTGGCCTCGGACATGTTGGTCGTCTTGGTCACGCTGCGGCCCAGGAAGACCTCGCCCTCGTTTTCGGCGTAGACCATCGGGCCGAGTTCGTCGGTCATGCCGTAGCGCATCACCATGTCGCGGGCGATGGACGTGGCACGCTCGAAGTCGTTGCTGGCGCCGGTGGTCATCTGGTTCATGAAGACCTCCTCGGCGATGCGGCCGCCGAACAGCACGCTGATGGTGCTGAGCATGCGCTCCTTGTCCATGCTGTAGCGGTCGGTCTCCGGCAGTTGCATCGTCACGCCCAGCGCGCGGCCACGGGGAATCACCGTCACCTTGTGCACCGGGTCGGTCTTGGGCATCAGGCGCGCCACCAGCGCATGACCTGCCTCGTGGTACGCGGTGTTCTTGCGTTCCTCCTCGGGCATGACCATGGACTTCCGCTCGGGGCCCATCATGATCTTGTCCTTGGCCTTCTCGAAGTCGACCATCTCCACCACACGGCCATTGCGCCGGGCCGCGAAGAGCGCCGCCTCGTTGACCAGGTTGGCCAAGTCCGCCCCGCTGAAGCCAGGGGTACCGCGGGCCAGGATGTCGGCGCGGATGTCCTGCCCCACCGGCACCTTGCGCATGTGCACACCCAGGATCTGCTCGCGGCCACGCACGTCGGGCAGGGTGACGTAGACCTGACGGTCGAAACGCCCCGGACGCAGCAGCGCGGGGTCGAGGATGTCGGGCCGGTTGGTGGCCGCCATCACGATGACGCCGAGGTTGGTCTCGAAGCCGTCCATCTCGACCAGCATCTGGTTGAGCGTCTGCTCGCGCTCGTCGTTGCCGCCGCCCAGGCCGGCACCCCGGTGGCGGCCGACAGCGTCGATCTCGTCAACGAAGATGATGCAGGGCGCGCTCTTCTTGGCCTGCTCGAACATGTCGCGCACACGCGCCGCGCCGACGCCGACGAACATCTCGACGAAATCGGAGCCGCTGATGCTGAAGAACGGCACCTTGGCCTCGCCGGCGATGGCCTTGGCCAGCAGCGTCTTGCCGGTGCCCGGGGGCCGACCAGCAGCACGCCGCGCGGGATGCGGCCGCCGAGCTTCTGGAACTTCTGCGGGTCCTTCAGGAAGTCGACGAGTTCCTTGACCTCTTCCTTGGCCTCGTCGCAGCCGGCGACGTCGGCGAAGGTGGTGGTGTTGTTGCTCTCGTCGAGCATGCGCGCCTTGCTCTTGCCGAAGCTGAAGGCACCGCCCTTGCCGCCACCCTGCATCTGGCGCATGAAGTAGATCCAGACGCCGATCAGCAGCAGCATCGGGCCCCAGCTGACGAGAATGCTCATCAGCAGCGAGGGCTCCTCGCGCGGGCGCACGTCGAACTTGACGTTGTTGTTGATCAGGTCGCCGACCAGGCCGCGGTCGAGGTAGGTGGCATTGCTGCGCACGCGGCGGTCGTCGCTCGTGAGCGCCACGATCTCGGTGCCCCCGTTGCCCTCCTGCAACGTGACCGACTTGATGCGGCCCGCGCGGACCTCATCCAGGAAGTCGGAATAGGCGATCTGGTTGCCGGCGGTCGTCGTGCGGTCGAACTGCTTGAAGACGGTGAACAGCACGAGTGCGATCACCAGCCAGACTGCGACCTTCGAAAACCATTGATTGTTCACCGAGGCTCCTTGAAGACGATGGCGGCGCGCAGGTCCAGGGGGACAACATGCGCCGGATCATCGGCATGTATGGGCAATTCTAGTTCAGGCAAGGGTTTGGACCCTTGATCCCGGACTATTGGAAACATAGGGAAAAGCGGCGCTATTCGGTCGCCCGGGCCTTCAGACCCACCCCGACGACAAAGGTTTCCGCGGAGCGGTCGCGCGACGCCTTGGGCTTGATCGGCTTGACCACCCGGAAGTGCTGTTTGAACAGCGCCACCAGCTGGCTGTAGCCGCTGCCGTGAAACACCTTGCAGACCAGGGCACCGTCCGGCCGCAGATGGCGGGTGGAGAACTCCACCGCCAGTTCCACCAAGTGAGAAATGCGCGCGGCGTCCGACGTCGGAATGCCCGACAGGTTGGGCGCCATGTCCGAGACCACCAGATCCACCGGCCGGCCGGCCAGTTCAGTCTCCAGCGCCGCCACCACCTCGTCCTCGCGGAAGTCGCCCTGCAGGAAGGTGACACCGTCCACGGGCTCGAACTCCAGCACATCCAGCGCGAGGATGGTGCCGGTGGTCCCCAGCTTGCGGCGCAGGTACTGGCTCCACGCGCCCGGCGCAGCGCCGAGGTCGACCACCACCTGCCCTGGCTTCACCAGTTTCAGCGTCTCGTCGATCTCCTTGAGCTTGTAGGCCGCACGCGCCCGGTAACCCTCCTTCTGCGCCAGCTTGACATAGGGGTCGGTCAGGTGGTCGTGCAGCCAGGCGCGGTTGACCTTCTTGGATTTGGAGGACTTCATCGATTCACCGCACTCGAACGCGTCCCGCGGGACTTCACACCGGATAATAGGCACATGCCCGCCATCGTTCTCACCCCGGCGCAGCGCAAGGAACACCGCGCCGCCGCCCACCACCTCGACCCGGTCGTCATGATCGGTGCCGACGGCCTGACCGATGCGGTCGCCAAGGAAGCCGACGCGGCGCTGAAGGCCCATGGCCTCATCAAGGTGCGTGTCTTCTCCGATGACCGCGCGGCCCGCGAGGCCCTGCTGGGCGAACTCGCCGGCCGGCTGAACGCCGCGCCCATCCAGCACATCGGCAAGCTGCTGGTGCTGTGGCGGCCGATTCCCATGAAGGCCGCGCCCGAGGCGGAAGCAGACCGCGGCGCCGGGCCGCGGGTGGTGAAGCTGGTCAAGTTCTCCAAGAGCGGCAATCACCGGGCCACGGTGAAGAAGGTCAAGGTGCTGGGCAATGAACGCATCACCGCCGGCGGCCTGATCAAGCGCGCCAAGCCGCGCGCGGCTGGCGGCGTCAAGAAGAAGACGCTGGGCTGAAGGTGCGGGCCGCGCCGGCAGCCCGCCAGGCAAGCGCGATCACCAACAGCAGCTTGAGGCCGAAGAATGCGCTGCTGATGGCGTGCAGCTGGCCAAAACTCAGGCTGCCCTGCCCGGCCCGCGCCGCGTCCATCATTGGCTGCACGCCGAAGTAGCCGGCCACGGTGCAGAACAGCGCGGCAGCGGCCAAGCCCATGCCCGCGCTGAACTGGCTGCCACGGCCCGCCTCGGCCGCGTCACGGGCGGCCACGCGCTCCAGCATCAACAGCAGCAGGCCCAGCGCCAGGCTGACGTAGGCTTCCTGGCCCAGCACCCGCGCCACCACACGGCCAGCCTCGGCCCGCTGCAGCAGGGCGAACGCCGCCGGCGTGGCCACGGCCGCCACGCACAGCAGGAAGCCGGCCCACAGGCCGGGCAGCAGTCGGCGAAGTCGCTCGGCCACAGGCACGCCGTCGTTCAAATGTAGCGGACGGCGATGATTTCCCAGTGCTTCAGGCCACCGGGCGCCTGCACCTCGGCCACATCGCCGGCCTCCTTGCCGATCAGCGCCCGCGCGATCGGGCTGCTGATGGAGATCAGACCCAACTTCAGATCCGCTTCGTCGTCACCGACGATCTGGTAGGTGGCCTTGGCGCCGCTGTCCTCGTCCTCCAGATCGACGGTGGCGCCGAACACCACCTTGCCATCGGCGTCCAGCGACGACGGGTCGATGACCTGGGCTGCCGACAGCTTGCCTTCCAGCTCCTGGATGCGGCCTTCGATGAAACCCTGCTTGTCCTTGGCGGCGTCGTACTCGGCGTTCTCCGACAGGTCGCCCTGCGCGCGCGCCTCGGCAATGGCCTGGATCACGGCATGGCGCTCCACAGTCTTCAGCCGGTGCAGTTCTTCCTTCAGCTTTTCGGCGCCGCGTTGGGTCAGGGGGATGGTGGGCATGGAAATTCCTGGTCAGCCAAAAGCAAGACCGCCGCAAGCGGCTGGACGGTTGCCCGTGAAGCCTGCCCTGCGGCGGAATGTGCATTGATTTTAGGACAGTTCGGCGTGCAGTTCCTGCAGCGACAGCACGCTGAGGTCGTCGTCGTGCTTGAGCGCCTCGGTCACGGCCTCGCAACCGGCCATCGTGGTGTAGTAGCTCACCCGGTTGGCGATGGCCGCGGTGCGGATGTAGCGCGAGTCGGCAATCGCCGTGCGCGTCTCGTCCACCGTGGTGAAGACCAGCTGGATCTCGCCGGCCTTGACCATGTCGGCGATGTGCGGCCGGCCGTCCTTGACCTTGTTGACCACCGTCACCGGCACACCGGCACCGGCAATGGCCGCTGCCGTGCCCTTGGTGGCCACGATGCGGAAACCCAGGTCCACGAGGTCAGAGGCCACCTTCACGGCGCGGTCCTTGTCCGCATCCTTGACGGTGATGACCACCGTGCCCTCGTCAGGCAGCTTGGAGCCTGCACCGAGCTGGCTCTTGAGCATGGCCTCGCCGAAAGTGGCACCCACGCCCATGACCTCGCCGGTGGAGCGCATCTCGGGGCCGAGCACCGGGTCCACGCCGGGGAACTTGTTGAACGGGAACACCGCTTCCTTCACGCTGAAGTACGGCGGAATCACCTCGCGCGGCGCACGGCCGTCGGGGCCGCGCTGGTCGCGCAGCTTGCTGCCGGCCATGCAGCGCGCGGCGATCTTGGCCAGCGGCTGCCCGGTGGCCTTGCTGACGTAAGGCACCGTGCGGCTGGCGCGCGGGTTGACTTCGAGCACGAAGACCTGCGCCTCGTCGCCCTCACCCTGAATCGCAAACTGCGTGTTCATCAGGCCGATCACGCCCAGCGCCTTCGCCATCAGCGCGGTCTGGCGGCGGAGTTCGTCCTGCAGTGCCGGGCTGAGCGAATAGGGCGGCAGCGAACAGGCGGAGTCGCCGCTGTGCACGCCCGCCTGCTCGATGTGCTCCATGATGCCGCCGATCATGACCTCGTCGCCGTCGGCGATGCAGTCCACGTCGACCTCCACCGCGTCGTCGAGGAAGCGGTCCAGCAGCACCGGGCTCTTCTCCGAGACGCGCACCGCCTCGCGCATGTAGCGCTCCAGGTCCTTGTCGCCGTGCACGATCTCCATCGCGCGTCCGCCGAGCACGTAGCTCGGGCGCACCACCAGCGGGTAGCCGATCTCTTGCGCCATCAGCAGCGCGGCCTCCTCCGTGCGCGCGGTGCGGTTGGGCGGCTGTTTCAGGCCGAGCTCGTGCAACAGTTTCTGGAAGCGCTCACGGTCCTCGGCGATGTCGATGCTGTCCGGGCTGGTGCCGATGATGGGCACACCGGCACGTTCCAGGTCCAGCGCCAGCTTCAGCGGCGTCTGGCCGCCGTACTGCACGATGACGCCAGTGGGCTTTTCCTTGTCGACGATCTCGAGCACGTCTTCCAGCGTCACCGGCTCGAAATACAGTCGGTCGCTGGTGTCGTAGTCGGTGGACACGGTCTCCGGGTTGCAGTTGACCATGATGGTCTCGTACCCGTCCTCACGCATCGCGAAGGCCGCATGCACGCAGCAGTAGTCGAACTCGATGCCCTGGCCGATGCGGTTGGGGCCGCCACCGAGCACCATGATCTTCTTGCGGCTGCTGGGCTCGGCCTCGCACTCCTCGTCGTAGGTGGAGTACATGTAGGCCGTCTCGGTGGCGAATTCCGCCGCGCAGGTGTCCACCCGCTTGTAGACCGGACGCACGCCTGCTGCATGGCGGGCCGCGCGCACGGCATGCTGGTGCGTGGACAACAGAGTCGCCAGGCGCTTGTCGGAAAAGCCCATGCGCTTGAGGTGGCGCAGTTCGGCCGCGCTCAGGCTGGCCAGCGTGCGGCTCTTCACCTGCGCTTCGGTGGCAATGATCTGTTCGATCTGGTCCAGGAACCAGGGGTCGATCGCGGTTTCCTCGTGCACCTCGTCCAGCGTCATGCCCAGGCGGAAGGCATCGCCGACGAAGAGGATGCGGTCCGGGCCGGGCTCGCCGATCTCCTGCACGATCTCCTCGCGGTCGGTGCTGCGCTCGTCGAGGCCGGAAATGCCCGTTTCCAGGCCGCGCAGCGCCTTCTGGAAGCTTTCCTGGAAGGTGCGGCCGATGGCCATCACCTCGCCCACCGACTTCATCTGCGTCGTCAGGTGCGGATCGGCCTCACGGAATTTCTCGAAGGCAAAACGCGGGATCTTGGTGACGACATAGTCGATGCTGGGCTCGAAACTCGCCGGCGTCGCGCCACCGGTGATGTCGTTCTTCAGTTCGTCCAGCGTGTAGCCCACCGCCAACTTGGCGGCGATCTTGGCGATCGGGAAACCGGTGGCCTTGGACGCCAGCGCGGAGCTTCGGCTCACGCGCGGGTTCATCTCGATCACGATCATGCGGCCCGTCTTCGGGTCGATCGAGAACTGCACGTTCGAGCCCCCGGTGTCGACGCCGATCTCGCGCAGGATCGCGATCGAGGCGTCGCGCATCAGCTGGTATTCCTTGTCGGTCAGCGTCTGCGCAGGGGCCACGGTGATGGAATCCCCGGTGTGGATGCCCATCGGGTCCAGGTTCTCGATGGAGCAGACGATGATGCAGTTGTCCGCGCGGTCGCGGACGACTTCCATCTCGTACTCCTTCCAGCCGATCAGGCTTTCCTCGATCAGGAGTTCATTGGTGGGCGACAGGTCGATGCCGCGCTTGCAGATCTCCTCGAACTCCTCCGGGTTGTAGGCGATGCCGCCGCCAGTGCCGCCCATCGTGAAGCTGGGGCGGATGACCATCGGGAAGCCGGTGCTGCCGGTCTCAGCCTGGATGCGCTTCTGCACCGCCCAGGCTTCGTCCATGCTGTGGGCGATGCCGCTCTTGGCCGACCCGAGACCGATCTTGGTCATCGCGTCCTTGAACTTCAGGCGGTCTTCGGCCTTCTCGATCGCGTGTTCGTTGGCGCCGATCATCTCGACGCCGAACCTCGCCAGCACGCCGTTGCGGTGCAGATCCAGCGCGCAGTTCAGCGCCGTCTGGCCGCCCATGGTCGGCAGGATCGCATCGGGCCGTTCCTTGGCGATGATGCGCTCCAGCACCGGCCAGGTGATCGGCTCGATGTAGGTGGCGTCGGCCATGCCCGGGTCGGTCATGATCGTCGCCGGGTTGCTGTTGACGAGGATGACGCGGTAGCCCTCCTCGCGCAGCGCCTTGCAGGCCTGGGCGCCGGAGTAGTCGAACTCGCAGGCCTGGCCGATGACGATCGGACCGGCGCCGATGATGAGGATGGACTTGAGATCTTGGCGCTTCGGCATCTCAGCGCGCCTCCATGAGCTTGACGAAGCGGTCGAAGAGATAGGCGATGTCATGCGGGCCCGGGCTGGCCTCCGGGTGACCCTGGAAGCAGAACGCGGGCTTGTCGGTACGCGCCAGACCTTGCAGCGTGCCGTCGAACAGGCTCACGTGCGTCGGCCGCAGGTTGGCCGGCAGCGTGGCCGAGTCCACGGCAAAGCCGTGGTTCTGGCTGGTGATGCTGACGCGGCCGTCGTCCAGGTCCTTCACCGGGTGGTTGGCGCCGTGGTGGCCGAACTTCATCTTGAAGGTCTTCGCGCCCGAGGCCAGCGCCATGATCTGGTGGCCCAGGCAGATGCCGAAGGTCGGCAGGCCGGACTCGATCAGGTCGCGCGCCGCGGCGATGGCGTAGTCGCAGGGCTCCGGGTCGCCGGGGCCGTTGGACAGGAAGACGCCGTCGGGCTTCAGCGCCAGCACGTCGGCGGCAGGCGTCTGCGCCGGCACCACCGTCAGCCGGCAGCCGCGGCTGGCCAGCATGCGCAGGATGTTGTGCTTGACGCCGAAGTCGTAGGCCACCACGTGGAATCGGGGGGCGTCTTGCGTGCCGTACCCATCGCCCAGCGCCCATTCCGTGGTGCGCCACTCATAGGCGTCCGTGGTCGAGACCACCTTGGCCAGGTCCTGCCCGGCCATCGACGGTGCAGCGCGCGCCGCCGCCACGGCCTCGGCGATCCGCGTCTCGTCGATCACGGTGCCCGGCTCGAAGGCCATGATGCAGCCATTCTGTGCGCCGGTGGTGCGCAGGCGACGCGTCAGGCGGCGCGTGTCGATGTCGGCGATGGCCACCGTGCCCTCGTCGCGCAGGTAGGCCGGCAGCGTGCGGCTGGCGCGGAAGTTTGAGGCACGCCGCGGCAGGTCTCGGATCACGAGGCCGGCGGCATGCACGCGGCGGGCTTCGACGTCCTCGTCGCTGACGCCGTAGTTGCCGATGTGCGGATACGTCAGGGTGACGATCTGGCGGCTGTACGACGGATCAGTGAGGATTTCCTGGTAGCCGGTGAGCGCGGTGTTGAACACCACCTCACCCACCGTGCGACCGGCGGCGCCGATCGAGGTGCCCAGGAAGGTCGAGCCGTCTGCGAGTGCCAGGAGGGCGGGGGGCAGGACAGGCAGCAAGACAATGGCTCCGGTGTGTGCAGCCCAGCCCGGCCCGTTCATCAGCCTGTCGGGCTGGGAAACGTGCCGTCCTGAGGGAAACCGAAGGCGGATTTCGCTAGGCTGCGCTGTTGGCAGGTAAACCGCCGAAGTATACCGCGGCCAGCCTCACGACGAGGGACAACCCTAGGGCCCGGGCGGTCGAGTCGCCGGCAGGCGGCTGATGCCGCTCACCTTACCCCTGCGTGAGCGCTGCGATGCCGGCACGCGCCACCTGGGCGTCCTGCTGGCTCTGCACCCCGCTGACGCCCACCGCACCCAGGTGCTGGCCATCCACCACGATTGGCACGCCGCCTTCGAGCATGCCGCGCAGCGCCGGCGCGCTGAGGAAGGACACTCGGCCCTGGTTGATCGTCTCTTCGTAGACCCGGCTTTCCCGTCGGCCCAAGGCGGCGGTGTTGGCCTTGGCCGGTGCGATCTGGGCCGAGATCGGCGGCGCGCCATCCAGGCGCTGCAGCCACAGCAGGTGGCCACCGTCGTCGACGATGGCGATGCTCACCGCCCAGGCGTTGGCCAGTGCCTCGGCTTCGGCCGCCGCCGCGATGCGCTTGATGTCAGCCAGTTCGAGTTGGGGTTTGGATTTCATGGTCAGGATTCCGCGTTGGGGATGAGGTCAACCATAACGCCGGGATTGATGACGGGAACTAAAATCATCTTCGACAGGTCGATAGGGTTGACCTGTTTTCACCACCCCCTGATGGAGGCTTCCTGATGATCGACAACGTGCAAACCTACCCCGGCCACGCCGGCGCAGGCGCACTCTCGTCGCAACGCAACCGCGTCCTGCGCAACACCTACTGGCTGCTGGCCCTGTCCATGGTGCCCACCGTGCTGGGGGCCTGGATCGGCGTGAGCACCGGGCTGGCTTCGGCCATGTCGCCCGGCATCGGCATGGTGGTCTTCCTGGCCGGCGCCTTCGGCTTCATGTTCGCCATCGAGAAGACCAAGAACTCCGCCGCCGGCGTGCCGGTGCTGCTGGCGTTCACGTTCTTCATGGGCATCATGCTGGCGCGCCTGATCGGCGTGGTGCTGGGCCTGGCCAACGGCATGAGCCTGATCATGACCGCCTTCGCCGGCACGGCCGCCATCTTCTTCACGATGGCGTCGCTGAGCACGGTGATCAAGCGCGACCTGAGCGCCATGGGCAAGTGGCTGATGATCGGCGCCGTGATGGTGCTGGTGGCAGGCATCGCCAACTTCTTCATCCAGTCCAGCGCGCTGATGATCACGCTGTCGGTGCTGGTGATCGGCATCTTCTCGGCCTTCATCCTGCACGACCTCAAACGCGTGCAGGACGGTTACGAGACCAACTACATCACCGCCACGCTGGGCGTGTACCTGAGCATCTACAACGTGTTCCAGGCGCTGCTGTCGCTGCTGGGAATCTTCGGCGGCGAAGACTGAGTCAGCGCACCGATGGATCGAAAGGGGCCTGCGGGCCCCTTTTCTTCGTTCAAGGCCGCTCGAAGACCGCCATGCTTTCGACGTGGGCGGTGTGGGGGAACATGTTCACGACACCGGCCTGCGTGCAGCGGTAGCCGGCCTGGTGCACCAGCAGGCCGGCATCGCGCGCCAGCGTGGCCGGGTTGCAGCTGACGTAGACGATGCGCTTCGGCGGGGTCCATGAGGCACCCGCCTGCACCAGGTCGGCGGCGGCCTTGGCCAGCGCAAAGGCGCCTTCCCGCGGCGGATCCACCAGCCAGCGGTCCACCTCGCCCAGGGCCACCAGATCGTCAGGCACCAGTTCGAACAGGTTGCGCACTTCGAAGTCGGCGGCCAGGCCGTTGCTGCGGGCGTTCTCGCCGGCCCGCTCCACCAGCGTCTTGCTGCCTTCGATGCCAAGCACTGACGCGCCCCGCCGTGAGATCGGCAGCGTGAAGTTGCCAAGGCCGCAAAACCAGTCGATCACCCGCTCGCCTGGCTGCGGGTCCAGCCGCGTGATCGCGCGCTGCACCAGCACCCGGTTGATGTGCGGGTTGACCTGGGTGAAGTCCGTCGGCTTGAACGGCATGTGCACATCGAACTCCGGCAGCGCATAGGCGAGTTGCGCGCCGTCGTCGCCCAGCCGATGCACGGTGTCCGGCCCCTTGGGTTGCAGCCACCACTGCACGCCATGTTCGGCGGCAAATGCCCGCAGCAGTGCCAGGTCACCATCGGGCAACGGCGCCAGGTGGCGCAGCACCAGCGCGACCACCGCGTCGCCCATCGCGAGCTCGATCTGCGGCAGGCGGTCACGTTCGGCCATGGTCGCCACCAGGGCACGCAGCTTGGGCAGCAAGGCACTCACCGCCGGCGGCAGCACTGCACAACTGCCCATGTCGGCCACGTAGCGCGACTTGCGCTCGTGGAAGCCGACCAGCACAACATCCTTGCGGGCCACGTAGCGCACCGACAGACGTGCCCGGTAGCGATAGCCCCAGGCGGGGCCTTCGATGGGCCGCAACAGCCGCTCCGCCTTGACCTTGCCCAGGTGCCAGAGGTTGTCCTCCAGCACACGCTGCTTCACCGCCACCTGGGCGGCCGGGTGCAGGTGCTGCATCTTGCAGCCGCCGCAGGCCTCACGGTGCAGACCGAAGTGCGGACAGCCAGGCGTCACACGCTGCGCGCTTTCGCGCGCGATGGCCGTGACCTGCCCCTGTTCCCACTGGTTCTTGCGCCGGCCGACATTGACCTGCACCTGCTCGCCCGGCAGGGCGCCCTCGATGAAGACCACCTTGCCATCGGCGCGGTGCGCCACGCCCTGCCCGTCAAGGTCGAGCGATTCGACCTCCAGCCATTCGTCATTCTGTGCCGACATGGCCGCGATTATCCCGTCGACAAGCGCAAGGGCCGCCCACAGGCGGCCCTCGCAACATGAACGTGGAAACGATCAGGGCTTCATGTAGTCCGACACCACCTTCCAGCGCTGCCCCTGCAGCTGCGACAGGCGCGAGGTGTCGTTGCCCAGGCGCTTGGTGGCCGTGAAGGTCGCCTGGGGGCTGCCGAAGATGTCGGCCGGGATGGTCATCGAATCCATCGCCTTGATGAAACTCTCCACCGTCAGGTTCGGGCCGGCCTTCTGCGCCGCCTTCGCGAAGGCGTCGATGGCGTTGTAGCCGTAGACCGAGAACACGGTGGGATCTTCATTGAACTTGGTCTTGTACTTCTTGGCCCAGAAGCTGATGGCCGGGGAGGCGTCGTCCAGATAGGGGTGCTGCGACGTGTGCGTGGCATACAGCCCGTCCATGGCCGCGCCGCCGAGCTTGTGGATCAGGTCGGTATAGGCGGCGCTCGAACCAAGGAAGGTGGGGCTGAAGCCCAGTTTGCGTGCCGTGGCGATGCCGCCGATGGTCTCGCGAATGATGGTGCCCATCACCACCATGTCGCAGCCCGAGGATTGCAGCTTGGCCATCTGTGACGAGAAGTCGGTGGCCCCGCGCTTGTACGAAGTCTTCTCGACCATCTCCATGCCCGCGGCTTTCAGGCCGTCCTCGGCCCCGCGCAACACTTCCAGGCCGAATTCGTCGTCCTGATACATCGAGCAGACCTTCTTGGCGCCCTTCTCCTTGGCCAGCTTGGGCGCGGCGATGCGCATCTGGTCGTAGTACGTCGCGGCGAATGCGTACTTGAGCTTGTGGAACGGGTCGTACATCTGCCGCGCCGCCGTCACCGGAAAGAAGTTGAAGACGTTCTTCTGGAACTGCACCGGCATGGCCGCCATGTTCTGCGCGGTGCCGATGTGACCGATCATGGCGAAGATCTTGTCGCTGTTGACCAGCTTCTGCGCCGCCAGCACGGCCTTCTTCGGGTCGTAGGCGGAATCCTCAACCTGCAGCTTGAGCTGGCGGCCGTTGACCCCGCCGAGTTCATTGACCTCGTCGACGGCCAGCAGCATGCCCAGGCGCACCTGCTTGCCGAAGCCGGCGATGGGGCCGGAGAGGTCCTGGATCGAGCCCAGCATGATCTCGTTCTTGCTGACGCCCTGGGTCTGCGCCCAGGTGCTGCCCACGGCCAATGCCGCAGCCGCGGCGATCAGGTGGCGAATCTTCATGGCTTGTCTCCTTCGAAGGGTCGGACGGCACGATGGTCGCACCGTGCGGGGTGGCTTCCCATTGGCGTTAGTGCTGAATCTGGCCAGATCAGCCGGCGTACATGGCCTCGATCTGCGGGGCGTACTTCTTCTGCACCAGCTTGCGCTTGAGCTTCATCGTCGGCGTGAGTTCCTCGTCCTCGGCGGTCAACTGGGCGTCGATGAGGTGAAACTTCTTGACCTGCTCGACGCGGGCAAACTTCTTGTTCACACGGTCGATCTCGTCCTGGATCAGCGCCCTGACCTCCGGCGCGCGCGTCAGGCTGGCGTAGTTGCTGAACGGCACATCGTGGTCCTGCGCGTACTTCTCGACGTTCTCCTGGTCGATCATGATCAGCACCACCAGGTAGGGCCGCGCGTCGCCGATCACCACGGCATCAGTGACGTAGGGCGAGAACTTCAGCTCGTTCTCGATCTCGGTGGGCGTCACGTTCTTGCCGCCGGCCGTGATGATGATGTCCTTCATCCGATCGGTGATGCGGAAGGTGCCATCGGCATCCACCTGGCCGACGTCACCGGTGTGCAGCCAGCCATCAGCGTCGATCGTCTCGGCGGTCTTCTCCGGCTGGTTCAGGTAGCCGGTGAACACGTTGGGCCCACGCACCAGGATCTCGCCGGTGGCGTCGTCGATGCGCACCTCGTTGTAGGGCGCCGGGATGCCGATGCGGCCCGGGCGGATGCGGTCGATGGGCGTGTAGGTGCTGATGCCGCCGGTCTCCGTCATGCCCCAGACCTCGGCCATCGGCACGCCCAGCGCCATGTACCAGCGCACGAGGTCCGGCGAGATCGGCGCCGCACCGGTGATGCAGGCACGCGCGCGATGGATGCCGATGAGCTTGCGCACGTTGTCCAGCACCAGCAGCCGCGCCAGGCGGAACTTGAGCTTGAGAGACGCAGGCACGGGCTGCCCGGCCATGACCTTGTCGACCACTTGCATGCCGGTGGCCACGCCCCAGGCGTAGGCCAACTGCTGCAGACGGCCCGACTCCTTGATCGCGATCGTCACCGCCGAATAGAACTTCTCCCACACCCGCGGCACCGCCACGGCCACCGTGGGCGCGATCTCGCGCACGTTCTCCGGCACCGTCTCCGGGTTCTCGACGAAGTTCAGCTTCGAGCCGGTGTACATGCAGAAGTACTCGCCGCCCATGCGCTCGGCGATGTGGCAAAGCGGCAGAAAGCACATGCGCTCGTCCTGCTCGTCCTGGCCGCCGGTGAGGTTGTAGCCCCGCATCGAGGTGACCAGCGTGCGGTGGCTGTGCATTGCGCCCTTGGGCTTGCCGGTGGTGCCCGAGGTGTAGACCAGGATGGCCAGGTCGTCGGGCTGCACGGCCGCCACGCGCTGCGTGATCGCTTCGGGATGCTGCTGCCGGTGCGCCCGGCCGAGCTCGCGCAGCGCCTCCAGCGAGATCACGCCGTCGTCCTGCAGGTCGTGCAGCCCCTCCATGTCGAAGACGACGATCTTGCGCAGCAGCGGCAGCTGCGCGCGCACCTCCAGCGCCTTGTCGAGCTGCTCGTCGTTCTCGACGAACAGCACCGCGGTGCGCGAGTCCTCGCAGAGGTAGTGCACCTGCGACGCGGCATCCGTGGGGTAGATGCCGGAGCTGATACCGCCGCAGCTGAGCACGCCCAGGTCGGCCAGCACCCATTCGACCACCGTGTTCGACAGGATGGACACCGTCTCGCCGCGCTCGAAACCCAGCGCCATCAGGCCGTGTGCGGTCTCGGCCACCGCATCGGCCACGCGTTGCCAGGTCCAGGCGCGCCAGATGCCGAGGTCCTTCTCGCGCAACCAGGTCTGGCCGGCACGCTGCTTCGCGGCGTTCCAGAAGATCGCCGGCACCGTCTCGCCGGGCACGACGATGGTCTCGACACGCCGCGGCTGCACATCCCAGAGGTTGGACATCGTCGTTCTCCTCAGCGCCAGGTCTTCTTCTTCTTCCAGCGCCGCTCGCCGCGCACGCCCTCTTCCTTCATGCCGAGGTAGAACTCCTTGACGTCCTCCTTCTCGCGCAGCACGGCGCAGGGGTCCTCCATCACGATGCGGCCGTTCTCCAGCACGTAGCCATAGTCGGCCACGTTCAGCGCCATGTTGGCGTTCTGTTCCACCAGCAGGATGGTCGTGCCGCGTTCGCGGTTGATGCGCACCACGATCTCGAAGATCTCCTTCGTGAGCTTGGGGCTCAGGCCCAGGCTGGGCTCGTCGAGCAGGATCATCTGCGGCGCGGCCACCAGCGCCCGCGCAATGGCCAGCATCTGCTGCTGGCCGCCAGACAAGAGGCCTGCATCCTGGTGCTCACGCTCCCTCAGGATCGGGAAATAGCCCATCGCGGCCTCGATATCCCTAGCCACGGCGTCGCGGTCACTGCGCGTGTAGGCGCCCATCAGCAGGTTGTCGCGGACCGACAGCAGCGGGAAGACCTCACGCCCTTCAGGCACGTGACTCAGGCCACGGCGCACGATGTCGGCCGGGTCTTTGGCGGTGATGTTCTCGCCGCGAAAATGGATGCTGCCGCGGTTGGGGTCGAGGATGCCGGAGATGGTCTTCAGGATCGTGGACTTGCCCGCGCCGTTGCTGCCCAGCACGGTGGCAATCTCGCCCTGACGCACCTTCAGGCTCACGCCGCGTATGGCCTTGATCGGCCCGTAGGCGCTCTCGACGTTGGAGAGCACGAGGATCTCGTCGACCGCAGCGCTCATGACGGCCTCCGCAACGACGTCACGTCCTCGGCCGTGCCCAGGTAGGCCTCGACAACACCCGGGTGCGCCTGCACCTCGGCGGGTGAGCCCATGGCCAGTACCTGGCCCTGGTTCATCGCCAGCACGCGGTCGGACACGCTGGACACCAGCGACATGTCGTGCTCCACCATCAGCACCGTGATGCCGTACTCGCGCCGAATATCGTCGATCCAGAACGCCATGTCCTGGGTTTCCTCGACGTTGAGGCCTGAGGAAGGCTCGTCCAGCAGCAGCAGCTTGGGCTCTGCGCACAGCGCGCGGGCCAGTTCCACCACCTTGCGCACACCGTACGGCAGCCCGGCGATCAGTGACTCGCGATGGTGCTGCAGATCGAGAAAGTCGATCACGCGCTCGACCTTCTCGCGGTCGTCGATGGCCGCGCGGCGCGCTTTCGGCGTGAACAGCAGATCGTCCAGCAGATTCGTGCGCCGGTGCGTATGGCGACCAATCAGCAGGTTCTGCAGCACGCTGGCGTGCTCGAAAAGCTCGATGTTCTGGAACGTGCGTGCGATGCCCAGGCCTGCCACCCTATGCGGCGGCTGCGCGGTCAGGTCCAGCCCGTCGTACTGGATACGGCCACCGGTGGGCGTGTAGATGCGGCTGATCAGGTTGAAGACCGTGGTCTTGCCCGCGCCGTTGGGGCCGATGAGCGTGAACACCTCGCCGCGTTTCACTTCGAAACTCACGCCATTGACCGCCAGCACGCCGCCAAAGCGCACGCTGAGGTCCTGGGCAGAGAGGAGGACGTCGTTCGTCATCTCAGGCCTGCTTGGCCACCCAAAGCGCCTGACGCACTTTTCCGGGGCTGCGAACGAAGAATGCTGGGGCCGTCATTTCAGGCGGTCCGACTTCTGGAACGACTTCTGCCGCTTGAACATGCCCTTGCGGTAGAACGGGAACACTTGGAAGAAGGTGCGAACTTTCAGCCAACGGCCATAGAGGCCCATGGGCTCGAACAGCACGAAGGCCACGAGCACGATGCCGTAGACCGTGGACTGCAGGCCTGGCGCCTCACCGATGGCCGCCGGCAACCAGTCCTTGCCCAGTGCGATCAACTGCGGCATCGAGATCAGGAAGATGGCGCCGAGGAAGGCACCGTGCACTGAACCAAGCCCGCCGATCACCACCATCAACAGCAGGTCGATCGACTGGATGATGTTGAACTGCTCGGGCGACAGAAACTGGATCTTGTGCGCGTACAAGGCGCCGCCCAGCCCTGCCAGCGCTGCAGACAGCGCAAATGAAAGCGTCTTGTAGCGCGCAAGATGGATGCCCATGCTCTGCGCCGAGATCTCGGAATCTCGGATGGCCACGAAGGCGCGCCCGGTGGGTGACCGCAACAGGTTCAGGATCGCCAGCGTGGACAGCACGGCGATCACCAGGCACAGGAAGTAGAAACCGGTGCCGGATTCGATCTGCCAACTGCCGATGGACGGTGGGTTGACGAACAGCCCGGCATTGCCGCCAGTGACGTGCTCCCAGCGCGCGAAGACCTCCTCGACCACGAAGCCGAAGGCCAGCGTGGCGATGCCCAGGTAGATGCCCTTCACGCGCAGCGCCGGCATGCCGACGATCACGCCCACCAACGCCGACAGCAGCCCCGCCGCGGCCAGCGCCAGCGGGAACGGCACGCCCATGTTGTTCAGCACCGCCTGGGTGTAGGCACCGACACCGAGGAATGCGGCATGCCCGATCGAGAACAACCCGGTGAATCCTGCCAGCAGCATCAGGCCCAGGCCCACCACCGCGTAGATCAGGACGAACGTCAGCTGCGCCAGCCAGTACTCCGGCAGCAGCCAGGGCGACAGCACCAGGAACACACCGAGCGCCGAGTACCAGAAGACGTGCCCACCGTGCTTGGCCAGGCGCACGTCCTGTTCATAGCTGGTCTTGAAGAGAAACCGCATGCGTGCGCCCTCAGACCTTCTTGCGCAGCGATTCGCCGAACAGCCCGTTGGGCTTGACCATCAGCATCACGAGCACGACGACGTAGGCGGCAATGTCCTTGACGCCTTCGGGCAGGTAGAAGCCAGCCAGCGACTCGACGATGCCGATGATCAGCCCCCCGACGATGGCGCCGGGCAAGCTGCCGAAGCCGCCTACCACGGCCGCCGGGAAGGCCTTGAGCCCAATGAAACCCATGTTCGCGTGCACGAACGTGATGGGCGCCAGCAGCAGGCCGGCGATGGCCGCCACCGCGGCCGCCAGACCCCAGACCATGCCGTTGAGCCGCTTGACCGGGATGCCCATGTAGTACGCCGCCAACTGGTTCTGAGACGCCGCCTGCATGGCGATGCCGATGCGGCTGTAGCGGAACAGTGCGAACAGCGCGCCGCACAGGATGGCCGTCACGACGATCACCACCATCTGCTCGACATTGAGCACCACACCGCCCAGACGCCAGATCTGATCCTTGTAGGGGACCGGCAGCACATGGGTCTCGGTACCGATGCCCGGGATCATGGTGATCAGGCCGCGCGCGATGTAGCCGATGCCGATCGTCAGCATCACGATCGAGAAGGCCGGCTGCCCCAGGATGGGCCGGATCACCGCACGCTCCGCCAGCATCCCGAAAGCAGCCATCGCGGCAATGGCGCACAACACGGCCAGCCAGAAGGGCCAGCCCAGAAACGTCATCAACGCCAGGCCGCAGAACGCCCCCAGCATCATCAGGTCGCCCTGTGCGAAGCTGACCGTTTCGGTGGCCTTGTAGATGAGCACGAAGCCCAATGCGATCAGGCCGTAGATACAGCCTTGCGCGATGCCGCTGATGATCAGCTGGACCAGTTGCAACCCGTCTCCCTGAGCGCCTTGAACCGTTCGGACACGGCGTGACCGATTCGGAACATGCTAGCCCGCACCTGGCAGGCCATCACTTCAGGGAAACGCTGACGCCTGCGTGACACCGGCGTCACGCTGGCGAGGTGCGCCAGGCTCAGCGGGCGGGCAGAAACCGTGCAGGGTCCACGGGCCGTCCGAGGCGGCGGATCTCGAAATGGAGTTGCACGCGATCCGCGTCGCTGGACCCCATTTCGGCGATCTTCTGGCCACGCCGCACCACCTGATCCTCCTTCACCAGCAGCGCCTGGTTGTGCGCGTAGGCGCTGAGGTAGGTGGCGTTGTGCTTGACGATGACCAGGTTGCCGTAACCCCGCAGACCGGAACCTGCATACACCACGCGCCCGTCGGCCGCGGCCAGCACCGGATCGCCAGCCTGGCCGCCTATGGCCAGGCCCTTGCTGCGCGCTTCGTCGAAGCCCCGCAGCACCGCACCCGTCGCCGGCCATTGCCAGGTCAGGCCATCGTCGGCTTCCTTCGGGTCCTTGGGCACCGGCGGGGTGGGCGGCGAACCGGCCGGGGATGCCGAGGTGCCGGGCGTGCCGGCAGCCTGCCCGCCGACAGCGACCGCACCACCCGGTGAAAGCGGCCTGGATTCGATGCGAGGTGCCGGCGCCACCGGCTGCGCCACCGCGGCGCCGGGCGCGGCCTCTGGCGGCGTCACGCGCAAGACCTGGCCCACCTCCAGCGCGTTGGGGTTCTCCAGGCCGCTCCAGCGCGCGATGTCACGCCAGTTCTGCCCCGATTCAAGCCCGATGCGGATCAGCGTGTCGCCGGCCTTGACCACATAGGTGCCCGCCGCGGGCCGCCCCGCGGCGTCGTCAGGAGGCGTCTGTGCAGGCATGGCCTGCCCTGGCGCGGGCGCCGAAGCCGCCGGCGCCGGTGGCGTCGCCACCGCAACAGGCCTGGACAGGGTGCCGCGCTCCTCGACCGGCGCGCGGTGCTTGGGCGACGTGCAGGCGGCCAGCGCGGAGACCGCGAGCGCCAGAACAATGTGCTGAAGTTTCATGCCACGCCGGATTTTAGGGGGACGAAAAGAACCGTCTCGAAGCGTTGCCGCAGGTAACGTTCACCGTCACGGTCGACCACCACGAGGGCCTGCGCAGGCCCCTGGTGCACCGGCGCCACCAGCCGGCCCCCGTCGGCCAGCTGCTCCAGCCAGGCGGCAGGGATGTCCTCGCCGCCGGCAGCCGCCACGATGGTGTCGTAGGGCGCTTGCGGCGGGTGCCCGAAGCGTCCATCGCCCCAGACCAGGCGCACACGGGTACGTGCCGCGTCGTCGGCCAGGTGGGCCCGTGCGCGTTCGTGCAGCGGCTGCAGGCGCTCGATCGACACGACATGCCGCCCCAGGCGCGCGAGCAGCGCCGCCTGGTAGCCGCAGCCGGTGCCGATCTCGAGCACTTGCCCCAACGAGCCCCTGGCCTGGGACGCCGCGGATGCCGCAGCGAGCGCCAGCATGCGGGCCACCACGGACGGCTTGGAGATGGTCTGGCCGAGGCCGATCGGCAGGCTCGTGTCCTCATACGCCTGTGTGGCCAGCGCGGAATCCACGAAGCGGTGCCGGAGCACGTCGCCAAAGGCGGCCAGCACGGATTCGTCGACCACGCCGTCCGCGCGAAGGCGTTGGACCATGCGGCTGCGGACGGCCGATGAATCCATGCCGAGCCCTGTCGGTGCGCTGCGACGCGACGCTTCGCGTGCCGCCTCGGCCAGCAGGCGCTGCGGGCGGTTCAGCACCGGCGCTGACCCACTGCGCACTGCCGATTCGGACAGCGCGGCGGGAAACCGGGGGCGCTTCGGGGTCTGATTCACGCTCGAACCCGCACCGATTCAGCCGGCTTGCCCCACACGCGCATGGACGGCACCGGCAAGGCGCGTCCCGCTGACTTCGTGGACGTCAAGACCGGCTCCGCGCCAAACGTCCGGCCCAGGATCCCAGCCGCGCATGGTCGGTGAGGTCCACCTGGAGCGGCGTGATCGACACCTTGCCCTGGGCGGCGGCAAAGAAGTCCGTCCCCTCGCCGGCTTCCTTGGCGTCGCCCGCAGGCCCGATCCAGTACAGCGGATCGCCACGCGGGCTGTCCTGGCGGATCACGGGTTCGCTGGCATGGCGGCGCCCGAGCCGGGTGACGTGACGCGCCAGCGTCGGCGCATCCGCCCGGTTGGGGATGTTGACGTTCAGCAGCCATGGCCCGTCGGGCAAGCCACCGCCGAGCAGGTCGTCGATGACGGCACGCGCGGTCCTCGCCGCCGCATCCAGGTGCGCCCAGCCCTTGTCGACCAGTGAGAAGGCGATGGACGGGATGCCGAACAGGTACCCTTCCATCGCCGCGGCGACCGTGCCCGAATAGAGCGTGTCGTCACCCATGTTGGCGCCATTGTTGATGCCGGAGAGCACCAGATCCGGGCGCTTGGGCAGCAGGCCGGTGAGCGCGACGTGCACACAGTCAGACGGCGTGCCGTTGACCACCCGCCAGCCGGCCGGGTTCTCGAAGACCGACAGCGGCCGACCCAGCGTCAGCGCGTTCGACGTGCCGCTGGCGTTCTGCTCCGGGGCCACGACGTCGATGGTGCCCAGACCGTCGCAGGCGGCGACCAGGGCCGCAATCCCTGGGGCGAGGTAACCGTCGTCGTTGGCGATGAGGATGTGCATGGCGGCATTGTAGGGAGGCCCCCCAGACTCGCGCGCGCACCCCCAAGGGTGCGAGTCGAAGGCTGCATCCGCTGCGCTAGGATCAGTGGCTTTCGGAAGTGCTGGGCCGGAGATCCGTGGTGCCGCCACCGCCGAGCCGATCCCGGAGGAGAAAAAGATGCCGGTGAAAGTGCTGATCCTGGAGGACAACCCCGTCGCGCGCAGTTTCCTGTGCCGCGTGGTGCGCGAGAGCTTCAGCGACGCGAATGCCATCACCGAGGCAGGCGACCTGGAGACCGCGCGCAAGCACATCGCGCTGGCCGGTGGTGCCACCGGCTTGCACGGCGTGGACCCGTTCAAGCTCATTCTGGTTGACCTGGAACTGCCCGATGGAAACGGCATGGAACTGCTGGCCGAACTGGCGCACTACCCGGCCACCAAGATCGTCACCACGCTGTACTCCGACGATGACCACCTCTTTCCCGCGCTGCAGCGCGGCGCGGATGGTTACCTGCTGAAGGAGGACCGGTTCGAGGTCCTGGTCGAGGAACTGCAGAAGATCGTCCGCGGCCAGCCACCGCTGTCTCCCGCCATCGCGCGCCGGCTGCTCACGCACTTCCGTGACGGCGGTCTGGGCGATTCGCAGGCGCCGGACTCCGGCCTGATGCGGGCCACCGGGTTCACGACCAGCCGTCCGGTGCCCATGGAAAAGGTGCCCGACCACGAGCGCCTGACGCCACGCGAGAGCGAGGTGCTGACCTATCTGAGCAAGGGCTTCACGATCAAGGAGATCGCGAGCCTGATGGGCATCAAGTGGTTCACGGTCAACGACCACATCAAGTCCATCTACAAGAAGCTCAACGTCTCGAGCCGCGCCGAAGCCGCCGTGTTGGCCAGCAAACAAGGCCTGGTCTAACGGCACGGGTGGCACGGTCCGATGGCCGCCACCGTTCAAGGCGCTGACGACTCACTGTTCGAAGCCAGTGCGTTCGAACGCGCACTGGCCCGGCGCCCGGCGCGCTGGATCGGATGGCGTCGGCGTCTGCTGATGGTCATGGCGCTGACGGCATGCCTGTCGCTGTTCGGCCTGATCCGGCTCCTGACCAGCTCGCCCACCATCGACGCGCAATGGCAGGCCGGGCCCCAGGGCCGTCCGGTCCTTGTGTCCGCTGGGGATCAGGCGTTGCGCCCCCTTGTCGGTGCCACATTGCTTCGGGTGAGCACCGGATCGTCCGAGATCGCCGCGCACGTGCTGTTGTCCAGCGCGTCGCCTCGCTGGACGGTCGACGATCGCGAGCGCGTCGCCGCGATCCAGGCGCGGCAGGCCATGAACCAGCTGCTGGATGCGGACAAGATCACGCTCCATTTCGAAGGCGACCGACGCGTGACCATCAGCCCGCGCCCGCGCGGCCACGGCGGCCTGGGCGTCGCGTTCTGGTTGCTCGCCGTGCCCGCGCTGGCACTCACCCTGATCGGCGGAGTGGTGTGGCTGGCCAAACCCGTGCTGCCGAACGCACTGTACGCGCTGATGACGTCCTGCCAGGCCGTCAGCCTGCTGTGGATTGGTGTCGAGTCCAGCAGCATCCCCATGCCGGTGCCCGCCGCGCTCGTGCATGACCTGCCCTGGCGGCTCGGGCTGGACCTCACGACGGCCGCCGCCGCGGTTCACGCATTCACGCTGTATCCACGGCCTATCGCATGGCGTTGGCCACTGGCCCTGTCGGCCTGGGCCATCGCCATGGTGACCACGGTCGCTGCGGCACTCGGGCAGGTTCCCCACACGTGGTGGCTGGGTCAGACCGCCATTCTGATGCTCGGCGCCTGTGCGCTGGTGGCACTGTCGAAGTCCTACGCCGAGGAGCCCAATCCCTTTGCGGTGGTGATGCTGCGATTCGGGTTCGCCGCGCTGGGCACGATGATCGTTGTTGACGTTGCGCTGGTGGCAGCCCACTGGCAGCCGGGCATCGCAGACAACGTGGCGGCGTCGGCCATCATCGTCTGGTCGCTCTTCTTCGCGTCACTGATGGCGCTCGTGCCGTTCCTGTCGCGCGCCCGGCGTCTACTGAGGGAGTTCGCCATGCTGGCGGGTCTGTCGACGGTGGCCACGTCACTGGACCTGCTCTTCATCACAGTGTTTTCGCTGGAGCCCTTCGCATCGCTGACGCTGGCGGTGTTCATCGCACTCGCCGGCTACGCCGCCGCGCGGCAATGGATACTTGACCAGATGATCGGCAGCAGAGCGCTGACGACCGAGCGAACCTTCGAGCACCTGTACCGTATCGCCAGAGAAGTCCAGAAGGCACCAGATCGACGAGCAGCCCTGCTGACGCAACTGCTGCAGAGTCTCTTCGATCCGCTGGAAGTGCTGAATGTGCCACGGGCCATCCCGCGATCCCGTGTGCTGGCCAACGGCGCAGCCATGGTTGTGCCAGTGCGCGGCGAGCAGGAGCGCGAGCCCTTGTCGCTGGTGCTGCGGTTTTCCCGACGCGGGCGACGAATCTTCTCTCGTGAAGACGCCAGACTGACCGACCGGGTGGTCGACCAGTTGCAGCGTGCGGCGGCCTACGACCAGGCCGTCGAGCGCGGGCGCACGGAAGAGCGGCAGCGCATCGCACAGGACCTGCACGATGACATCGGTGCCCGCCTGCTGACGCTGATGTACAAAGCGCAGGACCCGGAGATTGAGGACTACCTACGCCACACGCTGCAGGATTTGAAAACGCTGACTCGCGGCCTGGCGGCCAGCGACCACCGCCTCTCGCACGCAGTCGCAGAATGGAAGACCGACATCCAGCAACGCCTGTCGGCAGCCCAGATCGACCTCGACTGGACCTTTGCCTTCAATGACGACCCGGAACTCGGCGTCGTGCAATGGTCGGCCTTGACCCGGGTCCTTCGGGAACTCGTGAGCAACGCCATCTATCACGCACGGGCCTCCCGCGTCGAGATCGAGACTCACGTCTCAGCAGGCTCACTCCGGCTTCGCGTCATCGACGACGGCATTGGCAAGAACCCTGAGGCCTGGGCCCACGGACTGGGACTCGGCGGCATTCGGAAGCGTGTCAAGCAACTCGGCGGTACCGTTCGATGGCTCGAAAACCCAACGCAGGGCATCACCTGCGAAGTTCACATTCCCGAGATGCTTCGACGATGACGTCCTGACGCCGACTCGCTGAGCCAACTGGCGCGCAAAGCATTTGTACTGCACCCGAACTGATGACCAGCGTTTCGAGCGCGGCGCCAGCAGGTCGAGAACTGACGCGGGTGCCGCGTTCCGCGCCTAGCGCGGCTCCACGAACTGACCGACTTGTTTTTCTCGATGGCAGCGAGTGCCTACCCTCTTCATTTGAGCACCGCAGGCGCAGCGGTTCCGCGCTTTATTTGCTCGTACTCATGTCCGCCATTCCCCTGATGAGCGGACTTCACTTCCTTTACCTTGGTACGGCTGGAAGGGGGAGCTTACGAGGTGGATACGGAGCCAAGCAATTGAGGCAAGGCTCAGCCGCCTTTCCTGAGGGCAAAAGATGATGGCAAATGGATCCCGGGTGGGAAGCATCGGGAGCATGCTCTGTGCGGCCTAACGTTCGAGCTAAGCCGCGCGCGGAGGCAGGCTGCGTAAGGCTGGTCCGCGATGAAGCCTCATAGGCCGCGGACCAGCCTCACGCTGCCTGCCGGAGCGCGTCGGCGCTTGAGCGAGGGGTTAGGCCGCACCGTGCCTACGCTCAAGGCTCTGAATGTGCTCAACATCCGTTTGGGCAGTGATTGCCAAGCGTGCCGTCTCAAGCCGGCCAACGCAGAACTGAACCCGGTTGACGGACATGACCTCGACTTCGCTCTCACGGATGTAACGGACTAGGCCTGGAAGATCGAAGACGCCCTCTGGGACATCGGTCTTGAACTTGGCTTCTCCAGTAAACACCACCGCCGAACGAACTGCCCCAGATGGCAAGAAGTCGAGTAGATCCTGAACGGCACGGACGTGGCCAAGATTCTGAAAGATGGGGTTCCGAAAGCGAAACTTGCTTCGATATAGCACCTGCGTCCAGGTCGCTTGTTTCGCGTTCGCGAAGATCCAGCCCTTGTAGTCCTTCGTCTCGATAACGAAGACGCCAAAGCGTGAGACGAGTATGTGATCTACCTGCGTACTGCCATCCTTCAGGGGCAAAGTAACGTGGTTCAGCAGGTGAAAGTCAGGTGCGGAGAACCTGTCGCCAAGTGCTCCGGCGACCAACTGTTCGCCCCAGTTCTGATACTCGCGGGCTCGCCGTTGTGCCAGGACAAGGCCGACGCCAACCACTACGCCAGCGGCAAAGGCTATGAGAAGGTGCGCAATTGGAGGCACTGGGGCGAATGTGCGGCCTAACGTGCGAGCTAAGCCGCGCGCGACGGCGCGGCGCCTGGCCCGCGAAGCGCAGGATAGAACAGCGGCGCTTCGCGGGCCAGGTGCCGTGCCGTTGCGCGTCGGCGCTTGAGCGAGGTGTTAGGCCTCACCGGCTCAGCCGCCCGCTCGGGCCGCACGCATAGCAGCAAGGAACGGCGTGTAGTCCGCGAAATCCCGATGCTCCAGTACGCGGCCACGAACCACACGAAGGACAGTGATGAAGGGCATGGCTTGCGTGACTGCGCTCTTGCCGTCTCTCAGCCCAAGCGTCCAGTCCAACGTGCCTTCGAAGACTGCGTGCTCCCCAGACACGAACGCCCGCATCTGGTGAAATTCCATATGTTTGATTGCAGCATAGCCTTCCCTGAAGTTCTTCAGCGTTGCCGTCTTTCCTTCGAATCGGACTGATCCGAATACAAGCGTCGCGGTTGGGTCCTCGAATCCACCAGCATCTGCCAGCAGGGGCTCCAGCCGTTCCCAGTCTCGGGCAATGTACGCTTTGAAGTACTGCTCTGCTATCACTCGCGTCTCTGCGCTGAGTTGACTGAAGGATGTCTTCTCTTGCGCCCAGCCATGCGACGCGGTGAGGGCAAGTACGAGAACAATGAAGCGAATGAACTTCAGCAACATAGTAGTGCCTCCGCGGTTCCTCTGTGAGGCCTAACGTTCGAGCTAAGCCGCGCGCAGCGGCGCGGCGCCTGGCCCGCGAAGCGCAGGATACACAGCAGGCGCTTCGCGGGCCAGGTGCCGTGCCGTTGCGCGTCGGCGCTTGAGCGAGGGGTTAGGCGTCGCTTGCGGCACCGGCATACACGACCTTGGTGCCCATAACCGAGATGACCCCCTGCTTGACCATGGCGTCTATGACCGCGGCCACCTCCTCCTCCGACAATTGCTTCTGGAAGAACGAGCCGATCGAGCTTGTAAGTGTCTTCACGGTACGCGGCTTTGTGACCTTGGGCTGTGCAAGCTTGTCGACAACGATCTGAACTCGCTCGGCAGGTGTCTTCTTTGCACTAACCTTGAGCAGAGGAATCTCGCCCAGGTCTTTGACGCGCCCAGCAAAGATCTTCTGCGTTTTAAGGTGCTGGATGAGCGGATCGAAGCCTGTGTCCTTGGAGACGATATGAAAGTATGAGGATGGGTCCTCTGCCGCGAGCTTGCCAATGTAGTAGGCGATGTGGAAGTCCAGTGCGTTCGAACCGTTGCCCGCGATCTTGATGTATTCGGCTCTCGCACCGAGCTTCTGAATCGCTGAGGCGACTTCGAACGGGAGCTTCGTCTGATTGGCGCCAACGAAGACCAACACGCGGAAGTGATCCTGCGCAAGCTGGCCAAACGCCTCTGGCTGTACGTTCTCAAAGTCAACGAGCACGACGTTGTTGCGCATGAGTCTCCCTGCGACGCCTAACGTTCGAGCTAAGCCGCGCGCAGCGGCGCGGCGCCTGGCCCGCGAAGCGCATGATAGACAACGGGCGCTTCGCGGGCCAGGTGCCGTGCCGTTGCGCGTCGGCGCTTGAGCGAGGGGTTAGGCGTCACTTAGCGACGCGATGAAACTCGGCGAAGCAAGAGTTCATGTCTTCTGCTTCACACAGGAGCATGCGCTGCCCAGTTGGATGCACAACGACGTAGTTGACGGCCACATGTCCAACCTTGGTGAACGAGCCAGAGCAATCGGGTCGCCCGTTGTTCTTTGTGATCCGATCCGTCCACTTGTAGAAGCCCTTGAGCGACGGAATCACGGAGATCACGAACTCAGACTCGTTCCGCTCCTCGCCTTATCTTGAGTGCTTGGTTCCGTCCGCCCTCACCTCGT
This sequence comes from Burkholderiaceae bacterium, assembly GCA_024235915.1. Classification (GTDB taxonomy): domain Bacteria; phylum Pseudomonadota; class Gammaproteobacteria; order Burkholderiales; family Burkholderiaceae_C; genus Rubrivivax. The sequence goes on along the minus strand of JACKLO010000007.1, from coordinate 545,904 downwards.
ACTCCTCGAAGCAGTTCACGCTCGGGATGTCTATGCGCCACGTGGCGACAAGAGGATGCGACTCTGGAAGTTGCGCACGTTGCATCTGCTGAGCAGATGCAGTTCCCACTGCGCAGCCAAGTGCTATGTAGACGATGCTCTTTGGTGCTTGCATGAAGAGAGACGACCGCGTGGAAGGGGATTGGTGACGCCTAACGTTCGAGCTAAGCCGCGCGCAGCGGCGCGGCGCCTGGCCCGCGAAGCGCAGGATACACAGTGAGCGCTTCGCGGGCCAGGTGCCGTGCCGTTGCGCGTCGGCGCTTGAGCGAGGGGTTAGGCCGCACTTGCTGCAAGGGATCGATCCACTCACCCCGCTGAAAACTCAATGCGAACGTCCGAAATGGCGGCGAGCATGGCCAGCCACTCAGGGACCTCCGCGCACATTGGATCAAATTCAGCCAGGAGAGCACACACCCCTCTCACAAGTTCTTGTTCACGTTCACTCAAGTCACCAGTTTTCACTGTCTTCAGAAGATGAATCGACGACGACATTTCCTCTCGTCGTCTCTTCAGCTCCTGGGCAGGATTGGCGGTAGGACTTTTCGGTTCATTTGCCCAGAACAGGAACTGCTCAACAGCACCGTGAACCGACATGAGGGCGACATTGACATGCCCCTTCGTTGACATCTGAAGGATTCGCTTCTCGCGCATTGAGCTTCTTGCGATGGCTGTTCGACCGAGGTCCCTAGGTCGCTTAGGAAGTAGCTCCGTGCGGCCTAACGTTCGAGTTCAGCCGCGGGCAGCGGCATGGCGCTTGGCCCGCGAGGCCCATGATGAACCAAGGCGCTTCGCGGGCCAAGCGCCATGCCGATGACCGTCGGCTGCAACGAGTGGTTAGGCCTCACTGGTGACACTCTCCGACTGATGCCAGCTGCAGATTCCAGGCCGAGGACTTGATGAGCTAAAGACTCAGAATCTGGTCGATGACAGCGAGCTTATCAGCTGACAAGTCATCCAGGCTATGGCGCTCAACTCTACCTTCTCGAATTAGACGAGCAAGAACAACAAGCAACTCAGAGTATCTGAAGTCATACTTCCTCTGAAAGTCGCGCTCGGACTTCTGCAAGTATTGCTGCATTGACCAAGCGGCTTCCATGGATTCCGCTGCCGCGGCTCTGGCCTTGAACTGCCGCAGCAATTCGGCTTCCTCGGCCTTGGCTGCGGCTTCGAACACATCGCGAGCGCGGCGCTTCTCTGCGTTCGTCCATCGGTCGACAGTCATGGCGGCAAGGAGTTGTGTGAGGCCTAACGTTGGAGTTAAGCGGGCCGCAGCGGTGTGGCGCTTGGCCCGTGCGGCGCACGATAAACCAAGGCGTTGCACGGGCCAAGCGACACGCCGTTGCGGCTCCGCTTGAACGACGTGTTAGGCCGCACTCTTGGGCGCCCGCCTGCCGCGCAGCCCGGTTGAACCGCACCCGCACTGACGACCAGCGCTTCGAGCGCGGCGCCGTCAGTGCGAGGACTGACGTGAGTGACGCGTTCCGCGCGCAGCGCGGGTCCACGAACTGACTGAGCTGTTCTTCTCGGTGGCAACGAGCGCCTGCCTCCTTCATGTGAGCACCACGAGCGCCGATGTTCCACGCTGCTGCCACAGCAATTCATGACCGGCGGCGCTCCGCGCCCGCCGCCTTGCTGCGGCCCGAAACTGCGGCATCCGGTGCGCACTGCGGCCACGATGGACAACACGAACTTGATGCGGCCTTTGCCACTGCAGCGAGCCTTTCAAACACTGGCCCCTGTGCGGCCTAACGTTCGAGCTAAGCCGCGCGCGGAGGCAGGACGCCTTGCCCGCGTGGCCGATGATGAACAAACACGGCTTCGCGGGCAAGGCGTCCTGCCGTAGCGCGTCGGCGCTTGAGCGAGGGGTTAGGCGTCGCTGTTCTACCTTTCACCTTGCTTGCTCTCATGCCTCTCAGGACCTGTGCAGCATTGCCTTCGACGCGACAATCCCAAAATGCATCTGGCTACTTAGGAAGCCGCTGTACTTTGGCAGTTCATCATGTACGTCTGCTTTGCGTCGGTGATAGAAGATGTGAAGAGCGGGCTTGACCATCAGGCTTGGGTCATGAATGTTCGCACTTGGAACAATCGTCATGCGAGGCATAAGAGGAATGGAGAGCCTTTCAACCGCAGGCTTGGCGCATTTGGCACAGGTACCCCGCTTCAGCAGTGGCGGCTGCTTGTGGACACGGAACCTGATCGTGCTCTCATCCTCAACTGAGACGTCCTTTTTAAGGAAGACCGTTACGTCTGCAAAATCCGCCTGATTAAAGTCCTGACAAATCAGGCAATGACAGTACGCACGAAAGAGCGGTCGTGCCTTGATGGAGAAACGGGCGTGTCCACAGTTACAACGACCGTTGATGTTGCCTTGGTGTTCACTCACAGGATCCTCCTCCATGAACCTCAGACCGCGGAAGGCGGGAATGCGACGCCTAACGTTCGAGCTAAGCCGCGCGCAGCGGCGCGGCGCCTGGCCCTCGAAGCGCAGGATACACAGTGAGCGCTTCGCGGGCCAGGTGCCGTGCCGTTGCGCGTCGGCGCTTGAGCGAGGGGTTAGGCGTCACGTCACGGCAGATGCCGTGTGAAGCTTTCGCTCCCTTAGGCCAGCGTAGACCGCCCATATAAAGGCACCAACTGCGAGAGCGAAGCCAGCTACGTAGAGGAAGTACCGACTGCTCCTTGCAACTTCGAGCTGAGCGGGCGTGGCAAGTACTTCGCCGTTTACTGCCAGGCCCCATAGAACAGGGTTCTTGCCTGGACCTTCCGAGTACTGCACGAGCGCGTGTGTTGCGCCGGTAACGATCTGCCAAACACGCTCAACATCGGGGTCAGGATCCTGGTAGGTGAAGGTCCGCGCCTCGCTACCCACGCAAATTCGGAAACCCGTGAGCTTGCCCGTTGTTGTGATCGGCGTTTGACTCACGATCTCCCCTTCAACCTCGCGAATGCTACCGCGCGGCTTGGTGTCCTGAAGGTACAAGAGCACTCCAAGCAGAACCGCAAAGAGCGGCGCCAAAACTAGTGCTGCGCGACGCGTGCTGAGGGGCCTCATGTGACGCCTAACGTTCGAGCTAAGCCGCGCGCGACGGCGCGGCACCTGGCCCGCGAAGCGCAGGATAGAACAACAGCGCTTTGCGGGCCAGGTGCCGTGCCGTTGCGCGTCGGCGCTTGAGCGAGGGGTTAGGCGGCACTCGGCGCAGCGGCAATGTGCTTGGCATAGAGCCTGTTGTCATGCGACTCCCCCTCGAAGACAAACTGGGTGAGCCCATAGTCCTCATAGCCACGGCGCTTGTAGAACTGAAGTGCCCGGTGGTTATGCACCCACGGTGTGAGCCAAAGCACGGTGCTTCCGCCCTGCGCCGCAGCGGCTTCAGCCTGCGCGAGCAGCATGGTTCCGATGCCCTGCCCAACGAATGGCTCTTGGACATACAGGCGCAGCAACTCAGATTGGTTCCCCGGTGGAGAAAGCTCATGCTGAGCACCCAAAGTGACGTGGGCAAAACCTACCAAGTGCCCGCTCACCTCAGCCACGTGAATGCGCGCCATCTCGTCGGTGACCGCGCCCCTGAAGACTGCCTCCGAGTACCCAGACAGGACCTCGCGCGCGATGGCAGGCCTGATCCCTTGCGTGGCGTAGGTGTCCAGAAAGACTTGCATAGCCAGCACCGACAGGCACAGCGGATCGTCGTACGTTGCTTCGCGAATTTGGACTTCAAGCGACGCTTCTGAGGCAGGCATGGGGTCCCTCGTGCCGCCTAACGTTCGAGCTAAGCCGCGCGCGCAGGCAGGCGGCGTAAGCCTGGTTCGAGATGATGCCTCATAGACCGCGAACCAGGCTTACGCCGCCTGCCGGAGCGCGTCGGCGCTTGAGCGAGGGGTTAGGCATCACTCACGGCATACCGAGATGCGCCTTCACAATGGCCATAACACCTCCGCCGGCCGCTGCGGCAGCACCTTCCGCAAACTGGCGAGCCAAGTCTTTGAAGAGCTTGACTCTTTCTGCTGTAGTCTGGCCCTTCTTCGCAGCCTCGTAGCCCTTCTGAAATGCCTGCAGTTGCTTCTTGTCGAACAGCTTTTCGAGGACGGCGAATAAGCCGGTCGCCGATACTTTGATGATCTCAGTGTTAAACGAGTGGTCGAAGATCTGTTGGTGAGTCTTTAGTTGACCTTGAAGCCAGTTTTTTTGCGAGCGCGTCTTCGATAACAAGACAGACCTTCTCGTCTTGGGGCTCGAGAGTTGCGACCGCCAGTGCCGCAAGTAGACGCCCCCTCGCCTGGTCCTCGACTCTGCCCCCAAACTTTAGGGCAGCGTCATACCGGAGCTTCTTCACTTTCGCGACCGGTGTACGAAGTCGTTCGCTGACGGTTTGGTTGCTGAGAGATGCCATCGGCCCCGATCCACCATAACCATGCTTGTCTAGCAGCGCCATGACCAAGGCATCGACATCTGCCTTCGGCATTGATCCGAGCCCGAACTTGAGGTAGTTCTCAAGAAACTCAGCAGCGAATTCCGGGTGCGTAGCGGGCATGAGGTGAGGGCCTTCTGTGATGCCTAACGTTCGAGCTAAGCCGCGTGACGCGGCAGGGCGGCTTGCCCGCGGGGACGATGATGAACAAACACGGCCGCGCGGGCAAGACGGCCTGCCGTGGCACGTCGGCGCTTGAGCGAGGGGTTAGGCCGCACTCTGCGACCTATTTGGTGCCCTTGCTCTTTACCTTAGTGGTCACTTCGGCCCCGGTCGCAGCATCTTGCACCCAGACCTCGCAGGTTTCCGCTGCGAGCTTGCCAGTTACTACATAGGTCTTTCCTGGTTCAGCATTCAGCTCCACCTCACCGCCCACGCGGCAGGTTGGGTTCGTCATCGCCAGAATAGGAGCAGCGTACATGGTCGCGCCCTCTATCTGAATCCGCAGCGCCTTCGCCGGGACTTCGTTCGACAAGATGACCGGAGTCTGTGAGAAGCCTCGTCCTTGGTTCGCGCTTACGGTGGCAATGCCGCTACCACGAAGCTTTCTTCCATCGATCCGAGTTAACTCGAAGATGTGAACAAGGCTGGATGACTGCACGGCTCCACTGTCTCGAATGGTTGCCTTCGGTCCGGTGTAGTTGTCCGGAATCGGCTTCTCGTAGCTTGCACATCCTGCGGTTAGCGCGGTGGCAACGGCCAGTAAGGCTACTGTCGACACGAACTTCATAGGCTCTTTCTGCTGTTGAAGAAAGGGAGAACGCGGACCACAACGCTGGCTGTGCGGCCTAACGTTCGAGCTAACCCCGCGAGCGGAGGCAGGCGGCGTAAGGCTGGTACGCGATGATGCATGAAGTGCCGCAGACCAGCCTTACGCTGCCTGCCGTAGCGAGTCGGGGGTTGAGCGAGGGGTTAGGCCGCACTCAACGGCCTACAAAACAAGTTCGAGTGATTGACCGACTGGCAAGGCATGCCACTGTGCAGAGAGGTTCGCAATTGCCACTCGGACTGCAATGATGGCTTCCTGATTGACCGGCAGCATGGAGCAGGACCGAGCTCCGCAGGTGACCTTGTACAGCTCCAGCATATCTGCGGGTGGCGTTGCGCCTCCTGACCATTCATCGCCCTGGAAGACTTCGACAAGACGCTCGACCGAGTCACTCTGGTCTTCGGCCAGCATCTGAAACGAGGCGGACTCTCCTTCCTTGACTCTGCCAAGGAAGCCCCTGGATGCCAGGGTGTGCTCCACGGCGTAGTGAACCATGTCATGAGGGATGATTCGTTGCTTCGGGCTGTCAATTACCTCTGACGTTCCGTCTGGGCGAATAGCCCGCATCTGGTCATACTTGCCCGAGCCTTTGGTGAACATGAGGCGCATACGGTGGTCCAGCCTTGGGTCAATTCGGCAGCGCAGATCCTACTGCGCTTGTTTGTGCGGCCTAACGTTCGAGCTAAGCCGCGCGCGCAGGCAGGCGGCGTAAGCCTGGTTCGCGATGATGCCTCATAGGCCGCGGACCAGGCTTACGCCGCCTGCCGGAGCGCGTCGGCGCTTGAGCGAGGGGTTAGGCCGCGGTCACTTTGCCGGCTCAGGGGCTCGACCCTGAACAGGCTGACCATCCTTCTCGTCGGAACGGTCAAAGACAAGTGTCTTGCCGAAGACCAACTGAATCCACGTGGGATACGTGTACGCGGTACCTTTGTTGTGGTCAATGATCGCGCCGATCCCACCACCAAAAATGATATTTCCAGCAAGCCCGGCGTTCGCACGCGAGATTGCGCGCCCAACGGCATCTGAATTCGTCGGATCTTTACAGGTCACATCGAGATCTTTACTTGATCGACGAATTTGTACCGTCGCCCCTGATTTTGCTTGAATCGATCCGTAGTCATTGCTGATCGTGCATTCAGCATTGGCAATCAGATTCCCTTGCTCGGTCTTTGTCTCTAGCTTCATTGGCTGTGTAGTCTCGTTGACAATAGATGCACAACCAACTGATCCAAGCGCCATAGCTAGCGCGGCCACCCTGAGAATGATCATTGCTTCTTAGCTTGTTCTCACCGCAACATCGCGGCAAGCGATTCTCTCTATCCGCTAGGGCCACGGACTTAGGGTTGACGCGAATGCCGCCGCACGACCCTGATTCCGCGGCCTAACGTGCTGTAGGCGTCAACGATACAAAGCTGACACCACCAAAAGCTCAGGAATCAAACCGGTGAAGCGACCAGATTCCTGCTCATATTCGCAGCAATGTACCCCGGTCTCTTGGCGAACCCTTACGGGTAAGTTCTCGGGGCCTGCGATTCATGGGATGGCCTTCTGAATTCGCGGCTTTGCGAGCTCAAAGGCTGGCCCCACTGTGAGGCCTAACGTTGGAGTTAAGCGGGCCGCGGCGGCATGGCGCTTGGCCCGTGCGGCGCACGATAAACCAAGGCGTTGCACGGGCCAAGTGACATGCCGGTGCGGCTCCGCTTGAACGACGGGTTAGGCCGCACTCTTGGGCGCCTGCCTACTGCGCAGACCGATTGAACCGCACCCGCGCTGGCAACCAGCGTTTCGAGCGCGGAGCCGGCAGAGCGAGGACCGACGCAGACAACGCGTTCCGCGCGCAGCGCGGCTCCACGAACTGACCGTGTTGTTCTTCTCGATGGCACTGAGCGCCTGCCCTCTTCACTTGCGCACCACGAGCGCAGCAGTCCCGCGCTGCTGCAGCAGCAATTCATGACCGGGCGCTCCGCGACCGCGCCGCGCCTTGCGCGGCCTGGAACTGCGACACCAGATACGCGCCGTTGCCACGATGACCAGCACGAACTTGATACAGCGTTCGCCATTGCATCGAGCTTTGCAATGTCAGGCAAATGTGCGGCCTAACGTTCGAGCTAAGCCGCGCGCGGAGGCGGGCGGCGTAAGCCTGGGCTGCGATGATGCCTCATAGGCCGCAGCCCAGGCTTACGCCGCCTGCCGTAGCGCGTCGGCGCTTGAGCGAGGTGTTAGGCCGCACTTGTGAGGCTTTCGAGAAAACTACTGACACAGTGCCGCTACCAATGTGCGGCGCGACGGGCCTTGAACTGACGGTCACCCTGGCGACATGGCGAGCCACGCAACGGCAACGGCCAAGGTTAGAAAGGAGATCAAGTTCAGTGCTCTTGCGGTGCGAGCCAAGCGAAGGAGCTTGGGATCGTCGGTTCTGTAGCGGCCCGTGATCACTTCGGTTGCGATCTGCTGATCAAAGGCAGTGCCACCGCTATCGTCGGATCGCCCTGATCTGGCTTCGTGTGGCTTCATTCCCATCTCAACAGCGCGGCCAGAACCATAGGCGTGGAGGCGCACATAGCCAAACAGCGCAACGATTAGGGCTATTCCGACGAGTAGGAATGCTGGATGCATTTGGGCGAGAGTACGAGATGTGGCGCTTTAGTGCGGCCTAACGTTCGAGCTAAGCCGCGCGCAGCGGCGCGGCGCCTGGCCCGCGAAGCGCAGGATACACAGTGAGCGCCTCGCGGGCCAGGTGCCGTGCCGTTGTGCGTCGGCGCTTGAGCGAGGTGTTAGGCGTCACTCGGTCTCGGCCTGCGACTGTTCGCGAGGAAAGAAGCGCCACCGGTTTAACGCAAGCGAGCCGAGTGACGACAGTGCAAAGAAGAGGGAGATTCCCAGTGTCGCCTTCATTCCCTCTGGGCTGAAGACTTTGTTGGCTGTCTCGGGATTCGCTGGAAATCCACGTACCTCGCGAGAGGCCATGTAGGCCGCTTTGGTTGCCTCGAGGTCCCCGCTGGCCAAACCAAAGACGGCAATGTTATAGATCGCAGCGAACGCAAGGGCCACTAGGATGACCCAGAAGCCTATGACTCGCGGCCTTAGCACGAAGTAAGACGCGGCAAGGTCGAGAACGAGTGTGACCGTAAGGCAAACAACAAACACGCCATTCAGTCCAGCAGACTCAAAGATCGCGTAGTCAGTCGATCTCGAGAACGTAAGGGCAGTTTGAAAGTCTTGACCGACGCTGAAAAGAATGAAAAGCGTCAGATACCAGAACGAGATCTTGTGCAAATGCGCCATTTGGCCTTCGTGCTTGTTGAGACAGTAGCTTTGGTGCGTCACTCGGCTCCCCTGTGACGCCTAACGTTCGAGTTCAGCCGCGCGCAGCGGCATGGCGCTTTGCCCGTGCGGCGCATGATAGACAGAGGCGTTGCACGGGCCAAGCGCCATGCCGTTGCGCGTCGGCTGCAACGAGGGGTTAGGCGTCGCTTTTGGCCCGGAACCGTACATGCGGAGCGATTGCCCACGCCACTGCCCCTGCGATGTATGCCGCGAGTGCTGTCCACAACAATGACACCTCAAATTCCGCGGGCTCATGTTTGTTCGCACGGACCATGAGCCAGAACACGAACGAAAGGAAGACCGAGGTGGCGACAGAGAAGAATGCTGCGTGACCACGAAGCCAGGCCACTGCGGCTTGCCTTCGCTCGGCAGAAAACCAAAACTCACGGTTTGGCACCTTTGCCTTGCCATGCTGTATAGCTCTGTCTTGCAGCCACCAAATAAGGGCAGGAACCGCCCCATTCAGTACAGCCATGCCGATGACGAAGAACTCCCTTGAGGCGCTGCCGTCTGGCTTGCCTGACGCACCAAAGTGAGACGCTACCGTGTCTGGCAGCTGCGAGCCGAGCAGGATGACAAAGATCATCCCGATCAATGCGGTTGCAATGACGATGAACCGTGGCACAGGGTCTCCTGCGACGCCTAACGTTCGAGCTAAGCTGCCCGCGGAGGCGGGCACTGTAAGCCCGGGCTGAGATGATGCACAGTGTGCCTCAGCCCGGGCTTACAGTGCCTGCCGTAGCGGGTCAGCTTGAGCGAGGGGTTAGGCCTCACTGCAGGCGCTCGACGGGAACGGTTGAGTCATAGTGATAGAGAAGAACATAGTCGTTCCATCCGTCCTCGCCAGTCCGCAGCGCCATTGATTTGGTACGTAGCGTTGGTCCGTGGGCAGCCGAAAGGTACAAGGCTGCCTTGATCTCAGGCCACAGATCTTGTGGCGAATGCGAGTCGAAGACGATGTTGAGGTACTTACCTTCGTCTTCTCCTTCCTCAAACCTCAAGTCGAGTGCGCCAGCAAGCCTCGGCGCGAGCGCTTCGCACTCGGTTCTGAGCGCGGCTATGGCCTGGCTTGAGACCTCGTCTGTGTGAATCTGCAACCGCAACTCACCGGCCAACCGTTCTTTCATGCCTTTGCCGTTCGCTGCGAGCGCTGATCGCTTGTTTTGTGAGGCCTAACGTTCGAGCTAAGCCGCGCGCGACGGCGCGGCGCCTGGCCCGCGAGGCGCAAGATAGACCACCAGCGCTTCGCGGGCCAGGTGCCGTGCCGTTGCGCGTCGGCGCTTGAGCGAGGGGTTAGGCCGCGCTGTACCCGTGTGCCCTACTCCGCACATGCCGGACACCAACTTACTTGCCTCGCAGGCCAATGCAGTTACCCCATGGGTCCCTGACCTGACACATGCGCAGTCCGTCTTCGATCTTCATCGGCCCTCGGTAGAGAACCGCACCCTGCTCCTGCATATGCGCGAGGGCTTCGTCGAAGTCTTCGACGCGCCAGTACACAACGCTGCCCGCTGGACCAGACGAAACCTTCTTGTCCGCGGGCACGATCTCAATGGCTGTGCCCTGAAGTTGCAGGAACACAAAGCCATCCTCACCAACTCTGCGAACTGCCATCGGGAACGCCTTGGAGTACCAGGCGACCCCCGCTGCTTGGTCAGCCACATGGATCAGAAGCGCTACAACCGGGCTGGACTCTGAGTTGAGACGGAACACACCTTTCCTCTTTCGTACGAGCTTCGCCGTGGCGGCCTTCGCGCGGCCTAACGTTCGAGCTAAGCCGCGCGCGGAGGCAGGCGGCGTAAGCCTGGTCCGCGATGATGCCTCATAGGCCGCGGACCAGGCTTACGCTGCCTGCCTGAGCGCGTCGGCGCTTGAGCGAGGGGTTAGGCCTCGCTCCGCCAATGGCCCCGAAGCTTGACGTCAGAAGAGCCTCGACCTTGGCAACCTTGTGCCGCAGTAAACGCAGGATGCCGACGTTGCCAGGACGGTTCTCTCGCACCCAGGACACTTGACCTTCTCCGTTGGAGCAGAGGCCACACCGTCTCTCTTTCCGTCCAGAAGGTCAATCTGTTCCACGTACTTTCGCAAGTCTGCCTCGCGAAGCCCAGTGTGATCTCGAAGTAGCGACCAGAGTGCCGAGATAACCAGCTTCAGCTGCTCATGCTTCTGCTCAAGCTGGGCAAGGCGGTCGCCTATGTCCTCGGTCTTGGTGTCCTGCGCCCGCTCGCGTTCAAGCTGGGCGACGCGCCCATCCTGAAGTGTCTTGATCTGTCCGTGTTGGAACAAGTCCCAGATGAGGTCAATCATTGCTGATGCGTACCGATGAAGTGTCCCTGCGAGGCCTAACGTTGGAGTTAAGCGGACCGCAGCGGCATGGCGCTTGGCCCGTGCGGCACACGATAAACCAAGGCGTTGCACGGGCCAAGTGCCATGCCGGTGCGGGTCCGCTTGAACGACTTGTTAGGCCTCACTGACGAGCGCCTCCCGCGTCAGCGCGCGACGCTGTAGCCCTCCGCCCCGACCTGGCTGCTCCCTCCGCCGCAGCCACGAGCGCCGAGCGAAGGCACGGCGCTTCTCCTGCGGCGGTAACGACAAACTGACTCTCCAGCGACGTTCCGCGAACAGCGGTGGCTCGCCGCGAAGCGCAAAGAACCACTCGACTTGCGTACTCGCGTAGGCGGCACGAGCTGCGCTGTACGGCTGCAACCAGAGAAGCGAGCTTTCACCGGGCCTGCCATAGAGCGCGTAATCGCCCGGCTTTCTCAGCTGCATTGCGATGTACAGGAACGGCCCCACGTGAGGCCTAACGTTCGAGCTAAGCCGCGCGCAACGGCGCGGCGCCTGGCCCGCGAGGCGCAGGATACACGGTGAGCGCCTCGCGGGCCAGGCGACGTGCCGTTGTGCGTCGGCGCTTGAGCGAGGTGTTAGGCGTCGCTTTCTCCATGCTTGCCGGAGCGAGGGGGATAGCGCCACCACGCCCAGGCCACGAGCACCCCGAACGCCGTGTAGATGATGGCGAAGACCCAAAGAGGCGCTTGGTAGTAAAGAACACTCTGGACCCAATGCTCAATGAAACTGCTCTTGTATGCAGGTTGCCCTGCTTGCTTGCGCAGCCATGACTCCAGAACGGTGAGCGGACAGTACTGCCCAAGCCAAGCCTGCAGGGCAACGACTCCGATAGCAAGCAAGTGCAGCAGCCGCCACCACAACCCGTTTGGCCACGACCACCCTGCCCTGTTGCCCAGGATGATGGCGGGTAGCCCAAGAACGACGAAGAGCACGACACCGAAGTGCAGGAGAAGAACTGCATCCGCAAGCGCTTGATAGGGCAAAGGCGGGTTCCGTGCGACGCCTAACGTTCGAGCTAAGCCGCGCGCAGCGGCACGGCGCCTGGCCCGCGAAGCGCAGGATACACAGTGAGCGCTTCGCGGGCCAGGTGCCGTGCCGTTGCGCGTCGGCGCTTGAGCGAGGGGTTAGGCGTCATTTCGGCGCTGCTTGACGGTTGTGATTGCCGTCTAGGCAGTGACCCTAGAGCAACGCTCCGAGTAGCTTGCTAAACGCGAACCAGATGATGCCAGCAGCGAGCAGAAAGCAAATGAACTTGAGAATGGCCAAGAAGCCACTTCGCCAACCCCTCGTGAACAGTAGGTAGGCCGCATGAGAGATAACAAGCAGGAATGGCCATAGAACAGCGAATATCAGTGCCATCTGCGATGACCGACCGTACTCGATGGCGTCCTTCCGTGCCCAAGAGTAGAAGATCGCCGCAAAGCCAAGCACCCAGACAATTGAACCCAATTGCGATACGGACATTGCCAAACCAGGGTTCATTTCGCCAGATGCTAAGGCTGCGAAGATGGCTATCGCGGTCGTGAAGGCCAGAAGCCAGCCTACGGCGTAGCTCAGATGGCGAAAGGTGCGATTCATGACGCCTAACGTTCGAGCTAAGCCGCGCGCGACGGCGCGGCGCCTGGCCCGCGAAGAGCATGATAGACAACGGGCGCTTCGCGGGCCAGGTGCTGTGCCGTTGCGCGTCGGCGCTTGAGCGACGGGTTAGGCCGCGCTCTTGGGCGCCTACCTATCGCGCAGATGGTTTGAACCGCACCTGACCTGACGATCGGCGCTTCGAGCGCGGCGGCAGCCAGGCGAGAGCTGACGCCAGTGACGCGTTCCGCGCGAAGCGCGGTTCCACGAACTGACCGAGTTGAACTTCTCAATGGCAGCGAGCGCCTGCCCCGTTCATTTGAGCACCACGAGCGCCGCAGTTCCGCGCTGCCGCAATAGCACCTCATGACCGGGCGCTCCGCGCCGGCGCCGCGCCTCGCGCGGCCTGGAACTGCGGCATCCGCTACGAACTCTGGCCACGATGGACAACACGAACTTGATGCAGCGTTCTTCATCGCAGCGAGCCTTGCAATGACTGACCCATGTGCGGCCTAACGTTCGAGCTAAGCCGCGCGCGACGGCGCGGCGCCTGGCCCGCGAGGCGCAGGATACACAGCAGGCGCCTCGCGGGCCAGGTGCCGTGCCGTTGCGCGTCGGCGCTTGAGCGAGGGGTTAGGCCGCACTGCGCGGCGCCTTTACGAGCGAGAGGTTCTTTCCACCGCCAACTTGAACCTCCCCGACGGCGTAGACGTCTACTCCCTCAACGCACGCCATGTTGATACCGATGCGATCTGTGGCCCCACGCATTACATGGTGTGTGTAGATTCCGCAGACCTTGCAGAAGTAGTGCTGAGCCTCGCCCGTATTCCAGGTGTATGTGCTGATCAGCTCTTCGCCTTGAGTGACCATGAGGTCCTCTCGCGCGGCCTCACCCATGACCGCCCCCTTGCGTGAGCAAAGAGAGCAGTTGCAGCGGAAGTAGGGATCCAGCGGTTCATTCGTTTTGACTTCGAACTGCACTGCGCCGCAGTGACAGGACCCTTTGTACTTGGTCACGCGACTCCCCTCCTTTTCCTTGTCCTCAGGTGCGACAACCTGGGGCACTGCTTCCCTCGTGCGGCCTAACGTTCGAGCTAAGCCGCGCGCGGAGGCAAGCGGCGTAAGCCTGGTTCGCGATGATGCCTCATAGGCCGCGGACCAGGCTTACGCCGCTTGCCGGAGCGCGTCGGCGCTTGAGCGAGGTGTTAGGCCTCACTGTTCAGCGTCAGTCTTCGTCACACGCAACGAGTAGTGCGGACTCATTGGTACCCACGCAATAGAGCACGGACTCAAAGGTATGCGCTGTTACCATGAACTTCCAGCCGCAAACACCTGACAGCTCATCGGCAACATCGCAGTTTGAGAAGAAGCGTGCCTCCGGTCCTGCAGCCGCGACTAGTTCTTCGGCAAGGCGCCGGGCGTCCTCGAGCCTGAGCAACTCGGTTCCATAGGCCAGTGTGCGGTGCAGGGTTGTCGTGACAAGCGCCTGAGCCTGCGTTGCGGAAAGCTCTTTGGCCCCCCTCTTCGAATTGCTCTGGTGTGCAGCGAACGTCTGAAATTCTTCCAAGAAGACTGCTCAGCTCTACAGGCTGGGGCAACGCTACGGCCTCAAGCGTCGGAGCAACGACATCTCGGAGTTTTTCGATTGCTGCGGCAAGCGACATGGGTGCCCTGTGAGGCCTAACGTTTGAGCTCAGCCGCGTGCGCTGGCATTGGGCTTGGCCTGTGCGGCGCATAATAGGCAATGGCGTTGCACGGGCCAAGCCCAACGCCGGCGACCGTCGGCTGCAGCGAAGGGTTAGGCCGCACTCTTTGGCGCCGTCCTACTGCGCAGACCGTTTGGACCGCACCCGCAGTGACGACCGGCGCTTGAGCGCGGATCAAGCGGTGCTGGGTCTGACACTGGTGACGCGTTCCGCGCGCAGCGCGGCTCCTCGAACTGGCCAAGTTTTTCCTCTCGATGGCAGCGAGCGCCGGCCCTCTTCATATGAGCCACCACGAGCGCCGCCGTTCCGCGCTGCCGCCACAGCAATTCATGACCGGACCGGGTGCCGCGCCCGCCGCGCCGTGCGCGGCCTGGAACTGCGACATCAGAAGCACGCTGTCGCCACTATGAACAACACGAACTTGATGCAGCGCTTTCCACCGCAGCGAGCGTTGCACAGACTGGCACCTGTGCGGCCTAACGTGCGAGTTAAGCGGGCGACGACGGCAGGACGCCAGGCCCGGTCTGGCGACAATGTACCGCGTACCGGCAGACCGGGCCTGGTGGCCTGCCGGCGGCGCTCCGCTTGAACGAGGGGTTAGGCGTCACTCTCCTCACGGCGACTCCGATTTCGGCTCTTGGTGTGACGAACGTACAGCACCGCGGCCAGTGCAAGAACCCCTGCGATTCCCCATGCCTGGAAAGAATTGGCAACGCCATCATTCGCTGCTGCGGATAGAAGATAGCTCGCTATGAGGACCCCCGCCAAAGTGAAGTATCCGATGGCAACTACAGACAGTGCGCGCTGAACCTTCGCCGCCCAGGACTTTTGCAGCAAACACCCCAATCCTGAAGTCATGCGCAAGACGGACCACGATCCAAACGCGACCAGTTGAACTCCATAGATCGCTTCAGATTCAACTGTCGATACAAGCGCCATCAAGAAGGCCAGCGGACTGAGTAGCAACCACGCGACTGCTCTTCCTGTCCCGAATGATGGAGACGCCATGGCATGTGCTCCTGTGACGCCTAACGTTGGAGTTAGGCGGGCCGCGGCGGCATGGCGCTTGGCCCGTGCAGCGCACGATAAACCAAGGCGTTGCACGGGCCAAGTGACATGCCGGTGCGGCTCCGCTTGAACGAATACGAAGGGACTTCCCGCCTACCTGCCAAGGTGGGTTCACACCAAGATTGAGCTGCATTGATCAATCTGACCTGTTGAGGAGAAGCCCCATGAGCGAGATTACACGACTGATGCTTTTGATTGTGCGGGTCGGTGTCGACCTGGCGAAGAATCTGATCCAGGTGCATGCGGTCGACGCCGCGGGTCGGCGAATCGTGTCGCGGGCCCTGAAGCGTGATCAGTTCGTGGCCTGGTGTGAGCAACTGCCCAAGGGCTGTCTCGTGGCGATGGAGGCCTGCTCCAGCGGCCACCACTGGGCGCGCAGGCTGCGCGCGGCGGGGCTGGATGCGCGGCTGATCGCGGCGCACTTCGTCACCCCCTACCGCATGGAAGGCCGCAACGGCAAGAACGACGCCACCGACGCGGCGGCGGTCTGCGAAGCCGCCTCGCGACCGAGCATGCGCTTCGTGCCGATCAAGACCACCGAGCAGCAGGGCGTGATGACGCTGCACCGCATCCGCGAGGGCCTCAAGGAGGAGCGCACTGGCTGCATCAACCGAATCCGCGGCGTGCTGGCCGAGTTCGGCCTGGTCTTCGGCAAGAGCCCCAAGGCGCTGCGCGCGGTGCTGGCCGACGTGCTCGAGGATGCGAGCAATGAACTCAGCGGCACCGCGCGTCTGGTGCTGCAGCGCGCGTTCGACCACTGGCACGAACTCGACGAGCACCTGCTGTGGTGCGATCAGCAGATCGGCCAGCACGTGCGATCCACCCCCGAGGCCAAGCGCGCGGCCAAGATCATCGGCATCGGCGAGATCACCGCCTCGGCCATGGTGGCCGCCGTCGGCGATTTCGGCCAGTTCAAGAGCGGCGCTCAGTGCGGCGCATGGCTCGGCCTGGTGCCCAGCCAGAACTCCAGCGGCGGTACCGCCCGCCTCGGGCGTATCACCAAGCGCGGCGACGACTATCTGCGAACCCTGCTGATCCAGGGTGCCAAGGCCGCCGTGATGAGCGCGCACAAGCGCGACGACCCCACCTCGCGCTGGCTGGCCCAGCTGAAGGAGCGCATCGGTTGGCAGAAGGCCTGCGTGGCCATGGCCAACAAGAATGCCCGCATCCTGTGGGCCGTGATGACGCGCGAGAAGACCTACGACCCGCGTCACGTCAGCGCCAAGCCGCCGGGCAAGGTGCCGATGGCCCAGCGGCCCGCTGCGGCGGCGCCGACGGCCCAGGCGCCAGCCACCTGCCCGGTTTGATCGACCCGCCCGACTGCTCGAGCCAGCCCTTCCACCCTTCAACCCGAATCCCTTCGTGATGGACGTGCGTTCGAAGATGCAATGACAGGTCAGACCGGCAGCTGGTGAACTCGACTAACCCTACGCGGAGGCAATCGCGCCCCAACCCGCCGAACGGATGGAGCCCAGCTGAGCGGTTCGTATCTGGGTCCGCACCCGCCGGGGTGCCACAAGGCCGTTTGTAGATGTGCAGTCCGTTCTCTGTCGCACTGCAACTTCGATAACACATTCGCTACGCGACTGGAAAGCGAATACCAAGCAGCCGCCTTGAAGAGGAAAACCAAGACACCGCTTGACAGACGAGGAAGTCCTTGTAGACGGGTTAGGCCGCACTCCTGGGCACCTGCCTACCGCGCTGACCGCTTGAACCGCACCCGCACGGACGACCGGCGCTTCGACCGCGGCGCCGGCAGTGCGAGGACTGACGCGGGTGACGCGTTCTGCGCGAAGCGCGGCTCCACGAACTGACCGAGTTGTTCTTCGCGATGGCAGCGAGCGCCTGCCCCCTTCATTTGAGCACCACGAGCGCCGCCGTTCCGCGCTGCTGCAATAGCACCTCATGACCGGGCGCTCCGCGCCCGCGCCGCGCCGCATAGCATCTTGCGCACTGTGGCCGCGATGAACAGCACGAGCTTGATGCGACCCGGGCGCTCTGGCCCCTGTGCGGCCTAACGTTGGAGTTAAGCCGCGACGGCATGCGCCTGCGCGGCCTCTCCGCTTGAACTGCAGCACCGCGCTGACCTGCCGTTGCACCCACGGACGACCGGCACCGCGGCGCCAGCAGTGCGAGGCCGCGCGCAGCGAACCACGAACAACCGGAGTTGACACGAGCTTGATGCAGCGTTGCTCCACTGCAGCCAGAGCCTTGCGTTGCGCACTGTGGCCGCGATGAACAACACGACTGGCCCCTGTGCGGCCTAACGTTTGAGCTCACCTGCGCGCGCAGGCAGACGGCGCTTGGCCGCGAAAGGCATGATGCCTCCGGCGCCTGGAGCGGCCAAGCGACGGCTGCCGGAGGGCGTCAGGTGCAGCGAAGGGTTAGGCCTCAGCTCTCCCAAACTGGCCGAAGGTTCTCGTTGGAGCATTTGCCCTCCCTAGACGACAACCCGCCACTGGCCCATGGGGAATTTGAACCTTCAAGGTTCGTCTATCAGGCCTCAAGCGCCCCGGCGAGCCACCACACGAGCGCGCTGAGTGCAAGAAGGCCGATAAGTTCAACTGCGAGCCGCGGGAGGAAGTCGTAGTTGCCTTCCTCCCTGATGCCAACATTTGGCAGGCGGCCGACGGTTGCAATGCGAACCACGAGCCACCCGGCACCCCACCCAATGGTGCTGAACATCAGTTCCCAACCCAGCCATAGCATGGCTCGAAGCACCCAGAGAATTCCCACAGCGATGGGGCGAAAGAGTACTTCGGCGAGGTCTGCCATGTGGGTGGAATCTGAGGCCTAACGTTCGAGCTAAGCCGCGCGCAGCGGCGCGGCGCCTGGCCCACGAAGCGCAGGATACACAGTGAGCGCTTCGCGGGCCAGGTGCCGCGCCGTTGCGCGTCGGCGCTTGAGCGAGGGGTTAGGCCGCACTCTTCAGCACCCGAGTTCGCGCCACCTGCTTCGAGAGGCGAACAGCTCTCGCTGAACGGACAGAAGCTCCGCTCCGGAGACGCGAGCCTCGCGTGCTTCCTGCTCCGGGATTCTTGAATCAAGGGTCCGACACTCTCGCTGAGCGCCTGGGGGAAGCTTCATTCGTCGGCTCATCTGGGACAACTGCTTCGCGTCCTTCCCACCAGTGAGCGGCTTCAACGCCTCTGCAAGACCTTCGTTGCGCCGCTCACGCTGAACATCGTGCCCTTCCCTCACGCGGCCGGTCGATTTGTTCAACCCTCGTGTCGGTTCAGCATCAATCTTTGATGCACCGAGACAGGGCGAGTCAGAGTAGATGATCTTGCCGCCAGCTTCGCACTTGAAGACAGTACGCGATGGTGGCGGAAGACTCTGTGCGCTTGCGCCCTGCGCAACCACGATTAGCACCAAGACTGCGGCTTTGATTTCAGCATGAAGCACCGCTGCGGCTCCCCCTGTGCGGCCTAACGTTGGAGTTAAGCGGGCCGCGGCGGCGTGGCGCTTGGCCCGTGCGGCGCACGATAAACCAAGGCGTTGCACGGGCAAAGCGACACGCCGTTGCGGCTCCGTTTGAACGACGTGTTAGGCCGCACTCTTGGGCGCCCGCCTGCCGCGCAGCCCGGTTGAACCGCACCCGCACTGACGACCAGCGCTTCGAGCGCGGCGCCGTCAGTGCGAGGACTGACGTGAGTGACGCGTTCCGCGCGCAGCGCGGGTCCACGAACTGACTGAGCTGTTCTACTCGGTGGCAACGAGCGCCTGCCTCCTTCATGTGAGCACCACGAGCGCCGATGTTCCACGCTGCTGCCACAGCAATTCATGACCGGGCGCTCCGCGCCCGCGCCGCGCCTTGCGCGGCCCGAAACTGCGGCATCCGGTGCGCACTGCGGCCACGATGGACAACACGAACTTGATGCGGCCTTTGCCACTGCAGCGAGCCTTGCAATCACTGCCACTTGTGCGGCCTAACGTTCGAGCTAAGCGGCCCGCAACGGCAAGGGCCCTGGCCCGCGAGGCGCAGAATAAGCCAACAGCGCTTCGCGGGCCAGGGCCCTTGCCGTTCCGGGTCCGTGCTTGAGCGAGTTGTTAGGCAGCAGCGAACTATCGCCCACGGTCATCCAATGACCCATCCGGCCTGATCCAAACACCGTCACCGAGATAGGCATCCTCGCCGTCCTCACCGGCGGAAGCCCTGTAGATGCCTTTCATTTCATCGCGCGCCGACTCCGAGAGGCTGCCGTAGTACGCTCTCTTTCTCTCCATCCAGTCTGACGCTTCGTAGACTTGCGCAGAAGGAAGATTCAACCGGCGACCGAACTCACCGTCCTCAGTAATGAAGTACTCTGCCTCACCAACTAGGCAATCTACTCTGCAAGTGCAGTTCCAACGATGAAACTCGATGCGCTCAACAACTCCGTTCATGTAGTACGGATCATCAGACTCAGCTCGCATTAAGACTTCAACCTCGCTGCCCTCCTCAATGTCTCGACGATCGCAACGGGTTGGGTATGCCTTGCCCATTGGGGAGAATCTGACAAAAGCTACTCGAATCAGCTTCGTTCGTGTCATTCGACTAGTTCCTCTACATAGGGGCGACCGAGTGTATTCGTTGAACTGGCCACTTCGCTTGCTGCGCGAGGTGCGCATGCCTCTGCTGCCTAACGTTGGAGTTAAGCGGCAGCCGGCGGCATAGCGGCTGGCCCGCGAGGCGCATGATGAACCACGGCGCTTCGCGGGCCAAGCGCCATGCCGATGACCGTCGGCTGCAACGAGGGGTTAGGCGGCACTCTTCTGCCCCTCCTCCACGACTACAGCTCCGTGCTCGGCCAGTAGCTCGCGAAGCACAGACCTATGGCACTTCGACTCCACTTCGCAGTAGCAACCCACAGAGAAGTTGGCATGCCTTGAAAGTGCTGCAAGAAGGCTCAGCGTCCGATCTGCAGCGGGCTCAGACATTTCAGACCGATACCGCTTCTTGAAAGCCGCCCACTCTTTCGGTGTGGATGCCTCCTGCCCCAGCTTCACTGTTTCCGGACTTGGCGATAGTTCCGGGTACCAGACGTCGTACCAGTCCTGGGTGGCGAACTCAGTCTTTGGGACACCTCGAGGCGGGCGCCGGACCGTACCAATTCGCGTGCCTTCGTCTTCCGTTCTTGGTGTTCCGAGTCTGACAATTCGAACTGCCACGGTGCGTCCCCTGTGCCGCCTAACGTTCGAGCTAAGCCGCGCGCGGCGGCGCGGCCCCTGGCCCGCGAGGCGCAGGATACACAGTGAGCGCCTCGCGGGCCAGGTGCCGTGCCGTTGCGCGTCGGCGCTTGAGCGAGGGGTTAGGCATCGCTTTTCACCCGATTGCCTACTTGCTCAGTGGCTCCCTCTGAACCCGGTAGCACTGCGGCAATGCGCGGTTTGGCCAGCTCGTACATTTCTTGTGCACCGAAGCGAGCTTCAAGGCGCTCGATGCCTCTGACAAGCGAAGGCGCAACCTGAGCACTTGCCGCCCCTAAGCTGATTCCCTCGGCCTGAAGCGACGCAAGCAGTTCCCTTGAGGAGCCTTTGACACCGTTCTCCAAGAGTGGCCAGAACACCTTCTTGGGAATGCCTATGTGCGCAGCGATCTTGTTCCCGTACGCCCGCCCTGACCCTGGACCTTCTCGCCTCCAGAAGAAGACTGCGATTCCAACGAGTACGACTACTCCGAAGATCGTCGGGAGATATCCCAAGGTCAGCGTTCCTGTGTTCGGCCTTCAACTATGGCGTGAGCGGCTCAGGTGGTTCCCCTGCGATGCCTAACGTTCGAGCTAAGCCGCGTGACGCGGCGGGACGGCTTGGCCGCGAGGCTGATGATGTGCCAACACGGCCTCGCGGCCAAGACGGCCCGCAGTGGCACGTCGGCGCTTGAGCGAGGGGTTAGGCGTCACTCTTGGCGGAACCCGAGAGACTCATACAGATTGACTGCTGGCTCATTCTCCAGCGTGACCACAAGCCTCAGTTCATGTTCGCCGTCTTGGCGAAGCAAACCCATACACCTCTCAAGCGACGCCCTCGCCAGGCCCTGACGTGCGAAACGTGGGTCGGTCATGCTGAATGCGACAAACGGCCGATCTTGCCAGCGGGTGATGAGCGTCGCACTGACCACTAGCCCATTGCGCTCAGCGATGGAAGAGTGCTCGGGATCGAAGCGCCCGTAGTCACCTTGGTAGGTCTTTCGAATCTCCGCAACAGACTGCTCAAGCGTCTCGTCTTCGTAGTCGATGGTTCCGAGGTAGGCCCGATACATCAGTTCACCAAGGGCCTCAATGTCACCCTCTGTCGGGCTGCGCAGGTCTTGCGTTTCTGGACTGGACCGCTCGTGGAGTTCCACTCGCATGTAGCTTCGAAGGTGACCAGTTGGCACGACGGGGACCTGTGTGACGCCTAACGCAGAGTTAACCGGGCGACGACGGATGGACGCCAGGCCCGGTCTGGCGACAATGTACCGCGTACCGGCAGACCGGGCCTGGTGGCCTGCCGGCGGCGCTCAGCTTGAACGAGGGGTTAGGCGTCACTCTCCTCACGGCGACTCCGATTTCGGCTCTTGGTGTGACGAACGTACAGCACCGCGGCCAGTGCAAGAACCCCTGCGATTCCCCATGCCTGGAAAGAATTGGCAACGCCGTCATTCGCTGCTGCGGATAGAAGATAGCTCGCTATGAGGACCCCCGCCAAAGTGAAGTATCCGATGGCAACTACAGACAGTGCGCGCTGAACCTTCGCCGCCCAGGACTTTTGCAGCAAACACCCCAATCCTGAAGTCATGCCCAAGACGGACCACGATCCAAACGCGACCAGTTGAACTCCATAGATCGCTTCAGATTCAACTGTCGATATAAGCGCCATCAAGAAGGCCAGCGGACTGAGTAGCAACCACGCGACTGCTCTTCCTGTCCCGAATGATGGAGACGCCATGGCATGTGCTCCTGTGACGCCTAACGTTCGAGCTAAGCCGCGCGCAGCGGCGCGGCGCCTGCCCGCGAAGCGCAGGATACACAGCAGGCGCTTCGCGGGCCAGGCGCCGTGCCGTTACGCGTCGGCGCTTGAGCGAGGGGTTAGGCGTCAGCGCACACCTCGGATACCTGCTCCGCCCACTTCACGGGTTACCGGGCAGTTGATGACGATGTCCGTGATCTCGAGCTTCACCTCGTTGGCTTCTTCAGCCGCCAAGACCTGTTCTTCGGATTTCAGTTCTCGTGCCTTGGAGGAATCAAGCCACCTCACAAGCACGACGCGCCATAGCGGGCTGTACGCCTTGTCAGCGCTGTCTGGTCCAACCGGGCTCGGGCTGGACTGGAAGACACTGATCTGACTTTCGTCTTCGAACTTGTAGACCCGCTCCAGGACAGAGGCGCCGGGCACTTGAGTTGCAGCTCGGGCCAACCTCGGGGCGAAGTTCACTCCCATCATTCCGGCCATGGCTCGATCGGACGCGTCGGTGGTGATGTACTCCACCATCCTGCCCTCTACCCACGCCCGGCTCACTGGAAGGACGGTTTCTGACCGCCCGACGTCGAAGAATGGGTTCGCACATGCACTCAGAGCAAGTGCGGCAAGCAGCAACTGCGCAGTGCGATGCAACCGGGGTTCCTCTGACGCCTAACGTTCGAGCTAAGCCGCGCGCAGCGGCGCGGCGCCTGGCCCGCGAAGCGCATGATAGACAGCGGGCGCTTCGCGGGCCAGGTGCCGTGCCGTTGCGCGCCGGCGCTTGAGCGGGGTTAGGCATCGCTTTTCACCCGATTGCCTACCTGCTCAGTGGCTCCCGCTGAACCCGGTAGCACTGCGGCAATGCGCGGTTTAGCCAGCTCGTACATGTCTTGGGTACCGAAGCGCGCTTCAAGGCGCTCGATGCCTCTGACAAGCGAAGGCGCAACTTGAGCACTTGCCGCCCCCAGGCTGATTCCCTGGGCCTGAATCGACGCAAGCAGTTCCCTTGAAGAACCTTTGACACCGTTCTCCAAGAGTGGCCAGAACACCCTCCTGGAAATGCCTATGTGCGCAGCGATCTTGTTCCCGTAAGCCCGCCCTGACCCCGGGCCCTCTCGCCGCCAGAAGAAGACAGCGATTCCAACGAGTACCGCCACTCCAAAGATCGTCGGGAAGTAACCCAAAGTCAGCGTTCCTGTGTTCGGCTTTTAACCATGGCGCGAGCGCATCCGACGGGTCCCCTGCGATGCCTAACGTTCGAGCTAAGCCGCGCGCAGCGGCGCGGCGCCTGGCCCGCGAAGCGCAGGATACACAGCAGGCGCTTCGCGGGCCAGGTGCCGTGCCGTTGCGCGTCGGCGCTTGAGCGAGGGGTTAGGCATCACTCAGCCTCGCCATGAAGTAGACGTCGTAGTACCGCCCTTCGATGCGCCATGCGTTCCTGTGAACGCCTTCATGCTGGAAGCCAACTCTCTTGTATAGCCCCTGCGCAACTTGATTCTCGGAGTGGACCGTTAGCTCGATGCGCGTGAAACCACGTTCGGTTGCCCCAGCGATGGCCGCTTGAATGAGCGCCTTGCCAACGCCATGCCCGCGATGGCCCGCAGAGACAGCCATTCCCAAGATTCCTGCGTGAGCTCGCATCTGACCCATCAGGGGTAGGACATCGCACCATCCGATGACTTCCTCGCCATCGAGGGCGACGAAGTGGGTATGACCCGCCTCAACGATTCCGGCGTAGTACGCGAAGGCGCGTTCTTGTGGGCCACCGTCCGTGAATGCCATGAATCGGCGTTCTCGACAGACCGCGTCGAACAGGCGATGCAACCGCTCAAAGTGCTGTTCGCCCAAGGGTTCGAGTGTCAGCGGCATGGCCCCGTGTGATGCCTAACGTTCGAGCTGAGCCGCCCGCGGAGGCAGGCAGCGTAAGCACGGGCTGAGATGATGCACCGCGTGCCTCAGCCCGGGCTTACGCTGCCTGCCGGAGCGGGTCGGCTCGAGCGAGGGGTTAGGCGTCATTGAAGCGTCGATATTTAGACAAGAGAGTCGACCCATAGAACGAACTCTCCTGCAGCGTCGATAAGTGGTTGGGCATCTTGAGGACCCCTTATGACATTCCTCTGCCCGTTTAGGTCAATGTAGTAGCAGTCGCCTTCATGCATTGAGTTTCTCGCTCGATAGAGGTAAAGAAGTAAGCGAGCCTTCGCCGGCTCTAATTCTGTGTAGGAGGGAAGTCCTGCGCTACGCAGCGCATGTTCAACCTTCTCATCGAACATCAAGCCTCTGGGCGGGGCTGCAATCGAATTAGCCTGCCGCAAGTAGAGCAAGCTTGCATCTACCGAGGATGCGGCTGAGCGAATCGAAGCCCGCACTTCTCCCGCGCCGAGAAGTCGCCTAGCGTCGCCAAGCTCGGTATAGCTGTTGTAGTGCCTCTTTATCGCATCTATTGCCGCGAGTATTCGTGGCATATCGAGGTCTCTATCCCTTCTGTTCTCCATTCGGAGGATAGGACTCCAAACAAGTTCATTGGGCTGCGTGTCGCTGAAAGGCAGATCTAGCGTAATGACTCCCGGTCCAATTGGGTCTCCGAGCTCGGTTTCGCTGAAGTAGGCGACATTCCGATGTCGACGATTCCCGACGATGTCCAGCATCTGAGAGTGCAAGAACTGGCGACGATAGCCAAGTCGCGTCGCTCGTTGATCTGGCGGTATGTCAGGGTTCGGCTGCTCTCCGGGAATCTCCCAGAGCAGAACTCTGGCGAACAAGAGAATATCAGCAAGGTCGTCTTCAGATAGGCTCGCCACCGCGCATGGCACCGACACATTACCTCTTGCCGCGAGGCAGACCGGCCATCGCGACTCAAAGTATCTATCAACCTCTTCGTCTATGTACTCAAATGCTCCGATGGTTGATCCATGTGGCAGCAACTGTGCGAATGTCATCGGGAACGGCTTGTTCTCGAGTGAAAACGTCAGTTCATACACCGTATCGGGATCTTCGCGAGAGCTTGCACGCACCGAAGTCAAGGGACCCATGTCGTGTGGCGCCCTCGAGAGACATTGGTATGCTTCGATGGGTATTGAGGGCATATTCGTTGGCTATGGCGCCCCCTATGACGCCTAACGTTCGAGCTAAGTCGCGCGCGGAGGCAAGAGGCGTAAGCCTGGTTCGCGATGATGCCTCATAGGCCGCGAGCCAGGCTTACGCCGCTTGCCGGAGCGCGTCGGCGCTTGAGCGAGGGGTTAGGCCTCAGCGATGCGCGACATGAGGTATTCATCTCGAAATTGCCCTGCAACAAGCAATGAGGCGCGGCGAGTCCCCTCAATCTCGAACCCAAAGCGCCTGTACAAGGCAACTGCGCGGTCGTTGTTGGTGTGAACTGTAAGCTCCAAGCGAAGCAGTTTGGCGGATGACGCCCAAGACAAGGCTTCTTTGAGCAGAGCCGAGCCGCCCCCACGAGACCAGTACTCCTTGCGTACACCGAGGAACACCAAGGCAGAGTGTTTGCTTCGAATGCGCTCGCCACCATTGGCGCCGAGGAAGCCGACAAGAACTGCGCTTTCCGTGGCCACCAACAAGACACTGTTGCTCTTGGAACCCAGCCAGGAAATGAACTTTCGCTCGTCTTCCGGCGTAGCCGTGAACTCCTGCGGCTCCCAGAGCATGAAGTCCGTCTCGGCAAAGACTGCGCGCCGCAGATCCAGCAGGGCACCTGCATCTTCCTCAGTGGCGCGACGAACGGCAATGGACACGGTTTCTGAGGCCTAACGTTCGAGCTAAGCCGCGCGCGGAGGCAGGCGGCGTAAGCCTGGGCTGCGATGATGCCTCATAGGCCGCAGCCCAGGCTTGCGCTGCCTGCCGGAGCGCGTCGGCGCTTGAGCGAGGTGTTAGGCCGCACTGCGCTGGCTTTCCCTCTACCGCCCGTGCCCAGCCTATGGAGCTGGTTTGAACTTGTGCGGAAACAGCCTGGGTGCAACGCAGATTGCCAGCAGAACCCCTGCACCAAGGGCCAAGAAGTACAGTGAAGACGAGAGACCGGGGAATGCCGCGGTCAATGAGATGAGTGCGCCCCAGGCAGACGCCGCAACAAACGTTATTGAAATGAACAAGACAAGGCCAACCGGATAGTCCCATGGCCGAAGCGTGATTGCTGGACGAGGGAGTCTTATGCCCCGAGCCTCAAGCAGTACGAGTGCCATACCAGTGACGAATGCTACGAGGAGCGTCGCAAGCGACTGCAATGGATCGTGTGGCGCGAGGTCTGGCGAACTTGCGAGCAAGTAACCCCAACCAGAACAGATAAGGAGCCAGACGGCATAGAAGGTTCGCATGGGGTCGACTGTGCGGCCTAACGTGCGAGTTAAGCGGGCGACGACGGCAGGACGCCAGGCCCGGTCTGGCGACAATGTACCGCGTACCGGCAGACCGGGCCTGGTGGCCTGCCGGCGGCGCTCCGCTTGAACGAGGGGTTAGGCGTCACTCTCCTCACGGCGACTCCGATTTCGGCTCTTGGTGTGACGAACGTACAGCACCGCGGCCAGTGCAAGAACCCCTGCGATTCCCCATGCCTGGAAAGAATTGGCAACGCCATCATTCGCTGCTGCGGATAGAAGATAGCTCGCTATGAGGACCCCCGCCAAAGTGAAGTATCCGATGGCAACTACAGACAGTGCGCGCTGAACCTTCGCCGCCCAGGACTTTTGCAGCAAACACCCCAATCCTGAAGTCATGCGCAAGACGGACCACGATCCAAACGCGACCAGTTGAACTCCATAGATCGCTTCAGATTCAACTGTCGATACAAGCGCCATCAAGAAGGCCAGCGGACTGAGTAGCAACCACGCGACTGCTCTTCCTGTCCCGAATGATGGAGACGCCATGGCATGTGCTCCTGTGACGCCTAACGTTTGAGCTCAGCCGCGTGCGCTGGCATTGGGCTTGGCCTGTGCGGCGCATAATAGGCAATGGCGTTGCACGGGCCAAGCCCAATGCCGGCGACCGTCGGCTGCAGCGAAGGGTTAGGCATCACGCCGTTCCGAGCGCGCCGCGCCACGGCTTAGAACCACGGTCCCCACCGCTCCGGGCAAGGCGTCAACGCCGCGCCACCAGCCTTGCCGGGCAAGCAGCAAGGCAAGCACATGCGCATACGCGAAGCGCTCGCTGCACGGCTTTGCCGCGCGGCGCAGCAGTTGAAGAAGTCGCTGAATCACTGCGCTGGGCGAGCCGAACAACGGAGACGGCGGTGCCGAAGCCCTGCTATGCATGACGCGGGGCTCGTGACGCCTAACGTTCGAGCTAAGCCGCGCGCAACGGCGCGGCGCCTGGCCCGCGAGGTGCAGGATAGGCCACAGGCGCCTCGCGGGCCAGGTGCCGCGCCGTTACGCGTCGGCGCTTGAGCGAGGGGTTAGGCCGCACCCTTTGGCTGCCCCAGTTCCAGGCTCATGAAGATGCTGTTCGGATCTTCTTGGTACGAACCAAACGGCCCGCAATAGCTGAAGCCATAGCTCTCGTATAGGCAGTGTGCAGGCTTGAAGGCTTCCATCGTTCCCGTTTCGAGGCTCAACCGTTCGTAGCCACGGCCTCGTGCAACTTCGATGATGTGCGACAAGACAAGCCGCCCTGCCCCCTGCCTTCTCTTACTTGCCGGAGTGCGCATGGACTTAACCTCGCCATGCATTCCGTCGAGTTCCTTGAGCGCCCCGCATCCGACGAGTTCTGCATCGTTCCAGACCGTCCAGAACGTAACTTCAGGCACCTTCAGTCCGTCCATGTTCAGCGCGTGAACGCTCTCAGGCGGAGACAACTCATGCATGTTCTGCAAGTGTTCCGCCAGCAATGCATGGACTTCAGGGCGGCTGAGATCGTCGACTTCGATGTGCATACAGCGGTGCCCTCTGTGCGGCCTAACGTTCGAGTTCAGCCGCGGGCAGCGGCATGGCGCTTGGCCCGCGAGGCGCATGATGTACCAAGGCGTTTCGCGGGCCAAGTGCCATGCCGGTGGCCGTCGGCTGGAACGAGGGGTTAGGCGTCGCTCTTCGGCCTTGGCAGCGGCGACTTTGCCAGACGCTCTGCCATGCGTGTTTGCCAGCCTGGACCCGTGGCACGCCAGCGCGCGACAACCTCGGGCGGCAGCCGCAAACTGATGAGTTGCCGAGGATTCTCCGACTTGGGACGACCACCCTTGTTCACGACGGCACGCGCAAGCATGGCGTCTGTGAGTTCAGGTAGTTCCTTGTACTCGTGTGGTTTGATCTTGTGCGTATCAACGCGCTGCAGATCAGACCCCGAAGTACGGCGCGAGGCGGGCTTGCTCACGATCGTTGGCCTTTCGCATGCTGAAGACATGGCGCTCCGCGCCACGCGGGGTGTACCCCACAACCACCATTCGGCCTTTCAGCTTGCCGAAGCAGATGATGCGACGTTCACCGTACTCCTTGCGAACATCCTCGACCTCGACAGTCACGCCCTTGAAGACAAGAGCTGCGTCCTTGAAGTCCAAGCCACGCTCATCAAGTGTCTTCTGGCGCTTGGTTGGATCGAAGGTGACTCGCACCATGTTAGTGTATATACACTAACCAACTGCTGCAAGCCCTCGCGGCGGGGCCACCTGCGAGGCCTAACGTTCGAGCTAAGCCGCGCGCAGCGGCGCGGTGCCTGGCCCGTGCGGCGCATGATACGCACACTGCGCCGCACGGGCCAGGCGCCGTGCCGTTGCGCGTCGGCGCTTGAGCGAGGTGTTAGGCCGCACTCGCGGACCTACCCTACCGGGACAGGCAGAACCCGTACCGTTGCTTCTAGGATTGCCCGTTCATCTGCGTCCGGAAGCGCGGCGACCAGTTCCGTGGCACGGAGGTAGTTGGCTCTGTGCCCTTCCGGATCGCCCTGCGACGCCGCGACACCAGCTGCTACTGCATGCAACAGAGCACGCTCCCACAACTGAGCCCCCCTTGCCCCGAGATTCTGTTCGGCATGGACCAGCGCCATCAGAGCTCGGTTGGGGTTGCGCTGAGTTGCGAAGACGTGTGCCAGAAGTAGATGCGCATGCGCGCGGTCATTGGCAAACCCACAATGACCCCAGAAGTCCATTGCGCTCATAGCGAGCTGAAGCATCCGCTTCTCTTCTTCGTTGGTCCGCGAAGGCTGACGCGCAAGCTCCCATGCTTTCCGCTCGGAACTGCAGACATGCCGACGTTCCAGCAGTGAACGCCTTACGGCGTCTTCAATCGCGGCTGCGGGACTCAACGGACTCCTCCCTGTGCGGCCTAACGTTCGAGCTAAGCCGCGCGCGGAGGCAGGCGGCGTAAGCCTG
Organism: Burkholderiaceae bacterium; assembly: GCA_024235915.1. Lineage (GTDB taxonomy): Bacteria > Pseudomonadota > Gammaproteobacteria > Burkholderiales > Burkholderiaceae_C > Rubrivivax. Next base: position 516,375 of record JACKLO010000007.1, on the reverse strand, counting down.
GTTCGCGATGATGCTTCACAGGCCGCGGACCAGGCTTACGCCGTCTGCCGGAGCGCGTCGGCGCTTGAGCGAGGGGTTAGGCCTCACCGAGAGGCGCCCTTGCGCTTCCATGACTCCAAGATGAAGAGCGTGACCGTATGCGCGGCATGGATAGCAAGTCTTGCATGGCGCGGCTCAAGCTTGTACTGCGTCTTGCCTGCTCCATGCGCGGAGCTTGCGTGTGTTCGAAGTGCACCGATGCCATCGACGATGGCAAGCCTCGCCGTAGCCCATGGCATATGGCGCTTCGCCGCTGTCTCCGCCGACGGGACTGAACTGCGCTGGTTAGAGAACAGGTTCAGCGTCAGCCTGCGCCTTGAGTCAGGCAGTTGGAAGGTCTTTCATCAGCACACATCTTCGCCAGCGGAGTTCGGGAGCGGGAAAGTTCAACTTCGGCGCTCGCTGAGTGACGCCTAACCGCTCGCTCAAGCGCCGACGCGCAACGGCACGGCACCTGGCCCGCGAAGCGCACGTTGTCTTTCATGCCCTTCGCGGGCCAGGCGCCGCGCCGCTGCGCGCGGCTTAGCTCGAACGTTAGGCCGCACATGGACGCGTTCGAGCCCGTTCGCAGGTCATTGGAGTGACCAAAGGCTTCAAACACAAAGCGCACCGAATGCTCAGCACATGACCAAGTACAAAGGTTCCTGTCACTGCGGTGGCGTCCGATTCGAGATTGAGACAGAGCAGCCACTTGGCCCGTACTTCAGGTGCAACTGTTCGCTGTGTTCGCGCAAGAGCGCTGTGATGGGCGCAGCACCACGGGAGAGTCTTCGCGTAGCAAAACTCTCGGGCTGCTGAGCAGCCCGATCCCTCGATATGTGCCGAATCGGCGAATGGCGCGGATTCCGAAGGTCGAGCAACTGGCCCGACCGCAATACACCCGATATGCGCAGTTGAACCCTTTGGCCGGAGACAAGAACCTCTTGTAGCCACGGATCAATGCGATAGCGATCTGGCGCATGGATGGAATGTGCGGCCTAACGTTCGAGCTAAGCCGCGCGCGGAGGCAGGCGGCGTAAGGCTGGTACGCGATGATGCCTCATAGGCCGCGGACCAGCCTTACGCCGCCTGCCGGAGCGCGTCGGCGCTTGAGCGAGGTGTTAGGCCGCAGTTTCACGGCCACCCCAGACGTACAGGACATCCGGTACGCCCTCCTCGTTGGCCGAACCATCGGTGAACAGTTCAGGCGCATAGCCGTGGCGTTCGTAAAACCGCCTGGCACCGGCATTTGCTTGGAACGTATACAGACGAACGGGTGGCCTAAGCGCGGTGTGCGCATGCTGAAGCAACTTTGCCCCGAGGCCTTGACCTGTGTAGCCAGGCTTGACGTAGAGCTGGTCAATCCATCCTTCCGCCGTCGACTGTGAAACCGCAAGCACGGCCACGACAGTTCCGCCTCTCGTTGCAACCGTGACACCGCCGCCGGGAATGAGAACCTCGGTGACCCAACCCCGAACCTCTTCCGGTGTGTGGACCATGGGTGCGAAAGCCACGTACTCACGCCTGGATTCGCAGATCACCTCGGCCACGGCCGCTTCATCTAACGGCGTGGCGGGTCGAAGCGACGCGTCCATCTGCGGCCTAACGTTCGAGTTCAGCCGCGGGCAGCGGCATGGCGCTTGGCCCGCGAGGCGCATGATGAACCACGACGCTTCGCGGGCCAAGCGCCAGGCCGATGACCGTCGGCTGCAACGAGGGGTTAGGCGTCACTGATTCGGCTCGGGCTTGCCAGATTCATTCGGAACCCCGTGGTTCCAAGGCAGCAAGCATAGGCGTTGCTCTTCCGTATTCAAGCTTTCGCGGACCGGGCCGTTGTCCTTCGTCAGTTCGAACGCTTCAACGGTACAGGTGGAAGCCCGCACGACATAGCGGCCACTTGCCTTCGGAATGAACGAGAAGTCCCCGACACACCCGTTGGATCTGAGGCGAAACCAGGTGCGCTTGCCCGAAGTGACCAGAACGCCACCAGCGTTTTCGCTGTCGTAGCTCGTCATTGCGCCGCAGTAGCCGTCTTGTCCGAAGAAGACGCGAATCTTCGGAGCGACGAACGCAATTCGCGCCTGGTCAGTTTCCTCAGGCAAAGTCGGCAGTGCGCACAGCACCAGCACTGAGCCAGCAACCAGCCTAATTGCTTTTGCCCCCAATGGCGACTCCGGTGATGTGTGTGACGCCTAACGTTCGAGCTAAGCCGTGCGCAGCGGCGCGGCGCGTGGCCCGCGAAGCGCAGGATACACAGTGAGCGGTTCGCGGGCCAGGTGCCGTGCCGTTGCGCGTCGGCGCTCGAGCGAGGGGTTAGGCCTCACCGCACGCGCAGGCCATGACGATGCAGGTACTCAGCCTGCTTAGGGCTAGGCGCAACCAACAGATTTCCAGTGGGTCCTAGTAGCTTGCGAGCCGTTGAATCTAACAGCGAAGAGAAGCGAATCTCTCCATCTCTAGAGAATGTGATCAGATACGAGTCGAAGAGTGCATCTAAGTTTGGAGAGAGAAGAAGCCCGTTATTCGGGTCCAAGCGTTGGTCGTTATTCGAGTCTCTCCACGGCAAGATATGTGAAGCACGGAGTAGTGGCACCACGTTCAACTCAGTTACTGCGCAGCGATTACCATAAATCCTTAGTAAACTCTTGCGAAATGCACCCTGACCAAGACGCGCCTCTACAAGTGCACGTCGGGTCGTCTCGGAAATATCTGTTTGTTCACTTATGTCTTTCAGATCCGATAGAATCTCATCATTTCGCGATCTGCGTTCAGTTCTCGCATCAGTGCGCGCACAATTTTGAAGCAATGCGCAAGCAGCATCTCCGTCCCGGATGTGCAAGTAGAGCCTTCCGTCATCGCGTTGAACGTCGAAGGCAACCGATTGAATTCCGCGCTCGCTGGCGAATCGCTCTAGCTCAAAGTCTTCGGGACACTCGTTGCTCGCTTTGCCTTTGCCAGCCGAGAAGCGATAGCCTACGAGCCCACCTCGCTTGAGGACAAACTCGTTTACGTAAGCCAGATAGGTCGTTCCCGCCTGAATGCGAATGGTCTTGTTCGCGCGCCCGGACGGAGCGACTGTTAGGCCAAGGCCCTCCAGTCTTTCCAGAACGGATAGAACTTCTTCGGGCAATGACGGCCCTCGATACGTAGCGAGACTTTGCAGCATCTGTGAGGCCTAACGTTCGAGCTAAGCGGATCCGCAGCGGCGAGGCGCTGCGCCCGCGAGGTGCAGGATAGCCCAAGGCGCCTCGCGGGCGCAGCGCCTTGCCGTTGCGGGTCCGCGCTTGAGCGAGGTGTTAGGCCGCACTCGGTGTCGACGCCAAACGCTCACTGCTTGCGCTGAGCGCACTGCTCTGGGTTTGCAACAACCAGCCATGCCGCCACCACTACTACAGGCACTGCCAGGTACCACCGCTGGCTGCCGGTGGCATAGGAGCCGACTGCGCCAATAGCGACGCCAGCGAGTATGCAGATGACCAGCAGCGCGAGACGAGACACGAGGGCTCTACCGCCTGTTTCGCGGATGACTACTGGCAAGGCGTTCGTTGCCACGCTTGTAGTTCCCGGTAAGGCGGGCCATGAGTTGCTGTGCCACTGGATCAGTGGGATCTCGCGCTTCCGCCAGGAACTCCGCTGCTTGGTTGCCCCGCAGCGTTGCCGCCAGACGCCCGCGATGGGTGACCCCTACCTCTCCCCCCTTGCGCGCACGGTACCGAAACCCAAGGTCTTCCGGCTGTTCGGACTGCTCTGCGGGCATAGCGCGGTGGTGGGTTTCGTGCGGCCTAACGTTCGAGCTAAGCCGCGCGCGACGGCACGGCGCCTGGCCCGCGAAGGGCATGATAGACAGCGAGCACTTCGCGGGCCAGGTGCCGTGCCGTTGCGCGTCGGCGCTTGAGCGAGGGGTTAGGCATCACTCATTCTCCAGCTCAAAAGCGTAGCTCGCCCGCGACCTCTTGAAGCCCTGAGCCTCGTAGAACCGGTGCGCCTCTTCGCGATGAAGACCAGAGCGCAGGCGGACTCTGCGATAACCATGCTCTGAGGCCCACAGGACCGAAGCCCGCAAGAGAGCAGCACCAACTCCCTTCCGCTGACTTTGGGAGCGGACAACGAGCGCCTGCACCTCGGCATAACCGTCTGTTGCTAGCAGTGGAACACCCTGCACGTGACAAAGGCCGATCACATGCTCGCCGACTTCGGCAACGGCTACGAAGTTCTCTGGCCTTGTTGCCAAACGCGCCAGCCTGACTTCGATCTGCGCCTCCTCTGCCTCGTATCCGAGATCAGGCATCAGCTTTGCGATCGCAGATGCGTCTGTCTTACTCGCGGGACGAATGACCACGGGCGGATGCGCTGTGATGCCTAACGTTCGAGCTAAGCCGCGCGCGGAGGCAGGCGGCGTAAGCCTGGTTCGCGATGATGCCTCATAGGCCGCGAGCCAGGCTTACGCTGCCTGCCGGAGCGCGTCGGCGCTTGAGCGAGGGGTTAGGCGGCACTTGACGATGCCTGCCCAACGCGGTGCCCGTTGAAGCTGAGCAGCAACCCTGGATGAGTGTCGGCCACAGCCGAAAGCCACTGCTCGATGGCTTGCGCATCCGTGGGCTGCGACTGAAGCGCCTTGCGCAAGGTACCCGATACCGTGTTGCCCGATTCCTCTGACCCGGGAGGTAGCGCCTCCTGATTCGAGTGACGACCTTCGACGAAGGTGAGGCGGACGCCGCCTTCGCTCCTGCGCGAAGACACGTGAAGCTCTTGGCAAAGCGAGTTCAGGAGCGACATGCCAATGCCTTGCAACTGCACCGGCCCTGCCGTTCGGCCTTCGAATGGGTACTGAAGGTGCGAATAGACAAACTGGAGGTACGGTGACCCAGCGACAAGGCGTGATGGTGAGTGCCCTCGCCCGTTGTCTGAGATGCCAAAGGCCCAACCGTTGGCTTCAACTTTGATCTCACTTGCGTGGCCGGCTTGAAACTCTGCAAGCGAGTACAGCACAAGTGCTTTGGTGACCTGCGCGACCAGGTCAAGTTGATGCGGGTCTTTGGATTCATCCATGCTGCCGCGGCAAGTAGGGGGAGTGCCTGTGCCGCCTAACGTGCTGTAGGCGTCAACGATACAAAGCTGACACCACTAAAAGTTCAGGAATCGCACTGCTAAAGCAACCAGATTCCTGCTCGTATGCGCAGCAATGTACCCCAGTCTCTTGGCGAACCCTTACGGGTAAGTTCTGGGGGCCTGCGATTCATGGGATGGCCTTCTGAATTCGCAGCTTTACGAGCTCAAAGGCTGGCCCCACTGTGAGGCCTAACGCCAGCTTAAGCGGCGGGCCGCCAGGACCGTCCGCTTGAAGCGACAGTTAGGCATCAACGATGGAGAACGGAATGGGATGGCTAGACAGATTCAAGCCGCACAGCGGCGACGTGTACCGGCCCGGAGAGTGCCTGCCAGAGCCGCAGCACCAGACGGCGACAGGGCGCAAGCTGTACACGGTGCAGCAGATTCGCGCGGCCTACGCGCAAGGCGCGAAAGACTCGCGCAGCCTGCTGATGCGCGCGCGGAACCTGCTTTCGCACCCCGCACACTGGCACTCCACGCCGGAGCACGAAGAGAAGCGCCAGGCGCTGTCAGTTGAGATTGCCGAGCACCTGAACGGCCTGGAGAACTGCGAGGCATGGACGGAGCGGGAGAAGCGCCTGTTTCGTGAACAGTTGAAGAAGGGGCCGTGATGGATATGGAAGACCGCGCCGAGCTTGTGCTGGCGGTGCTGAAGGGGTTTGTGCTTTTGGTGCTGGCTGGTGGCGTGCTGCTACTGCTGGCACTTGATGCCTAACGTTCGAGCTAAGCCGCGCGCAGCGGCGCGGCGCCTGGCCCGCGAAGAGCATGATAGACAACGGGCGCTTCGCGGGCCAGGTGCCGCGCCGTTGCGCGTCGGCGCTTGAGCGAGGGGTTAGGCATCACTGCGCGTGCTCTCTCGCCAGCGACTCCAGTACAACTCGCTGGCTTGCACAAGCTCTTGCTCGCTAACGGGGACGCCTGTGTCAAGTGTGACGAGCATCTGCTCGTATTCGAGTTCGAGGGGCCCCATCACGCAGTCGAGCACCAAAGGCTGCTCAGATGTGACATAGAGAACCTCGGGCTCGCGCTCTCTGATTCTGTCCAGATCGACCGTCGGTTCCTCGTCGTACTCGCTGTACCTCATTCGTGTGCACCCCATGAGGTGGACTTTGAAGGCTGAGCCTTCTCCTTCGAACATGGCGCGGAGATAGCCGATTTCGACGGTCAGCACGAGATTTCCGGGGATCGTGCCGTCAATGTTCTGAATCACTCCATCATGGAATACGCCCCAAGCACTCGGGCTAATCTGAAGGACGGGCGACGCTGTCATTTCGATTGCAAATCACGGTGCGGTTGTTCTTTGAGGCCGCGAGTAGCCACAGGTGGCCGGTGTGATGCCTAACGTTCGAGCTAAGCCGCGCGCGGAGGCAGGCGGCGTAAGGCTGGTTCGCGATGATGCCTCATAGGCCGCGGACCAGCCTTACGCTGCCTGCCGGAGCGCGTCGGCGCTTGAGCGAGGGGTTAGGCCTCACTTTGACTTGGCCTACTTAGCTCTCGCTTCGCAACTGCTGCCAACTCTTCAGAGGATGCAGGGTATTCAAGAACTTGGCGCGACTTATGGAAGACCCGCCATTTGTCTTCTCCAAGGGCACCAACTTGATATCCAGCAAGACGCAGGTTCCTTGCAGCTTCTGATGCCTCATATCCCATGGGCTCAGGCTTCATGTCCATTTCGTATCCACAGAAGCGACACACTTTGGCTTCTGACTTCACGACCTCCGCACACTGAGGACATTTCCGCGTTAATCGTTGATCAGCACTGCCATTGGAACTATTTCGGCTAGCAAACCCAAGCAGCACAGAACCCGCCAAGAGCAGAACTCCACCGACAATCAACAAGCTCTGACGTTGATTCAACAAGCCAATGTTGTGGATTCTCTCCATGCCACCAAGCCCAAAGGCTATAGAGGTATCCATCGTGAATCCATACCCGAGCAGAACTAGCCCTAGAACGAAGAAGGCAATGCCAAACAACTTCATGAAGTGAGCCCTGGAGCAATAAGCATTCAGAACAGTGAAGTCTACGCGCAGGTAGCGCCTATGGCGGGCCTGTGAGGCCTAACGTTCGAGCTAAGGGGCGCGCGGCGGCGCGGCGCCTGGCCTGCGAAGCGCAGGATAGGACAACAGCGCTTTGCGGGCCAGGTGCCGTGCCGTTGCGCGTCCCGGCTTGAGCGAGGGGTTAGGCCGCACTTGCAGCCTGGACCTACGCGCCTGGCTCATGACCCGGGTAGACCTGAAACGAAGGCAAGCCGGGCTCAGGCGTACACCACGGAGCCTTGCTGCCAACAAAGACGCTCCTGCTTGGACGAACCACAGGGTCTTCATCCAGCGTTCCAAGTGTGATGACCATGCCCTCAGGCGCATTGAGACGCCTTATGAACAACTGCGACCCACAGACTGAACAGAAGAGCTTCTCTCGGTTCTTGGACGAACGGTAGACGCTGAGACTCTCTGCCCCGTTGATGGCCAGAGCCTCCGTTGGAACGAGCGCGTTTGTGGAGTGCGAGGCCCCGTGAGCTTTGCGGCACATACCGCAGTAGCAGTTTTCAGCGTGGGCGATCTCGGAGTCGACGGTGTAGGGAACCGAGCCGCATAGGCAGCTTCCGTGAAACATGCGGCGGTGCATCCCCTGTGCGGCCTAACGTTCGAGCTAAGCCGCGCGCAGCGGCACGGCGCCTGGCCCGCGAAGGGCATGATAGACAACGGGCACTTCGCGGGCCAGGTGCCGTGCCGTTGCGCGTCGGCGCTTGAGCGAGGGGTTAGGCATCACTTCTCGCCATCAAGTCCGTCTCGTTGAACTAGGAGCACATCAAGCTCTACTTGTTCGGTCTTGATTCGCGCAGAGATCTGCTTGCCTCGCCCTGCAACGGCTACCACCCTCGCAAGTGATGAGTGCAAGAATTCAACTTCGGCGGAACCTTCAAAGTCAACATGTGCCACGCGGACCCCGCCAACCACTAGTAGACGATCCGAAACGTCTTGAGTCCCATTGAGGTCAAACGTGTACATCCCTTCGGGACACGATCTATCGAGCTTTCCCGCTGCAACTTCTGATGCCCGTTCGTCAAGCAACTTCGCAAAGAATGCCTGCGATGATTGAATGGCACCGCCAACGCTAACCTCTCCTGCAACAAAGGTTTGATCCGTCAAACCGTTGAGTCGCTCGCCGGTCGCACACCTTAAGCCAAGCCTGGCATTAATGGTCTTGATATTCGAAGCAACGACGAATGGAAACGCGATTCTTTGAACCGGCTCATATATATCAGCCCGGAGCAATGAAATGCGACCGTTGATGTTCGCCTGCGCGACCGCATCCTTCGTGAAGTCTCTCGCCACGAAGTATCCACGGGACACGTTTAGGCAACGGACCTTCTCAGCGAAGACAATGATCTCGTTCTTCCCAACGTTCGCTGCCCAGTTCTTGCATTCGAATATGAAGTGACTTTCGTATCCGGGCGCGGGTTGCATCTTGACGAATAAGTCAATCTCGTGCCGAACGCCTTGGACAACAACAATCTTCTTGGATTCAATCTCGTAGCTTGAGATCGAACCTTTATAGCCCGCAGCCAAGATCGCGTCCTCGATCAATCGAACGGCCAGTTCGAGATCGTCTCCTTTGACTTGAGCGGTAGAAGGCATGCGCGGATGACGATGTGATGCCTAACGTTCGAGCTAAGCCGCGCGCAGCGGCGCGGCGCCTGGCCCGCGAAGCGCAGGATACACAGTGAGCGCCTCGCGGGCCAGGTGCCGTGCCGTTGTGCGTCGGCGCTTGAGCGAGGTGTTAGGCGTCACTCGGTCTCGGCCTGCGACTGTTCGCGAGGAAAGAAGCGCCACCGGTTTAACGCAAGCGAGCCGAGTGACGACAGTGCAAAGAAGAGGGAGATTCCCAGTGTCGCCTTCATTCCCTCTGGGCTGAAGACTTTGTTGGCTGTCTCGGGATTCGCTGGAAATCCACGTACCTCGCGAGAGGTTATGTGAGGCCGCTTTGGTTGCCTCGAGGTCCCCGCTGGCCAAACCAAAGACGGCAATGTTATAGATCGCAGCGAACGCAAGGGCCACTAGGATGACCCAGAAGCCTATGACTCGCGGCCTTAGCACGAAGTAAGACGCGGCAAGGTCGAGAACGAGTGTGACCGTAAGGCAAACAACAAACACGCCATTCAGTCCAGCAGACTCAAAGATCGCGTAGTCAGTCGATCTCGAGAACGTAAGGGCAGTTTGAAAGTCTTGACCGACGCTGAAAAGAATGAAAAGCGTCAGATACCAGAACGAGATCTTGTGCAAATGCGCCATTTGGCCTTCGTGCTTGTTGAGACAGTAGCTTTGGTGCGTCACTCGGCTCCCCTGTGACGCCTAACGTTCGAGCTAAGCCGCGCGCGGAGGCAGGCGGCGTAAGGCTGGTCCGCGATGATGCCTCATGGGTCGCGGGCCAGCCCTACGCTGCCTGCCGGAGCGCGTCGGCGCTTGAGCGAGGGGTTAGGCGGCACCCGAGTCTTGCCCTACGGCTGAACTTCGCACCAAGATCCTTGCTCCGTCCATGCCCTGCTGAACTGTCGGGCCTTCGCCTCCACAGGAATCTCTAGTCCGTCTACCAAACGGGAGACTCGTTGCACACATTCATTCGGCTCTACTGTTGTACGCACAATATAGTGTCCACCTTCTTCCGCGAAGAACGTCGAAATAGTTTGACACTTGCTCGTACCAATTAGTACGGCAGGCGAACCCACCAGTCGAAGGTTTAGATGTGCTTCTGGCATCATTACACTTGCAGTTACCAATGTATTTGCGGCAACTTTGATTACCTTATCGGTTGTATCTCGAATACCCATCAATTCATAACGATCTCTACAGTCCTTGGAGTCCTTGTATACAAATGCGATCGTCTCCATTGTGGGATGTTTAACCAGTCGTAACGATGCAGTTGGCCCAGAGGATGGAGGCAAGTACTGCGGCGATGCACACCCTGCCAACGCCGCAGCAATCAGGGGTATGCAGTTGTAGCGATTCATCGTGACGTCTCCTTGTGCCGCCTAACGTTCGAGCTAAGCCGCGCGCAGCGGCGCGGCGCCTGGCCCGCGAGGCGCAGGATAGACCACAGGCGCCTCGCGGGCCAGGCGCCGTGCCGTTGCGCGTCGGCGCTTGAGCGAGGGGTTAGGCCGCACTTTCCGACTACTGTGCACGCCACACATACTCGATCTCCATCTGGGACTCGACAGCCTCACCATCCTTGGTGGCTGGCTTGCCGCGACATGTCATGAAAAACCGTATGGCAGTTGAATCAAGGTCCTCATGCCCCGAGGAAGAGACTAGATCTACAGCCTTGACGGCACCATTCGTGTCGATGAGAACTCGAACTCTCGTTGTCCCTTCGGCGCCCCTTCTTCGAGCCTCCACGGGGTAATCGACTCTGGCGCAGGTTTGGTAGTGAATGACGGGCCTAGAAACTGAACTCGGCTCGCCGCTGCCTCTGGTTTCAGTCGCGCTTGCACTCAATAGTGGGCACAGCAACGCGAGCACAAATGATCTCTTCAACAGCAGCCTCCACGTGGCGATGTGCGTCGTCTGTGCGGCCTAACGAATGAAAGGGACTTCCCCGTCCCGAGCTATCCGCGAAGCGGAGACCGGCATCGAAGTGCCACGATGGGAAGTGCGAACTCTCATCAACTCACTCGGCAAGGGGAAGTCATGGCCATTCTGACCGTTGGTATCGATCTCGCCAAGAATGTCTTCGCGCTGCATGGCGTGAACGAAGCCGGCAAGCCGGAGTTGCTGCAACCACGGGTGCCGCGGGCCAAGCTGCATGCGCTGGTGGCCGCGCTGCCGCCGTGCACCATCGGCATCGAAGCCTGCTCCGGCGCACACCACTGGGCGCGGCTGTTCCAGGCCCACGGCCATCGCGTGCACCTGATGGCTCCGAAGCTGGTCACGCCCTACCGCATGAGCGGCAAGCGCGGCAAGAACGATGCGGCCGATGCCGCGGCAATCTGCGAGGCCGTTGGTCGGCCCAACATGCGCTTCGTGCCGGTCAAGACGGTGGAGCAGCAGTCGCGGCTGATGGTGCACCGGGCCCGTGAAGGCTACGTGCAGCAGCGCACCGCCACGCTCAACCGCATCCGCGGCCTGCTCAGCGAGTTCGGCGTTGTATTGCCACTCAAGGCCGAGGTGGTGCGCCGCGAGGCCTGCAGTCGCCTGGAGGATCTGCCCGGCTACGCCAACACCGTCATCGGCGACCTGCTCAGCGAGGTGCATCGCCTGGACGAACGCATCAAGCAGTACGACCGGCACATCCGCACCATGGCCAAGGACTGCACGGCCGCGCAGCAGCTGATGCAGCTGACCGGGGTGGGCGAGACCACCGCCACGGCCATCGTGGCGATGGTGGGCAACGCGCACGAGTTCGACTCGGGCCGGCAGTTCGCCGCCTGGATCGGTTTGGTGCCGGGACAGTACAGCTCGGGCGGCAAAAGCCGGCTCGGGCGCATCACCAAGGCCGGCGATGCCTACCTGCGCAGCTTGCTGGTGCTCGGCGCCAGGGCGGTTCTCAACGCAGCTGCGAACAAGGCCGACTCCTTGAGCCGCTGGGCCATGGCGCTGCGCCAGCGCCGCGGCTACTGGAAGGCGGTGGTGGCCATCGCGGCGAAGAATGCGCGCATGGCCTGGGCGGTGCTCACCAAGGGTGAGTCGTTCAAGCTGCCTGCCTGAAGCTTGCCGATGAATACCACCACACCCACGGCGACCGGATTGCACGCGACAACCGAGCCGCCCTGAGCCAAACGAAGATTCCACCACCGCGTGATGTCAAAGCGTTGATGAGCAAAGGTTGGACCTGCGCGGCGGAGTGACCGATTAACTCGATGAGCCCATGGCGTGCCGGCAACGGCACGGCAGACTCGGCTAACGAATGGGTCCCGCCGCGCGCGTCTTTCATCAGGGTCCGCAGCCACCGGGCTGCACGATGACCGGTTGTAGTTTGTCCAGTCCGCACCTTGCTCTGAGTTCGGCGCCGTGCAGCATCAAGAACACCGCGGGCCATCAACATCCAAACTTCCTTGATCAATCGCTGCGCGATCGATCAAGGCGAGGTTTTGCTTGACAGATGAGGAAGCCCTTGTAGTTGGAGTTAAGCGGGCCGCGACGGCATGGCGCTTGGCCCGTGCGGCGCACGATAAAGCAAGGCGTTGCACGGGCCAAGCGACATGCCGGCGCGGCTCCGCTTGAACGACGGGTTAGGCCGCACTCTTGGGCACCTGCCTACCGCGCTGACCGCTTGAACCGCACCCGCACGGACGACCGGCGCTTCGACCGCGGCGCCGGCAGTGCGAGGACTGACGCGGGTGACACGTTCTGCGCGAAGCGCGGCTCCACGAACTGACCGAGTTGTTCTTCGCGATGGCAGCGAGCGCCTGCCCCCTTCATTTGAGCACCACGAGCGCCGCCGTTCCGCGCTGCTGCAGTAACACCTCATGACCGGGCGCTCCGCGCCCGCGCCGCGCCTTGCGCGGCCTCGAACTGCAGCATCCGTTGCGCACTGTGGCCGCGATGAACAACACGAGCTTGATGCAGCGTTCTCCATTGCAGCGAGCCTTGCAATGACTGGCCCCTGTGCGGCCTAACGTTCGAGCTAAGCCGCGCGCAGCGGCGCGGCGCCTGGCCCGCGAGGTGCAGGATAGACCACCAGCGCTTCGCGGGCCAGGTGCCGTGCCGTTGCGCGTCGGCGCTTGAGCGAGGTGTTAGGCGGCACTCTGCAGGCGCCGAAGTTGAACTTTCCCACTCCCGAACTCCGCTGGCGAGGATGTGTGCTGATGAAAGACCTTCCAACTGCCTGACTCAAGGCGCAGGCTGACACTGAACCTGTTCTCTAGCCAGCGCAGTTCAGTTCCGTCCACGGAGACAGCGGCGAAGCGCCATATGCCATGGGCTACGGCCAGGCTCTCCAGGTTGGCCGCGCGAACCTCTGACTCTGCGACCAGGACTCGTTCTTCTCCGAGCGAACTGAACCACTGCTCAGTGCTTTGTCGCAGATCGGCCAGTCCGTCGGTGAACCACGGGCCTCCCCAAGCATCAAAGATGCTGACATCGTCTGCGTACAGCCTACAGAAGGCATCCAGATCCTTCTGATAGACAGCGGCCTTGTAGCCTTCGAGGAACTGCTGTGTCGCGGAAGCTTGCATGAATTTGCTCGGGTAGTTGCACTACCCCACACGACGCTTCGGATGGTCGGGATTCGACATCGCGCGTGAGATGGTGAGGACAGCGCCGTCGCGTCCCTCGTGCCGCCTAACGTTCGAGCTAAGCCGCGCGCAGCGGCACGGCGCCTGGCCCGCGAAGCGCAGGATAGACCACCAGCACTTCGCGGGCCAGGTGCCGTGCCGTTGCGCGTCGGCGCTTGAGCGAGGGGTTAGGCCGCTCCGCCTTTGCTCCGCATGTCTTGCACCAAGGTTGCCTTCAGACGAAGGCACTCCACCGAGAGTTTTCTGCAGACCTCATGAAGCATTTCGACGTCGATGCCTTGCTGAAGTAGATCAAACCGCTCCTCCGACAGTGCAAAGCCGCCATGTCCATCGTTTCCGGCATAGCGCACTGGCCGAAGTTCGTACTCAGAGTGGGCAACAGCCCTGTTCCGAACGCCAAGTACTTGCTGATGCAGCACGGCTTCCTCCGTCTCAAGCGACTTCAGTATCTGATCCTTGACCGTAGGCGTTGCCTTCTTGCTTGACCTTCGATTGGTTCCAATGAAGGGACGCCCATATGCGACTACCGCGGCAGTTAGCAGTCCTCGGCGCGTCTCCTCTTGCACATTGAACTGAATCTGCCAGAGATACGACATTGCTTCTTCGAAGTCACGCTGCGAGATGTGAGTTCGATGAAGCTGAGCCTCAAGCTTTTCGAGTAGGAGTACGTCGCCCACTTTGCGGCCTAACGTTGGAGTTAAGCGGGCCGCGACGGCATGGCGCTTGGCCCGTGCGGCGCACGAAAAACCAAGGCGTTGCACGGGCCAAGTGACGTGCCGGTGCGGCTCCGCTTGAACGACGGGTTAGGCCGCACTCCTGGGCACCTGCCTACCGCGCTGACCGCTTGAACCGCACCCGCACGGACGACCGGCGCTTCGACCGCGGCGCCAGCAGTGCGAGGACTGACGCGGGTGACGCGTTCCGCGCGAAGCGCGGCTCCACGAACTGACCGAGTTGTTCTTCGCGATGGCAGCGAGCGCCTGCCCCTTCATTTGAGCACCACGAGCGCCGCCGTTCCGCGCTGCTGCAATAGCACCTCATGACCGGGCGCTCCGCGCCCGCGCCGCGCCTTGCGCGGCCTCGAACTGCAGCATCCGTTGCGCACTGTGGCCGCGATGAACAACACGAGCTTGATGCAGCGTTCTCCACTGCAGCGAGCCTTGCAATGACTGGCCCCTGTGCGGCCTAACGTGCTGTAGACAACACCTCAAGGTATCCACCAGCAGGAACAAATGTGTTCAGGCATGAACATGTTCCCGTAGCAATTCCTCGGATGTGACTGCGATTCGATGCTTCAACCCCATGCGTAGCACCTCGCTTCGGTTGAGGCGCCACATGCGGCGGGTGGGATCGTACTTCGCGCCGCGTCTCATGGCCTCGTTTCGCAGTTCCAGTTCGTGCGAATGAATCTTGAACAGAACGATGGGATCGTCACGCTTTTGGATGATCGACCGCTCGATCACGAGCTCGACGGTGGTCAGACGCTCTGTGCCGTCGTGATTCTCCCGATAGCGAACACAAAGAAGCTCTTGTCCATGTGCCCGCGAGAGCTTGATGGCGCCTCGTTGCCCGGGCTTGATCTTCTTGGCCACCCGCCACTCGTCGAGTCGCGCCAATCTTGAACGAACGCGCGTGACCGGCATGCCCCCCTCCCCGAACATCAGACGATGACCTGCAAACCAACCTGCGCACCCGTTCCTGCAGTTCGGTCGTGTGCACCTTGCAAGTTGCAAGCTGCTTCGGCGCTCGACGGCCTTATGTCCTTGGATAGGGCACTTGCCGGAAGCTGTATTTTCGTACAGTATCGCGACAAGATCAACACGGTCGATCATGCGGGCAATCCCACCTCCTCCTTCGGATGCCGCGCCCTCTCCCGACGGCGGGGCGCCTTTGCGCGAAGACGTTCCGCACGCAGGCACCAGTCCGCCCCGCCTGCTCGATGAAGTCCGTCGCCAGGTCCGCTACCACCACTACAGCATCCGCACGGAACAGGCCTATGTGCAGTGGGTCCGCAGCTACGTGCATTACCACCAGCTTCGCCACCCAGCGGATCTGTCGCATGGCGACGTTGAAGCCTTCCTGACTTGGCTCGCGCATGACCAGCGCGTCTCGCCATCGACGCACAACCAGGCGCTGTCGGCCCTGCTGTTTCTCTACCAGAAGGTGTTGCGCCTGTCGGTGCCCTGGCTGTCGGACATCGGCCGCCCCAGCCGCCCTCGAAAGCTGCCCACGGTGTTCACGCACGACGAGGTTCAGGCATTGCTGGCCGCACTCGACGATCGGTCGCATTCGCCCCAACCCGCGCTGACCCCTTATGGCTTGATCGGGCGCATCGCCTACGGCACCGGCATGCGCCTGCTCGAGGTTCTGCGCCTGCGCACCAAGGACCTGGAATTCGACCGCGGCGCGATCATCGTCCGCGAAGGCAAAGGCGCCAAGGACCGTGTCGTGATGCTGCCCGCCTCGCTCGAAGCGCCGCTGCGCCGGCACCTGGCGGCCGTGCATGGCTTGTGGGCGGACGACCGCGCTGCCGGTGTCGCGGGCGTCTACCTGCCCCATGCACTCGCGCGAAAGTACGGCCGCGCCGCCGAATCTTGGGCCTGGCACTGGGTGTTCCCGCAAGCGGCGTTGAGCATCGATCCGCGTGAACCAGCGCTCGGCCCGCGCAGGCATCACCAACTGGAACAGACGTTCCA
Source organism: Burkholderiaceae bacterium (assembly GCA_024235915.1). Lineage (GTDB taxonomy): Bacteria > Pseudomonadota > Gammaproteobacteria > Burkholderiales > Burkholderiaceae_C > Rubrivivax. The sequence goes on along the minus strand of JACKLO010000007.1, from coordinate 500,321 downwards.
GCGGCAGTTCAAACGCGCACTGCAGGACGCCCGCATCGACAAACCCGCCAGCCCGCACACGTTGCGGCACTCCTTCGCCACCCACTTGCTGCAGGGCGGCTACGACATCCGCACGGTCCAGGAACTGCTGGGCCATGCCGATGTGAGCACCACGATGATCTACACCCACGTGCTCAAGCTGGGCGGTGGCGCGGTGCGCAGTCCCTTGGACATGCTGCAGGCGCCATCACGGCCGAAAACGGGGCAGTACCCAACAGCCAAGGCATACGAACCAGGCTCGTCCGACTCGCCAGGCACGCCAAACATGCCGTATCGCGGACGCCCGCCGAGCGCGCGGGAGCCATCGGCAGGCTATCTCAGGCCAGCGGCATGAGCTCCGGCATGGCCGCGGCCCCGGCCTGCGGCCAGCGCGCCGATGTCAGCCCGGCATCGTGAACACGGTGCAGCCCGTGGTCTTGCGTGCCTCCAGATCGCGATGCGCCTGCGCCGCCTCGGCCAGCGGGTAGCGCTGGTCGATGCGGATCTTCACCCGGCCATCGCCCACCACGGCGAACAGTTCGTCGGCCATCTGCTGCGTGGCCTCGCGCGTGGCGATGTGCGTGAACAGCGTCTGCCGCGTCAGGTACAGCGAACCCTTGGCCGCCAGCAGCCCCGGGTTCACTGGCGGCACCGGGCCGCTGGCGTTGCCGAAGCACACCATCAGGCCGAAGGGGCGCAGGCATTCCAGGCCTTTGTCAAAGGTGTCCTTGCCCACCGAGTCGTAGACCACCTTGACGCCCTTGCCGCCGGTGATCTCCTTCACGCGTGCCGCGAAGTCCTCCTTGGAATAGTCGATCACGTGCGCCGCACCATGCGCCTTGGCCAGCTCGCACTTTGCTGCGCTGCCGGCGGTGCCGATCAGTTGCAGGCCCAGCGCCTTGGCCCATTGGCACGCGATCAGGCCCACGCCGCCGGCAGCGGCATGGAACAGCACATGGTCGCCCGGCTCCAGGCCTTCCACCGGCTTCACGCGGCGCAGCAGGTACTGCGCCGTCAGGCCCTTGAGCATCATGGCCGCTCCGGTCTCGAAGTCGATGCCGTCGGGCAGGCGCACCACGTTCTTCGCCGGCATCACACGCGCCTCGCTGTAGCTGCCCGGCGGGTTGCTGGCGTAGGCGGCGCGGTCGCCGGCCTTCAGGTGCGTCACCCCCTCCCCCACCGCCTCGACGATGCCGGCACCTTCCATGCCGAGGTTCAGCGGCAGCGGCAGCGGGTACAGGCCCGTGCGCTGGTAGACGTCGATGAAGTTCAGGCCGGCGGCCTGGTGGCGGATGCGGATCTCGCCGGGGCCCGGCTCGCCGACGGGCACGTCGACGAGTTGCATGTTCTCGGGGCCGCCATAGGCGTCGATGCGGATGGCCTTGGGCATGGGGGTCTCCTTGCTGGGGTGATCGAGTTCGAAGGGATTGGCAGACGGTGCGCAGACGCGGCCATGGCGGTCGGTACCGAGGAGCCTGCAAGCGCGCAACGACGCGGGAGATTACGCCACTCCGCGCAAAGCTGCAGGCCGCGGCGCACGATGCCCATCCATGGCACCATCGCGGCCCCGATGAAGCGCGTCGCCCAGGCCCCCAATCTCGCCATCGCCACCTTGTGGGCCGATCTCCTGCAGTCCGAAGGTGGCTTCAACGTCAGCGTGCAGCGTGCCTTCGCCAGCGGCATTGCTGGCGAGATCCCGCCGGACCAGGCCTTGCCCGAGGTGTGGGTGCACGACGATGACCAGGCAGACGCCGCAATGGCCTGGCTGGATGCGGCGCGGCACCAGCCCGATCGCCACTGGCTCTGCCACGCCTGTGGCGAATCCGTCGACGGCCCGTTCGAGCAGTGCTGGAACTGCGGCGCGCCGATGCCCGCGGCGACAGGCCGATGACACCCGGGCATCAAGGCCTGACGCCGCGCGTGGCCGCCCTGCTGCTGGTGCCGCCGCTGATGTGGGCCGGCAACGCGCTCATGGGCCGCCTGCTGGCCGGCACCTTGCCGCCGCTCGCCCTCAATGCCTTGCGCTGGAGCGTGGCCCTGGTGCTGCTGTTGCCGCTGGGTGCGGCCGTGTTGTCCACGCCAGCACGCCGCAGGGAGATCCTGGCCCGCTGGCGCCCGCTGGCCCTACTGGGCGGTCTGGGCGTGGGCGCCTACAACGCGCTGCAGTACCTGGCGCTGCAGACCTCATCGCCGATCAACGTCACCCTCATCGCCGCCAGCGTGCCGCTGTGGATGATGGGCATCGGCGTGCTGCTCTACCGCGAGCACCCGCGGCCTGCGCAATGGCTGGGGGCGGGCTTGTCTGCCCTCGGTGTGCTCACGGTGCTGCTGCGTGGTGACCTCAGCGCGCTTCGCCAGCTGCAGCTGGTGCCAGGTGACCTGTGGATGTTGCTGGCGGCCTTGTCCTGGGCGCTCTACAGCTGGCAGCTCGCGCGCCCACCAGCCGCGTTGTCCGGGAACCAGCGCCCCGCCTGGGACTGGGCCGGCTTCCTGCTGCTGCAGATGTTCTTCGGCCTGCTCTGGGCCGGTGGCGCTGCCGGCCTGGAGGCGGCCCTGGGCGTGACGCCCACGGCGGCCATACCGCCCATCGGCGGCTGGGCACTGGCCGCGGCACTGCTGTTCCTCGGGGTCGGGCCGTCGCTGCTGGCCTACCGTTGCTGGGGCATGGGCGTGGCCGCCGTGGGCCCGGCGGTGGCCGGGTTCTTTGCCAACCTCACGCCGCTGTTCGCTGCGTTGCTGTCAGCCGTCTGGCTGGGCGAACCACCGCACCTGTACCACGGCGCGGCCTTCGCCTGCATCGTCGGCGGCATCTGGCTGTCGTCCCGGCGCTGAGCGGCAGGTCCCCAGGATCATCCCGATCCTGGCATTCATCATTTCATCGTACAAATGGGCATGGCCGACACGCTGCCCATGAACCCGACCGGATCGCCACTTGCAGGCGCGGCACTGGACGTGCTGGCCTACGGTGAGCCCATGGTCGAATTCAACCAGACTGGCGCTGAGGGCGGGCGACTCTATCTGCAGGGTTTTGGCGGCGACAGCTCCAACTTCGCCATTGCGGCTGCGCGACAGGGGGCGCGGGTGGGCTACTTCAGCGCCGTCGGCGACGACCCCTACGGTGCCCAGCTGCGTCAACTCTGGGCGGATGAAGGCGTCGACGCCAGCGACGTGGCCACCGACCCGCAGGCCTTCACCGCACTCTATTTCGTCACCCACGACGCCGCGGGCCACCACTTTCACTTCTTCCGTGCCGGCTCGGCCGCCAGCCGGATGCTGCCGTCGGCGCTTCCGTTGGCGCGTCTTCGGGCCACAAAGGTGTTCCACCTCTCGGGCATCAGCCTGGCCATTTCGCCCACCGCCTGCGACACCGGCCTCGCCGCCATGGAGGCGGCACACGCCGCGGGCGCAAAGGTGTCGTTCGACACCAATCTGCGCCTGAAACTGTGGCCGCTGGCACGCGCCCGCGCCGTGATGACCGAGGCCATGCGGCTGTGCGACATCTGCCTGCCCAGCCTGGACGACGTGACCGCCCTCACCGGTCTCACCGAGCCCAACGCCATCGTCGACCACTGTCTCCGCCTGGGCGCCGGCACGGTGGCGCTGAAGCTGGGCCGTGACGGTGCGCTGGTGGCCGACGCGACGCAGCGCCATCGCATCGCGCCCCACCCGTGTGACCCGGTCGATGCCACGGGGGCCGGTGACACCTTCGGTGGCGCCTTCGTGGCCCGCCTGGTGGCGGGCGACGCGCTGCTGCAGGCCGGCTGTTATGCCGCCGTGGCCGCGGCGCTCTCCACGCAAGGCTATGGCGCCGTGGCCCCCATTCCGCGCGCGGCCGACGTGCGGCGCGCCATGTCCCCTTGATCGGCACCCCATCGGAACCCCGCATGTCCGCCCCAAGACGCATCCTCATCACCGGCGCCACCAGCGGCATCGGCGCCGGCATCGCCGAAGCCTTTCTGGCCGCGGGCGACACCGTTTTCATCACCGGTGCCACCGCGGCCGAGGTCGACCGCGCCCGTGAGACCACCGCGCTGGCGGCGGCACAGGCAGTGGTGCTCGATGTGCGGGAGGCAGACGCCGTCGCCGGCTTCGTCACCGGTCTTGGAGAGCTCGACGTGGTGGTCAACTGTGCCGGCGTGATCCGGCGCGGCGCCGAACACGACCCCGCCGCCTTCGCCGACACGGTGGACATCAACCTCAACGGCACGATGCGCGTCTGCGCCGCCGCCCGCGCGGGCCTGAAGGCACGCGGCGGCTGCATCGTCAACACCGCCTCGATGCTCAGCTTCTTCGGCGGCGGCCTGGTGCCCGGCTACAGCGCCAGCAAGGGCGGCGTGGCACAGCTCACCAAGAGCCTGGCCATCGCCTACGCGGCCGACGGCATCCGTGTCAACGCCGTGGCGCCAGGCTGGATCGCCACCCCGCTGACGCAGGCGCTGCAGGATGACCCGGCCCGCAGCGGCCCCATCCTGTCCCGCACGCCGATGGGCCGCTGGGGCACGCCGGCCGACGTGGCCGGGCCGGTGCTGTTCCTGGCCAGTGCGCAGGCGAAGTTCGTCACCGGCGCCGTGCTGCCGGTGGACGGCGGCTACCTGATCACCTGATCAACGCATCACCCGAGGAGCATGCATCCATGATCGTGCAGTTGCCCGGCATCCAGCCGGAAATCGTGGCCCAGGCCATTCCCGACGACGAGCGTGTGTGGGTGCCTCAGGCGGAGAACGTCTGGTTCCGTCCGCTGCTGCTCAACACCGTCACCGGCAGCTGGTGCAACCTGCTGCGGGTGCGCAAAAGCGGCGTGCTGTCGCGCCACATCCACCCGTCGCTGGTGGTGGGCTACGTCATCAAGGGCAGCTGGCGCTACCTGGAGCACGACTGGGTGGCCACCGAAGGCAGCTTTGTCTACGAACCGCCTGGGGAGATCCACACCCTGGTCGTCGACGAAGACAGCGGCGGCGCGCCGGAGATGATCACCTTCTTCAACATCGCCGGTGCCATGGTCTACGTCGACACCGACGGCCGGCAGACCGGCTACGAGGACGTGTTCAGCAAGATCACGATGTGCCGCCGCCACTACGAGGCCGTGGGCCTGGGCGGCGGTTACGTCGATCAGTTCGTGCGCTGACGGCCAGCCCGGGCCGTCAGAACGTGCCGGGGTAGGCGCCGCCGTCCAGCAGCAGGTTCTGGCCGGTCAGGAAGCCGGCCTGCGCACTGCAGATGAAGGCGCACATGGCGCCGAATTCCTTCGAGGTGCCAAAACGCCGGGCCGGCGCCAGCGCCTTGCGCGCCTCGGCCACCTGCTCGATGCTCTGCCCGGTCTTCTGCGCGGTGCCGGTCATGGTCACGCGCAGGCGGTCAGTGTCGAAGGCACCGGGCAGCAGGTTGTTGATCGTGACATTGCGGCTGGCCAGCGCCGGCTGGCGGGCCAGTCCGGCAATGAACCCCGTGAGACCGCTGCGCGCGCCGTTGGACAGGCCCAGCACGTCGATCGGCGCCTTCACAGCGCCCGAGGTGATGTTGACGATGCGCCCGAAGCCGCGCTCGGCCATCGCGTCCACCGTGGCCTTGATGAGCTCGATGGGCGTCAGCATGTTGGCATCCACCGCCTTCAGCCAGGTCTCGCGGTCCCACTGGCGGAAGTCGCCGGGCGGCGGGCCGCCGGCGTTGTTGATCAGGATGTCCACCTGCGGGCACGCGGCCAGCGCGGCGGCGCGGCCCTCAGGCGTCGTGATGTCGCCCGCCACGGTACGCACGTCACCCGCGCCCGGCCGCGCGCGCAGTGCCGCGGCGGTGGCCTCCAGCGCCTCGGCGCCGCGCGCGGTGATGACGAGGTTGACGCCTTCGTCGGCCAGCGCCTCGGCGCAGCCGCGGCCAAGGCCCTTGCTGGCGGCGCAGACCAGTGCCCAGCGGCCCTTGATGCCCAGATCCATCGAGTTCTCCTTGTGTGTCGTTCGTGATTGAGGGGTCAGCGCACCCGCGCCAGCAGCCACACGCCGGCCAGCACCAGCACCGTGCCGGCCACCAGCCAGCCGGTGAACGGTTCGCCCAGCACCAGCACACCAAGCGCGATGGTGGCCACGGGGCCGATCATGCCTGTCTGTGCGGTCACGGTCGGGCCTACGCGTTCGATGGCCATCATCACCATGAGGACAGGTGCGAGCGTGCACAGCACGGCATTGAGGGCCGACAGCCACAGCACCTCGGGTGCGAGCGTGGCCACCGTCGACACCGGCCGCAGCAGCAGGAACTGCACGATGCACAGTACGCAGGCCACGCTGGTGGCCCAGCCGGTCAGGCGCATGGCGCCCAGGCGCTTGACGTGCGCGCCGCTGTACACCAGATAGACGGCGTAGCTGACGGCGCTGCCGAAGACCAGGGCCGTGCCCAGCAGCACGTCGGCACCTTCAAGCGTGACCTCGTGGCCGAAGACCAGCAGCACACCGCTGTAGCTGACCGCCAGCGCGGCCAGCTGGGCGGGTTTGACCCGTGCCTTGTGCAGCAGCACGCTCAGCGCCAGCACGATGGTGGGGTTCAGGTACAGGATCAGCCGCTCCAGGCTGGCACTGATGAAGGCCAGGCCGGCGAAGTCCAGAAAACTCGCCAGGTAGTAGCCACTGAAGCCCAGGCCGGCGATGAGGCCCAGGTCATGGCGCGTCAGCGCCGCCTTGCCGCGCCCGGCCCACCAGGCCAGCAACGCGAACAGGGGCAGCGCGAACAGCATGCGCAGCATGATCAGCGTCACCGCATCCACGCCGTAGCGATAGGCCAGCTTGACGATGATGGCCTTGCCCGAGAACGCGATGGATCCCGCCGCCGCCAGCGCCAGGCCTTGCCAGGGCAGGTTCATCCCTGGGCGTCCTTCAGCATCGCCGCCACGTGTTCGCCGATGGCGATGGATGCGGTGAGCCCGGGCGATTCGATGCCGAACAGGTTCACCAGACCCGGCCAGCCGTGTTCCTCGGGCCCGCTGAAGATGAAGTCTGCTGCGGGCTCGCCCGGGCCACTGACCTTGGGGCGCAGGCCGGCATAGGCAGGCTGCAGGCGGCCCGCTGGCAGCGCCGGCCAGAAACGGCGGATGGCGTGCTCGAACCCCTGGGCACGCGCCGGGTCGACGCCGTAGTCCTCGGCACCGGGTTCCGTCACCGGCACCCATTGCACGTCGGGGCCGAACCTCATCTGGCCAGCCAAGTCCAGCGTGAGGTGCACACCCAAGCCGCCGGGCTCCGGCAACGGGTAGATCAGGCGCTTGAAGGCGGGCCGGCCTGCCAGCGCGAAGTAGTGGCCGCGCGCCCAGTGCTGCGCCGGCACATGGTCGGGCGACAAGCCGACGATCTGCCGCGCCAGTGTCTGCGCGTGCAGCCCGGCGGCGTTGACCACCTGGCGCGCCTGCACCACGCTGGGTTCGTCGCCACCCACGTGCACGGTAAAGCAGCCTGCGGGCCGGCATTCGATGCGCGCGACCGGGCTCTTGAGCGCCAGCATGGCACCGTTATCCTCGGCCTCGCCCTGCAGCGCCAGCATCAGTGCGTGGCTGTCGACGATGCCGGTGGACGGTGACTGCAGCGCGGCGGTGCACTGCAGCGCCGGCTCCAGCGCCTGGGCCTGGGCGGCAGTGAGCCACTGGAGGTCGTGCACACCGCAGGCCTCGGCACGGGCGCGGATGGCTTCGAGCCCGGTGTCCTGCCCCGCCGCAGTCGCCACGATCAGCTTGCCGCAGCGGCGATGCGGGATGCCGCGCTCGGCGGCGTAGGCGTAGAGACGCTGCCGCCCCTCAACGCACAACCGCGCCTTCCACGACCCAGGCTCGTGGTACAGCCCCGCATGGATGACTTCACTGTTGCGCGCACTGGTGCCGCTGCCGATGGCGTCGGTGGTCTCGAGCACCACGACTTCACGTCCCTGCAACGCCAGCGCGCGTGCGCAAGCCAGGCCGACGACGCCGGCGCCGATGACGAGGGTGTCCAGAGTGTCCATGGTGGCTTACGACCCAAAGCAGCCTTCGGCTGCTTTGGAGTTGGGGGCCTGGATTCCGCGGGCGTTCTGTGCACTCGCGCCCCGAGGCCGATGCGGCAAGGCGGTGGCGGGTTGGCCTGTGGCGCTTAGGTCGAGCGGTCTCCGCTGCGCTCCGACTGCCCTGCGCTTCTCGGTCTCATGGCCCGCGGCCAAACTCCCTCCGCTCACTTCGTTCGCTGTGGTCGAACAGCGGCCGCGAGTCAGTCTACGAAGCGCGCTGGCGCGCGCGGCCATGAGCCCTGCGATGCTCGGCGCTCTCATGCGCGCCACAGGCCAACCCGCCACCGCCTTGCGGATGCGCACAGGTGCACAGCGAGAGGACCACCGCTGCGTCCGCGCACAGCGAAGCGGTCGGCCGCAAGGCCGACTCGTCATTCTTGCTGGAGTCCCCCTCGCGGAGGGGGGCTGGTGGGGTGCCGTCACACGAGCTGGAGCCCCTTCTTGGAGGGGGCTCGGGGGAGCCCACGGAAATCGGGTCGCCAGACCCAAAGGAGCCGAAGGCGAGTTTGGGTCGAAACCGGTCATTCCGATTCACTCACAACGGCATCGTCGGCTCAGCCGCCAACGTCTCGGCCACATAGCGCTTGACGGCCGGTGGCTGCGAGCCCAGATGGAACGCCAACCGCTGCACCCGCAGATCGTCGTCGGCAGCGGTGAAACGCTCATGGCGCCGCAGGTGCTCCACCCAGCTTTCATCGACGAAGTACTCCACGTAGCGCCCTGGCACCCCGGTGTCCTTGAACAACCCCCAGCTGAGCGCACCCTGGCGCAACCGCGCCCGGCGGGTGCTCTGCATCACACGCGCGAAGTCCGCAGCACGTGCGGGGTCGATGAGGTACTCGATGACCACCATCACCGGCCCTTCGTCCGGCTGGATGTCCAGCGCCACGCCGGTGACGGCGCGCGGCGGCTGCGGGCTCAGGTCCTCGTCGCCGCCGCCTTCCACCGACCAGCGGCGCGTCAGGTACAGCGCCACCACGCCGGCCAGCGCCGCGGCCGTCACGGCCGCGGGCACGCTGGTCCAGCCCGCCACCTGGCCCCACAGGCCCGCGCCGATCGCGGTGCCGCCCATCAGCGCCATTTGGTAGATCGACATGCCGCGCGCGCGCACCCAGTTGGGCAGCGCCTGCTGCGCCGAGAGCACCAGAGAGTTGGCGGTGGAGATCCAGGCCGCGCCGGCCAGCGCCACCGCCGGCAGCACGACCCAGGGCGTGGGCACACAGACGATCAGCGTAGACAGCACCGCATGCACCATGGTGCCGTAGCGCACGAACTCGTCGCGGTTGAAGCGCTCGCGCCAGCGCGGAAACTGAAGCGCCGCCACGATGGCGCCCGCCCCCAGGCAGGACATCATGGCGGTGAACATGGCCGCGCCGTGCCCGGTGGAGCGAGCGATCAGCGGCAACAGCGCCAGCATGGCGCTGGCCTGCAGGAAGAACAGGAAAACGCGCACGATCACCACGCGCATGCGCGGCGACTGGCGCACATGCTGCAGCCCCACGCGCATGGCACCGACGAAACGTTCACCCGGCAGCGCACTGGCGCGCGGCTCGGACTTCCAGCGCCAGATCAGCCAGAAGGCCACGCCGGCCATCACCGCGTTGAGCACAAACACCACCGCCGGCCCGCTGCTGGCCAGCAAGGCGCCCGCGATCACCGGGCCGATGACACGCGACAGGTTCATCGAGATGCCGCCCAACGCCAGCGCGGCCGGCAGTTCCGGCTTCGGCACCACGTCGGGCACGATGGCGCTGAACACCGGCCAGCGCGCGGCCAGACCGATGCCGTTGACGAAGGTCAGCACCAGCAGCAGCTGGGCGTTCAGCCCGTCGGCCACCGCCAGCACCGCGAGCAGCAGCGCCGTGACGCAGACCCAGGCCTGGGTGCCGGCGAACCAGCGCCGGCGGTCGACGATGTCGGCCATCGCGCCGCTGGCGATGCCTAGAAGGAACACCGGCAGCGTGGACGCCGTCTGCACCAGGGCCACCATCACCGCGCTGTCGGTGAGCTGCGTCATCAGCCAGGCGGCCGCGACGTCGTGCGTCCACATCGTCAGGTTGGCCGTCAGCCAGGCCAGCCACAGGCCGCGGTAGACGCTGTCCTTCAGCGGCCTCAGGGCGGGCAACTCCAGGACGTCGGCGGCTTTCATCACACCATCCTAAGGCCGAAACAAAAGGGCCCCGCCATGCGGGGCCCTCGGGGGGTGAACGTCGCGGTCAGTCGGCGTCCTTGAAGGCCTCGTCGCGCCGGTTGCTGATGGCCGGCAGCGTGACGACGACGATCATCAGCAGTGCCGCGATCAGCAGGCCGGCCGACAGCGGCCGGGTGGCGAAGGTGGTCCAGTCGCCACGCGACAGCAGCAGGGCCCGGCGCAGGTTCTCTTCCATCATCGGGCCAAGGATGAAGCCCAGCAGCAGCGGCGCCGGTTCGCAGCTGAGCTTGTAGAAGACGTAGCCGGCGATGCCGAAGGCCACGGCCATGTAGACGTCCCAGTTGTTGTTGTTGGTGGTGTAGAGACCGATGCAGCAGAACACCAGGATGGCCGGGAACAGCAGGCGGTAGGGCACCGTCAGCAGCTTGATCCAGATGCCGATCAGCGGCAGGTTCAGGATGATCAGCATCAGGTTGCCGATCCACATGCTGGCGATCAGGCCCCAGAACAGCTCCGGGTTGCTCGTCATCACCTGCGGGCCGGGCTGGATGCCCTTGATGGTCATCGCGCCCACCATCAGCGCCATCACCGCGTTGGGCGGGATGCCCAGGGTCAGCATCGGGATGAAGCTCGTTTGCGCACCGGCATTGTTGGCACTCTCGGGCCCGGCCACACCGCGGATGTCGCCGTTGCCGAACTGACCGTCCTTGGCCAGCTTCTTCTCCACCGTGTAGGCAGCGAAGCTCGACAGCAGCGCGCCACCGCCGGGCAGCACGCCCAGGATGGAGCCCAGCGCCGTGCCGCGCACCACGGCGGGCCAGGCCTGCTGGAAGTCCTTCTTCGTCGGCCACAGGCCCTTGACGTCCTTGGTGAAGACCTCGCGGTGCTCGGCCGGCTGACCGAGGTTGGCAATGATCTCGCCGAAGCCGAAGACGCCCATCGCGATGGCGATGAAGCCGATGCCGTCGGTCAGCTCCGGGATGTCGAAGCTGTAGCGCGGCACACCGGAGATCACGTCGGTGTTGATCTGCCCCAGCAGCAGGCCCAGGATGATCATGCCGATGGCCTTGATCAGCGAGCCCGAGGCCAGCACCACGGCACCGATCAGGCCCAGGATCATGAGGCTGAAGTACTCGGCCGGGCCGAACTTGAAGGCGATCTCGGTCAGCGGCGGGGCAAAGGCGGCCAGGATCAGCGTGGCCACGCTGCCGGCGAAGAAGCTGCCCAGGCCGGCGGCCGCCAGCGCGGGCCCGGCCCGGCCCTGCCGTGCCATCTTGTAGCCGTCGATGGCAGTGACCACCGACGCCGATTCGCCAGGCACGTTGATCAGGATGGCGGTGGTGGACCCGCCGTACTGCGCGCCGTAGTAGATGCCGGCCAGCATGATCAGCGCCGGCGTGGCGTCCAGGGAATAGATGCTGGGCAGCAGCATCGCAATGGTGGCCACCGGGCCGAGACCGGGCAGCACGCCGATGAGGGTGCCCAGCACGGCGCCAAAGAAGGCGTAGGCCAGGTTCTGCAGCGTGACCGCGACGCTGAACCCGAGCATCAGATTGTTCAGGAGATCCATGTTGCGTCCGCCTTCAGCCCAGGAACGACGGCCACATCGGGATCACGAGTCCCAGGCCCTTGATGAACACCAGCCAGCTGCCCACCGTGAGCACGGCGGCGTTGATGAGCGCCTCGCCCAGGTGGAACTCGTCACCCGCCATCGCCGCCATGATGATGAGCACCGGCAACGTCAGGATCATGCCCAGCCAAGGCAGCAGGAGACCGAAGACCGCCACCGAACCGAGCACGATGCTCAGCGGTTTCCAGGCCACGGCGCCGATCTTGTCGCCGCCTTCGGTCTCGATGGTCAGCGCCTTGAACAGCACCAGGGCACCGATCAGCGCCAGAATGATGCCGAGGCCGAACGGAAAGTAGCCCGGGCCCGGTCGTGCCGAACTGCCGAAGTTGTAGTTGGTGGCGCCCCAGGCAAAGCCGATGCCGATGGCCACGAACATCAGCCCCGACCAGAAGTCGCGCTGGCTCTTGATCTTCATGCTGTCTCCTCCGGGGCCGGACCCCGCTCGCGGCGCATTCTAGGCAGCGCCCCCTTCCACACCCGCTGTGGGAACCACGTAAGGCGAGCCGCGCGCAGGGCAGGTTCAGCGCGTGTCCAGCGTCGGCGTGTTGCGCAGCACTTCGTCGACGGTGGTCTGGCCTTCAGCCACCTTCATGGCGCCGGCCAGGCGCAGCGGGCGCATGCCGTCCTTCACCGCCTGGCGGCGCAGCGCCGCCGCGTCGATGGCCGGGTGCATGTGGGCGCGCGAGGCGTCGGTGTTCACCAGCAGTTCATACAGGCCCACCCGGCCGCGGAAGCCAGTGTGCCGGCATTCCAGGCAGCCCACCGGGCGGTAGGGCCGCACACCGCCCGACAGCCGCCAGGGCCGGGCGATCTCGTCCAGCGTGTCGCGCTGCGTGGTGTCGTCCCGCGCCTTGCAGGCCGGGCACAGGGCGCGCACCAGGCGTTGTGCCAGCACACCGATCACGGTGGCCGAGATCAGGTACGGCGGCACACCCAGGTCGGCCAGGCGGGTGATGGCGCCGGCGGCGTCGTTGGTGTGCAGGGTGCTGAAGACCAGGTGGCCGGTCAGGGCCGCCTGGATGGCCATCTCGGCCGTGGCCAGGTCGCGGATCTCTCCGACCATGATGATGTCCGGGTCCTGCCGCATCAGCGCGCGCAGGCCGGCGGCGAAGTCCAGGTCCAGCGCCGCCTGCACCTGGGTCTGGTTGAAGGACGGCTCGATCATCTCGATCGGGTCCTCGATCGTGCAGACGTTGACCTCGTCGGTGGCCAGGCGCTTGAGCGTGGAGTAGAGCGTGGTCGTCTTGCCGCTGCCGGTCGGCCCGGTGACGAGCACGATGCCGTGCGGGCGTGCGATCAGTTCCTGCCAGCGTGCCGCGTCGTGGGCGCCGAAACCCAGCGCCTCCAGGTCCTTCACGGCGGCTTCGGGGTCAAAGATGCGCATCACCATCTTCTCGCCGAAGGCCGTGGGCAGGGTGGACAGGCGCATCTCCACTTCGCCGCCGTCGGGCTTGCGCGTCTTGATGCGGCCGTCCAGCGGGCGCCGCCGCTCCACCACGTCCATGCGGCCCAGCAGCTTGATGCGCGCGGTCATCGCGCTCATCACGCCCAGCGGCACCTGGTAGACGCTGTGCAGCACGCCGTCGATGCGGAAGCGGATCGCGCCGACCTCGCGCCGCGGCTCCAGGTGGATGTCGCTGGCGCGCTGGTCGAAGGCGTACTGCCACAGCCAGTCCACCACCTGGACCACACCCTGGTCGTTGGCGTCCAGCGGCTTGTTGCTGCGGCCCAGTTCCACCAGCTGCTCGAAGCTGGCGGCTGGCGAGGTCTCGCCGCTTTTGCTGGCATGGCGCACCGACTTCGCCAGCGCATAGAACTCGGTGGTGTAGCGGCGCACGTCCACCGGGCTGGCCACCACCAGCTGCACGCGGCGGCGCGTGTGCGCCTCGATCTCCGGCACCCAGGCGGTGTCGAAGGGCTCGGCGGTGGCGATCGTCACTCCCTGCGGGCCCACCGTCACCGGCAGCGCCAGCCGCGTTTCCGCATAGCGCACCGCCATCACGTCGGCCACCTTGCCGACGTCGGCCTTCAGCGGGTCGATGCGCAGGTAGGGCAGCCCGGCGCGGCCGGCCAGCCACTGCGTCAGCGCATCGGTGTCCAGCGGTCGGCCATCCTTCTGCAGGCCCGCACCGCCCAGACGTTCCAGCACGTGCAGGCTGGATGGCCCCGCGCCCAGTCGCTGCGCGACACGCTCGACGTCGTCGGCGCCGATCCAGCCGTCGGCGCGCAGCCAGTCCAGCAGTTGCCGCCAGTCCAGCCGGCCCTGCGGCGTGGGCGACGCGGTCGGCTGCGCGTCAGGCTTGCGGCGGGAGGTGCTGCTCATGGGCCCGGATCGTACGGCCGCACCAGGCGCAGCCACTTGCGGGCCGGCAGGCCCAGGGTGCCGAAGCGGGCCTCCAACGCGTCCGCCCGGCGCAGCCGTTCGTCACGGTCGGGCCAGGGGGCGCCGCGCGTGGCCACGACCACGGTGTTGCCTTCACGCGTGGCGCGCAGCGTCCAGGTGTTGGCCGCACCAAAGGCCGCCGCGATGCGCGCCGCGCTGTCGGCGAACGAGGCGTTGCGGCCGAAGAGGTTGACGGCGAACACGCCACCGTCTTCCAGCAGGCGGTGGCAGGCTGCGTAGAAGCCGGCGTCGTCGAGCACCGGCGCAGCCGCCTCATGGTCGTAGAGGTCGACGTGCAGCAGGCTGGCGCTGCCCGGCTCCGCCTGCGCCAGCCAGTGGCCGGCATCGTGCACCACCACCGTCAGCCGCGAGTCGCCTTCGGGCAGGTGGAAACGCAGCCGGTTGGCTTCCACCACCCCCGGGTGGATCTCCACCACGGTGGTGGGCAGCTTCAGCGCCTTGACGGTGAAGCGCGTCAACGCGCCCGCGCCCAGCCCCAATTGCACCGCGCGGCCCTGACCGAGCATTTCGGTCGGCCGCCACAGCAAGGCGGCCAGCATGCGCTGGATGTACTCCAGCACCACCTCCTGCGGCTTGCGGATGCGCATTGCACCCTGCACCCAGGGGCTGTCCAGGTGCAGATAGCGCACGCCGTCGAACTCCGACAACGCCACCGGCACGTCTTCAACCGACGACATCGAGCCCCACCTCCCGGAACACGGCCGCCCAGGCCGCGCGCTTGCGTTCAAAGGACCAGCTGGCATTCGCCGGGCTGGTGGACGGCAGCCGCCACACCGGCAGACCGAGTGACCGCGTCACGCGCATGGACCGCGCCGACTCACCGCCGTTGTGGGCCACACCGCGCAGCCCCGGCGCGCGGCGACGCAGGCTGACCAGGTCATTGGGTTCCGCCGCTTCGATGGCACTGTCCAGGCTGCCCTCGCGACGGCAGGCGGCATAGACGTCCCACAGGCCCAGGCCACGCTCGCGCAGGGCGGCGAGTCGCTGACGGTAGGGCAAGGCCCGCAGGTCCAGCCCCCATAGCGACGACAGGATGGGCCAGAAGTGGTTGCGCGGGTGGGCGTAGTACTGCTGCGCCTGCAGCGACGCCACGCCCGGAAAGCTGCCCAGCACCACCAGCCGCGTCTGCAGGCCGATGACGGGTGGCAGGCCGACGAGGTTGGCGGTCATGCCGCACCCTCCACCGCTGGCGCGCACAGCGTCCGCAGGCGCGGCAGTGCCTCGAAGGCATTGCGCGCCGTCTGCGCCGCGGCTTCGGCCGGCGTCCACCCCCGCAGCGCGGCCAAAACGCTGCCGATGCGCGGCAGTTCCGCCGGCGCATTGCGGTGGGTGGCGCCGGCAGCCCGCTCGGCCGCCGTGCGGTAGAGCCACTGCGGCGGGATGTCGGGTGCGTCGGTCTCCAGCACCGGTGCGGCGTCGGGCAGATCCGTCGCCAGTGCCCGGATGCGCAAGGCGCGCTCGTGCGTCATCGCGCCACCGAACCCCAGCTTGAAGCCGCACCCGACGAACGCCTGCGCTTGCGTGGCGCTGCCATTGAAGGCGTGGGCGATGCCGCCGGCCACCTCGATGCGCCGCAGCCCGGCCAGCAGCGCATCCGCCGAGCGGCGCACGTGCAGGATCACGGGCAGGCCGGCGTCACGCGCCATCTTCAATTGGGCTCGGTAGAAGCGGGCTTGCCGTTCGGGGTCGAGACCGGGCACGAAATGGTCCAGCCCGATCTCGCCCACGGCCACCAGGCGCGGATCGTCGCGGGCATCGACCAGGGCCTGGCGGAGCCGCTCCAGGTCTTCGTCGGCAGCCCGGTCTACGTAGAGCGGGTGGATGCCCAGGGCATAGGCCAGGCCATGCCGCGCCGCCAGGGCCTGGACGCGCGCAAAGTCGGCCACCTGGACGGCCGGCAGCACCAGCATGTGCACCCCGGCGGTGCGTGCAGCGGCCACGACGGTGTCACGATCAGCGTCGAACTCCGGGGCGTCGAGGTGGCAGTGCGTGTCGATCCACATGCGAGCCAGCATTGCACCACAGCGCACTGAAGGGGCATGCCCGCCCGGGGCCGTGCCGGCCGCCCGCCATCGTGCTACTGTTGACGCAGACGAGTCGACACGATGCGCCGCACGCCCCTGACCAGCCGCTCTCCGCGCCGCCCGACGCCAGTGTTGCCGACGGCGGCCGAACCGATGGCTGCCCCGCCCGTGGTGAGCGCCGCAGCGTCCGCCTCGGCGGCACCGGAAGGGCGCGGCGGCGGGCGGCTGACCCGCTGGCTGCGCCGGCACCCCGGTCCGGTCTGGGCCCTGCTCGGCGCCGCGCTGGCGTCTGCGGTCGCACTGGCCTTGTGGAGCGCACAGCCGCGTGGGCGCGTGATCACGCAGGAGCACATCGACGCCGCGGTGCGCGAGTCGCTGGAGAAGGAACCCCTGCCCTCGGCCGCCGCCAAGGCCTACGAAGCCATCCTGCCGGCCGTGGTGCGCGTCACTGGCCTGATGAGCGAGAAGGACGACGGCGAGGACAAGGCCGAGGAACGCGCCCTGGACCGCAGCCTGGGCACCGGCACGGTGATCCAGGACAACGGCACCATCCTGACCAACCTGCACGTGGTCTGGGGCAGCAAGCGCATCAAGGTACGGTTCTGGGACGGCACCGAAACCGAAGCCGACCTGGTGGGCACGCAGCCGGAAAACGACCTCGCCGTCCTCAGGGCCCGGCGCCTGCCCGACGATCTGCAGCCGGCCACCATGCGCTCCACTGGCGACCTGCGCCCCGGCGACCAGGTCATCGCCGTGGGGCACCCCTTCGGCATCGGCCCTTCCGTCAGCGCGGGGGTCGTCTCCGGCCTCAAGCGCGAGTTCCGCTCGCCCGAGGGCCAGCGTGAGCTGAGCAACCTGATCCAGTTCGACGCCGCCGCCAATCCCGGCAATTCCGGCGGCCCGCTGGTGACCATGGACGGCCACGTGGTCGGCGTCGTCACCGCCATCCTCAACCCCAGCGAGCAGCGCACCTTCATCGGCATCGGCTTCGCCGTGCCGATCGAGAACGCAGCCCAGGCGGCAGGCATGCCGCCGTTCTGAACCCGACAAGGAAGTCCCCGATGTCCGACAAGACCGCCGAGCTGATGGAATCCATCCTCTACGAGGTCAAGCGCGTGGTGGTGGGCCAGGACCGCTTCCTCGAACGGGTGCTGGTGGCGCTGCTGGCCGAAGGGCACCTGCTGGTCGAAGGCGTGCCGGGCCTGGCCAAGACGCTGACGGTCAAGACGCTGGCGCGCACCGTCGGCGGCAGCTTCAAGCGCATCCAGTTCACGCCCGACCTGGTGCCGGCGGACCTGGTGGGCACGCGCATCTTCAACCAGAAGAGCGGCGAGTTCGGCACCAGCCTGGGCCCGGTGTTCGCCAACCTGCTGCTGGCCGACGAGATCAACCGCGCGCCGGCCAAGGTGCAGAGCGCACTGCTGGAGGTGATGCAGGAGCGGCAGGTCACGATCGCCGGCGAAACGCACCGCGTGCCGGCGCCTTTCGTCGTCATGGCCACGCAGAACCCGATCGAAACCGAAGGCACCTACCCGCTGCCCGAGGCGCAGGTGGACCGCTTCATGATGAAGGTGCTGGTGGACTACCCCAGCGAGGAAGAGGAATTCGTGATCGCCGAGCGCGTCACCGGCGCTCCGGTGAGCGTCGCCACGGTGGCCGACACGGCGCAGCTGCAGGCACTGCAGGCCCAGTGCCGCGGGGTGTACGTGGATCCGTCGCTCATGCAGTACGCCGTCAAGCTGGTCAGCGCCACGCGCCGGCCGGCCAAGTACGGCCTGCCAGAGCTGGAGAAGTACCTGACCTACGGTGCCAGCCCGCGCGCCACCATCGGCTTGATCGAGGGCGCGAAGGCCCTGGCGCTGCTGCGCGGCCGGCCCTACGCCCTGCCCGAGGACATGGTGGACCTGGTGCCCGACGTGCTGCGTCACCGCCTGGTGCCCTCGTACGAGGCGCTGGCCGAGGGCCTCTCTTCCGACGACCTGGTGCAGCGCGTGATGAAGAAGATCCCGGTGCCCGACAAGCCGCTGGCGCATCCGCAGGCGGCCACCGCATGATTCCGGCGGGCAGCGCCAGCGTCGCGAGTCCGGCCGCCCGGCCAGGCGCAGACGCGCTGCTGCGGCGGCTGGAGTGGACCGTGCTCAAGCGCCTGGACGGCCTGCTGCAGGGCGACTACCGCACCCTGCTGCGCGGCGCCGGGGTGGACCTGGCCGACCTGCGCGAGTACCAGTATGGCGACGACGTGCGCCACATCGACTGGAACGTCACCGCCCGCCTGCAGCAGCCGCATGTGCGCCAGTTCCACGAGGACCGCGACCTCACCGCCTGGTTCCTGCTGGACCTGTCCGGCAGCGTGCACTTCGGCAGCGGCGACGTCAGCAAGCTGGCGGTGTCGGCCGGCTTCGTCACTGCGCTGGCGCGTGTAGTCACCCGCCATGGCAACCGGGTCGGCGCGCTGTTCTACGGCGGTGGCGAACCCGGCGTGGACGGGTTGCTGCGCCCGGGTGCGTCGCGCACCCATGTGCTGGAGTTGCTGGCGCGCATGCAGCGCCCGCGGCCCGCGGTGCCGGTCAAGGCCGGTGGCGCCACGGGCGCCGGCACCGCACTGTTCGACCTGCTGCGCACCGCCGAGGGCGTGCTGCAGCGGCGCTCGCTGGTCTTCGTGGTGTCGGATTTCATCAGCGCGCCGGGCTGGGACGAAGCCCTGGGCCGCCTGGCCCGCCGGCACGACGTGGTGGCGGTGCGCCTGTTCGACCCGGCGGAGATGGCCCTGCCCGACGTCGGCCTCGTCACGCTGGAAGACGCCGAGACCGGCGAACAGCTCTTCGTGGACGCCACCGACCCGGCCTTCCGCGCCCGCTACGCGGCACTGGCCGAAGCGGCGGAAGCCGAACTCGCCGAGGCGCTGGGGCGTGCCGGTGTCGACCTGCTGGAACTGGCCACCGATGACGATCTGCTCGACGCGCTGCTGCGCTTCGCCGACCTGCGGCGGCGTCGCGCCTTCGGCCCGGGCACCCACCTGGCGCCCTTGGGTGCAGCCCCGTCGTCGGCGGCCCTGCAAGGAGAAGCCGCATGAGCTTTCAATGGCCCTTCCTGCTCTGGACCCTGCTGCTGCTGCCCCTTTTGGTGCTGCTCTACGTCTGGCTGTTGCGGCGGCGCAAGCGCACCACGGTGCGCCTGGCCAGCGTGGCCATCGCCAAGGCCGCCATGGGCAAAGGCCCCGGCTGGCGCCGGCATGTGCCGCCGCTGTTGATGCTGGCGGCGCTGGGCGTGCTTCTGGCCGCCAGCGCGCGGCCGATGGCGGTGATCACGCTGCCGCTGTCGCAGCGCACCATCATGCTGGCCATGGACGTGTCGGGCAGCATGCGCGCCGAGGACGTCAAGCCGAATCGTCTGGTGGCATCGCAGGAAGCGGCCAAGGCCTTCGTCAATGCATTGCCGCGGGATGTGAAGGTCGGCATCGTCTCCTTTGCGGGCACCGCGGCGGTGGTGCAGGCCCCCACCACGAGCCGTGAGGACATCGTCGCCGCCATCGACCGTTTTCAGCTGCAGCGTGCCACCGCCACCGGCAGCGGCATCATCCTGTCGCTGGCCACGCTGTTCCCCGAGCACGACATCGAGATCCAGCACATCACCGGTCAGCGCAAGTTCCCGGGCAGCACCCCGATCGGCGAGGACCCGGCCAAGCCCAAGTTCACGCCGGTGGAGCCCGGGTCGTACAACTCCGCAGCCATCATCATGCTCACCGACGGCCAGCGCACCACCGGGCCCGACCCGCTGGACGCCGCCAAGATGGCCGCCGAGCGCGGCGTGCGCGTCTACACCGTAGGGGTGGGCACCACACAGGGCGAGGTCATCGGCTTCGAGGGCTGGAGCATGCGCGTGCGGCTGGACGAGGCCACGCTCAAGGAGGTCTCCTCGAGGACCCTGGGCGAATACTTCTACGCCGGCACGGCGGAAGACCTGATGAAGGTCTACGAGTCGCTGTCGGCCAAGCTGGTGGTCGAGCGCAAGGAGACCGAGGTCACGGCGCTGTTCGCGGCCCTGGGCGCGCTGCTGGCCCTGGTGTCGGCCGGCCTGTCGGTGCTGTGGTTCGGGCGCGTGACCTGAACCTGGTCAACATCGCGGCACGGCCTTCTGGGCCTTCTGGTCCTTCTGGTCTTGCCGGTACGGTCAGGCCTGCTGGGCTTGCTGCAACTTCTTCCAGGCGATGAACCCACCGGCCACGGACAACGCCTTCGGGTAGCCCAGCGAGCGCAGCATGTCGGCCAGGTAGAGGCTGCGCCGGCCGCTGTTGCATGTCAGCAGCAGCAGGTGGTCGTGCGCATGATGCAGGCGGTTGATGGTGGTCAGCAGGCCCTTGATGTCGATGTCGCTGGGTTTGCCGGTGTCCAGAATCTCCTGCTCGTCCTCGGTCAGCTTGTCGCCGAGCAGACGCTTGACCTCGAACATCGGGATGTGGACCGAGTCGGGAATCACCCCCTTCATCTGGATCTCGAAGCCCTGGCGGATGTCCACCAGGGTGCCGAGCTTCAGACGGGCGATCTCCAGCGCGCTGGGCAGCGAGATCTCGAGCAGGGCGCGCTGCTCGGGGCTGAACTGGTCGACGTCGAAGCTGTCCATGGGCGCGATTCTGACTCAGCGCACACCGGCCGACGCCAGGACTCGACACAGCCATGCCCGCGTGTCGGCCGGGTCGATGACGTCATCGATCTCCAGGTGGGCTGCCATGTTCAGCGCATCGCCGCGCGCCACGGCCTCGGCCAGCAGGCGCTGGTAGAGGGCTTCGCGTGCCGCATCGCCGCCCACGGCCTGTGCGGCCTCGAGTTCCTTGCGGAACCCCAGCCGCACCGCACCTTCCAGCCCCATGGGGCCGAACTCGCCGCTGGGCCAGGCACAGATGGCCACCGGGGCATGGAAATGGCCGCCGGTGAGCGCCATCGCGCCCAAGCCGTAGCCGCGCCGCAGCACCACACTGGCCAGCGGCACCCGCAAGGCCGCGGCGGTGGTGAAGACCTCACCGGCGTGGCGCAGCATGCCCGTGGCCTCCGACGCCGGGCCGACCATGAAGCCAGGCGTGTCGACCAGGGTCACGATCGGCAGGCTGTGGCGATTGGCCAGTGCCATCAGCGCCGCCCACTTGCGGCAGGCGTCGGCATCCAGCGCGCCGGCCCCGTGCTGCACCTGGCTGGCCGCCACGGCCACCGGGCGGCCGTCCAGCCTGGCCAGCGCCGTGACCAGCGCCCGGCCATCATGGGCTCGAAGTTCCAGCACCGACCCGGCATCGAACACCGTGCGCAGCACGGCATGGATGTCATAGCTGGCGTTGCGGCGCGCGGGCATCGCCTGGCGCAGCCCCTGCGCATCGCCGCCGGGCTCGGCCTGCAGCGGCCCGATGCCAGGGCGCAACAGGCCAAGCAGGCGGCGCGCCTCGTCAACCGCATCGGCTTCGTCCGCCACCACCCGGTCCACCGCGCCGGCGGCTGCGAGCACCGCCACCGGCCCGACATCCTGCGGCGCGACGCGGCCCAGGCCCCCGCCTTCGATCATGGCCGGCCCGCCCATGCCGATGCTGCTGCCCGCCGTGGCCAGCACGATGTCGCAGCAGCCCAGCAGCGCCGCATTGCCGGCAAAACAGTAGCCTGCGGCGATGCCGATCGTCGGCACCACGCCCCGCAGGGCCGCGAACTGGGCGAACGTGGTGCAATCCAGACCGGCCACACCCAGCCAGTCCACGTCGCCCGGCCGGCCGCCACCGCCTTCGGCGAACAGC
Organism: Burkholderiaceae bacterium; assembly: GCA_024235915.1. GTDB lineage: Bacteria > Pseudomonadota > Gammaproteobacteria > Burkholderiales > Burkholderiaceae_C > Rubrivivax. The sequence continues at coordinate 478,310 of JACKLO010000007.1, read as the reverse complement.
ACCACCGGCCAGCGTTCGCGGCGCGCCAGGGCCAGCAGGCGATCGGCCTTGCGGTGGTTGAACACGCCCTGGGTACCGGCAAGCACCGTGTAGTCGTAGGCCAGCACGGCGACCGGCTGGCCATCAACCGTGCCGCTGCCCGTGATCAGACCGTCGGCCGGCGTCTGCTGCTGCAATTCGGCCTCCGGCCGGCGGCTGCGCTGGGCCGCGATCGCGAACCCACCATATTCCGTGAAGCTGCCGGCATCCAGCAGCGCCGCCACGTTCTCGCGCGCCATGCGGCGGCCGGCGGCGTGGCGACGGGCCACCGCGTCGGGGCGGGCCGCATCGTCAAGCAGCGCCTGCCGAGCCTGCCAACGCGCCAGGCCCGGGTGAACCCTTTCGACGGCGGCCGCTTCGCCGCCAACGTGGTCACCCTCTGTCGGCGTCTGCAACGACGTGGCCCGCCAGGTCAGCAGGGCATCACCCTCGCCCACCGTGTCGCCCACCTGCACCAGCAGGGCCTGGACGCGGCCAGCCGCGGGCGCGGGCACCGGCACCTCCATCTTCATCGATTCCAGGACCACCAGCACCTGTGTCGCCACCACGGGGTCACCCGGGTCCACGGTGATCTGCACCACGACACCGGTCACGGGGCTCGGCAGCGAGACTGCGGCATCGGGATCGAGGGGGCGGTTGCGCATGAGGATCGGGAGGGTGCGGAGCGCCGCATTGTGCGGCCGGCCCTCGCCGGTGCCGCATACTGCCGACATCGTGCCGACAGAACCCGACCAGCCAGCCTTGACGCCGTCCCCCGAGACAGCCGCCTGGCTGAACGACTTGCCGCTGGCAGTGCTGGCGTTGGCAGACAACAGCAGGGTGCAATGGGCCAATACCACGGCGGCCCGATGGCTGGGCGACGCCGCACGCCCGGGCGCTGCCTGGCCGGATCACCTGCGGCCCGCACAGGCGGGCCAGGCGCCGGTGGAACTCGGCACCGGGCGTCGGGTGCAGGTCCTTGACCTCGGACCTGTCGACGGCGGCCGACGCATCGCCTTGGAAGCGGTGACACCGCCGCCGACAGCTCGCACGTACCTGCCAGCGGCGCGGGAGCGCGAGCAGGCGGCGTCACAGCTGGCCCTCGCCGCCGACCTGGCCGGGCTGATCACGGTCCGTCACGACCTGCGGCGGGACCGCTACCACTTCAACCCGGCCGGTGCCCAGCTCCTGGGCCTGCCGCCTCACCCCGAGGGCGTGCCCACGGCGCGCGTGGCCGCGCACATGCACCCGGACGACCGCGAGGCGGCCCGTGCCGCCAGTGCTCAGGCCTTGCAGGATCGCCAGCCCGTGGACGCCGAACTGCGCGTGGCCGATCACCAGGGCCGCTACCGCCGGCTGCTGATGCGCGGCGTGGTGGAGACCGACGACCACGGCGCGCCGGTGGCCATCCTGTCGGTGGCGCTGGACATCACTCGCCAGCGCGACCAGACCGCCCGCACGCGCGACCTGATGGCGCGCTTCGACATCGCCGCGCGCACCGCCGGCATCGGCTACTGGGCGTACGAAGGCCATGCCCCGCTGGCGTTCTGGAGCGACCAGATGCGCAGCTTGCACGGTCTGGCGCCAGGCGAGGCCGTGCCCACGCTCAAGTCATGGCGCGAGACCTTCGTGCACCCCGACGACCGGGCCGCGGTGCGCCGGGGCTTCGATGCCTGGCTCGCTGGCCACACCAGCAGCGTGCAGTCTGAACTGCGTATCGTCCGACGCGATGGTTCGGTGCGGCATCTGCTCACGCATTCGATGCGCGAGACCGGTGGTGATGTGCCGGTGCTGTTCGGCATCGCGGTGGACATCACGGAACGACGCCAGGCTGACGAGGCGCTGCGCCGCGCCGACGAGCGCGCTGCACTGGCGGCGCGCGGCGCCGGCATCGGCACCTGGGAGCTGGACCTGCGCAATGGCGTCGCGCACTGGGACGCACAGATGTGGCACCTGCGCGGCCGACCGCCGCAATCGGCCACCCCCACCGGGCCAGAAATGCTGGCCTTCGTGCACCCGGAGGATCAGCCCGCCACCCGACGCCATGTGGCGGCTGCCAGCACGGCCGAGGCCGTGCTCGAGTACGCCTTCCGTGTGGTGTGGCCCGACGGCAGCATCCGTTGGCTGGCCTCGCGCTCGGCCACGGTGCTCGATGACGCGGGTGTCGCCGTGCGCCGCATCGGTGTGAACTGGGACGTCACCGCCGACCGGCGCGCCGAGGCGGAGCGCCGCAACCGTGAGGCCGCGGAACAAGCCAATGCCGAGAAGAGCCGCTTCCTGGCCCGCATGAGCCATGAACTGCGCACACCGCTGAACGCCGTCATCGGCTTCACGCAGCTGCTGCTGGCCCGCAATCCCGATGCCACCGCCCGCGATTGGCTCGGCCACGTCGAGCACGCTGGTCAGCACCTGCTGTCGCTGATCAACGATGTGCTGGATCTGTCCAGCCTGGAGGCTGGCGACCTGCGATTGACGATGGCCGAGGTCGACCTGCCGACGCTGCTGACCGAGACGCTGCCTCTGCTGGACCCGATGCGCGCCGGGCACGGGGTCACGCTGGACCTCGACCTGCCACCCTTGCGCCTGTGGAGCGATGCGACGCGGCTGCGCCAGGTGCTGATCAACCTGGTCGGCAACGCCATCAAGTACAACCGCCGTGGCGGACAGGTGCGGCTGCGCGGACACACCGAAGGCGGCCTGGCGGTGCTGGCCATCAGCGACACCGGCCGCGGCATGGATGCCCAGCAGTTGCAGCACCTCTACGAGCCGTTCAATCGCCTGGGCGTCGAGCGCGACGGCATCGAGGGCACCGGCATCGGCCTGACCATCGTCAAGGCACTGGTCAGCCGCCTGGGCGGCAGCCTTCAGGTGCGCAGCGTGGTCGGTGAAGGCAGCTGTTTCACGCTGCGGCTGCCCCTGGCGCTGCCGCCAGTGGCGCCGTCAGGGCCCGGAGAATCACAGGCCGCCAAGCGTTAGGGACGGTCTGCAAAACCTCTCGTCATTCCGACTGTCGCGCGGTGTGAGGGCGTAGGACGATCCTGGGCATGGATCAGATGACGTTTGGCCTGGAGCCGCTGCCCAAGAAGACCCGCAAGGAGGTCTTCCTCGACGAGATGAACCAGGTGGTGCCCTGGGCAGCCCTGGTGGCGCTGATCCAGCCACATGCCCCGGGGCGCCCACCAGGCGCTGGGTGGCCGACCGCCGTTCCCTATCGAGAACATGCTGCGCGTCCACTGCCTGCAGCTGTGGTGGAACCTCAGCGATCCGGCCATGGAGGAGGAGTTGCACGAACGGCCCCTGTACCGCCGCTTCGTTGGCCTGGACGGTGCGGCCCGCATGCCCGATGAGACCACCATCCTGCGGTTCCGGCACCTGCTGGAGAAGCACGAACTCGCGCCGCAGGTGCTGGCCACCATCAACGCGGGTCTGGCCCAGCACGGCCTGATGCTCAAGACCGGCACGGTGGTGGACGCCACCATCATCGCCGCGCCGAGTTCGACCAAGAACAAGGACGGCGAGCGCGACCCCGAGATGCACCAGACCCGGAAGGGCAAGCAGTGGCATTTCGGCATGAAGGCTCACATCGGCGTGGATGCCCAGTCGGGTCTTGTGCACACCGTCATCGGCACGGCGGCCAACGTCAACGACGTGACGCAGGCCGGAGCGCTGCTGCACGGTGAGGAACAAGCGGCCTTCGGTGATGCCGGCTACCAGGGCGTCCACAAGCGGCCCGAAGCCGTGGGCCCGGCCTGGCACGTCGCCATGCGACCAGGCTTGAGACGCAAGCTCAGCCCCTTCATCGAGCCGGAGTTCCTCGCCGAGCAACTCGAGCATGCCAAGGCCAGCGTACGGGCCAAGGTCGAGCACCCCTTCCGGGTCGTCAAACAGCAGTTCGGCTACGCCAAAGTGCGCTACCGCGGTCTGGCCAAGAACACCGCGCGGCTGACGATGCTCTTCGCACTGAGCAACTTGTGGATGGCCCGGCGGCACGTGCTCGGAGCCCAGGCATGAGCGCGTCTGCGATGCGGTGCGAGGGCGCCGAAGAGATCGAAATCGTGCTGCGCATGCGGGGCGATTCGATCAACGGATCGACAGGTTCCGCATTACGACATGCCAGCCCCGAGCGCGAGTCCGCCACGCCTTGTGGGCGCAGTTTTGCAGACTGTCCTTAGGAGGCTGTCGGGCTCTGGAGCGTCGCGCTCCCACGGCCCGACCGCCTCCTGGCTCACACCGGTTCGCCCGCCTCGACCAGGCCGCGCTTCTCCAGCAACGGCCGCACGGACGGCCCCCGGCCCCGGAAGGCGGCAAAGGCGGCCCCTGGCTCGACGCTGTTGCCAGCGGCGTAGATGTGGCGGCGCAGCGCCCCGGCAACCTTGGCGTCGAAGGGGCTTCCGGCTTCGACAAAGGCGTCATAACCGTCAGCGTCCAGCACCTCAGCCCACAGGTAGACGTAGTAGCCGGCGGCGTAACCCGACCCGGAGAACAGGTGCTGGAAGTGCACCAACCGGTGGTTGATGCCGACCGGCGCCGGGTGGCCCAGGCTGGCCAGTAGTTCGGCCTCGAAGGCGCAGAGGTCGGCCGGGGGCTCGACTTCGGTGCGGGCATGCACGGCCATGTCGACGATGGCGCTGCCGGTGTAGCGCACCGTCTCGTAGCCCTGGTTGAAGCGGCGCGCCGCCTGCAGGCGTTCGATCAACGCATCGGGGATCGGCTCGCCCGTCTGCCAATGGCGCGCGTGGCGTTTGAGCACCTCGGGTTCGGTGATCCAGTGCTCGAAGATCTGCGACGGCAGCTCGACGAAGTCCCGCAGCACCTGGGTGCCCGACAGGCGCTCGAAGTGCACGTCCGACAGCAGGCCATGCAGCCCGTGCCCGAACTCGTGGAACAGCGTGCGCGCGTCGTCCATCGACAGCAGCGTGGGTTCGCCGGGCGCGCCCTTGGCGAAGTTGTTGTTGTTCAGGATCACCGGCAGTTCGGCTTCGCCGGCGGCGCCATTGCGGCTCTGCCAGCGCAGGCTGCTCATCCAGGCGCCGCTGCGCTTGCTGGGCCGGGCAAAGTTGTCCTGCAGGAACACGCCCACGGTGCTGCCGTCGGCGTTCTGCACCTCGTAGGCCTTCACGTCGGGGTGGTAGACCGGCAGATCGCCACGCTCGACGAACTGCAGGCCGAACAGGCGGCCGGCGCAGTCGAACGCCGCCTGCACCATGGCCGGCAGCGGGAAGTAGGGCTTCACCTCTGCATCGTCGATGGCGTACCGGGCCTGGCGCACCTTCTCGGCCCAGAAGCGCCAGTCCCAGGCCTCAATGGCCTGAGCCGCATCGACCCCGGCCGCGTCCATGGCCTCGCGCAAGGCCGCCCGCTCGCGCTGCACCGCCGACAAGGCGCGCGGCCAGACCTGGTCGAGCAGCTGCTGCACGTTGGCCCGCGTGCCAGCCATGGTGTCGGCCAGCGCGTAGTCGGCGTAGCTGGCATGGCCGTGCAGCCGCGCCTGTTCGCCGCGCAGGCGCAGGATGTCGCGCGCCACCTCGCGGTTGTCGTGCTCACCGGCATGTTCGCCGCGGCTGGTCCAGGCGCGCCAGGCCTGCTCGCGCAGGTCGCGGCGCTCTGAGAAGGTCAGGAAAGGCACGATCAGCGAGCGCGACAGCGTGATCACCGCCTGCCCGGCCAGGCCGCGATCCTCCGCCGCCTGGCGCGCCGCCGCGCGCACGAAGCCCGGCAGGCCCGCCATGTCGGCCTCGCTGGCCAGCACCAGGTGCCAGCTCGACTCGTCGTGCAGCACGTTCTGCGCAAAACGGGTGGTCAGCGCCGCCAGCTGCTCCATCACGCTGGCATAACGGCCGCGCGCGTCGCCCTGCAGACGGGCCCCGGCACGCACGAAATCCAGGTGCACACGTTCGAGCAGGCGCAGTTGCTCCGGGCCCAGGCCCAGCGCCGCACGCTGCTCGTGCACCGCCTCGACGCGGGCAAACAGGCCGGCGTCCAGGTAGATCGCGTTGTCGTGCGCCGCCAGCGGGCCTGCCATGGCCCGCTGCACCGCCTGCAAGGCCGGGTTGGTGTGCGAGGCCGTCAGGTTGTAGAAGGCCGAGGCGATGCGGCCCAGCGCGCGGCCACTGCGGTCGAAGGCGACCAGGGTATTGGCGAAGTCAGGCGCGGCCGCGTCGGCCACGATGGCGGACAGTTCCGCGCGGTGCGCGTCCATCGCTGCACGGAAGGCGGGCTCGAAATGTTCCGGACGGATCCGGGCGAAGTCGGGCAGGCCGAACGGTGACGTCCAGGGCTGCAGCAACGGGTTGTTGTCGGCGGTGGTGCTCATGGCGCGCTCACTTGCCGTTGCGGATGGCGGTCTCGTCGTCCTCGCGGAAGCGGCGGTTGCCGCATTCCGAGGCCCACAGATCACGCTCCTGCTGCAGGTCCTCGCCGCGCTTGACGGCCGCCTTCTGCCGCGCATTCCAGGCCACGGTGCGCGCGTTGAGCGCGTCGACCTTGGCATTGATCTCGGAAGCCCCGCCACCGACGCCCCCAAGCGCCGCACGCTCGTCGTCCAGCGCCTTCTCCTCGCGTTCCATCGCCCGCTTCTCGTCGACCAACCGCTTGCGCATGCGGTCGCCCATGGCGCCGCTGCGGCCATCGCGCTCGAATTCCTGCCAACGCACGTTCCAGTCGTTGATGCGCTTGGACAGCGCCTCGGTGCGCGCGTTGACATCGTTGATCTTGGCGGCGTCGGCCTGCACGCCGCCGCGCTCAGCGTCGATGGCCTTCTGCGTGGACTGGATGTCGGCCTTGTCGCGCTCGATGGCAGCCTTCTCCTGTTCGTACTGCTCCACCTGGGTCTTGAGCGTCGCCTGCTGCTTCAGGCAGGTGCGCAGTTCCTCGCGGGTCATCACCGGCCCGCTGCCGCTGCCGCCGCCGAGCGACTTCTGGGCCAGCGCCGGCAGGGGCGCGGACAACGCGGCCGCCAGCGCCATGAGCGTCAGATGCGGCAACAGACGGGGAGTGGATTGGGTCATCGCAGGGCGTCCTCTTCGGTACAGCGCGCCATCGAGGTTCGTGGCGCCGGATCACCCCGGAACGCGGCGGTGTCGGGCCGCGCGCCGGGCAGAACACCGGCTCGTGGCCGGCAAACCCTGGATCATGCCATCGGGCGCCGGCCACTGCCCTAATGCGGACACCCCCTGGGTCTGGCGTGGTCGCGGGTCGGCCCGGCCTGGTTCGGGCCGTTGGACCTCTGGCCTGTGGCACAGTGGGCGCCCCGCCGCCACCGCGCCCCTCCGGCCCCCGCCCCTTGGCCCTCAAATCCACCATCTACAAGGCCGCGCTGCAGATCGCCGACATGGACCGCGGCCTTTACGCCGACCATGCGCTCACGCTGGCGCTGCACCCCTCCGAGACCGAAGAGCGCCTGATGGTGCGCCTGCTGGCCTTCGCGCTGAGCGTGCCCGAGGACGATCATGACGGCGCCCTGGTCTTCGCGCGCGGCCTGTCGGACACCGACGAGCCCGACCTCTGGCGCCACGCGCTGGACGGCACGCTACGCCAGTGGATCGAGGTGGGCCAGCCCGACGAACGGCGCCTCCTGCGCGCCTGCGGTCGCGCCGACCGGGTCGGCATCTGGGCCTATGCGTCGTCCACCCCCATCTGGTGGCAGGGCCTGGCCGGGCGTCTGACACGGCAGCGCAACCTGGAGGTCTGGCAGCTGCCCGCCGCGCAGTCCCAAGCCCTTGGCGCGCTGGCGGAACGCTCTATGCAATTGCAGATCAATGTGCAGGAGGGCCAGGTGCTCGTCGTGCAGGGCGAGCGCATGGTCGAGGTCCAGCCCCATCGCCTGCATCCTGCCGCCTGACCCGCCCCAATGAAACGCCGACAACTCCTGGCCACAGCCGCCGCGCTGCCCGCCGCCTCTTCCCTGTCCACCTTGCCCTTGACCGCCCTGGCCGCGATGACCACTGCCCCCGACCAAGACCCCTACCGCTGGCTCGAAGACGTCACCGGCGACCGCGCCCTCAGCTGGGTGCGTGAGCGCAATGCGGAGACGCGCAGGCTGCTGGAAGCCGAGCCCGGCTTTGCCGCCACCCGCGACCGCATCCGCGCCATCCTCGATTCGAAGGAGAAGATCCCCGCCGTCAGCCGCCGGGGCGACTGGCTCTACAACCTGTGGCAGGACGAAACCCATCCGCGTGGCCTGTGGCGGCGCACGACGCTGGCGGAGTTCCGCAAGGCCGAACCGGCCTGGGAAACGGTGCTCGACCTCGACGCCCTGGGCAAGGCCGAAGGCGAGAACTGGGTCTGGGCCGGCGCCTCGGCCCACGGGCCGGACTACCGGCGCGCACTGGTGTCGCTGTCGCGCGGCGGGGCCGACGCCAACGTGGTGCGCGAGTTCGACCTGGAGGACAAGCGGTTCGTCGACGGCGGGTTCACCTTGCCGGAAGCCAAGAGCAGCCTGGACTGGATCGATGCCGACACCGTCTATGTCGGCACCGACTTCGGCCCCGGCAGCATGACCGACGCCGGCTACCCGCGCATCGTCAAGCGCTGGAAACGCGGCCAGCCGCTGGCCCAGGCGGAAACGGTGTTCGAGGGCGAGGCGGCCGACGTCGGCGTCTGGATCGGCGTCGATGACGAGCCGGGCTACGAACGGACCGTGCTCACCCGCGCACTGGACTTCTACCGCTCGATGCAGTTCCTCTGGCAGGGTGGGCGCTGGGTGCCGCTGGCCAAGCCGGAGGACGCCAGCGTCAGCTTCTGGCGCCGCCACGTGCTGGTGGAACTGCGAAGCGACTGGCAAAGCGGCGGCCACCGCTGGACCCAGGGCAGCCTGCTGGTCGGCGACGCTGACGCCTTCGTCGCCGGCGGCGACCCGCGTTGGCAGGCCTTGTTCACGCCCACGGCCACGCGTTCGCTGGCCGGGTTTTCGAGCACCGCCAGCCGTCTGGTACTCAACGTGCTGGACAACGTGGCCAGCCGGCTGGAAACCTGGCAGCCCGGCGCGGCCCCCGCCCAGGCCTGGACCCGGCGCGAACTGCCGGCCCCCCACCCCGGGACACTGAGTGTGCAGGCGTTGCACGACCCGCTGCTGAAGGCCGACACCCTGGCCGAACAGCTGCTGGTGAGCTACACCGACTTCCTGACTCCGGATTCGCTGATGCTGGTGGACGCCGCGGACACCGGCGGCACGGCACAGACACTGAAGTCCCGCCCGCGCTTCTTCGCCAGCGAAGGCATGCGCGTGGAGCAGCGCTTCGCCACCAGCCGCGATGGCACGCGGGTGCCCTACTTCGTGGTCTGGCCCAAGGGCGCCCAGGCCAACGGCCGCAACCCGACCCTGCTCTATGGCTATGGCGGCTTCGAGGTCTCGATGCAGCCGTTCTATTCCGGCAGCATCGGCAGCAGCTGGCTGGCGCGCGGCGGCGTCTACGTGCTGGCCAACATCCGCGGCGGCGGAGAATTCGGGCCGGCTTGGCACCAAGCCGCCGTGAAGCGCCACAAGCAGAAGAGCTATGACGACTTCGCCGCCGTGGCCGAGGACCTGATCGCCGCGAAGATCACCAACCCACAACACCTGGGCATCGAGGGCGGCAGCAACGGCGGCCTGCTGGTGGGTGCCACGATGGTGCAGCGGCCGGAGCTCTTCGGTGCCGTGGTCTGCCAGGTGCCGCTGCTGGACATGCAGCGCTACCACCTGCTGCTGGCTGGGGCGTCGTGGATGGCGGAATACGGCAACCCCGACGACGCCGGCGACTGGGCCGTGCTGAAGACCTACAGCCCTTACCAGAACGTGAAGGCCGGCGTGAAGATGCCGGCGGTGCTGTTCATCACCAGCACGCGCGACGACCGCGTGCACCCCGGCCATGCGCGCAAGATGGCGGCCCGCATGCTGGAACAGGGCCACGCGCCGATGTACTACGAGAACATCGAAGGCGGCCATGGTGGTGCGGCCGACAACGCTCAGCGGGCGGACATGTCGGCGCTGGAGTTCGCATTCCTGTGGCGATCCATCGGGCGTGCGGACTGAGGTGGCTGGCGACCCAAAGCGGACGTTGAGTGCCGTGTGGGCATTTGAGGTCGCACTCCACGGCCGAGGCGGCAAGGCGGTGGCAGGTTGGCCTGTGCCGCTTAGGTCGAGCGGTCTCCGCTGCGCTCCGACTTCCCTGTGCTTCTCGGTCCCGAGGCCCGCGGCCAAACTCCCTCCGCTCACTGCGTTCGCTGTGGTCGGACATCGGCCGCGAGTCAGTCTACTAAGCGCGCTGGCGCGCGCGGCCTCGGGCCCTGCGATGCTCGGCGCTCTCATGCGCGCCACAAGCCAACCCGCCACCGCCTTGCGGACATGCACAGGCGCCCCGAGAGAGAGCCGCCGCTGTGTCCTTGCGCAGCGAAGCGGTCGGCCAGGCGGCCGACTCGTCATACATGCTGGAGTCCCCCTCGCGGAGGGGGGCTGGCGGGGTGCCGTCAAACGTGCTGGAGCCCCTTCTTGGAGGGGGCTCGGGGGAGCCCACGGAAATCGGGTCGCCAGACCCAGAGCCGCCCATGGTCCACTGGATTGACGACACGCTGCCGTTGCCCCGCCCGGGCACGGTGCTGGAGGAAGTCCCGGGGCTGGTCGCCGCGGGCGGCACGCTGACCCCTGCTCGCCTGGAAGAAGCCTACCGCCTCGGCCTGTTCCCCTGGTTCGGCCCGGGCCAACCGGTGCTGTGGTGGAGCCCCGACCCGCGCATGGTGCTGCCGGTGGCCGACTTCAAGCTGCACCGCTCGCTGCGCAAGACGCTGCAGCGCTTCCTGGCCACACCCGGTTGTGCTGTCCGCTTCGACAGCGACTTCGCACGCGTGATGCGCCACTGCGCCGCCACCCCGCGCGACGGCCAGGACGGCACCTGGATCGTGCCGGCCATGGTGCAGGCCTATGTGGCCTGGCACGCGGCCGGGCGCACGCACAGCGTCGAGACCTGGGTCGACGGGCAATTGGTGGGTGGTCTCTACTTCGTGAGCATCGGCCACATGGTGTTCGGCGAATCGATGTTCTCGCACGCCACCGACGCCTCCAAGCTGGCCCTGGCCGCGCTGGTGGCCGCCTGCCGCGCCCGTGGCGTGGACTGGGTGGACTGCCAGCAGCACACCGGGCACCTGGCGTCCATGGGCGCGCACGAAGTCCCGCGCGCCGCATTCCAGGCCCACCTGGCCCGCGCCCTGGGGGCGCCGGACATCCGGGACTGGACCTATGATCCAGCGCACTGGGCGCACCTGGACCCGCGCCTGGGCACACCCACGACGCCCCGCCCCACTTCGCCCACGTGACGCACCCGCAGGAGCTCCCGCTCTCGTCGTTGCAGTTCTACGCGACGGCCCCCTACCCGTGCAGCTACCTGCCGGGGCGGCTGGCGCGCTCGCAGGTGGCCACGCCCAGCCACCTGATCCATGCCGACGCCTATTCCGGCCTGGTGGCCAATGGCTTCCGGCGCAGCGGCATGTTCACCTACCGGCCCTACTGCGACGGCTGCCGCGCCTGCGTGCCCATGCGGGTGCCGGTGGCCAGCTTCCAGCCGACGCGCAGCCAGCGCCGCGCCTGGAAGCAGCATGCCGGCCTCAAGGCCCGGGTGCTGCGGCTGTGCTTCTCGCCGGAGCATTACCAGCTCTACCTGCGTTACCAGAGCGGCCGCCATGCCGGCGGCGGCATGGACCACGACAGCGTCGACCAGTACACCCAGTTCCTGCTCCAGAGCCGCGTCAACTCCCGCCTGGTGGAGTTCCGCACGCCCACCGACGACGGCAGCGCCGGTACGCTGAAGATGGTGTCCATCGTCGACGTGCTGGCCGACGGCATCTCCGCCGTCTACACCTACTACGAACCCGAGCCAGGCACCAGCTACGGCACCTACGGCGTGATGTGGCAGGTGGAGCAGGTGCGGCAGCTGAACCTGCCGCACCTCTACCTGGGCTACTGGATCGCGGAGAGCCCCAAGATGGCCTACAAGGCCCAGTTCGGGCCGCACCAGCTGTTGCGCGACGGCCATTGGCAGGATGCCGACGCCACGGCCCCTGCACCTTCAGCACACCCGCCAGACGCCCCCTGATTCGACGGCGTGGCCTTCGGCCTGCAACTTCAGCAGGTGCGCCAGCAAGGAGCGCGCCGCCACACCATGCAGCGGCGCCGGCGTGTCGTCGTAGGCCGCGGGCACCAGGGCCTGCACGTTGGCTGGGCCGTGCTGCTGCAGGGCCAACAGCACCTTGGCTTCGCGCTTCAGCCGGTGCGCCACCAGGGCGCGGATGACGTCGTGCGGCTGCGCCACCAGGAAGCCATGGCCCGGCGCCAGCCAGTCCAGGTCCATGGGCAGCAGTCGCTCCAACTGCGCCAGATAGGCCAGCATGTCGCCGTCCGGCGGGTTGATGACCACGGTGCTGCCCTGCATCAGGTGGTCGCCGGTGAACAGCAGCTTCTCCTCGGCCAGCCGCCAGCACACGTGGTTCGACGCATGCCCCGGCGTCTGCAGGGCGTGCAAGGTGGTGCCGGTGCCGAGCGACAGCACATCGCCTTCGGCCGGTTCTTCGTCGGGCCTGAAAGCGGCGTCCTGGCCCGGATACGGCGGCGCGCGGCGGCCGATGATGCGTGCGCCCGTGGCCTGGGCCAGCGCGGCGGCACCGGGGGAATGGTCCACATGCGTGTGCGTGGTCAGCACGTGGGTGATGCGGCGCGGTGCGGCCGCCAGGATCGCTGCGCGGTGCGTCGCGTCGTCAGGACCTGGATCGATCACGGCCAGTGGCGCGGCCGGGTCGTCGTCGCCAACCAGGTAGCTGTTGGTGCCGGGCCCGGTCATCATGCCGGCGTTGGGTGCCGTCACGCGCAGGACGCGCGGCGACAGCCGCACCGGCTCGCCCGGCACGATCTCGGCCCAAGCCTGGTGGTGGCCGTCCGGGTCCAGCCGGCCCAGCTCGGCCCAGCCCGGTTCCCAGGGCAACACGATGCGCGGGCCCTTGCGAGTCCGGCCGCGGCGCGGCATGGTCACGCGGATGTCACGCCGTGCGCCGGCTTCGGTGTGGGCCGCCGCGGTGTCCGGGTGTGCCTGCAGTTCCTGCAGCGTGCAGCGTGTCACCGGCAGCAGCACGTAGCCACTGTCGCGCGCCAAGGCCACCGCAGGCTGCGCCCACATCAGTTCCACCGCCTCGGCGCGGTCAGCCTCGGGCACCTGACCGGCCGGCATGGGCACGGTGAAGAAGCGCGTGTCGAAGCGCTTGGGCACGCCTGGTGGCGTCAGCCAATGGCTGAAATAGTGCAGTCCGCGAAGGTCCAGCCGCAGGTCGAAAGCGCGGCACAGTGCGCCCAGGTCCTGCTCGCCGCGGTGCAGCTGCAGCCGCCACGGGGCGAGTTCCGGCTGCAACGCGGCCCAGTCGGCCGCCGGCAGCGCGCTGCCGTCCGGCCGGCAGGCCAGCAGCACGCCCACTTCCTCGAAGCTTTCGCGCACGGCGGCCACCAGGTAGTCCAGTCCACCTTCGGCCAGGCCCAGGCGGGCACTCGCCTCGGCATCCCCAGGGCCCAGGCACCAGGCGTGGGCTGCACGGTCGCCGGCCTCCAGCACGCCGCCCGGGAAGACGCAGGCGCCGCTGCGCAGGTCACCATCACGTTCGGCGCGGCGCAACATCAGCACCTCGACGCCGCCTTCGGCCGCGTCGCGCAGCAGCATCAGCGACGCCGCCAGCCGGGCGTCGGCAGGGGTCTGGTGCACGCTCATTTCAGCACCCCCGCGGCCTGCAGGGCCGCAATCTGATCGCGGTCGAAGCCCGCTTCTTCCAGCACTGCAGCGCTCTGTTCCCCGATCTGCGGTGATGAGCCAGGCACGGCCGGCACGCTGCGGGAGAAGCGCGGCGCCGGGCCAGGCTGCACCACGCCGTCGACGGTGACGTAGGCACCGCGGGACTGCGCGTGCGCGTGCTGCGTGGCTTCGGCGAAGCTCAGCACCGGGGTCACACAGGCATCGCTGCCTTCGAACAGCGCGGCCCAGTGGTCGCGCGTCTGCACCGCCAGCAAGACCGAAATGGCCTCGCGCATCGCGGGCCACTGCCGACGGTCGTACTGCGCGGCGATGAATGACGCGTCAAGACCAATGCCGCGCGCAAACGCGGCGAAGAACTTGGGCTCCAGCGCACCGACGGCCAGCCAGCCGCCGTCGGCGCAGCGGTACGTCGTGTAGAACGGCGCCCCCCCATCGAGCAGGTTGCCGCCTCGCTCGCCGCCCCACTGGCCCGCGGCTCGCAGGCCGTGGAAGATCGACGCCAGCGAAGCCGCGCCGTCCACCATGGCCGCGTCCACCACCTGCCCTTTCCCCGACTGTTGACGCTCGTACAGCGCCGCCATCACGCCAAAGGCCAGGTACAGCGCCCCGCCACCGTAGTCGCCCACCAGGTTCAGCGGCGGCACCGGCGCGCCGCCGGGCGGGCCGATGGCGTCGAGCACGCCGGTCAGTGCAATGTAGTTGAGGTCGTGGCCGGCCATCGGGGCCATCGGCCCGGTCTGGCCGAAGCCGGTCATGCGGCCGTAGACCAGGCCCGGATTGCGCGCATGGCAGGTGTCCGGCCCCAGGCCCAGGCGTTCGGCGACGCCGGGACGGAAGCCTTCGATCAGCACGTCGGCCCGGTCGATCAGCCGAAGTGCCACGTCGATGCCAGCCGCCTGCTTGAGGTCCAGCGCCACCGATCGCCGGCCGCGTGCATTGACGTCGAAACGCGGCGGCATCGGCAGGCCCAGGCCACTGGCCTCCAGGCGGTCGATGCGCACCACGTCCGCGCCCAGGTCGGCCAGCAGCATGCAGGCCATCGGGCCGGGGCCGATACCGGCCAGTTCCACCACACGCAAACCCTTCAACGGACCCACGGCCTCACTCCATCACCCCGAAAGGGGGTGAGTGTGCATGAAGCGGTGGGCCGCGCTGGCGCGGTCGCCGCGGCGGTACGTCGGACCTCCTGATGCCGGCAGGCGCCGGCCTGGACCGACCTCTCAGCCAGTCAGCGCGCGAACCGCCGGCGCCAGGCCAGGCCGGCGACACCCGCCAGCGCCAGCGCCCAGGTGGCCGGCTCCGGCACAGCGCTCAGCACCACGGTATCGAGACCGCCGCGGTCGATGATCTGGCTGAACTCGCCGCGGATGCGCAGGGTCTCGACCTGACCAAAGACCCAGGCCAGGTCCTCGGCCGTGGCCAGTTCCCCGCCGGCGTCACCGATGCGGAAACTGGTCGGCACCAAGTCGAGCGTGTAATGCGTCCAGTCCAGCCCTGGGGCGTCGCCCACGACCGCGGCCAAGGTGATGCCGCCGCCGATGATGCGCACCGTGGCCTGGTTGTTGGACATCGGGAAGGCCTGCGTCGAGGTCTTCAGGCTGAACGACAGCGTGCCGCCCAGCGCGGCGCTCTGGTCGCCGAGGTAAGCGGCCGGCGCGTCGTAGACAAACACCACGCCACCGCCGCTGTCGAGCGCCGAGAAGAAGCCACCCGGGTCGCCCCCACTCTCCACCCAGCCCTGCGCCGCGACACCGTTGAGGGCCCGCCAGCCTTCGGCGTCGCTGTCGAAATCGGTGCGCACGAGGTCGACGGCACCGGCCGCGGGCGCGGCCAGCGCGCCGGCCAAGGCCAGAAGGGTGATCGTGTGCTTCATGCTGGTGCCTTCCTTTGCTTGCTGCAGAAGCTTAAGCAAGTCGGGCGCCTGATGGCCCTGCCAACCACCCCGCAGTCCCGGGGGTGCCCCCCAACCTGCAGTGGTCGGACCGAACTGCGCGACAATGTGGGGGTGAAACGCTGGTGGCTGACCATGCTGTGGTGTCTGTCGCTGGCCCTGCCGTTGCAGGGCCTGGCGGCAGTCGCGCCGCAGTTGACGATGGGCAGCATGCATCAGATGCCCGGTGATCTGCCGGAAGCGGCGTCGCCGCCGTGCCATGCCGTGGGCGACGCGCCGGCCGCTGCCATGCCGGACGCCGACGCCGGCTTGGCCCACACCGGCGCCAGCGGCCATGCCGGCTGTGCCCAGTGTGCGGTGTGCCACGCCAGTTCAGCGCCCGCGCCCCAGGTGCTCGGCCTGCCCGGCCCTGAAATGCATGGTTACGCACCGCCAGCCTGGCGGCCGCCCTTCCTGAGCTCCATCGACCCGGACGGGTTCGACCGCCCGCCTCGCCTCCCCCTTGTCTGACCCCGCCGTCCGGTCCGTCCCGCCCCAGGGACGGCACCGGTGCTTGAGCGACCTGACGAGGTGCCCATGTTGTTGAGCTTTCTGCGCAGCCAGCGTGCTGCGATACGTGCCCTTCCTCTGCTGGCGGCCGCCTGCTGGCATGCCGCTGCCACAGCCGGCCGGCCTGACCCCACGAACGTCGATGCCGACGTGCCACCACTGAAACACCAGAGCGCACTGCAGCGCTACCGCCCGCTGGGCGAGACGCCGCTGAAGTCCTGGCGGGCCGCCAACGAGGCGGTGGCCCGCATCGGCGGCTGGCGCGCCTATCTGCGCGAAGCGACGGCGCCGGAAGCGACGCCCGCTTCGACAGCGACACCGCCGATGTCCAGCCCCTCCACGACGCCGACCACGCCCATGCCACCGGCAATGCCCCATCATGGCCACCACGGGGGCAAGCCATGACCCGGGCCCTCACGGCCTTCCGGCGGTCGACGGCCCTGGCGGCGGCCCTGATCCTTGCCGGATGCGCCACCGTCGACCCCGAGCGGCAGTTCGCACCGGTGCAGCAGGCAGCGCAGCAGCACACCGGCGCCACGCTGCGCTGGGCCCGCAGCGACGAGGAGCGGACGGCCATCGACCAGCAGGTGGCCACCCTGCTGGCCACCGCGCCACTGGCGGCCGACGCCGCCGTGCAACTGGCGCTGCTGAACCACCGCGGCCTGCAAGCCCGCTTCGCCGCCCTGGGCGTGGCTGAAGCCGAGGTCGTGCAGGCCCTGCGCCTGCCCAACCCGGGCTTCACCTTCGGGCGCTCGCGCACCGGCGATGAACGTGAGATCGATCGCAGCCTGCACCTTCCCCTGCTGCGCTGGTTGCTGACCCCGTGGACAGGCGATCTGGCACAGCGGCGTCTGGACCGCGAGCGCCACGCCGTGCTGGTGGCCGTGCTCGACCATGCGGCCAAGACGCGCAAGGCCTGGGTCGACGCGGTGGCGGCACAGCAGTCGGTGCACTACATGGGTCAAGTCATGCAGGCCGCTGAGGCGGCGGCCGAACTGGCCCGCCGCATGCAGCAGGTGGGCAACTTCAGCCCTTTGCAGCGGGCGCGTGAACAGGCCTTCTACGCCGACGCGGCGCTCAACGTGGCCCGTGCCGAACAGCAGCAGCGCGCCACGCGCGAGCGGCTGACGCGCCTGCTGGGCCTGTGGGGCGCTCAGACGGCGTTCACCCTGCCCGACCGCCTGCCCGACCTGCCGGCTGAACTGCCGGAGCGGCCGCAGATCGAGCGCGAGGCCCTGGCCACCCGGCTGGACCTGCAGGCAGCGCAGATCGCCGTCGACGAGACGGCGCGAGCATTGGGCCTGACACGGGCAACGCGGCTGGTCAGCGTGGTCGAGCTGGGACTGAGCCACAACACGTCCAGCGACGGCAGCAGGCAGCGCGGCTGGGAGGTCGGCATCGAACTGCCGATCTTCGACCCGGGCGATGCCAAGGCCGCCCGGGCCGACGCCGTCTGGCACCAGGCGGTCGATCAGGCCGCGCAGCTGGCGATCGACGCGCGCTCGCAGATCCGCGAGGCCGAGGGCCAGCGGCGCAGTGCCTGGCAGATCGCGCGTCACCACCGCGACCAGATCGTGCCGTTGCGCGCTCAGATCGCCGAGCAGAACGTGCTGCGCTACAACGGCATGCTGATCGGGGTCTTCGAGCTGCTGGCCGACGCGCGGGCACAGATCGCCAGCGTGCACGACGCGATCCTGGCCGAGCGCGACTTCTGGTTGGCCGATGCCGACCTGCGCATGGCCACGCTGGGCAGCCCCACGCCGTCGGCCCTGGCCGGCCCCATGTCCTCCACCGGCGGCGGCGACGCCGGCGGCCACTGAAGGAGTTCCCCATGATGAACCGACGACTGTTCATGGGCGGCGCCGCCGTGGCCTCGGCCGCGGTGAGCAAGGTGGCCATGGCCGCCCTGCCCGAACCCGTGATCCAGACCAGCGCCGCAACAGCCGCGCCTCTGGTGCCCCCCGATGGCCGCCCCTACAACCCGGTGGTCACGCTCAACGGCTGGACCTGCCCCTGGCGCATGAAGGACGGCGTCAAGGAATTCCACCTGGTGGCCGAGCCCGTGCTGCGCGAGATGGCCCCTGGCTTCACGGCCCACCTGTGGGGCTACAACGGCCAGAGCCCGGGGCCGACGATCGAAGTGGTCGAAGGCGACCGCGTGCGGATCTACGTGACCAACCGGCTGCCGGAGCACACCAGCGTGCACTGGCATGGCCAGCGCCTGCCCAATGGCATGGACGGCGTCACCGGCCTCACCCAGCCTGGCATTGCGCCCGGCAAGACCTTTGTCTACGAGTTCGTGGCACGCCGGCCGGGCACCTTCATGTACCACCCACACGCCGATGAGATGACGCAGATGGCAATGGGCATGATGGGCTTCTGGGTCACGCACCCGAAGACCAGGCATCCGCTGATCGACCCCGTGGACCGCGACTTCTGCTTCCTGCTCAACGCCTATGACATCGAGCCGGGCAGTGCCACGCCGAAGATCATGACGATGCTGGACTTCAACCTCTGGAGCTGGAACAGCCGCATCTTCCCCGGCATCGACAGCCTCAACGTGCGCCTGGGCGACAAGGTGCGCCTGCGCGTGGGCAACCTGACGATGACCAACCACCCGATCCACCTGCACGGCCACGAATTCGTGGTCAGCGGCACCGACGGCGGGCCCACGCCCAAGGGCGCGCGGTGGCCGGAGGTGACGGTGGACATCGCCGTGGGCCAGATGCGGCAGATGGATTTCGTGGCCGACGAGGAAGGCGACTGGGCCTTCCACTGCCACAAGAGCCACCACACCATGAACGCGATGGGCCACAACGTGCCGACGATGATCGGCGTCGACCACCGGCAGGTGGTGCGCCAGATCACGAAGCTCATCCCCGACTACATGGTGATGGGCGAGCGCGGCATGGCCGACATGTCGGAGATGGAAATGCCGTTGCCCGACAACACGGCGCCGATGATGACCGGCGACGGCCCCTTCGGCTCGGTGGAGATGGGCGGCATGTTCTCGGTGCTGAAGGTGCGCCGCGACCAGAAGCCGGGCGACTACAGCGACCCGGGGTGGTTCA
This sequence comes from Burkholderiaceae bacterium, assembly GCA_024235915.1. Classification (GTDB taxonomy): domain Bacteria; phylum Pseudomonadota; class Gammaproteobacteria; order Burkholderiales; family Burkholderiaceae_C; genus Rubrivivax. Next base: position 459,024 of record JACKLO010000007.1, on the reverse strand, counting down.
AGCACCCCGAGGGCACGGTGGCCCACGAAGTCGAGACGCCCCCGATGCAGCCGGCCCGTGCCGCCGCCGCGGCACCCGCCGCGATGGATGTGCGCGTGCGCAAGCCCGCGGGTGGCCAACACCAACATTGATCCAGGAGCCTGGACCATGAATCCATTTCGCAGGAACATCGTGCTGGCCGGGCTGTGTGCCGGCACAGCGCCTGTCTGGGCGCATGGCGACAAGCACGCCGCGCCGTCCAAGGTGGTGAAGGAACAGAAGGCATGGGGCATCGCCGGCGAGGCGCGCCAGGTGCGCCGCAGTGTCGATGTCCGCATGGGGGACGACATGCGCTTCCAGCCTGGGCAACTGACTGTCAAGCAGGGCGAGACCCTGCGCCTGCGCGTGCACAACGCCGGCCAACAGATGCACGAATACGTGATCGGCACGCCGGCCGAGAACGCGAAGCACGCCGAATTGATGCTCCGGTTTCCGAACATGGCGCACGACGAACCCTACATGGCGCATGTGCCGCCCGGCCAGATGCGCGAGATCGTGTGGACCTTCAACCGCCCGGGCAGCTTTGAATTCGCCTGTCTCATCGCCGGCCACTACCAGGCCGGCATGAAGGGCCAGATCACTGTGGAGTCATGACATGAAGACCATCCATCGCCGCGGCGCGATCGCCGCCACCCTCGCCTGGCTCGGCACGGCCGGCTTTGCCGGTGCAATCCATGCCGACGAAAAGCCCTTGGTCGAGGTCTGGAAGTCACCCACCTGCGGCTGCTGCAAGGACTGGGTCGCGCACATGGAGGAGCACGGCTTCGTCGTGCGCGTGCATGACAGTGGCAACACCACCATGCGCCAGCGCCTGGGCCTGCCGCAGCAGCTGGGTTCCTGCCACACCGCCCTGGTGGGTGGCTACGTGGTCGAAGGCCATGTGCCAGCCCAGGACGTGAAGCGCATGCTGGCCGAGAAACCCAAGGCGCTGGGCCTGACCGTGCCAGGCATGCCCGTGGGTTCACCGGGCATGGACGGCGCCGTCTACGGCGGCCGCCGCGATCCGTACGACGTGCTGCTGGTCAGCGGCCGCGGAGACGCCGCCACCACCCGCGTCTGGCGCGCGGTGCGTTGACCGGTCTGCGGGCATGGCCCTGACGGCTGCCGCCGTCAGGGCCTGACCCGCAGCACGCGCCCGTCGTTGCCGCCGGCGACCAGGTACAGCCAGCCGTCCGGTCCCTGGCGCACGTCGCGCACGCGCAGGGACTCGTTCGTGAACAGGCGCTCTTCGCCCACCACCCGATCGCCGTCCAGCGTCAGGCGCACCAGGGCTTGACCGCGCAGCGCCCCCACGAACAGGCTGCCGCGCCAGGCGGGGTAGCGGTCGCTGGTCAGGAAGGCCATGCCACTGGGCGCGATGGAGGTCGGCACCCAGTGCTTCAATGGCTGCTCGAAGCCGGCCTTCGGCCCTTCCTCACCGATGCGCGTGCCGCTGCCGTAATTTCGACCATACGTGACCAGCGGCCAGCCGTAGTTGCGGCCGCCCTGCACGAGGTTGACTTCGTCACCGCCCTGTGGGCCGTGTTCCGCGGCCCACAGCGCACCGGTGGCCGGGTGCAGCGCCGCGCCCTGAATGTTGCGGTGGCCCAGGCTCCAGACCTCCGGCGCCGCACCGCTGCGGGCAATGAAGGGGTTGTCCGCCGGCGCTTTGCCGTCGCGGGTGATGCGCACCACCTTGCCAATGTGGTTGGCCGGGTTCTGCGCTTCCTGCATGCCGGTGTAGCGGTCGCCCAGGCCGATGAAGAGGTGGCCCTCACGGTCGAAGACGATGCGGGAGCCGCAGTGCAGCCGGCTGGCCAACTTGGGCGCCTGGCGGAATATCACCTGCAGATCGGCCAGCTGCTGGCCATCCAAGCGCGCTCTGGCCACCGACGTGCCGTTGGTGCCACCCTCGCCCGGCTCGGCATAGCTGAAGTAGAGCCAGCCGTCGGGCCCCACCACCAGGTCCAGCAGGCCGCACTGGCCGGTGGCGTCGATGCGCGGCAGGCCGGCGATGGGGTCGCCCGGACGGCCGTCGGGGCCGATGGCGCGCAGGCGGCCGGCGCGCTCGGTCACCAGCAAGCGGCCGTCGGGCGCGAAGGCCAGGGCCCAGGGTTCAACCAGACCGCGTGCCACCGTCTCCAGGCGCTGGGCGCCAGCAGGTTGCGACAGCGACGCCGCCGCGACGGCCAACAGGACGAGCATCGTTCGTTTCATGACGACGATGCTGCCCACAAAGCCATGCCCCTGCGGGGTGCCACGGCAATGCTTAGCATCTGCGCTCGATGACCGACCTCGCCCGCTTCGCCATCACGCGCAAATGGCCCCCGCTGCACCCGGATCGCCTGCAGCTGTACTCGCTGCCCACGCCCAACGGCGTGAAGGTGTCCATCCTGCTCGAGGAACTGGGCGTGCCCTACGAGGTGCACCGCATCGACTTCGGGCGCGACGACCAGCTGTCGCCCGAGTACGTGGCCACGTTCCCGAACAACAAGATCCCCGCGATCATCGATCCGGCCGGACCCGGCGGCGAACCGCTGGCCCTGTTCGAGTCCGGCGCGATCCTGGTCTACCTGGCCAGCAAACACGGCCGCTTCCTGCCGGCCGACGTGGCGCAGCGCTACGAAGCGCTGCAGTGGGTGATGTGGCAGATGGGCGGCGTGGGGCCGATATTCGGCCAGCTGGGCTTCTTCCACAAGTTCGCCGGCAAGGACTTTGAAGACAAGCGCCCGCGCGACCGCTACGTGGCGGAATCGCGCCGACTGCTCGGCGTGCTCGACCGTCAGCTGTCGGACAAGGCCTGGATGCTTGGCGACGACTACTCGATCGCCGACATCGCCACCCTGCCCTGGGTGCGCAACCTGGTGGGTTTCTACGGCGCGAGTGACCTGGTGGGCTTCGACGACTTCCAGCAAGTGCGGCGCGTGCTCGACACCTTCGTGGCACGCCCGGCGGTGCAGCGCGGCTTGGCCATCCCGCCCGCGCCCTGATCAGCCGGGCGCCGACGCGGCTGCCACGGCCGTTTCCACCACCATCTGCACGCGCTGCCGGCCCTGCCACTCGTCCAACAACAGGCGCCAGGCCAGGCGCACGCGTTCGGGCACCGGCTCCGCATGGCCGAACCAGATGGCATCGCGCAGCGCGCCCTGGTGGCGCACGCGCAGCTTCAGGTGCTTCTCGCCCACCAGGCGCTGCTCCAGAACGTCCACCACGTCGCAGAACACCGGCGCCTCGAAGCCCTGGCCCCAGACCTGCGCATCCAGCAACCGGGCCGTCTCCGGGTTGAACCACTGCACGGCCAGCGGGCCGTCGGTGCGCAACGTGCGCGTCAGCGCGGCGGCGTCGAGCCACTCGGTGGCCACCGTCTGGAAGGCCGCATCGAAGGTCGGGAACGCGACCTCGTCGATCGTGCAGCCGGCCGCCATCGCATGACCGCCAAAGCGCAGCAGCACGCCGGGGTGCCGCTTGGCCACCAGGTCGAGCGCATCGCGCAGGTGGAAGCCGGGGATGGAGCGGCCGGAGCCCTTCAGGTGCCCGTCCGCGCCACGCGCGAAGACAAAGGTCGGCCGGTGCAGCCGGTCCTTCAGGCGGCCGGCGACGATGCCGACCACCCCTTCGTGAAAGCCGGTGTCGAACAGCGCCAGCGCCGGGCGCGGGTCGTCCTCCGCCGCGGCCCATTGTTCGAGCTGCGCCTCGGCCTGCTCGCGCATGCCGGCCTCGACCTCGCGCCGTTCGCGGTTGATGCGGTCCAGCAGCGTGGCCAGTTCGCCGGCGCGTGCCGCGTCGTCGGTGGTCAGGCACTCGATGCCCAGGGTCATGTCCGACAGCCGCCCCGCCGCATTGATGCGCGGGCCGAGCGCGAAGCCGAAGTCGAAGGCGGAAGCCCGCCTTGGGTCGCGCCCCGCAGCGGCGAACAGCGCCGCCACGCCGGGCTGCATGCGGCCCTGGCGGATGCGCCGCAGGCCCTGGGCCACCAGGCGCCTGTTGTTGGCGTCGAGCTTCACCACGTCGGCCACCGTGCCCAGCGCGACGAGGTCCAGCAACGCATCGATGCGCGGCTGGCTGGCCGCGTCGAACACGCCGCGCGCGCGCAGCTCGGCCCGCGTGGCCAGCAGCACGTAGAACATCACGCCCACGCCGGCCAGCGCCTTGCTCTCGAAGCCGCAGTCCGGCTGGTTCGGGTTGACGATGACGTCGGCCGCCGGCAGCACCACGGCATTGCCCTCAAGCGCCGGCAGGTGGTGGTCGGTCACCAGCACCTGCAGCCCGGCGGCACGCGCATGGGCCACACCGGCCAGGCTGGCGATGCCGTTGTCCACCGTCACCAGCAGGTCGGGCTGCTGCGCCAGCGCGAGGTCGACGATGGCCGGCGTCAGGCCGTAGCCGTGCACGGCGCGGTCGGGCACCACGTAGCCCAGCTGCCCCGCTTCCGCCCCCAGCAGGCGCAGGCCGCGCAGGGCCACGGCACAGGCCGTGGCGCCGTCGCAGTCGTAGTCGGCGACCACGCAGATGCGGCGGCCGGCCTGAATGGCTTCGGCCAGCAGTCGGGCTGCTGCGGCGCTTCCCTGCAGCGTGTCGGGCGGCAGCAGGCGGGCCAGGCCGTCGTCCAGTTCGTCGGGCGCCCGCACACCGCGCGCGGCGAGCAGGCGGGCCAGCAAGGGGTGCACGCCGGACTGCTCCAGCGCCCAGGCCGCGCGGGGCGGCACGTCGCGGGTCTGGATCTGCATCTACAGGGTCTCCAGCAAGGCGCGCACGTCAGCGCGCCGCCAGCGCGACGTGAGCCGCTGCCAAGGCCCGGGCGGCACAAGCGCCCAAGACGCCGATGCCCGTTCGCCACACAGCGTCAGCGTGGCCGGCCTGCCGCGCAGCGCGGCCACCGGGCCGGCGTCCAGCGCGCGCCATGAGGCACACCAGGCGGCCCAGTTCTCGGCCAGTGCCGGGCGCCGAAGGCGGTCGTCGACCGTCAGGTCGGCGGGCCAGGTGGCCGCCTGGCGCGCGCCACAGCCGCTGAGCCACACGCTGTTGACCGGCAGCACGCCACGGGCCTCGCGCTCGGCGTTGATCGGGTGGGTGTAAAGCCGCATCTGCACCTCGTTCTGCAGCCGCCGCCACAGCCGGGCGTCGCGCGACGGCGGCAGCCAGGGGTCGACATTGCGGCCGATCACGCGGTCTGGAGACGCGGTGGCCAGATGGGCCAGCGATTCATTCGCCAGGTACCAGCGCGTCGGCGCGCCGTAGACCAGCAGAAAGCCTTCGCTCTCGAAGAGGTCATGCACCGCGTCGAGCAGCGCTCGCGATGTGGCCTCGTCCAGCGACAACTCGTCCGGGTCCAGCATCGTCACCTGGTCGGTGCCCAGGTGCCAGTGCCCCGGGTTGAGCAGGCCCCAGCAGAGATCGGGTGGGTTCTGCGCGTTGATGCCGTCGCGCGGCGCCAGCCAGGCCGCCCAGGGCAGGCGGCCATCGGCACCGGCCAGCCCGATGGCGCGCGCCAGGGCACGTTCATGCGGCGGGCTCAGGCTGGTCTCGTCAGCGGGGTCCAGTGCGGGCTGGCCGGCGGTGGACAGCAGGCCCGCCAGCTGTGGCAGGTCGAGCGTGGACAGGGCATGCCGCCCGGCCTCGGACAAGGGCGCGGCAAAGGGAATCATCAGGTGCATCGGTGCACCGATTATCCCGGCACGCCCGTGGCGCCCTCGGGCACCGCTACCATCTCCCCCCAATGAATACGCCCTACGAATGGCAGGTCGGCTGGCGGTACGTGCGCAGCGGCCGGGCCGGGCGACGCAACGGTTTCATCTCCTTCATCTCCGGGGTCTCGATGCTCGGCATCGCCCTGGGGGTGGCGGCGCTGATCATCGTGCTGTCGGTGATGAACGGTTTCCAGAAGGAGGTGCGCGACCGCATGCTCAGCGTGGTCGCGCATGTGGAGGTCTTCGACGGCCAGGGCGAGGCACTGGCCGACTGGCCGGCGCTGGCCACACAGGCCCGGCAGCTGCCCGAAGTGCAAGGCGCTGCGCCCTATGTGGCGGCCCAGGGCCTGCTGTCCCGCGGCGACGTCATCCGGGGTGCGGTGGTGCGCGGCATCGACCCCACCGCCGAAGCAGACGTGACACCGCTGGCCTCTCAGCGGCCGGAACTGCTGGCCCGCCTGCAGCCGGGTGCGTGGCAGATCGTGCTGGGCAGCGAGCTGGCGCGCCAGCTGGGCGTGCGCGAAGGCGATGCCGTCACGCTCTATGGCCCGGGCGGCACCGTCACGCCCGCCGGCATGGCGCCGCGGCTCAAGACCTTCACCGTGGCGGGCAGCTTCGACTCCGGCCACTACGAATACGACAGCACACTGGCCCTGGTGAACCTGGACGATGCGGCGCGCTTCTTCCGCACCGGCGGCGCCACCGGGATCCAGCTGCGTCTGGCCGATGTGCACCGCGCGCCGGCCGTGGCGGCGCAGCTGGCCAACAACCTGCCCGCCGGGCTGCTGGTGCGCGACTGGACGCGCACCAACCGCCACTGGTTCGACGCCGTGCAGCTGGAAAAGCGCATGATGTTCATCATCCTGACGCTGATCGTGGCGGTGGCGGCCTTCAACCTCGTCTCCACGCTGGTGATGACGGTGACCGACAAGCGTGCCGACATCGCCATCCTGCGCACGCTGGGCGCCAGCCCGCGTTCGGTGATGGGCATCTTCGTGGTCCAGGGGGCCACCAGCGGTGTCATCGGCACCCTGTCGGGCGTGGCGGGCGGCTTGCTGGTGGCCTTCAACATCGGCGTCATCGTGCCGGCCATCGAACGGCTGCTGGGCGTGGCCTTCCTGCCCAGCAACATCTACCTCATCAGCCGCATGCCCAGCGAACCGATGGCGTCGGATATCGTGCCCATCGCGGTGATCTCGCTGGTGCTGGCCTTCCTGGCCACGCTGTACCCCAGCTGGCGCGCCAGCCGCGTCAACCCGGCCGAGGCCCTGCGCTATGAGTGAGGCTGACCACACCCCCGTGCTGGTGGCCGCGGGCCTGCACAAGCGCTACCGCGAAGGCAGCCTGGACGTGACGGTGCTGCGCGGCGTCGACCTTCAGGTCGAGCGCGGCCAGACGCTGGCCGTGGTGGGGGCCTCCGGCTCGGGCAAGAGCACGCTGCTGCACCTGCTGGGTGGTCTGGACGCGCCGAGCGCCGGCCAGGTGACGCTGATGGGCCGGGATTTCGCCGGCATGTCGGCCACCGAGCAGGGTGTCTGGCGCAACCGGCACCTGGGCTTCGTCTACCAGTTCCACCACCTGTTGCCGGAATTCACCGCGCTGGACAACGTGGCGATGCCGCTGCGCATCCGCCGCGACAGTGTGGCCGTGGCCCGCGCCGCGGCGCGCGACGCACTGGCCCGTGTGGGCCTGGCCGCGCGGGTCGACCACCACCCGGCCCAGCTGTCCGGCGGCGAACGCCAGCGCGTGGCCATCGCCCGCGCGCTGGTCACCCAGCCCGCCTGCGTGCTGGCCGACGAGCCCACGGGCAACCTCGACCGCACGACGGCCGACACCGTCTTCGCGATGATGCTGGACCTGGCCCGGGAGCGCGGCACCGCCTTCGTGCTGGTGACCCACGACGATTCGCTGGCCGCGCGCTGCGAGCGCCGGCTGCAGCTCTAGTTCGCTCGTCCAGCATGGCCGCTGTGGTCGATCTCCACCACCTCACCAACGCCGACCTGCACAGCCATTCGACAGTGTCGGACGGCACCCTGTCGCCAGCCGCACTGGCGGCACGCGCCCACGCCGCCGGCGTGGAACTCTGGGCCCTGACCGACCACGACGAACTCGGTGGCCAGCACGCCGCGCGCGAAGCCGCGCTGGACCTGGGCCTGGCCTGGCTGAGCGGCGTGGAGATCTCGGTCAGCTTCGCCGGCCAGTCGGTGCACGTGGTGGGTCTGGGCGTGGACCCGGACGACGCCGACCTGCAGGCCGGCCTGCAGCGCACCCGCGGCGGCCGCGGCGACCGCGCGCGGCGCATGGCCGACGACCTGGCCCGCGTCGGCATCCCAGGCGCCTACGAGGGCGCGCTGCAGTACGCCGGCAACCCCGACCTGATCTCGCGCACGCACTTCGGCCGCTGGCTGGTGGAGCGTGGTGTGTGCGCCGACACCTACGAGGTCTTTCGCCGTTTCCTGGTCGAGGGCAAGCCCGGCTTCGTGCCCCACCGCTGGGCCACGCTGACCGAGGCCCTGGGCTGGATCCATGGCGCCGGCGGCATTGCCGTCATCGCGCATCCGGCGCGCTACCGTTTCACGCCGACCGAGGAGTTCGCGCTCTTCGATGCCTTCCGCACCTTGGGCGGCCGAGGCGTGGAGGTGGTGGTGGGTGCACACAGCGAGCCCGAGCGCGTGGTCTATGCCGGCATGGCCCAGGAGTTCGGCCTGCTGGCGTCACGCGGCAGCGACTTCCACGACCCGGTGGAAAGCCGCACCGACCTGGGTGCCCTGCCCGACTTGCCCGGCCGGCTGGACCCGGTGTGGCTGGCCTTGCAGCACCGCGTACAGCGGGCCTGAACTTGCAAGCGGCCCACCCGCTGCTGGGCGTCATGCTCATCGTGCTGATGGGCGTGTCCTTCGCCGTGCTCGACACCGCCGTGCGCTGGATCGGCGCCTTCGTGCCGGTGCTGGTGGTGCTGGCCTGGCGCTATGCCACCCAAGCGATGGTGATGGCCGTGTGGCTGGCGGTGGACCGCCGGCGCGGATTCCGGCCGCAACGCATCGGCTTCCAATTGCTGCGGGGTGCCCTGCTGCTGACCACCAGCGCCTTCAGCTTCTTCGGCCTGCAGCACGTGCCGGTGGCCGAGTTCACGGCCATCAACATGCTCACGCCCGTGCTGGTGACGCTGCTGGCCGCCTGGCTGCTGCAGGAGCGCGTGTCGCCGCTGCGCTGGGTGCTGGTGGCGCTGGCCTTCATCGGCGCCCTGGTGGTCATCCGCCCCGGCGCCGGCGTCTTCGGCTGGGAGGTGCTGTACCCGCTGGCCTGCGCCTGCAGCTACGCCAGCTTCCAGGTGCTGACCAGCCGGCTCGCCGGCCACGAGGATCCCCTGGTCACCCATTTCTGGACCGGCGCCGTCGGCACGGCCATCGTGCTGCCGGTGCTCTGGACCAGCCCGATCGACGCCGCCGGGGCCCTGGCCGGCGCCAGCGCCGTCGCCTGGGGCGTGATGGTCGTTGCCGGCATCGCAGGCACGGCAGGGCACCTGATGCTGATCCTGGCCCTGGGCATGGCGCCGGCTTCGACGCTGATGCCCTTCGTCTACACCCAGATCGCCTCGGCCACGCTGGCCGGCTACCTGGTCTTCGGCCGCCTGCCCGACGCTTTCGGCTGGCTGGGCATGGGCATCATCGCGGTGGCCGGTGCGGCCAGCGCCTGGCTGAACCTGCGCGGCCAGAAGTCGCCGCCGACGGTGGCGGCGGACACGATGGCCGATTGAATCAGTGAGGGTGCAGTGCGCCACCTCGATTGGATCGGGCGCACTGACAACGGTTGGGGCGGCGCGGCGAATCCATGACCAATGATGTTGCGGTCATTCTGGACGGCCGCTGCTCGGCCACTGGTCGAAAGACGGCCAACGACCCTGAACAGGCGCCTAGTTCCCCAATCTCGCCGTCCTGAAGCAGCCGCTCCAATACCTTCGCGGCACTCATTGGAGGCAACATTGCGGACGGCACACAACAGCAGTAGGACAACCTGGGCGTGCTGCTCTACTACCCGAATGACATCAAGCGCCTACGCATTGCCACCGCCGTGCGCGTGATGGCGCGGGGGACGGCCGCGGTGACCGGCGCCTGACGCCTCGTCAGCAGCGGCGCCGGGCGCGCCAGCCGAGCGCCGCGAGACCAGCGCCGAACAGGCCCCAGGTCGCCGGCTCGGGTACCGGGAAGCCGATAACGAATGTGCCCTGGTAGAGGAAGTCGGGATAGTTGTCGACCAAGTCGATATAGATCATGTCCGGCGCAAAGCTGAGTTCAACATTGCGCCCGGTTGTGTTGCTGACGAGATAGGCCGAACTCGGGTCGAACGAGAAGCCGGACACCGCAAACCCGTCGAAGACCTCGCCTCCGCCTTCCCACCCGGTGCGGAAGGGGATGCTGAAGCTGATGGTCGTCGCTTCTGGCGAGACATAGACCAGTTCGATCCAGTTCGTGTCGTCGTCCGGACCGGCCACTACCGTCACCGTCGCTGGCGAGAATGGCTCGCCGTACGTCGTCAAGATGTCCGGATACAGCCGATGAAAGGTCAGCGTCTCGCCGGTCAGGTCCACCGCGTGCGCCGAGGTTGCGACCGCGACCATCACCACGCCGACTGCGTCGGCCCAGCTTCTGAGGCTCATTTTCTGGCTCCTCCGGTGCGACGAACGCACCGCCTCAAATTAGATCCTGAGGCGCTTGGACGCATCAATCGGTGAAATGACATCCCCCCTGGAACCCGGGGGGGTCGCCACCTTCAGTGGTGTCGCTACATCACCCTTCCAGTGTTTTGCGACGAAACGGTGCAAGCCAACGCCGCCTGACACGTGGCGCTCAGGCTGAAATCGCCCTGGCTCGACGGGACAACGCCTCTGGCGATGAGCACGCTGGAGTACTTGGAGCGGCTGCCCGCGGCTATGCTGCGGCCGCGGCGAAGACCAGACCGGTCTGCCAGGCAAAGGCCGGTCGCAAACGTCTCATGATGGCCGACACCGGACATCCAACCCGCAGGGCCACGGACATTGCCCCGCGACAACAGGATCGACGACTTCGCCCGATCCGTCCTACATCCGCGCCGCCAACCGCGTGCCCTGGTCGATGGCACGCTTGGCATCCAGTTCCGCCGCGACGTCAGCGCCGCCGACGCGGTGCACCGTCACCCCGGCAGCTACCAGTGGCGCCTCGAGTTCTCGAAGCGGCTCCTGCCCGGCGCACAGCACCACGGTGTCGCACTCGATCATCTGGCCGTCCTTGCGCTCCGGGCCATGGGTGACGAACAGACCGTCGGGCCCGATGCGCTCGTAGTTCACGCCGGCGATCATCTCCACCCGCTTGTGGTGCAGTGCCGCGCGGTGGATCCAGCCGGTGGTCTTGCCCAGGCCGGCGCCGAGCTTGCCGGGCTTGCGCTGCAGCAGTGTCACCTGGCGGGCAGGTGGCGATGGCTTCGGCGGCACGACGCCCCCGCGCACGGCGGTCGGGTCCGTGACACCCCATTCCGCGCGCCAGGCCATGGCGTCCAGCGTGGTTGACTGCCCCGGTGGCGTGACCAGGAACTCGGCCACGTCGAAACCGATGCCACCGGCGCCGACGATGGCCACCCGCGCGCCCACCGGACGGCCGTGCAGTAGCACGTCGGTGTAGCGCAGCACGTTCGGGCCGTCCTGCCCGGGAATCTGCGGGTCACGCGGTAACACGCCGGTGGCCAGGATCACGGCGTCGTAGCCGCCGGCAGCCAGCGCAGCGGCATCGGCCCGCACGCCCAGGTGCAGGCGCACGCCGGTGGCCTCCAGCCGGCGCCCGAAGTAGCGCAGCGTCTCGGCGAACTCCTCCTTGCCCGGGACGCGGCAGGCCATGTTGAACTGGCCGCCGATGCGGTCGGCGGCCTCGAACAGGTCCACCGCGTGGCCGCGTTCGGCCAGCGTCGTTGCCGTGGCCAGGCCACCAGGACCGGCACCCACCACGGCGTAGCGCTTGCGCTGCGGCGCCGGCTGGATCAGCAGCGTGGTTTCCTGCCCCGCGCGCGGGTTGACCAGGCAGCTGGCCAGCTGGTTCTTGAAGGTGTGGTCCAGGCAGGCCTGGTTGCAGGCGATGCAGGTGTTGATGTCGGCGGCGCGCCCGGCCGCGGCCTTGGCCACAAACGCAGGATCCGCCAGCAACGGGCGCGCAAGGCTGACCAGATCGGCGCTGCCGTCGGCCAGCACCTGCTCGGCCACTTCCGGCGTGTTGATGCGGTTGCTGGTGACCAGCGGCACGGTGATGCCAGCACCACGCAGTTCATCGCGCATGCGCCGGGTCACGTCTGCAAACACCGCGCGCGGCACGCTGGTGGCGATCGTGGGCACACGCGCCTCGTGCCAGCCGATGCCGGTGTTGAGGATGGTCGTGCCGGCAGCCACCACGGCCTTGGCCAGTGCCACCACCTCGGGCCAGCTGCTGCCGTCGGGGATCAGGTCCAGCATCGACAGGCGGTAGATGAGGATGAAGTCCGGCCCCACGGCCTCGCGCACGCGAGTGACGATCTCCACCGGCAGCCGCATGCGGTTGGCGTAGTCGCCGCCCCATTCGTCGGCGCGCTGGTTGGTGTGGGTGACGAGGAACTGGTTGATGAAGTAGCCCTCGCTGCCCATGATCTCCACGCCGTCGTAGCCGGCGTCGCGCGCCAGCTTGGCGCAGCGCACGAAGGCACGGATCTGGCGCTCGATGCCACGCGCCGACAACGCGCGCGGCGTGAAGGGCGAGATCGGGCTCTTCAGCCGAGACGGCGCCACGCACAGCGGCTGATAGCCATAGCGCCCGGTGTGCAGGATCTGCAGCGCGATGCGGCCGCCTTCGGCATGCACGGCGTCGGTGACTGTGCGGTGTCGCCGCGCCGCGGCGGGCGTGGCCAGCGTGCCGGCGAAGGGTTTGGCCCAGCCCTCGATGTTGGGCGCGAAGCCGCCCGTCACCATCAGGCCCACGCCACCGCGGGCGCGCTCGGCGAAGTACGCGGCCATGGCGGGAAAGTGCTGGCGGCCATCTTCCAGGCCAGTGTGCATGCTGCCCATCAGCACGCGGTTGGGCAGGGTCGTGAAGCCCAGGTCCAGCGGGGCCAGCAGGTGGGGGTAGGCGGTGCTCATGCCGCCGATGATGGCGCGCGCGCCCGGCCGACGGGATGCTCGCGATCCCGGGGCAGCCGCGTCAGCCGCCCGGCGGCCGTGCCGGTGTCACCACCCGCAATCCCTGGGCGCGCCGTGCCTGGTCGCGTTGCAGCAGGGCCCAGTACAGCTCCATCACCATCTGTACGTGCGCTTCGGTCTCGGCAATGGCCGGCAGCTGCCGGCCAGCGCGGCGCACCCGGCCTTCGCCGGCGTTCCAGGCGGCCAGCGCCAGGTCCACCCGGCCGAAGCGGCGCAGCAGGTCGGCCAGCATGCGCGCGCCGGTATGCAGGTTGACACGCGGATCCCGCAGGCGCTGCGGCGCCGGTGTGCGGCGCTCTTCGGCCGTGGCGTAGTGGTCGCCCGTGGCCGGCATGATCTGCATCAGCCCGATGGCTCCCTGGGGCGAGACGGCCTGCGCATTGAAGCCGGACTCGACGGCGATCAAGGCCTTGAGCAGCAGGCGGTCGACCCCGTGGGCATCTGCCGCTTCCCGCAGCCACGGACGCAGGGCACGCACCTGCGGCGCGATGTCCAGCCAGGTGAGCAGGCCGGCGGTGCGGTCGGTCTTGCCGGGCACAGGGGCAATACGCGGCGCACCGAGCAGCGGCTGGTAGCGCGGGTCCACGCGTTCCGGGGCCACGTGCACGATGCCTGCGCCGTCGATCCATGCCCAGAGGCCACCAGGCGCCGCGCCAGCGGGAAAGGTCGTCACCGCCATCACGGCCACCACCACCGCCCGCCACAGCGATCGCGCGGCAAGCGCGGCCGGCGACTGGCGCAACGAGCCGCTCATGGTTGGGTGGGACGCCCCGGACATGCGCCGATTGTGCGCGTCCGCAGACAGGAACGCCGCACCGGACATGGCCCGGTGCGGCGTTCGTCGCGGATCCGGCGCCTGCCAGGCGCCGGGGATCACCGTTGCAGCGTCAGTTGCCGCAACCCATGGTGGCGATGCGGTCGCTCGCGGCCTTGGCGCGGATGAGGCCGAAACCGAACTCGTCGTCACGCCCGGCGGCACCCAGATCTTCGGCGCTGTTGTTCAGCGACGCGCGCAGCTGCGCCGCCGTGCAGCTCGGGTGCTGGCTCCACACCAGGGCAGCCACGGCCGAGGCGTGCGGGGTGGCCATCGACGTGCCGTTGAATGCGGCGTAGTCGGAGATCTCCACCGCCACCGTGGCGGTCTGGCCCACACGAGCCAGCAGCGCGGCAGCGTCATTGCCGTCGGCGCCGACGGCCGGGATGGTCTTCGCGCCACCCAGGTCCATGCCCAGGGCTCCCGGCACGTTGTTGTAGACCACCGCACCGATGCCGCCGCTGGCGACACAGTTGTCCACCTTCACACTGAAGTTGATGTTGCCGCGAGAGATCAGGCAGACCTTGCCAGCGGCACCCGCGTCGACGCTCTCACCCAGGCCGAAGTCGTACAGCGCACCCGAAACCGTGCCGGTGGCCGATCCCGAGCCAGCGATGACTTCGAAGCCTGTACCCGCGACGTCAAGTGTGCTGGTTTCGCCCGTACCCACCGGCACCGTGGACACCACACCCACGCCAGGCGCCGCGATTTCAACGTCAGCGTTGAACTGCGAGAAGCTGGCATGCGCCTTGTTGGCGTCGACGGCCGCCACCGAGATCACCTCGGCGAAGCCTGCCGGGTAGGAGATGGCGCTGGAGCCGCCATTGCCCGCCGCGGCGAACATCATCACGCCACGCTTGTCGAGCAGCTTGGCGACGATGCCCTGCAGCTTGGACGGGCTGCCGCCACCCAGCGACATGCTGATGACGTTGGCGCCACCGTTCTTGTAGCAGGCCCACATCGCCTTGGCCACGGTGGACGAACTGGTGCTGCCCGAAGCATCGAACACCTTGGCGATGTAGAGGTTGATGGCCTTGTTGGGCATCACGCCGACGACGCCGATGCCATTGCCGCCGACGGCCGCCACCGTGCCAGCCACGTGCGTGCCGTGGCCGCTTTCGTCGCTGTCCCAGGTGCCGGACGCGGTGAGGTTCTCGCCGTTGAGCTTGTTGCCAGCGTGGTCGGGGTGGGTGCCATCGATGCCGGAGTCGACGATGCACAGGGTGCGATCACCGGCCGCGGCGTCGGAGACCTGATCGGCCTGGACCATCGTGATGCCGTAAGGCACGGCTTCGGCCATCGGGTACTGCGGGTAGTCAGGTTCGATGAACTCGACAAGACGGCTGGCTTGCAGCCGCTTCAGGGCTGCAGGCGACAGGCGCACCGACAGGGCGTTGAACTCCGACAGGTTCAGCAGCACCTTGCCACCACTTGCCGCCACCTCAGCCTTGCCCTTGGCAAAGGCACCAGCCTTGAACTTGACGATGACGCGGCTGCTCTTCTCGGCAGCCAGCGCGGGAGTCGCCGCCAGGCTACCCAGCAGACCTGCAGCAAACGCGGCACACAGCACACGAACCTTGAACTTGTTCATCAGCTCCTGCTCCAGCAAGAAATTCGGGAAGCGGAGACTGTTGCCCTGGTGAGGGACAGCGTCAACCCCCTGATCCGAATGGGGACCAACCCGCATCGGCCCCGAACAGCGGGGAGACCGCCGATGCAGGCGGTCAGACGTCGACGTCCACCGTGTCCCCGTGCAGTTCCATCAGTTCACGCCGCGAAGCCGCCTCGCCCTTGCCCATCAGCTTGTGCATGGCCGTCACGGTGGCGTCGAAACCGAGGGCACCGAAGGCCACCGGCAGCAGGCGCCGCGTTTCAGGGTTCAGCGTGGTTTCCCACAGCTGCTCGGCACTCATCTCGCCCAGGCCCTTGAAACGGCTGATGCTCCAGGAGCCTTCGCGGGCCCCTTCCTTGCGCAGCTTGTCCAGCGCTGCAGTCAGTTCACCGTCGTCCAGCGCGTAGATCTTGGCGGCGGGCTTTCGGCCACGCGCGGGGGCGTCCACGCGGAACAGCGGCGGCTTGGCCACGAACACATGGCCGCGCTCGATGAGCCTGGGAAAGTGGCGGAAGAACAGCGTCAGCAGCAGCACCTGGATGTGCGAACCGTCGACGTCGGCATCGGACAGGATGCAGACCTTGCCATAGCGCAGGCCGGAAAGATCGGGCTCGTCGGCAGGGCCATGCGGGTCCACCCCCAGCGCCACGGCAATGTCGTGGATCTCATTGTTGGCGAACAGGCGGTCGCGCTCCACCTCCCAGGCGTTGAGCACCTTGCCGCGCAGCGGCAGCACCGCCTGCGTCTCCTTGTCGCGACCCATCTTGGCGCTGCCGCCGGCACTGTCGCCTTCGACCAGGAACACCTCGTTGTAGGCGATGTCGCGGCTCTCGCAGTCGGTCAGCTTGCCCGGCAGCACGGCCACGCCAGAGCCTTTGCGCTTCTCCACCTTCTGCGCCGCGCGCTGCCGCGTCTGCGCCTGGCGGATCACCAGTTCGGCCAGCTTGCGGCCATGTTCGACATGCTGGCTCAGCCACAGCTCAAACGCTGGCTTGACGTAGCCGGACACCAGGCGCAATGCGTCACGGCTGTTCAGCCGCTCCTTGACCTGGCCCTGGAACTGCGGGTCCAGCACCTTGGCGCTGAGCACGAAGCTGGCGCGGGCAAACACATCCTCCGGCATCAGCTTCACGCCCTTGGGCAGCAGCGCATGAAGCTCGATGAAGCCCTTGATGGCCTGGAACAGGCCATCCTTGAGGCCCGACTCGTGCGTGCCGCCGGCCACGGTGGGGATCAGATTGACGTAGCTCTCGCGCAGCACCGTGCCTTCGTCGGTGAAGCCGACGCACCAGGCGGCGCCCTCGCCTTCGGCGATGTTCTCCGACACGTCGCCGTCGGCGTACTGCTCCCCGGCGAACAAGGGAATCAGCGGGTCGGCGGGCAAACCTTGTTGCAGGTAGTCGGTGAGGCCGCCCTTGTAGAGCCAGGTCTGCGTCTCGGGGCCGCCGGCCTTCTCCACCGTCAATGACACCGTCACGCCTGGCAGCAGCACCGCCTTGCTGCGCAGCAGGTGCACCAGTTCCCCGCGCGGCAGGTCGGGGCTGTCGAAATACTTCGCGTCGGGCCAGACCCGCACCCGGGTGCCGTGCTTGCGCTCGCTGGCGGTGGACTTGCGCACCACCAGCGGCTCGACCACGTCGCCACCGCCAAAGGCCAGGCTGGCACACTGACCTTCACGCCAGACCTCCACCTGCAGCCGCTGGGCCAGCGCATTGGTCACGCTGACGCCTACGCCATGCAGGCCGCCGCTGAAGCTGTAGGCGCCGCCGGCGCCCTTGTCGAACTTGCCGCCGGCGTGCAGGCGGGTGAAGACGATCTCCACCACCGGCACCTGCTCTTCCGGGTGCAGGCCGAAGGGAATGCCACGACCATCGTCGTCGACGCTCACCGATCCATCGGCATGCAGGGTGACGCCGATGCGCTGGCCGGTGCCGGCCAGCGCCTCGTCGGCGGCGTTGTCGATGACCTCCTGCACGATGTGCAGGGGGTTGTCGGTGCGGGTGTACATGCCCGGGCGCTGCTTGACGGGCTCAAGGCCCTTGAGCACCCGGATCGAGGCTTCGGCGTAGGAACTGACGGACTTGGTGGCCATGGCGGGATTCTAGAAAGCCCGGCCGCGGGCGCCCGGTGGCGCACCGGCCGCCGTCAGGCGCCGGTGCCCTGCTGTGCGCCGATCTTGTCCTGGATGTCGCTCTTCAGCAGCCGGTCGAAGTGCTTGTCGCTCCAGCCTCCCAGCATGCGTTTGCCGGCGAGCACGGTGGGCACGCCCGAGGCACCCGTGAGTTCGAAGGCCTCACGCGCCGTCTGGCTGGCTGCCAGGTCCAGCACCTCGACCTTGAAACCCCGTTGCCTCAGGCGAGCCACAGCGGCATCGCAGGTCCGGCAGCGGGGTCCGATGAAGATGGCGTACTGCTCGCGTCCCAGGTCGAGACCATCCTTGCGATCCACGATCTCCGGCCTGGTCAGTTCATGGGCCATTTGCACCAGCGCGCCCTGGGGCACCCAGCTCTGTGTTGTCTTGCGCTGGTCGATGAACTTGCGGAACAGGTCCTCGATGGCACCCGCCTGCGCAGTGGCGGCGCAAAGCGCCATCAACAGTGGCGACAGCAATCGAGCGCGCATCGTCGGCTCCCCGAAGTTGACACACCCAGTGTAGTCATCCGCGCCACGCACCCGGGTAGCGGCCCATACCCAGACCCTGCACATCGATGTCCGGCGTTCGACCGGACACCAGATCCGCAATCACCCGCCCTGTCCCGCAGGCCATGGTCCAGCCCAACGTGCCGTGGCCGGTGGCCAGCAGCAGGTTGCCGATGGGCGTGGGGCCGACCACCGGTGTGCCATCGGGCGTCATCGGGCGCAAGCCGCACCAGAAGCTGGCTTTGGACAGGTCGCCGCCGTCAGGAAACAGATCGCTGACCACATGCTCCAACGTCGCCCGGCGCGGCTCGCGCAGCGCCTCGCTGTAGCCGGCCAGCTCGGCCGTGCCGCCGACGCGGATGCGGTCGCCCAGGCGCGTGACGGCCACCTTGTGCGTCTCGTCCATGATGGTTGACTCCGGCGCGCCAGCCGGGTCGGTGATGGGCACGGTGATGGAGTAGCCCTTGACCGGGTAGACCGGGATGCGGATGCCCAGCGGCGCCAGCAGCTTCGGGCTGTGGCTGCCCAGCGCGAGCACGTACCGGTCGCCGTGCAGGTCGCCGGCCGAGGTGTGCACGCGCTCGATGCGGTCACCCACGCGGTCGATGCCGTTGATCGTGGTGTCGAAGCGGAACCGCACGCCCAGTTCGCGCGCCATGTCCGCCAGGCGGTTGGTGAACAGGAAGCAGTCGCCGGTCTCATCCTTGGGCAGGCGCAGCGCGCCGACGAACTTGTGCTGCGTGCGCCGCAGTGCCGGTTCCACGGCACAGAAGCCGTCGCGGTCCAGCACTTCGAAGGGCACACCGTACTGCTGCAGCACCTCGACGTCGCCGCCGATGCCGTCGAGCTGCTTCTGGGTGCGGAACAGCTGCAGCGTGCCCTGGGCGCGGTCGTCGTAGGCGATGCCGGTGTCGGCGCGCAGCGCCTTGAGCACGTCGCGGCTGTACTCGGCCAGCGGCACCATGCGGCTCTTGTTCAGCGCATAGGCCTTGGCTGTGCAGTTGGCCAGCATCATGGCGCCCCAGCGCCACATGGCCGGGTCCAGCAGAGGCCAGATCACCAGCGGGCTGTGCTGCATCAGCATCCACTTGATGGCCTTGACCGGCACGCCGGGGCCGGCCCAGGGGGCGGAGTAACCGGGCGAGACCTCTCCGGCGTTGGCGAAGCTGGTCTCCAGCGCCGGGCCGCCCTGGCGGTCGACCACCTCGACCTCGTGTCCGGCCCGCGCCAGGAAATACGCGACGCTCACGCCGATCACGCCGCTGCCCAACACCACCACCCGCATCGCTGGCCGCCCCTCGGCCCACCGGGGCCGATACCAATGTAGCGTTCAGGCAGGTGCATGGGCGCATCGTCATGCGCCAGTTCCTCTTCCAAAACTCACCATCACAGCCCACCCTGACCGCCAAATGTTCGGGCAGTCGGGCCGGCGCCACCCGATCACGCGGCGGACGCCACCGATCGACACCCGCTGCCTCGGCGTCGCACGAGACGCCCCAGCAGCACCAGCCCGGCGATCCCCAGCATGGCACCGTGCGGTTCGGGCACCGGCACCGCCGTCATGTGCAATGCGACGACGGCACCGGACTGGGCATCGATGCCGGCGTGCCCGGCATCCGGGTCCAGGCTGGTGTCGATGGCCACCGCGTTGGCACCGGCATAGGCCCACAGCCAGAAGCTGCCATCCACCGGCACCACGACGTCGAAGCTACCGGTGGCGTCGGGCCCCAGCACCCCCCCGGCGACGGCGCTGTGGCTCCAGAAGGCGAGCACCTCGTTGCCCTCGCCTTGGGGATCGGCGTTGCGGACGAACGCGGTCGCACCACCGATGATCGACGACGGTGTCGCCTGGCCCAGATCACTGCTGGTCCAGAAGTCGCCCGCCATGTCGACGGTGACCGTGTAGCGCATCGCCGAGTCCTGGTCGTTGACCAGCAGCATTGACCAATCGGCAAACGCACCGGCCTCGGCGTGCCAGGTGGTGTTCGGGTTCGTGAACCCACCGACGGAGCCCTCGCCAATCCGCCGCCCGCCCGATGCGGTGGCCGAGGCGTTGCCCAGGAAGCCGCTGAACTGGCCCGTCTGCATGCTGGAAGCGAACACCGACCAGTGGTCGCCAGCCGCGCCGTCCTGCAGCTCGATCGCACCCGGCGCGAACCCGTCCAGGCCCATCAGCGGCTGCCAGGCGAACGGGCAGCCACCGCAGACCAGCCCCCACTCGGTGGCTCCGAGCGAGATTCCGACCCCGTTCTCGCGCACGAACTCGGCTTGTGCACCAGTGATGCCGCCGGCGAGGGTCAGCGCGGCGACCGCGCGAACCAAGGTGTGCTGCACATGCTGGATCATGATCTGCCTCCACGGTGGATGGCGCCACGATAGAAGGCAGCAGCGCTGCACCTGCAGCGTGGCACCGCGCAGATTTCAGCCTCTGCTGTACTTAGTTTTCGGCGGCCCGGCGGACGGCGTCGTGGCGGTCGCGGGCGCCGAGCTTGGCGATCAGGGCGGCCACGTGCTGCTCGACCGTGCGCTCGGAGCGGTGCAGCCGCAGTGCGATGGCCCGGTTGCTGAGCCCCTCGGACAGCGCCTGCAGGACTTCCCGCTGGCGCGGCGTCAGACCAAGCGCGTCGCGCTGGGCGTGCGCATAGGGCCCGCGCGGCAGGCCGGTGAGGCCGGCGGCGCGCAGGCTGGCGCGGACCCGCCGCTCCGCCGCCACCGCCCCCAGGGCGTGCAGACGCCGCAAGGCATCGCGCCGTTCAGCCTCGTCGCCGCCTGCCAGGGCCAGCGCCTGCGCATAGGGCAGGCCCAGGGCCGCCCACCCGGCCGCAGCGGCCGCGGCTCGCCCGGCCAGCATGTGCCGGATGGGTTCGGGCCAGCGGGGGTCGGGCTCGCCGACGCTTTGCCCCAGGCGGTGCCGCCACAGCGCCAGCTCGGCACGTCGCCAGCCGTCGCGCCGCGGCAACGGTTCGGCGATGGCCTGATCGGTCAGTTCGCGCGCCAGCCCGTCGTTGCCCGACAACCATGCGGCCTCGATGCGCATCAAGGTGGGGTCGAAGTACCAGGGCACCGGGTTCAGAGGGCGGCCCTGCTCGGCCAGCGCACGCCAGGCGGCCACCGCGCCCGGGCGACCCAAGCGCAGTGCCATGAAGCCGCGCAGCCAGGGCAGCTGCTCGCGCTGGACGGGGTTGAGATCCGCCCGGGTGGCCAGCGCGTCCAGTGCCACCGCCCCATCGACCCACCGGCCGGAAGCCACCCAGCCCAGCGCCTGCCGCATCTCCAGGTGGATCGCGAACAACTCCAGATCCCGTGCTCGACAATAGGCGATGCCAGCCGCAGCCAGTCGATCGAGGTCGCCCAGGCGGCACTGCACCAGCGCAGCGGCCGCGAGGTTGGTCCAGGCCCGGGCGGCGATCTCCTCGTGCCCCGCCTCCTGCGCCACGGCCAGCGCACGTTCGAGCATGGCCACCCCCTCCGCCTCGTGCTCGGTGCCCAGGCGCGCGGCCCCGGCCGTGTTCAGCGCGTAGGCCTCGGCTTCACGGTCGCTGCCGGCACGCAGCCGGGGCAGTGCGCGATCCACCCAGTCCACCGCCCGCATCGGGTCGTCGGCCAGCAGTTGCAGCTGGCCCATCGTCAGGCAGGCCATGGCCCATTCCCTGCCCCCAGGATCAGCCTCGGCCAGGCCGGCGATGGCCTCCGTGGCCAGGTGCACGCCCGCCTCCGGGCGTCCCCGGAGCCATTCGATGCGCGCCATCACGCGCAGTTGTCGCCCCTGGGCCACGACATCCCCTTGGGCCAGGTGGCATTCCAGCGCGCGCGCTCGGGAGGCCATGGCCTCGTCGATGGCGTTGACGAGCAGGCATTCGTCGGCATGCGCTTCGGCCAGCGCTGCCTCGGCAACTGGCGCCAAGCGCTCGGGGTGGCGCAGGGCCAACGCATACAGCGATGCCGCCTGCCGGTGGGCACGCGCCGCGGCCGCCTGCGCGGCCGCCAGCGGTGCCAGCCGGACAACCGCCGCCGTCAGGCCCGCCGCCTCGGCATGGTGGACCAGCCGCGACAGCGAGGCGCCCTGCTGTTCCAGCACGTCGAACAGCGCGGCGTGCATCGACGCGGCACGTGTGCCCAGGGACTCGGCCAGCGCACTGCGCGCCAGCTCGTGCTCGAGCCGCAGTGCGTCACCCTCCTGCCGCAAGAGCCCGCTGCGCAGGGCGGCTTGCAGCGTATCGGGGTCGGGCGAGAACGCCGCCTGCAATGTGTCCAGTTCCAGCGCCACCGGCGACAGGCTCACGGCCTCCAGCACTTCGCGCACCGGTGCCGGCAGCCGCGCAACGCGGGTCAGCAGGGCGTCACGCACCTGTGCCGGCAGCCCACCGCCCGGCGGCGCCGACAGGAGTTGCGTGACGTAGAAGGGGTTGCCGCCACTGGCGGCGTGCAGGCCGGTCGCGTCACGCCCGGCCAGGCGCGCGAGTTCCCCCACCGCATCGGCGCTCAACGGGTCCAGGCGGAGCCGCTGTGTCGTCGCCGGGTCCAGGCCGGCCAGCACGCCACGCAACGGATGCGCCGGGCCCACTTCCGACTCGCGCCAGGTCAGCACCAGCAGCGCCCGCGTACCGGCCACGCGCCGCCCGATGAAACGCAGCAGATCCAACGTTGCACTGTCGGCCCAGTGCACGTCCTCCACCACCAGCACCAATGGCCGCGTCGGGCGCTGCAGCAGGCTCAGCAGGTCGGCGAACAGGCTGGCATCGACACGCGCGGCCCGCACCGCCCCGGCCAGCCGCGGCGGCAATGCCGGGAGCATGTCGAGCCACGGCGCCAGTGGCGGCGGTGCCAGTAGTGGCTCGCAGGCGCCCGACAGCCAGTCCAGCCCGGCCGGCAGGCGCGCCCGCAAGGCGCGCAACAGGCTGGTCTTGCCCAGGCCAGCATCGCCTTCGACCAGGGCACAGCCCCCCTCCTCCTGGGCCAGACGGTCGACCTGGTCGCGCAGGACCTGCAACGCCTTCTCGCGTTCGAGCAGCAGCGGGTGCATCGGACCGGCCATGCACCATTCTGTCGCCATCGCCAGCGCCCAAGGCAGCGACCCGATACAGTCTCGGCATGTCGAACCCCTCCACGGCGCCGGCGCGCCTGTCGATGACCCAGGTGCTGCTGTGCGGCGCCGCCATCGTCACCCTGAGCATGGGCATCCGCCACGGCTTCGGCCTGTGGCTGCAGCCGATCACGCTCGAGCGCGGCTGGACGCGCGAGACCTTCGCCTTCGCGCTGGCGGTGCAGAACCTGGCCTGGGGCCTGGCCGGGCCGGTGGCCGGCGGCCTGGCGGACCGCTTCGGCGCCTTCCGCGTGCTCATGGTGGGCTCGGTGCTCTACGCCACCGGGCTGGTGCTGATGGCCCTGTCCACCTCCGGCCTGGCCTTCACCGGCAGCGCCGGCCTGCTGCTGGGCATGGCGCAATCGGGCACCACCTATGCGGTGGTCTACGGCGTCATCGCGCGCCAGGTGGCGCCGGAGAAACGGTCCTGGGCGATGGGTGTGGCGGCCGCGGCCGGATCCTTCGGCCAGTTCCTGATGGTGCCGGTGGAGAGCTGGCTCATCGCATCCTGGGGCTGGCAGTCGGCGCTCATCGTCCTGGGTTGCGTGGCACTGGCCATCATGCCGCTGGCGCTGGGCCTGAAGGAACCGCCGGCAGCGCCCTCGGCCAGCCAGCACCGGCAGAGCGTGGGCAGCGCCCTGCGCGAGGCCTTCGGGTACCGCAGCTTCCAGCTGCTGATGGCCGGCTACTTCGTGTGCGGCTTCCAGGTGGTGTTCATCGGCGTGCACCTGCCAAGCTACCTCAAGGACGAGGGCATGCACCCCGGCGTGGCCACCACGGCGCTGGCGCTGATCGGCCTGTTCAACGTGTTCGGCACCTACGGTGCCGGCCTGCTCGGCCAGCGGTACGCCAAGCGCCACCTGCTGTCGGCCATCTACCTGCTGCGCTCGGTGGCCATCGTGGTCTTCCTGTCGGTGCCGCACAGCCCGATGGCGGTCTACGTGTTTGCCGCCACCATGGGCGTGCTGTGGTTGTCCACCGTGCCACCCACCAACGCCGTGATCGCGCAGATCTTTGGCGTGCAGTACATGTCGATGCTGGGGGGCTTCGTGTTCCTGTCGCACCAGATCGGCAGTTTCCTGGGCGTCTGGGCCGGCGGCCTGTTGTACGACGCCACCGGCAGCTACGACATCGTGTGGTGGATCGCCGTGGCGCTGGGCGTCTTCGCCGCCATCGTCAACCTGCCCGTGCGCGAAACACCGATCGCGCGGCCGAGCCTGCAGCCGGCATGAAGCCCGCCGCGCGCCTGTCGATCTGGGTCGTGGCGCTGGTGGCGCTGGGTGCCGTGTTCCTCGCCTGGCGCAGCCCGCACCTGGTGGTGGACCTGGCCGCCTACGTGGCCGCCTGCTTCTGATGGTGGCGCCATCGGACTGGGTGCTGCGCTGGGCACCCCTGATCACCCCGGGCGGCACGGTGCTGGATCTGGCCTGCGGCAGTGGCCGCCATGTGCGCTGGCTGGCGGCGCAAGGCCTTCGGGTGACCGGCGTCGACCGCAACGCCGACGCACTGGCGCCCCTGGCAGAGGTGGCCGAGGTCATCACCGCCGACCTGGAGGCCGACGGCCCCTGGCCGCTGGCTGGCCGGCGGTTCGACGCCGTCGTGGTGACGAACTACCTGTGGCGGCCGCGCTTCGACGACCTGCTGTCACTGCTGGCCGACGACGGCCTGCTGCTCTACGAGACCTTTGCCGCCGGCAACGAGGCCCTTGGCCGCCCGGCAAGGCCGGATTTCCTGCTGCAGCGCGGGGAACTCCTGCAGCGTTGCGCCGGTCTTCGCGTGGTGGCTTACGAAGACGGCCGCCTGGACAACCCGCCGCGCTGCGTGCAGCGCATCGCCGCCCTGGGGCCGCAGGCCCGCCCGGATAGAATCGTCGGCCTGTAGAAGGCCCAAGGAAGGCCCATGAACCCCATCATTGGCAGCATCGTCGCCCTGGTGACGCCGATGCACGAAGACGGCAGCGTCGATTACGACGGCCTGCGCGCCCTGATCGACTGGCACATTGCCGAAGGCACCGACTGCATCGGCGTCGTCGGGACCACCGGCGAATCGCCCACGGTCACGGTCGAGGAGCACTGCGAGATCATCAAGGTGGCGGTGCAGCACGCTGCCGGCCGCGTGCCCATCATGGCCGGCTGCGGCGCCAACGCCACAGCCGAGGCGATCGAGCTCTCCCGCTACGCCAAGGACGTCGGCGCCGACTGCACGCTGCAGGTCGTGCCCTACTACAACAAGCCTTCGCAGGAAGGCATCTACCAGCACTTCAAGGCCATCGCCGAGGCGGTGGACCTGCCGCACGTGCTCTACAACGTGCCCGGGCGCACGGTGGCCGATGTACAGCACGACACCGTTGTCCGCCTAGCCCAGGTGCCGGGCATCGTCGGGATCAAGGAAGCCACCGGCAACATCGAGCGCGCCGCCTGGCTGATCAAGCACGCACCCAAGGGCTTCTCCATCTACTCCGGCGACGATGGCACGGCCGTGGCGCTGATGCTGCTGGGCGGCCATGGCAATGTCAGCGTCACCGCCAATGTGGCGCCGAAGCTGATGCACGAGTTGTGCATCGCCGCCATCGAAGGTGACACCCGCAAGGCGACGGCGCTGCACATGCGCCTGCTGTCGCTGCACCGCGAGCTGTTCTGCGAGCCCAGCCCGGCGCCGGCCAAGTGGGCGCTGTTGCGTTTGGGCCGCTGCCGGCCGACGGTGCGCCTTCCGATCACGCCGCTCACCGCTTCCGGCCAGCAGCGCGTGGACGCAGCACTGCGCGACGCGGGGCTGATCTGATCGTTGGCCTGAGCGGCCTTCCTGCAGCGGGTCGTCTCACGGCCCGCTGCCGTTCCCGGCGAGCGCCGGACCCCACCCGAGATTCTTCGTGCGCATCCTGACCCTGACCCTGATCGCCGCTGCCGCCACGCTGTCTGGCTGCGCCAATGGATTCCTGTCCGGCGAAAAGGTGGACTACCGCGCCGGCGCCCGCCAGACCAAGGGCCTGGACGTGCCGCCCGACCTGACGCAACTGGCCCGCGAGGGCCGCTACCAGGCCCCCGCGCCTGTGGTCAGCGCCAGCGGCACCACGGCCTCGCCGGCGGCCGCGAGCACCACGCCCAGCGTCGCCCCGTCCACCGTGGGCGGCATCCGCATGCTGCGCGATGGCGACCTTCGCTGGCTGCAGCTGCCGATGCCGCCGGAGCAGGTGTGGCCACAGCTGCGCCAGTTCTGGCTGGACAGCGGCTTCACGCTGGAGGTCGACGACCCTGCTGCCGGCGTGCTGGAGACGGCCTGGTCGGAAAACCGGGCCAAACTGCCGCAGGACGGCGTGCGCCGGCTGCTCGGTGGTGTGCTGGACAGTCTGTTCGACAGTGGTGAGCGTGACCGCTTCCGTGCCCGCCTGGAGCGAACACCCACCGGCAGCGAGGTCTACATCAGCCACCGGGGTGCGCAGCAGGTGATCAGTGGCGCGCAGCGCGATGATGTGCGCTGGACTCTGCGTCCGACCGATCCGCAGCTCGAGGCCGAACTGCTCAGCCGCCTGATGGTGCGCATGGGCAGCAGCATCGAGCAGGCACAGGCCGCGGCCGGCCAGGCCGCCGTGGCGGCCGCACCGGCGCGTGCGCGCCTGGTGGCCGACGCCGCCACGCCCTCGGTCGAAGTGGACGAAGCCTTCGAGCGCGCATGGCGCCGGGTCGGCCTGGCGCTGGACCGCAGCGGCTTCACGGTCGAGGACCGGAACCGCACCGACGGCGTGTACTTCGTGCGCTACGTGGACTCCCAGGCGCCCGACGAGCGCGGGTTCTTCTCCCGCCTGTTCGGCGCGGAGGAAGCCCGCCAGGCCCAGCGCTATCGCATCGCGCTGGTCGGCGGCGCTGCGGGCGCGACGCCCACCGTGGTGGCCGTGCAGACCGCTGAAGGGCAACCGATCACGGCGCCGGTGGGCGGGCGCATCGCCAACGTGCTGCTGCGCGAACTGCGCTGACCTGCCACTGGCCGCCCGCTGCCTGATCGGCGGGCGGGCCAGAAACCGAGAAGGCCGACCGGTTGCCCGGTCGGCCTTCTGCATTCCGCAGCCGGCCGGCGCGCGAGGCGCCGGCCCGTGCAGATTTACTGCGACGCGGCAGAAGCGGCCGGCTCGGCGGCCACGACGGCCGGCGAGGTTTCGGCCGACGACGCCGGCTCGGCGGCAGGCGCCGGGGCGGGCGCCGGAGCCGGTTCGGCCGCGGGCGCCGGGGCGGGCGCCGGCGCTTCGGTCTTGCCACAGGCCACGAGGCCGGCAGCGGCGATCAGGGAGGCGATCAGGAGCGACTTGGTCATTTCTATCCTTGTGGATATGTCATGTGATGGACCGTGTTTCACGCCCGGGCGGGGTGCACCCGGCCGAGTCAGCGATGCACCAGGACGGTTCCAGGCCCGGTCGCACGGGCGCAGATTCTAGGCATTCCGAGGGAAATCCCTAGAGTCCCAGCGGACGAACAGGCCATGCCGAGGCAGACCGTTGCAACCACGCATCGATCCGGTCACGCGCCGCGGCCGCCGCACCGGGGTCGTGCTGGGCGCGGCCCTTCGGCGGGTCCATGGTCAGCGCTTCCAGCACCGTCGGGCCATCGTCCAGCAACAGGGTCTCCAGGCCGTCTGGCGGGCGCTGTTCGGGGCACCGCGGGTCGACCACATGACTCCAGGTCGGCCGCCACTGTGTGAACCGGGGGTGCAGACGCTCCATGGCGTCGTAGCGCTCGGCCAACAGGACCAGGCGGCGTCCTGGTCGGCGCAGGTAGGCGGCCAAGGTGTCCAGCAGGGCCGGGTCGTCCAGTGGCCAGCCCGCAAAGTCCGGGTCCACACACAGCAGCGTGCGCGTGTTGCGGGCCACCGCCGCTTCCACGGCCGCCTGCACGGCCCGTCGGAAACCCGCCAGGTTGTCGAAGTCGAGGGGCAGCATCAGGAGTTCCCGTCCGCGCCTTCGTCCACATGCAGCCAACCGTCGTCCAGCCAGTCCTCGACGATGGCGGCCGCCCCGGCGCTCAGGCGGGCGCGGTCGGCCGCCGAGAGCCGACGCGCATCGGCCAGGCGCTGCAGCAGCTGGGCGTCACGCCCAGCCGCGCGCCACGACTCGCCGTTCACATAGATGTGGCGCACGTCGTAGAGCATGCGGGTGCGTGCGTCCAGGCGCACCGCGCCCTGGTCGGCGGGTGGGTGCGCCGGTGGGTCGAACCAGACGCCGGGCTTGGGGTCGCTGAGCACCTCGCCCAGCGCCCTTGGCAAGGCGTCCGCGCCGCCCAGCGCCGCCGACAGCGCCTTGGCCGCAAACGCCTCGTAGCCTGGGGGGATGTGGCCGGGTCGGTCGACCGCGGGCTGTGTGCGGTCGGCGTAGATCGGGTCCGGGCCGTCGACGTCGGCCACCGCATCGGCCAGCCGTAGCAGGAGCTCACGCG
Organism: Burkholderiaceae bacterium; assembly: GCA_024235915.1. Taxonomy (GTDB): domain Bacteria; phylum Pseudomonadota; class Gammaproteobacteria; order Burkholderiales; family Burkholderiaceae_C; genus Rubrivivax. The sequence goes on along the minus strand of JACKLO010000007.1, from coordinate 430,561 downwards.
CCAGTTCGCGCCGGTGCGGCGTGCGGAATCCCACCGACGCCGTCATGCAGTCGCCGCCCACGGCGGTGCCGTCATGGCCCCACATCGGCGGCAGGTAAAGCATGTCGCCGGGCTCCAGCACCCACTCCTGCGTCGGCTCGAAGCGCTGCAGGATGCGCAGCGGCAGGCCGTCGATGAAGGTCCGGTCGCCTGGCGGTGCCACCCGCCAGCGGCGGCGACCTTGCAACTGGATCAGGAACACGTCGTAGGCGTCCACGTGCGGGCCGACGCCGCCCCCATCGCTGGCCCAGGACACCATCAGGTCGTCCAGCCGCGCATGCGGCACGAAGGCAAAGGGCGCCAGCATCGCGTGCGCCGCCGGCACGTGCAGGTCCAGGCCTTGCACCAGCATCGTCCAGCCCGGCTGCTGCAGCGGTGGCAAGGCGCGGCGGGGCAGCGGGCCGCGACGCAGCGACCAGGTCTGGTCCATGCGGCGCACCAGGCGGGATTCGATGCCATCCTGCCCCGCCAGCGCAAAAAGGGCCGGCCGCGCCAGCGGCGGCATCACGCCCGGCCAGGCCTGGCGCACGAGCAGTGGCTGCTTCTGCCAGTGCCGGCGCATGAACTGCGCCGGGCTCAGGCCACCCAGCAGCGGGGTCGGATCGTCGGTGTGCATTGGCGGATTCTCCGGCATGGGAAAATCATGCATGCTGATCGCACCCCCTTGCGTCGTCACCCTGACCTGGACCCTGACCGACGCGCAGAACCGCCCCATCGACGCGCTGGAGTCGCCCACCGAGTTCCTCTTCGGCGGCAGCGACCTGCTCTCCGGCATCGAGGACGCCATCGCCGGCCAGACGGCCGGCTTCGAGACCCGTGTGCAGCTCGAACCCGAGCAGGCCTTCGGCGACTACCGGCCCGAGCTCGTCTGCTTCGAACCGCGCGCCCTGTTTCCGGCCGAACTGGAGGTCGGCCTGGCCTTCGAAGGCCTGCCCGCCGGCCACCAGAGCGCCGACATGCCCACCGACGCGATCTACGTGGTCACCGAGATCTACCCCGAGCACGTGGTGCTCGACGGCAATCACCCGCTGGCGGGCATGGCGCTGCGCATCGCGTTGAACGTGGTGGCCGTGCGCGAAGCCACGCCGGAAGAGGCTGAGGCCGGGAGCGTGGGCGCCGCGGCCATCAGTGTGCTGCGCGGGCGTGACGGCGAAAGCCCGCTGCACTGATCTGCCCTGCCCGCCGGGCCACCGGCCGCTCCACCCCCGCATCGGCACCCAGCCCCATGACCGCGTCGGCCCGTGGCCACCACCCGTTGCTCGGCATCACCTTCGTGGTCGCCGCCGCGTGCTGCTTTGCGACCATGGACACCACGGTGCGCTACCTGGGTGCGTTCTTTTCGGTGTCGCTGGTGCTGTGGGCCCGCTACGGGTTGCACGCGGCCATCATGACGCTGTGGATCGCGCTGTCGCCGCAACGCTCTTTTCGAACCACCAACCCGATGTTCCAGATCGCCCGCGGCGCGCTGCTGGCGTTCTCGTCGGCGATGGCCTTCGCCGCCCTGCGCCGCATGCCGGTGGCCGAGTTCACCGCCATCATCATGCTCACGCCGGTGATCGCCACGGTGGTCGCCCGCGTCTGGCTGAAGGAGGCGGTTGCTCCGCTGCGCTGGGCACTGGTGGCCGGCGGCTTCGTCGGCGCGCTGATCGTGATCCGGCCCGGCAGCGGCATCGTCGGCTGGGCGGCGCTGATGCCGCTGGCCGCCGCGTTTTCGAACGCGGGCTTCCAGATCATGACCAGCCGCTTCGCGCCGCACGAGGATCCGTTCACCACCAACTTCTACACCGGCGCCACCGGCGTGACCATCGCCACGCCGATCCTGCTGGCGAACCTGCTCGACCCCATCGCCGTGCTGTCGGCAGCGCCGACCCATCAGGTGCTGGCGCTGGTGGCGGTGGCCGTGCTCGGTACTGCCGGGCACCTGCTGTTGATCCTGGCGTTGGGCAAGGCGCCAGCCTCCACGCTGATGCCGTTCCAGTATGTGCAGATCGCCGTCGCGGCACTGGCCGGATTCGTGGCCTTCGGCGCCGTGCCCGACGGCTGGGGCTGGCTGGGCATGGCCATCATCGGCGTCTGCGGCGCGGCCAGCGCCTGGCTGAACGTGCGGGTGGCCGCCGCACGGCAGCGGCCGGTCAGCGCGGTGCAGGTGGACACCATCGCGGAATGAGCCGCGGCGCGTGACGGCCGGCAGGGCGTTGGTTCAGGCCGCCTTCGCCGATATGCGTGCGCGTGTACCGGTCTTGACGGGCGGCTTGCCCGCGGGCTTCTTGGTCGCCGGGGCCGCCTGCTTGGTTGCTGCCCTGGCGACGGCCTTCTTGGCGACGGCCGTCTTGGTAACGCTTTTCTTGGCTGCGGACTTAGGCGCCTGCTTCAGCGCACCGGTTGCCGCCACGGCGCCTGTGGGCGGGCCGACGCGGCCCGCCGACGTTTTGACTGCTGGCTTCGCTGAAGGCGCCGCAGCGTTTAGCCGCTTCGCCTTGACGGGTGTCTCAGGCGCGGCCGTGGCCGCGGCGCTGGGTGCCGCGGGTTTCGACGGCGTCCGGCTGCGTGCAGCGGGCGGGGGAGGACGCAGCGCTGTCACCCCCTCGTCGTGCACCGGCTCATCGGCGCGCTCCAGGTAGGCCGGCACGGCTGCACTTGACGAGCGTGTGGCCGGCTCGCGCAGCGCCATCGCCTGTTCGACCGTCACCGACGGGTAGGACACCGGCCGGCCGTCCGGCCCGAAGGTCGCAGTGCGGATGTCTCCACGGTTGGCGCCGGCACGGTGCGACACATGCACCCAGCGTGCACTGCGGTTGGCCTCGTAGATGATCTGGTCGAACGGCAGACCCAGCCGGATGGCGAGCTGGAAGACTTCGACCACTGGAACGCCCGGGCACTGGATGTCGGCCGCCTGCCCCGACAGGTGCTGGCTGCTGGTGGCGCCGCCGATGCGCCGGTTCAGCGCCGGGCCACGGTAGCCGGAATTGACCTTGACCGACCGCCCCAGCGCAGCGCGCAAGGGCTCCAGCACCTGTTCGCACAGTGACCGCAGGGCCGCCGCTTCGGCCGCCGTGGGCTGGTTGGGAATGCCTTCGGCACGCGCCGTGTCGGAGTGGGTGAGTTCCTCGAGCGTGAAATGGGGCGACAGGTTCACGGGCGGCTCCTGCAACGGCGGACGCTGCCGGCACGCACCGGCGTCACGCTTGTAGCAGGCCGGTGCAGCCCTGCCGAGGGGATGATCCCTGGCCGATGCCTTCGCCCGGGACTGTTCAGCCGCGCCCGGTGGAGCCGAAGCCGCCTTCGCCCCGCTGCGAGGTGCCGAAGCTGTCGACGACACGGAACGCTGCCTGCACCACCGGCACGATCACCATCTGCGCGATGCGCTCCATCGGCTGCACGGTGAACGCCCCGCGTCCACGGTTCCAGCAGCTCACCATCAGCGGGCCCTGGTAATCGCTGTCGATCAGGCCCACCAGATTGCCCAGCACGATGCCGTGCTTGTGGCCCAGGCCAGATCGTGGCAGCAGCATGGCCGCCAGGCCAGGGTCGCCAATGTGGATGGACAGGCCCGTGGGGATCAGCGCACTGTCGCCCGGTGCCAGCACCAGCGGCGCGTCGAGCGCGGCGCGCAGGTCCAGACCGGCGCTGCCCGGTGTGGCGTAGGCCGGCAGCACCTCGGCCAGCCGAGGGTCGAGGATCTTGAGGTCGATGACGGTCATGACGGTTGGGACGCCTGGACCAGGCGTTCGGCGATCTCCTGCACCAGACGTCTGGCCAGCGCCAGCTTCGGCCCGTGGGGCAGTTCGCGTTCGCCGCGTGCGTCCACCAGCAGCAGGGTGTTGTGGTCCTGGCCGAAGGTGGCGGGCCCCAGGTTGCCCACCACCAGCGGCACGTTCTTGCGCACCAGCTTCTCGCGCGCGTGGCGGGCCAGGTCCTGGCTTTCGGCGGCGAACCCCACGCACCAGGGGCGGTGGTCGACAGGCAATGCCGCGACGCTGGCCAGGATGTCGGGGTTCTCGGTGAGCTCGAAGGTGGGTGCCACCCGCTTGCCGTCCTTCTTGATCTTGTGCGCGTTTTCCGCGGCCGGGCGCCAGTCGGCCACGGCGGCGGTGGCCACGAAGATGTCGTGCTGCGCCGCGGCCGGCAGTACCGCGTCGAACATCTGGCGCGCGCTCTGCACGTCGATGCGCGCGACGTGGCGCGGCGTCGGCAGGTGCACCGGGCCGGCCACCAACGTGACCTGGGCGCCGGCTTCCTGCGCCGCCCGCGCGATGGCGAAGCCCATCTTGCCGCTGGACAGGTTGGTGATGCCACGCACCGGGTCGATGGCCTCGAAGGTGGGGCCGGCGGTGATCAGAACCCGCCGGCCAGCCAGCAGCTTGGGCTGGAAGTGCGCGATCAGCTCGTCGCACAGGGCCTCGGGCTCCAGCATGCGGCCGTCGCCGACCTCGCCGCAAGCCTGGTCGCCGGCATCGGGGCCCAGCACCACGGCGCCGTCGGCACGCAGCTGGGCCACATTGCGCCGCGTGGCCGGGTGGGCCCACATCTCGCGGTTCATGGCAGGGGCCACCAGCAGCGGCACCCGCTGTTCCTGCGACTGGGGCCGCGCCAGGCAGAGCAGCGACAGCAATTCGTCGGCCCGCCCCTGCACCAGCTTGGCGATGAAATCGGCGCTGGCGGGCGCAATCAGCACCGCATCGGCCTGGCGCGACAGGTTGATGTGCGCCATGTTGTTGTCGGCCCGCGCATCCCACTGGTCGGTGTAGACGGGGTGGTTGCTCAGGGCCTGCATCGTCACCGGCGTGATGAAGCGGCAGGCCGCCTCCGTCATCACCACCTGCACGCTGGCACCGGCCTTGACCAGCAGGCGCACCAGTTCCGCGGCCTTGTAGCAGGCCACGCCACCGGAAAGACCCAGCACGATGCGCCTGCCGTGTAGGTCGGGGGCTGCGGGGGTGTTCGACATGGGGGCGCACTCTAGCACCGGGGCTGGCCTAAGCTTGGCCGGTTGCCAACCCACTGAAAGGCCGACGCGCGGCATGCCTGATCTCGCCCCGCTGTTCTCCGGATTGATGGCCTGGGGCCCGCCCCTGATTTCAGCCGCTGTCGGCGCTCTGCTGGCATCGGCGGTCTTCGCCGCCGGCGCGCGCCTGGTGGGCCGGGCCACTGCCGGCATGCCGGCTGCGGCCGCCGTGGCGCGCGCCATCCGCGCGCCGGCGCGCCTGTTGCTGCCGCTGCTGGCCGTGGTGGTGGTCTGGCACGGAACGCCCGACGACCTGGCAGGCCGCACCATGGTGCTGCGCCTGACCACCATGGCCTGGATCGCCGCGCTGACCTGGCTGCTGGTGCGTGCCGTGGGCGGCTACGGGCAGGCCGTCATCGATGCCCACCCGGTGTCTGTGGCCGACAACCTGCAGGCGCGCCGCGTGCACACGCAGACCCGCGTGCTGGTGCGCACCGTGGGCAGCGTGCTCTGGCTGGCCGGCATTGCCCTGATGCTGATGACGATTCCGGGCGTGCGCCAGGTGGGCGCCAGCCTGCTGGCCTCGGCCGGCGTCATCGGGCTGATCGCCGGCTTTGCGGCGCGCCCGGTGCTGGGCAACATGATCGCCGGCCTGCAGATCGGATTGACGCAGCCGATCCGCATCGACGACGTCGTCATCGTCGAGGGCGAATGGGGCGTCATCGAGGAGATCGGTTCCGCCTACGTGGTGGTCCGCATCTGGGACGACCGGCGACTCGTGGTGCCGCTGCAGTACTGGGTGGAGAAGCCGTTCCAGAACTGGACGCGCAAGAGCGCGCAACTCACCGGCACGGTGACCCTGTGGGTGGACTACCGCACGCCGCTGGCCCCGCTGCGCGAACAGCTGCGCCTGGCCTGCGAGGCCTGCGAGCACTGGGACGGCCGGCTGGCCCTGCTGCAGGTGGTGGAGGCCGGAGAGCGCGCGATGCAGGTGCGGGCGCTGGTGACGGCGGCCGACGCGGGCAAGGCCTGGGACCTGCGCTGCCACGTGCGCGAGTGGCTGGTGGACCACGTGCAGCGCACCTGCCCGGACTACCTGCCGCGGCTGCGCGTGGAAACCGGCGCCGACCGCGCCGACCTGGAAGCGGCGGTCAGTCCGCCCCGTGGCACTTCTTGAACTTCTTGCCGCTGCCGCAGTGGCACGGGTCGTTGCGTCCCGGCAAGGCTTCGACCCGCCGCGGCGCGGTGCGCGGCGCGTTTTCGATCCACCACAGGCGCAGATCCTGCGCCGCATAGCAGGCATCGTCGACCATCTGCTCGCGCGTGGGCGGCTCCTTGTAGTGCTCGGCGGTCCAGGCGGCCAGGCCTTCGTCGTCCAGCAGCAGGGCGCCCAACGGGCCAAGCATGGCCTCCACCGTCTCCGGGTCCACGGCGGCCGGCCAGCCGAATTGCGGGTCTTCGGCCACGCCCACGAATCCGCGCGCCCAGTCGATGCCCAGCGGGAGGTCGGCCTCGGCGTCCGGGTCCAGCAGCAGCGGCGACAGCTGCAGGCGGTCCGGGTCCTCCCACAGCAGGTCGGGATCGAGCTGTGAACGCAGTGCGCGCCAGCGGGCATCCAGCGCTGCCGTGGCTTGTGCCACCGCTTCGGGATCGGCGAAGGCACGATCCCAGTTGTCGCCGACCAGGGCCGTCATCACGCTGCCGGGCCCTTCGGGCACCGAGGGCCCGCACAGCAGGGCCGCGAAGGCACCATCCAGCCATTCAGCGTTGATGGCCGGCTCGAAGCCCGCAAGCTGATCGGCCACCGCCTGCAACGCATCGAGTTCGGCGTCGGTGTTGTCGCGGCGAATCTTCATCGTTGGATCCGGGGCGGGTTGGGATGCAGGCGCGCCATGGTGTGGCTGTCGACGAAGACGCCGTCACGCAGGGCATAACCCTTGTGCGTGCCCTCGATCTCAAAACCGAAGCGGCGGTAGAGCGCGATGGCGCGCACGTTGTCGGTGTAGACACCGAGCTCGATGCGCAGGATGTGCGCCCAGCGGTCGGCGTAGTCGCACAGGGCCTGCATCAGCGCCGTGCCCACACCCTGCCCCTGCGCGTCGGGCCGCACCGAGATGCCGATCATCGCCACATGCCGCCGCCGCACGTGCGCGCCCACCGGGTGCAGGCCGGCACTGCCGACGAGGTCGCCGTCGCGCTCGGCCACCAGCGAGAGCTCGGCGCTGCCGTTGTCGCTGCCCTCCAGGCGCTGGCGCCACTGCGCCTCGCTGGGGAACGGCAGTTGCATCAGGCCGCCGAAGACCTGCGGGTCGGCCATCAGAGTGACGAAGGACGGCGCGTCGTCCGGCGTCGCACGCCGCAGCGTCACCGGCGGCCGAGGGCGTTTCACGGCCGGCTCACAGCCGTTCGCCCACCCAGCCGGCCACCGAGGCCAGCGCCTGCGGCAGTGCTGCCGCGTCGGTGCCACCGGCCATGGCGAGGTCGGGCTTGCCGCCGCCCTTGCCACCCACCTGCTGGGCGACGAAGTTCACCAGTTCGCCGGCCTTGACCTTGCCGCCGTAGTTGTCGATGACATCGGCGGTGACGCCGGCCGCCAGCTGCACCTTGGCGCCGTCCACGGCCGCGAGCACGATGGCGGCCGACCGCAGCTTGTTCTTCAGCTGGTCCATGGTTTCGCGCAGGGCCTTGGCGTCGGCGCCTTCCAGGCGGGCCGCCAATACCTTCAGTCCCTTGACGTCCACGGCCTGCGCCAGCAGTTCGTCGCCCTGGGCCGAGGCCAGCTTGCTCTTGAGCGCCGCCACTTCCTTCTCCAGCGCACGCAGCTGCTCCATCACCGCCGTCACGCGGCCCGGCACCTCGGCCGGTGCGGCCTTCAGCAGTGCGGCCACCTGGCCCAGGCTCTTCTCGGTCTCGCCGATGTAGGCCAGCGCGTTGTCGCCGGTGACCGCCTCAACGCGCCGGATGCCGGCGGCCACACCGCTTTCGGCCACGAGCTTGAACAGGCCGATGTCGCCCGTGCGCGCCACGTGCGTGCCGCCACAGAGCTCGCGGCTGCTGCCGATGTCGAGCACGCGGACCTCGTCGCCATACTTCTCGCCGAAGAGCATCATCGCGCCGCTCTTCTGCGCCTCGTCGATGGCCATCACGCGCGCCTGGGTGGCCACGTTGGCCAGGATCTCGGCGTTGACGATGGCCTCGATCTGCGCGATCTCGGCGTCGCTGACCGGCGCGTTGTGCGCGAAGTCGAAGCGCGTGCGCTCGGCATTGACCAGCGAGCCCTTCTGCTGCACGTGGCCGCCCAGCACCTCGCGCAGCGCCTTGTGCATCAGGTGCGTGACGCTGTGGTTGCGCATGGTCTTCGCGCGCTGCACGGCATCCACCTTCGCCACGAAGACGTCGCCCAGTTCCACCGTGCCCTCGACGATACGGCCCTGGTGGCCATGCACCGCGGCCTGGATCTTGACGGTGTCCTCCACCACCACGCGCGAACGGGTGTTGCGCAGCTCGCCCACGTCGCCGACCTGACCGCCGCTCTCGGCGTAGAACGGCGTGTGGTCGAGCACGATGACCACGTCGGTCCCCGGCTCAGCCTTCGTGACCGCCGTGCCATCCACATACAGCGCCGTGACCTTGCTGTGCTCGCACACCAGGTGCTCGTAGCCGTGGAAGGCGGTGTCGTCGCCGCTGTAGCTCAGACCGGCGGCCATCTTGAACTTGGCCGACGCGCGCGCCTGCTCGCGCTGGCGGTTCATCGCGGCCTGGAAGCCGGCGTCGTCGACCTTCACGCCGCGCTCGCGGCAGACGTCGGCGGTCAGGTCCAGCGGGAAACCGAAGGTGTCGTGCAGCTTGAAGGCGGTCTCGCCGTCGATGATGGTGGCACCCTTGGCCAGTGCGCCTTCCAGGATCTCCATGCCGTGCGCGATGGTCTGGAAGAAGCGCTCCTCCTCGACCTTCAGCACCTCGGTCACACGCACCGCGTCGCGCCGCAGTTCGGGGTAGGCGTCGCCCATTTCCGCGGCCAGCGGGGCCACCAGGGTGTGGAAGAAGGGTTTGCGCGCACCCAGCTTGTAGCCATGGCGGATGGCGCGGCGGGCGATGCGGCGCAGCACGTAGCCGCGGCCCTCGTTGCCCGGAATCACGCCGTCGGTGACGGTGAAGGCGCAGGCGCGGATGTGGTCGGCGATGACCTTCAGGCTCGGGGTCTGCAGGTCGATGCCGCCGTCGCCGCCCGAAGCCGCCACCGCGTCGCGCGTGGCCGCCAGCAGGTTCGCGAACAGGTCGATCTGGTAGTTGCTGTGCACGTGCTGCAGCACCGCGGCCAGGCGTTCCAGGCCCATGCCAGTGTCCACGCTGGGCTTGGGCAGCCGGTGCATGGTGCCGTCTTCGGTGCGGTTGAACTGCATGAAGACGTTGTTCCAGATCTCGATGTAGCGGTCGCCGTCCTCGTCCGGGCTGCCCGGCGGGCCGCCGGCCACGTCCGGGCCGTGGTCGTAGAAGATCTCGCTGCACGGGCCGCAGGGCCCGGTGTCGCCCATCATCCAGAAGTTGTCGGACATGTAGCGGCCGCCCTTGTTGTCGCCGATGCGCACGATGCGCTCGGCGGGCAGGCCGATGACCTTGTGCCAGATGTCGTAGGCCTCGTCGTCCTCGGCATAGACCGTGGCCCAGAGCTTCTCCGGCGGCAGCTTGAAGTGCTCGGTCAGCAGTTCCCAGGCGTACTGGATGGCGTCGTGCTTGAAGTAGTCGCCGAAGCTGAAGTTGCCCAGCATCTCGAAGAAGGTGTGGTGGCGCGCCGTGTAGCCCACGTTCTCGAGGTCGTTGTGCTTGCCGCCGGCGCGGATGCACTTCTGGCTGGTGGCCGCGCGCGAGTACGGGCGCTTGTCGAAGCCCAGGAACACGTCCTTGAACTGGTTCATGCCAGCGTTCGTGAACAGCAGTGTCGGGTCGTCGCCCGGCACCACCGGCGAGCTGGCCACGACCTGGTGGCCCTTGGACGCGAAGAAGTTCAGGAAGGTCGAGCGGATGTCGGCGGCTTTCATGATGCGAATTCTAGGGTTTGCGCGTGGTTCAGAATGGACGCCAGGAGGTTCCGTCAATGTCTGACAACACCCGTTCGATCGGCTTCGTGGCCGCCGTGGTCATCGCCGCCGGCATGGCCGCCGGTGGCTGGGCCGTGGGCCAGGGGCTGGAGCGCTTCCGCGCTGCCGACCGCTCGATCACCGTCAAGGGCCTGGCGGAAAAGGACGTGGAAGCCGACTTTGCCGTCTGGCCGCTGGGTTTCCGCCGTGCCGGCACCGATTTCGGGGCCGTGCAGCGCCAGCTGGCCGAGGACCGCGACCGCGTGGTCGCCTTCCTGAAGGCGCAGGGATTCACCGAGCCGGAGATCGAGGTGCGCCCGCTGCAGGTGCAGGACCTGTGGGCGCGTGAGTACGGCGGCAACAACCAGCCATTGCGCTTTCAGGGCACGGGCCAGGTGCTGGTGAAGTCGGCGAAAACCACCGCGGTGGAGGCCGCGGCCCTGGCCGTGGACCCGCTGCTGCAGGCCGGCGTGCAACTGGCCGGCGGCAATGAGGGGCCGGCCGGGCCGCGCTACCAGCTGCGCGGCTTCAACGAGGTCAAGGCCCCGCTGCTGGCCGAGGCCACACGCAACGCCCGCGAGCAGGCCGACAAGTTCGCCGCCGAGGCCGGCGCGCAGCTGGGCAAGCTGCGCGCGGCCAACCAGGGCGTGATCCAGATCGGCAGTGCCAGCGGCGATGGCTACGACGACGGCAGTGCGCGCGTCAAGCGCCTGCGCGTCGTCAGCACCTTCACCTACGCGCTAGAGTGACCCGAACACTGCAAGGAGACCCGCGATGGACATGTCCACCTCCCCCCTGGCCACGCTGAACGACCCCACCCTGCTGAAGACCGACGCGCTGATCGGCGGCGAATGGGTGGGCGGCAGCGCCCGCTTCGACGTGCACGACCCAGCCACGGGCCTGAAGCTGGCCGATGTGGCGCTGCTCGGCGCCGCCGACACCGAGGCCGCCATCGCCGCGGCGGACCGCGCCTGGCCGCTGTGGCGCGCCAAGACGGCCAAGGAACGCGCCGCGGTGATGATGAAGTGGTTCGGCCTGCTGCACCAGCACGCCGACGACCTGGCCCGCATCATGACCGCCGAGCAGGGCAAGCCGCTGGCCGAGGCCCGCGGCGAGGTGGTCTACGGGGCGAGCTTCATCGAGTGGTTCGCCGAAGAGGCCCGGCGCATCTACGGCGAGACCATCCCCACCACCGACAACAACAAGCGCTACCTGGTCATCAGGCAGCCCATCGGCGTCTGCGCCGCCATCACGCCCTGGAACTTCCCGATCGCGATGATCACGCGCAAAGTGGCCCCGGCGCTGGCGGCCGGCTGCCCGGTGGTGATCAAGCCGGCCGAGGCCACACCGCTGTCGGCGCTGGCCGTGGCGGAACTGGCCCAGCGGGCCGGCATGCCGGCGGGCGTGCTCAACGTGGTGACGTCCAACGCCGACGGCAGCATCGCCGTGGGCAAGGCGCTGTGCGCCAGCGACACGGTGCGCCACCTGTCGTTCACCGGCAGCACCGAGGTGGGCCGCATCCTGGCCGCGCAATGCGCGCCGACGATCAAGAAGCTGAGCCTGGAGCTCGGCGGCAACGCACCCTTCATCGTCTTCGACGACGCCGACCTGGACAGCGCCGTCGAAGGCGCGATGATCTCCAAGTACCGCAATGCCGGCCAGACCTGCGTCTGCGCCAACCGTTTCTATGTGCAGGCTGGCGTCTACGACGCTTTCGTCGAGAAGCTGGCGGCCAAGGCGCAGGGCATCCAGGTGGGCAACGGCTTCGAGCCGGGCGTGAACCAAGGCCCGCTGATCGACGACCAGGCCATCGCCAAGGTAGAGGCTCACGTCGCCGACGCGCTCGGCAAGGGCGCAAAGGTCGTGGTCGGCGGCACCCGTCAAGGCGACCGCTTCTACACGCCCACTGTGCTCTCCGGCGTCACCGGCGACATGTTGTGCGCCCGCGAGGAAACCTTCGGCCCCGTGGCGCCGGTGTTCCGCTTCGAGACCGAAGCCGAGGCCGTGGCCCTGGCCAACGCCACCGAGTTCGGTCTGGCCAGCTACTTCTACAGCCGCGACGTGGGTCGCATCTTCCGCGTCGGCGAGGCGCTGGAATACGGCATGGTGGGCATCAACACCGGCCTGATCAGCACCGCCGAGGTGCCCTTTGGCGGGGTCAAGCAGAGCGGCCTGGGCCGCGAGGGCGCACGCCAGGGCGTCGACGACTACGTCGAGCTGAAGTACCTCTGCCTGGGCGACATCCTGAAGTAGCGCAACGCAGCGGCGGTGGGCCGCGGGCGTCAATCGTCGTTGGCGGCTGCCGCCGGCCCGCGCTCCACGCGGGTGGCAAAGCCTTCGCGGCCGACGGTGGCCACCGAGGCCGCCTGGCTGGTCGCGCGGCGCAGCAGGGATTCCGCGTCCCGCCCGTGCTCCGGGTAGGCGGCCAAGCCCAGGGCCACGGCGACAGCGCGGTCCGTGCCCGCCACGTTGTAGGGTTGGCGCACTTGCTGGGCCAGCTTGGACGCCACGTGGACCGCGTCGTCCGGCGCATCGATCCAGGCCAGCAGCACGGCAAAGCTGTCGCTGCCCAGCGAGGCCACCACGTCGCTGGCGCGCAGACCGGCGCGGATGCGCACCGCCACCTTGCGCCGCAGCACATTGGCCGCCTCGGCGCCCAGCGCGGCTTCGGTGCCGGCCAGGCCTTCGATGCGCAGCACGATCAGCGCCATCGGCGCCGGCTCGCGCTCGCGCAGCGCCAGCAGATGGGTCATGTGCTCCAGCAACTGCGCGTGGTTGGGCAGGCCGGTGGCCAGGTCGGTGGCGTAGGCCTTGCGCGCGGCCAGGTCCAGCCGCTTGCGCTCCACCGCCAGGCGCAGCCGGCGGGCCAACGACTCGTTGCGCAAAGTGGCGTTGTTCAGCACATCCTGCGCGCCACGCTGCAGCAGCTTGAGCGCCGGGCCCACGGCCGGCTCGGGTGCGGCCACCACCAGGGCCGAATCCAGCACCGCCTGGGACAGCGCCGGCCAGCGCAGCAGGCGCTCCAGCGCATCCACATCCGGCGAGCGCACCAGAATGGCGTCGGGTGGTGACTGCCGCAAGACCTCCAGCGCCTGGTCGAGCGACGCCACGTCCTCACAGGTGAAGGGCCCCCAGGGTGAGAGGCCGAGATCGGGCGCGGGGCCGCCGATGCAGAGGATGCGCAGGGGTTCGGTCATGACGACCCCATGGTGCCGCGAGACGCCGGGCGGCGGAAGCGCACAACTACGGAGGCGCGTTGCCGCCGAAGCGACAGTCTAGGGATAGGCGGGGGGGTTTGCCCGAAGCCTGGCAGGCAGGGCCAGGTGGGCTGGAGCGGGTGAAGGGAATCGAACCCTCGTATGAAGCTTGGGAAGCTGCCGTTCTACCATTGAACTACACCCGCAGCGGCGCGCATTGTGCCAGACGCGCCCGGGCGCCGCACCCGCCCGCCTTGGCGCTGTGGGCGATGGCGCTACGATCGCGCCCCCATGCACGACACGCCCGTCCCCCCGCCCGACGCTGACCCGGCCACCGATGCCGGCGGTCCGCCCCGCCGTCCGGTGCGCAGCTTCGTGCTGCGCGGCGGCCGCATGGGCACGGGCCAGCAGCGCGCCTTGGCCGAACTGGGCCCTCGCTATGTGCTGCCCTACCAGGCCACGCCGCTGGCGCTGCCGCAGGTCTTCGGCCGCGCGGGGCCCTGCATCCTGGAGATCGGCTTCGGCATGGGCGATGCCACGGCCCAGGTGGCCACGGCGATGCCGGACCACGATTTCATCGGTGTCGAGGTGCATGAGGCCGGTGTCGGCGCCCTGCTCAAGCGCATCGGCGAAGGCGGATTGACCAACCTGCGCATCCTGCGGCACGACGCGGTGGAGGTCTTGCGCGACATGGTTCCGCCCGACACCCTGACCGGCGTGCACCTGTGGTTCCCGGACCCGTGGCACAAGAAGCGGCACCACAAGCGCCGCATCGTGCAGCCGGCCTTCGTCGAACTGGTCGCCAGCCGTCTGGCGCCCGGCGGCTACCTGCACTGCGCGACCGACTGGCAGCCCTACGCCGAACAGATGCTGGAAGTGCTGGCAGCCTCCCCGGCCCTGCGCAACACGGCCAGCGGCTATGCGCCCAAGCCGGCCTGGCGGCCGCAGACCAAATTCGAGACGCGCGGCCTGAAACTCGGCCACGGCGTCTGGGATCTGCTGTTCACGCGCCCGCCGGCGGACGCGACGTGAGCCTGGCGGCGCCTAAGGCGTCCAGCTCACGGTGCCGGTCCAGGCGGTCGCCAGCACGATGCTGCCGAACACGATGCGGTACCAGGCGAACGGCACGAAATCGTGCGTGCTGATGAATCGGATCAGCCAGCGGATGCACCACAGCGCGCTGAAGAAGGCCACCACGGTGCCGACGGTGAAGATCGGCAGGTCCTGGGCCGACAACAGCGCGCGCTCCTTCCAGACCGAATAGACGCCGGCGCCGATCAGCGTCGGAATGGCCAGGTAGAAGCTGAATTCGGCCGCCGCCTTGCGTGAAAGGCCCAGCAGCAGCCCGCCCATGATGGTGGCGCCCGACCGGCTGGTGCCCGGGATCAGGGCCAGGCACTGCAGCAGGCCCACCTTCAGCGCATCGGCCGCTGTCATGTCGTCCACGGACTCGACGCGGGCCTGGCGCTCGCCGGCAAGGTCGCGCCCGCCGTAACGCCGCTTGTGGCGGGCCTCGATCCACAGGATCAGCAGGCCGCCGACGATCAGGGCCAGGGCCACCGGCACCGCGGAGAACAGATGCCGCTTGATGAAGCTGCCGAAACTGAGGCCGAACACCACCGCCGGGATGAAGGCGATCAGCACGTTGCGCACGAAGCGCTGGACCAAGGGGTCGCTGCGCACGCCGCGCAGGGTCCAGGCCAGGCGGGCCCGGTACTCCCACAGCACCGCCACCATGGCGCCGGTCTGGATGGCGATCTCGAAGACACCGGCACGCGGGCCGCCGAAGCCGATCAGGGCGCCGGTCAGGATCAGGTGCCCGGTGGACGAGATCGGCAGGAATTCGGTCAGGCCTTCGACCAGGCCCATGACGGCGGCCTGCAGCAACAGCAACGGGTCCACGCAGGCGCCCTTCCCTTGGTGCAAAACAAGGGATGATAGGGGGCGTGCCGGACGCGCCGGCCGCCGTGCCGGGGCCTCCTGCGAACCGCCCTGCGGATTGACCGCGTGTCGGGGCAGCGATTACATTACTGACCGATCGGTCAGTAAACAGATGCCCCTCAGCCCCCGTCCCCGCCAGCGGCGCAAGGAGACGCGTCCGCAGGAACTGCTGGACGCCGCGCTTGAACTTTTCGTCGAGAAGGGCTTTGCCGCCACCCGGTCGGAGGAAGTCGCGCGCCGCGCCGGCGTGTCCAAGGGCACGCTCTACCTCTACTACCCCAGCAAGGAAGAACTCTTCAAGGCCGTCGTGCGGCAGAAGCTCAGCCAGTTGATCGCCGAGGGGCAGGACATGGTGGGCAGCTTCGAGGGCTCCACATCCGACCTGCTGCGGCAACTGACGCTCATCTGGTGGGAGCGCTTTGGCGACACGCCGGCTGCCGGCATCCACAAGGTGGTCATCTCGGAAGTGCGCAACTTCCCGGAACTGGCGCAGTTCTATGCCGACGAGGTCATCACCCCCGCCGATCGCTTGTTCTCCAGCACCGTCGAGCGCGGCATCGCACGTGGCGAATTCCGCCCGCTGCCGGTGCACGATGTGGCCCACGCCCTGATGGCGCCGATGATCTTCATGGCCTTGCACCGCCATTCCTTTGGCGCCTGCCCGGTGCATGGCGTGGAAATGGACCCGATGGCGGTGCTGAACACCCAACTCGACCTGGTGCTGCGCGGATTGGAAACCCGGACATGAATGCACGCAGACGCGGCTGGCTGATCGCCGGCGCCGTGGTGGTGGCCGTGGCCGCCGTGCTGCTCTGGCGCGGCCGTGCGGCACGCGCGCCCAGCGCCCCCGCCGCCGCCCAGTCGGCTTCAGCCACCGGCACGGCCGTACAACTGGCCAGTCCCGACCTCGCCCGCGCGACCACCCAGCCGCTGGCGCGCACCGTGAGCGTCAGCGGCAGCGTGCAGGCGCTGCACACCGCGATGGTCAAGGCCCGCATCGCCGCCGAACTGCGCACGCTGGACGTGCGTGAAGGCGACCGCGTGCGCGCCGGCCAGGTCATCGGCCGTCTGGACGACACCGAGGCCGCCTGGCGGCTGCGGCAGGCGGAAGACCAGGCCGCCAGCGCGCAGGCGCAGCTGGCGATCGCCGAGCGAACGCTGGCCAACAACCGCGCGCTGGTCACGCAGGGTTTCATCTCCACCAACGCCTTGCAGACCGCGGAATCGAACGTGGCCGCCGCAAAGGCCACATGGGCCGCTGCGCAGGCCGCCGCCGAACTCGCGCGCAAGTCGGTGCGCGATGCGGTGCTGGTCGCGCCCATCGGCGGCCAGGTGGCGCAGCGGCTGGCCCAACCGGGCGAACGTGTCGGCGTGGACGCACGCATTGTCGAGATCGTCGACCTGTCGGTGCTCGAACTCGCCGCGCCGCTGGCGCCGGCAGACGTGGCCCCGCTGTCCGTCGGCCTGCAGGCGACGTTGACGGTCGAAGGCCTGCCGGCGCCGGTCCTCGGCCGCATCAGCCGCATCGCGCCCGCCACCCAGGCCGGCACGCGTGCGGTGATGGTCTACGTCGCGCTGGACCCGGCACCGGGCCTGCGCCACGGCCTGTTCGCGCAGGGCATGGTGGAGGTGGCGCGCGCGCCGGCACGCGTGGTGCCGGTGTCGGCCCTGCGCACCGATGGTGCCCGGCCTGCGGTGCTGGCGGCCGTGGACGGCCGCGTGAAACGTGTGGACGTGACACCGGGCGAACGCGGCCTGGCCCCCTTCGGCGGCGCGCCCGAACCGGCCGTGGCCATCGGTGACGCACTGGCCGAGAACGCCGTGGTGCTGCGGGGCAGCGTCGGCCTGCTGGCCGACGGCACGCCGGTCACCCTGCCCTGACGCGCGCAGCCGCTGCTCTTCACCATGTGGTTCACCCGCGTCTCCATCGGCAACCCGGTGCTCGCCACCATGGTCATGCTGGCCTTCGTGGTGCTGGGGGTGTTCAGCTACCAGCGGCTGGCGGTGGACCAGTTCCCCGAGATCGACTTCCCCACCGTGGTGGTCACCGTGGACTATCCCGGCGCCAGCCCGGAGATCGTGGAGTCGGAGGTGACGAAGAAGGTCGAGGAGGCGGTCAACACCGTCGCCGGCATCGACACCCTCTTCTCGCGCTCCTACGAAGGCACTTCCGTCACGGTGGTGCAGTTCAACCTCGACATCGACGGCAAGAGCGCCGCCGAGGACGTGCGCGAGAAGCTGGCCCTGCTTCGCCCGTTGCTGGACGACGACGTGGACGACCCCCGCGTGTCCCGCTTCGACCCGGCGAGCACGCCGATCTTCGACGTCGCCGTGCTCTCGCCCGACGGCAGCCGCAGTGCCCAGGAGCTGACCACCTGGGCACAGCAGGTGCTGGCCAAACGGCTGCAGAACGTGCGCGGCGTGGGCGCAGTGTCGGTGATCGGTGGCCTGGCGCGGCGCGTCCAGGTGCAGTTGAAGCCGGCGGCGATGCAGGCCCACGGTGTGTCGGTGGACCAGGTGCGTGCCGCGCTGCGCAGCGAGAACCAGGAACTGCCGCTGGGCAACCTGCGCGACGCCGAATCCGAACGTGTGGTGCAGATCGACGCCCGGCTGAAGCGGCCGGAGGAGTTCGCCGGCATCGTCGTCGCCCGTCGCGGCGATGTGGCGGTGACGCTCGGCCAGGTGGCGAGCATCGTCGATGGCCCGCAGGAGGTGGAGAGCCTGGCGCTCTACAACGGTCAGCGCACGGTGCTGCTGTCGGTGCAGAAGAGCCAGGGCGAGAACACCGTGGCCACGGTCGACGGCCTCAAGCGCGCGCTGGCCGAAGCGGCTTCGGTCACGCCCGCCGGCATGGCCACCGAGGTCAATCGGGATGGCTCCCGCCCGATCCGCGTGGGCGTGGCCAACGTGCGCCAGACGCTGATCGAAGGCGCGCTGCTGACGGTGCTGATCGTCTTCCTGTTCCTGAACTCCTGGCGCAGCACGGTGATCACCGGGCTGACGCTGCCGATCTCGCTCATCGGCACCTTCGGCGTCATGCACGCCTTCGGCTTCTCCATCAACAACATCACGCTGATGGCAATGAGCCTGTGCGTGGGCCTGCTGATCGACGACGCCATCGTCGTGCGCGAGAACATCGTGCGCCATGTGCAGATGGGCAAGAGCGCTCGTGGTGCAGCACTGGACGGCACGCAGGAGATCGGCCTGGCGGTGCTGGCCACCACGCTGTCCATCGTGGCGGTGTTCCTGCCCATCGGCTTCATGGGCGGCATCGTCGGCAAGTTCTTCCACGAATTCGGCATCACCATCGCCGCGGCAGTGCTGATCTCCATGTTCGTGAGCTTCACGCTGGACCCCATGCTCTCCAGTGTCTGGCCCGACCCCGAGGCCGGCCATGCGCATGCCGGCCTGAACCTCTACAACCGGACCATCGGGCGGATCACCGGCGCCTTCGAGCGTTTCACCGACGGCCTGGGTGAGCTCTACCAGCGCGTGCTGGCCTGGTCGCTGCGCCACCCGCTGGCCACGGTGACGCTGGCGGCCGCCACCTTCTTCGGCAGCCTGGCGTTGATCCCGGTGCTGGGCGCCGAGTTCGTGCCCAAGGCCGACTTCTCCGAGACCCAGGTCAACTTCGAGACGCCGGTGGGCACGTCGCTGGCCATCACCGAGGCACGCGCGAAGCAGATCGACGCCGCGCTGCGCGAACTGCCCGAGGTGCGCTACACCGTGGCCAGCGTCAACAGCGGCTTCGCGCGCGGGCGCAACCGTGGCAGCGTCTACGTGCGCCTGACCGACCGCCACGAACGCGTCCGCAGCGTGGACCAGTTGGTGGTGCCGATGCGCGAACGGCTGGCCCGCATCCCCGGCATCACCGTCACCAACATCGGCGTGCCCGACCTGGGCGGCGGGAAGACGCTGCAGTGGTCCGTCCAGGGGCCGGACCTGGGCGAGCTGGAACGTCTGGCGCGCCAGATCGAACCGCAGTTGGCGAAGATCCCCGGCCTGGTGGACCTGAAGAGCACGCTGGAGCCCGACAAGCCGGTGACCGCTGTGCGCCTGGACCGCCGCGCCGCGGCCGACCTGGGGCTGAACGTCAACGCCGTGGCCGGCGCCCTGCGCCCGCTGCTCGCCGGCCAGGCGGTGGGCAACTGGCGGGCGCCCGATGGGGAGAGCTACGACGTCTGGCTGCAACTGGCCCCGGACGCCCGCCAGCGTGGCGACGACCTGGCCGGGCTGCCGCTGCTGCTGGCGCCGGGCACCGATGGCAGCCCGCGCACCGTGCGGCTGGGGCAGGTGGCGCAGGTGGTGGACAGCACCGGGCTCACGCAGATCAACCGCCGCGACCTCAACCGCGAGGTCAACTACGACGCCAACACCCTGGGCCGCAGCACCGGCGATGTCTCCGCCGACATCCGCCGCGTGCTCGACGGCGTGGCATTCCCGCCCGGCTACCGCTACAGCTTCGGCGGCAGCACGAAAAACATGACGGAATCGTTCACCTACGCGGTCGGCGCACTGGCGTTGGCGGTGGTGTTCATCTACATGATCCTGGCCAGCCAGTTCCGCAGCTTCCTGCAGCCGCTGGCGTTGATGAGCTCACTGCCGCTGACCCTGGTGGGCGTGGTGGCGATGCTGATGGCCTTCGGCTCGTCGCTGAACATGTTCAGCATCATCGGCATCGTGATGCTGATGGGGCTGGTGACCAAGAACGCCATCCTGCTGGTCGACTTCGCGATCCGCTCGCGTGAAGAAGGCATGGACCGCACCACCGCGCTGCTGCATGCGGCCAAGGTGCGCCTGCGGCCGATCCTGATGACCACGCTGGCCATGGTCTTCGGCATGGTGCCGCTGGCCTTCGCCGTCACCGAAGGCTCCGAGCAACGTGCGCCGATGGGCCAGGCCGTCATCGGCGGCGTCATCACCTCGTCGTTGCTGACCCTGGTGGTGGTGCCGGTGGTCTACGGCTGGCTGGACGACCTGGCGGCCTGGGCACGGCGAGGCTTCCGTCGTGCGGGTCACGACCGCGTCAGCGGCACTGCCTAGAATCGGGTTTTCACGTACACTCATACCCCCATAGGTATCAAGATGGACATCGAACGCGCCCGCTTCAACATGATCGAGCAGCAGATCCGACCCTGGGAGGTGCTGGATCCGGCCGTGCTCGAACTGCTGGCCGTGGTTCGGCGCGAGGATTTCGTGCCCGCCGCCTACCGCGCCATGGCCTTCGTCGACACCCAGGTGCCGCTGGGTGACCTGGCCGCCGGCCAATGCATGCTGGAGCCGCGCCTGGAGGCCCGGCTGCTGCAGGAACTGCAGGTGCAGCGCCACGAGAAGGTGCTGGAGATCGGCACGGGCAGCGGCTTCGTGGCTGCGCTGCTGGGCCACCGCGCGCAGCGCGTCGTGACGCTGGAATGCGTGCCGGCGATGGCCGCGGCAGCGCGCGCCAACCTGCAACGCGCCGGCGTGGCCAACGTCACCGTGCGCGAGGTCGCTGCCGCCGAAGGGGCGAAGGGGCTGCCGGCGGAAGCGCCGTTCGATGCGATCCTGCTGTCCGGCTCGGTGGCCGAGGTGCCGCGTGGCCTGCTCGAACAGCTCAAGATCGGCGGCCGGCTGCTGGCCATCGTCGGCGACGAGCCCATCATGCACGCCCGTTTGTTCACCCGCACGGCCGAGGCCGCCTGGTCCTCGGTGGACGTCTTCGACACCACCGCGCCGCGCCTGCTGGGCTTCGACGTCGGGTCGCGTTTCACGTTCTGACGCCAGGCACCGAACCGGCCATGATGCTGCCCCAGCTCAGCCCCCAGGACCTCGCCGCCCGCGCCGCGGCCGACGGCTTCGTGCTGCTGGACGTGCGCGAGCCCTGGGAGGTGCAGACGGCGCGCATCGCGATCGCTGGCGCCAGCGCCGTGCACATCCCGATGCACCTGATCCCGCTGCGCCTGGCGGACCTGCCGCGCACGCAGCCCGTCGCCTGTATCTGCCATCACGGTGCCCGCAGCGCGCAGGTCGTCGCATTCCTGCTGCGCCAGGGCTTCGACGACGTGTACAACCTCGCCGGCGGCATCGACGCCTGGTCGACCCATGTCGATCCGTCCGTGCCTCGCTATTGAGCCCTCGAGAACACCAAGCCAAGGACCCCCCATGCGAACCAAGCGTCTGACCCTGCTGGCCACCGCCGCCGTGCTCGCCCTCGGCGCCGCCCCCGCGGCCTTCGCCCAGGACCTGCGCGCGCTCTACGAAGCCGCACGGGCCTACGACGCCACCTTCCTGGCGGCGCAGGCGCAGGCGCGCTCGGCCGAGTTCAAGGCCGCCCAGGCTGACGCGCTGACGCGCCCCAGTGCCGCGCTCAGTGCCGGGGCCAATGCTGGCTACGTGAACGCCGACGGCCGCCCGGGCGGCGACAGCAACACCCTTTCCACCACCCTGCAGGGCCGGTACCCGCTGTTCAACCGCAGCAACACCGCCACCATCGCGCAGGCCCAGCAGGCGCTTCGCCTGTCGGCCGCCGAACTCGCTGCCGCCGAGCAGGACCTGATCGTGCGCGTGGCCCAGGCCTATTTCGACGTGCTGGCCGCCCAGGACACGCTGGCCACCGTTCGTGCCGCCAAGGCGGCCACCGCCGAGCAACTGGCATCGGCCAAGCGCGCCTTCGAGGTCGGCACCGCCACCATCACCGACACGCGCGAAGCGCAGTCCCGCTTCGACCTGGACGTGGCCCGCGAGATCGCGGCGGACAACGACCTGCGCGCCAAGCGCATCGCGCTGGACCAGCTCGTCGGCCGTTCGAACGTCGAGCCCAAACCGCTGTCCCTGCCGGCCACGCTGCCGCCGGTACTGCCGGCCGACCCGGAAGCCTGGGTCGGCACCGCCGACGCCCAGCACCCGACCATCCAGCGTGCCCAGGCGGCGCTGGAGATCGCCCGCCTGGAGATCGACCGCGCCAAGGCCGCCGAAGGCCCGACGCTGGACGCCGTGGCCAGCGTCGGCGCCGCCAAGTACATGGGCAAGTACCCTCAGGGCACGCCCGGGTCGCCGACCACCACCGCCACCATCGGCGTGCAGTTCAACCTGCCGCTGTATACCGGCGGCGCCACGCGCAACCGCATCTCCGAGACCCTGGCCCTGGAGGACAAGGCCCGCAACGACCTCGACGCCGCCCGCCGTGGCGTGGCCCAGGGCACGCGGGTGTCCTACTTCGGCGTGCAGTCGGGCACGGCGCAGGTGAAGGCACTGGAGGCCGCCGAGTCCTCGGCCAAGTTGGCGCTGGAAGCCACGCAGCTGGGCTACAAGGTGGGCGTGCGCGTGAACCTGGACGTGCTCAATGCCCAGAGCCAGCTCTTCCAGACGCAGAGCAGCTTGGCCAGCGCGCGCTACAACGTGCTGGTGGGCAACCTGCGCCTGCGCCAAGCCGCCGGCCAGTTGAGCGTCGGCGACATCGACGCCGTCAACGCGCTGCTGTCGAAGTGATCGCCGCGCCGGGGGCGGCGTCGTCGACGGCGCCCTCTGCGGCACCCTTTCGGGCAGCCTCGTAACGGACGTCATAGGCGGCCTGCAGTGCCGCCCAGTCGGTCGTCTCGTCCCAGTGCCAGCGCGGCAGGCGCGTCGCCTCCTTGCGCAGCGAGCGGCGCAGCCGCGCCAGGTTCGCGGCCTGCCACGGCCCGGGCGCGCGCACGGCGCCGCGGTCGAAGTCGATGATCCACACCCGGCCGCCATCCGGCGCGGCAGCATCGGGCGCGTGCATCAGGTTGTGGCAGTTCAGGTCGGCGTGGTCCACGCCATGGGCATGCATCGCGGCGACGGCTGAACCTACGGCAGCCCACTCGCCTGCGGACAAGGCCCGTTGTTGCAGCGTCACGCTGAGGTCCTGGGCGCCGTCCAGCCGCTGCAGCAGGATGTCGGCCCGGTAGTGCAACGGGCCGGCCGATTGCCAGCGCGCGGCAGCCGGGCGCGGCACCGGCAAGCCCCAGCCGAGCAGGCGCTGCAGCAACGCGAACTCCGCCATGGCCCTTGAACGCCTGCCGGGCTCACGCAGAAAGCGGTCCCGAATCAGGCGCCCCACCAGACCACCCCGGCGGTAGTGGCGCAGCAGCAGCGTCAGGCCCCCGGCCTGCTGCCACCACACTGTCCCGCGGCCGCTGCCATGGCCAGCCGGGGCACCGGTGGCGGGGTCGAAGGGCGCCAGGTCCGCCTGCGGGATCAGCGCCGGGTCGACCCAGACGCAGCCATCGGCCGCATCGTGCCGCTGCGGCCGATGGTCCAGCAGTGCCAGCAGCGGCGCCAGTGTGCGTGCCGTGGCGCCACCGGACCGCATGAAAAGCGCCTGCCCGCGTTCACCCGCCGCCTGCGCCGCGGCGGGGTCCTGGTGCCAGGCCAGCAGGGCCGCAGCCAGGCTCGGCGCGTCGTTCACCCGTTGCACGGCGTCGGCTGCCTCGAGCGCGTTGAAAGCGTCCGCAAAGTTGAAGCGCGCCGGCCCGGCCAGCAAGGGCACGCCGAACTGCATGGCCTCCAGCGGGTTGTGGCCGCCGACAGGCACCAGTGTCCCGCCCATGAAGACCGACTTCGCCAGCGCCATCCAGGCCGTGAGTTCGCCCATGGCATCAACCAGCAGCACCTGGGTGTCCGGCGTCACCGGCTGCGCATCGCTGCGGCGCTGCCAACGCAGGCCCGAGGCGGCGAGCAGGTCCACCACGCCCTCGAAGCGCTGGGGGTGGCGCGGCACAAGCACGAGCAGCAGGCCCGGTGCAGTGGCCTGCAGGTGGCGCACGGCATCGACCACCACGGCCTCCTCGCCCTCGTGCGTGCTGGCCGCCACCCACAGCGGCCGGGGCCCCACCCAGGCCGCGAACCGGTCGACCTGTGCGCCATGACCCGCCGGCAATGCGCTGTCGAATTTCAGGTTGCCGGTGACCGCCACCCGCGCCGGCGCCGCGCCCAGGGCCAGCAACCGTTCACGCGCCGCATCGTCCTGCACCAGCAGCAGGTCCAGCGCCGCCAGCAGCGGATGCGTCAGGCCGGGCAGTCGCGCATAGCGCCGCGCCGACCCGGCCGACAGGCGCCCGTTGGCCAGCACCACGGCCGTGCCGCGGGCCTGGGCCAGCGTCAGCAGGTTCGGCCAGAGTTCGGTCTCCATCACCACCAACAGGCGTGGGTTGGCGGCGTCCAGGAAGCGGCGCACCGCACCCGGCGTGTCGAACGGCAGGTACACGTGATGCACCGCAGCCCCGCAGGCCTCGACGATGCGCGCCGAGGCGGTGGGCGAGGTGCAGGTGAAGACCAGCGGCAGGTCAGGCCGCGCGCTGCGCAGCGCGTTCAGCAGCGGCAGGGCGGCCTGCACCTCACCCATGGAGGCAGCATGGATCAACACCCCGCCACGCGCCGCCGCCGGCAAGGCGGCACGGCCGCGTCGTTCGTGCCATCGCGCTCGATAGGCCGGCACGCGCCGGCCCAGCCACCACAGCACCGGCCAGGCCACGACACGCAGCGCATGCATCAGCGCCGAATACAGGCGCAGCATCATGGGTGGCTCCACGCCGGCAGGCCAGGCATCCCGGGCCGACCGGGCATTCGGCTCAGACGGCGCCTCAATGCGCGGCCGCCGCCACCTCCGCGTCGGGTTTCACGCCGCGCAGTGCGGCCATCATGGCCTTCTCGATGCGCTTGAGTGCCCCCTTGGTGTGGCCCTCGAAGCGCAGCACCAGCACCGGCGTGGTGTTGGAGGCGCGCACGAGGCCGAAGCCGTCGGGCCAATCCACGCGCACGCCGTCGATGGTGTTGACCTGGCCGCCCGCAAAGGCCAGCCGGCCATCGGCCACCCGCGCCTGCAGTTCCGCCACCACGGCGTGGTGCTCGCCCTCGGCACAGTGCACGTTGAGCTCGGGGGTGTTGTGGCTGGTGGGCAGCCCATTGAGCACCTTGCTCGGGTTCTTTGCCCGCGACAGGATCTCCAGCATGCGCGCGGCGGTGTAGGTGGCATCGTCGAAGCCGTACCAGCGCTCGCCGAAGAAGATGTGGCCGCTCATCTCGCCGGCGATTGGCGCCTTGACCTCCTTCATCTTCGCCTTCACCAGCGAATGCCCGGTCTTCCACATCAGCGGCTTGCCGCCGGCGGCTTCGATGGCCGGCGCCAGACGCTGGCTGCACTTGACGTCGAAGATCACCGTGCCGCCGGGGTTGCGGGTCAGGATGTCCTGCGCCAGCAGCATCAGCTGGCGGTCGGGGTAGATGATCTTGCCGTCCTTGGTGACCACGCCCAGGCGGTCGCCATCGCCGTCGAAGGCCAGGCCGAGTTCAGCGTCACTGGTCTTCACGGCCTCGATGAGCTCGGCCAGGTTCTCGGGCTTGCTCGGATCGGGGTGGTGGTTCGGGAAGTCGCCGTCCACCTCGCTGTAGAGCTCGGTGACGCTGCAGCCCAGCGCGCGCAGGATGCCGGGCGCCGATGCCCCCGGGATGCCGTTGCCGGAATCGACCACGATCTTCATGGGCCGCGCCAGCCTGGCGTCGCCGGCAATGCGCGCGCTGTACTCGGGCACGATGTCCATCTTCGCGCTGCGGCCGGCGCCCTTGGCGTAGTCGCCGGTTTCGATGCGGCGCTTGAGGGCCTGGATCTCGTCGCCGTAGATGGCACGGCCGGCCAGCACCATCTTGAAGCCGTTGTAATCCTTCGGGTTGTGGCTGCCGGTCACCTGGATGGCGCTGCGGCAACCGTGCGCACCCCGGGTGGCCGCCACGTAGTAGGCCATCGGCGTGGTCACCGCGCCCAGGTCCACCACGTCCAGCCCGGTGGACTTCAGGCCGCGGATCAGGGCCTTCACCAGCCCCGGGCCGGACAGGCGCCCGTCACGGCCCACGGCCACGGCCTTTTCACCCTCGGCCCGCGCCTGGCTGCCGAAGGCACGGCCCAGGTGCAGCGCAAAGCGCTCGTCGATGGTCTGCCCCACGATGCCGCGGATGTCGTAGGCCTTGAAGACGGATGCGTGGACTTTCATGGGTGGGCTGCGGGTTGCCAGGGTTGCGGCGGATTGTAGGGACGGCCCCGGCTGACCATCCGTCGCGTCGGCTGTCGATTCGTCGGTCATCCTGCGAGGCCCGGCGGGACGCTGCCTACACTGCCCGCCATGGCTGCAATCACCCGCGAAACCGTCTCCCTGGCCTGGAAGTCCTGGTTCGGCAACGACCTGGAGCCCCACGGGCCCTGGTGGCTCCAGTGGGTGCTGACCGGCGTGTTCTGCGCCGTCATCGCGGGCTGCTTCACCGTGCTGAGCTTTGCGCTGAACGCGCTCGACGGTGGGCGCGGCTGGATGCAACCCGGTCGCTGGGCGCTGTGGTACGGCAAGAACTTGATGGTGTCCCTGGTCATCGGCTTCCTGATCCACACGATGTTCACGCTGCTGATCCCGGCCATCGGCAAGGCGCGGATCCGCGGCTGGAGCGATGCCCGCCGAAGCATCTTCTTCGCCGCGGTGCCGATCACCGGTGTCGTCATCGGCTGGCCCATCGGCGTCTCGCTGGCGGCAGGCGGCATGCCCGGCTGGATGGAGAACATGAACGCCAGCATGATGGTGGGCGTGGTGCTGTTCTCTGCCCTGATCAGCTTCATCTTCTTTCAGATCTTCAGCGCCAAGCAGCGGCAGGTGGTGGCGGAGCGGCGTGCTGTGGAAGCCCAGTTGCGACTGCTGCAGGCCCAGATGGAACCGCACTTCCTGTTCAACACCCTGGCCGGCGTGCAGACCTTGATCGACGCGGAACCGGCGCGGGCCAAGCGCATGCTGGAGACCTTCACCGACTACCTGCGCGCCACCGTGGCCAGCCTGCGCACCGAGGACAGCACCGTGGGCCACGAACTGGCCCTGGCCGAGGCCTACCTGGGCCTGATGCAGCAGCGCATGGAGGACCGGCTGCGTTTCGAGCTGACCGTCGACGACAGCCTGCGCACCCAGGCGATGCCGCCCCTGCTGCTGCAGCCCCTGGTGGAAAACGCCATCCACCACGGCCTGGAGCCCAAACTCGACGGCGGGACCGTGCGCATCACCGTCAGCCGGCAGGGCGCCAACCTGTGCATCGATGTGGCCGATGACGGTCTTGGCGTCGACGCGCCGCGCCGCCGCAGCACGGGCAACGGCGTCGCCCTGGCCAATGTCCGTCAGCGGTTGGCCGGGCGCTGGGGCACCCAGGCCTCGCTCACCCTGGCACCGGCGTCGCCCGGCACCCGTGCCATGCTTCGCCTGCCCCTGAACACGACGAATCCGGCGTGACCGCGCCAACACCCACCACGCGCTTCGCCGCCCAGGCGCAAGCGCGATGCATTTGCAACGGTTGAAAGAAGCAGACATGACCCTGGCCCTGATAGCCGACGACGAACCGGCCCTGGCACGTCACCTGCAACGTGAACTGGCCGCGCTGTGGCCCGACCTGCAGTTCACCCCGCTGGCCCGCCATGGCGTGGAGGCGGCCGAGCTGATCGCCGCGCATCGCCCCGACGTCGCCTTCCTGGACATCCAGATGCCCGGCCTCACGGGCCTGGAGGTGGCACAGGGCATCGAAGGCGCGACCCGCGTGGTGTTCGTCACCGCCTACGACGAATACGCCGTGCAGGCCTTCGAGCAACAGGCGCTCGACTACCTGCTCAAGCCGGCGAAGGCCGATCGCCTGCTGCGCTGTGTGCAGCGCTTGCAGCTGGCACAGCAGGCGACGGCCGTGCCGGAGTTGGCCGACGACCGCCTGGCCCAGGTGCTGCGCCAGTTGTTGCCTGCAGCGGAAGGCACGGCGCCGGCAGCGCCGGCCCAGCGTCTGCGCTGGGTGCGTGCCAGTGCCGGCGAGCTGATGCACCAGATCCCGGTGGAGGAGGTGCTGTTCTTCCAGGCCGACGACAAGTACACCGTCGTCCAGACCGCCACCGCCGAGCACCTGATCCGCACCCCCATCGTGGAACTGCTGCCGCTGCTGGATCCGGAGGTCTTCGTGCAGGTGCACCGCTCCACCGTGGTCAACCTGGCCCACCTGACGGGCACGCGGCGCGACGAGGCCAGCCGGCTGTACCTGCGGCTTCGTGACTTTTCCCGCGAATTGCCGGTCAGCCGCGCCTACGTGCACCTCTTCAAGGCCATGTAGACCTGATCCAGATCAAGTTGCCCTCAAGTTGGGGCCATGGGAACCCGAAAGATGAGACCACGGAGGCCAGTTCGCGACCGCAACGTCTACTTTCGGAGCCACCTCGATGAAATTCGTCCCCACGCTTGTTGCCGGCGCGCTGCTGGCCGCGTCCAGCCTGTCCTTCGCCGCCGCGGACCCCCAAGGCCACCATCGCCGACCTGGACGCCCGCCTGGCCAAGATCGGCGCCCCCAAGCTGGAAGGCACCGTGCCGGTGGCCGGCCAGGACGTGCCGGCCATCTACTTCGGTGACCGCCGCATCAACAACAACTTCGACGTCGTCGACGCCATCCGCAAGTCCCACCAGGCCACCGCCACGGTGTTCGTGCGCGACGGCGAGGAATTCGTGCGCGTGAGCACCAACGTGCTGACGCCTGAAGGCAAGCGCGGCATCGGCACCAAGCTGGCCCGCAACGCCGCCTACGCCGCGCTGGACGCCGGCAAGCAGTTCTGCGGCCCGATCGACGTGCTCGGCACCAAGTACGAGAGCTGCTACAACCCGATCAAGGACGCCAGCGGCAAGATCATCGGCGCCAGCTACATCGGCCACAAGCAGTAAGCCGGAGGCGCACCATGAGGACCTCCATCCACCTGGGACGGTGGCTGGCCGGCGTGCCGGTCGGTCGCCAGTTGTTCATCGGCTTTGCCACGGTGCCGGTGCTGACGCTGGCCGTCGGCGGCGCCGGCTTGGTCGGCCTGCGCAGCGTGGATGCCGAGGCCGTGGCACTGTCCGAGAAATGGCTCAAGGGTGTGGGCGACCTGTCGGACGCCCGCGCCCTCGTCGTCGAAACCCGCGACTTCGAGCTCAAGCACAGCCGCACCGACGACAAGAGCTACCACTCGGAATACGAAGAGAAGATGACCGAGGGCGCCAAGAGCCTCGGCGCTTTGTCCGAGCGCTACAAGGCGCGTGTTCAGGGCGATCAGGAAGCCGAACTGGTGGCCAACCTGACCAAGGCCTGGGCCGAGTACCGCAGCGCGCAGGAGCGTGTGGTCAAGCTCGGTCGCGAAGGCCAGCAGATGGACGCCGCCGACATCGCCGACGGCGTCTCCAGCATGGCCTTCGAAGAGGTCGTGGCGGCGCTCAATGGTCTGATCCAGTTCAACTACGACGGTGGCGACGCCGCCAGCGCACACGTGCAACAGGTCTATGCCCAGGCCTGGATGGCGGTGCTGGCGCTGCTGGGCAGCGCGATGGTCATCGGCGTCGGCATGGCCGTGGTCATCACGCGCCAGATGCTGCGTCAGCTGGGCGGCGAGCCGTCCACCGCCGTGGCCGTGGCCCGCGCCGTGGCCCAGGGCGACCTGAGCACCCGCATCATGCTCAAGGCCGGTGACCAGGACAGCGTGCTCGCCTGGCTGAAAACCATGCAGCAGGACCTGGCCCGTGCCGTGGCCGACGTGCGCCGCGGGTCCGACCATGTGGCCCATGCCAGCACCGAGATCGCCGCCGGCAACCAGGACCTCTCTGGACGCACCGAGCAGCAGGCCGGCGAACTGCAGCAGACCGCCTCGACGATGGAGGAACTCGGCTCCACCGTGCGCAACAACGCCGACAACGCGCGCCAGGCCGCGCAGCTGGCCCAGGGTGCGTCGAACGTGGCGGTGCAGGGCGGCGAGGTCGTCAGCCAGGTGGTCGAGACCATGCGCGGCATCCAGGCCAGTTCGCAGAAGATCGCCGACATCATCGGCACCATCGACGGCATCGCCTTCCAGACCAACATCCTGGCGCTCAACGCCGCGGTGGAAGCCGCCCGGGCCGGCGAACAGGGCCGCGGCTTCGCGGTGGTGGCCGGCGAGGTGCGCAGCCTGGCGCTGCGCAGCGCCGAGGCGGCACGCGAGATCAAGGCACTGATCACGGCCAGCGTCGAACGCGTGGAGCAGGGCACGACGCTGGTGGACAAGGCCGGCAGCACGATGCAGGAGATCGTGGGCGCCGCGCAGCGTGTGACCGACATCATCGGCGAGATCAGCGCGGCCAGCACCGAGCAGAGCGCTGGCGTGGCCCAGGTGGGCGCCGCCATCACCCGCATGGATCAGGGCACGCAACAGAACGCAGCGCTGGTCGAGCAGAGCGCGGCGGCGGCGGAAAGCCTGAAGCAGCAGGCCCAGCAGCTGGTGCAGGCGGTGGCCGTGTTCAAGCTGGACGCCAACGACACCGTCATGACGACCCCGCCACAGGCCGCCACGGCGATGCCGGCCAGGCGCCCGGCCGCGCCGCCCGCCCCGAAGGCACCGGCCAAGGCCTCGCCGCAACCTGCCGCCAAGCCGGCTGTGCAGGCCAAGGCGCCGGCACCGACACCGGCCCTGGCCACCGCCGATTCGGGGGACGCCGACTGGCAGAGCTTCTGACGCCGGCCACCCCGGTTTCAGGCATCATCGACGCGGCGGCCAGGGAACCATCCTTGCCGCCGCGTCTCCATATCGGACCATGACCATGCCATCGTCTGCCGGCCTGTCCCGCTCCGGCCCGGGTTTCCTGGGGGCCCTGCTGGGCCTCGTGTTTGCCTTCTTCGGCATCGTGCTGATGATCGGCGCGCTGCTGCTGGGCCTCGTGGTCGCGGCCGGCGCGCTGTTGTGGTCACTGCTGCGCGGCCGCAGGCCAGCGCCGGTGCGCTTCGAGTGGCGGCGTGCCACGGCCCGCGCCTGGCGTCCGGCGTCCGGCCGCCCGCCCACCGACGAGGTGGTGGACATCGAGGTGCGCGAAATCGCCGACGACGGCAGCAGCCTGCCGCGCCGCTGACCTGGCGGCGCACCGCCAACCACAGGTCCGAAAACGGCGAGCCGCTGCGGCCTGGCGGGCTACGATGCCCGCATGCTCCCTGATGCCGACGCCGCCTACCTCGCCCTGAAGGCGCGTGATGCGCGCTTCGACGGCCGGCTGTTCGTCGGCGTCACCTCCACCGGCGTCTACTGCCGACCGGTGTGCCGAGTGCGCACGCCGCGATCGGAGAACTGCCGCTTCTTTGCCAGCGCCGCGCAGGCCGAGGCCCAGGCCTTTCGCCCCTGCCTGAAGTGCCGGCCCGAGATCGCACCCGGCCTTTCGGCCATGGACTCGTCGGCCACGCTGGCCCAGGCGGCGGCGCGGGTCATCGAACACGGCGTGCATGCGGGTGAACCGGTGTCCGTCACCGCCGTGGCCGAACGCCTGGGCGTGACCGACCGCCACCTGCGCCGCATCTTCACCGCCGCCCACGGGGTCGGCCCGCAGGATTTCGAAACCACGCAGCGCCTGCTGCTGGCCAAACGGCTGCTCACCGACACCGACGAGCCCATCGCCCAGGTGGCCCTGGCCAGCGGTTTCGGCAGCCTGCGCCGCTTCAACGCGGCATTCCTGCAGCGCTACCGCATGGCACCGACCCGTCTGCGGCGCGAAGGGGCAGCGCCCCGATCTGGCGAGCCCCTGCGGTTGGCCTGGCGACCGCCCTGCGACGCCGCGGGTCTGCTGGCCTTCCACGCGCAGCGTGCCTTGCCAGGCGTGGAGGCCGTGGAAGGGTTCGTGCTGCGGCGCACCCTTGCGCTGCCCTCGCCGCGCGGCCAGGTCGCAGGCTGGCTGGCGTGCCGGCTGGTGCCGGAACGCCACGAACTGTGGCTGGAGCCCTCGCCGTCGCTGGCGCCCGCCCTGGGCCTGCTGCTGCAGCGGGTGCGCCACGCATTCGACCTGGATGCCGACCCGGCCCGCGTCGACCCCGTGCTGGCCACGCTGCCGCAGCCCGCCCCACCGGGGCTGCGCATGCCCGGCAGTTTCAACGGCTTCGAGACTGCCGTGCGTGTCATCCTGGGCCAGCAGGTGACGGTGAAGGCCGCGCGCACCCTGGCGCAGCGCCTGGTGGCGGCGTTCGGCAGCCCTGTGCAGACGCCCTTCGCGGGCCTGGACCGCCTGTTCCCCGACGCCGCCACGCTGGCCGCGGCCGACCCCGCACACATCGGCCGCCTGGGCATCGTGCGCCAGCGCGTGCGGGCGCTGCAGGCCCTGGCCACCGAGGTGGCCGCCGGCCGCCTGCCGCTGCACCCGGGCGCCCCTTTGCAAGGCACGCTGGACGCGCTGCGCGCGCTGCCCGGCGTCGGCGAATGGACGGCGCAACTGATCGCCCTGCGCGTGCTGGCCTGGCCGGACGCCTTTCCCGCCACCGACATCGGACTGCTCAACGCCCTGCAGCCGGTGCTCGGCGGGCGCGACGCGGCCGCCGCCACCCGCCTGGCCGAAGCCTGGCGGCCGTGGCGTGGCTACGCCGTGATCGCGCTTTGGCAGACCTTGGAGACAACCGCATGAGCTTGCCACAAGGGCTGATCGCCCGCACCCTGCTGCCCTCCCCGTTGGGCCCCTTGACGGCCGCGGCCA
This sequence comes from Burkholderiaceae bacterium, assembly GCA_024235915.1. Classification (GTDB taxonomy): domain Bacteria; phylum Pseudomonadota; class Gammaproteobacteria; order Burkholderiales; family Burkholderiaceae_C; genus Rubrivivax. Next base: position 397,872 of record JACKLO010000007.1, on the reverse strand, counting down.
CGGCCAAGGGCCTGGCCCTGCTGTGGTTCGACGGGCCACCGCTGGACGACGTGCCCGAGGCCCCGGACCAGCCCTGGCTGGCGCAGGCGGCCAACGAACTGGCGCGCTACTGGCTGCAGCCTCAGACGCCGTTCAGCGTGCCGCTGGACCTGCAAGGCACGGCATTCCAGCAATCCGTGTGGCAGGCGCTGACCACCATCGGTCCCGGCCGAACCTGCGCCTATGCGGACATCGCCCGCCAGATCGGCCGGCCGGCTGCGGTGCGCGCCGTCGGCGCGGCCAATGGCGCCAACCCGGTGGCGCTGATCGTGCCTTGCCACCGCGTCATCGGCGCCAACGGCACGCTCACCGGTTATGCCGCAGGCGTCGAACGCAAGGCTGCCCTGCTGCGGCACGAGGCAGCGCAGGCGGACTGGCTGGCCTCCGCATGAGGCCGCGCGACACCGTCGACCTGCTGCTGCTGGCCGCGATCTGGGGCGCGTCGTTTCTCTTCATGCGCATGGCGGCACCGGCGTTCGGCCCCTTTGCACTCGTCGCGGTGCGCGTCGGGCTGGCCGCCGCGGTGCTGCTGCCTTTGCTCGCCTGGCAGGGACAGCTAGGCGCCTTGAAGCGACACGCCGGGCCCATCGCCGTGGTGGGTGCCCTGAACTCGGCGCTGCCCTTTGTGCTCTTCACCGTGGCGGCGTTGGCCATCAACACCGGCTTGTCGGCCATCTTCAACGCCACCACGCCGCTGTGGACGGCGCTGGTGGCCTGGCTGTGGCTGCACGACCGGCCGGCACCGGCCCGCGTCGTCGGTTTGGCGCTGGGCTTTGCCGGCGTGCTGGCCCTGGCGGCCGGCAAAGCGAGTCTGCAGCCTGGCGAGCATGGCATCAGCCCGGCGCTGGCCATCGCGGCCTGCATCGCAGCCGCGCTGTGCTACGGGGTGGCCGCCAACTTTGCTAAGCGCCACCTCAGCGGCGTGCCACCCATGGCGCTGGCCGCAGGCAGCCAGTTGTCGGCGACCTTGATCCTCATCGGCCCGGCGCTCTGGTTCTGGCCCACCACCATGCCCTCCGCCAGCGACTGGACGGTGGCCGTGCTGCTGGCCGTGGTCTGCAGCGGCGTCGCGTACGTGCTGTACTTCAGGCTGATCGCGCACATCGGCCCTGCCGGGGCCAGCAGCGTCACCTTCCTGATCCCGCTGTTCGCCGTCGTCTGGGGCTGGCTGGTGCTGGGCGAACCACCCACCTGGGGCATGGCGGCCGGGGGTGCGGTGATCCTGCTGGGCACGGCCATCGCCACCGGCCTGCTGCGCTGGCCGGGTCGCCACGAGCGCAGCCCTTCTCAGCGCTGATCTCAACGCACAGCGTCCATCGAGCACCCAGAAGTGCGCGGCGCGATGCGCTGTGTCCTGACGGTGTCTTGGTTGATGTTCGACAAGTCAGGCCAGACTTAAGTTAGATCAAGGACGCTGGCCACCCCCCTCTCCAGACTGTCGCCCGTCAAGCACGAACGACAACGAGGGGACAACGCCGTGAGCATTCTGGGTGTCGTGCTGCGGGCCGCGCCGCAGCACCGCAGTGCCGTGAACGCGCGCCTGAGCGGGCTGCCGGGCGTGGACGTGGTGTCCGACCCGGGCGACGGCCGCTGGGTGCTGGTGATCGAGGACACAGGGGACGCCGAGGCCCCCACCGCCGCCGCCACCCTGGGCGCGATGGCCACCTGGCCCGAGCTGCTGGGCACCTCCCTCGTCTACGAGTATTCCGGCCCCGACGCGCCCGCGCCGGGCGACGGCCCCACCGACTACCGGGCCTGGCGCGACAGCCTCGCCCGTTCTTGAACCCGTTCAAGGAAAAAGGTCTTTGCGCACTGCAGCATGGACCCATCCGCAGGAGTGACGTGATGCACAGCAACCGCCGAGATTTCCTCAAGACCCAGGCCGCCAGCGCCGCTGCCGCCGCCGCGGGCATCCCCATCGTCGTCGAAGCCGCGCCGCAGGCGCCCAACGACGCCGCCGTGCGCTGGGACAAGGCGCCCTGCCGCTTCTGCGGCACCGGCTGCTCGGTGCTGGTGGGTGTGCAGGAGGGCAAGGTGGTGGCCACGCAGGGCGACCCGGAAGCGCCGGTGAACCGCGGCCTGAACTGCATCAAGGGCTACTTCCTGTCCAAGATCATGTACGGCAAGGACCGGCTGACCACGCCGCTGATGCGCAAGAAGGGCGGCCAGTACGACAAGAACGGCGAGTTCGTGCCCGTGAGCTGGGACGAGGCCTTCGACGTCATGGCGGCCAAGTGGAAGGAAGCGATCAAGACCACCGGCCCCGACAGCGTGGCCATGTTCGGCTCCGGCCAATGGACGATCTTCGAGGGCTACGCCGCCAGCAAGCTGATGAAGGCGGGCTTCCGCACCAACAACATCGACCCCAACGCGCGCCACTGCATGGCCAGCGCTGTGGCCGGCTTCATCCGCACCTTCGGCATCGACGAGCCGATGGGCTGCTACGACGACATGGAGCAGGCCGACGCCTTCGTGCTCTGGGGCAGCAACATGGCCGAGATGCACCCGGTGCTGTGGACGCGCATCACCGACCGGCGCCTGTCCAAGCCCGACGTCAAGGTGGCCGTGCTGTCCACCTTCGAGCACCGCAGCTTCGACCTGGCCGACATCCCCGTCATCTTCAAGCCGCAGACCGACCTGGCGATCCTGAACTACATCGCCAACTACATCATCCAGAACAAGAAGGTCGACCAGGCCTTCGTGAAGGCGCACGTCAACTTCAAGAAGGGCGAGACCGACATCGGCTACGGTCTGCGCCCCAACCACCCGCTGGAAGCCAACGCCACCAACAACGGCTACCCCGGTGCCGACGGCAAGCCCAAGGGCAACCCGGGCAAGGCCGAGGCGATGACGTTCGACGAATTCGCCAAGTACGTCAGCGAGTACACGGCGCAGAAGGTCAGCGAGATCTCTGGTGTGCCGGTCAAGCAGTTGGAAGACCTGGCCAAGCTGTATGCCGACCCGAACGTGAAGGTCATGAGCCTGTGGACCATGGGCTTCAACCAGCACACGCGCGGCACCTGGGCCAACAACCTCGTCTACAACATCCACCTGCTCACCGGCAAGATCAGCGCGCCGGGCAATGGCCCGTTCAGCCTCACCGGCCAGCCCAGCGCCTGCGGCACGGCGCGCGAGGTCGGCACCTTCGCCCACCGTCTGCCGGCCGACATGGTGGTGATGAACCCCAAGCACCGCGAGACCTGCGAGAAGGCCTGGAAGCTGCCCGAGGGCACGCTGCCAGGAAAGGTCGGCCTGCACGCCGTGGCGCAGAGCCGTGCGCTGAAGGACGGCAAGGTGGCCTGCTACTGGACCAGCACCACCAACAACATGCAGGCCGGCCCCAACATCAACGGCGAGATCCTGCCGGGCTGGCGCAACCCCAAGGCCTTCGTGGTCGTGAGCGACGCCTACCCCACGGCCAGCGCGATGGCGGCCGACCTGATCCTGCCCAGCGCGATGTGGGTGGAAAAGGAAGGCGCGTATGGCAACGCCGAGCGGCGCACGCAGTTCTGGCGCCAGCAGGTGGCCGCACCGGGCCAGTCGAAGTCCGACCTCTGGCAGTACATCGAGTTCGCCAAGCGCTTCAAGGTCGAAGAGGTCTGGCCCGCCGACCTCATCGCCAAGATGCCGCAGTACAAGGGCAAGACCCTGTACGAAGTGCTCTATCGCAACGGCCAGGTCGACAAGTACCCGATGGCCGACGTCGGCAACATCAACGGCAAGTTCATCGCGGGTTACGTCAATGACGAAGCCAAGGATTTCGGCTTCTACCTGCAGAAGGGCCTGTTCGAGGAGTACGCCGAGTTCGGCCGCGGCCACGGCCACGACCTGGCCCCGTTCGACACCTACCACCAGGTGCGCGGTCTGCGCTGGCCGGTGGTGGACGGCAAGGAAACGCTGTGGCGCTTCCGCGAAGGCTACGACCCCTACGTGAAGAAGGGTGCCGGCGTGGCGTTCTACGGCCACAAGGACGACAAGGCGGTGATCTTCGCCCTGCCCTACCAGCCGGCCGCCGAATCGCCGGACAAGGAGTACGACCTCTGGCTGTGCACCGGCCGCGTGCTGGAGCACTGGCACACCGGCTCGATGACGCGCCGCGTGCCGGAACTGCACCGCGCCGTGCCCGAGGCCCTGCTCTACATGCACCCGGACGACGCCAAGGACCGCGGCATCCAGCGTGGCATGCAGGTCAAGGTGACTTCGCGCCGCGGCGAGTTGCTGCTGGGTGTGGAAACGCGCGGCCGCAACAAGGTGCCGCGTGGCCTGGTCTTCGTGCCCTTCTTCGACGAAGGCCGCCTGGTCAACAAGCTGACACTGGACGCCACCTGCCCCATCAGCAAGGAGACCGACTTCAAGAAGTGCGCCGTCAAGGTGGTGCGGACCTGAGTCGGAGTCGGGCAGGAGCGCGAACGTGAGTCTCAACCGGCGACAGGTGCTGCAAGGCGCCTCCACCGCGGCGGCGGCCGGCCTGTTGGCCGCCGGCAGCGCTTGGATGGCGCCGGCCGCCAGCGCGCGACCGGCGCAGGCGCTGCGCCCGCCCGGCGCGCTCGCCGAGGACCGTTTCCTCGCCGCCTGCCTGCGCTGCGGCCTGTGCGTGCGCGACTGCCCGCCGCAGAATTTGAAGCTGTCGATGGGCGGCAACGGCGTGGCCATCGGCACGCCCTTCTTCACGGCCCGCGAGATCCCCTGCGAGATGTGCGAGGACGTGCCTTGCGTCAAGGCCTGCCCCTCGGGCGCGCTGGACCCGGCCTTGCAGGACATCACGCAGGCCCGCATGGGCGTGGCCGTGCTCATCGACCAGGAGAACTGCCTCAACTTCCTGGGCCTGCGCTGCGACGTCTGCTACCGCGTGTGCCCAGTGATCGACGAGGCCATCACGCTGGAGAAGATCTCCAACCCGCGCAGCGATCGCCACGCCATGCTGCTGCCGACCGTGCACGCCGACAAGTGCACCGGCTGCGGCATGTGCGAGAAGAGCTGCGTGCTCGACGAGGCCGCCATCAAGGTGCTGCCGGAACGCGTGGCGCGCAGCGCGCCGGCCAAGCACTATCGCCGCGGCTGGGAAGACGGCAACCGCCAGGGCAAGCCTGACTTCGACTATCCGGTGCAGCGCATCCCCGAAGGCCAGCATGACCTGACGCCGCTGCGCAGTGGTGCCGACCCGTATCCGGCTGCGGCGAGCGGGGCCACGAAATGAGCGCTCCCTGGTCGGCTTTGCCGCCCGCCCCCCACGGGGGCATGAACCCAGTGGCAGAGCCACATGGGTTCATGAGCGCCGTGATCGACGACACCCGCGCCGCCTCGGCGCCGCCGGCGCCGGCCAGGCCCGGTGCCGCCGCCCTGCGCAAACGCGGCTGGTGGCATGCGCACCGTTTCCTGATCCTGCGCCGCGCGAGCCAGCTCGGCATCCTGGCGCTGTTCCTGCTCGGCCCGCTGGCCGGCGTGTGGGTGGTCAAGGGCAACCTCAGTTCCAGCCTGACGCTGGGCGTGCTGCCGCTGACCGACCCCTTCCTGCTGGCGCAGATGCTGGCTGCGCGCCACCTGCCGGAAATGAGTGCCGTCATCGGCGCGGCCATCGTGCTCGTGTTCTACGGCGTGCTTGCCGGCCGCACCTTCTGCAGCTGGGTCTGCCCGATGAACATGGTCACCGACGCCGCCGCCTGGCTGCGCCACCGGTTCAACCTGGGTGCCGGCCGGGCACCGAAGGCAGCGCTCCGGCACTGGCTGCTGGGCGCCGTGCTGGTGGTGGCCGCCGTCTCCGGCAGCATGGCCTGGGAGACCATCAACCCGGTCTCGATGGCGCAGCGGGCGGTGATCTTCGGCGGCAGCTTCGCCTGGGGAGTCGTGGCCGCCGTCTTCCTCTTCGACCTGCTGGTTGCCAAGCACGGCTGGTGCGGCCACGTCTGCCCCGTGGGCGCCAGCTACGCGCTCATCGGCAGCAAGCCGCTGCTGCGCGTGGCCGCCACCCACTCGGCGCGCTGCGACGACTGCGGCGACTGCTACGCCGTCTGCCCCGAGCCGCAGGTCATCGTGATGCCCCTGAAGGGCAAGGCCGGCCACGGCCCCGTGGTCAGCGACCGTGAATGCACCGCCTGCGGCCGCTGCATCGACGTCTGCGCGCCCGACGTCTTCCGTTTCACCCACCGCTTCGACACCCGAAGGGACCCGACATGAAGCTCCCTACCCTGCTCCTCGACCTCGTCAAGCTCGCGCTGGCCGCGTCCATGCTGATCATCGGCGCCGGCTACGTGCAGGCCCAGCCTGAAACCCCGGTGAAGATCGAAGGGCTTCGCGGCGGGACGCCGCTGAACACCGACAACCCGGCCACCAACTACCGCCAGGAGCGCGACCACCCGGTGAACGAGCGCGACTTCGTGCAACAGCCACCGCTGATTCCGCACACCACCAGCGGCTACCAGATCACCAAGAACTACAACAAGTGCATGGACTGCCATGCCTGGCAGAAGACCAAGGAAAGCGGCGCCACCAAGATCAGCGTCACGCACTTCCGCACCCGCGACGGCGTGGAGATCGACAGCGTGAGCCCGCGCCGCTACTTCTGCACCCAGTGCCACGTGGCGCAGAGCGACGCCAAGCCGCTGGTGGGCAACAGCTACACCCGGGCCCGCGGCCTGCAGTGACGGCGGAGACATGAGCATGACCGAACAACAACAACGGGCGCCGTGGTGGAAGCGGCAGTGGAAGAAGCTGATGGCCGCCAGCGGCTTCACCGTGCTGGCCGGGGCCTTCGTGGCGGGCATCGTGTTCTGGGGCGGCTTCAACACCGCGCTGGAGGTGACCAACACCGAGCAGTTCTGCATCTCATGCCATGAGATGCGCGACAACGTGTACGTGGAATACCGCAACACCATCCACTACCAAAACCGCACCGGCGTGCGCGCCACCTGCCCCGACTGCCACGTGCCGCGGCCCTGGGGCTACAAGATGATCCGCAAGATCCAGGCGAGCAACGAACTGCTGCACAAGGTGCTCGGCACCATCGACACGCCGGAGAAGTTCAATGCCAAGCGTGGCGAACTCGCCCAGCACGAATGGGACCGCATGAAGGCCAGCGACAGCCGCGAGTGCCGCAACTGCCACAACTACACCTACATGGACTACGCGGAGCAGAACAGCCGTTCCGCCGCGCGCCACCAGGTGGCCTTCGGCAAGGGCGACACCTGCATCGACTGCCACAAGGGCATCGCACACACCCTGCCGCCGATCGAGCAGCACATCGGCGCGCCCAAGGTGTCGCAGGCCGGGCAGTAGCTCAGCGCGAGAGGTTCAGCGCGCGCGGCCACCCTGTGTGGCCGCTCCTGCGATCAAGCCGCCGGCGGCACCCGGATCGCCTGCACCGGGCAACTGCCGACACAGGCGCCACAGCCAGTGCAGGCTTCGACGTCCAGCACCGGCAACGGCACGCCGCCGCGCCGCGGTGGAAAGCGCAGCGCGCGGGCCTCGCAGGCGTCGCCACAGACACGGCAGTCGACCTGTCGCCGTGCCAGGCAGTTGTCGGCGATCACGGCCACGGCCGTGATCGCCGGCTCGACGCGGCGGTCCAGTGCCAGGGGCGTGCAGGCCTGTGCGCAGGCGCCACAGAAGGTGCAGCCCCGCTGGCGGAAATCCAGCGCTGGAAAGCCGCCGTCGGCCACCACCACGACGCCTTCCGGGCAGGCGCGCTGACAATCGCCGCAACGCGTGCAGGCGTCGGTGAAGGCCTCGTCGGGCCGCCGTGCCCACGGCGGGCGCAGGGCCGGCGCGCGGCGGCCGCGGAACAGGCTGCGGCGGTTCAGATCGACCATCCACCCATTGTGGGCGAGGACAGACAACGATGAAGGTATTCGGCATCGCCGGCCGCTCCGGCATGGGCAAGACCACGCTGCTGGAGCGTCTGGTGGCCAGCTACGTGCAGCGCGGGCTGCGCGTGTCGCTGATCAAGCACAGCCACAAGGCCATCGAGATCGACCGCCCGGGCAAGGACAGCTACCGCCTGCGCGAGGCCGGCTGCCAGGAGGTGCTGCTGATGGGCCAGGGCCGCTGGGCCCTGATGCACGAACTGCGCGGCGACGACGAACCGCCGCTGGACTACCTGCTCAGCCGCCTGCAGGCCTGCGACCTGGCGCTGGTGGAAGGTTTCAAGGCCGGCGACTTCCCGAAGCTGGAGGTCTGGCGGGAAGCCGTCGGCCAGCCGATGCTGTGGCCCGCCTGGCCGGGCATCGTGGCCGTGGCCAGCGATTCACCGGCGCCTGCTGGCCACCACGGCTGCCCATGGCTGGACCTGGCCGACACCAGCACGCTGGCCGATCTGGTCTGGGCGCAGGCACGCTGATTTCGCGGGCGCCGGACCGACACGCAGCCCCTCGAACATGGGGGTGCCACCAAACGCATCTGGCGCGCCTGGCAACCGGGCAGAACAATGGTGACATCGTCGTGCCGGATGGCATCACAGCGCATGACGGCCCACCTCATTCCTACACGATGCCCAAGGACCGCTTCATGCCGCACTCGTTCATCCCGCGTGTCACCGCGTCGCTCGCCCTCGGGGCGGCCCTGCTGGCCGGCACCGCACCGGCCCAGGCCTTCGACCTGTCGGACCTGAGCCTGGTCTTCAGCGAGCCCACCGGCAGCGCCCTGGCCACCGACGACATCGTGGTCAACGTGACCTTGAGCCTGTCGGCCAATGCACTGGAGAGCTTCACCTTTGACGCCGATGCCGGCGCGCCTTACGCGCTGCCTGACGGCGTGCTGCCGACGGAGGGCGATGGCGTCCCGTTTGTCAGCTATGACTCGGCCTACCTGAGCACCTGGTTCGGCTGCAGTGGCACCTTCACCGACAACGACTGCCCCAGCGGCACCACCACCTACAACTTCCAGTGGGCCCCGCTGGCCAGCCAGATGACGCTGGCCCCGGGCGAGTCCATCACCTTCAGCATCGGCAGCTTCACGCCCAACGGCGACGCCGCGCCGGCCGGCCACTACGAGTTCTACTACGCCTCGGTGGCGGTGTTCGCCACCGGCCTGGGGCCCAACGATGAACCGCTGTGGGCCTGGACCGACCTCGCCAACACCAGCGCCTCGAACTCGGTCTTCGCCCGTGACGTGACAGCGGTGCCGGAGCCTGGCACCTGGGCCCTGATGCTGGCCGGCCTGGGGATCACCGGTGCGGCGGCGCGGTCGGCTCGCCGCCGGCGTCAGGCGGCCTGACCGCTGGCGGTGCCGGGCCGCCCGGCCGCCACCTGGCGGCGCCCTTCGGCACCTGCGTTCAGCGCCCGGGTTCGGTGCCTCGGCGGACTGGGGTTCACCGCAGCAGTCGATCCTTGAGCCCACCCAGGCGGCGCATGCGCCGCCCCACCGCCCGGGCAAACAACGCCGGCTCCGGCGCCACCAGGGTGAAGCGTTCACGCGCACGGGTCAGCCCGGTGTAGACCAGTTCGCGGGTGAGCAGCGGCCCGTCGTCGGAGGGCAGCACCAGCGTCACGTGGCCGAACTCGGAGCCCTGGCTCTTGTGCACCGTCATCGCAAACGCGGTCTGCACCTGTTCCAGCCGGCCGACGGCCACGGCCCGCAGTGCCTCGCCTTCGGCAAACCACACCCGCGGCGTGCCATCGTCGCCAGGCAGCACGAGGCCGATGTCGCCGTTGAACAGGCCCAGCGCCGGCTGGTTGCGCAGCAGCATCACTGGCCGGCCGGTGTACCACTCGCCGCGGCGCCGGGGCAGCAGGCCGGCGTCGGCCAGTGCCGCTTCGACCGCGGCGTTGAGCCCTTCCACGCCCCACGGCCCCTCGCGCAGACCGCACAGCAGCCGAAAGCCCTCGAAGGCCTGCAGGGCGGCCTGCGCGCGCTCGGCGGGCGCGCGTTCGGCCGGCGAGTTGATGCCTTGCAGGGCCGCCAGCATGGCCCGGTAACCCTCGACGGCCAGCGGCAGCAGATCGGCAGCCGTCTGCGGCACGTTCAGGGCCACGGCGGTTGAATCGGCGGCCCGCAACAGCGCCAACGAGGCGTCGCCGTCGTCGGCGTGCACGGCCTGCGCCAGGGCCCCGATGTCCCCCTGGAAGCGCCGGCTCTCGCGCAGCGCCACGGTGCGCGGCGCCAGCAGCGGCGCGTCGCACAGGTCGGCCAGCACGGCCCCCGCTTCCACCGACGCCAGCTGATGCGGGTCGCCCAGCAGCACCAGGCGGGCTTGGGGCGGCAGCGCCTCCAGCAGCCGGGCCATCAGGTCCAGGTGCACCATCGACGCCTCGTCGACAAACAGCAGGTCCAGCGGCAGCGGATTCGCTGCATCGTGACGGAAGCGCCGTGTGCCCGGCCGGGTGCCCAGCAGCGCATGCAGGGTGCGCGCCGGCGGCAGTTGTTCGGCCCAGGGGTCCAGCGCCTGGGCGGCCAAGGGCCCGAGCGCCGGGCGCAGGCCCTGCAAGGCCTGCTGCAGCGACTGTTTCAGGCGCGCCGCGGCCTTGCCGGTGGGTGCGGCCAGGCCCACCCGCAGCGGCGGCAACGCCGCGCTGCCCGCACCATGGTCGCCGCGCAGCACCTGCAGCAGCACCAGCAGCCGCGCGGCCGTCCAGGTCTTGCCCGTGCCCGGCCCGCCCGTGACCAGCGTGTAGCGGCCGCGCAGCGCCACCTCGCCGGCGTGCTGTTGCCAGTCGATGCCGGCCCCGGCACGCGCCGGGAACAGCCTCGCCAACCAGTCGCCGGCAAGGTGTTCGTCCACCGGCAGCGGCTCGCCGGCGCGGGCGCGCAGCGCCTCCGCGATCCGCGCCTCGTCGCGCCAGTGCCGGCGCAGCGCCAGGCGTCCGCCGGACACCACCAGGGGTGTCGCGCCGGCGGCGTCCACCGGGTCGATCTCGACGACGCGGGCCTGCCGCCAGGTGCTTGGCTGCAGCGGCTGCAGTGGTCGGGCGGCCAGCGCCGACGACAGCGCGTTCAGCGCCTCGGTGGGCCAGTCCAGCAGGTCGGCCACGCTGCCCGCGAGGTCGTCCAGCGGCAGCGCACTGTGGCCGTCCGCCTCCAGCCGCGACAGCAGCGCCGCCGCCAGCAGCAAGTCGGGCGCGACCTCAGCGTCGGCCTCGTGGAGGAAGCGCGCAAACGCAAGGTCCAGCGGCCGCAGCCAGCCGGCCGCCTGCCAGGTCACCAGTTCGCGGATCAGTTCGCCAGCCGTCATGGCGACGCCTCCACCGGCACGATCAAGGCGTCCAGCGCCTCCACCAGCGCCACCGGCGCCAGCACCGTGCAACAGCCCGCCTCCGGGCCTTGGATGCCGCGCAGAAACAGGTAGACCGCGCCGCCCAGGTGATGGGCCGGCACATAGGCCGGCCCCAGCCGCGTGCGCAGCAGCCGGTGCAGGGCCAGCAGGTACAGCGCCGCCTGCACGTCGTAGCGGTGCTCGCACATGGCGGCCTGCAGTGCACGGGCCGTGTAGTCGGCATCACGGGTGCCGAGTGCATTGCTCTTGTGGTCCAGCACCCAGTATCGCCCCTGGTGCTCGAAGACCAGGTCGGCAAAACCCATCAGCAGGCCCTTCAAGGCCCGCGGCGGCAGCGGCGGCCGCGCGGCGCCAGGCCACAGGTGCTGGCGGCACAGCGCGTCGATGCGGTCGGCGGCCAGGCCGTCGCTGGGCAGCCAGAACTCCATCTCCGGCCAGACGCTGCCCAGCGCCGACAGCGGCGCGTCGATGGCCGGCAGCGGTGTGGCACAGACCTGCCGCAGCCAGGCGATCACGTCGTCGGCCCGGTGCCCCCAGCCCTGGCGTTCACAGCGGCGCTGCAGAGCCAGGCGCAGCGGTTCGGCCTCATCGAGCGCAAAGCCCTCCCCGGCCAGCCACTCCAACTGGTCGTGCAGGAAGTTGCCCGCCAGGGCACCGCGCGGAAAACGATGCCAGGGCTGATCAGCACGGGCCGCCCTTCCGTCCGGTCCGCCCGGCCCGCCCGCGTTCCCAGACTCGGCCGGTTCGTCTTCACGCAGCGGCCGCACGGCCGGCATCTCGCCCACAGCGGCGCGGCCGGCATCGCGCACCAGGGCGGAATAGCTGGCGATGGACCAGTCGCGGTCGAACTGCCCAGCGTAGCGCGGTGCCGGCGCCAGCGCGGCCTCGTCGACAGGGGCCAGCCGGCGCGTCACCGGCACCGCCGGCACCGCCTCCGCCTGCGGCAGCCAGGTGACGGCGACGTCCGGCCCGGCCATGGCGCCCAGGGCGTCCAGCGCTGGGCTGAAGTCTTCCGCGCCGGGGCCGCAGAGCAGTTGGCCGATCGCACTTCGCGGCCACAGGGCGGCGCGCGGCTTGCCCGTCCATGCGGCCGCCAGGCCCACCCACAGCGCATGCTGCGCGCGTGTCAGGGCCACGTAGAGCAGGCGCAGGTCCTCGCGCAGGCGTTCGGCGTCGGCCGCGTCGACATCGGCATCGGTCGGGTCGGTCACCAGCCGCCGGCCACCGCTGGGTTCCGGCTGCCACAGCAGGCCGTCGCGGCCATCCACCGGCCGGCACTGCGCCACGAAGGGCAGGAAGACCAACGGGTACTGCAGGCCCTTGCTCTTGTGGATGGTGACCACCTGCACCAGATCGGCGTCGCTCTCCAGCCGCAGCACCCGGTCTTCGCCCGCGGCGGTGGCACCGTCTGCATCGGCATCCACCTGCTGCGCCAGCCAGCGCACCAGCGCCGGCTCGCCCTCCAGCGTGCCCGCGGCCGCCTGCAGCAGTTCGGCCAGGTGCAGCACGTTGGTCAGGCGCCGCTCTCCGCTGGCATCGCCCGCAGCCAGCCAGCGCGCCGGCAGCTCGAAGACGTGCAACGCACGGCGCAGCATGGCCAGCACGCCCTGGCCGCGCCACACGGGATGCAGGCCCTGCAGGGTCTCGCTGGCGCGGTCGAAGGCCGTGTCGCTGTCGGCCAGCTCGCGCAGTTCCGGCAGGGTGCGGGCCAGCAGCGCACTGGCGAGCGCCGCCCGCGCCAGGTGGGCGTCACGCGGCGTGGCCACGGCGCGCAGCAGCAGCAGCAGGTCGCCCGCTTCGGGCGTGGCGAAGACCGAGTCACGGTCCGACAGGTAGACCGACGCCAGACCGCGACGGCGCAGCGCGCGGCGCAGGATGTCCGCCTCGCGGCCGGTGCGCACCAGCACCGCGATGTCAGCCGGGCGCAGGCGGCGAAAGCCACCGTCTTCGTCACGGAAGCCGGCCTGGCGGTCGTTGAGCAGCGCCACGATGCGTTCGGCCGCCAGGGCAGCGAACAAGGGCTGGTGTTCACCGGCCAGTCGGGGCGTCGCGTCGGCCACCCAGCTGACGGCCGGCACGGCAGCTTCGGCTTGCACCAGGCGTTCCGCCCGCCCGTGGGCGCGCACCGGCTCGAAGGGCAGCGCGTCGCCGAAGCCGAAGGCCCCGGCCCCGCCGCGGGCCTCGGCGCGCTGGAACAGCGTGTTCACCGCGCTCACAAGCGCCTCGGTCGAGCGGTGGTTGGTGCCCAGCACATGGTGGCGCCCGGCCGTGGCCTCGCGCGCCCGCAGGTAGCTCTGGATGTCCGCGCCCCGGAAGGCATAGATGGCCTGCTTGGGGTCGCCAATCAGCAGCAGCGTGGTCTGCGGGTCGTCGCTGGCGATGCGGTAGAGGCGGTCAAACACCGACAGCTGCACCGGCGAGGTGTCCTGGAACTCGTCGATCAGCGCCACCGGGTACTGGGCCAGGATGCGTTCGCGCAGACGGCGGGCGCGCTCACCGTGACGCACCTCGTCCAGGGCGTCGTCCAGGCGATGCAGCAGGTCGGCGAAGCCGAAGGTACCCGCAGCGGCCTTGAGCTGCGCCAGGCGCTGGCGGGCCAGGGCGGCGGCCTGCACGCGCAGCGCCGTGCCCGGGTCGGGTCGGGTCTCGAGTGCCACCATCAACGCGTCGAAGGCAGCGAACTCGGGGGGCAGGTCCACGCTGCAGCCGGACTTGAGCGCCTCCTGTGCGCCTGCTGTCGTCAGCCGCACGCGGGCCGCATCGGTGAGCGCCGGTCCGCCCAGCCCAGGCGACAGCGCCCAGTCCTTCAGGCTTGCCAGCCAGCCGGTGGTGTTCTTCTCGCCCAGGCGGCTCTTGTTGAAGGGGCAGTCCTTGCGCGCCCATTGCTGTTGCAGCCAGGCCAGCAGGGCGTCGGCACGTGGCGCCCAGCCCTGTTTCAAGGCCTGCATCTCCGCCAGCGCACGTTCCGCGGCGGCTGCCAGGTCCCCCTGCCCAGCGCCCTCCGGCAGCTCGCCCTCCCACAGCGGCCGGATCGCCTCGGCCAGCGTCGCCGGTGCTGGCCAGGTGGCCAGCACGGCGTCCAGCGCCTCGCCTTGCAGCGGATACACCTGCTGCCGCCAGACGTCACGCACCGCCGCCTCGCGCAGCGCCGCTTCGTCGGCCTGCAGTTCCTCGTCGAACAGGCTGCCGCTGTCGAAGGCGTGTTCGCGCAGCATGCGCTGGCACCAGGCGTCGATGGTCTGCACCGCAGCCTCGTCCATGGCGTCCGCCGCTGCGCCCAGCCGCCAGGCGGCGGTCTCGCGGGCGGGGCCCGCGGGATGGGCCGCCAGCAGGGCCTGCAGGAAAGCGTCGTTCCCCGGCGGCACGTCGCCGCGGAACACGGCGGCCGCCTGCGCCAGCCGGCCGCGGATGCGGTCGCCCAGCTCGCGCGTGGCGGCCCGCGTGAAGGTCATCACCAGGATCTGGTCAATGCCTCGCGCTGGCGTGCCATGGCCCAGCACCAGCCGCAGCACCAGGGCGGCGATGGTCCAGGTCTTGCCCGTGCCGGCGCTGGCCTCGATCAGGCGGCTGCCCGCCAGCGGCAGCGTCAAGGGGTCCAGCGGGACGGCGGTGATGCGGGGTTCAGGCATCGCCCATCTCCGCGCTCGTCATCGCGCCCCTCTCCGCAGAAAGGCGCGCACCCTGCACGTCCGCCGACAGCCAGGCCTGCAGCGGGTGGTAGAGCCGCTCGACGGCTTCGTCGAAGCCTGCCGCCCCGCGCAAGGTCTCGAAGTCCGGGTAGAGCCGACGCAGGCAGGGTTCGTCGCGCTCGCCCCGCTGACGCTCGCCGCCTTCATAGACCGCCTGCGCCGCGTCGGGCTTGTCGCCCAGCCAGGTCAGACCGGTGCCCACGGCGGCCGGCCAGGGGGCGTCGCCCTGAGTGCCGGCCTGCCAGGCGCGCAGCAGATCGGCCAGCACCTGTTGTGCCTCCGACGCCGGCGGCGCCCGCAGCGTCAGCTGCGCGTCCGGGCCGATCAGGATGCCCGTGGCCGGCACGCCAGCGGCGGCGCAGGCCAGGGCCTTGAGCCAGGCCGGCACCAGCTTGTCGGCCCGCAGGTGTTTCACGTCGAAACCCTTGGTGCTGCCGTCGAGCAGGCGACTCGCCTGCAGCGCCACCCAGCACAGCGACCCATCGCCGGCAACGCGCAGGTCGCCCAAGGCGTCGTCGAGCGCCGGCGCATCCGCCGGTGCGAGGTGGATGGCCAGCGGTGTGTCGCGCGGGACGGTGTCACGCACCTGGGCCTGCCAGGCCGCCACGGCAGGGGCCAGCGTCTGCTGCCATTGACGCTGCGCCCATTGCCCGGGGCCGGCCAGTGGCAGCGCCCCGGCGCGGCCCAGCCGAGCCACCGCATCGGCCACCGCGCTGGCGGCGTCCATGGCACCCGCGGCGACCGCGGCGCCTTCAGCGGCCTGTACCGCACGCAGCACGGCGTCGCCCAAGCCCCAGCGTTCCAGGCCGTCGTCACCAAAGGGCTCATCGTCTTCGGCCGCCGGATCGTCGCGCGGGAACTGCACTTGCAGCCGGTGGCGGCACCAGGCCTGCACAGGGTTGTGCACGAAGGCAGCCAGATCGGCCAGCGTCAGCCGCGCCGGTGTGGCTTCGCGCGGCAACGACGCTGTAGGCACCGTCTCCGGCGCCGTCTCCGGGGGTCCCTCCAGCGGCACATCATGCGCGGCACGCCATTCACGCGCGTAGGTGATCAACGGCCCCCCGGCTTCGAAGTAGCGGCGGCTGAACGGCTGCAGCGGGTGTTCGGTGGTGCGTGCCCGCACCACGTCATCGCCCCAGAGCGCCACCAGGTGGTCACGCAGCTGGGCCACCAGCGCCGACGGCGGCTGCACCTGGTTGTCGCGCGCGCTGCGGCCGGCCCACGAGACGTAGAGCACGCGGCGTGCGGACAGCAGGGCGTCCAGCATGAGCTGGCGGTCGTCGTCACGGCGAGAACGGTCGCCGGGCCGCGCCTGGCCGGGCAAGGCCATCAGGTCGAAGTCGTTGCGCGGCGCGCGGCGCGGGTAGTCGCCGTCGTTCATGCCCAGCAGGCAGACCACGTCGAACGGGATGGCCCGCAGCGGCAGCAGGGTGCAGAAGGTGACGCCCCCGGCACGGAAGCGCTGGCCGCCACCCGGCGCGGCCAGCGCGCCCAGCCAGGCTTCGCGCAGCACGGCCAGTGGCAGGTCGCCGTCGAAGCCAGCGGCCTCGGTGGCCTCCAGCCACTGGCTCAGCGCCTGGTCGAGCGCCGCCAGCAAGGCGCGGTCGGCATCGTCGGTGGCCTCGAACAAGGCCGCCAACAGTTGCCGGCAGCGGGCGGCCCAGTCCGGTGGCGTGGCCGGCTGCGCCGCTTCGCGCCACCAGGCGCCCAGCACGTCCAGCAGCGCGGCCAGCGCGCCGGCCAGGCTGGCCTCCAGGCCGGCCACCTCCGCATAGGGCTCGGTGTCGCCGAAGGCCGGGCCATCACCGGCGGCATAACCCAGCAGCATGCGCCGCAGGCCGAAGGCAGCGGTGTTGGCATCGCCCGCCGCGCCCAGGCCCAAGGCATCGCGCTGCGCGGCGTCCAGCCCCCAGCGCAGGCCTGCGCCCGCCATCCAGGCCGCCAGCGTGGGCAGGTCGGCCGCGTCCAGACCCAGGCGCTGCGCCACCGCGGGCACTTCCAGCAGGCCCAGCAGCTCGCTGGCGGCGGCGCGCTGCTGCGGCAGGCCCAGCACCCACTCCAGGGCCACCAGCAGCGGCGCATGGCCGCGGTCGGGTCGATCGGTCAGGCCCCAGGGGATGTGGCGCGCGTCGCCGCGTGCATGCTGGCCGAACACGGCCCGGATGGCGGGGGCGAAGGTCTCGATGTCCGGCACCATGACCACGATGTCGCGCGGCGCCAGCGGTTGGCCGCCGGGGGGATGCGCCAGCAGGTGCAGCAGCTGGTCGTGCAGGATCTCCACCTCACGCTGCGGTCCATGGGCGACGTGGAAGACGATGCTGCGGTCGCCCTCGGCTGGGGGGCTGCGATCGGCCTCGCCCAGGGGTTGCAGGTCGCGGATCGCCGCCTGCACGCGGGTCAGCAGCGTGCTGCCGGGCTCGTCGTCATAGAGCTCGGCGTGCTGGTCGGCGCCATCGAAGGCGTCAAGCGCACGCACGAAGTCGCGCGCCTGGCGTCCCCAGGCGGCCAGCAACGGGTGGCCGTGCAGGTGCATGCGTTCCAGCGGCACCGCGGCCAGGTCAAGGCCCTGGCGCAAGGCGCGGCGGCGCGCGGCGCGCTGCAGTTCGCGGCCTTCGACGATGTCGGCCCAGTGGTAGCGGCAGGGGTCGGGCACCGCCAGCAGCACCTGCACCCGCTGTGCCAGCGCCGCGAGCATCTGCAGCACGGTGTGCGGCAGGTGCGTGCTGCCAAACAGCACCACGCGCGTCGGCAGGCCAGGGAAGTGCCCGCCTTGCGCCAGCGCCGCCTCGAACCGCTGCTGCAGCCGGCCGCGCGTGATCTCGGTGGCCCCAGGCGGCAAGGCCGCGAGCAGGTGGCGCCAGAGTACCGGCTGCCAGCGCTGATCGGCCGGCAGCTCGGCGCGCCCCAGTTGGTCGTGGCCCGCGGCCCAGGCCGCCAGCCAGTCGGGGCGGTAGACCTGGTACTGGTCGAACAGGTCGGCCAGCCGTTGCGCCAGTTGCAGGCGGCGCGCGGGATCGTGGTCACCGCCAAGGAAACCGGCCACCGGCGCCAGTGCCGGGTCGGCCGCCACCCAGCCGGGCAGGGCCTGCATCAGCCGCCAGGTCAGCGGCAGTTCGTCCAGCGTCAGCGCCGCCGGCACCGCCGCGCGGCCCAGCACCGCCCGCCACGCGCGCCAGAAGAAGCGCGCCGGCAGCTCCACGCGGGTGGCGGCACAGATGCCCTGATGCTGCGCGAGCGCGATCTTCACCCACTCGCCCATGCCGTGGCTCTGCACCAGGAAGGTCTCGGCCTGCAGCGGCGGCAGCGGCTGACGCGCCTGCCAGGCGAACACGGCCTCGGCCAGCCGCTCCAGGCGGTTGCCTTGCAGGATCACCAGGCCGGGGCGCGGCGCGTCGCTCGTCATGGGTGCAGGATAAGGGGCTGGCGACCCCGCTACAGTCCGCGGCCATGGACACCTCGCGCAGCGCCCAGGGCTATGTGGCCGACCCTCGCAACGAGCAGGTGCTCGTCTGGCTCAACGGCCGCTTGGTGCCGCGGGCGCAGGCGGTGGTGTCGGTCTTCGACGCCGGCTTTGCGCTGGGTGACGGCGTGTGGGAAGGCCTGCGGCTGGCCCAGGGCCGGCTGATCAGCCTCGACGCGCACCTGGACCGGCTCTACGAAGGCGCGCGCAGCATCGCGCTGGACATCGGGCTCACGCGCAGCGAACTCACCGACGCCCTGCACGCCACGCTGGCCGCCAACGGCATGACCGACGGCGCCCACCTGCGGCTGATGGTCACACGCGGCGTCAAGTCCACCGTCAACCAGGACCCACGCTTCATCATCGGCGGGGCCACGGTGGTCATCGTGGCCGAGTACAAGACACCGCGGCCCGAGAGCAAGGCGCAGGGCATGGCGCTGTTCACGTCCACCTTCCGCACCAGCGGGCCCGACGTGTTCGACCTGCGCCTGAACTCGCACAGCCGGCTCAACCTGATCCAGGCCCTGCTGCAGGCCATCCAGGCCGGCGCCGACGAGGCGCTGATGCTGGACCCGCGGGGCTTCGTGGCCAGCTGCAACAGCACCAACTTCTTCATCGTGCGCGCGGGTGAGCTGTGGACGAGCACCGGCGCCTACAACTTCAAGGGCATCACCCAGGCCAGCGTGCTGGCGGCTTGGCGGGCTGCCGGCCTGCCGGCGCGCGAATGCGACTTCACGCTGGCGCAGGTGTATGGTGCCGACGAAGCCTTCGTCACCGGCACGCTGGGCGGTGTCACGCCGGTGGTGAAGGTGGATGGGCGCGTCATCGGCACCGGCCTGCCGGGTGCGCTGACGGCACGGGCGGCAGCGCTGTATGGCCAGGCGGTGGGGTTGGTGGTGGCACCGGCCAGCCCCGCCTGACGACACTCAGCGAGAGGGTGTGCCCGTTGACGGGCCGCTGCGCGCCAACGCCACGCGGCCGTGCCAACATGCAAGGCGCACGATCCACCCAGCCCCAGCACCAGGAACCACCATGAAGATCACCGTCTCGACGCTCGTCACCGCGCCGCTGGCCCAGGTCTGGGCCGCCTACACGTCGCCCGAGGACATCAAGGCCTGGAACACGGCGTCGCCGGACTGGCACACGACGTCGGCCACGGTCGACCTTCGGCCCGGTGGGCGGTTCTCGTCGCGCATGGAAGCCAAGGACGGCTCCGTCGGCTTCGATTTCGCGGGCGAGTACACCGAGGTCCTGCACCAGCAACGCATCGTCTACGTCTTTGGCGGCCGCACCGGCATCGTGACCTTCCAGGAACGCCCGGAAGGCGTGGCGGTCGAGGTCTGCTTCGACGGCGAACCCACACACTCGGAGGAACAGCAACGCAGCGGCTGGCAGGCCATCCTGGACAGCTTCCGCCGTCATGTCGCGGGGAAACTGGCGTCTGAATGACTCTGCATCACGGATGACGCCACCCGTCAGCAGGCATGACGTGAGCGACACCGTGTTCGAGACCGCGCGCTGCGTGGTGCGCCGCTGGCGCGATGCCGACCTGGCGGACCTGATGGCGGTCTATGGCGACGCCGATGCGATGAAATGGGTCGGCGACGGCCAGCCGATCACCGAGGCCGAATGCCGGCAGTGGCTGGATGTCACCCGCCGGAACTACGCGCAGCGCGGCTACGGCATGTTCGCCGTCGAGTCCCGGGCCGTGCCCGAGGTGATCGGCTTCTGCGGCATCGTGCACCCGGGCGGGCAGTCCGAGGCCGAGGTGAAATACGCTTACCGGCGCACGTTCTGGGGCCAGGGCATCGCCACCGAGGTGCTGCGCGGCCTGATCCAGCACGGCACCACCGTGCACCGCCTGACGCACCTGATCGCCACCACGGCGCCGGAGAACACGGCGTCGCATCGGGTGCTGCTGAAGGCAGGCATGGCGCGGGGCCTGCTGCGCACCGATGTCGACGGCGGGCAGACCCAGTGCTTCGTGTATGGGGCGCCACCCACCTGAGATGCCGTTACCCGGTGCGACGCCGGGGATCACCCCCCGAGCGGGTTTGGCGGCGGGTGCCTCAGCCACCGTCTGATCGTCTGATCGTCTCACCGTCGGGCCGCCGGGCCCCGACCGCTTCACGATCAAGTCCTGAAGGACTCCACCGCGCCCTGCAGAGACTGCGCCTGCTGACGCAGGCTCTCCGCCGCAGCGGCGCTCTCTTCCACCAGCGCGGCGTTCTGCTGCGTGACGCGGTCCATCTCGGTGATGGCCTCGCCCACCTGGGCCACGCCGCGCGACTGCTCTTGCGCCGCGCCGCTGACCTCGCCGATGAGGTCGGACACCTTGCCGATGGAGGCCACGACGCCGGCCATGGTCTCGCGCACCTGGGCGCCGCGGCTGCTGCCCTCGGCCACGCGTTCTTCGCTGGCGGTGATGAGGCCGCGGATCTCGCGCGCCGCGGCGCCGCTGCGCTGCGCCAGCGCCCGCACTTCGCCGGCCACGACGGCGAAGCCACGACCCTGTTCGCCCGCACGCGCGGCCTCCACCGCCGCGTTCAGCGCCAGGATGTTGGTCTGGAAGGCGATGCCGTCGATGGTGGCCACAATGTCCTGCATGCGGCGGGCGCTTTCGCTGATCTGCTCCATGGCGCCCACCAGGTCGCCCACCGACTGACCACCACGCTCGGCCACGCTGCGCGCCTCGTGCGCCAGGCTGGACGCCTGGCGGGCCGCGTCGGCGCTGGCGGCGATGGTGGTGCGCAGCTCCTCCATCGACGCCGCCGTCTGCTGCAGCGCGCTGGCCTGGGATTCGGTGCGGGACGACAGGTCCTGGTTGCCCTGCGCGATCTGCGCGCTGGCGGTGGCCACCTGGCCGGCGTTGTCACGCACGCCGCCGACGACGCCGCGCAGCTGCACGGCCATGTGCGACAGCGAACGCAGCAGGCGCGCGCCTTCGTCCGCGCCCGTGGCGTCGGCATGCGCTGATTGCGTCAGGTCGCCGGCCGCCACCGCATCGGCCAGGGTGATGGCCTGTGTGATGGAGCGCGCGGTGCTGCTGGCAATGCGCCATCCCAGCACCAGGGCGGCGGCGCCCAGGCCCAGCAGCAGGGCCAGGCCGCCGGCCAGGGTGCGGCGCTCCGCCGCGGCCGCCTGGTTCAGGTCGGCCTCCAGCGCCTTCAGGGCGGCGTCGCCCAGGGCCAGCTGAGCGTCCACGGCCTGCGTGGTGCGCGCCCACCAGTCGGCGGGCGCGTGGCTGGGCGTCTCCGGCGTCACGATGGCGTCGCGCGCCAGAATGAGGGCGCCATCGAGTGCCGTGCGCGCCTGGGTGGCCACGCCGTCGAGCTGGCTGCGCAGCGCCGGATCGGCCGCGCCGGCCAGGGCGATGGCGCGTGTACCGTCGGCGGCGGCGGCCTCGATGCGGTCCACCAAGGCAGCGATGCGCGCGCGCTCGACCGCAGTCGCCTGCCCACGGGCCAGCAGGCCCATGCCGGCGCCGCGCACGCGGCCTGCCAGTTCGGCCACCAGCGGCAGGTCGCGCAAGGCGGCGTCCTGCAGGTGGTAACCCGACGCGTACGGGTGCAACACCAGGCGGGAACGCTCCGCCACGTCGGCCAGCAAGGTCAGCTGGCGGTCGATGAGCGCCGTATGGCGCGCAAAGGCGTCGGGCGCCGCCACGCTGCGGCCCTGGATGGCGGCGGTCAGCTGCTGCTGCTCCTGCCACAGGCCTTCGAGCCGCTGCTGCAGGTCGCGGTCGCCCAGCGTGGCCATGTCGGAAAGCGAGCCTGCCTGCAGCGCCTGCAGCGCGGTCCAGGCCTCGGCGCGCTTGGCCTCGGCCGCCGCATCACCGTTCAGGGCGCCGTTGGACAGGCCCCGGTGCCGTGCCGTCAGCCGTGCCATCTGGATCGTGGCCGTGGCCGGCGCGATACCGGCCTGCTCGTCGCTCAGGTGGGCCACGCTGTCATAGACGCGGGCCAGCCACAGCGTGGCCGGCACGGCGGCCATCGTCAGGGCCAGAAGGCCGATCAGCGCGAAGCGTTGTCGGAGGTTGAGATGGCGCAGCGAAAACATGACCGGACACTCCCTGTCGGTGGCGTTCTTCGGCGGGTTTTCGCACCGAGATGCCGCGCCTTGAGGGTTTTTCCCCGCGGCCAGCGCTCAATTTGTATCGACGTGATCCCTCGCACCCGCCCGCACGGTTTGCGCGGTTCTTGAACCGCTTCAAGGACAGACCCGCAATGCACCGACACAGTGCAACGGCACCCCCACGACCCACATGTTTCAGCTTGACCTGATGGACCTGCCACCGGCCCACCATGCGCAGCATCTGACCGCTGCGCTGGATGCCCTGGCGCCCGGCGAGGCCTTCACGTTCCGCTGCGACCACGACCCGGCCCCGCTGTACTACCGCTGCGACCGCACCCGGCCCGGCCTGGCCAGCTGGCAGTACCTGCAGGCCGGGCCGGTGCATTGGGTGGTGCGCGTCGTCCGTCGTTGAGGGCCCTGGCGCTCGTCACGGCACGGGCACCCGTCACACCGGGCTGCCCGCCCACCCCGCCATTGCCCGACTGCGCCGCTCGGGAAATTCTTGAACAGGTTCAAGGACGCAGGGGGCGCCGGTGCCTAGCCTCCTGCTCATCGTCACGACCCCATTGCAGGAGGCACCATGAGCCGAGGCTTCACCAGCCAGGCCGCGCGCAACATCTTCTACGGCGGCACGCTGTTCTTCGTGCTGGTCTTTGCGGTGCTGATCTTCGACACCGAGAGCCGCATCCCCGCACGCTCCAACGCCGCTGAGATCACCCCCGCCGTCGCGCGCGGCAAGCACATCTGGGAAACACGCAACTGCATCGGCTGCCACACGCTGCTCGGTGAAGGTGCGTACTTCGCGCCCGAACTGGGCAATGTCTACACCCGCCGCGGTGGCGACGCCGGCGGCGAGGCCTTCATCAAGGCCTGGATGCAGGCCCAGCCCACCGGGGCCCCCGGGCGCCGGCAGATGCCGCAGTTCCACCTCAGCGAGCAGCAGCTCGACGACCTGGTGCAGTTCCTGAAGTGGACGAGCAAGGTTGACACCGAGAAGTGGCCGCCCAACCTGGAAGGCTGAAGGAGCACACACATGACCACGACCTCACCCGTCGGGCCGCGCTACGCCTCGCAGCAGGTGGCCCGGCTCTATTTCATCGGCGCGCTGGCGCTGTTCGTCGGCCAGATCGTCTTCGGCATCACGCTGGGGCTGCAGTACCTGATCGGCGACCTGTTCTTCCCCGCGATCCCCTTCAACATCGCCCGCATGGTGCACACCAACCTGCTCATCGTGTGGCTGCTGATGGGCTTCATGGGCAGCGCCTACTACCTGATCCCGGAAGAGTCCGAGACCGAACTGCACAGCCCGGCCCTGGCCAAGGCGCTGTTCTGGATCTTCCTGGGCGCTGGCGCGCTGACCATCCTGGGCTACCTGCTGGTGCCCTACGCCACGCTGGCCGCGGCCACTGGCAACGACTGGCTCGCCACCATGGGCCGCGAGTTCCTGGAACAGCCGTTGCCCACCAAGGTCGGCATCGTGGTGGTGGCCCTGGGCTTTCTCTACAACATCAGCCTCACCGTGCTCAAGGGCCGCAAGACCGCCATCAGCCTCGTGCTGCTGACCGGCCTCTGGGGCCTGGCGCTGCTGTTCCTGTTCAGCTTCGTCAACCCCAGCAACCTGGTGCGCGACAAGATGTACTGGTGGTTCGTCGTCCACCTGTGGGTGGAAGGCGTGTGGGAGCTGATCCTCGGCAGCCTGCTGGCCTACCTGCTGATCAAGACCACCGGCGTCGACCGCGAGGTGATCGACAAGTGGCTCTACCTGATCATCACCTTCGCCCTCGTGACCGGCATCCTGGGCACCGGCCACCACTTCTACTTCATCGGCCTGCCGGGCTACTGGCAGTGGGTGGGCAGCGTCTTCAGCGCGCTGGAACCGATCCCGTTCTTCATGATGACGCTGTTCGCCTTCAACATGGTGCAGCGGCGCAAGCGCGAGCACCCCAACCAGGCGGCGGTGCTGTGGACGGTGGGTTGCGCAGTGATGGGCTTCCTGGGCGCCGGTCTGTGGGGCTTCATCCACACGCTCAGCCCGGTGAACTATTACACCCACGGCAGCCAGGTCACGGCCGCCCACGGGCACCTGGCCTTCTACGGCGCCTACGTGCTGGTGGTGATCGCGATGATCAGCTACGCGATGCCGATCCTGCGTGGCCGCGAAGCCAACCCGCGGCGTGCGCAGAGCGTGGAGATGTGGAGCTTCTGGGTGATGTCCATCGGCATGGCGGTGATGGTGCTGGCGCTCACCGGCGCGGGCATCCTGCAGGTCTGGCTGCAGCGCATCCCGCCCACCGAAGGGGCGCTGGGCTTCATGCAGACACAGGACCAGCTGCGCTTCTTCTACTGGGTGCGCATCGCCGGTGGCGTCGGCTTCCTGGCCGGGCTGGTGATGTACCTGTGGAGCTTCTTCGTCGGCCCGGCGAAGGACGAAGCCACCGCAGTGCCGGCCACGCTGGCGCGGGCCTGATCGGCGGGTGACGTGATGGACCGCACCCGGCCCGAGTTGCTGCGCGACCCGCGCGCCCGACCCGCCTACACGGCGCAAGGCTGCGAGTGCGAACTCTTCGCCCAGGCCCATGCCGCGCGCCTGCCGCTGCTGCTCAAGGGCCCCACCGGCTGCGGCAAGACGCGGCTGGTGGAGCACATGGCGCAGCGGCTGGGCCGCCCGCTGATCACCGTGAGCGGCCACGACGACCTGGGCGCGGCCGACCTCACCGGCCGCCACCTGATCGTCGGCGGCGACACCCGCTGGTGCGACGGCCCGCTGACCCAGGCCGTGCGCCAGGGCGCGATCTTCTACCTCGACGAGGTGGTGGAGGCGCGCAAGGACATCACCGTGGTGCTGCACCCGCTGGCCGACGACCGGCGGCAGCTGCCGCTGGAACGGACCGGCGAACTGCTCGATGCCGCCCCCGGCTTCATGCTGGTGGTCAGCTACAACCCCGGCTACCAGAACCTGCTCAAGGGCCTGAAACCCAGCACGCGCCAGCGCTTCGTGGCATTGGCGCTGGACTACCCGGCGCCCGCGCTGGAAGCCCGCATCGTGGCCAGCGAGAGCGGCTGCGGCGACGCGGTGGCGGCGCAGCTGGTGGCGCTGGCGCAGGCGCTTCGGCGCCTCACCGACCACGACCTGGAGGAGACCGCCAGCACGCGCCTGCTGGTGATGGCCGCACGCCTGCAAGCCGGCGGGATGGCGCTGGGCGACGCCGCCCATCACGCCGTGCTGCAGGCGCTGACCGACGACGGCGGCACCCTGGCCGCCCTGCATGAGGTGCAACGTGCCGTGCTCGGCGACGGTGGCTGAACGTCCGGCACGGTTGGACCACACCACGCTGCAGCGCCGGCGCCGTGCGCTGCAGCTGGGCTTCTTCGCCCTCTTCCTGCTCGCGCCGGCACTGGACCTGCTGCGCTTCGACCTGCACGAGGCGCAGCTGTGGTTCCTGGGCCAGCGCTGGACGCTGGGCATCGCCGCCTTCCAGCGCGGCGAGCTCACGGCCACCCAGGTGGCGCTGTCGATCTTCCTGCGCGGCATCCTGCCCGCGGTGGTGCTCGTGGTGGGTTTCCTCGCCGTGGCGCGCCGCTTCGGCCGCGTGTACTGCGGCTGGCTGTGCCCGCACTTCTCGCTGGTGGAAGGTCTGAACGACCTGCTGCACCGCGCCAGCGGCAAGTTCAGCGTCTGGGACCGCACCGCGGTGCCACGCGCCGGCCGCACACCGCAGCACCGCTGGTGGCCGCTCTTCGGCCTGGCCTGCGCCGTCTTCGGCTTCCTTTGGGCGATCACGCTGCTGAGCTACCTGTTGCCACCGCGCGAAATCTGGGGCGGGCTGCTCGACGGCACGCTCACGCCCAACCAGGCCCGCTTCCTGGCCATCGGCAGCGTGGTGTTCACGCTGGAGTTCGCGTTCGCACGTCACCTGTTCTGCCGCTTTGGCTGTGCCGTGGGCCTGTTCCAGAGCCTGGCCTGGATGAGCCACCCGCGTGCACTGGTGATGGCCTTCGACCGCGGCCGTGCCGCCGAGTGCCGCGGCTGCCGCACGGCCGACGCGCCTGCCGGCGACGCCTGTGAGGCCGCCTGTCCGATGCGGCTGCGCCCGCGCCAGGTCAAGCGCCTGATGTTCAGCTGCGTGCAGTGCGGGCAGTGCCTGGCGCAGTGCGAGCAGTCGCACGCTGGCCGCAGCGCAACGCCCAACCTGCAGTGGACCATTGGCGTGGATGCCCTGCGCGAGACGCTGCGCCAGCGGCGCGACGACAGGAGCCGTTGATGGAGGAGTGGGTCGGCCTGCAATGGCACCGCTGGGTCACCCGGCGGGCCGAACCGGAACGGCCGGGCACCGCGCGATTGGCCGACCACCGCCGCAGTGTGGAACTGATGCTGCACGGCGGTGGCGGCACCCAACGCGTGGCCGAGGCGGCGCCGATGCGCGTGGGCGGCGAACGCCGCTTCTGGCAGCGCGTGGCCGGCACCGGGCTGCGCCTGCCGCTGCCGCAGCTGGACGCCGACGTGCTGGCGTTGCCGGCCCAGGTGGCGCTGTGTGACGACGCCGTGCTCAACGCCGACCTCTACCGCTGGTGGGCCGCGCTGGCCAGCCAAATCGACCTCGGCCTGCCCTGGGTGCGCGCGAACACCGAGGCCATCCCGCGCGTGTTGGCGCGGTTTCCCGGCCTGGTGCCGCGGTTCGCCCGGCTGCATGCCGCGCTCGGCGTGCCGTTGCCGCCGCCCGGCGCGACGCCTGCCGACGCCACGCCGGCCTGGACCTGGATCGTGCCGGTGCCGGCGGCCGCGGCGGCCCCGGGCGACGCCGCTGCCGGCACCGATGGCGCCACCGCCGACGCCACCGACGCCGCCCAGCCGCCATCGCCCCGCCGCCGCACCCAGCGCGCCCGCGAAGGCCCGTCGCGCACGCCGCTGCTGCTGGCGTCCAAGACCGAATCGCTGCTGACCTTCGGCGACCCGCTGCGCGTGGACCGCGCGCTCGACGACGAGGACGACGGCAGCGCCGCCACCGCGGCCGAGGAACTGGAGACGCTGACGCTGCAGCAGACCGCCGGCACCGCACGTGCACGCTGGCGCTTCGATCTGGACTTGCCGTCTGCCTCGGCCGACGACCGGCCGGTGGGTGCCGGCGAACGCCTGCCCGAATGGGACCCCCGCACCGGCGCCTTGCGTGCCGACCGCGTGCTCAGCCAGCTCTACCTGCCCCGCGACCCCCAGCCCTGGGTGCCCGCCCCCGCCTTGCGAGCCACCGCCGCCCGCATGCGGCGCGAACTCGAACGGCAGCGTGACACCCTGCGCTGGCAAGGCGGCTGCACCGAGGGCGAACGCCTGGACCTGGACGCCTGGGTGCATCACCGCGGCGAAAACGCGGCCACGACGCAGCGGGAGGCCGCGGTCTGGCAGCGCCGAACGCGCCAGCAACGCGACCTGGCCACGCTGCTGCTGGCCGACCTGTCCATGTCCACCGACGCCCACGCCAACGACCACCAGCGCGTGATCGACGTGATCCGCGACGCGCTCTACGTCTTCGGCGAGGCGCTGGACGGCGGCGGCGACCCGTTTGCGATGTACGGCTTCAGCTCGCTGCGCCGGCGGTTGCGCCTGCACGCCGTCAAGCCGTTCACGCAGCGCTGGGGGCCGGCCGTGCTGCCGCGCCTGGGTGCGCTCAAGCCCGGCTACTACACGCGCATGGGGGCCGCACTGCGGGCCGCCACGCGGCGCCTGCAGACACGGCCCGAACGCAAGCGCCTGCTGCTGCTGCTGACCGACGGCAAGCCGCACGACCTGGACGGCTACGACAGCGCCTGGGGCCTGGAGGACACGCGACAGGCGGTGCTGGAAGCGCGCCGCGCCGGGCTGCTGCCCTTTGCCCTCAGCATCGATGCCGAGGCCGGCCAGACCCTGCCACGCCTGTTCGGCGACGCCGGCTGGGCCGCCGTGCACCGCCCCGAGGACCTGGCCACCCGGCTGGCGGCGCTGCACGCCCGCCTGGCGCGCTGAACTCCCGCGTCCGCGGCCGCGCGGCCACTGTTCCCACCGAGATTGACCGGCATCAAGGTCGCGGCCAGCCACCCGGGCAGCATCGCGGGCCATGCTCGACACCAGCCGCTTCGACATTCCCCGCTTGCTGGGCCGCCTGCCACTGTTCGGCGACCTGGACGGCGAGGACATCGCCCGCCTGGCCACCGGCTGCAGCCTGCGCCGGCTGGAGCGCGGCGAGATGGTGTTCCGGGTGGGCGAACCCTGTGAACACTTTCACGTGACGGTGCTGGGCCAGGTGAAGCTCTTCGTGATCTCGCCCGGCGGCCAGGAGAAGGTGATTGAGCTGGTCGGCCCCGGCCAGAGTTTTGCCGAGGCGCTGGTCTTCCTGGGCCGCCCCTGCCTGGTCAATGCCCAGGCCCTGACCGACACGGTGCTGCTGTCGGTGGCGCGCGAGACCATCCTCGGCGAGATCCAGCGCGACGGCCGGCTGGCACTGCGCATGCTCGCCGGCCTGTCACGCCGGCTGCATGGCCTGGTGCACGACGTGCAGGCCTACGCGCTGCAGAACGGCGTGCAGCGCGTGATCGGCTACCTGCTGCGCGACCAGGGCGCGGAGGATTGCGTCAGCGGCGAGGTGCTCACCGTGAGCCTGCCGGTGAGCAAGGCCACCGTGGCCTCGCGCCTGTCGCTGACACCGGAATACTTCTCTCGCGTGCTGCGCGAACTCGAGGAAGCCGGGCTGATCGAGGTCGACAAGCGCGACATCCGGCTGCTCGACCCGCAACGCCTGGCCGCCTACCCCGGCTGAACCGCCACGCCGGCCCAGGCGCCGACACCGGCCAGCAGCACGATCACCGTCGCCAGCCAGCCGAGCACGAGGCGACGCCACAGCGGCGGCGCCTGGCGCAGGGCCATGAAATCCAGCGCGATGACCGCGCCCTTGGCGCCGGCCAGCAGCCACACGGCGGCCGGCGTCCAGGCGCTGGCCGCTGCGCCGGTCTCGCCCAGCCACCAGGCCAGCGCGGTGGCCGCCAGCAGGGCCAGCCAGAGTCCATCGGTGCGGCGCCCTGGCGTCATCGCAGCACGTAGACCAGGGGGAAGAGCAGGATCCACAGCAGGTCCACCATGTGCCACAGGGCGGCCGCGGTTTCCGGCGCGTGTGTGTCGTCGGGGCCCCAGCGGCGCCGTCGTGACCGCAGTGCGATGGCCGCCAGCACCAGCGTGGCGGCCAGCACGTGCAGCGCATGGAAGCCCGTGAGCAGGTAGTAGAAGCGGAAGAAGTCGCTGTCCTCCACGTCGATGCCCTGGGCCGCCTTGTGCGCGTACTCCTGTGCCTTGACGACCATGAAGCCCAGGCCGCAGGCCACGGCGCCCCAGGTCCAGTGCGCGCCGGCCCGGTGCCGCGCGGCCCGGAAGGCCGCCACGCCGCGCACGGCGCACCAGCTGCCGGTGAGCAGCACCGCCGTGTTCAGCGCGCCGGCGCCGAGGTCCAGCGTGCGCTGGCCTGCGGCGAAGACCTCGGGCGCGCGCATGCGGGCCACGGCGAAGACGACGAAGAGCACGCCGAAGCTGAGCATCTCGGCGGCGATCATGATCCACATCGCCAGGTCGCCGTGCAGCCGTGGCGGGCCCTGCGGCTCGTCCGGGTGCGCGCAGGCCGTCATGGCGCCAACGCGGCGACACCCTGCCAGGGCGGCGGCGCCGTCGCCACGCCGGCGTCGCCCCCGGAGGCCAGGGCGGCCAGGCCGCCGGCCGACGGCCGCCACTGCGCGTCATCCCAGCGCCAGACGGTGCCCTCGCTGAGCAGTTGCAGCTGCCCGCTGCCGACGGCCAGGGCCTGCACCGGGCCCGGGCCCTCCCGCTGCCGCACCGGCTGCCAGCGGCGTGGGTCGATGCCCCACAGGCGCCGACCCACCGGCAGCCACCACAGGCCCTCGTGCACGGCACTCGCGGCCAGCGCGGTGGCGTCGACCGCCAGACGTGCCACGCTGCGCCGAACGTCCAGGTGCACGACGCCCACACCGTCGCCCGCCGCGCAGGCCACCCAGGGCCAGCCCGCCGGCGCGAAGGCGGGCACCGGCGCGGCGGTGTCGAACGGCACCCGCCGCACGCCCAGGTGCCCGGGGCTGGCGATGGCCTCGCCCATGCGGTGGTCGTGCACGTAGCCGTCGAAGACCGGAGGCGCGGCCGGGTCGAGCGAGATCTCCCACCATTCCTGCAACGCCGGCCAGGCGGCGAGCAGGCTGCTGCGGTGCGGCAGGCCGAACAGCGCAGCGGCCCGGCCACGGCGCGAGCGCGCGAGGTCCTGGCCTTCGTAGCGGCGCAGCAGCTGCCCCTGCGCGTCCAGCAGCGTCAGCGCGTGGCCATGGGCGGCCAGCAGTTCGCCGTGCGCGCCGGCGGCCAGGGCATGGGCGGGCTCGGGCAGCCGCGCTTCGGCCACCGCCTGCCAGGGCACGGCGGCGGCGCCGTGCCAGGCCCAGCGCCGCACACGGGCGTCGGACGTCGCATGCCAGATCGCGGGCGGGCCGGCCGCGCCGGGGCCGGCAGGCACGATCACCGGCGCCGCGGCCGGGCTGCCGGGCAAGGGCCACACCCGACCATCGTCACCGAGGGCGGCCACGGCCCCGCCATGCCAGACCAGGACCGCGCGGCGCGGTGGCCGCGCGGCGCTGCCCGCCGGCAGTGCCGGGCCGCTGCGTGCCCGGGCCACCCGCCCCCCCAATGCGAGGGCGGCCCCCGCCTGGCACAGCGTGCGCCGCCGCATCGTCGGCCCCGCCGCTACTGCTGCAGGATCCAGCCGACGGCCGCTGCAAGGTCGGCGTCGCCGATCTTCGCCGCCGGGTTGGGCGGCATCGGGATCGGCCCCCAGACGCCCTTGCCGCCGGCGCGCACCTTCTGCGCCAACGCCGTGGCGGCGCCATCCTGGCCCTTGTACTTCGCCGAGATGTCCTTCCACGCCGGTCCGACGAGCTTCTTGTCCTGGGCATGGCAAGCCGTGCAGCCGGCCGTGCCCAGCGCGGTTTCGGGGCCGGCCGCGGCCGGCAGCGCCAGCCCGCAGGCCAGGGCGCCGGCGGCCAGGGCCGCCCAGGGGTGACGTCGTGTCATGGGTCCGCCCTCCGCTCAGTACACGTCGTGCTGCGTGTTGTAGACGTTGAAGTGTCCGGTCGGCGTGATCAGGCGCGGGTCCTTGATCACGGCCTTGAGCTTGAGCGTCTTGTCGTCCACCACCACCAGCGCACTGGCCTTGTCCTTGGCGCTCCACACCGCGAACCAGACCTCGTCGCCGGCCTTGTTGAACTCCGGCTGCACCACGCGCTTGGCACCACCGTCGTCCGGCAGACCGGCCCATTCGGCGATCGGCAGCACGGTGTAGCCCTTGTCGAGGTTGCGGATGTCGAACACCACCACCGACTGCGAGACCTTCGGGTCCGGGTTCAGCGGCGCATCGGAGTACAGGTGCGTGCTCTTCGGGTGGCTCTTGATGAACAGCGCGCCGCCGCCCGGGCCGGTGAGCTTGGCCACTTGCTTGAAGGCATGCTGCTTGTGCTTGACGGGGTCGGTGGCGATCAGCGAGATGGTCTCGTCGCCCAGGTGGCCAGTGGCCCACACGGGCCCGAACTTCGGGTGCACGAAGTTCGCGCCGCGACCCGGGTGCGGGATCTTGCCGACGTCGATCAGCTTGACCAGCTTGCCTTCCTTGGCGTCGACCGCGGCCACCTTGTTGCTCTGGTTGGCGGCCACCATGAAGTAGCGCTTGGTGCTGTCCCAGCCGCCGTCGTGCAGGAAACGCGCGGTGCCGATGGTGGTGACCTTCAGCGCGTCGATGTTGGAGTAGTCCACCATCAGCGTCTGTCCGGTCTCCTTCACGTTGACCACGAACTCCGGCTTGAAGTGGCTGGCCACGATGCTGGCCACCCGCGGCTCGGGGTGGTACTCCTGCTTGTCGACCGTGTTGCCGCGCGTGGAGACGATCTTCAGCGGCTCCAGCGTGTCGCCGTTCATGATCGTGTACTGCGGCGGCCAGTAGCTGCCGGCGATGGCGTACTTGTCCTCGTAGCCCTTGTACTTGCTGGTGTCCACGCTGCGCGCTTCCAGCCCCACGCGGATCTCGGCCACGTTGTCGGGCTTGGCCATCCACAGGTCGATCATGTTGATCTTGGCATCACGCCCGATCACGAACAGGTAGCGCCCACTGGCCGACAGGCGCGAGATGTGCACCGCATAGCCGGTCTTGACGATGTTGATGATCTGCTTGGTGTCGCCGTCGATCAGCGCCACCTCGCCGGTGTCGCGCAGCGTGGTGGAGAAGATGTTCTCGATGTTGTAGCCGTTCATCTTCTTCTTCGGACGCTGCTCGGGCGGCACGATGACCTTCCAGGTCTTCTTCATGTCCGCGAGGCCGAACTCCGGCGGCAGCGGCGCGTCGTGCTGGATGTAGCGCGCCATCATGTCGACTTCCTGCTCGGTCATCTCGCCGCTGGTCTGCCAGTTGGGCATGCCCGCGGGCGAGCCGTAGGCGATGAAGACCTTCAGGTAGTCGGTGCCCTTGCCGATGGTGAGGTCGGGGGTCAGCGGCTTGCCGGTGGCGCCCTTGCGCAGCACGCCGTGGCAGCCGGCGCAGCGCTCGAAGTAGATCTGGCGCGCCTGGTCGAACTCGGCCTGCGTCATCGGTGGCGCCTTGGGGTTGCGGCTCTCCACCATCGGCACGCCGGCCAACGCCGATGGCGCGGCGTGGTACTGCACGTCGCCGGGTGCCACGTCCTTCTTCTCCTGCGCGAACGCACCGCCAGCGGCGGCGAAGATCGCGACGGCGGCCAACGGGGCCAGCACGGGCCAGCGCTGCGGGAATCTCACGGTGCTCATCTCAACTCCTCTCGGGGGTGGTCGAATCGATGGCGGCCATGCTCTGCCCGGGGCCGCGGTCTTTCCTTGAACTGGTTCAAGGGCCCGGACGATCTGCTGCACGCGGCCACGACCTTGATGCGCCGCAAAACCCTGCTGGAAACACGGCCGGCGGTGGCAAAGGCGAACCAGTTCAAGGACCGGCGGGGCGCGCGGGCGGAACCTTCGGGCATCGAGATTCCGCACCGGAGCACAAGATGTCCAGCCGCCTCCCTGTCCGCGCCGAAGCCTGCCCGCCAGCGGCCCGCAGCCTGGTCGGCGCCGCCTGCCTGGCCCTGGTCTGCGCCGCGTCCGCACAGACGCAGCCGACCGCCGACCTGCCCACCGCCGACACGCAGACCGTCGTCATCACCGCCACCCGCCATGCCATGCTGGCGCTGGATGCCCCGGCGGCGATGAGCGTGGTCACGCGGCAGGAAATCGAAGCCCGCGGCGCCGACGACGTACTCGACGCCGTGCGCGGCGAAACCGGCGTGTCGCTGCAGGGGCGGTCCATCGGCGGACGCAAGGTCATCAGCCTGCGCGGCATGGACCCCAAGCACACCCTCTTCCTGGTCGACGGCCGGCGCGTGGTGCCCAGCGACGGCATGGTGGGCCATTCCGACTTCCAAGTCGACTGGATTCCGGTGGACGACATCGAGCGCATCGAGATCGTGCGCGGCCCGCTGTCGGTGCTCTACGGCTCCGAGGCCCTGGGTGGCGTGGTGCACGTCATCACCCGCCAGGCCGGCGAACAGTGGCGCGTCACGGCCCGGGCCGAAGGCAGCGTGGCCAGCGGCGATCGGGGCGGCGACGGCCATCGCGCTGCGGTGTCGGTGAGCGGCCCGCTGGCGCCGGGCCTGGGCCTGCGCGCCGGCCTGGCCACCAGCCGCCGCGAGGCGGTGGCCTCGCCCGACGACGCGCAGATCAGCGAACTCGAGGGCCACGACAAGACCGACGGCTGGCTGGGCCTGGCCTGGCAGGCGTCGCCGGCGCACCGTGTGGCGCTGGACCTGAACGCCGGCGAAGAGACACGCACCGCCGACTCGCGTGAACGCAGCGGCGCACGCCGTTACCACGTCAGCGACAACCTGCTGCAGCGCGCAATGGCCTCATTGGCCTGGGACGCCGAGTGGGGCACGCGTGGCGACACCCGCACCCAGTTGCGCGCCTATGGCACGCGGCTGGACGTGGAGAACCGGCGCACCGCGGGCGTGGCCATCAACCCGCCGCAGACGCTGCGCGACCGCGTGCTCGAGGGCCTGCTGCGCCACGACGCCGGGCCGCATGCGCTCACGGCCGGCTTCGAGCTGCGCAACGAGACCCTGGAGGATCCGGGCATGCCCGACGGGCGCTCGCTGGCCCGTCACCGTGCCGTGTTCGTGCAGGACGAGTGGCATGTGATCGGTGGGGAGCAGCCGCTGGACCTCACGCTGGGCCTGCGCCACGACCGCCACCACCTGTTCGGCGACGAGAGCAGTCCGCGTCTGTACGCCAGTTGGCGCGCCGCGCCGGGCTGGACGCTCAAGGGCGGTCTCAGCCATGGCTTCAAGGCGCCCAACCTCAAGCAGATCGTGCCCGGTGGCCGGCGCGAAGGCCCCAACACCGTGCTCGGCAACCCGGACCTGAAGCCCGAGACCAGCGATTCGGCGGAAGTGGGGCTCGCCTATGCACGGCAGGGCCTGGAACTGCAGGCCATGCTGTTCTCACAACGCGTGCAGAACCTGATCGAGCTGACGTTGGTGACGCCCGGCGCGGTGCCCGGGGTCGGCACCTATGTGTACGAGAACGTGTCGCGGGCCCGGCTGCGCGGGCTGGAGATGGGGGCCGCCATGCCGCTGGGGGCCGGCTTCAGCACCCAGGTCAACGCCACCTGGCTGGACGCCACCGATGCCGACGGCGACCGCCTGACCTACCGCCCACGCCTGAACCTGGGCGCACGCCTGGACTGGACCCAGGGGCCGTGGCAGGCCGGCCTGCGCGCCGACCACAGCCGTGGCACGCTGCTGCCTTCAACCACGCGCGGCGCCGCTGACGTGGCCGTGCCCAGCCTGACCCTGCTGGGGGCCCACGTACAGCGCAGCATCGGCCCTGGCCTGACCCTGGCACTGCGCGTGCACAACCTGGGCAATCAGCGCCCGGCGGACGCTTCAGCCCTCTACACCCACGCCGAGGCGCCGAGAACGGTGTCGGTGTCGCTCAGCGGGGTCTGGTGATCACGACCCGAACAGGGGCCGGAACCACGGGAGAGATCATTGGCGATCTTTGCGCTTGAACGGCGTTGGCAGGTCGTTTCCCAGGATCGTGCCCCAGCGCGTGGTGTGGGTCCACAGCCCGGCTCGCGCATGAACGCTCAGCCCATGCCGGGCCGGTCAACCTGGGTCGGCGTATCGCGCTTCGAGCGCGTCGAGCGCCGGTTTGCCGACCAGCCGCTGCCGTTCGGCGAAGGAAGCCACGACGGCTGAGTCCGCCGGGCCTTCGTCCAGGCGACCGTCACGCCGCAGCGCCCCCAGCGCACGCTGCATGCCATGCACGGCGCCCTGCAGCGCGGCGTTGGCGTAGAGCACGATCGAAAAGCCCAGGCGCCCCAGTTCTTCGGCACCGAGGATCGGCGTGCGGCCGCCGATCACCAGGTTCACCAATTGCGGCTGTGCCAGCCGGCCAGGCAGCGCCTGCAGCAGTTCGGCGGTCTGCGGCGCCTCGACGAACAGGATGTCGGCGCCGGCCTCGGCGTAGCGCTGCGCGCGCTCCACCGCGGCATCAAAGCCCTCGACGGCACAGGCGTCGGTGCGCGCCATGATGAGCAGCTTCTGATCGGCCCGCGCGTCGACCGCCGCCTTGACCTTGCCGACCATCTCCGTCGCGGACACGATGGCCTTGCCGTTGAAGTGGCCGCAGCGCTTGGGGTTGACCTGGTCTTCGAGCTGGATGGCGTCGGCACCGGCCCGCTCCAGCGTGCGCACCGTCTGCCGGACATTGAGGGCGTTGCCGAACCCGGTGTCGGCGTCGACGATCAGCGGCAGCGCCACGGCATCGCGCGCGCGCGCCGTGTGTTCAGCCACCTCGTGCAGGCCGACAAAACCCTGGTCGGGCAGCGCCAGGTGCATGTTGGTGATGCCGGCCCCGGTCAGGTAGAGGGCCTCGAAGCCCAGGTCCTCGGCGATCCGGGCCGACAGTGCGTTGAAGGCGCCGGGGACCAGGACGCCACGGCGTTGGTCGATCAGCGTGCGAAGACGTGTGCGCGTGTCCATGCGGGTTCTCCGTGATCAAGGGGTGCCCGGCAGGCCATCGGGCACGAACACCCAGCCCGCCATCAGACGGCGTGCCGATCGGCTCATCGTGACCCTCGTCACCGCCCAGGCGCCGTCGTCCCCGCACCGGGCCTGCGCCGCGATGCGCATGCTGCCGGCGGGATGGCCGATGCGCAGCGGCGTGTCGGGCCCGGCAGCCGGTGCGCGCACGGCGCGTGCCACCACCGTGCCGGGCACCGCCGCCGCTGCGGCCAGGGCGATGGCACCGGTGCCGGTCACGGCGTGGTGCAGGCGCCCCATCGAGAAGATGCGCACCACGACGTCCACGGACGCCGCCGTGACCGCGGCGCCACTGGACGTGGCGTAGTCCGCGCTGGGCGACACGCAGGCCAGCTTGGGCGTGTGCGGCCGCGACGACGTGGCCTCTGCCGCGGAGGCGGCCAGGCCCATGGCCACGGCAGCCTGCGCGCGCACGCGCTCGGCACGCTCGAGCAGCGCGGCGTCGGCGTCGACCACGGCCGGCAGCTCGATGCCCTGCAGCCCCAGTGCCGCGGCGTGGACGAAGACGGTCGGGTTGCCGGCGTCGATCAGCGTCGCCTCGACGCGGCCGACCCCGGGCACGTCCAGGGTGTCGACGACCGACCCGGTCGGGAACGTGCGGCCACCGTCGCCGGGGTCCAGAAAGTCAAGGCGGATCTCGGCGCCCGGGAACGCGACACCGTCGAGTTCGAACGCGCCCTGCTCCACCACCTCCCCCTGCTGCATCGGCACATGCGCCAGGATGCGGCGGCCGATGTTGGCCTGCCAGATGCGCACCACGCAGTGGCCTTCCGGCGGGGCCGTCATCAACCCCATGCCGATGGCACACGGCCCGACGGCAGCGCTGAGGTTGCCGCAGTTGCCGCTCCAGTCCACGACGGCGCGGTCGACCGCCACCTGGCCGAAGAGGTAGTCGACGTCGCAGTCGGCCCGCGTGGACGGCGACAGCAGCACGACCTTGCTCGTGCTTGACGTGGCACCCCCCATGCCGTCCATGTGGTTGCGAAAGCGGTCCGGGCTGCCGATGACGCGCAGCAGCAGCCGGTCCCGCGCCGGCCCGGGCGGCGGCAGGTCGGCGGCGTTGAAGAAGACGCCCTTGCTGGTGCCGCCGCGCATGTAGACGGCGGGAATGCGCAACGTGGCCATCGGTGCGCGGCGGGATCAGCCGGCGGCGCCGCTGCCGGCCGGCTCGGGCTGCGCCCGCGCCTCGGCCAGGCGCCGCTCCATCTCGCGGCGCAGTTCCTTGCGCGCGATCGCCGCGGCATGGCGCCGGCGTTCGTCGGCAGTGACGGGCTGCAGCGGCGGCACCATCACGGGCCGTTGCTCGTCGTCGACCGCCACCATGGTGAAGAAGCAGCTGTTGACATGGCGCACCGCCTGGCTGCGGATGTCTTCGGCCACGACCTTGATGCCGACCTCCATCGACGAGGTGCCGGTGTGGTTGACGCTGGCGCTGAAGGTGACCAGTTCACCGACGTGGATCGGCTGCCGGAACATCACTTGGTCCACCGACAGCGTGACCACGTAACGCCCGCTGTAGCGGCTGGCGCAGGCAAACGCGGCCTGGTCGAGCAGCTTCAGGATCGTGCCGCCGTGCACCTTGCCGGAGAAGTTGGCCGTGTCCGGCGTCATCAGCACCGTCATGGCCAGTTGATGGGCGGGCCGCTCCACCCCGTGCCGTCCGTTCAGGCCGCCGTGGCGGCCGCGGCCGCACCGCGGCGGCGTGACCACCAGCGAACCAGCGGCGGCACGCTGACCATGACGACGGCGATGACCCACAGGCCCTTGCTGATCGGGCTTTCGAACAGGATGCCGACTTCACCGTTGGTGATCGACAGCGCGCGGCGCAGGTTCTGCTCCATCATGTCGCCAAGCACGAAGCCGAGGATCAGCGGCGCCATCGGCACCCCCTGCTTGCGCAGCAGGAAACCGACGATGCCGAACACCGCCATCAGCATCAGGTCGAACGTGGTCGCGTGGACCGAGTACACGCCCACCGCGCTGACGGCCAGGATGCCCGGCACCAGGATCCAGTTCGGCAGCTTGAGGATGCGTGTGAACACGCCGACGAGCGGGATGTTGATGATCAGCAGCAGCACGTTGGCGATGAACAGCGAGGCGATCAGACCCCATACCAGCGTCGGGTTCTGCGAGAAGAGCGCCGGGCCGGGCGTGATGTTGTAGAGCGCCAGGGCGCCCACCATCACCGCCGTGGTGCCCGATCCGGGCACGCCCAGCGTCAGCATGGGCACGAAAGAGCCAGCGGCCGACGCGTTGTTGGCGGCCTCGGGCGCCGCAACGCCGCGAATGTCGCCGTTGCCGAAGTCGCCGCTGGCGCCGGCGATGCGCTTCTCCATCGAATACGTCATCGCGCTGGCGATCGTCGCGCCGGCGCCAGGCAGCACGCCGACGACGAAGCCCACCACGGCCGAGCGCACGGTGCTCCACCACGTCTGCGCCATCTCCTTCAGGTTGAACAGGGCGCGGCCGCTGAGCTTGATCATGCCCTCGTGGCTGTGGTGCTGCTCCAGCATCAGCAGGATCTCGCTGATGGAGAACACGCCGATCACGACGACGATGAACTGGATGCCGTCGGACAGGTGCACCTCGTCGCCGGTGAAACGGTAGACGCCCGAGTTCGAGTCCAGGCCGATGCTCGACAGCGACAGGCCCATCACCGCCGCCAGCGCCGCCTTCAGCGGCGCATCACCCATCAGGCCGGTGATGCAGGCGAAGGCGAAGCACATCAGCGCGAAGTACTCGGCGGGGCCGAAGGCCAGCGCCCAGCGCGCCAGCAGGGGCGCGAACATCACGATGCCGGCGGTCGCGATCAGCGAGCCGATGAACGAACTCCAGGCCGAGATCGACAGCGCGACGCCGGCACGCCCCTGGCGCGCCATCGGGTAGCCGTCCAGCGCCGTCATGATGGCGCCCGCGTCCCCGGGCACGTTGAGCAGGATCGACGAGATGCGGCCGCCGAACTCGCAGCCCATGTAGACCGCTGCCAGCAGGATCAGCGCCGTCTCGGCCGGCAGCTTCAGGGCGAA
Source organism: Burkholderiaceae bacterium (assembly GCA_024235915.1). Taxonomy (GTDB): domain Bacteria; phylum Pseudomonadota; class Gammaproteobacteria; order Burkholderiales; family Burkholderiaceae_C; genus Rubrivivax. The sequence continues at coordinate 358,212 of JACKLO010000007.1, read as the reverse complement.
GGCCAGCGGCATCAGGATGGCGACGCCGTTGATCGGCCCCAGGCCCGGCAGCATGCCCACGACGGTGCCGATCAGCGCCCCGAGGGCCGCCACCATCAGGTTCTCCGGCGTCAGCGCGACACCGAAGCCGGCGAACAGGAATTGCAGCGTTTCCATCACCGCCCCCCGAGCACGAAGGCCAGCAGACCGGTGGGCAGCACCACGTCCAGCAGCTTGTCGAACATCAGGAACAGGACGACGCCGAGGCCGACCCCGGCCGCCAGGGCCTGGCGCCAGTGGCCCCCGAAGGCCATGCCCACCGGCACCGCCATGAGGGCCGTGGCCAGCGTGAAGCCCAGCCACTGGAACAGGGCGGCATACAGGAACACCGCCACCACGGCCATGCCAAGGGTCCGGACCTGCGCCAGCCCCAGGCCGCTGTGGTGCGCACTGGGGCGCACCACCAGCCAGGCGCCCCCCGCGGCCATCAGGCCCGCCAGCAGCAGCGGGAAGGCCCTGGGCCCGACGGGTTCGTAGGAAATCGGCGCGGCATAGTCCTTCGCGGCCCAGGCCATGCCTGCGGCCACGACCAGGCATGCCGCACCCAGGATGCGGTCACTCATGGTGTTGTCTCCGGGGTGGGCACGCGGGGCAGCGGGCTGCCCCGGCCTCGATCACTTCGCGACGTTGAGGCCGAAGTCGGCCGCCAGCTTGCGGTACTGACCGACGCGGGTCTTCACGTAACCGTCAAGGTCAGCCCCGGTCTTGGCGAACGGGAACAGCCCGCGCTCGGCACGCAGCTTGGCGAAGGCCGGCGTGGCCATCATCTTGTCGAAGGTGTCGGCCCAGACCTTGTAGTCGGCGTCGCTGACCTTGGGGCCGACGTAGTAGCCGCGGATGATGGGCCACTCGATGTCCAGACCCTGCTCCTTGGCCGTGGCGACCTTCGACAGGTTGCCATCGAGGCGCTTGTCGGCCATCACCGCCAGCACCCGGATCTTGGCGCCGGCCTGGATCTGCTGGTCGGCCTCGGACGCGTCGCCCGCATAGACCTGCACGTGGCCGCCCTGCAGGGCGGTGATCGCCTCACCGCCGCCTTCGAAGGCCACGAAGCGCATCGTCTTCGGGTCGAGACCGGCGGCGCGCGCCGTCAGCGCGGCCTTCATCCAGTCCTGGCTGCCCACCGTGCCGCCGGCGCCGAACACGACCTTGGTCGCGTCGGCCTTCACCGCCGCCACCAGGTCGGCCAGGGTCTTGAAGGGCGAGCTGTCGGCCACGATCACCGCGCCGTAGTCGGCGCCGATGGCGGCCAGCCAGCGCACGTCGTTTTCGCTGTAGCGGCCGAACTTGCCCTGCGCGAGGTTGAGCAGCGAGCCGCCGGAGAACGCCACGATGGTGTTGTTCTCGCCGGGGCGCTGCGCCACGATGGCGTTGTAGGCCACCGCGCCGATGCCGCCGGGCATGTAGGTGATGCGCATGGGGTCGGCGATGTACTTGCCGTCCATCAGGGCCGACTGGACCAGCTTGCAGGTCAGGTCGAAGCCGCCGCCGGGCTTGGCCGGGGCGATGCACTCGGTCTTGTCGAGCGGGCCGGCCAGTGCCGCGGCGGCCACGACGCTCAGGGCGACGGCGGAAAGGGTCTTCTTCAGCATCGGATGTCTCCTGGAAATCCGCAGCGCCGGGACGGGCCGCGTGTGATGACGTGGCGAAACGATATCGAGGGCCGGCTTTCGAACCGCTTTCAGCGAAGCGGCCAATTGTTCCGGGTTAACCCGCAGCCCGGAACCCGCTAGCCAGTCAGCGCTGCGGGCCGGGTGATGCGGTCGGCAGCACGAGCCTGGCCACCAGCCCGCTGCCCTGTGCCGGTGGGGCGAGGTCCAGCCGGCCGCCGTGCCGTTCGGCGATCGAGCGCACGATGGCCAGGCCGATGCCCGAACCCGACGCCGACGCATTGCTGGCGCGGAAGAAGCGTTCGCCGGCACGGGGCAGTTCGGCCGCCGGGATGCCGGGGCCGTCGTCGACGACCTCCAGCGTGGCCTGACCCGGCCCCGCCGCCACGTGCACCGTCACGTGGCCACCGCATGGCACGTAGCGGATCGCGTTGTGCAGCAGGTTCGACAAGGCCTCCTTCAGCAACCCGGCCTGCGCCGGAACGACGACCGGCGTGGCCGCCGCATCCAGCCCCAGGTCGATGCCACGGGCCTGGGCCTCGCGCCACCACTGCCGTGTCACCTCGTTGCACAAGGCCACCAGATCCACTGGCTCGGTGGCCAGCGCCAGGCTTTCGGCGCGCGCCAGCGCCAGCATCTGGTTCGTCTGTCGCACCGTCTCGTCGAGCTGGTCCTTCAAGGCCTGCAGCGCTTCACGTTGCCGGGCGGGATCCACCTCACGCAGGGCAAAGCCCACCTGGGTGGCCAGGGTCGTCAACGGTGTGCGCAACTGGTGCGACGCGTCGTCGACGAACTGGCGCTGGGCCTCGGCGAGGCGGCGGTTGCGGCCGATGTGGTGGTTGATGGCGTCGACCAGCGGGCGGACATCGGTGGGAATCGGCTGCGAGGACAGCGGCGTCAGATCGTCCGGCCGGCGGGCTTCGACTTCGCTGCGCAGGCGCGCCAGCGGCCTCAGCGCCCAGCCAACGGCAGCGACGAGCAGCAGCAGTGCCGTGGCCACCAGGGCGAGGTCGCGCTGCAGGGCCTCGAGCACGAGGTCTCGGCTGAACTGCTCGCGGGAGCCCAAGGTCTCCGCCACCTGGATCACCACACGCTGGGGCGCGGGCTGGCCGGCCAGCGGCGGGTCCAGCTCGCGCGCATAGCTGCCCATGCGCACCGGGGTGCCGAAGTAGGTGGTGTTCATGAACTGCGGCTTGCCCGTCACCAGCGCCTGCGCCGGCGGTGGCAGGGCCGCGTCGCCGATCTCCACCAGGCCATCCTCGGTGGCGACGCGGTAGTACACCTCGCCGCGGGCCGTGAGCTGGAAGAACTCGAGCATGCGGTAGGGCAGCTCGACACCCAGGCCGCCGCTGGCCGTGGAGATGTTCGCGTCGATCGACTTGATCGCGCCCAGCAGCGAGCGGTCGAAGGCCGCATTGGCCGCCTCGACGGCGGTGCGGCGGGCCAGCACGAGTTCGGCCGCCAGCACCGCGAGCAAGCCAAAGGTCAGGACCACCAGCAGCGTGCGCCGCAGGCTGTGGCGATGCCAGTGGGCCAATGGCTTCAGCGCCGCCTCCCGGGCATCGGGTCGAACAGGCCTGGGTGCACGCTAGCCTGCGCCGTCGCGCGACGGGACCACGGCAGCACTCTCGAGCACGTAGCCCAACCCGCGCAGGGTGCGGATGCCGACCGGCGTGTCCTGCAGGCGCTTGCGCAGCCGGTGGACCAGCACTTCCACGGCCTCGGGGCTGACGTCCTGTTCGTCGGAGAACACCCGGTCCAGGATCTCCTGCTTCGACAGCGGCTCGCCGCTGTGCTGGATCATGGCGCGCAGCACGGCGTGCTCGCGCGGTGTCAACACCAGCGGCTCGTGGTGGAGCGTGAACTGCTTGCTCGCCGGGTCATAGCCCAGCGGGCCGCAAGACAGCCGCGGATGCTCGCCGCCGCGGGCGCGGCGTACTAGCGCCGTCAGCCGCGCTTCGAGCTCGGCCAGCTCGAAGGGCTTGGCCAGGAAGTCGTCGGCCCCCTCGTTGAGCGTGCTCACCCGCTCGATCAGCGAGTCGCGCGCCGTCAGGATGAGCACCGGCAGGCCGTGGCCGGCCTCGCGCAGGTCCGCCAGCACATCGTGCCCACCCACGCCAGGCAGGCCGAGGTCCAGGATCAGCGCGTCGTAGCGGGTCGCCTTCAGGCTGCGGCGCACCAGACGGCCGTCGTCGACCCAGTCGACCTGAAATCCACCCTGTTGCAGGGCACGGACCAGCCAGGTCGCCAGTTCCCGTTCGTCTTCGGCCAGCAGGATGCGCATGAGCGACAGATTGTGGCCTTCGGGCCGGCGCTGCAATGGTGGGTCGCCCTAGCGACCGCCCCTGTGCACCCCTTTGCGCCCCTGTGCACCCCTTTGCGCCCCTTTGCGCTCCTTCGCGCCCCTTTGCGCCCCGGGTCAGCCTGGATGGGCCTGTGCACCGCCAGCACCCCTGCATCGGTGCGCCCGCTGCGGCGAGGCCCGGGCGCCGGCACCCGTGGCCGCGTGCTGGCGACCCCGTGCGTTCGCTCAGGGCTTGTGCCACCATCGGCGCCGCGTCGTCGAACCGCGGGTCCGCCCGAGCCCAGGCGCCGCCGCACTTGCTCACCCGCCATGGAGCACCCCATGCGCAACATCGATGAACACAACATCACCGACGCCGTCATCGCCCGGCTTGGCGATGGCCGGGATGCACGCCTCACGGAAGTCATGACCGCGCTGATCCGCCACCTGCACGGCTTCGTGCGCGAGGTGCGGTTGACGGAACGCGAGTGGGAACAGGCGATCGGCTTCCTGACCGCCACCGGGCAGCAATGTGACGCCAGGCGGCAGGAGTTCATCCTGTTGTCGGACGTGCTCGGCGTGTCCATGCTGACGGTGACCATGAACCAGTCACGGCCCGAAGGCGCGACCGAGGCCACCGTGTTCGGCCCCTTCCACGTCGACGACGCGCCGCACTGCGCCAGCGGTGCCGACATCGCGCAGGGCGCCCCCGGCACGCCGCTGGACGTGCACCTCGAGGTGGTCGATCTGCAGGGGCGGCCCGTGGTCGGCGCCGAGGTCGACACCTGGCAGGCCGACGAAGAAGGCCTGTACGACGTGCAGCGGCCCGAACTCGGCGACACGCGCCGTGCCCGTGGCGTCTTTCTCACGGACGCCAAAGGCCAGGTGCGTTTCAGCTCGGTGCTGCCGATGCCCTACCCGGTCCCCACCGACGGCCCGGTCGGCCAACTGCTGCTGGCCACCGGCCGTCATCCGTGGCGCCCGGCGCACATTCACTTCCGCATTCGCGCACCGGGTTTCGCGCCCCTGATCACGCACCTGTTCCACGAGGGCGACGCCTACCTCGACTCCGATGTCGTGTTCGGCGTGCGCTCGTCACTCGTCGCCGAGTTCGAGCGCGTGGGCCACGGTGACGCGGCGCGACACCGATTGCGCCATCGATTCGTCCTCGCGCCGGCACAGGCGCCGGGATCCGACCTGCCGGCCTGAGGTCGCCAGACCCGCGCCGCCGGGGTACTGGGCCTGGCCGCCGCGGTGGGCTGGCCGCGGGCTCGCCGGTGCACGGCGAATCCGCGCGCCGGACGATCCTGGCAAAGGATTGGATCGGGCGCTGGAACGCCATGCACGCCAGCGCCCGTCTGGCGCCTCAGGGCCGCGGCCGTGGCAGGCCGATCACCGTGCCTTCGCGCCTGTCGTCGGCCGCGCCGTAGACCAGGCCGCTCTGCGGCAGCCGGCCCACGGCCTGCACCGAGCCCACGTCGCCGATGCTCACGCTGTACCCCAGCGCCCGCAGGCCGTCGGCGGTCTCCGTCGGGAAGCGCGACTCCAGCGTGATCGACGGGTTGGCCGACGCCACCGAGATGCGCCCGGCGTCGATGGCCGCCTGCAGCCCCATGCCGTGGTCGACGAGGTTGATCGTGACGTTGACCACCGAGTTGATGATGGTGGCGCCGCCAGGCGAGCCGTAGGCCAGGATGGGCCGACCCTCGGGGTCGAAGATCATCGTCGGCGTCATGCTGCTGCGCGGCCGCTTCTGGGGCTGCACGTCGTTGTAGCCGTCGGTGCCGGTGAACGGGTTGGTGCTCGGCGAGGTGTTGAAGTCGGTGAGTTCGTTGTTGAGCAGGAAGCCGAAATTGCGGAAGCTGCCGTCCGGCAGCGTGTAGCCGGCGAAGGTGCCGATGCCGTGCGAAGACTCGATGGTGTTGGTGTAGGACACCACGTTGCCCCAGCGGTCGGCCACCGAGAAGTGCGTGGTGCCGTTGTCCGGCCCCGTCACCGGCAGTGCCACCGCCAACCGCTGGCCGCGCTTGAAGCCCGGGATCTCGTAGGGCCGCGGGTCGTCGGCCACCGGGTTCGGGTCGATGCGCTGCCCCGGCGTGATGAGGCCGCTGCGCAGGGCCAGGTAGTCGGGGTGGATCAGGCCCACGGTGGGCACGGGCACGAAGTCGGCGTCGGCCATCCAGATGGCGCGGTCGGCGAAGGCCAGGCGCATGGCGTCGGCCATGGTCTGCAGCGTCTTCACCGAACCGAAGCCGAAGCCCTGCGACGCATCGCCGAGCGGGAAGCGCTCGAGCATGCCCAGGATCTGCAGCACCGTCAGCGCACCACTGGACGGCGGTGCCATGGCCTTGATGGTGTAGCCGCGGTAGCTGCCCTCGATGGGCGCGCGCCGCGCCGGCTGGTAGGCGGCCAGGTCGGCCAAGGTCATCGAGCCCGGCTTGCCCGCCTGTTCGACGCCGTTGACGAGGATGGTGCTGCGAGCCTGCCCGGCCAGGATGCCCTGGGCGATGTCGCAGCCCTTGTCCGGCTGGTACTGGTAGAAGCAGTCCGCGCCGTGGCGCGCAATCAGCTTGAGCGTGTTGGCCAGCGGCAGATTGCGGACCAGGGTACCCGGCGCCGGCGCCACGCCACCCGGGCAGAAGAAGTCCCGGGCCTCCGGCGAATTCAGCGCGCGGTCGTTGCAGCTCACGTCGGCATAGCGCTGGGTGGCGGCGAATCCATCCTCCGCCAGTTCAATTGCGGGGGCCAGCACGCGCTTCAGCGGCAGCTTGCCATGTTCGGCCACCACCTGCGCCGTGCCACGCACCATACCCGGCACGCCCACGGCCACGCCCTTGCGCGACGCGTTGGACACGCCGGAGAACATGTCGCGCGTGGCACCTGCCGGCGCGGTCTCGCGGGTGTCGATGCTGAAGGTCTCACCCGTCTTGGCCAGGTGCACCAGCATGAAGCCGCCGCCGCCCATGCCGGCCGATTGCGGTTCCACCACGTTGAGCGCGTAGGCAATGGCGACCGCGGCGTCGATGGCGTTGCCGCCCTGCTGCAAGACCCGGGCACCGGCTTCGGCGCCATAGGGGTTCGCCACCGCCACCACCCCGCGGCGATACAGCGGCGTGTCCACCGGTGGCGCCTTCAGGCCGCGCACGCGGTCTGGCTGGGCTGCCGGTGCGGCGGGCCGGGCACCGTCGGCCAGGCTGGGTGCCGGGGCCGCGCAGGCCCAGGCAGCCAGCACCGCCAGCGTCACACCGGCGCGTCGGGAAGTCGGGCGCATCGAAAAAGCCATGGGAATCCTCCTGGTCAGGTTGTGCCCCAGCATGCACGGCGCCTGCGGCATTGGCACGGGGGCAGGCCCCAGGTTCCCCACCCCTAGCCTTCGGGATGGCGCACCACGCATGCCAACCCTGTTGCCGCTGTCCGAGTGGCCCCACCTGGGTGCAGGTCGCGGCGATGTCCAGGGGCGATCAGACGAGGTCTGCGCCGACTTCGACCCGGTTGCGCCCACCGGCCTTGGCCGCGTAAAGCGCCTGATCGGCCAATTTCAGCAACCGCCCGACTTCCATGGCCGCTTCACCCTCGGCCAGGCCCCCCACGGCCGTCCAGGTCTCACTGGACCGCCAGGTGGCCACCCCCAGCGACACCGTCAGCCGCACAGGGGTCTGCGGCACCGCGGCGGCAGGCGGCAGCACCTGCAACGCCGACACAGCCTGTCGCAGCCGTTCCGCCACGGCAGCGGCTGCCGACCCGTCAGCCCCCGGCAGCAGCACCGCAAACTCTTCGCCGCCGATGCGGCCGGCAACATCGTTGGCGCGGTTCAACCGCTGCAGCAACTGCCCCAGGGCCTGCAGCACGGCGTCACCCGTGGGATGGCCGAGCTCGTCATTGATGCGCTTGAAGTGGTCCACGTCCAGCAACAACAACGACAGCGGCGTGCCCTGCCGTCGCGCACGCGTGACCTCCAGCGCCGCCGCGTCCATGAAGCGGCGGCGGTTGGGCAGACCGGTCAGCGCATCGGCGTAGGCCAGTTCGCGCAGCTGCGCCTGCAGGCGTTGGCGTTCGCTGATGTCGAACACGGTGGACCGTGAGTGCAGGAAACGACCCTCGGTGTCGCGCACGGCTGTGGCCGACAGCGAGACCGGGAGCAGGCTGCCATCCTTGCGCAGCAACTCGAGCTCCAGATCGGCGATGTGCCCGGTTTCCAGGAAAGCGGGGAAGGCCTCTGCCATCGTGCCACGCGACGACGGCGACAACAGGTCCCGCATCGGACGCCCCAGCACCTCGTCGGCACGGTAGCCCAGCCAGCCGAGTTCGGTGGCGTTCATGCGCACGATGCGGCCATCACCGTCCAGGCTGTGATAGCCGCAGGGCGCCTGTTCATACAGGTCGTCCAGCACCTCCCGGGCACGCTGCTGCTGGCGGCGCAGGGCACGACGCTGCGCCAGCCACCCGGTCCACAGCCAGGCAGGCACGGTCAGGGTGACCAGGCCCAGCCAGGCCAGCGCCCAGAAGGCGGGCTGGCCAGCCACTGTCAGCGGGTCGACGGCGCGGTCAGGCACCTCCACCAGCACCTTCCAGAAGGCATCGGCCGTGACCACGCGTTTCCAGCTGGGCGTGGCCACCGGGCCGGGCGTGGCCGAGGTGTCCAGCAGGGCCACGGTGTCGTAGAGCAGCGTCGACCCGGCACGCTTCACCGCGCCGGAACGTGTGGTCGACACGACCGCCCAGACTTCCGGGTCGACTTGGGCGAGGCTGCCTTCGGCGCGTCCACGCTGGTCACCCCAACGCCGTGTCGCATCGGCATGGGCCAGCCAACGGCCGCTGTGATCGACCCACTGGGGCTCGACGCCCAGCAGAAAGGTCTGGGGTGCGTCCTCCGTCCGCCACAAGGGGTCGGCCAGCACGCTGACGGCCAGCAGTGCCCCTGGCTGGCCTTGCGCATCAGGCAGGGCTGCCACGAGGCACAACACCGGCTTGTCGGGATGTTCGATGCGGCCTCGTTCAACGTTCAGCGCCACCCGCGACACGAAGAGTTCGCCGGCCGCGAGCTGCAGACCAGCCTGCACACAGTCACTGTCCGCCTGGTGCTGCAGTGCGCTCACGGGCACCACACGCGACGCCGTGCCGTCAAAGTTCACACGCAGCATTTCATGGCCGTCGCGCCCGATCAGCCGCAGGTGATCGATCACGCCGTAGGACTCGACCACGCCGGAGAACACCAGATCCACATTGCGCCGCCGGGCGGTATCGGCAGGTGAGGCCAGAAACTCCCGAACGGCGGGCACGCTCAGCAGCGCATGGACGTTGGCCGCCCGCTCCGTCAGCCGGCGGTGCAAGGTGTAGGCGGTGTGCTGCAGCCGAGCCTGCAGCGCATGCAGGGCCTGAGACCGCACATCGGCGTCGTGTTGCCAGACCAGCCCCCCCACCAGGGCGGCCACCACCGACGCCAGAAGCAGCCACAGCAGGAATGCGCGCCGGAGCAGGCCAAGCGGCGTTCCGTCCCGCGGACGGGCCAAGGCCGGCGCCAGATCTGCGTCGGCCGACAACGGCGCTTCCGTGGTGGACATTCTTGCCCTCATGCGCGACAACGATGGCCTGCCGCCACGCTAGCGTAGCCGTTTCCGTCAGTACCCTGACAGGCATCGCACGCAACGGGCTGCAGATCGGCGAGCGGCATTGACGCAGGACAAGCGCAACGGGCCCTCCTCGCGCCGGCGAATCCCGGGTGACCGGGCCCATGGCGCAGAATGCGCGGCTTGCCGCGTCTGTCCGCGCCCGCCCCTGCCGCCTTCGCGGCGCCCGAACTGCCCTGCCATGTCTGCCTTGCGCGGTGTCCTCACCAGCTTCATCCTCGGCCTGAACACCCTGGTCGTGGCCCTGAGCCTGGTCCTTCCGTCCCTGGTCAAGCTGCTGCTGCCGTTCGCCGCTGTCCGCCGTGTGGCCGACCGCTTGCTGGCCGCGCTCGCTTCCACCTGGGTGGCGGTCAACAGCGCCTGGATCGCTGCGGTGGCGCCGCGGGCACGCTGGGACGTGCAGGGTCTGGACGGGCTGGACCCGCGCGGCTGGTACCTCGTCACCAGCAACCACCAGACCTGGGTCGACATCCTGGTGCTGCAGCGCGTGTTCCACGGTCGCATCCCGTTCCTTAAGTTCTTCCTCAAGCGCGAGCTGATCTGGGTGCCGGTGATCGGCCTCGCGTGGTGGGCGCTGGACTTCCCCTTCATGAGCCGCGGGAAGGGCAAGGCAGCGCTGCAGAAGGACCTGGCCGCGGCCCGCCTGGCCTGCGAGAAGTTCCGCCACGTGCCGACCTCGGTGATGAACTTCGTCGAAGGCACACGGGCCACACCAGCCAAGATCGCAGCCGAGAAAAGTCCCTACCGGCACCTGCTGCGGCCCAAGGTGGGCGGCCTGTCGGTGGCGCTGGCCACCATGGGCGAGCAGTTCGATGCGCTGCTGGACGTGACCCTGGTCTACCCCCAGGGCACGCCCAGCTTCTGGGACCTGCTCTGCGGCCGCCTGGACGCCGTGGTGGTGCGCGTGCAGCGGCACGAGATCCCGGCCGAACTGGTGGGCCTGGAACAGGCCACCGGGCGCGCGCACGTGGTGCGGCTCGGTCGCTGGACCGAGCAGCTGTGGAAGGCCAAGGACCAGCTGATCGACGAGCTGCTGCGCGCCCCCTGAGCCCCCTGAGCCCGCAACGGCCGGGGCGCTGTCAGCGGATCAACCGTCGAACCGCGTGAACACCAGCGATGCGTTGGTGCCGCCGAAGCCGAAGCTGTTGGACATCACCGTGGTCAGCGGCGCGTCCAGGCGCTCGCGCAACACCGACAGTCCGTCGGCCGCCGGGTCGGGTGTCTCGATGTTGGCCGAGGCGGCCGCGAAACCCTGCTGCAGCATCAGCAACGCGTAGATGGCCTCCTGCGCGCCCGCGGCACCCAGCGAGTGGCCCGACAGCGACTTCGTCGAGCTGATGGCCGGCAACTTCGCATAGGCCGGTTCGGCGGCGGTGCCGGCGATCGCGGCGCCGAAGACCTCGCGTACCGCACCGAGCTCTGCCGCGTCACCCACCGGCGTGGACGTGCCGTGGGCGTTGATGTAGTCCACGGGCGTCTTCACGGTGGACAACGCCTGCTGCATGCAGCGCACCGCACCTTCACCGGAAGGTGCCACCATGTCGTGGCCGTCGGACGTGGCGCCGAAGCCCACCAGTTCGGCCAGGATGGTGGCACCGCGCGCCTGTGCGTGTTCCAGCGCTTCCAGCACGAGCATGCCGCCACCGCCGGCGATGACGAAGCCATCGCGCGCCGTGTCGAAGGCGCGCGACGCCTGTTCCGGCCGGTCGTTGTAGCCGCTGGACATGGCGCCCATGGCATCGAAGAGCAGCGACAGTTCCCAGCTTTCCTCCTCGCCGCCGCCGGCAAACACAACGTCCTGCTGGCCCCAGGCGATCAGCTGCGCGGCGTGGCCGATGCAGTGCGCGCTGGTGGCGCAGGCCGAGCTGATGGAGTAGTTGACACCCTTGATCGCGAAGCTGGTGGCCAGGCAGGCCGAGACCGTGCTGCCCATGGTGCGCGTGACCATGAACGGGCCCACGCGCTTGATGCCCTTGGCGCGCAGCGTGTCGGCCGCCCACACCTGGTTGAAGCTGGACGCACCACCGCTGCCGGCCACCAGGCCGGTGCGCGGGTGCGAGACCTCGGCCGCCGACAGGCCCGACTGCGAGATCGCCTGCTGCATGGACAGGTAGGCATACGCCGCCGCATCGCCCATGAAGCGCAGCGTGCGGCGGTCGATGGCTGTTTCCAGCTCCAGCGCCGGGCGGCCGCTGACCTGGCAGCGCAGGCCGCGCTCGGCATAACCCGGGTTGAAGCGGATGCCGGAGCGGCCTTCGCGAAGGCTGGCCGCCACCTCGTCGGTGGTGTTGCCCAGGCTGGAGACGATGCCCTGGCCGGTGATCACGACGCGGCGCATCAGAAGGCCTCGGTGGATGTGAACAGACCCACCTTGAGGTCGGTGGCCTGGTAGATCTCGCGGCCGTCGGCGAGCACGCTGCCGTCGGCGATGCCCATCACCAGCTTGCGCTCGATGACACGCTTGAGGTCGAGCCGGTAGGTGACCTTGGACACGCTAGGCAGCACCTGGCCGAAGAACTTGATCTCGCCGGCACCGAGCGCGCGGCCGCGGCCCGGGTTGCCGCGCCAGCCCAACCAGAAGCCGACCAGCTGCCACAGCGCGTCCAGCCCCAGGCAGCCGGGCATGACGGGGTCGGTCTCGAAGTGGCAGTCGAAGAACCACAGGTCGGGCCGGATGTCGAGTTCGGCCACGATCTGGCCCTTGCCATGCGCGCCGCCGTCGTCGTCAATCTGCACGATGCGGTCGAACATCAGCATGTTGGGGAGCGGCAGCCGGGCGTTGCCGGGCCCGAAGAGCTCACCGTGCCCGCAGGCCAGCAGATCGTCGCGGCTGTAGGCGTGGCGGCCCAGCTCTCGCTGGCTCTGGCGCGGGGAGGATGACGTCATGGGCGGTCGCGGTCGGTGTCGGGGAATCCAACCGGCAGCCCTGCGGGCCAGCCGGCGCGTGGGCCGACATTTTGCCTGTGCTGAAGACGGGCGCCCAGGCGAACGCGCTTGAGCCAGCACAACGGCACGAGGATCGACCACGACGATCGCGCGCGCCGCGTGCCCCGCCGGCAGCCAGCCAGGCGCCATCCTTGCGCACAATGCCGCGGACAGGAACCTCCCGATGCTGATCGAACACCACGTCGCCCTGCGCCACGTCCACGTGGGCCTGGTCGTGCTCAGCGGCACCTGGTTCACGCTGCGCGTGGCCGGTCAGCTGGCGGGCGCGCGTTGGCCGCTGGACCTGCCGGCGCGCCGCCTGAGCTGGATGGTCGACACCGCGCTGCTGACCGCCGGCGCCCTGCTGTGGGTGGCACTGCAGATCAACCCCTGGGTGCAGCCCTGGCTGGGCGTCAAGCTGCTGCTGCTGGTCGTCTACGTGGGCCTGGGCACGATGGCCCTGCGCCGGGCTCGCACGCCCGCCACACGACTGGCCTGGGCCTTGGCGGCGCTGGGCTGTCTGGGCTTCATGGTGTCGGTGGCGTTGACACGCGACCCGGCTGGGGTGCTGAGCCTGCTGCGCTGAGCAGCGGTTCCGCCACACCGATTGGCCTTCCGGGGCATTGTCCGCCGGCGGCTTGCGCTGCCGCAAAGCCCCTGCGGCGACCATCCGCGAGCATCGCGGCCCATGTCGCGAACCCTCCCCCTTCACCTCCGCACGGCAGCCGTCCTGCCCGCCGCACCAGCGGCTATACCCGTGTCCGCACCGGCCACCCCGGCGTGGCGCCCCGGCCGACTGTTGTCGGCACCCCACCGCCTGGCCTTCGCCGCCGGCACCGCCGTGATGCTGCTGGTGGCCCTTTGGTGGGCCTCGGCCCTGGTGGCGCGTATTGCCGGCATCGCCACACCCGCCGGCCTGCCGGCCAGCACGTTGCATGCGCTGCTGATGGGGTTTGGCTTCATGCCGCTGTTCATCACCGGCTTCCTGTTCACCGCCGGCCCGCGCTGGCTGGGCATGCCGCCACCGGCCATGCGCCACCTGCGCGGGCCGGTGCAGGCGCAGACCGCAGGTGCCCTGGTGCTGGGTCTGGCCAGCCTCGCGCACGACCCCGCCCTGGCCCGGCTGCTCGCCGCCGTGGGCCTGGCGGCAATGGCCGCCGGCTGGGGCCGTGGTGTGCTGCACTTCGGCCGCCTGCTGCTGCTGAGCACGGTCAGCGACAAATTGCACGCGTCGGTGGTGGTGGTGGCCGGCGCATTTGGCGCCGTGCTGATGGCCATGGCCGCCGGCAGCGTCGCCGTGGGCGACCTGGGGGCCGCACACGAGACCGTGCGCGTCGCGCTCTGGGCCTTCGTGGGCGTGACCTACGCGGCCGTGGCGCACCGCATGATCCCGTTCTTCAGCGCCGCCGCCGTGCCCGGGCTGGACGCCTGGCGGCCGCAGGGGCTGCTGGCCAGCTTCGTGCTCGTGCTGGGATTCGAGGGCTTCGTGGTCTGGACCCCGGTGCCGCTGGCGCTGCAGGCCGGTGTCGAGGCCGTGGCCGCTCTGGGCTGGACGCTGCTGGCGCTGCGCTGGGGCCTGCTGCACAGCCTGAAGAACCGCCTGCTGGCCATGTTGCACCTGGGCTTCGTCTGGCTGGGCGTGGCCATGGGCCTGGCCGCCGTGTCGCACGGCCTGCAGGCCGCCGGGCAGCCGGGGCTGGGCCTGGCCCCGCTGCACGCCTACACCATGGGTTTTCTGGGCAGCACGCTGGTGGCGATGGTCACACGGGTCAGCGCTGGCCACAGCGGGCGCGCATTGGCGGTCGACACCCGCGCATGGCTGCTGTTCTGGGTGCTGCAGGCGGCGGTGATCGAGCGCATCATCAGCGACATCGCTCCGCCCGACCTGACGTCACCGCTGCTGGCCGGGGCGGCCGTGACCTGGGCTGCGGCCCTGCTGCCCTGGGGCCTGCGCCACCTGGGCTGGTACGGCCGCCCGCGCGTCGATGGCCGGCCGGGCTGAAGGACCCGCCATGACCACCATCCCCACCGCCACCGCCCCCACCCGCCAGACCCTGGCCGCCCAGCCCATCAGCGCCGAGGTGCTGCTGGAGAAATACGCCAAGGGCGACGAGACCAGCGCCGACGACGTGCGCCGACGCGTCGCGCGCGCCCTGACCGCGGTGGAGGCCCCGGAGCGGCGGGCCCACTGGGAGGCCCGCTTCCTGGACGCCCAGCAGCGCGGTTTCGTGCCCGCAGGCCGCATCGCGTCGGCCGCCGGCACCGACCTGGCCGCCACGCTGATCAACTGCTTCGTGCAGCCGGTGGGCGACAGCATCACCGAGGCAGAGGACGGCTTCCCCGGCATCTACACCGCGCTGGCGCAGGCGGCCGAGACCATGCGCCGCGGGGGTGGCGTGGGCTACGACTTCAGCCGCATCCGCCCGGCCGGGGCCGCCGTCACCAGCACCGCCAGCAGCGCCAGCGGCCCGGTGAGCTACATGCGGGTCTTCGACCGCAGCTGCGAGACCGTGGAATCCGCCGGCAGCCGCCGCGGCGCACAGATGGGCGTGCTGCGCTGCGACCATCCGGACATCGAAGCCTTCATCCACGCCAAGGACGAAGGCGACCTGAAGAACTTCAACGTCTCGGTCGGCGTCACCGATGCCTTCATGCAGGCGGTGATCGACGGCACCGAGGTTGAGCTGGTGCACCGGGCCGAACCCGGCGCCAAGCTCAAGGCAGCGGGCGCACACCAGCGCGCCGACGGCCTGTGGGTCTACCGCCGCGTGCCGGCGCGCGAGCTGTGGGACCAGGTGATGCGGTCCACCTACGACCACGCTGAGCCCGGCGTGCTGTTCCTGGACCGCATCAACGCCGACAACAACCTCGGGTACTGCGAGACGATCGCCAGCACCAACCCCTGCGTCACGGCCGACACCTGGGTGCAGACGTCCGAGGGGCCACGCCAGGTGGCCGACCTGGTCGGTCAACGTTTCGAGGCCATCGTCGATGGCCAGCCGCACCGCACGGAGTCTGAAGGCTTCTTCCCGACCGGGCGCAAGCCCGTGCTGCAACTGCGCACCCGGGAAGGCCACGCCTTGCGCCTGACGCACGACCACCCGGTACGGCGGGTGACGAAGCAGACACGCTATCTGCAGCATGCCGAGTGGTGCGCCGCCGGCGCGCTGCAGCCTGGTGATGCCATCGTGCTGCAGGACCATCGCCGCATGCAGGGCTGGCCGGGCCACGGCACGGTGGCCCAGGGCTACCTGCTGGGCCTGCTGATCGGCGACGGCCATCTCGGCCACCGCAAGGCGGTGCTGTCGGTCTGGGCGCCGGCGCAGCGCGCTGCCAATGCCACGGCAGAAGACGCGGCCCTGGCCCTCTCGGCCAGCGGCGCGAGCGGCGTGATGCGGGCAGTGGAAACCGCCATTGCTGAGTTGCCACATCGGGCCGACTTCCGCGGCTGGCAACGGCCCATCGTCAGCCGGGGCGAATGCCGCCTGGCATCCGCCGCACTGCGCGACCTGGCATTCGACATGGGCATGGCGCCGGGCCACAAGACGATCACGCCTCGCATCGAAACCGGCAGTGCCGCGTTCTGCCGGGGTCTGCTGCGTGGCCTGTTCGACGCCGACGGCTCGGTGCAGGGCTCGCAGCACAAGGGCGTGAGCGTGCGCCTGACCCAGGCCGATGCCGGTCTGCTGGCCGCCGTGCAACGCATGCTGCTGCGCATGGGCATCGCTGCGACGGTGTACCGCGGGCGCCGGCCAGCCGGTGAGATCGATCTGCCCGACGGACGAGGCGGCACGCGCGCCTATGCACAACGCGAACTGTCCGAACTGGTGATTGCGGGTGAGAACCTGCACCGGTTCGCCGAATGGGTCGGCTTTGCCGACAGCGACAAGTCAGCGCGCCTGGCGACCGCGCTGGCCGCGTATCGCCGGATACCCAACCGCGAACGCTTCGTGGCCGTGGTCGAAGGCCTGGAACCGGATGGCGACGCTGACGTCTTCGACGTCACCGTGGCCGATGTGCACGCCTTCGATGCCAATGGGCTGATGGTGCACAACTGCGCCGAACAGCCCCTGCCCCCGCACGGCTGCTGCTGCCTGGGCAGCGTGGACCTCACGCGCTTCGTGCGCGACCCGTTCGACGCCGCGGCGCGCTTCGACGACGCCGCCTTCGCCGACGTCTGCGCCGTGGCCGTACGCATGCTGGACAACGTGCTCGACGTCACCGTCTGGCCGTTGCCCGAACAGCGCGCCGAGGCCATGTCCAAGCGGCGCGTGGGCCTCGGTTTCACCGGCCTGGGCGATGCGCTGGTGATGCTGGGCCTGCGCTACGACACCGAAGCCGCGCGCGACGCCGCCCGCCGCATCGCCAGCGTGATGCGCGACGCCGCCTACGGCGCCAGCAGCGAGCTCGCGGCCGAACGGGGCGCCTTCCCGCTTTTCAACCGCGACCTCTACCTCAGCGGTGGCCGCTTCGCCAGCCGGCTGCCGGCGGCGCTGAAGGAGAAGATCCGCGCCCAGGGCATCCGCAATTCGCACCTGCTGTCGATCGCGCCCACGGGCACCATCAGCCTGGCCTTCGCCGACAACGCCAGCAACGGCATCGAACCCGCGTTCAGCTGGACCTACACGCGCAAGAAGCGCATGGCCGACGGCACGACGCAGGCCTACGCGGTGGAGGACCACGCCTGGCGCATGTACCGGCACCTGAAGGGCGAAGCCGCACCGTTGACCGACGCCTTCGTCACCGCGCTGGAGATGAGCGCCCAGGCCCATGCCGCGATGGTGGCGGCGGTGGCGCCGCTGGTCGACACATCCATCAGCAAGACGGTCAACGTGCCGGCGGACTACCCCTATGCCGACTTCCGCGACCTCTACCTGCAGGCCTGGCAGGCGGGCCTGAAGGGCCTGGCCACCTACCGCCCCAACAGCGTGCTCGGCGCGGTGCTGAGCACCACCCCCACCGCCCCCACGCCGGCGCTGCAGGTGCCGAACACGGACCCCGGCGAACACCCCGACCAGCGGCTGCGCCTGGACAAGCTGCCGGCCCCGGTGCTGGCCAGCCTGCGCTGGCCCGGCCGACCGGAACTGCCGGCGGGCAACCCGGCCTGGAGCTACATGATCCAGCACCCGTTCGGTGACTTCGCGCTCTTCGTCGGCGAACTGCCGGACGACGCGGAAGGCCGCTCACGCGTGTTCGAGGTCTGGGTCAACGGCGCCGAGCAGCCGCGCGGCCTGGGCGCGTTGGCCAAGGCGCTGTCGATGGACCTGCGCAGCAACGACGCGGCCTGGCTGAAGCTCAAGCTCGACGCCCTGGCCACCGTGGCCGAGGAGCGGGCCTTCGAGATGCCGTTTCCGCCCGACGGCAGCAAGCGGCTGTTCCCTGGGGTGGTGGCCGCCACCGCCGCGGTATTGCGCTGGCGCTGCGAACAGCGCGGCGCGCTGGCGAACGCCGACGGTTCGGGGGGGCCGACGCCGGTGCTGGACGCCATGTTCAGCCGCGAGGAACCCCGCACCGGCACGTCCGGCACCTTGGCCTGGGCGGTGGACGTGGACAACCCGGCCACCGGCGAACGCTTCACGCTCACACTCAAGGAGGTCGCGCTGGTCGCGCCCGACGGCAGCACCGTGACCCGCCCCTGCGCCATGGGCCTGGCCGGCAACTACCCGCGCGCGCTCGATGGCCTGGCGCGCGTGCTGTCGCTGGACATGCGCGTGATCGATCCTGCCTGGATCGGCATGAAGCTGCGCAAGCTGCTCAACTACGCCGAACCGCTGGGCCACTTCATGGCCTTCGTGCCTGGGCTGCCGAACGGCGAACGCCGCCAGCAGGTCTGGCCCAGCACCGTGGCCTACCTGGCACGGCTGGTCATCCACCGCTACGCCATGCTGGGTGTGCTGGACGAGGCCGGCTTCCCGCTGCGCGAGATGGGCGTGCTGGCCAATCCTGACGCTGCCGGCAGCACGCCGGGGGCCACCGTGCTGCCGCAGGCCGGCAAACCGTGCCCGGAATGCGGCAACGCCACGATGATCCACAAGGACGGCTGCGATTTCTGCACCGCCTGCGGCTACGTGGGGCAGTGCGGTTGACGGCTGAGCCGGCCACGCCGCCGAGTCCGTTCGCTCAGTTTCGAACGCGCCGCCACGCCTGGGCGGCCGGCCACGTTCAGCGCTTCAGCGGCACCTCGGCCGCGGCGCCACGGCGCAGCGGGTAGCGGCCCTGCCCGGCCGGGCCGGCCACCAGCACCGTCAGTCGCTTCATGGGCGCAAAGCGCTCGAACAATGACAGCTTGACGCGGTCCAGCTGCGCCGGCGCGCTGCAGCCGAAGCGCCAGGTGGCGTCCAGGTCGGCATGTTCGCCGGACTTTGCAGCGCCCGGCGCGGCTTGCAGCGTGGGCGCGTCGACCGACTTGTCCTGCAGCGTGCAGCCGGCGGCCGGCGGCAGGCTGAACAGCTGGGCCGGGTCGACCAGGCTGCGCAATGCGGCCTCCGCCGTCTGCCGCTGCGCCGCCGTGCGCGGCGCATGTTCGAAGCCGACGAGGCTGTCGAGCGGTGCCGATAGCGTGATCTGCAGTTCCGCGCCGTCCAACACCACCTCCAGCTGGGCCTGGCCGTGCACGTGGGCGTGTCCCTGTGCCCACGCTGCCGGCCCGGCCACACCGGCCAAACCGGTCAGCGACGTTGCAACCCACCAGAGACGGAGGCTGTCTTTCATCGGGCCTCCAGGGCTTGCACCAGCACGCGCGTGTTGTGGTCCATCAGCGCCTCGTAGCTGGCGGCCGGGCCACCCGGGCCTGACAAGGCGTCGGCGTACAGGCTGCCGCCGATGACGGCCCCGGTTTCACGCGCCAGGCGTTCCATCAGCCGAGGGTCACCGGCCCGCTCCAGGAACAGCGCCCGCGTGCCGCTGGCCCGGATCTGGCGCACCAGCTCGGCGATGGCGCGCGGCGTGGGTTCGGCGGCCGACGACAGGCCCTGCGCGGCCAGGAACTTCACGCCGTACGCAGCACCGTAGTAGCCGAAGGCCTCGTGCGTGGTGATGACCACCCGCCGCACCGGCGGCACTGCCGCCCAGGCCGCCTGGATGCGTGCATGCAGCGCCTGCAGCCGTTGAGTGGTGGCGGCGGCACACTCGCGGTAGCCGGCGCAGTGGCTGGCATCGGCGGCACACAGGCCCTCGGCGATGCGCGCCACGTAGTGCTGGGCGAGCCGCGCATCCTGCCAGGCATGGGGGTCCACGTCGTGGCCGTGCCCGTGTCCATGCGCATCGGCCGCGGCGCGCGGCTGGAGGCCGTCGCTGACCACCACATGCCGGCCGCGGAACGCTGCAGCGCGCAGGAAGCGGTCCATCCAGCCCTCGAAACCCAGGCCGTTGGAGAACAGCACCGCAGCCCCGGCCACCTGGCGCGCCATGGAGGGTGTGGGCTGCACGGCATGGGCGTCGCTGTCCGGCCCCACGAGCAGACTGACCTGCACACGCTCGCCGCCCACCTGCTGCACCAGGTCGCCGAGGAGGCTGAAGCTGGCGACCACCGGCAAAGGCGGCTCGGCGGCCAGGGCGGGCTGGAGGGCCGCTGGGAGGAGCACACCGGCAGACAGGGCGATGAGGCGCAGAAAGGATGGGAACTGCATGGAATCGGACCAGGTCAGCGCAGCAAAGCAGGCTCAGGCGCGAAGATGCCGCACCGGCAGCAGGCGCTCACGCAGCACACCACGCGGGCCCGCGAGCATGGACACGCCGAGCAGCCCGCCCAGGGCCAGCACGATGGTGGGCCCGGTGGGCAGGTCCAGCCGCCACGACAGCCACAGGCCCCCCAGGCTGCCGAGGGCGCCGAAGGCGCAGGACAGCAACAGCATCTGCCGCAGTTCGCGCACCCAGAAGCGGGCGGAGGCGGCGGGCAGGATCATCAGGCCCACCGCCAGCAGCGTGCCCAAGGCCTGGAAGCCGGCCACCAGGTTGAGCACCATCAGCGCCAGGAAGCCGTGGTGGGCCACCGGGCTGAGCCGGCTCACCGACCGCAGAAAGGCCGGGTCCAGGCATTCCAGCACCAGCGGCCGGTACAGCAGCGCCAGCGCCGCCACGGTGGCGGCGGCCACGCCCCAAAGGAACTGCACGGCGGCGCCGTCCAGCGCCAGCACGCTGCCGAACAGCACGTGCAGCAGGTCCACGTTGCGGCCCTGCGACGAGATGATGATCACGCCCGCGGCCAGCGACAGCAGGTAGAACGCAGCCAGGGCCGTGTCCTCGCGCAGCACCGTGCTGCGGGTGACGATGCCCGAGAGCGCCACCACCAGCAGGCCGGCGGCCAGGCCGCCCAGCGTCATCGCGCCCAGCGACAGCCCAGCCACCAGGTAGCCCAGCGCCGCACCCGGCAGGATGGCGTGGGCCATGGCGTCGCCGGTCAGGCTCATGCGGCGCAGCATCAGGAACACGCCCACGGGCGGCGCGGACAGCGAGAGCGCCAGCAAGCCGGCCAGCGCGTACTGCATGAAGGCGAACTCGGCGAAGGGGCCGAGCCACTGCATCAGGGGCGTGCTCATGCGTCTGCGGTGTTTTCAGTGCCGATGGCCATGCCCGTGGGCATGCTCATGGCCGTGCCCGTCGGCATGCACATGCGGCTCGGTCATCGCTTCCGGCGCGTCACAGGCTGCGGCATGGTCGTCAAAGGCTTCCACCATGCCTCGCGTGCGCGCCAGGTGTGCCGGCGTCAGCACCTCGGCGGTGGGCCCGCAGGCCACGGCCTCGCGCGCCAGCAGCAGGGTCTGCGGGAAGGCTTGGCGCACGCGGGCCAGGTCGTGCAGCACCGCCAGCACTGTGCGCCCCTGCGCATGCCAGACCTGCACCAGCGCCATCAGCGCGTCCACCGTGGCTTCGTCGACCGCGGCAAAGGGCTCGTCGAGCAGGATCAGGCGCGCGTCCTGCAGCATCAGGCGGGCGAACAGCAGACGCTGGAACTGGCCGCCGGAGAGCGTGTCCAGCGTGCGCTGCCCGAATCCTTGCAGGCCCACGGCCTCCAGCGCCTGCGCCACGCGGTCGTGGTGGGCTCGGTTCAGCCGCCGCCAGGGGCCGAGTTCGGCCCACAGGCCCATGGCCACCACGTCGGCCACGCGTACGGGGAAGCTGCGGTCGACCTCCGCGTGCTGCGGCAGGTAGGCCAGGCGCGTGAGCGATGGCGTGCGTTCGATGCGGCCCGACATCGGCCGCAGCAGGCCGGCGATCCCCTTGAGCAGGGTGCTCTTGCCCGCGCCATTGGGGCCGACGACGGCCAGCAGCGCACCGTCTTCGACCGCGAGGCCGAGGTGGTGCACGGCTGGGTGACGGTCGTAGCCGAGCGTGAGGTCGTGAAGCCGGAGCATGGGCGATCTGCTTTTGAGATCGCATTATCAGTCAAGTCCGCCACAATTGCCGGCCATGGAACGATCGACCCGCCAGCGCAGCGCGATCCGCGACGCCATCGAGGCAGCGCAACGCCCGCTTCTGCCGCAGGAGGTGCTGGCCGCCGCGCAACAGCAGGTGCCGGGCCTGGGCATCGCCACCGTCTACCGCAACCTGAAGGCGCTGCTCGACGAAGGCGCGGTGAAGCTGGTGGCCCTGCCGGGCGAGAACCCGCGCTATGAGCCCGTGGGCCATGGCCACCACCACCACTTCCAGTGCCAGGCCTGCGGGCGGGTGTTCGACGTGCATGCCTGCCCGGGCGACCTGTCGCGGTTGGCGCCGCCGGGCTTTACCGTCAGCGACCACGAGCTGACGCTCTACGGGCGCTGTGCCGACTGTCAGCCGGCCATGGCACGTACGCCTTCACCGGGGTCCACAAACCGTCAGCGCCGTGCCTGAATCACGCGTGAGGGCACGGAAAAGCTGCCGGCGCCCAGGTGGTGCAGCGTGTGCAGGTCGGTGTTGTCGTCGCGGAAGGACCACCGGCCGGCGCTGAACACGCGCGGGTCGGCAGCCGCCGACACGACTTCCCCGAACACCGTGTCGTAGGCCTGCTCGGTGTGCGCTTCGGGGATGTGGCGCAGTTCCAGCCAGGCCACGCAGCCGTCGATCCACGGCAGGCCCAGCACCGGCCCAAGCGTGAAGCCGATGCCGTGGCGGGTGAACTTGTCGACGTCGCGGCCACTCTCGCTGCCGACGGCGAAGCTCAGATCGGCCAAGGGCGGGCACGGCAGGCAGAGGCCGAAGCGGCCGCTGGCCACCAGCAGTTCACGGGTAAACGTGGCCTTGTCCACGACGACCGCGATGCGCGGTGGCGTGAACTCCACCGGCATCGACCAGGCGGCAGCCATGACGTTGCAGCGGCCACCGTGTTCGGTGGTCACGAGCACCGTGGGGCCGTGGTTGACGAGGCGGCTGGCGTGTTCGAGGGCAACGGCTTGGGGCATGCGGTGTCTACGTCTGTCAGTCAGCGTGTGAAAGGGCCTGGCGGTCCAGGTCGCTCAGACCGGCCTGCGCCTGCAGTGTCGCGCGCTCGCGGTCCAGGCCGTGGCATTCGGGCGCGTTCCGCTGCGCCCTGCAGGTGCTGGCCAGAGCGAGGAACCGGCGCACCGGCGGGCTGTGACCGGCATCGAGGCCGGCATGGGCCGCGGCCAAGCGCTCGGAAAAGTTCTGGTGCGGGCCGAAACAATCGGCGGCCCCGGTGTGCCACTGCTCGGGCGTGCCGTCTTCGTAACGGCACCAGGTCAGACGCGCCTGCGCCACGTCCAGCCGCTGCGCGGCATCGTGGCTGTCGAAGAACAGCACCGCCTGGTCCTGCACGTTGACGTCCTCGTCGAGGTCCGGCAGGAGACGACGACCGGCCACGGCGGGGCCCAGCAGCGCCGGCTGCATCGGCATCCGGGTGTAGACCGCCACCCGCTCGTCACCACGTGCCGGCCCGGGGCGGGAGGTGACCAGCAGCAGGTCATGGCGGGCCACCGGTGCCTGCCGCCACAGCCCCACCGCGAACACCAGGGGTAACAGCAGCGCCAACGCCAGGCCGGCGATCCGTAGCGGCCGCGGCATGGGCGTGGAGGCCACGCCGGGCCACAGGCTGGCCAGCAGGCCGTCGCACAGCATGAACAGGCCCAGCGGATTGGCCACGAACCACCGGGCCGCCGACGGCCAGGGCGCATCCGTCTGCAACGCCAGCGCCAGGGCGTTCATGTCCAGCAGCAGCACCGCCCCCGAACCGGCCATCGCCGCCGCGCCCATCCGACCCCACCAGGGCGCGCGGCTGCCAGCGCGCTGGCGCAACCCCAACAGGCCGGCGCCCAGGCCCCACGACGGCAGGTGCAGGACACCGCCACTGACGGGCCACGGCAGCAGGAAGTCAAACGCAGCGCTGCCCGTCCCCCACACACCGCGCCAGCCGGCCATGCCCGCCAGCATCGGCGGCAGCAGCCAGGCGGTCAGCAGGTAACAGGCGATTCGCAGGCGCATGGCAATGGCTCCGGCTTGAGCGGCCGATGATGCCTGTGTGACAACCCTGTCGCCGACCGCCCCGCCGCAGCGGCGCTATCGTTGCCACCATGTCACGTCTGTTCGAACCCTGGTCGCTCGGCGGCCTGCCGCTGGCCAACCGCATCGTCGTCGCGCCCATGTGCCAGTACAGCGCCGCCGACGGCACGCCGGGCGACTGGCACCGGGTGCACCTGGGCCACCTGGCGCTGTCAGGCGCCGGCTTGCTGATCCTGGAAGCCACCGCCATCAGCCCCGAGGGTCGCATCTCGCCGCAGGACCTGGGGCTGTACAGCGACGCCAACGAAGCCGCGCTGCGTGACCTGGTGACCATGGTGCGCACGATGTCGCCCATCGCGCTGGCGGTTCAGCTCAGCCACGCGGGCCGCAAGGGCAGCAGCCGGGCGCCCTGGGACGGCGGCACGCAGATCCAGGCCTCTGCGCCGGGCGGATGGCGTGCCGAGGCACCGTCGGCGCTGCCCCATGCGGCCGGCGAGGAGTCGCCGATGGCCCTGGACGCCGGCGGTCTGGCGCGGGTCAAGCAGGGCTTCGTGGACGCGGCACGGCGTGCCCAGTTGGCCGGCCTGCAAGGCATCGAACTGCATGCCGCCCACGGCTACCTGCTGCACCAGTTCCTCTCGCCGCTGGCCAATGCGCGCGACGACGCCTATGGCGGCTCGTCGGCCAACCGCATGCGCTTCCCGCTGGAGGTGTTCGACGCCGTGCGCGCAGCCGTGGACCTGCCGGTGTGGGTGCGGGTGTCGGCCACGGACTGGGTGGACGGCGGCTGGGACCTGCCGCAGACCCTCGCCTTCGGCCAGGAACTGGCACGGCGCGGCTGCGTGGCGCTGCACGTCAGTTCCGGCGGCGTGTCGCCGGCGCAGCAGATCCCGATCGGGCCGGGCTACCAGCTGCCGTTGGCACGCGCCGTGCGCGAGGCCGTGCCGGTGCCGGTGATCGGCGTCGGCCTGATCACGGAGCCGACGCAGGCCGAAGCGGCCATCGCCGAAGGCCACGCCGATGCCGTGGCGCTGGCGCGGGCCATGCTCTACAACCCGCGCTGGCCGTGGCACGCCGCGGCCGCGCTGGGCGCGCAGGTCACGGCGCCGCCGGCCTACTGGCGCAGCGCGCCCCGCGAGGCGAAGAACCTGTTCGCCGGCATGCACTTCGGTCAGCGATGAACCGCCCGCTGCTGCCCACACCTGGCGCCGGCTTCGACGAGCCGTTTGCGCTGCTGAGCGCCTGCCATGACCGCGTGCAGCGCAGCCTGGCCCTGCTGCAGCGGCTGCAGGGCCACCTGGCCACGCACGGTGCCGATGCCCAGGCGCAGGAGGCCGCACGCGATGTGCTGCGCTACTTCGACATCGCCGCACCGCTGCACCATGACGACGAGGAACGCCACATCTTCCCAGCCCTGCTGGCGGCCGATGCCGCCCGCCACGGGCCGTTCGTGGCGCGCCTGCAGGACGAGCACCGCCGCATGGCCGCGGCCTGGCCCGCGGCACGCGGAGCGCTCACGGCCGTGGCCGAAGGCCGCTGGACGCCGGAGACTGCAACCGCGGCGCTGCCGGCCTGGCGGGACTTCTCGGCCCTCTACGGCCCCCACATCGAGGCCGAGGAGCAGCTCGCCTACCCTGCGGCACAGGCCTTGGCCGATGCCGGCGCGACACGCGCCATGGGCGCCGAGATGGCGGCGCGCAGAGGCTTGACGGCCGTCAACCCCGGGCGCTGATCCGACTCCTACAGTGACGGTCAGTCACGCAAGGAGTCGCACATGTTCAAACAGCTTCTGGTCCCCATCGACGGCAGCGAGCTGGCCACGCACGCCATCGCCCAGGGCCTGGCACTGGCCAAGCAGCTGGGTGCCGGCATCACCGGCTTCGTCGTCGAGGCCATGCCGGCATTGCCGGGCATGGGCACCCACCTGGCCAACTACCAGCGCGAAGTCAAGGCGCACGAGGCGCAGACCGATGCGCACGCGAAGAAGCTGCTGGCCGCCTTCGAGAAGGCCGCCGCCGACGCCGGCGTGGCCTTCCAGGGCGAGTACGAGCGCAACGACGACATTGCAGCGGCCATTGCCGGCATGGCCGACCGCGCGAAGTGCGACATGATCGTCATGGCCACGCACGGCCGCGGCGCGTTTGGCGAACTGCTGTTCGGTTCGCAGACCAAGCGCGTGATCTCGCTGACCAAGCTGCCGCTGCTGGTGCTGCACTGAGGGATGCGGCGGCGGCCGGTGTGGCGGTCACCAAGGCATCACGCCTGCACCGGCACTCGCACTGGCACCTGCACCGGGTCGGCGCCCGTGCGCTGGCCGGCGTCGGCCGGCGGCGGTGCCGAGGCATCGACACTTTCCAGCCAGTGCACCACCTCGGCCAGTGAGCCGATCAGCCAGAGGGCCAGCAGGCCGAACAGGGTGGTGGCCACGGTGGCCAGCAAGACGGTGATCCAAGACATTCGGCGCTCCGTTCAAGTCGCACCGGGAATCGACGGCACCCTCAACGGGCGCTGACCGGGATTCCCGACGTGGGGCGCAGCGGTCGGCACCGCTGCGGCTGGACGGCATCATCGGCACGGCAGCTCGCTCGCGTGCCCGGCCGAGGCCGGCAAACCTTGTAGGACAAGGCGCCGAGCGACCGCAGGGTCGTGGCCCCTGCCCCTCTACAACGGCAGCAGGGCCTGCACGCTGGTGCCCTGCCCCGGTGCCGACCGGATCTGCACGTCGCCACCGCAGGAACGGATGCGAAAGCGCATGCCCTGCAGGCCGTGGCCGCCGGCACCTGTCACCCGCGCGACGTCGAAGCCGACACCGTCGTCCTCGACCCGCAGTTCCACCCCCTCGGACACGCGCTGCATCACCACACGCACGCTGCGGGCCTGGGCGTACTTGGCGATGTTGGTCAGCGCCTCCTGCACGAAACGGTAGACCGCGAGCGAGCGTTCCGAGGTCAAGGCCACCTCGTCAACCTGCAGGTGCACCGGCAGCTCGGCGCGCTGGCCGAACTCGGCGCACTGGATCTCCAGCGTGCGCTTGAGCCCCAGATTCGACAGCGATGAAGGTCGCAGGTCCTCGATGATGCGGCGCTTCAAGGCAATGCCGGCGTCCAGCGACTGGCCCAGGTGTTCCAGCAGCTGCTGCTTGGTGCCGGTGTCGTCCTGGATGCGTTTGCGGATGCGCGCCACATCCAGTTTGGCCGCTGTGAGCAGGCCGCCCAGTTCATCGTGCAGTTCGCGGGCCAGGCGGGCCCGCTCGTCCTCGCGCACCCGCTCCATGTGCCGCGCCAGCTCCACCGTCTCCGCCGTGCGCCGCGTCACCTCCTCGTCCAGGCGATCCCGTTCGGCGTGCAGTTGCAGCAGGTGCACGCGCCGTTCGCGTTCCTGGTCTCGGCCCAGCCGCATCAGCGCCAGCGCGCCGGAAATGCACAGCGCCACCAGCACCCAGATGCCCACCCGGCTCCAGAGGAAGACACGCGAGCGGTCGCGGGAGGTCTGGTCGTAGAAGACACTCTCCTCGCGGATGACGGTGTCGGTGACAGCGCTGATCTGCGCCATCATTTCCCGGCCCAGATCGGTCAGCGTCAGTTCAATGGCCGCATCACGCTCGCCGGCGTTCCACAGCCGCAGCACCTCGGTCATCTCCGAGTGCTTGCGCTGGGCCAGCTCCACCAGCAGGTTCAACGAAACGCGCTGGTCCGTGTCGGTGCCGGCCACCTTGCGCACCTGGTCGAGCGTCTCCTGGAACACCTTCTCCTGCTCGACGAAGGGGCCCAGGTAGTCCTGCCGGCCGGTGAGCATGTAGCCGCGCTTGGAACTCTCCATGAACAGCAGCGCCCGGCGCAGCCGGCCTGCGGCAAGCTGGGTCTCGACGCTGGCCTCGCGTGCCTGGGACAGACCATTGAGCTGCGAGAACCCGGCCTCGCTGACCACCAGGACCATCACCGCCAGGGCCACGGCCAGCGGGCCGATGACGCGGCTGGTCAGCCATTGGGTCAGCACTTCGCTGCGATTCGACGCCATGTTCGGCCCTTACACTGGTTTGCCGGCCTGACGGCCTCAAGACAAGACACGCCATGATCCGCATTGGAATCGTCGACGACCACGCCATCGTTCGCGCTGGCCTGCGCCAGTTCCTCGCCGAGCAGGTGGATTTCCGCGTCACGGCCGAAGGCAGCAACGGCAAGGACGCGCTGGAGATCGCCCGCGGCGACGAGGTTGACGTGCTGCTGATGGACCTGTCCATGCCCGACCAGGGCGGTGTAGACGCCCTCGCCGCCATCAAGGCCCGCAAACCGGACCTGCCCGTGCTCATCCTCAGCGGCTTCCCCGAGACGCACTACGCCGCCACGCTGCTGCGCCAGGGCGCCAGCGGCTACCTCAACAAGGAATGCGACCCGGAAGACATCGCCACCGCCATCCGCACCGTGTCGCGTGGCCGGCGCTACATCACGCCGGCCGTGGCCGAGATGCTGGCCGACGGTGTGCTGGGCAACGCTGACAAGCTGCCGCACGAGAACCTCAGCGAACGGGAACTGCAGGTCTTCCTGCGCCTGGCCAAGGGGGAGACCGTGGGCCACGTGGCCGAGCAGATGTTCCTGAGCGTGAAGACCGTGAGCACCTACCGCTCGCGGGTGCTCGAAAAGCTGGCCCTGGGCAGCAACAGCGACCTGACCTACTACGCGCTGAAGAACGGCCTCATCCAGTGAGCCGTGGCCGCAGGTCTGGCGCCGCATGAGCATGTCTTTGCGGCGCCGGTGGAGGGTGCTGTGCCTGCGGTGCCGGAGCGCCTGCGCCGGCCGTCAGCCCGCGGCGATCTGGTTGCAGTAGTCGACCAGCGCCTCGATGTCGCGGGACTTGTCGAACACCTTCTCCGCGCCCAATTCCAGGCACTGCGCCCGCATCTCCGGTGACGCGTAGTTGGTGAGCACGACGCGGCGCAGCGCCGAGCCCTGCCCCTGCAGGCAGCGCAACACGTCCAGGCCCGACCCGGCCTTCAGGAAGACATCGACGATGGCCAGGTCACAGGCGCCCGGGCCGTCCAGCGCCTTGAGCTGGTCGCAGGCCTCTTCGGCCGTTTCGGCGTAACCGACCACCTGCACCGGCGCCAGGTCTTCCAGGGCAGCCACGAGGTTCGAGCGGATCACCGGGCTGTCTTCAACGAGAAAGGTCTTCAAATTCGACATTGACACGTAGGGCGGGATGTCCGGCACGGACAGCGGCGCCGGACGTCGGATCACGGGGTGAAGTTTAGGAGCCGCATTGCGCCCTGCGTGTAGGACGAGTCCGACACGAGGCGGGGCGATGCGGCCACGCGGACCGCGGTAGGTCGGCAACGGGTTGGTCCTCATGTGGCCCCCTGCCGCGCGGCGGCCCGTTGCACGGCGTGCGCCAAGCCCATTCGCTCCGAGCCGCCGGTGCCAAGGCGCGAACCGCTGTGGCCACGCTGCACCAGCAGCCCGGCGTAGCTGCCCGTGGCCCACAGCAAGGGCAGCCCGTAGTACACGGCCCGGTAGGCCAGCAGCGCGGCCAGCAAGGTGCCCGGTGCCGCCGTGCCCGACAAGGTGGCCAGCACCACGGCCTCCAGCACGCCCAGCCCGCCGGGCACATGCGTGGCCGCGCCGGCCACGGCGGCCAACAGCAGTGCGCCGGCCACCGACCACCAAGGCAGACCGCCCTGCAGCAGCCACCAGAGCGTGGTCGCGGCCAATGCCCAGGAGACCACCGCCAGTGCCATGCCCGCCAGCGCCAGGGGCCAGGGCGCCAACGCCTGAGGCAGCGGGCCCGCGGCCGCCGGCAGCCGCTGCCGCAGGCCGCACAACAGCAGCACCAGCGTCGGCACCACCAGCAGCGCGGCGGTCAACCCCTGGCGCAGGGCGTTGCCGGGCAGCGCCCAGGTCGGCGGCCAGGGCAGCGGCTGCGCCCACTGCACCACGGCCGCCGCGAGCAGGGCCCAGCCGCACCAGTTGGCCACCATGCCGAAGCCCACCACCTGGGCCGCCTGTGCGGGGGCCACGCCAGCGCGGCGGTAAAGGTCAAGCCGCATCGCCACCCCACCGATCAGCGCGCCGAGGTTGAGGTTCATCGCGTAGCTGGTGGCGCCGATCCAGGCCGACCGCAGCCACCCGGCCCGATGGCGCACCACCGCCCGCGCCAGCACGTCGAACCCTGCGAACGCCGCATGCCCTGCCGCGGCGAGGACGGCGGCGCCGGCCAGCACCGACCACGGTAGTGCACTCAGTGCCTGGGTCACGGCGCCCCAGTCCAGCCGGACGGCCTGGCGTGCGACGAGGCCCAGCACCACCACCGCCAGCAGCGTCGGTGCCAGCTTCCAGGCGCGGGCCATGGCCGGCTTCAGGCGCATGGGCGATGCCCCAGCGGCCGGATGGTGGGGGGGCGTGCGGGCACGGCACGCGCCCACTGGGGCCAGTGCCGCAGCACGTGGTGCAGCAGCGCACCGCGCAGCCGGTCCAGCCACTGTGCCGCGGCCGGCCGCGCCGGCGCACGGACGGCCTGGCAGCGGTGGTCGATGAGCGCCTGCAAGCGGTCCTGCAGCGTGCGCGCAAGGTGACGGTCGCGGATCAGCACGTTGGCTTCCAGGTTCAGGCCCAGGCTGGTCGGGTCCAGGTTGCTGGAACCCACCGTGGCCCACAGCCCATCCACCACCGCCACCTTGCCGTGCAATGGCCGTTCGCAGTATTCGAAGACATTCACGCCGGCGTGCACCAGCGTGTCGTACAGCAGCGATGCCGCCTGTTGCACGATGGGCATGTCCGGCTGGCCCTGCAGGATCAGGTCCACGCGCACACCGCGCCGGGCCGCGCGCCGCAGGTCGCGCAGCAGCCGCCAGCCGGGGAAGAAATAGGCATTGGCGATGAGCACGTGCTGCTGCGCCGAGCGCAGCGCCAGCCGGTACTGGCGTTCGATGTCGTGCCGGTGGCGCAGGTTGTCGCGCACCACGAAGGCAGCCCAGCCGTGCTCGCCGGCGCGCTCGCGGCGCAGCGCCGGGCCTGCGCCGCTGCCGGGCCTTCTGCGCCACCAGGGCCGTGGCCGCCCGGCGCCACCCTTCGTCGTCAGGTGTTGACGGCAGAAGGCCTGCACCTGTGCCACCACCGGGCCCTGCAGCGCCACCGCGTAGTCCTGCTTGGCTTGCGGCCCGGAGGCGACCAGGTGGTCGAACGAAAAGTTGATGCCGCCGACGAAGGCCTGTGTGCCGTCCACCACCACCAGCTTGCGGTGCATGCGCCGCAGCGGGTTCAGCCGCCAGCCGAACCAGCGCACGGCGGGCTCGAAGACACGCCAGTGCACGCCGGCGTCGATCAGCGGCTGCACGAAGTCTCGGCCCAGGTCGGGCGAGCCCCAGCCGTCCACGAGCACGTGCACGCGCACCCCACGCTGCGCCGCAGCCAGCAGGGCCTGCTGCAGCTTGCGACCCACGGGGTCGTCGAAGAGGATGAAGGTCTCCAGCAGCACTTCCTGGCGCGCCTCGTCGATGGCCTGCATCACACGGGGATAGAAGGCCTCGCCGTTCTCCAGCAGCTCGAAACGGTTGCCGGCCGTCCACTGCGGTTTCATGCCGCCTCCTGCTGGGCCAGGGCCGGCAAGCTCAGCGAGGCAGCCACCGGCACGTGGTCCGACAGCCCCCGCCAGGGCTGGCGCGGCAGCGGCACAGGATGGCTCTCGGTCATGCCGCGCACATAGATCCGGTCCAGCGCCAGCAGCGGCCAGCGCGCGGGAAAGCTGCGGGCCGGGCTGCCCAGGGTCCGGGTGTGCACGTCGTGCAGACCACAGGGCTGCAGCAGGCCGTCGGCACGCCGCCGCCAATCGTTGAAATCACCCGCCGCCACCACGGGCGCGCCGGGCGGCAACCGTGCCACCAGGCCCACCAGGCGGGCCATCTGGGCCCGCCGATGCGCCTCCCGCAGGCCCAGGTGCACGCACATCAGGTGCAAGCTGTGTGCGGTGCCGGGCACGGCAATCTCGCAATGAAGCAGACCGCGCCGCTCGTCACCCGGCAGCGAGACATCATGGTTGCGGGCGCGCAGGATGGGCCAGCGCGACAGCACTGCATTGCCGTGGCCGCCGGCGGCCGAAACGGCGTTGCGAGCGAATGCGTGCTGCGGCCAGAGGCCGTCGGCCAGCGCCTCGATCTGCGCCGGCGGCGGTGACTGGCCGTCGCCGCGGTCACAGACCTCCTGCAGGCAGACCACGTCGGCACCCACCTGCGCAATCGCGGTGCGCAAGGCCGGCAGCGTGGACCGACGCGACCACGCATCCACGCCCTTGTGGACGTTGATTGTCAGCAGCTGGAGGGTGAAGGTGTCGGTCACGGGTGCCATGTCGACAGCATCGCGCGGCGGGCGCCGCAGCACCATCAGGCGACGCCGGCCGGCGGTGTAGGACTCGGCCGACCAACCTCGGGCAACGTCGCAGCCGCGGCCGTTTCAGCATCCTCAGCGCAAATGCGCGCCGTGCGCAGCGGCCTGGCATGGCGCCAGATCACCTGCCAGACCACCACCAGCAGCGGCCCCAGCACCAGGCCCCAGCCGCCCCAGAGCACGGAGAAGAACACCGTGCCGGCGAAGACGATGGCGCTGTCCACGCGCGACGCGCGACCCTGCAGCCAGGCAGCCATGCCGGTGCCGATGACGAAGCCGACACAGGCGATCACCACCACGACCGTGGCCGCGGCCACCCACGAGGCCTGCAGCACGTAGACCTCGGCCGACGCCATCAGCATCAGCACCGCCAGACCGGCATAGGGGACGAAGTGAAGCGCCGCGGCCAGCGCACCCCACCACCATGGCTGGGCGACGCCGAAGGGCAGCAGCACCAGGGCCACCGCCACACCGATGGCCAGGTTGGTGGCCAGCGTGACGCCGCCGTACAGGCGCATCTGCCGTGCGAGGTCGGACACCAGCGGCGCCACCCGGCCGCGCACCTGCGGCCGGTCGTCGCACCAGGCGGAAACCCCGGCGGCCAGGCGATCGCCGCTGCACAGCAGGAAGAAGGTGAGCATGGCCATCACCGCCGCCTGCAGCGCCAGCTCGGCGGCGGTGCGTGCGGCCAGAGCCAGCCAGGCCGTCATCGTCTCCACGGCCTCGGCCACCAATGAACCCTTCTGCACCGCGGCGGCACCGGTCTCGGCGGCGGTGCCCGTCACACGGGCCACGGAGCGATCAAGTTCCTTCAGCGCATAGCGCGTGCGCTGCACGGTGGCCGCACCGGCGCTGCCCAGCGAGGCCACATCCCGCGCCGCGAGGCGCAGCACCTCCGGCGTGCGCTGCGCGGCGGTGGAGATCTGGGTGGCCACGACGCCGCCGGCACCGACGGTCAGGCCGGCGGCCAACAGCAC
The DNA here is from genome assembly GCA_024235915.1 of Burkholderiaceae bacterium. Classification (GTDB taxonomy): domain Bacteria; phylum Pseudomonadota; class Gammaproteobacteria; order Burkholderiales; family Burkholderiaceae_C; genus Rubrivivax. Next base: position 324,945 of record JACKLO010000007.1, on the reverse strand, counting down.
CACCAGCAGCGCCGAGGCCGTGCGGGAGTGCAGGTGCCGCTGCACGGCCACCATGGCCGGCCACAACAGCACGGCCATCGTGATGGCCACCAGCAGCGTCACCACGAACGAACGCCCTGCCCACAGGGCCGTGAGCAGGGCGAGCGCGGTGATCGTCCACAGCGCCGTGGCAGGCCGCCGGAGTTCGGCGCGCCAGCCTCGGGCGGCCGCTGGCCCGGTGGGACGCGCGGCCTGGGCTGACAGCGACGTGTTCGATCGACACCCGTTCACCGGCAGCGTCTCGGCGTCGTGTTCTCTGCCTGCCGGCATCGGTCAGCCCTGGCTGGCGGTCAGGCGCGGACGATGATGTCGTTGCGCACGGCCTTCACACCACTGGTCTCACGCGCCATCTTCTCGGCCAGCGCACGCTCGATGCTGGACTTGGCGAAGCCCGACAGCTGGACAACGCCGTTGAGCGTTTCCACGCTGATGGCCAGCGCGCTGACCGTGGGGTCTTCGGCGAACTTGGCCTTCACGCGCGTGGTCAGCGTGGCGTCGTCGATGTAGGCGCCCACGGGCTGCTGGTCGCGGACCACGGCACAGCCCGTGGTCGTGACCAAGGCGGCAGTGGCCACGGCGGCGGCGACGAAGAAGCGGGTGGTGCGGGAAGTGGTACGAGCTTGAACGGTGTTCATGGTGGACTCCTGTGGGTGGGGGGAATTCATGGGATGCAAAGGGTTCTGCCTGGCAGGCCTCAGCCCGCCTTGACGGTCAGCCGGTTGTCGACATCGCGCACGCCGTCGACGGCGCGCGCCAACTGCTCGGCGCGTTGCCGGGCGGTGCCGCTCGGGGCCTCACCGTCCAGCACCACATGGCCGGCCTCGGTGTCGACGTCGATGCGCAGGGCGCTGAGTTCGTCGTCGCCGGCCAGCTTGGCGTTGACAGCCGCAGTGATGCGTGCATCGGTCACCGACTCGCCCAGCTCCGCACGCGCCTCGCGCGCCTCCTGGGCAATGCGGTCACCGGCAGCCTGCGTCTCGGCCTTGGCGGTGGCCACGGCGTCGTCCAGCTGCTGGCCCGCGGTGCGAGGGTCGTCCTCGGCACCACAGGCCGCCAGCGCGGCCACGGCGGCCACCGCCAGCGCGGTGAGCAGGCCGCGCGCCTGGGATTGAGGTCGGGGGTTGCGGGGGTTCATCGGTCTTCTCCTTCCAGGGTGGGCAGGGGGATGTCCAGGGCTTTCAGGAACCCGCTGGACAGGTGAGGTCACCTTAGGCGGCCGGCCCGCCGGCAGGCATCGGCTGCCGAGCCGTCGTCGTGTCAGCGGCCTCTGACAGACAGCCACCACCGCGCCGGTCATGCCCACGGCAGGGCAGCCGTGTCGACGCGCGCAGGGTGAAGGCATCACCGGCCGCGTCGAAGGCCCAGCGCTGCAGCCATGCGTCGCCGTCCGGCAGCGGGCCGATCAGGTTGACGCTGGGGGGTTCATCGCCGCGCGTGCGGCGGGAAATGGCCGTGCCGCCGGTCACAGCCCAGAGCCCGGCGTGGTGGGTCCCCCCCGTCAGCCACCGCGCCGACGCGCGGTGGGCATGCCCCGAGAGCACGATCCGCGCGCCGGCCGCGGCCCAGCGGCGGCAGGCGGCCTGCGCCCCGAAGAGCTCGGCCGACGGACCGTCCAGCGGGTGGTGCAGGGCCACGATGCGCAACGGCCCTGGCTGGGCTTCGTCCAGCGCAGCCGCCACCCGGGCCACTTCACGCGGCGAGAGGTGGCCGCCCGCATGCCGCCGGGGCGCAACGCTGTCGGCCGCCACCACACGCACCCAGGCACGGTCCACCACCGGGCAACGGTCGGTGCCGAAATGGCGCTGGAAGCGACCGTAGGGCCGGCGCAGACGTTCCCACCACGCCCACAACGGGATGTCGTGGTTGCCGGGCTGCACCAGCAACTGCCCAGCCGGGAGGCTGCCCAGGAAGCGCCAGGCGGCATCGAACTGCGGCGCCGTGGCGCGTTGGGTGAGGTCGCCGGTCACGACCACCACATCGGGCATCAGCGCGCGCCAGCCGCTGCAGTGCGCGCATGGCGGGCGGATGCTCGCAGCCGAAGTGCAGGTCCGAAATGTGCAGCAGTGTGGGACCCAGCGTTGACGGCGGGCTGGGTGCCGGAAGGCGGCTCACGGCGCCGTCCTGGGCACCAGAAGCTGCAATGCCGCGGGTTCGAAGCGCAGGTCGAGCGGACCGCGGATGCGCCGCACTTCGCCGTCCAGGGCAAGCCGCATCGACTGTCGCCCACGGCGGAACAAGGTGCCGGCGCGCAGACCATAGGCTTGCACGCCGGGGGCCTCGCGCAGCTGACCGCGCAGCGCGCGCCACATCACGGGCAGCCAGGCGCTGCCGCTCAGAGGCGGCATCACCAGCACGCGCAGCGCATCCAGGTCGTCGCCCGGCTGTCCGGGCACGGCAGCGCCCAAGGCAGCCAGCTGCACCGGGTTGTTGCTGACGAGCACGGTGGACACGTCCAGGCGGCGCGGCTGGTCGTCGATGTGACAGTGCAGCGCCAGCCGACGCCGCAGGCGCCACAGGCGCGCCAGACCCGACAGCCAGGCCACGCCGCGGCCGCGGCCGAAGCGCTGCGTGTCCTGTTCACGCGCGTCGATCAGGTCGGGGTGCAGGCCCAGGCTGGCGCTGACCACGAACACACGGTCGCCGGCGCGTCCCACCGCCACCCGCCGCACCTGGCGCGACAGCAGCGCGCGCGCCGCCTGCAGGGGGTCCAGCGGAATCCCCTGGGCGCGCGCGAACAGGTTGAAGGTGCCCGAGGGCAGCACGGCCATCGGCACCCCGTGCGCCACCGCTTCGTGGGCCACCGCCGACACGGTGCCGTCGCCGCCGATGGCCACCACGACGCCGCCGTCGGCGCGGGCCGCCTGCGCGGCGTGAGCGGCGGTGGCGCCGATGCGGTCGCCGGTGCTGGGATGCCAGCACAGGCGGCGGCGATCCGGCACACCGATCTCCACGATCAGCGCCTGCAGGGCCTGATCCGGCGCGTCGCCGGACCCGCGGTTGAACACGAGGTGCAGCGGCGGCTCGGCCACCGGCAGGCGCCAGGCCGCGTGCGGCGTTGCCGGTTCTCGGTGCAGCGCATGGCTGCGGTTTTCGGTCAGCATGGGGCGTCCAGCGGCAGCCGGCCGTTTCAGTGGCGGAACCAGTCGTCGGTGGCCCGACGTTCCCAGGCGGCGATCTCGGCCTCGGCCCGTTCAGTGGCGAGGCCATAGCGCTCCTGGAGCTTGCCGGAGAGCTGTTCACGGCGGCCGTCCACGACATCGATGTCGTCATCGGTCAGCTTGCCCCACTGCTCCTGCACGCGGCCCTTGATCTGTTTCCAGTTGCCTTCGATGCGGTCCCAGTTCATGGTGTTTCCTTTCGTCTGAACGACCCGGTGTCCGAGCCCGGCACCATGGGTCGGCAGTGCGCGCCGGGCATGGAGGCATCGTGGCCGCAGGCTGCTGCAGCGCATGTCGGCCGCAAGCTCTGGAACGCGTAGGACAAACCGCCTCCACGGCGCCACCGAAGCTGGCGAGGTGGGTCCGCGGCGCGATGTCGGCCCTGTCCTACAGCGGCTGACCGCGGCCGCCGACGCCGCGTCGGCAACGGTCCGCGCACCCTGAGGGTCCTTCGACATCCCTCCGCAGGAGCACCCCATGACCCCGAACGACAGCCCCTGGATGCCAAGCCGCGACTTGCCGCCGTTCAGTCTTCAGGGCCTGCTGCTGGCCCTGGGGCTGGTGGCCGCCATCGGGTTGCTGGTGGCTTTCGTGGAGGTGCTGCAGCAAAACGCCGAACGCGGTGCCCGCCTGCGCGCCGCGCAACTTGCGCACCGCGCCGCACTGGCCGCCCACGATCCACGCGAGCCCCGGCCAGCGCCGGTGCACCTGACCTTGGCCTGGGCCGACAGCATCAACACCGCGCCTGAACTGGAAAGGCCATGAGGACGCGCCCGCGCCGCCGCGACATGCTGGGCACGCTGGGTGCACTGCTGGGTGGCCTGGCCAGTGGCCCGCTGCAGGCCGCTGCAGGCATCTCCATGGCCGGGGAAGGCGCGGAGGCCGACGCCAGCGCAACCGCTTCGGCCTGGCTGGGCGACGTCGATGTGGTGCCCCTGCCGGCGAATCGAGGTTCACCGCCCGGCCTGCGCATCAGCGTGCTGGGCACGCCAGGCGCCACCGTCCGGATTCACCTCGCCGGGCGGGCGCCGATGGTCCTGGCCCCTTCGTCGCCGGCACCCGTGAGACGGGGCACCGGCCCGCAGGCGGGCCGCTATGCAGGCCACCTGATGGCTCGTCGCGGCGGTGAGGACGAAAGGGCCGGCCTGGCGGAGCGCTTCCTGATCGAACTGAGCATCGGCCACGACAGCGCCACCGCGGTGGTGGAACCGCTTCAGGTGGCGTCACGCGCCCGCACATCGACGAGCCCGGCACCCGCCATCGACGAGGTGACCCTGACCCACGACGGCGGCGCACCGCCAAGCTTGAGCGTGATCGGCACACCAGGCGCCCAGGCCCTGGCCTGGGTGACGACGGGCGGCGGTGGGCTCCGCGCCGTGCCGCTGACCGAGCCAGCGCCGGGACGCTACCGCGCCAGGCTCGTCCCTGGCACGACCCCCGTGGCGGTCGAACTGGCCCGAGGGCGCCAGGTGCGCACCGTCTCATTGCACGCATCGGCCTCGCCCATGCTCGCCGTGGCCATGCCGAGCGACTGAAGACGCCTGCGCGCCACGCCGTCTTCCGAGGATCAAGCTGCTCCAAAGCGCGAAGCCTGCGGCCAGCGGACACGCCACCGCCGCGTTCGACCATCCCACAAGTAAGAGCGAGCCCGAGGGCTCGCGATCTTGCGGGCTCGGCAGGACCCTGCGCCGGCAGGGCCTTGCCTGGCGGTCAACGACGCCGCATCAGCATCATCGCCACGCCGGTGACGGCGGCGCCCACACCGGCTGCGATCAGCAGTGACTTCACCGGCTCGTCGCGCACATAGGCCTGCGTGCGGTCGTTCAGCACCTGGGCTTCGCGCTTGACGGTGTCGACAGCGTCGTGGCACCCGGCCGCGCCCTGCGCCCACCACTGGCGGGCCAGTGCCGCGGCCTTGGCGCCTTCGCCAGCCATCGCGTCGCCCACAGGCCGCAGCGACGGTGCAGGGGCGGCCACGGGCTTCTCATCCGTCGTGTCCAGGGTGTCCGCTGCGGACGGCTTGTTCTTCACGGTCGTGGTCATGTGCAGTCCTCCGGTGCTCAGGGTTTGCGGCCGCGCAGCAGGTTGGCGGCGAAGCCGATGACGGCCATGATCAGGAAGACGACAAACAGCAGCTTGGCGATGCCCGCCGCACCAGCGGCGAGGCCACCGAAGCCAAGCACGGCGGCGATCAGGGCGATGACGAGGAATACGACGGCATAGTGCAACATAGGGTGCTCCTTCCAGTCAGACTGCGATGGCAATCCGTGACTGACAGCGTAGGTGGGCCGCCTCACCCGTTGCGTCGGTCACCGGGGCGGCGACCTGTCGGACGCATCGACCGCCTCGCGTAGGACACCGCCGACGGCCTGCTTGGCGTGCTGCCACAGGCGCGCGCGCAGTTCCATCGACACCACCGGCGCCATCCAGCGCACCGCGCGCCGCATCAGCCGCCACGGGCGCAAGGCGACGATGGCACCGCCGGCCGCCGCGGCCAGGCCGAGCCGCAGGGCCGGCGGGAGCGCGTCCCACGGCGGCAGCGTCCATGGCAGTCCGCCTTGGGCCTGCTTGCCCGCTTCGCCACGATGCGCTGTGGCGAGCGGCTGCAGCGGCGAGGCGGCGCGGTGCGCCGCCAGGCGCTGAAGCAGTCGCGATCGGCGCTCGCGCAGCGTTTCGCCGGCGCGCACGTCCAGCGCGCCCAAGGATCCTGTTGGCGCGGGCGCTGTGGCGGTGAGGTCGCCGTCCATCATGTCGACACCGCCGGCACTTGCGCAGCGGCCTCAGGCGTCTGGCCCGCACCCTGCGCCTGCCACAGCCGCCAGTCTTCCGCGGCCTGCGCACGCAGGTGGCTGAACCACGGTGGCATGGGCCGGCGCGCCATGTGCCAGGCCCCAGCCGCGCCAAGTGCCGGCAATGCGGCCACGAGCGCCATCATTCCCATCGCGAACGGGCCACGACCGGGCGCCAGGTCGACCACCCCGGAAGCGATCAACAGGCCGGCCATGCCCACGAGGTTGAACGTCACCACCGCGGCGCCCAGGGCCGCAAAGGCCCAGGCGGCCCGCGCGACCAGCGTGCGCCAGGCCAGCGCCGCCTCGACGTGGCCGAGTGCGGCATAAAGCTGCAGGTGCTCGGCCAGCCATTGCGGCTGGCCAAGCAAGCGGAGCGTGGGGAACAGCATGCGTCGGACTCCTTCTTCCCTCGCATGCTGGCGCCGGCAAACGCGCTGCCGTGTCGGCGCACAGCGGCCAGCCCTGTAGGACAGCGCCGCGGCGGAGTCGGCACGCCGGCCGACAGCCGCAGCAGGCCGCCGCCGATACCCGACCTGCACCCGGCGTGCGCCAATGCAGACAGACCAGCACGAGCCCCGACAGGCCCGCCCACACCCTCAGAAGGAGTCCGGATGAAGACCTTGTACGACGCCTTGCGCGACAGCCATGACCGCCAACGCCACCTCTGCCTGCGGCTGACGCGCACCGGCGCGCGACACCCCGATCGGCGCCAGGCCATCCTGGACGAACTGAAGGTGGAACTGGCGGCACACGCGGCTGCCGAGGAGCGGTATCTCTATGCGCCGATCCTGATGGATGACCTGGGCCTGGACGCATCCCGCCATGCGCTGGCGGAGCACCACAAGATCGACGAGGCGGTGGAAACGCTGGAACAACTGGCGCCGGACGGCGAGGCCTGGGGCCAACATGCCAAAGGCCTGGCCCACGCGGTGCGGCACCACCTGAAGGAAGAGGAGACGCGGTTCTTCCAGGTGTCCGGCCGGATCCTCCTGGCCAAGGCCTACGAGAAGGACTACGCCCGCCTTCAGCGCAAGCTGGCGGCCTGACCGCCCGTTGTCGCGGGCGCCTCCGACGCTGGCGGCGCCAGCGCCGCGCCTTGCGCCACGGCCTGCAGGCAGGCCAGGCACAGGCAGCCGGTGTAGCGTTGCCGCAGGCTGGCCTGCACGGCCACCGGCACCACCACGCCCGTGCAGGCGCAGGGGGTTTTGTCCTGCACGCCGCAATGAAACGGCGCGCCGCAGCGGGGGCAACACGCGGCAGCCGGTTCGAAGGTTTTCACGCCCCCTAATGTAGGGGCTGCAGTTGCAGGCCACGCCGGCGCAGGCCCGCAAAATCAGCGGCTTCCCACCAGGACTCCGCCATGAAGAAGTTGCCCCTGGCGCTTGCCGCCGCACTGTGCGCGGCAAGCACCGCCGCCCTTGCCAGCCCCGATGCCGCCGAACTGCAGGCGCTGCGCGCCGCCGAGCGGCAGCAGCACAACCTGTACCGCGCCTACTTCCCCGACGTCGCCACCGGCCGCAAGGCGGCGGTGAGCTTCCACGCGCAGTTGGTGGAAAGTGCCTGGAAGCAGGGCCATCTGGTGTTCGAGCTGCTGCCGCACGAAGTGGCGGAACTGCAGCGCTTCGGCTTCCTCGTCGTGCATGCGCCAGATGTGGTGGCACGCCGCAACCGCCTGCTGGACCGCTTTGACGCCGCGGCTGCCGCCGCCGCGAAGGGCCCAACCGCGCAGACCATCCCCGGCTTTCCCTGCTACGAAACGGTGGAGGAGACCTTTGCCGCCGCCGAAGGCATGGCGGCCGCCAGGCCGCAACTGGCGCAATGGCTGGACATCGGCGACTCCTGGACGAAGACCCAAGGCGCGGGCGGCTACGACCTGAAAGTGCTCCGGCTCACCAATGCTGCCGTGGCCGGTGACAAACCCAAGCTCTTCGTCAACGCGGCCATCCACGCGCGGGAGTACACCACCGCGCCGCTGGCACTGGCCTTTGCGCGCTGGCTGTTCGACAACCACGGCGTCGATGCCGATGCCACCTGGATCCTCGACCACCACGAGGTGCACCTGCTGCTGCAGACCAACCCCGACGGTCGCAAACGTGCGGAGGCCGGCCTGTCCTGGCGCAAGAACACCAACAGCGACTACTGCGCCGGCAATTCCATCGGTGCCGACCTGAACCGCAACTTCAGCTTCAGCTGGAACAGCACCGGCGGCAGCGGGTCCAGCGGCAATCCCTGCGACCTGACCTACCGCGGCCCGGCACCGGCGTCCGAACCCGAGACCCAGGCGGTGGAGACCTACATCCGCAGCCTCTTCGCCGACCGCCGCGGCCCAGGCAAGAACGACGCCGCGCCCAGCGACACTCAGGGCCTGCACATCGACCTGCACAGCTACAGCGAACTGGTGCTCTGGCCCTGGGGCGACACGGCGCAGCCGGCGCCCAATGGGCCGGCGCTGCAGACGCTGGGCCGGCGCTTCGCCTGGTTCAACGGCTACACGCCGCTGCAGTCCGTGGGCCTCTACCCCACCGACGGCACCACCGACGGGCCGAGCTACGGCGAACTCGGCGTGCCGGCCTACACCTTCGAGATGGGCACCAGCTTCTTCCAGAGCTGCAGCGCCTACACGAGCACCATCCTGCCGCGCAACCTGCCGGCGCTGATCTACGCTGCCAAGGTGGTACGTGCCCCCTACCTGCTGCCCGGCGGCCCCGACGTGCTGGACGTGGCCGTGTCAGGCCCCGTCGTCGCAGGCGCGACGGCGGCACTGACGGCGCAGGTCACCGACACCCGCTTCAACCAGAGCAATGGCAGCGAGGCCACGCAGGCGATCGTCGCTGCCGATGCCTATGTGGGCACGCCGCCGTGGGCCGACGGTGCGGTGGCGGTGCCGCTGACGGCGGCCGACGGCAGCTTCAACAGCGCCACCGAAGCCGTCACCGGCAGCCTGCCCACCGCCGGGCTTACACCCGGCCGCCACCTGGTGTGGGTGGTCGGGCGCGATGCCTCGGGCGCCGCCGGGCCGGCCTCGGCCGGTTGGCTGCAGGTGGGCGACGTGCCCACGGGCATCACGCTGGACCTGCAGACTGCTCCCGGCCCGCGACGCCGCACGACCGTGGCGCTGACCTGGGCTGGGGCCAACGGCAGCCGGGTGGACATCCACCGCAACGGCGCCCTGCTGCGAGCGACGGCGAACGACGGCGCCTACAGCCAGGCCGTAGGTTCCGGCCAGTGGACCTACCAGGTCTGCGAGCGCGGCAGCAGCACGGCGTGCTCGCCCGAGCGCACGGTGAGCACGCCGAACGCCGCGCGCTGACACCGCCGCCGGCGGTTCCACCACGCGGGGAAGGGGGTGGCCATCGCGCCCCCGTCCCTGTTGTAGGAAGCGTCCGGCAACACGCCGCGCCTTGCGCCGATCGTCATGGTGCGGCGCGGCACGCACCATGGAGGCATCCATCCACAACGCCCCGAGGACACCCCCATGACCGCTTCCACCGCCGCCCGCCTCAAAGGCCTGGCCCACCGCCTGCCGATCCGCCTGCCGCTGCAGGTGTCCGCGCTGGCCCTGGCGGCCACGCTGGCCGCCTGCGGTGGCGGCGGCAGCAACAGCACCTCCGGGGATGGCGGGGGTACCGGTGGTGGCGGAGGCGGCAGTGGCGGCAGCACACCCACGCTGTCGCAGCGCATCGCGGCGGCCACCGACACCGCCGCCTCGCACCCCGACTGCGACGCCAGCGTGCTGGGCCCGTACTACTGGGAGATCGGCAACGCCGACGGCATGCAGGCCTCAGGCCGCATCGGCGGCAGCGAAGCGCCGTCGCGGGACACCGCGATGAACATCTTCTCGGCCAGCAAGTGGCTGTACGCCGCCAGCGTGGTGGAACGCCGCGGCGTGGTCGACGACGACGTGCCCTTCCTGAACTTCAGCAGTGGGTACAGCACCTTCGGCAACACGCCGGTGTGCCTGGGTGGCGACACCGTGGCCAGCTGTCAGGTGCTGCCGATCGAGCAGGATCCAGCCTCGATCGGGCGCTTTGCCTACGACAGCGGCCACATGCAGCAGCATGCGGCCACGATCATGGGCCTGGGCAACGCCGACAACGCGGCGCTGGCCGAGCACCTGCGCAGCACACTGGGCAACTTCGGCTTCGTCTACGACGTGCCGCAACCTGCCACCGGCGTCGTGGCCTCGGCTGCCGGCTACTCGGGCTTCCTGCGCAAGCTGCTGGCCGGCAACCTGGCCATCTCACGCCAGCTGGGCACACACGCGATCTGCACCAACCCCGACGTGCCCGGCTGCAACGCCTTCCACGTGGCCAACGCCGGTGCCACCGAGGACATGGACTACTCGCTGGGCCACTGGGTCGAGTCGGACCCGAGCGTGGGCGGCGATGGCAGCTTCAACAGCGTCGGTGGCGGTGGGTTCTACCCGTGGGTGGACAAGGACCTGCGCTACTACGGCATCCTGGCGCGGCAGAACGCGATCGAGATGGATGGTGCGGCCCACAACTCCCTGGTGTGTGGCCGCCTGATCCGCAAGGCCTGGATGACCGGTACGGCCATCACCTCGTGAAGACGGATCAGGCCGCCGGATCCACCGGCGGCCGCAACAGCGGCGTGGTCACCCGCCGCACCGCCTCCGGCACCGGCACCGGCCGGTTGCTGGCCCGGTCCACGTAGACGTGCACGAAATGGCCCTCGGCCGATGCCGAGGGCTCGTCGTTCCTGAACACGCCGAGTTCGTAGCGCACGCTGCTGCTGCCCAGCCTGGCCACCCGCAGGCCCACGTGCACGCGGTCGGGAAAGCTGATCGGCGCGAAGTAGCGGCATTGCGTCTCCACCACCAGGCCGACCGCGGGCGACTGCTCCAGGTCCAGCGCACCAGCCTCGATGAGCAGCCGGTTCACGGCCGTGTCGAAGAAACCGTAGTAGACGACGTTGTTGACGTGGCGATAGGCGTCGTTGTCGCTCCAGCGCGTGTCGATGGCGGTGAAGTGCGCGAAGTCCGCGCGCGTGGCGGGTGGGGTTCGGTCGCTCATGGCCCGGATTCTGGCCCCTGCGACGCAGGCACGTCAGGCCACTGCGGCCACCGGGCTCCTAGAATCTCGGGCATGTCCACCCCTGCCAACCCGCGCCGCCTGTTCGTCACCACGGCGCTGCCCTACGCCAACGCGCCGTTCCACATCGGCCACATGATGGAGTACATCCAGGCCGACATCTGGGTGCGCTTCCAGCGCATGCGCGGGCACGAGGTGCACTTCGTCTGCGCCGACGACGCGCACGGCGCGCCGATCATGATCGCGGCGGAGAAAGCGGGGAAGACGCCGCAGGATTTCGTCGCCGGCATCGCCGCCACGCGGCCGAAGTACCTGCAGGGCTTCCACATCGGCTTCGACCACTGGCACAGCACCGACGCGCCGGAGAACCACGAGCTGGCGCAGGACATCTACCGTGGCCTGCGCAAGGAAGGCCTGATCGGCGAGCGCACGATCCAGCAGTTCTACGACCCGGTCAAGGGCATGTTCCTGCCCGACCGCTACATCAAGGGCGAATGCCCCAAGTGCGGCGCCAAGGACCAGTACGGCGATTCCTGCGAGGTCTGCGGTGCCGTCTACGCGCCCACCGAGCTGAAGAACCCGTACTCGGCACTCTCCGGCGCCACGCCGGAGCTGCGCAGCAGCGCGCACCACTTCTTCCTGCTGAGCTCCCAGCGCTGCCTCGATTTCCTGCAGGATTGGACGGGCACGCCCGGCCGCCTGCAGCCCGAGGTGCTGAACAAGATCCGCGAGTGGTTCGCCCCCGACGAGGCCGGCCATGTGAGCCTGTCGGACTGGGACATCTCGCGCGACGCGCCCTACTTCGGCATCCGCATCCCCGACACCGAGGACAAGTACTTCTACGTCTGGCTGGATGCGCCGGTGGGCTACCTGGCGTCGCTGAAGGGCCACTTCGCCAAGCTGTGCCTCGACTACGACACCTATGTCGCCGACCCGGCGGTGGAGCAGATCCACTTCATCGGCAAGGACATCACCTACTTTCACACGCTGTTCTGGCCAGCGATGTTGCATTTCAGCGGCCGCAAGACGCCCAACCACGTGTTCGTGCACGGCTTCCTGCAGCTCAGCGGCGAGAAGATGAGCAAGAGCCGCGGCACCGGTCTGAGCCCGCTGCGCTACCTCGAGCTGGGCATGAACCCGGAGTGGCTGCGCTACTACCTGGCCGCCAAGCTCAACGGCCGCGTGGAGGACGTCGACTTCAACCCCGACGACTTCATGGCTCGCGTGAACGCCGACCTGGTCGGCAAGTTCATCAACATCGCCAGCCGCGCCGCGGGCTTCCTGGCCAAGCGCTTCGGCGGTGAGCTGTCGGGCGACCTGGGCGTGGAAGGCCGCGCGCTGCTGGACGGCCTGCGCGCTCCGGCCGACACCCTGGCCGAACTCTTCGAGACGCGCGAATACGGCAAGGCGCTGCGCGAGATCATGGCGCTGGCCGACCGCGTCAACGAGTACGTGGACCAGCACAAGCCCTGGGAACTGGCCAAGCAGGACGGCATGGACGCCGCGCTGCACGACGTCTGCAGTGTCTGCATCGAGGCCTTCCGCCTGCTGACGATCTACCTCAAGCCGGTGCTGCCGGCACTGGCCTCGCAGGTGGAGGCTTTCCTGGCCGTGCCGCCGCTGCACTGGGGCGATAGCGCGCGTGCGCTCGGCAAGCACCGCATCGGCGCCTACCAGCACCTGATGCAGCGCGTGGACGTGAAGCAGATCGACGCCCTGCTGGCGCCGCCGGAACCCATCGTCGCACCGCCCGTGGAACCCGGCGGCGAGGCGATCGCGGAGACCATCTCGATCGACGACTTCGCGAAGATCGACCTGCGCATCGCCAAGATCGTGAACGCCGAGCGCGTGGAAGGCAGCACCAAGCTGCTGCGCCTGACGCTGGACGTGGGCGAAGGCCGCACGCGCAATGTCTTCAGCGGCATCGCCAGCGCCTATGCGCCCGAGCAGCTGGCCGGCAAGCTGACGGTGATGGTGGCCAACCTGGCGCCGCGCAAGATGAAGTTCGGCGTCAGCGAAGGCATGGTGCTGGCCGCCAGCCACGCCGACGAGAAGGCCACGCCGGGGCTGTACGTGCTCGAACCCTGGCCGGGTGCCGTGCCCGGCATGCGGGTGCGCTGACCCGCGACGATCCATGAGTCCCCAGGGCCCATCCCGCCGCCGGCGCTTCGTCGCGCTGCGGCATCACTGCGGGCCGCCGGCACCGCGTCAGCTTCCACCCCTGACGCAACGTGTTCCGGAGGTTCCCGCTTGGCCCTGCAACTCCACCCCTTCCGCCCGCGGCTGCTGAGCCACCTGCGCGGCTACGGCCGCGCCCAGGCCGTGGCCGACATCGGCGCCGGCCTCACCGTGGGCGTCGTCGCCCTGCCGCTGGCCATGGCCTTTGCCATCGCCAGCGGCGTCAAGCCCGAGGCCGGGCTGGTGACGGCCATCATCGCCGGCTTCCTCATCAGCGCGCTGGGTGGCTCCAGCGTGCAGATCGGCGGGCCGGCGGGTGCCTTCATCGTCATCGTCTACGGCATCGTCGAGCGCTACGGGCTGGCCAACCTGCTCATCAGCACCATGCTCGCCGGCGTGCTGCTGATCGCGCTGGGTGCGCTGAAGCTCGGTGCCCTGGTGCGCTACGTGCCAGTGTCCATCGTCATCGGCTTCACCAACGGCATCGCGGTGCTGATCGGCCTCAGCCAGGTGAAGGACTTCCTCGGCCTGGACATCGCCAAGATGCCGGCCGACTTCTTCCTGCAGATCGGCACCCTGGCGGGTGCGCTGCACACGGTCAACCCGATGGCCGTGGCCATCGCCGGCGCCAGCCTGGCGGTGGTGGTGCTGTGGCCCAAGTCCTATGCCATGCCCACCGCGCCGGTGGGCCTGATCGCCAAGACCCGCCGCCTGGCCGCGCATGTGCCTGGCACCGTGGTGGCCCTGGCCGGCGCCACGCTGGCGGTCACGGCGTTGGGGTTGGACGTGGAAACCATCGGCAGCCGCTTCGGCGGCATCCCGCAGAGCCTGCCCGACATCGCCCTGCCCTCGTTCGACTGGCTCACCGTGCAGCAGCTGCTGGTGCCCACGGTGACCATCGCACTGCTCGGCGCCATCGAGTCGCTGCTGTGCGCGCGCGTGGCCGACACCATGGGCGACATGCCCAGGCACGACCCCAACCAGGAGCTGATGGCCCAGGGCGTGGCCAACCTGGCCGCGCCGCTGTGGGGTGGCATCCCGGCCACGGGCACCATCGCCCGCACGGTGACCAATGTGCGCGCCGGTGGCCGAACGCCGGTGGCCGGCATGGTGCACGCCGCCACCCTGCTGACGGTGATGCTGGTGGCCGCGCCACTGGCGATGAACGTGCCGCTGGCGGCGCTGGCCGGCATCCTGATGTTCGTGGCCTGGAACATGGGCGAGTGGCACGAGTTCGTGCGCCTGCGCCGCTTTCACCCCACCTACCGAGCCATCCTCATCGGCACCTTCGCCACCACCGTGATCTTCGACCTCACGGTGGCGGTGCAACTGGGCCTGGTGCTGGCCTGCGTGTTCTTCATCTGGCGCATGGGGCAGCTGTTCCGCGTCGAACCCGCGCTGAAGCATCCGCTGCCGCCGGGCGTGACGGTGTTCGAGCTCTACGGCTCGCTGTTCTTCGGCGCCGTCGGCAAGATCGAGGCACTGCCGGCGCGTGTGGCCGAAGGCACACGCGCCGTGGTGCTGGAGATGCACCGCCTGGTGCTGCTGGACAGTTCAGGGCTGGACGCGCTGCAGCAGCTGCACCGCGCGCTCAAGAAGCGCGACATCGCCCTGGTGCTGGCCCATGTGAACGAGCAGCCGCTGGCCCTGGTGCGCAGCAGCGGCTTCGAGGCGGAGCTGGGCCCGGAGAACGTGGTGCCGACGGTGGGCGACGCGTTTGGCGGTCAGGAGGACGCCGGCGGGCCAGCGGAGCCTGGCCGCTGATCAGGCCCGCAGGTCCGACGCCCGCAGCCCGTCATCGGCGGCCCGCCATCGCCGCACCGTCCTTCGGCCATCGCGTTCCGCCTCCAGCGCCGCCCGCGCCAGCCAGCCGGCGGCAAACACCACGGCGGGCGTCGGCTGCGGCCAGGCCGCCAGGTGGGCACGCGCCACGGCCAGGTCGTTCCAGTGGCCCAGCGCCTCCTGCAGCGGGCGCAGGTGGGCGAGTTCGGCGCGCAGGCGGCGTGCCGGCAGCAGTGGCGCGGCGAACTCCAGCAGGTAGCGCCAACGCTTGAGCTGTTTGCGCAGGTGGTGGCGCTGTGCGATGTCCAACGTGTCCCAGTCGGCCGCCAGGCGGCGTGCCCGACGGCGGCCACGGCGAAGGCGGCTCAGCATCTCGCCGTCCCAGGCAGGCGACTCGCCGGCGTCGTCCGGCACCGTCAGGGCCAGCAGGTCCAGCCACAGTGCCGTGGTCACCGGCGCGGCCAGCACGGCAGCGGCCGGGTCGGCCACGGGCTCCTGCGGTGGTTGGGGCCAGCCGGCGGCCTCCGCCGCGGCCCAGGCAGGCGCCAGCGTGGCCTGCATCACGTCGGCATCGCGCCGGCGGCCCAGCGTGGCGAAGAGCGTCTGCAGGGCGTCATCGCGGGCTGTGTCCGCCGGCCCCAGCGCGCGCAGCACGCTGCGCAGCCGCCGCAGCGCCACCCGCAGCTGGTGCACGTGGTCCGCGGTGGCCGCCCCCGCCGTCACCGCCGCCGCGTTCGGCAGTCCATGCGCCAGCGCCGCCGTCACCATCGCAGCCCGGGCCTCGTTCAGCGGCAGGCCACGGGTCAGCGCCGGTTCGGCACCACGCACCACCGGCCGGGTGGCCAGGCCGTCGATCAGCCAGCGCGCGCGTTCGCTCTTGGTGGCCGGGTCCAGCAACAGGCCGAAGCGAGCGCTCCAGGTGCGGGCCAGCGACAGCAGGGCGGGCAGCGGGCCGTCCAGCAGTTCCATCTCCAGTTCACAGACCGGCGCGCGGCGCTCGCCGGCGACCACGTCGCCGAGGTCCAGCGCCAGCTCGATGCGCGCGCCACCGTGGCGCAACACGCGCTTCAGGCGCAGGATCTGCGTGCCGTACACCGCCCGCACCGGGCCGCCACCGACCAGCGCCTTGGCCAGCAGGCGGCCAGCCTCGGTGCCGGCATGCAGGCCGGCGTCGGCGGCTGGCACGGTGCCGTTCGCCACCGGCGCGCAGGGCACCTCGTGCTCCAGCCGGTGCGCCAGCCCGTCGCCGGGGCCCTTGAGCGTCTGCACCCAGCGATCACCTTCGCGCCGCACGCGCCAGGCCAGCCGGGCCCGGGCCAGGTGGCCTTCGGCCGTGTCCTGGTACCAGGCCTGCAGGTCGATGGTCTGCGCCGTGCGGGTGGCCACGGCTCGCCGCAACGCCGCCAGCCGGGCGGGCGGCACCTGGAACTTCAGCTCGATCTCCACAGCCACCGCAGACTCCCCCGCCCAGCGGCGGAACTACAATCACGGGTTGCCATTCTCGCCGCGAGCGCTGTCATGCCGCTGTTCTGGAAGCCCTACAAGTCCGACGTCACCCAGTTCATCGACGAACTGAAGGCCAGGAAGCCGACGCTGGAAGCCGAGCAGCGTGCCGGCCGCGCCCGCCTGTGGGACACGGCCGTCGACCGCCAGGCCCAGGCCGAGTACAAGGCCGCGCGCGTGGCACAGAAGGCCTACGTCTACCAGAACGAACCCGTCCAGCGCGGCGGCTGAACACCGGGCCCCCCGCATGGACCCGGTGGCCGCCCCGGACCGGGACGACAGCCCGCGCGCCGAGCCCGAGGTGATCGACCAAGTGGCGGTGGCGCGCCTCTACGGCGAGCCGCTGTTTGCGCTGCCGCAGGATCTCTACATCCCGCCCGATGCGCTGGAGGTCTTTCTCGAGGCCTTCGAAGGCCCGCTGGACCTGCTGCTCTACCTGATCCGCAAGCAGAACTTCAACATCCTCGACATCCCGCTGGCCGACGTGACGCGCCAGTACCTGGATTACGTCGACCAGATCCGGCGCCACAACCTCGAACTCGCGGCCGAATACCTGCTGATGGCGGCGATGCTCATCGAGATCAAGAGCCGCATGCTGCTGCCGCCGAAGAAGAACGACGACGGCAGCGAACCTGAGGACCCGCGCGCGGAACTCGTGCGCCGGCTGATCGAGTACGAACAGATCAAGCTCGCCGCCGCGAAGCTCGACACCGTGCCGGTGCTGGGCCGCGACTTCCTGCGCGCCCAGGTGCACGTGGAGCAGAGCCTGCAGCCGCGCTGGCCCGAGGTGAACACCGACGACCTGCGCGCCGCCTGGGCCGACATCCTCAAGCGCGCCAAGCTCAACGCCCACCACACCATCAGCCGCGAACAGCTGTCGGTGCGCGAGCACATGAGCATCGTGCTGCGGCGGCTGCAGGGTCGGCGCTTCGTGGAATTCCAGGACCTGTTCGACCCGACCCGCGGCGTGCCGGTGCTGGTGGTCACCTTCATCGCGATGCTCGAGCTGTCGCGCGAGCACCTGCTGGAGGTGACGCAGGCCGAGGCCTTCGCCCCGATCTACGTGCGGCTGGCCTACCAGCCGGTCTGAACCCTCGGCCCGGCGCCGGCCCCGTGTGCTCAGGCCAGCCGGAAGAAGCTCACCTCGGCGGCCAGTGACCGTGCCTGCTCCGACAGGGTGGTCGCCGAGGCGGCCGTCTGTTCCACCAGTGCGGCGTTCTGCTGGGTGGACTGGTCCAGATCGCTGACGGCTTCGCCCACCTGGCCGACCCCTGACGCCTGTTCGCGCGTGGCCGTGGCCACCTCGCCCATCAGGCCGTCGATGCGGCCTGCGTTGGCCACGATGGCATCGATGGTGGTGCCGGCCTCGGCCGCGATGCGGTTGCCCTGCGCCACCTGCTCCAGGCTGGCGTTGATCAGTGTCTTGATCTCTCGTGCAGCACTGGCCGAGCGCCCGGCCAGCGCGCGGACCTCGGTGGCCACGACCGCGAAGCCGCGCCCCTGCTCGCCGGCACGGGCCGCCTCGACGGCGGCGTTGAGGGCCAGGATGTTGGTCTGGAAGGCGATGCTGTCGATGACGCCGATGATTTCGCCGATGCGGGCGGAGGAGGTCTGGATGCCCTGCATGGTCTGCACCACCTGGCCGATGACCTCGCCGCCACGGGCCGCCGCAGCGGCGTTGTCGCGCGCCATCGCCATGGCACCTTCCACCGTCTCCGCCGTGTGTTTCACGGTGGCGCCGATCTCTTCCATGCTGGCGGCCGTCTGCTGCAGGTTGGCCGCGGCAGCCTCGGTCCGGCCCGACAGGTCGGTGGAGGCCGCGGCGATCTCGTCGCTGGCCCGGTTGACGCTGGCCGAACTGGCCAGCACGGTGCCGACGATGCGGCGCAGCGTCTGCTGCATGGCACCCAGGGTGACCATCAATTCCGCCGCCTCGTCACGGCCCCAGGGCCGTGGCGCGGTGGTCAGGTTGCCGCGGGTGATCTCCTGCAGGTGGCCGGAGACCTCGCGCAGCCCGCCCATCATCACGCGGTAGAAGGCCAGCATCAGGTAACCCGCGATGGCCACGAAAACGGCCGACAGCGCCAGCTGGAACACGATGGTGCCCTCGATGCGGGCCTGCCGCGCCTGGAGCTGATCGTCCAGCCGCTGAAGCAGGCCGGACATCAGGGCGTTCTGAGCCTCGATGGCGTCCTGGCCCATGCGTTGCAGCGTCGCGGCATCCCCCGAGACCTGGGCACCGAGCACGTCCTTCTCCACCGCGGCGTAGAACGCCAGCGTGAGCTCGTCGGCACGCGGCATGTCGACCAGCTTCTCGACCTCGGGCGTGGCGTCGACAAGGGCGTGGAAGGAGTTCTCCACCTCTTCGTCCAGCACCTCGTGCACCGCCATCCAGCGACCCAGCAGGTCACGTTCATGCGCCGCCAGCGAACCCGCCTTTGCGGCGGCCACGGCCACACTGCGCATGCGCGCCAGGTTCTGGATCTCCCTCGGCCCGCGCAGCACCGCCACCACCATCAGGTGGTAGGTGTCGAGCTCGGGGTCCAGTGCCAGCGTCGAACCGTCGGCCACTTCGCGCAGCAGCGCGGCCATGGCCTGGGCGTAGTCGTCGTGGGCCTTCAGCGTTGCGGCGCCATCGGCCAGCCGGGGCTGCGCCAGCACGGCCTCGTGAAGCCGCGTCATCTCCGCGAACGGTTCTTCCAGGCCCAAAGCCTGGCCGAGCCCGGCATGGGTCTGCTTCAAGGCCGCGTAGGCATCGCGCAGCTTGGCCTGAGCGCCACCCAGCTCAGCCCCCGACGTGGCCGCGGCCATCAGGTCGTGCGCGGCACGGTCCAGTGTCAGCAGCGGGCGGACATACGCCACACCGTCGAGCTCCGATTTCGTGCTCTGCCATTGCGACAGCTCGGCCCCGACCAGGAAATACAGCGCCGTGACCAGCGGCACCAGAAAGGCCCCAGCCACCCAGGCCGCCTTGCGGGGGAATCCGATGGCCCGGAACAGGCGAATGCCCGGCGAGAGCCAACCGTGGTACCGGAAGAACTCACCGAACCCCGACCCGCTGGACGTGCGGGTGGCCGACTCGGTCTGGCCACTCGCTGCAGAAGACGGCTCGCTCAAGCGCATGAAGACCCCTCTGGCTCGCCACCAGTCCTGACGCCGGCGGCAGATTTAATTGGATTAAGCGCGCTTATCGGCCGGTCGGCCCGAACCTTGAGCCTTGGCCCGGCCAGGGTCCGTACCGGCGGATTGATGCTGGCTGCTCAAGTTCGGCGCACACCGGCCGATGGAGGCCTGATGCGCCCGAATCCCTTCCTGCCGACGGCGTTGGCAGCCGTCCTGAGCCTGGTGTGCCCCCTGCCGCTGACGGCCGCCACCGACCGCAACCTGGTCGTGCAAGCCACGGCCCCCGGATCGGCCGCCGTCAAGCGGCTGGCACTCGTGGTCGGCAATGGCGCCTACGCTGACGCACCGCTGCAGAACCCCCCCAATGACGCGCGCGCCATGGCCCGGGCCCTGGAAGGCGCAGGTTTCGAGGTCCTGCTGCACACCGACGCCGACCAACGCACCCTGATGACGGCGCTGCGCGAGTTCGGCCAGCGCCTGCGTGGCGGCGGCACCGGCCTGTTCTATTACGCCGGCCATGGCATGCAGATCCGCGGTCGCAACTACCTGATCCCGGTCGGCGCGGACATCCAGCGCGAAGATGAAGTGGCCTACCAGTCGCTCGACGTGCAGGCCGTGCTCGACAAGATGGACAGCGCCGCCAATGGCACCAACCTGGTGATCCTGGACGCCTGCCGCAACAATCCGTTTGCACGCAGCTTCCGCTCCAGCACCCAGGGCCTGGCGCCGGTGGACGCGCCGGTGGGCACCCTGGTGGCCTTTGCCACCTGCCCCGGCGCGGTGGCCAGCGACGGCGCCACGGACAACGGCCTCTACACCCGCCACCTGCTGCAGGCCCTGGCCGAGCCTGGGCGCAAGGTGGAGGAGGTGTTCAAGCAGGTGCGCACCCAGGTGCGGCGTGATTCCGGCGGTCAGCAGATTCCCTGGGAGAGCACCTCGCTGGAGGGCGAATTCTATTTCCATCCCCCCGTGGCGATGGCGTCTCCGCCGCCACCGCTGCCGCCGCCCCCCGCCCAACCGGCACCCGACCCACTGGCCGCACTGGACGCTGCACTGTGGGCCACCGTCCGCGACGCCCAGGAGGTCGCCGTGGTGCAGGCCTACCTGACCCGCTTTCCGCAAGGGCGCCATGCCGCGGAGGCCATGGCTCGCCTGGCCGTGCTGCAGGCGTTGCCATCCCAGACCGCGGCCTCGGCGGCGACGGACCCGGCGCCGGAAGTCACCGCACCCACCCAGGTGTCGACGCCAGCGCCCGCTGCCCTGCCCGTGCCCGGGCCAGCCCACGACGCCGCCACGGCCTCCCTGTTGGCGGCCGGCGGTGGCCGTCACGGCACCGATGCCAACGATGCCCTGGCCCGACTGGCGGCCTTGGCCGCAGCGGAAGGCGCCCGCCCTTCCGGCCATCTGGCGGGCACGGCCAGCCCGGCGATCGCCTCCGCGCCAGCACCGTCGCCCGCCACCCCGGTGGCCTCGCCCGCCGCACAGCGCAACGTGCACGGTTTCCAGGTCGGCGACTGGTACAACTTCCGGACCGTCGACCGCCTCACGGGCATCACCACCGGCCGCCAGCTCTGGCGCATCGAAGGCTTCGCCGAGGATGGCGACATCATCGTCAATGGGGGCGGCCTGCGCCTGACCTCGCTGGGGCTGCCGATCGCCGCCAGCGACCCTGCACGCGGCACCTGGCTGGAATGGAAGCCTCCGCTGCAGATGATCGACACCAGCATGCACGTCGGCTACAAGCGCGACGTGAACGGCGTGCGTGAACAGCGCGACAGCCAGGGCCGCAGTTCACGCAGCGTGTTCAAGGGGGCGTTGAAGGTGGTTGGCCGCGAGAACGTGGAAGTGCCGGCCGGCAACTTCGAGGCCTTCCGCATCGAGGTGCGGGCCCAGGGCGACACCGAACGCGACGACGGTGCGCGCTACACCCTGTGGTGGGACATCAAGCTGTGGTGGGCCCCGGCCTTCGGCATGTGGGTGGCCATGGACGTGGATGAGCGGGTGGATGGCCGCCTGGAGCAGCGCACCCGGCGGGAACTCTGGACCTTTGAACGCCTGCGCGACACGGCCACCGCCGAGGCGCGACGATGAACGTGCGGCGACTGCAGGCGCTGGCATGGGCGTTGGCGACCGGCCTGATCCTGGCCACGGGCAGTGCGGCCGCCAGCGAAGCCGCACGCAGCGACCGCCATGCGCTGATCATCGGCGTCGGCCGTTATGCCGAGGACCCGGCGCGGCCGGTGCCAGCCCTCGGCGGCGTGGCCCACGACATGCTCAGCGCCCGCACCATGGCCGAGCGCATGGGGGTGCCCGCAGCGCAGACCGTGGTGCTGCAGGACGCCGCCGCCACGCGCGCGGGCGTGCTGCAGGCGCTGCAGGCGCTGCAGGCGCGCGTCAAGCCGGGTGACCGTGTCTTCGTCTACTGGTCAGGCCACGGCTCGCGCTACCTGGATGCCCAGGCCGGCGGTTGTGTGGAGACCCTGATCCCGCACGACCTGAAGGACTTCAGCCACGCCGAGTTCGCCCGCCTGCTCAAGCCGGTGGGCGACGTGGCCGGCAAGCTCTTCGTCGTGTACGACGCCTGCCACTCCGGCGGCGCCACGGCCCAGCGGACACTCGGCCCCTGGCGGCCCAAGACGGCCGGCGTGTCGGCGCAGTGCAGCCTGCCGAGCAATGTGCGCAGCCGCAGCCTGGCCGCGGCGGCAGTGGATGCCAGCCTGGGCCTGGCCGACGTGGTGCACATTGCCAGCGCAAGGCCCGACGAGGTGAGCTTCGACCACGCCGAACGCGGCGGCCTGGCCACCGTGGCGCTGCGCCAGTGTTTCGAAGGCGACGCCCGCGACCTCGACGGCAGCGGCGCCGTGTCGGCCGACGAACTCGTGGCCTGCGCCCAGCGCCATGTGGAACAGGCCCTGGCCGGCCAGCCCGGGCTGCTGCCGCATCACCTGACGATCGCGGGCAACCGCGCCTTCGTGCCGGCGGGATTCCGCGGCAGCGCACCGCCGCCGGCGCCCGATGCTGCAGCGCTGCCAACGCCGGACTTCCTGGATCAGATCGTGGCCCAGGCCGACAGCCAGCGCCAAGTGCGCGTGCGGGCCGAGCGCGAGCGGTTGAAGATCGGCAGCGACGCGCTGTCGCTGGCCGTGGCATCGAGCCACGCCGGCTGGGTCTACATCGCCATGGCCGGCAGCGATGGCCAGGTCACGCTGCTGTTCCCCAACGCGCTGGATGCCCAGCATCGCATCGGTGCTGGCCAGACGCTGGTGCTGCCGCGTCCAGCCTGGCGCCTGGTCGCCGGCGGGCCGCCGGGCACCAACCGGCTGCTGGTGGCGGTGACCGACCGGCCACGTGACCCGGCTTTGCTGGCGGGTGCCGCCGTCGGCCCCTTCATGCTGGCCCCTGACGATGTCGACGGCCGACGCCGGCTGCAGCAACTGCTGGCCGACACGGCCTTTGGTGCGGCCCGTCTCGACATTCACGAACTGCGCTGAACCCCTGGCGCACGCCGGGGCCGGGGCGGCGTGGCTTCAGCCCTCGAGAAAGGCGTTGACGCCCACGACCATCGTGTCGGCGGCCACCTCGCCTTCGAACACTGTGGTGCCGGTCTCCGCGATCGCGTTGCGCGGCTGGCCTGGCGTGGGTTCGACTTCGAAGTTCTGCGGTGCACAGTGCAGGATTCGCGCGGCCCGGCCATCGGTGACGGCCGTGATCCAAGCCACGTGCCCTACTGGCCGCCGGTGGCCGGCACTCGGAAACACCAGCAGCGCACCCACCTTCGCCTGGTTCAGCGGCGTGAACAGATGCCGCCGGCCCAGCGCGTCGGCGACGATGCTGTCGGTGTAGAGCCACTGGTCAGCCTGGCCGTTCAGTGCCACCGGGTGTCGCGGCAGGCCCAGGCACCAGGCGACGAAGCCGGAACAGTCGCAGGCGCTGCGCGGCAGGTCGCCCGCCGTCAGACCCAGTCGCTGCAGCCCGTCGGTGTATGCGGCGTGCTTGGCCGGGTTGTCGGCCTTCAGCGCCGTCAGCGCGGCCATGGGGTCGAAGGGCCTGCCGGGCGTGGGCAGCGGGCGCTGGCCCGCCGTCCAGCCGCCCTGCCCCAGCCAGTACAGCGTGGGCATGTCCAGGGCGCTGCGGGCACGCGCCAGGGTGTCGTCGAGGCTGGGCAGGGTCATGGAGTGCTCCGGTGATGGCCAGGCAGGCATGGTCGTCGGTTTGGCCGGCGATGGCCAGCCGACGCTCAGCCGGCCTCTTGCACCGCCGCCGGCGCGATTTGCGCCACGGGCGCCTGCACCGCCTGCCCGGCCCAGAGCAGACCGCCAGCATCGACGTAGTGCTGCGCCAGGCTGAACTGGCTCAGGACCATCAGCGTGGTGACGCCGAAGGCGGCGAAGAAGGCGGCGACGCGGGCGGCGGTGGTGGTCTTCTGCATGGTGTCTCTCCGGATGGATCGCTTCGTCATGAAGCGGGTGGGTGAGTCGATGGAGAGACTGTAGAAATCCGCGCCCTCGCTGGCGATACCGCATCGGTGGCGCGGCATACCGTGAACACGGCAGGGTGAGCCCGGTTGGCCGCCCGGCCTCGCAGGGCGAGAATGGTCCATCGCCCCGCCAAGGACAGTGCCATGCCCACGCGCGTGCTGATCGTCGAGGACGAGCCGGAGTTTCTGCGCCGCTTTGCCGACGCCGTGATCGCCGACCCGGACCTGCACCTCGTCGCCGCGGTGGCCTCGGGCAAGGCCGGCCGCGCGCTGCTGGACGCCGAGGCCGTGGACGTGCTGCTGGTCGATCTCGGCCTGCCCGACATGGATGGCACCGACCTGATCCGCCACGCGGTGCAACGCCACCCGGGCTGCGACTGCCTGGTGGTGACCATGTTCGCCGACGACGCGCACGTGATGGCCAGCCTGGAGGCTGGCGCCACCGGCTACCTGCTGAAGGACGCACGCAACGAGCGCATCGCCGCCGCGGTGCACGAGGTGCAGGCCGGGGGCTCGCCGATCAGCCCGAGCATCGCGCGCCGGGTGCTGGCCCGCATGCGCGGAGCGCCGGCACCGACCGCGCCGGCCCCCGCTGCCACAACGGTGCCTGCGGTGGCAGCCTCGGCATCGCCCCTCTCGCAGCGCGAGACCGAGATCCTGCAATACATCGCCAAAGGCTTCAGCTTCGAGACGGTGGGCGAGGTGCTGGGCATCTCCCCGCACACGGTGGTCACCCACGTGAAGAAGATCTACCGCAAGCTGGCGGTGCATTCCCGCGGGGAGGCGGTCTATGAGGCCAGCCAGATGGGCCTGCTCTAGCGGCTGGGGCAGGGCCCTGCTGTGGCTGGCGGCCACGTGCTGGGCGGTGGCGGCCCAGGCGGTGGTGGTGGCGCCCAGGCAGGCCGACATCCTGGTGTCCGACCAGACGGCCGCACCAGCCGAGGACGACCCACGCTGGCGTGCGGTGATGCCGAC
Source organism: Burkholderiaceae bacterium (assembly GCA_024235915.1). GTDB lineage: Bacteria > Pseudomonadota > Gammaproteobacteria > Burkholderiales > Burkholderiaceae_C > Rubrivivax. Next base: position 299,867 of record JACKLO010000007.1, on the reverse strand, counting down.
CCACGTCGAACGCACGGCCGCGGCCTGGTACCGCGTGCGCTTCGACACCGAAGCGACCGGCCCGTCGACCATGCTCTATCTGCCCTTCCTCTATGGTGGCGGCCGCATCAGCGTCAATGGCGTGCCCGTGGCGGAAGTGACCGAGAGTTCGGCGGCGCTCTTCGTGCGCTGGGAACGCCCGGTGCTGCTGCCGTTGCCTGCGGGCGCGCTGCGACCGCGCGACAACCTGCTGCTGATCCGCGCGCCGGCCGCGCACAACAGCCCCACGGTGATCCTCTCGCGCCTGCGCATTGGCCCGCAGGCCGATCTGCAGCCGGTGTTCGACCGCCGGCTGTTCGTGGTGCGCACCCTGCCGGTGGTCACCGTGGTCACCGGCCTCGTCGTCGGTGCGCTGGTGCTGCTGATCTGGGCCCGGCGGCGGCAGGAGGTGCTCTACGGCCTGTTCGGCCTGGCGTCGATCTTCTGGGCGCTGCGCACCACCACCTTCGTCTTCGACGCGCTGCCGCCCTCGGCCTGGAGCTTCTGGCGGCTGCAGTACTTCGTCAGCACCGGAGGTTTCATCGTCGTGCTGGCGCTGTTCACCCTGGCGCTGGCCGGTTGGTCGCGGCCCTGGATCACACGCGGGCTGTTCGCCTACTGGGCGCTGGGTCCGGTGTTCTACGTCGCGGGGGGCCACATCTTCACGGCCCGCTGGTGGGTGGCCGGGCTGATTCCCATCGGCCTCGGGTTGGCCGGTGTGGCCCTGCTGGCAGCGTGGCGGCGCCGCAGCGTGCCCACGCTGGCCATCGCCGCCGCCCTCGCGCTGGCAGTGGTGGCCGGTCTGCACGACTACCTGGTGGCCAGCAGTTCCCCGTGGCTGCGCGCACTGCTGCCCGACTGGACGGGGCAGCGCTACTTCCTGCTGCACCACGCGGCCAACCTGCTGCTGGTGGTCATGGGCGTGCTGCTGGCCACGCGCTTCGTGCGAACACTGGGCGAGGTGGAAGCCGCCAACCGCACGCTGGAGGCGCGGGTGCAGGCCCGCGAACGAGAGATCTCCGCCAGCTATGAGCGCATCGCGCAGATGCAGCGTGAGCAGGCCGTGCAGGGCGAGCGCCAGCGCATGGTGCAGGACCTGCATGACGGCCTGGGCTCGCAGCTCTTCAGCTCGCTGATGCGCGCCGAACGGGGCGCGCTCGACAGCGACGCCACCGTGCACACGCTGCGCGGCGCCATCGACGAGATGCGCATCGCCATCGAGGCGCTGGCGCCGGAGGACAGCGACTTCCGCACTGCCTTCGGCAACTTCCGCTTCCGCTGGGACCAGCGCCTGCGCGACGCCGGCCTGGCCACGAAGTGGGACGTGGACCTGCCCGACCAGTTGCTGGCCTTGCCGCCCGAACGTGCGCTGCAGCTGCTGCGCGTGGCCCAGGAGGCGCTGACCAACGTGCTCAAGCACGCGCAGGCCACGCGGGTGCAGATTGCGCTGACCCGGCAGGACGGTGCGCTGCATCTGCGGGTGGCGGACGACGGCCGCGCAGCGGCCACGGCCAACCCCGGTGGGCGCGGCCTGGCCAACATGCGCACCCGCGCTGACCGACTGGGCGGCACGTTGACCCTGGATTTCGGGGCTGAAGGCGCCGTCGTGGCCCTGACGTTGCCCGCCTGACTGGTTGCAGCCCGCACAGCCGATACGATCGGGCGATGAACGCCCCCGCCGACGTCCCGCTTGACCTGCTGCCCCGCGACCTGGAACCCTACCGCCGCGGCAACACCGGCATCGACTGGGTGCACCGTTTCGACAGTGGCCAGCCCGGCCCGCACGTGCTGATCAACGCGCTGACGCACGGCAACGAGTTCTGCGGCATGGTGGCTGCCACCCACCTGCTGGACAGCGGCGTGCGGCCACGGATCGGCACGCTGACGGTGAGCTTCGCCAATGTGGCGGCCTACCAGAGTTTCGACCCGGCACGGCCGTTCGAGAGTCGGCAGCTGGTGCACAACATGAACCGCATCTGGTCCGACACCTGGCTCGACGGCGGCGAGGACAGCCCGGAACTGCAACGCGCCCGCGAGCTGCGCCCGGTGGTGGCAGCGGCCGACCACATTCTCGACATCCACTCCACCGCGCAGGACGTGCAGCCGTTCTGGGTCTACCCGGCTTACGCCCGCAACGGTGCCGTGGCACGCACCATCGGCCGGCCGGCCGTGCACCTGGTGATGCCGCAGGGCCTGGGGTCGGGCACGCCGCTGATCCAGCACGGCCTGCACGGCACGGCCGAACACCATGGCGTGGCCCTGGTGGCCGAATGCGGCCAGCATTTCCGGCGTGAAACCGGCGCGCTGGCGGTCGAGGTCACGCTCGATTTCCTGGGCCATTTCGGCCTCATCGAACGCGAACGCACCGTGCTCACCGCACCCACGCAGCGCTTCGAGCTGCTGCAGACCTGGGTGGTGCAGGATCCGTCGTTCCGCTTCGTGCGGCCGCTGGTGGGCTTCGAGACCTTCGACAAAGGTGACCTGATCGCCACCGACGGTGACCGCGAGGTGCGCGCGCTGTGCGACCAATGCACGGTGCTGATGCCGACGCGGCAACCCATCGTGGGCCGCGAAGGCGTCTACCTGGCGCGGCCGATCGACTGAACCGCGTCGCTCACATCTCCAGGTCGATCTGGATCGCGTCGATGCCGGCCTTAGCGCAGGCGTCGTCGGCGTCGCCACCCGGTGCGCCCGACACGCCGATGGCGCCGTACAGCGTGCCGCCAGCCTGGATCATCAGGCCACCGCCAAAGGCGGTGACCCGGTCGACGCTGCGCATGCCCGATTGCGGCATGCCCGGCCCTGTGACCTTGGCCAGCTCACCGGTGTCGGTCTTGAAGGTCAGCGCCGTCCAGGCCTTGTCGGTGGCCACGCCCGGCGTGTGCGGGCCGGCGGAACGGTCGCGCAGCATCACCAGCGGCAGGCCGGCGCGGTCCACCACGGCCACGGCCACCTGGTAACCGGCCTTGCGGCAGGACGCCAGCGTCGCCAGCGCCGCCTTCTGCGCCGCCTCCGGGGTCATCATGCGCACGCTGTAGGTGGCGTCCTGGGCGAGTGCAGGCAGCGACAGGAGCAGGGCGCTCAGCAGCAACGGCGTCAACAGCTTGGAACGGGGCATGGGGTCTCCTGGGATTGATGCCGCGCAAGCCGCGCAGCAGGTCTTCAGATTCAAATATCAGTCATTACTGATGCTTGAGTGTGACACAGCCATGGACAAGGTCTACAAGGAGATCACCGCCTCCGTTTCGCGCTCGCTGGTGAAGCTGCGCGCCGACATTCCCGACACCACGCGCGGTTTCTCGGCGCTGGCGCAGGCGGCCACAAAGCCTGGCGCGCTGGACACCAAGACCAAGGAATTGATCGCGATGGCGCTGTCGGTGGCCGCGCGCTGCGACCCCTGCCTGGGCTTCCACGCCGACGCGCTGGTGAAGGCCGGCTGCACGCGCGCCGAGTTCGAGGAGATGCTCGGCATGTGCGTCTACATGGGCGGCGGGCCGGCGCTGATGTACGCCGCCCACGCCCTGCAGGCCTACGAGGAATACGGCGGCCAGACCGCCGAAGCCGCGGCCGCGGCTGCGGCTGCGCGCAACGCTACTTGACCAGCCGGTTCAACCGCTCGGCGTCGAAGGTTTCCTGCGTGTGCGCGTCCTGCGGCACGCAGTCGCCGGCCGGCAGTTCGCGCGAGCGGGCCGAGAGCTTCTCGATCGCCGCCCACAGCAGCGCGATCTGGTGCTCGTGGCCGGACGCGTTGTCGATCAGGCCCTTCATGGCCTGCGCCACCGGGTCGTCGCCCTGGGTCACGCCGTAGGCGGAGAAACCCATCTTGGCAGCAGCGGCCTCGCGCTGCGCGTCGCCCTCGGCGTGGATCACGCGTGCCGGGTTCCCCACGGCGGTGGCCCCGGGCGGCACCGGCTTCACGACCACGGCGTTGGAGCCCACGCGGGCGCCATCGCCCACCGTGAAGCCGCCCAGCACCTGCGCGTTGGCGCCGACGATCACACCACGGCCCAGCGTGGGGTGGCGCTTGGCACCCTTCTCCAGCGAGGTGCCCCCGAGCGTGACACCCTGGTAGATGGTGCACTCGTCGCCGATCTCCGCCGTCTCGCCCACCACCACGCCCATGCCGTGGTCGATGAACACGCGGCGGCCGATGGTGGCGCCCGGGTGGATCTCGATGCCGGTGAAGAAACGCCCCAGGTGCGAGATGAAGCGGCCCAGCCAGCGCCATCCACGCCGCCAGGCGGCGTTCGCCCAGCGGTGCATCACCAGCGCGTGCAGGCCCGGGTAACAGGTCAGCACCTCCCAGCGCGAACGCGCAGCGGGATCCCGCTCGAGGATGCAGGCGATGTCGTCTCGGAGGTGCTGGAACATGGCAGCTTCAGTGTAGCGACGCTCAGCAATCCTTGCTGACGCCGCCAACAGGCGCTTCGCCGCCTGCCGTGCGCGCCACCGCCCGTGCGATGCCGCGCAGGATGTGCAGTTCCTCCTCGCGCAGTTCGGCGCGGTTGAGCAGTTGCTGAAGGCGCGGCATCAGTTTCTTCGGCGCAGCCGGGTCCAGGAAGCCGATGCGTTCCAGCACCGCCTGCCAATGCAGAAGCGCGCCGTCCACCGCCCGCATGTCGGCCACCGCCGGCGGCGCCGTGCGTGCCTCGACGGCAAAGGAGCCCAGCGCCTGCCGCCATTCGTAGGCGATCAGTTGCACCGCCTGCGCCAGGTTCAGCGAGCCGTAGTCCGGTGCGGTGGGGATGCTCAGGCAGCCGTGGCAGCGCCAGACGTCGGCATTGGCCAGTCCATGTCGTTCACCACCGAAGACGAAGGCCACGCGGCCGCCTTCGGCGCCCAGCCGCGGCGCCAGGGCCGCAAAGTGGTCCCGCGGTGCGAAGGTCGGCGGCCCGAAGTCACGCGGCGTCATCGCCGTGGCCAGGGCGTGGGTGATGCCGTCCAGTGCCTCCGACAAGGTGGGCACCACGCGGGCACGCGTGAGCACGTCGGCCGCGCCGCTGGCAAACGCCACGGCGTCCTCGTGCGACAGCACGTCGGCGAAGCGCGGCGCCACCAGCACCAGGTCGCCGAAGCCCATGACCTTGATCGCGCGCGCCGCCGCGCCCACGTTGCCGGCGTGGCTTGTGTGCATCAGCACGAATCGGGGGCCGGTGGAATCGCGCACGCTCGCTAGAATCAGGGTTTTCGCGGAGCGCATTGTCGCCCGCCCGCTCTTTTCCCCCGTCGCCGCGGTCCCACCGCCTTCATTCGCCCTCCGCCGCTGCCCCGCGCAACAGGATCCGACATGTCCCAGTCCCTGCACCCCATGCTCAACATCGCCATCAAGGCAGCGCGTGCCGCCGGGGCGATCATCAACCGGGGCGCACTGGACCTGGACGTGCTGAAGGTCGGGCGCAAAGGCCCGAACGACTTCGTCTCCGACGTGGACCGCGCGGCCGAGCAGGCCATCATCGACATCCTGCTCGAGGCCTACCCCAGCCACGGCATCCTGGCCGAGGAAACCGGCCGCGAGCGCGGCAACAAGACCAGCGAGTTCCTCTGGATCATCGACCCGCTGGACGGCACCACCAACTTCCTGCACGGCTTCCCGGTCTACGCGGTGAGCATCGCGCTGCAGCACCGCGGCGTGACGCAGCAGGCGGTGGTCTACGACCCCACGCGCAACGACCTCTTCTACGCCAGCCGCGGCCGCGGCGCCTACCTCAACGACCGCCGCCTGCGCGTTTCCAAGCGCACGCGCCTGGGCGACAGCCTGGTGGGCACCGGCTTCCCCTTCCGCAAGGGCGACAACTTCAAGCGCTACGTGAAGATGTTCGAGGAGGTCATGCAGGCCTGCGCCGGCCTGCGCCGCCCGGGCGCCGCCGCGCTGGACCTCTGCTACGTGGCGGCGGGCTACTACGACGGCTTCTTCGAGATGGGCCTGAGCCCCTGGGACGCCGCCGCCGGCGCGCTGATGATCACCGAGGCCGGCGGCCTGGTGGGCAACTTCACCGGCGAGGCCGACTACCTCTACCAGCGCGAACTGGTGGCCGGCAACCCGAAGGTCTATGGCCAGCTGGTGCAAATCCTGGCCCCGTACACCCGGGTGCTGAAGGAGGCGGAAGGCGGCAACACGGGCGCCATCGCCACCGCCGCTGCCGCGCTCACCGACGACGCCGCCACGCAGGCCTTCGTCGAATCGGCCACGGCCCCGACCCCTGCACCGGCCGCGGCCCGCAAGCCCTTGCGCATCCGCAAGGCCGACGCGGCGCCGGACGACGCGCCGTTCTGAACCTGCACTTGGGGGCAGGCCCCGGGATCAGATCGCCGGGCCCAGGTCCGGCTGGGCGTCGTCGTCCAGCGGTGGTTCGGCGGTGGCACGCGCCAGCGCCATCCAGGTGATGAAGGGCAGGCGCATCGCGCGCTTCGGCGCCTGGCGCAAGACCTCCAGGTCTGCGGCTTCGGCCTCGCCGTGGGCCAGCATCACGCCGTAGTCTGGCGGGATCTCGTCGGCGCTGCCGATGCCGGCCTGCAGCACGTACCAGCACTGGCTGGCGATGGCGCGGTAGGCCTCGCGCTTGGGCGCCTTGCGCAGGTCACTCAGCAGGTCGGCGCGGCGCACCTTGATCTCGTGCACCACGGGCTCGACGTAGTCCTCCACCGTGGTGTGGCGGATCGAAAACACGTCGGGCATGGCCATGGCCCAGGCACCGGCGCGCGCCGGCCCATCACCCGCTTTCGGCTCTACCTCCACCTGCGGCGGCGCACGCAACGACAGCCCGCGCCAGACCACGCGCCCGTTGCGCTGCATCTCGCGCGCCACGCGCCCCACCAGCGCCTCGTGACGGTCGCGCGCGCGGCGGTTGCGCTGCACCGCGGCGGCGATCAGCGCCAGGCCCGCGTCGGTGAGTCGCAGGGTCTCGCGACCGGCCTCGTCGTGTGCGCGCTGCAAGGCGCCAGCCAGCAGCAGCTCCGCCTCCACCACATCGTGGCAAGGCCAGCCGGCGGACCGCCATAGGGCGCGCAGGCGCCGTTCATGCACGGCGCCCAGGCATGGGGTCGGCAACGGCGTGGTCGGCGGAGATTCGGGCGCAGCGGCCATGTCCTGCAGGTTAGCCGGCTTCGGCCCAGAATCGGGCGATGAGCCACACCTCCGACTACACCCCACCGCCGGTCTGGACGCCGCCCGAGTCCAACGGCGGCCAGTTCGCCAACATCAACCGCCCGGTCTCCGGTGCCACCCACGAGCGCGAGCTGCCGGTGGGCCGCCACCCGCTGCAGCTGTACTCGCTGGCCACGCCCAACGGCGTCAAGGTCACGGTGATGCTGGAGGAACTGCTGGCCCTGGGCCACAGCGGTGCCGAGTACGACGCCTGGCCGATCCGCATCGGTGACGGCGACCAGTTCGGCAGCGGCTTCGTCGCCGTCAACCCCAACAGCAAGATCCCGGCGCTGCTGGACCGCAGCGGGCCGCAGCCCGTGCGCGTGTTCGAGTCGGGCGCCATCCTGCTCTACCTGGCCGAGAAGTTCGGCGCCCTCGTGCCCACCGAGCCCGCCGCGCGTGCCGAGTGCCTGTCCTGGCTGTTCTGGCAGATGGGCAGCGCGCCCTACTTGGGTGGCGGTTTCGGCCATTTCTACGCCTATGCACCGGCCAAGTGGCGCTACCCCATCGACCGCTTCGCGATGGAGGTCAAGCGCCAGATGCACGTGCTGGAGCAGCGCCTGGCGCAAAGTGCCTACATCGCGGGCGACGACTACACCATCGCCGACATCGCCATCTGGCCCTGGTACGGCGCGCTGGCCAAGGGGCTGATCTACGGCGCTGGCGAGTTTCTGCAGGTGCACACCTACACGCACCTGGTGGCGTGGGCGGACAAGATCGCCGCGCGGCCGGCGGCGCAGCGCGGGCGCATGGTCAACCGTCTCAACGGCCCGCTGGAACACCAGCTGCACGAGCGCCACGACGCCAGCGATTTCGCGCTGCGCACGCAGGACAAGCTCGCCGCGGGCGGCCAGCCATGATCACGCTCTACGACTGTGCCACCGCGCCCAGCCCGCGCCGCGCGCGCATCCTGCTGGCGGAAAAGGGCATTGCCCACACCACCGTGGCCATCGACCTGCGGGCCGGCGAGCAATTCTCCGACGCCTTCCGCGCCGTGAACCCGCAATGCACGGTGCCGGCCCTGGTGACCGACGAAGGGGTGGTGCTGACCGACAACGCCGCCATCATCGCCTGGGCGGAAGCTTTCCAGCCCCAGCCGCCGCTGCTGGGGCGCACCCCGTTGGAGAAGGCCGAGGTGGCGCACTGGCACTGGCGCGCCGAGTTCGAGGGCCTGATGGCGGTGGCCGAAGCACTGCGCAACGGTTCGCCGGCCATGGCCGGCCGCGCGCTGCCGGGCCCGGTGGACTACGCGCAGATCCCGGCACTGGCTGAACGGGGCGTGCAACGGCTGCAGCAGTTCTTCGCCGCCCTGGACACCCGCCTGGCCGACCGGCCCTTCCTGGCCGGCAGCTTCTTCAGCCTGGCCGACATCACGGCCGTGGTGGCCGTGGACTTTGCGCGCATCGTCAAGGTGCGGCCGGACGACACGCTGCATGCCAACCTGGTGCGGTGGCGTGCCGCGCTGGCCAACCGGCCCGCCGTGGCGGGCTGATGCAAGGCCGGTGCGGCGCGGCGTGAAGGCACAGGCGGCGTCAACTTAAGCATCATTAATGCGCCAATGTCACAGAAGCGCGCCAAAGAACGTGACGAAGTTGGCGGGTTGAGCCGCAGGCACCAGCGGCGTGCATCAGGTTTGTGACGGTTGGCCGATCTAGCCCACAGCGGGTGCGTCGCACCCCTGCCTGGGCGGGGCCACCGCCGCGATGCACCACCGCAGGAGTGCCCGATGAAATCCACCCCCCTGATGGCCGCCGCGCTCTGCGCCGCGCTGTTTTCGCAAGCCAGCCACGCCGCCGCCACCAAGGACGAGGCCATGGCCATGGTCAAGAGCGGCATTGCCTTCCTGAAGGCCAATGGCAACGACAAGGGCTACGCCGAGATCAGCAACAAGGAAGGCAAGTTCCGCAAGGACGACTTGTACCTGGTGGTCTACGGCCTGGACGGCAAGTGCCTGGCCCATGGCTCCAACGCCAAGCAGATCGGCAAGGACCTGATCGACCTGACCGACATCGACGGCAAGTACTTCGTCAAGGAGCGCGTGGCGCTGGCCAAGGCCAATCCGGGCGGCTTCTGGCAGGACTACAAGTTCACCAACCCGGTGTCCAAGAAAGTCGAACCGAAGAGCATGTATTGCGAGAAGTTCGGCGAGACCGCGGTCTGCGGCGGTGTCTACAAGTGAGTCCGATCTGTCACTGAACCTCAAGGGAACGCCATGAAGCTGGGCGCTCGATTGCTCCTGCCACCGATGGTGGCCTCGGTGGTGGCCCTGGCCAGTGGCGGCGCCTACGTCGCGCTGGACCACCGGGCCGTTGAATCGGCGCGTGACGCCAATGCCGCCGCGGTGGCCACGGTGTCCACGGTCGGTCAGACCCGCACCGCCCTGAGCCAGGTGCGCGGCGATGTCTTCCGCACCTTGACACTGATCGCGTCGATGGAGGATGCCGAGGTCAAGCAGGCCCGCACCGCCGTGGGCGCGGCCATTGACACCGTGGGCACGTCCGTGGCCGGCGCGCAGGGTCGACTGGCCGACGCGCGCGACACGCTCGCACCCCTGCTGGCCACCTATGCCCAGCAGTGCCAGAAGGCGATCGATCTCTCCGGCATGGACCCCAACGTCGGCGCCGGTGCCATGCGTGCCGCCGAGGACACCTACGCCAAGATCGTCGCCACCCTGACCACACTGAGTGAAAGTGCACAGGCCGACGTGGCCGCGCGCTACGCCGACGCCAGCGGCCAGCGGCGGTTGCTGGAAGCCGGCTTCGGCGCCCTGCTGCTGCTGTCCATGGGGGGCGCCATGGGCTTCGCCTGGCACACCCGGCAGCGTGTCGTTGGGCAGGTTCAACAGGCCGCGGCGCTGACAGAAGCCGTCGCCGGTGGCGACCTGAGCGTGCAATCTGGCGCCACGCAAGCGGACGAGATCGGCGACCTGATGCGCGCCATGGACCGCATGGTGCAAGACCTGCGCAGCTCGCTGATGACCGTGCGCATGGCCACCGACCACATCGCCACGGCGTCTAGCGAGATCGCCTCGGGCAACCAGGACCTGTCCAGCCGCACCGAGCAGACGGCCAGCAGCCTGCAGCAGACCGCGTCCAGCATCGAACAGCTGGCCGGCAACGTGGGCAGCACCGCCGACAACGCGCAGACGGCCAATCAGCTCGCCGGCAGCGCCGCCGAAGTGGCGCAACGTGGCGGGCAGGCCGCGTCGGAAGTGGTGACCACGATGGAGGAGATCCGCGCCGCCAGCGGCCGCATCGCCGACATCATCGCGGTGATCGACGGCATCGCCTTCCAGACCAACATCCTGGCGCTGAACGCCGCGGTCGAGGCCGCACGTGCCGGCGAACAGGGCCGCGGCTTCGCGGTGGTGGCCTCGGAGGTGCGCTCGCTGGCCGGCCGCAGCGCCGAAGCGGCGCGCGAGATCAAGCAGCTGATCCAGGCCAGCGTGGAGAAGGTCGAGGCCGGCCACCGCCTGGTGGACGACGCCGGCCGCACCATGCAGGAGATCGTGGCCAGTGTGCAGCGCGTGAGCGGTGTCATTGGCGAGATCAGTGGCGCCGCCGGCGAACAGCGCACGGGCATCGGCGAAGTGAACACCGCCGTGAGCGACCTCGACCGCATGACGCAGCAGAACGCCGCCTTGGTGGAGGAATCGGCAGCCGCCGCGGAAAGCCTTCGCGCCCAGGCTCAACAACTCGGCGCCGTCGTCGCGCGCTTCCGCATCGACGCTGCCTGACGGCCAGCCCTGGCCGTCCTGGCTGCCAGCGCCGTCGGCCGGGCGGCTACCAGCCGTTCACCCGGTCCCACACTGCGGCCACGTCGCGACCACCGTCGACGACGTGGTAGCGGTCATAGGCCGCTGCCGTGAAGCAGCTGTGGTTGGGCAGGATGCGCAGCCGACGTCCGGGCGGAAACGCTGCCATGTCGATTGCGCCGCCTTGGCGAGACGTCACGGTGCCCATCTCCTGGCTGGCGGCGCTGACGATCAGGTCGCCGATGGGTGCGCCGTCTTCGTCGCAAACCCGGCCATAGCCGGCATCGAAGGCATGGCCGGCCGTCGACCGGTCCTTGCTCAGCGCGAGCCCCCCGGCATCGACAAAGAAGCGGCTCAGGGCTGGCTGCCGGCCTGTGACCTGGGTCAGCACGCTCAGCGCGATGTCGTCCACCGCGCAGGCGCCGATGCCGGCCTGGAACAGGTCCTGGAACGGGTAGACGCCGGCACGGCTTTCGGTGAGGCCGTCCAGTGAACGCGCGAAGAAGGTGCCCGGGCTCGACCCGTAGCTGACCATCGCGCAGGGCAGGCCTGCCTGCAGAAGCCGGTCGCGGGCGGCCACACCGCCGGCGCGGATGCGCTCGGCCAGCGCGGCGATGGCCGCGGTGTCCGGTTCGTCGTAGCTGGCGCCGGCGTAGACCATCAGCCCGGCCAGCGCCAGCGACGGCGCCGCGTGGATGGCGCGCGCCATGGCCAGAAACGCCGGGTCGCCAGCCTCGATGCCGCTGCGGTGGTGGTCCACGTCCACGTCGAGGACCAGCGGCAGCACGATGTTCTCGGCCGCCGCGCGCTCGGCGTAGGCCGGCACCGCGTCGGCATCGTGCGCCACGCAGACCACCGTACAGCCGCCACGCACCAGGGCTGCGATGCGGCCGATCTTGTCGGCCGCCAGCGGCACGGCATAGAACTGGTCGCGCAGGCCATGGCGGGCAAAGTATTCGGCTTCAGCCAGCGTGGACACGGTGACGCCGCGCGCCTGGCGCGCCATCAGCAGCCGAGCCACCTCGATGCTCTTGGGCGTCTTCAGGTGGGGCCGCAGCCAGATGCCGAGCTCGCCGCAGCGGTCGGCCATGCGGTCGATGTTGCGCTGCAGGCGCGGGCGGTCGAGCACCAGGCAGGGGGTGGGCAGGTCATGCAAGGCGGGCATCCGGGCTCCCGGGCTGGATCGTTGGAAAGGGGTGGCCGCCCATTGTCGTGGGCGCGGCCGTCGAGGCCGCCGCTGCACTTCACGTCCACCGCCACACCCGCCGCGGTCAGCACCTCGGTGGCACTGCGGCGACGCACAGCGGCATCGCTGACTGGTCGCCGCGGTGTACTCGTTTCGCGCCGCGACCACGGCCTGACGGCGAAGCCCTGCCCGTCACCTCGGGACCTCAGTGGCGACGGCACCTGGTGTCAGAACCTGACACGCCACGAGACCCAACCTCATGGCCACGACCTCGCAGCGACCCTGGCGACAGCATCGGCGAACCGGCGCCATCGCGCTGGCCCTGTCCCTATCCTTTCTGCTCTGTGGTCAAGCCGCGGCCATGGCGCTGGCGGGGCGCACGGACAACGGTGCCGCCGTTGACTTGCGATCGTTGCGCGGCCAGGTCGTGATGCTGTTCCTCTGGTCAACGTCATGCCCCGTCTGCCTGGACAAGCAGCCGGAGCTGCGTCGCAACCTGGCCGGTTGGGCCAACCAGCCCTTCGTGATCGTGGCCGTGAACCACGATGCCGAGCGCGCCGACTACGACCGCTACACCCGACTCCGCCAGCAGCTGCTGCCGCCCAACCCGCAGTGGATCGACCTTTGGCGGGGTGCACCTGGCCACCGTGACGACCTCGGGCCGCTGCCTGCGCAGGCCCCGGTCACGGTGCTGCTGGACCGCGAAGGCCGTGTGCGGCTGCGCGTGGTCGGCCGGATCGCACCTGACCTGTGGGACGAGGTCGCAGCCCTGGTTCTGAACTGAACCACTGCGCCGCCGTCGGCTGGCGTGGGGCATCTTCGCCACGGCATGTGTCCCAGAGGTGATGTGGCAACGGCCGGTGGGCCGGCGCCGAATTCACTCCGCCCTGCGAAATGGGTCGTTCCGACCGCACGCCCCTCACTTGTGTGCCCCGGCTTGGCGCACGGCGAGCCCCAACGCTGCAGTCTGTGCTTCGGCCCCTCAAGCCGAGCGCCGGCCTGCCGACATACGCTGAACGCCCACAGCGAGACGGTCATGAAACTGCAACACAAGATCACCGCCATGGTCGCCGGCGCGATGGCGATCCTGGTGGTCGTCACCACCATCGCCCAGGTGCTGGCGTCCGGCGCCCTGAACACCTACCGCACCGACGTGCGCGCGGCGACCGAACGTGCGCAAAGCGTCGCCGCCCTGCGTTCCGGATTCCAGACGCAAGTGCAGGAGTGGAAGAACACCCTGCTGCGCGGGCGCGATGCCGCGCAACTGGACAAGTACTGGGCCAGCTTCCAGAAGCACGAAGCCGATGTCGCCAGCCGCACGACGGCGCTGGCGCAGTCGCTGCCCCCGGGTGCATTGCGTGACCAGGCGCTGGCGTTCGGCACGGCGCACGAAACCATGGGCGCCGGCTACCGCCGAGGGCTGGAGGCCTTCCGCGCCGCTGGGGGAGACGCCGCTGCGGGCGACGCCGCCGTCAAGGGCATGGACCGTGAACCGACCGCCAAGCTCGGTGAACTGATCGCCGCGGTCGACGCCGAAGGCGTGGCCGCTGCGGCACATGCCGATGCCCTGGCACAGCGCGCGCGCACGGTGCTGCTGGTGATGGAGTCGCTGGCGCTGGTGGCCGCGATCGGCTTTGCCGCCTACTACACGCGCCGTCTTCTGCGGCCACTGCTGGGCGCCCGTGACCTGGCCCGCCGTGTCGCCGATGGCGACCTGACCGCCAGCATCGTGCCGCAGGGCCGTGACGAGATCACCGAACTGACCACGGCGCTGCGCGACATGCAGCAGGCGCTGGCACGCACGGTTCAGCATGTGCGGCAAGGCGCCGAAGGCGTGGCCAGCGCGAGCACGCAGATCGCCCAGGGCAATCACGACCTGTCCAGCCGCACCGAGCAGCAGGCTGGCGCCCTGCAGCAGACCGCCTCCACGATGGAGGAACTGTCATCCACCGTGCGCCACAACGCCGACAACGCGCTTCAGGCCGCGCAACTGGCGCAGGGCGCGGCCACCGTCGCCCAGCAGGGTGGCGCCGTCGTGGACGAAGTCGTGCAGACCATGCAAGGCATCCAGACGAGTGCACAGAAGATCGCCGACATCATTGGCACCATCGACGGCATCGCCTTCCAGACCAACATCCTGGCCCTCAATGCCGCGGTGGAAGCGGCGCGCGCTGGTGAACAGGGCCGCGGCTTCGCCGTCGTGGCCGGCGAGGTGCGCGCCCTGGCGCAGCGCAGCGCCGTCGCCGCGCGCGAGATCAAGGCGTTGATCACCGACAGCGTGGAACGCGTCGAGCAGGGCAATGCCCTGGTCGGCCGCGCCGGCGCCACGATGAAGGACGTTGTCGACGGCGTGCAGCGGGTCAACGCCATCATTGCCGAGATCAGCGCCGCCAGCCGCGAACAAAGCACCGGCGTGGGCCAGATCGGTGACGCGATCACCCGCATCGACCAAGGCACCCAGCAGAACGCCGCGCTGGTGGAGGAAAGTGCCGCCGCCGCAGAGAGCCTGCGCCAGCAGTCGCAGGCCCTGGTGCAGGCTGTAGGGGTGTTCCGACTGGCCGGCGACAGCCACGCGGCGGCCTGAACGCACGTCCACCTGGCGGGCGCGCTGCGGCAGCAGGCTCAGCGCCGCAGCACCATCACGTCTCCATCGTGGGCCATTCGTGCGCAGCACAGGATGAGCTTGTGGTCACGCTCAGCAGCAGAGAGCACCACGTCCCGGTGCTCCACCGTGCCTGAGACCGCCGCGTCGTAGGGCGTCGCACAGACGCCGCACAGGCCGTCGCTGCACTTCACGTCCACCGCCACACCCGCCTCGGCCAGCACGTCGGTGGCACTGCGGCCCACCGGCACGTCGAAGCGGCGACCGTCGGCCAGCTGCACGACGAAGGGCCGGTCCACGCGGTCCGGGTCCTCCGGCACGCTGAAGTATTCGCGGTGCAGCGCCTCGTCCGGCCAGCCGGCGGCCTGGGCCGCGGCGAACACGCCGTCCATGTAGCGCGGTGATCCGCAGGTGTAGAGCCGCCATCCCGACTGGTACGGGGGCACCAGCGCCGCCAGGTCGGCGCGCGCGCCTTCGTCCTTCGCGTGCCAGTGCACCTGACCGGCCCAGGGCGCGGCCTGGAGGTCGCTCACGAACCCCGCACTGCGCCGGCTGGCCACGCTGTAGTGCAGCGCGAAGTCGCGGCCCAGGGCATGCAGCCGGTGCGCCATCGCGATCAGCGGCGTGACGCCGATGCCGCCGGCCATCAGCAGCGACATCGGCGCGTCCTCGTGCAGCGGGAACAGGTTGCGCGGGCGCGAGACGAAAACGCGACGGCCCTCGCGGAACGCACGATGCATCAGCGCCGAACCGCCGCGGCCGCCGCTGGCCGGATCCTCGCGCTGCACACCCAGCACCCAGCGCCGGCGGTCGGCCGGGTCGCCGGCCAGGCTGTAGGCGCGCTGGTACTCGGGCGCGATGACGACATCGATGTGCGCGCCGGCGTCAAAGGCTGGCAGCGCGCCACCGTCCAGCGCCGCGAACTCGTACTTCGCCACGCCGTCGGCCATGTCCTCGCGGCGCACCAGCTGCACCGGGAACACCGGCGGCTCGCCGCTCAGCGGCGCCGGTCCCGGCGCCAGGCCGTCGGTGTCGCCGGCCGCGAGCCGCTGGCGGTACTGCGCCGGCGACAACAGCGCCCGGTAGCGTGCGATGCCCTCCTCCCGGTTGACCGGGAACGGGACCGGAAACGGCGGCGGCATGCGGTCGGCCGGGTAGACGGCCAGCGTCTGCTCCTCGGGCTTGAGCACCAAGTCCTTCTGCAGGCCGCGGCGGTGCGTCTGCGCCGCCTTCACGTAGCGACCCGAGGCGCGGTCGAACTCGATGTCCCACCACCAGGCCTTGACCGGGTTGATGCTGCCGCGGTCCAGCGCGTCGTCCAGCGTGGCCAACCACGGCGCGGTGGCGGGCGCACGCATCGCCAGCTGCCGCCACAGGCTGTCGGCCAGCAGGCCTTCCAGGTTCCAGGGGCAGGTCTTCATGCAGCGCCCGCACATGCCACCGGCGGCATTGGTGATGCGGTAGCGCGCGCACTTCTCGGCGTCGCTCTTCCAGATCTCGTAGCCGTTGTACATGCGCTTCGGGCCGGCCGTGATGGCACCCGAGGGGCATTCGCGTGCGCACTTGTTGCAGCCCTCGCAGAAGCGCTGCAGGCCGAAGTCGATGGGCCGGTCGGGCGCCATCGGCAGGTCGGTGGTCACGGTGCCGCTCTTCAGGCGCGGGCCGAGGAAGGGGTTGAGGATCACCTCGCCGATGCGGCTGACTTCGCCCAGGCCGGACAGCAGCAGCAGGGGCGGCTGCAGCACGTCGCCGTCGAGCACGCTGTGCACTCGCGCACCGTAGCCCAGACGCCGCACCTGCTCGGCGATCACGCCGCCCATGAGCGAGAAGCGCAGGTAGGCGCGCATGCTCTGCGCCACGCTGATCCAGTCGTCACCGCTGGCGCCCTCCATGGTCTCGTGGCCCTGGTCGAGCAGCAGGTTGATGGCGTGGGCGTGGTAGGCCGGCATCGGGTTGCCGCCCGCGTCGTGCGAGTAGTACGCCCACGCCGGCACCGCGCACAGGCCCACGGCATCGGCACCCAGCCAGTACGACGCGGCCTTCAGGTTGGCGGCGTTGCGGGCCGGGTCGGTGGCGGACGCATGCACCGGCCCACGGGCCTCGCCGAACTGCAGCAGCAGCAGCGCGCCCAGCGCTCGCCGCGCGCAGGCGCCGATCGGGCTCTTCATCACGTAGTGCGCGTTTTTCGCGTCCGCCTGCACCGCCTTGCCCAGGTCACCGAACAAGGCACGGGCGAAAAAGTCGGCGCGCTTGGGAAAGCGCGGCACACGGTCGTGGTCGATGAAGGTGGTGGGCTCGTCGCGGCGCGGCAGGGTCTCGAAGGGCCAGGCGCCGTCGGCGAAGTCGCGCTTCGCGTAGGCGTCCTGGTGGAAAGCACCCTTGAGCGTGCCCTTCCCCAGCCACCACGCCGGTCCATGGCTGCGCCAGCGGTCCTGCCTCTCCGCCAGCGGCGCATCGGGCGCCAGCACCATCGTCGTCGTCACCGCGGCCAGGCCGAAGCGCTTGCCGACGTACGGGTTCGCGCCATCGGGCATGGCCAGCCCGGCGGCCACGGCCAGGCGGCCCAGGTCGACGTCGCTGCAGCTGGCGCTGTGCGCCCGCGCCTCGAAGCCCAGCAGCCGCAGGTAGGTGGAGAGCAGCACCGCCGTCTGCGATGCCAGCAGCGCTGCCCGGTGGGCCTGCGCGCCGTGCAGCCAGTCGCAACCCGGTTCATCCGGCCGCGGGTCGCGCGGGTACTCCACCAGCACCACCAGCGCGTGCGTGTGGCCGTCGATGGGCCCGTGCACCGTGCGCGCCGAGTCGATCACGTCGGCCAGGATCATGTCCATGCCGGCGGCGAAACTCTTTGGCTGGCTCCTGGCGAGTTCCTCGCCGAGCGCCGTGACGTCGGGGTTGCGGATCGGGGCCGCCAGCCTGGCGGCGGCAGGGATCGCGCACACGCCCATCATCGACGCGTCAAAGTAGGTGCCGGCCGCCTTCAGGTGGCGCGCCCGCTCGACAGGGTCGTCGGCAATCTCCGCAGGCAGCGGGTTGCGCGGGCCGTCGCGCACGAGGTCGAACATGGCGGCAAAGCGCGCCATTGCGTGCACGATGGAGAGCGGGTCGCTGGCCGTGTAGCGCAGCGCCGTCATCGCCGGCAGCGCGTCGAGCGGCGGCAGGTCGCTGCGGCGGGTCAGGCGTTCGAGCGGGTACGGGCCCAGGTGGACCGGCCGGTCGCGGTAGGAGAACAGGCGCATGGCGCGATGATGGCCGAGCCGGCACAGGGCTACCATGCGGACATGCGCCAGAGCATCCTGATCGCAGCTTTGACATCTGCGGCACTGCCGGCTGCACCCGCAGGCCCGTCATTCGACTGCGGCCGGGTCGAACCCGGCAGCATCGAGGCCCAGGTCTGTGCCAGCCCGGACCTGGCCGCGTTGGACCGGCAACTGGCCGCCGTCTACGCGGCTGCCCGCGCCAAGGCGAAGAACGAGCACCCGCCCACCCTGGCCGCCGAGCAGCGCGGCTGGATCAAGGGGCGCAACGACTGCTGGAAGGCCGACGACAAGGCCACCTGCGTGCGTGATGCCTACCGGCTGCGCATCGCCGAACTGCAGGCCCGCTACCGCCTGCTGCCGGGCCGCGGGCCGGTGTTCTACGTCTGCGACGGCCAGCCGGCCAACGAGGTGGCGGCGACCTTCTTTGCCACCGACCCGCCGAGCGCCCTCGTCGAGCGTGGCGATCGCACGTCGATGATGTTCCTGCAGCCGGCGGCCAGCGGTGCCCGCTACGCCGGGGGCAACGAATCACTGTGGGAACACCATGGCGAGGCCCGCGTGGTCTGGGGCTATGGGGCCAAGGAAATGACGTGCGTCCTTCGGCGTTGAATGCGCTGGCCGCCCTGGCCAGCACAGCCATCACGGCCATGCTCACGGCCTGCGCCGCCCCGTCCACGAACCTGCCGCCACGCGCCACGACGGCCACGGTCGACCCCCCGGCCACGCTGATCGGTACCCAGTGGCAACTGGTCGCCCTGCAGTCGATGGACGATGCCCAGGGCACCACGCGCCCGGCCGACCCCGCTGCCTACACGCTGCACCTCGGCCCCGATGGCCGTGCCACGCTGCGCGTGGACTGCAACCGTGCCATGGGCACCTGGCAGGCGACAGCCGGCGCCGACGGCCGCAGCGGCGCGTTGCAGTTTGGCCCGCTGGCCGGCACGCGCGCGATGTGCCCGCCGGATTCCCTGGCGCCGCGGCTGATGCGCGAACTGCCCTTCGTGCGCAGCTACCTGATGCGCGACGGCCAGCTGCACCTGAGCCTGATGGCCGACGGCGGCATCCTCAGCTGGATGCCGGCGCCGCGCTGACCCTCAGCCGCCGTGGGTGCCGGCCAGGTGCCGGGTGGCGCCGCCACGCGCGCTGGGCAACGCCGGCGGGTCAGCCGCCAGCCCCTGCAGGATGCCGCACTCGGCCGCCGCCGTCGGCGCCGGGCAACGCTCGCGCAAGCGCCGCAGCTGGCGCTCCAGCGCCTTCAGTTCGCGGATGCGCGCCGCCACGTGGCCGATGTGGGCGTCGAGCAGTGCGTTGACCTCGGCGCAGCCGTCGGCCGGGTGGTCGCGCACGGTGAGGAGCCCACGGATCTCCGGCAGCGCCATGTCCAGCGCACGGCAGTGGCGGATGAAGGCCAGTCGTTCCGCATCGGCGGGCCGGTAGAGCCGGTAGTTGCCTTCGCTGCGGGCAGGTGCGGCGATCAGGCCCTCACGCTCGTAGTAGCGGATGGTCTCCACCGGTGTGCCGGTGGCGCGGGCGAGGTCGCCGATCTTCATCGGCACAGTGTGCCGCGAAAGGCCTTGACCTTGTAGCCGCTGCAGGGTTTCCAATATCTGCAACCCTTCCAACATTGCCTGGACCACCGCCCTCATGAGCCACGCCTGCCACGACCACGCCTGCCATGCCGAACCGGCAGCCAACGCCTCCCCCGCCTACCGCCGCGTGCTGTGGGTGGCCCTGGTGCTCAATGCCGCGATGTTCGGCGTCGAGGTCACGGCCGGGCTCGCGGCCGGCTCGGTGTCGCTGCTGGCCGACGCGGTGGACTTCTTCGGCGACGCCGCCAACTACGGCCTGTCGCTGGCCGTGCTGGGCATGGGCCTGGCGTGGCGCGCGCGGGCGGCCTGGGTCAAGGGCCTGAGCATGGGCGCCTTCGGCGTCTTCGTCATCGCGCGCGCGGCCTGGAGCCTGTGGCAGGGCGAGGTGCCGGAGCCGGTGACCATGGGCCTGGTCGGCGCGCTGGCCCTGGTGGTCAACGTGGCGGTGGCGCTGATGCTGTACCGCTGGCGCGAGGGCGACGCCAACATGCGCTCGGTCTGGCTGTGCAGCCGCAACGACGCGCTCGGCAACCTGGCGGTGATGGCGGCAGCGCTGGGCGTCTTCGGCACCGGCTCGGCCTGGCCCGACCTGCTGGTGGCCGGCGTGATGGCGGTGCTGGCCTTGTCCGCCTCACGGGCCGTGCTGCGCCAGGCCACGCAGGAGCTTCGGCATGCCGGTGAACCCGTCAGCGCAGCGGCCGCTGCCCCAGCGCCAGCAGCGCCCCGGCAGCCAGCAGCGCCGCACTGAGCACGAAGCCGCGCGCCAGGCCACCTGCCCCATCGGCCACGTGGCCCACCAGGCTGGGGCCGATGATCTGTCCCGCGGCGAACACCATCGTGAACGCCGCGATGCCGGCCGGCCAGGCCGCCGGCGGCAGGTTGTGCCGCACCAGCGCCGTGGTGGACGCCACCAGCGACAGGAAGACGCCGCCGAACAGCAGCCCCGAGGCCAGCACCGCCAGCGGGTGAGGGGCCAGGACCGGCAGCGCGGTGGCCACCGCCAGCAGCGCATTCAGCACCGCCAGCGGCACGCCACCCCGGTGGCGCTGCAGCAGCCCGGCCCACAGCCAGGGTGAGACCATCACGCCCAGGCCCAGCAGCACGTAGAAGCCCGTCAGCGCGCCGGCACTCCAGCCGTGTTCGCGCAGCAGCGTGATGACGAAGGTCATGTAGCCGATGTAGCCCAGGCCGAACATCGTGTAGCCGGCCAGCCCGAACGTGAAGGCCCGCAGCGGCACCGGCGCGCGCGCCGCACCCGGCACGGGCGGCGCCGCCAGGGTTCCGGTGCCCGCCGCCGTGATCGCCGTGGCGGCGGCGGCCAGCGCGCCCAGCGCCCACCAGCCCTGTGGCCAGGCCAGCGACGGCAGCGTCAGGGCCGAGGCGACGATGCCCACCCCGACCCCGCCGTAGTACACGCCCAGCACCAGGCCGGCGCGCGACCCGGCCTGCCCGGCCAGGCGGGCCGCCAGCACGCCGCCGCCGACGAAGCTGGCGGCACTGGCCGCTCCCGTCGCGGCACGCAGCAGGGCCAGCGCCAGATCACTGCGCACCGCCCCGTGTGCCGCCAGCAGCAGGGCCGCCGCGCCGCCGCCGGCCAGCATCGCCAGGCGGGCGTCCACCCGCCGCAGCACGGCCGGCATCACCAGCGCGCCGGCCAGGTAACCGGCCGCGTTGAGCGTGTTCATCGCGCCGGCCACGAAGTAGCTCCAGCCCAGGTCCGCACGCATGGGCGGCAGCAGCAGTGCGTAGGAGAAGCGCGACAGCCCCAGGGACACGGCAGCCGCCATCGCCAGGGCCAGGGCGGAGCGCATGGTGGTCGACCGCATCAGGGCATCGTAGCCCGGCACGGCGACAACCCCTGACAGTCCGTCGCAGCTGTCTGGCGTTTCCACGCAGCAATGGGCCCGGTGCCCACCTTGATACTCCGCCGCCACGGGTCGCACCGCCGGCCCGTCACCACTTCGGGGACTTCTTGCCAGCACACGACACCCGACGCCCGCCACGGCGCCTTCACCTGGGCACGCTGGCGGTGCTTGGCGCCAGCCTGCTGGGCAGCTTGGCGCGGCCGCTGGCCGCACAGGCGCAGACCTGGCCTGCCAAGGGTCCGATCCGCCTCGTCGCCGTCTTCCCGCCGGGCGGCAGCGTCGACCAGGTGTCCCGGGTGCTGGCGCCAGTGCTTCAGCAGGCCCTTGGGCAAACCGTGGTGGTGGAGAACAAAGGCGGGGCTTCGGGCGCCATCGGCACCGGCGAGGTGGCGCGCGCCGAACCCGACGGCTACACCTGGGGCGTCGTCTTCGACACCCATGGCGTGAACCCGGCGATGCAACCCAAGATCGCCTTCGACACCAAGCGCGACCTGACCACGGCGGTGTTGCTGGGCACCAGCCCCATGGTCATCAGTGCGCACGCCGACCTGCCCCTGAAGAGCTGGGGCGATGTCGTGGCCGGCAGCAAGGGCGGGAAGAGCCTGACCTACGGCACCATCGGCAACGGAAGCCTCGGCCACCTGGCGGTGACGATGCTCTCGCGCAGCGCCGGCATGGAGCTGGTGCATGTGCCCTACAAGGGCGGTGGCCCGCTGATGCAGGACGCCATCGCCGGCCACGTGGCGCTGTCCATCGGATCGGTGTTCGTGGCCAAGCCGCACATCGACAGTGGCCGCATCCGGCCGCTGGCCGTGACCACGGCACAGCGTCATCCCTCGCTGCCACAGGTTCCCACGCTGGCGGAGTTGGGCTTCCCCAACTTCGAGGCCCCGGCCTGGTGGGCGGTGATCGCGCCGGCGAAGACGCCAGCGGCCATCGTGCAGCGCATGAACGCAGAGATCAACAAGGCCATCCAACTGCCCGACGTGGCCGAGAAGCTGGCCAAGCAGGGCATCCTGGTGAACATCGGCACGCCGGCGCAGGCGCAGGCCTTCGTGGAGCAGCAGCTCGACACCTGGGCCAAGGTGGTGCGTGACAACGGCATCAAGGCCGACTGACGCGGACGCCTGACGCCTACGCTGCCCGTGCCGACGAACACCCTGCCCCTGCTGGACGCGGCCGCACTCTGCGCGGCCGTTTCCAGCAGCAGCGGCTGCCCCCATTGCGCCAGCCTGGTCTGCCCAGGCTGGGAATCCGCGTCAGCGCCGGTGGGGCCACCGCTGCTCGAACCTGTAGGCACCCTGCGCGATCCGGACGTGTATGAACCCACGTTCGAAGAAGTGCACGACGCCGGCACCACCTACTGGCACCCGCGCGCACCGATCGCGGTGCACGCCTTTCCGTGCAACCGGGCCGACGTGTGGCGTTGCCCGGACTGCCGGCGCGGATTCTTGCAGTACACCGAGACCGGCGGCTACTACGTGGACCACCGGCTTCGCAGCATCGACCCGACCCTGGTGCGCTGAACCGCCGCACCTCCGGGCCGGTGCCCGGGTGTCCGCACCCGGTGCACATCGCAAACGCCCTGCGAGCGCAGGATGCCCGGCTTCCTGTCAAAAGCTGATTTCAGCTTGACACTAGACCGACCGGTCTAGAGAATTCGTGCATGCCTGCCCGCCCTGCCCGGCCCACTGGCGTCGCCGCTGACGCCTCGGTCACGGACCCCGCCACCGTCAACCCTGCCGATGACACCCGCACGCGCCTGGTGCAGACCATGTCACGCGCCTTGCAGCAGCGGGGTTACCACGGCATCGGCCTGGCCGAACTGCTGGCCAGCGCCGGGGCGCCCAAGGGCGTGCTGTACCACCACTTCCCCGGCGGCAAGCAGGCGCTGGCCGTGGCCGCCATCGACGCCACGGCGGCCCACATCCACCGCTCGCTCGACCGTCTGACCGAGGAACAGGCGCCGCCCCTGCCCGTGCTGGCCGGCTGGCTTCAGATGGCACAGGCGCAACTGGAGCGCAGCGACTACGAACGTGGCTGCCCGCTGGCCACGGTGGCGCTGGAGAGCACGGCCGCTGACGTGGCCCTGCGCGACGCGCTGGCCCGCGCCTTCGACGGCATCCGCACCCGGCTGGCTCGGCTGCTCCAGCGCGCCGGCGTGTCCGAGGGCCGCGCCATCGGGCTGGCCGCGCTGGTGGTCTCGTCCTATGAGGGGGCGCTGATCCAGGCCCGCGTGGCCCGCAGCGGCGCGCCGATGGCCGCCGCCGCCGAGACGTTGCTGGCCCTGTTGAAACACGAACTGCCCGCTGCCGCTGCGCGCCCTGATCCGAAGGCCACGCCATGACCCACGACACCGCCACGACCGAGACCACCGCCGAGCCGCGGGAACTGATCGCAGCCGACGGCTACCGGCTGCAGGCCCTGCATTACCGGGCAAGTGGCACGCCCACCGGCCACCTGGTCGTGGCCGGCGCCACCGGCGTGCCACAGGGCTTCTACCGCCGCTTTGCCCAACATGCCGCGTCGCAAGGCTTCCATGTGACGACGCTGGACTACCGCGGCATCGGCCTGTCGCGGCCCGCCAGCCTGCGCGGCTTCCGCATGAACTACCTGGACTGGGCCCGCCAGGACCTGGCCGCCGCGGTGGACGCGGTGCCCGACGACGGCCTGCCGCTGGTGATGGTGGGGCATTCCTATGGCGGCCACGCCTTCGGCCTGCTGCCCAACCATCACCGCGTGGCACGCTTCGTCACCCTGGCCACCGGTGCCGGCTGGCACGGCTGGATGCCACCGCTGGAACGCGTGCGCGTGCTCCTGATGTGGCGCGTGATCGGCCCGCTGCTCACACGCTGGAAGGGCTACCTGCCGTGGAGCCTGCTGGGCATGGGCGAGGACCTGCCGCTGGGCGTGTACCGCCAGTGGCGGCACTGGTGCCAGTTTCCGCGCTACTTCTTCGACGACCCGGCCATGCGCAGCGAAGGCCTGAGCGAACGATTCGCCGCGGTGCGCACCCCCATCGTGGCCGTGAATGCCCTGGACGACCGTTGGGCGCCGCCGGCGTCGCGCGACGCCTTCGTGGCGGCCTACCGCAATGCCCCGGTGCGCCCGCTGGACCTGCACCCGGCCAGCGTGGGTATGAAGTCCATCGGCCACATGGGCTACTTCCGCCCCGCGGCGCTACCGCTGTGGGATGAGTGGCTGGGCTGGCTGCGCGGCGACGCCGCTGCGGCTTGACAGCCTGACGGCGCGACGGCCTGACGCCCTTGAGGCGCCGGCGTCAGATCGGATAGATGATGGAGTTCGGGATCAGCTCGGTGTCGTAGATGCATTCCCGGCGCGCGAACTTCAGGCCGTCGCCGGTGGGCACGATCACGTCCAGGTAGCGCCCCACGTTGAACACCGTGCTCGGCTCCGACAGCTTGGTGCGGAAGACCGCGTAGTTCGCCTCGCAGTGCAGCGCGTCGCCCTGCACCGCGCGCAGCACTGGCGCGCCCACCACGTGCCGCTGGTAGTAGGGGTCGTGGAACAGCGTCTCCTGGATGGCGTGCACGCGGTCCTTCAGCATGCCCTGGCCGGTGAAGGCCAGCGTGGCCAGCGGCCAGCCGCGCTCGTGGTTCTCCCGCGGCTGCAGGCGGTAGACGGCATCGGCCGTGAAGAAGCCGGGCCACAGGTCCCACCGGCCGCTGTCCACCGCGGCCGCGTAGTCGGCGTAGAGCTGCTGCACGGCCCACCAGGTGGCGAAGTCGACAGGCGGCGTGATCATCGGAAGCCTCCGCCGTTGAAGGGCTCCGGGTTGAGCGCTTGGGATCGGCCCGGCGTGTTCATTCGACACCTCCGCCCTCGAAGGGCTCCGGGGTGAGCGCTTGGGATCGGCCCGGCGCGCTCATTCCGGCGCCTCCATCACGTCGCGCCAGTAGCGGTACATGCCGCGGATGAGGGTCTCGGTCAGCATGTGCTCGGTGTCGCCCACGTCGCGCCCACCCAGCTCGGCCAGCGCCTCGCCGCCCGGCGTGGCAGCGAAGGCCTGCTGCGAGAACTCGATGACCTCGCCATCGTCGGCCGAGACAAAACCCGCCGGGCCGAACAGGTTGGCCTGGCGCAGCCGGCGCTGCGTCATCGCCTCGTCGTCGTCGGCGAAGCCGAAGTGCGTCCAGACGAAGTCGAATTCCCCCGGCCCGCGCGGTTGGATGTGGCGCGTGGACACGCTGTTGACCTGCTGCTGCAGGATCACGCTGGGGAAGATGGTGGTCATCACGGCGGTGGGCACCGGTGCGCCGTCGGGCATATCGGGCGCGTTCGGCCCGCCCCACCAGGGCTCCGGCACGATGTCCAGGAAGCTGGCGTCGTGCAACTGCATGTTGGCCTTGAAGCTGGAGACGTTGGACACCTCCGACGCCTTGCCGGCATTGCCGCGGGATGAGATCATGGCCGCGTGCCGGTGTCGCGCGTCCATGCGCAGGCGCGACTGGTTGTCGGCCCGCCAGAGACCGAAGGTGACGAACCAGGTGTGCAGCAGGCCCGGGTGGTAGGGGTCCTTGATGTTCTCCTGCATCAGCTTCCAGTTGCCCGGGATGCGCTGGCGGTTGGTGCCCAGCAGCACCAGTTCGCGGCCGTTGAAGAGGCGGTCGAACCAGCCCAGGATCTCCGGGCCCAGGTAGTCCTCGAAGGGCTCCACGGCGGGGTCGAAGGACGCGAACACGACGCCGCCGCGCACCGCCACCTGCAGCCGGTTCAGGCTGTGCTCGGCGGTGTCGAAATCCGCCGGCATGCCACCGTGCACCGTGCCGTCGGGCTGGCGCAGTCCGCGCCGGAACGGCACGCCCTGCAGCTCGCCCTTCAGCGAGTAGCCCCATTGGTGGTACGGGCAGACGAAGTTCTTGCGGTTGCCGTGGCGTTCACGGCAGAAGCGCATGCCGCGGTGGGCGCAGACGTTTTCCAGCACGTTCAAGCCGCCCTGCGCATCGCGCACCAGGATCACCGAACGCTCGCCGATCGCCGTGCGCTTGAAGTCGCCCGGCTTCGGCACCTCGGCTTCCAGGCCCACGTAGCACCAGTGGCCGCGGTAGAAGAAGCGCTCCAGCTCGCGGCGGTAGATGGCCTCGTCGGTGTAGGCGGCGAACGGGATGCGGTGGGTGCCGTCGTCGGCCCAGGCCAGCGGTTCAGGGGCGGTGGTTGCGCTCATCGGGGCCGGGTGTGGCGTTGATCCTGCGCGGATCATCCAGCGCGGGCGCCAATCAGGCAATGTAATGATTTGAATATCCAGCATCATTGCCAGTGATGAGAAACCGGCGCTCGAACATCGACCTCAACCAGCTCGCACTGCTTCACGAGCTGATGCTGGAGCGCCGGGTCTCGCGCGTGGCCCACAAGCTGGGCCTGACCCAGCCTGCCGTCAGCAATGCGCTGGCGCGCCTGCGCCGCCACTTCGGCGACGAACTTTTCGTGCCCACCCCTGCGGGCATGGTGCCCACCCCACTGGCCGAGCGGCTGGCTGCGCCGGTGGGCGCCGGGCTGGCCCTGATCCACGGCGCGTTGGCACCGGCCCCGGGCTTCGACCCGGCCACGGCCCACCTCGCCTTCACCGTCGGCATGACCGACATCGGGGAGATCGTTTTCCTTCCACGCCTGTTGCAACACCTGCGTGAAGTGGCGCCCGGCGTTTCACTGAGCACGGTGCGCAACACCGCGGTCGACCTGGCCGAAGAGCTGGCGCAGGGTCGCGTGGACCTCGCCATCGGCCTGCTGCCGCAGCTGCAGGCCGGTTTCCACCAGCGGCGGCTGTTCCGCCAGCGCCATGTGCTTCTGTGCCGCCAAGGGCACGCGCTGGACGTGCCGCGACCTGGCCTGGCGGGCTATCGGGCCGCGGAACACCTGGTGGTGGTGGCGGCCGGCACGGGCCATGGCCAGGTGGACACCCTGTTGCAGCGCGCAGGTGTTCTCCGCCGCGTGCGCTTGACCGTGCCGCACTTCGTCAGTGTCGGACACCTGCTGCAACGCAGTGAACTCGTGGCCACCGTGCCGGAACGCCTGGCGGCCGAACTGGCAACCCCCTTCGGTCTGGTGGCCCGCCCCCTGCCCGTGAAGCTGCCGGAGGTCGAGATCAACGCCTTCTGGCACGCCCGCCTGCATCGGTCCGACAGCAATCGATGGCTGCGTGACACCGTGTTCACGCTGTTCGGGCAAGCGGGATGACGACGGGTCGCGTCGGACGCCGCCGTCAGCCACCGCGGGTCAGCCCACTCGACCCGGCCGTGGCCCAGCCCTGCGCCCCGTGCGTCAATCATGTCCGTGCAGGGATGTCCATGCCTGCCGGGGTTCCTGGGGCCAGGACAATGCCGTGATGGCCACGCCGCGTCGCCTTCCCCAGGACGCGCCTGCCTCCACGATGACGGGGCTGGAGGCGCTGCTCGCGGACGTCCGCGCCTGCACCCTTTGTGCGGGCAACCTGCCCCTGGGGCCGCGGCCGGTTCTGCAGGCCGATGTCCGCGCACGCATCCTGGTGGCAGGCCAGGCGCCAGGACGCAGGGTGCACGCTTCCGGGATCCCCTTCGACGACGCCAGCGGCGACCGCCTGCGGCACTGGATGGGCATGGAACGCGCGGCCTTCCACGATCCACGGCAGGTGGCCATCCTCCCGATGGGCCTGTGCTTCCCGGGCAGCGGTCGCGCCGGCGACCTGCCGCCGCGGCCAGAATGCGCCCCAAACTGGCGGGCCCGGCTGCTCCAGCACCTGCCCCAGGTGGCGTTGACGCTGGTCATCGGCCGTTACGCCCTGGACTGGCACCTGCCTGGCCTGGCCACGCAAGGCGTCACCAGCGCCGTGCAGGCCTGGCGCAGCCGCTTCCCGCGGATCCTGCCGCTGCCGCATCCCAGCCCGCGCAACAACCGCTGGCTGAAGGCCAACCCCTGGTTCGAGCACGAGGTGGTGCCGGCCCTGCGCGAGCGGGTCCAGGCCGTGCTGTCCGCGCAGCACGAAGACCTGTCGTCGCCCCTGCGAGGAGACCGCGACGCCCTCCCCTAACATCGCGGCCCTGATGCCCCAGACCGCGCCGCCATCGATGCCCAGCCCGGCAGATCCGCCCGATCTGTCGGCCCACACGCCCATGATGCAGCAGTACCTGCGCATCAAGGCCGAGCACCCCGACGCCCTGGTGCTCTACCGCATGGGCGACTTCTACGAGCTGTTCTACGCCGACGCCCGGCGCGCCCACCGGCTGCTGGACATCACGCTGACCACCCGCGGCCAGAGCGCCGGTGAGCCGGTGGTGATGGCCGGCGTGCCGGTGCATGCGCTGGAGAACTACCTGGCGCGGCTCATCAAGATGGGCGAAGCGGTGGCCATCGCCGAGCAGGTGGGTGATGTCGCGACGGCCAAGGGGCCGGTGGAGCGCAAGGTGGTGCGGGTGGTGACGCCCGGCACCGTCACCGACACCGAACTGCTGGCCGACCGCGCCGACACGCTGCTGCTGGCATTGCACCGCGCACGTGCGGAACCGCGGGGCGGCCAACCCGGTGGTTTTGTCTGGGGCCTGGCCTGGCTGGGCCTGTCCAGCGGGCGCCTGGGCCTGAGCGAATGCGACGACGACGAACTGGCAGGCTGGCTGGCGCGGCTGGCGCCGGCGGAGATCCTGCATGACGGCACGGCGCCGGCCTGGCCGGGTATCAGCGCTGCGCGGACTGCGCGTCCAGCCTGGCAGTTCGAATCAGCGCTGGGTCTGAAGAAGCTCTGCGCCCAACTGCAGGTGCAGAGCCTGGCCGGCTTCAATGCGCAAGACCTGCCCGCCGCCCACGCCGCCGCCGCGGCACTGCTGAGCTTTGCCGAACACACACAGGGCCGCGCACTGGCGCACGTGCGCACGCTGCAGGTGCAGCGCGCCACCGACCTGGTGGACCTGCCGCCGGCCACGCTGCGCAACCTGGAGATCGTGCAGACGCTGCGCGGCGAGGACGCGCCGACGCTGCTGTCGCTGCTGGACACCTGCAAGACCGGCATGGGCAGCCGCACCCTGCGCCAATGGCTGACGCAACCGCTGCGGGAACGGCGCACGGCCGGCGAGCGCCTGGACGCCATCGGCGCGCTGCACAGCGCCGGCTTCGAGGCGCTGCGCGAGGCACTGGCCAGCGTCAGCGACGTGGAGCGCATCACCGCCCGCATCGCGCTGCGATCGGTGCGCCCGCGTGAACTCACCGGCCTGCGCGACACACTGGCCGCCCTGCCGGCCCTGCGTGCATCGGCGCCCCAGGGTACGCCCTTGCTCGACGTGCTGCACGGCGCGCTGACGCCCGACGCCGGCATCGGCGAACTGCTGCAGGCCCTGGCCGCCGAACCGGCGGTGCTGCTGCGCGACGGCGGTGTGATCGCCGAGGGGGTGGACGCGGAGCTCGACGAACTGCGCGCCATCGGCGCCAACTGCGACGCCTTCCTGCTGGAACTGGAGGCCCGTGAACGTGCGCGCAGCGGCATCGCGAACCTGCGGGTGATGTTCAACAAGGTGCACGGTTTCTACATCGAGGTCACCGCGTCCAACCTGGGCAAGGTGCCGGCCGACTACCAGCGCCGGCAGACGATGAAGAACGCCGAGCGCTACATCACGCCGGAGCTCAAGGCCTTCGAGGACAAGGCGCTGTCGGCGCAGGAACGCTCGCTGGCGCGCGAGAAGTGGCTGTACGAGAACCTGGTCGACGCGTTGCAGGCCCACCTGGGCGAGCTCGGTGCGCTGGCGCGGGCGCTGGCCAGCCTGGACGCCTTGGGTTGCCTGGCCGAACGCGCCGCCACGCTACGCTGGTGCCGGCCGGAGTTCGTGCCCTACCCCTGCCTGCAGATCGACGATGGCCGCCACCCGGTGGTCGAAGCCCGCCTGGCGGAAACGGGCGGCGGCAGCTTCATCGCCAACCACTGCCGGCTGGATGCGAAGACTCGCATGCTGGTGATCACCGGCCCCAACATGGGTGGCAAGAGCACCTACATGCGGCAAGTGGCGCTGATCGTGCTGCTGGCCGCGGTGGGCAGCTGCGTGCCGGCCAGCGCCTGCCGGCTGGGGCCCATCGACGCCATCCACACGCGCATCGGCGCCGCCGACGATCTGGCCAATGCGCAGTCCACCTTCATGCTGGAGATGACCGAGGCCGCGGCCATCGTGCATGCCGCCACCGAACACAGTCTGGTGCTGATGGACGAGATCGGCCGCGGCACCAGCACCTTCGACGGCCTGGCACTGGCCGGCGCCATCGCCAGCCACCTGCACGACCGCAACAAGGCCTTCTCGCTGTTCGCCACCCACTACTTCGAGCTCACGGCCTTCCCGGAGAAGCACGCGGGGGCGATGAACGTGCACGTCAGCGCGGCCGAGGCGGCCGGGGCCGGCGGGGATCGCGGCGACGGCATCGTCTTCCTGCACCAGATCGAGCCCGGCCCGGCCAGCCGCAGTTACGGCGTGCAGGTGGCGCGCCTGGCCGGTATGCCGGCGCCACTGATCCGCCAGGCGCGCGCGGCGCTGGAGGCGCTGGAATCCAGCAGCAGCGCGCAGCAGGCGCAGGTGGACCTGTTCGCCCCGCCGCCGGCCGCGCCGGCCGCGGAGCCTTCCGCGCTCGACCTGGCCGTCGATGCGCTCGACCCTGATACGCTCAGCCCGCGAGAGGCGCTGGATGCGCTGTACCGCTTGAAGAAGCTTAGGAAAGCAGCCCCATGACCTACTGTGTCGGCATCAAGCTGGACGCCGGACTCGTCTTCCTGTCGGACTCGCGCACCAACGCCGGCATCGACCAGATCAGTACCTTTCGCAAGATGATGATCTACGAGGTGCCGGGCGAGCGCTTCATGGTGCTGCTGTCGGCGGGCAACCTGAGCATCAGCCAGAGCGTGCGCGAGATCCTGCAGGTGGAGAAGGTGGACCGCGGCCCGCACGAGGAGCCGCTGACGATCTGGAACGCGCCGTCGATGTTCGACGCCACGCGCGTGCTGGGCAGCGCCATCCGCCGTGTGTATGAGCAGGACGGGCCGTCGCTGAAGGCCGCCGGCGTGGACTTCAACATGTCGGCCATCTTCGGCGGCCAGGTCAAGGGCGAGGCGATGCGCCTGTTCCAGGTCTATTCGGCCGGCAACTTCATCGAGGCCACGCAGGAGACCTGCTACTTCCAGGTCGGCGAGAGCAAGTACGGCAAGCCGGTGCTCGACCGCATGATCACGCCCAAGTCACGCCTGAACACAGCGGCCAAGTGCGCGCTGGTGTCGATGGACAGCACGCTGAAGTCGAATCTTTCCGTGGGCCTGCCGCTGGACCTGCTGGTCTACCGCGAGGGCAGCTTCGCGAGCCAGGAACACGTGTGCATCGACGAGCAGAACCCGTACTACCAGATGATTCACAACACCTGGGGCCAACGGCTGCGCGAGGTGTTCCTGAGCATCGACGACCCGCTGGGCGACACCGAGCCCACGCACCCGCTGCTGGTGGACAGCGAGCGCTACGCGCCGCTGCGCAAGATCACCAACGCGTCGGAAAAGGCGATCTGACGCCGTCGCCCGCCGCGCCAGGACGCGCGGTTGGGCGATTCACACCCTCGGGCCGTCAGGCGCCGGTGAGCAGTTTGGCGGCGGTGGCGTAGCGCTCGCCCGTGGCCGCAGCCACCGCAACCGGCAGCGGCGGCGCCGGCGCACGCTTGGGCCAGGGTTGGCCCTCCACCTGCGCCTGCTCCAGCCAGTCGCGCAGGTACTGCTTGTCGAAGCTGGGCGGGTTCTCGCCCTCGCGCACGCTGTCGGCAGGCCAGAAGCGCGACGAGTCCGGCGTCAGCACCTCGTCCATCAGCGTCAGCGTGCCGTGTTCGTCCAGGCCGAACTCGAACTTGGTGTCGGCGATGACGATGCCTTTCGTCAGCGCGTAGGCGGCGGCCTCGGTGTACAGGCGGATGGCCACGTCGCGCACCTCGGCCGCACGCTCGGCGCCGATGATCGCGGCAGCCTGCTCGAAGCTGATGTTCTCGTCGTGTTCACCCATCTCGGCCTTGGTGGCCGGCGTGAAGATGGGCTGCGGCAGCTTCGACGCCAGCTTCAGGCCTGGCGGCAGCGCCACGCCACAGACGGTGCCGCTGTCCTGGTACTCCTTCCAGCCGCTGCCAGCCAGGTAGCCGCGCACCACGGCCTCGATGGGCAGGGGCTGCAGGCGCTTGACCAGCATCGCGCGGCCCCGCACCTGGGCCACCTCGTCGGGTGCGACCACGCTCTCCGGCGCATCGCCGGTCAGGTGGTTGGGCACCACGTGGCCCAGCTTGTCAAACCAGAACAGCGCCATGCGCGTCAGCAGCGCGCCCTTGCCGGGGATCGGCTCGCCCATCACCACGTCGAAGGCGGAGATGCGGTCGCTGGCCACCATCAGCAGGCGGTCCGTGCCGACGGCGTAGTTCTCGCGGACCTTTCCGCGGCCGACCAGGGGCAGGGAATGCAGGGTGGATTGGTACAGGGCGTCCATGCCGCGATTGTCGCCGCAACCCGTCGCCCTTCAGGCCCGCCCGGCGCGCTGCGGCGACACTCGCCACCATGACGGACCCTGCCCTGCACCACCTGCAGACGGTGCTCGCGGCCATGGCCGGCCCCGGCGCCGAGCCGCGCGAAGACCAACTGGCCGCCGTGCGCGCGCTGGTGACCGACCGCGCCCGCGTGCTGGTGGTGCAGGCCACCGGCTGGGGCAAGTCGGCCGTGTACTGGGCCGCCACCGCGGCACTGCGCGCCGAGGGCCGCGGCCCCACCCTGGTGGTCAGCCCGCTGCTGGCACTGATGCGCGACCAGGTCCAGGCCGCGGCCCGCGCCGGCCTGCGGGCGGCCACCCTCAACTCCACCAATGTCGACGAGGGGCCGGCGGTCTTCGACGCCATCACCGCCGGCACGCTGGACGTGCTGCTGGTCTCGCCGGAGCGCCTGGCCAACCCCACGTTCGCGGCGCGCCTGCCGGCGCTGCTGGCGGCCATCGGCCTGGTCGTCATCGACGAAGCCCACTGCATCTCCGACTGGGGCTTCGACTTCCGCCCCGACTACCAGCGGCTGTCGCACACGCTGCTGGCCGTGGGGGCCGACACGCCGGTGCTCGCCACCACCGCCACCGCCAACCAGCGCGTCACCGCCGACATCGCGCGCCAGCTGGGTGACCAGACGCGCACCTTCCGCGGCTCGCTGGCGCGGGCGTCGCTGCGCCTGGCCGTGGTGCCCGGCCTCGGTGCGCTGGAACGGCCGGCCTGGGTGGCCGATGCGCTGGCGGCGTTGCCCGGCTCGGGCATCGTCTACACGCTCACCGTGGCCGAGGCGGAGCGCCTGGCCGGCTTCCTGGCGAGCTGCGGCTTCGCGGTGGCGGCCTACCACGGCGGCCTGGAGACAGCGCAGCGCCAGCGCATCGAGGACCAGCTGCGCGACAACGCGTTGAAGGCCGTGGTCGCGACATCGGCGCTGGGCATGGGGTACGACAAGCCCGACCTCGCCTTCTGCCTCCATGTCGGCTCCCCGGCCTCGCCGGTGGCCTACTACCAGCAGGTGGGCCGCGCCGGCCGCGCCCTGCCCGACGCCGTGGCCGTGCTGCTGCCGGCCGACAGCGACGAGGCGGTCTGGGCCTACTTCGCCACCGCCGGTGTGCCGGAACCGGCGCGGGTGCAGCGGCTGCTGGCGACACTGGCCGACGGGCCGCTCTCCGTGATCGAGCTGGAGCAGGCCACCACGCTGCGCCGCGGGCGCATCGAGGCCCTGCTGAAGATCCTGGCCGTGGAAGGCGTGGTGCAGCGCCAGGGCCGCGCGTGGGCCCTGACCGGCCGCCCTTGGACCTTCGACGCGCCGCGCTGGCAGGCGCTGGCACGCGTGCGCGAGCAGGAAGCCGACCTGATGCGTCGGTTCGCCGCCGGCCAGGGCTGCCTGATGCGCTTCCTGCAGCAGGCCCTGGACGACCCCGACCCGCAGGACTGCGGCCGCTGCAGCGTCTGCACCGGCAGGCTGCCGCCACCCGGCCTGCGGCCATCGGCCGAGCGCGTGCAACAGGCACTGACCCACGCACGTGGCCAGGACGTGGTGCTGGAACCACGCAAGCTCTGGCCCACGGGCGTGGCCGGGCGCAAGGGGCGGATCCAGGGCGCCAGCCCCGGGCGTGCGCTGGCCTTCGCCGACGACCCGGGGTGGTCGGCCCTGCTGCGGCCGCTGCTCGAAGGCCCGGATGCCGAAGCCCCGGCGCCGGTGCTGCAGGGCCTGGTGGAGGTGCTGAGCCGCTGGCGAACACATTGGCGCGCGAAGCCGGTGGCAGTGGTGGCCATGCCGTCGGCGCGCCACCCGCGCCTCGTGGTCTCGATGGCCCGGCACCTGGCCGACGCCGGCCACCTGCCGCTGCTGCCGCTGCTGGAACGCCACGGCGCGGAGCCGGGCGAGGACCTCGCGTCGGCGGCGCGGGTGACGGCGCTTGCCGCATCGATGCGGCTGGCCGATGGGGCCGATGTGCACAGTGACGGACCGCTGTTGCTGGTGGATGCCAGCCTGCGCAGCGGCTGGTCGATCACGGTGGCCGCGGCGCTGCTGCGCGATGCTGGCGCGGCCGAAGTGCTGCCGCTGGTGCTGCACCAGCGGCCCTGATCTTCGGCGGGCGCAGGCAAGGCGCTGCCCCTGCGGCGACAATGACCGCCGATGCCCCGCACCCTCGTCTTCTGCCACGCCAACGGCTTCCCGGCCGGCACCTACCGCACGCTGTTCGAGCGCTGGCGCGCCGCCGGCTGGCACGTGCTGGCGCCGGAGAAGTTCGGCCACGACCCGCGCTACCCGGTCAGCAGCAACTGGCCACACCTGCGTGACGAGCTGGTCGATTTCATCCGCGTGCACACCGCCGGCCGCCCGGTTTACCTGGTCGGCCATTCGCTGGGCGGCTACCTGGCGCTGCTGGCCGCGTGCCACCGGCCTGACCTGACCCGCGGCGTGGTGCTGTTGGATTCGCCGGTGGTTGGCGGCTGGCGCGCGCACAGCATCCAGGTGGTCAAGGCCACAGGCTTGATCGGTCGCGTCTCGCCGGGCAAGGTGTCGAAGACCCGGCGCGAACGCTGGCCGTCGCGCGACGCGGCACTGGCGCACTTTGCCGCCAAGCCGGTGTTCGCCCGCTGGGCCCCGGGTGTGCTGGCCGACTACATCGCCGCCGGCACCGAGCCGGCACCCGAGGGCGGCGTGCAGCTGGCCTTCCGCCGTAACGTGGAGACCCACATCTACAACTCGCTGCCCCACGTGTTCGACCGCGTGCTGCACCGCCACCCGCCGCAATGCCCGGTGGCCTTCATCGGTGGCACGCAGTCCACCGAGGTGCGGCAGGTGGGGCTGGCCACGACGCGCGCCGTCACGCGCGGCCGGCTGCGCTGGATCGAAGGTTCGCACCTGTTCCCGATGGAGCAGCCGCTGGTCACTGCCGATGCGGTGAACGCCGAACTGCAAAGCATGCTGGAGGAGAAGACGCCATGACTGATACCGTGCGCCTCGTCGAGGTGGGCCCTCGCGACGGGCTGCAGAACGAGCCGACCCCGGTGCCCACGGCCGTCAAGCTGGAGCTCATCCGACGCCTGGCCGATGCCGGGCTGCGCTGCATCGAGGCTACGGCCTTCGTGAGCCCGAAGTGGGTGCCGCAGATGGCCGATCAGGCTGACGTGATGGCCGGTCTGCCCACACGGCCCGACGTCGCCTTCCCGGTGCTGGCGCCGAACCTGAAGGGCTACGAGGCGGCCGTCGCCGCGGGCGCCCGGGAGGTGGCGATCTTCGGCGCCGCCAGCGAAAGCTTTTCCCAGCGCAACATCAACTGCAGCATTGCCGAATCGCTGACGCGCTTCAGCCCGGTGATGGCCGCCGCCGCACGCGACGGCGTGCGTGTGCGCGGCTACGTGTCCTGCGTGGTGGCCTGCCCGTACGAAGGCGCGGTGGCGCCGGCGCAGGCGGCGGCCGTGGCGGCGGAACTGCACGCCATGGGCTGCTACGAGGTGTCGCTGGGCGACACCATCGGCGCCGGCACGCCAGCCAGCGTGCTTGCGCTGCTGGAGGCCACCGCCGCGCGGGTACCGGTGGCCGCGCTGGCCGGTCACT
Source organism: Burkholderiaceae bacterium (assembly GCA_024235915.1). GTDB lineage: Bacteria > Pseudomonadota > Gammaproteobacteria > Burkholderiales > Burkholderiaceae_C > Rubrivivax. The sequence continues at coordinate 263,379 of JACKLO010000007.1, read as the reverse complement.
ACCACGACACCTATGGCATGGCGGTGGCCAATGTGCACGCCTCCTACGGCTTCGGGCTGCGCGTGTTCGACAGCTCGGTCGCCGGCCTGGGCGGCTGCCCGTATGCGAAAGGTGCCACTGGCAACGTGGCCACCGAAGACCTGGTGTACCTGCTGCATGGCCTGGGCGCGGCCACGGGCGTCGACCTGGACGCGCTGGCAGACACCGGCGCGTGGATCAGCGCGCAGCTGGGGCGGGCGAGCAATTCGCGCGTGGGCCGTGCGCTGCTGGCCAAACGGGCGGCCTGACACGGCCCGCAGGTCGGCCACGGCCAGTCAAGGCCGTCAGGCCGTCAGGCGCGCGTCGATCTCGCTCAGGAAGCCGGCCACGTCGATCGGCTTCGTCCAGTAGGCCTCGAAGCCGGCGGCCAGCGCACGCTGCACCTGCTGCGGCTGTGCGTCGGCCGACAGCATCACGCACGGCGAGGCCACCGGGTCGGTGCCGCCGCGCAGCAGGGCCAGCAGGTCCAGGCCGTCGCCATCGGGCAGGTGCAGGTCCACCAGCACCAGCGAAGGTTTCAGCCGCCGCACCAGGGCCACGCCTTCCTGCACGGTGGCTGCGGCGTGCAGACGCAGGTGCGGCCGCTGCGCCAGCACCTGCTGCACCAGCAGCAGGTTCACCGGGTTGTCTTCCACATAGACCAGCTCGTGGCGCACGCCGGGCGGCAAGGCTGGCGCCGGCGGCGCTGGCGCCAGCGCCTCGGTGGACTGCCGCTGCAGCAGGGCCTGCAGCGCGGCCTGCGCGGCACGTGCGTCGCCATCGGCGCCGCCGCCCTGGCGGGCGATCTCCAGCACTTCGTCAATCAACGCCAGCAGTTGGCGACCGGCCAGCCGAAGGTGCTGCAGGCGTTCCCGCTGCAGCGGCCGGGGTGGTTCGACCCCATCGCCCAGCAGCAACTCCGCAAAGCCCAGCACCGCGTTCAGCGGCGTGCGCAGCTCATGACTCATGCGCGAGAGGAACTCGCTCTTGACCCGGCTCGCGTGTTCCGCAGCGGCCTTGTCACGCAAGGCCTGCTCGGCAGTCTGCAGGTCGGTCACATCCATGGCCACGCCCATCACCACCGCATCGTCTCCTGGCAGGCGGCGTGCACGGCCCATCAGCGTGCGCACGCAGCCGTCGGGCCGCCGGATGCGCCAGCTTGCCTCCGCACGCGGCGCATCGACGGCCCGCATGCGCTCGAAGTGCGCCGCCAGCGCAGGTCGGTCTTCCGGCAACACCGGCAACGACACGCCGGCTTCGTCCGACGGCGGCACCGGATCCTCCGGCGCCAGGCCGTAGATGGCCTTCATGGTGCTGTTCCACACCTGTTCGTCGCGGGCCAGGTTGTAGGACCACAGGCCGATGCCCGCAACGTCCGCTGCCAGGTTCAGGTGCGTGCGGGTGTGGTCGTGCGCGCGTGCCAGGGCCGCCACCTCGGTGTCGTCGATCAGCACCCCGGTGATGCGCCGCCCCTGCACTGGCACCTGCCAGACGGAATGCACCCAGGTGACCCGGCCATCGGCATGCGGCACGCGGTACCGCACCTCATGGCGCCCGGGTCGCCCCAGCGAACCGCGAAAGGCCGCCAGCGCCTCCGCCCGGTCATCCGGGTGCACCAGCGCCATCGCGACTTCGGCCGACGGTGCATCCGCGGCCACAGGCATCCCGAAGAGATGGAAGATGTCCGGGTCCCAGCGGCCCGCCCCGGTGACGAGGTCACGCTCCCAGAGGCTCAGCCGCCCCAGTTGGCGCACCAGATCCAAGCGATCCTGCAAGCCGCCAGCGTCATCGGCGGCGGCGTTTCTTTCTGCGCCGTCCAAGCCTGCCCCCGTCTCCATGTGTAACCGGCGGAGTGTATCGGCCACCCCGCGCCGCCGGGAACCCCCGGCCAGGGGCGCCCGTATACTCGCGCTTTACCAACGGGGCGTCCGCACCGGCTGGCGTGGCCGGCCGGCGGCGGGCGCCGGTTTGCATGACCAAATACGTCTTCGTCACCGGCGGCGTGGTGTCCTCCCTGGGCAAGGGCATCGCGTCGGCGTCGCTGGCGGCCATCCTCGAGTCGCGCGGGCTCAAGGTCACCCTGCTGAAGCTGGACCCGTACCTCAACGTGGACCCGGGCACCATGAGCCCGTTCCAGCACGGCGAGGTCTTCGTCACCGACGACGGTGCCGAAACCGACCTCGACCTCGGCCACTACGAACGCTTCATCAGCACACGGATGAAGCGCTCGAACAACTTCACCTCGGGCCAGATCTACAAGAGCGTGCTCGAGAAGGAGCGCCGCGGCGACTACCTGGGCAAGACGGTGCAGGTGATCCCGCACGTCACCAACGAGATCCAGGAATTCGTGGCCCGCGGTGCCGCCGGCGTGGACGTGGCCATCGTTGAGGTGGGCGGCACGGTCGGCGACATCGAGAGCCTGCCCTTCCTGGAGGCCGTGCGCCAGATGGCGCTGCGCGGTGGCCCCAACAGCGCGGCCTTCGTGCACCTGACCTACGTGCCCTGGATCGCCGCGGCCGGCGAGCTGAAGACCAAGCCGACGCAGCACACGGTGCAGAAGATGCGCGAGATCGGCATCCAGCCCGACGCCCTGCTGTGCCGCGCCGACCGCGAGGTGCCGGAGGACGAACGCGACAAGATCAGCCTGTTCACCAACGTGCCACGGCACGGCGTGATCAGCATGTGGGACGTGGACACCATCTACAAGGTGCCGCGCGTGCTGCACGAGCAGGGGCTGGACGAGCTGATCTGCATGAAGCTGCAGCTGCTGACCAAGCCGGCCGACCTGAAGCGCTGGGACACCCTGGTGCACGAGGTCACGCACCCGCGCGCCACCGTGAAAATCGCCATGTGCGGCAAGTACACCGACCTGTCGGACAGCTACAAGTCGCTCAACGAGGCGCTGCGCCATGCCGGCATCCACAACCACGCGCGGGTGGAGATCGACTACGTCGATTCCGAGACGCTGACGCCGGCCTCGGTGGACCGCCTGGCCGGCTTCGACGCCATCCTGGTGCCGGGCGGCTTTGGCAAGCGCGGCGTGGAAGGCAAGATCCTGGCTGCCAAGTTCGCCCGTGAGCACCGCATCCCCTACCTGGGCATCTGCCTGGGCATGCAGGTGGCCACGATCGAATACGCACGCCACATGGCGGGCCTGGACGGCGCCAACAGCACCGAATTCGACCCCGAGACGCCGCACCCCATCATCGCCCTCATCGACGAATGGCAGGACAGCGACGGCAGCATCCAGAAGCGCAGCGCCAGCTCCGACCTCGGCGGCACCATGCGCCTGGGCGCGCAGAGTGCGGACGTCAAGGCCGGCACGCTGGCGCACCAGATCTACGGCCCGGTGGTCACCGAGCGCCACCGCCACCGCTACGAGGCCAACGAGCACTACCTGGAGCGGCTGCAGCAGGCCGGCCTGGTGATCAGCGCCATCACGCAGCGCGAGAAGCTCACCGAGATCGTCGAACTGCCGCAGGACACGCACCCCTGGTTCGTGGGTGTGCAGTTCCACCCGGAGTTCAAGAGCACGCCCTGGGCCGGCCACCCGCTGTTCATCAGCTACGTGAAGGCGGCCCTGGCGCGTCACGAAGCCACGCAGGCGCAGGCCGCCTGAGGTTCGCGATGGAACTCTGCGGCTTCAACGTCGGCCTGGACCGGCCCTTCTTCCTGATCAGCGGGCCCTGCGTCGTCGAGAGCGAACAGCTGCAGATGGACGTGGCCGGCGCGCTGAAGGAGATCACGGCCGAGTTCGGCATCCCCTTCATCTTCAAGAGCAGCTACGACAAGGCCAACCGCAGCAGCGGCAGCAGCTTCCGCGGCCCGGGCATGGCACGCGGGCTGGAGATCCTGGCCAAGGTGCGGCGCGACCTGGGCGTGCCGGTGCTCACCGACGTGCACAGCGAAGCCGAGATCCCGGCCGTGGCCGCGGCGGTGGACGTGCTGCAGACGCCGGCCTTCCTGTGCCGGCAGACCGATTTCATCCGTGCCGTCGCGCAGTGCGGCAAGCCGGTGAACATCAAAAAGGGCCAGTTCCTGGCACCGCACGACATGAAGAACGTCATCGACAAGGCCCGCGCCGCCGCGCGCGAGGCCGGCCTGTCGGAAGACCGCTTCATGGCCTGCGAACGTGGTGCCAGCTTCGGCTACAACAACCTGGTCTCCGACATGCGCAGCCTGGCCATCATGCGCGAGACCGACGCGCCCGTGGTCTTCGATGCCACGCACAGCGTGCAGCTGCCCGGTGGCCAGGGCACCAGCAGCGGCGGCCAGCGCGAATTCGTGCCGGTGCTCAGCCGCGCCGCGGTGGCCGTGGGCGTGGCCGGCCTGTTCATGGAAACACACCCCGACCCGCTGAACGCCAAGAGCGACGGCCCCAACGCCGTGCCGCTGAAGCACATGCGTGCGTTGCTGGAACAGCTGGTGGCGCTGGACCGCGTGGTCAAGACCCAGCCGCTGCTCGAGAACGACTTCAGCTGCTGAAGCACACGAAGGACACCCGATGACCGCCCCCGCCTACCTGATCGTCGAGATGGACATCAGCGACCCCGACCGCTATCGGCAATACATGGCCGAAGCACCGGCGGTGGTGAAGGCCTTCGGCGGTGAGTACCTGGTGCGCGGCGGCCGCCACGAGACCCTGGAAGGCGACTGGCAGCCGCACCGCATCGCCTTGCTGAAGTTTCCGAGCTTCGAACAGGCCAAAGCCTTCTACGAGACCAGCGACTACGCGACGCGCGTGAAGCCGCTGCGCGACGGTGCCACGTCGTTCTTCGACATGGTGCTGGTCGAAGGCGTGACCGCGCCAGTCTGAACAGAATCCACAACTCTGAGCTGAGCAGAAGAACCATGAGTGCCATCGTCGACATCGTCGGCCGCGAGATCCTCGACAGCCGCGGCAACCCCACCGTCGAGTGCGACGTGCTGCTGGAAAGCGGCACGATGGGCCGCGCCGCCGTGCCCAGCGGGGCGTCCACCGGCAGCCGCGAAGCCATCGAGCTGCGCGACGGCGACAAGGCCCGCTACCTGGGCAAGGGCGTGCTGCGCGCGGTGGAGCACGTCAACACCGAGATCTCCGAGGCCGTGCTGGGCCTGGACGCCAGCGAGCAGGCCTTCCTGGACAAGACGCTGCTGGACCTGGACGGCACCGACAACAAGAGCCGCCTGGGCGCCAACGCGATGCTGGCCGTCAGCATGGCCGTGGCGCGTGCCGCGGCGGAAGAGTCCGGCCTGCCGCTGTACCGCTACTTCGGCGGCATGGGCGGCATGCAGATGCCGGTGCCGATGATGAACGTCATCAACGGCGGCGCGCACGCCAACAACAACCTCGACCTGCAGGAGTTCATGATCCTGCCGGTGGGCGCCACCAGCTTCCGCGAAGCGGTGCGCTACGGCGCCGAGGTCTTCCACGCGCTGAAGAAGATCATCGACGCCAAGGGCATGAGCACCGCGGTGGGCGACGAGGGCGGCTTCGCGCCCAGCGTGGCCAGCCACGAGGCGGCCATCCAGTTGATCCTGGAAGCGATCGACAAGGCTGGCTACGAGGCCGGCAGCCAGATCGCCATCGGCCTGGACTGCGCCGCCAGCGAGTTCTACAAAGACGGCAAGTACCACCTCGAAGGCGAGGGCCTGCAGCTCACCGCCGCCGAGTGGACCGACGTGCTGGCCACCTGGTGCGACAAGTACCCCATCGTGTCCATCGAGGACGGCATGCACGAGGGCGACTGGGACGGCTGGAAGCACCTGACCGAGAAGCTCGGCCAGAAGGTGCAGCTGGTGGGCGACGACCTGTTCGTCACCAACACCAAGATCCTGCAGGAAGGCATCGACAAGCGCATTGCCAACTCGATCCTCATCAAGATCAACCAGATCGGCACCCTCACCGAGACCTTCGCCGCGATCGAGATGGCCAAGCGTGCCGGCTACACGGCCGTCATCAGCCACCGCAGCGGCGAAACCGAGGACAGCACCATCGCCGACATCGCGGTGGGCACCAACGCCGGCCAGATCAAGACCGGCTCGATGAGCCGCAGCGACCGCATCGCCAAGTACAACCAGCTGCTGCGCATCGAGGAAGACCTGGGCGACGTCGCCAGCTACCCCGGCCGCAAGGCGTTCTACAACCTGCGCTGATCGGCGCAGCTGCTGGCCATGCGCCGCTGGCCCTTGTCCACGCTCTCGCTGGTGCTGCTGCTGGCGGCGGTGCAGGCCGACCTGTGGGTGGGCAAGGGCAACCTGCGGCACGTGTGGCAGCTGGAACAGCAGCTCGCGACGCAGCAGGCGGCCAACGACGCCCAGCGCGCCGCCAATGCGCGCATCGAGGCCGAGGTGGGCGACCTGGTCGAGGGCCTGGAGATCGTCGAGGAGCGGGCCCGCCTGGACCTCGGCATGGTCAAGCCCGACGAGATCCTGGTGCAGTTCGCGCCGCCCAAGCGGTGACCCCGGCAAGCGGGTGATGGGCGACGCGATGCTCGCGGCCGCGGCTCCGCTGCTGGCCGAAGCCTTCACGCTCTGGGGCAGCCCGGTGACCTGGGTGGAGATCGTGGCCTTCGTGCTCGCGGTCTGGATGGTGGTGTGCAACTGGCGCGTCAACCCGCTGGCCTGGCCGCTGGCGATGCTGTCGTCGCTGGGCTACGCGCTGCTGTTTGCCCAGTACCGGCTCTATGGCGAGGCGGCGCTGCAGTTCGTGTTCATCGCCGTGGCGCTGTGGGGCTGGTGGCAGTGGCTGCGCGGGCGGGGTGACGATGGCGGCGCACTGCGCGTGCACCGGCTCACACCGCGTGGCCGCTGGGTGGCCTTGGCAGCGGCGGCCGTGTTGTGGCCGCTGATCGCGCTGGCGCTGCAGCGTTTCACCAACAGCGACATCGCCTGGCTCGACGCCCTGCCCACCGCCGGCAGCCTGGTGGCTCAGGGGCTGCTGGGCCGCAAGCTGGTGGAGAACTGGCCGGCGTGGGTGGCAGTGAACGTGGTCAGCGTGGGTCTCTTTGCCGTCAAGGGCCTGTGGCTGACGGTGCTGCTGTACGCGCTGTTCACGGTGATGGCGGGGGTCGGCTGGCGCTCCTGGCAGCGAATGGTGGTCGACGGAGCACGTCGATGAAGATCGCCATCGTCGGCGCCGAAAGCACCGGCAAGTCGGTGCTGGCCACGGCCCTGGCCGACGCCTTGGCCGACGCAACGGGATGGCGCGTGACGGCTGTGCCGGAGTGGCTGCGGCTGTGGTGCGAACGCGAAGGCCGTACCCCGCGGCCGGAGGAACAGGCCGCCATTGCCACCGAAACGCACGCCCGCATCGATGCTGCGGCGGCGCTGCACGACATCGTGGTCTGCGACACCACGGCGCTGATGACCACGGTCTATAGCGACCTGCTTTTCAACGACCGCAGCCTGGACGCGCTGGCCATCGCCCATCAGCGCTCGATGGATCTCACGCTGCTGACCGCACTGGACCTGCCTTGGGTGGCCGACGGCCACCAGCGCGACGGCCCACACGTGCGTGGCCCGGTGGACGACCACGTGCGTGCCCTGCTGATCGATCACGGCCTGCCCTGGGCCCTGGTGGCCGGCACCGGGCCGGCGCGCCTGCAATGCGCGCTGGACGCCGTGGCGCCGCTGCTGCGCGCACGTGACACGCCACGCCGTGGCCTGTTCAGCCGCCTGCTGGACCGCAACGCGGCGCCGGAGGCGCGTGCCTGGTCGTGCGAGTTCTGCGACGATCCCGACTGTGAACACGCCCTCCGAACACCCGCCACTCGCTGACCCCGACCTGCGTCGCAGCTGGCTCTTCATCGGCGGCACACCGAGCAGCGCTGCGCTGGAGGCCACCCTGGCCTGCGGTGCCGACGTCGTCATCGTCGACCTGGAGGACTTCACACCGCCGCCGCGGCGGCCGGAGGCACGCGCCGGACTGGCCACCTTGCTGGTGCGCCTGCGCAGGGCCGGTGCCATCACCGCCGTGCGCGTGAACGCCCCGGGCCACGAGGACGCCGACGCCGACCTGGCCGCCGCCATGGACGCCGGCACACAGATCGTCTCGCTGCCCATGGCCGACCGCGCCGAGACCGTGGCGGCCTTGTGCACGGCGATCAGCGACCACGAGGCGCGATGGGGCCGCGCCGCTGGCAGCACGGAACTGCTGCCGGTTTGCGAAACCGCGCGCGGCGTGGCCGACGTGCGGCTGCTGGCCTCGGCGAGCCGGCGCGTGCGCGCCGCGTTGCTGGGCGCCGAGGACCTGGCGGCGGATCTGTGTGCCGAACGCACGCCCGAAGGCGTCGAGTTGGCTCACGCGCGCCAGCGCTTCCTGCTTGATGCGCGCGCCGCCGGCATCGAACCCATCGACGCCCCCTGCACCTTCGCCGACCCGGCGCTGGCCGAGGCCGAGGCACGCCATGCGCGTCGTCTGGGTTACCGGTGCAAGTCGCTGGTGCGGCCGGAGCACGTGTCGCCGTTGCACCGGGTGCTGACACCCTCGGCCGACGATCTGCACCAGGCACAGGCGATGGTGGCGGCCTTCGAGGCGGCGCGAGCCCGTGGTGAGGACCGTGCGCTGCACGAAGGGTTGTGGGTCGAGGTGCCGACCTGGCGTGCCGCGCTTCGGCTGATCGAGCGGGCGCGCCGGCTGGGGGTGACCGGCTGACGCCGCGAGATCGTGGTCCAGCGCCCGTCAATGCGCCTTGTCTGGTGGACAGGCTCCGACGCGTAGTCGCTGCAGGTTGATTCAGGCGCCCGCGTGCGACAGCGCGAGTGACTGCAATCGACCCATCAATGACGACCGCGGTCTCGAGTTCGTCGCCCCAAAGCTGTCGGTCAGACCCGACCGGTCAAGCGCGGCCTCGGCATCGACATACAGCGCTGCCCGAAATGCGGCGCCCGGGAGTTGAAGATCATCGCGGCGATCTTCGAGCAGTCGGTGATCGAGAAGATCCTGACGCACCTGGGACTGGACCCGCAGCCCCTCCCCGAGAGCGGGCGCGTGAGATCGGCAATACTGTCGCCGCATCAGCCGCGCCGGCCGTTCTCAACACCATGTTCTCAGGCTGCAGCGCCAAAGTGCTGCCAGGCGACGCTGCGCGCCGAGTGGGCGCGGCGTTACCGAACAAGGGGCACCCAGAGATCAAGGCCGCGAATCAAGGCTAGACGAGCCCCCGGGGGGAATGGTGAGGCGGTCCGGATGGGCACCGCTGCCACGATCTTGCTGCCGCAGATATCCCGTCCTGGTGGATCGCAACCCGGTTGTCGGGCCTTGGGGCTTTCGAAGTCGCTATGCGCTGTGTGGAGTCAGTGTCGGAAAAGCTGACGGTTCAGGCAGGCCACAGCGTCGAATCCCTGGAGGATCAATAAGTTACGCGTCAGGCCTGAAATTTGCATCATGCCCGCACCGATCTTGAGGAGACACCCATGAATAAGCTCGTTGGGCACGGCCTGATGGTCATGGCATTGACGGTGGCGACAAGCGTCACCGCGCTTGCGGCGCCAGTCACGATGACCTATGAAGGCACCGTCAGCATCGTCAACGGGGACTCGATCGTGGGCGTTGCTGCAGGCAGTTCCGCCGTGTTCTCCGTCCTCATGGACAATGGCGGCAGCAGCCTGACTTCGCAGACCTGGAACGTCTCGGACTTGCTGTCGGTCACGATGGACTTCGGCGGCGGCGCGCGTACCACGGTCTTCAGTTCGCCGTTCGACTCTCCCGCCTTCAGCTCGTCGGGCACCTTTGCCACCGACGCTGCCGGTGACGTCTCGGCCGTGATGACGCTGACTGGATTCATCGTCGACGCGGATTTCGCCACCAATGGACCGGGGACGCAATTCGGTTGGTTCATCAACGGTGCCAATCACGTCTACCAGGAGGTCGGCGGCGGCAAGAGCACTCTCATCTCGCTCGAAAACGTGGGCGGCGACATCAACCCCGCCAACTGGACGGCGACGGGGGGTGCGGCGGTGCCCGAACCGGGCACGCTTGCGCTGGCCGGTCTGAGCCTGGCTGCACTTGGCGCCGCACGCCGGCGCGTACGTCAATCGTGATGGCACGCTGCCGGCGACGCGGCGCGCTCAAGCGCGCTGTACCGCCCGGCAACTGACGCAAACCCTACCGGGCCGACCAAGGCTCGGGAGGGCGGTGCCGAGGCGAAACTCGCATCGGGTGGCCAGCCCGACAGCGGCCGGTGGTGAACGACTCTTGATGGCCGAAAGCACCCGCTCAAACGTGCAGCAGCAGGTGCCTGCGCTCCCACGGGCTGATCACGTCGAAGTACTCCCGATACTCCACATCCTTGATCGCGCGATAAGTCTGGATGAAGTGGCTGCCGAACAGCTCGGCCAGGGGCTCGCAGGCCTCAAGCTTTTCCACCGCCTCGTCCAGGTGACGCGGCAGTTGGTGCGGCTTCTCGTAGGCGCTGCCGGTGAGCGGTTCGTCGGGGCGGATGCGCTGCTTCATGCCCAGGTAGCCGCAGGCCAGGCTGGCGGCGAAGACCAGGTAGGGGTTGGCGTCCACGCCCGCCAGCCGGTTCTCCACACGCCGCGCCTCGGGGCCGGAACGTGGCACACGCAGGCCGCAGGTGCGGTTGTCGTGGCCCCAGCTCAGGTTGATGGGCGCTGACGTGAATCGGCTCAGCCGCCGGTAGCTGTTGACGTAGGGCGCGAAGAAGGCGGTGGCCGCGGGCAGGAAGGCCTGCAGGCCGCCGATGAAGTGCAGGAAGTGATCCGACGCTTCACCGTCGGGGCGGCTGAACAGGTTGCCGTCGGTGGCCAGATCGATCACGCTCTGGTGCAGGTGCATGGCGCTGCCGGGTTGGCCCTGCATGGGCTTGGCCATGAAGGTGGCGTACATGTGGTTGCGAATCGCCACCTCGCGCACCGTGCGCTTGAAGCGCACCACCTGATCGGCGCGCGACAGCGCCTCGCCATGGTCGAGGTTGATCTCCATCTGCGCGGTGCCCATCTCGTGCACCAGGGTGTCGAGCTGGATGCCCTGCGCCTCGCACCAGTCGTACATCACGTCGAAGACGTCGCCGTACTCGTCCACCGACTCGATGGAGAAGCTCTGCATGCCCGGCTCGCTGCGCTTGGTGCGGCCGGTGGGGGGCTTCAGCGGGATGTCCTCGTCGGCCTCGACCTGCACGAGGTAGAACTCCATCTCCGGCGCGATCACCGGCTGCCAGCCCTCGGCGGCGTACAGCGCCAGGATGCGCTTGAGCACGTTGCGCGGCGACAGGTCCACCGGTTCGCCGTCGAAGGTGACGCAGTCGTGGATGATCTGCGCCGTGGGCTCCTTGGCCCAGGGCACGAGGCAGAGGGTGCTGGCGTCGGGCAGCAGCCGCATGTCGGGGTCGGCCACCGCGGTGAAGTCCTTTTCCGGGTACTCGCCCGTCACCGTCATCGCAAACACAGCCTCGGGCAGGCGCAGGCCGAACGCGGGGTCGTACTTGTGGCGCGGAACGATCTTGCCGCGCGACTGGCCCGACATGTCGGAGGTCAGGCACTCGATCTCGCTGATGCGGTGTTCATCCAGCCAGCGCTGGATGGCGGCGGTGTCGGTCATGGGGGGTGTGGATTGCGACGATGGCGGGATTCTGCGCCCGGCGGCCCCTCATCGGGCACGGATGTTCAGCGTTGCAGCACGGCCAGCCAATCACGTTGTGTCTCGTCCAGCAGATGCGCCGGCGTCATCACCGCACCGGCCAGCGCCTGCCGGATGGCTGGTTCGGGCTCGACCGCAGGCGCAGCCATCAGGTGCCCCACCAGCGTTTTGGCCATCTCCACGCAGGCCGCATAGCGGGCCATGATGGCGTCCATCTGCGCGTGCTCCTCGGGGTCATCGCGCCAGCAGTCGTAGTCAGTGGCGATGGCCAGCGTGGCGTAGGCCAGTTGCGCCTCGCGCGCGAGAAAGGCTTCGGGCACGTTGGTCATGCCCACCAGGTGGGCACCGAACTGGCGCAGCAGGAAGCTTTCGGCGCGGGTGCCGAATCGCGGGCCTTCCACACAGGCGTAGGTGAGGCCCTGGTGCAGCATCAGGCCGGGCACCTGGGCCGCGGCGCTGGCCACGGCGGCACACAGCGCACGGCTCACCGGCTCGGCGGTGGACACATGGGCGGCCACGCCGCGGCCGAAGAAGCTGCTTTCGCGGCGGCCTCGCGTCCAGTCGATGTACTGGTGCGGCAGCGCAAAGTGGCCGGGCGCCAGTTCCTCGGTGAGGCTGCCGCAGGCGGACACGCTGAGCACCATCGTCGCCCCAGCGCGCTTGAGCGCGAAGACGTTGGCGCGGTAGTTCACCTCGTGGGGCAGCAGCCGGTGACCGGCGCCGTGGCGTGGCAGGAACAGCACCGGCTGGCCTGCCGACCCACCCAGGCGCCCCTGCTGCACGGGAGCGGAGGCCTCGCCGAAGGGCGTGGCGGCCGAATGAAGGGTCTCGGTCTGCAGGCCCGGCAGCTGGTACAGCCCGGTGCCGCCGATGATCGCGAGCATGCGTTTCTCCTCCAGGGTCTGGCGAAATCCGACCTGGATGCTAAACGGGCATCATCACGCCGATGTGGATTCCAACCCTGAACCAGGCCTGGGCCGTGCTGGCCGGTGCCATCGTGCTGGAGGTGGCAGGCACCACCTGCATGCGCCTGTCCGAAGGCTTCACGCGGCTGACGCCTTCGGTGCTGATCTTCGTCTTCTACATCGCGTCGTTCGCGCTCAACACCTTGGTGATCCGCACCCTGGGCCTGTCGGTGGTGTACGCCGTGTGGTCAGGTGTAGGCACGGTGCTGACCGCCGGCATCGGCTTTCTCTGGTTCCGAGAGCCGGCCACCGCGTTGAAGCTGGTCAGCATCGGCCTGATCGTGATCGGCGTCATGGGGTTGCATGCGTCCACGCGCGCCACGGTCGCGGCCTGAACGCAGCGACCCCGGCCGTTCACTGCGCACGGTTGCAGGATCGCTGTCGATCAGGAATGCAAAAGGCCGCCCGAAGGCGGCCCTTGAGACCCAGCGACACCGGCAAGCCGATGCCGCGGCGCCCCATGTTCAGCGTTCGGCCAGCGGCTTGACGTCGCGGCGCTCGGAGCCGTGGAACAGCTGGCGCGGGCGGCCGATCTTGTACTCCGGGTCGCCGATCATCTCGTTGAGCTGGGCAATCCAGCCCACCGTGCGCGCGAGCGCGAAGATGGCGGTGAACAGCGGCACCGGGATGCCGATGGCGCGCTGCACGATGCCGCTGTAGAAGTCGACGTTCGGGTACAGCTTGCGGGCGACGAAGTACTCGTCCTCCAGCGCGATCTTCTCCAGCGTCATCGCCAGCTTGAACAGCGGGTCGTTGTGCAGGCCCAGCGCGCCCAACACCTCGTGGCAGGTCTCGCGCATCAGCTTGGCGCGCGGGTCGTAGTTCTTGTAGACCCGGTGGCCGAAGCCCATCAGCTTGACGCTGGAGTTCTTGTCCTTGACCTGCTTGATGAACTCGCCGATCTTCTCGACGCCGCCGTTGCGCTGGATGTCCTCCAGCATGTTCAGCGCCGCCTCGTTGGCACCGCCGTGCGCCGGGCCCCACAGGCAGGCCACGCCGGCGGCGATGGCGGCGAACGGGTTGGTGCCCGAGCTGCCGCACAGGCGCACGGTGGAGGTGGATGCGTTCTGCTCGTGGTCGGCGTGCAGGATGAAGATGCGGTCCATCGCGCGCACCAGCACGTCGTTGGGCTGGTACTCCTCGCACGGCGTGCCGAACATCATCCGCATGAAGTTCGCCGAGTACGACAGGTCGTTCTTCGGGTAGATGTACGGCTGGCCGATGGTGTACTTGTAGGCCATCGACACCAGCGTCGGCATCTTCGCGATCAGGCGGATGGCGGCGATCTCGCGGTGCTTCGGGTTATGGACGTCGGTGCTGTCGTGATAGAAGGCCGACATGCCGCCCACCAGGCCCGTCATGATGGCCATCGGGTGCGCGTCGCGGCGGAAACCACGCAGGAAGAACTGCATCTGCTCGTTGACCATGGTGTGCACGGTCACCATGCGGTCGAAGTCCTTCTGCTGCTGCGCATTCGGCAGTTCGCCGTTGAGCAGCAGGTAGCAGACGTCCATGAAGTCGCAGTGCTCGGCCAGCTGCTCGATGGGGTAGCCGCGGTACAGCAGCTCGCCCTTGTCGCCATCGATGTAGGTGATGGTCGACTGGCACGAGGCCGTGCTCAGGAAGCCCGGGTCGTAGGTGAACTTGCCGGTCTGCGCATAGAGCTTGCGGATGTCGATGACGTCCGGGCCGATGCTGCCCTTGTAGATCGGCAGGTCCATGCTCGGGCTGCCGTCGGAGAACGAGAGCGTGGCTTTCACGTCGGAGGGGGTCATTCGGGCTTCACCTTTTGATGTTGGGGCTCGGGACTGCGCATCTGCGCCAGCACCTCGCGCACGTCGGGCCGGTCGAGTTCGCCCTGCGGCTCGCAGCGCGCGAGCAGCAGGTCGAGCAGGTCGTTGTCCGACAGGTCCATCAGGGCCAGCAGCCCGTCGGCCTGTCGTGTGGTTATCGTCTCCTCGTGGCGGCGGAAGAAGCGCTCGACGAACAGGTCGTTCTCGAGCAGCCCCCGACGGCAGCGCCACTTGAGCTTGCTCAGCGAGCGGGCGTCGAGTGGCGTGTCCATCGAAGGCAGCGGATCAGACGGCCCGGCGGACCATCAGCTCCTTGATCTTGCCGATCGCCTTCGTGGGGTTCAGACCCTTCGGGCAGACGTCGACGCAGTTCATGATGGTGTGGCAGCGGAACAGGCGGTACGGGTCCTCGAGGTTGTCGAGGCGCTCCGCGGTGGCGTGGTCGCGGCTGTCGGCGATGAAGCGGTAGGCCTGCAGCAGGCCTGCCGGGCCGACGAACTTGTCCGGGTTCCACCAGAAGCTGGGGCAGCTGGTGGAGCAGCTGGCGCACAGGATGCACTCGTACAGGCCGTTGAGCTCGTCGCGCTCTTCCGGCGACTGCAGGCGTTCGGTTTCCGGTGGCGGTTCGTCGTTGACGAGGTAGGGCTTGATCGAGTGGTACTGCTTGAAGAACTGCGTCATGTCCACGATCAGGTCGCGGATCACGGGCAGCCCCGGCAGCGGCTTGAGCACGATGGTGCCCGGCAGCGTGCGCAGGTTGGTCAGGCAGGCCAGGCCGTTCTTGCCGTTGATGTTCATCGCGTCCGACCCGCAGACGCCTTCGCGGCAGCTGCGGCGGAAGCTCAGGGTCGGATCGACCTCCTTGAGCTTCATCAGCGCGTCGAGCAGCATGCGCTCGGTGCCATCGAGTTCGACCTCGATGGTCTGCATGCGGGGCTTCTGGTCCTGGTCGGGGTCGAAGCGGTAGATCTGGAAGGTGCGCTTGGTCATGTGACGTGAAACCTCAAAACGTGCGGACCTTGGGCGGCACAGATTCCACCGTCAGCGGCGTCATCTTCACCGGCTTGTAGGACAGGCTGTTGCTGGCCGAATCCCACAGCGTGTGCTTCATCCACACGGCATCGTTGCGGCCCAGCGGGAATTCCGGGTCGTCGGCACCGCGTTCGTAGTCCTTGACGGTGTGGGCACCGCGGCACTCCTGGCGCGCGGCAGCCGACACCATCGTGGCCTGCGCGGCCTCGATCAGGTTGTCGACCTCCAGCGCCTCGATGCGCGCAGTGTTGAAGACCTTGCTCTTGTCCTTCAGCGTGATGCCGCCCACGCGCTCGCGCAGGGCCGCGATCTTGACCACGCCTTCGTCCATGGTGGCCTGGGTGCGGAACACGCCGGCGTGCTGCTGCATGGTGCTGCGGATGGCATCGGCCACGGTCTGCGCGTACTCGCCACCGGTGCTGTTGTCCAGGCGGGCCAGGCGTGCCAGCGTGCGGTCGGCAGCGTCCTTGGGCAGCGGCTTGTGCGACTTGTCGGCGCGCTTGAAGCTGTCGACGATGTGGTTGCCGGCAGCACGGCCGAAGACCAGCAGGTCCAGCAGCGAGTTCGTGCCCAGGCGGTTTGCACCATGCACGCTGACGCAGGAGCATTCGCCCACCGCGTACAGGCCGTTGACCACCGTGTTCGGGTCGCCGTTCTTCGGCACCACGGCCTGGCCGTTGATGTTGGTCGGGATGCCACCCATCTGGTAGTGGATGGTCGGCACCACCGGGATCGGCTCCTTGGTGATGTCGACGTTGGCGAAGTTGTGGCCGATCTCGAACACGCTGGGCAGGCGCTTCAGGATGGTGTCACCGCCCAGGTGGGTCATGTCGAGGTGGATGTAGTCCTTGTTCGGACCACAGCCGCGCCCTTCCTTGATCTCCTGGTCCATGCAGCGGCTGACGAAGTCGCGCGGCGCCAGATCCTTCAGCGTCGGCGCGTAGCGCTCCATGAAGCGTTCGCCGTTGACGTTGCGCAGGATCGCGCCTTCGCCGCGGCAGCCTTCGGTCAACAGCACGCCGGCACCGGCCACGCCGGTGGGGTGGAACTGCCAGAACTCCATGTCCTCCAGCGGGATGCCGGCACGCGCCGCCATGCCCAGGCCGTCGCCGGTGTTGATGAAGGCGTTGGTGCTGGCGGCGTAGATGCGGCCCGCACCGCCGGTGGCCAGCAGCGTGGTCTTGGCCTCGAGGATGTAGACCTCGCCGGTCTCCATCTCGAGCGCGGTGACGCCCAGCACGTCGCCGTCGGCGTCACGGATCAGGTCCAGCGCCATCCACTCGACGAAGAAGTTGGTGCGCGCCGCCACGTTGCGCTGGTACAGCGTGTGCAGCATCGCGTGGCCGGTGCGGTCGGCCGCGGCGCAGGCGCGCTGCACCGGCTTCTCGCCGTAGTTGGCGGTGTGGCCGCCGAACGGGCGCTGGTAGATGGTGCCGTCCGGGTTGCGGTCGAACGGCATGCCAAAGTGCTCGAGCTCGTAGACGACCTTGGTCGCCTCGCGGCACATGAACTCGATGGCGTCCTGGTCGCCCAGCCAGTCCGACCCCTTGATGGTGTCGTAGAAGTGGTAGTGCCAGTTGTCCTCGGACATGTTGCCAAGGCTGGCACCGATGCCGCCCTGCGCCGCCACCGTGTGCGAACGGGTCGGGAACACCTTGGACAGCACGGCGACGTTGAGGCCGGCGAGCGACAGCTGCAGTGACGCGCGCATGCCGGAACCACCGGCACCGACGATGACGACGTCGAACTTGCGACGGGGGAGATTGGCGAGTGACATGGGTTCAGAGTCTCCAGAGCACTTGCACGGCCCAGCCGGCACAGCCCACGAGCCAGACGATGGTGGCCACCTGCATCACCAGACGCAGGCCGGCCGACTTGACGTAATCCATCCAGATGTCGCGCGTGCCGACCCAGGCGTGCCAGGCCATCGCGATGATCACGGTGAAGGTCAGCACCTTCATCCATTGGGCGGCGAAGATGCCGGCCCACTTGTCGTAGCCCATCGGGCCGGGCATCAGCACCTGCACGATCACGACCAGCGTGAACAGCGCCATCAGGCCCGCGGTGGCGCGCTGCACCATCCAGTCGCGCAGGCCGTAGTGCGCACCGCTGACGATGCGCTTGGATCCGTAGTTGACTGCCATCGTGGCGCTCCTCAGAACAGGCCGAACAGCTTGGCGCCCAGCGCCAGCGTCAGCGCAATGGACAGCACCAGGGTCGTCACCGCCGACTGGCGACCGAATTCCTTGGTGACGCTGTGCGTGGCGTCCATGTACAGGTGGCGCACACCGGCGATGAAGTGATGCAGGTAGGCCCAGATCAGCGCCAGCGCCACCAGCTTGACGAACCAGCCCGGGAACACGCCCAGGCCGGACGAGAACGCGCTGGCGAAAACATCGAAGCTGACTTCCGACGTAACGCTGGTGTCGAACATCCAGATCACGAACGGCAGCAGGACCAGCATCAGCGCGCCGCTGGCGCGGTGCAGGATGGACACGACGCCCGCCAGGGGCAGGCGGTACTGCAGGGCGTCGGTCAGACGCATCGGGCCCGGGCGGTTGGCAGGCGCGACGCGTGTTGCAGGGGTGGAGGACTCGGCCATGTGTTTTTGGGGGTTGTCCGGATGTGAAACCAACTGAGTTTATTGCAACGCAACAGTCTTACGCGGTGCTTGAAGCTTGCCAGGCGACGTCCCGGCGGATGGGATGGGACCTCAGGTGAGCACGTTGCGGTAGTGGTGCGACTCGGTGCGATACAGCCCACGGCGCATCTCCACGGGTTTGTCACCGTAGGTGTAGGACACGCGCTCGACGGACAGCAGCGGCGTGCCTTCCGGCACTGCCAGCACCTGCGCCATGTCGGCATTGGCCGCCACGGCACGGATCTTCTCGTCGGCGCGCGACATGTGCACCCCGTACTCCGACTCGAAGTAGGCGTACATCGGACCGCGGTTGGCCGCCAGGCGCTCGGCGCTCAGGCCCTTGAAGGGCGCGGCCGGCAGCCAGATCTCGTCCAGCACCACCGGCTGCTCCCCCTGCAGCAGCAGGCGGCGGATCAGCACCACGCTCTCGCCGGATTTCAGTTCGAGCGTGCGCGCCACGTCGGCCGGGGCCCGCAGGCGGCGGCATTCCAGCAGCCGCCGGCGCAGGGCGGTGGCGTCGGCATCGTCCGGCTGCAGGCGCAGGAAGCGGTACTGCGTGCGTTCCTCGGCGTGGGTGGCGACGAAGGTGCCTTTGCCCTGGCGGCGCACCACCAGGTTGTCGGCGGCGAGTTCATCGATCGCCTTGCGCACCGTGCCCTGGCTGACCTTGAAGCGCGCCGCCAGCTCCATCTCGCTGGGGATGGCCTCGCCCGGCCGCCACTCGCCACCCTGCAGGCTGCGCAGCAGCAGGCCCTTGATCTGCTGGTACAGCGGGCTGAACGACGGCGTCGGCTCGGCACCGACAGCGCGCGTGGCGAAGTCGGTCATGGGCAGGCGGCCGGAGCGCGGAACATCCCGCTATTGTGCCCGCATGTCTTGCATAAGACATAAGAGTCACGTCAGCCGCCAGCGTAGAATTGCGGGTTTGCCCCATCCTCCACCCCGGTCGCCGACCGGACCTTTGAGATCCAGGAGCCCTCCATGAGCAAGAAGCCCGTTCGCGTGGCCGTCACCGGTGCCGCCGGCCAGATCGGTTATGCCCTGCTGTTCCGCATCGCCTCCGGCGAAATGCTGGGCAAGGACCAGCCGGTGATCCTGCAGCTGCTGGAGATCCCCGACGAGAAGGCCCAGAAGGCGCTGCGCGGCGTGATGATGGAGCTGGAAGACTGCGCCTTCCCGCTGCTGGCCGGCATGGAAGCCCATGGCGACCCGATGACCGGTTTCAAGGACACCGACTACGCCCTGCTCGTCGGCGCCCGTCCGCGCGGCCCCGGCATGGAGCGTGCCGACCTGCTGGCCGCCAACGCGCAGATCTTCACCGCCCAGGGCAAGGCGCTCAACGCCGTGGCCAGCCGTGACGTGAAGGTGCTGGTGGTCGGCAACCCGGCCAACACCAACGCCTACATCGCGATGAAGAGCGCGCCCGACCTGAAGCGCGAGAACTTCACCGCCATGCTGCGCCTGGACCACAACCGCGCCGCCAGCCAGATCGCCGCCAAGACCGGCAAGCCGGTGGCCAGCATCCGCAAGCTGGCCGTGTGGGGCAACCACAGCCCGACCATGTACGCCGACTACCGCTTCGCCACCATCGACGGCGCCTCGGTCAAGGACATGATCAACGACCAGGTCTGGAACAAGGACGTGTTCCTGCCCACCGTCGGCAAGCGCGGCGCCGCCATCATCGAGGCGCGTGGCCTGAGCTCGGCGGCCAGCGCCGCCAACGCCGCCATCGACCACATGCGCGACTGGGCCCTGGGCACCAACGGCGAATGGGTGACGATGGGTGTGCCCAGCAACGGCGAATACGGCATCCCCAAGGACGTGATGTTCGGCTTCCCGGTCACCACCGAAGACGGTAAGTACAAGATCGTCGAAGGCCTGCCCATCGATGAGTTCAGCCAGACCTGCATCGACAAGACCCTGGCCGAGCTGACCGGCGAGCAGGACGGCGTGAAGCACCTGCTGTAATTCGCGCGCGCTGCGCGGAAGAAGACGCCGGCCTCGTGCCGGCGTTTTTCATGGCGTCTGCGGGCAGGGCCATTGCCGGGGCAGCATCCGGGCCAATGCGACTCATCGTCCGCGACGGCGTCTGACGACAGGCACCCGCGCGCACATCGCAAGGCGCAGGACGCCGCCGCTGTCACCGGCGCTCAATCGCCTCGTCATCCACCCTGATCACGAGGATCCCCATGAATGCCGCCCGACGCCTTCCGCTGATCGCCCTGGCCATCGCTGCCCCGGTGTTTGCCCCTGCTGCATCGGCCGCCGACCCCGCAAAGGTCCAGATCACCGCCCACCGCGTCGAACTGCCCGACGCCGCGACGATGCGCGCCATGACCGGCCGCTTCGCGTTGAGCGACGGCCGCACCATGCGCGTGCTTCACCCCGGTCTGCACCTGATGGTCGCCTTCGACCGCGGCCATGCGCGCACGGTCGAGCCGATCGGCGACCGCCAGTTCGCCACCGCCGACGGACGCCTGATCGTGGCCTACGACGCCGACCTGGAGTCGCTGCGCGTCATCGAGCAGCGCCAGGTCACCGTGGCCTCCCGCGGCGGCGACATGCCCGTCCGCTGATTCCGCTGGGGCAGGCTGACAGCATTGGCGCTACCCTCGGGTCTTCACGGAGGCCCGAGACCATGACCACGCCCGCCCTGCACCCCCGCCAGGCCCTGTTCGACCCCGGAGAGCCGTCGGCCCCGGCCCTGCCCGTCTGCGACCACTACTCCGGCGTCGAGGACCGCATGCGCAAGAGCCTGCAGCTGCAGGCACGGCTGGGCCCCGTCTTCGACGTCACGCTCGACAACGAAGACGGCGCACCGGTGGGGGCCGAAGTGGAACATGCACGGCTGATCGCCAGCCTGCTGGAAAGTGACGACAACCGCTTCGGGCGCGTGGGCGTGCGTGTGCTGCCCTGGGGGCACCCGCGATTCGCCGAAGTGCTGCGCACCGTGCTGCGCGCGGGCAAGCCACCCGCGTACCTGATGCTGCCCAAGCCCGGCGGCGTGGAGGACGTGGAACGCGCCATCCACACCATCGACGCCGCTGGTGGCCACGGCATCCCGCTGCACGCCCTGGTCGAGACCCACGGCGCCCTGCGCGAGGTGATGGCCATCGCCGCCGTGCCGCGCATCGAATCCCTGTCCTTCGGGCTGATGGACTTCGTCTCCGCCCACCGCGGCGCCATCCCGCTGTCGGCCATGGGCGTGCCCGGCCAGTTCGAACATCCGCTGGTGGTGCGGGCCAAGCTGGAGATCGCCGCCGCCTGCCATGCGCACGGCAAGGTGCCGTCACACTGCGTGGTCACCGAGTTCAAGCATGCCGCCGCGCTGCAGGCCGCGGCCACCCGCGCGGCGCGCGAGTTCGGTTACGCCCGCATGTGGAGCATTCACCCGTCACAGGTCGAAACCATCGTCGAGGCTTTTTCGCCCACCACCGCCGAGGTGGACCTGGCGGTGGAGATTCTGCTCGCCGCGCAGGCGGCGCAGTGGGCCCCCATCCGCCACCGTGACGTGCTGCACGATCGGGCCAGCTACCGCTACTTCTGGCACCTGCTGGAGCGCGCCCATCGCACCTCCACGGCCGACGAACCCCAACTGCCGGCGGCCGTGCGCGAGGCGTTCTTCGCCGACGCGTGACGCGCCCGGTCACTGTTGCGGCTTGCCACCGGTTGCAGTCGCGAACGCCCGGACACCGGGGCCCCCGCGAGCATCGGCTCCGCATCAACCCGGAGATCCGCATGCACCGCTTCCTGACCCCCATCACCTCGCTGGCCCTCGTCACCGCGTTCGCACCTGCTGCCGCCGAAGGCCTCAGCGCCGCGCAGATGGAAGCGGCACAGCAGGTCTACCTCGGCACCGCCGAGTGCGAGATGAAGCAGAGCGTGCACCTGCGCGCCATCGATGGCCGCCCGGGCCACTTCGAACTTCAGCACCGGAAGGCCCGCTACACGCTGACCCCCGAGCCCACCAGCACCGGCGCCATCCGCCTGGAGGACCGGCAGGCCGGCATCGTCTGGCTGCAGATCCCGGCCAAGTCGATGCTGCTCAATGCCAAGGCCGGGCGGCGCGAGGTGGACAACTGCCATCACGCCGAGCAGCTTGGTGCGGCCGCCGAACCTTCGGCCGGCATCGGCATCGCACAGCGCTGACCCTCGGTTGCGGGTTCGGCGGCGTCGGGACAGGCGCCGCTGAGACGGTGCGGAGACGCGGGCCGGCCACCATGCCGGCCATCAACGGCCCGAATGTCTGTGCACCATGTCCCCTTCCCCTGGCCTGCTTCGATACGTCGTCCCCACCATCCTGGCCCTGAGCCTGGCCGCCTGCGGCGGCAGCGGCACCGATGAGGTGCCCGCGGCCACGGTGCAGCGCGATGTCCGCGTCCTGTCGGCCGCCGGCGGCACGCTGACCGTCGACGCCGCGGCGTTGACCCTGCCGGCCGACGCCCTGGCGGTGGACACCGAGGTCACGCTGGAACAACTGCCGGTGGATGCTGTCGCGGGTGAACTGCTGCACCTGCGCCTGAGCCCCGCGGGCCAGCGACTGGACGCGGCGGCCGAACTGCGCATCGACCTGCCCGCAGCACCGCCCGGCACCCAGGCCTTCTGGGACGTGGGCGGCGACCTCGTGCTCGCCGCGGCCACGCGCAACGGCGACCGCTTCACACTCGCCCTGCCGAGTCTGGGCTTCGACGGCGGTGGCCGGCGACTCAGCGCAGCGGCGGCCGGCCCAGCCAGGCGCCACGCGCTGGCCGCCGCCAGCCCCGCCGGCGGCGACCTGAAACTGAAGGTGCAGGACTGCCAGGCCAAGGCCCGTGCCCTCACGCGGCGGCTGGCCTCCCTGCTGCTGCGCGACGCCATGGACGAAGCCCAGTTGCTGTCCGACGCGCTGGTGGACCTCGTCCAGCAATGCCAGGCGCTGGAGGTGCAACAGGCACAGGCCGAAGCGTGCACGCAGCAGGCCAGTGCCGCGGCCACGCTGCAGCAATCGGCACCGCCCACGCTGGCGGACCTCGACAAGCGCGTGCGCGACCTGCTGGGCGCCACCGACGCGGTGCGCAAGGTGACGGCCACCTGCGCCGCCCCACCGGACGTCAACGCCCTGCTGCGCGCCAGCATCGAGCAGTACACCCGCGTGCTCAAGGCCGACCTGGACGCTGGCCGGCTCGAAGGCCCGGCTGGCGCCCGCGAGCTCAGCCGCCTGTTTGCCGTGGACGCCGACTGCCAGTTGCTGGGCCTGGCCGAGGCCTGCACCGTGCTGCGGACCGAGGTCTTCCCCGCGGTGCTGGACGGCATGCGCGCCGACGCCTTTGCCGAGTGCCGCGAGCGGGGCAGTTCACTGCCGGTGTCGCAGCTGATCGACCTTGGCGTGTTCACCGGCCGCGAAGGCAAGTTCATCGACTTCGCCCGCTACACCACGGCGGCCCTGGAACTTGATGCCGCCATGTGCACCGGGCCCGAGCTGCAGGTGCGCGTGTTCGCCAGCAACGACGCCCTCGACGACCGCCCCGACCTCGACACCCGCGTCGTGGCCCTGGGTGCGCTGGGCCAGTACGCCCAGCAGGGCGAGGTGCGCCCGCCACGGGCGGGCAGGATCGTGCTGTCCGGCCCCGTCAAGGTGTCGCGCTGCCCGGACGGCACGGCGCTCGGCGCCGAACTCGTGGTCCGCATCACCTCCGACGACCACACCGGCACCGAGCTGGCGCGTCGCCCGCACAACGGTACGCGTTTCACGTTGGACACCGCGCCCATCGACCTGTCGGTGCCGCAGATCCTGGCGGCCGCGGGCCTCGACCCCGCCAATGCCGCCAATGTCTCGCTGACGCTGACCCAGGAAGGCGGTGCCTGCGCCTCGCTGCTCGACGAGAACAAGCAGGTGCTGAACGTGCCGGTCCGCGTGTTCCAGCTCGACCTGCTGATGGCCCGCGGCACGCACTGGCGCGGCACGATCGAACTGTCCGACGTCATCGACGCGGGCGATCAGGCCAGCCTTGGTTTCGTCGAGGTCCAGGGTGGCGACGGTTCCACGTTCTGCGACGCCGACGTCTGTCTGACGGTGCAACGGTTGCAGCGTGTCAGCGCCCACAGCATCACCCTGGCCGTCGAGACCGTCGACGAGCTGTCACCCGGGCGAAGGACTGCACTGCGTGTCCTGAGCCGCAGCGGCGGAGGATTCGCCGAGGCGTCTCCATTCGGCGCCTCGAGCCGGACCCAGCGGCTGAGCAACATCTGTGAGCGGGTGGAGCATGTGCGTGAAGAGGCCTTTGCACGGTTCACCGGCAGCGACGGGGCGTTGAGCCTGGCGCAGGACGCCGATGGACGCCTGCGCCTGGTGATGGACGAGGCGCGCTATCGGTTCTCGGGCCCGCGCTCGGCCAGGGCAACCCGGTTCACGCAGATTCCAGGCAACGGCGGGGAATGCCCCGATCGGCTGCCCGAGTTCGTCGAGGTCGATACGCTGTCCGACACGCTGGCGATCACCCTGGACCTGCCGGGTCAGACCCATGTCCTGCCCGCGCCGACGGACAGCACCACGGTGATCGCAGGCAACAACCTCGTCGATGGCGTGGTGCCGCTGCTCCCGCCGGCCGAGGCCAGTGACATCTGCAACCGGTCGCGGGTGGCCATGCCCTTCGCCACACTGGACACCTTCTTCCCCTTGGCCAACGCGACCGAGGGTGCGACATCGCGTTGTGACGTCTCGCGCTTCGTCAGCTGGCGCCTGGAGAAGCAGTGACCTGGGTGCGACGGCTTCCATCGGCACGCATCGCGTGCCGCGCCAGCGCCTCGTCCAGCCGTTGCTGCAGCCCGGGGTACAGCGGTTCGTCACGCAGCCACGGCTGCACCCGGGCCGCGTCCTGCGGTCGGCCATGGTTGAGCACGGCCACCAGCGCGCCGGCCTGCACGCTGTACATCTCGGTGCGCGCCAGCGCCGCGAACACGGCGTCGGCGGCCGCGCCCAAGGCGGTGGCACCGGCCCCCCGGCGCGCCGCGATCTCCAGCAGCTTGCCGCTGGCGGCGCAGGCGGCCGAGGCGTTGTCGCTGGCCAGCACGCGCCGGTACAGGCGCTCCGCGTCGTCGAGCCGACCGACCGCCAGCAGGCTGTAGGCGGTGTTGGACGCCAGCGGCGCGTTGAAGACCTCGCCCTCGCCGCCCAGCGCCCGCAGGCCGACGCGGGCCGCCTCGTCATCCAGGCCCAGTTCGCCCAGGCAGAAGACGAGGTTGCCGGCCGCCTCGAGCTCGGTGTAGCGCGCCCCGATGCGGCGGGCGATGGCCAGTGCCTCCTCGTGCAGCGGCCGCGCCGCCCCATGCTGACCGGCCACGTCCAGCGCCACGCCCTGGCTCGTCAGCGCACCGGCCAGGTCCGCGCCCGGCGGCTGGCGACGCAGCCACAGCACGTAGCGCGCCGTCGCTTCGGCGCAGGCCTCGGCGTCACCCTGGGCGTGCGCCAGCTTGGCGCTGTCCAGCCACAGCGTGGGCCGGTCGGGGTCGATCTCGCGCGCCTGGGCCAGCAGCGTGGCCGCCTCCACCAGCTGCCCGCGCCACAGCGCCACCTCGAACAACTCCACCAGCGCCGCCTGGCGCGTGGCGGGCATCGGCAGCGCCGCCAGTGCCGCCTCGGCGCAGCGCTGCGCGGTGTCCAGGTCCACACGTTGGCGGGCCAGAAAGGCCCGCGCCACGTCGATGCGCGCGGCGTCCAGCGACGGCGCCGGCGCATCGCCAAGCCGCCGCGCCACGTCCGCCAACAGCCGTTCACCGCTGTCCAGCAGCCCGTGCTCACCGTCGAGCCGGGCGGCCGTGAGCGACGCGTCCAGGGCCTGCGCAGGGTCGCCGGCGGCCCACCAGTGCGCGGCCAGCACATGCGGCGGCAGCCGCGACGCCAGTCGCCGTGCGATGCCGGCGTGCAGCAGCGCGCGCATCGGCTCCGGGCAGTCCTCCAGCAGCACCTGGCGCAGGAGTTCGTGGGCAAACCGGCGGCCCGTCAGCAGTCCGGCCGCCTGGGCCTGGGCCAGGCCTTCGGCCGCCGCCCACTCCGACAGGCCGGCCAGCTCGGCCAACGGCCCCAGCGCCTCGGCATCACCCGCCACCGCGGCCACGCGCAGCACGCGGCGGGTGGCGTCGTCCAGCCGCTGCAGGCGGCGGCGCACCAGGCTGGCGGCGCGTGGCGGCACCGCGGCCGGCGGCGCGTCGGCAAGCGCTTCCAGGGCACGTCCGGCATCGGCATCACCGGCCAGGCGACCGTCCTGGTGCAGGTTGCGCAAGGTCTCGAGCGCAAAGAACGGGTTGCCCCCGCTGCGCACAGCCAGCCAATCCGCAAAACGCGGCAGGGCACGACCGGTCACCGCCTGCGCCAGCTGCGCCAGGGCCGCCGCCGGCAACGGCGACAGTGGCAGCCGCTGCAGCCGTCCTTCAGCGTCGAGTGCAGACAGCCAGTCCTGCACCGCCAGCCCGGCATCGGCCGGGCGCAGCGTCGCCCACCAACGGCCGGCCGTGAACGCGCGGGCGAGCACGGCCACGCTGTCGGCGTCCAGCCACTGCAGGTCGTCGATCACCACCGGGCCGGGCCATCGCTGGAGCACCAGGGCCAGGGCATCCTGAGGGCCGGCGCCCTTGTGGTCGGACGCCGGTGGTCGGTCGCCCGGCGCGAGGGCGGGCAGCCACTGGCCCAGGGCATGCCGCGTCTCGGCTGTCAGGCCCAGCGCCGCGACCTGCGCGGCCTGCGGCGCCAGTGCCACGGCCAAGGCCTGCAGCGGCGCGGGTTGCAGCACATCGCGCCCGGCGATCCGCAGCACCGGTGTCCCTTGCAATGCGGCGTTCACCAGCGTCGTCTTGCCGATGCCGGGCTCGCCTTCCACCACCAGCAGCCCCTCCGCAGCGCCCTGCAAAGCACGAAGGGCTTCTTCGCGGGCCAGCAGTGGCGGATCACGCAACACCGTGGGCCAGTCCACCTCCGGCTGCGGTGCCGGGCGCGGCCATGCCGGCGCCGGTGCGGCATCGACATGGCCCAGGGCGTCGGCCAGCGCCGTGGTCTGCGGCAGCGGCGGCAGGCCCAGCTCGACCGGGGCTCGTTCGGCGAAACGACGGTACAAGGCCCGTGCAGCCGCACGCTCCCCCGCGGCCGGTGCCACACGCAGCAGCGCCTGCAGCGTGTCCTCGGCCAGCAGATCGTCATCGAGCAGCCCGCGCAGCAGTGCCCAGGCCGCCACCGGACTGCCGGTGGCTTCGAGCGCATCGGCCTGCGCCCGTGCGGCCCGCCGCCACAGGCCTCGAAGGCGCTCACGCTCGGTGGCCAGCCACTCGTCAAGTGCCGAGAACCCACGCACGGTCTGCCCAGCCATCAAAGGCGCTGGCTGCGACGCGACCGCGGCAGGCCAGTCGCCGGCATCCACCGCCGCGGCGAACTGCGCCACATCGCTGCCCAGGTTCAGGCGCAGACGCGTACGTTCGGCCTCGAGGGCTGATTCGGCGCCCACCGTGGACAGCAACTGACGGCTGCGGTGCAGCGTCACGCGCAACTGGCGCTGCGCATCGGCCGTGCCGGCGTCGGGCCAGAAGAGCAGCGCCAGCTGTTCACGACCCAGCCACCCGCTCGCCAAGGCCAGCACCGCCAGCAGCACCGCGGGTGCGGTGGCAGGCAGCGGCTGCTCGACCCCGTCGACCGACAGGCGCAGCGTTCCGAAACAGTGCAGATGAACAGGCACGGCGCCGCACTGTAGCGGCTGCCGCGCCGGGCTCCGGCCAGGGCCGGAGCGCCAGAGACTTCAGCGGCGGCGCTTCATCACGCCGACAGCAGCCAGGCCGGCCAGCATCAGGGCCCAGCTGCCGGGCTCGGGCACGGCCGCCGTGACGGTCCACTGGAAGTTGTCCAGCGCGGTGACGGCGCTGCCGGGGTTGCAGCCACTGGCCCCGCTGCAGTTGGCGCCCAGGGCCCAGCGGGCGCCGAACTCGATGGGCGAGCCGCCGGCACTGAGGTCCAGCACCGCGCCGGGCGTCAGGGACACCCAGTTGTCCGTGGCGCTGAACGACCACCGGGATGGCGTGGCCATCACCGGGCCCACCTGCGCATCGCTGCCGGCCACCGTGAACACCACGCCGTCCTGCCGCAACAGGGGCCGCACGAAGCCGGTGGCGCCGCTGGAGAAGCTGCTGGACAGGCCGAGCAGGTCGATCGCGACATCCAGCTGTTCCACCGCACCCTGCGTGCCCGGGTCATAGGCCGCGCCGGTGTAGACCAGCGCCAGCACATTGGTCCAGCTGCCCGGCGCCGTGGTCCGGCCAAGCGTCCAGTGGACCTGCCATTCGGTGTCGCCACTGCCGGCCACGGTGGCGGACACTGCACTGGGCGGTCCACCGTCCATCAGCAGCTGGGTCTCCCAGCTGGTGGCGTCGGGGTCGGCCACCGACACGGTCTGGGTCGTTGCCCAGGCAGCCGCGGTGCAGGCCATCGAGAGCAGGCCGATGGACAGGGAGCGGGTCAGGGTCTTGTGCATGGCAAACCTCATGAGGTGAAGCTGAAGGGTTGGCGGCTTGGGTGGGCGACGGCAATGGGTCAGACACGGCCAGCGCGCCGCCGCGTCGTCGTCACGAGCCAGGGCAGGCCCGCCAGCAGCAGCGCCCACGCGTGCGGCTCCGGCACGGGGGCGGCAAAGCCCCATTGCACGCGATCGACCTCCTGCAGGCCGCCGCCGCCGCTGAGGATGGCGATGCCCGAGATGCCGCCCGCAAACTGCACGCCGAAGAAGCGGTCCTCGGCCGTCGTGGACGCAAAGGTGCTGTCGCCCACACGGCGGACGATGGAGCCCAGGCTGGCACCATTGGCGTCGAAGGCGCTGAAGGTGGCGTCCGTCGGCCCGCCGAAATCCGTCCAGACCAGCGCAAAAGCAGTGGGCAGCGGGCCGGCACCGACGAAGTCGAACCGCATCGCGCCGCCGAAGATCGATCGTCCGCCGGCACCGGAACCGTCGATCACGCCGTCGTCGCCGTCCACCGAGTCGGTGAAACCCCCGGGCGCGATGATCTGCATGCCGGCGTTGACGCGCAGCGAGGCGTCGAGCGCTCCATCCTCGAAGTTCTCGAGCACGGTGGGCAGCCCGCTGCCGTAGAAGCCCGCGGGAATGTCCGCCTCGGAGAGATAGGGCGTATCCGCGAAGGCGAAGCTGGCATCGGCCGCCACTGCCGGCGCGGCCACCAGGCCAAGTGCAAACAGGGCAGTGATGGCCGACCACAGGTGTCGCATCGCAAGGGTCGCTGACAGGTGATGGCCCGCATGCTGGCCCGCCAGCATCTCCGCACCGTTTCAACGCCCGCGCCGTCGACGGCGCGGCCCCCCCGCGACCCCGGGGTCAGCCAACCAGCGCCGCGCGCTCCCGGTCGGCGCTGAGACCGGCCTTGTCGAAGGCCTGGGCGGCCGGTGGCAGCGCCCGCCACCAGGCCAGGGTGTCGGCCACCGTCTCTGCCAGCGGCCGCGTGTGCAGGCCAGCGGCCTGTGCGCGCTGCGCATCGGTGCGCATGAAGCCGGCATGTTCGGCGTCGTCGGGCAGCGCCAGCGGCAGGTCGCTCCAGGGCTGCAGGCCGCGCGCCTGCAACGTGGCCAGGTCGATCCAGCGCAGGTCGGGCTGCACCCGGGCCGCAGCCGCGCAGGCCTGCAGCACCTCACCCATCGTCACCGTCGGGCCGACGGCGTTGAAGACGCCGGCGCGGCCGTCGTCGATCAGGCGCAGCCCGAACACGGCCAGGTCGCGCGCGTCGATCACCTGCACCGGCGCCCCCGGCCATCCGGGTGCCAGCACCGGCTGGCCATCAACCGCCCGCGCCAGCCGCGCCGGCCAGTAGGTGAAGCGCTGCGTCGGGTCGTGCGGGCCAACGATGAGGCCCGGACGCACGATGGTGGCCTGTGGCCCCATCGCGGCCGTCAGCACCGCTTCGCAGCGCGCCTTCAGCGGCCCGTAGGTGCGGCCATCGACGGTTTCGGTGTCCGGGTCGTCGATCGTCGCCACCGGGTCGCGCTCGGTGTTGCCGGTGGCTGTGGTCGCGTAGACCGACACCGACGAGATGAACACGTAGCGCCCCACCCGGCCGCGCAGCGCCGCCGCCATGGCCGCCACCTCGCGCGGCAGGTAGCCGCAGGTGTCGACCACGGCATCCCAGTGGCCTTCGGCCAGTGCCGACAGGTCACCTCGCCGGTCGCCGGTGCGCTGCTCGACGCCGACCGGCGCCGCGCCCGACTGCCCGCGGTTGAACAGCGTGACCCTGTCGCCCCGCGCCAGCGCTGCGTCCACCAGGTGCCGGCCGACGAACCGCGTGCCACCGATGACCAGCAGCCTCATGCCACGGCCACCTTTCGCCGGGGCCCGGCCACGCGCCACCACAGGAAGGCGGCAATCGACAGGTTCAGCGCGTTCCACAGCACGCCGTTGACGAAGGCCGCGTGGTAGGAGCCCGTCAAGTCAAACACCTTGCCCGACATCCAGCCGCCCAGGGCCATGCCGAAGAGCGTGGCCATGAGCACCGCGCCCGTCTTCGCCCCGGCCACGGCAGCGGGAAAGTGCTCGCGCACGATGATCGCGTAGCTGGGCACGATGCCGCCCTGGAACAGCCCGAACAGTGCCGAGACCACGTACAGCGACACCAGCGAATCCGCCGGCAGGAACATCAGCAGCGCCAGGCCCTGCAGCACCGAGCCCAGCAGCAGGGTGCGCACGCCGCCAATGCGGTCGCAGATGACGCCGCTGAGCAGCCGGCTGGCAATGCCGCAGGCCAGCATCAGCGACAGCATCTCGGCACCGCGGGCGGCGCCGAAGCCCAGGTCGCCGCAGTAGGCCACGATGTGCACCTGCGGCATGGCCATGGCCACGCAGCAGGCCACGCCGGCGATGCACAGCAGCGCCAGCGCGGCGTTCGGCGCCAGGCCGAAGGGCCGCGCGCCGTCCGCGCTGGCAGTGGCCGCAGTGCCGGCGGCAGAAGACGCCACGGCCGGCGGACGTTCGCGCATCAGCGGCACCAGCAGCGCCAGCCCCAGGCCGCAGACCAGGCCGAGTGCGGTGTAGGTGTCGCGCCAGCCATGGTGCTCGATGCCCCATTGCACCAGCGGCGGCCAGACCGCGCCGGCCACGTAGTTGCCGCTGGCGCACACGGCCACGGCGATGCCACGCCGCTTGACGAACCACAGCGCAGTGTCGGCCACCAGCGGTGCGAAGGTGCAGGCGCTGCCGAAGGCGCCGAGCAGCAGGCCGTGCACGATGGCAAAGGCCGTGATGCCGCCAGTGTGCGCCGCGGCCACGTACCCCAGGCCCAGCCCGGCCGCCCCGACGGCCAGCACCGTGGCCACGCCGAAGCGATCGGCCAGGCGGCCCATCAACAGGCCGCCGAGGCCGAAGCCCACCATCAGCAGCGTGTAGGGCAGCGACGCGTCGGCGCGCGCCACGCCAAACTCGGCCTGTGCCGCCGGCAGCACCACCGAGACCACGTACATCGCGCTGCTGCCCAGCGTCATCGCCAGCAGCGTGGCCGCCAGCCGCCACCAGGCGTAACGGCTGTCGGGAGCGTGTGCAGAGTGCGAGCGGGGTGTCACCCGCGCATTGTGGCGGGCGCCGTCATGCCGGGATGCGGTAGTTGTCCGGGCCCATCAGGTCGATGCCGCAGGCCAGGCTGCGCGTCCAGGCGATGAAATCGCGGATGGCCGGGCCGGCCAGAGGCGCGCCGTGCTGCGGCACGATCATGCGGATCGGCAGCGGCTCGACCATGTCGGCCCACCAGCGCAACACCTTGCCCGACACCATGTAGCGGCGGTGAAAGGCTTCCATCGACGGCTTCAGCGCCGCCAGGTCGGTGACCGGCTGCTTGGCGAGTTCGCCCGAGACCAGGGACACGCCCAGGTCGCCGGAGAACAGGATCTGGCTCACCGGATCCCAGAACTGGAAGTTGCCCTCGGCATGCAGGAAATGCGCTGGCAGGGCGAACAGGTCGTGCCGGCCGATGCGGATGCGCTGGCCCTGGTCGGGGATCGGCACGATGCGCCCGCTGGTCTTGCCTGGCTTGCAGAAGTGCGGGATGAAGCGTTCCCACACCCGGGAGATGTAGATTTTGGCCTGCGTCGCCGTCGTCCAGCGGTCCAGCGAAGCCACGATGTCGGGGTCGGCGTGCGAGGCGATGATGGCGGCAAGCTTGCTGGGCGGGAAGTACCGCGTCATGCCCAGGTAGAGCTCGCCGTAGGCCAGGTTACCACCCGGGTCGATGACTGCGCCGGTGTCGCCATCGACGATCAGGAACTGGTTGGACTGCACGGCTTCGCCGGCCTCGTCCGTCAGGTCGCTGAACATCAGCACCCGGTGGCCGTCGTGGTCGTACAGGAGGGTCGACATGGGCGCGATTCTGGGCGGCGCCCCGCCCCGCTCACTTGAGCGAGGTCAAGCGCGGCGTCGAAGCCGCCGCCGGATGGCCATCACCGACAACCAGATTCCGGCCCCCACCAGCGCCCAAGCCGCCACCGAGGCGGCGCGCAGCCAGCCGTTGTTGAAGTCCTCGCCGCCGCCGTAGTCCATGATGTGCAGGCGCCAGAAGAAGTCGTACCAGACCCAGGCCTCGTTGCGGAGGGCGAGGAACTCGCCACCTTGCCCGTCCAGGTAGACGCGCGTGTGCAGGCCGTCGGCCCAGCGCACGCGCCACACGTCGCCACGGCCGCCCACTTCGTCGACGATGCCCAGGCGCTTGGGCACCTGTGCCATGCGCTCCACCGCCACCGGCTCGCCCAGCGAAGGCGCCAGGGCGCGGGCAAAGGCGCGCAGTTCGGCCACATCGGGCGCCACCCAGGCGGCGCCCGACACCAGCCGGTAGATCGGCTGCGCCTGCCCGGCCACCCGCAGGCGCCAGGCCGTGCCGCGCGGCGTGGCGACGGCAGCCATGGCGCTCACACTGGCTGGGTCCAGGTCGTCCAGCCCCGGCGGCAGCGTGGACAGCGCCAGGGCCGGGCGCTGCAGCACGTCGCCGCCCTTGACCCAGGGCTCGAAAGGCAGCCACGCGAACAGCAGGCCACCGGTCACCCAGGCCAGCACCTGCAGGCCCACGAGCCAACCCAGCCAGCGGTGCCAGCGCCAGGCGTGTGCGGTCAGCGTCATTGCGTGCCTGCGCGCCTACGGTGCCGGGTGATCCGGATGCGGCGGCCAGGCGGACTGGCGCCCCCGCCCCATGGCGCCTGCACGACGGGCCCCACGGGCAGCCGGCTCATGCGTCAAGCGCTTGAGCCGGGGTAGAGGCCACGCCCCTGCGCCATCAGCCTCACGAGACCGAACAGTGCATCCAGGTTCGGCGTCGCCACGCCCACGCGCGAAGCGATCTCGCGCACCGCGGCCACGATGCCGTCGAGTTCCAGGCTGCGCCCGGCCTCCACGTCCTGCAGCATCGAGGTCTTGAACGCGCCGAGCTTGCGGGTGACTGCGTGGCGGTCTTCCGGGCTCTGCTCGATGGCGCAGCCGATGCGTGCGCCGACCGCGGCCACTTCCACCATCACGGCGGAACAGAAGGCGCGCACCAGCGGGTCGTCGAGGATGCGATCGGCGGTGGCACCGGTGAGCGCCGACACCGGGTTCATCGTGACGTTGCCCCAGAGCTTGTACCAGAGCGCCCGATGGATGGCCGGCTCGGCCGTGACCTCGAAGCCGGCGCGGGCCAGCAGTTCCACCACCCGGCCCAGGCTTGCGCTGTGCGCGCCGTCGGGCTCACCGACGATCAGGCCCCAGCCCATGCGATGCTGCACCTGGCCCGGTGCCGTGGTGCCGGCGGCAATGTGCACCACGCAGCCCAGCACCTGCGCCGGCGGCAGGGCCTGCGCGATGACGCCACCCGGGTCCACGGTGTCCAGCGCCATGTTGGCGGCATCACCCGGAAGGCCGCGACCGAACCACCAGGGCACGCCGTTCATCGCCGGCAGGATCACGGTGTCCGGGCCCACCAGCGGCGCCAGCTTCGGCGCCAGCGGCGCCAGTGCCTGGCCTTTCACGGCCACCACCAGCAGATCGGCCGCGCCCAGCGTGCTCGCGTCGTCACTGGCCTGCTCGACCTTGGCGTGCCAGTGGCGGCCCGCGCTGTCCATGCGCCAACCGTGCTCGCGCAAGGCCTTCAGCGTCTCGCCGCGGGCATAGGCGGCGACGGGCACGCCGCCCTCCAGCGCCAGCCGCGTGCCGATGCAGCCCCCGATGGCCCCGGCGCCGACGATCACGGTCCGCATGCGCTGGTCCTCAGGGCGCGATCTTGGCGAACGCGTCGTAGACGCTGTTCATCCACAGCTTCAGCCGCTGCCGTTCCATGATGCCCAGGCCGGGGCCGTCGATGGCACCGCCATTGCGGGCCGACCAGAAACTGCTGTTGCGCGCATCGATCTTCTGCACCACGGCCTCGTGCAGCTTCTTGAGTTCGACCACGCGTGCGCCCAGGCCCAGCGCGCGTTCGAGCTCGCCGCTACGCTCCAGGATGCCGAAGTCGTCCCCACGCAGATGGTTCTTCACCAGCACGTAGTGCACGCGCTGGCCGAAGCGGTCGAGCAGGCGCTTGAGCAGGTCCACCGAATCGCGCCCGGCGTCCATCACGTGCCAGTAGTGCATGCCGATGCCGGACAGGTCCGCCATGTCCAGCACGCCCGACTCGTCCATCCACTTCACCAGCGGTTCCTGGGTCTGCGCCGCCAGGTCCACCAGCACGCGCCGGCCAGGCTGTTCCAGCGCGGTCTCGACGATGCGGTCCAGCGCTTCGTAACTGTCGGTCAGCGCCGGCGACGAGTAGTCGGCATAGAAGCGGAGCAGCGAACCGTGCGAGCGGTCGGTGTCGAAGCCCAGGAAGGGGATCTCGTGGTCGATGAAGTACTGCGCCAGCAGACGCGAGACCATCGATTTGCCGACACCGCCCTTTTCGCCCCCGATCAGGTGGATCTGAGAGCTGGCGGTGTTTTCCAGGGTGGGAACGTCGTCCATGCCGTGGTCGACCGGGGTGGGCCGGGGTTGATTAGGATCTTGTCCGATTGTGCAACGCGAGAGTGACATGCCCCAACACGCCCACGCGCCGCCGGTCCGCATCGCCATGTGGAGCGGCCCGCGCAACATCTCCACCGCGCTGATGCGGGCGTGGGAGAACCGCGGCGACTGCACCGTCAGCGACGAGCCGCTGTACGCGCACTACCTCCAGGCCACGGGGCTGAATCATCCGGCAGCGGCCGAGGTCATCGCCGCCGGCGACACCGACCTCGCCAGCGTGGTCGCCGCACTGAGCATCGGTCCTGTGCCGGAGGGTCAGCCCGTCTGGTACCAGAAGCACATGAGCCACCACCTGCTGCCGGGCATGGACACGGCCTGGGTGCACGGGCTGCACAACGTCTTCCTCATCCGCGATCCGGCCCTGGTGGTGGCCAGCTATGTGAAGAGCCGGGCGCAGTGCGAACCGGCCGACATCGGCCTGCTGCAGCAGGCTGAGCTCTTCGACCGCGTGGCCGACCGCCTGGGCCGCGCGCCGCTGGTGATCGACGGCGAACGTTTCCTGCAGAACCCGGCGCGGCACCTGCGGGCGATCTGCGCCGATGCCGGGGTGCCCTTCGAACCGGTGCGCGAGCGCATGCTGCACTGGCCCGCCGGCCCACGGGCCAGCGACGGCGTCTGGGCGCCGCACTGGTACGCGGCCGTCTGGCGCAGCACCGGCTTCGAGCCGTGGCGGCCTCGCGAAGCCACGCTGGACGCCGCCGGCCAGCGGGTGGCCGACGCCTGCCGCCCTGCCTACGACAAACTTCGGCAGCACGCCTCGGCATGAACGATCTCTTCCCCGGCTTCAGCGCCCACCCCATCGACACCGCGCCCGGCGTGCAGTTGTTCGCCCGCTGTGGCGGCCAGGGCGCCCCGCTGCTGGTGCTGCACGGCCACCCGCAGACGCACGCGATCTGGCACCGCGTGGCCCCCGGGCTGGCGCGGCACTTCAGCGTCGTGCTGGCGGACCTGCGCGGCTATGGCGACAGCAGCAAGCCGCCAGGCGGCCCGGACCACGCCC
Source organism: Burkholderiaceae bacterium (assembly GCA_024235915.1). Classification (GTDB taxonomy): domain Bacteria; phylum Pseudomonadota; class Gammaproteobacteria; order Burkholderiales; family Burkholderiaceae_C; genus Rubrivivax. Next base: position 227,334 of record JACKLO010000007.1, on the reverse strand, counting down.
ACTACAGCAAGCGCACGATGGCGGCCGACCTGCTGGCGCTGATGCGCGCCCTGGGCCACGAAAGGTTCGCCGTGCTGGCCCACGACCGCGGTGCCCGCGTGGCCCACCGGCTGGCCATGGACCACCCGCAGGCCGTCAGCCGCATGACCCTGCTCGACATCGCGCCCACGCTGGCCATGTACGAACAGACCGACGAGATCTTCGCCCGCGCCTACTGGCACTGGTTCTTCCTGATCCAGCGCGCACCGACGCCGGAACGGCTGATCGAGGCCAGCCCGCGCGGCTGGATGCAGGCCACGATGGGCGTGCGCGGCGACCTGGATGCCTTCGACCCGCGCGCGCTGGCCGAGTACGAACGCTGTTTGTCGCTGCCGGGCGCGGCCCACGCCGTCTGCGAGGACTACCGCGCCGCCGCCAACATCGACCTGACGCACGACCGCGCCGACCGCGCTGCGGGCCGCCGGCTGGCGCAGCCGATGCAGGTGCTCTGGGGCGAGCGCGGCATCATCGCGCGCTGCTTCGACGCGCTGGCCGAATGGCGGCGCGTGGCCGAGGATGTCCGGGGCAGCGCCTTGCCCTGTGGCCACTACGTGCCCGAGGAGGCGCCGGATGCGCTGCTGGCCGCCGCCCTGCCCTTCCTTCTGGGCGGCGAAGGCGCCGCCGGTCAGGGCGCGATCGACTCCGCGTAGTCCATCAGCTCACCCAGCAGCGCCTGGCCGTCGTCGTCGGCCGTCTCGGCCAGCGTGTCCAGCTTCTCCTGCCAGGGGCCGATGACCTCGCCGAAGCGGTCGGCGCAATGGCCGGCCCAGCGCTCGCGCCCGGCGTCGTCCAGCGTGTCGGGGAAGTTGCGCGCGCGGTAACGGAAAAACAGTTCGTCCAGCCGCGGGTCGTCGAAGGCCGGCGCGCGCTCTGCCAGCTCGCGTGGCGACAGGCGCCGCAGACGCTGCAGCAGCGCGCGGTCGGCGTTGCCGACGAAACCGCCGTAGAGGTCTTCATCGACATCGCGCACGCGGCCCTCGTCGGGGCGCTGGAACAGCTCGCGCCACATGCCGTCCATCAGCGAGCCCAGCGCCGAGGCGCGCTCCGCGTGGCGCAGCGCCTGGTCAACATCGATCTGCCAACGCTGCACGGCCGCACCCAGCGCCTTCAGGTTGCCGAAGACCACCGGGCTCTTGTTGACGTGGATGGTCTTGATGGGGAGCCGGGTCACGCCCTCGGGCAGGTCGGCCGTGCGCGTGAACATGCGCAGCCGCGCTTCCTCCAGCGTCAGCGACGCCAGCGCCTGCGGGTCCTCGGCCAGGTCCCAGACGATGAGCTCGTTCTTGTTCGTCGGGTGCGGCGCCAGCGGCCACACCACGGCCAGGCAGCCCCGTTCCACCGGGTACATGCCCGAGAGGTGCACGAAGGGGCGGGACTGCCCGATTTCGGCCCACACCGCGTGCTTGTCGCGCAGCTTCAGGCAGAACTCCCACAAGCGCGGCTGCGCCGTCTTGAGGGCCCGCGCCACCGCGATGGTGGCGCGCACGTCGGACAGCGCATCGTGCGCCGCTTCGTGCACCAGCCCGTTGGCCGCGGTCAGGTGCTCCAGCTTGAAGCTGGCCCGGCCATCGTCGTGCTTCGGCCACTGCAGGCCTTCGGGCCGCAGCGACCAGGCGGCGCGCACCACGTCCAGCAGGTCCCAGCGGCTGCAGCCGTTCTGCCACTCCCGCGCATACGGGTCGGCCAGGTTGCGCCACAGCATGAAGCGCGTCACCTCGTCGTCGAAGCGGATGCTGTTGTAGCCCACGCCGCAGGTGCCGGGCCGCGCCAGTTCGTCCTCGATCGCGGCGGCAAACGCTTGCTCCGGCACGCCGCGCTGCAGACAGGTCTGCGGCGTGATGCCGGTGAGCAGGCAGGCCTCGGGGTCGGGCAGGAAGTCGGGCGCCGGGGCGCAGTACTGCAGCAGCGGCTCGCCGATCTCGTTCAGGTCGGCATCGGTGCGCACACCGGCAAACTGCGACGGACGATCGCGCCGCGGGTCGCGGCCGAAGGTCTCGTAGTCGTGCCAGTAGAAGCTGAAGTCGGCGCTCATGGCGTCACGATAGCGGAAGCCAGGCGGCCGGCGCAGAATCGGCCGCATGATGAAAGCTCGACTGCTGGCGGCGTGTGTGACGGCCTGCCTGACGGCCCTGCCGCTGTGGGCCACGGCGTTTGACCTCCAGGGTCACCGCGGCGCGCGTGGCCTGATGCCGGAAAACACCCTCCCCGGATTCGCCACCGCGCTGGGCATCGGCGTGACGACGCTGGAACTCGACACCGCCATCACCCGCGACGGCGTGGTCGTGGTCTCGCACGACCCGGCGCTCAACCCGATGATCACGCGCGGGGCCGACGGCGTTTTCCTGCGCGACCGCGGCCCCCGCATCCGTGACCTGACGTTCGACGACCTGCAGCGCTACGACGTCGGCCGCCTGCAGCCGGGCACGCGCTACGCCGCCCCTTACCCCGACCAGCAGCCCGTGGACGGAGCCCGCATCCCGAAGCTGGCCGACGTGTTTGCGCTGGTGAAGAAGTCCGGCAATTCGACGGTGCGCTTCGCGATCGAGACCAAGGTGGACCCGCGCACGCCCGACGGCACCCTGCCGCCGGAGGACTTCGCGCGCCGCGTGATCGCCGAGATCCGCGCCGCCGGCATGGCCGGCCGCAGCACCATCCTCAGCTTCGACTGGCGCACGCTGCAGGTGGTGCAGCGCGAGGCCCCCGAGATCGCAACCGTCTACCTCACGGCCCGCCAGCGCTGGCTGGACAACGTGGCCGGCGACCCCTCGCCGTGGACGGCGGGTTTCCGGCTGGCCGAGCATGGCAGCGTACCGAAGCTCATCCACGCCGCCGGCGGGCGCCTCTGGAGCAGCTACTTCGGCGACCTCGACGCAGCGCAGGTGCAGGAAGCCAAGGCCCTGGGCATCAGCGTACTGGCCTGGACCGTCAACGCGCCGGCCGACATCGTCCGCATGCTCGACCTGGGCGTGGACGGCCTCATCAGCGACCGGCCGGACCTCGTGCGCGCCGAGATGGCGCGGCGGGGGATGGCGCTGCCGCCGGCGACACCGGTGGTGCCGTGACAGCCGGCGCACTGCCACTGGCATCGCGCCCCAGCAGTGTGAGCACCGTGTCGATCAAGCCGTCCGGCGTGGTGCAGACGGCCGCGGCCCCCTGCGCCAGCAGCGCCTTGGCTCGGATGCGCGCTGCCAGGTTGCCGTAGACCACGACCGGCGGCCCGCCGTTGCGCAACGCCGGCTCGGCCAGGAACTGGTGGCCGGCCTGCGACGAATGGTCCGACGAGCCGCTGCGGCCGAGGTCGGTGATCACGAGGTCGTAGGGCGCGAAGGCCATCTGCGCCAGTGCCTCGGCCGTCGACACCACGTTGTCGAACACCAGGCCATGGGGCCGCAGCCGCGCCCGTTCGCCTTCGTTGTTCGCCGGCTTGTCGTCCACCCAGAGCACGCGCGCTGCCTGCCGCGGCACCACCGCCAGCCGCGGAAGGCCGGCCACCAGCGCGTCCACGTCCGGCCCCAATGTGGCACTGCGCAGCGGCCAGGCATTGGCACGTGTGAACCAACGCAGCGGTGCCGGCAGGTCGGCATCGGCGGGCATGCCGGGTCGGTCCACCAGCGCCGGCACCACTGGCAACCCGTGGAAGCGGGCGCGCTGCCACTCGAAGGCGATGACGTTGGCCGGCTCGTGCAGCCGGGCGGTGTCGAACCCGGCGCCGACGAGGGCCACGACCACATTGGCCTGGCCGATGGCCTGCGCGATCACGTCCCGGAACGGCGCACCGCCGTCGATGTCACCGGTGTCGACGAAGGCGTGGTGCCCCGCCGCACGCAGCGCATAGCCCACCAGGTGGGCGGGCCACAGCGCGTCGCGGCGCTGGTAGGACACGAAAACGCGCATCACCCGACCCGCGGGCCGCGCCCGAAGGCACGGCGCCGACGGATGCTGGCCGCTTACTTCTTCGCCGTCTTCTTGGCAGCGGGCGCACGCATGGCATCGGCCATACCGATCAGCACGCCGCTGACCATCGCCGTGTAGCTTTCGGCCAGCGCCGTCGCGGCGCGCAGGCCGGCGGCGCGGCTGTCGCGCATGGCGGTCTGCATCTGCGCCATCATGTCTTCGACCGTGCTGGCCGCCTTGGCGCCGGACAGCGTGCCGCCGGCATTCATCTTGTCGAGCACCTGGTTCCAGGCATCGGCCATCGGGTTGCCGGCGGCCATCGCGCCGGCCATCGGGTTGGCCGCGGACAGGGCGCCGGCGGCGCCCTTCTTCACCGTCTCGAGCAGCGTGTCCTCCATCTTGTCGAGGTCGGACAGGGCCTTCTTCAGGTGCTTCTCGCGCAGGTCGGCGCCCTGGGCGGCCAGCTTCTCCAGCGCCACGCGATGGGCGTCGACGGCCTTGAGCAGGGCTTCGTCCATGCCGGCCACGGTCTGGTCGATCATGGCCTCGGACATGGCCGGGTTCTTGGCCAGGCCAGTGTTGGCCGCCTGCGTGACCGTGCCGAGCACGGCGCGGATGTTCTTCAGGCTCAGCTCGCGGCCCTGCAGCGCCTGCAGGGTGGCGTCGGTGACGGCCTGGCGCAGCTTGGCACTGCCGGCAGCGGATGCCGTCTCGAACTGGGTGATCAGGGCATCGGCATCAAACGCGGGCTTGGTGGCCATGGACTCTCTCCTGACGTTGGGTGGGAACATGCTAGCGGCACCGACCGCACCGGTCCATGCAGGACAGGAGTCTGCGGCCGCTGCCCCACGTGAGCCTGACGCCACGAGGTGCCTGCACCGGACACTGCCGGCCACGATGCTCGCCCCTGCTGGACCGCTGCGCCGCTAGAACAGGCCGGTCACCTGGTCCACATCGGCCTGCAGCTTGACGAAGACCTCGCGCGTGCGCACATCGCCGTCGCCGGCCCGGCTGACGCCCACATAGGCCACCGTGCCGGCGGAATGGCGCCAGCTCCAGATCAGCGAGCCGGAGGACAGCGGTGGCAGCTGACTGTCGCCGCGGGCCAGGGTCTGGCGCTGCACGATGGCGCGCAGGTGGCTGCGTGGGCCCAGGTGCCACACGGCCAGCGCCTGCAACGCACGCTCGCGGAACAGCGGGCGCCCGGCACCGGACAGCGTCACCTCGTCCCAGCGGGGTTCGAACTCCAGCCTGGAACCGACCCGGAACTGGCTGCGCAGCTGCCAGCGCTGGCCGCGGCGCACGATGCCCTCCGCCGCGTCCACCATGCGGCCGGCGCCGGCGTCGATCTCCAGCAGCGGCCAGCGTGGGCCCGGCGTCAGCACGGCGCCGAAGTCGGCAAAACGTTCAGCCTGCCACGGCTGGTCGGCCGCCAGGCGCTGGTGCGAGTCCAGGTGCACTTCGAACCAGGCCTCGACCACCCCAGGGGCCGTGACCCAGACACCCGGCCGGAACTTGCGCTCCACCGTGCGGCCGCTGGCCTTGTCGATCACCTGCCAGGTTTCGGCATTGACCCAGAACTCGTTGAGCGGCCCGACGCCGCCCCAGCCCTGCGCCGCCCAGACGGTGGCCTTGCGCGTGCCGGCCTGGCCGACGAAGCCGCTGTCGTGGCGGAAGCCGGCGTCGGTGTCGTCGACGGTGGCGCTGAATTCCTCGCGGTCGCCCAGGTACAGCGCCTGCAGCCAGCGCCGGCCGCCGCCCTGCGCCGGGCCGCGCCGCAGCTGGCCGCCATCGGCCCGGGCCGTGGTGTGCGCCTGCAACCACTGCGCGCGCCACTGCCAGGCGCCGGCGCCGCGCCAGGTCCAGTCGGGGCCGATCACGGTGTTTTCGCCACGGTCGCCTTCGTAGCGGCGCGTGGCCAGCAGCAGGCCAGCCTGGTGGTCGCCGGCGTCCCAGCGTGTGCGTCCGGCCACCACGCGCGAGGCCGGCTGCGCCGCCGTGTCGGTGCCGTAGGGACCGGGCAGCAGCACGGCACCGCCGCCGCGGTCGTCGACGGCGAACAGCGTGCCCGCCAGGCTGGCCCCGCGCCAGGTGGCCCGCAGGCCGGCGCGCGGGTCGCTGATGCTGCGGGTGTAGAGCGCCTCGGTGGGGCTGCGCAACAGGTCGCTGGATTCGAAAAAGAAGGGCCGCTTCTCCTCCAGGACCAGGGCGAAACGCGCATTGCCGGCCAGCTGCGGCACGTCCAACGCCACCTGGGAAAAGTCGGGATTGAGCGTGCCGTCGACCACCAGTTCCGCACGCGGCCGCCACTTCAGGTCCAGGCTGGCTTCGGCCGACGGGCCGGTGCCGACGCCCGGCGCATCCGACTGGACGTGGCGCCATGTCAGGCTCGGCCGCAGGCTGAGGAAGCCATGTGCCGATGGCGGCGACACGCCTTGCAGCGGCTGCAGTGCCTCCACGATGCTGGTGCTCTCGCGCGGCACACGCGCCGAGGCCAGCAGGTGCTGCTGGTCCCGCGGCAGGCTGCGCACCACCAGCAGTCGCCACGGCGCCGCCGGGTCGTCGGCAAATCGCAGGGCGGCAAACGGCAGCCTCAGCACGGCCGTCCAGCCCTGCGGGCCGCGGTGCACGGCCGCGTCCCAATCGAAATCGGGCGCCAGGTCCTCGTGGTTGTCGGCCGCGGTGTGCATGCCGTCGGCCAGGCTGCCGGCGGCGTTGACGCGGAAGAACTGCGCCGCACGCCGGGTGCCGATCGGGTCAAGGTAGACACCCACGTGGTCCTGGCTGCGCGTGACCTGGTCGTGACGCACCCAAGGGGCACGGATGGCGTCGGGCGCGTCGTCGCGGGCGTCGATGCCAATGTAGAGCGCTGCGTCGTCGCTCAACAGCTGCACCGTGGTTGCCTGCGCGGGCGCAGCGTCCAGATCCGGTTCGATCTCGACGAAGGCGGCATGGCGGGGCGCGCGTTGCCAGGCCGGGTGGTCCAGCCGCCCGGTCAATGGCAGGGTCTCACCGGCGCGCAGCCGCTCCACGCGCAGCGCGGCGTCGCCCGGCTGGGCCACAGCCAGGGCTGGCACAAGCAGCAGTGGCCAAGCCAGCCGGCAGATCCAGATCAGCGATCGCATGCGCCTCGATGCTACGGGCGGCGGCTCGGCCCCGATAATCCGGGCGTCGCCTGTCACCCCCCGAGAGTCCCTGCATGTCGCGTGTCTTCAACTTCAGCGCCGGCCCTGCCGCCCTGCCCGAACCGGTGCTGCGCCAATGCGCGGCCGAGATGCTGGACTGGCACGGCAGCGGCATGTCGGTGATGGAGATGAGCCACCGCGGGCCGCAGTTCATGGCCATTGCCGCCGAGGCGGAAAGCCTGCTGCGCGAACTGCTGGCGGTGCCGGCGAACTACAAGACCCTGTTCATGCAGGGCGGCGCCATCGGCGAGAACGCCATCGTGCCGATGAACCTGCTGCGCGGGAAGTCGCGCATCGACTTCGTCGACACCGGCGCCTGGTCCCAGAAGAGCATTCAGGAGGCGGGCAAGTATGGTGAGCCTCAGGTGGTCGCCAGCAGCGCCGCCACCGGCTACGACCGCGTGCCACCGCGCGCCGACTGGCAGTTGGACCCGGACGCCGCCTACGTGCACATCTGCGCCAACGAGACCATCGGCGGCGTGGAGTACTTCTTCGACCCCGAGGTCGGCAGCGTGCCCCTGGTGGCTGACATGTCCAGCAATCTGCTGTCGCGGCCGGTGGATGTGTCGAAGTACGGCCTGATCTACGGCGGCGCGCAGAAGAACATCGGCCCGTCGGGGCTCACCCTCGTCATCGTGCGCGAAGACCTGCTGGGCCAGGCGCTGCCGTGCACGCCGTCGGCCTTCGACTACAAGACCGTGGCCGACGCGGAGAGCATGTACAACACGCCGCCCACCTGGGCCATCTACGTGGCCGGCCTGGTCTTCCGCTGGATCAAGGAACGCGGCGGCCTCGCAGCGATGGAAGCGCACAACCGCGCCAAGGCGGCGGTGCTCTACGACTTCCTGGACGCCACCGACTTCTACCGCAGCCCGGTGCAGCGCGAGAACCGGTCGCTGATGAACGTGCCCTTCCACCTGAAGGACAAGGCGCTGGATGCCGCCTTCCTGAAGGGTGCCGAAGCGCGCGGCCTGGTGCAGTTGAAGGGCCACCGCATCGTGGGCGGCATGCGGGCGTCGATCTACAACGCCATGCCCATCGAGGGCGTGCGCGCCCTCGTGGCCTGGATGCAGGAGTTCGAGCAGGCCCACCGATGAGCGGCGGCCTGCCCCAGCTGTCCCAGGACGCGCACGGCGTCGCGACGATCACGCTCGCACGCCCGGCGCACCTGAACCGGCTGCACCGCGAAGACCTGCTGGCACTGCAGGCCCATTTCGAACAGCTGCGCCATGACCCCAGCGCCCGCGTGCTGGTGCTCACCGGCGAGGGCCGCGTGTTCTGTGCCGGCTTCCACCTGGGCCAGCTGGGTGAACCCGACGACGCCGCCGGCAGCGACCCGCACCTGTTCGAGCGCACGGTGGACCTGCTGGAGGCCTTGCCCTTGCCCACCGTGGCGCGCCTGAATGGCAGCGTCTATGGCGGCGCCACCGACCTGGCCCTGGCCTGCGATTTCCGCATCGGCATCGACGGCATGGAGCTGCGCATGCCGGCGGCTCACCTGGGCCTGCACTACTACCCCAGTGGCCTGCGCCGCTACGTCACCCGCCTGGGCCTGGGTGCAGCCAAGCGCCTCTTCCTGCTGGCGGAAACGGTGCCGGCCGACGAACTGCTGGCCCTGGGCTACCTGGACCGCTGCGTGCCCGCGGCCACGCTGGACGACGCGGTGCGGCACCTGAGCGACGCGCTGGCGGCGGGCGCGCCGCTCGCGGTGCGCGGCATGAAGGCCTCGCTGGACGAGATCGCCGGCGGCCGCGAAGACCTGGCCACCGTGCGCGAGCGCGAGGCGCACTGCGCCGCCAGTGAAGACCTGCGTGAAGGCCTGCGCGCCTTTGCCGAACGGCGGCCGCCCCGCTTCAGCGGGCGCTGACTGCCGGCCCCGCTGGGCCATCCGCCCGGCGTTGGCGGGGTAGCGCGGTCTGCTGTCCCGTCGGAGCCAGCGGGCTACACTGACCTTTTGTACAAATGCATGTCGTTCGCGGCATGCCATGCGCCATGCCCCGGATCTCCGCTGCCGCTGTCACCGCCGGCGCCGTCGTGCTCGCCGCATTGCTGGGTGGCGCCTGGTGGTGGTCGCAGCGTGGTGAGCCAGCGGCCCCGCCGCTCGCCCCTGTGACCGACACGCCGTCGCCTTCCGTCGCCGCAACGGCCACGAGCGCCGCGCCTCCCGCGGTCACGCCATCGGCGCCAGCGGCCGATGCGGCCCCCATCGCCGATGGTGACGAGGCCGTGATGGCCGCGCTGGTCGAGCGTTTCGGCCGCACCGCGGTGCTGCAGCTGATGCAGACCGATGGTTTCGCGGCACGCGTCGTGGCCACGGTGGACAACCTGCCAAGAGGCCATGTGGCGCCGCGTGTGTGGCCGCTGAACCCCAGCCCGGGGCAGTTCTCGGCCGATGCCGATGGCCGCATCGCCGCTGGCAACGCGCAGCGCTACGACGCGGCGGTGCGGCTGCTCGATGCCCTGCCGCCGGCCGAGGCCGCCGCGTTCTACCGTCGGCTCTACCCGCAGCTGTCGGCGGCCTATGGTGCGCTGGGTTACCCCGGCCAGTCGTTCCACACCCGGCTGAAGGAGGTCATCGACCACCTGCTGGAAACCCCGGCCGTGTCGCGCCTGCCGCAGGTGCAACTGCTGGAGGTCAAGGGCGAGGTGCCGTCGCAGCGCCCCTGGGTGCGCTACGAATACACCGACCCTGCCCTGCAGCAGCTGTCCGCCGGCCAGCGGCTGCTGCTGCGCCTGGGGCCGGCGCACCAGGCCCGCGTGCTCGACTGGCTGCGTGCGCTGCGCCCGCTGCTGTAGGCCGCGGCGCGGATGCCCTTCGACACCGCAGGCGCCAGCGCACTGGCGCTGGCCTTCGGCAAGAGCTTCGGCGTGGTCTTCGCCGTGCTGCTGCCCATCCTCAACCCCGCCGCCACCGCGCCCATCTTCCTGGGCCTGACCGAAGGCGCCAGCGGCCCCACCCGCGCGCTGCTGGCGCTGCGCATCGCGCGCAACATGGTGCTGCTGATGACGGGCGCCATGCTGGTGGGGTCGTATGTGCTGGACGTGTTCGGCATCTCGCTGCCCATCGTGCGCGTGGGCGGCGGGCTCATCGTGGCCGCCAACGCCTGGCGGCTGCTGAACGCCGAACACGCCACCAGTGACAGCCGGCAGGCGCTGGCCGAAGGTTTCACGCCGGAGCACGCGCGGCGCCAGGCCTTCTATCCATTGACCTTTCCGATCAGCTGCGGCCCGGGCTCCATCGCCGCGGCCATCACCCTGGGCGTGACGCTGGTGGACCCGTCGCCGGCCGTCGCTTTCGCACGGTTCGCCGGCGGCTGGATGGGCCTGGCCGCGGTGGGCGTGATCATGGCGCTGGTGTTCCGCTACGCCACCCTGCTGCTGCGCCCGCTGGGCGAGACCGGCACCCTGGTGTTCCTGCGCCTGAGCGCCTTCATCCTGCTGTGCCTGGGCGTGCAGATCGTGTGGGACGGGGTGCGCGAGCTGGTGCTCTCGCTGCACTGACCGGGCCACCCCGGGACGATCCCGAGCGCGGGCGATGGCGCTGCACCGTAGCCTCGGTGCCATGCACGACACCGCCGAACAGGCCGACTTCCGCGCCAGCGTGCGCCGCTGGGTCAGCACGGAGATCGAACCCCATGTCAACGCCTGGGACGAGGCCGGCAGCTTCCCGCGTGCGCTCTACCGCCGTGCCGCCGAACTCGGCCTGCTGCAGCTGGGCTACCCGGAGCACCTGGGCGGCACGCCCTGCCCGATGGGCTGGCGGCTGATCGCGGCCGAGGAACTCGCGCGCACCGGCGCCGGCGGGCTGATGGCCAGCCTGTTCTCGCACAACATCGGCCTGCCGCCGGTGGTGGCCCACGGCAGCCCGGCGCTGCAGCAGCGTGTGGTGCCGCCGGTGCTGGCCGGCGAGGCCATCGCCGCGCTGGCGATCACGGAACCGGGCGGCGGCAGCGACGTGGCCCGCCTGCGCACCACCGCGCGCCGTGACGGCGAGCACTGGGTCGTCGATGGCGAGAAGACCTTCATCACCAGCGGCCTGCGCGCCGACTGGATCACCACCGCCGTGCGCACCGGCGGCCCGGGGGCCGGCGGTCTGTCGCTGATCGTCGTGCCTGGCGATGCCCCGGGCCTGACACGCACACCACTGGCCAAGATGGGCTGGTGGTGCAGCGACACCGCCACGCTGCACTTCCAGGGCGTGCGCGTGCCGGCGGACCACCTGGTCGGCGACGAGAACGTGGGCTTTCGCCTGATCATGGCCAACTTCAACGGCGAGCGGCTGCTGCTGGCCGCCGGCGCCATGGCCTTTGCGCAGGTCTGCCTGGACGAGGCCACGGCCTGGGCGCTGCAGCGCCAGACCTTCGGCCAGCCGCTGGTGGCCCACCAGGCCGTGCGCCACCGGCTGATGGACATGCGCACGCAGCTGATCGCCTCCCGCGCCCTGCTGCACGACGTCACCTCGCGCTTCGAGGCCACACCGGCCGACCCCGAGGTGATCGCCGACCTCTGTCTGCTGAAGAACCACGCCACGGCCACGATGCAGGCCTGCGCCGACCACGCCGTGCATGTGCTCGGTGGCATGGGCTACATGCGCGGCACGAAGAGCGAGCGCATCTACCGCGAGGTCAAGGTGATGCAGATCGGCGGCGGCGCCACCGAGATCATGAAGGACCTGGCCTGGCGGCAGCTGGCGCCCTGAGCGCTGCATGCCGCGCAGCGGGTGAAGCCCCGGCACCGTCGGCGCCCCGCGCCTGGGCCGTAGCATCGCCGGCATGCCCTCCCACACCCTCGGCCAACGCAGCGCCATGTCGCTGCGGGCCCCGTTCATGCTGCCAGCACTGCTGGCCCTGGCCCTGCTGACCGCCTGCCAGACCGCGCCCAGCACCTCCCCCGCCCTGGACCCTGCCGCCGTGCTCGCGCCTCCGGCAGCGCTGCAGGTCGAAGGTGTGCCCCCGATACCCCGGGCCGTGGTCCAGGCCTTCCAACGTTATGCCGATGTCGCGGGTCACGGCTTCGTCGACTGGCACCCCACACGGCGCGAGATGATCGTCACCCATCGCCCGCCCGGCGCCAGCACCACGCAGATCTGGCGCCTGCGCGGCCCGGGCCAGGCCCTGGAGCCGCTGACCCAGGGCCGCGACCGGGTGGTCGAGGCGTCGTGGGAACCCGCGCACGGCCGCTACATCGTCTTCCAGCGCGACACCGGCGGTGACGAAGCCGCACAGGTCTACCGCCTGGACCCCGACACCCGCGCCGAGACCCAGCTCACCACCGCTGGTGAACGCCACGGCATCGCCGGCTGGATGCCGCGCAGCGGGCAGCTCATCGTGTCCAGCGTACCGCTGGACCGCACCGCCGCCGGCGGCCGCCGCGACAGCGTCAGCACACGCTTCACCGCCATCGATCCGCTGGCGCCGGTGGGCTCGCCACAGGCCCAGCGCGTGCTGGCCGATCTGCCCGGCCCGGGCTGGTTCGGCTTCAAGGTCTCGCCCGACGAGACCCATGCCGTGGTCACCCGCTACTTCTCGCCCACCCACAGCGAACTCTGGCGGATCGACCTGGCGGGCCCGCGGCCCGGCGAACGCCGTCGCCTGCTGCCTGCCGAGGGCGACACCGGGCGCGCGGCGCACTTCGTCAGCGCCTGGTCCGAAGACGGCCGCAGCGTGATCCTGGTCAGCGACCGCGCCGGCGAATTCCGGGAACTGATGACCCTGGACATCGCCAGTGGCCGCCTGACCCGGTTCACCGGCCACATCCCCTGGGACGTCGACGAGGCTGATGCCAACGCACCCGGCGCACCGATCGCGCTGGCCATGAACGTCGACGGGCGGCAGGAGCTGCGGCTGGTCGACCGCGCCACGGGCGCCGAACGACCCGTGCCGCCGGTGCCCGGCGGCAGCGTCACCGCCCTGCGCTTCCACCGCGGCAGCGGGCAGTTGGCCCTGGTGGTGAACAGCCCGCAGGGCCCGGGCCAGGTGCATGTGCTGGACCTGGCCACCGGCCGCCACGAACCCTGGACCACTCCGGTCGTGCCCGCGGGCCTGGACCTGGGCCAGGTGCCCGACCAGCAGATCGTGCGCTGGTCGAGCTTCGACGGCCGCACCATCAGCGGCGTGCTCAGCCTGCCGCCGGCACGCTTCACCGGCCGGCGGCCGGTGCTGATGGTGATGCACGGCGGCCCGGCGTCGCAGAGCAAGCAGGGCTGGAACGGGCGCCTGAACTACTTTCTGCTGGAGCGCGGCATCGCCATCCTGGAGCCCAACGTGCGCGGCTCCAGCGGCTACGGAAAGACCTTCCTCGACCTGGACAACGCTCGCCTGCGCGAGGACTCGGTGAAGGACATGGCCAGCGCCATCGACTGGGTGGCCCGGCAGCCACGGCTCGATGCGGGCAAGGTGGTGGTGATGGGCGGCAGCTACGGCGGCTACATGGCGCTGGCCGCGGCCACGCGGCTGGGTGACCGCATCGCCGGCGCGTACTCCATGGTCGGCATCAGCAACTTCGTCACCTTCCTGGAGAACACCGAGAGCTACCGCCGCGAACTGCGGCGCAGCGAATACGGCGACGAACGCGACCCGGCGATGCGCCAGTTCCTGACCGACATCTCACCGCTGAGCCACACCGATGCCGTGACCAAACCGTTGCTGGTGGCCCAGGGCCGCAACGACCCGCGTGTGCCGTGGACCGAGAGTGAACAAATGGTGCGGCGGCTGCAGGCCCGCGGTGCGCCCGTGTGGTACCTGCTGGCGGCCAACGAAGGCCACGGCTTCACGAAACGCGACAACGCCGACTACGCGCTGGCCACGCTGGTGATGTTCCTGGAGCACAGCGTCGGCCGCTGATTTCCCCGCGGTTTGGCGCGCGGTTTGGCCTGCTGCAGGCCCGCATGCAGGGCGACAATCGCGGCATGCACTTCGACATCGCCGACCTGCGCCTGATGGTGCGCATCGCCGAGCACAACAGCCTCACCCGCGGCGCCGAGGCCTCGTTCCTGTCGCTGCCCGCGGCCAGCACGCGGATCAAGAACCTTGAGGAGAACATCGGCATCAAGCTGCTGTACCGCACCAGCCAGGGCGTCACGCTGACACCACCGGGCCAGGCCTTCGTGCAGCATGCGCGCACCGTGCTCGGCCAGTTCGAGCACCTGACGGCGGACATGCAGGAATACGCCAAAGGCATCAAGGGTCAGCTGCGCGTGGCCGGCAGCACCACCGCGCTCAGCGAGTTCCTGCCGCCGGTGATGCGCGCCTTCCTGCGCAGCCACCCGGACGTGAATGTGGAACTGCGCGAACGGCTGTCGGTGGACATCGTGCGCGCCGTCAGCGAGGGCCAGCTGGACGTGGGCATCGTCAGCGGCCCGGTGCGCACCGAGGCGCTGCAGGCCATCCCCTATCGCAGCGACCACCTGGTGCTGGTGGTGTCCACCGAACACCCGCTGGCCGGCGAGACCCAGGTGCCCTTCAGCCGCACGCTGGACTACGACCACGTGGGCCTGCACGAGGCCAACGCCATCCACGCCTTCCTGCGCCAGGTCAGCGCCGCGGCGCACCGGCCGCTGCGCCTGCGCATCGAAGTCGGCAATTTCGAGACCGCCTGCCGCCTGATCGAGGCCAACGTGGGCGTGGGCATCGTGCCGCTGTCGTCGGCCCAGCGCCACCAGCAGCGCATGGCGATCCGCGTGGTGCGGCTGGAGGACGACTGGTCGCTGCGCCAGCAGTTCGTGGTCGTGCGCCAGCTCGACGCGCTGCCGGCCTTCGGGCGCGACCTGGTGGAGCTGCTGATCGCCGATGCGGAAGTCGACACCGAGGGCGACGCCGCCGCACGGCCTGCGGCTTGATCGCTGGATCGACCGATTGCCGGGCCGCTGCGCAGCGTCAGCCGGCCAGGCCGGCGTCGCGCAGCACCGCCTCGGCGCGCAGGATCACCGGGCGGTCGACCATGCCGCCGTCCAGCGCCACGGCGGCCCCACCGGACGACGCGGCCACCGCCAGCACCCGCTGCGCCCAGGTCACCTCGTCGGCCGACGGCTGAAAACCCTCGTGCACCCCAGCCAGCTGCGCCGGGTGGATGCACAGCTTGCCGCCAAAGCCCAGCCGCCGCGCCCGTGCGACGTCGACGGCCAGGCGAGCCGGGTCGTCGAAGGCGACCGTCACGCCGTCCAGCGGTGGTGCGATACCAGCCAGCCGGCTGGCCAGCACCAGTTCGCAGCGCCAGGGCAACAGGTCGTCCTCGGTGGCGTTGCGCAGGCCCAGGTCGGCCTGCAGGTCGATGTGGCCGAAGGCGAGTCGCTCGACGCCCGGCGCTGCGGCCAATGCGCGCGCAGCCGCCAGGCCGGCGGCGCTTTCCACCAACGGCACCAGGGGCAGATTCGGCCGGCGTGAGGCCAGCGCGGCGAGCAGCACCGGATCCTCGGCCTTGGGCAACATCAGGCCGCCCAATGCGGGCGCGTCCAGCAGGGCCAGGTCGTCGGCATGCCAGGGCGTGCCGACGGCGTTGAGGCGCACGAAGACCGGCACCGTGGGCGACGGCGGCGCGCCGGCGAGCCACGCCGCCACTGCCGCGCGTGCGGCGGGCTTGTCGGCCGGCGCCACGGCGTCCTCCAGGTCCACGATGACGCGGTGTGCACCCGAGGCCATCGCCTTGGCCCAGCGCTCCGGCCGGTGGCCGGGCACGAACAGCCAGGTCCGGCTCATGCCGGCGTGCCGGCCGGCAGCCAGCGGCCGATGGGCGCCTCACTGTCCAGCGCCCAGACCTGGTCGACGACCGCACGCATCTCATCGACGCTGGCGCCACCCCGGTAGGCCGCGAGTTTCAGCGCCTTGGCTTCCAGCTCGGGCCGGCTCAAGGTGTTGCCCGGGTCACCCTTGGGTTCGTCCACGCGGCCGTGCAGCACGCGGCCGTCGGTGGTGTGCAGCGTCACCTTGCCGATCCAGCGCGCCGGGTAGGCGGCGTCCACTTCCGGATCCAGCACCATGGTCACGCGGTCGCGAAGCGCCGCGACCCGGGCCGCGCGCCAGTCGGCGTCGAACTCGGCCAGCCCCGCCTGACCGTGCAGCGCGGCCAACGCCAGCGTCGTGCCCATCGAGAACTTGGCCTGGTGCACCGTCTGCGGGTCGGTGACCGGGCCCAGCACGTCGATGGCGCCCTGGTGTACGTGGGCCGTGACGGCCGCGATCTGGTCCGGCTGCACCTGGCCCGCGCGCATCGCGGCCAGCAGCGCATCGGCCGCCGGGTGCGTATGGCGGCAGCAGGCGTGCCACTTGAACGAGGTCTCGGCGGTGGCCCAGCGGCTGCCCCAGCCGGCCAGCAGCCTGGCCGGGTCGGCATCGCTGGACATGCCGGCCGCCATGCCCTGCACGCCTTCGAGGATCTGCGCCGCGCCGGTCAGGCCGTCCTCCGCCAGCAGCGCCGCGGCCAGCCCGGTGGAGGCCGCGTGTGCGGTGTGAAGTTGCTTGGAATCGGCCGCG
The DNA here is from genome assembly GCA_024235915.1 of Burkholderiaceae bacterium. Taxonomy (GTDB): domain Bacteria; phylum Pseudomonadota; class Gammaproteobacteria; order Burkholderiales; family Burkholderiaceae_C; genus Rubrivivax. Next base: position 210,749 of record JACKLO010000007.1, on the reverse strand, counting down.
CTGCGCAGGAACTCCCACAGCCCGGCGGCCTGGGTGCCGGCAGAGCCGAAGGCGTGCGCCATGCGGCCGGCGTCCAGGCCGATCAGCCGGCCCACGGCCGCGGCGGCCGCCACCGAGCCCACGGTGCCCGTGGTGTGGAAGACCTTGTAGTGCGATCGGCCCAGGAATTCGCCGACGCGGATGCCCACCTCGTAGCCGGCCACCGCGGCCACCAGCAGCTCGCGCCCGCTCAGACCCCGCGCCTGCGCCACCGCCAGCACGGCCGGGAACACCACGGCGGCGGGGTGGAAGACGGAGCCGTTGTGCACGTCGTCCTGCTCGGCAAAGTGCGACGCCGCGGCGTTGACGGCGGCCGCCACCAGCGGGCTGCGGCCGCGGCGGTGGATGAGCACCTCGGCCGGCCCGTCCTGCGGCCCCTGCGACAGCCAGAATCGCGCCAGCGCCTCCACCGGGCGCGCGCCCTTGCCGGCCAGCACCGAGGCCAGCCAGTCCAGGAACAGGTCTTCCGTGCGGCGCAGCACGGTGGCCGGGATGTGTGTGTGCTGCAGGGCGGCAGCGCGGGCGGCCAGCTCGCGGCTGGGGGATTCGAAGTCGGTCATCGAGGCCTTTTCAGATGGTGCCGGCGGCGCGCAGCGCGGTGATCTCTTCCGGGCCGTAGCCCAGTTCGCCGAGGATGAGGTCGGTGTGTTCGCCCACCGCCGGGATGGCACCGAGCTGCGGGTCGAAGTCATCGGGCAGCGCCGGGGGGCGGAAGGCCGGCATCGGCCCCACCGGGCTGGCCGCCACGCCGAGCCGGCCGCGCGCCTGCAACTGCTCGTGGGCCCAGACGTCGGCCATGGTGTTCAGGCGGGCGTTGGCGATGGCCGCAGCCTCCAGCCGCTCGATCACTTGCGCAGCGGTCAGGGGCGCGAAGGCATCGACGATCAGCGCGCGCAGCACCGCACGCGCTTCCACGCGCTTGGGGTTGGCGTCGAAGCGCGGGTCGGTGGCCAGCGCCGGCTGGCCGAGCACCTTGTCGCAGAAGGTGGCCCACTCACGCTCGTTCTGCAGGCCCAGCATCACGGTGCGGCCGTCACCGGCCGGGAACGGACCGTAGGGGTAGATGGTGGCGTGGGCCGCACCGGCGCGCGGCGGCGGCTCGGCGCCGTCGAGCACGTAGTACAGCGGGAAACTCATCCACTCTACCATCGCCTCGAGCATCGACACATCGAGCCGGCAGCCCAGCCCCGTGCGCCCACGCTGGATCAGCGCCGCCAGGATGCTGCTGTAGGCATACATGCCCGCGGCGATGTCGGCGATCGACGCCCCCGCCTTCACCGGCGACTCCGGCGTGCCGGTGACGCTGAGGAAACCGGCCTCGCTCTGGATCAGCAGGTCGTAGGCCTTCTTGTCGCGCAGCGGGCCGGGGTGCACAGGGTCGTCGCCATAACCGCTGATGTCGCAGACGATCAGCCGCGGGTGCGCGCCCTTCAGCGCCGCATGGCTCATGCCCAGGCGCGCCGCCGCGCCCGGTGCCAGGTTCTGCACCAGCACGTCGGCCTGCGCCACCAGGCGCTGCATCACGGCCTGCGCAGCGGGCTGCTTGAGGTCCAGCGTCAGGCTCTGCTTGCCGCGGTTGGTCCACACGAAGTGCGAGCTCAGGCCGCGCGCGCGGCGGTCGTAGCCACGCGCCTGGTCGCCGCCGCCGGTGCGTTCGATCTTGATCACGCGCGCGCCCAGGTCGGCCAGCTGGCGCGTGGCGAAAGGTGCGGCGATGACGTGCTCCAACGCGAGCACGGTGATGCCTTCCAGCGGACGCATGGCTTGCTGCCCTTCTTCAGAAGCTGCGCGGCAGGCCCAGCAGGTGCTCGGCCACGTAGCTCAGGATCAGGATCAGGTTGGTGGAGATCGGCGCCACCTGGTACAGGCGCGTCTCGCGGAACTTGCGCTCGACGTCGTATTCGCAGGCGAAACCGAAGCCGCCGTGGAACTGGATGGCCGCGTTGGCCGCCTCCCAGCTGGCCTTGGCCGCCAGCAGCTTGGCCATGTTGGCCTGGGCGCCGCAGGGTTCGTGCGCGTCGTAGCGGCGGCACGCCTCCCAGCGCATCAGGTTGGCCGCCTCCACCTCGATGAAAGCCTCGGCGATCGGGAACTGCACGCCCTGGTTCTGCCCGATGGGGCGGCCGAAGACCTGGCGCTCCTTGGCGTAGGCACTGACCTTGTCGACGAACCAGTAGCCGTCGCCGATGCACTCCGCGGCGATCAGCGTGCGCTCGGCGTTCAGCCCGTCGAGGATGTACCGGAAGCCCTGGCCTTCCTGGCCGATGAGGTTCTCGTGCGGGATCTCCAGGTTCTCGAAGAAGAGCTCGTTGGTCTCGTGGTTGACCATGTTGGGGATGGGCCGCACCGTCAGCCCCTGGCCGACGGCCTCGCGCAGGTCCACCAGGAAGACCGACAGGCCTTCGCTCTTCTTCTTCACATCGGCCAGCGGCGTGGTGCGCGCCAGCAGGATCATCAGGTCGGAATGCTGCACGCGGCTGATCCAGACCTTCTGGCCGTTGACCACCCAGCGGTCGCCCCCGACACCGGACCGCCGCACGGCAGTGGTCTTGATCTTGGTGGTGTCGGTGCCGGTGGTGGGCTCGGTCACGCCCATGCTCTGCAGGCGCAGTTCGCCGCGCGCGATGGGCGGAAGCCAGCGCTGCTTCTGTTCGACGCTGCCGTGGCGCAGCAGCGTGCCCATGTTGTACATCTGGCCGTGGCAGGCGCCGGCGTTGCCGCCACTGCGGTTGATCTCCTCCATGATCACGCTGGCTTCGGCCAGCCCCAGGCCGGAACCGCCGTACGCCTGCGGGATCAGCGCCGCCATCCAGCCGGCTTTCGTGAGCGCGTCGACAAAGGCCTCGGGGTAGCCGCGCTGCTCGTCGACGCGGCGGTGGTATTCGGCCGGGAACTCGGCGCAGAGCGCGCGCACGCCATCGCGGATCTCGGCGTGGCGGTCGTCGCCCATGGCGGTGAAGGAAGCGGAAGCAGCGGTCATGCGGTATGGGCCTCGGCGCGCATCGTCAGGAAACCTTCGTGGTCACGGCCCCAGAGCCGGAAGCGGCGCCCATGGCCGGGCGCGTCGGGGTCCGGGTCCTCGCGGCCGTGCACGCTGAAGCGGTGGATGTCGAAGGTGGGCCGCAGTGCGGTGAAGGCAAAACGCTGCAGCCGCAGCGTGGGGCGTTCGCGCCGCAGCAGGTCCACCAGCAAGGTGGCGATCAGCGGGCCGTGCACGATGAGGCCCGGGTAGCCCTCCACCTGCTCGCAGTAGCGGCGGTCGTAGTGGATGCGGTGGCCGTTGAAGGTGAGCGCGCTGTAGCGGAACAGGAGCACCGGGTCGGGCACGATCTCGCGGCTGAACTGGGCATCTTCGGGGGCCGCTTGCGGCGCCGGCGCGGGCGCACCGGGCAGGGGTGCATCGCGGTAGACGATGTCGTGCTCCTCGCTCAGCGCCAGGCCGCGCGCGTCGCTGACCTCGTGGCGCACGGTCACGAACACCAGCGCACCGCTGCGGCCGGCCTTGGCGTCCACGCTCACGATGCGCGAGTGGCGCGTGACCTCGTCGCCCACGCGCAGCGGGTGGTGGAACTGCAGCCGCCCGCCGGCCCACATGCGCCGAGGCAGCGGCACCGGCGGCAGGAAGCCGCCGCGCCGCGGGTGGCCGTCGTCGCCGATCTCTCGCTGCGGTGCCTGGGGCAGGAAGTACAGCCAGTGCGCCAGCGGCGGCGCGTCGCTGCCGGGCTGCGGCTCGGGGTCGTCATGGTCCAGCGTGGCCGACAGGCCGGCCAGCGGCGCGGCGGTGACGAAATCGCTGCGCTGCTCGCTGCGGCCGACCCACTGCCGCCATTCGGCCAGCGCGCTGCTGATGTCGGAGTTCTGCATGATGTGTCCGGTGCATGCACCACCGCGGTGGTGTTCCCCGATTCTGCGGTCGGCAAGCGCTGCTTTCGGGGGCAGGGCCACCATTGCACCGCTTGCACCGTTCCGGCGCCCCGGTCCCCCGCTGGCGCCCGTTCCGCGCGGTGCAGAATTTGCTTGCGTCCCCGGCAAAGGAGCACCGCAGATGGCCAAGATCCCGCCCGGCGTCGGTCCGAGGTTTCCCCAGGTGGTGGTGCTGTTCGGCGCCACGGGCGACCTGGCGCGGCGCAAGCTGCTGCCGGGGCTGTTCCACCTGGTCAGCGCCGGCTTCATCCCCGACTGCCGCATCGTCGGTGTCTCGCTGGACGCCATCGACGCCGAGGCCTTCCGCGCGCTGGCGCGTGCGGCGCTGGACGAGTTCTTCGCCCGCCGGCTCGACGAACGCAAGTGGGCCGACTTCGCCGCCCGCCTGGACTACGTGCCGCTGGCGGCCGGCGCGGCGCCACTGCGCGCCGCGGTGGACCGCGCCGCCGAGGCCCTGGGCACCGAAGGCCGGCGCCTGCACTACCTGAGCGTGCCGCCCAGCGGCGCCCTGCCGGCGGTGCGGCTGCTGGGCGAGGCAGGCCTGGTCGAGGGCTCGCGCATCGTGATGGAAAAGCCCTTCGGCACCGACCTGGCCAGCGCGCAGGTGCTCAACGCCCAGCTGCACCAGGTGTTCGCCGAGGACCAGATCTTCCGCATCGACCACTTCCTGGGCAAGGAACCGGCGCAGAACATCCTCGCCTTCCGCTTCGCCAACGGGCTCTTTGAGCCGATCTGGAACCGCAACTTCATCGACCACGTGCAGATCGACGTGCCCGAGACCCTGGGCCTGGGCCGGCGCAGCGGCTTCTACGAGCAGACCGGCGCCTACCGCGACATGGTGGTCACGCACCTGTTCCAGATCCTCGCCTTCGTGGCCATGGAGCCGCCCACGGCGCTGGAGCCGGGGCCGATCAGCGAGGAGAAGAACAAGGTCTTCCGCAGCATGCTGCCGGTGAACCCGGCCGACGTGGTGCGCGGCCAGTACGTGGGCTACCGCGACGAGGACGGCGTGGACCCGCAGAGCGAGACCGAGACCTTCATCGCGCTGAAGTGTTTCATCGACAACTGGCGCTGGGCCGGCGTGCCCTTCTTCCTGCGCACCGGCAAGCGCCTGGCCGAGGGCCAGCGCATCATCTCCATCGCCTTCCGCGAGCCGCCCAAGAGCATGTTCCCGCCCGGCTCCGGCGTCGGCGCCCAGGGGCCGGACCACCTGACCTTCGACCTCGCCGACGCGTCGAAGATGTCGCTGAGCTTCTACGGCAAGCGGCCCGGCCCGGGCATGCGGCTGGACAAGCTGAGCCTGCAGTTCGCCATGCACGACACCGGCATGGTGGGCGACGTGCTGGAGGCCTACGAACGCCTGATCCTCGACGCCATGCGCGGCGACCGCACGCTTTTCACCAGCGCCACCGGCATCGAACGGCTGTGGGAGGTCTCAACCCCGCTGCTGGACCACCCGCCGCCGGTGCGGCTGTACGAACCCGGCTCCTGGGGGCCGAAATCCATCCACCAGCTGATCGCGCCGCACGCCTGGCGGCTGCCCTTCGAACGCGCCTGGCGTTCGCCCAACCCGACCGGCGGTTGACCGCCGGCTTCCCAGGGTTTACCTTGATTCGGCACGGGTCGGTATGTACAATTCATGCATACCGAATCCGTCGGACACCTCCCGTCGGAACGGCTGCCGCAGGAGACCCCCATGGAAGCCACCGTCGCCGAACGCGGGCAGATCACGCTGCCCAAGGCCGTGCGTGATGCGCTGGGCCTGACCAAGGGCACCAAGCTGAAGGTGGAACTCGAGGGCGGGCGCATCGTGCTGCGCAAGGACGTGGACGATGCCCTGTCGCGGCTGCGCGGCCGTTTCAAGCTGGCCGAAGGCTTCAGCAGCACTGACGAGCTGATGCGCGAGATCCGGGGCCACGCGCCGGGCGACCCCTATCTGCCGCCTGAAGAATGATCGCCACCGACTCCTCCGTGCTGGTCGACGTGATCGCCGGCGGCCCGCACAGCGACGCCGCCACCGACGCGATCCGGGCTGCGCTGCGCGCCGGGCCGGTGGTCTTGTGCGAGGTGGCGCTGGCCGAGCTCTGCACGTCGCTGCAGGGTGGCTCCCAGGTGCTCGAACACCTGGAGGACGTCGGCATCGTCTACAGCGCCATGGAACCCAAGGCGGCGCTGCGCGCCGGCGAGATGCAGCGCCGTTACCGGCAGCGTGGTGGCAACCGCAGCCGCACCGTTGCCGACTTCCTGATCGGCGCCCACGCCATGATGCAGTGCCACGCGCTGATCACTCGCGACGCCGGCTTCTACCGCGACTACTTCAAGGGCCTCAAGGTCATCGTGCCCCAAGCGTGATGCAAGCCTGAGCCCGCACACTGTCCCACAACGTTTTCCCCTGGAGCCCCGCCATGCTGCAAGCCTACCGCCAACATGTCGCCGAACGCCAAGCGCTCGGCATCCCGCCGCTGCCGCTCGACGCCAAGCAGGTCGCCGAGTTGATCGAGCTGATCAAGGCGCCGCCGGCCGGCGAGGACGCCTTCCTGCTGGACCTGCTGACGCACCGCGTGCCCCCGGGCGTGGACGACGCCGCCAAGGTCAAGGCCAGCTTCCTGGCCGCGGTGGCCCACGGTGACCTGGCCGTCGGCCTGGTCAGCAAGGCCAAGGCCACCGAACTGCTGGGCACCATGGTGGGCGGCTACAACGTGCACCCCCTGATCGAACTGCTGGACGACGCGGACGTCGCTGCCATCGCCGCCGAGGGCCTGAAGAAGACCCTGCTGATGTTCGACTACTTCAACGACGTCGCCGCCAAGGCCAAGGCCGGCAACGCCAAGGCGAAGGAAGTCATGCAGAGCTGGGCCGACGCCGAATGGTTCACCAGCCGGCCGGAGGTGCCCAAGAGCATCACCGTCACCGTCTTCAAGGTGCCCGGCGAGACCAACACTGACGACCTCAGCCCCGCGCCGGACGCCTGGAGCCGCCCGGACATTCCACTGCACTACCTGGCGATGCTGAAGAACACCCGCCCGGACGCCGCCTTCAAGCCGGAAGAGGACGGCAAGCGCGGCCCGATGCAGTTCATCGAGGACCTGAAGCAGAAGGGCCACATCGTGGCCTACGTGGGCGACGTGGTCGGCACCGGATCCAGCCGCAAGAGCGCCACCAACAGCGTGATCTGGGCCACCGGCCAGGACATCCCCTTCGTGCCGAACAAGCGTTTCGGCGGTGTCACGCTGGGCGGCAAGATCGCGCCGATCTTCTTCAACACGCAGGAAGACTCCGGCTCGCTGCCCATCGAGGTGGACGTGTCCAAGCTCGAGATGGGCGACGTCATCGAGGTGCTGCCCTATGACGGCAAGATCACCAAGGGCGGTGCCACCGTCGCCGAGTTCGCGCTCAAGAGCCAGGTGCTGCTGGACGAAGTCCGCGCCGGCGGCCGCATCAACCTGATCATCGGCCGCTCGCTCACCGCCAAGGCACGCGAGGCGCTGGGCCTGCCGGCCAGCACCGCCTTCCGCCTGCCCGTGGCGCCCAAGGACAGCGGCAAGGGCTTCACGCTGGCGCAGAAGATGGTGGGCCGCGCCTGCGGCCTGCCGGAAGGCCAGGGCATCCGCCCGGGCACCTACTGCGAGCCCAAGATGACCACCGTCGGCAGCCAGGACACCACCGGCCCGATGACGCGCGACGAGCTGAAGGACCTGGCCTGCCTGGGCTTCAGCGCCGACCTGGTGATGCAGAGCTTCTGCCACACCGCGGCCTACCCGAAGCCGGTGGACGTGAAGACGCACCGCGAGCTGCCCGCCTTCATCAGCAACCGTGGCGGTGTGGCCCTGCGTCCGGGTGACGGCGTGATCCACAGCTGGCTGAACCGCCTGCTGCTGCCCGACACCGTCGGCACCGGTGGCGACAGCCACACCCGCTTCCCGATCGGCATCAGCTTCCCGGCCGGCTCCGGCCTGGTGGCCTTCGGCGCTGCCACCGGCGTGATGCCGCTGGACATGCCCGAGAGCGTGCTGGTGCGCTTCAAGGGCACGATGCAGCCGGGCGTGACGCTGCGCGACCTGGTGCACGCGATTCCGCTGTACGCCATCAAGGCCGGCCTGTTGACGGTGGCCAAGGCCGGCAAGAAGAACATCTTCAGCGGCCGCGTGCTCGAGATCGAGGGCCTGCCTGACCTGAAGGTGGAACAGGCGTTCGAACTGAGCGACGCCAGCGCCGAGCGCAGCGCCGCCGGCTGCACGATCAAGCTCAACCAGGCCCCGATCATCGAGTACCTGAAGAGCAACGTCGTGCTGATGAAGAACATGATCGCCGACGGTTATGCGGACGCGAAGACGCTGGCCCGCCGCATCGAGAAGGTCGAGGCCTGGCTGGCCAACCCGACGCTGCTGGAAGCCGACGCCGACGCCGAGTACGCCGCCGTCATCGAGATCGACCTCGACGAGTTGAAGGAGCCGGTGCTCTGCTGCCCGAACGACCCGGACGACGCCAAGCTGCTGTCCGACGTGGCCGGCACCAAGATCGACGAGGCCTTCATCGGCAGCTGCATGACCAACATCGGCCACTTCCGCGCCGCGGCCAAGCTGCTGGGCGGCCAGCGCGACATCCCGGTCAAGCTGTGGGTGGCGCCGCCGACCAAGATGGACGAGAGCGAGCTGATCAAGGAAGGCCACTACGCCGCCTTCGGCACCGCCGGTGCGCGCACCGAGATGCCGGGCTGCAGCCTGTGCATGGGCAACCAGGCCCAGGTGCGTGAAGGCTCCACGGTGGTTTCCACCAGCACGCGCAACTTCCCCAACCGCCTGGGCAAGAACACCAACGTGTTCCTGGCCTCGGCGGAATTGGCGGCCATCGCCTCCAAGCTCGGCAAGATCCCGACCGTCGCCGAGTACCACGACGCCATGGGCATCATCAACAAGGATGCCGCCGACACCTACCGCTACATGAACTTCGACCAGATCGAGGAGTACGCGGAAGCGGCCAAGGGCGTGACGGCCTGAGGGTCTGGGCACCTGCACACTGCCAGGCGCTGAGCGCGCAAGCGCCTGCTGCCCCTGAAACGGCCCGCTTCGGCGGGCCGTTTTCATGGGCCGCTTGACCAGGACTGCCAGTCCCACCGCGAGGTGCCGAGACACCGGCAACTGGGCAGCATCCGCCCCCGGGCAATCCGCCATGCCGCGTGCCGCAGTGAGGCCTACGATGGCCACACAAGAACACACGGAGACGGACCATGCGCCTGCCCCTGGCCGGTCTGGTCATCGGCCTGATGCCGGGGCTGTGCAGTGCCCCGGCACGGGCCGATCCACCGCAGCTCGTCCTGCCCAGCTGCGTGGCGGGCAGCCCGCCCCTGCGAATGCCGTCGCAGACCCCGCGCGCACGGCTGGACGCCGCGGACCAAGGGCAGTTCCTGCGCGCTGTCGAAGCGCGCTACCCACTGTACCGGCGGGGTGGTGGCGTGGCATCGCAGGTGGTGCTGCTGCAGCGCAATGGCCATTGGCAGTACGCCGTGCTCTGGCCCAGCGGCCCGACCGGTCAATGCCTGGCCGCGACCTTCGCCGGCGACCGTTTCGACTTCACGTCGGCCTGGCTGGCCAAGTACCGGCCCCAGGCCGGCGCCACCGACGACTGATGCAGGATTGATGCGCAACTGATGCGCGACTGATGCGCCAGCGGGCCATTGCCGCCATCATCGCGCCATGCCCGACCTCATCGCCGCCGATGCGGTGGCCTCCGACGCCCTGCACGCCGCGTTCACCGCGGCCTTCGCCGACTATGTGGCCGGCCCGTTCCGGCTCGATCCGACGCAGTGGCCGGGTTTCATCGCGCGCCAGTGCGTGAACCTGGCGCTGAGCCGGGTGGCGCTGGACGACCAGGGCGCGCCAGCCGCCTTCGCCTTCGTGGCCGAACGGCCCGCCCAGCAGCGCTGGCGGCTGGCCACCATGGGCGCAGTGCCCGCAGCACGGGGCCGGGGCGACGCCGCCGCCTTGCTGCAGGACCTGATCGCCCGCGCGACCGAGGCGCAGCAGCACGGCCTGGAACTGGAGGTCTTTGCGCAAAACCCGCGGGCGGTGAAGCTCTACGAACGGCACGGCTTCGTGGCTGTCGCTGCGCTGCAGGGCCACGAGGCGGCGGCACTGGGCGGCGCGGCCACAGCGCCCCCGGCGGACGTGCTGTCCGCCGTGTCGCGCGCCGAGGCCCTGGCCTGGCTCGAACGGGCCGAGGCCGCGCAGCCTGAACTGCCGCTGCAGCTGGCCGCGCCGGTGGTGGCGCGGGCCGACGGGTGGACCGCTTGGCAGCGCGGCAGCGCACAACTGATCTTTGGCGACGCGGCCGATGGCGGGCTCGTGATCCGCAGCCTGGTCGACCTCGATGCCACCCAGCGTGATGCGCAGGTCCTGGCAGCGGCCCTTCGCCAGGCCCACCCCGAGCGGCGCGTGACCCTGCCACCGCTGCTGCCCGACCGCCTGGGCGGCGAGGCGCTGCAGCGCGCCGGTTTCACGCGCCAGCCGCTGCACCAGTGGTGGATGCACCGGGCCCTGCCCTAGGCCACCGACGATGTCACGCCCCGCCCGCCTCTTCCTGTCCTACCGGCGAGACGACGCCGCAGGCTACGCCGGCCGGCTGGAAGACGCGCTGGAACAGCGGCTGGGCGCGGGCACCGCGTTTCGCGACCTCGACGACATCGCGCCGGGTGCCGACTTCGTGCGCGAAATCCGCGCCCAGCTGGCGCAAGCCCATGCGGTGGTGGTGCTCATCGGCCCGCGCTGGGCCGGTGAAAGCGGCGGCACAGGTGGCAGCGGCACCGCTGGCCGCCGCCGCATCGATGACCCGGCCGACTTCGTCCGCATCGAGGTGCAGGAAGCACTGGCCAGCGGCGTGCCCGTGGTGCCGGTGCTGTTGCCCGGCGCCACGATGCCGGCCGCCGGCACGCTGCCCGAACCGCTGGCGGCACTGGCGCGGCGCAACGCCATGACCCTGGGCGACGTGCACTGGGACGCCGACGTGGACCGGCTCGTCGCGGCCGTGGGCCTGGCACCGGCGCGGCGCGCCGTCTGGCCCTGGGCGCTCGGCGGCGTCGTGGTCGCGGCGCTGGCGGTGGGCGCCTGGTGCCGCTGGGGCGCCGGCTCGGCCAACGGTGCGCTTGATGACGCCGCCCTGACCGCGCGGCTGGCCGGCACCTGGCAGGCCGACGTGGCCTACGACTGGGGCGACCGCCACCCGGAACGCTTCGAGTTCCGCCGCCACGCCGGCCAGTGGGCCGGCACGGCGAGCTTCTTGCGCTACCCACGGGCGATCGAGCACCTGCGCTTCGACGGCCGCCACCTGCACTTCGTGACACGCAGCGAATCGTCGATGGGCAACGAGACACGGCGCCCCACCCAGCGTTATGCCGCCGAGCTCAGCGCCGACGGCACGGTGCTCGCGTTCCGGCTCGAATTCGACGGCGCCTTCGGCAGCCCGCGGCCGGTCAGCTTCACGGCGTGGCGCGTCCCCACTGACGCAGCGCCCCGCTGACCCCACGGCGGCTACGATGCCGCCATGCGCATCCTGATGGTCGAAGACGACGCCATGGTCGGCGAGAGCCTGCGCGCCGCGCTGCGCCAGCAGGGTTTCGCCGCCGACTGGGTGCGTGACGGCCGCGCTGCCGACGCCGCGCTGGCCAGCGAACGCTTCGACGCCGTGCTGCTGGACCTGGGCCTGCCGCAGCGCGATGGTCTGCAGGTGCTGCGCGCCCTGCGTGGCCGCGGCGACGCGACGCCGGTCATCGTGCTCACCGCGCGCGACGCGCTGGCCGACAAGGTAGCTGGTCTGGACGCGGGCGCCGACGACTACCTGGTCAAGCCGTTCGAGCTCGATGAACTGCTGGCGCGGCTGCGTGCGGCCCAGCGTCGCGCCGGCGGCCGCGCCACGCCGGTGCTGGAAGTGGCCGGTCTGCGCCTGGACCCGGCCACGCGCGAGGTCAGCCGCGATGGCCGGCCACTGCTGCTGTCGGCGCGCGAATTCGCCCTGCTGCAGGCGCTGCTCGAACGCCCCGGCGCCATCCTCTCGCGCGCCCAGCTGGAAGACCGGCTCTACGGCTGGGGCGAGGAGGTGGAGAGCAACGCGGTGAGCGTCTACGTGCACCAGCTGCGGCGCAAGATCGGCGACGACCTGCTGCACACCGTTCGCGGCCTGGGCTACTACGCCGGCCCGGCCAAGCAGGGCTGAGCGTGCGCGCACCCTCGCTGCGCACCCGGCTGTTTGCCTTCGTGGCCTTGCTGCTGGCCGCTGCTGCGCTGGCGCTGGGCGGTGCCACCTACCGCAGTGTGCGCGCCGAAGCCGATGCGCTCTTCGACTACCAGCTGCGCCAGATGGCGCTGAGCCTGCGCGACCAGGGCCGCATCGACCCCGACGCGCAGGCGGCGCTGGCCGACCCAGCGCTGGAGGTGGTGGTGCAGATCTGGTCGCTGGATGGTGTGGCCGTCTACAGCAGCGGGCCGCGCGTGGCGCTGCCGCCGCGTGCCGTGCTGGGCTATGCCGACCTGCAGCTGGCCGGCGAAGCCTGGCGCGCCTTCGGGGCTGCCACACCGCTGCGCGTGATCCAGGTGGCGCAGCCGCTGGCGGTGCGCCGCAGGCTGGCCGAGGCCGCGGCCTGGCGCAGCGTGTGGCCGGTGGCCGCGGCAGCGCCGCTGGTGGCTTTGGCGTTGTGGTGGCTGCTGGGCGTGTCGCTGGCGCCGCTGAACGCCGTGGTGCAGGCGGCCGGCACGCGCCGCGTCGAAGCGCTGGCCCCGCTGCCCGAAGCCGGCCTGCCGGCGGAACTGCAGCCGCTGGTGCAGGCGTTCAACGCCCTGCTGGCACGGTTGGGCGACGCCTTCACCGCTCAGCAGGCCTTCGTGGCCGACGCGGCCCACGAACTGCGCACGCCGCTGACGGCGCTGAAACTGCAGCTGGACGTGCTGCGTGCCACCGTCGACGACCCGGCCGAACGGGAACAGGCGCTGCAGCGCCTGGGCGCCGGTGTGGACCGTGCGGCGCGCCTGGTGCAGCAGCTGCTGGCGCTGGCGCGCAGCGAACCGGGTGCGGCGGCAACCCTGGCGCCGCTGGACCTGGCGGCCGTGGCGCGAGCCGCGGCCGACGATGCCGCCGCACGGGTGCGCGCCACCGGCGCCACGCTGACGCTGGCCCTGCCGCCCACGCTGGCCATGACCGGCGACGCCGAAGGCCTGCGCAGCGCCGTGCGCAACCTGCTGGACAACGCGCTGAAGTACGGTGCCGCGCCCGGCGCCGCACCCCAGGTCACGCTCAGCGTCGCGACCGAAGGCGGCCACGCCGTGCTGGCCGTGGAAGACCACGGGCCCGGTCTGCCGGCCGAACAGCACGCCCAGGTGTTCGAGCGTTTCCACCGCCTGCAGCCGGGCGAAGGCGAAGGCAGCGGCCTGGGCCTGGCCATCGTGCGCGCCGTCGCCCAGCACCACGGCGGGCAGGTGCGGCTGGCCGCGGCCCCCGGCGGCGGCCTGCGTGTCGAGCTGAGGCTGCCACTGCAGCCCAACCCGCAGGCCGCACCGGCCTAATCTTCACCTCATCTTCGCCTCACGCAGCGCTCATGCGCGCGGCCCAGAGTGGCGCCATGGCCGATCCGGCCCTGTCACCCCGAAAGGAGTCCCGCATGAACACCCTGAAGCGCAGCAGCATCGCGGCCGCCGCCGCCCTCGTCATCGCCGGCCTTGGCGCCACCGCAGCGCAGGCTTGGTCCCTGCCCGGCTGGATGGGCCGGGGGTCGAGCACCACGTCGCCGGTGGCGGTGGCCAACGCCGCGCCCGGCACGGCCACGGCCACGCCGGCCGCGCCCGTGCCTGCGATCGCCGGCACCGCCGCGCCGGATTGGCGCGCCATCGTGCAGCGCGCCGGCCCCGCCGTCGTGGGCATCACCGTCAGCGGCCTGCGTGACGCCAGCTTGCGCGACGGCCCGCAGATGCAGCCCGGCGACCCGTTCTTCCGCTTCTTCCAGGGCATCCCCGGCTGGCGCATGCCCCCCGGCGGCATGCCCGGCGGGCAGCCGCAGGAACAGCCGTTCCGCGGCCAGGGCTCGGGCTTCATCGTCAGCGCCGACGGCCTGGTGCTCACCAACGCCCACGTGGTGCGGGACGCGCAGCGCGTCACCGTGAAGCTGCAGGACCGCCGCGAGTTCGACGCCAAGGTGCTCGGCAGCGACCCGGCCACCGACATCGCGGTGCTCAAGGTCGAAGCCAGCGGCCTGCCGGTGGTGGCGCTGGGCGCCACGCAGGACGTGCAGGTGGGCGACCGCGTGCTCGCCATCGGCGCGCCTTATGGTTTCGAGCAGACCGCCACCCAGGGCATCGTCAGCGCCAAGGGCCGTTCGCTGCCGGGCGACAGCTTCGTGCCCTTCCTGCAGACCGATGCGGCCGTGAACCCCGGCAATTCCGGCGGCCCCCTGTTCGACGCCAGCGGGCGCGTCGTGGGCATCAATGCCCAGATCTACTCGCCCAACGGGGGCTTCGCCGGGTTGGCCTTTGCCATCCCCATCGACGTGGCGCAGAAGGTGCGCGACCAGATCGTGACCACCGGCAAGGTCGAACATGCGCGGCTGGGCGTGATGCTGCAGGACCTGTCGGCGCCGCTGGCCGAGTCCTTCGGTCTCAAGGCCCCGGATGGGGCGCTCGTCTCCAGCGTGGCCCCGGGCACGGCGGCGGCCAAGGCCGAGCTGAAGGCCGGCGACGTGATCACCGCCATCGACGGTCAACCGGTGCGCGTGGCCGGCGATCTGTCCTCACGCATCGGCCTGGCGCGGCCAGGTGACAAGGTGGCGCTGACCGTCTGGCGCGACAAGGCACCGCATGAAGTGGACGTGCACCTGGGCCGCGCCGACGTCGAAGGCGCCACGCGCACCGCGGCCGCCGACGGTGAACGCCTGGGCCTGCAGGTGCGCCCGCTGGATCGCCAGGAACGCCGCGAGGCCGGCGTGGACCACGGCTTGGTGGTCGAAGGTGTGGGCGGCCCGGCGCAGCTGGCCGGCATCCAGCCGGGTGACGTGCTGCTGGCGATCAACGGGCAGCCGGTCAAGGGCGTGGAGCAGGTGCGCGAGGTGATGGCCAAGCACCCGAAACATGTGGCGCTGCTGGTCTCGCGTGACGGGCAGCAGATCTTCGTGCCGGTGGACATCGGCTGAGCCTGCATGCGGCCCGCCATTGGGCGGGCCGCAGCATCCCGACGGTGTCTTCCTGCTTCGCGCGTGGGCGCCGTCCTACAGCGCCCTGGCCACGGCAGCGCCACCATGGCAACACACAGACACCGGAGGACACGCCATGATGCCGAGCCGCAAGATTGCCCTGGTCGCCCTGATTCCCGCCGTGCTGGCCATGACGGCCTGCGGCATCGAGCGCCGCCATGAACGGCGGGAAGACCGCCGCGACGACCGCCGCGATCGACGCGAAGAGATCTCGCAGGCGCCCGGGGTGCAGGACCTGCCCGCCGCAGGTCAGGCCTTGTACTGGCGACCCTCCAGCGAGGCGGGCCCAGACACGGTTGTCGCGGCCACGCCGCTGGCCTGATCCTGACGCACCTCCCCGGGATCACCGGGATGGATCGGTAGGGCCGTCGGCGCCATGCGGGCGGCCAATGCCGCTTCGCGCTCTGCCCGATCACCTGCCCCAGGCACCGATCGCCCAGCGCATCGACTGGGTCTTCGAGCACGCGCGGCGCCACGCCGAGGCCTTTGCCTCACCGGGCGCCTGGCTGGCGCGCCAGCGCTACCTGGCGCAGCACCCCACGGCCATCCTGGTGCTCAAGTGCATGGACGGACGCATCAACATCCCGGTGGCCACGCAGACGCCGCCGGGCATCATCCAGCCCTTCCGCAACCTGGGTGGCATCTTCGACCTGGGCTGGCCGCACCTGGGCGAGACCCTGGTGGCGCATGTGAACAAGGTGGTCAGCGCCGGCCGGGCCGGGCTGGTGATAGTCACCTACCACTACTCCAAGGGCGATCCGGCACGCGGCTGCGCCGGCTTTCACTACTGCACCGACGACGCGCGCGCCCACACCTTCCAGATCCGCGAGCAGGTGCGGGCGCTGTTCGGCGGTGGCGACGTGCCCACGGTCTGCCCGCTGGTCTGCGGCTTCGAAACCGACGAGGACACGCTGGTGCTGCACGGCGAACAGGGCGACACGTTGGCGCTGGCCGACCTGGCCGCACGCATGACGCTGCGGCACGCGGTGCTGGCCTGGGAGACGCGGGCGATGGAGCCGCTGGGCGACGACCCGGCCTGAGCCCTGAGCCTCAACCGTCTCGCTGCGCGCCGGCGATGCGGATCGTCGTCGTCGCCAGGTGCACTTCGCGCAGGAAGTAGGCCAGGCCCACCACCAGCGCCACGGTGGCGCCCATGAACAGCAGGCCGACCAGCCAGCGCAGCGGTGCGTCGAGAAAGGTCTCCAGGAACAGCGACGCAATGACCATGCACACCAGCAGCGCCGCCAGCGTGCAGCCGGTGATGGCGGCGCTGGCCAGATATCGGCGACGGTCCAGGCTCTGGATCTCGGGCTGCAGCGCGGCCAGCATCGCTGGGCTCACGCTGCCGTGCTCGGTGAGCCGGCGGCCGCGGTCGATGATGCGGGCCAGCCGCCCCGCCATCACGTTGAGCATGCCGGCAATGCCGGTGAGCAGGAAAGCCGGGCCCAGCGCCAGCTGGATGGCCTGCGGCACGTCGTTGATGTTGAGGATGGGTGTGGCCATGGGATGCCTGGGTTGCGAAGGCATCGTAAGCGCAGCGCCGGGCATTGATGCAGCGCAATGCCATCGAGGTCGAGGCCACCGAGCTTCAGCCGGGCTTCAGGCGCCGGGCCGAGCGTGACAAGGTCATCGGCCCGCCGGGCCGGACAGGAGGAACCCGCCATGCGCCCCTGGACCTTGCCGCCCCGCCGTCTGGCCATCCTGGCCACGGCATGCACCCTGCTGCCAATGGCCACCCTGGCCGCCGCGCCGCCCGCGGGCCGCCTGCTGGCGTCCAACTGCTACCAGTGCCACGGCACCAATGGCCACGGCCCGGGTTTCGACGAAATCGCCGGCGAGTCGTACCGGGATCTCTACAAGAAGCTCAAGGAGTTCCAGTCGGGCGAAGAAGGCAACGGCCTGATGGCCGCCCACGCCCGGGGCTACACCGACGCGCAGTTGCAGGCGATTGCGCGTTTCCTGTCGCGCCAGCGCTGAAGGAGGCACCTACATGCAACGCAGACAACTCCTGCGCGCCACCGGTGGCGCACTGCTGGCCGCATCGCTGGGCGTGGGCCGCGCCGCCCAGGCCACGGCCGCCGGCCGCGTGATCATCGTCGGCGGCGGCATGGCCGGCAACACGCTGGCCCGCTACCTCAAGCTCTGGGGCCGCCGCCGTGTCGACGTGACCCTGGTGGACCGCGCGCCGACCTACGTCTCCAACATCATGAGCAGCCTGGTGCTCACCGGCCAGCGCAGCCTGTCGAGCCTGACCTACAGCCGCAATGCGCTCGCGGCCCAGGGCGTGAAGCTGGTGGTCGACGAGGTGCTGGCCGTGGACCCGGCCGCGCCGAGCGTCACGCTTGCCGCCGGTGGCACGCTGCAGGCCGACCGTGTGGTGCTGGCCCCGGGCATCGCCTTCGAGCCGCCGCCGGGCTATGACGAGACGCGTATGCCACACGCCTGGCAGGCCGGGCCGCAGACCACGCTGCTGGCGCAGCAACTGGCGGCACTGCCCGCCAATGGCACCGTGGTGCTCACGATCCCGCCCACGCCCTACCGCTGCCCGCCCGGGCCCTACGAACGGGCCTGTCTGCTGGCCGACTGGCTGCGCGCCAACAAGCCGGGTGCGCGGCTGCTGGTGCTGGACGCCAACCCCGACATCGTGGTCGAGCAGGACAATTTCTCCGCGGCCTTCTATGGCCTGCACGCCGACGTGCTGGAGTACCGGCCGGGCGTGAGCATCGACGCCGTGGACGCGGCCGGCATGACGCTGCACACCAACCAGGGCCCGGTGACGGCCGACGTGGTCAACCTGATCCCGCGCCAGCGCGCCGGCCGCATCGTCACCGATGCCGGCCTGGCCACGGCCAACGGCGGCCGCTTCGCGCCAGTGGACGTGCTGAACTACGCCAGCACCGCGGCGCCGGCGGTGCACGTGATCGGCGACAGCAGCGCCACCACCCAGCCGAAGGCCGGGCACATCGGCAACCAGGAGGCCAAGGTCTGCGCCGACGCCCTGCTGCGCGCCTTCGACGGCCTGGCGCCCGATGCGGCGCCGGTGACCAACTCGGCCTGCTTCTCCACCATCACGATGACGCAGGCGTCCTGGCTGACTGCAGTCTTCCAATACGACGCCACGACACGCGCCATGGCGGCGGTGTCGGCTTCGTCGGCAGCGTCCAATGGCTGGTCGCGCGGGAACTTCAGCGACATGGACACCTGGTTCCGCGCCCTGATGAGCGACACGCTGGGCTGAGGCAGGACACGAAACAGTCCCTGCGGACTGTTTCGTGCCTGCCGAAGCGGCCGAGCTCTGCGAGGCCGTGGGGCACGCGCTCCAATCAGCCGCGTCCTGCGAGGCCGAGACCGTCGGCAAAGGCCTCCCCGGCAGGCCTGCCAGAATCAGCCCCCATGGTCGTCTTCTACTGGGTCATGGGCGTGCTGGTGCTGGGCAGCTTCACGCCGTCGGTGTTCTTCATCCTGCTCTACGCCGCCACCGGCGAGGACGCCTGCGCACGGCGGGCCAAGCTGCTGTGGAACATGACCGGCGTGTTCGCCATGCTGGGCATGAACATCCTGATCTGGGGCCATGTGCTCGTCGCGCTCTGGCGCATCTGGTTCGGATGAAAGGTCTCCCCATGAACGCCGTCGACGTACAGCCACTGTCCCCCGCCATCGTCAACGCGTTGCAGCACGTCTGCACCGCCACGCCGACCACGGTGCTGCTGAAGAAGGGCCTGCGCAACGTGTGGATGCGCGGCACGCGCCCGCTGACGGGCGGCCAGGGCCGGCGCATCGGCCGCGCCTTCACGCTGCGCTTCGTGCCGGCGCGCGAGGACCTGGCCACGCCGGCGTCCTGGGGCAGCCCGATCTCCACGCGTGCAGCCATCGAAGCCATGCCGCCCGGCGTGATCGCGGTGGTGGGTGCCATGGGCGTCACCGACGCCGGCATCTTCGGCGACATCCTGTGCGCACGCATGGCGCGGCGCGAGGTGGCTGGCCTCGTCACCGACGGTGTGGTGCGCGACATCCCCGGCGTGCTGGCCTCGCGCCTGCCCGTGTGGTGCCAGGGCACGGCGGCCCCGCCGTCGGTGGCCGGGCTCACCTTCGTCGGCTGGCAGGAGCCGGTGGGCTGCGGCGGTGTCGCCGTGTTCCCCAACGACGTGGTGGTGGCCGACGACGACGGCGCGGTGCTGATCCCGGCCGCGCTGCTGGACGCGGTGGTGGACGAGGCCGTGGAACAGGAACGGCTGGAGGCCTGGATCATGCAGGAGGTGCAGGCCGGCACCGAACTGCCGGGCCTGTACCCGCCGAACGAGGCCAACCGCGCGCGCTACGAGGCCTGGAAGCGCAACACCTGATCGGCGGCGCCACACCGCGACGCACCCTCCGCAGCCCGGCAAGTGCCGGTGATGTCAGCCGGGCCGCCGCCGGCCCAGCGTCCGCGCCATCTAGCGAATGGCACGCCCGCCCGCCTCGGCACGGGCTGTCATCAGCGTCCGCTCCTGCGCGTTCTCCGTCAGCTCGGCCGCCCGCAGAAAGGCGGTGCGCGCCTCGTGGTGCCGGCCCAGGCGCGACAGCAGGTCACCGCGCACCGCCGGCAGCCAGGGGTAGCGCGCCAGGGCCGGCAAGTCGGCCAGGCGGTCCACCAGGTCCAGGCCGGCGGCCGGGCCGTCGCACATGGCCACGGCCACGGCGCGGTTGAGCTCGACCACCGGCGACGGTGCCACCTGCGCCAGTTCGCCATAGAGCCGGGCGATCGCTGCCCAGTCGGTGGCCTCCGCCGCGCTGGCACGTGCGTGGCAGGCCGCGATGGCGGCCTGCAGCTGATAGGGGCCGGGCGCTGCCGCCGGCGCTCCGGACCGCGCCTCCGCCCGCGCCAGCGCCGCCAGCCCACGCGCGATGGCGGCATGGTCCCAGCGCGTGCGGTCCTGGTCGGCCAGCAGCACTGGCTCGCCGCCGGCGCCGGTGCGCGCCGCGGTACGTGACGCCTGCAGTTCCAGCAGTGCCAGCAGGCCGTGGACCTCGGGTTCATCGGGCGCCAACGTGGCCAGCAGGTGGGCCAGCCTGAGCGCCTCGGCGCACAGGGCCGGTCGCATCCACTGGTCGCCACCGGTGGCGGTGTAGCCCTCGTTGAAGACCAGGTACACCACCTCCAGCACGGCCGCCAGGCGCTCGCCCAGCGCCGCACGCGGCGGCAGGTCGAACGGCACCTGCGCGTCGCGCAGCTTCTTCTGCGCGCGCACGATGCGCTGCGCCACGGTGGCTTCAGGCACCAGGAAGGCGCGCGCGATCTCGTGCGTGGTCAGGCCGGCCACCAGGCGCAGCGTGAGCGCCACGCGCGCATCGGTGGGCAGCACCGGGTGGCAGGCGGTGAAGATCAGGCGCAGCAGGTCGTCGCCGACAGGATCGGCCTGCGCGACGGCCACGGCCTCGGCGACGTCGGGCGCGCGGTCGGCCTGCAGCGCTTGCAGGTCCTGTGCCACGGCGGCCTGGCCGGCGGCCGCGGTCTTCAGCCGGCGCAGATGATCCAATGCGCGGTTCAGCGCCGTGGTCATCAGCCAGGCCGCCGGGTTGTCCGGGATGCCGTCACGGGGCCAGTGCTCCAGCGCGGCCACCAGCGCATCCTGCGCCACCTCCTCGGCCACACCCAGGTCGTGCACACGCCGCGCGGCAGCCGCCACGATGCGCGCCGATTCGCGCTTCCAGGTGGTCGCCAGCGCATGGTGGACGCCGGAATGCATGCGCCGAGAACCCTCGCGTCAGAACTGCTGCGGCGCCGCCGACTCATCCATCCAGAAGACCTCCCACTGGTGGCCGTCCAGGTCGGCAAAACCGTGCTGGAACATGAAACCGTGGTCCACCGGCGCGTTGGGTGTGGTGGCGCCAGCGGCCACGGCCTTCGACACCAGCGCTTCCACCTCGGCTCGGCTGTCGCAACTCAATGCCAGCAGCACTTCGGTGGCCTGACGGGCATCGGACAGCGGCAGCTGGGTGAAGCCCTTGAAGAAGGGTTCAGTCAGCAGCATGACCTGGATGTGATCGTTGATCACCAGGCAGGCGGCCTGCTCGTTGCTGAAGCGGGCGTTGAAGCCCAGGCCCAGGGCGGCCCAGAAGGCCTGGGTGCGCGGCAGGTCGCGCACCGGCAGGTTGACGAAGAGGCTGCGGATCATGCGTGTTCTCCCTTCGGAGCACCGCCCACGGCGATGCGCTTCATGCGGTCGATCTCGTCGCCGGGCGTGAAGTCGTCCAGCTCGAACAGCTGGCGCACCTCCACCACCGCCTCGCGCCCTGCGCCGACCGGATTGGGAAAGCGCCGTGTCCAGGCCAAGGCCTCCTCGCGCGAGGCCACCTGGATCAGCGTGTAGCCGGCGATCAGTTCCTTGGTCTCGGCAAACGGCCCGTCGACCACGCGGGCTCCTTCGGCGCCGTACTGGATGCGCCAGCCGGTGCGCGACGGGTGCAGCCCGTTGCCGTCCAGCAGCACGCCCGCGGCGGCCAGTTCCTCGTGGTAGCGGCCCATCGCGGCCAGCACGGCCGGATCAGGGTCGGGTGTGGTCGCGGCTTCGAAGTCCGGGTGGGACTTCACGATGATCATGAAACGCATGCGGGGCTCCGTTGCCGACCGCGGAGGGCGGCCTCTGGATGCACGACGCGTCACCCACCGCGAATTCGACAAGCCTGCGCCCGAGCTCGTCACGCGGGCACAGGGCCGGCCCGATCAGCGCACGCTGCCGTCGAAGCAGGGCGCCAGCGGGCGCACCTCCACCGTCGCCCAGTCGGCCGCCGGGCAACGGCCGGCGATGGCCAGGGCCTCGTCACGGCTGACATCGCGCAGCAGGAAGAAGCCGCCGATCATCTCCTTGGCCTCGGCATAGGGCCCGTCGATCAGCCGCGTGCTGCCACCGCGGCGCTGCACGCGCACGGCGGCGTCGGCGCTGGCCAGCGATTCCACATGCACCAGCTTGCCCTCGGCCGCGAGCGACTCACCGAAGGCCTGCATGCGGGCATAAAGGTCGCGCCCCTCGGCTTCGCTGCGCGTGCCGCGCTGCGCGGGGTCCTCGAAGATCAACAGGGCATAGGGCATGGCGGCCGATGCTACGCCGGCCAGCGCAGCAGTGCGATCAGCACGATGGCGGTGCCGAGCGCCAGGTTGAACGCCACCGCTCCGCGCACGCGGGCCAGCGCAGCCGCCCCGGCAGGCAGATTGCCACTGCCCACGGCCGCCAACAGGGCCCGGTAGGGCACGAGCCGGATCCAGGCGTACACCCCCAGCATCACCGTGCCACCGCCGGCCATCAGGTGCCAGTACAGCGGCAGCTGCAGGCGGCCGCCGGTGGCCTCCACGGCCTGGGCGGCCTGGCCGATCAGCCCGGCGCCGCTGAGCCAGGCCAGTGGCGCGGCCAGGGTGACGACGCGGAAGAAGCGCCCCAGCACCGCCGTCATCAGCGCCAGCCGCTGCGGCGGCTCCAGCACCGCGAGTGACGGGCGCAGGAAGAAGTGGGCAAACACCATGCCGCCGATCCAGACGATCAACGACGACACGTGCAGGGTTTTCAACACGATCTCGGTCATGTGTCATTCTCACCGCCAAAGGAACACGACATGCATCCCTACGCCAAGACCCTGAAGCCCTTCTCCACCGCGTCCGGCCGCACGCTGAAGGCCTGGTCCCTGCCCGCGCTGGCGCGCCAGCACCCCAACGTCAAGCGCCTGCCGCACGCCATGCGCATCGTGCTGGAGAGCGTGCTGCGCCACTGCGACGGGCAGCGCATCACCGCCGATCACGTGGCGCAGGTGGCCAACTGGCAGGCCAACGCGCCGCGCACGGCCGAGATCCCGTTCGTGGTCTCGCGCGTGGTGCTGCAGGACTTCACCGGCGTGCCGCTGCTGGCCGATCTGGCGGCCATGCGCAGCGCGGCACAGCGCCTGGGCAAGGCGCCGCGCCGCATCGAACCGCTGGTGCCGGTGGACCTGGTGGTGGACCACAGCGTGATGATCGACCATTTCGCCGGCAAGCGCGCGCTGGACCTGAATATGAAGCTGGAATTCGCGCGCAACCGCGAGCGCTATGAGTTCATGAAGTGGGGCATGCAGGCTTTCGACACCTTCAAGGTCGTGCCACCGGGCTTCGGCATCGTGCACCAGGTGAACCTGGAGTTCCTGGCGCGCGGCGTTCACCGCACGAAGGATGGCGTCGCCTACCCCGACACCCTGGTGGGCACCGACAGCCACACGACGATGATCAACGGCATCGGCGTCGTCGGCTGGGGCGTGGGCGGCATCGAGGCCGAGGCCGCCATGCTGGGCCAGCCGGTGTACTTCCTGACGCCCGACGTGGTCGGCTTCGAGCTCACCGGCCGCCTGCGCGAAGGCGTGACGGCGACCGACCTGGTGCTCACCGTCACCGAGATCCTGCGCCGCGAGAAGGTGGTGGGCGCCTTCGTGGAATTCTGCGGCGAGGGCACGCGCTCGCTGGCCGTGCCCGACCGCGCCACCATTGCCAACATGGCACCGGAGTACGGCGCCACGATGGGCTTCTTCCCCGTCGATCAGAAGACGGTGGACTACTTCCGAGGCACCGGCCGCAGCAAGGCCGAGGTCGAAGCCTTCGAGGCCTACTTCCGCGCCCAGGGCCTGTTCGGCGTGCCCGACGCGACCGACGTGAACTACACGCGCGTGATCCGGCTCGACCTGGGCACGGTGGCGCCCAGCCTGGCCGGTCCTAAGCGACCGCAGGACCGCATCGAGATCGGCGGCGTGAAGCAGGCCTTCGCCGACAGCTTCGGGGAACGCGCACCGGTGCAGGACTCACCCGTGCAGCACGGCGACGTGATGATCGCCGCCATCACCAGCTGCACCAACACCAGCAACCCCGGCGTGATGCTGGCCGCCGGCCTGCTGGCGAAGAAGGCGGTGGAAGCCGGGCTGAAGGTGGCACCACAGGTGAAGACCTCGCTGGCGCCGGGCTCGCGCATCGTCACCGAATACCTGCAGCGCAGCGGCCTGCTGCCCTACCTGGAGAAGCTCGGGTTCAGTGTGGCCGCCTACGGCTGCACCACCTGCATCGGCAACGCCGGCGACATTGCGCCCGCCTACAACGCGGCCATCAACGCGCACGAACTCGTCGGCGCGGCCGTGCTGTCCGGCAACCGCAACTTCGAGGCGCGCATCCACCCCAACCTGCGCGCCAACTTCCTGGCCAGCCCACCGCTGGTGGTGGCCTACGCCATCGCAGGGCGCATGACGGTGGACCTGATGACCGAGCCGGTGGGTAAGGGAAGGCGTGGCAAGCCGGTGTACCTGGGCGACATCTGGCCGACCAGCGACGAGGTCCACGCGCTGATGAAGCAGGCCATGGACCCGAAGGCCTTCCGCAGCAACTACGCGCGTGTGGCCGCCGAACCAGGTGCGCTGTGGGAGAAGATCAACGGCGTCACCGGCGAGGTCTACACCTGGCCCGCGAGCACCTACATCGCCGAGCCGCCGTTCTTCGACGGCTTCGCGCTGACGCCGCCGCCGGTGGAACCCAGCGTGCACGGCGCGCGCATCATGGCGCTGTTCGGCGACAGCATCACCACCGACCACATCAGCCCCGCCGGCAGCTTCAAGCCGGCCACACCGGCGGGCGAGTACCTGGTGTCCAAGGGTGTGCAGCCGCCGGACTTCAACAGCTACGGCGCGCGCCGCGGCAACCACGACGTGATGATGCGCGGCACCTTCGCCAACGTGCGCGTGAAGAACCTGATGCTGCCGCCAGGGCCGGACGGTCAGCCGGTGGAAGGCGGCTTCACGCGGTGCATGCTCGACGGCCCGGACCGTGGTCAGACCACGACGATCTACGACGCCGCGATGCGCTACCAGGCCGCCGGCGTGCCCACCGTCATCTTCGCCGGCGAGGAGTACGGCACCGGCTCCAGCCGCGACTGGGCCGCCAAGGGCACGATGCTGCTGGGCATCAAGGCCGTGGTGGCGAAGAGCTTCGAGCGCATCCACCGCAGCAACCTGGTGGGCATGGGCGTGCTGCCGCTGCAGTTCAAGCCGGGCGACAGCTGGCAGACCCTGGGCCTGACCGGTGAGGAGACCATCGCCATCCTCGTCGACCCGGCGCTGACCCCGCAGTCCGACGCCACCCTGGTGGTCACCGCCGCCGACGGCAGCCGCCGGGAGCTGCCGCTGACGCTGCGCGTGGACACGCCGGTGGAGGCCGACTACCTGCGCCACGGCGGCATCCTGCCGTACGTGTTGCGGCAGCTGCTGGCGCCCTGACTCGGCATCGGTGCCGGCCAACCTGGCCGCCCTGGCCGGGTGGCCGATCGCAGCCCGCGCGAGTCCGCGGACGCTGTGCAACTGGCCAGGGCATCATGGCACCCCATGGAGAAACTGCTCGACCGCATCGTCGCCCGCCTGCCCGACTGGGCCGGCAACGGCATCGAAACCCTGGCGCTGATCATCCAGGTGACGGCCATCCTCGTCGCCGCCTGGCTGCTGATGCGCGTGGTGCGCGGCCTGCTGCGCCGCGCCGCACGGGCCTATGCGCTGCCGCCCATGCTGGTGGTGGTGTCGCGCCGCGTGATCGCGCTGCTGGTGTACCTGGGCGCGCTGCTCTGGTCGCTGGAGCGCATGGGGGTCTCCGGCCACGTGCTCTGGGCCGCCTTTACCGGGTTTGCCGCCGTGGGCGCGGTGGCCTTCTTCGCCGCCTGGAGCGTGCTGTCCAACCTGTTCTGCACGCTGCTGATCTTCACCACGCGGGCCTTCCGCCCCGGCGAGCTGGTCGAACTGCTGGAGACCGGTGACAAGCCCGGCTTCAAGGGCCGCGTGGACGACATCAACCTCGTCTACACCACGCTGCTGGAAACCGGGCCCGATGGCACGGTGACGCGCCTGCAGCTGCCCAACAACCTGTTCTTCCAGCGGCCGCTGCGGCGCTGGCCGGACGCGGGGCGGACGATCGAGCCCCAGGTCTGATTCAGTCCTGACTCAGCGCGGCGCGGTGCCGCCGCCGCGCCGCGCGCGCACCGTGTCCAGCGCCTCGCACAACTCCCGCGCGCCCGCGGCCATGCGGTCGGTGGCGCGGTGCAGGGTGTCGGGGTTGACCGTGAGCAGCGCCGTGCCCTGCAGGCTGCGCAGGCGGCGCCAGCGGTCCAGGCCATCGGGCTTGCCGGGGTCCAGGCGGCCGGTGACGATGGCGTCCGGCGCGACCGCCACCACCGCCTCGACGTTCACCTGCGGCACCAGCTGCGGCAGGCCGGCGAACAGGTTGCGCGCCCCGCACAGGGCCAGCGCCTCGCTGATGGGGTGGGCGCCGTTGACCGTCATCAGCGGCTCGGCCCAGATCTGGTAGACCACACGCAGCGGCGCGCGCTGGGCGTAGGTGCGGCGCAGTGTCGCCAGTTCAGCCTCGAAGGCCGCAGCGCGGGCGTCGGCCGCCACCTCGGTGCCGGCCAGGCGGCCGAGCGCGCGCAGCGTGGTGGCGATGTGCGCCAGGTCGCGCCCCGCGCTGCTGAACACCGGCAGGCCGGCGGCACGCAGCCGCGCCAGCTGCTGCGGCGCGCTGCCGTTGGCCCAGACGAGCACCAGGTCGGGCTTCAGCGCCACGATGCGCTCCAGATCCAGCCGCACGGCGTCGCCGATGCGCGGCAGGCGTTTCGCGGCCTCGGGGTAGTCGCTCCAGTCTGACACCGCCACCACCCGGCTGCCGGCGCCGGCGGCGAACAACAGCTCGGTCAGATGGGGGGCGATGCTGACGATGCGCTGTGCCTGTGCCGGCAACACCACGGTGGCGCCTTCGTCGTCGACGATGCGGACCTCGGCGCGTGTGCCACCTGCCATCAGGCCTAGCAGACCGCACAGCAGCAAGGCCCTCAAGCCGGCACGAACAGCCATTGCCCCCCCAGGTTCACCCGTTGCAGCGCATGGCCGAAGGCCGCGGACAGCACGGCCTCGGTCATGACCTCGGCCACCGGCCCGGCGTGGTGGCCGCGCGGGCCCAGCACCAGCACGTGGGTGGCGAAGCGCGCGGCCAGGTTCAGGTCGTGCACCGAGAGCACCACCAGCCGCTGCTGCTGAACCGCCAGCGCCTGCAGGTGGCGCAGCACCAGCAACTGGTGGTGCAGGTCCAGGTGGGCCAGCGGCTCGTCCATCAGCAGCGCCAGTGGGTCCTGCGCCAGCAGGGCGGCGATGGCCACCCGCTGGCGTTCACCCCCGGAGAGCGTGAGCACATCGCGTTCGTCGAAGTCCGTCAGGTCCACCGCCGCCAGCGCGGCACGGGCGATGCGCCGGTCGTCGTCGCCTTCCCAGGCCCAGCGCGCCAGGTGCGGGTGGCGGCCGATGAGCACCAGGTCCAGCACGCTGGCGGCGAAGCTGTCGACCACGGCCTGCGGCAGCAGGCCGCGCAGGCAGGCGGCCTCGCCCGCCGGCCAGCCGGCGTAGGGCCGGCCTTCGAGTTGCACCGCACCGTCGTCGGGCGCGCGCAGGCCCGCCAGCGTGTGCAGCAGGGTGGTCTTGCCGCTGCCGTTGGCGCCGACGAGGGCCCAGACCTGGCCGCGCTGCAGGCGCAGGTCCAGCGCATCCACCAGCGTGCGTGTGCCGGCTACGAGGCCTAGCCCTTGCGCCTCGATCACGGGCGGCCCCCGCGCCGCAGCAGCAGCACCAGGAAGCTGGGCACGCCCAGCAGCGCCGTGATCACGCCCACTGGCAGCTGCGTGGGCGCCACCAGCGTGCGTGCCAGCGTGTCGGCCAGCAGCAGCAGGCTGCCGCCGGCCAGCACACAGCCCGGCAGCAGCACACGCTGGTCGTTGCCGAACAGCAGGCGCAGCGCGTGCGGCACCACCAGGCCGATGAAGCCCACGGCCCCGGCCGTGGTGACCGCCACCGCCGCCGCTGCCGAGGCCAGCAGGTACAGCAGCCGCCGCAGGCCGTGCACCCGCACGCCCAGCGACGCTGCCGCCAGCGGCCCGCGCAGCAGCACGTTGAGTTCGCGCGCCAGTGGCCAGGCCACGGCCAGCAGCAGCACCAGCACGGCCAGCGGCACGGCGGGCGAGCCGGCACCGGACAGGTCTCCGGCCAACCAGAACAGCATGCCGCGCAGCTGCGATTCCGGCGCCAGCGACAGCATCAGCGTCACCACCGCCGTCCAGCCCGCGGCCAGCATCACGCCGGTGAGCAGCAGCCGCGGGGCCGTGTCCTGTGCCCCCGGCGACGCCAAGCGTGCCAGGTCACGGTGAGCGATGGCGAACACCAGCACGATGGTCAGCAGCGCCCCGGCAAAGGCCCCGCCCTGCACCGTCCAGGCGCCGACGCCCAGGCCCAGGCCGATCCACATCACGGCCAGCGCGCCGGCGGCCGCACCGCCGGAGATGCCCAGCACATAGGGGTCGGCCAAGGGGTTGCGCAGCAGCACCTGCATCAAGGCCCCGGCCAGGGCCAGCAGCCCGCCGGTGGCGAAGGCCGCGCCGGCGCGCGGCAGGCGCAGCGCATGCAGCACCTCGGCCTCGGGTGAACCGTCAGGCGCCCACAGCAAGCGCGGCAGCGCCAGCGGGTCGATCACCACCGAACCGCTGGCCAGCGCCACGGCCCAGGCCACCAAGGCGAAAAGCGCCAGCCAGCCCCAGGCACGCAGCGCAGCGGCCATGGTGTCAGTCCATCTGCCAGTGCAGCGCGATCACGCCGCGCCGGCCCGGCGTGTCGTAGCCGCGCACCTGGGTGTAGGCCCGGTCAGCCAGGTTGTCGACGCGTGCCGAGAGCGCCCAGTGCGGCGTCACGGCCCAGCGCGCGTGCAGGTTGACCAGGCCATGGCCGCCCAGCGCATCGGTGTTGGCCGCGTCGTTGTAGCGCGCGCCCACGGCCACCAGCTCGGCACCGGCCTGCCAGGCGCCGCTGCGCCAGTCCAGCCCAGCACTGCCGAAGCGGTGGGCTCGGCGCACCAGGTCGGCACCGGTGTCGACGTTCTCCGGCGTCTGCCACGTGGCCTCGGCGCGTGCGGCCCAGGGCCCGGCGGCCCAGTGCGTGCGCAGCGTCAGGCCGCGGATGCGGGCGCGGCCCACATTGGCCACCGAGGTGAAGCTGTCGTTGATGGCGATGAGGTCGCGGATGCGGTTGTCGAAGGCCGTGGCATCCACCCGCCAGGCACCGGCCTGGTGGTGCAGGCCGATTTCCGCGCTGCGCGAACGTTCCGGCGCCAGGTCCGGGTTGCCCTGGTAGCCCCATTGCAGCGGGTAGTACAGGTCGTTGAAGCTGGGCGCCTTGAAGGCGGTACCGGCCGCGGCGCTGAGTCGCCAACCGGGCGCAAGCGCCCAGTTCCAGCCCAGGTTGCCAGTGCCATGGCCGCCGAACTGCGAGTCGTCGTCATGGCGCAGCGCCAGCTGCAGGCGGTGGCCGGCGGCCACGTGGCCGCTCCAGCCGGCGAACAGGCTGCTCACCCGGCGGCTGGTCTGCGTGAAGGCGGTGTCGCTGTCCACCTGCTCGCGCCGCCATTCGACGCCCGCCACGGCGTCGCCGCCTGCCAGGGCCAGTGCGTGCTGCCAGCTGGCCTGGTCCTGGTCGGTGCGGAAGCCGCCGGGGAAGCTGCCTTCGGTGCGCAGGTCGTCCTGCCCACGGGCCAGGCGCAGGGTGCTCGTCCAGCCGGCGCCCAGGCGGTCGCGGCTTTCCAGCGCCAGCGTGCCCAAACGTTGGCGGTTGAAGTCGTCGACGCCCGGGCCGGCGTCGAAGTGCGAACGCGTGTCGGCCAGCGTCAGCCGCGCAGCCACCGTGTGGCCCGGGGCGCGGTCGTGTTCCAGCACGGCAAAACCGCTGGCATTGCGATAGGGGTCGCGGTCGGGGTTGTAGGAGAAGGCGTTGTCGGCGTTGGTGGCCGACCCGGCATCGGTGGCCTGCCACGACGCGCCGAGCGACATCCGCGTGGCGCCATCGGCGCGCCCCCAGCGCATCGCGGCACGGCGCGTCGCTTCGCTGCCGGCAGCCAGGTCCAGCGACAGTCCATCGGCCTGGCGCGTGAACACCTGCACCACGCCACCGATGGCGTCGGCCCCGTAAAGGCCGCTGGCCGGGCCGAGCAGGACCTCGATGCGTTCGATCTGGTCGGGTGCCAGGTGCTCGAAGGCATTGGTCCCCGTGGTGGCGGAATTCACCCGCACGCCATCGATCAGCAGCACCACGTGGTTGGCATTGCTGCCGCGCAGGAACAGGCCCACGGGCTGGCCGGGGCCGCCGTTGGCCGCCAGCTCCAGGCCCGCTTCACGCTGCAGCAGCGCGGCCAGGCTGTCGGCACCGGCCGCCTCGATGCGCGAGCGCGGGATCACCCGCAGGTCCAGCGGCGACTGGTCTTCGGCCTGCGGCACGCGCGCGGCGGTGACGACCACGACGGCCGAGGTCGGCGGCGGCGTCTGGGCATGCAGGGGGAAGGCAGAGAACAGGCTGCCGCAGGCCGCGGCCGCCAGCGAAAGGCGAACAGGAAACTTCACGACAAAAACTCCGGCCGGCAGCGTCCCCGCAGCGGCATGGGTGGCGAACAGCACTGCCGTGTCGAAGCACGGCAGCGCCCTGCGCTCCGCAGGCCGGTATCCGGGCTCGCAGGCCGGGGGGGAACTCCCCGCCCCGAGGGCCGCCGCCTTCCCAGGTTGCGAACAACCCAGTGGCGTGCTGGCGGCCTTGCGCCTGCTCACCGGTGCGGGGGCAGCGCAGGAGTGCTCCCGCGGGTTCGAACCGCGGGCCGTCACCTGCTTCCCGTTCAACCTTTGGCCAGCCATGGCCGCGGGCACCTGGAGCGGGGCGCATGATAAGCGCATGACTGTCCAGACCTTGACCAAGGATCACGTCTGCGTGATCACGATCAACCGCCCGCAGCGCCGCAACGCGGTGGACGGCCCCACCGCCGCCGCCTTGCGCGCCGCCTTCGACGCCTTCGAGGCGGACGACGACGCACGGGTGGCCGTGCTCACCGGCGCCGGCGGCCACTTCTGCGGCGGGGCCGACCTGCAGGCCATGGCTGACCCCGCCACGCGCAACGTGCTCGACCCCGACGGCCACGGCCCGATGGGGCCGACACGTGCCGTGTTCAGCAAGCCGGTGATCGCCGCCGTGGAAGGTTATGCCGTGGCCGGCGGGCTGGAGCTGGCGTTGATGTGCGACCTGCGCGTGGCGGCCCGGAGTGCGGTGTTCGGCGTCTTCTGCCGCCGCTGGGGCGTGCCGCTGATCGACGGCGGCACCGTGCGCCTGCCGCGCATCGTGGGCCAGGGCCGCGCGCTGGACATGATCCTCACCGGCCGCCCGGTGCCCGCCGACGAAGCGCTGAGCATGGGCCTGGCCAACCGCGTGGTGCCGGATGGCCAGGCGCTGACCGCTGCATTGGCACTGGCCGAACAGATCGGGGCATTTCCGCAGCGCTGCATGAACGCCGACCGCGCGTCGGCCCTGGCGCAGTGGGACTGGCCACTGGACGAGGCGCTGCGGCGGGAAGGCCGTGGCGGCCAGGCGGTGGTGTTCGCCGAAGGGCTGGACGGCGCGGCGCGCTTCGCCGCCGGTGCCGGCCGGCACGGCGGTGGCGTCTGACCGGGCCCGGATCCGTCACGCCCCTCGGCTATGCTCACTGCGCGATGGCAGTCCACCCGGCTGCCCGCGCCCCACCCGCGCACACCCGCGAAAGGACACGCACCATGGGCCTCATCCAGGCAGCCAAAGGCGCCATCGGCGGCACCCTTGCCGACCAATGGCTGGACTTCTTCACCGTGCCCTCCGGCCTGCCGCCCACGGCCGCGCTGTTCGCCGCCGTGCCGCGCGGCACGAATGCTGGCCGCGGGTCGAACACCAAGGGCTCGGCCAACATCATCAGCAACGGCTCACGCATCGTCGTGCCGGAGGGTTACGGCCTGCTGCTGATGCAGGACGGCGCGATCACCGCCTTCGTGGCCGAAGCCGGCGCCTACGAGTGGCGTTCCGACGACCTGCAGTCGCAGTCGATCTTCAGCGGCGGCGGGCTGTTCGAATCGCTGATCCGGCAGAGCTGGGAACGCTTCAAGTTCGGCGGCCAGCCGGGCGCGCAGCAGGCGGCCTTCTTCGTGTCGATGAAGGAGTTGCCGGACAACCGCTTCGGCACGCAGTCGGAGATCTACTGGGACGACGGCTACCTGAATGCCCAGGTGGGTGCGCTCACGCGCGGCAGCTACACGCTGCAGATCGTCGACCCGATCCGCTTCGTCAAGGCCTTCGTGCCGGCCAGCTACCTGCAGCCGGGCCAGGTCTTCGACTTCACCGACATGGACAACGCGGCCGCCAGCCAGTTGTTCAACGAGGTGGTCGGCTCACTGGCGCCGGCCTTCAGCGCCTACACCAACGACCCCGGCAAGGGCAACCGCATCACGCGCATCCAGCAGGATTCGGTGGGCTTCGCCCAGAGCCTGTCTGAAGCGGTGGAGCGCGCCTACCGCTGGCGGAGCGACCGCGGCCTGGTCATCGTCAAGACCGCCATCGTCTCCATCGAGTACGACGCCAACACGCGTGAACTGCTGAAGACGGTGCAGCGCGCCGATGCGCTGGCCGGTGCCCGTGGCAACTCGAACCTGCAGGCCTCGGTGGCGGCGGGCATGCAGTCGGCGGGCGAGAACGCCGGCGTCAGCGGCATCATGGGCATGGGCATCGCGGCCGGCAGCCTGGGCGGGCTGGCCGGCCTGCAGCAGCCGGCGACGGTGGCGCCGGCGGTCGCCCCTACGGCACCCGCCGCACCCGCGGCAGACGACCCCATCGCCCGCCTGACGCAGGCCAAGAAGATGCTCGACGCTGGCCTGATCACGCAGACCGACTACGACGCGGTCAAGGCCAAGGCGCTGGGGCTGTAAGGCGCTGCCGCTGCAGATGGCGAACGCATCGCCGCCTATGCATCCGCGACAAGACGGGCCCGGACAAGACGGGCCGGGACCGGAAGGGCCGGGGTCGCCGCGTGACGTGCCGCCGGCGCCAGGCCAGCTGCCACTCGACCGGCAGACCCTGGACCAGCTGCCCGAGCCCATCCGCGAGGAGTTGCTGGCGCCGGACCCGGCGGTGATCGACACCGCGTCGACCGAACTGCGCGACGGCGTCAACCGCTGCCCCAAGTGCGGTGCCTCCGACATCCGCCACCGCGCCGGCAGCGACCGCCTGGTCTGCCTGTACTGCCGCCACGAATGGGCGGCCACGCGGGTGGAGGAAGCATTCGGCCTGGGCGAAGGCATCGCCGAGCTGCGCGGCACGCAGATGGCATCGGGGGCTCGCGACATCGACGCCGACGCCGCGCATCTGCGCAGCTATAAGTGCGCCGGCTGCGGCGCCGAGGTGGTGATCAACACCGAGACGGCGATGACGGCGCGCTGCCACTGGTGCCGCCACGTGCTGGGCGTCAACGAGCAGACCGACAACGGCGCCGTGCCGGATGCGGTGCTGCCCTTCCACATCACCAAGGACGACGCCGTCGCCCGCATCCGCCAGTTCGTCGGCAAGCGCCAGCTGTTTGCGCTGAAGGCCTTCAAGGCGGAGTTCACGCCCGAGAACGTGGTGGGCGTCTACCTGCCCTACATGGTGGTGGACGCGCGCGGCAATGCCGACGCAGCCGGCACCGCCGAGATCCAGACGCGGCGCTACACCCGCAAGGTGGGCAAGAGCAACCAGACCTTCTACGACGCCGACGTCTGGCGCGTGCAGCGGCACGTGGACTTCACGGTGGACGACCTGACGCTGGAATCCAGCGCCGAACGCGGCAACCTGGACACGCAGCGCAACACGCACAACGTCATCAACACCATCCTGCCCTTCGACACCAAGAATGCCGTGAAGTGGAACGCGTCCTACCTGGTGGGCTACACCTCGGAGAAGCGCGACCGCGACGTGGCCCACCTGATGCCGCGGCTGCAGGACCAGATGCTGTCCATCGCGCGGTCGAGGATGGAATCCTCGGTGGCCCGCTTCAACCGGGGTGTGCGCTGGGAGCAGGAGCGGCTCGACCTGCAGGGCACGCGCTGGGTGTCGATGGCGCTGCCCGTGTGGCTGTATTCGTACCACCAGCCCGGGCCGGGTGGCGGCATGCTGCACTACATCGCCGTCAACGGCCGCACCGGTGAAACCATGGGCAGCGTGCCGGTGCAGCAGTGGAAACTGCTGCTGGCGGCGCTGAGCATCGGCACGGTGGTGGAAGCACTGGCGCTGTGGTTCATCGCGAACGCCGGCTGAGCAGCGCAACCGCGGAAAGCGTCATGGACAACAACGACGGCATCCTCTTCCTGCTGGCCCTGGGCCCGGCCAGCGCGGCCGCGTTCTACTGGGCCATCCACCGCCACTACCGCAACACCGACAAGTCCCACGCCTTCGAGCGCGAGACGACGGTGGAGGTGCTGGCGCTCGGCGGGGCGGAACGCGACCACAAGGTGGACGAGGTGCGCGGCACGAAGCGCACGCGCATCGACGGGGACAACGTGGGGAAGCACCGGGAGCGGGTGCGGGGGATTTAGTTCTGCGGGCTGGCGAAGGCTACCAGCCCTTGCCAGACCGGGGCTGCCCTGAAGCTTGCACCGAAGGCGCGGCAACGGATGGCCGGTCGCGACCCACTGGCGACCTTCGGGCTTCTTCATAGCTGCCCGATGCGCGGCCGGCCCCGTTCAGGTTCCGTATCCGCGAAGCAGCCGCTCAGGTCCACCAGGACCTGGCCATCAACGGACCTGGACCGGTCACGCTGGACTACGTGTTGAATATTGAACGGCGCCTGTCGCAGCCTGGACCTCGGACTCCTTGCGCCAGCACCAGCCGCTGAAGCCGTGCGCAAGTTCACAGAGGATCCCAGTTCGTACAAGGCAGGCGACGCGGCAAGGATGCACCACATTGGTACGTCGGAGCTGCCGCAGGGCGCTCAACATTCGTGTTGAACGGGTTTTGACCGCTTTGCAGGTACACCTGTACTGGTCTTTCCGGCCAGCATGGGGATTGACGCACCAAGATGAGCCAAGCCCGCAGGTTCTGCAGCCTGCGCATGGAACGACGCCGGGTCTAAGAACTGACGGTCGTCCACCGATAACCGGTGAACTTGCTTTGCTGGAGCGCAGAAGTGGTCACGCTGTCAACACCCACCCCGGGAACGCGCCCGGGTTCATCCGCCGACGATGCCCCCGCCTTCTTCCGTCACCACGGGTTCATGGCGCCAGGCATCCGCGCTTTCCGTCGCATCGGCTTTCCCGCCAAGTCGGCCTGGGTGTCGCTGGCCTTCCTGCTGCCGATCGTGATGTTGGCGGTGTCGCTGTGGCTGACAGCGACGCAGAACATCGCCTTCTCGTCCAAGGAGCGCGTCGGCGTCACCTATGCGCGTGAGCTGATGCCGCTGCTGGACGCGGCGCAGAACCGCCGCCGGGCATCGGCGGCCAACGCGGCCGACCTGCCCGAGGCGCAGCAACGCGTGGCCAAGGCCATGGAGGCCGTGGCCTCGGAGCAGGCGCTGCATGGCGCTGCCCTGGCAACCGTCGAGGCCTGGGCAAAGGTCCAAAGGCTGCACGCCGACGTGGCGGCCAATCCGGTGCGCGGCGACGCCTCGGCCACTTTCGCCATCCACACGGCCTTCATCGACGCCGTGTTCGCGCTGCTCAACGACGTGGCCGACAACTCCAACCTGACGCTGGACCCGGACGTCGACACCTACTACCTGATGGACGCGGCGCTGTTCAAGCAGCCGCACCTCATCGAGAAGCTGGGCCAGATGCGCGGCATGGGCAACGCGCTCATCCGTGCCGGTACGAAGACGCAGGCCCAGCATGACCTGGTGACGCGTGCGCAGGCCTTTGCCCTGGCCCACCAGGCCGGCATCGAGGCCTCGCTGGATCGGGCCGTCGCGGCCGATCCGTCAATCAACGACGAGATCCGCACTGCCAAGGCGGTGGCGGCGAGCAAGGACTTCCTGGCCCTGGTCCAGGCCAACGTGATGGGCGATGTCCCGACCGGCGATGCGAAGGCCTTCGTGGCCGCGGGTAACCTGGCGATCGGCGAGCACTACGCAAGCATCGGCCGTGTCTTCGACGCGCTGGACAAGCGGCTGGAGGCTCGCGTGGCGAGCTTGAACCGCACCCTGTACCTGCAGATCGGCATCTCGCTGTTCGGTGTGGCCGTGGCTGTCTACATGCTGGTGGCCTTCTACCGCGTGACCCAGGGGGGCATCAGCGAAGTGGCGCGCCAGCTTGACGAGATCGCCAAGGGCAACCTCACGCTTCAGCCTCGCCCTTGGGGTTCAGACGAAGTCGCCAGACTGATGAACACGCTGGCGAGCACTCTGGATTCGCTGCGGACGATCGTCGGCCAGGTGCGTGCGGGCGCCGGCGAGATCCAGACGGCGAGCCAAGAGGTTGCCTCGGCCTCGCTGGACCTGTCGCGCCGGACCGAGGAAACCGCCAGCCACCTACAACGTACGTCGGCGGCGATGACGCAGATCGGCACCACCGTGCAACAGACGGCGCAGACCGCGCAGGGCGCGTCGAGCCTGGTGGCCAGCAATGCCGACGTGGCCTCCAAGGGCGGTGAAGAGGTGGAGCGCGCCGTGTCCACGATGGGCAGCATCCGCGAGTCGTCGGCCAGGATCGGCGAGATCATCGGCACCATCGACAGCATCGCGTTCCAGACCAACATCCTGGCGCTCAACGCCGCGGTCGAGGCTGCGCGTGCCGGCGAGCAGGGCCGCGGCTTCGCCGTCGTCGCCAGCGAGGTGCGGGCACTGGCCCAGCGCTCCGCCAGCGCGGCGCGGGAGATCAAGTCGCTGATCGGCGTCAGCGTGGACCAGGTGGAGTCCGGCGCCTCGGTGATCGGCCAGGCAGGGCAGACGATGCGTCAAATCGTCGACAACGCCAACGGCGTCAAGCAACTGATCGCCGAGATCAGCGTCGGCGCCCAGGAGCAGACCAGCGGGATCGCCGACGTCAGTCAGTCGGTCGAGCAGCTCGACGCCATGACTCAGCAGAACGCGGCGCTCGTCGAGGAGACCGCCGCCGCGGCAGCGTCGCTGAGGGACAGCGCTGAGCGCATGAACCAGGCGATGGCGTTCTTCCGGACCGCCTGACCCTGCAGGCAACCCATCAGCACGTCACGTCCAACGCTGCGAACCTGCCGAGGAAGCCTCCATGCGCAAGAACCTGCCCGTCACTCAACAGGAATACCCACTCCGGGACGGCCAGACGCTGGTGTCCGTGACCGACCTCAAGGGACGGATCATCCACTGCAACCAGGCCTTCGTCGAAGCGAGCGGCTTCAGCGCCACGGAATTGCTCGGCCAGCCGCACAACCTCGTGCGCCACCCGGACATGCCGGAAGAAGCCTTCCGGGACATGTGGGACACCATCGCCGGCGGCCTGCCTTGGCAGGGCCTGGTCAAGAATCGCCGCAAGAACGGAGACTTCTACTGGGTGCTGGCCAACGCCACCCCCATCAAGGCCGGTGAGCAGATCACGGGCTACCTCTCCGTGCGCACGGTGCCGGACCGCAACGCCATCCAGGCCGCAGAGGCGCTGTATGTCCGCATGCAGCAGGAGGCGGCCAGTGGTCGCCTGAAGACCGGGATCCGGCGCGGCCAGGTGGTGCCGCTCGGTCGGGGCGGCCGCACGCTACGTGCGATCGGCGCGCAGGCGCGCCGCTGGGGCGTCGGCGGTGCTGCCACGCTGGGCGCCGTGTTCGTCTCGGCGCTGGCCGCGCAGGCGCTGCCGGCGGCCCTGTGGGTGCCGGGCGCGCTGGCCATGGCGGCAGCGGCGTGGGTCCTGAGCTACGGGCGCAGCCAGCGCGAACTCGGGTCGCTGGTACAGGACGCACTGCAGCTGGCAGCCGGCGATCTGGCCCATGGCGTGAAGACGGGCGCGCCGGGGCAGCTTGGCCTGGCCCAGCTCGCGTTGTCCCAGGTGGGTGTGAACCTGCGGACGACGATTGGCGACGTGCGCGCCGAGATCGAGAACGTGCGCCACGCCGCCGAGGAGATCGCGGCCGGCGGGCAGGACCTGTCCGCACGTACCGAGGCGCAGGCCAGCAGCCTGGAGCAAACGGCGGCCTCGATGGAGCAGATCAACGGCACCGTCCGCGGCACGGCACAGCATGCGTCAACCGGCGCCTCGCTGGCCGGCAGCATGGGCGAGGTCGCGCAGCGCAGCGAACGTGCGGTGCAGGAGGTCGTGACGTCCATGGGCGCGATCCGCGAGTCGTCCCAGCGCATCAGCGACATCATCCAGGTCATCGAAGGCATCGCGTTCCAGACCAACATCCTCGCGCTGAACGCAGCGGTGGAGGCGGCCCGCGCGGGTGAAGCCGGCCGCGGTTTCGCGGTGGTGGCGTCCGAGGTGCGCGCCCTGGCACAGCGGACGAGTCAGTCGGCCAAGGAGGTGCGCGGCCTGATCGCGACCTCGTCGGAGCGTGTCGACGCCGGCGTGCAGCACACGGAGACGGCCCAGCGGGCGATGAACGAGGCCCTGGGCACCGTCGGCGAGGTCTCCGCGACGCTGGAGTCGATCAATGCGGCGACATCGGAGCAACTGGCCGGCGTGGGGCAGGTCACAGAGGCCGTGACGCACCTGGACGGCGTGACCCAGCAGAACGCGGCGATGGTCGAGCAACTGGCGGCCGCCACAGGTTCGCTGCAGCAGCAGGTGGTCAGCCTGACACAAGCGATGCGCCTGTTCCGGCTGAGCAAGACCGACAGCACGATCTGCGACAGCGACGCGGTGGACCTGCGCCGTAACGCCAAGGCCAGTGCGGCTGACGCAGCGGTACCCGTGAAGCCCACTGCTGTCCTGAAGGCCAACCCGACGCCTGGTCTGACTTCGGCGGCACAGCCCTCTGCTGCGTCTGCAGTTGCCCCGATACCGGCCGACGAGTCGGCATGGACCACCTTCTGACCAAGCCCGAGCACGGGCATCTTGACCACGCCATCGTGGAAACGAGAACCTGACGCCAAAAGGAGACCACGATGAACATTCGTCAACAAGTGCTGGCCTTCGGAGCCGCTGCTGCGCTGCTGGTCGGTATCGCCGGCGCCATCGGGGCAGTGTCGGCCAGTCGGATGAGCGAGTCCATCCGTCTGGCGACACAGGCTTCGCAGGCGATGTCGGCCGGGCAGGCTGCTGACATGATGCACGACGCGATCCGAGGTGATGCGCAGCGTGCCCTGCTGGCGGCCTTCGAATCGAATGTGCAGGGGGTCTCCGATGCCAGGGCTGACCTGAAGGACCACACCGAAACGATCCTGCGCGAATTGGCCCGAATCGGCGAATTCCCGATCGGCGACGAGTCGCGTAGCGCGCTGGCAGCGGCTCAGCCTGTTGCTGAGCGCTACGCCCAGACGGCCGGCCGATTGATCGCCTCGTCAGTCGATAGCGTGGATGCGGCCCGTGCCGAACAGCCGGCGCTGCAGACCGACTTTGCGGCCCTGGAAGACCAACTGGAGGCGCTGAGCGGGCTGCTCGAAGCCGAAGCAAAGGCGCACGCAGACGCGGCAGATGCGGCTGTAGCCCAGACCCTGTGGCTGATCCTCCTGGCATCGGGCTGCTCGCTGGCTGGTCTGGTGCTGGGTGCGCTGTGGCTGGCCCGTCAACTTGCCGGCCCGATCCGTCGTGCCGTCGATGCCGCGGATCATCTGGCCGAGGGCGACCTGACTCAGCCCATTCACGCCACTGGCAATGACGACACTCGCCAATTGCTGACCGCCATGGCGCAGATGCAGCGACGCATGGTGAACATGGTCGCAGAGGTCAAGGGCAATGCCGAGCAGGTGGCCACGGCCAGTGCCCAAATCGCGCAGGGCAATCAGGATCTCTCCAGCCGGACCGAGCAGCAGGCCTCCTCGCTGCAGGAGACGGCCGCGTCGATGGAGGAACTGGGCTCGACTGTCAGGCAGAACGCCGACAACGCCCGCCAGGCCAACCAGCTGGCCCAGGGCGCCAGCGAGGTCGCCGTCAAGGGTGGCCAGGTCGTCGCCCAGGTGGTCGACACCATGAAGGGCATCCAGGCCAGCTCGCAGAGGATCGCCGACATCATCGGCACCATCGACGGCATCGCCTTCCAGACCAACATCCTGGCCCTCAACGCGGCGGTGGAAGCCGCCCGCGCCGGCGAACAGGGCCGCGGCTTCGCGGTGGTGGCCGGCGAGGTGCGCACGCTGGCACAGCGCAGCGCCGACGCGGCCAAGGAGATCAAGAGCCTGATCACCGACAGCGTCGAGCGCGTGGAGTCCGGCTCGGCCCTGGCCGACCAGGCCGGCACGACGATGGACGAGGTGGTCGGTGCCATCCGCCGCGTCACCGACATCATGGGCGAGATCAGCGCGTCCAGCGTCGAGCAGAGCCAGGGCGTGACCCAGGTGGGCGATGCCGTGAGCCAGATGGACCAGGTCACGCAGCAGAACGCGGCGCTGGTGGAGGAATCCGCCGCCGCTGCCGAGAGCCTCAAGCAGCAGGCACAGTCCCTGGTGCAGGCGGTGGCGGTGTTCAAGCTGGCGCAGGGCCAGGGCAGCACGGGCTCGCCCAACTACGCAGCGGTGGCCGCACCTGTAACCCAGGCGCCCATCAAGGAGGCCGCCGCATGGGTGGTGACCAAGGTGGCACAGGCCCGGCCCGCAACACCCAAGGCCACTGCGGCAGCAGCGGCCGCACCGACACCTCAGTTGGCCCAGGCTGCCGACACCAGCGACGAGTGGACCTCGTTCTGAACCTTCACAGGAGCGCGACCATGGACATGATCGTCGAAGCCACCCCGGTGGCCCACGTTGCTGAACACGAAGCCGTCCGTCAGGCAGAGAACTTGGCCTTCTGCGGAGGCAAGACCACCGCGCGCAGCGGCGAGTACCTCACCTTTCGGCTCGGCGGTGAGGAGTACGGTATCGACATCCTGCGCGTGCAGGAGATCCGCTCCTACGAGCCCCCCACACGCATCGCCAATGCCCCGCACTTCATCAAGGGCGTGGTCAACTTGCGCGGCGTCATCGTCCCCATCGTCGACCTGCGCCTGAAGCTCGGCTGCGACAGCGCCGAGTACAACGGCTTCACCGTCGTCATCGTGCTCAACGTGCGCGGGCGCGTCGTCGGTGCCGTCGTGGACTCGGTCTCCGACGTGCTCGAACTCACCGGCGAGCACATCAAGCCCGCCCCGGAACTGGCCACCGGGATTGATTCGGGCTACATCATCGGCATCGGCAGCATCACCCCAGCCGCCGTGAAGGAAGACGACGGCAAGGCCAAGGAACGCATGCTCATCCTCATGGACATCGAAGGTCTGATGTCGGCCGTTGACATGGGGGGATGATCTGTTGCGGTTGGGCTTGCCTTGGCCTTGCCGCGCTTGGCCACTCCCGGAGGGGCCAGAAGCAGACCCGCTGCACGCGGGTAGAGGGCTGCATCGGGTGGAACAGCGGCGACCGCGAGCGGCAACTTCCGGGGGGCAAATTCGCAACGACATCTTTAGCGACGAGTTCAGCGTGCTGGCCAACTCAGGCCGACCCATCTGCGACTTGCGGCGCCCTGATCTCGCTGCCCTGAAGCTGCCGGTCGAACACACCCGCGATCGCGCGCAGGATCGCCCCGCTGCGGAGGACACACGTCGGCGGGCAGCCCTCGGGGCAATTGAGACGCGATGCACGGCTTGAGAGCGTGGGGGTTCGCGCCTTCGAGAGCCCATCGTGCAAGCCACCGGCCGGCAGTCTCATGCGGGGCAGACGGCGCTCGGCGGCGCCACGCCCGCTGTACCTCGCCTGAGTGCCAGTGCCCTGGGCAACCGGCAGACCCTTTCGGGCATCAGCGCATCGGTGCTGACTGCGGGCCTTCACGCGGCGGTGCCCGCCGCCAAGCCGGGCACCTACACTGGCTGCCGAACACGGGTTGGGCACATGCAGGACTCCGAGTCAACGGCAGACAACTGGCAGCAGCGCCTCGACGCGCTCTTGGAGCGCATCGCTGTTGATCCTGTGTCTGAGCTGGACCGCGCTTGCACGCAGCTGTATGAGCAGGCACGCCAAACCCAAAGGCCCGACGTAGCTGCAGCGCTGGCACTCCACTTCGGACGCAAGCTGGTCCGCGGGGCCGACTTTGACCTCTCGGTCGCCTGGCTGGACAGGGCGCTGCAAGGCTATCGACAGCTTGGTGACAAGGTTGGCGAACTGCTGGCCAGCGCCTACATGGCGGCGCGATTGACCGTCGTGGCCGGCCACGCTGACGCTGCGGCCCGGCACTTGGCGCACAGTCTCGACTTGCTGACCGACACCGCGCTCGCGCCGGGGCAACGTGCCTTTGTCAACCACGCGCTGAGCAATTGCTACAAGAGCCAGGGGCTCACTGCCGCGGCGCTGCGGATCGTGAGCCAGCATCTCCAGGTCACCGAGCAGGCCTCGGGCCCGCGCTCGCTGCAGGCCTGCGCCGCGCGCGTGAACCTGATGAATCTGCTGCTCGCCTGCGCCGACGAGGTGCGCCTGCACCGTCCGCAGGTCAGCGAGGCACATCTGCAGTCTGCGCTGGGTCTGGCGCAGCTCGTTCAGGATGATCTGCATCTGCTGAAGGGCGAAGCGCTGCTCTATGCGCTGGTGATGTGCGGGCTGGTCCTGTCGAGGAGCGGCCAACGCGACAGCGCCAAGGCGTTGCTGCGGCAGGCCTTGGCGCAGCAGCAAGCCCACGGTTCGGAATTTGCCAAGACGGCCCGCGTGGAACTGGCAGTGCTGCTTGCGCAGGAGGGGCAGCACAACGAAGCCCTGCATCTGGCTGCCGAAGCCCGAACCCAGCTCCGGCGCGGCGAGGCCGAGCTTGCAGCCCTCAAGGTCTGGGAGTGGCAGGCGCTGGCGAGGCTGGCCCTCGTCAACGGCGAGTGGCGCGAAGCCCATGACTGCCAGGCGCTCGTGGCCGCGCATCTGCGGGAGCACATGCTAGCGATGCTCCAGGCGCGGGTGTCGAAGC
This sequence comes from Burkholderiaceae bacterium, assembly GCA_024235915.1. GTDB lineage: Bacteria > Pseudomonadota > Gammaproteobacteria > Burkholderiales > Burkholderiaceae_C > Rubrivivax. The sequence continues at coordinate 167,675 of JACKLO010000007.1, read as the reverse complement.
TGGGGCTGCGGATTTCTGAAGAGTCGATCCGCCTGCAGTTCGAGTCGCTGCGCGACGTGAACGAGGACCTCTCGCATCAAGCCACGACCGACCCGTTGACCGGCGTGCCGAACCGGCGCGCGCTGGAGGCCGAGTTCGCGCGGCGGCAGCAAGCCGGCCGCGCCATCGTGGCGCTGATTTTCGACTTGGACCACTTCAAGACGGTCAACGACCGGTATTCCCACCGGGTGGGCGACGACGTCCTGCGCCGCGTTTGCCAGGTGGTGAGGCAGACCTTGCGTGGTTCAGACCTGCTCGGCCGCTACGGCGGCGAAGAGTTCGTGGTCCTACTGGCCGAGCCCCCCGATGCCGGCCTGCCGGAGCTGGCCGAGCGCCTGCGACTGGTCGTGCAGAACCAGGACTGGGAGCCGCTCACGCCGGGCTTTCGGGTCACCATCAGCGGCGGCTGGGCTGAGGTGCGGGCCGAAGACAGCTTCGACGCCGTCGTCGCGCGCGCCGACGCCCGCCTGTACGAGGCGAAGAGGGCTGGTCGCAACCGCATCATCGGCGGTAATTGACCCCGTGCATCGAGGGCCATGATTCTGCGTTGCCACGGCGCAGCATGGATGGCACCCTCGTCGCATCGCCGTCGTGCTCGGGTTCCTTCATGCCATGGAACCCACGACATCCAGTCGACGAAGCGGACGCGCATGCGCGACTTCCACGAAGAGACGGATCGCGTGGTGCCGTGCGCGAAGCTGGTGACGTTGGTCGAGCCGTACTACGCCAAGGCGATGACGTCCCTGACAAAGGCATCGGCTCGCGCTATCGAACCCGGCCAATGCGTTACCGTACATCGCGAAAGCTGCCACTTGCCACCGCCTCATCCTGGTCGAGTTGGGCCGCACAGGCCGCCGAACTGACTGCCGCAATGTGGTCCGTCGGGGACTCACCGCGGCCGAAACTGGAGTGCGGGATGACTGACCGGTTGTGGCCGTCTACGGTCATCTGAAGCGGAAACGTGCTTCGCAACGCGTTGTCGAAATCACGGCCCCTCGCGCGTCGAGTTCTCAGTCGCACACTCCCGTGCGTCCGTTCCATGAATGCACCGCAAAGAGGAGCACCCCCATGTCCTACATCGACGGCTTCGTGATCGCGGTGCCCACCGCCAGCAAGCAGGCCTTCATCGACCACGCCAAGCGCTTCGACACGCTGTTCCTCGAACTCGGTGCGCTGCGCGTGGTGGAGACCTGGGGCGACGACGTGCCTGACGGCAAGCTCACCGATTTCCGGCGTGCGGTGCAGGCCACGGCCGACGAGACGGTGGCTTTCTCCTGGGTCGAGTGGCCCGACAAGGCGACGCGCGATGCCGGCATGAAGAAGATGATGGAAGACCCGCGCATGGACCCAGCCACGCCGGGGAACCCGCCCGTGCCGTTCGACGGCAAGCGCATGATCTTCGGCGGCTTCGAACCGGTGGTGGACGTCAGGGCCTGATCCGCGACGTCGGCACCGCTCTGCTCGGAGCGCAGCCAGCCGGCCGCCAGTTCGCTCGGCCGCTCGGTCGATCAGCTCGCGGCGCCAGGCCCCAGCCGCTCGGCCAGCACGCGTTCCACCGTGTCCACGATCACCTGCGTCTGGCGGTCGATCTCCAGGTGCACGGCATCGCCGACGGCCTTGTCGCCAAAGGTCGTCATGCGCAGCGTCTCCGGGATCAGCCAGACCTCGAACCAGCCGCTGCCGTCGGCCTCGCGGCCGCATTCGGCCACGGTCAGGCTGGCGCCGTTGACGGCGATGAAGCCCTTGGGGAAGACGTAGCGCATCCACGGCGCCGGCACGGCGAAGCGCAGCACGCGGTTGTTCTCCGGCGTGCGCATGCCCGCCAGGATGGCGGTGGTGTCGACATGGCCCGACAGGATGTGCCCGCCCACCTCGGCGCCGGTGACGAAGCTGCGCTCCACATTGACGCGGCCGCCTTCGAGCAACCCGCCCAGCGTCGTCAACGACAGCGTCTGCTGCATGACGTCGAAGTGCGCGTGGTCGCCATCCACCTGCGTCACCGTGAGGCAGCAGCCGTCGACGGCCACGCTGGCGCCGATCTGCAGGCCGGAGGTGAACCCCGGCGGGCATTGCAGCACGATCTGACGCAGGCCCGACTGGGCCGTGATGCGGGCCGCGGAGGCGACGCCCTGGACGATGCCGGTGAACATGCGGGAATGATAGGCGGCCGGCGGCGCCTAGACTGCCGGCCATGCATGAGCCTCATGACACACCGGCAGGCGACCACGGCAAGGGCCGCGACCTGAACCCCGACCTGATCCGCGACTTCAGCCTCGCGAATCCGCCCGCCGGCTTCATCGACCATCCCGCGCCCTTCTGGGCTGCGCTGCGCCGCCACAGCCCGGTGCACCGGCTCGACGAGCGCAACGTCTATCTGACGGCCTACGCCGACGTGCTGGCGGTCTACCGCAGCGCTGCCGTCAGCAGCGACAAGCAGCAGGCCTTCGCGCCGGTGTTCGGCGCCGACGCGCCGCTGTACGCCCACCACACCACCAGCCTGGTGTTCAACGACCCGCCGCGGCACACGCGGGTGCGGCGCATCCTGATGGGCGCGCTGAACCAGCGGGCGATCGCGCGCATGGAAGCCGGCGTGGTGAGCCTGGTGGACGACCTGCTCGACGCCCTGCCCGGGCGCGGCGCACCCGACCTGATCGAACACTTCGCGGCGCAGATCCCGGTGGAGGTGATCGGCAACCTGCTGGCCATCCCGCGCGCCGACCGGGGCCCGCTGCGCGGCTGGTCACTGGCCATCCTGTCGGCACTGGAGCCCGCGCCCTCTGCCGCCGTGCAGGCGGCCGGCAATGCAGCGGTCACGGAGTTCCTGGGCTGCCTGAGCACCTTGCTGGCCGAACGCCGCGCGCGACCCGGTGACCCAGAGGTCGACGTGCTCACCCGCCTGATGCTGGGCGACGCCGACGGCACGCTGGACGAAACGGAGCTGATGCACAACTGCATCTTCCTGCTCAACGCCGGCCACGAGACCACCACCAACCTGATCGGCAACGGCGCGGTGCTGCTGATGACGCACCGCGACCAGCTGGCCCGCCTGCTGGCCGAACCGGCGCTGGTCAACCCGGCGGTGGAGGAACTGCTGCGGCTGGAAAGCCCGATCCAGATCAACAACCGCCTGACCACCGATGCGGTGCCGCTGCCTTCGGGCACCACGCTGCCGGCCGGCACCTTCGTGCACCTGGCCATCGGCGCGGCCAACCGCGACCCGGCGGTGTGTGCGGACCCTGACCGCATGGACATCGCCCGCAGCCCCAACCACCACCTGGCCTTCGGGCAAGGCGCTCACGCCTGCTCGGGCATGAATGTGGCACGCATGGAAGGCCGCATCGCACTCGGGCGGCTGTTCCAGCGCTTCCCGCAGTTGAACCTGGCGGGCGAACCCGTGCGGGACCGGCGGCTGCGCTTCCGCGGTTATGCCCGCCTGCCCGTGCAGCTCGGTTGAGCCGCATGGAACCGTTCAAGAACCTGCTCAGCCCGGGCTTGGTGGATCGCATGGCGCAGCACCTGCACCGGGTGCACCGCCGATTCGATGCACCCGCCTTCACGGCGCACGCCACCGCGGGTCTGGAAGACCTGGAGATGAAGGCGCGCGCCATGTTGATCGCGGATGCGCTGGAAGCCACGCTGCCGGCCGATTTCGACCGCGCCTGCGGCGTGCTGGAGGCGGCGCTGGCCCCGCCCTGGCCGGGCGATCGCCTGGGCAGCGACGACCCCTGCCGCGACGGCCTGGAAGGCTGGGCACTGTGGCCGGTGGGTGAATTCGTGGCCCGCCGCGGCCTGCACGACGTGCCGCGCGCGCTGCAGGCGTTGCATGCCGTCACCCAGCGCTTCAGCGCCGAGTTCGCGATCCGGCCCTTCATCGTGCACGACCCCGTCACCGTGTTCGCCACCTTGCAGCGCTGGGCCGGTGACCCCAGCGCGCATGTGCGGCGTCTGGTCAGCGAAGGCAGCCGTCCGCGCCTGCCCTGGGGCATCCGGCTGCAGGCCCTGGTGGACGACCCGTCGCCCACGCTGCCGCTGCTGGCGGCCCTGCAGGACGACGCCAGCGAGTACGTGCGCCGCAGCGTGGCCAACCACCTCAACGACATCGCCAAGGACCACCCGGACATCGTGGTCGGCTGGGTGACGCAGCACCGCGCGGGCGCGCCGGCGGCCCGGCTGGCGCTGCTGCGCCACGCCAGCCGCACGCTGGTCAAGGCCGGCCACACCGGCATGCTCGCGGCCTGGGGTCTGGGCAATGCCTTTGACGGCAACGTGGCACTGCGCCTGGGAGTCACGCGCTGCATGCTGGGCGGACACCTGCCTTTCAGCCTGACCCTGCAATCCAGCGGCCGGCAGTCCCAGGCCCTGGTGGTGGACTACGCCGTGCACCACGTGAGGGCCGACGGCTCACGCCGGCCCAAGGTGTTCAAGGGTTGGACATTGACGCTGGCCCCCGGCGAGACCCGCGTGCTGGAACGCCGGCACCCGCTGAAGGTGGTGACGACACGGCGCTACCATCGCGGCCGGCACGCCCTGGACCTGCGCATCAACGGCCAGGTGGTGGCGCATGCCGACTTTGAACTCGAGATCGAATGCATCGATCCTTCATCACCCGCAGGGCGCGGCAAGCCGCGGCCCTGAGCCGTGTCGTGCTGTGCCTGGCCGCGCTGGGCTCGGGCGGCGCCGTGCCCGCGCTCGCCAGCGAGCCGGCCGCCGTGCTGGACCGCGCCGAAGCCCAGGTGCGGGTGGATCCTGCGCTGTCGGCCCGCCTGGCGCAGCAGGCCCTGGCCAGTCTGGGCGACGGCGGCGACGCCGACCTTCGCGTGCGCGCCCTGCTGCTGCTGTGTGAACACCAGTCCGAACGCGACAGCGCCGCCGCCCGCCAGCGCCTGGACCAGGCCCGCACGCTGCTGCCGCAGGTGCGCCAGCGCGGCCTGTCGGCGCGGGCCTACAACTGCGAGGGCGAACTGGAGAACCAGGCTGGCCAGGGGGCGGTGGCGCTGCGCCTGTTCGAGCTGGCCGTGGCGGCCGCCGAACGCGCACAGGACGACGCCGAGTTGGCCGAGGCCTTGTACCGGCGCGGCTACCTGCGCGGCGTGCGTGGCGAGTTCTCCGGCGGCCTGAGCGATCTGGACCGCGCGGCGTCGCTGTTCGAGCGCCTGGGCCTGCCGGAGCAGCGCACCACCACGCAGAACAGCATCGCCACCCTCTACAACCGCATGGGCGATGCGGAACAGGCGCGCCGCTACTACCGCATGACCTTGCAGGCGCAGCAGCGCGCCGGCCTCAAGCGCGAACTGGTGGTGACCTGGCACAACCTGGGGCGCGTGAACGAACAGTTGGCCGACTGGCCGGCGGCCGAGGAGGCCTTCCGGCAGACACTGGCGCTGGCGCGCGAACTGCGTTACGCCCGCGGCGAGGCCTATGGCCTGCGCGGGCTGGCCGCCCTGGCCAATGCGAAAGGCGACGCCACGCAGGCGCTGGCGCAGCTGGATGCCGCGCAGGCGCTGCAGCGTGGCGTGGCCGACGAGCGGCTGCGCGGGCAGATCCTGCTGCAACGCGGCGTGGCCCTGGGCCGCCTGGCCCGCTCAGCCGAAGCCCGGGCGGCCCTGCAGGAGGCGCTGCAGATCTTCGAGCAGGCTCAGTCGACCCGCGAGCGTGCCAGCACGCACGAGGCCATGGCCGCATTGCACGCGGCCCAGGGCCAGTGGCGCGAGGCCTATGCGCAGCTGGACGCGTTCAAGCGCCTGTCCGACAGCCTGCTGCAGCGCCAGGTGGACGAGCGCTTCGCCGCGCTGAAGCTGCAGGTGGACAGCAGCAGCGAGGCGCAGCACCTGCGCCTGTTGCAGCGCGAACAGGCGGCCATGACCCGTGCGCTCACGCAGGAAAAGGCGGCCGGCCAGCTGCGCAACGGCGTCATCGCCATCGGCCTGATCGGCGCGCTGCTGCTGGCGGCCCTGGCCTGGCGGTTGCGCCGCGCCGGCCAGGCCATGCGGCGCCTGGCGCACACCGACGAACTCACTGGGCTGCCCAACCGGCGCGACGTGCTGGCGCGGCTGGAGGCCTGGCTCGCCCGCGGCACGCCGTGTGCCCTGCTGATCATCGACCTGGACCACTTCAAGCGCATCAACGACACGCACGGCCACCCGGCCGGCGACGCCGTGCTGCGTGCCGCGGCCGAGGTGCTGCGGGTTGAAGGTGCGCCGCCGGCCGCTGCCGGCCGCCTGGGCGGCGAGGAATTCGCCCTGGTGCTGCCCGCGGCCGACGGCGACCAGGCCGCCGCCGTGGCCGAACGCCTGCGCGCCGCCGTGCAGGCGCTGGACCTGCAGCACGTGGTGCCCGGAGGCCCGGTGACGACCAGCGTAGGCCTCACCTTGAGCCAGCCTGGCGACGGGCTGAGCGACCTGCTGCGCCGGGCCGACCGCGCGCTCTACCGCGCCAAGGCCAATGGCCGCAACCGGGTGGAGACGGTGACCGCCGAGGACGAACTCAGCGAGAGGGCGGCGCCGAGGGACGCGACACCGGCGGCCAGCCCGCCGGATCGAAACCCACCGTCGTCACCGACGGCCCCCAGACCACGACCGGCCGTTTGATCACGCTGGGCTGCACCAGCATCAGCGCGCGCGCGCTGGCGCGGTCCACCACCGCGGCGCGCGTGGCGTCGGCAAGCTTGCGCCAGGTGGTGCCCTTGCGGTTGAGCAGGGCCTCCCAGCCCAGGGCGTCGAGCCAGGCGTCCAGCCCATCGGGCGGCACGCCGGCCTTCTTGAAGTCATGGAACGCGGCGTCGATACCGTGTTCAGCCAGCCAGGCGCGGGCGCGCTTGACAGTGTCGCAGTTGGGGATGCCGAAGAGCGTGACGTTCATTCAGCCATCGTAGTCGTCCCGGGCGTCGCATTCCGGGTCGGGCGCGAAGGATGCGTCGCGGACCCGGTCATCGTCGCCGATCGACGCCTGGAACCACAGGCAAAACGGCGAGTCGTGCCGCCAGGACCAGACCTCGCCCCCTTGCCGGCCACCGCTGCGCACGTGGCTGGCGCGGCCCAGGGTGCGCAGCAGTTCATCGGTGCTCATGCCCGGCAGGCTGCCCTGCACACGCTCCAGGTGGCGCCAGTCCAGCACCTGGCGCCACTGCGCCACACGGCCCTGGGCATCCAGGTCCACCATCCAGGTCTCGCGGCCTGCGGGGCCCAGGGCGTATTCCAGCCGGGTGCCACTGCCCAGGGTGTAGCGCCCGGTGGGCGTGCCCCAGCGCTGGGTGAGTTCCGACTCGCTGAGGCCGCCTTGCAGCGGCGTCAGCCCCGGGCCGGCGCAGGCCGCCAACAACGAGGCTGCCGGCAGGAGCATCCACATGGGAAGGCGTTTCATGGTGCTCAGCATACGCACGGGAACGTCAACGCATTCCCGGCAGGGATTCCTGACCGGGAGAAGACGCTCACCGAGGGTGTTTCAGACGCCCAGGCGGTCGCGCAAGTCGTACCAGGCCGCACCCAGCGCCGTCAGCGGCACGCGCAGCAGCCGCCCGCCGGGGAACGGGTGATGTGGCAGGCGCGCGAAGGCGTCGAAGCGTTCCGCCTGGCCGCGGATGGCCTCGCCCAGCACGCGGCCGACCAGGTGCGTGTAGGTCACGCCGTGGCCGGAACAGCCCTGGGCGTAGTAGACGTTGTCCGCCAGCCGGCCCACCTGCGGCAGGCGGGAGAGCGTGAGCAGGAAGTTGCCCGTCCAGCCGAAGTCGATGCGCACATCGGCCAGCTGCGGGAAGGTCTTCAGCAGCTTGGGGCGTACCAGCGCCTCCACCCGCGCCGGGTCGCGCGCGCCGTAGATCACACCGCCGCCGTAGAGCAGCCGCCCGTCGGCCGACAGGCGGAAATAGTCGAGCAGGAAGTTGTTGTCCTCCACGCAGCAGTCCGACGGGATCAGCTCGGCCGCACGTGCACCCAGCGGCTCGGTCGCCACCACCTGGGTGCCACAGGGCATGCTCTTGGCGGCCAGCGCCGGTTCCAGCCCACCCAGGTAGGCGTTGCCGGCCAGCACCACCCAGCGCGCCTTCACCTGGCCCTGGGCGGTGTGCACCACGGCCGGGTCGCCGCGCTTGATGCGCACCACCGCCGAGCCTTCATGGATGCGCCCGCCCAGCGATTCCAGCGCCGCCGCTTCGCCCAGCGCCAAGTTCAGCGGGTGGATGTGGCCGCCTGTGGGGTCGAACAGCAGCGCACTGTAGCGGTCGGTGGCCACGAAGCGGTGCACGTCGGCCTTGGTGTCGTAGAGCTGCAGGCCCGGGTGGCCCCAGCGTTCCCACAAGGCCTTGTGCTCGGCCAGTTGTCCGACCTTGTGGCCGCCGATGGCGGTGTAAGCGCCGCCGTCCTTCAGGTCGCAGGCGATGCCGTACTGCTTCACCCGCTCGCGGATGATGGCGGCGCCCTCGAACATCATGCGGCCCAGGGGTTCGGCAGTCTCCCGGCCGTAGGCGGCCTCGATGACATCCAGATCGCGCGAAAAGCTGTGCACGATCTGCCCGCCGTTGCGGCCTGACGCGCCCCAGCCCACCTGGGCCGCCTCCAGCACCACCACGCGAAAGCCTGCCTCGGCCAGCGCCAGGCCGGTGGACAGGCCGGTGTAGCCGGCGCCGACGATGCACACATCGGCCTCGGCCGCACCCTGCAATGGCGGGCGCGGCGGGGCGGGGTTGGCGCTGTGTGCGTAGTAGGACGGGGCGTGGGCCGGCAGGGTCATCGGGCAGCGGAGCGTTGGAATCAGACCCCGATAATGCACCCGACCCCGCAGCCGCCCACCGGAGCCCCGCCTTGGACCCCCATGTGCTTGCCCTGCACGGCCCGCGCCCGCCCGAGGTGCCGGCCTTCCCCATCGTTCTCGATTCGCCGCACAGCGGCTTCCGCCTGCCGGCCGATTTCCGCCCTGCAGTGGAACCCCGGGCCCTGCGCGACGGTGAGGACTGCTTCGTCGACGAGCTGTTCCTGCCCGCAGCCAAGATGGGCATCCCGCTGCTGGCGGCGCAGTTCGCCCGCACCTACATCGACGTCAACCGCCACGTGGCCGACATCGACCCGCGACTGATGGCCGAACCCTGGCCCCACCCCACGGTGGACAGCGGCAAGGCCGCGCTGGGCAAGGCGCTGATCTGGCGCACCCTGCTGGACGGCCGGCCGATCTACGACCGCGGCCTGACGGTGAAGGAGATCCTGGCCCGCATCGAGCGCTGCTACCAGCCCTACCACGACGCACTGTGGGAACTGCTGGCCAACGCGCACACGCGCTTCGGGGTCGTCTACCACCTGAACTGCCATTCGATGGGGCCGATGACCTCGCTGGATTTCGACGGCGTGGACGGCAAGCCGCGCCCGGACTTCGTGCTCGGCGACCGCGATGGCAGCAGTTGCGAGCCGGCCTTCACGAACTTCGTCGCCGAGTTCCTGCGCGGTGAGGGTTACGAGGTGGCGGTGAACCACCCGTTCAAGGGCGTGGAACTGGTGGCTGCGTACAGCGACCCGTCCGCCGGCCGCCACAGCCTGCAGTTGGAGATCAACCAGCGCCTGTACATGAACACGCAGACGCTGGAGAAACACGACGGTTTCGCCAAGCTGCAGGCGCGGCTGATGCACCTGCTGCAGGCGCTGGGCGAACGTTTTGGCTACGCCCAGACGATGATCCGGCCAAGGCGCAGTTGATCGGCCACGAGACAGGTGCCGGGCAATGCGGGCCCAATTGGCCGCATTCGATCGAAACCCCGCTGGCTACATTTGACGGACCGGGGACGTCAGGCCTCGCAGGACGATTCTCTTGAACATCCGCGAAGGTAGGTGCATGTCGAGGCGAATGGCCTTCTGGCCGGCGACAGGGCTGTCATGCCTGCTCGCCGTCGTGTTGCTCGTCGGCGCCAGTGGGCAGCGCGGCGCCCTGGCGGCGGATGCGCCGGCGCCTGCCGCCGAGGTGCTCGTCCTCCAGGCCAATGCCGCGGTCGAGGCGTACGCCGCCAATCTGGCGTTGACGACCGCCTTGCTGGCCCGGCCATCGCTCTCCGACGACGACCGGGCGCAGATCCTCACGCACCGCATCGACGCGCTGGCCATTCTTGGGCGCTGGGACCTCTTCGAGCAGGCCGACCAGATGGGGGCTTCGCTCATGGCGCACGTCCCCGAACCGGCGCTGGCCGTGCCACTGTCGATCGCCCGCGGGCGGGCGCGGGAAATGCGCAGCAACTGGGCCGATGCAAGGCAGATGTACGACGACAGCCTGAGTCGCCTCGCGCCTGGGCACCCGGATCAGCGCTCGCAACTGCTGGCCGGTGTGGGCCGAACCAACCTCGTGCTCGGCAACTACGATGCATCGCTCGCCGCGCTTCTGGAGGCGGAACGTCTTCGGCGGGCCAACAACCTGCCCAACGACACGGCCGTGCTCCGCGGCCTGTGCACCTTCTTCATCTACGGCGGCAACTGGGACACGGCGCTGGAGGAGGACCGCAAGCGGGCAGTGCAGTGGTGCGAACTCGACGTGGCCGCCAGCGAAGGACGGCCCAAACGGCGGTTTGCCGCGATCGGCAACCTCGCTTTTGCCCTGCGCTTGGCCAAGCGCTACGAGCGGGCCGATGCGCTGCTGGAATCGGAATACCTGTCCCAGGCCCACCAGAACAACCCGAACTTCGGCCTGTCGGCCAATTACGTCGGGGTGCTTGAGCGGCGCGGCGACCCTGAGGGCGCCCTCAAGGTGCTGGCCGATCTGCTGGCTTTCGCCACGAAGTTCGGCACGCCCCACGAGCGGGCCCACACGCTGCGGCGGCGCGGCGAAATGCTCGAGAAGCTGGGCCGAGATGCCGAGGCCTTGAAGGCCTACCAGCAGGCGAATGCGCTGTATGCCGAACATCCCGACCCGCAACAGCAGGTCATCGTCCTCCAACGCCTGGTTCGCAGCCAGATCCACGTGGACGAGGCTTCCGCTGTGGTGCTGGCCACCTTCGACCAGTTCCTGGCGCTCTACAACGAACACAACGGCGCCGAGGCCCGGCGGCGCGTCGAGCGCCTGCAGGCGCGCTACGACCTCGAACGCAAGGAGCGCGAGATCGCCAGCGCCCAGGAGCGGGAAGCGGCCACGCGCAAGGTGGCGCTATTGCTGCTCGTGGGCCTGCTGCTGGTGTCCGTGGCCGCAGGACTGCTCGTCGTCAACCTGCGCCTGCGCAAGCGCGCGGGCCAGCGCCTTGCGGAGAAGAACACCGAGATCGAATCGCTCAACCGCGAGCTGCGCCGCACCAGCCAGGAGGACCCGCTGACCGGGTTGAACAACCGCCGCTCACTCGACGAACGCGTCGCGGCCTTTGTCGAAGCGCAGGGCCGGCGCGGCACCGATGCCGCCGGCCCCCGGCGCTTCGTGGTGTTCCTGCTCGACCTGGATCACTTCAAGGCGATCAACGACCGCCATGGCCACGTGGCCGGCGACGCCGTGCTGCGGCAGTTCGCCGCCGTGCTGCAGCGCTGCGCGCGCCAGGGCGATGTGCAGGCGCGTTGGGGCGGCGAGGAATTCTGCTGGCTGTGCCCGGACCTTGGCTTCGATGACGCCGACAGCGTCTGCGCGCGCCTGCTTCGGGCCGTCAACGACGAACACTTCGACGTCGGCGGGCAGCGGCTGCCGGTGACCTGCTCCGTCGGCTATGCCACCTGGCTGGCGCAGGCGTCCGAGCCCCGCAGCTGGGAACTGGCCACGCGGGTGGCGGACCTGGCGCTCTACGAAGCCAAGGCCGACGGGCGCAACCGTGGTGTCGGGCTGGACGGCAACGCAGAACTCGAGCCTGGCCTCACCACGGAGGCGCTGAAGCAGGCGCTGGTCAGCGGTGCGCTGCGTCGCCACGCGATTCCCGCGCCCTGATTCGATACCCGACGACGCAGTGCCGCGAGGGTTGGTGAAGATCGAGGCGCAAGGCGCCCGATCCTTCACCCCATGCGCTGGTAGTACAGGCTCTGCGGATGCTGGCCTTCGGCAAAGAACAGCCAGCGTTCACCCAGCAGCCCCGCCCATTGCAGCAGGGCCAGCGCCACCAGCAGCAGACCCGGCAGTTGCGCACCCTGCGTGCCCAGCACGATGGCCGGCAGCACGAAGGCGGCCACCGCCACGCCCCAGCGCAGGCGCGGCAGCAAATCGGGCGCGGCGCCGTGCGAGAACTCGCGGGTGCCGAATGAGCCCCCCAGCGTGCCCTGCGAACTCTGCACGATGCGCGGGTGGCGGATGCCCAGTGCCGACTGCAGCGTGCTGCGCGGCGCCAGCGTGGCATTGCGCCAGGTGCTGGCGCCCCGCGTGACCGCACCCAGCGCCGTGGCCAGTGCCGCCGCGCCAGCGGCCCACGGCAGCAGCGCGGGCGCCTGGAAGGCCACCAGCGCGGCGCCCAGCGTCAGGCCCGAGGCCAGGCCCAGCACCAGGAAGTTCAGCGGCGTCAGCGGACTCGCCCATTGGCGGATGACGCTGACGGCGGCGTAGATCATGCCGGTGCACAGGTACAGCGTCAGTGCCAACAACGCCAGCAGCAGGCCCGGCCAGAAGGTGGCCCCGCCCTGCCAGTGCACGGCGCCCCAGACCAGGGTGCAGGCCAGGAAGGCGGGCAGCACGATGACCTCGCGCGACAGCCAGGACGTGCGCCACTGTGACGCCGCGCGCCAGGCGCGCTCCGGGTGACCCAGGTGGAAGGTGGCGGCCACCAGCGACGCCACGCCCAGCACCAGCGCCACGACCGCGCCGGTGACGAACAGGCTGCGGGCGACGGTCGGCAGTGCGCCCAGCGCCACCGCAGCGTCCAGCGCCACCAGGCCCAGCATCAGGCCCTGCGCCGCGCCGGCCACGGTGGTGAAGAGGATCATCGACCAGGGGGGTCTCATGTCACGTCTCCCTCTCGGTAGGTGCCCGCCACGACGCAGGATGCGCCGCGGCCCAGCCAAGCTCCCCGCCGCGGCTCCAGCGCTGCCGGGCCGCTGGCGGACGGCCCCGTGGACACGCCGTGACGCTTGACCAGGCCACGGGGATCGCGAGCGCCAGCGCGCTTGGGGGGTCTCATCTCAATGCTCCCAGTCCGCGTCCAGCGGCGCGCCGTCGTAGGCCGGTTGGCGGCCGTCCACGTGCAGCGGGTTCTGCTCGCGGCGCAGCTGCTCGGGCCGTGTGGTGTCGCCGTGCAGACGGCGCGGCAGGTAGTGGTTGGCCGGTTTCGTGCCGGCCTCCGGCATCAGCGGGTAACCACCGCGCTCGCGGATGGCCACCGAGACCTCGCTGTCGGGGTCGTGCACGTCGCCGAACAGGCGCGCACTGGTGGGGCACGAGATCACGCAGGCCGGGCGGCGCTCGGCGGGCGGCAGCGCGGCGTCGTGGATGCGATCCACGCACAGCGTGCACTTGGTCATCACCTTGCGCTGTTCGTCCAGTTCCCGCACGCCGTACGGGCAGGCCCAGCTGCAGTAGTTGCAGCCGATGCACTTGTCGTGGTCCACCAGCACGATGCCGTCCTCGGGCCGCTTGTAGCTGGCGCCGGTGGGGCACACCGGCACGCAGGGCGGTTCCTCGCAGTGCAGGCAGCTCTTGGGGAAGTGCACCGTCTGCGTGGCCGGGTACTCGCCCACCTCGAAGCTCATCACCCGGTTGAAGAAGGTGCCGGTGGGGTCGGCGCCGTACGGGTTCTCATCGACCAATGGTCCTGCACTGCCGGAGGTGTTCCACTGCTTGCAGCTGGTGACGCAGGCGTGGCAGCCGACGCAGACGTTGAGGTCGATGACCAGGGCCAACTGGGTCATGACGCGTCCCCCTGCTTCGGCGAGCCTGCGAACCACGCCCGCCAGCGTGGCGGTGGCGATGTGCCGGGCAGCGCCGGCATGGCGTCGAACTGCGGGAAGCTGTGCGCCGGTTCGTCGGCACCGGCCGGGCGGATGCGCACGCGCACGTCGTACCAGCCGGCCTGGCCGGTGATCGGGTCGGAGTTGGACATGCGCCGGCCGTCGGCACCGGGCGGCAGTTCCTCGCTGATCAGGTGGTTGAGCAGGAAGCCCTTCTCCGATTCGTTGGCGTCGCCACTCAGCGCCCAGGCGCCCTTGGCCTTGCCGATGGCGTTCCAGGTCCACACGGTGCCCGGCTCCACGGCCTCGCTGTGGCGGCACAGGCAGCGCACCTTGCCCCATTGCGACTCCACCCACATCCAGGCGCCGTCGGCAATGCCGGCGGCCAACGCCGTCTTCGTGTTGACGACGAGGAAGTTGTGCGCGTGGATCTGGCGCAGCCAGGCATTCTGCGAGTCCCAGGCGTGGTACATCGCCATCGGCCGCTGCGTGACGGCCGCCAGCGGAAAGGCCTCACGGTCGCTGGACTGCACCTCCAGCGCCGGGTACCAGAAGGGCAGCGGGTCGAAGTACTGCGCGATGCGCTCACGCAGCCGCTCCGGCGGCTTGCGGCCCTCGCCCTTGCCTTGCGCCGCCAGGCGGAAGCGCTGCACGAATTCCGAATACAGGTGGATGGTGATGGGGTCGTTGTCGCGCCGCAGGCCGTTGGCCTGCGCCCACTGCATGTAGCCCCGATTCCAGTTCCGCATGTAGCGGATCTCCGGCGGCATGGTGTGGTGGTGCACGCAGTTGTTGGCCGCGTACTGCTCCCACTGCTTCGGGTTAGGTGCGCCGCGCAGCGACTTCGAACCGTCTTCGCCACGCCAGCCGGTGAGGAAACCGATGCCCGAGCCCGGCGCCGTCTCGTAGCGCACGATGAAGTCCGGGTAGTCGGCGTACTTGCGGCCGCCTTCGGCGGTGGTGAAGGCCGGCAGCTTCAGCCGCGAGGCCAGCTCCACCAGCACCTCCTGGAACGGCTTGCACCGGCCCAGCGGCGGCAGCACCGGTACGCGCACCGAATCGCAGGGACCATCAAACTCGCTGATCGGCCGGTCGAGCATCGACATCACGTCGTGCCGCTCGAGGTAGGTGGTGTCCGGCAGGATCAGGTCGGCAAAGCCCGTGGTCTCCGACTGGAAGGTGTCGCAGACGACGACGAAGGGAATCCTGTATTCGCCGTCCGGCCCCTTGTCGGCCAGCATCTTGCGCACTTCCGACGTGTTCATGCTGGAGTTCCAGGCCATGTTGGCCATGAACAGCATCAGCGTGTCGATCGGGTACGGGTCACCACGCCAGGCGTTGGTGATCACGTTGTGCATCAGCCCGTGGGCCGACAGCGGGTACTCCCACGAGAAGCCCTTGTCGATGCGCACCGCCTCGCCGGCCTCGTCGACGAACAGGTCCTCCGGCGTCTCCGGCCAGCCCAGCGGCGGCGCGTCCAGCGGCGTGTTCGGCTTCACCGACTGCGGGCCTTTCGGCGGCCGCGCGTTCGGTGGCACGGCACGCGGGTACGGCGCCTTGTGGCGGAAGCCGCCGGGCCGGTCGATGGTGCCCAGCAGGCTCATCACGATGGCCAGCGCGCGGATGGTCTGGAAGCCATTGCTGTGCGCCGCCAGCCCGCGCATGGCATGGAAGGCCACCGGGTTGCCGGTGACGCTCTTGTGCTCCTGGCCCCACCAGTCGGTCCACGGAATGGGCAGCTCGATCTTCTGGTCGCGCGCGGTCACGCCCATCTCGTGCGCCAGCGCGCGGATGCGCGCGGCCGGGATGCCGGTGATGCCTTCTGCCCACTCCGGCGTGCAGTCGCGCACGCGCTCTTCCAGCAACTGGAAGGCAGGCTTGACCGGCGTGCCCTTCATCGGGCCATCGGGCATCGTGAAGCTGCCGAACAACCGCGGATCCGCACCCTCGGCATGGTCGGCCACCGGCGCGTCGCTGTGGCGGTCCCACCAGAAGAAGTTGTGCGGCCGCAGCGGGTTGTGGATCTCGCCGTCGGGGTTGCGCATCATCAGCCCGAACTCGTCGCTGGCTTCGTCCTGGTTCACCAGCTGGCCGGCGTTGGTGTAGCGGCTGACGAAGGGACGGTCGTACAGGCCCTGCGCGATCAGCTCGCGGGTGATGGCCATGAACAGCGCGCCATCGGTGCCCGGGCGGATAGGAATCCACTCGTCGGCAATCGCCGCGTAACCGGTGCGGATGGGGTTGATGGCAATGAAACGCCCGCCGTTGCGCTTGAACTTCGACAGCGACGCCTTCATCGGGTTGCTGTGGTGGTCCTCGGCGGTGCCGATCATCACGAACAGCTTGGCGCGGTCCAGGTCCGGCCCGCCGAATTCCCAGAAGCTGCCGCCGATCGTGTAGATCATGCCGGCGGCCATGTTCACCGAGCAGAAGCCGCCGTGCGCCGCGTAATTGGGCGTGCCGAACTGGCGCGCGAACAGGCCCGTGAGCGCCTGCATCTGATCACGCCCGGTGAACAGGGCGAACTTCTTGGGGTCAGTGGCGCGCAGATGCCCAAGACGCTGGGTCAGCAACGCGAAGGTCTCGTCCCAGCTGATGGGTTCGTACTGCCCGGCACCACGCTCGGTGCCCGGCTTGCGGCGCAGCGGGTGCGTCAGCCGCGCCGGCGAGTACTGTTTCATGATGCCCGACGAACCCTTGGCGCACAGGATGCCCTTGTTCAGCGGGTGTTCCGGGTTGCCTTCGATGTAGCGCACCTGGGGGCCCTGGCCGTCACCCGCGTCGCGCAAATGCACCCGGATGCCGCAGCGGCAGGCGCACATGTAGCAGGTGGTGGTCTTGACCTCGGTGGTGGCGCCGGGCAGCGGCGGGGCCAGCGGGTCATGCAACGGTCGGGCGGTGGTGGTCACGGCCGGGTCTCCTGGGTCGGCCGCGGTCGGGCGCCGGGCTCGGCTCATCCTACGCCCGGCCTCTGAACCACAGAAGCGGATAATCCTGTTCAGGATGACCGGCAAAAGCGATCAACAAGAATCACCCGTCGGCGGCCGCCTGCGGCTGACGCTGCGTCAGCTGGAAGTCTTCGTGGCCACTGCGCGGGCGGGCAGCACCCGAGGCGCGGCGCAACAGGTGGCGCGTTCGCAGTCGGCCGCCAGCGCGGCACTGGCAGAACTGGAGGCCGCCTTGGGCGCCCCGCTGTTCGACCGCATTGGCCGCCGGCTGGCACTCAACGATGCCGGACGTGCGTTGCTGCCGGGCACGCTGACGCTGCTGGAGCAGGCTACTGCGCTGCAGGCACTGCTGGCCGGCGGCGTGGCGGCGCCCTTGCGCATCGCCGCCAGCCTGACCATCGGCGAATACCTGCTGCCGGCCCACATCGCACGCTGGCGCCTGACCCACCCGGACAGCCCGGTGCAGATGACCGTGGGCAACACCGCCAAGGTCATCCGTGCGGTGGTGGACCGCGACGTGGACCTGGGTTTCGTCGAAGGCCCGCAGACCCACCCCGACCTGCTGCTGCGCCGCTGGCTGGAAGACGAACTGGTGATCGTGGCGGCGCCCACCCATCCACTGGCCGCGCGAACGGCCACGCTGCGCGCGCTGGCCGCAGCGGAATGGATCCTGCGCGAAGCCGACTCAGGCACGCGCCAGGCGGCCGATGCCTGGCTGCTGCCGCGGCTGGGTGCACTGCGGGTGGCCTTCGAGCTGGGCAGCACCGAAGCCATCAAGCGCCTGGCCGCCACTGGCGCCGGGCTGGCCTGCATGTCGCGTCACACCGTGGCCGGCGAACTGGCGCACGGCACGCTGGTGGCCTTGCGCACGCCACTGCCGCGCGCGAAGCGGCCGCTGGCGGTGGTGATGCGGCGCGACCGGCCGCCAGGGCGGGCCACCGCGGAGTTCCTGCGTCACTGCCTGGGCGAGTGAGGGCTGGCCGCCGAACTGGTGCGGCATCGGCAGATTCGTTGGTCGGGCTCTGACGTGCAGACACGTTGGCGACGCCAGGCCCCTCAGCGCCGGCACTTTGTTCACAGAGGCGGTTGTTCCCCGGATCTTGATCGCGCGTCGAAGCCGGGACTCAGTCGGCGAGTGTCAACCGGGCGCACACCGTTCCCAGCAGCGCCACGAGTTCCCGCCGCTGCCCGGCGTCCAGCCCCGCCACCGCGGCTTCGGCCACGCGCCGTGCCTGCGCGTGCAGTGCCTTGTGGGCGGCGCGCCCGTCGGCACTGAGTTCCAGCCGGATGTTGCGCCGGTCGGCGGCGTCCACTTCGGCGTCCAGCAGGCCACGCTCCCGCAGGCCCGCGATCAACCGCGCGATCTGCCCCTTGTCGCGCCCCGAGTGCAGCGCCAGGTCCTTCTGCGTGGCGCCCGGGTGGCGCGCAAAGAAGGCCAGCACCTTGCCGTCCATGTGGCTCAGCGTCTGGGCCTCATCGCGCGCCACGCGGTAAAGCCGCGCACGGTACAGGTGCATCGTGTGATGGATGGCCTCCACGACGTCTTCGGCAGCGGGATCGGAATTCGCCATTTGATTGACAAGGTCAACTGATAAAACGATGATCGTAGACATTGTCAACCAATTGATCGTTCATGGAAACCGTCCTCTCCCCCACCCGACGCGTGCAGCGTGTCCGGCACGAGATTCGCCGCCGCGATGTCCAGGTGGCCCGCGTCGAACCGCTGGGCGCCTGCTTCGTGCGTGTGGTCTTCATCGGGTCGGCGCTCGAGGGTTTCACCTCGCTGGGTTTCGACGACCACCTCAAGTTCTTCTGCGCTGACCCGGCCGGCGGCGAACCTGCGCGCCGTGACTACACACCGCGCCACTGGGACGCCGCGCGGCAGGAACTGACGATCGACTTCGCCCTGCATGGCCATGGCCTGGCCTCGAACTGGGCGCGGCAGGCCAGCGCCGGGCAATCGGCCGTGATCGCGGGGCCGCGCGGCTCGATGATCGTGCCCACCGACTACGCCTGGCACCTGCTGATCGGCGACGCCACCGCAGCGCCGGCCATTGGCCGACGGCTGGCAGAACTGCCGGCGGAGGCCCGGGTGATCGTGCTTGTCGATCTGCTCGACCTTGCCATGCTGGAACTCGACCATTGCGCGGTCAGGCCGTCGGTCATTCAGGTGCAAGGGGACGACGCGTTGGTCGCTGCCGTCGCATCGATGGCCCTGCCGCCGGGGGAAGGTTTCGCCTGGGCGGCCGGCGAATCGTCGACGATGGCCCGTGTGCGCGACCTGCTGCTGGTGAGCAAAGGACACCCGCGCGAGGCCAGCCGGGTGGCCGCGTACTGGAAGCGCGGCGCTGCCGACTTCCACGAGGAGTTGAACCTGCCGGCGTCGGCCACCTGATGCCCGTCGCCGAGCACCCCGTCGACACGGATTCGGTGCCTGAAATGAACGAAGGGTTGGCAGTCATCGACTGCCAACCCTTCGCAGAATGTATTGGTGGGCCCTGTAGGATTCGAACCTACGACCAACGGATTAAGAGTCCGCTGCTCTACCAACTGAGCTAAGAGCCCTTTCAGTTCAGCCCGCGAGTATAGCGCAACTTTTTGTTCGTGCAGCTTGTCTGCGGCAAGGCAGGCCGGCATGGCCACGGGTGCGCAGTACACGGCTCACCACCGCGGCGACACCACTGTTGGGCCTGTGGGCCAGGCCTGGATGTGGTCCCACGGTGGTGGCCCTTGCAGCGGCGCGCACCGTCACAATCGCTGCGATCCGGCTGCACCCCTGGCGTGCATGCCGATCGCTTGCCAAGCCGACATGAACCGCCTCCTGCGCCCCCTCACGCCCCCCGCCGGCCAGTTGCTGCCCGACGAAGCGGCGGTCTTTCACCGCAACCGCTGGTTCGCCAGCCTGCCCGAGGTCGTGCGTCATCAGATCCTGGCGCTGTGCCGCGTGCAGCGCCTGCCCGCCGGCCAGGTGCTGGCGCGGCGCGGTGATCCAGCCAGCGCCTGGTATGGCGTCGCCGCCGGTGCGCTGAGCCTGTGTTCCGTGTTGCCGGACGGTCGGTCGTTCAGGCTGAACGTGATCGGCCCCGGTCGCTGGTGGGGCGACATCGCCGTCATCGATGGCAAGACCCAGGACCTGGACATCCAGACGCAGATGCCGACCACGCTGGTGTCGCTGCCGCGCACCGAGATGCTGGACCTGATGCAGGCACGCCCTGACCTGCGCGACGCCCTGCTGCAGTTGGAGTGCGAACGCCTGCGCCACCTGTTCCGGCGCACCGAGGAACTGCAAGCCCTGCCCTTGCACCAGAGCGTCGCGCGGCTGGTGCGGCGGCTAGGGCGCGAATTTGGTCAGCCAGGGGATCAAGGCCTGTGCATCGACTTGAACCTGACCCAGAGTGACCTGGCTGCGATGATCGGCGCCAGCCGCCAGCGCGTGAACGCCAGCTTGCGCCAGTTGCACAAGCAGCAGGTGATCGAGCTGCAAAACACGCGTTTGTGGATCCGCGACGAGGTCGCTTTGCGGACCATCGCCGACGCGTAGCGCCGGTGCCCGCATGCAGCCTTCAGGCGGGCTGCACGCCCCCGGCGCCAAAGTCCGCCGCCAACTGCCGCGTCGCCCGTGCCAGCAGCAGCGCGTCCAGCCCCACGGCCACGAAACGCGCGCCAAGGCCGAGGAAGCGCCGCGCCTGGGCCGCGTCTGAGGTCAGCGTGCCGGCGGCTTTGCCGGCAGCGACGATGCGGCGGATGGCATCGTCGATGGCGCCCTGAACGTCCGGGTGCGCTGCATTGCCCGGGTGCCCCATGGACGCCGCCAGGTCGGCCGGGCCGATGAAGACGCCGTCCACACCGTCGACGGCGCAAATGGCCTCCAGGTTGTCCAGCGCCGTGGCGGTCTCGGCCTGCACCAGCAGGCAGACCTCGTGATTGGCCTGCTGGATGTACTGCGTGTGCTGGCCCCAGCGCGACGCGCGCGCGGCCGACGCGCCGACGCCGCGGATGCCCAGCGGCGGATAGCGCACGGCACGCACCATCTCGGCCGCCTGCTCGGCGGTGTCCACCATGGGCACCAGCACGGTCTGCGCGCCGATGTCCAGCATCTGCTTGATCAGCGCGGCATCGCCCTGCAACACGCGCACCACGGCGTGGGTGGCGGGATACCCCGCGACCACCTGCAGGCTCGCCAGCGTGCTGCGCACGTCGTTGGGCGTGTGTTCGTTGTCCACCAGCAGCCAGTCGAAACCGGCGGTGGCGCAGATCTCGGTGCAGTAGGGGTCGGCCAGCGACAGCCAGAGGCCGATCTGGGCGTGGTCGCCACGCAGTGCGGCCTTGAACGGATTCTTCAAACGATGCCTCCCTGACACAGGTACTTGATGTGCTGGTAGTCGTCCAGCCCGTGCACCGAACCTTCGCGGCCGTAGCCGGAATGTTTGACGCCGCCGAAGGGCGCAGCCTCGGCCGCCAGTGCCCCCTCGTTGATGCCGACGATGCCGCAGTCCAGCGCCTCGGCCACGCGCCAGATGCGCGCCGGGCTCTGCGTGTAGAAATACGCTGCCAGGCCGTAGGGCGTGGCATTGGCCTCGGCCACCACGGCGGCTTCGTCGGTGAAGCGTGTCACCGGCACCACGGGGCCGAAGGTCTCCTCGCAGGCACAGGCCATCTGCGGCGTGGCGTCGACCAGCACGGTGGGCGCGTACCAGTTGGCGCCTCGGTCCAGCCGGTGCCCGCCGACCACGATCCGCGCGCCCTGCGCCAGCGCGTCCTGCACGTGGCGCTCGACCTTGTCGGCGGCACGGGCGTTGATCATCGGGCCGATCTGCGCCTCGGGGTCGGACGCGGGGCCGACCTTCAGCGCCCTCACACGCGCCGCCAGCTTCTCGACGTAGGCGTCGTGCACGGCCGCGTGCACATAGACGCGGTTGGGGCAGACGCAGGTCTGGCCACCATTGCGGAACTTGGCCTGCATCATGCCTTCGACCGCGGCGTCCAGGTCGGCATCGTCGAAGACGATGAAGGGCGCGTTGCCGCCGAGTTCCAGCGACAGCTTCTTCAGCGTGCCCGCCGATTCGCGCGCCAGGTGCACGCCCACCGGCGTGCTGCCGGTGAAGCTGACCTTGCGCACCCGGTCATCGGCCAGCCAGGCGCCGACCACGCCCGGGGTGTTGGCGCGCGAGGCCGTGACCACATTGAGCACGCCTGGCGGCAGGCCGGCCTCCTCGGCCAGGAAAGCCAGCGCCAGCGCGGTCAGCGGTGTGTCCTCCGCCGGCTTGGCCACCACGGTGCAGCCCGCCGCCAGGGCGGGGGCAATCTTCCGCGCGTTCATGGCCGCCGGAAAATTCCACGGCGTGACCACGGCCACCACGCCCACCGGCTCGCGCAGCGCCAGCAGGCGCTTGCCGCTGACCGGTGACGGGATCACCTCGCCATTCGAACGCACGGCCTGGCCAGCGAACCAGTGGATGTAGCTGGCGGCATAGGCCACCTCACCGCGGCCCTCCGCCAGCGGCTTGCCCTGTTCGCGCGAGATCAGGCGGCCCAGGTCGTCCTGGTGCGCCATCACCGCGTCGTGCCAGCTTTCGACGAGGGCGGCGCGCTCTTTCGCCGGGCGCGCGCGCCATTGCACGAAGGCGGCGTGGGCGGCCGCCACGGCGGCGGTGGCGTCGGCCGGCGTGCCATCGGGCACGCGGCCCACCCGGCTGCCATCGGCCGGGTTGGTGACGTCGAAGGTGGCCTCACCGCACCAGCGACCGTCGATGAGGTGTCCGGCACGGATCAGGTCCGTGCGCTGCAGGTTCAGGGTCATGGGGTTCAGCTGACGATACCCAGGTGCCAGGGCACGAACTCGTGGTCACCCAGCCCGAGCAATTCACTCTTGGTTTTCTCACCGGAGGCGGCGCGCAGGATGTGCTGGAAGATGCGCTCGCCCATCTGCGGGATGCTCAGTTCACCATCGATGACGAGGCCGCAATTGATGTCCATGTCCTCTTCCAGCCGCTGGAACATGGGCGTGTTGCTGGCCAGCTTGATCGTCGGCGCCGGCTTGCTGCCGAACATGCTGCCGCGGCCGGTGGTGAAGCAGATCAGGTTGGCACCGCTGGCAATCTGGCCCGTGGTGGCCACTGGGTCGTAGCCCGGTGAATCCATGAACACTAGGCCGGCCTTGTCGATGGGCTCGGCGTAGCGGTAGACCTCCACCAGCGGCGAGGTGCCGCCCTTCATCGCGGAACCCAGGCTCTTCTCGAAGATGTTGGCCAGGCCGCCGGCCTGGTTGCCGGCACCGACCACGCCGTTGAATTGCGCATTGTGGCCGCGCGTGTATTCGGCCCACCAGGCCAGGCGGTCCAGCAGTTTCTGCCCCACGACTGCGCTGACGGCACGGCGTGTGAGCATGAACTCCACGCCGTGGATTTCCGGCGTCTCGCTGAGGATGGCGGTGCCGCCGTGGCGGACCAGGATGTCCATGGCGGCGCCCAGCGCCGGGTTGGCGCCGATGCCGGAAAAGCCGTCGGAGCCGCCGCACTCCAGCCCGACCTTCAGGTGCGACGCACTCACCGGCTCGCGCTTGACGGCATTTGCCAGCGGCAGCATGGCCTCCACCGCCGAAATGCCGGCGGCGATGGTGGCGCGGGTGCCGCCGCTATCCTGCATCACGAAGCTGCGCATCAGCGGCCCGGGCTTCAGGCCCTGGCTCTCCACCAGGTCGGCCACCTGGTTGCGTTCGCAGCCCAGGCCCACCACCAGCACACCGGCCAGATTGGGGTGGCGCGCGTAGCCGGCCAGCGTGCGGCGCAGCAGATCGAAGTGCTCGCTGGGGCTGGACATGCCGCAGCCGCTGGTCTGCGCAAAGGCCGCCACGCCGTCGACGTTGGGAAAGGCCGCCAGGCGCTCCGGCGTGAAGTGCGCGGCGATGCGCGTGATCACCGTCGACGAACAGTTCACCGACCCCAGGATGCCGATGAAGTTGCGCGTGCCCACGTGGCCTTCGCGGCCCGGGTCGCGGCGCACGTAGCCCATGAAGGTGGCCCGTTCGGCCTCGGGCAGCAGGGCCACCGGCTGCACGTCCAGGCCGAAGCCCGGATCCCGGTACTCGTCCACCAGCGCCAGGTTGTGGCCGTGCACGTGTTCGCCGGCCTCGATGTCGCGCGTGGCGGCGCCGATGACCACGTTGTACTTGCGCACCCGCTCCCCGGCCGCGATGCGCCGCGCCGCGATCTTGTGCCCGGCCGGCAGTTGCGCGCGTGTGCGCAGGCCGAACTCGGGCAGGTCCTGCCCTGGCGCCAACGGGTGGCGCACCACCAGCACGTTGTCGTCGGCGTGCAGGCGGATCAGCGGCGACGGGGCAGGTTTCACGGGTCAGCCCTTGTTCATCAGCTGGCGCAGCTTGAGCTTGTCGATCAGCTGCGTTTCCTTGCGGTAGACGCCGGCCACGTACTGCGCGTAGTCGGGGCCGTCCAGGTACATCAGCGGCGCGTCGATCTTGGCGCAGGCGGCGGCGAACTCTGGGCTGGCCGCGGCTGTGCGGAACGCGGCGCGCAGCTTCTGCTCCACGGCCGGGTCCAGACCCTTGGGGGCGCCGACGCCGTTGGGCGCGTCCACCACCACGTCGAAGCCGGCGTCGCGCAGCGTAGGGGCATCCGGAAACTCACGCGTGCGCTGCGCGCCCCAGGTGGCCAGCAGGCGCAGCTTGCCGGCCTTGACGTGCGGCGCCCAGGAGCTGGAATCGGCCAACGCGTCGATCTGCCCACCCAGCAGGTCCTGCAGCGCAGGCGCGCCGCCCTTGTACGGGATGTGGTTGAGTTCGATGCCGGCGGCGGCTGCAAACTCCTCCATGCCCACGTGGGTGGCGCCGCCGATGCCGGCACTGCCGTAGGTGACGCGGCCCGGCGCCGCCTTCGCCGCGGCCACGAAGTCCTTCAGCGTCTGGTGCGGCGAATCCACGCGCACGGCAATGCCGAAGGTCTGGCCCGAGGTGCGCGCCAGGTAGGTCAGGTCCTTCATCGGGTCGAGCTGCACGCTGCCCAGCTGCGCAAAGCGCGCCACCGAGATCGGAATCTGGCCGACGGTGTAGCCATCGGGCGCGGCGCTGGCCAGGGCCTTCAGGCCCAGCATGCCCGATGCGCCGCTCTTGTTTTCCACCACCACGGTCTGGCCCAGCACCTGCGCCGCGGCACCGGCCAGGGCGCGCATGGTCATGTCCGACGTGCCACCCGCCGGCCACGGGCAGATGAAGGTGATGGGGCGGGCCGGGAAGGTGTTCGCCCGCGCCAGCGGGGCCACACCGGCGATGGCAGCACCCAGGGTGCTGGTGAGGAAGTGGCGGCGTTGCATGCGCATGGTCCTGTCTCCTGTGGCGCGTTGTTCTGGAGGCCCGGATTCTGCGCAGGTCAAACATGGCCAACCAATGAAGAAGCCGACAGTCTTCATGCCGGATACTGCATGTATCTCCTACGCCCGCGCTGACCCATCCATGAGTGACATCGACCGCGTCCTGCGTTCCAACCTCAAGCTCAAGCACCTGCAGCTCATCGTCGCGCTGGACGAATTCCGCCATCTTGGCCGCTCGGCCGAGTTCCTGTCCCTGACGCAGCCGGCCGTCAGCAAGTCGCTGGCGGAGATCGAACGCATGTTCGGGTTGCCGCTGTTCGTGCGCTCCACTCGCGGCACCGAGCCCACGGCCTATGGCGACAAGGTGGCGCGATTCGCCCGCGCCGTGCTGGCCGACTTCGACCGCACGCGCGAGGACATCGCCACCGTGGCCAGCGGCGGGGCTGGGCGCATCCGCGTCGGCGCCATGGTGGTGGCCACACCCGGCTTGCTGGCGCCGGCGGTGGCGAGCCTCAAGGCTGCATCACCCCACACCACGGTGTCGGTCGAAGAAGGTGACTTGTCGCGCCTGCTGCCGCGCCTGCGCGTGGGCGAGCTCGACTTCATCGTCGGCCGCCTGGAGCCGGGCTATGCGGCACCGGACCTGGAGACCGAAGCGCTCTACGCCGAACCCATGTGCGTGGTGGTGGCCCCTGAGCATGCACTCGCCAGCCGCCGCAAGCCGGGCTGGCCGGACCTGGCCACACAACCCTGGGTGGTGCCACCCGCCTGGGCATCGTCCCGCGTGAAACTGGGCCAGATGTTCTACCGCCATGGCCTGCAACCCCCGCAGGACATCGTGGAATCAGCCTCGTTCCTGGTCACGCTGACGTTCCTGCGCCAGCGCGGCTGCGTGGCCTTCGTCGCCCACGATGTGGCCCGTGAACTGGCACGCGAAAACCTGGCCGTGACCCTGAAGCTGCCGGTGCCGATCGAACTGCCGCCGGTGGGGCTGCTGATGCTGCGTGGCGGCTTGCGCTCGCCGGCCATGCTGAAGCTGGTGGCCACGTTGCGGGCCGAGGCGGGGCGACGCCAGCGCCGGAAGTGACCCGCGCGCCCGGCAGGGGCTGCGGTGGTGGGTCGTGCAGGATTCGAACCTGCGACCAACGGATTAAAAGTCCGCTGCTCTACCGACTGAGCTAACGACCCGTTTGCTGTGCAGCAAAGCCTCAAATTATAAGGGCTTGGACAAGGCCCGCTCGATGGCTGCGGCAGCGGCAGCCATGCCGAAGGCCGCGGTGACCATCACGCTGGAGCCATAGCCGTGGCAATTGAGGCTGCCGTCCATCGCCGGCGTGCCGCCATCGTTCGCGGAGCTGTCGACGGCGCACGCCGCCTCGGGCCGCAGCACGGCCTCGCGTGAGTAGACACAGGTCAGGCCCATGCGGCCCTGGCGCGGTGCGTCATGCTCGCGGCGCAGGCGTTGGCGCAGGCTGGCCAGCAGCGGATCATGCGTGACCTCGGCCAGGTCACCCACTTCCACCCGCTGCGGTTGCCGCTTGCCACCGGCCGCGCCCACACACACCACGGGCACACCGGTGCTGCGCGCCCAGGCCGCGAGTGCCGCCTTGGCGCGCACCTGGTCGCAGGCGTCGACCAGCGCATCCACGGGCCGCGGCAGAAGCGCCGGCCAGTTGGCGGGCTCCACGAAGTCCTCCACCATGTCGACCCGGCAGCCCGGGTGGATGTCGGCGATGCGCTCGCGCAGGGCATAGACCTTGGCCTGGCCCACGGTGCTGCCCAGAGCTTGCACCTGGCGGTTGATGTTGGACTCGGCCACGTGGTCCAGATCGATCAGCACCAGGCCAGCCACGCCGCTGCGCGCCAGCGCCTCGGCCACCCAGGAACCGACGCCGCCCACCCCCACCACGGCCATGGTCAGTGCCCGCAGATGCACGTAGGCGGTCTCGCCATAGAGGCGCCGCAAGCCGCCAAAGCGGCGCTCGGCATCCACCTCGTCGGCCAGACGGGTGTCGGGCTCTTCGCTCACAGTTGCCGTTCCAGCCGCCAGCTCTGGTAGCGGAGGCCGGCCACGGCGCCGGCGGCAATGCCGGCCACGGCGATGAAGCTGCCCAGCGACAAGGTCGACAGGCCCGACAGCCCCTGGCCCACGGTGCAGCCGAATGCGGTCACCCCGCCGATGCCCATCAGCACCGCACCGACCACGTGGTTGGCCGTGTCCTCGGTGCCGGCAAAACCTTCCCAGCGAAAGCTGCCGGTGGCCAGCGCGACGACGGCGGAGCCGACGATGACGCCCAGCACGCTGGTGATGCCGAAGGTCAGCAGCTTGTTGGCGTCGCTGTAGAGGATGAACCAGTCCAGCGTGTAGGCGATGGGCGCCACGAAGGTGAACGACTCCATGCTGCGCGTGTTGGTCGCCAGGAAGGTTTCTTCCAGCGTCAGCGGGTGTTCGGCCACATGGCCGTGCACGCCCGACAGCCACCAGGCGGCAACGATGACGGCGCCGATGCCCAGCCCGCCGAGCAGGTTGTCGGCGCTGCGGCCCTCGGGCCGCGCCAGCGCCCAGGCGGTGGCCAGCAGCCCGAAGCCGCCACCCAAAAGACCCACGGCCAGCGGGCGCGACAGGCCACTGACGCGCTGCAGCAGCGATGGCAGGTCCTGACCCACGGGGAGTTCCAGCATCGCGCGATCCAGGGTGTCCACCCGCCAGACGGCCAGCAGCCCGCGCAGCGTGGCGTAGGACGCCAGGCCCAGCACACAGAACACCACCAGCGCCTTGAGGTTGCCACCGCCGATGCGCACCAATGTCTTGCTGCCGCAACCGGAGGCCAGCACCATGCCGAAGCCGAACAGCGCACCGCCGGCCAGATTCGACAGCCAGATCAGCTGCGGGCGGGCGTAGACGCTGTGGGTAGCGTCGACCCAGCCCAGGGCGGCCATGGCGCTGAAACCCAAGGTGGCCACGCCCACCGCCAGCGCCCACATGCGCAGGCGGGTCCAATCGCCCATGGTGACGATGTCGGCGAGTGCCCCCATGGTGCAGAAATGGGCCCGCTGCGCGACGGCGCCGAACAGGGCGCCCAGCACGAAGGCGCCCCAGAGCACCTGCTGGGTCAGTCCTTGGAGTGGGTCAGCCAACATCGGGCGCGAATTCTAGGCGTCGACCGGCCGGCCCAGGGTGGGCCGGACCCGATCAACGGTCAATGGTGTGCGGCCGGGGTTCGGCCGCCACACGCCCTACTTCAGGGACGCCAGCCGTTCCTTGCCCGCCGTGGCGGCTTCGGAATCAGGGTACGCCTTGAGCAGTTCCTCGATGGTGCGGCGCGCGCTGCGGTTGTCCTTCATCTCGGCCTGGCTGTTGGCCAGCGCCAGCAGCGCTTCGGGGGCCTTCGGATGGTCGGGATTGGCCTTGACCAGATCCCGGAAGGTGGACACGGCACCCTTGTAGTCACGCAGGCCGTACTGGGCATTGCCCAGCCAGAAACGCGCCGACGCGCCATAACCCGTGGTGGGCCAGCGCTCGAGCATGTCGCCCAGACCCTTGGCTGCCACGTCGAAGCTGCCATTGCGG
Organism: Burkholderiaceae bacterium; assembly: GCA_024235915.1. Taxonomy (GTDB): domain Bacteria; phylum Pseudomonadota; class Gammaproteobacteria; order Burkholderiales; family Burkholderiaceae_C; genus Rubrivivax. The sequence continues at coordinate 138,987 of JACKLO010000007.1, read as the reverse complement.
ATCGCGGCAATGGCAGCGTCGTAGGTCTGCCGCTCATCGGCCGACGCCGTGAACTCGCGGCCGTCCAGCGCCACCTTCTGCGGCTCCAGCTTGCGCAGGCGGTCGTCGAAGTTCTGGTTCGCGTCCTTCTGGCCCTGCTGCAGCGTGGCCACGTCGCGCAGCACCTGCTCGCCGTCGCCCCGCAGCTTGGCCACCTCGCCGCGCAGCACCTCGAGCTGGTTGTTCAGCTCGAGCAGGCTGCGCTGCAGCGTGGCCACCTGCTGCACCAGCTGGTTGTTGGACGCCGCCAGGTCGCCCAGCGCCTTGCGGGCCGCCTCGTCGTTGGACTGGATGCGGGCGCGCAGGTCCAGGATGGCCTTGCGGGCCTCCTCGTCGTCGAAGAGGCCGGCATGCGCGGCAGGCAGGCTCAGTGCCAGAAAGGCCGCGGCGGCCAGCGGGCGCCAGTGCGCGAGCAGCATGTCAGCGGTCCTTGATCTCGACACGGCGGTTCTTCGCCCACGCGGCCTCGGTGCGGGCCGGGTCGGCCGGACGCTCCTCGCCGAAGCTCACGGCCTCGACCTGCCCCGCTTGCACGCCCAGCAGTTCCATCGCCCGCGCCACGGCTTCGGCGCGCTTCTGGCCCAGCGCCAGGTTGTATTCACGGCCACCGCGCTCGTCGGCGTGGCCCTGCAGGCTGAGCTTTCGGTCACGCTGGACCACCAGCGCCTTGGCGTAACCCTCAAGCACCGGCTTGTCTTCGGCACGCAGCAGGAAGCTGTCGAAATCGAAATACAGCACGCGCGGCAGGTTGGCCATCGCTGCGGCGGCCTGCGACGCGGCGGCGGCCTCGGCTTCGCGGCGCTGGCGCTCCAGGTCGACGGTGGCGACGCGCGACTGCGGCGTCGCCTGCGTCTGCGCCGGGGCCGGCGTGGTGCTGCTGCTGCCCGGGCCGGCCTGCGTCACGGGGGCCGGCGAGGCGGGCTTGGGATCGTCCAGCTTGACCGGCGACGAGCAGGCAGCCAGCACGGCGGCCGTGGCAATGAGGGTCGGCAGGGCAAGTCGGCGAAGGGTCATCGGGTTCTCCTAGGGAATCGAGGATGAAGGGCAGGATTCAGCGGCCGAACGGGCCCCAGGCGGGCTCGCGTACATCGGCGCCGCTGGTCAGCAGGCGGGTCTTGATCCTGCCATCCAGCGTGGTGGTCATCAACACATCGCGCCCTTCCAGCCGTGTCGCATACACGATCAGGCGGCCGTTGGGCGCAAAACTGGGGCTTTCATCGTCACGCGTGGCGGTCAGCCCGCGCACGGTGCCGGTTTCCAGATCAAGCGTCATCAGCTTGAAGGCGGAGCCGCCCACGCGCGACACGTAGGCCAGCATGCGGCCGTCGGGGCTCAACGACGGGCTGATGTTGTAGTCGCCGTCGAAGGTCACGCGTTCGGCCGATCCACCTTCAGCCGGCATGCGGTAGACCTGCGGGCCACCGCCACGGTCGCTGACGAAGTAGATCTGCCGGCCGTTGGCGGTGTAGACCGGCTCGGTGTCGATGGACCGGCTTTCGGTCAGACGCAGCGGCGTGCCGCCGGCCGCCGGCATGCGCCAGATCTGGGTCAGTCCGCCGCGCGACAGCGCCAGTGCCACGAACTGCCCGTCAGGTGACCACGCCGGCGCGCTGTTGGAACCCGGGAAATCGGCCAGCTTGCGCCGGGTGCCGCTGGCGGTGTCCTGCACCCAGACCACGGCCTTCTGGCTTTCGAAGGACACGTAGGCCAGTTGCCGGCCATCGGGCGCCCAGGCGGGCGAGATGATGGGGTCCAGGCTGTTGAGCGCCACCTGCGCGTTCTCGCCGTCGGCGTCGGTGACGAGCAGCGCATAGCGCGGCCCCTGCTGCACCACGTAGGCGATGCGGGTGGAGAAAACGCCGGCCTCGCCGATCAGGTTCTGGTGGATCTCGTCGGCGATGCGGTGGGCGGCCAGGCGCAGATCGCCGGCCACCACCGTCTGGCTCTGGCCGATGAGTTCCTCGCCGCGCACCACGTCCCAGAGCTTGTAGCGCACGTCGAAGCGGCCGTCGGTGAGGCGCGTGACCGAACCAGCCACCAGCGCGTCGCTGCCGACGGACTTCCAGTCGCCCAGCTGGGGCAGGCTGCGCTCGTCCATCGGCACCTGCATCGCGCCCGGGTCGACGATGCGGAACAAGCCGCTGCGCTGGAGGTCGGCCCGCACGATGCCGGCGATGCCGGTGCCGGCGGCGCCCTCGTCGCGGAAGTTCACCACCGTCACCGGCACCTGCGTCGCGCCGACGCCGGTGATCTCGATGCGGAACTGCGCCCAGACCGGGCCTGCGGCGGCGGACAGGGCCGCGGCGCCGAAGGTGGTGAGCAGGGCGTTGCGTCGGGAAACCATGGGCATGGCGTCCATGGATCCTTGGGGAGGCCGTTGGTTCACCGGGCCGATTGTAGGCAGCCCCGATAATCCGACCGAACCCTGCCATGTCCAACCTGCTCCAGCGCCTCGCCCGCCTCCGGCCCTACCTGCGTCCCGGCCGCCGCGGATTGATCGGCGCGGCATTGGGCGCGCTGGTGGGCGCGGCCACCGAACCGGCGATCCCGGCGCTGCTGAAACCGCTGCTCGACGAAGGCTTCGGCGCCGACCGGACCTGGCCGCTGTGGTGGGTGCCGGTGCTCATCGTCGGCCTGTTCGCGTTGCGTGGTTTTGCCGGCTTCGTGGCGCAGTACGGCCTGGCCTGGGCAGCGCAACGGGCCGTGCTGGCGCTGCGCAACGACCTGTTCGCGCACCTGCTGGCGTCACCGTCGGGCCTGTTCACGCGGCAGTCGGCGAGCCAGCTGACCAACACCGTGGTGTACGAGGTGCAGCAGGGCGCCACGCTGCTGATCGGTGCCCTGCTGACGCTGGCCAAGGACGCCTTGACGCTGGTGGCGCTGCTGGTCTACCTGCTGTGGCTGAACTGGCAGCTCACGCTGCTGGTGGGGCTGCTGTTCCCGGCCCTGGCGGTGGTGATGCGCCACCTGGGCCGCCGCCTGCGGCGGCTGACGGTGGACGGCCAGCAGGCCACTGACGAGTTGGCCTACGTGGTGGAAGAGAACGTGCTGGCCTGGCGCATCGTGCGCCTGCACGGCGCCGAGCCGGCGCAGGCCTCGCGCTTTGGTGCGCAGGGAGAACACCTGCGGCGGCTGATGATGAAGGTGGTGGCCTCGTCGGCGGCCATCACGCCGCTGACCCAGGTGCTGGCCGCCTGCGCGCTCAGCACCGTGATCGTGCTCGCGCTGTGGCAGAGCCAGGGCGCTGGCGGCACCGTGGGCGGGTTCGTGGCCTTCATCACCGCGATGCTGATGATCGTCTCGCCGCTGCGTCACCTGGCGGACGTGGTGGCCCCCATCACCCGCGGCCTGGCCGCCATCGAACGTGGGCTGGACCTGATGCAGGACACGCCACGCGAGGCCGGCGGCAGCCATGACGGCGGCCGCGCCCGCGGCGAGATCGTGCTGCAGGACGTGACCCTGCGCTACCGCGACGACGGACTGCCGGCGCTGGACCGGCTGAACCTGACGGTGCGCGCCGGCGAGACGGTGGCGTTGGTGGGCCCATCCGGCGCCGGCAAGAGCACGGTGGTGAACGTGTTGCCCCGCTTCGTGGAAGCGGGAGAAGGCCGCGTGCTGCTGGACGGCGTGCCAGTGCACGACTGGGACGCCGGCGCGCTTCGCCGCCAGTTCGCGCTGGTGAGCCAGGACGTGGTGCTGTTCAACGACACCGTGGCCGCCAACGTCGCCCTGGGCGCGGACGTGCCGCGCGAGCGTATTCGGGACGCGCTGGCCGGTGCCCAGTTGCTGGACTTCGTCGAGGCCTTGCCGCAGGGCCTGGACACCGTGATCGGGCACAACGGCAGCCAGCTCAGCGGCGGCCAGCGCCAGCGCCTGGCCATCGCGCGCGCCATCTGCAAGGACGCGCCGGTGCTGATCCTCGACGAGGCCACCTCGGCGCTGGACACCGAGAGCGAGCGCCTGGTGCAGGCGGCGCTGGAACAGCTGATGCGCGGCCGCACGACGCTGATCGTGGCCCACCGGCTGTCGACCATCGAACATGCCGACCGCGTGGTGGTGATCGAAGGCGGCCGCGTGGCCGAACAAGGCCCGCACGCAGCCCTGATCGCCCAGGGCGGCCTGTACGCCCGGCTGCACGCCATGCAGTTCAAGACCTGAGCCTACCAAGGAGACCCGACCATGACCGCCCCGATCTCGCGCTTCCCCGTGCCCGAGCTCAAGGACCTGCCCGAGGACATGCGCAGCCGCATCCTGGATGTGCAGGAAAAGGCCGGCTTCGTGCCCAACGTTTTTCTGGCCCTGGCGCACCGGCCGGGGGAATGGCGCGCCTTCATGGCCTGGCACGATGCCCTGCTGCTCAAGGACAGCGGCGGCCTGAGCAAGGGCGACCGCGAGATGATCATCGTGGCCACCTCGGCGGTGAACCATTGCCTGTACTGCGTGGTGGCGCACGGCGCCATCCTGCGCATCTACGAGAAGAAGCCGCTGGTGGCCGACCAGGTGGCCATCAACCACCGCAAGGCCGACATCACGCCGCGCCAGCGCGCGATGCTGGACTTCGCGCTCAAGGTCTGCAGTGAATCCCACACGGTGGACGACGGCGACTTCGAGGCCCTGCGCACGCACGGCTTCAGCGACGACGACATCTGGGACATCGGCGCCATCACCGCCTTCTTCGGCCTCAGCAACCGGCTGGCCAACCTGAGCGCCATGCGGCCGAACGACGAGTTCTACCTGATGGGCCGCGTGCCGCGCAGCAAGACCTGACGCTGAAGCACCGCACCCGGCATGACCCGTCCGCCTGCCAACGCCAGCGAATGGACCACGGCCGTGGAGGCCGCGGTGCAGACCGAGCTGCTGCGCCGCAGCCGGCGGCTGAAATGGGCGGTGGTGCTGTCCCTGCTGGTGGGTGCGCTGGCGGTGGGGTTGGCCATCAGCCTGCGCGGCATGACCTGGGAGGAGATCGAGCGCCGCGTGGTGCAGGCCACCGAGCCCGTCGTGCAGCAGCGCCTGGCCCCCGTGCTGAACACACAGATCACCCAGGGCCAGGTGCAGTTGGACCTGCAGGCGGAACTGGGTCGGCTGGAAGCGGAGATCGCTCAGCTTCGCAACGAGGTGTTGGCGCGGCGCAATGCCGTCGACCCGCAGGTGACCGCCCTGCAGCGACGCATGCTGCAGGCGGAGCGGGCGTTGAATGAAGCGCTGGCGGAACGCGCACGCCTGGCGAGCCGGCTGGATCGCCTCGTGGCCGCGCCGGCAGCGGCGCCCAGCGCAGCATTGCACTGAGCGCCGGCCCCGCGGTCAGTTCGCTGTCGCAGCGATCCGGTAGTGCCCTCAGCCGGCGCGCGCACCCCGCCGGCGCGCAACCCAGCCCAGCACCCCCAGGCCTGCCAGCAGCAGTGCGGGCGCCGCCGGCTCCGGCACCGGGGTCGTGAACACCAGCGCGTAGCCCTCCAGGCGCAGGTCGTAGCTCACCGGCGCAGCCGTCAGGTTGCTGAAGGTGTAGCTCATGCCCGTGAGGGTCTGGCCGATCTCCACGTCGGCCAGCGGTGAACGCTGTGGGATGGCCTGGGTGTCCAGCACCCCGAAGGCGTTGAAGTAGGCCTGGTTCGCGCCGCCCGGCACATTCAGGTCTGCCGTCCAGTCGTAGAGCTTCAGGCCTGCGAAGGCCACGCCGCTTTCGCCGGCGCCGGCGCCCAGCGAGACCAGCGCCGCGTCGTCCGCGTAGGTCAGCGTGGCCTCGGAAAACGGGTTCAGTGTGAACACGAAGTCGTAGGCCACGATGCTGCCGGCCGACGCATTGCCGAGCGCGCCGGTGACGAAGGCGTCGGCATAGTCCGCGATGGCCATCTCGGTGTCGAAGCGGTCGAAGTAGGCGGCACCACTGCCGCCGGCCGGATAGAGCGTCTCGTTGTGGAAGTAGGCTTGATCCCACTGCGTGCCCGTCCAGGCCTGGAACTGGAAGTCGATGGGGATGTTGCCGTCGGTGCCGTAGGTGCTGCTCACACCTTCACGCGTGGAGGCCCAGGTCCAGTCGCCGGACCAGCTGCTGACCCCGAAGTCCACGCCCAGGCTGGGCAGGGTGACCGAGGCGTCCCAGGCCTGGGCGGCGGGTGCTGCCATCAGGCTGGCAAAGGCCGCAGCGATGGCCACGGTGCGAAGTCGAAGAGAAGCGGGACGGATGCGGTTCATCGGCTGCTCCTGCCTGGACAGTGGTCGGCCGCGTGCGGCTGGACCAAGCCCGCTGCGGTAGCGCGACAGCGGATGCCGTCTGCCAGGCAGTGTGCGAAGCCACCGTTCCGCCAACGTTCCGGCACGAGCCGTGGCAGGCCCGGTCGTCACCCCTTGTTCGGGTGGTGCAGGTGCGTCGGTTGGGCTCGATGCGGTGCCGCTGACACCGCCGTGCGGCTACATCAGCACGATGTCGTACTGCTCCGGGCTCATCGTCGGCTCGGCCGACAGCGAGATCGGCTTGCCGATGAACTCGCTGAGCCCGGCCAGGTGCGTGCTCTCCTCGTCCAGCAGCATCTCCACCACCGCCGCGCTGGCGATCACGCGGAACTCCCGGGGCGCGAACTGGCGCGCCTCGCGCAGGATCTCGCGCAGGATGTCGTAGCAGACACTGCGCACGGTCTTGATCTGCCCGCGGCCCTGGCAGGTCGGGCAGGGTTCGCACAACATGTGGGCCAGGCTCTCGCGCGTGCGCTTGCGCGTCATCTCCACCAGCCCCAGCTGCGTGAAGCCGCTGACGGTGGTGCGCACGCGGTCGCGCGCCAGCTGCTTGCGCAGTTCACCCAGCACCGCCTGCTGGTGTTCTTCGCGCACCATGTCGATGAAGTCGACGATGATGATGCCGCCCAGATTGCGCAGGCGCAGCTGGCGCGCGATGGCACCGGCCGCCTCCAGGTTGGTCTTGAAGATGGTGTCGTCGAAGTTGCGCGCACCGACGAAGCCGCCGGTGTTCACGTCCACCGTGGTCAGCGCCTCGGTCTGGTCGATGATCAGGTAGCCGCCGCTCTTGAGGTCCACGCGCCGGCCCAGCGCACGCGCGATCTCCTCCTCGATGCCGAAGAGGTCGAAGATCGGCCGTTCGCCCTTGTAGTGCTCCAGCTTCGGCAGGGTGCCGGGCATGTAGGTGGCACCGAAGGCCTGCAGGGCGTCGAACTGCAGGCGGGAATCGATGCGGATGGTCTGCGTGCTGTCGGTCGTCAGGTCGCGCAGCACACGCTCGGCCAGGCTCAGGTCCTGGTGCAGCAGGCTGCCAGGCGGCTGTTTCAGGCCCTGGCTGCGGATGTGCTCCCAGGTCTTGCGCAGGTAGGCGATGTCGTCGGCCAGTTCCTCGTCGGTGGCCTCCTCGGCATTGGTGCGCAGGATGAAGCCCCCACCCCCGTTCGGGTCCGCACCGGCCAGGCGCTGCATGCGCTCGCGCAGTGCCTCGCGCGTCTCCGGGCTGCCGATCTTCTGGCTGATGCCGATGTGGCGGTCCTGCGGCAGGAAGACCAGCATGCGCCCGGCGATGCTGATCTGCGTGGACAGGCGCGCGCCCTTGGTGCCGATGGCGTCCTTGATCACCTGCACCATCAGCGTCTGGCCTTCGTAGACGCGTTTCTCGATCGGCACCAGGGGCACGTCGCCATTGTTCCCACGCGGCCCATGGCCCTGGCCGGCCGCGTGCAGGTCGGCCACGTGCAGGAAGGCGGCGCGCTCGCCACCGATGTCGATGAAGGCGCTCTGCATGCCCGGCAGCACACGCGCCACCTTGCCCAGGTAGACATTGCCCACCTGGCCGCGCTCCAGCGTGCGTTCCAGGTACAGCTCCTGCAGCGCGCCGTTCTCGACGACGGCCACGCGGGTCTCCTGCGGCGCCCAGTTGATCAGGATGTCCTGGCTGGCCATGTTCTTGTTGCGTCCTGCCCGGGTTACAGGCTTGTCTCCACGCCGGCACGGCGCAGCAGTTGTGCCGTCTCGAACAACGGCAGCCCCATGATGCCCGAATGGCTGCCATCGATGTGCGCCACCCAGGCCGCCAGCGCACCCTGGATGGCGTAGCTGCCGGCCTTGCCGAACGGGTCGCCACTGGCCACGTAGGCCCGGATGACCGCAGGCGGCAGCACCGCGAAACTTACACGCGACACCTGCAGTGACCGCCAATGCCGACGGCCCAACTGCAACGCCACGGCGGTCAGAACCCGGTGCGTGCGGCCGGACAGCAGCGCCAGCGTCGCGGCCGCTTCGGCGGCGTCCGCCGGCTTGCCCAGGATGCGCCGGCCCAGCGCCACCGTGGTGTCGGCACACAGGATGGCGCCCGGCGCCAGGCCGCGCCGCCTGTGGCGGGCCACGGCGGCCCGCAGCTTCGCCGCGGTCACGCGCTGGACATAGTTGGCGGGGAGTTCGCCAGGCGTCACCGCTTCTAGCGCTTCTGGATCTTCCTCGTCGCCCGGCAGCAGCAAGCTGGGCTCGACACCGATCTGCGCCAGCAGCTGCAGCCGACGCGGGCTCTGGGACGCGAGATACAGCGGCAGCGTCATGGGGTCCGGCTCATTCGCGGTGATAGGGGTGGCCGGCATTGACGGACCAGGCCCGGTACAGGGCCTCGGCCAGCAGCACGCGCACGAAGGCGTGCGGCAGCGTCAGGTCCGACAGGCGCAGCGTGTCGTCGGCCCCTTGCTTGAGCGTTGGATAGAGGCCGTCGGGGCCGCCGATCAGCAGCACCACGTCGCGGCCGTCGGCCTGCCAGGCCGCCAGACGTTCGGCCAACTGCACGGTGGTCTGGCGCACACCGCGTTCGTCCAGCACCACGCGCCGCCAGCCCCGGCCCAGCGCTGTCAGGGCCGCGTCGAACCGCGACGCCTCCGCCGCCATGCACTGGGCAGCGGTCTTGCCAGCGTCACGCGGCTCGGCTTTCAGCGCCTTCAGTTCGAAGCGCCATTCCGGCGGGAAGCGCTTGGCGAAGTCGGCCCAGGCAGCATCGGCCCACGCAGGCTGGCGCTGGCCCACGGCGAGCACCACCACGCGCATGGGTCAGGTCCGCGGCGTCGCGGGGCGCTTGCGGGCCGGTGCGGCCGCTTTCTTGGCGGGGGCGGTCTTCGTGGCGGGCGCGGCCTTCCTGGCCACTACCTTCTTGGCCGGTGCGGGCTTTTTCGCCGGTGCAGCCCTCTTCGCAGGTGCGGCCGCCCGGGCCGGGGTCACAGGGCTGGCGGGTGCAGCCTTCTTCGCCGGGACCGCCTTTTTCACCGTGGCGGCCGCCTTCGTGGGCGCCGCCTTGCGTGCCGGCGCCGGCTTCGCCTGGGGTGCAGTGGACTTCGACGTGGCCTTCTTTGCAGCCACCTTCTTCGCCGGGGTCTTGGCCGCCGAGGTCTTCGCCCCCGCGGCCTTCTTGGCCGGCGCCACCGGCTCCGAGGCCTTCACCAGCCCCGTCTTCACCGCGCCCAGCTTCAGCGACACCGGCTTCTCACCCCAGATTTCCTCGAGATGGTAGTACTCGCGAATGGCCGGCTGCATGATGTGCGCCACCGCGGCACCGCAGTCGACGATGATCCATTCTCCGCTGGCCTCGCCTTCGGTACGCAGCACCTGCATGCCGCGCTGCTTGACGCTGTCGCGCACGCTGGCAGCCAGCGCCTTGGTCTGGCGGTTGCTGGAGCCGGTGGCCACGATGACGCGCTCAAACAGCGGCGACAGGTGCTCGGTGTTGAAGACGACGATGTCCTTGGCCTTGACGTCTTCGAGCCCGTCGACGATGGCGCGCTGCAGCTTGCGGATGTCCATTCAATCCCTGTAGAGGTGATGCTGGTCAATATAGCGCGCCACAGCCGGCGGGACCAGGGCGTCGACCCGGTCGCCGCGCGCCACGTGCGCACGGATGGTGGTGGAGGCAATGTCGAGCATGGGCAGCGGCACCACGCGGTGCGGGCGCTGCTGCACCGCGGGATCGGGTTCGGCCAGCACCCCGGGGCGCTGCGCCACGGCCAGCACGGTCAGGCCCAGCAGCCGCTGCCAGCCGCGCCAGGTGTGCAGGTTGGCGTATTGGTCGCCGCCGATCAGCAGCACCCACTCGGTGTCGGGTTCCTGCGCGCGGAAGGCCTCGACGGTGTCCAGCGTGACGCTGGGGCCGCTGCGTTCGAGTTCGATGCGGCTGAGCACCTGGCCCGGCTCGTCGCCCATGGCCAGGCGCACCATGGCCTCGCGGTGCACGGCCGGCGTCATCGCCCGGGCCTTCTGCCAGGGCTGGCCGGCCGGGATCCAGCGCACCTCGTCCAGTGCCAGCGCCTCGCGCGCGGTGCGCGCCAGGGCCACGTGGGCGTTGTGCGGCGGGTCGAAGCTGCCGCCGAAGATGGCGATGCGGCGAAGGCTCAAACGCCCGTCCCGTCCGCCCAGTCCGGCCCATCTGGCCACGATGCCCAGTCGCGCGGGCGCAGGAAGTCGCTGTACAGCCTGGCCTCCGGCGTGCCGGCCTCGGGCTGCCAGGCGTAGCGCCACTTCACCACCGGCGGCATGCTCATCAGGATGCTTTCGGTGCGACCGCCGCTCTGCAGGCCGAACAGCGTGCCGCGGTCGAAGACCAGGTTGAACTCGACATAGCGCCCACGTCGGTAGGCCTGGAAATCGCGCTCGCGCTCGCCATAGGCCATGCCGCGGCGGCGCTGTACCAGCGGCAGGTAGGCCTGCACGAAGGCGTCGCCCACGGCCCGGGTCATCGCGAAGCTCTGGTCGAAGCCCAGTTCGGAGAAGTCGTCGAAGAAGACGCCACCCACGCCTCGCGGCTCGTTGCGGTGCTTGAGGAAGAAGTAGTCGTCGCACCAGCGCTTGAAGCGCGGGTAGAGCCCACTGCCGAACGGCGCCAGCGCGTCGCGGCAGGTCTGGTGGAAGTGCGCGGCGTCTTCCTCGAAGCCATAGTACGGCGTGAGGTCCATGCCGCCGCCGAACCACACCACCGGCTCGCGGTCGGCGGGCAGCGCCGCGAACATGCGCACGTTCATGTGCGCCGTGGGCACATGAGGGTTGCGGGGGTGCATCACCAGCGACACGCCCATGGCCTCGAAGGGCGCGCCCGCCAGTTCCGGCCGGTGCTGCGTGGCTGAAGGCGGCATCGCCGGCCCGCGCACATGGCTGAAATTGCAGCCGCCGCGTTCGAAGACACCGCCCTCTTCCACCAGTCGACTCAGCCCGTCGCCCTGCAGGCGCTCTTCGGGGCCACGGGTCCAGCCGTCGCGCAGGAAGGCGTGGCCGTCCTCGGCCTCCAGCGCGCCGATGATGTGGTCCTGCAGACCCAGGAAATAGTGGCGGACGTCCTGCGTGTTCATGCCCCGTGCTCTCTTCAGGTCAGCCGGATGGGCGCGGCCAGTTCGGGCCGGCAGCCGCGCACGCCCTCGAAGCGTCGCGCGATCTCGGCCATGTCGGTCTCGGCGTTTCCCCCGAGCTGCAGCACCGAATGCACGCCAACCCGCTTTCGGCCGAAGTCCAGGTGCACCAGCGCCACCGGCACGCCGGCCTCCACCGCCACGCGATAGAAGCCGCTGCGCCAGCCCTTGTCCGCCGCCCGCGTGCCTTCGGGGGCCAGCGCCAGCCACAGGAAGTCGCCGCGCTCCCGCGCCGCGCGCATGCGCGAGACCATGTCAGGCACGATGCCCTTGGGGTTGGTCCGGTCCACCGGCACGCCACCCAGCCAGCGCATCCAGCGGCCGAACAGCGGCGGCCGGAACAGCGTGTCCTTGCCCCAGAACTTGACCTGCAGGCCCAGTGCCCACTTGGCCAGCAAGGCCACCGGAAAGTCCCAGTTCGAGGTGTGCGGGTACACGGCCAGTACACCCTGCCGCGTCGGCAGGCCGTCCCAGAGCAGCCGCCAGCCCAGCAGCCGCAGCACGGCACGGGCGACGCGGCTGCCGGGCAGTTGCACCGGGCGCTCGGTGAGTTCGACGGGCGCGACCGGGACGCCGGGGGCGACGGGCGTGCTCACGCAGCAGGGCCAGGTGTCGCCACGCCGGTTCAGCGCGGCTTGATCGCGCGGTGACCGATGTCACTGCGCCAGACGGCACCGTCCATCGTGATGCCACGCACGCCTTCGTAGGCCCGCTGCTGCGCCAGGCGCACGGAGTCGCCCAGTGCCGTCACACAGAGCACACGGCCCCCACTGGTGACCAACTGGCCGTCCTGCAGCGTGGTGCCGGCGTGGAAGACCTTCAGGTCCTCGGCGTCTTCGGGCAGGCCGCCGATGGCGTCGCCGCCCCGCACGGCACCCGGGTAGCCGTGGGCCGCCATCACCACGCCCAGGGCAATGCGACGGTCCCACTGCAGTTCGGCCTGGTCGAGCGTGCCGTCGGTGGCGTGCATCAACAGTTCGAAGAGGTCGCTCTTCAGGCGCATCAGGATGGGCTGCGTCTCAGGGTCGCCGAGGCGGCAGTTGAACTCCACCGTGCGCGGCTTGCCCTCGGCGTCGATCATCAGGCCGGCGTAGAGGAAGCCGGTGAAGGGCGAGCCGTCCTTGGCCATGCCCTGGATGGCCGGGTGGATGATCTCGCGCATCACGCGGGCATGCACGTCGGGCGTGACCACCGGGGCCGGGCTGTAGGCGCCCATGCCGCCGGTGTTGGGGCCGGTGTCGCCATCCCCCACGCGCTTGTGGTCCTGGCTGGTGGCCAGCGAGACCACGCTCTTGCCGTCGCTGACGACGATGAAGCTGGCCTCCTCGCCGGCCATGAATTCCTCGATCACCACCCGCGCGCCGCCGGCGTTGTGCTTCACGCCCAGGCGGTTGGCACCCAGCATGTCGTCGATGGCTTCATGCGCCTCGGCGACCGTCATGGCCACGACCACGCCCTTGCCGGCGGCCAGGCCGTCGGCCTTGATCACGATGGGCGCGCCATGCTTGTCCACGTGCGCGTGCGCATCGGCGGCGCTGGTGAAACTCGCGTACAGCGCGGTGGGAATGCCGTGGCGCTGCATGAAGGACTTGGCAAAGGCCTTGGAGCTTTCCAGTTGCGCCGCCGCCTGCGTGGGGCCAAAGATGCGCAGGCCGCGCGCGCGGAACAGGTCCACCACGCCAGCGGCCAGCGGCGCCTCGGGGCCGACCACGGTGAGTGCGATCTTCTCCGCCTGCGCAAAGTCGGCCAGCGCGGCGATGTCGGTGATCGGCAGGTTGTGCAGCGCCGGGTCGGCCGCCGTGCCGCCGTTGCCGGGCGCCACGAAGACCTGCTGCACACGCTCGCTCTGCGCAAGCTTCCAGGCGATGGCGTGTTCGCGGCCGCCGTTGCCGATCACGAGGACTTTCATCAGGCTTCGATTTCCGCGTTGTGATAGACCGCCTGCACGTCGTCCAGGTCCTCGATGACGTCGAGCAGCTTCTGCATGCGCGCGGCGTCGTCACCCGTCAACGGGATCGTGTTCTCCGCGCGCATCGTGACCTCCGCGATTTCGGCGGTCAGCCCGACGGCGGCCAGCGCATCGCGCACGGCTTCGAAATCAGGTGGCGCCGTGAGCACTTCGATGGCGCCATCGTCGTCGGTGACCACGTCCTCGGCACCGGCCTCCAGCGCCACTTCCATGACCTTGTCTTCCGATGTGCCCGGCGCAAACACCAGCTGCCCGCAGTGCTTGAACTGGAAGGCCACGGAACCATCGGTCCCCAGATTGCCGCCGTACTTGCTGAAGGCGTGGCGCACTTCGGCCACCGTGCGCACACGGTTGTCGGTCATCGTGTCGACGATGATGGCCGCGCCGCCGATGCCGTAGCCCTCGTAGCGGATTTCCTCGTAGTTGATGCCTTCCAGCGCACCCGAGGCCTTGTCGATGTTGTACTTGATGCGGTCGGCCGGCATGTTGGCCGCCTTGGCCTTGTCCACTGCCAGCCGCAGGCGAGGGTTGGCGCTGATGTCGGCCCCGCCCTGGCGCGCCGCCACCGTGATTTCGCGGATGATGCGGGTCCAGATCTTGCCCCGCTTCTCGTCCTGACGGCCCTTGCGGTGCTGGATGTTGGCCCACTTGGAATGACCGGCCATGCTGCCTCACCAGAATTTGGGAAAACCCTCGATTCTACTGTGAGCCGGGCTGGCGACGTTTGATCTCCGCGGCGTGCCACGTGACCGGCACCGATCTGTCGGCCCCGCGAGACGTGGCGTTGACGGGCCCGGCCCCGGCGTCCGATCATCGTCCGATGCCAGCGCCTTCCTTGTCCCGTCGGCACCTCCTTCATCTGGGCCTGAGCGCCGGCCTGGGTGCGCCCACGATCGGCCGGGCGGCCGTCGCGCCTTTGGTCGTCGGCCAGAGCATCACGCTGGAAGCGGGCCGCAACGCGCATGGCAACGCGGCGCTCGCCGGCGTCAAGCTCGCGCTGGAGGCCGCCAACCGCGAAGGCGGTGTGCAGGGTCAGCTCATCGAACTGCGCACGCTGGACGACGGCAATCGCGTGGAACAGGCCGAAGCCAACGCACAGCGCCTGGTCGGAGATGGCGTGTTGCTGCTCTTCGGTTCGGTCGAGGGCGGTCCGTCCGGTGCCGTGGCGAAGGTCGCCATGGCGTCGCGCACGCCTTTCATCGGCCCGATGGCCGGTTCGCCCGGCCTGCGCCGGCCCGTGCACGAGATGGTGTTTCCGGTGCGTGCTGAACACCTGGACGAGTTCCGGGCCCTGGTGGCCTATGGGCGGCGTACCGGGCTGCGCCGCGTGGCCCTGTTCCACAGCGATTCGCCCACCGGCCGGGAACACCTGGCGAATGTGCAGCGCCTGGCGGCCGAAGCCGCGATGGCGTTCGCCGGCGGGCAGGCCTTCGGGGGCAACGTCACCGACGCTCAACTCGACGCAGTGATCGCTGGCCTCGACACCGCGCAGGTCGACCTGGTGCTCAACCACGGCTCGCCTGCGGTCTATGAACGGCTGATCCGTCGCGCCCGAGCGGCGGGGCTGCGCGCGGCGTTCTGGGGTGTCAACAGTGGCTCGACGGCCCTGGCCACGGCACTCGGCCCGCTGGCCCGCAACATGGTCTTCGCACAGGTGGTGCCCAGCCCCTTTGCGCGCAAGACGGCGCTGACGCGCCGCTACCAGGCGGCCTGGCGGGCGGCCATGGGCGACACGCCGTTCGGCTACAGCAGCCTGGAGGGCTACGCCACCGCGCAGGTGCTGGTGGCCGCGTTGCGTGCTGCCGGGCCGGCACCCACGCGGGCGTCGCTGCTGAAGGTGCTGGCCAGCTTCGACCTCGACCTGGGCGGCATGTCGGTGCGCTACCGGCCTGACGACCACGCCGGCAGCCGCTTCGTGGACCTGTCCATGGTCGCCGGCGACGGCCACTTCATCCAATAGACTGGCGGGCGTCGTCCGAGTCGACGGAGCCTGCCCGATGCCCGATCCCATCCTCGTCGCCCGCCACGGCGACATCGAGTGCCTGCTGCTGCCCGGCATGGCCAACCGTCACGGCCTGATCACCGGCGCCACCGGCACCGGCAAGACGATCACGCTGCAGACCCTGGCCGAGAGCTTCAGCCGCATCGGCGTGCCGGTCTTCATGGCCGACGTGAAGGGCGACCTCACCGGCATCAGCCAGACCGGCGCCATCCCGCCCAAGGTGGCGAAGATCCTGGAGGAGCGGGGGCTGCCGCAACCCGAACCGACACGCTGCCCGACCACGCTGTGGGACGTGTTCGGCGAGCAGGGCCACCCGGTGCGCGCCACCGTCAGCGACATGGGTCCGCTGCTGCTGGGCCGCATGCTGGCGCTCAATGAAACCCAGGCTGGTGTGCTGAACCTGGTGTTCAAGATCGCCGACGACCAGGGCCTGCTGCTGCTGGACATGAAGGACCTGCGGGCGATGCTGCAGCACGTGGGCGACAACGCCAAGCAGTTCACCACCGAGTACGGGAACATCAGCGCCGCCAGCGTGGGCGCCATCCAGCGCGGGCTGCTGCAGATCGAGGAACAGGGCGGCGACCGCTTCTTCGGCGAGCCGATGCTCGACCTGTCGGATTTTCTGCAGACCGAGGACGGCCAGGGCGTCGTCAACATCCTGGCCGCGGACCGGCTGATGAACGCGCCGCGGCTGTACGCCACCTTCCTGCTGTGGATGCTCTCGGAACTGTTCGAGATGCTGCCGGAGGTGGGCGACCTGGAGAAACCCAAGCTGGTGTTCTTCTTCGACGAAGCGCACCTGCTGTTCAAGGACGCACCCACGGCGCTGGTGGAGCGCATCGAGCTCGTGGTGCGCCTGGTGCGAAGCAAGGGCGTGGGCGTCTTCTTCGTGACGCAGAACCCGCTGGACGTGCCCGACACCGTGCTCGCGCAACTGGGCAACCGCGTGCAGCACGCGCTGCGCGCCTTCACGCCGCGCGACCAGAAGGCGGTGAAGGCGGCGGGTGACACCATGCGCTCGAATCCGAAGATTGGCGACATGAGCGCCGCCATCACCGAGCTGGGCGTGGGCGAGGCGCTGATCAGTTTTCTCGACGCCAAGGGCCGGCCGGGCGTGACCGAGCGTGTCTTCGTGCTGCCGCCGGGCAGCCAGATCGGCCCGATCACGCCAGCGCAGCGCCAGGCCCTGGTCAACGGCTCGCTGGTGGCCGGCCGCTACGAAGGCACCGAGGACCGCGAGTCGGCCTACGAGAAGCTCAAGGCCCGGGTGGCGGCCACCCCCACTGCCGCCGAAGCCGCGGCGGCAGCCAGGCAGGCCCCGGCCGGTCCCGCGGCAGGCGGCGGCATGATGGACGGCCTGAAGGACGTGATCTTCGGCAGCACCGGCCCGCGCGGTGGCCGGCGCGCCGGGCTGGCCGAGGCGGCGGCGGCCTCCGCCGTGCGCAGCATCGGCTCGGCCGTGGGACGCGAGATCATCCGAGGCGTGCTGGGTTCGCTGTTCGGCGGGCGCAAGCGCTGATCGCGACAAGACGCGGGTGACGGGCAGGTGCCCGCACCCGCGGCACCCCCGTGTTCGCGGGCCTGGACAGCCGCCGGCCGCCTCGCCACGATCCTTGTTGGCACCCACCAATCCGGTGGTGCCCACAAGGACCACAAGATGACCTCCAGGATCGCGCTGTCCCCGCTGATGTCGGCTATGGCCGTGCTGGCCACCACCACCGTCGCCGCACCTGCGGCGGCCGACACCGGCGTCTACCTGCAGAACTTCGAATCCGGCAACGCGGGCGCCGCCTGGAGCGGCGCCGGTGCCGTGCAAGGCGCTGGGGTACTGCCGGGCTTTGGCGCGCAGCACCTCTACAACGGCGGCAACCAGGCCAGCGTGCTGACGCTGTTGGACCTGCCGGCGCACACCGCCCTCACGATCACCTTCGACCTGGCGATCTGGGACAGCGTGGACGCCAACCCGGGCGGATTCCCGTACGGCGACACCTTCGAGCTGGCGGTCGACAACACGCTGGTGATCAGCACCCTGTTCGGCAACTATGGCGGGCCGGGCGGCCAGTCCACCGGCCCTGGCATCGAGCTGGTGCCCAACAACGCGAACTACGGCTACGGCGGCTGGGTGGACAGCGCCCGCCAGGTGACGGTGACGCTGGCCCACACCGCCAGCAGCGCCGGTTTCGCGTTCCAGTTCCCGAACACCCAGGGTGGCGCCGACGAGGCCTTTGGCCTGGACAACGTGATGGTGAGCGTCAGCGCCGTGCCGGAACCCGGCCCGGCCGCCTTGCTGGCCGTCGGGCTGGCGGCCATCGGCTGGGCGCGTCGCCGTCAGCAGCCGGGTTGATCACGCGCCACGGCGCGCCCGGCGCTCAAGGCGCGGGGGTGGTGACGCGCATCACCGCGTCCAGCCGCGGCAGCAGACCGTGGGCAAACCAGGCGTGCGCCGTGTCCGGCTCCAGTGCCGCGGCCACCAGATTGGCCAGCGGCTGGTCCATGGGCACGTAGAAGCTGCCCGCGGGCGCGCGCCAGGTGTCCGCCGCGAGCGTCGCGGTGATGCGCCGTGCAAGGCCACCGTCCTCACCGGGCCGGCCTTCGAACCGCCCGGTCTCGACATAACGCTCCACCTGCAGACTGCGCTCCGCCGGCAGCGTCCGCACCTGCACCCCCCAGCGGTGCAGGCGTGCCACGGCCTCGGTGGCGTCGGGCGCCAGCCAGTAGCCACAGGGCCTGGCGCGTGTCTGCACCGGCTGCAGCTGCAGCATGTCGTCCCAGTCCACGGTCACGGGCAGGTCGGCACCGGAGTCCGGGTCGATCATCTGCAGCGCGCGGCGGCGGCGGGTGGGCGCGGCGTCCAGCACCAGCGTCCCATGGCAGGCCTGCCGCGCCACGACGACGCCGATGTCCGACAGCCGCTGCGGCAGGTTCTGCGCCAGGGCCGCGGCGCTGCGCAGCAGGCTGTGCAAGGCGACCACATGGCTGTGCACCCGGCGGCGCGCGTGCAGGCGGCCGAGGTCGAATCCGCGCGACTCCAGCAGCACGCTGACCATCTGCTTCAGACCGCCGGCGTTGCGCGCCAGACCAGGCTGCGCACCGCCCATGGTCAGCAGGCGCGCCTGCGGATCGCGCGGGTTGGTGTAGTACCACTCGTGCGTGATCCCGGCGGCATCCAGCGCGCTCAGCAACGGCAGTCGAAAGCCCTGTTCCACCAGCGCCGTCATCGCCGGCGGCAGGTTGGGCGTGGTCGCGTACTGGACCAGCAGGTCCTGGCCCTTGATGCCGCCGAAACTGGCCACGTAGCGGCCCAGCGCGATGTGCTCGTGCACGTCGACGAACAGCACCGGCTGCCAGCGTGTCACCAGATCGGCGATCACCCCCGCCTCCTGCGTGCGCAGCAGGAGGTGGTCGCGATTGATGTCGGCCCCTGTGGCGTTGCGGCGTCGGTCGAGCGCCACGCCATCGGGATTGGCGCGCGGGAGCAGCAGCACGTCCAGACGGTCCAACACGGCCGACACCGGGTGCTGCGGGTTGGCCAGCTGCATCGCCAGCGCCAGCAAGGCCTCGCCCCCGGCCGGTTCGTTGCCGTGTTGCTGCCCCACCAGCAGGGCCACCGGGCGACCCGGCCCGCGGCTGAAGCGCAGCACCAGCAGTTCCGCGCCGGCGTCGGTGCGGCCCAGGTTGAGCAACTCCGCCGCGCCGGCACCGGCCAGCGTGCGCAGGGCGGCGGCCATCTCCGCGTTGTCGGTCCAGCGGTCGCGCCCGGCCTGCAACCCTGGTGTGGCGTAGGTCTCCACCGGCTCTGCAAAGCGCGCGGCCACGGCAGGGGCGTACGGCAGCGGCGCAGCCTCGGGTGCGGCCCCGGCAGCGGCGCCACCCAGGGCCGTGCAGACCAGGAGCAAGGCACCACGGGCGAAGGCGGGCAGACGGCACATGCCACCATCTTGCCAGCAGGTGAGAATGGGGTGGACTCGTCTGAAGGATTCCGACCCATGCGCTGGAGCAGCATCGCCCTCACCGTGGCCGCGGCCTTGCCGGCGCTGGTGCTCGCGGCGGGACAGGCCGGCCTGCTGGCGGGCCAGATGCCCGAGGACCTGGGTGTCGTCGATGGCAGGCTGAAGGCGCCATCCCGCACCCCCAACAGCGTGAGCAGCCAGTTTGCGCTGTGGCCCGGTTCGGCGCATCGTGAACTCGCCGAGGTGGCCCCCCTGCCCCTGCGCGGCGACGGGCCTGCCACGCTGGCCCGGCTGCAACGCATCGTGCAGGCCATGCCCGGCGGGGCGGTGGTCACGCTGCGCGACGACTACCTCTACGCCCGCTTCACCTCCCGCTGGCTGGGGTTCGTGGACGACACCGAGTTCTGGGTCGACCCACAGGCCCAGGTGGTGCAGGTGCGTTCGGCGTCGCGCGTGGGGCGGCGCGACTTCGGGGTCAACCGGGCACGCGTGGAAGCCATCCGAGCGGCGCTGGCGGCCGCGCCGTGACCGCCAAAGTCGGGTCGGCCCGCGCGACCGACGCCGCATCTGGCGCCACCCGGCCGACGCTTGGCGACGCCAGGAAACATCCGGTCGCCCGCGTGACCCTGGTGCGGAACCAGCCACGCACAATGGATGACATGCCCGCTTTCCAAGCATTTTCGCCATGGCAGCCCATGTCCGCGGCCATCACGATTGGCGGGGCCTGAAATGAAGCCCAAGCTCACTGCGTTCGCTGCCCCCAAGGGGCGCGTCAGCCCCTTCGGGCGGCCGGGCGGTACGGTCATGAGGCCCCAGGCTCACTGCGTTCGCTGCCCCCAAGGGGCGCGTCAGTCCCTTCGGGCGGCCGGGCGGTACTGACGTGACCCCCACTGCGCTGTCGGCCCCCAGGCGGCGCCTGACCCGCGGTCTGCTGTCACTGGTGGTGCTGTGCACCGTGATCGCGGCCTTCCTGGCCGTGCTGGATGGGCACTTCGGCATCAAGCTGGTGTACTCCTTCGCCATCGGACTGTCGTGCTGGGCCGTGACCGATGGCGGGCGGGCCTTGCTGCAGCGCGTGGCGCACCGGCGCGGCACCGCCGATGCGCCGCGCATGGGCTGGCCCAGCCTGCTGCTGCTGATCGTCGCCGGCGCCGCGCTCGGCCCCTTGCTCGGCATGTGGATCGGCGACGCGCTCACCGGCGGCCAGTCCATTCCGCTGTGGCGCTGGAATTCCCGGGCCACCCAGATCACGCTGGCGGTGACGCTGCTGGCCATCGTGGTGTCGGTGCTGGTGTCGCGGGCGCAGGACATCGCCGCCGCCGAGGCCCTGCGCGCGGAGGCCGCCCAGCGCGAAGCCGCCGAGGCACAGTTGCGCCTGCTGCAAAGCCAGCTCGAGCCGCACATGCTGTTCAACACGCTGGCCAATCTGCGCGTGCTGATCGGTCTGGACACGGCGCGGGCGCAGGCCATGCTGGACCGCCTCATCGCCTTTCTGCGCAGCACGCTCGCCGCCAGTCGCGCCAGCGAACATGCGCTGGGCGACGAATTCGCGCGCCTGGACGACTACCTGGCGCTGATGCAGGTGCGCATGGGCGCCCGACTGCAGGTGTGCCTGGACCTGCCGCCGGCACTGGCCGCGCTGCAGGTGCCACCGCTCCTGTTGCAGCCGCTGGTGGAAAACGCCATCAAGCACGGCCTGGAAAGCCATGTCGACGGCGGCACGCTGAGCGTCTCCGCATCGCGTGAGGACCACCGGCTGCGCCTGTGCGTGGACGACGACGGCCTGGGCCTGTCGTCCGGCCTGCCCGCCACCTTGCCTGGCACCGGCTTCGGCCTGGCGCAGGTGCGCGAACGCCTGGCGGCGCGTTACGGCACGCGGGCCCAGTTCACGCTCGAGACCGGGCCTGGTGGCCGCGGCACCCGTGCCTGCATCCACCTTCCCCTGGACGACGAACCCCAATGACCCCACCCACTGCCCTGATCGCCGAGGACGAACCCCTGTTGGCCGCTGCGCTGAAGGCGGAGCTCGCAGCGCAGTGGCCCGAACTGCAGGTGGCCGCGATGGCAGGCGACGGCGTCAGTGCGCTGACGCAGGCGCTGGCGCTGCGGCCCGCCGTGTGCTTCCTCGACATCCGCATGCCTGGCATGAGCGGCCTGGAAGCCGCCCAGGCCCTGGTGGAGGACTGGCCAGACGGTGTGCCGTTCCCGCTCATCGTCTTCGTCACGGCCTACGACCAGTACGCGCTGCAGGCCTTCGAGGCGCAGGCCGCCGACTACCTGCTCAAGCCGGTGGACAGCGAACGGCTGGCGGCCTGCGTCGCGCGCCTGCAGGCGCGCTTGGCCGAACGTGAGATGGCATCGCCCGCCAGCGAACTCGCGCGCAGCCTGGATCAACTGCGGGGCCTGCTGGCCAGTGCGCCAGGCGCGCCAGGCACCTCCGGCGGAACGGGAGGCGCTGCGGCAACGCCTCAACGCCTGGACGTGGTGCAGGCGCAGGTGGGTGCCACGGTGCATCTGGTGCCGGTGGACGAGGTGATCTACTTCGAGGCCGCGGACAAGTACGTGCGCGTGATCACCGCCGAGCGCGAACACCTGATCCGCACCCCACTGAAAGACCTGCTGCCCCAGCTGGACCCGCAGCGTTTCTGGCAGGTGCACCGCGGCACCGTGGTGCAGGCGCGCTGTGTGCGCAGTGCGCGTCGGGAGGAATCGGGCAAGGTCACGCTGACGCTGGCTGGCCGGCCGGAGACGCTGACCGCGTCGCGCCTTTACGCGCACCTGTTCAAGGGCATGTAGCGGCTTCCACTGGCGAAGCGCCGGCGACACTTCGTCGCCACGGTCGTCGATCCGTCCCAGCCTGGCTGACGGCCGCCAACCGGCCGGCCACGATGGCGGTCATGCAGATCCTGAACCGCTTCGCCCTCCTGCTCGACCGCCACCCCGTGGTCTTCGCCCACCTGATGATGGCACTCGGGGCCCTGCTGCTGGGCGCCTGGGTGCTCTGGGGCCGCAAGGGCACCACCCTGCACCGCAGCCTGGGCTGGACCTGGGTGGCCCTGATGACCGGCGTGGCCGTCAGCGGCGCCTTCATCCGCGACTACCACCTGCCGAATCTCTACGGGTTCACGCCCATCCACCTGTTCGTGCTCATGGTGGCCTGGCAGTTGCCGCGCGCCGTCGTCTACGCCCGCAGCGGCCGCATCGATGCCCACCGCAAGGCCATGCGCGGCCTTTACCAGGGCGGCTGCCTCATCGCCGGCGTCCTCACGCTGCTGCCCGGGCGATTCCTGGGCACCATGCTGTGGCGGCAGCTGGGCCTGATGACCTGAGCCGGCCCGATGGGGCAAGGCCCGTCGATAGAATTCCGCCATGTCTGCCGCCGCCAAACCCACCCCTGTCGCCGCCAACTTCCTGCGCACCGTCATCGAGCAGGACCTGGCCGCCGGCAGCTTCGATGGCCGGCACTTCGGCGGCAGCCCGGGCGATGCCGCCCACCACGCCGCCGGCGCACCCGACCCGGCGAGGATCCGCACGCGCTTTCCGCCCGAGCCCAACGGCTACCTGCACGTGGGCCATGCCAAGAGCATCTGTCTGAACTTCGGCCTGGCGCGCGATTTCGGCGGCATCTGCCACCTGCGCTTCGACGACACCAACCCGGAGAAGGAAGAGCAGGAGTACGTCGACGCCATCGTCGAGATGGTGCGCTGGCTGGGCTTCGACTGGGACACGGGGGGCACTTCCCACCTCTATTACGCCAGCAACTACTTCGACTTCATGTACCGCGCCGCGGAGACGCTGATCGAACGCGGCCTGGCCTACGTGGACGAGCAGACGCCGGAGCAGATGCGTGCCAACCGCGGCGACTTCACCACCCCCGGCACCGACAGCCCGTTCCGCACGCGCACGCCAGCGGAGAACCTGGTGCGCTTCCGCGAGATGCGCGACGGCCAGCACGCCGACGGCGCGATGGTGCTGCGCGCGAAGATCGACATGGCGTCGCCCAACATCAACCTGCGCGACCCGGCCCTCTACCGCATCAAGCGCGCCCACCACCACAACACCGGCGACCGCTGGTGCATCTACCCGATGTACACCTACGCGCACCCAATCGAGGACGCGCTGGAAGGCATCACCCACAGTTTCTGCACGCTGGAATTCGAGGACCAGCGGCCCTTCTACGACTGGCTGCTGGGCCAGCTGGCCGACGCCGGCCTGCTGGCGCGGCCGCTGCCCAAGCAGGTGGAGTTCGGCCGCCTGAACCTGACCTACGTGATCACCAGCAAGCGCAAGCTCAAGGCGCTGGTGGACGAGAAGATCGTCGGCGGCTGGGACGACCCGCGCATGCCCACGCTGGCCGGCCTGCGCCGGCGCGGCTACACCGCGGCAGCGGTGCGCAAGATGGCCGACGACACCGGGGCCAGCAAGACCAACATCTGGCTGGACTATGCGGTGCTGGAGCAATGCCTGCGCGACGACCTCGAGGGCCAGGCGCCGCGTGCCATGGCCGTGCTCGACCCGGTGCCGCTGGTGCTAACGAACTGGGCCGACCTTTTCGGCGCCGACCACCGCGAGCCCTGTCAGGCGCCGGCGCACCCGCAGCACCCGGAGTGGGGCCATCGCCAGTTCAGCCTGGGCCCCGAGGTCTGGATCGAGCGCGACGACTTCGCCGAGGTGCCACCCAAGGGCTTCTTCCGCCTGTTCCCGGGCAACAAGGTGCGCCTGAAGTACGGCATGGTGGTGGAGTGCACCGGCTGCGAGAAGGACGCGGACGGCCGCATCACCCGCGTGCTGGCCACCGTGGTGCCCGACACCAAGAGCGGCACGCCCGGCGCCGACGCGGTCAAGGTCAAGGGCAACATCACCTGGGTCGGCGTGCACGATGCCGTACCCACCGAACTGCGTCTGTACGACCGCCTGTTCCGTGAACCGCAGCCCGACGCTGGTGACCGTGATTTCCGCGACGCGCTCAACCCAGACAGCCTGCGCATCACGCGCGGCTGGCTGGAGCCGTCACTGGCCGCCTGGCCGGCCGAGCGGCACGTGCAGTTCGAACGCCATGGCTACTTCGTCAGCGACCGCAAGGATCACCGGCCCGACACCCCGGTGTTCAACCGCGTCGCCGGCCTGAAGGACGGCTGGGGCGGGAAGTAAGCAGGCCTGCGCCTGCGCAAACTTCTGCAAAGGCGCTGGCCGGCCAGCCAAGGCTGGGCCACCATGGTGGTCTGCGCGACACCGTGTCGCCGGAGGTCCGCCATGCCCATCGCCCGCCTGTCTCTTTCCTCGGGGTTCGCCGTCACCGTCTGTGCCGCCGCCCTGCTGGCTGCACCCGCGCAGGCCAGTGGCGTGGCCGAGGTGCGATTCGTCCAGCCAGAACGCTTCACCGACGCCGGCTTCGGCAGCGTGGAGCGCGACCGCACCCAGGCCCGCCTGACCGCCCAGATCGAGCAGCTGGCCAGCCGCCTGCCCGACGGCCACCGCCTGCACGTGACCTTCACCGACATCGACCTGGCCGGCGAGATCGATGCCTTCGGGCCGCATGGCGTGCGCGTGATGGGCCTGTTGCCCGACGCGCCCCGCCTGGCGCTGCGCTTTGAACTGCTGCAGGACGGCCAGGTGGTGGCCCGCGGCAGCGAAGAATTGCGCGACCTGGCCTACCTGGTGCGCCGCAGCGGTCTGGACCAGGGGACCGCCCTGCCCTACGAGAGCCGCCTGCTGGCGGAGTGGTTCGACCAGCGGTTCGCCGCCGCGCGATGAGCGCGGTCCGTGCTCCGATTCAGTCAGCGCCGGCGCCGACGTTGCCGGCGTGATGCGATGATCCGGCCATGACGATGCTTCGCTCCTTCCCCACCCTGGGCATGGCCCTCTCGTTCGCCCTCATCGGTGCCGCCGCCAATGCGGCCGAGCCCGTGACCACGGCCAGCGGTCTGGTCTACCAGTCCACACGCGACGGTCAGGGGGAATCGCCCAAGGCCACCGACACGGTGATCGTGCACTACCGCGGCACCTTCCCGGACGGCAAGGAATTCGACAGTTCCTACAGCCGTGGCCAGCCGGCGGAGTTCCCGCTCAACCGCGTGATCCCCTGCTGGACCGAGGGTGTGCAGCGCATGAAGCCCGGCGGCAAGGCCAAGCTGGTCTGCCCGCCAGCCATCGCCTACGGCAGCCGCGGTGCCGGCAAGGTGATCCCGCCCGACGCCACGCTGCACTTCGAGGTGGAACTGGTGGGCGTGCGCCTCAGCCGCTGACCGGCTGATTGCCGGCGCGCTGGCCGGCGCCCTGGCCGGCATTATTGCCGGCACCGTGGCCGGCACGATGCCCGGCCTGGTAGTCGTTGAGGCCGCACAGGTCCTGCCCGCGCAGCAGCCACAAAGGCCGCTGCGCAAAGTTCACCGGCACACCGCTCTGCCCGTCCACCGGCCGCAGCCGGCGGTCGAAGTGCGAGCTGGTGGGGAAGTAGCGCAGCGCCACGCCGGTGCGCCGCTGCGGCGAACGGTTGGCGGCGGCGCCGTGGATCATGTAGACGTCGTGCAGCGACATCTGGCCCGGCTGCAGTTCCAGGTCCACCGCTTGCGCCGGATCGAAGGCGCCGTCGGCCATGCGCTGGTTGAGCGTGAGGTCGCTGCGGTCTTCGTGCAGGTGCTCGCCCAGCGTGCGGGCCCGGTGCGAATGCGGGATCACGCGCAGGCAGCCGTTCTCACGCGTGGATGGCTCCAGCGCCACCCACACGGTGCAGGTGGCCAGCGGGCGGATCGGCCAGTAGTGGCCGTCCTGGTGCCAGGGCGTCTCGAAGCCCTCGCCGGCGGGCTTGCAGAACACGTGGCAGCCCCACAGTGCCACGTGGCCACCGATGAGGCCGGCCACCATCTCCACGATGTCCGGGTCCTGCGCCAGGGCCAGGAAATCGGCCACGCCGCGCACGCCTTCGCCGTTGTCGCCATCGATGTGGGCCGACACCAGCTTCTCCGGCCGCACACCCGGGTTGCGCCGCAGCAGTTCGTCCAGCGCACCGCGCAGGGCCTGGGTGCGCGCCGCCGGCAACTGCCAGCGTGGAATCAGCCAGCCTTCGCGCTGGTAGTGGGCAATCTCTTCGGCCAGCAGGCGCGGCATGGGATGTCTCCTTCGGGGACGGTCAACGTCGGCGCAGCCGTTGCACGGCTGTCACCGCAGCCAGCACCAGGGCACCGGCGGCCAGGCCGGCCAGCGCATTGCCCAGGGCCTCCAGCAGCCAGCCGGCAGCCGAGCCGCCCACGGCGGCCAGCGCCTGCACCGCATGGTGCAGCCACGGCAGGCCGTGCACCAGGATGCCCCCGCCGACGAGGAACATCGCGGCCGTGCCGGCCACCGACAAGGCCTTCATCAGCCACGGTGCCGCACGCAGGATGCCGCGGCCCAGGGCACTCGCCGCGCCCTGCCCTCGCGACAGCCACAGGCCCAGGTCATCCAGCTTCACGATGCCGGCCACCAGGCCATAGACGCCCACCGTCATGGCCACCGCGATCAGCGACAGCACGGCGGCCTGGGTGCCCAGCGGCGCCCCGGCGGCCGCCCCCAGCGAGATGGCGATGATCTCGGCCGAGAGGATGAAGTCGGTGCGCACCGCGCCCTTGATCTTGTCGCGCTCCATCGCCACCAGGTCCACCGCCGGGTCGGCCAGGGTCTGCGCCAGCGCGGCATGGTGGGCAGCGTCCTCGTCGGCGCTGTGCAGGAAGCGGTGGGCCAGCTTCTCCGCCCCTTCGAAACAGAGGAAGGCACCGCCGATCATCAGCAGCGGCGTCACCGCCCAGGGCGCGAAGGCACTGATGGCCAGCGCCGCCGGCACCAGGATGGCCTTGTTCAGCATCGACCCCTTGGCCACCGCCCACACCACCGGCAGCTCGCGGTCGGCGATGACGCCGGTGACCTGCTGGGCATTGAGCGCCAGGTCGTCACCGAGCACGCCGGCGGTCTTCTTGGCCGCCACCTTGCTCATCACCGCCACGTCGTCAAGGACGGTGGCGATGTCGTCGATCAGGGCGAGCAGGCTGGAAGCGGCCATCGGTCATGCGCGGGCTGGGGTGCCCGTGATGCTACCCAAGGACCTCACTGTCCGGGCCAGACCAAGCCAGGCCGGATCGTCGCCCGCCGGCGGCCGTCGCACCGGATCGGATCGGGTCGGGCAGATCCTCAGTGCGCGTCCGCCAGCACGACTTCCGGCGTGGCGTATTCGCGGCCGACCACCGTCCGGGCATAGAAGTAGTTGGCGCGTTCGCGCTCGCACAGGTGGTCCAGGTCCACCCGGCCCTGGGCGTCGCAGGGGAAACTCAGGCCACGCCCCGGATGGAACAGCGATCCGAAGCGCAGCTGGAAGGCAGCGGTTTCGCAGAGGACGGCAGACATGGCAGTGACGGCGGCGCCGGTTGGAGGGGACGATGGCCATCAGCTTAGGCCGGTCGACGCCGCCTGCCCACGGCGCTGTGCCGCGTCGGCAGGTCGGCCGACTTCCGCGACGCGTGTAGGCGTCCGTCCGACAGCAGCGATCTGCTACAGGGCTTCAGTCTCACCGGCTGGGGCCGATAAGCCGTCAATGACCGCCGCCCTCTCGCCCACGCGCCTCACCGACGACATCGCCCGTGAACTGGACCATGCCCAGCGCCGGGGTCCGCTGCAGCAGATCGTGATCCCGCCTTGCCCCTGCCTGCTGACCCAGCTGCAGCAGGCGCTGGCGGCGGCCGAACCCGACCTCGGCGAAGTCGCCCGCATCGCCGGCAGCGACGTCGCCATGTGCGCCACCCTCATCCGGGCCGCCAGCGGTGCGGCCTTCGCCGCCTTCGCGCCGGCGCAGACGGTTGGCCAGGCCATGACGCGGCTGGGTCTTGAACAGACGGCCGCCGTGATGACAGCCTTCCTCACGCGCAAGGCGATCCCGGCCGACAGCCGCCACCTGCAGCGCTTCTGGGAGCGCTCCGCGCTGCGCGCCGTGGCCATGGAGCACATCGCCCGGCAACTGCCCGGCCTGTCGCCCGACATCGCCTACACCTTCGGCCTGTTTGCCCACGTGGGGCAACCGGTGATGCTGCAGAGCCTGCGCGGTTACGGCAGCACCATCGTCGAAGGCCTGGCCCGCCGTGACCGGACCTTCGTGCAGACCGAGAACGCCAACCACCGCACCGACCACGCGGTGGTGGGTGGCCTGGTGGCGCGGGTCTGGCGCCTTGCCCCCGAGGTGGTATCGGCCGTGCGACTGCACCACGACCTGGACCTGCTCGGCGCCGACGATGTCGAACCCGAAGTCAAGACCCTGGTGGCCGCCGGTGTGGTGGCCGAACATCTGATGCGCCGGCTCGAAGGTCTGGATCCGGACCCGGATTGGATCGGCCACGCCGACGCGATGCTGGGCTGGCTGCAGATCGGCCGTGCCGATGTCGACCTCTGGGAAGAATCGCTCGCACCGTTGCTGGACGACGTGATCCGGCGCTGATGCCAACGCGCTGAGACAGTCTGCGCAACTTGCCCGTGCCGGACTGCAGCCTGGTCGGCCCACTCCAGGCCGACGCCATTCCAACGCCAGGCCGGCTGTAGGACGGCGCCTGCATCACCTCCGGGCGTTGCCCGACACCGTCACCCTGGGCCGACGCCTAAGGTGGCGGCATGGAAAACCACCGCACCCCCATCGCCCCGTCCCCGACCGGCCGACCGGCCCGTGCCGCTCATGGGGCCACACGCTTCGGCCTGCCGCTGCTGGTGACGCTGACCATGGCCCTGGCCGCTTGTGGCCCCGAGGACGGCACCACGGATGCCACGGCAACTGCCGGCGCCGCCACCACCACGCGCGCTGCCGCAGCGCCCGCGCCGCGCCCTGCCGGGCAGGTCGGCACGGTGACGGCCGTCGTGCCCATCGTGGCGACCGAACAGCCCACCGGCGCCGGTGCCGTCGTCGGCGGTGTGCTCGGCGCCGCCGTGGGCAACCAGATCGGCGACGGCAACGGCCGCAAGGTCGCCACGGTGCTCGGCGCCCTGGGCGGTGCGAAGGTCGGGCACGAAGTGGAGCGACGGCGCAGCGAGCACGTCACCGGCTACCGGGTGGACGTGAAGCTGGACAACGGCGGCACCCACAGCGTCACGCTGGCGGGCAACACCGGCTACAGCGCCGGCCAGCGCGTCCGCCTGGTCGACGGTCAGCTGGCCCCGGCCTGACGCCGCTGGCGGCGCGCCAGCAGCAGCGCCCCACCCGCCACGAACAGCGCCCAGGTGCCCGGCTCCGGCACGGCCGCGGCCAACATCGCGTCGGCCAGGAGGGCGTGGCCCGCCACGGTGGGGTGGATGCCGTCCCAGTACAGCGCCGTGGACAGGTCACAGCCGCTGTTCGCCGCACCGCAGGCGTCGCTGACGTTGACGAGGCCGTAGGCGGCGGGGTCGGCCACCACGGCGCCGACGAGGCTGAAGACGTCGAAGATGCGCACGCCCGCCTCACCCTCCAGGCGACGGGACAGCGCCTCGTTCATGACGCTGCCGATCACCCCGGCCAGGAAGCTGGCCTCACTGCCCAGCGACGCCACGGCCGGCGTGAGCCCGATGTTGGGGGCGTTCCAGACGATGATGTCGGAGGCGCCGGCCGCCTGCAGCGTGTCGACCATCTGCCCCACGTCGCGGGCATAGGCCAGGGCCGTGGCCAGGGCGGTGCGCAGCGGCGGCGCGCCATTGAAGCCGATGGCCTCCAGCGCGGCGCGGGCGTTGTTGCCGCCACCGGCCAGCACGTACAGGCTGTCGCTCGACGCCACGCCGCCAGTGGACTGCAGGTACATGTCCAGCTGCGACAGCAGGCTGGGCGATCCGTTGGACTCGTCACGCGTCTGCGCACCGCCAAAGGCATAGTTGCTGCCACCCAGCAGCGACGGTGCCGCCGTGGTGCCGAGCGACGCGGCAAAGGCATCGACCCAGGTGGGCCCGTTGGTGAAGGTGCCCGAGGCATAGGGCATCGATGGCACGTAGGTGTTGCCGTCGATCACCTGGCCCGGGTCGGTGCCGAGCAATGCGGCCACGTTGCCGCCGTCGGACAGGCTGTCGCCGAGCACGACCAGCTTGTCGTAGGCGTGGGCTGCGCCGGTGACCAGCATCACGGCGGCGGCGATCCAGGGGCGCAGGCGGGTCAGGGACATGAAGCGGCTCCAGCAATGAATCCGGGAGTGTGTACGTGCGAACTGGGCTCATCCATCCGCAGCGTCCCCACGTCCCCCTGATCCCGGGGGCGGAATCGGCGACAGGCGGCCGCCAGGCTGACGCCTACACTGCGCGCCGATGCGTGCGCTGTTCCTGCTCGACCCGGCGGTCGTCTTCCTGAACCACGGCAGCTTCGGCGCCTGCCCACGAGAGGTCCTGGCGGCGCAGCGGGCGTGGCAGGACACCATGGAGCGCAACCCGGTCGAATTCCTGGGCCGGCGCTCGGCGGCGCTGCTGCGGGATGCCCGCGAAGCGCTCGGCCATTTTGTCGGCGCGTCCACCGACGACCTGGTCTTCGTGCCCAACGCCACCACCGGCGTCAACACCGTGGCGCGTTCACTGGCCCTGCAACCTGGCGACGAGGTGCTGGCCACCGACCACGAATACGGCGCCTGTGACGCCACCTGGCAGCGCGTCTGTGCCGCCGCCGGCGCCATCTACCGGCGCGTTCCGCTGCCGCTGCCATTCGACCGCACCGGTTTCACCGATCACCTGCTGGCCCACGCCGGCCCACGCACGCGGGTCGTGTTCGCCAGCCACGTCACGTCCACCACGGCCCTGGTGTTTCCGGTGGCCGAGCTCTGCGCCCAGGCCCGTGCGCGTGGGCTGCTGACCGTGATCGACGGTGCCCACGCCCCCGGCCAGGTCGACCTGGACCTGACCGCGCTGGGGGCGGACTTCTACGCCGCCAACCTGCACAAATGGGTCTGCGCCCCCAAGGGCGCGGGCTTTCTGCACGCCCGACCCGAACACCACGCGGCGCTGCACGCCGCCGTCACGAGCTGGGGTTATGCCGAAGGCACCGGCGGGCACAGCGGCTTCGACGCCTACCTGGGCCGGCAGGTGCTGGAACGCCGCCTGCAGTGGCAGGGCACGCGAGACATCACGCCCTGGCTGGCGGTACCGGCCGCCCTGGATTTCCACCGCCGGCACCTGGCGCCGGCGCGCGCCGAAGCCCACGCCATGGGCACTGCGCTGCTGCAGCGGGCGGTGGCGCGCAGTGGCCTGGTGGCATTGGCGCCGGCCAGCGACCATGCGCTGATGTTCCCGCTGCCCGTCCGTACCACCGACCCCGACGCGCTGCGCCGACGGCTGTTCGACGAGCACCGCATCGAGGTGCCGGTGACCACGCACGATGGCCGTCATTTCGTGCGCGTCTCGGTGGCCGGCTACACGACCGAAGCCGACCTGCGTGCGCTGGAAACCGTTCTGGAAAGCGTTCACTGAGCCCATGCCCCATCCCCCACTGAGCATCGACGACCTGCACGCCATGGACCGTGTCGGCGCCCTGGCCCTGTCGCCCGATGGCACACAGGTGGTCTGCAGCGTGACGCGCAGCGACATGGCAGCCAACCGCCTCCACAGCGCGCTGTGGCTGATGCCGGTGCAGGGCGGGAGGCAACCGCGCCGGCTCACGACCTGCGGCGAACGCGACGGCGCACCGGCATGGTCGCCGCGCGGTGACCGCGTCGCCTTCCTGGCCAGGCGCACGCAGGACGGCGAGGCCGACAAGACGCCACAGCTCTACCTGATCGCCCCCGACGGCGGTGAGGCCCGGCGCGCCAGCCGCTTCGCGCCCGGCATCACCTCGTTCCGCTGGATGCCCGACGGCCGGCGCGTGCTGTTCGCCGCCTGGACCTGGCCAGAGCTGAGTGCCCCCAGGGACCGGGCTCGCCCGGCCCGGCCCCCCGTGGGGGCGCCAGGAAACTTGGGGCGGCCCGGCGTTTCCTTGAAAGGTGCCGCGGCGCAGGCCAGGCGCCACCAGGCCTTCGTCGACCGAAAGGAAACCGGCTACGCCACCAGTGAGGCCCTCTACCGCCACTGGGACCAGCACCTGCCGCAGGGCCGCGTGCTGCACCTGTGGCTGCTGGACGTGGACAGCGGCCGCGCGGTGGACCTGTTCGAGGGCACGGCACTGGAACTGCCGCGCACCGACGCCGGCCCCGCTGCGTACGCGCCCCACCCCGACGGCCGCAGTGTGGCCTTCGTGCACGACCCCGACGTGCCACCGCGGCCGGCCGGGCGCTGGGCCTTGTCGGCCATCGAACTGCGCAGCCGCCGTGTGCGAGCCCTGGTGGACGACCCGCAGTGGAATGTCGGCGCCCCCGCCTGGCGGCCCGACGGCCGCGCCCTGGCCTTCACCGCCGCCCCGATCGGCCAACGCCACACGGCGCTGACCCGGCTGTCGCTGCTCACCGACGACGACCACTGGCGGTGTGTCAGCCCTGAGGCATGGGATCACGACGTCGACGGCCCGCTGCGCTGGACCGCCGACGGCAGCGCCGTGCTGTTCGGCGCCGAGGAACGCGGCCGCCGCCACCTGTGGCGCTGCGACGTGGCCAGCGGCAGCATCGACCGCCGCTTCGAAGGCGGCTGGCTGCAAGGCTTCGACCTGCAGCAGGGTCAGCTGGTCGTGGCCGCCGACAGCGCGATGCACCCGGCGCGTGTGCTGGCGCTGGACACCGCAGGCGGCCCGCCACGGCGGCTGGAGCGCTTCAACGACGCCCTGCTCGCCCGGCGGCAACTGGGCGTGCAGCGTGAAGTCACGCTCACCGGCGCGCTGGGCGATCCGGTGCAACTGTGGCTGACCTTCCCGCCCGGCGTCGACCCCGACCGGCCGCCGAAGCAGAAGCTGCCCCTGCTGCACGTGCTGCACGGCGGGCCGTACTCCGCCGCCGGCGACAGCTTCAGCCTGCGCTGGAACGTGCACGTGCTGGCTTCGCGCGGGCATGTGGTGGCGCAGGTCAACTTCCATGGCAGCAGCGGCTTCGGCTTCAACTTCCGCGACAGCATCATGGGCCGCCAGGGCATGCTGGAACTGCAGGACATCGAGGCCGCCAGCGACTGGCTGCTGCAGCAGCCGTGGGCCGACCCCGCGCGACTGGACGCCAGCGGCGGCAGCTACGGCGGCTTCCTGGTGGCGTGGATGAATGGGCATGCCACCCCGGGCCGCTACCGGCGCATGGTCTGCCATGCCGGTGTCTTCGACCGCGTGGCCACCTTCAGCGCCGACAGCTTCCTGCACCGCCCGCGCGACCTGGGCGCCTTCTATTGGGACGACATGGCCAAGGTGCTGGCGCAGAGCCCGCACGGCGCGGCGAACCGCATGGCCACGCCCACGCTGGTGATCCACGGCGCCAAGGACTACCGCGTGCCGGACTGCAACGGGCTGGCCTACTACAACACCCTCAAGGCGCGTGGCGTGGAGGCGCGGCTGCTGTGGTTCGGTGACGAGAACCACTGGATCCTGAAACCGCAAAACGCCCGGCAGTGGACCGACGAGTTCCTGGCCTGGATCGGGCCACCGCCGTCACGCTGCTGACCGCCCACTTCGACCTTCGACGACAACCCTGGAGACCCCCGCGATGTTCTCGCACATCATGATCGGCACCAACGACCTGGATCGTGCCAAAGCCTTCTACGACGCGGTGCTGGCGACGCTGGGCGTGCCGCCCGGCGCCGTGGACCGCCACCGCGTGTTCTGGCGCACGCCCACCGGCGTGTTCTCGGTGTCCGTCCCCATCGACGGCCAGCCGGCCACGGTGGCCAACGGCGGCACCATCGGCTTTGCCTGCAAGTCGGCCGAGGAGGCCGACGCCTGGCACGCGGCCGGGCTGGCACATGGCGGCACCACCTGCGAAGACCCGCCCGGCCTGCGCGAAGGCAGCCACGCCCGCCTGTACCTGGCCTATCTGCGCGACCCCGACGGCAACAAGATCTGCGCGCTGTACCGGATGCCCAAGGCCTGAGCAGGCCCGTGCCAAGGCGCCGCGAGGCGCGTGCCTCCCTGGTGACCACCGGCGGGAATCAGGGGCCAGGAACGGCTCAGAACGGGCCTTCCCGCCGGGTGCCTTGCACGTCGATGCGTTCACGCACCGTGTGGCGCATCGACGTGCGTTCCTGGGCCCTGGCCGCCACACGATCGAGCTTGACCTCGTCGGACGTGAACACCAGCACCAGACTCTCCATCTGCCAGCCCGGCTTGACCTGAAGCTTGGGGCCCAGCACGAATTCGGCCATGCGCAGCGGCGCCGCCGGGTGGTACCGGAAGTGCACGCTGAGCTTCTCGATCTGCGCCGGCGGGGGCACAGCCAGCGCGAAGCGGGCCAGGTGAACCGTGCGCCCGTGGCGCGGCTCGGGTCGAGTGCAGAACTGGCGGTTCCAGGGGGCCGGAACCTGTGTCAGCACGTCGTCCTGACGCCACGTCAGGTCGTGCAGGCACAGTGGCCGGTCGGCTTCGAGCTCAAAGGCCAGGCCGAAGGGTTGCGAACCCTCAGCCACGCGCGGCGAGATTCGGGCCACTTCCCCCGGAATGGCGGACGAGGGCCCCGGTGTTACCGGCCCGACAACCGCGAGGCAACCGCTCAACGCGGCCAGTGGCAGGAGTGCAGTGAGCTTGCGCATCGGGACATGGCCGTGGGCCGATCGTTCAGGGATTGCCAGGTGGGGCCATGCCCCCAGGCACACGCCGCGAAACTGGCACGGCTGATCGGCAGACGCTGGCCTGTCACGCGGGTCGTCGATGGCGGTCCGAGCCGCCGTGCGTGCCCGGCAGGGCGCGCCTCCGTGTTGTCGGCAGCGCAGCGCAAAGCTGTACGGGCATCGTTCGCTGACCGTGCCCGCGGGGCGACCGCCGATCGCCCAACCCCGCCAACGGCCTGCCGTCAGGTCAGGCGCTGGGGTTCAACGCCGCGGACCGGCGCCGACGCCGACGCCCGCCACAGAAACGTCGGCGGTCAACCCTTGCGCCGGGGTGGCAGGCCCGTGTGCTGCGTCAGCACCGTGCCCTTGCGCGGCGTGCCGCCGGCGATCTTGGTGCCAGCCTTGGCACCCGCGGCGGCGGCACCGCGCCCCGCCAGCTTGGCCGACGGCTTGGCCGGTGTGCTGTTGGTCCGCCGCGCACTGCTGTAGCTGCCGTCGGTGGCCGGCTGGTAGCGCGGGATCAGGTGCTGCTTGCCGTTGCCGATCAGGTCGGCGCGCCCCATGTCCTGCAGGGCCTGGCGCAGCAGCGGCCAGTTGTTCGGGTCGTGCCAACGCAGAAAGGCCTTGTGCAGGCGCCGGCGCTTCTCGCCGCGCACGATGTCCACCTTCTCCGCCCGGGTGTCGCGGTGGATGCCGCGAAGCGGGTTCAGGCCCGAGTGGTACATGGCCGTGGCGGTGGCCATGGGGCTCGGGTAAAAGGTCTGCACCTGGTCGGCCTTGAAGCCGTTGCGCTTGAGCCAGAGCGCCAGGTTCATCATGTCCTCGTCGCGCGTGCCCGGGTGGGCGGCGATGAAGTACGGGATCAGGTACTGCTTCTTGCCCGCCTCGGCGCTGTACTGCTCGAACATCTGCTTGAAGCGTTCGTAGCTGCCGATGCCGGGCTTCATCATCTTGGTGAGCGGCCCGTCCTCGGTGTGCTCCGGCGCGATCTTCAGGTAGCCGCCCACGTGGTGCTGCACCAGTTCCTTCACGTATTCCGGGCTCTGCACCGCCAGGTCGTAGCGCAGGCCGCTGCCGATGAGGATCTTCTTCACACCGCGCAGCGCACGCGCGCGGCGGTAGACCTTCACCAGCGGCCCATGGTCGGTGCCCAGGTTGGGGCAGATGCCAGGAAACACGCAGCTGGGCTTGCGGCAGGCGGCCTCGATCTCACGGCTCTTGCAGGCCAGGCGGTACATGTTGGCCGTGGGGCCGCCGAGGTCGCTGATGACGCCGGTGAAGCCCTTCACGCGGTCGCGGATCTCCTCGATCTCGCGGATGATGGAGTCCTCGCTGCGGCTCTGGATGATGCGGCCCTCGTGCTCGGTGATCGAGCAGAAGCTGCAGCCGCCGAAGCATCCGCGCATGATGTTCACGCTGAAACGGATCATCTCCCAGGCCGGGATCTTGGTGGCGCCGTCGTGGCTGCCGGCCTCGTCGGCGTACAT
This sequence comes from Burkholderiaceae bacterium, assembly GCA_024235915.1. GTDB lineage: Bacteria > Pseudomonadota > Gammaproteobacteria > Burkholderiales > Burkholderiaceae_C > Rubrivivax. The sequence goes on along the minus strand of JACKLO010000007.1, from coordinate 102,562 downwards.
CGGGTGCGGGCTGCGCGCATAGGGCAGGTCGAACACCGCGTCCATCTCGGCGGTGCTCAGCGGGATCGGCGGCGGGTTGATCCACACGTCGCGCGGTCCATGGCGCTGCACCAGGGCACGCGCATTGCCCGGGTTGGTCTCCTGGTGCAGCACGCGGCTGGCGTGGGCGTAGAGCACCGGGTCGCTCTTCACCTGCTCATACGCCGGCAGGCGGATCACGGTCTTGTCGCGCGCCGGCAGCTTCACCGCGCCGGCCTTGCGGGAAACCGGCATCGCGACCACGGCTTCAGCCGGACGCGGGTCGCCCGCGACCTCTTCCTTGGCGCAGGTTTCGCCGCGCGAGGCCGCGGCCTCCTCCGGCATCTGGTACGGGTTGATGTGCTCGTCGATGCGGCCGGGCTGGTCGACCTCGGTGGAATCGATCTCCTGGAAGCCCTGCGGCGCGTGGGCCGAGCGCACCAGGAAGGCCGTGCCGCGCACGTCGGTGATGGTCTCCACCGGCTCGCGCCGCGCCAGCCGGTGCGCGATCTCCACGATGGCGCGCTCGGCGTTGCCGTAGAGCAGCAGGTCGGCCTTGCTGTCGGCCAGCACGCTGCGGCGCACCTTATCCTGCCAGTAGTCGTAGTGGGCGATGCGGCGCAGGCTGGCCTCGATGCCGCCGATGACCACCGGCACGTCCTTGAAGGCTTCCTGGCAGCGCTGCGTGTAGACCAGCGTGGCGCGGTCGGGCCGCTTGCCGGCCGCGCCGCCGGGGGTGTAGGCGTCGTCGCTGCGGATCTTCCGGTCGGCCGTGTAGTGGTTGATCATCGAATCCATGTTCCCGGCGGCGACGCCGAAGAACAGGTTCGGCCGCCCCAGCGCGCGGAACGGCTCAGCCGACTGCCAGTCGGGCTGGGCGATGATGCCGACGCGGAAGCCCTGGGCCTCCAGCACGCGGCCGATCACGGCCATGCCAAAGCTGGGGTGGTCCACATAGGCGTCGCCGCTGACGATGACCACGTCGCAACTGTCCCAGCCCAGGCGCTCCATCTCGGCGCGGCTGGTGGGCAGGAACGGCGCCGGGCCGAAGCGCTTGGCCCAGAACGGGCGGTAGCTGCTAAGTGTCTTAAAAGCAGGCTTGGCAGTGGGGATGGTCGCAACGGCGGGCATGCCCCGATTGTCGGCGCTGCGGCCGTTCAGCGCCTGCCCCGGGCCTTGGCAGGGGTTTATCAGGCTCCGTCGGGGGACCAGCGCATCGCCACCTCCAGCCCCGGCATGGCGTTGCGGATCTGCAGCGTGCCGCCATGGGCCTCGGCCACACGCCGGCACAGGTGCAGGCCCAGGCCAACACCACCCGCAGCACGGGTGCGCGCACTGTCGGGGCGGTAGAACGGTTCGGCCAGGTGCGCCAGAGCCTCCGGCGGCACGCCCGGGCCGAAATCGCGCAGGCCGAGTTCCAAGGCATCGCCCGCGCGGCGCAGGAACAGCACCGGCGGCTGCGGGGCGTCGGCCGCATGCCGGCGCGCGTTGGTCAGCACGTTGCGCAGCAGCAGGCGCAGCCGCGCCGGGTCGGCCCGCACTGGGGCGACGCCGGGTTCCACGGCCGGCTGCACGCCAGACTCAGCCGCGGCCTCGCGCACCAGCGCCCCGAGGTCCACCGTCTCCGTCGCCAGGGCCGCGGCGCCAGCCGCCAGGCGTTCGCTCTCCAGCAGGTCGGCGATCAGGTCGCGCATCTCGGCCAGGTCGCGCACCACGGCGTCCTTTTCCGGCCCGTCGGGCAGCAGTTCGGCGTTCAGGCGCGCGCGGGTGAGCGGGCTGCGCAGTTCGTGGCTCACGGCCAGCAGCTGCGTGCGCTGCGCCTGCAGCATGCCGTGCAGGCTGGCGGCCATGGCGTCGATGCGGTCGGCCAGGCGGCCGAGCTCGTCACCGCGACGGGCCGCAATGGGCGTGTCGAAGGCGCCCTGGCCGTAGCGCTCGGCGCCGGCGCCAATGGCGTCCAGCGGCGCCAGCCAGCGGCGCACCAGCGCATAGGCCAGGCCGGTGCAGACCAGCAGCACCGTCAGCGGCACCCAGGCGCGGGCGCGGGAACGCCAGCCTTCCGGCGGCGCCGCCAGGCCGAAGCTGATGCGGTGACCGTCGGCGCTGGTGCGCACGAGCACGAAGGGCGTGTCGTGATCACCGCCAGGGTCGCGTGATGCCGAATCCGGATAGCGCTGCGAGCGGCCGGGGTAGTGCATCACCGGCCCGTCGATCATCACCCGCACCGGCAGCCGCGCTTCCAGTGCCCGGGCGCGCGCCGGGTCGGGCGGGCTGCCCAGGTCGGCGGCTAGCCGGTCCACGTAGTCTCCCAGCAGCGGCTGCGCCCAGGTCTGCCAGCCCGCCGCGGCGGCCCGCTGCAGCCCGCCCAGGAAGACCACGGTGCTGGCCAGCGCCAGCGCCAGGAACAGGCCCACCAGGCGCCAGCGCAGCGACAAGCGCCGAAACTTCATGGCAACCGCGGCAGCGCCAGCGCATAGCCGGCGTTGCGCAGCGTCTTGATCGCGTCCAGCGGTTCGAGCTTGCGGCGCAGGCGGCTGACCAGGATGTCCACCGCGCGCGAGTGCAGGTCGGCGTCGGTGCCACGCAGGCGGTTGAGGATGTCGTCGCGGCTGAACACCTTCTGCGGCTCCCGTGCCAGCAGGCACAGCAGTTCGTACTCGGTACCGGTGAGCGCCAGCGCCTCGCCGTCACGCAGCGCCTCGCGGCGGTCGGTGTCGATGACCAGGCGGTCGAAGTGCCACTGCGCGCCCGCCGGGGCCGCGCGCGACCGACGCAGGATGGTCTGCAGCCGCGCCGCGAGTTCGCGCGGCTCGAAGGGCTTGGGCAGGTAGTCGTCGGCGCCGGACTCCAGGCCGACGACGCGGTCGCTGAGCTCACCGCGGGCGGTCAGCATCAACACCGGCACGGCACCGCTCTGGCGGATGCGGCGCAGGGTCTCGAAGCCATCCATCTCCGGCAGCATCACGTCCAGGATCACGGCGTCGATGCCGCCGCGCGCCAGCCGCGCCAAGCCGGCGGACGGCCGGTGCGCCGCCTCCAGCGTGAAGCCGAAGCGCTGCAGGTAGGCCGCCAGCGGCGGCGCCAGCGCTTCGTCATCGTCGATCAGCAGCAACGTGGGCATTGGGGTACAGCTTCAAAGCCAGGCGCGGACGTCCTGCATGTAGTCACTGTACCAACCGCCGAACCGGGCCCGCAGCTGCGCCTCCTCGGCCGGGATCCACAGCAGCTGCGCACTGGCCGCGAAAACCACGGCCAGCGCGCCGACCACCGGCGCCGCCAGGGCGACGGCCAGCCCCGCCAGCATCAGCACGACACCCAGGTACAGCGGGTGGCGACCGTAGCGGTAGGGGCCGTCGTCGACCAGCCGCTGTGGCGCTGCCAGCGGCGCCAGCCGGTTGCCGGCGCGCTTCAGCGCCAGGGCGGCCCACAGCGCCCAGCCGGCGCCGGCCAGCGCGGTGGCCGCGCCGGCGGCCATGGCCATGGGCTCAGTCACGGTCGCCCCGATCTCCACGATCACCCCGGTGGCCGCGGTGGCCCTGGGCCAGCCGTTCGCGCAGGCGCGCCTGCTGGTCCGGGTTCAAGCCGTCGTAGAAGTCGCCGAAGGCGGCGATCACGGACGGTGCGCCAGCGCGAAGCGCGTCGGTCTTGGCCATCAGCAGCGCCTCGGCGCCGGCACGGTCGAAGGTCGACCCCGCCACCAGGCCCTGCAGCGCTGCGCGCGGTTCGGTGCCGGCCAGCAGGGCCTTGCGCTGCGTCAGCAAGGTGTCGGCCAGGGTGTCGAGCTGCGCGCGCTGCGCGGCGTCCAGGTCCATACGGCCGGCGATGCGGTCCACCACGTGCGTCTTGGCACGGGCCAGGTCGGCGTCGCTCATCGGGTAGCCGTGTTGGCGGTGCGCCACGGCCACGGCGCCGATGCCCAGGGCGGAAACGGCGGCCAGGCCAATCAGGGTGCGCTTGATCCAGGTCTTCATCGGGAACTCCTTGTGTCCTTGCAGTGGGAGGGTGGAAGGTGTGCCCATGGTGGCCACCGGGGCGCCTGGCGTCCTTTCAGCGGCGTCGCGCTGCGTAACGTTTTTTCTCAGCCGCTACAGTGGCGGCATGTTTCGAAGGACGTTCCTGGTGCTGATCGGCGGCGTGCCGGTCTTGGCCGCGGCGCAGACGCGCGTGCTGGCGCTCTACGGCCTGCCGCTGAAGGACGCCACGGTGGACGACTTCCTGGCCGCCGCGCGCGCCATCGGCGCCACGGTGCTGCCCACGCCCCCGGGCACCGCCGCAGCGCTGGACGTGCGCGCCGCCGGCGTGCCGGCGCTCGACCGGCTGGTGGTCACCGCGCACGAGGGCCGCGTGGCGCAGGTCGAGTTCGCGGTGAAGGCTTATGGCCAGGACAACCTGGCACTGCGCGAGCTGTTGCTGGAGAAGTACGGGCCGCCGCTCACCGTTTCGCCCCGGCCCATGGCTTTCGGCGGCTTCGGTGGCCGCAGTTCACCGCGGGGTGGTTTCCAGTGGCGTTTCGACGACGGGTTGCGCCTGGTCTACACGCACCCGACGATCGGCGACGCCACGCTGCGTTACGTGGACGATGCGCGCATGGCGCACGTGGACGCGCCGGCGGCGCCGGCCGAACTGAAGAACCGCTTCTAGACGGTGCCGCGCATGTCGCGGGCCAGGGCGCCGTGCTGACGCGCCTCCAGCGCCGCCGCCGCCCCCGCCCGGTCCGCGGCCGACTTGTTCTGGCTGAGCTTGGCCTTGCCGACCAGGGACGTCACCGGGATCTCCAGGCCGACGATACGCTGCAGCAGGTCGTCGATGAAGTCGGCCGGCGCATCGCCCATCTTCCAGGGCACGGGCTCGCCCGCTTCATGCCGGCGCGTGAGCCGCGCCACCAAGCCACGCAGGAAGCGCACGTCGTCGCGCACCATCAGCGGTCCGCGGGCATGCACCACGCTGTAGTTCCAGGTGGGCACCTGGCGGTGGGCCTCGTGTTTGCTCGGGTACCAGCTGGGCGAGATGTAGCCCTCGGCACCCTGGAAGATCACCAGCACCGGCGTGCCGCTGGCGCAGCGCTGCCACAGCGGGTTGGCGCGGGCCACATGGGCGCGCAGCGTGCCCAAAGGAGCGCCCTCGCCCGGCGCCGGGTCGTACTCGAACGGGATGTGGTCGGCGTCGGCGCCGTCAGGGCCCGGGTGCACCAGGGTGCCCAGCGGGTGCGCCTGCATCAGCTGTTGCAGCGCGGCCGGGTCGGTCTGTTCGAAGTGGGTGGGCAGGTACATGGTGCAAGTGTCCCCTGAGGCGCCGCCACTCAGGCCGGCACCTTGGCCGGCGGGCCGCCGGCGGCAGCCTCGTCGTCGCCGCGGCCGCCATCGCGGTCGTCATCGCTGTCGTCCTCGCCCAGGAAGCCACCGCTCTGGTGCGCCCACAGTCTGGCGTACAGCCCGCCCTGGGCCAGCAGCTGGCCGTGCGTGCCCATCTCCACGATGCGGCCCTGGTCCATCACCACCAGCCGGTCCATCGCCGCAATGGTGGACAGCCGGTGCGCGATGGCGACCACGGTCTTGCCCTCCATCAGGCGGTAGAGGCTGGCCTGGATGGCCTGCTCGACCTCGCTGTCCAGCGCGCTGGTGGCTTCGTCGAGCAGCAGGATGGGTGCATCCTTGAGCATCACGCGGGCGATGGCGATGCGCTGGCGCTGGCCACCGCTGAGCTTCACGCCCCGCTCACCCACGTGCGCGTCATAGCCCCGGCGGCCCTTGGGGTCGGTGAGGCCCTGGACGAAGTCGTGCGCCTCGGCACGCTCGGCGGCATGCACCATGTCGCGCTCGCTGGCGTCGGGCCGGCCGTAGACGATGTTGTCGCGCACCGAACGGTGCAGCAGCGAGGTGTCCTGCGTGACCATGCCGATCTGCGCACGCAGGCTGTCCTGGGTGACGCCGGCGATGTCCTGCCCGTCGATGAGGATGCGGCCGCCGGCCACGTCGTAGAAGCGCAGCAGCAGGTTCACCACCGTGCTCTTGCCGGCGCCGGACCGGCCCACGAGGCCGATCTTCTCGCCCGGGCGGATGTGCAGGTCCAGCGCGTCGATGACCTTGCGCGGGCCACCGTAGGCGAAGTCGACCTGCTCGAAACGGACCTCACCGCGAGCCACCTGCAACGGCACCGCACCGGGCCCGTCGACCACGGTGCGTGGGCGCGACAGCGTGAGCATGCCGTCCTGCACGGTGCCGATGTGCTCGAACAGGCTGGCCATCTCCCACATCACCCAGTGCGAGATGCCGTTCAGGCGCAGCGCCATCGCGCTGGCGGCGGCCACCGCGCCCACACCCACCTGGCCCTGCATCCACAGCCAGAGCGCCACGCCGGCGGTGCTGGCGATCAGCAGCACCGACAACACCTGGTTCACGGCCTCGAAGCCGCTGACCAGGCGCATCTGCCGGTGCACCGTGCCCAGGAACTCCTGCATCGCGCTGCGCGCATGGCCAGCCTCGCGCTGCGCATGCGAGAACAACTTGACGGTGGCGATGTTGGTGTAGGCGTCGGTGATGCGCCCCGTCATCAGGCTGCGTGCGTCGGCCTGCGCCTGCGAGGTCTTCGCCAGCCGCGGCACGAACCAGCGCATGGCCACGACGTAGAGCGAGAGCCAGAGCACGAAGGGGCCCAGCATCCAGAGGTCGAAGCCGCCGAGGATGGCGCCCATGGTCACGAAGTAGATGACCACGTAGACCAGGATGTCGGCCACGATCATCCACACGTCGCGCACTTCCAGCGCCGTCTGCATCACCTTGGTGGCGATGCGGCCGGCGAATTCGTCCTGGTAGAAGCCCATGCTCTGGCCGAGCATCAGGCGGTGGAAGTTCCAGCGCAGCCGCATCGGGAAGTTGCCGGCCAGCGCCTGGTGCTTGAACATCGTCTGCAGCACTGCCAGGCCGATGCTGCCGGCCAGCACCGCGGCCAGCGCCATCAGCGTGCCACCCTCGCGCGCCCAGAGTTCGGCCGCGGGCACGTCGGCCAGCCAGTCCAGGATGCTGCCCAGCATGGCGAACAGCACCGCCTCGAAAGCGCCGATGCTGGCCGTCAGCAGCGTCATCAGCGCGATGTACTTTCGGGTGCCGTCGCTGGCCGCCCACAGGAAGGGCCGCAGGCCCTTGGGCGGCGGCGCCGGCTCGGTGACGGGGTAGGGGTCGACGAGGCGTTCGAACCAGGCGAACACGGTGGGGCTTTCGTTTTGGGAAAGCGCGCGAGTGTGCCTGCTTTCGATGACGGCCTGAATCCCCCTGCCCGGGCCACGGCATGATGGGCACGGACAACGGCGACGACCTGGAGACGACATGACCCCACCCACCCGCGCAAAGCCGCACCGGCGGCCCTGGGCGACGCGCCTGGGCCGCTGCATTGGCGCCGCCTTGCTGCTGGGCCCCGCCTTCGCGCAGGCCGAGGAGATCGTGTCCGCCCGCTACGCCGAGCCCACGGACCGCTACGGCCACTTCGCGCTCGGCCGTCCGCATGAGTACGCCGCCGTGGTGGCCCGCACCGACGCCGGCCGAGAATTGACCCTGGCCCTGCCGGCCAACGAGGTCTTCGAGGACTTGGCGCCGCGCCTGGAGCGCCTGCGGCCCGGGGCCGCGCCGGAACTGCTGGTGATCATCAGCGCCAGCGGCCAGGGAGCGCGGCTGGCGCTGCTGGGGCTGGACGGCGACCGACTGGTGATCACGGCCAACGCTGCGCCCATCGGCACCGCCAACCGCTGGCTCAACCCGGTGGGCGTGGCCGATCTGGACGGCGACGGCACGGCCGAACTGGCCGCCGTGACCACGCCGCACATCGCAGGCGTGCTGCGGGTCTATCGGCGGCGGGGCTCGGCGCTGGAAGAGATAGCCGCCCTGCCCGGCTTCTCCAACCACGTCTACGGCAGTGCGGAACTGCGACTGTCGACCACCGTGCGCCTCGCAGGCCGACCGCAGTTGCTCGTCCCCGACCAGTCGCGCACCGCCGTGCGTGCCATGGCCTGGGTGGACGGGCGGCTCAGCGAGACCGCCCGTTGCACGCGGCCCTCACCCGTCGAAGGTCCGGCCGACTTGTCTGCCTGCGCAGAGGCCTTCGGCGCGCAGCGCTGAAGGCGCGGATGAAGCGGGGCGGCAACTGCCCATAATCGACGGCATGTCGGCCGGCCACACGCACGACCATGACCATGACCATGATCACGAGGGTGAGCACAGCCACCTCGGCGAGATGGACCTGCGCGTCCGGGCGCTGGAAACGCTGCTGGTCGGCAAGGGTTACGTCGAACCGGCCGCCATCGACCGCCTGATCGAGACCTACGAGACCCGTGTGGGCCCGCACAACGGCGCCCGCGTCGTGGCGCGCGCCTGGGCCGATCCCGCCTATGCGCAGCGTCTTGCCGAAGACGCCACCACGGCCATCGCCGACCTGGGCTACAGCGGCCGCCAGGGCGAGCACATGGTGGCCTTGTTCAACACACCCGAGGTGCACCACATGGTGGTGTGCACGCTGTGCTCCTGCTACCCGTGGCCGGTGCTGGGGCTGCCGCCGGTCTGGTACAAGTCGGCGCCCTACCGAGCCCGAGCCGTGCTGGAGCCTCGCGCAGTGCTGGCGGAGTTCGGTGTGCAGCTGCCGGAGGCCACGCGCATCGTGGTGCGCGACTCCACCGCCGAGGTGCGCTACCTCGTCGTGCCGATGCGCCCTGCCGGCACCGAGGGGTGGGACGAAGCGCAGCTGGCCACCCTGGTGACGCGCGACGCCATGATCGGCACCGGTGTGGCCCGCTTGCCGTGAGGGCGTACGCATGAACGGTGTGCATGACATGGGCGGTCTGCAGGGCTTCGGCCCGGTGCAGCCAGAAGCAGACGAGCCGTTGTTCCACGCCGCCTGGGAGCGACGCGCCCTGGGCCTGACGCTGGCCATGGGCGCTACAGGCGCCTGGAACATCGACCAGTCGCGCGCGGCCCGCGAAAGCCTGCCGCCGGCGCAGTACCTGGGCTCGAGTTATTACGCGATCTGGCTCGCGGCGCTGGAGCGGCTGATGCTGCAGCGCGGGCTGCTGGACAACGCCGAGGTGGCTGCCGTGCGCCGGGGCAGGCTGGCAACGGCAGCTGCGCCAAACCATGCCGGAGGCGCCACGCTGCGCGTGCTGCATGCGGCCGATGTCGACGCCGCTTTGGCGCGCGGCACGCCCGTGAGCCGGCCGGCGGCCATGCCAGCACCGTTTGCGCGGGGAGACCGCGTGCGCGCCCGCAACCTCCATCCACCGGGCCACACCCGCCTGCCGCGGTATGTGCGCGGCCACGTGGGCACGGTGGTCGACGTGCATGGTGCGCACCTGTTCGCCGACGCGCACGCCGAATGCCGCGACGAGGCCCAATGGCTGTTCACCGTCGAGTTCGCCGCCACCGAGCTCTGGGGGCCGCACGGCGATCCGCGCGACAGCATCAGCGTCGACGCCTGGGCGTCCTACCTGGAGGCCGCATGATCCCTGCCCCTGACCTCGCTGCACTGCCGGGACTGCGGCTGAGCGACGAGGGGCCGATCTTTGGCGAGCCCTGGCAAGCCCAGGCGTTCGCGCTGGTGCTGGCACTGCACGAACGTGGAGTGTTCACCTGGCCCGAATGGGCGGCCGCGCTGGCAGCAGCCATCCGTGACGCACAGGTGCACGGCGATCCGGACGACGGCCGCCACTACTGGCAGCACTGGCTGAACGCACTGGAATCCATGGTGCTCACCCGGGGGCTGGGCGAAGCGGCCCAGTTGCAGGCACTGGCCGCTGCGTGGGCTGCGGCCGCCGAACGCACACCGCATGGTCAGCCCATCGTGCTCGACCCCGCATGCGGCGCGGCCGCAGACTGATGCGCTTGGCGCGGTAGAAGCGCGTTGCGCGACAGGTGCGGACGGCAGCACCTGGTGATCAGACGCCGTCAGGGCGCAACAGGCGCCTGCAGGCGCAGCGTGCCGCCGGCCGCAGCTGCCGCCCCCGCCGGCCACAACGGCACGGTCTGCCCTTCGGCCCAGGGCGTGGCGAAGCTGCGGTAGGTGGCGGCCCAGGGCAGCCCGCTCTGGCCGCTGCTGTGCATGAAACGCGAGTTCGCGCGGTCGGCCACGTCGTAGAGCGCGCGCAGGCTGGGGCCGTGCACCGCGCGGTAGCGCTGCGCTTCCGGGCCGGCCAGGCTGACGCGCATGGCGTCGACCGTGTAGGTATCGCCCGGCACCGGCACCGAGACCTCGAACCAGGGCGCCAGCGCCGCCACCTTGGAAAACGGCCGGTGTTCCGACACCGCGCGGTGCGCGTCGTCCCAGCGCCAGCGCGCCGGGTCGGCACCGAAACGTGCCGACAGTTCGTCCAGCGCGTCGGCCAGTGCCACGCTGTTGCGGTCGGCACAGGATTCGGCAGCGGGGGTACGCTTGTCGTCGCACCACCAGGCGTCGTCGCGCGTGAGCACGCCTTCCAACGCGTCCTGAAAGCTGCGGCCGGCGAAGTGCTTGCTGAACAGTGATTCGCCCACCTCGTCCTCGAACAGCCGCCGCGCCAGCGCGCGCTGCCAGGCCCAGTGGATCAATGGCGCGGCGCGGTCGCCAGCCATCGTGCCGTCCCAACCGTCCAGCTGCTGGCGCGCCGCATCGGCCAGCGTGTGCGCCGGCCGCGCCTGCTTGAGCCAGGGCAGCAGCTTGGCGGCGGCCAGCGACTTCACGTCGGCCTGGATGGCGCCCAGGTCGTCCAGCGTGTGCTTGGCCCGTTCGGCCAGGCGCTGTTCGATGCGCTGCTGGCGATAGGGCAAGGTCCAGTCGTGCGTAAGGTGGTGGCGGTAGCCAGGCGGCGTGATGCGCTGGTTGGCGGTGGCGATCCAGCCGCGCGCCGGGTCCACTTCGCGCGGCGTCTCGTGGGCGGGGATCCAGCCGATCCAGTCATAGCGCGCATCCCAGCCCGGGGCGGGCACCTGGCCGGCGAGATCGTTGTCGGGCTGGCGCAGTGGCACGCGGCCGGGCGAGACGATGCCGATGTGCCCCGAGGCATCGGCCACCACCATGTTCTGCATCGGTGCCACCCAGCCTTCCGCGGCAGCGATGAAGGCCTCCACCGTGGCGGCGCGCATCATGCCCAGGCTGGGCGCGATGGGGTCGCTGTCGGGGTCCAGCGCGGCCCAGCGCAGAGCCAGCACATGGCCGGGGTTGCTGACGTCGTCCAGGCCCGCGGCGTCGGAGATCACCGGGCCGTGGCGGGTGCGGCGCACGGTCATCGTGACGTCGTCGCCACCCTTCACACGGATCGTCTCAGGCCGGGTCTCGAAGGCGGCGCTGCCGTCGGGCGTGCGGTAGCGGGTGGCGTCGGCCGGGTCCACCTGCTCGATGTAGAGGTCCTGCACGTCCGGGTTGGTGTTGGTGAAACCCCAGGCGATGCGTGCGTTCTGGCCCAGCACCACGCTGGGCAGGCCGGGCATGGTGGCGCCGCCGACGTCCAGCGTGGGCGTCTTCAGGCGGGCGAAGTACCACAGCGCAGGCGTCGTGAGCCCCAGGTGCGGATCGTTGGCCAGCAGCGGCTGGCCGGTGGCGCTGCGCGCGCCGGACAGCACCCAGTTGTTGGACCCCGTGCCTTCGATGCCCGATTCCGGCGCCAACGCCGGAAGCGACGTCCAGGCCTGGCGCACCGGGGCGCGCAGCAGGCCGAGGTCGCGGTAGAGCTGCGGGTAGTCGCGGGTGACCGGCGGTGCGTCGCCGGGGTAGGGCGGCATCAGTTCGTCGATGCGCTCGCGCGGCAGAGCAGCGGCCAGGCGCATGCGCTGCAGTTCGTTGCGCCAGTTGCCGCCCAGGTCCCAGGCCATCATCATCGCCCAGGCCAGGCTGTCCACGGGCGTCCAGGCCTCGGGCACCACGCCCAGCACCAGGAATTCCGGTGGCCTGGCCTTCAACTGGCCCAGCGCGGCGTTGACACCGGCGCTGTAGGCCTCCAGCACGGCGCGGCTTTCCGCCGGCAGGCGCGCCCACTGGGCCTGCGCCATCTGGCGCACACCCAGGGCGCGCAGGAAACGGTCGGTGTCCAGCGCCGCGGAGCCGAAGGCCTCGGCCAGACGGCCGCTGCCGATGCGGCGGTGGGTTTCCAGCTGCCACAGACGGTCCTGCACATGCACCACGCCCAGCGCGAAGAAGGCATCGGCATCGCTGCCCGCGGTGATGGTGGGGATGCCGTGCGCGTCGCGTTCGATGCGCACCTCCGCCTGCAGGCCGGGCAGGCTCAGGCGGCCATCGTGCACCGGGTTCACGCGCTGCACGTAGAACCAGGCCGCCGCAGCGACCAGCAGGCACAGGGCCAGCAGCGCCAGCAGGGCGCGCTTCAACCAACGCATCGGGGTTTCTCCTGGAAGGGGACGCTCTAGAGCGTTGAGCCTAACCTGGGCCGGCGCGGCGGGAATCGGCAGCCACCCGGTCTAGGATGATTCCATGCCTGAGAGCCATGACTACGTCATCGTCGGCGGCGGCTCGGCCGGCGCCGTGCTGGCCGCGCGCCTGAGCGAAACCCCCGACACCCGTGTCGCCCTGCTGGAAGCCGGCCCGGCGGACCGCAGCGTACTGATCCACTGTCCTGCTGGCTTGGCGGTGATGGCACAGACCGGCACCGCCAACTGGGCCTTCCAGACGGTGCCGCAGCCGGGTCTGGGTGGCCGCCGCGGCTACCAGCCTCGCGGCAAGGTGCTGGGCGGGTCGAGTTCCATCAACGCCATGATCTACCTGCGTGGCCAGCCGCAGGACTACGACCACTGGTCGCAGCTGGGCAACCCCGGGTGGGGCTGGGACGACGTGCTGCCCTACTTCCGGCGCGCCGAGCACAACGAGCGCGGCGCCGACGCCTTCCACGCACAGGGCGGGCCGCTGAACGTGATGGACCTGCGCAGCCCGAACCCGTTCGGCACGCACTTCGTGCAGGCCTGCCTGCAGGCCGGGCTGCCCGCGAACACCGACTTCAACGGCGCGCAGCAGGAAGGCGCCGGGCTCTACCAGGTGACCCACCGCCACGGTGAACGTTTCAGCGCCGCCAAGGGCTACCTGACGCCGAACCTGGGGCGTCCCAACCTGCAGGTGATCACGAAGGCCCGGGCCACGCGCATCGTGATGGAAGGCACCCGTGCCACCGGCGTCGAACTGCGGCGGGACGACGGCAGCACGCAGACGCTGCAGGCACGGCGCGAAGTCATCGTCTGTGCCGGTGCACTGCAGTCGCCGCAATTGCTGATGCTCTCGGGCATCGGCGACGCTGCGGCGCTGCAGGACCACGGCATCCGCGTCACCCATCACCTGCCTGCGGTCGGCCGCCACCTGCACGACCACCCGGACGTGGTGCAGATCGTCGACACGCCGGGCCTGCACGACCTGTTCGGGCTGTCGCTGGCCGGCGCCTGGCGGGCGCTGCAGGGCATCCGCGAATGGCGGCGCACGCGCAGCGGCCTGCTGACCACCAACTTCGCCGAGGCCGGCGCCTTCTTCCGCAGCACGCCCGACGTGACCACTCCGGACCTGCAGTTGCACTTCGTGATTGGCAAGTTGATCGACCATGGCCGCAAGCCGGTGTTCGGCCACGGTTACTCCTGTCATGTCTGCCTGCTGCGCCCGCGCAGCCGCGGCACGCTGGGCCTGGACAGTGCCGACCCGATGGCCGCGCCGCGCATCGACCCCGGCTTCCTGACCGACCCGGACGATCTGCAGCGCCTGGTGCTGGGCTTCAAGGCCATGCGGCGCATCCTGCAGCAGCCGGCACTGGCACGCTTCGGCGGGCGCGAACTGAATTCCACCGCGGTGGCGCAGACCGACGAACAGATCGAGCAGGTGATCCGCGCCCGTGCCGACACCATCTACCACCCGGTGGGCAGCTGCCGCATGGGGCCGGACCCGGCGCACGATGTGGTCGACGCCCAGCTGCGCGTGCATGGGCTGCAGGGGCTGCGGGTGGTGGATGCGTCCATCATGCCGCGCATCGTGTCCGGCAACACCAACGCGCCGGTGATCATGGTGGCGGAAAAGGCGGCCGACATGATCCGCGCGGCTTGACCGGCCAGCGACGCCGCGACGGCGCCACTGCGGCACCGCAACGGCGCCGCCACAATGGCGGGGTGAAACTCTCCCTGCTCGACCAATCGGTCTGGGTCGCCGGGCGCGGCCAGGACGACGCCATCCGTGACACGCTGGACCTGGCCGGTGTTGCCGACGGCCTGGGCTACCACCGCTTCTGGCTCAGCGAACATCACGCCCTGCCCACCATCGTCGGCACCGCACCCGAGGTCTTGATGGCCGCCGTGGCGGCGCGCACCACGCGCATCCGCATCGGCAGTGCCGGGGTGATGCTGCCGCACTACGCCGCGCTGAAGGTGGCGGAGCAGTTCCGCGTGCTGGACGCGCTGGCGCCGGGGCGCATCGACCTCGGCGTGGGCCGGGCACCGGGCAGCGACGGGCGCACGGCCCGGCTGCTGAACCCGAACGTGGCGGGCAACCCGGACGAGTTTCCGCAGCAGGTGCAGGAACTGATCGCGTGGACGCGCGGCCTGCCGGCGCACGGCCTGCCGGCGCACCCGCTGCCACCCGAAGGCAGCGGCCTGGAGCGCGCGCCCGATGTGTGGATGCTGGGCAGCTCGGACTACGGTGCGCAGCTGGCGGCCCACCTGGGCCTGCCCTACGCCTTTGCCTACTTCTTCATGGACGGCCAGGGCGTGGAGCAGGCGCTGCACCTGTACCGCACGCTCTACCGCCCCAGCGACCGCCACCCGGCGCCAAAGGCCACGATCTGCGTCTGGGCCCTGGTGGCCGACAGCGACGCCGAGGCGCAGCACCAGGCGCTGAGCCGCGACCGCTGGCGGCTGGACCGCGCCCGTGGCCGCCTGGGCCCGCTGCGTTGGCCGGACGAGATTGCCGCCACGGGTTTCGACGACGCCGAGACCCGGCAGCTGGCGCCGATGCGTGCGCGCGCCTTCGTGGGCAGCGCCGCCACCGTCGGCGCCCAGCTGCGCGCGCTGGCGGCCGAGCTGAAGCTCGACGAGCTGGTGGTCAACACCTGGGCCTGCGACCCGGCGGTGCGGCGCCATTCGTACGCGCTGCTGGCGCGCGAGTTCGACCTCGCAGCGTCCTGAAAGGGTCGGCCCTGGAAACAGAAACCCCTCCGGGCCGTTTCGACCGGGAGGGGCGTGGCGGGCGGTGCCGCCTGCGGAACTTCGGAGAGTGGTGTCCGACGTTCCTGACGCACAGAAGACTGTGCCGTCTCAGGGCGCCTTCGTGGAAGGCACCTCAACATTAGGGCAAGCCGTGGCCGCGCGCAAGACGGCTGCGGCGAATTTCAGGCCGTCTTTACATTCGCGCTGACGCAGATCAAAGGCCTTCGAGCACACGCTTCACCAGGCTGGCTGTGCGTGCCGTGACGGCGGCGTCCATGGTGAGTGGGCGCCCCCATTCGCGAGCGGTCTCGCCAGGCCACTTGTTCGTCGCGTCCAGGCCCATCTTGCCGCCCAGGCCACTGACCGGTGACGCGAAGTCCAGGTAGTCGATCGGCGTCTGTTCCACCAGGGTGGTGTCGCGCACCGGGTCCATGCGGGTGGTGATGGCCCACACCACTTCCTTCCAGTCGCGGATGTCCACGTCGTCGTCCACCACCACGATGAACTTGGTGTACATGAACTGGCGCAGAAAGCTCCACAGCCCGAACATCACTCGCTTGGCGTGGCCTGGGTAGGCCTTGCGGATGCTGATCACCGCCATGCGGTAGCTGCAGCCTTCGGGCGGCAGGTAGAAGTCGGCGATCTCGGGAAACTGCTTCTGCAGGATCGGCACGAAGACTTCGTTCAGCGCCACGCCCAGCACGGCCGGTTCGTCCGGCGGCTTGCCGGTGTAGGTGGAGTGGTAGATCGCATCGTCGCGCATCGTCAGCCGCGACAGCTCGAACACCGGGAACCAGTCCTGCTCGTTGTAGTAGCCGGTGTGGTCGCCGAACGGGCCTTCCAGCGCATACAGGTATCCGCCCTGTTCCTTCAACGGCACGCCGGCGGCCGAAGTGCCCGTGAAGCCCGGCGCCGCCACCGGGATGTGGCCTTCGAGCACGATCTCGGCGCTGGCGGGCACCTGCAGCTTCAAGTTTCCTTCGCCGACGGCGCTGTCCACCAGTTCGGTGCGGCTGCCGCGCAGCAGGCCGGCGAACTGGTATTCGCTGAGCGTGTCGGGCACCGGGGTGACAGCGCCGAGGATGGTGGCCGGGTCGGCGCCCAGCGCGGTGACGATGGGGAACGGCTGGCCGGGGTTGGCGCGGGCGAAATCGCGGAAGTCCAGCGCGCCGCCGCGATGCGCCAGCCAGCGCATGATGGTCTGCCGCGGGCCGATGACCTGCTGGCGGTAGATGCCCAGGTTCTGCCGCCGACGCGGCTGCGCCACGCCCTGCGGACCGCGCGTGACCACCAGGCCCCAGGTGATGAGTGGGCCGGCGTCGCCGGGCCAGCAGGTCTGCACCGGCAGGCGGGCCAGATCAATGTCGTCGCCTTCCAGCACCACGGCCTGGCACGGCGCACTGCCCTTGACGGCAGGCTTCATGTCCCACACCGCCTTGGCCATGTCCCAGAGCTTGCCCACCTCCTTCAGGCCCTTGGGCGGCTCCGGCTCCTTCAGTGCGGCCAGCAGGCGGCCGACGTCGCGCAGGTCCGCCAGCGACGAGGCCCCCATGCCCAGGGCCACCCGTTCAGGGGTACCGAACAGGTTGGCCAGCACCGGCATCGTATGCCCCGTGGGCTGCTCGAACAGCAGCGCCGGTCCTTCGGCGCGCAGCACAGCGTCGGCAACAGCCGTCATCTCCAGGGCAGGTGACACCGGATCGGCCACCCGGCGCAATTGACCCTGCCGTTCGAGCTGGCCGATGAAGTCTCGCAGGTCGCGGTACTTCATAGCTCAAAGTAATTAGATGATGAAACCATATTCTTGACCGGGTATACGCGGCTTCCTAGAATCCGCCGCGCTGAGAAAGATCCGGGTTAACCCGGAAGCCCGAACCGCAGGCTGCGGCGCCCCGACCCGGGGCCTTTGCATAGAGCGCCTGCACCTATTGTGAGACCCACCAGATGCCACGCACGGCACCGGGTCTCGATGCAAGGAGAGCCATGCAGACCCTCGCCGCCATCCGCGACGTGCAGCGTGCCACTGGGCGCGGCTTGGCCGTGTTCCTGCGCGACGTGGGCCACGGGGCCCTGGAACTGGGCCACAACACCCTGGCCCTGGTGGGCCTGGCCACCGTGGCCGCAGCGATCTTTGCCGTGGGCCGCCCGGACCTGCGCCATGAGGCGGAATCGGTGGCGCTCACCTGGCTGCAGGACCGCTTCGAGGAGCGCGCCGTGGCCTCGGGCGACCTGCTGGCCGTCGTCGGCGAGCCCACCGCCGTGGCCCGCGCCACCGCCGCCGACCCCAAGGAACTCACGCGTGAGCAGGCCTCCGTGGCGCGCTGGCTGTCGCGCCGCTACCGCGTGGCGCCGGAGCCAGTGGCACGCCTGGTCCAGGAGGCGTGGACCATCGGTGAGCGCGCCCGCCTGGACCCGACGCTGCTGCTGGCCATCATCGCCATCGAATCCAGCTTCAACCCGTTCGCGCAGAGCTCGGTCGGTGCCCAGGGCCTGATGCAGGTGATGACGCGCGTGCACGACGACAAGTACGAGGCCTTCGGCGGCGTGCACGCTGCCTTCGACCCGGTGAGCAACCTGCGCGTCGGCGCGCAGATCCTGAAGGAATACGTGCGTCGCGCCGGCAGCGTGGAAGGCGGCCTCAAGCATTACGTGGGAGCCGCACTGATGGAGACCGATGGTGGCTACGCGGCCAAGGTGCTGTACGAGCAGAGCCACATCCAGCGTGTGGCCCAGGGCCATGCCGTGGCCGTGAACGTGCCCAGCACGCCGCCGGCCGCCGACCCGGTGCCGGACGCGCTGCCGGCCGACCCCCCCGAACGCGTCGCCGTCGCACCGCACTCCTGACACGCCGGACCCCTCCGGCAACGCCCTGCGCGATACACTCGCGGGCCGCGCGACTGGCGATGAGGGGCACACCCGGCCCCGAGGTGGGCCACCACCGGGGAGCGCGGCGGCCGGCGCCGGCACAACACCGCCCGCCAGCCGTTGTGCCGTTCGCCTGGGCAGCCCTCCGCCGACGAGCGCCAACCTGCAGGTTGGCGCGTCGGCCCGCGCAGGGCCAGGCCACCGACCACAAGGAACCGCACCCATGTTTGACCGCACCCGCTCCACCCTCGAGCTGATCGACCCCGAGATCGCCGCTGCCGTCGCCGCCGAGAACCGCCGGCAGGAAGAGCACATCGAACTCATCGCCAGCGAGAACTACACCAGCCCGGCCGTGATGGCCGCGCAGGGCAGCCAGCTGACCAACAAGTACGCCGAGGGCTACCCCGGCAAGCGCTACTACGGCGGCTGCGAGCATGTGGACGTGGTCGAGACGCTGGCCATCGAGCGCCTGAAGACGCTGTTTGGTGCCGGGTTTGCCAACGTGCAGGCCAACTCCGGCAGCCAGGCCAACCAGTCGGTCTTCTTCGGCCTGCTGCAGCCGGGCGACACCATCATGGGCATGAGCCTGGCCGAAGGCGGCCACCTGACCCACGGCATGCCGCTGAACATGAGCGGCAAGTGGTTCAACGTGGTCAGCTACGGCCTGGACGCCAACGAGGCCATCGACTACGACGCCATGGAACGCCTGGCGCACGAGCACAAGCCCAAGCTGATCATCGCCGGCGCCAGCGCCTACGCGCTGCGCATCGACTTCGAGCGCTTCGCCAAGGTGGCCAAGGCCGTGGGCGCCTACTTCATGGTCGACATGGCGCACTACGCAGGCCTGATCGCCGCAGGTGTCTACCCCAACCCGGTGCCGCACGCCGACGTGGTGACCAGCACCACGCACAAGAGCCTGCGCGGCCCGCGCGGCGGCATCGTGCTGATGAACGACGAGGCCATCGCCAAGAAGATCAACAGCGCCATCTTCCCTGGCATCCAGGGCGGCCCGCTGATGCACGTGATCGCCGGCAAGGCGGTGGCCTTCCACGAGGCGCTGCAGCCGTCGTTCAAGACCTACCAGCAGCAGGTGGTGGCCAACGCCAAGGTGCTCGCCGAGACGCTGATCGAGCGCGGCCTGCGCATCGTCAGCGGCCGCACCGAGAGCCACGTGATGCTGGTGGACCTGCGCCCGAAGAACCTCACGGGCAAGGAAGCCGAGGCCATCCTGGGCAATGCCCACATGACCTGCAACAAGAACGGCATCCCCAACGACCCGCAGAAGCCGATGGTGACCAGCGGCATCCGCCTGGGCACGCCGGCGATGACCACGCGTGGCTTCAAGGAAGAACAGGCGCGCCAGACGGCCCACCTGATCGCCGACGTGCTGGACAACCCGCACGACGAGCAGACCATCGCGGCCGTGCGCGCCAAGGTGGCGGTGCTGACGCGCGACTTCCCCGTGTACCGGTGAGCCCCCAGGCTTGCGGCTACGCCGCTTCGCCACCCCCCAAGGGGGCTCGGCCGCCTTGGGGCGGCCCGGCGGCGGCCG
Source organism: Burkholderiaceae bacterium (assembly GCA_024235915.1). Classification (GTDB taxonomy): domain Bacteria; phylum Pseudomonadota; class Gammaproteobacteria; order Burkholderiales; family Burkholderiaceae_C; genus Rubrivivax. The sequence goes on along the minus strand of JACKLO010000007.1, from coordinate 82,993 downwards.
GTCCCCAGAGTTGAACCTGAGAGGTCTTCAGCCATGCGCTGCCCCTACTGCGACCACGACGACACCCAGGTCGTGGAGACGCGGGAGTCCGACGAAGGCGGCGTCATCCGCCGCCGGCGGCGTTGCCTGAAGTGCGACAAGCGCTTCACCACCTACGAACGGGTGGAGGTGGCGCTGCCGGTGCTCGTCAAGCGCGACGGCCGGCGTGACGAGTTCGACCCTGACAAGCTGCGCGCGTCGATGATGCTGGCGCTGCGCAAGCGGCCGGTCGGCATGGAACAGATCGACGCCGCGCAGGAACGCATCCTTCGCAAGCTGCAGAGCAGCGGCCTGCGCGAGGTGCCCAGCACGCGGGTCGGCGAGATGGTGATGCGCGAACTGAAGCGCCTGGACAAGGTGGCCTACGTGCGCTTCGCCAGCGTCTACCGCAGCTTCGAGGACGTGGACGAGTTCCGGCAGCTGATCCAGGACATCTGAGATCACCCCCCACCGGGGGCCCACCCGCCGAGGGCCCCCACCGAACCCACCTTGCGCGGGTTCCGGGCGCCGGGGGCGCTGCCTAGAGTGCAGGCATTCCAGCCCGCACCCAGGAACGCCCCATGCCCAGCCGCCGCCCCCTGCAGACCGGTTTCAGCCTGGTCGAAGCCCTGATCCCGCTCACCATTGCCGGCGTGCTGCTGGGCGGTGCGCTGCCATCACTCGACAGCTTCAAGCAGCGCCGGCAGCTCGAAGGCAGCGCCGCGCAGCTGGAGACCGACCTGCAGCTGGCGCGCAGTGCTGCCGTGGCGGCCAACAGCGTGCTGCGCATGGACTTCGTGAACGCCGACGGGCGCAGCTGCTATGTGCTGCACGATGGCCCCGCCCGCAGCTGCAGCTGTGGCCGCGATGGCATCCCAGTCTGCGCCGACGGCACCACCGCACTGCGCAGCGCCCACTTCGTCACCGGCCATGCGGTGCAACTGCGGTCCAACGTGGCATCGATCGGCTTCGACCCCATCAAGGGCACGGTGACGCCCACCGCTTCGATCCGGCTGGACGCCCCGGTGGGGCAACTGCGGCTGGTGGTGAATGTCATGGGACGCATCCGAAGCTGTGCCGGCACCGGTGACTGGCCTGGCCAGCGGCGTTGCTGATGCGAAGCCTTCAAGTGCGGGGGGCGAACGACGAGCGGACGTCCGTGCCGGACAAACGGCAGTTGGCATGTTTGCCGCGCCTGTTCAGGCCGTGAAAATGTTGGCATGAGAACCCTGCCGTCTCCCGCGCTCGCCCGACTGCCGACGGGCGGCTTCTCATTGATCGAGTTGATGATCGTCGTCGCCCTGTTTGCGCTGCTGGCGATGATCGCGGTTCCTGCCTACCAGGAGTCGGTCCGCAAATCCAGGCGGGCCGAGGCCTACAACGCCCTGGCCGTGCTGCAACAGTCGCAGGAACGCTGGCGCGGCAACAACCCAGCCTACACCACAACTTTGGGTGACCTGGGCGGGCAGGAAACCACCGCATCGGGCTACTACACCGTCAGTCTGTCGGCACCTTCCGACGCCGACGGTGCACTGGCCACGGGCTACATCGCCACGGCGACCGCCGTCAGCGGCACGTCGCAGGCGTCCGACAGTTGCGCCCGGCTGAGCGTGCGCATGCTCAACGGCAACCTCAGCTACGCCGGATGTGCATCCTGCGAGAGCTTCACCTACACGGAAACCAGCGCATGTTGGGCTCGCTGAGTCGTTGGCACCGCAATGGCCGCGGCTGCATGAAATCGGGCGCTCGGCGGGGCTTCACCCTGGTTGAACTTGTCATCGCCATGTCGATCACCGCCATCCTGGTGGTGGTGGCGGCGCCCAATCTGTACGACTTCATCCTGGTTCAGCGGCTGAAGAGCGTCAATGCCCAGTTGGTGACGGACCTTCAGTACGCGCGTGCCGAAGCGGCCGCGAGAAACCAGTTGGTGCTCATGCGGTTCAGTACCAACGACACGCTGAGTTGCTATGTGCTTTATGTCCACGACACGCCTGCCTCGCGCGTGAATTGCGACTGCCGAACCGCGGCCACCTCGACATGCCCTGCTGGCGCAAGCGCCTTGCGTACGGTGCGCCTGCCCAAGTCGGACAAGGTTTTGCTGCGTGTACCGGGCGGGCAAGCGACCGCTGTCGGTTTCGACCACATCAGCGGCGGCATCCGGACCGTGACCTCCGACTTCTTCAATCAACCCTTGGGCATCTACCGCGTCGAGGCCTACCTGGACAACAACCGCGTGCTGCGAAACGACCTGGGTGGGTCCGGCCGCGTCACCATCTGTTCGCCCAGCAGTGGCGTTTCGGGAGCGCCGGCGTGTTGATGCACAAGGTCCGTCAGCGGCGGGGCCACCAGCGCGGGCTGTCCGTGGTGGAGTTGATGGTCGGCATCGCCGTTGGCCTGTTCGTTGTCTCTGCGGCCGTGCTGATGATCAGCACGCAGCTGGGCGACACGCGCCGTCTCCTGCTGGAAACCCAGTTGCAGCAGGATCTCCGCGCGGCGTCCGACATCATTGCCCGCGAGCTGCGCCGGGCCTCCGCCTGGGGCTCCGCCTCGATGACGATCTGGCGTCCCGGGCAGACCACGAATGTGACCAGCAACCCGTTCGGAGCAGTCACCGCGCAGGACGAAGGGGCCGGCATCGACTTTCGCTATCAACGCCGGCCGGGTGAAGAAGGACCCTATGGTTTCATGGTGGCGGAGGGCGGCATCCTCAAGTCCCGCCTCGGACTGGCCGGTTGGCAGGAACTGACGGACGCCGACGTCATGAACGTCACCCAGTTCAACGTCGAGCTCACGGATGAGCGTTCCGATCCCCTGCCCTGCCCCACCGCCTGCGCCGACGGCACCACCGATTGCTGGCCGCGGGTCGTGACCCGTACTGCGCGCATCGACATCGCCGCGCAGGCGCGCTCGGACAGCCAGATCCAGCGCACCGTCACCACCTATGTCAGGTTGCGCAACGACAAGGTCGAATTCAACAACGGTGCGGACATCTGCCCATGAGAGCGCCAGCCCCACGGCACATCCAGTTGTCGCGCCGCCGCACGACCCAACAGGGCATGGCGACGCTTGTCATCGTGGCCACCCTGTTTTTCATCATGTCGATGGTGGCGGCCTACACCAATCGAAACCTGATCTTTGAACAACGCACCTCCAGCAATCTGTATCGCTCGACGATGGCCTTTGAAGCCGCCGAGGCCGGCGTGGAATGGGCACTGTCGATGCTCAACAGTGGTCACATCGACGACAGCTGCGAACCCTCGGCCGACAACACCGCACCCACCTTCCGCGATCGCTACATCGCCATCGACGGCGACACCGGCTTGATCACTGCGGCAGCGGCCGACGCCAGTGGCCGCGGCACGCTGAACGCCACCTGCGTGTTCGACGGGACGGATTGGAACTGCACCTGCCCCGCATCCGGCACGGCCTCGCCCGATGCACCGTCCGGCGTCGGGCCATTTCCCGCCTTCCGTTTGCGGCTGTCCCGTGCAAGCACAACGCAGCCGGGCCTGCTCATCATCGAGGCCAATGGATGCACACGCCTGGACAATGCCTGCCTGAACTTCCCGGCCACCAGCCTGGGGGGAGAAGGGCGTGCGATGCAGCAGGTTCTGGTGGCCTTGCGCAGTGCCCTGCCTGCCATGCCGGCGGCGGCGCTCACCGTGCGCGGTACGCTGGACGTTGGGGCAGGCACTGCCCTGGGAGCCTTCAATACCGACACGCGCACGAACGGCATCACGATCCTCTCCGGCGGCGCCGTTGCAAATCTGACGGACCTTCAATTGGGATCCATCGGCGGAACACCGGGCACGGCCTCCGTCGCGGACAACGACCCCGTGCTTGGCGGGCTGGCCGACGGCAGCCGGTTTTTTGAAGTGAGCTTCGCAGCGGCGCCTGGCGTTTATGTCGAACAGCCGGGCGTTCGCCTGCTGACCGAATGCAGCGATCCCTGCTCGGCCGCCACCGTGCGCGACGCCGCGGCCGCGAACCCCGGGCGCATCCTGTGGATCCAGGGCGATCTCGATTTCGACAGCAGCGGCGACGTGGGCTCGGCCAGCGCTCCCGTGATGATCGTGGCCGAAGGCAGCGTGACCTTCACTTCGCCCGTCACTGTGTACGGTGCGATCTACAGCCGTGCCGAGACCTGGGAGAGCAACGGCGCCGGCGCGGTGATCGGTGCCGCCGTTGCCGAAGGCGACTTTGCCGGCAACGCCACCACCAGCTTTCAGTACGACCGCTCGGTGCTCAGCCGCCTGCAACACCGGCACGGCAGCTTTGTCCGCGTCCCGGGCGGATGGTCGGATTTCAAGGAGCCGCTGTGATGCGTTCGGGATCACAAGCTGGCATCTCGCTGGTCGAGGCGTTGGTGGCCCTGGTGGTCATGAGCTTTGGCACCTTGGCCGTGCTCGGCGTGCAGTCGACGCTCCGGTTCAATGGTGATGTCTCGAAGCAGCGCGCCGAGGCCGTTCGCATCGCCCAGGAAGCCATGGAGGACGCCAGATCCTTCAGCGGCATTGCGGGAGCTGACGAAGATGTCGCGTACTTCGGCGACATTGCCGATTCAGTGCGCACGGTCGATGGCCTCAATGCCACCTTCACCGTCACCACCACCGTACAGACGGTGGCCGACCCGCGCCGCAAGACCGTGCAGGTGCAAGTGGGCTGGCAGGACCGCGGCGGCAACGCGCAGGCGGTGCAATTCGACAGCGCCATTTTCGGCACCACGTCGGCCTTCGCCGGCACACTGGTGATCCCGGCCAATCGGTCGCCCATCCGCAACCCCGGCGGGCGCCATGGCGCCATCCCGCCTGCAGCCGTGGACCAGGGAGACGGCAGCAGCCGCTTCGCGCCTCCAGGTGCCGCGTCCGGCGTCAGCTGGGTCTTCAACAACCGCACCGGGTACATCACCCGGGTCTGTACCGCCGTCGAGAGCTGCATCGACAGTTCTGCCCGTCTGCTGGCGGGCTATGTGCGCTTCGACCTGAACGCTTCCCCGAGTGCCGAGTTGCCGGGCAGTGCACGCCTGAGCGACATCCAGGTGCGCGTTGTGCAAACGGCACCTGCGGCCGTCGCCGGCACGCTGCAGTGTTTCGAGGACACCAGTTCACCGTCCTGGGTGGCGTACTACTGTGCGGTGCCCACCGACAACCAGGTCTCCTGGTCCGGCCAGGCCCTGGTGGGCGGCTCCAGCCTGGACCTGGCCAACAGCATCGCCGATGGCGATGCGGACGAACATCGTGTGTGCCGATACACACCGTATCGTGCGCACCTGACGGCCCCCACCCAGATGCGCAATGACGAACATCCGCTCGTCTACAGCAACGTCACCGAATCGCTGACGAACCAGAACTTCCTCGTCATGCGGGCGGGCAACGGTGATGCCGATCCCTGGGCCTGTCCAGACGATGTCGCTGGCACGCCTGTCAACGGAACAACCTGGCATCATCAGCCGTCGAGTTGATCACCCGACATTGATGCCAGTGCGTGACCCTGAACTGGACCGCCAGCGCCTGCTGGAGGCACTGACGCTGGCGGAACAGGCCATCGGTCTGTCGGACCCGAATCCGCGTGTGGGATGCGTGCTGGCCGACGCCTCAGGGCAGGTCGTCGGCAGGGGTCATACGCAGGCCGTCGGCGGGCCGCATGCCGAGGTGATGGCCTTGCGGGAGGCGACGTCAAACTGTGCGCTGGTCAAGGGTGGCACGGCCTGGGTCACGCTGGAGCCGTGTGCCCATCACGGCCGGACGCCACCGTGCTGCGATGCCTTGATCGCGGCCGGCTTGTCGCGTGTGGTCGTGGCCACGACCGACCCATATCCGGCGGTCAATGGGGCCGGCATTGCGCGGCTCCGGGCGGCGGGCGTCCAGGTCGACATGGCGCCCGACGACATCGCCCTGCTGGCCAGAGAACTGAACATCGGTTTCTTCTCCCGCCATGAACGCGGCCGACCATGGGTGCGCCTGAAGATGGCGACGACCCTGGACGGCTGCATGGCGGAACTCAACGGCAACAGCCGCTGGATCACCGGGCCCGAGGCACGGACCGACGGGCATGCCTGGCGGCAGCGCGCCCAGGCGATCGTCACGGGCATCGGCACGGTACTGGCCGACGACCCACGGCTGGATGTGCGAGAGGTACCGACGCAGGTGCAGCCGCTGCGGGTTGTGTTGGATTCGCAGGCCCGCATCTCTAAAGACGCCCGCATATTGGCGCCGCCAGGTGAGGTGCTGCTCGTCCACGGTGAAAGCTCTGTCAGGACACCAAAATTTGTCAAGAGCCTCGGGCTCCCGATGAGGGATGGGCAACTGGACCTCAGGCAACTTCTGGCATCGCTGTACGCGTTGAATATCCATGAGGTTCATGTTGAGGCGGGCCCGACGCTGAGCTCCGCATTTCTGGATACAGGACTGACCGACGAGTGCGTGCTGTATGTCGCTCCTCGCTTCATGGGTGACGGTTTGCGAATGCCAATCAACAGCCCGGCAGCCCTCTCCACCCCTTCGGCCTGGCGCGTCATACAAGCCCAAAGGCTAGGTCCTGACGTACGTATTCGGATGCAGCATGCCTCCGCCTCGTAGTGTCAGTTTTTTTTACAACCGCACGACACCAGAACAGAGGGTTGCTGACGTAAACAGCTGTCAGGAAAGCCATTTTTCTTGTGGCCCGATGATTGCTTGCATCTCCTGCATCTGTCGTGAAGCGGCACCTTGAAGGAGCCATATTCAAATGCTGAAACCCCTGAGTTCGGTTCGCTGGCTTGTGCCGGCACTTCTGGTTGCCGGTGCAAGCGTGTCTCACGCGGGCTTGGTGGTGCTGCCGGTGGCCACAGACACCAGCACACCGATCGTGAGCGGAGAGTATGTTGTCAACCAGGCGGGTGACCCTGCAAAGGCCCGCGGCGATTTCAAGACGCTGCTCAAAGAGGGTGACACACGAAAGGAGGAGACTTTCTCTGGCTTTGTGGCGTCTTCCAACCCAATGAGTAGCCTCACGCTGAGTTCCATTGGGGCGGAAGTGACAGTTGGAACTGGCAGCGGCCTGGAAACCGGGCGAATCGTCAGTCGTACCTACGACCCTATCGAGAACGGCCGCTTTGACACCACAGGCGATAACAACGCGCAGTGGTGGCTGACTGACAACTCATTTGAGCTGAACTTCAGCGGCAGTGCCAAGAAAGGCATCTCTGCACTGGCCTTCTATGGAACGGACATCGGTGATTTCGATGGCTCCTTCAGCCTGCGCTTGCTGAAGGCTGGCGAAGCCGTGGATGCCAACGGCGAAGGCGGAACGCTGATCGAATTGATCCCCTTCCGGCAGCAGGCAACATCCAACAACGGCGCGAACAACGGTTGGTTGAGTCACTTCGGCTTCTACGATGACGAAAACGTGTACGAGCGTGTCATCTTCGAACTCGGGCAGGCTAACGGAGACGACGGCCGCGACTTCATCGGGTTTGATGACTTTCTCGTCGGTGAACTCAACGACCCGACCACCAACCCGGTGCCCGAACCCGGCTCCCTCGCCCTCGTCTGCGCCAGTCTGCTGGCCCTCACCGCCGCCCGCCGCCGTCGCACCGGCAGCAACAAGGCCTGAACACCCGCACCACGGCACCCGCCGCCTCAGAGCCCGCTTCGGCGGGCTCTTTGTCTTGTGGGCCACGCCCGCCGCAGGCCCCCGCCTACAATCCCGCCATGCCCATTTCCCCCGTCCCCGAGCTCGTCGCCGACCTGGCCGCCGGCCGCATGGTGATCCTCGTTGACGAGGAGGATCGCGAAAACGAGGGCGACATCGTCATCGCCGCCGAGCACATCACGCCGGCGGCCATCAACTTCATGGCGCGCCACGCGCGCGGCCTGATCTGCCTGACGCTGACGCGCGATCGCTGCGAACGCCTGCGGCTGCCGCCGATGGCCAGCCGCAACGGCACCGTGCACGGCACGGCCTTCACCGTGTCCATCGAGGCGGCCACCGGCGTCACCACGGGCATCTCGGCCGCCGACCGTGCCCGCACGGTGCAGGTGGCCGTGGCGCGTGACGCCAAGGCGGCCGACCTGGTGCAGCCCGGCCACATCTTCCCGCTGCAGGCGCAGGACGGCGGTGTACTCATGCGCGCCGGCCACACCGAGGCGGGCTGCGACCTGGCGGGCATGGCCGGCCTGGAACCCGCCGCCGTGATCTGCGAGATCATGAAGGACGACGGCACCATGGCCCGGTTGCCGGACCTGGAAGTCTTCGCCCGCGAACACGGCCTGAAGATCGGCACCATCGCCGACCTGATCGAGCACCGCAGCCGTCATGAGACCCTGGTGCATCGCGAAGCGGAGCGTCCGCTGGCCACGCCTCACGGCACGTTCCGTTGTGTCAGCTACCGAGATGCCGGCGGTGGCCTGCACCTGGCGCTGGTGCACGGCCAGTGGTCGGCCGCAGACGCGGTGCCGGTGCGCGTGCATGAGCCCTTCACCGCCTTCGACCTGCTGGATGCCGGCGGTGGCGGGCATTCCTGGCCGCTGCCCTCGGCGCTGGCCGCTCTGCATGCCGGGCGCTGCGGCGTGGCGGTGCTGCTGAACTGCGGTGCCGGCGTGGATGCCCTGCTGCCGCAGGTGAATCCGCCCGCCGAACCCGCACCTCGACGCGCCGCCGCGATGGACCTGCGCACCTACGGCGTCGGCGCGCAGATCCTGCGTGACCTGGGCGTGACCCGCATGCAGTTGCTGGGCAGCCCACGGCGCATGCCCAGCATGGCTGGCTACGGCCTGGAAGTCACCGGCTTCGTGGCCCCCGAAACCCGTTAAGGACACCCATGCAAGGCGCCGACAAGGGCACCGCCGGCGAACTGGCCGGTGAAGGACTGCGCATCGGCATCGTGCGCGCCCGTTTCAACGATGCCATCACCATCAAGTTGGCCGAGACCTGCGTCGCCGAGCTGCTGGCGCTGGGCGTCGTGGCCCGCGACGTGGTGCACCTCACCGTGCCCGGCGCGCTGGAGATCCCGGTGGTACTCAAGGCCCTGGCCGAGGACGGCGACTACGACGCGCTGATCGCGCTGGGTTGCATCATCCGCGGCGAGACCTACCACTTCGAGCTGGTGGCCAACGAAAGCGGCGCCGGCGTCACCCGCGTGTCGCTGGACCACCGGCTGCCGGTGGCCAACGCCATCCTCACGGTGGAAGACGAAGCCCAGGCCTGGGCCCGCGCCGAGGACAAGGGCCGCGACGCGGCCCGCGTGGCCGTGGAGATGGCCAACCTGCTGGAGGACCTGCCGTGAACGACGAGACGCCGTCGGCACCGCCGGCCCCCAAGCCGCCCGCGAAGGCGAGCGGCAAGCCGGGCCACAAGCCGGGCGGCAAGCCACCCGCCAAGCGCCGCAGCCCCAGCAAGTCGCCGCGTCGCCGCGCGCGGGAGTTTGCGCTCCAGGGCCTCTACCAGTGGTTGCTGGCCGGCGAGGACGCCGGTGTCATCGACGCCCTGATGCGCGAGCAGGAAGGCTTCGACAAGGCCGACAGCGCGCACTACGACGCCCTGCTGCACGGCTGCATTGCCGACGCCGCCACGCTCGACGCCGCCCTGGCCCGCCATGTGGACCGGCGCACCAGCCAGCTCTCGCCCATCGAGCATGGCGTCCTGCTCATCGGTGCCTACGAGCTGAAGAACTGCATCGAGGTGCCCTACCGGGTGGCCATCAACGAAGCGGTGGAACTGGCCAAGGAATTCGGTGGCACCGACGGCCACAAGTACGTCAACGGTGTGCTCGACAAGGCCGCCGCCGATCTGCGGCCCGTCGAGGTGCAGGCCGCGCGGGGCGGCGCACCGCGCTGAGCCGTCAAACACCCACGTCCATGAAGCTGGCGTCCCGGCTCGACCACATCGAGCCCTTCTACGTGATGGAGTGCGCCAAGGCGGCCGACGCCATCGCGCGCAGCCCGGCCTGCGACCCGGCCCAGGGTGGCGAGCCGATGATCTTCCTGAACATCGGCGAGCCGGATTTCACCGCGCCGCCATTGGTGCAGGACGCCGCGGAACGCTGCCTGCGACGTGGCCGCACGCAGTACACGCACGCCACCGGCCTGCCGGCGCTGCGCGAACGCATCGCCGCCTGGTATGACCAGCGGTTTGGTGTCAGCGTGGACCCCGCGCGCATCGTGGTCACCGCCGGCGCATCCGCCGGATTGCAACTGGCCACGCTGGCGCTGTTCGAGCCGGGGGACGAGGTGCTGATGCCCGACCCCAGCTACCCCTGCAACCGCCACTTCGTCAGCGCCACCGGCGCCACACCGCGGCTGCTGCCGGCGTCGCCGCAGGCGCGCTTCCAGCTCGACGCGGCATCGGTGTGCGCACACTGGACACCGGCCACGCGCGGCGTGCTGCTGGCCTCGCCGTCCAACCCTACGGGCACCTCGATCGCGCCTGCGGAGATGGCGGCCATCGTGCAGGCCGTGCGCGAGCGTGGCGGCGTCACCCTGGTCGACGAGATCTACCTGGGCCTGAGCTACGACGACGCCTTCGGTGCCAGTGCGCTGGCGCTGGGCGACGATGTGATCTCCATCAACAGCTTCAGCAAGTACTTCAGCATGACGGGCTGGCGGCTGGGCTGGCTGGTGCTGCCGCCGGCGCTGGTGCCGGCGGTGGAGAAGTTGGCGCAGAACCTCTACATCTGCGCCTCCAGCATCGCGCAGCAGGCCGCGCTGGCGTGTTTCGAGCCCGAATCGATCGCCGAATACGAACACCGGCGCACCGCCTTCCGGGAACGGCGCGACTTCGTCGTGCCGGCACTCGACGCCCTGGGCCTGACCGTGCCCGTGGCCCCCGACGGCGCCTTCTACGCCTGGGCCGACTGCAGCCGCTTCAGCGCCAGCAGCTGGGACTTCTGCTTCCAGATGATGGAGCGCGCCCACGTGGCGCTGACCCCGGGTCGGGATTTCGGCCCGGCGGCCGCGGTACGCTACCTGCGCCTGTCCTTCGCCAGCAGCCTGCCGCAGTTGCAGGACGCTATCGCCCGCTTGCAGCGCGAGCTGGGCTGAACCGTAGGCGGTCTGCTCCGGCAGGCGCCGCCCCGGTCGGCGTGAAACAGTGCCCACGCGCTGGTAAGCACGGGTGACAAGCCGTTAACCGGCGGGCCAATGCCCCGCTTTTCGCGGCAAGCCGACCGTTCATGGCGCCTAAGCTTCCGACCCGTGGGACTGCATGCCAAACGTTCGCCGCGTGATGCCGGCGACTCCGACTTTGCCGCGACGGTGGCTTCGATGCCGCCGTCGATGGATGGTCGCTGGCCGGCGCCTGCCGATCCCCTGCCGTTGAACAGCGAACCGCCGCCGGCGGATGCACTGTCCACCGAGCCCACCCTGCAGCACATCGGCCGTTACGCGCTCAAGCGCAAGCTCGGCGAAGGTGGCCTGGGCAATGTGCACGAGGCCTGGGACCCGCTGCTGTCGCGCACGGTGGCGGTCAAGACGCTGCAGTTCGACGTCGACCCGCCCGAGCGCCTGGCGCTGGACCGCCTGTTCCTCAACGAGGCCCGCGCCGTCGCCGGGTTGAACCACCCGCACATCGTCACCGTGCACGATGCCGGCTTGTCGGCCCACGGTGTCTACATCGCCATGGAGCGCCTGCGCGGGCGCGACCTGCGTCAGGCCATCGCCGGTGGCTGGCGGCCGCGCCCGGGCCAGGCCGCCTACCTGGTGCGCCGCGTGGCCGATGCACTGGCGTACGCGCACGCGCGCGGCGTGGTGCACTGCGACATCAAGCCGGCCAACATCTTCCTCACGGGCAAGGACAAGCCCACGGTGCTGGACTTCGGCATCGCCCGCATCGCCCAGGGCGCACAGTGCACGCTCAGCGCCGCACAGCCCGCCATCGAAGGCCTGGTGGCCGGCTCGCCGCACTACCTGGCGCCGGAACAGCTCCAGGGCGGCACCATCGACGGCCGCACCGACGTCTATTCGCTCGGTGTGGTGCTCTACGAGCTCCTGGCCGGCCGCAAGGCCTTCGAGGGCGAGTCGCTGGCACAGATCACCAATGCCGTGCTGCACCTGAACCCTGCGCCGGCCGACACGCTGCAGCCCGCTGTGCCAGCCGGCCTGGCGGCCGTGGCGGCCAAGGCGATGGCGCGCGATCCAGCCGACCGTTTTGCCAGCGCCGCGGAACTCGCGCTGGCGCTGCGCCCCTGGCAGGAGCGCCCGACGGCCGACGACCGGCCCACACCCGCCGACCCGGGCCAACGCCGCCGCCTGCTGGTGCTGCTGCCGATGCTCGGCGGCGCGATGGCGCTGGGCGCGGCGTCCACCTGGTGGTGGCGCGTGCCTGCAGAACGCGAAGCCGCGCCGGCGGTGACCGCCGCAGCCGTGGCGCCCGCGACGACCCCGACCACAGCGCCGACCGAAACCCCCGCCACCACGGCCCTGGCCAGCGACGCCGCCGCGTCGGCCGCTGCTGTGCTCGGTCCAGAAGCGGCCTCGGCGCCTGTGGTGGCCAACGCCTCGCCTGAGCCCCCGGCCGCCAAGCCGCGTCCGCGGCCCGCGCGTCCGAAGCCCGTCACGCCGGCACCCGTCCAGTCCGCTGCAGCGCCAGCACTGGGCACGGTGCGCCTGGCGATCAGCCCCTGGGGCGAGATCGAGGTCGACGGCCAGCCCGCCGGCCTGACACCGCCGCTGGCCACGCTGCAGTTGCCGGCCGGTTCGCACCGCATCACCGTGCGCAACGGCGATTTCCCGCCGTTCAGCACCCAGGTCGATGTCGACGCCGACCAACCCGTGACCCTTCGACACCGCTTCGGCTCCTGACCATGACCCCGGCCACGCCCTCCACTTCGCCCCCCACCGCATCACGCGGCGCCCAACGGGTGCCGGCCCTGCTGCTCAGCGCCCTGTTGGCCGCCTGCGCCACGCCGCCGGCGGCACCGCCACCGCCGCCGCCGGCGCCCGTGGGCCTGGCCGACCTGATGGAGCGCCCTGCCGAACGTGCACTGGTGGAAGGCATCCGCCTGTACGACAACGGCCAGTACCCTGCCGCCGAAGCGGCGCTGCGTCGCGCCCTGGACGCCGGCCTGGCCAGTGCACGCGACCAGGCCAGCGCGCACAAGCTGATCGCCTTCATCACCTGCACCAGCGCGAGAGAGGCCGACTGTGAAGCCGCCTTCCGTGCCGCGCTGGCGGCCGACCCGGGTTTCACGCTGGGTCGCGCCGAGGCCGGACACCCGATGTGGGGGCCGGTGTGGGCCCGCGTCAGCACGCGCTGACCTTGCCCGCGCTGCTCTGCAACCGCAAACGAAGTCCGCGCTGCCCAGTGCCCGCTGACGCAGTCCGCGTTGCTCAGCGTTCGCGGGCGTCGCGCACCCCGCTCAGCACCCGCTGACGCCAAACGGGTGGGTCGGCGCCGGCTGGCAGCCGACAACGCCTGCAGGCCCACGTCAGCCCCCGCAGCGACAATCGCGCCCGGCCACCCATCGCAGGATCGGCGGCCACCCGTGATGACTCCACTGCGCACCAAGATCCTCGTCCTCGCCGTGCTGCCGTTGCTGGCCGCCTTGGCGCTCGTGGGTGCGCTGCTGGCCTACGAGATGCGAGAGCTCGAGCGCGAGCAGAGCCGCACCCAGGAGCAGGCCTTCCTGGCCGCCAAGCGCGAAGGCCTGCGCAACGTGGTGGAACTGGCGATGACGTCCATCGGCCACCTCTATGCCGCTGGCCGCAACGACGACGACGCCAAGGCCGAGGCGCAGCGCATCCTGCGCGCCATCAGCTTCGGGCCGGACGGCTACTTCTTCGTCTACGACCTCACCGGCCGCAACCTCGTCCACCCGCGCCTGCCGGAACTCGAAGGTCAGGCGCTGATGGACCTGAAGGACGTCAATGGCGTGCACGTCATCCGCGAACTGCTGGCGCGCGCGCAGGAAGGCGGCGGCTTCCAGCGCTACGACTGGCCCAAGCCGTCCACCGGCGAATCGACGCCCAAGCTCGGCTACGCCGTGCTGCTGGACCGCTGGGGCTGGATGTTGGGCACCGGGCTGTACCTGGACGACATCGAGGCCGCCACCGCCGGCTGGCGACGGAGCCTGGGCGCCACCGGCCGTGAGACCCTGGTCGTGCTGGCCCTGGTGGCCGGGGCGGCCATCCTGTCGGTCTTCGCCGGCGGCCTGGCGCTCAACATCACCGAGCAGAAGCGCGCCGATCGGCGCATCCGCCAGCTGGCCGACCGCGTCGTGCTGTCGCAGGAGGAGGAGCGCGCACGCGTCTCACGCGAACTGCACGACCACGTCTGCCAGCTGCTGGTCTCGGTGAAGTACCGCTTCGAACTTGCGACGCGTCAGGCTGCAGCCGGCGCCCCCGACGCCTCGGCGCAGCTGCGCGGCGCCGTGGACCAGCTGGCCGGCGCCATCGGCACCGTGCGCCGCATCTCGCACGAACTGCGGCCGGCGCTGCTGGACGACCTGGGACTGGATGCTGCCCTCACGCGCCTGGCCGACGACCTGATGCACCGCGGTGGGCCCCCGGTGGCCTTGGACCTGTCGCCGCCCGACGGGCTGCCGCAGGCGCAGGCCGTGGCGCTCTACCGCATCGCACAGGAGGCGCTGGCCAACGTCGAGCGCCATGCGCAGGCCCGCGGCATCGAACTGCGGCTGCGGGCCGGCGCCGAGGCCACCGTGCTGGAGATCACCGATGACGGCCATGGATTCGTGGTCGACACGCCGGCCGGCGGCGGCATCGGTCTTTCAAACATGGCCCAGCGTGCCGACAGCGTGGGCGGCCAGCTCGAGATCGCCTCGTCACCGGCCGGCACCACCGTGCGGGTGCGTCTGCCGCTTCGAGCTGATCGACCCATCACTGCATGAACGACCTGCACATCCTGATCGTCGACGACCACGCGCTGGTGCGCGAGGGTCTGAAGGCGCGGCTGCTCGCCGAACCGGGGGTGGTCAGGGTGACCGAGGCCGCCGACGCCGGAGAGGCCCTGAAGTGGCTGGACGACGGCCCGCCGCCAGCCCTGATGCTCACCGACATCAGCATGCGCGGCATGACCGGCATCGCGCTGATGCAGCAAGTGCGCGAACGCCACCCGACGCTGCCGGTGATCGTGCTCAGCATGTACGAGCACAGAGAGTACGTGATCGCCGCGGTGCGCGCCGGCGCCCGTGGCTATGTGCTCAAGGACAGCCCGCTGGACGAGATCGTCGACGCGGTGCATGCCGTGCTCGCAGGCAGCCAGCATTTCAGCGCCGGCATCGCCGACCTGGCCCGGGGCGTGCCCGCCAGTGCGCCGCAGATCACCGAGCGCGAGCGCGAGGTCCTGCTGCTGGTGGCCCACGGCCGCAGCAACAAGGACGTGGCGCAGCGCCTGGGCATCAGCGTGCGCACCGTGGAGACACATCGCCTGAGCCTGCGCCGCAAGCTGGGGGTGGAGTCGCCCAGCGAGTTCCTGAAGCTCGCCGTGGCGCAAGGCTGGACACAGTTGTAGCGGGCCGTCGCAGCCCACCGGCGCCGGCCGCTGGCACCGGGCTTGCATAATCCGCCCGGTCCATGAGTTCCCCCGCCCCGTTCACACACCCCGTGCGCGTCTACTGGGAAGACACCGACGCCGGCGGCATCGTCTTCTACGCCAACTATCTGAAGTACTTCGAGCGTGCACGCACCGAATGGCTGCGCGCGCTGGGCGTGCATCAGCAGGCGCTCCGCGACACCGACGGTCTGATCTTCGTCGTCAGCGACACCCAGGTGCGTTTCCTCAAGCCGGCCCGGCTCGACGACCTGCTGGACGTCACCGCGACATTGCGCGACGCGGGCCGCGCGTCGCTGCACCTGGCGCAGCAGGCGCGGCGCGGCGCGGAACTCCTGGCCGAAGGCGAGATCCGCATTGGTTGCGTCGACGCCGACACGCTGCGGCCCCGCCGCATTCCCGATTCCATCCTCCAGGCCCTGCACGCATGAATTCCGACATGTCCATCCTCTCGCTGGTGATGCAGGCCAGCCTCGTGGTGCAGCTGGTGATGGCCGGCCTGCTGCTGGTGTCGCTGACGAGCTGGACGGTGATCTTCGGCAAGCTCTTCGGCCTCAAGCGCGTGCGCGGTGGCAACGAGGATTTCGAGCGCGAGTTCTGGTCCGGCCGCAGCCTCACCGAGATGAGCGCGGAAGTGGAGAAGCGCAGCGATTCGGCGCCGATGGCGCGCCTGTTCGCCAGCGGCATGAAGGAGTTCCTGAAGCTGCGCGAGCGCCGGCTGGACGGCCCGGCGCAACTGGATGGCGCACGCCGCGCCATGCGCGCGAGCTTCCAGCGTGAGCTCGACACCATCGAAAGCCACCTCAGCTTCCTGGCCTCGGTGGGCTCGGTCAGCCCCTACGTGGGCCTGTTCGGCACCGTGTGGGGGATCATGCATGCCTTCGTCGGCCTGTCCAACCTGCAGCAGGTGACGCTGGCCACCGTGGCCCCGGGCATCGCCGAGGCGCTGGTGGCCACCGCCATCGGCCTGTTCGCCGCCATCCCGGCGGTGGTGGCCTACAACCGCTTCGCGCGTGAGATCGACCGCATCGCGATCCAGATGGAGACGTTCATGGAGGAGTTCCTGAACATCCTGCAGCGCAACGCCGGTGCGCCCGCGGCGGCCGCACGCTGAGCAAGAGCCCGCATGCCCCCAAGCTCACATTCGTTCGCTGCCCCCCAAGGGGGCGCTCAGCGCCTTCGGGCGGCCGGGCAGCGCTGACATGCCCCCAAGCTCACATTCGTTCGCTGCCCCCCAAGGGGGCGCTCAGCGCCTTCGGGCGGCCGGGCGGCGCTGATGCCTGGCGTCGCCTCCCGCGGCCGCGGCCGCCGCACGATCAACGAGATCAACATGGTCCCGTTCATCGACGTCATGCTGGTGCTGCTGATCATCTTCATGGTCACCGCGCCGCTCATCACCACGGGCGTGGTGGACCTGCCCAGCGTGGGCAAGGCCAAGCAGGCCGAGGCCAAGGTGATCGAGGTCATCGTCGAGGCCGACGAACAGCTGCGCCTGCGCACCCGCGGCGAGGAGACCGACAAGGACGCGCCGGCCAACCTCAAGCGCCTGGCAGCCATGGTCAAGGAACGCCAGTCCGGCAACGCCCAGGTGCCAGTGGTCATCAGCGCCGACCGCAACGTCAAGTACGACGCCGTGGTCAAGGTGATGGACACGCTGCAGCGCGCTGGCGTGCAGCGCGTGGGCCTGTCGGTGCAGCAAGGCCGTTGAACGCATGACCGCTGCCGCCGCCGCGTCGCACGGTGCCCTGCAGCCCCGCCCGCCAGGCGGGCTGCTGCCGGGCGCCGGGCTGTCGTTGGCGGTGCACGTGGGCCTGGTGGCGGCCATCGCGCTGGGCGTGAGCTGGCAGCGCACGGCGCAGGTCGAATTCAGCGCCGAGCTGTGGTCGGCCCTGCCCGAGGTGGCCGCACCGCGCACGGTGGCGCCAGAACCCACACCGGCACCGCCACCGCCAGCGCCCACGCCGGCCCCGCCACCGCCCGCACCCACGCGCTCGGCCGCCGACATCGCCCTGGAACGCGAGCGTGCGGTGCAGCGCGAGCAGGCCGAACGTGAGGCCAGGCTCAAGCGTGAACGCGAGGCCGAGGCCAAACGCGCCAAGGCCGCCGAGGAGGCCGCGCTGCAGCGCCAGCGCGAACTGCAGAAACAGCGCGAAGAAGAGCGGGCGGCGAAGGCCGAGGAAGAACGGATTGAGAAGCTGCGCCAGGACAACCTCAAGCGTCTGCAGGCCCAGGCCGGTGGCGGCAGCGGCGGGCCGTCGAGCACCGGCACTGCAGCGCGCAACGCCGCGCCTTCGCAGCAGTACGGCGGCATCCTGAAGGAGCACATTCGCACGCAGTTGAAGTTCGACATCACCGGGCTGCCGCCGACCCTGACCACGGTGGTGGAGATCCGCGCCACGGCCAGCGGCACGGTGTTGTCACGCCGGATCGTCAAGGCCAGCGGCAACGAGGCCTGGGACAACGCCGTACTGCGCGCCATCGACGCCGCCAGCCCCCTGCCCCGGGACAAGAACGGCACCACGCCCGGTTCGATCGAGATCGTCTTCCGGCCCGTGGACTGACCTGCCCGCGGTCGCCGCTGGCAGTTCAGCGACGGCCGATGACAGACATTCAGGCGCTGCCGCCATAGCGGCGGATGAAGCCGCGGTCGATGCGGTCCTTCCACCACCACACCCAGGGCCCCGCCGCCGCCCAGGGTCCCCAGGACGCCACGGCGTGCCGGCGGCCCGTGGACAGCAGGTACAGTGTGCGCGCCTGCGGCGTGTAGGGCTGCAGTTCGCCGCCGGCCAATGCCCGGCGCAGGTTCAAGGCCAGCGGCGGGCCGGCACGCACCGCGTAGACCCCGCTCTTGGGATGCGGCGCATCCACACGCGTGGCCACATCGCCGGCAGCAAAGGCCTCCGGGTGCGAACTGCTCTGCAGCGTCGGCCCGGTGGCGACAAACCCCTGCGCATCCAGCGCCAGCCCGCTGCCCTGCAACCACGGCGGTGCACTGGTGCCCACGGCGAGCAGGGGCACGTCGCAGGCCACCCGCGTGCCGTTGGACAGCGTCAGGCGACCGGCCTCGATGGCCGCGCAGGTGTGCGGCAGCACGGTGACGCGCAGACGCTGCAGCGCGCGCAGCACGGGCCGGCGCACGCTGTCGGCAAACCCGGCCAAGGGACCGTCGCTGCCCGCCACCAGGCTCACGCGCGCAGCAGATCCTTCCCTTTGCAGCCGCCACGCCAGCGCCAGCACGATCTCCACGCCACCCGCACCGGCACCGACCACGGCCAGGTCCAGAGGCTCGGTCCTTGCACGCGCCAGCAGCGCATCGAACAAGCGAACGAAGTGCTCCACCGGGCGCAGGAACAGCGCGTGCTCACGGGCACCAGGGATCGCGTCGCGGCCCATCACCGGGCCGGTGTCCAGCGACAGCAGGTCGTATTCCAGCACGCGCCCATCGGCCAGCGTGGCGCGCCGCGCTGCTGCGTCCAGGCCGACCATGCGCCCTTCGCTCAACCGCACACCAGCCGCCTGCGCCAGCGCGGGCAGCGGGATCACGATCTGGTCTTCACGGTAGTGGCCCGCCACCCAGCCCGGCAGCATGCCGGAGTACATCTGGCGTGCGAACGGTGTGACCAGCAGCACCTCGGTGCCCGGCAAGGGTTCGCGCGCCAGCGCCGCCAGCACCTGCACATGGGCATGGCCACCGCCTGCCAGCAGCAGGCGCTTCAAGGCTGCAGGTCCAAGGCGGCCACCCAACCAACGCTGCGCCCGCCGGTGTTGTCGGCATCGGCCCCGACCGCGATGGCCTTCAGCGGCGGCACCGTCTGGGCTTCGTCGGCGAAGGCGCGCAGAAAGTCGGCATGCAGGTCGCGCCGCTCTGACTGCCAAGCCTGCAATGGTGCGCCGCTGCCGCGGGCGACGATCCAGCGCAGGCGCGGCGAATGCGCGTTGGGCAGCAGCGTGCCCGCCGGCAGCGACGGGTCCCAGACGTAGCACAGCGTCGCCGCCGGCAGCCACTGGCCGGAGACGGCGCGCGCCATGCGCATCTTCGCGCGCTCCACGAGGCCCAGCGCCTCCAGCGGCAGGTCGAACAGCGCGCAGACCTTCAGCGCTGCATCATCGCCCGCCTTGCTGCGCAGGTCGGCCGCGGCCAGCGGCGTGTCCAGCTTCCAGCGCCACTGCAGCCAACGGCCGGGCGGCGAACCGTCCGCCAGTTCGTGCACGAGGTTGCCGTAGGACCCGCTGGCCTCCACCCGCAGCACGTGCTGGCCGTCCTGCTGGGCAAAGCCGAAGCGCGTCATCGGCAGCGTCTGTTTCGGCAGCCCCACCACCTGCCAGCCTGCGCCGTCCTGCAGCATCGGCAGCGCCAGCGCGTCGCTGGCCAGGCTGGCGAGCACCAACGCCCATGCGGCCCTCATGCGCCGCGCCGCCAGTCGTGGAAACGCTGCACCCAGCGCAGCAGACCATGGGGTTGGTGGGCCCGTTTCCACTCGCCCGCGGCGTACTTGTTGGCCTCGGCCATCGTCGGATAGGTGTGGATGGTGCCCAGGATCTTGTTCAGTCCCAGGCCGTGTTTCATCGCCAGCACGTACTCGGCCAGCAGGTCGCCGGCGTGGCTGCCGACGATGGTCACGCCCAAGATCCGGTCCTTGCCCGGCACCGTGAGCACCTTGACCCAGCCGTGTGCGCTGCTGTCGGCGATGGCACGGTCGAGGTCGTCGATGCCATAACGCGTCACCTCGAAAGGCACGCCCCGTTCCTTCGCCTCCTGCTCGTTCAGGCCCACGCGTGCCACCTCAGGGTCGACGAAGGTGGTCCACGGGATCACGCGGTAGTCGGCCTTGAAACGCTTGAAGGGCGCGAACAGCGCATTGACGCTGGCGTACCAGGCCTGGTGCGCGGCCGTGTGGGTGAACTGATAGGGCCCGGCCACGTCGCCAGCGGCGAGGATGTTGGGGTAGATCGTCTGCAGGTAGGCGTCCACGGGCACCGTGCGCTGTGCCGCGATGCCCAGCTCCTCCAGGCCAAAGCCCTTGAGGCGCGCCACGCGGCCCACGGCGCACAACAGTTCGTCGAAGGGCAGGCGTTGCTCGGCGCCGTTGGCCGCCACCACCAGCCACTTGCCCCCGCCCAGGTCAGGCGCATCCTGCTCACAGCGCAACGCGGTGTGCCCGGTGAGCACCCGCACGCCATCGGCCTCCAGCCGCTCGCGGACGAAGGCCGAGACCTCCTCGTCCTCGCGGCCCATCAGCCGCGGCGCCATCTCCACCTGCGTCACCTCGCTGCCCAGGCGGGCAAAGGCCTGCGCCAGCTCGCAGCCGATCGGCCCGCCGCCCAGCACCACCAGGCGGCGGGGCAGCGTGCGCAGGTTCCACAGCGTGTCGCTGGTGAGAACCCCTGCTTCCTTCAGCCCCGGCAACGGCGGCACGAAGGGTTCGGCGCCGGTGGCAATGACGATGGCGCGGGTGCTCAGCAGCTGCTCGCCGCCGTTCTGACGTGCGATCTTCACGTGCCAGGGGTCGACGATGGTGGCCTGCCCTTCGACCACATCCACCCCCAGGCCGGTGTAGCGCGCCACGCTGTCGTGCGGCGCGATGTCTTCGATCACCTGGGCCACGCGGTCCATCACCTGCGCGAAGTCCAGCGACCACTCGGCCCGCGCCACGCCGTAGTCGGCGCTGTGGCGCATCTGGCGCACCAGGGTGGCGGTCCTGATCAGCGCCTTGCTCGGCACGCAGCCGTAGTTCAGGCAGTCGCCGCCCATCTTGTGGCCTTCCACCAGGGTCACCTTGGCCTTGACCGCGGCGGCGATGTAGCTGGTGACCAGCCCTGCCGCGCCGGCACCGATGACGACCAGGTTGCGGTCGAAGGTCTTTGGCTTGCGATGGGCCCACTTCGCGTAGACCTGCCGGGCCTTGACCCCATCGACGATCTTCCTGGCCACCAACGGAAACAGGCCCAGCAGCACGAAGCTGCCGATCAGCCCCGGGCTGAGGATGCCGCCCAGAGATTCGATCTGCGCCAGCTGCGTACCGGCATTCACGTACACCAGCGTGCCGGCGAGCATGCCGATCTGGCTGACGGCGTAGAAGCTGCGGGCCTTCATCGCCGTCAGGCCCATCACCAGGTTGACGACGACGAAGGGCACCGCAGGCACCAGGCGCAGCGTGAACAGGTAGAACGCACCGTCGCGCGCCACACCACGATCGATCTCGGCGACACGCTGCCCGAACCGGGCCCTGATGCTGTCGCGCAGCAGGTAGCGCGCCGCCAGCATCGCCAGCGTGGCGCCAAGGCTGGAGGCGAACGACACCACCAGCAGGCCCACCCACAGGCCGAACACGGCGCCGCCGGCCAGCGTCAGGATGGTGGCCCCGGGCAGCGACAGCGCCGTCGCCACCACGTAGATCAGGAAGTAGCCACCGATCACGAGCAGCGGCCGCTCGGCGTACAGCGCGGCAAAGTCGCCCTGTGCTGCCTTCAGATAGTCCAGCGTCAGGAAGCGCTGGAGGTCGAAGGCGCAGAACAGGGCAAACCCGGCCACCAGGGCCAGCAGCAGGAGCACGCGGTTCGCTTTCACTTGAGCATTCTCCAGCCGGCCCACAGCCGGGTGACGATCGTCAACCCGCACAGCGCCGCAAATCCGAGGGCCCAGAGCGCGAACTGAGCGGGGAACAGGCACATCAGGGCAAAGCAGGCCAGCGTCTCGGTCGCCTCGGTGAGCCCGCCCAGGTAATACAGGCCTTTGCGGGGGTAGGCCGTGCTCTGCAGGCCACGCTGGGCGGCCAACGTCGAAAAGGCCAGGAAACTGCTGCCAGTGCCGATGAAGGCCGCCAGCAGGCACGCCGCCGGCAAGGCGTTGGCAACGGGATCTGCCACCGCGAAGGCCAGCGGAATGCTGGCGTAGAAGAGGAAGTCCAGCGTGATGTCGAGAAAGGCGCCCCGGTCGCTGGGTGTGGTCAGACGCGCCACGGCGCCGTCCAGGCCGTCGCACAGGCGGCTGAGCAGGACGAGTGCCAGACCCACACCATAGGCCTGCAGCGCAATCGCCAGCGCCCCGGCCAGGCCGATGGCAAAGCCCGCCCACGTGATCGTGTTGGCGCCAACACCGGCGCCCACCAGCCCCCGGGCCAGTGCGCCGATGGGCGGGGCCAGCAGGCGCAGCGCCACCCGGTCAAGCATCGCCCAGCCTCACGACACGCGCCCCGTGCGGCACATCGGCCGCGTCGTGCGTCACCAGCAGCGCCGGCACGCCGGCGCGTTGCAGGGCCTGCCAGGTGTGTTCGCGCATGCGCGCGCGCAGCGCGCTGTCGAGCCGGGAAAACGGTTCGTCCAGCAGCAGTGCACGCGGCTGTGCCAGCAGGGCCCGCACCAGCGACACCCGCGCGCGCTGCCCACCGCTGAGCGCCTGCGGCCTGCGCCCGCCCAGGCCGGACAGTTCAGCCGCTGCAAGCGCCTGTTCGACGGCCGTCTCGCGGTCAGCGCGACGGCCCTGCGGCAGCGCAAACAGCAGGTTCTGCCGCAGCGTCCAGTGCGGATAGAGCAGATCGTCCTGGAACAGCAGGCCGATGCGCCTGCGTTCGGTGGGCCACGTGGTCACGTCCTCACCCGCCACGCGCACGTGCCCGGCGCCAGTCAAGGGGTGGATGTCCAGGCCCACCAGCCAGGACAACAGCGAACTCTTGCCACAGCCGCTGGGGCCCATGACCGTGACGACCTCACCCGCGGCGATGGCCAGGTCCAGCGGCGGCACCAGCGCACGGCCCGCCAGGTGGATCGAGACCGATTCCAGCACGAGGCTCATCGCCGCCCCCGCTGAAACGCCCACGCGGCACCAAAGCCCAGCAGCGGCAGCAGCACCTGCAGCAGCGCAAAGGCCGCCGCGGTGCGACGGTCGCCACCGCTGGCCAGGGTCACGGCTTCCGTGGTCACGGTGGGCCAACGGCCGGCGCCCAGCATCTGGGTGGCCAGGAACTGGCCGGTGCTCACCGCAAACCCCACCGCCGCGGCCGCCGCGATGGGCGCGGCCAGCAGCGGCCGCTGCACCTGCCAGCGAAAGGCCCAGCGGCTGCGGCCCAGCGTCGCGGCCGTCTGCGCCAGCCGCGGGTCCAGGTCGCGCCAGGCCGGGCGCAGCACGATGAACACGTAGGGCAACACCCCCAGTACATGCGCCCACAGCACGCCCGCCGCCGTGGCATCCAGCCGCAGGTGCAGTGCCGCCTGGTACAGCCCGGTCGTCAGCATCAGCGGCGGCAGCACCAGTGGTGCCAGCACCACCGGCGTGGCCCGTGCGTCCCAGCGCGGTGGGGTCGATGCCAGCCAGACCACCACCAGTGCCAGCGCGACGCCTGTGCTGCACGTGGCCAACACGGCCGTGAAGGCCACTGTGCCGAGCGAGGTCACCACGGCCTGCCAGCCGAGCGTGGTGAAGGTGGATGGCCAGGCGGCCGGGAAGGGCCAGGGCCCGGCCACACCGAGCAAGACCAGCACCCCCAACACCAGCGTGTACAGCAGCGGCAGGCCCCACCACGCCCGCGCCAGGGCGCCGCTGCGTGTGGTTTGAACACGAGGCGGTGTCAACGCACGGCGGCCTTGCACCGCCATTGCGGCCCACACGCCCCGCAGCACCGGCCACGACACCGCCACCAGACCCACGATCCCCGCCAGCATCACCGCCAGCGCCACGGCGCCAGCGGCGCCGCGCGCGTTGCGCAGCGGGTCGGCATCCTGCAGGTCCTGCCAGGCCTGCACAGCAGCCGTCGGCGGCGTCGTGGGGCCGACGATCAGCGCCAGGTCCACCACCGTGAGGCCATAGGCCAGCACGGCCAGCAGCGGCCAGGCCAGCAACGGCAGCAGCTGCGGCCAGCCGGCCCGCCACCACCAGGCGCGCGGTGCGTGGCCCAGGGTGCGGGCGGTGCGTTGTTCGGCCGCCAGCCGCGCCGCAAGCTCCGGGCGCGCCAGCAGGGCCGCCACGCTCCACAGCAGGAAAGGCGCCTCCTTCAGCGTCAGCACCAGCGTCAGCCCCAGGCCCTGCGGGTCGTTCACGGTGGCCCAGGCTGGCGGTGTGGTCCAGCCCAGCAGGGGCGCCAGCGCACGCGCGAAGGCGCCGGTGGGCGCGATCAACCACGCCAGGCCGATGGCAAAGGCGGCGTGCGGCACCGCCAGCAGCGGCGCCAGGCTGGCCGTCAAGCGCGTCCAACTCGATGTGCCCTGCAGCGCCGTGACCAGCCCCATGGTGATGGCCAGCGCCGCCGCCGTGGACAACACGGATGTGCCCAATGACAGCGTGAACGTGGTGGCCCAGGGTGTGTCGGCGAACAGCGACGCCCAGGCCGAGCCGTTCGCGGCTTCGTGCAGCGACAGCGCCAGGCCAGCCACCAGCGGCAGGGCGAACCCGAGCACGACAGCACCGCGCCCCAGCCAGCCTGGCCAGGTCGACGCGCCCGGTGGGTTCAGGCGCCGTAGCGCCGCTGCCATGCGCGCTCGAGGGGCTCGACCCAGCTGCCATGGGGCTCGGGGATCACAGGCATCGGCCGCTGCACCTGACCCGCCACGGCCGCGCCGCCGAAGCGGGTGCGTTCGGCCGGCGGCAATCGGTCCACCGCCAGCACCGTGGGGTCACCCCACACCGCCAGGTCGGCCTTGCGGGCCTGCGCCAAGGGCGAGAGCAGGAAGTTGGCGACCACCTGCGCGCCCGCCGGGGCAGGGGCATTGAACGGGATGGCGACGAAGTGCGTGTTGCCCAGGGTGCCACCCTCGAGTTGAAACGCCTGCACCGTGGCCGGAAAGCGCTGCGCGGCGATGGCATTGGCGGCATCGTTCGGGTTGAAGCTCAGGCCCAGCGCCAGTTCACCATCGGCCAGCATCTGGTCGGCCGCCGCGGGGCTGGCCGGGAAGGCCCGGCCACCGCGCCACAGCAGCGGGTGCAGCGCATCCAGATAGCGCCACAGGCCTGGCGCCAGGGCGTCGAATGCCGCGGCGGTGTGCGGCCGGCCCAGCGCGCTGCGGTTGGCGTTCAGCGTGGTGAGCGCCTGCTTCAGGAAGGTGGTGCCGATGAACTGCGGCGGCTTCGGGTAGGTGAAGCGCCCGGGGTGCCGGCGCGCCCAGTCCAGCAGGCCCTCCAGCGTGGCCGGGGCGGGCAGCGGGGCACGCGCGGTGTCGACGAAGAAGGTCAGCTGCGCCATGCCCCAGGGCGCTTCCAGGCCGTCCACCGGCTCGGCGAAGTCGATGCGCGTGGTCGGCTTGCCCTGCACGTCCACGAAGGCGAAGTTCGGCAGTTGTTCCGCCCAGGGCCCATGCAGCAGGCCCTCGCGCTTCATGGTGAGGAAATTTTCGCCGTTGATCCACACCAGATCGGCCGACCCTTGGGTGCGGCCTGCGGCCTTCTCGGCACGGATCCGGCGAACGAATTCGGCGGTGTCGGCCAGCTTGACATGTTCCAGCACCACCCCGTGGCGCACCTTCAGTTCGGCGGCGGCCCATCGCAGGTAGGCGTTGATGCGCGCGCTGCCACCCCAGGCGTTGAAGACCACGGTCTGGCCGCGTGCAGCGGCTTCCACCGTGGCCCAGCCCTGCTGCGCGCGCAGCGGGCCGGTGGCCGCCAGCGCGGCGCCGGCGGCCAGAAGCTGTCGTCGTTGCATGGCGGCCTACGATAGCCGACGCGCCAGCAGCGCATCGGCCGACCAGCGGCCCGGCCCCCACAGCAGCAGGCCCAAGGCCAGGCTGCCCCAGAACTGGTGCTGCTGCAGGGCCGCCGGGGCGATCTCCGGCAGCGACAGCACGGCCACGGCATTGACGACGAAAAGACCGGCGGCGGCCAGCCGGCCCGCCAGGCCCAGCACCAGCAGCACGGGCAGCACCAGTTCGCCGGTGGTGCCGCTGATGGCCGCCAGCATGGGCGACAGCAGCGGCACCTGGTACTCGTTCTCGAACAGCAGGAGGGTGGTCTCCCAGTCACCCAGCTTGGTCAGGCCGGCCAGGAAGAAGACCTGCGCCAAGTACAGCCGGGCGGCCAGTTGCGCCAGCGGCTGCAGGCGTTCGACAACGGCCACGGCCTGACGGCCCCGGGTCATCAGGGTCAACGCAAGTGTGGTCACAGCATCTCCACATCAGACAGCCACTGCAGGCGCAGCGCCTGCAGCAGCCAGTGTTCAAAATCCAGCAAGGGCGCGGCGTCCAGCGCCTGTGCCAGCGAGTCGCCGGTCAAGACGGCGGCCATGAACGCCGCGTCGGGCTCGGACAGCGCGGCCACCTGCCCACGCCACCCCTGGCGCCAGACCAGGGCATGCTCGCCATGCCCTGACGCCAGGGCAGCGCGCACCGGCGCAAAGCGGTCGGGCGCATCGCTGCGGTGGGCCTGCCAGATCGCGGCCACGGGATGCGCCGAGGCCAGCAGCCACGCGCCGGGCGCCAGATGCAGGCGCAGCCCGGCCGGATCGGCCTCCCCCAGCATCGCCAGCCTTGCAGGGTCCAGCGTTGCATCGGCCGCCATCTCCGCACGGTGCACCGCCAGGTCGACCCGCGCCACATCGGCGAGGTAGGGTTCGTCGCCGAGCGCCTCGTCTTCGGCCAGAAGACCCGGCAGCGCACCGCCCCACTGCGCCAGGTCTCCCCGCGCCGGCGGTGCCACCTGCCACAGGCGGCGGGCCACGGCGCTGAAGCTCTCGTCGCCCAGCAACTGCTGCACCGTGGGGCAGGCGGCGGCCAGGGCGCGCTCGGCCACGGCAGCTGCATTGGCGCGGTAGGCCGCGAGGCCCAGCGCCTCGAACCCCGCGTCGTCACCACCGGCCAAGGCCGCCAGCAGACGCTGCTGCCGCGCGGCCTCGGTGTGGAGGGCAGTTGCCGCGCTCATCGCACGCACAGCCGGTCAGCCTCGGCCGCTTCGTGCAGCAGCACGTCCAGCGCAGGCAGGTCGGTGTCCCATTCCACCAAGGTGGGCCGGGGGCCGAACTGGGCGATGGCATGGGCGTACACGGCCCAGACGGGGGGTTTCACCGGGCTGCCGTGGTCGTCGATCACCAGCCCGGGCGTCTCGGTGTGACCGGCCAGGTGGATTTCGCCCACCGAGGCGGACGCCCCCAGCGCGTCGATCCACGCGCAGGGCGCGGCCACCGGATCCTGCCCGGCGTTGAGCGCATTGACGACCAGGTTGTTCACGTCCAGCAGCAGCCAGCAGCCGCTGCGGCGCGCCAGTTCGGCGAAGAAAACGGGTTCAGGCATGGCGTCGGCCACATCGTCGAAACGCAGGTAGGCCGACAGGTTCTCCACACCCAAAGGCCGCTTCAATCGGTCCTGCACCCGCTGCACGTTGGCCACCATGAGGTCCAACGAGGCGGGTGTGAAGGCGATGGGCAGCAGGTCGTTGGCGTGGTGATGCTGGCCTCGCGCGAAGCTCGCGTGGTCGCTCACCCTCAGCGGGTCGATGCGCTCGACCAGCCGCTGCAGCCGGTCGAGGTGCCAGGGATCGAGGCCGACCGCCGAGCCCAAGGCCAGGCCGACGCCGTGCAGGCTGACGCCGACACCCTCGCGCACCTGATGCAACACCTGCAGCGCAGCGCCGCCGTCGCCGAAGAAGTTCTCCGAGTGCACCTCCACGAACGGCAGGGCCGGGCGCTGTGCCATGAAGTCCGCGTAGTGCGGCTGGCGCAGTCCGATGCCGGTGACGGCGGGCACGACAGGCT
Organism: Burkholderiaceae bacterium; assembly: GCA_024235915.1. Lineage (GTDB taxonomy): Bacteria > Pseudomonadota > Gammaproteobacteria > Burkholderiales > Burkholderiaceae_C > Rubrivivax. The sequence continues at coordinate 54,824 of JACKLO010000007.1, read as the reverse complement.
CCTTGGTGACGGCGGGCGGCGGCACGCTCACTTCTTCATCATCGCCATCTTCTTGGCCTCTTCGGCCGTCATGCCCTTCATCTCCTTGCACGTGCCCTTGGCCACGTACTTCCACTCGCCGGGGTCCATGTCCATCTTGTTCTGCCCGGCGCAGGAATGCGAGCCCGACAGGTTGGCGCAGTCGTTCTGACCGGCCCTGGCGATGCCGAAGCACTTTTCCTTCGCCTGGGCGGCCGCCGGGCCCGCCAGGCCGAGGGCCATGGCAGTGGCGAGGGCGGACGTGAGGACGATGCGACGCTGGTTCATGACAAAGCTCCTTGGGGTGGGCGCCGCGCGACATGCGCGACGTTCGGACCCTGCGTCGTGGCCGGAGCCGGCGAACTTACAGGGGGATTCAGTCGATGCGGCCGGCGCTGGCGGCGAGATCCTCGGCGCAGGCCAGCGCAGCGACCAGCGCCACACGCACCCCGGCTGCGACGGCTGCCGCATCCAGGTCGCCGCCCAGGTGCAGGAAACCGGCGCGCGGCACCGGCAGCGCCATCGCAGCGTGGAAGACCTGGTTGCACACGTAGGTGCCGGCGGTGTAAGACACCTCGGCGGGCAGACCCTGTGCGCGCAACGCTGCGGCCATGGCCTTGACCGGCAAGGTGGTGAAGGCCGCCGCTGGGCCTGCCGGGTCCACCGGCACGTCCACCGGCTGCGCGCCGGCGTTGTCGGCGATGCGCGCGTCGATCAGATTGATGGCCACGCGCTCGAAGTGAAAGCCCCGGCGCGAGGCGGCCAGGCCCAGACACAGCAGCACGGCTGGTTGGTGCGCCTGGACCAAGGATCGCAGCCGCGCAGGCGCCTCGGCGAACACGCAGGGCAGCACGGCACCGCGCACGGTGTGGCCGCCGAGTGTTTCACCGTCGAGCAGGCGCGCCGCGTCACCACTGGGATTGGCCGCGTCGCCACCAAAGGGCTCGAAGCCGGTGACCAGCAGGGTGGGTCTCACAGCACGTCCTGCCCCGCCACCACCAGGGTGGCCTCGTACGCCGGCAGCAGTTCTGTGCCCTGGGCGCCGACGAAACGCAGCGTCAGCGCATAGCGGCCATCGGGCAGGTCGAGGTTGACCTGGGTCGCGCCGTTGTCCAGCACCTGGCGGCGCGGTGCGCGGCCATCCTGCCGCAGTTCCAGCACGAAGTGGCCCGTGCGCTCGGCCGTCTGGCCGGCGGCGCAGACGCCAAAACCGTCGACGCCGAAGCGCAGGTTGAAAGGGCTGGGCACGGGTTCGCCGTCACGCAGGTTGAGCACGGTGACGTATTCACCCGGCGGCCGCGGGCGCGCCAGTTCATCGGCCAGCCAGGCTGCGCAGCTCTCGCGGAAGTTCGCCCGCGTGATGGGCAGCGCCTGTGCCGTGCGCGGGCCGGTGACCTCCACCTCCACCTCTGGGCTGAAGACGAAGTAGGGCCGGTGTTCATGGTCGGCGAACAGCAGGCGCAGCCGATGGCGGCCGGGCGGCAGGTCCAGCGTGGTGCCGGTCTGGCCCTTGCCGAAGTGCTTGTGCGTGTCGCTGAAGGGAATGCCCGCGCGGATGTCGGTGGGCAAGGCCGTGTCGATCAGGATGTGGTGATGCCCGGCACCTTCCAGCGGCTTGCCGGCCGGCACCACCCCCATGCCGCGGATCGCGAAGTCCACCTGGAAGGGGCTGCGCACACGCTGGCGCTTGCCCAGGTTGGAGAAGTCCACGCCCGTCGGCTCACGGAAGTTGACGCGCGTGCGGTCCCGTGTGCTGCCGAGCCAGCATTCGCGTTGAAGGGGATCCGCGGGCAAGGGCGCCGCTTGCGCCGTGGCCTGACTCAGCATCACCAGGGCCCATGCACCCATTCCCCTTCCGAGCCGTCTGCGCAACCTCATGCCCTGCACCCCCTTGGGCGCGAGTCTATGCAGCACCGGCCGCGCCGTAACCTCCCCCGCCGGGGGTTTCGATCACGAAGACGTCCCCTGGCGCCATGCCCACCTGCCCGATGTGGTCCAGGCGCTCCACGGTGCCGTCGGCCCGTTCAACGTGGTTGACGCCCAGAGCGCCCGGAGCGCCACCGGCCAGCCCGAAGGCGGGCACCCGGCGCCCGTTGCTCAGGATGCTGGCCGTCATGGGGCTCAGGAATCTCACGCGCCGCACGCCCCCATCGCCGCCACGCCACTGCCCAACCCCACCGGAACCGCTGCGGATGGCATAGCTGTCCAGGCGCACCGGGAAGCGGAACTCCAGCACCTCGGGGTCGGTAAGGCGAGAGTTGGTCATGTGGGTCTGCACCACGGCGGTGCCGTCGAAGCCCCCGACGACGGCGCCGGAGGGGTCCTTCACGGCACCGGCACCGCTGCCGCCGCTGATGGTCTCGTAGTACTGGTGCGTGGCGTCGCCGAAGGTGAAGTTGTTCATCGTGCACTGGCTGGCGGCCATCACCCCCAGCGCGCCGTAGAGCGCGTTGGTCACGCACATCGAGGTCTCGACGTTGCCCGCCACCACCGCGGCCGGCGGGTTCGGGTTGAGCATGCAGCCCTCGGGCACGATCACGTTCAGCGGCTTCAGGCAGCCGGCGTTGAGTGGAATGTCGTCGTCCACCAGGGTGCGGAAGACATAGAGCACCGCGGCCATCGTCACCGCCTTGGGGGCGTTGAAGTTGTTGGGCAACTGCGCACTGGTGCCCGTGAAATCGATGGTGGCGGCACGCGCGCCGGCGTCCACCGTGACCGCCACGGCGATGCGGGCGCCGTTGTCCAGTGCCAGCGTGTAGGCCCCGTCCTTCAGCGCCGTGATCACGCGGCGCACGGACTCCTCCGCGTTGTCCTGCACATGCTGCATGTAGGCGGCCACCGTGGCGCGGCCGAACTGCGCCACCATGGCCCGCAATTCCTGCACGCCCTTCTCGTTGGCGGCGATCTGCGCGCGCAGGTCGGCAATCGTCTGGTCCGGGTTGCGGGCGGGATAGTCGCCCGAGGCCAGCTGAGCGCGAAGGGCTTCCTCCTGCAGCACACCGTCGCGGACGAGCAGGAAGTTGTCGAACAGCACGCCCTCCTCGTCGATCGTCGACGAGAACGGCGGCATCGAGCCCGGCGTGGCGCCGCCGATGTCGGCGTGGTGGCCACGGCTGGCGACGTAGAAGCTGGGCAATGCGTCTGCGTCCTCCAGGTACACCGGTGTCACCACCGTCACGTCCGGCAGGTGCGTGCCGCCGTGATAGGGGTCGTTGAGCACATAGACGTCGCCCGGCCGCATCTGTAGGTTGCGGGCGATGACCGTCTTGATGCTCTCGCTCATCGAGCCCAGGTGCACCGGCATGTGCGGGGCGTTGGCGATGAGTTCACCGGCGGCGCTGAACAGCGCGCAGCTGAAGTCCAGACGCTCCTTGATGTTCACCGAGTAGGCGGTGTTCTGTAGCCGCAGCCCCATCTGCTCGGCGATGTTCATGAACAGGTTGTTGAAGACCTCCAGCATCACCGGGTCGGCCGCGGTGCCGATGGCGGTCTGCTTCGGCCGGGGCTGCGTGCGCTGCAGTTCCAACGCACCCGCGGTGGTGAGCCGCGCCTGCCAGCCGGGCTCGACCACCGTGGTGGCGTTCTTCTCGGCGATCACCGCGGGGCCGTCGATGGTGGCGCCCGGCTGCAGTTGCTCCCGCACGTGCAGCGCCGCGTCGAACCACCGGCCGCAGTGCATGCGCACGCGGGTCTCCGGCGTCGGTGCGTGCAGCGCTGCCGTGCCGCCGGCCGCCGCGGCGTCGTACGCCGCGCCCACCGCCACGGCTTCCACCGACACCGCCTCGATCACCAGTGGCCGGCCCGGCATCAGGAAGGCGAAACGCTGGCGGTAGGCGGCCTCGAACGCAGCGCGCAGGGCGGTCTCGTCGCCGGCATCCACCACCAAGGCCGTGTCCGTGCCCTGGTAGCGCAAGTGCAGGCGCTCACGGCGTTGCACGCGCGCTGGCGGCACGCCCTGGTCCTGCAGCTCCTGCGCTGCCGCGTCGCCCAATGTGGCGAGCGCCGCCTGCGCCGCAGCCAGGCCCTCGGTGCCCAACGCCTGCTCCACGCTGGCCTCGCGCATCGCGATCTGATCGGCCAGGCCCATGCCGTAGGCGCTGAGCACGCCGGCCAGCGGGTGCACATAGACGCGCGACATGCCCAGGGCATCGGCCACCCCACAGGCGTGCTGGCCGCCCGCACCGCCGAAACACTGCAGCGTGTACTGCGTGACGTCGTAGCCGCGCGCCACCGAGATGCGCTTGATGGCATTGGCCATGCTCTGGATGGCGATCTGCAGGAAACCCTCGGCCAGCGCCTCCGGGGTCATCTCTCGACCGCTGGCGGCCTGCACCTCGGCGGCCAGCGCCGTGAAGCGCGCGGCCACGCCGTCGCGGTCCAGCGGTTCGTCGGCACCCGGGCCGAAGACGCGCGGGAACCAGTCCGGCTGGATGCGGCCGAGCAGCACGTTGGCGTCGGTGGTGGCCAGTGGCCCGCCGCGGCGGTAGCTGGCCGGGCCGGGGTTGGCGCCGGCGCTTTCCGGGCCCACGCGCAGCCGCGCGCCGTCGAAGGTCAGCAGGCTGCCGCCGCCGGCGGCCACGGTGTGGATGCTCATCATCGGCGCGCGCATGCGCACGCCGGCCACCTGGGTCTCGAAGGCACGCTCGAACTCGCCCGCGTAGTGGCTGACATCGGTGCTGGTGCCGCCCATGTCGAAGCCGATCACCTTCGGGTGACCGGCCGCCACCGCGGTGCGCACCATGCCGACGATGCCGCCGGCCGGGCCGGACAGGATGGCGTCCTTGCCCTGGAAGTGGTGCGCTTCGGTGAGGCCACCGCTGCTCTGCATGAAGAACAGGCGCACACCCGGCATCTGCGCCGCCACGCGGTCCACATAGCGGCGCAGGATGGGGCTGAGGTAGGCGTCCACCACGGTGGTGTCGCCACGCGAGACCAGCTTCATCAGCGGGCTGACCTCGTGGCTGACACTGACCTGCGTGAAGCCCACCTCGCGCGCGATGCGCGCGGCGGCCGCCTCGTGCGCCGTGTAGCGGTACCCGTGCATGAAGACGATGGCGCAGGCCCGCAGCCCGGCATCGAACGCGGCCCACAGGCGTTCGCGCAGATGCGCCTCGTCCAGCGGGATCAGCACATCACCGTGCGCACCCACCCGCTCCTCGGCCTCGATCACCCGCTGGTACAGCAGTTCCGGCAGCACGATGTGCCGGTCGAACAACCGCGGTCGCGCCTGGTAGGCGATGCGCAGCGCATCGCGGAAGCCGCGGGTGGTGATCAGCAGCGTGGGTTCACCCTTGCGCTCCAGCAGGGCATTGGTGGCCACCGTGGTGCCCATCTTCACGCACTCCACGCGCTCCGGCGTGATGGCCTCGCCAGCCTGCAGGCCGAGCAGCCTGCGAATGCCTTCGACAGCGGCATCGGGGTAATGCTCGGGGTTCTCCGACAGCAGCTTCAAGGTCTGCAGCGTGCCATCGGGGGCGCGGCCGACCACGTCGGTGAAGGTGCCACCGCGGTCAATCCAGAACTGCCAGCGCTTGTCGTGTGTCATCGTGAGGTCCATCGCTCGTGCACGAGCGTCATCAGGTGGTGTACGGGCCGGCCGGTGGCGTGGCCAATGGCTTCGGCATAGGGTGGCAGGTTGGTGCACTCCAGCACCACGCTGTCGATGTCGGGATGACGCTGCACCAACGCACACGACGCAGCCACGACTTCAGCTTCGGCGCGGGCAGGGTCCAGCGTCGGCAGATCGTCCAGCAGCGTGCGCTGCAGGTGACCGCCTTCCGGCAGGCCCTGGACGGGCGTGCCTGGCGCGGCGCCCGCCGCTCGCAGCAGATCGACACCCAGCGATCGTGCCGCCACGGTCAGCACGCCGGGCTTCGACAGCTCCGGCAACTTGAGCAGGGCGGAGGTCCATACCGGCACCGGCAACGCCGCTTGCAGGGCTTCCTGGTGTTGAACCAGAAAGCCGCAACTGGTGGTGATGGCCGAGGCGCCGTCGGCGATCAAGGCTTGGGCGGCTTCGATGAACGGGCGCAGCAGCGCCGGGTCCTGCTCGCGCACCACCCGCCCGGGGGTGGCACCGGCGACGACGCGGTGGCGCACGGCCATACGGAAGCTGGCTGCATGCCCCACATCACCCGGCAGGCGCGGAAACCGCGTCTGCAGCATCAACACGCCCAGGAAGGCAGGGGTCACAGCGAGGTCGCGGCTCGCGCCGCCTGGTCGTACAAACCGCTCATCGTGCGCAGCAGGCGCGCCAGGGTGCCGATGTCGGCGTTGCGTTCGGTGTCGAGGTTGCCGATCAGGCATTCCTCACGCACCGCCCGGTACTGCTGCACCAGGGCCTCGCCCTGCGGCGTGGGGCTGTAGAGCACTTCCTTGCCCTGCTTCTCGGTCTGCGCCAGACCGGCCGCCACCAGCTTCTTCAGCGCATAGGCCACCACGTGCGTGTCCTCGTAGTTCAGCACGAAGCAGATGTCGGCCAGCTTCTTGTTGCGTGCGCGGTGACAGAGGTGGTGCATCAGCAGCACATCGGTGATCGTCAGGTCGGGGCAGCCTGCAGCAGCCATGCAGCGCACGCACCAGCGCGAAAACGCGTTCCAGGCCACGATGAGACCGAACTCGAACTCCGACAGCTCGGTGCTGCGCGGAGACACCAGGTGCGAAGACGACACGATGCCGGCGGCGCGCTCCGGCGCGGCATGGGTCTTGCTGACGGTGGCTCTACGGGGCATCGTGGTTTTCACCGAAACGCTGAAGATTTATTGACAATTTACCGGCAAGATTTCTAGACTGCAACGCCCCCGCTCGCAAACCATGAGGAGCCTGTCCCGATGAAGAAGCGTCATTTCGTCATGGCCGCCGCCGCTGCGGCCGTGCTGGCCGCGGCCCCCGCCGTGATGGCCCAGACCAAGTGGGATCTGCCGGCCGCCTACCCGGCCACCAACTTCCACAGCGTCAACCTGCAGGCCTTTGCCGACGACGTGAAGGCCGCCAGCGGCGGCAAGCTCGAGATCACCGTGCATGCCAACGCGTCGCTGTTCAAGGCGCCGGAGATCAAGCGCGCCGTGCAGGGCGGACAGGCGCAGATCGGCGAGATCCTGCTCGTGAACTTCGGCAACGAATGGCCCATCTTCGCCGCCGACGGCCTGCCCTTCCTGGCCGACAGCTACGACAGCGCGATGAAGCTGTACGCCGCGCAGAAGCCGATGCTGCAGAAGAAGCTCGGAGAGCAAGGCATGATGCTGCTCTACGCCGTGCCCTGGCCGCCGCAAGGCATCTACAGCAAGCGCGCCTTGAACAGCGCCGCCGACCTCAAGGGCCTGAAGTGGCGCGCCTACAGCCCGGCCACCGCGCGCATCGCCGAACTGGTCGGCGCGCAGCCGGTCACGGTGCAGGCGGCCGAGCTGAGCCAGGCGATGGCCACCGGTGTGGTGGAGAGCTACATGTCCAGCGGCTCCACCGGCGCTGACACCAAGACCTACGAGCACCTGAAGTTCTGGTACGACACACAGGCCTGGCTGCCCAAGGACGCCGTCATCGTCAACAAGGCGGCCTTCGACAAACTGGACAAGGCCACGCAGGACGCGGTGATGAAGGCCGCTGTCGCCGCTGAAGCGCGTGGCCTGGCCGCCAGCAAGAAGGTCAACACCGACAGCCTGGACAAGCTGCGCGCCGGCGGCATGCAGATCCTGCCGCCGTCACCGCAGCTCAAGGCCGACCTGCAGAAGGTGGGCGAGACCATGCTCAAGGAATGGCTGGAGAAGGCCGGGCCCGAGGGTCAGGCCCTGATCGACGCCTTCCGCAAGTGACCATCGCCCGCGCCTGACGTGTTGTTGCGCCGCGCGCTCGATGCCCTGTACGACGGCGCCGCCTGGGCGGCAGCGCTGGCGATGATCGGCCTGCTGGCGATGGTGCTGCTCTCCATCGCCAGCCGGCAGCTGAACTTTCACGTGCCAGGCACAGACGCCTACGCCGGTTACCTGATGGCAGCCTGTGGCTTCCTGGCGCTGGCGCACACCTTCAAGCGTGGCGAACACATCCGCGTCACCCTGATCCTGCTGCGACTGCAGGGCCGGGCGCGGCGTGCGATGGAACTCTGGGCGCTGGCCGCGGGCACGCTGTTGGCCGGGCTTGCGGCCTTCTACGCCGTGCGGTTGTCCTGGCAGTCGCACCTGTTCCACGACATCTCCACCAGCAACGACGCCACGCCGCTGTGGATCCCGCAGCTGAGCATGGCCGCTGGCAGCCTGATCCTGCTGGTGGCCTTCATCGATGAACTGGTGCTGGAAGCTCTGGGCAAGCGCTCGCACGCCACACCGGACGAGGCGCTGCGCAATGAGTGACCTCGCCATCACCGGCCTGCTCATCGTCAGCCTGTTTCTCATCCTGGGCAGCGGGGTCTGGATCGGCCTGACACTGTCCGGGGTTGCCTGGATCGGCATGCAGCTGTTCAGCAGCCGGCCCGCGGGCGATGCGATGTCGGTGACGATCTGGGGCAGCGCCAGCAGCTGGACGCTGACGGCGCTGCCACTGTTCGTGTGGATGGGCGAGATCCTCTTCCGCACCCGGCTGTCCAACGACATGTTCCGCGGCCTGGCACCCTGGATGCAGGCCCTGCCCGGGCGCCTGCTGCACACCAACGTGGTGGGCTGCACCATCTTCGCCGCGGTGTCGGGTTCGAGTGCCGCCACCGTGGCCACCATCGGCAAGATGAGCCTGCCGGAGCTCAAGCGCCGCGGTTATCCCGACGCCATCGTCGTCGGTTCGCTCGCGGGTGCCGGCACGCTGGGGCTGCTGATTCCGCCGTCCATCATCATGATCGTCTACGGCGTCTCGGCCGAGGTGTCGATCGCTCAGCTGTTCGTGGCGGGCGTGCTGCCAGGGCTGATGCTCGCGGCGCTGTTCTCCGGCTATCTGGGCCTGTGGTCGCTGCTGAACCCGGGGCGCATCCCGCCGGCCGACGGCAGACTCACGCTGACGGGCAAGCTGAAGGAATCGCGGCACCTGATCCCGGTGCTGCTGCTGATCGCCGCGGTGCTGGGCAGCATCTACGGTGGCATCGCCACCGCCACCGAAGCGGCGGCGCTGGGGGTGGTGGGTGCGCTGGTCATCTCCGGCGCGCAAGGCTCGCTGACCTGGGCCACCTTCCGCGACTCGCTGCTCGGGGGCGTTCGTCTGTACTGCATGATCGCGCTGATCCTGGCCGGTGCCGCCTTCCTGACGCTGTCGATGGGTTACATCGGCCTGCCGCGTCACCTGGCGGAATGGATCGGTGGCCTGGGCCTCGCACCGTGGCAGCTGCTGCTGGCGCTGGCGGCCTTCTACATCGTGCTGGGTTGTTTCCTGGACGGCATCTCGATGGTGGTGCTGACCATGGGTGTGATCCTGCCCACGGTGCAGGCCGCCGGCATCGACCTGATCTGGTTCGGCATCTTCATCGTGATCGTGGTGGAGATGGCGCAGATCACGCCGCCGGTGGGCTTCAACCTCTTCGTGCTGCAAGGCATGACTGGCCGCGACATCGCCTGGATCGCGCGCGTGACGCTGCCGTTCTTCGGCCTCATGGTGCTGGCCTGTGCCCTGGTGTACGCGGTGCCGGAGATCGTGACCTGGCTGCCGGCGCAGATGCGCCGCTGAGCGCGCGCACGAGCGGCTGGCCGGATGGATCGGCGCCGCAGAAGCGCATGACTGACGGGCATCGGTGAGAAATAGCGGGCCGCAGCGGCCCGTATTCCACCGATCAACACCGGCGGCGATCTCTACGATGGGCTGATCCTGGCTCCCACTCCGAGCCGGGCGGAGCCATTCAAGATGTCCGACCTGTCGCATCCGCCGCTGAGCCTCGTCCCGACCGACGACCCTGCTGGTGACTCACCCTCGGCCGAGGCGGCCAGCTACCTGTGGCCCACGCCGCCGCTGGCCTGCTACCCGCAGCCAATGCGGCCGCTGGTGCCCGACGTCTGTGTGGTCGAAGGCCTCAACGGCAAGACCATGCCGGGGCAACTGGTCAGCTTCCGGCCTGAAAGCGACGAGATTGAGCTGCTCGCGCCCAACATGCGCCAGCCGCTGAAGCTGCGGCTCAGCCAGTTCCGGCGCCTGACGCTGGCCAAGCCGTTGTCGCCGCTGCCAGGCACGCCCTGCGTGGAAGACGGGCACCCGCTGAACGACCGGCCGCAACTGCCGTACCGGATCCGCTTCCACGACGGCAGCCAGATTTCCGGCACCACGGTGGCCGCGGTTGAAGAGGCCTGGGGGCACTACCTGTTCGAGCCACTGGACGCCATTGGCAGCGTGCGCCGCCTGTTCCTGCCGCGCAGCGCCTGCGCCGTGGTCGAGATCGGCCCCAAGATCGGTGAGGTGCTGCTGGGCTTCGAAGCCACCACGCCGGGTGATCTGGACGATGCCCTGGAACAACAGAGCCAGCTGCGCTCCCGCCGCATCGGCGACGTGCTGCTGCTGCGCAAGGTGGTCACCGCCGACCAGCTGGCCGAGGCGCTGGAACAGCAGGGCAGCATGCCCATGGTGCGCATCGGCGAGGCGCTGATGGCCATGGGCTACATCACCGAGCGCCAGTTGGAAGACGCCCTGCGCCAGCAGCACGACGAGCGCGGCATCCCACTGGGCGAACTGCTGGTGCGCAAGGGCGTGGTCACGCGCGAGAAGCTGCAGTCGGCCCTGTCGCGCAAGATGGGCTACCCGATGGTGGACTTGAAGGCCTACGCCTTCGATCCCCAGGCGGTGGCCCGTCTGCCGCACGCCGTGGCAGAACGCCGCGCGGTCGTGCCCTTGATGCTGCGTGGCGGGCGCCTGGTGGTGGCGCTGGACGACCCGGGCCGGCGCGACGCCATCGACGAGGTGGAATTCGTGGCCCAGATGAAGGTCGTGCCCGTGCTGGCAGACCCGACCGAGGTGGGCGCGGCACTGGAACGTGCCTATGACCGCCTGGGTGTGGGCGCCTGGCTGCCGGGCGACGAACTGCGCCGCGGCAACGCGCCGGCACCGGCACCTGACCCGCTGGACGCCCGCGAACTGCTGGCCACGCTGGAACAGCAGGACAGCCTGGACGCACCGCCGGAACTGGAAGAGGCGCAGATCGCGCAGAGCGACAACTCGCTGGTGCGCCTGATCAACAAGATGATCCTGGACGCGCAGGCGCAATCGGTGTCGGACATCCACATCGAGTGCCCGGGCAACCGGGAAAAGGTCCGCATCCGCTTCCGCCGCGACGGCCAGCTCAAGCCTTACCTGGAGCTGCCCTACACCTACCGCTCGGCCGTGATTGCGCGGCTGAAGATCATGTGCGACCTCGACATCTCCGAGCGTCGCAAGCCGCAGGACGGCAAGATCGCCTTCAGCAAGTTCCACACCGGCTCCAAGCTCGAACTGCGCCTGGCAACGATCCCGACGCAGAACAACCTCGAGGATGCCGTGCTGCGCCTGCTGAGTTCGGCGCGGCCGCTGCCCATGGAAAAGCTCGGGTTCAGCGACGCCAACCTCGAAGGCATGAAGTCGGTGATGAAGCGCCCCTACGGCATGGTGCTTTGCGTGGGGCCTACCGGTTCGGGCAAGACCACGACGCTGCATTCCGCGTTGTCCTTCATCAACACGCCCGAACGCAAGATCTGGACGGCCGAGGATCCCGTCGAAATCACGCAGTCCGGCCTGCGCCAGGTGCAGGTCAACCCCCGTATTGACTGGACCTTCGCCAAGGCCCTGCGCGCCTTCCTGCGCGCCGACCCGGACGTGATCATGGTCGGTGAAATCCGTGACGAAGAAACGGCGCAGACCGCGATCGAGGCTTCGCTCACGGGCCACCTGGTGCTGTCGACGCTGCACACCAACAGTGCCGCGGAAACCGTGACCCGGCTGCTGGACATGGGCATGGACCCGTTCAACTTCGCCGATTCACTGCTGGGTGTGCTGGCCCAGCGCCTGGTGCGCCGGCTGTGCCCCAAGTGCGTGAGCGCACAGCCTGCCAGCGAAGCGGAGATCGACGAACTGGCCGACGACTGGCTGCACGCCTGGCCCGACGCGGAAACCCGCCCTGCCAAGGCCGACCTGCTGGCCAGTTGGACCGCACGCCACGCCCAGGATGGCCGGTTGCGCCTGCACCATGCCAAGGGCTGCAGTGCCTGCGACCACACGGGTTTCAAGGGTCGCGTGGCCCTGCACGAACTGATGACGGTGACGCGCGGCATCAAGCGCCTGATCCAGTCCGGCGCCCGCGCCGAGGAGGTGCTGAGCCTGGCAATGAACGAAGGCCTGCGCAGCCTGCGCCAGGACGGCATCGAAAAGGTGCTGCAAGGCGTGACCACCATCGAAGAGGTCCGCGCCGGCAGCAATGGCTGAGGCAGGACGAGAAACAGCCCCTGCGGATTGTTTCTCGCCTGCCGAAGCGGCCGAGCTCCGCGAGGCCGTGGGTGCGGCGCGCGCCCACACCAGAGCCCATCAGGCCGCAGCGCAAGCACCCAGAAAAACGGCCGCCCGAAGGCGGCCGTTGTCACGAAGGCGTGCGCCGATCAGCTCGACGCGGCGTCCTTGAGCTTCTTCATCGGGCGGACCTTCACCTTCACGCTGGCCGGCTTGGCGGCAAACGTGCGCTCTTGCTTGGTGAACGGGTCGATGCCCTTGCGCGCCTTCTTGGCCGGCACGTGGTTCACGTTGATCTTGAACAGACCCGGCATCGTGAAGGAGCCCAGACCCTTCTTGCTCAGCGAGGCGGCGATGGTGCTTTCCAGCGAGGCCAGCACGGACTTGACGTGCTTGACTTCGACGGCTGCCAGTTCGGCCAGGTGAGCGGCCAGGCTGGTCTTGTTGAACACCGTCTTGATGGCCTTGGGCGCGGCCTTCGGCGCAGCGGCCTTGGCAGCAGCCTTCGGCGCTGCGGCAGCCTTCTTCGCCGGCGCAGCGGCCTTCTTCGCAGGAGCTGCCTTCGCAGCCTTCTTGGCGGGAGCCGCCGCCTTCTTCGCAGTTGCCATGTGTGTGTGTCCTTTTGAGTGGAATTCACCCGAATCCACGGGCATGCGAATTCTAGGCACTTCTTTCGCGCTTGGAAGCACTGCGACAGGCAAACAGCGCGTTTTTCGCGCTGAAAACGAGGTTTTCCCGCCACGCAACTGCGCCGGCGACGGTCGCTCGTGCGTCGCCACGGTCACGACCGCATTGCCGCATGCGCCACCCATGCCGTGCCCTTGCGACCGCACACGCTGTCTGGCGCCGCTCCGCTCGCGCTTTCGGCGCACAGGTCGACGTGCAGATCGACGCGCATGGCTGCTGCGCGGTCGCTTCACGAACGCGCCGCATGCCGATCCGGCGCTTGTCTCGGAAACACTTTAGTTCTAAAGTATTTACCACACCGAGGAGATCCGGATGAACATCGTCTGCATCGGCGGCGGCCCCGCCGGCTTGTACTTTGCGCTGCTGATGAAGCAGCTCGACCCGGCGCACGACATCACCGTCGTCGAGCGCAACCGGCCCTACGACACCTTCGGCTGGGGCGTGGTGTTCTCCGACGCGACCATGGACAACATGCGCCAGTGGGACGCGCCCACCGCCGCCGAGATCGAGCAGGCCTTCAACCACTGGGACGACATCGAGCTGCATTTCAAGGGCCGCACGATCCGCAGCGGCGGCCACGGCTTCGTGGGCATCGGACGCAAGAAGCTGCTCAACATCCTGCAGGCGCGCTGCGAACAGCTGGGCGTGAAGCTGGTGTTCGAGACCGAGGCCGGTCTCGAAAGCGGAAGTCCCGACGCCGACTACCCCGACGCCGACCTCATCGTGGCCAGCGACGGCATCAACTCGCGCGTGCGCAGCAAGCATGCGGCCGTCTTCCAGCCAGACATCGTCACACGCCCGAACCGCTACATCTGGCTGGGCACCAAGAAGCAGTACGACGCCTTCACCTTCCTGTTCGAGAAGACCGAGCACGGCTGGTTCCAGGCCCACGTCTACAAGTTCGACGAGGAGACCGCCACCTTCATCGTCGAATGCCCCGAACACGTCTGGCAGGCGCATGGCCTGGACAAGGCGGGCGTGGACGACTCGATCGCCTTCTGCGAACAGCTATTCGCGGCCAACCTGCAGGGCGAGAAGCTGCTGAGCAACGCCCGCCACCTGCGCGGCAGCGCCTGGCTCAACTTCCAGCGTGTGACCTGCGATCAATGGTCGCTGCACAACGGCCGCAGCCACGTGGTGCTGATGGGCGACGCGGTGCACACCGCCCACTTCGCCATCGGCTCGGGCACCAAGCTGGCGATCGAAGACGCCATCGAGCTCACACGATTGTTCAAGGAGACGCCGGACACGGAGGCCCACATGCCGGCGCTGCTGGCCGAGTACCAGGCACACCGCCGCATCGACGTGCTGCGGCTGCAGAACGCCGCCTGGAACGCGATGGAATGGTTTGAGGTCTGCGGCCAGCGTTACTGCGACACGCTGGAGCCGGAGCAGTTCATGTACAGCCTGCTCACGCGCAGCCAGCGCATCAGCCACGAGAACCTGCGTCTGCGCGACGCCGGCTGGCTGGAAGGCTACGAACGCTGGCTGGCGCAACACGCCGGCCTCAGCGGAACGCAGCCTGTGCCGCCGATGTTCACACCCTGGCACCTGCGCGGCATCACGCTGAAGAACCGCGTGGTCGTCAGCCCGATGGCGCAGTACCGCTGCACCGACGGACTGCCCGGCGAGTACCACCTGGTGCACCTGGGCGCCCGTGCCATGGGTGGTGCGGCCATGGTGGTGGCGGAGATGACCTGCACCAGCCCCGACGCGCGCATCACCCCAGGCTGCCCCGGCCTGTGGAACGACGCGCAGCGCGACGCGTGGCGCCGCATCGTGGACTACGTGCACCGTGAGACCGACGCGAAGATCGCCGTCCAGATCGGGCACGCCGGGCCGAAAGGCTCCACCAATGCGCCCTGGGAGCACACCGGCGCCGACCGCCCCTTGCCTGCCGACAACTGGCCGCTGCTGGCAGCATCTGCCCTGCCCTATCTGGACGATGGCCAGGTGCCCCGCGCGATGACCCGCGCCGACATGGACCGCGTACGGGATGACTTCGTCGCCGCCACGCGCCGCGCGGCCGAGGCCGGCTTCGACTGGCTGGAACTGCACTGCGCACACGGCTACCTGTTGTCGAGCTTCATCTCGCCGCTGACCAACAGGCGGAACGACGATTACGGCGGCACGCTGGCCAACCGCCTGCGCTTCCCGCTGGAGGTCTTTGCCGCCGTGCGCGCCGCGTGGCCCGACCACCTGCCGGTCTCGGTGCGCATCTCGGCGCACGACTGGGTCGAGGGCGGCATCACACCGGCCGACGCGGTGGAGATCGCCCTTGCCTTCAAGGCCGCCGGCGCCGACCTGATCGACTGCAGCTCCGGCCAGGTGAGTGCCGACCAGAAGCCGACCTACGGCCGCATGTACCAGACACCGTTCGCCGACCGCATCCGCCAGGAGGCTGGCATTCCGACCATGGCCGTGGGCGCCATCAGCGAGGCCGACCACGTCAACAGCATCATCGCCAGCGGCCGCGCCGACCTCTGCGCCGTGGCACGGCCGCACCTGGCCAACCCGGCCTGGACGCTGACGGAAGCGGCAAAGATCGGCTACACCGCCATCGAATGGCCCAAGCCCTACCTCAGCGGCAAGGCGCAGATGGAATCGCTGTTCCAGCGCGCCAAGGCCAGCGGCACATGACGCGCCATGCGCTGATCACCGGTGGCGGCCGCGGCATCGGCGCAGCCATCGCGCGCCGGCTCGCGGCCGACGGCCTGCGCCTGACGCTCACCGGGCGCGACGGGGCCGCACTGCAGGCCTTTGCGGCCACCCTGCCCACCGAGACGCTGGCGGTCGCCGGCGACGTGAGTGACCCCACGCAGGTGGCGGCCCTCTTTGCCGCCGCACGCGAACGCTTCGGCCCGGTACAGGTGCTGGTCAACAACGCCGGCCAGGCCGCCACCGCCCCGGTGCACAAGACCGACGATGCGCTCTGGGCGCGCATGCTGGCCGTCAACCTCACCGGCACTTTCCTGTGCATGCGCGAGGCGCTGGCCGACATGCGCGCATCCGGCGCCGGCCGCATCGTCAACATCGCCAGCACCGCCGGCCAGCGCGGCTACGCCTACTGCGCCGCGTACGCAGCCGCGAAGCACGGCGTGGTTGGCCTCACGCGTTCTTTGGCGCTGGAAGTGGCCAGCACCGGCATCACCGTGAACGCCGTCTGCCCCGGGTTCACCGAGACCGACATCGTCGCCGACAGCGTGCAGCGCATTGTCGACAAGACTGGCCGCAGCGAAGCCGATGCGATGGCCGAGTTCACCCGCCACAACCCGCAGGGCCGGCTGGTGCGCCCCGAGGAAGTGGCCGACGCCGTGGGCTGGCTGTGCAGCGAAGGCGCCGCGGCGGTGCACGGACAATGCCTGTCGGTCAGCGGCGGAGAAGTGATGTGAACAAGCCCCTCAGACTGGTGCAAGGCCTGGACGGCCAGCTCGACGCCGGCCACGAAGCCCGCGCGGCGGACCACGACCACGCCAGCCTCAAGCTTTGGCTGCGCCTGCTGGCCACGGCCACCCAGATCGAGACCGAGATCCGGCGCCGGCTGCGCACCCAGTTCGACACCACGCTGCCGCGTTTCGACTACCTGGCCCAGCTGCACCGCCATCCCGAGGGCCTGCGCATGAGCGAACTGTCGCGACACCTGATGGTGACCGGCGGCAGCATCACCGGCATGACCGACCAGCTGGAGCAGGACGGTTATGTGCAGCGGGAACAGTCGCCCGACGACCGCCGCGCCTTCCTGCTGCGCCTCACGCCCGCCGGGCGCGCGGCCTTCGAGAAGATGGCGGCGGTGCACGAAGGTTGGGTGATTGAACTGCTGGGTGGCCTCAACGCCACCGAGCGCAACACCCTGCACGGCCTGCTGGGCCGGCTGCGCGTGACGATGCCCACGGAGTCCCCGTGAGCGCTGCGGCCCGTCCCGAACGCCCACACCAAAGCCCTGCAGGGGCGGAGTTTTTCCAATGAGCGCACACGACACCCACCTCGCCGCCCTGCAGCAGGGCAACCGCCGACCGATGGCGGGCTACGCCGCCACACACTTCGCCTGGCGGTGCACCGACGGCATCGCCACCATCACGCTCAACCGCCCCGAGCGCAAGAACCCACTCACCTTCGCCAGCTACGCCGAACTGCGCGACCTCTTCGGCGCCCTGAAACACGCCGACGACGTGCACGCCGTGGTGGTCACCGGCGCCGGCGGCAACTTCTGCAGCGGCGGTGACGTGCACGAGATCATCGGCCCGCTGCTGCAGTTGCCGGCCAAGGAACTGCTGATGTTCACGCGCATGACCGGCGACCTGGTCAAGGCCATGCGCGGCTGCCCGCAGCCCATCGTGGCGGCGGTGGACGGTGTCTGCGCCGGCGCCGGCGCCATCGTCGCGATGGCGTCCGACCTGCGCCTGGGCACGGCGCGCAGCAAGACCGCGTTCCTGTTCAACCGCGTGGGCCTGGCCGGCTGCGACATGGGCGCCTGCGCCATCCTGCCGCGCATCATCGGCCAGGGCCGCGCCAGCGAGCTGCTCTACACCGGCCGCGCCATGAAGGGGGAGGAAGGCGAGCGCTGGGGCTGGTTCAACCGCCTGGTGGAACCCGACGCGCTGCAGCCCGACGCGCAGACCCTGGCGCGCGACCTGGTGGCGGGGCCCACCTTCGCCAACGGCATCACCAAGACCATGCTGCACCACGAATGGGCCATGACGCTGGAGCAGGCCATCGAGGCCGAGGCCCAGGCGCAGGCCCTGTGCATGCTCACCAACGACTTCCGCCGCGCCTACGAGGCCTTCGCAGCAAAGCAGACGCCCGTGTTCCAGGGCAACTAGACTTCACCCGGACACTGAAGAGGTTTGCCATGAAATTCGACGCCGACGACGCCCTGCACCTGGACGGGCAGCTCACCGAGGACGAACGCGCCATCCGCGATGCCGCGCAGGACTACTGCCAGGGCAAGCTGCTGCCGCGCGTGCAGCTGGCCTTCCGCAACGAGACCACCGACCCGTCCATCTTCCGCGAGATGGGCGAGATCGGCCTGCTCGGCCCCACCATCCCCGAGGCCTACGGCGGCGCCGGGCTCAACTACGTCAGCTATGGCCTCATCGCCCGCGAGGTCGAGCGCGTGGATTCCGGCTACCGCAGCATGATGAGCGTGCAGAGCTCGCTGGTGATGGTGCCCATCAACGCCTTCGGCACCGAGGCGCAGAAGCAGAAGTACCTGCCCAAGCTGGCGCGCGGTGAATGGATCGGCTGCTTCGGCCTCACCGAGCCCGATCACGGGTCCGACCCCGGCAGCATGGTCACGCGCGCCAAGAGCGTGCCCGGAGGCTACAGCCTCAGCGGCGCCAAGATGTGGATCACCAACAGCCCGATCGCCGACGTCTTCGTCGTCTGGGCCAAGGACGACAGCGGCGCCATCCGCGGCTTCATCCTGGAAAAAGGCATGAAGGGCCTGAGCGCCCCGGCCGTGCACGGCAAGGTCGGCCTGCGGGCCAGCCTGACCGGCGAGATCGTGATGGACCAGGTCTTCGTGCCCGAGGAGAACGCCTTCCCCGAGGTGCGCGGCCTCAAGGGCCCGTTCACCTGCCTGAACAGCGCCCGCTACGGCATCGCCTGGGGCGCCATGGGCGCGGCCGAGGACTGCTACCGCCGCGCCCGCCAGTACGTGCTGGACCGCAAGCAGTTCGGCCGCCCGCTGGCGGCCAATCAGCTGGTGCAGAAGAAGCTGGCCGACATGCTGACCGAGATCACGCTGGGCCTGCAGGGTTGCCTGCGCCTGGGCCGCATGAAGGACGAAGGCACGGCGTCGGTGGAGATCACCAGCATCATGAAGCGCAACAGCTGCGGCAAGGCGCTGGACATCGCGCGCACCGCGCGCGACATGATGGGTGGCAACGGCATCAGCGACGAGTTCGGCGTGGCCCGCCATCTGGTGAACCTCGAGGTGGTGAACACCTACGAGGGCACGCACGACATCCATGCGCTGATCCTCGGCCGCGCCATCACCGGCATCCAGGCCTTCACGGCCTGAACGGGCCTGTTTCGGGCATCGCTGCATCCGCCGGGGCGGCGGATGCGTAGAAGTGGAGGACGGCGCCGCCGGCGCCGCACCTCAACTGCTGGAGATGCCCATGCCCCGAACCCTTCGCCCCTTGGCGGCCTCCCTGGCCGCCGCCGCCCTGGCCACGCTGGCGGCCACCGCCTTTGCTGCCGCCCATGGTGGCATGACCGTGCCTGAACCCGTGCGGGTGCCCGCTGGCCACAAGGTGGCCCTGGAAACCGTGGGCGTGGGCGAGATCACCTACGAATGCCGCGCCAAGGACGGTGCCCATGCCTGGGTCTTCGCCGGCCCCGATGCTGAACTGCGCGGCCGTGATGGCCAGCGGGTCGGCCGCTACTTCGGCCCGCCAGCCACGTGGCAGGCAGAAGACGGTTCGGCCATCACCGGCAAGCAGCTGGCCGTGGCCCCGGGTGGCGACGGCAACATCCCGCTGCAGCTGGTGGAGGCCAACCCGGCCACCGGCAGCGGCAAGATGCAAGGCGTGACCCACGTGCAGCGCCTGGCCACCCGCGGCGGTGTGGCCCCGGCCAAGCCCTGCGACGCCGGCCGCATGGGCGCCAAGGAGATCGTGCGCTACCAGGCCGACTACGTGTTCTGGATGCGCGGCTGACAGCCCGGCACCGCCGGGTGCGCGGCCTTGTCGGGCACCGGGCCGCAGACGTGGGCTCAGCGCTCGTCCAGGTCCACCAGCCCCTCGCGGATGGCCCAGCGCACCACGGCGGCAATGTCGCCGAGCCCCAGCTTGCTCATCAAGCGGCTGCGGTAGGTGTCCACCGTCTTCGGCGACAGGTGCAGCAGTTCGCCAATGGCGCTGCTGGACGCGCCGCGCGCCACCATGGTGAGGATCTGCCGCTCGCGCGGCGACAGCACGTCGGCGCCACTCGGTGCCGGCGCCTCGCCGCCCAGCACGCCGGCGGCCACCTCGGCCGCGGCCGGGCTGAGGTAGCGGCGTTGCTGCGTCACCGTCTCCACGGCCTGCAGCAGTTCGCGGCTGGGTGAGCCTTTGAGCAGGTAACCCCAGGCGCCCAGGCGCAGCGCCTCGGCCACGTGACGCGGATGATCGGACATGGTCAGCACGATCACCTACACCGCCAGCGCGCGCCGCTGGATCTCGGCCAGCAACTCCAGGCCGGAACGCTGGCCCAGCTGCAGGTCCAGCAGCAGCACATCAGGCGTCAGGCGCTGCAGGTCGGCCAATGCCGGGGTCGGCCCGGCGGCCTCGCCTATGACCTGGTGCCCGGCCGCTTCCAGCACCTCACGCAGACCATCGCGCACGATGGCGTGGTCATCCACGAGATAGAGGCGGGTCACGCAGGATTCCTTGTCGCCCGGCGCAACGAACGCGACGCCGGAGGTCGGCTGAACCGGACACTGGAGGTTACTGCAAGGTCCATTGCAGGTAGACCTGGGTGCCGCCGTCGTCGACGCGCGTCACCAACAGCCGCGCACCAATCGCCAGCGCGCGCTCGCGCATGCCGACCAGCCCCAGGTGCCCGGGCCGGCCCGCCAGGTCCCCTTCGCCGATGCCGACGCCGTCGTCATCCACGCACAGCCGCAGTTCGCCTTCATCGCCTTCGATGCTCACCTGCACCTCCTGCGCCCGCGCGTGGTACAGCGCGTTGCCCAGGGCCTCGCGGGCGATCATGAAGGCGGCGTATTCCACGTCCGCCGGCCAGCGCTGATGCTGCAACCGCGGCGGCACCACCAAGGTCAGGGCCGGGGCGCCCAGCGGTGGCCGCTGCTGGGCGATCTCGTTGTCCAGCGCCGACACGAGGCCGAACTCATCGAGCATCGGCGGCCGCAGATCGCCCAGCACGCCGCGGATCTGGCGGTTGGCCGTGGTCAGCAGCGCATCGATGCGCTGGTGCAGCGCCGTGGCTGGCGCCGCGGCCTTGTCGGCCGCCGGCAGTGCCTCCCAGTGCAGGCGCAGCGCCGCCAGCGTCTGCCCAAGTTCGTCGTGCAGCACCTGGGCCAGGCGGCGGGTGGTCTGCTTTTCCTGTTCCAGCAAGCGGGCGGTCAGCGCCGCCAGTTCGGCACGCGTGGTCTCCAGCATCCGCTCATGGGCGGCCCGCTCGGTCACGTCACGCAGGATGGCCGCCAGCACCTGTTCGCCATCGACCTCGCTCTGGGAAATCGATGCATCCAGCGCCAGCACCCGCCCGTCTGCGTGGCGCCCCTCGACCCGTCCCACGCCCATCAGACGCTGGCTGACGCCGGACCGTGCAAAGCGCCCCAACAGAGCGGCATGCTGGCCGTGCATCGCAGCCGGCAGCAGGCGGTCCAGCGGCTGGCCCAGCATCGCCGCCGCGGCCACGCCGAAGGTCCGTTCGGCCGCCGGGTTGAAGAGCTGCACCCTCCCCTGCACATCCGTGCTGACGATGGCATCGCTGGCGCCGTCGACGATGCCGGCGAGCCGCGCCTCACCATCAACGCGTGCCGTCACGCCCTCGAAGGCGCCGTCTTCGCCACTCACAGGCCGGGCGTTGAGCGAGACGACACTGCGGCCGCCATCGGCACGGCGCATCGTGATGCGCTCGCTCTGCACCTGCGGCTCACCGCTGCGCAGCCGCATGAAGGCATGATCGCGGGCATCGAAGCGGCGGCCTCCAACGTGGGTGCGCTGCCAAGGCACATCGTCGAAGCGTCGTCCCAGGATCTGTGCGGGTGAATCGACGCCGACCAGTCGTGGCGCCGCCGGGTTCGCCAGCACATAGCGGCCGTTCGCGTCCAGCACCGCCATGCCCTCGGCCATGGTGTCGACGATGCGGGCCAGTTGCGCACGGCTCTCACGCAGTGCCTGTTCGGCCGCCTTGCGGGCGGTCACATCCATGCCCACGCCGATCAGTCGCTGGGCCCGCCCGTCCGGCCCACGCAAGGCTTGCCCGTGGATGGCGTGCCAGCGTTCACCACTGAGCGGCTGGATGCGGAACTCCGCCGACAGCGGCTGCCCGTCACGCACCGCAGCGACCAGGCCCTCGCGCAGCGCCGCGCGGTCGTCGGGATGCACCAGGGCGTACATGGCTTCGTCGTCCGGCGGCAGGTCCTGCGGCCGGATGCCGAAGGTGCGGTCGTAGCCTTCGGACCAACGAACCCGCTGCGGCGCCCGCACGAGATCAATGTCCCAGCTGCCCATGGCCGCAGCCTGCAGGGCCAGGCGCAGCCGGGCTTCGCTGTCGGCCAGTGCGTCGGAAACGCTGCGCGCAGACGTGGTGTCCCGCAGCAGCAGGCCAAAACGTGCCGATCCTGGCGCCAGGCCGAGTGGGTAGAGCGCCCCTTCGAACCAGCAGCTGCGGCCGTCGGCGGCGCGGCGTTGGCCATCGATGCGGCAAATTCCGTCACGCCGTGCCTGCACCATGGCCGTCTGCAGCGAACAGCCTGCTGCATCCTCGCCAGGCACGCAGGTTGGCAACAGTTCGTCCAGGGTGTGCCCACGTGCCGCCGCCTCCGCATGCCCAGTGAGCAGCATGGCGCCGCGGCTCCATTCCAGCACCTGGCCCTGGCCGTCGAGCGTGACGATGGCCTGGTCCACGGCAGCGTCGGACAAGGCCTGCAGGCGGCCGGCCATGGCGTCTGCCCGTGCGCGGGCATGGCGTTCAGGGCGGATGTCGGTGATGACCGCGATGGCCCCCAGCAATCGCCCTTCGTCGACGATGGGCACCAGATGCCACTGCACGGGCACGCGCGTGCCATCGGGCCGCAGGGCGTCGAAGCGCGCGGCCACCTCGCCCGGGGTGTCGCCGAACTGGCTGAACAGGCGCACGAAGCCGGCGCGTTCGCCGGCGTCGAACAGGAACTCCGCGGCGATGCGGCCACGCACCTGCGGCGTCGTCCAGCCCAGCAGCCGGGAGTACGTCCGGTTGACGTAGGCCACGCGGAAGTCGGGGTCGATCACGGCCACGCCCACCGGCAGGTGGTCGACGATGCGGCGCAGGTCGCGCGTGCCATCGGCCAGCCTGCCGAGCAGTGCCTCGACGCTGTCCGGGGCCACGGCCTCGGCACCGGGCTCGCGGCCGAGCGTGCCGGTCACGGCGTCGGCCAGCGTGTGCAGGTCGGTTTCCCCGCGGGTGCGTTGCAGCACCGCCTGCATCAGGGCCGACCCGGGTTGCAGCTGGCGCCGGGTCAACCACGCCCCGGTCATGGCCACGCCAGCAGCCGACAGCAAGCCCAGCAGGCCGAGCGTGACCATCAGCTGCCAGGCCGGGCGCAGCGCCGCGTCACGCAACTGCAGCGCATAGACCCGCCAGGGCAGCAAGCCAGGCTGCGCGGCACTGCCCAGCGCCGTCGATGCGCCCAGCCACACCTGCCCGTCGCGATCCTGAAGGCGCCCCGGTTCCAGTGCCTGGGCCGGCAGCCCGGCCGGCAGGGATTCGCCAGGCCGCACACTGCGCATCGCTGGGCCGGCCAGCACGTGCAACCGCACGGGTGCTGTTTCGGCGGCTGGGTGGTCCAGTTGATGCAGATCACGCACCCGGTCCAGCCAGGCCGTGCCGGTGTGTGCGGCCAGCACCGCCACCAGCTGGCCGTTGGCGTCCAGCACCGGC
Organism: Burkholderiaceae bacterium; assembly: GCA_024235915.1. Taxonomy (GTDB): domain Bacteria; phylum Pseudomonadota; class Gammaproteobacteria; order Burkholderiales; family Burkholderiaceae_C; genus Rubrivivax. The sequence goes on along the minus strand of JACKLO010000007.1, from coordinate 31,157 downwards.
TCGGCGAAATCCAGGAGTTCCTGCGCCGGGACGCCCACCTGCCCCATCAGCGGTTCCAGCAGCACTGCCGGGTGCGGCTCACCGACGAAGCTGCCCTGGCGGCCCTGCAGGAACACCGGCCGCGCGCTGAGTGACTGGCCTTCGAGCCAGCCGCGCGTGCCCGCCAGCACACGGCCATCGGGCGCGGCCAGGCCCACCCAGATGAACCGCGGGTCGCTCGTGGTGAGTTCCTCGAGGGCAGCACGCAGCACAGCAGCCGGATTGCCAGGCAGCAGATCACGCGAGCGGGCCATCAGCCGCACCTCGCGTTGCATGCCGTGCAATGCACTGTCAAGCCGCTGCGCCACCTCATGGGCGTCGTGGGCGACGCCCTCGGTGGCCAGGCGTTCCAGGTGCCGCACCAGCAGCACCTGGGTCATCAGCAACAGCAGCGCCGTGACCACGGCCACGGCGGCCACCGGCAGCAGCACGAAGCGCAGCGTCGCTGACTGGCGTGACGGCGTTGGCGATCGGGCCATGGTGCGACTCTACTGCCGGACCCGGCTTCGTCGATCGATGGAGAAGCGGCGCCCGGACGTGATGCCCGGCGCGCGGCGCGGGGCGCCAGCACGCCAGGACACGGGCCCGTGGCCGCCGGCGCGATGGCACACCGTGCGGGTGGCGCCCACCCTGCGGCCGACCCTGTAGGGGATTCTCGACCGTCGTTGTCAGGGGTTCGCAGAACCTGCCTGGGCGGGCCGCCGGGTCCACGCGCATTGCCCGAAGATGCAGGTCTGGAGTGCCCGCCATGTCACCTGCCCCGCTGCCCGCCCCGACCGTGCTCGTCGTCGACGACGTCCCGGACAACCTGCTCGTCGTCAGTGACCTGCTGCGTGAAGCCGGCTACACCGTGCGTGCGGCCACCTCCGGTGCGGCGGCCTTGCGCCTGGCCGCGACCTCGCCGCAGCCGGAGCTGATCCTGCTGGACGTGATGATGCCCGGCATGGACGGCTACGAGGTGCTGCAGCGCCTGCAGTCGCTGCCCGCCACCCGGCACATCCCCGTCGTCTTCCTGACCGCGCTCGACGACGAGACCGACGAGGAACACGGCCTGGCACTCGGCGCGGCCGACTACCTCAGCAAGCCGGTGCGCCCGTTGGTGGTGCTGGCACGGGTGCGCACCCAGATCGAGGCGTACCGCGAACGCAGCCGGCTGCGCGCACGCCATGCCGACCTGGCCCACGAACTCGGCGAGCGCATGGCCGAGAGCCTGCTGGCGCGCCGTGTGGGCATGCGCGCGCTGGCCCACCTGGCCGAGACCCGCGACCCCGAGACCGGCAACCACATCCTGCGCACGCAAGGTTATGTGCGCGAGATCGCCTTGGCGCTGCGCGAGGACCCGGCCTGGGCTGGCCGCCTGGCCGAGCACGACATCGAACTGATCGCGGAGTCCGCGCCCTTGCATGACATCGGCAAGGTCGGCATCCCCGATCGCATCCTGCTCAAGCCCGGTCCACTGGACGCCGACGAGTGGCAGATCATGCGCACGCACACCACCATCGGCGCACGCGCCATTGAACTGGCCGAGGAGGACATGGCGCAGAAGGTGGAGTTCCTTGCGGTCGCCAAGCAGATCGCCCTGTCCCACCACGAACGCTGGGACGGCCGCGGTTACCCGCAAGGCCTGGCCGGCGACGAGATCCCCATCGCGGCACGCATCATGGCCGTGGCCGACGTCTTCGATGCGCTCATCACGCCGCGGGTCTACAAGCGTGCGCTCGGCTTCGACGAAGCCTGGCGCATCATCGTGGCCGACGCCGGATCGCGTTTCGATCCGGCGGTGGTGCGCGCCTTCGAGCGCTGCTTCGACCACCTGGTGGAGATCGCACGGACCCATCTCGACGCCGACCCGGCGGTCACCGAGGTGGCACTTCCCCGCGCCGCCTGAACATGCCGGCCTTCGCCCTGACCGGTCGCATTCGGCAGGCGGCCCTGGTGTATGCGGCCGTCGGCGTCGTGTGGATCCTGGCGTCCGACCGCCTGCTGGCCTGGCTGGTCACCGACCCCGCCTGGTATGCCCTTGGCGCCACCCTCAAGGGCTGGGCCTTCGTCGGCCTCACCGCGCTGTTGTTGTGGTGGCTGGGCGTGCGCGCCGACACGGCGCAGCCTTGGGCCCCTGTCGACACCGATGGTGGCCGCAACGCACGGGCCCGGCAGTGGATGGCCCTGGCCGCCGTCGCCTTGCTCGGGCTGGTGGCGGTCGCCGACACCGTGCAACGGCACCAGACGCACCGGGACGCTGATCTGGCGCGGCGCGCGCAGGCCTCCGCGGCCCGGTTGGATGCCTGGCTGGGGGAACGGCTGGCCGACGCACGCACCTATGGCAGCAGCAAGATCTACGCGCGCCTGTACGAACAGTGGCATGACCGCCCCGCGGGCCGCGACACACCGCTGACGCAGCGCCTGCACGAGCTGCAGGCGCTCAAGGGCTGGCTGGACGTCGGCCTCTACGACGCTGCCGGGCAGCTGCTGTGGCGTGCCCAGGCTGACAACGGCGTCGCGGCACCTGACCTGGTGCAGTTGGCCATCCAGCGCCGGGAAGCCGTCATCGGCGAGCCGCGTGTCAGTTGGAACGACCGGCTGGAGATCCCGATGGCCGTGCCCCTGGCCCAGGTGAACGGCGCCGCGCCGGTGTTGAAGATCCACCTCGACGCCGCCGCGGTGCTCGCGGGTGCGCTGGTGCCCTCCTGGGGCAGCCTGCCGGGTGACAACGGGGCGCTCGTGGTGCGCTCGCGTGACCGCTGGCGGGCCTGGGCAGCGCCGCAGACCGAGGGCCTGCCCGACGCCATGCCGGTGGAGACACCCGCGCTGGCGGCCGGCCTGCCGGTGGCGGGGCTGGCGCCGGATGCCGACCTGCACACCCCGCTGGAAGGCAGTGACAGCGCCGGCCACGCATTCCTGGCCCGCGCCAAGCCGCTGGCCAATGCGCCGGGCTGGGCGTTGCTGGCCACACGCGACCAGGGGGACGACCTGCAACGGTTGCTGCGCGCCACCGGCCCGGTGGCCCTGGCGGCCGTGTTGGGCCTGTTGCTGACGGCCGCGCTGCTGGGCCAGCTCCAACGCGACACGGCCCTGCGCGATGCCCGCCACGAACGTGAACGCTCCGCCGACCGCCTGCGCAGCGCCCAGCTGCTGCAAACCGTGCTCGACGGTGCCGGCATTGCGCTGGTGCTGACGGACACGCAGGGCCGTGTAGTGCTGTGCAGTCGCGAAGCGGCCCGGCTGGCCGGCGGCGACCAGCCCCCCGCCGCCGGCGACATGGCGAGCGACCGCCTGCCGCCTGCGATGCTCCATGGCAGGCCCAACAGCGGTCCCCACGACGGCGGGGTCGAGCGCTGGTCCACACCCGTTGGAGACCGTGAGTTCACCGTGCTGCGCGGCACGCTGCGAGACGACAGCGGGCGCCCGGCCACCCACTATGTGATCGCCCGCGACGTCAGCGCGCAGCAGGAGAACGAACGCGCACTGGCACGCAGCGAGCAACAGTTGACGTTGGCGCTGCAAGGTGCGGAGCTGGGCCTCTGGGACTGGCAGGTCCACACCGGCGCGGCGCACTTCAGCGACCGCTGGTGCACGATGCTCGGCTATCGGCCGGAAGACGTCGGTTCACACGCCGATTCCTGGCGGGCCTTGGTGCACCCCGACGACGAACCGGGCATCCTCGCCGTCTTGCAGCCGCATCTGGCTGGCCAGACGGCCACCTATCGTTGTGAACACCGGCTGCGTCATCGGGACGGCCACTGGGTCTGGGTGCTGGCGGCCGGACGCGTCGTTGAACGAGACGCCAGCGGCGCGCCCTTGCGCGCCGTGGGCATCCACCTGGACATCAGCGACCGCCGCGCCGCCTTGCAGGCGCTGGAAGACAGCCGGGCCGCGCTGGAGCAGCGCGTGGAGGAACGCACGGCAGCACTGGCCGAGGCCACCCAACGGGCCGAGGCCGCCAGCGTGGCCAAGAGCGCCTTCCTGGCCAACATGAGCCACGAGATCCGCACGCCCCTGAACGCGGTGCTGGGCCTCACGCGGCTGCTGATCGGCCAGGTGGCCGACCCGGGCCAACAGGACCGCCTGCAGAAGATCGAGCGCGCCGCCCGCCACCTGGCCACACTGATCGACGACATCCTCGACCTCTCGAAGATCGAGGCTGGCCGCCTGACGCTGGAGCAGATCGCCTTCGATCCGGAGGAGGTGCTGGAGCAGGTGCGGACCCTGCTCGCCCCACAGGCCGAGTCGAAGGGCCTGGCCTTGCGGGTTCATGCGCGCAAGCTGCCGCCGCGGGTGGGTGGCGACCCGACGCGCCTGCGCCAGGCGCTGCTCAACCTGGCGGGCAACGCGGTCAAGTTCACCGCCCAGGGCCAGGTGACGTTCAGGGCGTCCGTCCAGACCCAGGACGAGACCCACTGCACCCTGCGCTTCGACGTCGAGGACACCGGCATCGGCATCGCGCCCGACGTGGCCGAGCGCCTGTTCCGCCCCTTCGAGCAGGCGGACGGCTCGACCACCCGCCGGTTTGGTGGCACCGGGCTCGGGCTGGCCATCACCAGGCACCTGGCCAACGCCATGGGCGGCGCCGTGGGTGTGCACAGCCGACCAGGCCACGGGGCCTGCTTCTGGTTCACCTGCCGCGTGACGTTGGACCTGGCCCATGACGGCCTCGCCTCGAGCGCCATGGGCTTGTCCGTTGTGCCAGGCGCCGAGGCCTTGCACCAACAGCATGGCGGTGCCCGTGTGCTGCTGGCCGAAGACGAGCCGGTGAACCGGGAGATCGCCTGCTCGCTGCTGCAGGAGGCCGGCCTGCTGATCACCACCGTGCCCGATGGTCAAGCGGCGGTTGATGCCGTGCTCGGCGCCCCGCAGGACCGGCCCTTCGACCTCGTGCTGATGGACCTGCACATGCCGCGCATGGACGGCCTGGCGGCCACGGTGCGGCTGCGATCGGCGGGCGTGACGACACCGGTCGTGGCACTCACCGCGAGTGCCTTCGATGTCGACCGTGAGCACTGTCGGCAGGTGGGCATGGACGGCTTTGTGCCCAAACCCTTCAATGCCGAGCAACTTTTTCGAGCGGTGGCGGCCGCCTTGTCGCTGCGGCCGCAGCGCGCACCGGCCCCGGCGCCGACCTCGGCCGCAGCGGTGGGTGTGGTGCCCACCGTCAACGCCATCGATCCCGTGACCCTGGACCTGCTGCAACGGCTGCGCCGCAAGCTCGACCTGGGCGATGTCGCGGCACGCGAACTGGCCGTGGCCCACGGTGCGCCGCTGGTTCAGGCCCTCGGCACCGACGGGCAGTTGCTGGTGGACAGCGTGCGCGAGTTCGAGATGGAGCGCGCGCTGGAGATTGTGGAGCGGCTGCTGGCGCGGCCTTCGGTGACGGCCGACGTCGCCGGCACCGCAGGTACGGACGCCTGACCGCGATCAGCCCGTCACACAGCCCGCCTCGATGACCGTCTGGGCGCGCACCGGCACCGGCGCGTCGATGCGGTAGCCGTAGCGCACCGCCGTCAGCTCCGCCAGGATGCTGATGGCGATCTCCGGCGGCGTGCGCGCGCCATTCTTCAGGCCCACCGGGCCGTGCAGGCGGTCGAGCTGCGCGTCGGTCATGCCGAAGTGTTCCTGCAGCCGCTCGCGCCGCTTGCTCTGGTTGGCCCGCGAGCCGATGGCGCCCACGTAGAACGCCGGCGAGGCCAGCGCTTCCATCAGCGCCAGGTCGTCGAGCTTGGGGTCGTGCGTGAGCGCGATGACCGCCGTGTGGCCGTCGATCTTCAGGCTCTGCAGCAGGTCGTCGGGCATCTCGCGCGTGAGCGTGACACCGTCCACGGCGAAGATGTCGGCGTACTCCTCGCGCGGGTCGCAGACGATGACCTGGTAGTCCAGCGCCCGTGACATCTCGGCCAGGTACTGCGTCATCTGGCCGGCGCCGATGATCACCAGGCGCCAGTTGGGCCCCAGGTGCGTGGTCAGCGTGGTGTCGGTGAGCACCAGTTCGTCGGTGTCGCCGGCGGGGTTCAGGGTCACGGCGCCCGTGGCCAGGTCCAGCACGCGCTGCACCCGCTCACCGCGCTGCAGGCGGTCCAGCAACACCGGCATCTGCGTGCGCGCCGCCAGCGGCTCCAGCACCAGCTCGATGAGGCCACCACAAGGCAGGCCAAAGCGGTGGGCAGCGTCAGCGTCGATGCCATAGCGCACCACGCGCGGCTTGCCCTCGGCCAGCACGCCCTGGCGCGCCTTGTCGATGAGGTCGTCCTCGATGCAGCCGCCGGACACCGAGCCGGTGATCAGCCCGTCGTCGCGGATGGCCACGATGCTGCCCGGCGGCCGCGGCGCCGAGCCCCAGGTGCGCGTGATCGTGGCCATGACCACGCCGTGGCCGTCGGCGTGCCATTGCGCCACCTGGCGCATGACCTGCAGGTCGATGTTGTCCATCAGGCTTCTCCAGCCTCGCCCGCGCCGTGGCGGTGCGAGGCCTTGGGGGTCTTGAAGTGCCACCAGGGCAAGGCGCGCGTCAACGACAGCACCTCGCCGGCCTGGTGGGGGGTGTAGCCGGGCAGTGTGGCCAGGGCATCGCGCCAGGCCGGGCTGGCCAGGGCCTCGCGCAGCAGCTCCACCGCCGGATGCTCCAGGGTGTCGGCCAGGCAGACGAGGAAGTAGTCCTCCTCGATCAGCGGCACGAAGCCCAAGCCGAAGGCACGCGCCGCGGATTCGATGCCGATGCCGGCATCGCCCAGCCCGCTGGCCACGGCCGCGGCCACCGCCACGTGGCTGTCCTCGACGATGCCGGCGCAGCTCTGCCAGGCGGCGTCGCCAATGCCTTCGGCGGTGCAGAGGTGGTCGGTGAGCAGCCGCGTGCCGGAACCCGGCTGGCGCTGCACGAAGCGCGCGCCGTGCGCCGGCAGGTCGGCCAGCTGGCGCAGGGCCAGCGGGTTGCCCTTGGCCACCATCAGGCCCTGGGTGCGGCGCATGGCGCCGATGAGCTTGTGGCGGCCGGGTTTGAGCAGCGGCTTCAGGCCGGCGGCGAACACCGCATGCCCGCCTTCCAGCGGCGGCACGTGGAAGCCGGCGACCAGGCAGCGGCCTTCGGCCAGCGAACGCAGCGCGTCCATGCTGCCGGCAAAACGCAGATCGACGTGCAGCCCGTGGCTGCTGCCGGCGCGCTGGCGCAGCAGCGGCAAGGCCATGTCGTGGCTGGCATGCACGGCCAGCACCTGCTGCGAACCGTCCAGCGCCTCGGCCAGCACGTGTTCCAGTTCGGCACGCAGCGCCTCGATGTGCGGCGTCATGCGCGTGCGCGCCCGGCTTTCGGCCCACAGCAGGCGGTCGGCAAACGGCGTCAGGCGCGCCGGCTGGCCTTGGGCCCAGGTGACGAGCTTCTCGCCCATCACCTCCTCCCAGTGTTTGAGCTGGCCCCAGGTGTGGCGGTAGGACACGCCGAGGGCGTTGGCCGCGTGCTGGATGGAGCCGTGGTCACGCACCGCCGTGAGCAGGTCGAACAGCGGGTTCTGCACGTCGGCGCCGGCCTGACCGCCGCCCTGGAAGCTGTACTGGAGGTGGATGCCGCGTTGGCGCATGGTGCGGTGAAGATACCGCAAGCGCTTGCGCCGGGTCAGATCGGGGTCAACCCGCAGACCCGGCGGCGGTCGCAGGGCCGCGACAATGGCCCCATGGCCCTGCCCACGCCCATCCGCCTGCGCACCCTGCTCGACGCACTGAACGACGGATTGCTGGAGCGCGAAGCCCCGGTGCGCCTGATGCTGTTGACGGCGCTGGCCGGTGCGCATGTGCTGCTGCTGGGGCCGCCGGGCACCGCGAAGAGCGAACTCGCCCGCCGGCTGCAGCGGGCCTTCGCCGACGCCCCCTGGTTCGAGCGCCTGCTCACTCGTTTCTCCACGCCGGAAGAGCTGTTCGGTCCGCTGTCGCTGAAGGCGCTGGAAGCCGACCGCTATGAGCGCCTGACCGCCGGCTTCCTGCCCACCGCCGGCGTGGCCTTTCTCGACGAGGTCTACAAGGCCAACTCCGCCATCCTCAACGCCCTGCTGACGCTGCTGCACGAACGTGTGTTCGACAACGGCAGCGGGCGGGTGCCGGTGCCGCTGGTCTGCGTGGTGGGCGCCAGCAACGAAGGGCCAGCCGACGAGGCGCTGCAGGCCTTCCACGACCGTTTCCTGGTGCGTGTGCCGGTGGCGCCGGTGGGCGATGCCAGTTTTGCCGCCCTGCTCCGCCTGGAGGCCGGCTGTGTCGACATGACACAGCCGCTGACCGGAGCCGACCGCGACGCAGTGGCCCGGGCCGCGCGGTCCGTGGCGCTGGGCGACGACCTGCTGGCCGCCTGCAGTGCACTGCGCGCGCAGCTGGCGGCCGACAAGCAGCCGCTCTCGGACCGACGCTGGCGGCAGTGGATGGACCTGCTGCGCACCGCCGCGGCCACCGAAGGCCGGCCCACGGCCGACGCACTGGACCTCTGGACCGCGCCTTATGTGGCCGCCGCCACACCGGCCGAGGTGCCGGCGCTGCAGGCCTGGGTCGATGCCGAGGTGGCGCAAGCGGTGCCGCAGGACGCGCCCTGGCTCACGCACGCCGTCGAAGCCTTCGAGATGCAGTTGCAGGTCGAGCAGATGGCGCCGGTGGACGGCGCCGAAGGCGACGACGCGGCCGGCAAGCTGGCGCTGGCGCGGGCGATCGGCGGTGGCCAGGACGATGGCGGCATGCTGCGCATCGTCTCCGCGTCGCTCGAGGACCGCCTGCGCCGCCGCTGGAGCCCGGTGCATGTGCAGGCGCGGCTGGCACAGATCGATGAAATCGTGGCCCAGGCGGCCGTGGCCAGGGAGACGGTCGCCGCACAAGCTCAGGCGCTGCAGGCGCGCCTCGCCGGCCGCGTGTGGCTGCCGCCGACGCTGGCCGAACGCTGGCAGGCCGCGCACGCACACACGCTGGCGGTGCTGGACGCTCTGCTGACCCGCCTGGCCACCACGCGCGCCGGCTTTGCCGCCCAGCCACAGGACACGGCGCTGCCGGCGGACCGGCCATCGCCGGTGGTCATCGACCCATGAGCTTCGAGGCGCCGTACAACCGCCTGCCGGGACTGCCGCGCACGCTGTGGTTGCCGGCGCTCACCACCTCGGCCGGCGAACGCGGACGACGGCTCGACGATACCCAGGCCTGGCGTGCCGCCCTGCAGGCCGGCATGCTGCCGTCAACCCAGCTCGACTTCGGCGACCCCGAGGCCACGCCGCCGCTGCGCCGCGTGGTCGGCGAACTGGGCCTGCCCACGCTGTGCCAGGGCGTGCCCGAACTCGCCGAGCAGGTGCTGCGCACGCTGCTCTGGCACCTGGACCGCCTGGTCGATCTGCAGCCGAAGCAGACGCGCAGCGCCGCCATCGCCCAGGTCTGCAGCGAGTTCCGCGCCGCCTGGGAGGAACAAACCACCGGCCTGGAAGAAGACCTGGCGCTGCTCCAGGGCCTGGGCGACCTGGCCCACCAGCGCTGGGACGCGCTGCGCGGCCAGCTGCGCAGCCGCCCCTGGCAGGTGGCGCGCCGCGCCGCCGACCGGCTGGCCCAGCTGCCGGCCCTGGTGGCGCTGATCCAGGCCCTCGGCCGCGCCGAACGCAGCGTGCAGGCGCCGCCGGCGCCCGACCTCGACCCGGCGCCCGAGCGCCCGCGACCGCAGCGTGCCGTCGAGACCCGCATCCCCGATGCGCCGGGCGAAGTCACCGGGGTGCAGTTCTCCGGCCGCATCGACCGCATGCTGCCGGCCGAGGCGGTGCTGCTGCGCCACCCCATAGGCGCGCGGCTGTGGCGCGCCCGCCAGGCCGAGGCCCGGCTGCTGGCCTGGCAGACCGAGGCGGTACTGACCGACTGGCGGCCCGACCCCTTGGCGCCGATGCACGCGGCCGCCGCGGAGCGCACACCGGCACCGCTGGACCGCGGCCCGATCCTGCTGTGCCTGGACACCTCGGGCTCGATGCGCGGCGCGCCGGAGAACATCGCCAAGGCGGTGGTGATCGCGGCACTGCGCGCGGCGCACGAGGCCGGCCGCGGCTGCCGGCTGATCGCCTTCGGCGGGCCGGGCGAACTGCTGGAGCGCGACCTGGGCCGCGGCGCTGCCGGCCTGGACGCGCTGCTGGACCTGATGGGCCAGGGCTTCGACGGCGGCACCGACGTGCAGGCGCCCATCGAACGCGCCGTGCAGTCGGTGCACGACGCGCGCTGGCGCAGCGCCGACCTGCTGATCGTCAGCGACGGCGAGTTCGGCTGCACGCCGCAGACACTGGCGCAACTGGACGACGCGCGCACCCGCTTCGGCCTGCGCGTGCAGGGCGTGCTGGTCGGTGACCGCGAAACGTTGGGCCTGCTGGAAACCTGCGATGCCATCCACTGGGTGCGCGACTGGCGGCGCCATGCCGACGCCGCCCAGGGCGCTGATGCGCAGGGTTATTCACCGGTGCACAGCAAGAGCCTGACCGCGCTGTACTTCCCCAACGCGCTGTCGCCGCGGGCGACGCGGCACACCCCGTCATGACCGCACCCGACTACGTCAACGAATCGCTGGCGCTGCTGCAGGCATTTGCAGAGCGCGCCCCGCTGCCGCGCGTCAAGGCCCTGCACCTGCCGCCACCACCGCCACCGGGCGGGATGCGGGGCGAGTTCTGCGCGCTGGAGTTGGACGACGGCTCGCTGGGCCTGTCCTACGTGCTGCTGGGCGACACCTGGGCGCAGCTGACCGCGCACGCCGCGGGCCACCTGCAGCCCGGCGACAACGCCCTGGCCGTGGCGCAGGGTTACGCCAGCGGCGACACGCTGGTGCGCACGATCGGCTTTGCGGCGGTCAACGCCCTCACGCGCTGCCTCTGCACACGCGCCGGTTTCACGCCGCCGGTCAGCCGCGACAGCCTGGGGCAGCTCGACCCGCAACCGGGTGAAACCATCGGCATGGTTGGCCACTTCACCCCGCTGCTGCCGCGCCTGCGCGCCGCCGGCGCCAAGGTGGTGATCCTGGAACTGCGCGCCGACCTGGTGGGCGAACGCGACGGCGTGCGCGTGACGCTGGACCCGGCCGAACTGCGCAGCTGCCGCAAGGTGCTGGCCACCGGCACGCTGCTGCTCAATCACACACTGGAGCCCGTGCTGGCGCAGTGCGTGCACGCCGATCGGCTGGTGCTGGTGGGCCCCAGCGTGGGCGGCCCGCCCGACCCCTTGTTCGCGCGTGGCATCACGCTGCTGGGTGGCAGCTGGGTGGAGGAGCCGTTGCGCTTCCTCGACACACTGCGCGCGGGCGAGCCGGCAGGCGGCAGCGTGCGCAAAGTGGCGCTGGCGCAGGCAGACTGGCCCGGCTGGGCCATGCTGCTCGGCCGCTTGTGAAACGCCGGCACTGACACGCCAGCGCTGTTTCCCGCCGATGGGCCGGCGCGGATCCGCAGGCGCGGATCGGCCGGCGCGGATCGGCACGCGCCGGTCCGGGCCGTCAGTCCTGGTTGCGGATCGACGGGTCGGCCGTCACGCGGCGGCCGCTGGCGACATGGTTCAGCGCCAGGGTGTAGCTGAAGTCGCCCTTTTCGACCCCGGTGTCCAGCAGCCCGGCCGATTGCGGGCCCAAGGTCCAGGACGGGTAAGGGAAGGTCGAACCCCCATTGGCCACGGTAACCGCGCCCGTCTCCGGAAACACCCAGCCGTCGGTGACGATGCGGAAGTTGATGAGCACGTTGACGCCACTGACGTCGACCGGGTCCGGTGTGCAGCGCACGACCTCCTGGCCGTTGATGGTGACGAAGACGAACTTGACGTTGTCAGACATGTGGAACTCCCTGCGTGTCGGGCTGGCCAGGCCCTGGATGGTGGTCAGGCCCCGGCGGCACCGCGCTGGCCCAGCCCAGTCTGCAACGCCTGCCGGTCCGGGTGACGATAGGCGCTGCCTTGCAGCAGGGCCAGGGCTTCGGTGGCGGCCGCACGATCGCCGCGGCGCAGGGCCAACAGTCCGTGCAGGGCCAGCGCCGGCGCCTCACGCCGCTGGACGCCGGCCTGCAAGCGCTGCGCGGCCATGGCCCACCGGGCCTCGGCCTCGCTGTCGGCACCCGCGGCCCGTGCGAGGTCACCCGCGGCCAGCCCGGCATCGGCGGCCACCCGCGCCTGCACCGCATCGAGCGCCTGACCGCGCGCTTCGTGCGCGTCCAACTGCGCCAGGTAGCGCGCCAGGGCCATGCGGACGGCGGCGCGGACGGGTCCCTGATCGGCGGCCTGGGCAGGGTCCATGGCCGCCTGGGCACGCAGCGCCAGCCACCGCCCCGGCAGCGTGATGGCGCTGTGTGTCGATGGCTCGGCCACGCCCAGCAGACGCTGCAACACCGGCTCGACGGCTGCCACGGCCACGCGGGCCGCCGCCGGGTTGCCCAGCGCCAATTCGGCGCGGCCACGCGCGATGTGGGCCGAGGCCAGCTGCGACAACCACAGCAGGTTGTCGGCGTCGAAGGCCGTCAAGGCCTGGAAGCGGCGCTCCCCTTCGAGGGCGGCGGCACGGGCGGCCACCGCATCACCGCGGGCCAGGTGCAGCGTGGCCAGTTCCACCTGGATGTTGCCGGCCAGGTAGCCGACCTCACGGTCACGCGCCGCATCGGGCACCTGGGCCAGCGCCGCCAGCTTGCGCTGCTGCGCTGCAGCAGCGGCCTCGTAGTCCTGCAGGGCTTCGTGCGCGTCGGCCACCCAACCCAACGCGTTCGCCGCCTCCAGGTGCAGGGCGGGCTGCACGGCCGCCAGCCGGGACCAGATCGTCAACGCCGCCTCGAAGCTGCGCAGCGCCTGCGCGGCGCGTCCGCTCTCCAGGTACAGCACGCCCAGGTTGGTGCCGGCGTGGGCCGGTTCGGCCTGCCAATCCGCGTTGCCGGGCTCGCGCCGCACCAGGTCGTCGGCCAGGCTGCGGTAGCGTTCAAAGGCGGCCTCGGCCTGCGCCTGCTGCCCCCGCCGGCGCGCGATGAAACCGACCCAGAACGCACTCTGGGCATGTTCGAACAGGTGGCGTGTGTCCTCAGGGTGACGGGCCACCAGGGCGCCGGTGGCGGCCTCGGCGTCGGTGAATCGGCGGGCCGCGACGTCGAGGCGCCCGCGCTGTTCCTCGATCTCACCCAGCAGGTGCAGGGCCCGGGCGCGGCGGCCCAGCGAGGCGGCGTCCAGGCGCGCCGGGTCCTGCGCGGCGTAGTAGGCCAGGGCCCGTTCGCCCACGGCATCCAGCGCGTCCAGGCGGCCCACCGGTTTCAGACGCGCCGGCAAATCGCCGAGCATGAACTCGATCAGGCCTTCGGCCTGCGCCTGCTGCTGCTGCGCCTCGCGCGCCTCGCGCCAGGCCGTGATGCCACCGCCGGCCACCGCCAGCAGCACCAGCGCGGTGGCGCCGACGCCCACCCGGTGCCGGCGCAGGAAGCGGGCACTGCGGTACGCCCAGCTGTCGGGCCGGGCCAGGACGGGTTCGTGCGCCAGCCAGCGGCGCAGGTCGGCGGCAAATTCGGCCGCGTTGGCGTAGCGCGCCGCCGGGTCGGCCTTCAGCGCCTTGGTGAGCACGGTGTCGAGGTCGCCCCGCAAGGCCGGCGCCATGCGGCGCACGGCAGCTTCGCCGCTGCGGGCGGCGGCCGTCGACAACCGCGGCAGCACGGGTGCATCGGGGGCCTGTGCCCCCACCAGCGTGGTGCCCTCGCTGGGCAGGCGGCCAGCCAGCAGGCGGAACAGCAGCACGCCCAGCGCATGCACGTCGGTGGCGGTGGTCACGTCACCGCCGGTGCGCTGCTCCGGTGCCGCATAGGCCGGCGTGAAGGCCTGGCCGGCACGGCGCGTGAGCTCCCCCGCCTCGCCGGCAGCGTCGGCATCGTCAAGCAGCTTGGCGATGCCGAAGTCCAGCAGCTTCACCCGGCCGCCGGCCGTCACCAGGATGTTGCTGGGCTTCAGGTCGCGGTGCAGGATCAGCCGGTTGTGGGCGTGTTCCACCGCGGACAGCACGTCGAGGAACAGCGCCAGCCGGGCCTCCAGCGGCAGGGCCTGGCGGTCGCACCAGCGGTCGATGGGCTCGCCGTCGACGTACTCGAGCACCAAGTAGGGCTGGGCGGCACCCGGGCCGTCACCGCCCAGGTGGCCGGCGTCCAGCAGGCGGGCGATGTGCGGGTGGTCCAGCCGGCCGAGGATGCGCCCTTCGCGGCCAAAACGTTCGCCGGCCGCCTGGCCGAACAGCGCGGCCTGCAGGAACTTGATGGCCACATGGCCCTCGTAGCGGCCGTCGGTGCGCCGCGCCAGCCACACGCTGCCCATGCCGCCACGCCCAAGTTCACGCTCCAGCGTGTAGGCGCCCACCCGCGTGCCGGCGGCCCCGGCCTCCGCCGGCGTCGCCAGCGGTGCCGCGGGCTGCTGGAGGAAGTCGGTGTCCTCCAGCGCGGCCATCTGGGCCAGCAGTGCCGCCAGTTCATCGGCCAGCGCGGGATCTTCGGCGCGTACGGTCTCGAGTGCCGGCAGACGGTCGGCCGCGGGCAGGTCCAGCAGTGCGTCAAGCCGGGGCGACAGTACCGCCCAACGTGCCGGATCCACGCCGGCGCCGGGCACCGTCATCGCAAGGACATGGCCAGGAACAGCCGCGCCTTGGCCCAGTCGCGCTGCACGGTGCGCTCGGTCAGCCCCAGGTTGGCCGCGATCTCGGCTTCCGACAGGCCGCCGAAGTAGCGCAGTTCCACCACCTGCGCCAGCCTCGGCTCGGCCGCCGCCAGGGCATCGAGCGCCTCGTGCACACGCAGCACTTCCTCGTCGTGGTGGCTCAGGCGTGCCGACACGGCCGTGTCCAGCGGCACGTGCTCGGCACCCGCGCCACGGCGTTCCGCCTGCCGCGCGCGGACCGTGTCCACGACGATGGTGCGCATGGCCTTGGCGGCGTAGGCCAGGAAGTGGCCGCGATCGGGAAACACGGCGTCGCCCTGGGCCTGGATGCGCAGGTAGCTTTCGTGCACCAGTGCCGTGGTGTCGAGCAGGGTCAGTTCGCCCGACTGGCGCAGGCGGCTGCGCGCCAGCAGCTTGAGCTCGGCATACAGCAGGGCAAAGGCCCGGTCGGCGGCAGCGGTGTCGCCGCTGCCGGCAGCGTGGAGCAGGGTCGTGATGTCGGACATCGGGGTCGTCGGCGTCGGTGCGCACTGTAGCGGCACGGCTGATGTCGGGTTTGCGCGTCGGATTGCGTTTTCTGGACAGAGGGACGCCCGGCAGCGCTTCAGGGAGGGTTGAAAGATCCGCACGGTGCCGGGCGGCCCCTCACCTTTGCACACGCACCCGGGCTGTCGGCCCGGTTGTTCGTCCACCCCTGCCGGGCTGCACGCATGTCGAGTTCGACCCACGCCGCCCATGTGTCTCCACTGACTGCCGCCACGGCAACGGCCCCACGGGTGCCGCCACCAGGCCCCATGGCCACGCTGGCCAATTGGGCAGCGCTGGAGGACTGGCGCGAGCCCCGCGCCGGCCGCTGCCGCCGGCTGGGGCGCACGAGCCGGCTGCTGCGCGTGGCGGTGACACCGGTGATGCCGCCCGGCCAGCCGCTGGATGCCAGCGTGCTGGGCCCGTTGCTGGCCGCCTGTGCGCACCGGCTTCGGGCATCGGTGCGGGCCACCGACCACATGGCCCGGGTCGGCGACCACGGCATGGCCGTGCTGCTGGACGGCGCGGACGATGCCGGCGCGCAGGCGGCGGCCGACCGCCTGGTGCGGATCTGCCAGGGCCCCTACCGCATCGGCGATCAGCGCCTGACGCTGCGCGTGCTGGTGGATGTGGAGTTGATGACCCGCCAGCGCGGGGCGGCGCCGGCGATCACGACCTGACCGCCGCGCCGCCGACGACCTGCGCCGCTCAGGCCACCAGCTGGGCCGAGATGGCGTACTTGAAGGTGTCGGGCGACAGCGCGTCAAAGGCGCCGCTCGCGTTCTCGCCGTTCGGGTACATCAGGAACGGCAGCGTGCCCTTGGCGGCACTGCCCGGCAGCGTGATGTCGTGCGCCGTGTTGAAGCCCACCCAGTTGCCTTCCCAGCCGCCGAAGAGGGCCGAATTGACGGGTGCCACCAGCGGGTGCTTCGGGTCCTTGATCCAGTCCGGGGCTTCGTGACGCATGACCTTGAGCACATCAGCCGGGTCCATGGCCACCCAGCCATGGCCGTCCAGGAAAATCTCGGCGCGGCAGTGCTGGGCACCCTTGAGGTTGGCCGACCCCCCGCCCAGCTGCTTGTAGCCGAAGGCCGACGGCGCCAGCCGCAGGCCGTAGACATCGCGCGCCGGCACACCCACGGCGCGGCACAGGCCGACGAAGAGCGCGTTCAGGTCGGCGCATTTGCCGCCCAGGTTGCCGGTCTCCAGCATGGCCTTGATGTCGCCGGTGCCGCAGCCCCGGGTCTTGGGTTCGCGGAAGGCGTTGTCGACCACCCACTGGTAGAGCGCACGTGCCTTGTCGACGTCGCTGCGGGCACCCTGCGTGGCCTTCATCGCCGTGTCGCGCACGATGCCGTCCACTGGCTGGAGTTCAGTCGGGGCGGTGTAGGCCTGGCGGGTGGCCGCGTCCAGGCGGGTGCCGGCGGGCTGCTGCCAGTTCACCGCACGGTCGCGCGTCTCGATCACGCTGGTCAGCGTGAGCGTCGGGGCGCTGATGCCGGGCGCGAACTCGGCGTGCAGCATGCGCACGCCGCGGGCCGGGTCGCTGACGATCGCGGCGCGCGTGGCGTTGCCGCTCCATTGGTTGTCCAGCGAACGCTGCCAATCGCTGTCGATGTCGGGCACCGGCAGCCAGAGTTGGGTGCGGCCTTGGGGTTCGGCCACGTTGACCGAGGTGGTCAGTGCATAGCGGCGCCAGCCGCCCACCTTGGGCGCGAAGCCGTTGGGCTGGGCGAAGGCGGGCAGCGGCAGGGCGGCGGCGATGCCGGCCTGGAGAAGACGGCGGCGTGAGAAACGGGCTTGCATGGGGGTCCTTTCGAGGAACAAGATCAGAGCAGCGCCGACACCCACTGGCGAGCCTCTGGCCCGGTCCAGTCGGTTTCGCCGACGACGGTGAACGCGGCACGGCCATCCCGGCCGATGGCGATGGTGGTGGGAAAAATGCGCACGCCAAAGTCTCGCGCCGCGCTGCCGTCGCGGTCGCGAAGCACGGGGAGCGTGAGACCGCTGCGGGCCAGGAAGCGGGCGATGGCGCCATCGGTCTCGCGATGGTTCACCGCCCAGACCTCCAGGCCATGCGCTGCATGGCGCGCCGCCAGCAGTTCCAGGGACGGCATCTCGGCCAGGCAGGGCTCGCACCAGCTGGCCCAGAAGTTCAGCAGCACGATGCGGCCGCGCGCGACGGCCAGCGACTGTGCAGGGCCCTGCCATGCCGGTAGCGCCAAGGCCGGCGTGGCCTTGTCGGCAGGCCATGGGCGGCGCGACCCATCCAGCCCGGCAGGGTCCTGGGCGCCGCCCCAGGCCATGGCCGGCAGCAGCCACGGGCACACCGTGGCCGCGGCCATCAGGGCCAGGCGCCGGCGTGCGGTTCGCTGCGTTTCGGACATGGGAAGGGAGCGGGGTCAGGGGGGGATGGCGTGTCGGCGGCTGTCGACCCAGCGGGACGCCACGGCCCCATTGTCAGACAGGGTGCCGCCGGTTCGCGGCAGCGCCACCGGCTGACCTTGGGATTACATCAGCGAGACGCTCTTGACCTGCGCAAAGAGCCGCAGTCCCGGGCGAAGTTGCAGGGCCTCCGCGCTGCGGCGCGTGACGCGGGCCAGCAAGGGGGTCGCGGACACGTCGTCACCGTGTTCAGCGCAGGCCAGCCGCACCGTCGCCGTCTGCCCCAGGGCGTGCACCGCAGTCACCACCGTCGGCAGCACGTTGAGGATGCTGGTCAGCGATGGCCGCTCGGGCACCAGGCTCACATCGCGGGCCGGCACGCGCACGCGCACCGCCTCGCCGACCTCACGCGCCACCCGCCCGAGCCACAGCGAGCCGCCGGCGAAGCGCACCTGGCTGAGGCCGTAGGCCTCGTCATGCGCCGCCAGCGTCGCGTCGATGACCACGCCGGCTTCGTCCGGGCCGGCCCAGGCCAGGTCGGGCCGAGCCAGCAGTGCGTGCAGCGGCCCGGCGGCCCGCACACTGCCGGCATCCAGCAGCACCAGGTGGTCGGCCAGGCGCGCCACCTCGTCGATGGCATGGGTCACGTAGACCACCGGCAGAGCCAGCGTGCGCGACAGCCGCTCCAGGTAGGGCAGGATCTCGGCCTTGCGCGGTGCGTCCAGGGCGGCCAGCGGCTCGTCCATCATCAGCAGCCTGGGCCCGGTCGCCAGCGCGCGGGCGATGGCCACACGCTGGCGTTCGCCGCCGGACAGCGTGGCCGGGCGGCGATTCATCAGCGTGCCGATGCCCAGCAGGTCCACCAGGGCCGGCAGGTCCACGCGGGCCCCGTCGGCCCCGCTGCGCCGGCGGCCGTAGGCCAGGTTGGCCGCCACGTCCAGGTGCGGGAACAGCGCCGATTCCTGGATCACGTAGCCCAGCGGCCGCTGGTGCGGCGGCAGGAATCGGCCGGTGGCATCGTCCTGCCAGACCTCGCCATCCAGCGCGACCTGGCCCTGGGCGCGCTCCAGCCCCGCCAGCGCGCGGAGCAAGGTCGTCTTGCCGCAGCCACTGGGGCCGAACAAGGCGGTCACGCCCTGCGACGGGCATTGCAGGTTCACGTCGAGCGTGAAGTCGCGGCGCGCCAGGCGCAGGCTCAGGTCGATCATGTGCCGGCCAGCACGCGCGCCGCGCGCCGGTTGCCGATGTACAGCGCCAGCAGCACCACCAGCGCAAAGGCCACCATGCCGCCGGCCAGGCGGTGGGCGTCGGCAAACTCCAGCGCCTCCACGTGCTCGAACACCGCCACCGACAGCACCCGCGTTTCGCCCGGGATGTTGCCGCCGATCATCAGCACGACACCGAACTCGCCCACCGTGTGCGCGAAGCCCAGCACGCTGGCCGTCAGCAGCCCGGGCCGGGCCAGCGGCAGCACCACGCTGAAAAAGCGGTCCAGCGGGCCGGCACGCAAGGTGGCGGCCGCTTCCAGCAGGCGCGCCGGGATTGCCTCGAAGGCCTGCTGCAGCGGTTGCACGACGAAGGGCAGCGAGTACAGCACCGACGCCACGACCAGCCCCGCGAAGCTGAACGGCAGGCGCGCAAAACCCAACGGTCCGTCGGGTGCCATCAGCAGCAGCAGGTAGAAGCCCAGCACCGACGGCGGCAGCACCAGAGGCAGCGCCACCACCGACGCCATCACCGGCTTCAGGCGCGACCGCGTACGCGCCAACCACCAGGCCAGGGGTGCCCCCACCCCCAGCAACAGCAACGTGGTCGTGCCGGCCAACAGGGCGGTCAGGCGGACGGCGCTCCAGTCGGCAGGCGTCATGGGCTGCAGTGGCGCATGCGCAGGTTCAATCGACCGTCACGTAGCCGTAGGCGGCGATCAGCGCGCGCGCTTCGGTCTCACGCAGGTACTTGAGCAGCGCAACGGCGGCAGGGTTGGTTTCGCCGTGGCGCAACAGCACGGCGTCCTGCCGAATCTCAGGGTAGTAGGCCTGGGGCACACGCCACATCGACCCGGGCGCCTCCTGCCCCGGCGACTGCACCTGCGACAACGCCACGAAGCCGAGTTCGGCATTGCCGGTGGCGACGAACTGATAGGCCTGGCCGATGCTGTCGCCCGTGACGAGCCGGGGGGCCACGTGGCCGACCAGGCCGCGCTTCTCAAGCACCGCCATGGCGGCGGCGCCATAGGGGGCCAGCTTTGGATTGGCGATGGCCAGGCGCTGCCAGCCCGTACCCGACAGCACGCGACCTTCCGCGTCCACGCGGCCCGACAGCGGGCTCCACAGCACCAGCTGGCCGATGGCGTAGGTGAAGCGGCTGGCGGCCTGGGCATGGCCTTCGTCCACCAACCGTGCCGGTGTCTGGGCGTCCGCGGCCAGCAGGACGTCGAAAGGCGCACCGGCGATGATCTGGCTGTAGAGCCGACCCGTGGAACCCACCGACAGCGCCACCGTGTGGCCCGTGGCGGCGGCGAAACCTTCGGCGATCTGCGCCATGGGCTTGGCAAAGTTGGCCGCCACCGCCACCCGGGCCTCCGCCGCCTGCACCGGGAGCGCGCCGATGCTCGCGAGCAAGCCGCACATGACCACCGCGGTACGCCAGACAAACGTCATGATCGAAGGCTCCTCGGGGTTGATCAGTCCATCACCTGCAGAATCACGCTGGACACCTTGAAGGCCGCACAGGCGCGCTCGCCCTCCTGCAAGGCCATCGCCGCCAGCGCGTCGCGTGGCAGCACCGCCACGGCGCTGCGGCCATGGCCCAGGTCCAGCGTCACCTCGCTGTTCACCGGCCCGTCGACGATGCGTGCCACCGTGCCCCAGAGCTGGTTGCGGGCACTGAGCTTCAGGCCCGGCTCGGCGTGCAACAGCACCGACGAGGCCTTCACCAGGGCCACGACTTCGGTGCCCAGGGCCAGGCCCAGCTGTGCGGCCGAGGCGCGGGTGACCACGGCCACGATGTCCAGGCCGTCGGTCACCTGCACCCGCACCTCGAAGTCCACCGGTCCGTCGCGCAGGCCGCACACGACGCCGGCGAACTGGTTGCGCGCGCTGCTGCGCAACGACAGGCGGCGGATCTGACGGCAGAGCGCCGCGGTATCCCCGGGTGCCAGCGTGTCGAACTGGCCGGCCAGGCGGGCCAGCGCGCGCCGGTTCTCCGCTTCCATCGCGCGGTACAGCGCCACGATGCGCCGGCCCTGGTCGGTGAGCTGGGTGCCGCCCCCGGCCCGCCCACCGGCCGTGCGCACCACCAGCGGCTGCCCGGCCAGGTTGTTCATGGCCTCCACCGCTTCCCATGCGGCCTTGTAGGACAACGGCACATGGCGCGCCGCCTGGTTGATGGACCCATGTTCGGCGATCGCCTCCAGCAGACGCACACGCTGTTCGCCCAGCAGCTGCCCGCCTTCGTTGCCGAGTTCAAGGCGTCCAGTCAGTGGCCAATCCGTCATGGCGTTTCGGTGATAGCGTTCGGTTGTTGCTGCTGAGTGATTATGCCAGCGTTATTTATCCAATGACATAACGATTGCCCGATGCGTATCGGTCTCATGGATCGTCTCCCCGCCCGCGTCACGGCGCTTCAGCCCGGGCCCGTGTCCGTGCAGGTGCAAGTGACCCTGCCGGGCGGTGATGTCCTGTGCGCCGTGGTCACGCGCGAAAGCGCCACGCTGCTGGCCCTGGCGCCCGGTGTGGCCGTGGTGGCCTTGCCGCTGACCCCTGGCGTGCTGCTGTCGACGGGCGGCGTGTCGCCCAGCGCCGAGACCCGTTGGCCGGCCACCGTGGCGCAGCTGGCGCCCGGGCCCCTGAACACCCTCGTGCGGCTGCAGACCGTGCGTGGCACCCGCATCCACGCCGTGCTGACGCACGCGGCCGTTGCGGAACTCGGGCTGATGGCGGGGGCTGCGGTGGAGGTCGGCATCCTGGCGAGCCAGGTGATGCTCGCCGTACCGGCGGATGCGGTCAGCGCCCCGGACGCCAATGCCTCAGTGGCTTGGGCGCGTGCGCGCTGACGCCGGAGATCACCAGCAGCGGCCAGAACAGCCACAGTGCCACCGCGGGCCAGCACAGCATGGCCGCCACCACCGCCAACTTGGCCAGCACGACCACGCCCGCCAACTCCGTGAGCGCCACGCGCCGATCGAGCAGTTCGCTGGCGAACAGGCCCGACCCGCTGATCAGCGTCAGCCAGCCGCCGCCAGGCCCCACCGGCGCGCCCAGCAGCGCCGCGCCGAGCCAGACCACGCCTGCCAGGTGGCCCGTGCGCAGCAGGATGCCGACCCAGCGGCGCCACTCGGCCGGCTTCGGCGGCCGAGCCCGCGGGTCCGACGACTTTGACAGACCCTCCCGCGGATCCGCTGGCCTCGGGGACCGCTGCACCGGCTCTTGAGGCATCACAGCGCCCGCACCTCGTCGCCGGGCTGCGGCGTGCAATCCGCCGGCAGCGGGTCACCGTCACGTCGCAGCACCACACGGTCACCGGTGTAGCACAGGGCGACACGTCGCGCGCCCGGCCAACGCGCCAGCGCGAAGGCCTCCAGCGAACGCGGCAGGCTGAGGTGGAAGACCAGCGAATAGCGCTCTTCCTCCGGACGGTCGTCCAGCCGCACCCAGGGCACGAAGCCGGCGGCGAACATCACGGCATGCGAGCCGGCGTCCACCGCCGCGGGCTGATAGCCCGCCATGCGCAACCACTCCTGCGCGCGCGCCCTCAGATCCGGGCCGTCGACAAGCCCACCTTCCGCGGTGGCCATGAGCTCGGCCACCCACTGGTTGCAGTTCTGGTAGTCCAGGCTCCAGGCATGGGCATTCGCGCTGTAGCGCGCGGCCAGCAGGCGAAGCGCCCGCGGCCGGTCCCGCGCCGTCACGGTCAAGCGCTGTGCCGCGTCTGCAGGGGGCAGGAGCAGCGAGACGAAGCCGCGGTCAGGCTCGTGCACGCCTGCCACGAAACCCGCCAGCCCCTGGTCGTAGAGCCTCGGCTGGGCAGCCTCGCAGTCGTAGTACAGCTGGCGCACGGCCCAGCGTGTGCCCGCGCCGTCAGCCAGCGCCAGGCCGGCATGGGAATAGCGCACACCGAAACGGTCGAGGTCCAGGCCCGAACGCGAGACCAGTGCCACACCCTGGGCCTCGCGGTCGAGCACCTCGCGCACGATGGCGGCAAAACGCAGTAGGCGGTCATGCTGGGCCGCGCTCAGCGGCGTCGTCTGGCCGCAGAAATTGGCCACCAGCGAGCCCGCCTGGCCCGCGCCAGCGGCCAAGGACAGCGCCATGAACAGGCCGACGGCAGCGCGCCGGCTGGCCATGCTGCGGCTCAGAGCGTCACGCGCCGCAGGTCCAGGTCGTGCCGCCAATCGTCGGCCAGCGCCACGAAGAAGGGTTCGGCCACGGCTTGTTCGGCCACGCGGCGCGCGAATGCCAGGCCGTACGGCCGGTCCTGCACCTGCACGAGTTCACCTGGCGCCAGGGTTACCGCCGCCACCGGCACCGTCAGCGTGAAGCGGCGCGCCGGTTCCGCCACCGCCTGCAGTTCCACGGCCTGGCGGTCGCCGGCCACGGGCCGCACAGCCAGCACCCGGTAGTCGCCGGCAGCCGCGGTCTTCTGCCCGGAACTGGCGTCGCTGGAGCCACCGACCGAGTCCGACAGGCTGCCGACCGACGCGGAGCTTGCACTGGACGCGGACGACGCGAAGCTGTCCGCCAGACACGGCGCACACAGGGCCAGCGAGATCAGGGCGGCGAACGCGGAGGGGTGGTGTCGCAGGGTCATGCCCCGCAGCATACCGCTGCGGCGCGGGGCGACGGTGCAGCCCCAACGCGAGCAACCTGACGGGCCGATCGGCATCCCGCCGGGCGCGGTCCTGCGCACCTGTCTCGTTGCACGGGTTCGCAGGCCTCGGCGTGCCCTTCGGAGACGCCGCGACACCCCCTCAAGTGAGTGGTTCGGCTTCCGGAACTTCTGCGCAGGGTACCCGCCAGGGCTTGCTGAAGATCAATGAAGTGATACGGTTGTTTGCGTGAGGTCAAGCGTCAGAAGCGCCTGGTCCGCAGTGGTCACCTACGAGGAGCATCCCTTGAAGATCAGCAGTGTTTCCGGCGCCCTGGCGCTGATGTTCGCCACGGCAGCGTCAGTGCAGGCGGCCGAGGTCGTGTATGCAGGCGACCTGTCGCCGCCAGCGGTGCAGACCGGCAGCGCCGGCGGTTTCAGCTGGTTCATGGACGATGGCGACGGTGTCGAGTTCTGGCGCCTGTTCGCCACCGCGGGCTCGACCATCACGCTGCAGGTGGACCGGCTCGAAGCCGGTTTCGACCCGGCCCTGTCGATCTACAGCGGCCTGACGTCGGCCGACACGGCAGATTTCCTGAGCTATGGCGATTGGGGCGGCCTGAGCTTCATCGACTATTTCGACGACGAGAACCCGGCGAGCATCCCGACGGGCCCGGCGGGTGACCCGTTCGGCAGCTTCGTGGCCCCGGTGACCGGCTTCTACACCGTGGCCGTGGGTGGTTCGCTCAGCGAAGAGGGCGGCCTCTACGGCTACCAGATCACGGCATCGGTGCCAGAACCGGAAACCTGGGCGCTGTGGGGCCTGGGGCTGGCGGCGTTGACGCTGCGTCGTCGCCGACGCCAGGACTGACTGGCCGCGTGCCGCAGCCAGCGGCAGGCCCTGACACCGGCGAGTGACGCGTGCCCAGTGCACGCATCACGGGGCACGGTCCATTCCGATCTTCCGCCGCCCCGATGAGGGCGGCCCTTCGAGGAAACGTCCATGCAGAAACGAATCCTGGCGCTCGCCGTGGCGAGCGCACTGACGAGCCTGGCCGCCTCGGCGCAGGCACCGGCCGCCAACGCGGCAGCGTCCCAAGCCGCGCTGACACACCTTCAGCGCTCCACGCAGCAGTTCGGCCTGGCGGCCACCGACGTGCGAGAGGCTGCCACCAGCAGCGCGGTCTACAGCGCCCACAACGGTGTCACCCACGTCTACCTGCAGCAGGTCCACCGCGGCATCGAGGTCTGGGGCGCCATCGCCAACGTCAACCTGATGCCCAGCGGCGAAGTGCTCCATGCCGGCAGCCGCTTCGTGCCCAACGTCGTCGCGGCCACCCGTGGCCAGACGGTGCAGGGGCGCTTGACGGGCCTGCAGGCCGTGGCTGCCGCCGCCCGCCACCTGGGCATGCCCGCGCCGCGCGCCGCCAAGGTGCTGTCGCGCAAGGGCGGCGTGAGTGACGCGCAGACGGTGTCCAAGGCCGGCATCGCGGCACGCCCGATCGAGGCCAAGCTGGTCTGGCTGCCGGTGGCCAACGGCGGCCTGCGCCTGGCCTGGGCCGTCGAGATCGAGGCCGCCAAGGGCTCGGACTGGTGGACCGCCTTCGTCGATGCCCAGACCGGCACGCTGCTGGGGCGCGAGAACCGCGTGGTCGAGGATTCGGCGCATTCCACCGGCCTGGCCATCGGACGACCAAAAACGGACAAGCCGGTCATGGCCCCCGTGACCACGTTCCCGGCCACAGACGGTGCCACCTACCGCGTCTTCCCGGCGCCGCTGGAAAGCCCGTCGGACGGCGACCGCGTGCTGGTCAACAACGCCGCCAACCCGCTGGCTTCGCCGTTCGGCTGGCACGACACCAATGCCGCGCCGGGGCCGGAGTTCACGATCACGCGCGGCAACAACGTTCACGCCTATGC
This sequence comes from Burkholderiaceae bacterium, assembly GCA_024235915.1. Taxonomy (GTDB): domain Bacteria; phylum Pseudomonadota; class Gammaproteobacteria; order Burkholderiales; family Burkholderiaceae_C; genus Rubrivivax. The sequence continues at coordinate 5,873 of JACKLO010000007.1, read as the reverse complement.
CGACCGGGACGCCAACAACGTGGCCGACCCCGGCTCGAGCCCCGACGGCGGCGCCTCGCTGGTCTTCGACTTCCCGCTGGCACTGGACCAGGCGCCGGTGCTCTCGCAGCCGGCGTTCGTGACCAACCTGTTCTACTGGAACAACATCGTCCACGACATCACCTACGTCTACGGCTTCAACGAAAGTTCGGGCAACTTCCAGGTCAACAACTACGGCAATGGCGGCGCCGGCAACGATGACGTGCGTGCCGAAGCCCAGGACGGCAGCGGCCGCAACAACGCGAACTTCGGTACCAGCAGCGACGGCAACCGCCCGCGCATGCAGATGTTCGAGTGGCGCACCGCGGCACCGAACCCGGTGACCGTGGAGGCACCGTCACCGATCGCCGGCGTCTACGGCGCGCCGCAAGCCGGTTTCGGCGAAGCCATCGCCACCGCCACCGGCCCGCTCAGCGGCCCGGTCGTGTTCATCAATGATGGCGCCGGTGCGTCCGCGACGGACGGCTGCGAGCCGTATTCGGTGCCGGCGGGTGCGATCCCGATGATGGACCGCGGCAACTGCAACTTCACCGTCAAGGTCAAGAACGCGCAGAACGCCGGCGCCAAGATCGCCATCGTCGTCAACAACGTGGATGGCGCGCCCACGGCGATGGGTGGCACGGACAACAGCATCACCATTCCCTCGGTGATGATCAGCCTGGCCGACGGCAACCTGTTCAAGGCCAACCTGCCGTTGTCGGTGTCGATCGCCGACGGCTCCGGCGGTGCGCCCGACCGCGATTCCGACCTCGACGCCGGCGTCATCGCGCACGAGTATGGCCACGGCATCTCCAACCGCCTGACGGGTGGCCCGGGCACCGCGTCCTGCCTGGGCAATGCCGAGCAGATGGGTGAAGGCTGGAGCGACTGGTTCGGCATGACGCTGACCACGCACCCGACCGACACCCGCCTGACCGCGCGTGGTGTGGGCACCTACCTGAGCTTCGAGGCACCCACCGGCTCGGGCATCCGCCCGACGCCGTACAGCACCGACATGGCGGTCAACCCGTCCACCTATGCGTCGGTGGCCGACACCGTCAACATCAGCCAGCCGCACGGCATCGGCTATGTGTGGAACACGATGCTCTGGGAGGTGTACTGGAACCTGGTGGACCGTTACGGCTACAACGCCAACCTGCACCAGGGCTGGCAGGCGGGTGGCAACACCCTGGCCTTCCAGCTGGTGATGGACGGCATGAAGTTCCAGCCCTGCCAACCGGGCTTCGTCGACGGCCGCAATGCCATCCTGGCGGCCGACGTGGCGCTCACCGGCGGCGCCAACCAGTGCGAGATCTGGCGCGGCTTCGCCAAGCGTGGCCTGGGCTTCAGCGCCAGCCAGGGCAGCTCGAACAACCGCAGCGACGGCGTCGAGGCCTTCGACCTGCCGGCCGAGTGCACGGCGGCCACCTTCGGCGGCTTCAAGGCACCGGTGCGCCCCGCCCCGCTGCTCAACGCCATCAAGGGTGGTTCCAAGGTGCCGGTGAAGTTCACCGTCTCCGGCGTCAGCGGCCTGCCGCCGATCGACAGCCAGCCGGTGGACTGCACGACACTGGAAGCGAAGAACGAGGCGCCGCTGGCTGTCGGTGGTGTCAAGCGCTCGGGCGACATGGTGCAGGCCAACTGGGCCACGGACGCTGCCTGGGCCGGCACCTGCCGCCGGGTGACGGTACGCCTGCCTGCGGCCGAGAACGCGGTGGCGTACTTCAGCTTCTTCTGAGCCGGCTTCGGTCGGCATCTGCCAAAGGGGCGCTGCGTGGGCAGCGCCCCTTTTCTTGCACTGTCGACGGGTGCTCGGGTGTTTCCAGACGCGGCAGCGACTGCACACCAGTTGCTCGCGACGTGAACTCGACCGCTTCGGCAGGCTGAAGACAGTCCGCAGGGACTGTCTTCAGTCCTGCTTCAGCCCCCGCCGCGCTGGATGGTGAGGTCGAAGCGCTTCATGAACGCATGCCGCTCGGCATCGTCGACGTTGTCGAAGCGGTAGTGCACCGCCAGGCGCGGCAGGCGCACCAGGGCGATCTGGCGTGGAGGCATCACCGTCCAGTGCAGATGCAGGCCACCCGCACCGAGGGTGACTCGTGGCCCGCCTCGGCGCAAAGCTCAGCGCATGGCCCTGCACCGCACGCGGCAGCAGCTGCAGCCAGTCGGCTTCGGTGATGCCCTGCTCGCGGTGGAACTCGGCTCGTAGTGTGCTTGAGTATCCACGGCTCGCAGCGCTCGGCCGGCGTCAGGCGATGAACAGTCCGCAGGACTGTTCATCGTCCTGACTCACCCACCCGCAATGGGCGGCCAGATGGCGAGCACGTCGCCGTCGGCCAGCGTGCGCGTGGCACGCTCTTCCGGCGGCACGAAGACGCCGTTGACCAGCACCAGGTGCACCAGCTTCATCGGCAGGTTGAAGGGCGCGATGATCTCGGCGATGGACGCCCCGGGCACCACCTCCAGCGGCATCTGGTTCCCCTGCCGGCGGTCGGCCGGCAGGTGTTCACCCAGGCTGGCATAGAGCTTGAAGGTGATCTGCATGCGCTGACGTCACGCGGACAGCACGTGGGCGAACTGCGACTGCGCCTGCGCCCGGTCCAGGTAGGCTTCCATCAGCAGCGTCGGGTCGGCCATCAGCTTCTCCTTCCACGGCCCCAGGCGCACGGCACCTTCGACCAGGCCGCGCATCACGCCCACGTGCTCCGTCCAGCCGATGGCGTTGCAGCCCACCAGCGTGTCGTCGCCGAACTGCAGGCTCAGGTGACGCCAGCCGTCGCGGTCGGTGAGTTCCACCTGCTGCCCACCGGGCACGCCTTCCCAGTTGCCGAAGCTGGCGCTGATGAGCCCCAGGGTGTCGAGCACGTTGATCTGCGTGACGCCGCGCAGCTCCGCCTTCTGACCCACCATGTTCAACGCGGCCACGCGGGCCTGCTCGGCGGCATTGGGCTGGATGGCGCTGACGATGGTCCTGCCGCTGACCTTGTCGAAGGCCTCGGCGCAATCCCCGGCGGCATAGACGTCAGGGGCGCTGGTCTGCAGGTGTTCGTCGGTCAGCACACCGACCAGGCACTTGACGCCACTGTCCTTCAGGAAACCGATGTTGGGCTTGACGCCGGTGGCGCTGATCACCAGGTCGGCCGGCAGCACCTGCCCGGTCGACAGCTTCACCAGCATCGGCGCCTCGTGTGCCTTGCCACCGCCGCCCAAGCCGACGGCTTGCGCCAGCTTGTTCAGCACACCGGGCGCTTCGCTGCCGGGCCGTTCGATGGCTTCGACCTTGGCGCTGGTGTGCACCGACACGTGCTTCTGCTCGCACCAGTGCTTGATCATGCCGCCGGCCACCGGGCCCATCATGCGCGGCACCATGCGGTCGCCCATCTCCACGACGCTGAGCTTGACGCCGCGCGTGGCCAACGCTTCCATGATGATGCAGCCGATGAAGCCGGCGCCCATCTGGATCACGCGGGAGCCCGGCTTGGCCAGCGCCATGATGGCGCGCGCGTCGGCCAGGGTCCAGCACGCGTGCACGCCGGCGCCCGCGATGCCCGGGATCGGCGGCGTCGCCGGGCTGGAACCCGTGGCGATCAGCAGCCGGTCGTAGGCGTGCGCGCTGCCGTCGTCCATGGTCACCGTCCTGGCGGTGGTGTCCACCTTCACGGCGCGATTGCGCTTGAGCTCGATGCGCAGGCGCTGGAAATGGTCGCCGCTGTGGCGCAGGTGGGTGCCACTTTCCTGGACGTTGCCGATCAGCAGGTAGGGGATCGCCATGCGCGAATACGGCGCTTCCGGCTCGTCGCCGACCAGGTAGATCTCGTCGTTGGGTGCGTGCTTGCGGATCGTCTCGGCGGCGATGACACCGGCCGGGCCGGCGCCGAGGATGATGTGTCTCATGGCGTCCTCTTCAGGATGACAAAGGGGCGGTCCGTGAACCGCCCCTGTCCGTTGCGCAATGGGCGATCAGGGCCCATCAATGGCCCATCACAGGCCCATCACAGACCCAGGCGCGTGCGCGTGTCGGCCTTGAGCTGCCCGTTCTCGTCCCAGCCGCGGGCGGCGTAGTACTTCGGCAGCATCTCCGGCAGCTTGTTGACCAGGCCCTTGGCCGGGCCGGTCTTGGCCGGCTCGTTGAGCAGGCGCGGCGGCAGGTTGTCGTCCTTGGCGGTGAAACCGGCGCGGTTGTTGAAGTCGCGCTCCATGTTCCAGATGCGCTCGCCGATCTTGGCCACGTTCTCCAGCGTGAACTCCTCGCCGATGGCCGGGCGCAACTGGTCCGCCAGTTCCGGCAGACCCCAGGCGAAGGTGGTGAAGATGCACAGGCCCGACGAGTCGTAGGCCGCGGTGGCGTCCTGGAACGCGATCACCAGTTCCGGCTTGCCTTCGGCCGTCAGCGGGTCGGTCTTCACCGGGATGCCCAGCACCTCGGAGGCCACGGTGTAGCTGCGCAGGTGGCAGGCGCCGCGGTTGCTGGTGGCGTAGGTGAGGCCCATGCCCTGGATGCCGCGGCTGTCGTAGGCCGGGAACTCCTGGCCCTTGACGCTCATGCTCAGCTCGGGGTGGCCGTACTTGGTGCACAGCCGCTTGCTGCCCTGGCCGATCTCCTTGCCGAAGCCCTCGCCCTTGGCGGTGATCTCGGCAAAGTGCGCCAGCGCCTGCGCGCTGCCGAACTTGGCGTCGATGCCGATCTGCTCCTGCGTGAGCACACCCATCTCGTAGAGCTCCATCACCGCGCCCACGGTGGCGCCGAAGCTGATGGGGTCCATGCCGTGCTCGTTGCACAGCACGTTGGCGTACTGCAGCGCGTCGAGGTCGCTGACGCCGTTGGCCGCGCCCAGCGCCCAGGCCGCCTCGTACTCCAGGCCGCCACTGGCGCCCCAGTACTGCGGCTTGTTCTCCACCGTGAAGTGGCCCTGGTCGATCTTCTGGATGCGCCCGCAGGCGATGGTGCAGCCGAAGCAGGCCTGGTTGGTCACCAGCGGCTTCTTGCCGTCGGTGGGCCGCGGGGTGGCCATGGCCTCGGCGGAGATATCCTTCGCACCTTCGAAGGCCACGTCCTTGTGGTTGCGCGTGGGCAGCGCACCCATCTCGTTGATCACGTTCATCAGCACCTGGGTGCCGTAGGTGGGCAGGCCCTGGCCGGTGACCGCGTTGTCGGCGAGGATCTTCTTCTTCTCCATCGTGACCTGCATGAAGGCCTTCGGGTCCTTGATGTTCCCGACGCCCTTGGTGCCGCGCACGGCCACGGCCTTGAGGTTCTTGCTGCCCATCACGGCACCGACGCCGGAGCGGCCGGCCGCGCGGTGCAGGTCGTTGACGACGGCGGCGAACAGCACCTGGTTCTCACCGGCGCCGCCGATGCTGGAGATGCGCAGCAGCGGGTCCTGGTGGTCCTTCTTCAGCGTTTCCTCGGTGTGCCACACCGTGCCGCCCCACAGGTGCGACGCATCACGCAACTCGGCCACGTCGTCGTTGACGTACAGGTACACGGGCTTCGCGCTCTTGCCTTCGAAGATCACCATGTCCCAGCCCGCCATCTTCAGCTCGGCGCCCCAGTAGCCGCCGGAGTTGGAGCAGGCAATGGCGCCGGTCAGCGGGCCCTTGGTGATCACGGTGTAGCGGCCGCCGGTGGAGGCCATGGTGCCGGTCAGCGGGCCGGTGGCCCAGATGATCTTGTTGGCCGGCGACAGCGGGTCGACCTTGGGGTCAACCTCCTCGACCAGGTACTTGGAGCCGAGGCCGCGGGAGCCCAGATACTCCCTGGCCCAGCCCATGTTCAGCGGTTCGCTCTTGACGGTGCCGGCCGTGAGGTCGACGCGGAGGATTTTTCCAGCCCAGGACATGTGTCGTACTCCTTA
>JACKLO010000006.1 GCA_024235915.1 Burkholderiaceae bacterium | reverse complement strand
AAAGAAGGTGCCGCCGATGAACGCCGACACGGCGCCCGGCCTGGTGCCCAACGTGATGACCGGGCGCATCGCCAACCGGCTCAACCTGAAGGGCCCGAACTACCTGGTCGACGCCGCCTGCTCGTCGTCGCTGCTGGCCGTGGGCGCGGCCATCGACGAACTCAGGGCAGGGCGCAGCCGCATGATGCTGGCCGGTGGCGTGAACGCGTCGCTGCCGGCCGACGTGACCACCATCTTCACGCAGCTGGGCGCGCTCAGCGCACGCGGCAAGGTGCGCCCGTTCGAGGCCGGCAGCGACGGAACCCTGCTCGGCGAGGGCCTGGGTGTCGTCGTGCTCAAGCGGCTGCCCGACGCCCTGGCCGACGGCGACCGCGTCTACGGCGTGATCCGCGGTGTCGGCCAGTCCAGTGACGGCCGCGGCACCGGCCTGCTGGCACCCAGCCAGGACGGCGAGACGCTGGCCATCCGCCGCACCTACGCGGCCGCTGGCGTCGACCCGCAGAGCGTGGGCCTGGTGGAGGCGCACGGCACCGGCATCCCGCTGGGCGACCGCACCGAGATCGCGTCGCTGAAGGCCGCCTTCGGCGAGCGCAGCGCGCCCATCGGCACCAAGGCGCTGGGTTCGGTGAAGTCGATGATCAGCCACTGCATCCCGGCTGCCGGCGTGGCCAGCCTGATCAAGGCCACGCTGGCGTTGCACCACCGTACGCTGCCGCCGACGCTGTGCGACGCCGTCAACCCCGAGCTGGGCATCGAGCACACGCCGTTCTACGTCAACACGCAGACCGGGCCGTGGATGGCGCGCCTGGGCGAGCCGCGGCGGGCCGGGGTCAACGCCTTCGGCTTCGGTGGCACCAATTCGCACGCCATCCTCGAGCAGGCCCCGCCCGAAGCACGGCGGCCGACGCGGCTGACCGACTGGCCGGCCGAACTGTGTGTATTCGCGGCCGACGACGATGCGGGCCTCGTCGCCGCGCTGCAGACGCTGCGCGACGGGCTGACCCGCAACCCGTCATGGCGGCTGGCGGAAGTGGCCGCGGCCCTTGCTGCCTCCGCCGCCGATGGCCCCCACCGCCTGGCCATCGTCGCCAAGGACCGTGCTGGCCTGGCCAAGGCCATCGACCAGGCGCTCAAGCGCCTGGCGGAACCGGCCACCAAGGCCAGCTGG
>JACKLO010000005.1 GCA_024235915.1 Burkholderiaceae bacterium | reverse complement strand
AGGAACTCTCGGAACTGGCGAGATGCTGCGCTCGCGATGCGGAAGAAGCCGAGGCGATATCGGTCCGGTCCGGCCGGGCCGCCGACCGGGAGCAGGCCCTCATGGCCCGCCGCATCGCCGATGCCGCGCACCATCTGAGCCTGCTCGCGGGCTGCGACGAGGTTGGTGTCGCATGCACTGAACGGGTCAGCAGCCCAGACCAAGCGCCTGCACCGGCCGCTGGGACACCGCGTCCGCGACCACGAAGACCACCCGGCGTGGGTGGGCCGGATCGGCGGGCGGCAGGTCCAGTGTCCATCGCCGAGCGCCTTGCCAGGCAGAAACGGGCTGGTAGAGGCGGACCACGTGGTCGTGGCCAAGGGTCTCGCCCCGGTTCTCGCCTGCGGTGACGCGGCTGCGGTGGCCGTCCTCCACGACGGCCCAGTACCCGATCCAGCGACGGTTGAGCTGTGTCATCGCCAGGCCGACATCGGCCGTCACCTGGCTGCCATCCCGGCGCAGGCTCAGCGTCATCGGCGCGGGTGCCGGACGATCGGGCAGGGCGGGCCACGACCGCCAGTCGTGACCTTGGGCAACCACCTGTGGCGTGTAGACGTTGGGCGCACCCATGGCGCGTGCCAGCTGGTACTGGCGGTCGGTGGTCTCGCGCGTGGCGAAGCGGTCCACCCAGCCCAGCCGGTTCCAGTAGCCGACGTGGAAGGCCAGCGGCAGCAGGTCGTCGCGGCCCTTCAGGGTGGACAGCCAGCGGTCGGCCGGAGGGCAGGAACTGCAGCCTTCGGAGGTGTAGAGCTCCACCACCAGGGGCGGTCGGGCACCGGAATGCCGTTCGCAGACGGGCTCGGCGGCCGTGGCCTGCAGGGTCGTGACCAGCGTGGTGACCAGGAGGATGGTGGTGCGCATGCCCTTGGGTCGGGTGCCGGGGCCCGGCGCTTACACTCCCGCGCTTTCCGCTGCGCACCCCGGTTTCCGTGGACAAGATCCTGCTCCAGATCGCGGCCGAACTGAAGGTTCGGCCGGCCCAGGTGAAGGCGGCCGTCGACCTGCTCGACGGCGGCGCCACCGTGCCCTTCATCGCCCGCTACCGCAAGGAGGCCACCGACGGCCTCGACGACATCCAGCTGCGCGAGCTGGAAGCCCGCCTGGCCTACCTGCGCGAGCTGGAGGACCGGCGCGACACCGTGCTGCGCAGCATCGAGGAGCAGGGCAAGCTGACGCCCGACCTGCGCGCCGCCATCGACGCCGCGGCCACCAAGCAGGATCTGGAAGACCTCTACCTGCCCTACAAGCCCAAGCGCCGCACCAAGGGCATGATTGCCCGCGAGGCGGGGCTGGAGCCGCTGGCCGACCGGCTGTTTGCCGACCCGACGCTGGACCCGCTGGCCGAGGCCACGGCCTTCCTGAACCCAGACGCGGGCTTTGCCGACGCCCACGCGGTGCTCGACGGCGTGCGCGACCTGCTCAGCGAGCGCTGGGCCGAGGACGCTGCGCTGGTCGGCAGCCTGCGCGAATGGCTGTGGGCCGAGGGCCGGCTGCAGAGCCGCCTGGCCGCGGGCAAGGACGGCACGCATGCCGACGCGGCCAAGTTCCGCGACTACTTCGAATACGACGAGCCGATCCACCGCATCCCCAGCCACCGGGCACTGGCGGTGTTCCGAGGCCGCACGCTGGAGTGGCTGGACGCCAAGCTGGTGCTGGACGAGGAGTTGGTGCCCGGGCAGCCCTCGCTGGCCGAAGGCCGCATCGCCCGGCATCTGGGGTGGAGCCACGCCAAACGCCCCGCCGACGACCTGATCCGCAAGACCGTGGCCTGGACCTGGAAGGTCAAGCTCAGCCTGAGCCTGGAGCGCGACCTTTTCGCCCGCCTGCGCGAGGACGCCGAGGCGGTGGCGATCAAGGTGTTCGCCGACAACCTGCGTGACCTGCTGCTGGCCGCACCGGCCGGCCCGCGCGCCGTGATGGGGCTGGACCCGGGCATCCGCACCGGCGTCAAGGTGGCCGTGGTCAGCGCCACCGGCAAGGTGCTGGACACCGCCACCGTCTACCCGCACGAACCCCGCAACGACTGGGAAGGCAGCCTGCACGTGCTGGGCCGTCTCGTGGCCACCCACGGCGTGGCACTGATCGCCATCGGTAACGGCACCGCCAGCCGCGAGACGGACAAGCTGGCTGGCGACCTGATCAAGCGCGTGCAGAAGATCGCGCCCGACGTGAAGCTGGAGAAGCTGGTGGTCAGCGAAGCCGGTGCGTCGGTGTACTCGGCCAGCGAATACGCCAGCAAGGAACTGCCGGAGCTCGACGTGAGCCTGCGCGGCGCGGTGAGCATTGCGCGCCGCGTGCAGGACCCGCTGGCCGAGCTGGTGAAGATCGACCCCAAGAGCATCGGCGTGGGCCAGTACCAGCACGACGTGAACCAGAGCGGCCTGGCGCGCAGCCTGGACGCGGTGGTGGAGGACTGCGTCAACAAGGTCGGCGTGGACCTCAACACCGCCAGCGCGCCGCTGCTGTCGCGCGTGTCGGGCCTGAGCGCCACGGTGGCCGGTGCCATCGTGCGCTGGCGCGATGCGCACGGTGCGTTCCGCTCGCGCCAGCAGCTGCTGGACGTCTCCGGTCTGGGCCCTCGCACCTTCGAGCAGGCCGCCGGTTTCCTGCGCATCCGCGACGGCGACAACCCGCTGGACATGACCGGCGTGCACCCGGAGACCTACCCGGTGGTCGAGCGCATCCTGGCCGCCACGCAGCGGCCGATCACCGAAGTGATGGGCCGCGGCGAGGTGCTCAAGGCGCTGAAGCCCGAGACGCTGGCCGACGCGACCTTCGGGCCGATCACGGTGAAGGACATCCTGGCCGAGCTGGAGAAGCCCGGCCGCGACCCGCGGCCTGATTTCATCGTCGCCCGCTTCAACGACGGCGTCGAGGACATCAAGGACCTGCAGCCGGGCATGGTGCTGCAGGGCACGGTGAGCAACGTGGCGCAGTTCGGCGCCTTCGTCGACCTGGGCGTGCACCAGGACGGCCTGGTGCACGTGAGCCAGCTGTCGAACAAGTTCGTCAGCGACGCGCGCGAGGTGGTGAAGACCGGCGACGTGGTCAAGGTGCGCGTGCTGGAGGTGGACCTGCAGCGCGGGCGCATCTCGCTGACGATGAAGCTCGACGCCGCGGCGCCGAAGCCCGGCGCCGGCGGCGACAACCGCTACCGTGCCGCGGGCCGGGACGAACG
>JACKLO010000004.1 GCA_024235915.1 Burkholderiaceae bacterium | reverse complement strand
TGCTGCTGCAGGCGGCCCAGCTGCACGCCCACGCACCGACCGAGGTGTTCGACAGTTTCTGCACCGCCCGCCTGGACCAGGCCAGCGACGCGTTCGGGCTGCTGCCCGGCACGCTGCCGCTGGATGCCCTGGTGGCGCGGGCCATGCCAACCCCCGAGGAGAGCTTTGATGAGTGAATGGCAAGGACGAGTGGCCGTGATCACCGGCGCGGCGTCGGGCTTCGGCCTCGAGGCCAGCCGCATCGCGGCACGTGCCGGCATGAAGGTCGTGATGGCCGACGTGCAGGCCGATGCGCTGGAGCTGTCGGCGCACGACGTGCTGGCGCTGGGCGCCGGGCAGGGCGCCGAGGTGCTGCCGTTCCGGCTGGACGTGTCCAAGGCGGCCGAGGTCGAGGCGCTGGCTGCCGCCACGCGCGAGCGCTTCGGCGTGCCGCATTTCGTGTTCAACAACGCCGGCGTGGGCGCCGGCGGCCTGGTCTGGGAGCACAGCGCCGCCGACTGGGATTGGGTGCTGGGCGTCAACCTGCTGGGTGTGGCGCATGGCGTGCGCGTGTTCACGCCGCTGATGCTGGCGGCCGCTGCGGCCGACCCGGACTTCCGCGGCCACATCGTCAACACGGCGTCCATGGCCGGCCTGCTGACGCCGCCGAACATGGGCGTCTACAACGTCAGCAAGGCTGCGGTCGTCTCGATGACGGAGACGCTGTACCACGACCTGTCGCTGGTCAGCACCCAGGTGCGCGCCCACCTGCTGTGTCCGTACTTCGTGCCCACCGGCATCCACCGCAGCGAGCGGAACCGGCCCGGCGGTGCCAGCGAGCCCGTCACGCGCAGCCAGCAGATCGCCGCGGCGATGAGCGAGAAGGCCGTCACCAGTGGCAAGGTGACGGCGGCGCAGACCGCGCAACTGGTCTTCGACGCCATGGACGCCGACCGCTTCTACGTCTACACCCACCCGCAGGCACTGGGCGGCGTGCGCACGCGCATGGAGGACCAGGTCCTGCAGCGCAACCCGACCGATCCGTTCCACGAGCGGCCGGAAATCGGCGCCCGCCTGCGGGCGCAGCTGGCGCAGATGCCGGGTGACGGTCAGGACTGACAAGGCCCCTTGCGAACGCTGGCGGGCTGCACATGAGCCGAACCCCGATTTCATACATTTGAACAAATGTAAAATCCGTGCCTTCATTCACTGAAGGTGACCGGGCGCCGCCCGGAGAAGGGCACGGACATGGACTTCGCGAGCTTCTGGTCGACGCTGCAGGGTCAGTTGGGCCACCACCTGCCGCGCATCGTGGGCGCCCTGGCGGTGTTCGCGCTTGGGTGGGTCATTGCCGTGGCGGCGCGCGCTGCAGTGCTGCGCCTGCTGGCGCTGGCCCGTCTGGACACCCGCATCGCAGAGAGCACCGGGGTGACGGTGCAGTCGGAGCGGGGCCTGGGCGTGGCCGTGTTCTGGCTGGTGCTGCTGGTCACGCTGATCGCGGTGCTCAACGTGCTGGACCTGGCCAGCGTGTCGGCGCCCATTGCCGCGATGATGGGCGACATCGTCGGCTACCTCCCGTATGCCCTGGGCGGTGCCGTGCTGACCCTGGTGGCCTGGCTGGTGGCGTCGCTGCTGCGCACGCTGGTCGTGCGGGCGCTGGCGGCCACGACGATCGACGACTCGCTGCAGCGCCACGCGGGCATGAAGCCCAGCGGTCCGGCGGCCGGCAACGTGGCGTTCTGGCTGACGCTGCTGCTGTTCCTGCCGTCGGTGCTGTCGGCCTTCCGTCTGACGGGCACGCTTGCGCCGGTGGAGCAGATGCTGGTGATGGCACTGGGCTGGCTGCCCAATGCCCTCGGCGCCGCCGTGATCGCCGGTGTGGGCTACCTGGTGGCGAGGGTCCTGCGCGGCCTGGTCAGCAATCTGCTGGGGGCAGCCGGCATCGACCGGATCGGTGAACGCGCCGGCCTGGACGATGCGGTCAAGCTGTCGCGGCTGGCGGGCACGCTGGTGTTCCTGTTCGTGCTGGTGCCGTCGCTGATCGCGGCGCTGGACGCGCTGAAGATCGAGGCCATCTCCGCGCCGGCGACGGCCATGCTGTCGCAGATGCTGGCGGCGGTGCCCCACATCCTGGCCGCGGTGGTCATCGTGCTGCTGACCTGGGCGGTGGCTCGCTTCGTGGCCGCGCTGATCGCGCGCCTGCTGGAGAACGCGGGCGCGGACGCGCTGCCGGCCCGCATCGGGCTCGAGGCGGTACTGTCCGGGCCGACGCGGCCGTCGACGCTGGCCCGTGGCGCGATCATGTTCTTCGCCATGCTGTTCGCCGTGGCGGAGGCCGCGGGGCAGCTCGGCTTCGGACAGCTGCGCGAGCTGACCACCGCGTTCATCCGCTTTGCCGGAGACATCCTGCTCGGTGGCGTGATCTTCGCGGTCGGCTTCTGGTTGGCCAATCTGGCCTACGCGGCGATCGATCGCGCCAGTGGTGCCGGCACCCGTGGGCTGGCACCGGTGGCGCGCGTGGCCATCCTGGGCATCGTGCTGGCCATGGGGCTGCGTGCCATGGGCGTGGCCAACGAGATCGTCGTGCTCGCTTTCGGCCTGGCGCTCGGTGCCGTTGCCGTGGCGGTGGCGCTGTCGTTCGGCCTGGGCGGGCGGGAGGCTGCCGGACAACTGGCCGGCGACTGGCTGCGGCGCTGGCGTGAACGCACGTCGCGCGGGTCGGACTGAGCATCCGTCAACCTCATCGCGTCGTGGCCAACGATCCGCGTCGGGTGCGGACGTCAGTCGATCATTTCGATCCTAGCGTGATCATTTGTTTGTTTTGCACTGAAGTGGTGCTCAGTTCGCATCGTCCATCGCCGATGATGCGGTGGTCATCAGACTACACACCACGATGAGCACCCACCTCGCCCGGCAAGCCGAACTCGCAACGCGCGCCTTGCTGTCCCGCAGTGCCAGCCACGACACCGACCCGTATGAGCGCGTCATGCGCGACTGCCTGTCCAGCGCCCACGCGGCGCTGGGCAAGTGTCCGCCTGGCCCCTTGCGGGACAGGCTGAAGCAGGAACTGTCGGAACTGGCGCGGTGCTGTGCACGCGATGCGGATGAAGCCAGGGCGATAGCGGCACGGTCCGGCCGGACGGCCGACCGGGCCCAGGCCCTCATGGCCCGCCGCATCGCCAAGGCCGCACACCACCTGAGTCTGCTGGCCGGCTGTGACGAGGTTGTCGCCGGCACGCACTGAGCCGGTCAACAGCCCAGACTGAGTGCCTGTACGGGCCGCTGGCTGGCCGCGTCCGCGACCACGAAGACCACCCGACGTGGTTGGGCCGGGTCGGAGGGCGGCAGGTCCAGTGTCCATCGCTGCGCGCCTTGCCAGGCGG
>JACKLO010000003.1 GCA_024235915.1 Burkholderiaceae bacterium | reverse complement strand
AGCCACCGTCTCGGCCTTCGAGACAGTCGAGGCCGTGCAAGACTGGCTGGGCGCGCCCGACGGCGCCGGCGCGCCACCGGACCTGCTGCTGGTGGATTACCGTCTGCCTCACGGCGCCACCGGCCTGGACGCCCTGGCCGCCGTGCGTGCACACTGGCCACAGCAGCGGCTGCCGGCGATCGTGATCACCGGCAGCAGTCTGGGCGGGCACGAGGACGAGGCGGTGACGCACGACTTCCACCTGCTGATCAAGCCGGTGCTGCCGAACAAACTTCGCGCCATGATCGCCTTCAAGCTCGGCGTGCGCTAGGTGCCCCTTCAGTGTCGCCCGCAGCGGCCGATACGTCGCTCACGATGAACACTGTCCTGCGCGGATGCCTGGGGTTGCTGCTCGCAGGCATGCTGGCCGCGACCGCAACCGCTGCGCCCGATCGCGCACCTTGGCCTGCCGTGCTGGCCGAAACGCTGGAGGCGTCGATCGACGACCCGATGGCCGCGCTCGAGCCCGAGCGCCGCCGCGCCGTGCTCGCCCAGGGTGAAGAGCGCTTCTGGCGCTGGCTGGCCGTGGCACGGCTGGAGTCCGCGCTGGAGATGGACGAGGCCACGGCGCACAGCCTGCAGCGCGCTGCCGACGCCCTGGCAGCCGCGCCGGGGGCCCCGCCGGAGGCCGCTGCCTGGCTGAAGGCCGCCCAGCTGCGCCTGGCCGGTCTCGGTGCCGACGGGCCGGCACAGATCAAGCCGCTGACGGCGCTGCGGGAAAGCCTTCCGGCCGGCCCATCCGTGCTGCGCTGCGAACTGCTCGACATCGAAACCTGGACCCTCCATGCCATCGACAGCCTCGACGAGGCCTGGCGGGCGGCCGAAGCGCTGGCCGACTGCAGCGAGCGCACCGGCTGGGCCTTCTTCGGCGCCCAGGCAGCGCTGACCCAGGGCCAGATCGTGGCGGTGGACCGCGGTCGGCCAGATGCACGCGACCGGGCGCTGGCGCACTTCTCGCGCGCGGACGCGGCGGTGGCCCCTGGTCGGGGTCGCTACCTGCGCAGTCTCGTGACCTATGCCGCCGGCATCGCGCTGGCGGACCTGCGCCTGCCGGCCGACGCCCTGCCCTTCCTGCAGCAGGCGCTGGCCATCAGCCGCGATCTCGGCGACCGTGCCGGCATCGCGGCAGCCCTGATCCAGATGGCGGCCCTCGACGTCGAGCGCCAGGCGCCTGCGGCGGCCCTGAGACCCTTGGCCGAGGCCGAGGCCCTGCTGTCGGATCTGGGCGACGGCACACGCATCGTGAACGTCCACGCGCTGCGGCTGCGCGCCATGGCGGCGCTGCGGCACGCCGACCTGCCGCGTGCTCTCTCCCGTGCCGTGGCCCTGGACCTCGGGGGCGAGTTACCGCAGTCACGGCGGAACATGGCGCTGGCCCTCGCCGAGGCCTACGCCAGCCTGGGCCAGCACGCCCAGGCCTACGCGCAGATGCAGCGGGCACGCGCACTGGACGAGGAGGCCCGGCAACTGGGCCGCGACACCCAGGTCCTGCTTCTGCAGGCGCGCTACGACACGGCGCGACGCGACGCGGAGATCGCGTCGCTCAAGCACCGGGAAGAAGCGGCACAGCTCACCGTGCAGGCGCAGTCCGCCACACAGCGCGCGCTATGGGGTGGCCTTTCGGTGCTGAGCCTGGTGCTGGTCGGCGTCGCCATGCTCGGCTGGCGCGCCTGGCGCAGCCGGCGCGAACTGACGGACCTTGCACTGCGGGATGAACTCACCAGCCTGCCCAACCGGCGCGCCATCGAGGCCTATGCGCGGGCCCAGCTGTCGCAGTCGCAACGGCTCGGGCTGCCCTTCACGATCGCGCTGCTGGACCTGGACCACTTCAAGCAGGTCAACGACCGCTTCGGCCACCCGGCCGGCGACGCGCTGCTGCAGGCCCTGGCGAGGGTGGTGCCGCAGGTGTTGCGCGCGCCCGACCGGCTGGGCCGCTGGGGCGGCGAGGAGTTCATGCTGGTGCTGCCGGGCACCCGCGCCGACGAGCTGGGCGGTGTGTTCGCACGCCTGCTCGCGGCGTTTGCGGTGGTCGATACACCCGGCCTGTCGTCGCCGCACGGCGTGACCTTCTCGATGGGCGGAGTCGAGGCCGGGCCGCATGATGGCTTCGACGCGCTGCTGTCGCTGGCCGACGAGCGCCTCTACGCGGCCAAGGACGCTGGCCGCGCCACCTGGCGCTGAGGCGCTGCCCCGCTCAGACGAATGGCGGCTGCAGCCCTTCGGCCGCCAGTGTGGCCTGCACCGCTGGCCGCTCCAGCATGCGCGCCAGCCACGGGCCCACGTGCGGCAGCGTGCGCGCCGGGCGCTGCATGCCGCGCGTCCAGCGGCAGAGCATGAAGGCATACGGGTCCAGCGCGCCGAACTGCGCGCCGCTCATCCAGGGCTGCACGGCCAGGCGCTGGTCGATCTGGTCCACCATCGCCGCAATGCGGGCCTCGGCCTGCGCCTTGACCTCGGCCGCGCCGGACGTGTTGCCGGGTGCCACCATGCGGTCGCTGTAGAAGTAGTGCGGCATCATCGCCTGCAGACTGCCGGACAGCCACACCAGCCACTTGTAGAACTCGGCCCGCTCGGGCATGCCGACCGGGGGAGCCAGACCGGCCTCGGGGTGCGCGTCCACCAGGTGCAGCACGATGGCCGCCGTCTCGTACAGCACCAGTTCGCCGTCCTGCAACACCGGGATCAGGCCGTTGGGGTTGAGCTTCAGGTACGCCGGCGACTTGTGCGCGTTCTGCGCGCGGTCGACCAGTTGCAGGGTGAACGGCACGCCCAGTTCGCGCAGCAGCAGGTGCGGCGTCAGGCTGGCGTTGCTGGGGTAGTAGTGCAGGGTCAGGGCCACGTTCACAATCTCCGCTGTCGAAGCCAGGCACGATACGCGATGAGTCGATACACCGCCCAGGTCCGATGGTCGCGCGGCGACCAGCCCTTCACCGACCGGCGCTACAGCCGCGTGCACCGGCTGAGCTTCGACGGCGGCGTGGAGCTGCCCGGCTCGGCCTCGCCCTCGGTGGTGCCGGTGCCCTATGCCGACCCGGCCGCGGTCGACCCCGAGGAGTTGTTCGTGGCCTCGCTGTCGAGCTGCCACATGCTGTGGTTCCTGGACCTGGCCTGCCGCGCCGGCTGGTGCGTGGACGACTACGCCGACGACGCGGAAGGCACGCTGGCGGCCGACACCGACGGCCGTCTGGCGATGACCACCGTCGTGCTGCGCCCGGCCGTGCGCTTCGTGGGCGACCGCCAGCCCGACCCGGCCGAGGTCGAGCGCCTGCACCACGCGGCACACGCCGCCTGCTTCATCGCCAACTCGGTGCGCACCGACGTGCAAGTGGCGCCGCGCCCATGATCCCGGAACTGTTCACGCCCCGCCTGCGCCTGCGCGCATTCAGTCCGGGGGACCTGGACAGCTGGGCTGCCATCGTCGGCGACCCCGAGGTCATGCGCTTCATCGGCAGTGGCGGCCCGGTGGACCGGGACGTGGCCTGGCGGCAGATGGCCTTCCACCTTGGCGAATGGGCGCTGCGCGGGCGCGGCTGCTGGGCCGTCGAGCGCCGGGCCGACGGCGCGCTCATCGGCCGGGCCGGCTTCCTGCAGCCCGAGGGCTGGCCGGGCGAGGAAGTGGCGTGGCTGTTCGCCCGCCCGGCCTGGGGCCAGGGCTACGCGACCGAGGCCGTGCGCACAGCCATCGCCCACGGGCGGCGCTGGCTGGGGGCCGGGTCGCTGATCAGCCTGATCCGGCCGGACAACGCACCGTCGATCCGGCTGGCCGAACGTGTGGGCGCCCACTTCGAGCAGGAGATCGACTTTCTCGGGTCAGTTGCGCGGCAGTACCGGCACCCCTGAGCCCACAAGTCCGAGCGACAGCAACAGATTGAACGACATGGTTCAATACATGAACCATGCAGTATGGATTCGCACACGAGCCGACCCTGGCCGCCGCCCACCAACGCCTGGCCAGGGTGCAGCCGGCGGCCTACGCCCGCACGCGCAACCACGTGGGCGGCGCCGTCACGGGCCTGTCACCCTACATCACCCATGGCCTGCTGAGCCTGCGTGACGTCCTGCGGGCTGTGTTGACCCGCGGGCCGCTGCCGGTGCAGCACCGGCTGGTGGCCGAGCTGGGGTGGCGCGAGTGGTTCCAACACGCCTGGGCCCACCACGGTGACGGCATCCTCGAGGCGTGGCACCCCGGTCCGCTGCCCGAAGCGGCCTATGCCCGCGAGATGCCGCCCGACATCGCCGCCGGCCGCACCGGCGTGCCGGTGGTCGACCGGGCGGTGGACACGCTGCACAACACCGGTCACCTGCACAACCACGCGCGCCTCTGGCTCGCCAGCTATATGGTGCATGGCCGCAAGGTCGATTGGCGCACCGGGGCCGACTGGCTGCTGGGCCGT
>JACKLO010000002.1 GCA_024235915.1 Burkholderiaceae bacterium | reverse complement strand
CGCTGGGGCGAGGTGCGGGCCGCCGTGCGCCGGGCGGCGCTGCTGGCGCAGGTGGGTGACCCGGCGGTGGCCGAACAGGCCCTGCGCGCGGCGGCCGACCACGCCGGCCGCGCCGGCATGACGGCGCACCAGCGCGGCACGCTGTTCAACCTGTGTGTGCTGCACGCGGCGCAGAGCCGACCCGCAGACGTGCTGGCCGTCGCGCAGGCGTGCTGGGCGATCCCGCCACCGCTGCCCCGCGAGGCGCTGCGCACGCAGCTCGAGCTCGCGTTCGTCGAGGCCCACGGCGCCCTGGGCCAGCTCGGCGACGCCTGGCACTGGTTGCAGCTGGCCCTGGACGACGCGCTGGCGATCGGCCAGATCGCCGGCCTGGCCGGCGCCGTGCTCGCCGGCCTGGAACTGCTGGCGCTGCTGGGCGAGACCGCGCGCGCCGGGCCGTTGCTGGCGGCGCTGGATGGCGCGGCGGAAGCGGCCCACTTCGTCGGCGAGATGAGTCTCGTGCGCGCTGAGTGCGCGCTGCTCGACGGCGACACCGAAGGCGCCGAGTGCGCGATGGCGGCGCTGCCTGGGCCGTCGGAGACGCCGCGCGTGCAGGTGCGCGAGGCCATCGTGCGCGCTGCGCTGCGCCTGGCTCAGGGCCGGCCGGCGCAGGCGCTGGCGGCGCTGCCGGCCGACGACGCGCCGGGCCACAACGATGAGTTGCGCTGGCGCGCGCTGGCCGTGCGGCTCGATGCCGAGCGCATGGGCCCGGGCGTCTCGGACGAGACGCTGGGTCGCGCGCGTGTGGCGCTACCGCGGGAGGGCGTGCACGCGATCGCCCTGTGGCTGCTGCACCGCGCCCTCGCGCGCGCCGATGCCACCGAGGCGCCCGGGCTCGCGGCGCGCACCGCCGCGCTGGCCGCCTCGCTCGCCTCGCACCCCGCTCAGCGCGCGGCCTTCGAGGCCCGCTGGGGCGGGCACTTGCCCGTCTGA
The DNA here is from genome assembly GCA_024235915.1 of Burkholderiaceae bacterium. Classification (GTDB taxonomy): domain Bacteria; phylum Pseudomonadota; class Gammaproteobacteria; order Burkholderiales; family Burkholderiaceae_C; genus Rubrivivax. The sequence goes on along the minus strand of JACKLO010000002.1, from coordinate 3,819 downwards.
GCGACCACGCGGCCGCGCCGCAACGGCGCCGCAACGGCCGCGTCCGACAGTGCCGCCAGGCGCCGATGCCCGGCGCGAGGAGCGGACGATGCGGGGATCCAGCAGCACCCGGTGGATAGTCTTGGCAGCGGCGGCGACGGGGCTGGCCTGCACGGCCGTGGCCGCCGCGCCGGTCACGGTGTTCGGCGGCGTCGACCCCGGCATCGGGCCCGGCGACGACCGGCCGGTCACGATCACGGCAGCGGCGGCGTTCGAGGCGGCGGCCACCGCGGGCGGTTCGCCCTTGTCACGGATCGACTTCGAGAGCCAGGCCAGCGGCGCCATCGGCCCGGGCCGGACCATCGGACCCGGCGTGCACCTCAGCGCCACCAACGTCTGGCCGGCGGCGGGCATCGCCGGCGCCGACTTCGCCGGCACCTTCAACACCACGCCGGGCGGTTCGCGTCACCTGTGGTTCCTGTCGGCGCTGGCCGCTCCGGGCGAGACCATCGTCTCCTCCCTGACCTTCACCTTCGACCGCGCCATCGATGCCTTCGGCGCGATGGTCACCGGCAGCAATGCCGACCAGACCCTCGGCATGTCGTTCGACGACGGCGATGCGCACGCGCTGATCGTGCCGCCCGGCGAGGTCGGTGCCGCGTTCATCGGTGTGCGCTCCGAAGGCGGCCGCTTCAGCTCCGTCACCTTCACGCAGACCTGGACCAACCCGTACTCGAACGAACTGATCTACTGGGTGGGACTGGACGACCTGGCGTACACGCATGCGGTGCCGCTGCCGTCCTCAGCCCCGCTGGCGGCATTGGGCCTCTTGGCGCTGGTCGCCCGACGTTGGCGGGCCGGCGCCGCCGGCCGGGCGTTTGGCGTGGCCGCGATGGCGCTCGCCGCCCTGCTGGCTGCGCGCGCGGAGGCACAGTCGGTGTCGGTCCAGGACGGCAGCTGGACCGAGGCCTCCACCTGGTACCTCGACAACATACCCAGCGCCTTCTCGGGGGCCCTGATAAAGACCAAGGTGAGCGTCGCGGCGCTCGCCGAGGCCCGACGGGTGGACGTGGCCGGCGAGGTGAACGTGCACGCCGGCAGCGAGGGCGGACTGCTGGTCGCCAACATCCACGTGGGCCTGCGCGGCGAAGGCAGCGGCCGCATGACCGTCGACAGCGATCCCACCGTGACCGCCGTGATCAGCACCGGCAACGTGATGGTCGGCGACACGGCCGACGGCGTGATGGAGATCACCCGCGGCAAGGTCTACCTCGCGGACAGCCAGGGCTTTGCCGGAGTTCTGGGCATCGGGAGCGCCTCGTACACGATCGGGCCCGGCGAATCGGTGCATGGCTCGTTGCGGCTGGCCGGGCCGCAGAGCCTGTTGAGCATCGGCAGCGGCGACGGCGCGGTTGGCGTCGGTTCGTTCGTCTCCATCGCCAACGGCGTCGGCACCGGCACCATCGAGGTGGAAGGCGGCGCCGCTCTGTACGCGGACGCCGCCGTCTACCGCGGCAGCATGACCGTGAAGGACCTCGGCACCACCTGGGCCGGGCGCAGTGCCCACGTGACGGATCGCCTGAGTGTGCTGCAGGGCGCGCAGGCGACCCTCGGCAGCATCTCGCTGGTCAGCGACGGCGACGGCACGCTGGACACCCACAGCGGCCAGCTGTGGATCGCCGACCCGCTGACCCGGGTCATCCTCAGCGGCGGCCTGACCGTCAACCCCACCGCGCCGACGGGGGTGGACTTCCACGCGTCCCTGCGGCGCCAGGCCCTGCTGACCTCGCGGTTGGGCGAGGTCGGCGGCATCGGCGGCGTGCTGGTGGGCGAACAGGCCGTCTGGACGATGACCGAATCGCTGCGGATCAGGGGCCAGCAGAACCGGCTGTACATCGTCGAGGGCGGTCGGGTCACCGCGGCCAGCCTGTCTGTCTCCCCGGATTCCAATCCCATCCAGCGCGGCGCCGAGATGCTCATCAGCGGCGAGGGCTCGGGCCTGGTCGTGAGCGGGAACATCGACCTGCAGGGCCTGGCGCTGTCCAGCCAGGTCGAGGTGTCCGAGGGCGGCCGGCTCGAGGCGGGCGGCCGCCTCCGGATCGGCTACTCGGGCACCGGCGGTGGCTTCGAGCAGCGCGGCCGCTCGCGGCTCGAAGTGCTGGGCAGCGGCTCCAGGCTCGCGGTGGGCGGTGCGCTCGAAGTGGGCGAGAAGGACGGCGCCACCGTGCGCGCCGCAGAAGGTGCCGTGGTGTCGGCCGGGAGCATCCGGCTGGGCACCTCGTCTACCGGCTCCTCGTATGCCGCGTCGGAGGGCCTGCTGGACATCGGCGCCTCGGTGGGCGCCTCACCGGTGTCGGCCGGCTTCGTCGACACGGCGGGCGGCATCACGTTCGGCCGCACGGGCAGCCTGCGCTTCAACCACAGCGACGAGGTCCACGTCTTTGGCGTTGCGCTGCGCTCGATCAACGCCGGCGACGGCCGGCTGGAGCACCACGCCGGCACCACCGTGCTGGCCGCCGACAACGCCGCGTTCACCGGTGCCACGCGTGTGTACGGTGGCACCCTGGCCGTCGACGGCGTGCTCGGCTCGGCCAGCGTCGTCGTCGACGGCGGCGCGGCGCTCGGCGGCAGCGGGCGGCTGCTCGGCACACTCGTCGTCCGCGAGGGCGGGAGCCTGCTGCCGGGGCGTTCGCCGGGCGTGCTCGCCATCGAAGGCGACCTGCAGATGGACCCCGACTCGACGCTGGTGCTCGAGATCGGCGGCACCGCGGCCGGCGCCGAGCACGACCGGCTCGTGGTGCAAGGCGACGTGGGGCTCGCAGGGGCCACCCTCGCGCTGGCCTTCATCGACGGCTTCTCACCGCTGGCCGGGCAGCGTTTCTCGTTGCTCGACGTCGCCGGCTCGTTCGTGGCGCCGGCACAGGTGACGGTCAGCGGCCTACTCGAGGGCTGGTCCTACGACCTGGCATTCGACGGCGACGCCGGGTCGTTCACGCTGTGGTCGCTCAGCGACGGCGTGCCGGTGCCTTCGGTGCCCGCGCCGCCGTCGGCCTGGATGCTGGCGGCGGGGCTGCTGACCGTGGGCGGGTGGACGCGGCGCCGCGCCCGCGCCGCCGCCAAAGCGCCTTGAACCGCCGGTCGGCCGCGCGCCGGTCGACCAGGGTCACGCATTAGGCGAGTGTGCGCACACGGGATCGGTGGACGCGCGCCCGCCGGCGCTGACGCAGGCGCCGTGCGCGACCTCCCGCATCACCCGCGGGCGGCCCGCCGACGTGTACCCTCCGCAGCGGAGCCTCCTGGGCGTGATTGCGAGGGTGCGCGAACGGCAGCTTCAGGGCGGTGAAATCAGGGCGACGCATGTCCGCAACGGGTCGAAAGCGGCCTGCCGGTCGGCACTTCATGAACGACCGCACCCAGTCTGGAACCGACACCCACCCGCCAGCTACAGATCCGCGCAGCCCATCACCCCTGAGCGCAGACCATATCCCGTCGCTTGACCGACGCCCTTTGCAGGTCGACCCATTGCCGCGCCGCCCGCAACGCGCTCGGCAACCGCGCGCTGGCTGTCGCGCTCAGGCCGTCGCCCAACGCGAACGACTCGCCTTCGATCGCCAGCTGCCACGCCTCGGGCAACGCCTGCCCGAGCCGGTGTGCGACGTGCAGCACGCCCTCAGGCGTCAGCGCATGGCTCAGCGCCGGCAGCGCCTTGGCGGGCGCCACACGGCTCGGCGCAGGGTCCACGGCCACCCGCGATGCATCGACGAACAGCACTGCCGCGCGCCCCAGCAGGTCCAGCGCGTGCTCCACCTGCAGCTGAAAATCCACGAGGGTCTCGACACC
>JACKLO010000001.1 GCA_024235915.1 Burkholderiaceae bacterium | reverse complement strand
CGCGCCGACGATCAGCCACTCGAAGCGGCCCAGCGGGCGCGCCACCCAACTGGAGTCGGCCAACGGGCCTGCACGCAGCGCCAGGTCGATGCGGTGGGCTGCCAGGTCGATCATCGCGTCGTCCACCTGCAGCGACAGCTGCAGCGCCGGGTGCGCCGCGAGCAGCGGCGCCAGCGCCGGCCCCAGGTGGCGGGCAAACCCCACCGGCGCCGACAGCCGCAGCTCGCCGTCCAGCGCGTCGCGCGCCAATGCCAGCGCCTCGCGTGCCGCCTGCGCATCGGCCAGCAGGCGCTCGGCCGGGCCCAGCAGGCGCTGCCCGGCCTCGGTGAGCGACAGCCGCCGTGTGCTCCGGTGCAGCAGGCGCACGCCGTGCGCCTGCTCCAGCGCGCGCAGCCGCTGACTCACCGCCGAGGGTGTGCTGCCCAGCCGCCGTGCGGCCGCGCTCAGCGAGCCTTCGCGCACCACGGTGGCGAAGACAGCCAGGGCCTGAAGATCGTCGATTTTTAAGCTGGGCTTCAAGGTGCTGACGATTCTGACCGACTACTGGCTCGAACGTGGCGATGAAAGACTGTAGGCCTTCTCATCCAGGAGCTTTGCATGAACCTCACCCTGATCGGCGCCACCGGCTTCGTCGGCGCGCCGCTGCTGTCGGAACTGCTGTCGCGTGGCCACACCGTGACCGTGCTGGCCCGCGACCCGGCCAAGCTGCCCGCCCGCGACGGCCTGCGCGTGGTGACCGGCGATGCGCTGAAGCCCGCCGACGTGGCAACCGCCGCCCGCGGCGCCGACGCCGTGGTCAGCGCCTTCAACCCGGGCTGGGAACACCAGCAGTTGGCCGAGACCTTCGCCCTGGGCAGCCGCGCCATCCTGGCCGGCGTACGCGCCGCCGGTGTGGCACGCGTGCTGGTAGTCGGCGGGGCCGGCAGCCTGTTCGTGGCACCCGGCGTGCAACTGGTGGACACGCCGGCCTTCGTGGACCAGGTGCCGCCGAACGTCGTGCCCGGTGCGCGCGCCGCACGCGACCTGCTGACCGAGATGCGTGGCATCACGGACCTGGACTGGGTGTTCCTGTCGCCGCCGGCGATGCTGGCACCCGGCGAGCGCAGCGGGCGGTACCAGGTGGGCGGCGAAGAACTGATGATGGCCGGCACCGCACCCGCGGGCATCTCGGTGGCCGACCTTGCGGTGGCCATCGCCGACGAACTGGAGCGCCCGGCCCACCACCGGCAGCGATTCACGGTGGCGGCGGCCTGACGCACCGGCCGGTGCGCCAGGCCCCGGGGATCACAGGGTCTGCGCGTCGAAGGTGTTGCAGGCGGCCACCTGGCCGCTCTGCACGCCACGCTGGAACCAGCGCATGCGCTGTTCGCTGCTGCCGTGGGTGAAGCTCTCGGGGCGCACGGTGCCCGTGCTCTGCCGCTGCAGCGCGTCGTCGCCGATGCGGGCGGCGGCGTTCATCGCCTCCTGGATGTCGCCCTGCTCCAGCCAGTTCTTGCCGCGCTGGGAATGATGCGTCCAGACGCCGGCCAGGCAGTCGGCCTGCAGTTCCACGCGGACCGACATCGCGTTCATCTGCGCCTGCGAGATGCGCCCGCGCATCGCGTCGACCCTGTCGGTCACGCCGATCAGCCGCTGCACGTGGTGACCCACCTCGTGCGCAATCACGTAGGCCTGCGCGAAATCACCGGGCGCGCCCATCTGGCGCGACAGCGTCTCGAAGAAGCCGAGGTCGATGTAGACCTTGTAGTCGCCCGGGCAGTAGAACGGCCCCATCGCGCTCTGGCCGGTGCCGCAGGCGGTGGGCACGGCGCCGCGGAACAGCACCAGCTTCGGCTCACGGTAGCTCTGCCCGCCGCTGCGGAACAGCGCCTGCCAGACGTCCTCGGTGTCGGCCAGCACGGTGGAGACGAACATGGCCTCGCGGTCCGACGCGGGTGGTGCAGCCGCCGGCCCCTGGGACACCGGCGCACCACCGTCCATGCCACCGAGCAGGCCCAGCACGGTCAACGGGTTGATGCCGAAGATCCAGGCGGCGATCACGGCGATGACGATCGAGCCGAGGCCCAGCCCCTTGCCGCCCACGCGCCGCCCGCCGCCGAGGCCGGGGATTCCACCACCGCCGGCGCGCCGGTCCTCGACGTTGCGGCTCTGTCGGTGGCCTTCCCACTTCATGCCGCCCTCCTCAGGTCTTGGGCAGAGTCACGCCGCGCTGGCCCTGGTACTTGCCGCCGCGGTCCTTGTAGCTGGTCTCGCAGACCTCGTCGCTCTCGAAGAACAGCACCTGGGCGCAGCCCTCGCCGGCATAGATCTTGGCCGGCAGCGGCGTCGTGTTGCTGAACTCCAGCGTGACGTAGCCTTCCCATTCCGGTTCAAACGGGGTGACGTTGACAATGATGCCGCAGCGCGCATAGGTGCTCTTGCCCAGGCAGATGGTGAGCACGTTGCGCGGGATGCGGAAGTACTCCATCGTGCGCGCCAGCGCGAAGCTGTTGGGCGGGATGATGCAGACGTCGGCGTGGATGTCGACGAAGCTCTTCTCGTCGAAGTTCTTCGGGTCCACCACGGTGCTGTGGATGTTGGTGAACACCTTGAATTCCGGCGCGCAGCGGATGTCGTAGCCGTAGCTGCTGGTGCCGTAGCTGACGATCTTGTGGCCGTCGGGTGCATGACGCACCTGCTGGGGCTCGAACGGCTCGATCATGCCGTGCTGCTCGGCCATGCGGCGGATCCAGCGGTCGCTCTTGATGCTCATCGGGGTTCCGGTCGGGCGGTTGGAGCCGGCATTGTCGCCGCGTCGGCTGGGCCGTCAGCCCCAGACCTCGTGCGCCACCTCCACCACCCGCTCCAGCTTGCGCCACTGGTCGTCCATCGACAGGGCGTTGCCGTGGTGGGTGCTGGAAAAGCCGCACTGCGGGCTGAGGGCCAACTGGTCCAGTGGCACGATCTTCGCAGCCTCGTCGATGCGGCGCTTGAGCTTGTCCTTGTCCTCGAGTTCGCCCAGCTTGGTGGTCACCAGGCCGAGCACCACGGTCTTGCCCTTGGGCACGGCGCGCAGCGGCTCGAACCCGCCGGCGCGTTCGCTGTCGAACTCCATGAACCAGCCGTCGACGTCGGTGGAGAACATGGCCTCCACCACCGGGTCGTAGCCGCCCTCGGCCACCCAGGCACTCTTGAAGTTGCCACGGCAGGTGTGGATGGTCACCGCCATGTCGGCCGGCCGGTTGCGCAGCGCGGCGTTGATGGTCTGCGCATAGCGCCGCGGCAGCTCGGCCGGGTCGTCACCGTTGGCGCGGCAGTTGGCCTGGATCTTGGGGTCGCAGAGATAGGCGAAGGTGATGTCGTCGAGCTGCAGGTATCGGCACCCGGCGTCGGCCAGGTGCGCGATGGCCTGGCGGTAGGCCGCTGCAACGTCGTCCCAGAAGACATCCAGATCGGGATACGCCTCGCGGGAGATGGCCGCGCGGCCGCCCCGCAGATGCAGCATCGATGGCGAGGGGATCGTCATCTTCGGCACCGCCGTGGCTACCGACTTCAGGTAGGCGAAGTGCTCGGTCATGATCGGCCGGCTGCAGCCGATGCGGCCGGTGACGGTGGCGATGGGCGGCTGCTCGCTCTGCCCGGCGATCTTGAACTTCGGGCCCGGGTTGGCGGTGAGCGTGACACCGTCGAGTTGGGCCAGGAAATCCAGATGCCACCAGTCACGGCGGAACTCGCCGTCGGTGACGGCCTGCAGGCCGATGTCCTGCTGGCGCCGCACGGCGTCGGCAATCGCGCGGTCCTCGGCCTCGCGCAGCGTCTGATCGTCCACTTCACCGGCCTTCCAGCGGGCGCGCATGGCGGCCAGCGCCTCGTGGCGCAGCAGGCTGCCGACCTGGTCGGCGCGGAAGGGCGGGCGGGTGGCGTTCATCGCGTCTCCGTTCTGATGGGAGACACGAGTCTAGGGCGCTTCTCCTGCGGCCTCGCAGAGCTCGGCCGCTTCGGCAGGCTGAAGACAGTCCGCAGGGACTGTCTTCAGTCCAGATCCTCCCCCGGCCTCGCAGAGCTCGGCCGCTTCGGCAGGCTGAAGACAGTCCGCAGGGACTGTCTTCAGTCCAGCCTCAGCCAGAGACGACGCGCACTGCGGGGCGCTGCGGCTCCGGCTCGGAATCGAAGCGCTCGAAGCCGGTGTAGCAGAGGAAGTGCCGGTTCGACGCGCGACCGAACAGCGCCATGCCCAGGCGCGAGGCCATCTCGTGGCCCATGGCGGTGACGCCGTTGCGCGACACCACGATGGGAACGCCCAGGTGCGCGGCCTTCATCACCATCTCGCTGGTCAAGCGCCCGGTGGTGTAGAAGGCCTTGTCGACACCATCGACGCCATGCAGCCCCATCCAGCCGGCAATGGTGTCGATCGCGTTGTGGCGACCGACGTCCTCGACGAACATCATCAGTTCGGGCTGGCCGGCGTCGAGACGGAACAGCGCGCAGCCGTGCACCGAACCGGCCTTGCGGTGGATGCTGTCCTGCTGCCGCATGGTCTCGAGCATGCGGTGCAGGTGGCTCTGGCGGATGCGGGCGCGGGCCGCTTCCGGCAGGTGGATGCCATTGAGGTCTTCCAGCTGGTCGCCGAACACCGTGCCCTGACCGCAGCCGGTGGTGACCACCCGCTTGGCGGTCCGGGCCTCGATGTCGGCCACGCCTGCCCGGGTCCGGACCGCGGCGGCGGCGACATCCCAGTCCACCGTGATCGACTCGATCTCGTCGACGCGCTTGATCAGCCGCTGGTTCAGCAGGTAGCCCAGCACAAGGTGCTCGGGCATGGCGCCGAGCGTCATCAGCGTGACCAGTTCGCGCTTGTCGACGAAGACCGTCAGCGGCCGTTCCGCCGGGATGTGGATGATGCGCCGGTCACCATACTCGTCGAGGATGGTGATCTCGCGCAGCAGTTCGCCCCGGGCCTCGGTGAGCCTGGGCGCCCCCGCCACCAGCGGCCTGGGAGCCGCCGTCGGGCGAGGCAGGGCTTCACCGGGGATCGACATGGCGCCGGCTCAGGCCTTGGCCGGGGTGGTGCCGGGTGACGGCAGCGGCGCGGCCGAACGCTGGGCCGGGATGCGGCCGGCCTTCACGTCGTCGTACCAGAGCTCGTGATGCTCCTTGGCCCAGGTCTCGTCGACGTAGCCGTTGCGCATGGCCGAGTAGGCGCCCTTGGCCCCGATCGTGCCCATGTAGATGTGGCCGATGAACAGCGCCATCATCAACAGCGACGAGGCGCCGTGCACCATCTGCGCGATCTGCATGTTCTCGCGCGTCGGCGAGACCTGCGGGATCAGCTGGTTCAGCACCAGGCCCGAGGCGACGACGAGCACGCCGAACACGAACACGCCCACCCAGAACAGGATCTTCTCGCCGGCGTTGAAGCGGTGCGAAGGCACGTGCGCACCGTTCAGAAGCCCGCCCCCCTTGGCCAGCCAGACCATGTCGTCCTTGCTCGGCAGGTTGTCCTTCACGAAGGTGACGATCACGATGATCAGCGACACCGCGAACAGCGGGCCGGCGAAGTTGTGCAGGTTCTTCAGCAGGTAGGTCAGCCAGCCGAACAGCGTGCCCCCGAGCGCCGGCAGCAGGAAGAACTTGCCGAAGGCCATCACGATGCCGGAGACCGCCAGCACCACGAAGGCGATGGCGTTGACCCAGTGCGCCGCGCGCTCCAGCGGTGTGAAGCGCTCGATGACACGGCCCGTCGGGCCTTCCTTGGTGTCCAGCGGCCCCTTGACCACGTAGTGCAGCACCGCCGCCACCAGCATGATCAGCATCAGCGCACCGCCGTAGGGGATCAGCCAGTTGTTGCGCACCTGACGCCAGGCTTCACCCGCGGAGGTGTAGTTCGAGCCGGGGTACTGCACCGGGCGCTGCATCAGCACGCCCATCTCCAGCCCGGGCAGGCTGGTGACACCCGGCACGTTGCCGGAGTTGTGCACGCCACGCCAGAACGGCGCGTTGTTGCCCGGCTGCGTGACCGCGCGCTCGGCGTTGGTCTCGTCG